>NZ_AP045075.1:0-642500 GCF_055384935.1 Mesoterricola sp. MK458
TGGACAGGGTCCAGGCCCTGGAGGCTTTCCTGCCGGAACCGTCGGTCAGCCCCATCGCGCTTTTCGAGGGCCCCAGGGTGCGGCAGCGGGCCCATCGCCGCAAGGAGGACCGCGCATGACGCCCCCGGCCATCCAGGTGAGCATCTGGGGGAACAAGGTCGGGGCCGTGGCTTTCGACCCCCAGGTGAACAGTTACGTGTTCGAGTACTACCCCGGTTGGGCGCAACGCGGAATCGAATTGGCCCCGCTCCGGATGCCCATGCGGGGCCGGCGGTTCACTTTCCCGGAACTTGCGAGGGCGACCTTCCAGGGCCTGCCCGGCATGCTCGCGGACGCCCTTCCCGACCGCTTCGGCAATGCCCTCATCGACGCATGGATGGCCCGGAAGGGCATCCGGAAGGAGCAGGTGACCGCTCTGGACCGTCTGGCCTACATGGGACGCCGTGGGGCGGGAGCCCTGGAGTTCCGCCCCGCCATGGGGAGCGTCACCGATGCCAAGACCCCCCTCAAGATGGCCCGTCTGGTGGAGGACGCCCGCAAGGCGATCCAGGGGAGCACGGAGGATGACCGGGCTGCGGGGGCGGCCCTGGCGGAGATCATTCGGGTGGGCACGTCGGCGGGCGGGGCCCGGGCCAAGGCGGTGATCGCCTGGAACCCGGTGACCCAGGAGCTCCGCAGCGGCCAGTTCGAGGCTCCGGACGGATTCCAGCACTGGCTCCTGAAGTTCGACGGCCTCGCCGACGACGGGCTGTTCGGGGATGCCGCCGGGCACGGCCGGATCGAGTATGCCTATCACCTGATGGCCCGGGCCGCCGGCATCGAGATGGCCGATTGCCGCCTTCTGGAGGAGAACGGACGGGCCCACTTCATGACGCGGCGCTTCGACCGGGAGGCGGGCGAGAAGGTGCACATGCAGAGCCTTTGCGCCCTGACGCACCTGGATTTCAACCAGGTCGGGGTCCATTCCTACAGCCAGGCCTTCATGACCCTCAAGGAACTCGGCCTGGCGCCGGAATCCACGGACGACCTCTTCCGACGGATGGCCTTCAACGTGATGGCCCGGAACTGCGACGACCACCCCAAGAATTTCGCCTTCCTCCTGCGGCCGGGGGGCACCTGGCGGCTTGCCCCGGCCTACGATCTTACCTTCGCGTACCGGCCCGGAAGCAGGTGGGTCGCCCAGCAGTTCATGAGCGTCAACGGCCGGTTCCAAGGCATCACCCGCCAGGACCTCCTGACGGAGGCGGACCGATTTTCCGTAAAGAATCCCGGAGGGATCCTCACGGAGGTCTCGGCGGCCCTGGACGCATTCCCGCAATGGGCTGCCGAGGCAGGACTGGCCCCCGGCAAGGCTGACGAGGTGGCCCAGCAGTTCCTCCGTTTGTAGCGGTCCAGGCCTGGTTTCCCTGAACGTGTCCGTGCGCCCACCCCATGGACCTGCCGCCCTTCCGGACCGACAATGGGGCATGGATCCTCAACCCGGACTCCCCGATACCCCCGGCGGTGCCCTGGAGGCGCTGCTGGACTCCCTCGATTCCTGGACGGCCCTGGTGGACGGGGCGGGGACGATCCGGGTCGTCAATCCCGGCTGGACCGCCTACGAAGGGGGCAATCCCTTCGTGGCGGGGCTGCGTCCCGGGGACGACTACGGGGCGGCGGTGCGCACCGTCACGGCCTCGGCGGACGGCAACCTCTCCATCGTGGCCCTGGGGCTCCTGGCCGTGCTGAAGGGCAAGGTGCCGCGCCTGCGCCTGGAATTCCCCCTGAAGGGGGAAACCACCCAGTGGTTCGGTGTGCTGGCGGTGCGGTCCGGGGGGCTGGTGGCCTTCCACCACACCGACCTCACCGAGCGCATGGAAGTCATGAAGCGCCTGCGCAAAGCCGAGACGCTCTTCAAGGCCACCACCGAGCATGCCCTGGACCTCATCTCGGTGCTGGACACCGATGGGAAGGTGGTGTTCACGAGCCATTCGCACTCCCGGGTGCTGGGGTACTCCGAGCCCGAATGGAGGGCGCTCCGGCTGGAGGAGCTCATCCACCCCGGGGACGCCGCCGGCTACCTCAAGCACATCCGGGACGCCTTCAAGTCGGGGTTGAGCCCCTTCTTCGAGTACCGCATCCTGCACCGCAACGGCACCTGGAGCATCTTCGAGGGCCGGGCGGCGGTGGTGGAGACGGCTTCGGCCAGCCGCGAGACGGTGCTGCTCATCTCCCGGGACGTCACCAGCCGCAAGCAGGCCGAACTGGAGCGGGCCTCCATGGAGGTCCAGCTGCGCCAGGCCCAGAAGCTTGAGGCCGTGGGCCTCCTGGCTGCGGGCATCGCCCACGAGATCAACACGCCCACCCAGTACATCAGCGACAACGTCCGGTTCCTGGAGGAGGCGTTCAACAGCCTCGCCGAGATCCTCCGGGAGCACGGAGGCCTGCTGGAGGAGGCCACCAAGGATGCGGCCCTCACGGCCCGGGCCGCGGGCATCCGTGAGCTGATCCAGCGGGAGGACCTGGACTACCTCCTGGGCGAGGTGCCCCGGGCCCTCCAGCAGTCCATGGAGGGCCTGACGCGGGTGGCGAGCATCGTGAAGGCCATGAAGATCTTCAGCCACCCGGGCGTGGAGGGGCGCGTGGCGGTGGACCTGAACGAGTGCGTGGAAACCACCTGCATCGTGGCGCGCAACGAATGGAAGTACGTCGCCCTGCTGGAATCCGACCTCGCCGGGGACCTGCCCCGGATCACCTGCTATCCGGGCGAGGTCAACCAGATGATCCTGAACCTGATCATCAACGCCGCCCACGCCATCGAGGCGGCCCTGGGCGGCTCGGGCGGCAAGGGCACGATCCGGGTGCGCACCTTCCGGGACGGGGACTGGGCGGTGCTCCAGGTGGAGGACACCGGCACGGGCATCCCCAGGCACATCCGGGACCAGGTGTTCCTGCCCTTCTTCACCACCAAGGCCGTGGGCAAGGGCACCGGACAGGGGCTGGCCATCGTCCACTCCGTCGCGGCCAAGCACGGGGGGACGGTGACGTTCGAGTCCGAGGAAGGCAAGGGCACCACGTTCACGGTGCGCCTTCCCCTTTCAGCCAAGGACTAGGAAGGGCTCCTTCAGGCCCACGAGCCGGGCGAAGTTTCGCAGGCGCTCCAGGTGGCTCTCCCCGATGCGGGTGAGGGGCGGGTAGACCAGGATCCCCTCCCGGGTCTCCACGCCCTCCACGAGGATCTGCCCGGGCTGGACGGTGTCGTGGGTGGCCAGGTGGGGCAGTTCCTTTTCCTCCGCGAGGGCCTCGTCGGGCATCTCCAGGGTCCGGGCCAGGGCCTCCAGGACGCGGGGGTCGTAGAAGAGCTTCGTCCGGCTCATCTCGGCCAGGGCGGACCGCGCATCGCCGCGCTTCTCCTCCAGGTCGAGGAAGTCCGAGGCGACCTTCAGGATGCGCCCGGCCAGGGGGATCTCCTCCTCCCGGGCGTGGATGTTGGGAAACCCCGAACCGTTGAAGTTCTTGTTCATGAAGAGGATGGCCTGGGCGACCTCCTCCATGCGCGGGATGTGGCGGATGAGGTCGGAGCTGATCTCCGGAAGGCGGGTGACGGTCTCGCGCTCGTGGGCGGTGATCAGGCCTCCCGTGCGCACCTTGGCCATGACCGAGGGCGGGATGGTGAGGGCGCCGATCTGGCTGAGCATCGAGGCCACGGTCACCACCCAGGTGGATTCCAGTTCCAGGACCCGGGCGATCTTCTGGGCCAGGGGGGCCAGGTGCTGGGACCGCGCGAAGGCCACGGGGTCGGCGATGGAAAGCAGGTCCACCAGGAGGGCCAGGCTGCCCTTGAGGGTGCCTTCCACCAGCTCCCTTTCGGCGGTGACCAGCTGGTACTGCTTGAGGCCGGCCTCCAGCGAGAGGGCCAGAGTCTCGGGGTCGCAGGGCTTGGTGAGGAAGCGGAAGATGTTCCCCTGGTTGACGGCCTCGATGGCGGTGTCCTGGTCGGCGTTGCCCGTGAGCATGATGCGCACGGAATCCGGAGACAGGTCCTTGGCCCGGGAGAGGAACTGGATGCCGTCCATGCCGGGCATGCGCATGTCCGAGAGGATGACCCCGTAGGGGCCGCCCTCCCGGATGCAGGCCAGGGCCTCGTCGCCGCCCTGGGCGGTGTCGAACTGGAAGCGCTTGCGCAGGGTGCGCGTGTAGGCGGCGAGGATGTTGGGGTCGTCATCGACCAGGAGGACCTTGGGACTCATGACAGCTCCATTTCCGAGGGTTCGAGGGTCCGCCAGTGGGCCACGCGCTCCTGGAAGCCCGCGCCGGCGAGGAAGGCGTCGTCGGACAGCCCCGCCGCCACATGCACCGCCGCCAGGGCCAGGGGGTCGGCGAGCTGGGCCCGGGAGGGCTCGCGCAGGTTGCCCACGAGGTCCAGCAGGGCGGGGGGAAGTCCCATGAGGGCCAGGTACAGCCGGGAGACTTCGGACGCCTGGGCCCCGAAGATCCGCAGCTCGTCCGGCCCCGGGGTCCCGGGGCGGGCCAGGGCGAGGATCATGGGGCCCGCCGCCGAAAGGAGGCCCGCCATGTAGGCCAGGGTCCCCACCGCGTCCGGGGCATCCTCGGAGCGGGCGATGGCCAGGGCGTGCCGGGCGATGCGGAGGTGGGCCTCCCGCAGGGGCTTGAGCCGGGCCTCGGCCTCGGGCCTCGCGGGCGGGAGGGCCAGGTCCGCCAGTTCCTCCCGGCCCAGGAGCTTCAGGGCTTCGCGGGGGTCCGCCGTGGTCCTGGGCGGACCGTAGAAGGCCGAATTGACCAGGTGCAGGGCCTTGGACGCCAGGCCCGGATCCTGGCAGACCAGGCCTTCGATGGCCGCGGAGGGGGCGGTGGGATCATCCAGGAACATGCGTACCTTGTGGCTGGTGACGGGGCTTCCCGGCAGCTGGCCCATGCCGGCCACCATGGGAAGCAGGTCCATCTCCCCGCGGCCCAGGTCGCGCACCTCGGCCACCTGCACCAGGGCCGCCAGCAGGAGGCCGGGTTCGCTGGGCTTGGTGAGGAATCGATGGGCCATGCGCGCCGCGCCGTGGAGCATGGCGGTGTCCTGGTGGCCCGAGAGGACGATGCGGACCATGGCCGGCCGGTGCTCCAGGCACCACTCCATGAGCTGCACGCCGCTGTACCCCGGCATGTTCAGGTCGGTGACCAGCACGTCGAAGGGCTGGACCTCCAGGAGCTCCTGGGCCTTGCGGCCGGACTCCGCGGCGACGACCTCCCAGAGGTTCCGCATGCGGCGCAGCATGCGTTCCAGGGCCAGCAGGACCAGCTGCTGGTCGTCCACCAGGAGGATGCGCAGCCTAGGCATGGGGCGCCCCTTCCCGTCCCAGGGTCACGGGGATGCGCAGGATGAAAACGGAACCCACGCCCGTCTCCGTCTCGAAGGCCACGGAGCCCCGGTGGCGCTCCACCACCACGGTGTGGACGATGGCCAGGCCCTGTCCCGTGCCCCGGCCCACCGTCTTGGTGGTGAAGAAAGGATCGAAGATCCTCGGCCTCACGTGTTCGGGGATGCCCGTGCCGGTGTCCCGCACCCGGATCTCGACCCTGTCCGCGTCCAGGGCGGTGGTGATGGTGATGGTCCCCTTGGCGTCGGAATCGGACCCCCGCGCGTCGCCGATGGCATGGGCCGCGTTGACCACGAGGTTGAGGATGGCCTGGTTGATCTCGTTGGGGAAGCACAGCACCGGCGGCAGGTCCGGATCCAGGTCCAGGACCAGGTCGGCCACGTATTTCCACTCGTTGCGGGAGACGGTGACGGTGCTTTCGATGGACCGGTTGAGGTCGACCTCCACCGGGTCCTCGCTGCCGGGGTGGGAGAAGTCCTTCATGGCTTTGACGATCCGCGTGACCCGGGCGATGCCTTCCCGGGACTGGTCGATGGCCCGGGGGATCTCCTCCTTGAGGTAGGGCAGGTCCACCTCCTCCAGGATCTGCGCCAGGGCTTCCGATGGGCGGGGCAGGGCCGCCTCCTGCGCCTCCACCACCCGGAGGAGGTCCTGGAAGGCCTCGGCCAGGAACCGGGTGTTGTCGCCCAGATACTGGGTCGGAGTGTTGATCTCGTGGGCGATGCCCGCCGCCAGCTGCCCGATGGCCTCCAGCTTCTGGGCGTGGCGCAGCTGGACCTCCAGGGAAAGGCGCTCCTGCTCGATCCGGCGCTGCTCCGTGGTGTCCTCCATCAGCCACACCGACCCGTCGTGGGGCTTCAGGGGGTTCAAGGGCCTTCCGATTATGCGGCACCAGAAAAGGGACCCGTCGCCCCGCTTGAGCTGCCAGATGATGTCGGCGCGCTCCCCGCGCAGCATGGCGTCGTAGGTCGCGCGGGCCATCTCGGAATGGGAGGCTTCGTCGGGATAGATCGGGCGGGTGGGGGAGCCCAGGATCTCGGCCAGGGGCCGCCCCAGGATCTCCCCCACGCGGGAATTGGCCCATTCGAAGATCCGGTCGCGCACGAAGGCGATGCCCAGGGTGGAGTTCTCGAGGATGAGGTTCTTGATGGCGCTGGCCTTCAACAGCTCGGTGTCGGCCTTCACCCGCTCGGTGATGTCCCGGGAGACGATGATGGCCAGGTCCGCCGAAGGCGATCCGCCGCGCACGATTTCCGCGCGCCCCTCGAAGTGGCGCCACGATCCGTCCTTGTGCAGGAGCCGGAACACGGCCGTTCCGTTGCCTCCGCTTCGGAACAGGGCGGCCAGATCGGTCTGGAGCCGGTCCCTGTCGTCGGGGTGGAAAAGGAACATGGGGGGGAATTCGTTAAGCTCCTCCATGGTGAAGCCCAGGGTCCGGGCATGAGCGAAGTTCTGGAAGAGCCTGCGGCCGCTGGGGTCCAGCAGGGTCACCAGATCGCCGGCGTTCTCGGAGATGATGCGGAACATCTCCTCGTTGTCGTGCAGGCGCCGCTCCGATTCCCGCTGGCGCGCGTTGCGCTCGAAGGCGTTGGCGAAGCAACTTGCCAGGCGATCAGGCGAAAGGTCCTTCCGTCCCAGGCAGTCCTGGGCCCCCATGCGGATGGCCAGGCGCGCCGTGGCCTCCACGTCCTGCCTGGCCACCACCACGACGGGGAGGTCCCCACCCGCCCTCCAGATCATGTCCAGGGCCGGGAAATCGGGACCGCCCCCCAGGCCCGCACCCAGGACCACCAGGCCGATGCCGCCGCCCCGGAGCCTTCGCAGGCCCTCCCCCAGGGTCGCGGCCGTGGAGGTGACGGCCCCGGGCAGGCCTTCCGAGGCGAGCCCCGCCAGTTCATCGAGGAAGACCGGATCGTCCTCGATGATCAGGACGGTCCGGAGCGGGGGCGTTTCCAGGGGGGGGTGGGGCATCGTCGGCGGTACCTGCTAGAGGATATCGTCCACTTTTCCCGGGGCATGAAATTCAGTACCGGGGAATTCCGCACGATAAGGGGAGAGAGGTTCCCCAAGCCCCCATGCCCCCCAAGACCCGCATCCTGTTCGTAGATGATGAACCTCTTGTATTGCAAGGGCTCCAACGGCTCCTCCGTTCCATGCGGACCGAGTGGGACATGGTCTTCGTCACCAGCGGCGCCGAGGGCCTGGCGGAACTGGCCCGGTCCCCCTTCGACGTGGTGGTCGCCGACATGCGCATGCCGGGCATGAACGGTGCGGAATTCCTCAACCGGGTCATGCGGCTCCACCCCGGCACGATCCGGCTGGTGCTATCGGGGCAGGCCGACTCCGACCTGGTCCTCCAGGTGGAAGGCGCCGCCCACCAGTTCATCGCCAAGCCCTGCGACCCCGGGATCCTGCGCAGCGTGATCCAGGCCGCCAGCGAGATCGGGGGCCGCCTGCGCAGCGACGAGATCCGCAGGGTGCTGGGCGGGATCGCGCACCTGCCGGTGCTCCCCGCCGCGTACCAGGAGATCGTGGCCCTCCTGGCCATCGAGGCCACCACCGTGGAGGACCTGGGGCGGGTGGTGCAGAAGGATCCGGGCATGACCGCCAATATCCTCAAGCTGGTCAACTCGGCCTATTTCGGCCTGCGCCAGCGGGTTTCCGACCCCGCCGAGGCGGTGTCCTTCCTGGGGGTGGACACCCTCAAGGCCCTGGCCCTGGTCCACGGCATCTTCAGCCAGGTCCAGGCGGTGCCGGAAGGCTTCAACGGCGAGCATCTCTGGCAGCACAGTCTCCGCCTGGCCGCGGCTTCCCGGGAGATCGCGAAGCTGGAGGGGCTGGGCCGGGGCCTGGAATCGGACTGCTTCACTGGGGGCCTCCTCCACGACGTCGGGCTGCTCCTGCTGGCTTCGGGATTCCCCGACGAGTACCGGCGGATCGCGGAGCTCCTGGCCTCCAGTTCCCTGGAGATCCTCGACGCGGAAATGGAGGTCCTGGGGGTCCACCACGGCGAAGTGGGGGCGCACCTCCTGGGCCTGTGGGGGCTGCCCGGCACCGTGGTGGAGGCCGTGGCCCACCACCACTGCCCCCGCCCGTCCATCGGCATCTCCCCCGAACGCATCGTCCATGTGGCCGAGGTCCTGTCCAGCGCCGCGGGGGACTGCAGGGTGTTCGGCGTCGAGAGGCCCTTCGCCCCCGCGAGCCTCCGGGAGCCCCCGGGACGGAGGCTGGAGGCCTGGAAGCTCATCCTGGAACGCCTGGGCGAAGGGTAGGACGCGCGACGGGGCCGCCAGCATGTTGAGGTCCGCAACGGGGGCCGTTTCCCGCGAACCCCGCGCCGGCAGCGTGTTAAGCTCCGGAAAGCCCCCGCACCCTGTCACGCACCGCCGGACCGGGCGTCTCCCGAGAGGATGATCCATGGCTTCCATACTCCTGACCAAGGTGCTCACGGCTCCCGGGGCCGACGAGGCCTGGTTCGAAGGTCTGCTGCGATGGGTGATGGACGGGGATCCGGAGGGCGGCCTCACCTCGCCGCGGTTCCGCCGGCTGCAGGAACTCCAGGAGCATCTGGAGCTCCGGCCTTCGGGTCCGGCCTGGAAGGCCCGCATCCAGGCCGTCTGGGGCCACACCAGCGCGGTGGGCCTCCTGGCCGACGCGGGGCTGCCCATGCACGGCTCCTTCCTGCGCGAGGCGATGGAACTGCTGGTGGACCGGTTCGTGCCGAGCCTGGACCCCGAGAACGACCTTTCCGCCCTGCTGCATCGCCTGGAACTGGACGAGAGCGACGCGGACTGGATCGAGGCCCTGCCCGCCGGGGACGGGCTCTGGGACGAGCTCCTGGCGGTGCCCGCCGAGGCGCGGTGGGACGCCGTCCAGCTGCTGGCGTACCGGGCCGCTGCCCTGGGCCTGTCCCGGGACCTGCTGGGCCTGGGGCCCACGGAACGCGAGCTGGATTCGCCCTTCGCGCGGCTCCCGGAGGCCGCCGCCGCCCTGCGCCGGGGCGAGGACCCCGGGTGGGAGCAGCTCCTGGACGCGTGCCGGGTGAAGCTCCGGGGCGCCCTGGCCCACCTGGAGGAGCACGGGATCAGCACCGAGCTGGTGTACCGCGTGGACCTGTTGGATGCCCACCTGGTGCGCATGGGAAAGGTGGTGGACGTCATCCAGGGCCGGCTCGAGGGCCGGGCTTTCGCGGCTGAACTGATCCGCAGCAAGGCCCGGGCGCGGCGCCTGGGCACCCTGGTGAAGGGCAGCCTCCGGCTCATGGCGCGCAAGGTCGTGGAGCACACCGGCCGCACCGGGGAACACTACATCGCCGCGTCCCGGGCGGAGTGGACGGGAACCTTCTGGTCCGCCGCCGGGGGCGGCGCGCTGACGGCCTTCACCGCCATCTTCAAGTACGCCCTGGGCGCCGTCGCCCTGGCGCCCCTGGTGGGCGGGCTGGGGTTCGCGGCCAACTACACGGTCAGTTTCGTGGCCATGCAGTTCCTGGGCCTGACCCTGGCCTCCAAGCAGCCCGCGATGACAGCCGCGAGCCTCGCCGGCGCCCTGGAGGACAGCCGGTCCCGGGACCGTCTCGAGGACCTGGTGGCCGGCATCACCCGCAGCCAGGTCATGGCCACGGCGGGCAACGTCCTGGTGGCCATCCCCGCCACCCTGGCCCTGGCGCTGGCCTGGCGGTGGTTCGCCGGGCGTCCCTTCGTGGATCCCGCCACCGCGGCCCACAGCCTCCACGGCCTCCATCCCTTCCGCTCCTGGACCATCCCCTTCGCCATCCTCACGGGGATCCTGCTGTGGATGTCCAGCCTCGCGGCGGGCTGGGCCGCCAACTGGAGCGCCTACCGCCGCCTTCCCGAGGCCGTGGCGACGCACCGGCGCCTGCGGCACTGGCTGGGCCCCGCCCTTGCGGAAAAGCTGGGCGGGCTGGTGGAGCGGCACTTCAGCGGAGTGGCGGGCTACGTGGCCCTGGGCCTGCTCCTGGGCTTCCTGCCCGTGGCCTTCGCCTTCGCGGGCCTGCCGGTGGAGGTGCGCCACGTGACGCTCAACGCCGCGTCCCTGGCCCTTTGCGCCGCCCAGGACGCGCCGCCCTGGGCGGACATCGCCTGGGGCCTGGCCGGGATCCTCGTCATCGGCGTGTGCAACTTCGGCGTGTCGTTCCACCTGGCCCTGAGGACCGCCACCCGCGCCCGGGGCATGGCCGGGGCGGAGCCGCTGATGGGGCTGGGGCGGGCCTTCCTGAAGGACCCGTGGCGGTTCCTGGGGCCGCCGCGCTAGGCGTGAATCTTATAGAAGTACCAGGCCGTCAGGACGAACCCCACCCCCACGACGATGGCCCGCACCGTCCTGCGTCCCACCCGGTGGGCCAGGTGCGAGCCGAAGAATCCGCCGCCCATGGCCGCCACCGCCATGAGCCCGGCGGTGCCCCACTTGACGTTCCCGCCGTGGAAGAAGACCTCGGCGCCCAGGAACAGCAGGATGGCCACGCCGTTGATGGACAGGGCCAGGAAGTTCTTAAGGCCGTTCATCTGGTGGATGTCCGTGAGCCCGAGCAGGCTCAGGGCCGCCAGCATGAGGATCCCGATGCCGGCGCCGAAAAAGCCGCCGTAGATCCCTACCAGGAACTGGAAGAGGATGGCGCCCACCCACCAGGTCCGGCTGCGCTCGCCGCCGTGCACGTGGCCCAGGGCCTTGGAGATGGAGTCGTTGGCGGCCATGAGCAGCGTGGCCGTGAGAATGAGCCAGGGGATGAGCAGGTCGAAGGTCTTGGCGGGCGTGGCTAGCATCAGCCACGCGCCCGCCGCGGCGCCCAGCAGGGAAGGGGGCACCAGGCGCAGGGCGAAGGTGCGGGTCCCCTTGAGGTCCTCGCGGTGCCCCAGGAACCCGCCGATGGACCCTGGCCACAGAGCCAGGGTGCTGGTGACGTTGGCCTGCTGCCCGGTGAGGCCGATGCCCAGCAGGGCCGGGAAGGAGACGAGGGTGCCGCCCCCCGCGATGGAGTTGATGGTGCCGGCGGCGAAGGCCGCGGCAAGAACGGTGAGTTCGCGGTAGACGGGGTTCATTCCAAGAGACTAGAGGCAGACGGCCCCGCGATCCAGTCCGGTGACGGGGCACAGGAGCACCGGCTCAAATTTCGGCCCGCCCAGCAATCTTCCGACCCGTTCCGCGGAATTTCGAAACAAGGTTCTTTTTTATCCCTTTTCACATCCCCGTCCATCCCCGTTTATCCCCGGCTAATTCAATCGTTGCATGCTGCCAGGGCATAGCTGTGCGAAGCCGAGCCCAGGCCCGCCGACCCACACTGGCAAAAAGAATTGGCCGGGGACTTTTGCAACAGATAGAGCCCTGCTCTATCTGTTGCAAAAGTGGGATGAACGGGGATAAAAGAAGACAAAAAAATAATATATGCATCACCGGACCCATTGGCTCAAACATCTTGTCCTGGCAAATGGCGTGATGGGCGGATCCTCTTCGGGGCGGCACCGTGAGAAGATCCTTGCTCCGGCCGAAATGCCCGGTCAAGGTCCGATTGCCCGAAAGGCCTTCGATGATCCCCCGCTTCGAGACCCTCAAAGAGCGACTGGTTCCGGTCCGCACCCAGGACCCGGGGCAGCGTTTCTTCCAGTGGCTCTGCCTCCTGGCGGCCGGGATCTCCACCTGCGTGGTCATTCCCCTGGACCTCTTCCAGGACCTGGGCCCCTGGGTGGACGCGGTGAGCCTGGCCTTCGGCCTCACGGCCCTGGCCATCTACCTGGAGGCGCGCCAGGGCCGGTACCTGAAGAAGACGCTGCTGTTCTCCTACATGGCCTGCCTCGATCTCCTGTGGTTCCCCAACGGCGGCTCCCAGGGCAGCGTGGGGCTCCATTTCTTCGAGGTGGGCCTGGGTCTCGTCCTGTTCTTCCGGGGACGGTTCCGCGTGGCGGGCCTCGGCCTCCTGGTGGCCAACATCACGGCCCTGCTCCTGGCTGAGCGGGCCTGGCCGGACCTGGCCCACCCCTTCCGCTGGCCCTCGGGGAGGCTCCTGGACCTCTCCACGGGGTATGCCATCTCCATCCTCGTGTGCTGCCTCATGGTCTGGTACGTCCTGGGGGGCCTGGAACGGGAACAGGCCCGGCTGCGACAGGCCCTGGAAGAGGCCCGCGGGCCCGTGGGCGGCGCCCGGGTGAGGCTCCGGGTTCCGGATGCCAAGCCCGCCCCCCGGCCTACCCTGTCCGTGCTGGTGGTGGACGACGACGAAGGGGTGCGGCGTTCCCTCCAGGCGATCCTGGAGGGCCTGGGCCACGCGTGCGCCGTGGCGGAGGGAGGCGCGGCGGCCCTGGCGCGGATCGAATCCGGGTTGCGCCCCGACCTGGTCCTCCTGGACATGGACATGCCCGGCCTGGACGGGGGCGCCACCCTGCCGCGCCTGCGCCGCCTCGATTCGCAGGTCCCGGTCCTCCTGGTGACGGGCCGGGTCGACCCGGCCGCCCTGGCCCTTGCGGCCTCGCACCCGGGCGTGTCGCTGCTGGGCAAGCCCTTCAGCCTGAAGGAACTTGAGGCGCATCTGGATCGCCCTAGAATGGGTGAATCCCGAAAGGATCACGCGTGACTCGACTCCCCATGCTCCCCGCCCTTATCGCCGTGGTGGCCGCCGGCCCCATGCTCCCGGCGCAGGCCCGCCCCGCCCAGGACCTGCTCAAGGAGGCCCGGGCCGCCGCCGCCACCTCGGGCCGGACCGTCCTGGTGGCCTTCCACGCGTCCTGGTGCGGCTGGTGCCGGCGCCTGGAGGGCGTCCTGGCGCGGCCCGCGGTGAAGGTGGTCATGGACCGCCACTTCGTCACCCAGTGGCTCACCATCCAGGAGCGGGGGCCCCGGCAGGACCAGGACAACCCCGGCGCCGCCGAGCTGTACGCCACCTGGACCGGCGGCGCGAAGACCGGGATCCCCTTCTACCTGGTGCTCGACGGCAAGGGCGACCCGCGCGCCACCTCCATCCGCCCCGTCGCCGGCGGCCCCGCCGCGAACATCGGCTACCCCGGCAGCCCCGCCGAGATCCAGGCCTTCGTCGCGATGCTCAAGGAGGGCGCCCCCGGCCTGACCCGGGCCGAGATGGACGTCCTGGAGGCCGAACTGGACGCGGCCCGGCCGGGGAAGTGATGCTCACCCTCCGCCCCGCGACGCCCGCCGACATTCCCCTCATCCTCGCCTACGTGGGCGAGCTGGCCCTCTACGAGAAGGCGCCCGAGAAGGCCGTGGCCACCGCGGACGACATGCACCGCGCGATCTTCGGGGAGCCCCCCTTCGCCTGGGTGCTCCTGGCCGAGTGGGACGGCCGCCCCGCGGGCTTCGCCCTCTGGTTCTACGCCTTCAGCACCTGGGAAGGCAAGCCCGCCTTGTACCTGGAAGACCTGTTCGTGAGGCCGGAATTCCGCGGCCACGGCATCGGCAAGGCCCTCCTGAAACGCCTGGCCGCCATCGCCGTGGAAAAGGGCTGCACCCGCTACATGTGGGCCGTCCTGGACTGGAACCAGCCCTCCATCGACTTCTACGAGCGCCTCGGCGCCAAGGTGATGCGGGAATGGCTGCATTGCCGGGTGGAGGGTGAGGCCTTGGCGAAGCTCGCCGAGGATTGAACCCATCAAAAGCCCTTCCACCTCCGGAATTTCCCATATTCCATCCCGAATTCCGCCATCACCTTGCCCACCAGGTGGTCCTCCATGTCCTCCACGGAGGCGGGGCCGTGGTAGGAGGTGAGGACGGGCGGCATGATCACCACCCCCATCTTCGCCAGTTCGAGCATGTTCTTCAGGTGGATGACGCTGAGGGGGGTTTCCCGGGCCAGGAGCACCAGCTTGCGGCGCTCCTTGAGGGTCACGTCGGCGGCGCGCAGGAGGAGGTTCTCGGAATAGCCGTGGGCGATTCCCGCCACCGTCTTCATGCTGCAGGGGATGATCACCATGCCCTCGGTGCGGTAGGTGCCGCTGGCGATGGTGGCGCCGATGTTGCGCACGTCGTGGGTGCGGGTGGCCAGGGCCTCCAGCGCGCCCTGGGGCAGGTGGAGTTCGTGCTCCAGGGTGCGGCGGGCGCCGTCGGTGGTGACCAGGTCGGTCTCCCAGCCCTCCTGCTCCCGCATGGCGCGCAGGAGCCGGATGGCCAGGTTCGCGCAGCTGGCGCCGCTGATGCCCACCACGAGGCGCTTGGGACCGGTCATTCTAGTGCACCATGAACCGCACCCAGAGGGCGCTGATGGGCATGGCGATGAAGAGCGCGGGAAGCATGTTCGCCACGGAGAAGGGCTTGATGCCCGCGATGCGGAAGCCGGTGGCGACCATGATGAGGCCGCCGCAGGCGGAGAAGTCCGCGATCATGAACGGCGTGGTCAGGGGCAGGATCTTGGTGGCCAGCAGGAAGAGGCTGCCCTGGATCACGAACTGCGGGATCGCCAGGGTGGCCACGGAGTAGCCCAGGGCCGTGGCGAAGATCGCCGCGGTGAAGAGGTCCAGGAAGGACTTGACCATGAGCAGGGAGGTGTCCCCGGTCATGCCTTCGTTCATGGCCCCGAAGATGCCGGTGCCGCTGGCGCAGAAGAGCACCAGGATGGCCACGAACTTGCCGAGGAACTCCTCGTGGGTGATGCCTTCGGCGGGCTTGGCGATCTTGTCGATGAAGCCGCGGGTCCTGCTCGCGAGCTTCATGATGTAGTCCTCCAGGTGGAGGAGCTCGCCGAGGGCGGTGCCCACCAGGAGGGCGAGGATCACCGCGGGGAGGAACTTGACCTTGACGATCATGGCGATGCCCAGGCCCATGGAGGAGACGCCGAAGACGAGGGGCATCTTGGTGCGCAGGTTTTCGCTGATCTTGTTGCCCATGGAGGCGCCGGTGAGGCTGCCGAGTACCACGGATGCGCCGTTGACGAAAGGACCGATCATGTGTGCTCCAGAAGAAGTTGGGTTGCGGGTCAGCCTAGAGGAAGCGCTTGTAGTCGACTTCCATGAACTGGGCGCGCTGGAACTTCGCCTTGAGCTCGAAGGGGACGGTGCAGTCGAAAATCGCCTTGGTGGTGATGCCCTTGCCGCGGATGGAAGGGCTCATCTCGGGGGTCTGGGAGGGGTCCAGGGGGTGGCAGCGCACGCCCGGGATCGCGACGACGTCGGCGTCGGCCTGGAACCGGGTGGTCATGGCCCAGAGCACGTCGTTGGTGTCGAAGGGATCCACGTCCTCGTCCACGAGGATCACGTGCTTGAGTTCGGAGAAGGACGAGAAGGCCAGGAGCGCGGCCTGGCGCTGGCGGCCCTCGTCGAAAGGCACGGCCTTCTTCACCTGGAGGATCGCGAGGTACTTGCCGCCGCCCGAGGGATGCGCGTAGACGTTCTGGAGGAAGCCGGGCAGGGCCTTGCCCACCATGGTGGTGATGGAGGCTTCGGTGGGGATGCCGGCCAGGTTCACGTGCTCCTCGGAGGGGCCGATGGTGGTCTGCATGATGGGATTGACGCGGTGGGTGACGGCCGTGACCTTGATGACGGGCAGGCTCTGGTGGGCGGGGCCGTTGTAGCCGGGGAACTCGGGCATGGCCTTGCCGGTGTGGCTGTTCTGGTCCTCCACGACGCGCACGTCGGGCTGGAGGAAGCCTTCGATGACGATCTCGGCGTGGGCGATGGCCTTGGCGTCCACCGTGAGGCACTCGACCACTTCCACGGCCTTGCCCCGGATCGCGCCCGCGATGCCCAGCTCGTTGAAGCCCAGGGGCGTGGAGGGCGCCTCGAAGCACGCGGCGACGTAGACCGCGGGGTCCAGGCCGATGCTGATGGAGATGGGCTGGGGCTTGCCGGCCTTCTCCGCCTTGATGCGGAAGGAGTCCAGGTGGCGCCCGGGCACGAACATCATGGAGATCTCGTCCTTGCCCTGCACGCAGAGCCGGTGGATGGTCACGTCCTCTTGCCCGTTCTCGGGATCCTTGCCGTAGCACAGGCCCATGGTGATGAAGGGGCCCGCGTCCTCGGGGGTGTTGGTGGGGGCGGGGATGAGGGTGCGGATGTCGAAGCCGGGGTCGGAGGCCCGGTGGACGACTTCCTGGCACACGGCGCTGCCGGCCTTGACCACCGTGGGCGGGATGGGATTGTTGAGGGAATCGCAGAGCAGGGTGCCCACCTTGTCCTGGGTGGTGCCCAGGAGCAGGGCCACGCGCTTGCGGTCGGCGAGCATGCCGATGGAGACGCGGGAGCCGGGGAAGCCCTTGATGGTGTTGAAGAGCATCGCGGGCCCGAGCTTGGTGGGGCGCATGACGGTGCCGCCCGCGCCGATGTAGCGGTAGACGCCGGAGAGCTCGGCCACGGGATCCACTTCCACGTCGGTCTGGTGCAGCTGCCCTTCATGCTGCGCCAGGAGCTCGATGGCCGATCGGAGATCGTGGACGTTCACGGCGGTTTGGATTGGAGACATCTGGGTCCTCCTTTTAGGATTCCCCATCAGACCGCAGGCGTTTGTGCGCGGATAATACCGTTTTCATCTGCGGTCCATTGCGCCTCGATATGGAGCAAGGAGGCTGTCCACGTATTACTCGCGGGGCCGAGGAATACGTGGACAGCCTCCTACCCAGCGACGATGGCCTCGATGACGTCCCGGGCCGCCTTGGAGAGGTACCGGTCCGAGCGGTGGATGAGCACCGGATGCAGGGTGAGGCCAGGCAGGTCCAGGGGGTGGATCCGGAAGCGGCCGCCCATGGTCCCGGGGATCTCGGTGGCGGGAACGATCGCCGCGGCCCGCACCCCCCGCAGGAGGCAGCCCAGCAGGGTGCGCACGTCCGGGGAGTCCAGGAGGATGTCGGGGGCGATCCCCTTCTCCTGGAAGGCCTTCAGGATGGCCTCGTAGGTGCCGCCCCCGGTCCAGCGGCGCATGCACATCAGGGGGATCCCGGCCAGGTGCTCCACGCCGATCCTCTCGGGAAGGCCCTCGGGCTCCAGCTCAGAAGGCATGACCGCGCAGAGCGATCCCGTGGGCAGCAGGCGCACGGTGTTGCCCTCCTGGGGCACCGGCAGGAGCAGGATGGCGAAGTCCAGCTCCCGGGATTCCACGTGGTTGGCCAGGTCGGAACTGTCCGAGATGAGCAGGCTGAACTTGAGCTTCGGGTAGCGCTGGTTGAGCGCGGGCAGCACCTTCAGGAAGTTGGAGGCGCAGACGCTGGAGGCGCCGATGCGGATCGTCCCCGAAAGGCCATCGGCGGCGTTCTTCACTTCGGTCGGGATGTCGCCCAGCTGGTCCAGGACCTGGCGGGCCCGCTCGTAGAGCATGCGGCCCGATTCGGTGACCTGCCAGGCGTGGCCCTCCCGGATGATGAGCTGCACGCCCAGCTCGTCCTCCAGTTCCTTGAGGCGCTGGCTCAGCGGGGGCTGGGACATGTTGAGGAGCCGCGCCGCGCGGCTGATCTGACCCTGCTCGACGATGGTGCAGAAGTACGTGAGCCGCTTGGTGTCCATGGGCGTCCCTCATATCGGCTTGAAATGGTGGCCAGTGCGAAATGGTATTTGGGCGCATCCCCGACTGGGCGTATTCCCATAGTGATCCACTTTTTCCCTCCCGGGGCAAGCGTCCCGATCCCCCATCGTCCCCCGTGGCGCGGCCCGTACCGCCGGGGGAGACGTCCACCCCTTGCCAAGGAGCGCACCCATGCGCCGCAACCTCACCCTGTCCCTGTTCGCGCTGGCCTCCGGCGCCTTCGCCCAGGCCGCCGACGTCCAGATCTACGGCACGCTGCTTCCCTTCCTGGATAGCGTGAAGACCACGGGCGCCACGCCCGCGGGCCTCACCCCCGCCCTGGGCGGCGCCAGCCAGGTGCCGGGATCGGCCTACACCGGCCTGGACCTCCCCTCCCGCCTGCGCATCACCTCGGGCACCTCCAACCTGGGGTTCCGGGGCTCCTGGAAAATCGCCGACGACATCGACGTGTTCTGGCAGGTGGAGAGCGCCATCAGCCCCGACGGCGACGCCCCCAACACCCTGGCGGGCCGCAATTCCGCCGTGGGCCTGAAGGGAAGCTGGGGCACGGCGTTCTACGGGAACTGGGACACGCCCTACAAGTTCCCCCTTCTGGCGGTGGGGCCCCTGCGCGGCCTGAGCCCCTTCGACAACGCCCTCACCGCCAACCCCGGCTTCAATGTTCCCGGCACCACCACCCAGAGCGGCCGCGTCAACGGCAAGGCCGACGCCGCCTTCAACCGCCGCCAGGGCAACAGCGTCCAGTACTGGTCCCCCGTGTGGAACGGCTTCTCCGCGCGCGTGGGCGTCTCCGTGGACGAGGGCAGGACCGTCGCCACCGCCGCGTCGCCCTCCGTGAGCCCCATGATCTATTCCGCCCTCGTAACCTACGCCCGGGGTCCGGTGAAGGTCAGCTACGGGTTCGAGCGGCACCAGGACTATTTCGGCCTTTCCCAGCTGGGCGGCAACGCCGGCGCCACCCTGACGAACCGGTCGTCCTCCGACACCGGGCACGAGCTGGTGGCCTCCTACACCTTCGGCACCGGTACCAAGGTCTCCGCCATCGTGGAGCAGCTCACGTACGAGACCGACGACACCGCCGCCGGCGCCATGCGCCAGTACAAGCGCACCAACTGGTACACGCTGGTGCAGCAGCAGCTGGGCCGGCACCAGGTGTGGGCCGCGTACGGCCGCGGCGCGGCCGGCTCCGCCCAGCGCACCGGCGGCGCCTCCGCCACTACGGATGGCCTCGAAGGCACCCAGTGGAGCGTGGGCTATTCCTATGGCATCGCCAAGAACGTGGATCTGTTCACGTCGTGCTACGGCATGACCAACGGCCGCTCCGGCAGCCTCGCCGAGTTCCCCCCGGTGGGCACGGTGGCCCCGGGCGCGAGCACCACCGGCATGGGGCTGGGGCTGCTCATCACGTTCTAGTGTCGGTCGATTACATCACCGGAACCATTTGTTCCATTTGGTCGTACCGGCATCCGCGAGTAAAAACCCCGTACGCTGAGTGCGCCGAGGCGCAGAGTTACGCCGAGCCTGCTTCGCGATAGCGCATGTCGACCCATACCGCCCAGGCCCTGCCCGCTATCGCGGGCCGCGCAGCTACGCTGCGGGCGGCAGGGGGCGCTGGCCCTTCCGCATGCGAGCCTGTGGCGGGCCAGCGCCCCCTGCCTTGGACGGGTCTGGGCGCAGGAATCGGTTCGGAAGCCAAGTCAGGGAACCTTCCCGGAAGGAGGTCCCGATGATGGGCTTGGCGTGAAATGGATGTGGGCTCGCCTGTACATGGTGTCTCCAGTCAGCGCCTTGTCCAAGCTCCCGGCATCCGATGCGTCGAGCCCAGGCCCGTCCAAGACAGGGGGCGCAGGTTCTTCCTCAGGCTTGCATGCGGAAGGACCTGCGCCCCCTGTCTCGCGTCGCGGCAGCGACGCGGCCCGCGATAGCGGGCAGGGCCTGGGCGGCATGGGTCGGCGCAACGAGTTGCGAAGCCACCTCGGCGTAACTCTGCGCCTCGGCGCACTCAGCGTACGGGATTTTTACGCGCGGTTGCCGGTACGACCCAATGGAACCAAATGGATTCGGTGATTTGATCGACCCACCCTGGTGGGTTACATCATCCGCCCCCACCCCTTTCGGTAGCCGCGGTACGGCTTTCGGAAGCGGTGGGGGCGGAGGGGGGGGAGCCGGAGGCTAGTGCGCGGCCGCAGCGGCCTTCACGGCGGCCTTGACCTGCTCGGCCAGCTGGCCGGGCTTCACTTCGGCCAGCTCATAGGCCACGCGCACCATGGGCTTGGACACCTTCAGGACGCGGGTGATGTCGATGGGCGTGGCGGAGACCACCACGTCGCAGGGGGTGGCTTCGATGGTGCGCTCGAGGTCGGCGACCTGCTCGACGCCGTAGCCCATGGCGGGGAGGATGCCCCGGGCGTTGGGATACTTGGCGTAGGTGGCGGCGATGGACTTCACGGCGTAGGGGGTGGGATCGACGATGGTGCCGACGCCCACGGCCTTGGCGGCGACGACGCCGGCGCCGTAGCTCATGGAGCCGTGGGTGAGGGTCGGGCCGTCCTCGATGATGAGGGCCTTCTTCCCCTTGACCAGCTCGGGCTTCTCGCAGGTCACGGGCGAGGTGGCGCGGATGACCACGGCCTTGGGGTTGAGGCGGGCCGCGGCGGCCTCGATGGACTTGATGTCCTCTTCCTTGGCGCTGTCGCACTTGTTGATGACGATGACGTGGGCCATGCGGAAGTTGGCCTCGCCGGGGTGGTAGATGGACTCGTGGCCCGCGCGGAGGGGATCGGCGATGACGATGTGCAGGTCGGAGGCGTAGAAGGGCAGGTCGTTGTTGCCGCCGTCCCACAGGATCACGTCGGCTTCCTTCTCGGCGCTGCGGATGATCTGCTCGTAGTCGACGCCGGAATAGATGATGAAGCCGTTGTCGATGTGGGGCTCGTACTCCTCCCGCTCCTCGATGGTGCACTCATGCAGATCCAGGTCGCTGTAGGTGGCGAAGCGCTGGCAGGCCTGCTTCGCGAGGTCGCCGTAGGGCATGGGGTGCCGGATCGCCACGACCTTCTTGCCCAGGGCCTTGAGGATGTTGGAGATGTAGCGGGTGGTCTGGCTCTTGCCCGCGCCGGTGCGGACCGCGGTGATGGCGATGACCGGGACCTTGGACTTGATCATGGTCTTGTCGGCGCCCAGCAGTTCGAAGTCCAGGCCCATCGCGATGCAGCGGCTGGCCATGTGGCCGACGTACTCGTGGGTCACGTCGGAGTAGGAGAACACGGCCACATCGGGCTTGTCGCGCTTGACGATCTGTTCCAGCTCCTGCTCGGGGACGATGGGGATGCCGGCGGGGTAGAGCTTCCCGGCCAGGACGGCGGGGTAGATCCGCTCGTCGATCCCGGGGATCTGGGTGGCGGTGAACGCGACGACCCGGTAGTCGGGGTTGTCGCGGTACACGGTGTTGAAGTTGTGGAAGTCGCGGCCAGCGGCTCCCAGGATGACGACACGACGCGGGGTGGACATTCAATTCTCCCTTTGTGGGTCGACCGAATTACCGACACACCCGAAATGGGTAGTCATGGTCTCGGGACCATGGTTATGCGGAAATGTTAGCCCTTTAAACCGGTTTGTCACACCCTTCGTGACTTTTGATATAGGTGACCGGATCGGGAGGATATGGCCGGCCGGAAAAGTGCTAGGCTTGGCCCATGAACGCATCGACATTGATCCGCAAGGTCTTTGGGCGGCGGTGGGTCCAGATCCTCGCTCTCCTGGTCGTCCTCTATGCGGCGGTGGGGTTCCTCCTGGCCCCCGCCCTGATCCGGGCGCAACTGCCCAGGCGCCTGGCGCCGGCCCTCCACCGGGAGGTGACGGTGGCCCGGGTGCGGGTCAATCCCTTCGCCCTGTCGGTCACCCTCGACGGGTTCCGGGTGAAGGACAAGGACGGCTCGGACCTGCTGGCCTGGGACCGGCTCTACGTGAACCTGGGCACCGCGACCGTGTTCCGCCTGGCCCCGGTCTTCCAGGAGATCCGCCTGGAGGGCTTCCACGCCCAGGTGGTGCTGGACAAATCGGGCAACCCCACGTTCCAGGACCTGCTGGCGCCGTCCCCGGAGCCCGCCAAGCCCGCCGGGTCCCTTCCGGACATCCGCATCCACAAGCTCACCGTGGTGGGCGCCCGGGTGGACTTCGCGGACCGGTCCACGACCCCGGCCTTCACCACCGCCCTGGGCCCCCTCAGCCTCGACCTGGACAACTTCCGCCTGAAGCCCGACAACAACAACCCCTACGCCTTCACGGGGCGCACCGAACGGGGCGAGACCTTCGGGTGGCGCGGCCACTTCTTCGTGGAGCCCCTGCGCAGCCAGGGCAGCTTCTTCGTCAGCGGCCTCCACCTGCCGAAGTACGCCCCCTACTACCGCGACCAGACCGGGGTGGAGCTGCTCACGGGCACCCTGGGGCTGAAGGCCGACTACGAGTTCCAGTGGGGCGAAGGCAGCCACGCTGTGCGCCTCCACCGGGGCGAGGCGGGGCTGGACAACCTCTCCCTGGGAGAGACCGGCGTTCCCGGATCTGCCGTGGACCTGGCCGAGGTGCGGCTCCAGGGCCTGGAAGCCGATCTCCTGGAATCCAAGGTCCGCGTGGCCTCGCTGGCCGTGCGCAACGGCCGGCTCAAGGTTGAGCGCAACGCCGCCGGCAGCATCAACCTCATGCGCATGGCCACCCCCCGCGTGCCCCCCAAGCCGAAGAAGGACGAGCCCTTCACCTTCGATCTGGACGAACTGCGCGTGGAGAACCAGTCCGTGGCGTTCCGGGACCTGGTGCCCAGGCGCCCCGTGGACCTGGCCCTGGACCAGATCGCCCTGACCGTGCGGAAGTTCAGCATGGATCCCGCGCGGCGGTGCGACGTGGACCTGGACCTGCGGTGGAACGGGCGCGGCCGCGTCCACGCCGCGGGCAGCGCGGCCCCGCTCAAGTCCGCCGGCGCGCTGGACCTCAAGGTGGACGACCTGGACCTGGCGCCCCTGGACGGCTACGCGGCACCCGGCGCCACCCTGGCCTCGGGGCGCCTGGGCCTGTCCGGGCATGCGGATTTCGACCTGCCCGCGGAGAAGTACGCCTTCCAGGGCCAGGCCCGGGTGGACGGCTTCAAGGCGGCCTCGGGCGCCGCCGAGGTGGCCTGGGAGGCCCTGCGGGTGGCCGGCATCAAGGCCGCCTCGACCCCGGCGTCCGTGTCCCTGGGATCCGTGGACTGGGACCGCCCCGCCTTCCGGTTCGTGCGCACCGCCGCGGCTCCCGCGGCGCCGGCGGACGCCCCCCCCGCGGCCCCCGCCGCCGCCCCCGCAGCGCCCGTGAAGGCCGAGATCGGCGCCTTCCGGTTCAAGGGGGGCTCCTTCACCTTCCTGGACCGGAGCCTGCAGCCGGTGGTGGCCCTTTCCCTGGACCACATCGACGGCCAGGTGGGGCGGCTCTCCTCGGACCCCGGGTCCCGGGCCTCCATGGAACTGAAGGCCCTGGTGGACGGCGCCGCGCCCTTCACCGCCAGGGGCACCGTCAACCTCCTGTCCCAGGCCGCCTACAGCGACCTGGCCCTGGTGATGGGCGGCATGGACCTGTCGCCCCTGAGCCCCTACGCGGGCCGCTACGTGGGCTACGCCATCGAGAAGGGCAAGCTGGAGCTGGACATGAAGTACCTCATCCAGGACCGCAAGCTCCTGGCGGAGAACCGCATCCGCATGGACCAGTTCACCCTGGGCGGGGCGGTGGAGAGCCCCGAGGCCATGCACGTCCCCGTGAAGCTGGGCCTGGCCCTGCTGCGGGACCGCCACGGCGTCATCGACCTGGACGTGCCCGTGCGCGGGGATCTGGACGCCCCCGACTTCAAGCTGGGCCGGGTCATCTGGCGGGCCATCGTCAACGTCTTCGCCAAGATCGCCACCTCGCCGTTCTCGCTCATCGGCAAGGCCTTCGGCGGGGGCGACGCGGACCTCAGCCTGCTCTCCTTCGAGCCCGGGGCCGACGCCCTGGACGCCCAGGGCACCAAGGTGCTGGAGACCCTGGAAAAGGGCCTGTACGAGCGCCCCGGCCTGCGCCTGGAAATGGAGGGCACCTCCGCCGAGGCCGACGTGCCCGCCCTGAAGCGGGCGGAACTGGAGGCCTCCCTGGCCCGGCTCAAGGGCCAGCCCCTGGCCCCCGGGGAGCGGGAGAAGTTCCTGCGCGCCGCCTACCTCCTGGCCTTCCCGCCCCCCAAGGACGCCAAGGACGCCAAGGAAGGCAAGGATCCCAAGGCCGCGCCCGAGACCCCGGCCGACATGGAGGCGAAGCTCCTGGGCCGCATCCAGGTGGACGAGGCCGCCCTGCGGCTCCTGGCCCGGCGCCGGGTGCAGGCCGCCCGGGACCACGTGCTGGCTTCCGGGAAGGTGGCCGAGGACCGGGTCTTCATCGTGGACGGCGGGGAGCGGGCCCGCAAGGAAGGCGGAAGCCGCGTCTACTTCGAGCTGAAGTGACCGTACGCGCGACGGGGCCCGCATGGGCCCCGTCGCGAGGGTTCGGTTCGGCTAGTGGGAGGCCGCGTACTCGCGCAGGCCTTCCTGGGTGGGCTTCATGGCCTTGTCGCCCTTCTTCCAGTTGGCGGGGCAGACCTCGCCGTGCTTGGTGTGGAAGTCCAGGGCGTCCACCACGCGGAGCACCTCCTCCACGTTGCGGCCCAGGGGCAGGTCGTTGACGGTGATGTGGCGCAGGATGCCCGCCTCGTCCACCAGGAACAGGCCGCGCAGGGCGATGCCGCCGGGGAGCAGGACGTTGTAGTCGGAGGCGATGGACTTGGAGAGGTCGGAGACCAGGGGGAAGGTGACGCCCTTGATGCCGCCGTTGGCGACCTCGGTGTTCGCCCAGGCCCAGTGGCTGAAGTGGGAATCGACGCTCACGCCCAGCACCTGGGTGTCGCGGGCGGCGAATTCCTTGGCGGCCTCGGAGAAGGCCAGGATCTCGGTGGGGCACACGAAGGTGAAGTCCAGGGGGTAGAAGAACAGCACGACCTTCTTGCCCTTGAACTGGCTCAGGGTGATTTCCTTGAACTCGCCGTTCACGAGGGCGGTGGCCTTGAAGTCGGGGGCGGGTTGGGTCACGAAAGCAGCCATGATGGCCTCCATAAAGGGTTTCGATAGGCGGTGAAACCCCAGCGTACGACGCCGGCGCCCCCCGGGGCAAGGGAAATATGACCGATCCGGTAAACTATCGGTGAAGGCCCATCCAGGTTACCCTCAACCTCCCCATTTGCGGTTTTTCGAGGAACGCATGCCAGCCATCGAAGTGTCGATTTTTTCCGAAATCTCCCGCCTCCGCCAGGTGGTCGTCCACAAGCCCGGTCCCGAAGTGGACATGATGGTTCCCGACATGATGGAGGAGCTTCTCTTCGACGACATCCTCTACGGGGACCTGGCCCGCGCGGAGCACGAGGTGTTCCGGAAGGTGCTGGCGCGGGTGGCCGAGGAGGTGCTGGATATCCAGGACCTCTTCGTGGAGTCCCTGGACTCCGAAGGGGTGAAGCTGGCCTTCATCGAGGACTTCAGGCGCCTGGTGGACATGCCCGACGAATCCGCCAACCTCCTGCGCGCCATGGCCCCCGGGGACGTGGCCCGGGCGGTGATCACGGGCATTCCCTGGGACGACACCCTGGCCCACACCCACTGGCAGAAGCGCTTCGACTACACCGTGCGCCCCATCCCGAACCTCCTGTTCATGCGCGATCCCGCCGCGGTGGTGGGCCGGGGGTACAACATCAACTTCATGGCCACCTGGGCCCGGGAGCGCGAGCCGCTGATCCTCAGCTACGTCTTCCGCCACCACCCCCGCCTGCGCCACCTGCAGGAATCGGACCGGCTCTTCGACCAGCTCACGCCGCTGCTCAAGGGCGAGATCCGCATGCCGCAGAGCCTGGAGGGCGGGGACACCCTGGTGCTCTCGGACAAGGTGCTGGCGGTGGGGTGCAGCGAGCGCACCTCCGCCGACGCGGTGCACATGCTGGCCGAGAGCCTGCGCCGCCAGGACCTGTCCTTCGACACCCTGCTCATGGTGCTCATGCCCAAGGTGCGGAGCGCCATGCACCTGGACACCATCTTCACCCGCGTGAGCGAGGGGGAGTGCCTGATCTACCCGCCCTACTTCACCGACCACAGCCGCGAGCTGCTCAACGTCGTGAAGTTCGACCTGCGCCACAAGGCGCTGCAGACCACCGTGGTGCCCAACCTGCTGCGTGCCCTGCAGGGCGTGGGCATCGACCTGGAGCCCATCCGCTGCGGCGGGGACAACTACATCATGCAGCAGCGGGAGCAGTGGACCGACGGCGCCAACGCCTTCTGCCTGGCCCCGGGGGTGATCGTCATGTACAGCCGCAACCACGCCACCGCCGATGAGCTGGCCAACGCGGGCTACCGGATCCTCATGGCCCGGGACCTCATCGCCGATCCGTCCATCGACCTCCTGGACGGCGGCAAGTGGGCCGTGATGCTCGAAAGCGCCGAACTGAGCCGGGCCCGGGGGGGGCCGCGGTGCATGACCATGCCCCTGGCCCGGGTCTGAGGGGGACGCGGGAGCCGGATCCCGGTCCAAGGTGTGACCTGCGACACCCTCCCTGGCCGCCGGGGGATTCATAATCAACCTGCCAGCATCCGGAGCCCCCATGACCGTCCAGGACATCCCCGGCGTCAAGCCGCAGACCCGCATCTTCTCCCACGGGTACGATCCCCAGCGCTCCGAAGGCGCGGCCGTGCCGCCGGTGTTCCGCACCTCCACGTTCATCTTCAAGACCGCCGCCGAAGGCAAGCGCGCCTTCGAGATCGCCTACGGCTTGGACTGCCCCAAGGCCGGCGAGAGCCCGGCCCTCATCTACACCCGGGTGAACAACCCCAACAGCGAGATCCTCGAGGACAAGGTCGTGGTGTGGGACGGCGCCGAGGCCGCCGCCCTCTTCTCCTCGGGCATGGGCGCCATCTCCAGCACCTGCCTGGCGTTCCTGAAGCCCGGCGACACGCTGCTCTTCTCGGACCCCGTGTACGGCGGCACCGAGTTCTTCTTCCGCCGCGTGCTGCCCCAGTTCAACATCCGCACCATTCCGTTCCCCGCCGGAACGCCCCGGGAGGAACTGGAGCGCCTGGTCAAGAACGACCCCACGGTGAAGGTCATCTACATCGAGTCCCCCGCCAACCCCACGATGATGCTGTCCGACATCCGGGGCGCCGCGGAACTGGCGGCCGAATACTCCCGCGAGGACCACCGGATCCTGGTGGTGGTGGACAACACCTTCATGGGTCCCATCTTCAGCAAGCCCCTCTCCCTGGGCGCGGACGTGATCGTCTACTCCGCCACGAAGTTCCTGGGCGGCCATTCCGACCTGGTGGCGGGCGTGGCCATGGGCAGCGCCGACCTGGTGGGCCAGATCAAGGTCATGCGCACCATCCTGGGGTCCAATTCCGATCCCGACACCGCCTGGCTCATCCAGCGCTCCCTGGGCACGCTCCAGCTGCGCATGGAGCAGCAGCAGGCCAGTGCCCGGCGCATCGTGGACTTCCTGCTCACCCACCCCAAGGTCCAGAGCGTGGCCTATCCCGGCAGCCCGGCCATGGGCGAGGCCCAGACGGCCCTCTGGAAGGACCAATGCACCGGCACCGGGAGCCTCATCGCCTTCTGCGTGAAGGGCGGCGAAGCCGAGGCCTTCAAGGTGCTCGACGCCGTGGAGCACATGAAGCTGGCCGTGAGCCTGGGGGGCATCGAGAGCCTGATCGAGCACCCCTCCTCCATGACCCATTCGGACATGACGCCCGCCGAGAAGGCCCAGGCCGGCATCACGGACAACATGATCCGCATGTCGGTGGGCCTGGAGGACGCCCAGGACCTCATCGCCGACCTGGCCCAGGCCCTGGCCCGGATCTGAAAAAGCACCCTAAAGAGGGTGCTTTGGGGTCTCGCCAGCGGGCGGTTTCCGGATCGCCGTCGCTGGGGAAGGGGCTCGTTCTTAGACGGCCTCAGGTTGAAGGGGAGAGCGACTTGTTTCTACCCTGCACCCAATCTAGGCCGCCGGGGGACGGTGACAAGACGGTGTTTTCTGCCGTAACCCGGAGGGCCCTGGGCAGGGCCGCCTGCACCCGGGCCCGCTCCGTGGCCAGGCTGTTCAACATCCGCTGGGCGGCCTGCAGGGCCGGGGGACGGGTGCGGGTCCAGAAGAAGGCCAGGGCGCGGTCCAGCGTGGGCTTGGGATCGCGGCCCGCGTCGGCCAGGTCCCGCGCGGCCAGGCACTGAACGGCGATCCAGTCCGCCTGGGCCGTGCCGCCGTCGGGGTTGATGAGAAGGCCCTGATCGGCCCGGGCGCCCAGCTGCTGGAGGGTCTCCGGGGCGAGCTGGCCCCGGGCCCGGTCCAGTTCGGCCAGGCCCAGGGCGGCCACCAGGGCCGCATGGCGGAGCCCGGCGTCGCTCTGGGCCTGCCGCGCGGCGTCCTCCGCCCAGCGGAGCGCCTCGCGGTAGGCGGTGGCCGCGGCGGCGTCGTCCCCGCCTGCCAGATGGGTGCGGGCCAGGCGGGACAGGCACCGGGAACCCAGGGCGGCGGCCTCCCGCAGCCAGGGATTCGCTTTCTCGGCCGCGCGGCAGTGGGCCAGGGCCCCCGGCAGGTCGTTGGCGAGGAGGGCCTGGAGGGCCAGGGCGAAGGCTTCCCGGTCCCCGCTCAACCCGCGGGCCTTGCGGAACCAGGCCTGGGCCTGGGCCCGCAGTTCCGCGGGGGCGGCCTGCCCCCGCTGGGTGGGCTCCTGCTCCAGGTCGAGGGACTGGCGGGCGCAGACCACGCCCAGGAGGTAGGCGGTCTCGGGAAGAGCCGCCCCCCGGGCGTAGGCCTTCTCCAGTTCGGCCCGGGCCGCGGGCAGGTCGTCAAGGCAGTAGTCCGCGGTGCCCCGCACCAGGGCCAGGGCGGGGTCGTCGGCGGGGGCCGCGGCGGTCTCCTTGGCGGTTCGGATGCGCGCCAGGGCGCTCCGGGTGTCGTGGAGGGGCTTTTCCTGCTCGAACCGCAGGCCGGTCATGAGGTTGTTCGCTTCCTGGGCCGCCCGGAATATCCGTTCGGCGGTGCGTTTCTGGGCCGCGGCCCGCTGCCAGGCCAGGCCGCCCAGGCCCGCCGCCAGGACCAGGGCCGCCGCGGCGGCCAGGGGCCGCCAGGACCAGGGCGGCCGCCTGGGAACCCGGCCCAGGAACCCCCACAGGTCGGCGGCCAGGGCCTCCATGGTGGGGTAGCGCTCCGGGGGGGCGGGGGCGAGGCAGCGCAGGAGGATGGCCTCCAGCGCCGGGGGGATGGACGGCTCCAGGGCCCGGGGCATGGGGAACCGGCGCTCCTTCTTGACCTTGAGCATCTCCTTGGTGACGGTGGTGACGCAGGGGGGGCGGCCCACCAGGAGGAAGTAGAGGGTGCCGCCCAGGGCGTACACGTCCGTAGCGGGCCCGATGTGCCTGCGGTCGCCCCGCACCTGCTCCGGGGCCATGTAGGCGGGGGTTCCGGTGAGGGCGTTGGGCAGGGTGAGGACGGAGGCGTCCACGTGCAGGGCCAGCCCGAAGTCGCAGAGGATGGGCTTCCAGCCCCCCTCGGGAAGGGGATCGAGGAGGATGTTGCCCGGCTTGATGTCCCGGTGGATGAGGCCGTGGCGGTGGGCATCCTCCAGGGTCTCCGCCACCTGGGCGATGAGGGCCACGATCTCATCCAGTTCCAGGTCGTTGGTGGCGTCCTCCAGCGTGGGGCCCCGCACCAGCTGCATGGCGATGCGGGGCACGCCCTCGTGGGCCTCGATGTCGTAGATCCGGCAGATGTTGGGGTGCTCGAGCTTGGCCTGGAGCTGGGCTTCGTGCATGAAGCGCACCATGGCCGCGGGTTCCAGGTGGTTGAGGATCTTCAGGGCCACCACGCGCCCCAGGAGGGTGTCCCAGGCCTCGACCACGTCGCCCATGCCGCCGTGTCCCAGGAGGGGGCCCAGCACGTAGCGTCCGTCCTTCTTTCCGGTCTCGACCCAATCGGGACGGGTGCTGGGTTGGGCCATGGCCGACTCCCGGGCCGGCACTTAGATGACCGTTAGGGTCATGAATCCGGCGACGTCCAAAAGTAGGTGCCATTCATTAAATTGTCAACACGTCCGTCAGCTGGTCCGGATCCGTGAGGGGGGCCAGGCAGGTGCCGTTCCGGCAGAGGAAGGCGGCCGGTTCCGTGGAGGTCCGGTCCCGGTGGAGGGGCAGGGTGGGGTCGGCCGCCGCCAGGGACAGCACCCCGGCCACCCGCCGAGCCCGGTGGGCCCGGTCCACCAGGGCCCGCACCCGGGGGTCCGCGGGGTCCCCGGCGATGACCAGTTCCGGGCCGGGATCCAGGGCCGAGGCCAGGACGCCCGCCATGCCCGTCACCGCCGCCGGGGCCCGTTCCAGGAGGGGGGCCGCGGCCCGCAGGGCGCCTTCGGCGGCCTGGCGGAAGGGGGCGTGATCGAAGTGCCGGCCCAGGGCCAGGAGGGCCCGGGCCGCAAGGGTGTTGCCCGAGGGCACCGCGCCGTCCTGGAAGGGTTTCTGCCGCACCAGGAGGTCCGGGCGGCGCGTGCTCGCGTAGAACCCCCCGGCGGGGTCCTGGAACCGCTCCAGAAGAATCTCACCCAGGTCGAAGGCCCACCGCAGGCGCCGGGCGTCGAATCCGGCCTCGTACAGGTCCACCAGGCCGCAGGCCACGGCGCCGTAGTCCTCCAGGAAGCCGGGCGTGTGCCCCCGGCCCCGGCGCCAGGTGCGCAGGAGCTCCCCGTCGCGCCACAGCTCGGCGTGAAGGAAGTCCGCCAGGGTTCCGGCCGCCTCCAGGTACCGGGCCTCGCCCAGCACCTGGTAGCCGCGGGCGAAGGCGGTGAGGGCCAGCCCGTTCCAGGCCGCCAGCACCTTGTCGTCCTTCCCGGGGCGTACCCGGGTGTTCCGGTAGGCCAGCACCCGGGCCCGCAGGGCGTCGTCCACCGGGGCGTCCCGGGCCTCGAAGCGGTGCAGGACGCTGGTGCCGTGCTCGAAGCAGCCCTGGGGGGTGACGCCGTAGGCCCGGCAGAAGCGCCCGGCGTCCGGGCCGAGGATCCCTTCGATCTCCTCGGGGGTGAAGACATAGAACCGCCCTTCCTCCCCCTCGCTGTCGGCGTCCTCGCTGGAGTGGAAGCCCCCCGAGGGATCCCGCAGGTCCCGGAGCAGGTAGTCCAGGGTGGCCACGGCGGTGTCCCGGTGCCGGGGCTCGCCGGTGAGCTGGAAGGCCTCCAGGTAGCAGGGGGCCAGCAGGGCGTTGTCGTAGAGCATCTTCTCGAAGTGGGGCACCAGCCACTTGGCGTCCACGCTGTAGCGCGCGAAGCCGCCGCCCAGGTGGTCGAAGATCCCGCCTTCGGCCATGGCGTCCAGGGTCTTGAGGCCCCGGGCCCGGTCGGCGGGGGACCCGTGGCGCAACAGCAGCTCCAGGCCTGTGGGCTGCGGGAACTTGGGGGCCGGGCCGAAGCCGCCCCAGGTGGGGTCGAAGCTGCGCTCCAGGGTCTCCAGGGCCCCGCGGACCGGGTCCCGGGTGGGCAGGGCCGTGGCGGGGGCCGGGTCCCGGTCCAGGGCGGCCAGGAGGCTCGCGGCGTCGCCCTCCAGGTCCGAACGCTGGTCCGTCCAGGCGCGGGCGATGCTCTCCAGGAGCTGCAGGAAGGCCGGCAGGCCGTGGCGGGGCGTGGGGGGGTAGTACGTCCCCCCATAGAAGGGCTTGAGGTCCGGCGTGAGCCAGACGCTCATGGGCCAGCCGCCCCGGCCGGTGATGGCCTGCACGGCGCCCATGTAGAGGTCGTCCAGGTCCGGGCGCTCCTCCCGGTCCACCTTGATGGGGATGAAGCGGGCGTTGAGCACCGCGGCCACCGCCGGGTCCTCGAAGGATTCCCGCTCCATCACGTGGCACCAGTGGCAGGCGCTGTAGCCGATGCTGAGGAAGATGGGCTTGTCCTCGGCCCGGGCCCGTTCCAGGGCCTCCGCATCCCAGGGGTTCCATTCCACGGGATTGTGGGCATGCTGGAGAAGGTAGGGGCTGGTGGCGTGGGCGAGGCGGTTGGCCATTGTCGACTCCGGAAGTCGACATTCTGGCACGGATCGTGAGTCTCTTGGCTTTCCATTGAGTCCCAGCCGCTTTGGCGCTAAGATCATGGGTTCATCCCACGCTGGGATGGCTCTGCCTGTCTTTGGGACCCATGTTCGAAACCCTTTCCGATAAACTCAGCCGCGCCATGAAGTCCCTCCGGGGGCAGAGCCGGCTGTCCGAGAAGAACATCGAGGAGGCCCTCCGGGACGTGCGCATGGCGCTCCTGGAAGCGGACGTGCACGTGCAGGTGGCCAAGGCCTTCCTGCAGCGGGTCAAGGAGAAGGCCCTGGGGGTCGAGGTGCTGAACGGCCTCAACCCGGCCCAGCAGTTCATCGACGTCGTCTACCAGGAACTCACCGCCATCATGGGCGGCCAGGCTCCCGAACGACCCCTGGACATGGCCCCGAAGCCGCCCACGGTGGTGATGATGGTGGGCCTGCAGGGCTCGGGCAAGACCACCACCTGCGGCAAGCTTGCCAAGTATCTGAAGAAGAACGGCTATTCCCCCCTCCTGGTGCCCGCCGACGTGTACCGGCCCGCCGCCATCGAGCAGCTGCACGTGGTGGCCCGGGACGCCGGGGTGCCCAGCCTGCGCACCGAATCCATGGACCCGGTGGTCATCTGCAGGACCGCCGTGCAGGAAGCGGCCCTCAAGGGCTGGGACGTGGTCATCCTGGATACGGCCGGCCGCCTCCACCTGGACGAGACCCTGATGAACGAGCTGGCGGCCATCAAGGACGCCTGCGGCCCCACCGAGATCCTCTTCGTGGCCGACGCCATGACCGGCCAGGACGCCGTGCGCTCCGCCGGGGCCTTCCACGAGAAGCTGGCCACCACCGGCGTCATCCTCACCAAGGCCGACGGCGACACCCGGGGCGGCGCGGCGTTCAGCATCCGGCACATCACCGGCACCGCCATCAAGTTCGTGGGTTCGGGCGAGAAGCTGGACGATTTCGAGCGCTTCCACCCCGACCGCATGGCCCAGCGCATCCTCGGCATGGGCGACGTGCTCACCCTCATCGAGCATGCCAAGGACACCATCGACGAGAAGGACGCCGAGCGCATGGCCCAGCGCCTGGTGAAGAACCAGTTCACCCTGGAGGACATGCGGAGCCAGTTCCAGCAGATCCAGAAGATGGGCTCCATGCAGAAGATCATCGGCATGCTGCCGGGCATGGGCAAGATGAAGGAGCAGATCGAGTCCGTGGCCACGGACAAGCGCATCAAGCACCTGGAAGCCATCCTCAATTCCATGACTCCGCGCGAGCGGCAGAACCACAATCTCCTGGACGCCAGGCGCAAGCGCCGCATCGCCGCGGGCTGCGGCCGCCCCGTCCACGAAATAAATCAGCTTCTCAAGCAGTACCTGCAGATGAAGAAGATGATGAGCCAGATGAACAACCCCGGTTTCATGAAGCGGATGCAGGCCATGCAGGGCATGCAGAACCCGCCCTTCTCCCTCTAACCCCGCACTTTTCTTTTCAACACCCAAGGAGTCCCGATGCTTTCCATCCGTCTCGCCCGCAACGGCGCCAAGAAGCGGCCCTTCTACCACATCGTCGTGTCCGAGAACGACCGCATCCCCACCGGCCGCGCCATCGAGGTCCTGGGCTTCGTGAACCCCATCGCGCAGAACGGCGAGACCGTGCGCATCGACGCCGAGAAGGCCAAGGCCTGGATCGCCAAGGGCGCCCAGCCCTCCAAGACCGTCCTGGAGCTCTTCAAGAAGAATTCCATCCTGTAAGCTCGACACGCCGGCCCGGCATCCGGGCCGGCTAATCTGGCCTTGAAGGCCGGTTGGCCACGGCCGCCCGGCGGAGCTTCCATGAACTTTGAAGCATTTGTTACCGATGTGCTGTCCCCCATCCTGGACCATCCCGAGGCGCTGCGGGTGGAGGTGAAGGAGGGCGGGCGCAAGCTCGACGTGCTCATCTTCGCCGAAGCCCGGGACCGCGGCCGGATCATCGGCAAGGGCGGGCGCATGATCACCTCCCTTCGCACTCTCGCCAAGGTCGCCGGCGAGAAGGCCGGCCTCATCGTGAACCTGGAGCTGTTCGACGGCGACGAGCCCCGGGCCGAAGCGAATCCGGGCGAGCGCTGATGTTCCTCCTGGGCCACCTCGCCAAGGTGCAGGGCCTCAAGGGCGAATTCCTCCTGCACGAGCTCATGGACGAGCCGGAGAAGCTGGAAGGGATGGAGGGCCTCGTGCTGGCCCCGCCGGGCCTGGACCTGGAAGGCGCCGTGGCGGCCCCGCCCCCGGCGCGGCCCGCCCGGGTGCGCACCTTCCGTTTCCACCAGGACCGGGCCTGCGTCGCCTTCGAGGGACTTCCGGACCGCACCGCCGCCGAGCCCTTCAAGGGCTGGGCCATCTGGGCCCCCGACGGAGCCGTCACCCTGCCCGAGGGCGAGACGTTCCGCCACGCGTGGATCGGCTGCCAGGTGTACGTGCACGGCGCCCTGGCGGGCGAGGTGCTGCGCCTGGACCCCACGCCCATGGGCTACGACATGGTCGTGCTCAAGGACCTGCGCCCCGGCTGCACCGGCCAGCGGGACGTTCCCTACATCAAGGCCTGGTGGCAGGTGGACCTGGCCGCGCGGCGCCTGGACCTGGATCCCCCCCCGGGCCTGCTGGACCTGGATCTGGACTGACCGTTCTCCCGACGATGCGGATGCGGGCCACGGCGTAGCCCTCCAGCTCGCCGTCGCCGAAGGCGTAGGCCAGGACGCCCTCCACCTTCGAACTGCACACCGGCGCCACGAAGCTGAACACCGGCGGGGCGCCCGCCTGGGGTGAGCGGGCCACGTCCAGGAGGATTTTCCGGCGCCGGCTGTCCTTGAGGTAGAGCCGGCCGGTGAAGGCCTCCCCGGTCTTGAGGAACCCCAGGTAGGCGGGCGGGAGGGGCGCCAGGTGGACGTCGCGGCCCGGAGGCAGGAACACCTCCTCGCCCGGGCCCAGGTGCCCCGCCTCTTTCCAGGCCTGCCGGTCCCCGTCGAAATCCATGATCCGGAGCCTCCCGTTCAGGACGGCCCGGCGGTCCACCCCTACCGTCCAGGATTCCCCGGATTCGTTGGAGAAATGGACGTAGGTCCCGGCCTGGCGCTCCGGGCCGAGGGAGGGGACCAGGGCCAGGAAGCCGGCCAGGAGGGGAGAAAGGTGGTTGATCAAATGAAAATTCCGGAAACCCGTTATATAAATTAATAATATAAAAATTCTTGTCAAGGGACGAAACGGCCAGTGAGCTTGGGGCATAAGGAAAGGCAGCCCGACAACCGGGATGGAGATCTTATGAATCTGCGCCTTCTTCTTCTCCCCGCCCTTGTGGTGGTCCAGCCCCTGCTCGCCATCGACCCGCCAGGCTACGACGCCGAGGCCGGCTCCAAGGCCCAGGCGTGGCTCTTCAGCCTGAAGGAAGCGGATCTCGCCCGGAGCCTGACCGCCCTCCAGGCGGCCCGGAAGGGTCCGGTGCCCGTCGACCTCACGTCCCAGGAATGCCTGGTCCAGGTGGTCGCAAGCATGGCGGCCCTGCACCCCGATGCCCTGAGCTATCCCGGCAGCGAAGCGGCTTTCGCCTATCACGCGATCATTCAGCCCATGCTCGCCGAAAACGGCTTTCCGGCCTGGCAGGACCTGGGCGCGACGCTGATCGCCCTGGGCTGGATGAAGGCCCCCGAGGCCACCACCTGCACATCCAGTTCATCCAGTTCCTCCAGTTCGACAAGCAGCCCGGTCGCCGCCCGTTCAGACACCCCCGCTCTCCCCAGCAGCCCGGCCAAGGCGCCCGCCACCCCCGGTCCCGCCCCCAAGACCCTGGCCCCCAAGACCCTGGCTTCGGAGGGCCTGACCTTCGTGGAGGCCTTGGCCCTGATCGCCGCCCTGAATCCCATGCTCCCCGACGGCACCTACGACGCTCCCGCCCTGAGCGCGCACCTCGCCACCGTCGCCGCCCATGACATACCCCTGGCCGCGACCCTGATGGGCCATTACCGTCTCGAGCAGGACCGCCTGAAGGCTGCGGTGAAACGCTAGTCTTCCCGCCCGTGCCCACTCACCGGGATGTCGTAGCCGGCGTCCCGGTACTCGTTGATCTTGTTGCGCACCGTGCGCAGGGCGATGTCCAGCTTCTGGGAGCAGTGGGTGCGGTTGCCCTCCAGGGCCGAGAGGGTCGACAGCAGCCAGAACCGCTCCAGCTCGGGCAGGGGGATGCCCAGGGGCAGGGCCACCAGCGTGCCCAGGGGCACGCCCTTCAGGGGCTCGGAGGGGTCGGCGACGCGCAGGTCGCCATGGGTGGCCACGGCGGGGGGCAGACCCTCCTCCAGGGGGCGCTGGAAGGGGGATTCCCGGGGCGGCTCGGGCGGGTCCTCGGGCATGCCTTCCATCTGCGCGGGATCCAGGAGCCAGGCGAGGTCCTTGTGGGTGAGGAGGTCGCCGGGGTTCAGCACCACGCACCGCTGCACGGCGTTCTCCAGCTCGCGGATGTTGCCGGGCCAGGGGTGGCGGGCCAGGGCCTCGCGGAAGCTGGGGGAGAGCCGGGGGGTGGGGCGCTCGTTTTCCCGGGCGTAACGCTCGGCGAAGTGCAGCGCCAGGAGTTCCAGGTCGGCGGTGCGCTCCCGCAGGGGGGGCAGGCGCAGGGGGATGACGTTGAGGCGGTAGTAGAGGTCCTCCCGGAACCGGCCTTCCTTCACTTCCGTGGCCAGATCGCGGTTGGTGAGGGCGATGAGGCGGACGTCCACGGCGATGGGGCGGTTTCCGCCCAGGCGATCCACGGTGCGTTCCTGGATGGCCCGCAGGAGCTTGCCCTGGAGGGCCAGGGGCAGTTCGCCGATCTCGTCCAGCACCAGGGTGCCGCCGTCGGCCTGCTCGAAGCGGCCCGGCTTGGCGCTGGTCGCGCCGGTGAACGCGCCCTTTTCGAAGCCGAAGAGTTCGGATTCCAGCAGGTTCTCCGGAATGGCCGCGCAGTTGATGGCCACGAAGGCCGCCTTGCGCCGGGGGCTGGAGGTGTGGATGAGCTTGGCCAGGAGTTCCTTGCCGGTGCCGCTCTCGGCCTGGATGAGGATGGTGGCCTTGCTGTCGGCGGCGCGGCGCGCCAGGGCCAGGGTCTCGGCCAGGGCCGGGTCCTGGGTGAGGATCACCGGGGCCTCGGCGGGGATCTCCGCCTTCAGGCGGTCGTCGCTGCGGATGGCCTTGCGCACCGCCTGGACCAGCTCGTCGGGGCTGAAGGGCTTGGAGAGGTAGTCGAAGGCGCCCAGGCGCATGGCCTCCCGGGCCGTGTCCAGGCTGCCGAAGGCCGTCACCAGGAGCACGGGGAGGCCCGTGTCCAGGGCCTTGAGGCGCGCGGTGAGCTGCAGGCCGTCCATGCCGGTCATGCGCAGGTCGGTGACCACCGCGTCGAAGGCGCCGGGCCGGGTCATGCGCAGGGCGTCCTCCCCGGACCGCGCCTGCTCGGTGACGAAGCCCGCCCGCTTGAGGCTCATGGCCATGCCATCCCGCATGCCGGGATCGTCATCCACCACCAGAACTCTCAGAGGATTCGCCATGGTCAACCTTGTATGCATTCAGTTTATCGGCGCGGGTCCCGGATGTTGGAGTTTTGTCCGCGCAGGAGCCTTTTTGGCCCGCCGGAGGTGGGGGCCTCGCCCCGCACCGGATCCCCGTGGCGGGCGATGAGCAGGTACAGGTGCCGCCGGCTGACGCCCAGGCGCTTGGCGGCCTCCACCCGGTTCCCGTAGCTGCGCCGCAGGGCGCGGTGGAGCAGGAGCCGCTCCAGCACATGGAGGTTGGCCGCCAGGTCCTCGGTGTCGGCCAGGGGCAGGCGCGGCGCGGCGTCGTCGGGCAGCTGGCCCAGGAGCTTCCAGCGCACCAGGCGGTTGCGCAGGCCCCGCAGGTTGCCGGGGCAGGGCAGGGCGGTGAGGAGCGGCGGCAGGGGTCCGGTGACGCCCTCCTCCCGGGCCATGATCCAGAAGCAGCGCTCCAGGTCGCCCTCCTCCTCCTCGAGGGTGGGGAGCCGGAAGGGAAGGCAGCGGGAGGCGGCCCGGGCCACCGCGGGGGCCTCCGGAGCCAGGTGGGAGGCCAGGACGCCCCGGGGATGCGCCTCGATCCAGGCGTCCAGGGCGGCGGGCTCCAGGCCCTCGGCGTCGTCCTGGAAGGCGGCGTCGCGGTCCCGGGCCAGGCAGGCCCCCAGCGTGCTCAGGCCGCAGCCCGCCTCGCCGTAGACCCACAGGGCGCCCGGGTGGCCTCGCAGGATCTCCAGGGAGGCGCCCCACCTCCCGTAGCCCGGCAGCCCCTCCAGCCCCGGCATCAGCGCGGGATGACGAAGAACAGCACCGACACCACGTGGCAGGCGCTGCCCCCCAGCACGAAGAGGTGCCAGACGGCGTGGTGGAACTTCAGGCTCTTCCACCCGTAGAAGACCGTGCCCAGCGTGTAGAAGAGGCCGCCCGCGCCCAGCCACAGGAGGCCGCCCGGGGGCAGATGCCGGGCCAGCGGCTTGGCCGCGATCACCACGATCCAGCCCATGCCCAGGTACACCGCCAGGCTCAGCCAGGAAAGCCGCCGGATGAAGATGCTCTTGAAGACGATGCCCAGCACGGCCAGCCCCCAGATCACCCCGAAGATGCTCCAGCCCCACCCCGGCGGCAGGGTGCGCAGGCAGAAGGGCGTGTAGGTGCCGGCGATGAGCACGAAGATGGAGTTGTGGTCCAGCACCTTGAAGACGAACTTCACCCGGGGGCCCCGGAAGGCGTGGTAGAGCGTGCTCATGGTGTAGAGCAGCACCAGCGAGGCCCCGAAGACGGAGGCGCCCACGATGTCCCGGGCCGAGCCGTGCAGGCTGGCCTGCACCACCATGACGACCAGGGCGGCGATGCCCAGGACCGCGCCCAGGCCGTGGGTGAAGCTGTTGGCGAATTCTGCTTGTGGGCCGTGGGCTTCGGGATGGGCTTGCATGGGAGATCCTCGATCGAATGATGGCACAGGTCCGCGGGGGCCTCCCACCATTGTTCCAGCGGGCGGGCCGGTGCCGGCGGGAAATTCCGGTTCCGAAAGCTTCGGAGGGGGGGGGGTGAATCCTCCGGCCCCGCCGCCCCACATAGGAGGCAGTCCGTGTCCCGTGCGGACCCCTAGCCCATGGAGGAGCACGATGCCCCGAGCCATCCCCTGGCCCCTGCTGGTCCTGTGCGCGATCGCCCCCTTGCACGCGGCGTCCACCCAGGCCTTTCATTATCCGTTCGTGGACGGATCCACCCTCATCGGATTCCGCGGCACCGCCCTGGCCCCGGGCGCCTCAGGTCAGGCGACGGTGCGCGGGGAGGGGGGGCGCATGCGCGTCCACGCCCACTTCGGCGGCCTGGAGCCCGCCAGCCGGTTCGGCCCCGGCTACCTGACCTACGTGCTCTGGGCGGTGTCGCCCCAGGGCAGGACCGTGAACCTGGGCGAGGTGGCGGCCGTGCGCGGGAAGGCCCACGTGGACGCCATCAGCCCGTTCCCGTCCTTCGGGCTCATCGTCACCGCAGAGCCCCACTTCGCGGTGACCCGGGTGAGCGACGCCCTGGTCCTGGAAAACCAGCCGGTGCGGGGCGCGCGGCCGGCCCTGGAGGCGGTGGAAGCCAGCTTCGGGCCCGGCGCCGGCCACGGGCTGGAGCCCGGCGGCAAGCCCGCCGCCTGCGACCCCCGCGTCTCGCCCTACGTCCTCCAGGCGCGCAACGCCGTGCGCCTGGCCCAGGCGGAACAGGCCGAGGCCTTCGCCCCCGTGGAATACCAGGTTGCCCTGGGGGAGCTCGCCCGCATGGAAAGCCATGCCCACCTGGGGGGCACCGAGGCCGCCGTGGCCGCGCGGCGGGCGGTGCTGCAGGCGGAAGACGCCCGGGTGGTCGCCGCCCAGCAGAGGGAGGCCCTGCTCCTGGCCCGGGAACGGGAAACCGCCGAGGAGCTCCGGGCCAGCCTGGAATCCGCCCGGGCCCAGGCGGACGCCGCCCGCGTCCGGGCCGATGCCGCCCACGCGTCGGCCGATGCGGCGCGCGCCGCGGCCGCCAGCGCGGCCCGCGGGAAGGAGCGGGAGGTCACCCAGGCCCAGCGCGAGGTGCGCCGCCAGTTGGTGGAGCAGCTCAACCGCCTGCTCCAGACCCGCGAGACCGAGGAGGGCCTCATGGCCACCCTCACGGACGTGGCCTTCCCGTCCGGAAGCAGTCGGCTCTCGGCGCCGGCCCGGGTGAACCTGGCCAAGATCGCCGGCATCCTTCTCACGCGCCCGGGCCTGAAGATCCGCGCCCTGGGCCACACGGACGCCACGGGCAGCCAGGCCATCAACGCCCGCCTCTCCCGCCAGCGGGCCGAAGCGGTGCGGACATTCCTGGCGGGCCAGGGCCTGCCCCTGGGCAGCCTGCGGGCCGAAGGGCTCGCCGACGCCCGCCCCGTGGCGTCCAATGCCACCCGGGAAGGGCGCACGAGGAACCGGCGCGTGGAACTGGTGGTGAGCGGCGACCCCATCGGCCTCTGAACGAAAAAGCCCCGCGACCTGGGTCGCGGGGCTCCTTTGGGACGAGTGCTGCTAGTCTTCGCGCTCCACGTTCTTGAACGCGTCGGCGAGGGTGGCCTTCTTGAAGGGCTGCAGGTTCTTGGCGGTCTCGATCTCGCCACGCTCCGCGTCCATCTCGTACTGCTTCACGGAGAGGCCGATGCGGTGCTCGGTGGGATCCAGCTTGACGATCTTCATCGTCAGCTCCTGGCCGGCGGAGAACTCCTTGGTGATCTCCTCGACCCGCTTGCGGCTGAGTTCGGAGACGTGCACCAGGCCCTCGATGCCCTCGCCCAGGTCCACGAAGGCCCCGAAGTCGGTGAGGCGCGCGATGCGGCCGACGATGGTGTCGCCCACGTGGTGGCCTTCGAAGAAGATCTCCCAGACGTTGGGCTCCATCTGCTTGACGCCCAGGCTCATGCGCTGGTTCAGGGGATCCAGGCTGAGGACCTTGGCGGTGACGCTGTCGCCCTTCTTCACGATCTCGCCGGGGTGCTTGATCTTCTTGGTCCAGCTGAAGTCGGACACGTGGATCAGGCCGTCGATGCCCTCTTCCAGCTCGACGAAGGCGCCGAACTCGGTGATGTTGCGCACCAGGCCGGTGACGATCTGGCCGATGTTGTACTTCTCGGCCACTTCCATCCAGGGGTTGGGGGTGATCTGCTTCATGCCGAGGCTGATGCGGCGGCTCTCGGGATCCACCTGCAGGATCTGGGCCTCGACCATGTCGCCGAGGTTGACCATGCCCTTGGCGGACTTGACCTTCTTGGTCCAGCTCATCTCGGACACGTGCACCAGGCCCTCGACGCCGGGCTCGAGCTCGACGAATGCGCCGTAGTCGGTGATGGAGACCACCTTGCCCTTGACCGTGGCGTTGACGGGGTAGCGGTCCTCGACGGTGAGCCAGGGATCAGCGAACTTCTGCTTGTAGCCCAGGCTGACGCGCTCGGTCTCCTTGTCGTACTTGAGGATGGCGACCTCGACCTTGTCGCCCACCTGGAACATCTCGGAGGGGTGGTTCAGGCGGCCCCAGGACATGTCGGTGATGTGCAGCAGGCCGTCCACGCCGCCCAGGTCCACGAAGGCCCCGTACTCGGTGATGTTCTTGACGGTGCCTTCCACCAGCTTGCCCTCTTCCAGGCCGGCCAGGGTCTCTTCCTTCAGGTTGGCGTTGATGGTCTCGAGGAAGAGCTTGCGGCTCAGGACGATGTTGCCCCGGCGGCGGTTCACCTTGATGACCTTCATGTCGAAGGACTTGCCGAGGTAGGGATCCAGGTTGCGCACGGGCTTGGTGTCCACCTGCGAGCCGGGGAGGAACGCCCGGATGCCGATGTCCACGGCCAGGCCGCCCTTGACCTTCTCGAGCACGACGCCGTGGACGGTGAGGTTGGCGCGGAAGGCCTTCTCCACCTCGTCCCAGATCTTCATCTTCTCGGCGCGCTCGCGGGAGAGGCGCACGTTGCCGTTCTGGTCCTCGAGGTGCTCGAGGAGCACTTCGACCACGTCGCCCACGGCGACGCCGACGGTGCCGTCGGGGTTGTTGAACTCATCGATGTTGACCGTGCCCGAGCCCTTGTAGCCGATGTCGATGATGACATCCTTGCCGCGGATCTCCACGACCATGCCGCGGACCACCTCTTCCTCGCGGAGCGCACGGGTCTCACCCTGAAGGGCGTCGAGGAACTCCTGGGAATCAGGCGTCTCGTCCTCCAGCATGGTGGCATCCAGCACCGTGATGCGGCCCATCTGCTTGGAGCCTTTGCCCTTGATGAGTGTTGAAAGTTGGGACATTCGTCCACCTCTAATTAGTAGCCCTCTTCCGGAAGGCTGGAATCCCGGCACATGTGTCCGGCAGAACAGGTAGGTTATCGCGGAATCTCAAGATCCGGCAGGGAAATTCAGGCCCCGGCCCGGAGGGCCGCGAAGAACATCTCCAGCTGGGTGGCATCGAGCCTGCCCCCCCGGCGGACGCCGCTGCACAGGTCCAGCCCGTGGGGGCGGACGGCGGCCACCGCCTGGGCCACGTTGCCCGGGTTCAGGCCCCCGGCCAGGTACACCGGCAGGGCGGTGGCCTCCACGATGGCCCGGCTCAACCCCCAGTCGTGGGTGCGCCCGGTGCCCCCCAGTTCCTTGACCGCCAGGGCCGGGTTGCCCGAATCCAGCAGCAGGGCGTCCACCAGGCCCTCCAGGGCCCGGGCCTCGGCCAGGGAGGCCTCCCCGGTCACGTGGATGACCTGGACGAGGCGGATCCCGGGCAGTTCCTGCCGGATCTTGCGCAGGTCCCCGGGAGGCACCTCGTCCACCAGCTGGATGGTGGTGGTGCGGCAGAGGCGGTGCTGGCGGAGGATTCCGTCGGCGTCCTGGCGAGCGGTCAGCAGGAAGGTGGCGATGGGCGGGGGCACCGCCGCGGCGATTTCCGCGATGAGCGCGTCCCCGATGACCCCCGGGCCGCTGGGCATGGCCGACACCAGGCCCAGGGCCGAGGCCCCGCAGGCAATGGCGAGCCGGGCCTCCTCGAGGCTCGAGATGCAGCAGATCTTCACGAAGGGCCGGATCCCCCCGGCCGCCGGGGCCTTCATGGCGCCGCCAGCAGGGCCGCGGCGGCGTCCAGGTCCGCCACCGGCGTGGGGGACACGTGGTTGTTGAGGAGGATGGCGAACGCAAGGCGCTCCCCCCCCGCGGCGGTCACGTACCCGGCCAGGGCGTGGGTGTGGCGCAGGGTGCCGGTCTTGGCCCGGGTGTTGGCCGCCGTGGGGGCGTCCCCCAGGCGGGTGCGCAGGGTGCCGTCCACCGCCGCCAGGGGCAGGGCGTCCGCGAAGGCCGCCCCTTCGGGCCTGCCGGCCATGAACGCCAGGAGGGCCGTCAGGGCCCGGGGCTTGACCAGGTCCTTGCGGGAAAGGCCGGCCCCCTCCTCCAGGAGGACGTCCCCCGGGGCCACCTTGGCCTCCTTGAGGAACGCCGCCAGGGCCGCCAGGCCCGCCTCCTCCGAGCCCCCGGCCTGGAGCAGGAGGAGCTGGGCGTAGAGGTTCACCGAATCCTTGAGCGTGGCCCGGACCAGTTCGCGCACCGTGGGGGATTCCACGAAGGCCAGTTCCACCGGGGCGGCCACGGCCCGCGAGGCGGCGCCGCCCGTGACGCGCACCCCGCGCCGCTCCAGGGCCCGGCGCAGGAGGCCCGCGGCGAACAGGGCGGGGCGGCGCACCGGGACGGCGAGGGTGACCGGGGCCGCGCCCGGGGCCAGGGCGCCGGTGACCACCAGTTCCCCGTCCTCCCACAGGGCGGCGGGACCAGGCCCCGCGCCGGTTGTGGTGCGGTTGCGCAGCGGCAGGAGCCCCAGGCCCGGAAGGGGGAAGAGGAAGCAGGGCCCCCCGTCGCGGCCCGGGTACACCCGCAGGTCCACCATGTTGTCGTGCACCGTGAGGGCCGACACGTCCGCCCCGAAGGCGAAGTCCCGGTCCCCGGCCTCCCAGCCGGATCCGAAGGGCCGGGTGCGGAAGAAGCTGTCGTCGCCCACCACGTCGCCTTCCACCACCCGCACGCCCGAGGCCGCCACCTGCGCCGCCAGGGCCTCGAAGGGGTCGGGGGGCACGGGCCGCCCCCGCCAACGGGCCATGAACATGGGATCCCCGCGGCCGTAGAGGACCAGGTCGCCCTTGAGGATCCCGCCGGGCCCGGGCCGGCTCCCGGCCATCACCGACGTGCGGATCCGGCGCTCGGGCCCCAGCCGGCACAGGGCCAGGGCGCACGTGAAGAGCTTGGCATCGCTGGCCGGGAGGAAATACGACCCGGCGTCCTTCTCGAAGAGGGTGCGCCCCGTGTCCAGGGAGACCACCGACACGCCGACGCGGGAGGCCTCGAAGCGCGGCCCCTGGAAATGCGCCTGGAGCCGGGTGGCCAGGGGCTGGGCCCGGGCCGCGGCCACGGCGAAAAAGGCCAGGGCGAGGCGGAGGAGAAGGGTGCGGGCGGTCATTCCACCATCATAGACCGCGGCTTGGCCGGGGATCCGGGCTAGCGGAGATGGGACCCGGAAACGGAGAACCCCACCCCGTCCCCGCCTGCCGATCCGACGCCCCTGGTGGACTATCCAAATGTCTTTTTCCCATCCCTTTGCATCCCCGTCCATCCCCGTTAATCCCCGGCAAGCTCCCGCTTCGTTGTGCCGGCGGTTCGCGAACCCGGTCGCCGGTGGCAGGTCCATGCGGCGTGGGTTGGAGGTACCGAACCCTTCGTTTTGACCTCTAAACCTGGGGTATGTTCACTCGCTCGATTAAGGTGACCGCATATTCTGGTCGCGCCCGCATGAAGACCTAGGTTGGCTTCCTGTGTGTTCATATGAGCTGTAAATTAATGCGTTTTTGCAGCCTTCGGGCCGCTTCGAATTGTCTGGCAATAGGTCAAACGATCGATTAAGCTAAATTCCTGCGACACCCCGCCGGCCCGGCGGAACGGCCCCGACCCCTGCCCTGGATCCCCATGCGACCGCTCCTGATGCTCCTGTTCCTGGCCCTGGCGGGGGGATCCCCCGGGTCCGCCCAGGAGGTGAGCGCGGCCCTGGGCAGGCTGCACGTCATCGGCGCCCAGGAGGCGACCTACACCTGGCAGATGATGTACATGCACCACTTCAGCCCGGTCTGGTCGGGCAGCTTCTCGTGGCTCAACGAGGGGCACCTGGACGGGCACCACCGGGACGGGGCGGCGCTGCAGGTCTGGCGCTTCCATCGCATGGAGCAGAACAGCCTGCGCCTGGGAGCCGGGCTGGGGATCTACCGGAACTTCGACACCACGCCCGGCGGGGAATCCGACGAATACCAGAACGACCATGGCGTCAAGACGCTGGTGAGCCTGCGGGCCCAGTACGCGCCGGCCGGCGGAGGCTGGGAGGCCTTCGTGCAACTGAACCGGGTCCTCGGCTCGTCCGGGCCCCGGACCCAGAGTTCCCTGGTGGGCGTGAGCACGCGGTTCGGCGGCCCGGCGCCGGCCCGGCGCTCCGGTTCCCGGACGCCCGTGGACGATCCCCCCAACGAACTGGCCTTCCTGTTCGGGCGGACCATCCTCAACAGCATGGAAAGCGAGACGACGGAATTCCTCCAGTCCTTCGCCGTGGACTACCGAAGGCGGCTCACGCGGCACCTGGACGTCTCGGTGACCTACTGCGACGAGGGGGGCATCGTGGCGGCCCGGCGCGACGGCGTCGCGGTGCAGTTCTGGCTGTCCACGCGGAGCGCGGACGGCGACTGGATGCTCAGCGTGGGCGTGGGACCCTACCTCTCCCGGACCTTCCCCGACCGGGACAGGCCGGACCCCCCGGACACCGTGAACGTCCGCGGCAGCGGACGCTATTCCATGGTCGTGGGGCGCCACCTCGGCGGCCACTGGGGCGTGCGTCTGCAGTGGAACCGCACCGTCACCCTCGACGACCGTGACACGGACGTGCTGCTGACGGGCCTCGCCTATTCCTGGTGAGGGCGGGCATTGCGCGGAACCGCCAGGACCGCGGAGACATTCGCGGCCCTGGCGGGTGGGGGTCAAGTTGGGACTGAGGGGCCGGGGCGCCCGGCTACCGGAACGCGACCTTCATGACGGCGTCCGGGGTGGACACCAGGAGGTTGCCCGTTGTCGGGTCGACTGAAATGCCCAGGGGGTCGGCGAAGGCCGTAGGCAGCGGTCCGGGGGCGACCCCTCGAATCTTCTGGTACCCCGCAAAGCCGAGGACCGTGGTGACCGTTCCGTCGGGCGAGACCATGCGTAGAGCCTGATTGGCGAGGTCCGCGACATAGGCGTTCCCATCGGAGTCAACCGCCAGGGAGGCCGGCTTGTTGAATCGGGCCAAGGAGCCGTTCCCGTCAACGTACCCGGGGGCCGTCGGGAACGTGGGATCGCCCGCATCCCCTGCAAACGTGTTCAGGTCGCCGGTGGCGAGGTTCACCTTCCGGATGGTGTTGGAACCGAAATCCGAAACGATTAGGCTTCCGGCCCCATCCAGGGCGATTCCGAAGGGCGTGACGAAGGTGCCCAACCCGGCCGGCCCGTCCAGGTGGCCATGCCGCCCGGGGTCGCCGGCGAAGGTGGTGACCTGCCCGGCCGGGTCGATTTTTCTGATCACGGAGTTGAACGCATCGGCCACGAAGATGTTGCCGGCTCCGTCCACGGCGATGCCCAAAGGCCCGTTGAAGCGCGCCGCGGTACCCAGCCCATTTGCGAACCCGCCCGGCTGTGTCACATCCCCCGCCACCGTGGACACGACGCCGTCCCTCGTGATTTTGCGGATGGTATTTTTCCTCCTGTCCGTGACAAACAGGGACCCCGCGGAATCGATGGCGATGGCAAAGGGTTGGTCGAACTGGGCTCCGGTGCCGGTCCCGTCAACGTTGCCAGGGGTGCCGTTCCCGGCGAATTGGGTGACGGTGCCGTCAGGCGAGATCCTGCGAATGGCGTGGTTTTCGGCGTCGCACACGTAGGTGACGCCGGCGGCGTCGACCACGGAGCCCATGGGCACCGCGAATTTGGCGGCCACCCCGACGCCGTTCACCGCCCCTGCCGAGGGACGGGTGCCAGCGACGGTATAGGTGTCGGCGGCCGCGGGAATCGCCCGGATGGCGTTCCCGTAGGGTCCGTTGGCGCCGGCTTCGCCGTCGGCCAGGAAAACCGTTCCGGATGCGTCCACCGCCAGGCCCGCGGGCAGGGTGAACCGGGCCTGGGTCAAGGGGCTGCCATCCTGGGTTCCCATGGTCGAGGTGCTGCCGGCCAGGGTGGATACGACGTACCCGGTGGAGGTCAGGGTGAGCTTGCGGACACTCTTGTGCGCGAGATCCGTCACGTAGAGGTTGTTTGTGGAATCCACGGCGATCTGGGCAGGATTCGTGAACGTCGCGACCGTGAGGCCGTCACCGTCCCTGACGCCATTGAGGACTCTGTCCAGATCCCGGCCCGCGACGGTAGAGACGACATAGGTGCCGTCCCCCTGCGGCGTCAATTTGCGGACGACTCTGGAGGTCGTATCCGTAACGAAGAGACTGCCGTTCCCGGCCAGGGCCAGGCCTCCCGGTTGCCGGAAGAGCGCGGTGGCGCCTGGCCCGTCCATGAATCCATTGACGCCATCCTGGCCCGCGATCGTCAGCGTCACCAGGGGGACTTGGCTGGGATTGAAGGCCCGGATGGTTCGGGTGCTTCTGTCCGAGACGAACACCTGAGTGCCATCCGGACTCACCGCGATGCCGACGGGCTCCCTGAAGCGGATGTCACCGTTCGTGCCGTCCGTGGAACCCAGGCTCCCAGGCACGCCCGCGAGGGTGGATACGGTCCCGTCCACGGTGACCTTGCGGATGGTGGCATTGCCGTAGTCCGCCACATAGATGTTGCCGCTGGCATCGAGCGCCAGGCCCACTGGGGCGTTGAACCGGGCTTCACGCCCTAGGCCGTCCGCGCTTCCGGGGACGCCGGGATTCCCCGCTACGGTGGTCACCTTGCCATCGGGAGCCACCTTGCGGATCGTGTGGTTCCCCGCGTCCGCCACGTATTTGTTCCCCGCGGCGTCCATGGCGAGCCCGCGCGGGTTCCTGAACCGGGCGAAGCGGGCCTCGCCGTCACCATTGCCCGGCCCGGACGGGAATCCGGCCAGCAGTTCGAGGGCCGCCACCCGCACCGTCACGTCGCGGGTGAGGCTGTCGCCCCCGGCGTTGGTCACCCGGAGGGCGAAACGCCGGCCGTTCTGCAGGGGGCCCGTGCTCACCGGTTGGCCGCTGGTGACCGCACCGAGGGTTTCCACCTCGGCCCTGCCGCCCGGGCCGGCGTCGAATTCGGCGGTGAGGTCGGCCTCCAGGCCGGGGCCGAGGATGGGATGACTGGTGGTGAACCGGGTGATGGTGGGCATGGGGACGGTGGTGATCGTCCGCTCCAACCGGTCGACATTGCCGGCGGCGTCGACGACCGTCAGGGTGTAGGTGCCGGGCGTCACCTGGACGCTGCCGGGGCTCGTGACGGAGAGATTGCCCGGCGAGATGGTTCCGGTGCCGCCGCTGAAGGTGTACGTGAGCGTGGCGCTCCGTCCCACCGTGACCACGCTCTGGTTGGCCGTGAACTGGTCGATGACCGGGAAGGTGGGGGTGAAGCCCACCGAACCTTCGCGGGTGGAACCGTCCGCCAGGGTCATGGCGCACCGCAGCGTGGCGGGCGCCGGACCACCGGCGGTGAAGGCGATCGCGTTGGTGCCCGCGCCTTGGTCGATGGTGCCGTCCGAGAGCGTCCAGGCATACGTGGCCCCGGGCTCAGGGTTCACCTCCGCCCGTATCCCGCGCCCGTAGGCGGGGAAGGCCGGCCGGAGCAGCGAAACGGCCATCGTGCCGGGAGCGGGGGCGCCTTGGACGGTCATGGCCAGGGTGGGAGCATTGATGGAATCGCCGGCCGCGTTGGTGATCACGCAGTCCAGGGTCAGCGGACCGGGGACGCCGGCGGCGAAGGTTACGGTGTCGGTGCCGTCGCCTGCGGTGAGGGTGCCATTGCCGATCGTCCACCGGTAGGTGCAGCCGGCCTGGGGAGCCACCCTCGCCTGGTAGCCGGAGATTCCCGCCTGGACAGCGCCCGTGACGGTGATGGGGGTGGCGGCCAGGGCCGGCAGGACCTTCACCAAGGTCTGGGACGACACCAGGGAGGTGGTTCCGCTGTGGATGGTCAGGGTGTAGGTCGTGTCGGCCGCGGGGGTGACCACCACCGCCGTACCACTGGTGATCGGCAAGCCGCCGGGCTCGATCAGGCCGGTGCCGCCGGTGAAGGTGGCCAACAGGGAGGTGGTCCTGCCGGCGGTGATCAGGGCCGGGGACGCCTTGAAGTCGGTGATGGTGGAGACCTGCACGGCGACCGTGAAGGTGCTGGCCTTGGCCTCCGTGCCGGCGGCGTTGGAGACGACGCAGGTCAGGACCATGTCTCCGGCGGCGCCCGCGTCGAAGGCGACGGTGTTCGCGTTCTGGCCGGAGGTGATGGAACCGTTCGTGATGCTCCACTTGTAGGAACTGCCCGCCTCGAAGGGGACCGTGGCCACCATGCCGGTCTGGAACGTCGCCACCTGGGCCGGCGCCTGGATATCCGGGGCCACGGGCACCGGCGCCACCTTCACCGTGACGACCCGATGCACCGCCACGTTGTCGGCGCCCTTGACGGTGAGGGTGTAGTCGGTGTCCTGGTCCGGCGAAACCGTCAGGCTACCGCCGCTGGTCACGGGGCCGAGGTTCGGTTCGACGGTGGCGGTCCCTCCCTCGAACACGAACGTCAGGACTGCCGGATCGCCCCGGGTGATGATCGACTTGTCCGCCTGGAAGGTGTCGATCTTCGGCGCCGCCGGTTCCGGGGGCGTGGGGACGGACCCGCCGGAACCGGAGGCGCCGGAGCCGGACCGCCGGGTGCAGGCCGGGGCGAGGATCAGGAGAAAGGCCGCTGCTGCGGCGGTGGCCAGGTGCAGGGCCACGCCCGGGGAGGGGGCAGGTGTGGCTTGGGGGTGGACGGGTTCGCGAAGAGGCATGAGCGGGGTCTCCAAGGGAATCAATATAAGCAATAGTTAATATAGAACAATCATTTTTATACCTGACGGTTAGGCATGCGGGCGAGCGCAATTTTTAAATTTATTATTTTTAATTTTTACAGCTGAAAGGTACAAGGTTGCATCCCGGACTGCCTGAGCGGCCAGATTAATAAAATATACAAAATGGACCCGCGGCAACCTCCTGGCAGGGTACCGTCGTAACGGCGGAACCCTCACCGTTCGGAGTGCGTCAGGAGCCCGAGGCACGCCGAGCCGGCTTCGCACGGCTCGGCATCGGCGCACACCCTGTTTGCCTGGAGTTACCTCAACCAAAGGTTCGGAGGATGCGGTTCCGCCATTCGGATCGGCCTGCCCTAGACCCGGGTTCCCAGCTCCTGCAGGTTGCGCACCCGTACCTCGCCCCGCAGGGTCTCCACCGCCTCGCACGCGGCCAGCGCGGCGCTCATGTTGGTGACGCAGGGGATCTTCAGGCGCAGCGACTGGCGCCGGATGCTGTCCTCGTCGGCGAAGGCGTTCTTGCCGTGGGGCGTGTTGACCACCCACTGGATCTCGCCGTTCTTCAGGAGGTCCACGGCGTTGGGGCGGCCCTCGTTCACCTTGTGGATGCGGCGGACGCGGTAGCCCTCGGCCTCGAGGGCGCGGGCCGTGCCGTCGGTGGCGCACAGGCCGAAGCCCAGGCCGGCCAGGCGCCTGACCAGCTCGGGGAGCTGGGGCTTGTCCTGGTCGCTGATGCTGAGAAACACCGTGCCGGACAGGGGCAGCACCATGTTGGCGGCCTGGAGGGCCTTGGCGTAGGCTTCGCCGAAGGTGGCGCCCACGCCCATCACTTCGCCCGTGGAGCGCATCTCGGGGCCGAGCACCGGGTCCACGCCCGGGAACTTGGCGAAGGGGAACACCACGCCCTTGACGGCCACGGCCAGGGCCCGGCCGTCCTGGACGCCCTGCTCGCGCAGCGACTCGCCCAGCCCGATCCGGGCGGCCACGCCGGCCCAGTTCACGCCGGTGGCCTTGGAGATGAAGGGCACGGTGCGGCTGGCCCTGGGGTTGGCCTCCAGGCAGTGAGGGAGGCCGTCCTTGATGGCCCACTGGAGGTTCAGGAGGCCCCGCACCCCCAGCTCGAAGGCCAGGGCGCGGCTCATGGCCTTGACCCTTTCCAGGGTCTCCTCGGGCACGCCCAGGGGCGGGAAGACCGCGTAGGAGTCGCCGGAATGCACCCCGGCCTCCTCGATGTGCGCCATGACGCCCGCGACGACGGCGTCCTCCCCGTCGCACACCAGGTCCACGTCCAGCTCCTGGGCGTTCTCCAGGTAGCGGTCGATGAGCACCGGGCGGTCCTCGCTCACCAGGGTGGCTTCGCGCATGTACTTCTCCAGGCCCGCGTCGTCGAAGACGATGGCCATGGCGCGGCCGCCCAGCACGAAGCTGGGGCGGACCATGACGGGGTAGTGGAGCGTCTCGGCCACGGCGAGGGCCTGGGCGGCGTTGGAGGCCATGCCCCAGGGGGCGGCGGGGATGTCCAGCTTCCGGAGCACCTCGCCGAAGCGGTTCCGGTCCTCGGCGTCGAAGATGGCCTTGTGGGCGGTGCCCAGGAGCGGCACGCCCGCGGCCTCCAGCTTCTGGGCGAGCTTGAGCGGGGTCTGGCCGCCGAACTGGGTGAAGACCCCCAGGAGCTGGCCGCCGGCGCCCTCCCGGTCCACCACGGCCTTCACGTCCTCGAAGACCAGGGGCTCGAAGTAGAGGCGGTCGGAGATGTCGAAGTCGGTGCTCACGGTCTCGGGGTTGCAGTTCACGAGGATGGCCTCCACCCCCTTGGCCCGGATGGCCTCCACCGCCTGCACGCAGCAGCAGTCGAACTCCACGCCCTGCCCGATGCGGTTGGGGCCGCTGCCCAGGACGATGGCCTTGGGGCGGTCCGTGGGGGGGGCCTCGCTGCGCTCCTCCCAGGTCTGGTAGAGGTAGGGCGTCTCGGCCTGGAATTCGCCTGCGCAGGTGTCGATGCGCTTGACGGCGCGCCGCAGGCCCATGGCCTCGCGCTGGGCGGCCACGCCGGCCTCGGATGCGCCGCAGAAGGCTGCGATCTGGGCGTCGGTGAACCCGGCGCGCTTGCCCTTCTCCAGGAGCTCGCGGGGGAGCCGCTCCAGGGGGAAGCCCCGCAGGCGCCCCTCCAGCACGACGATCTCCTCCATCTCCCGCAGGAACCAGGCCGAGACGCAGGTGAGGCGGTGCAGTTCCTCGACGGAATGGCCCGCGCGAAGGGCCTGGTAGATCCAGAAGATGCGCTGGGGACCCGGGGTCAGGAGATGCTCCTTGAGCCGGGAAAGGTCCAGCTTGCCGTCCAGGGCCCCGGCGAGGCCCAGGTGGCCCTCCTCCAGGCTGCGCAGGGCCTTCTGCAGCGCCTCCTGGAAACTGCGCCCGATGGCCATGGTCTCGCCCACGCTCTTCATCTGGATGCCCAGCACCGGCTCGGTCTCGGGGAACTTCTCGAAGGTGAAGCGCGGCACCTTGACCACCACGTAGTCCAGCACCGGCTCGAAGGCCGCCTTGGTGCGCGCCGTGATGACGTTGGGCAGCTCCCAGAGCCGGTAGCCCAGGGCCAGCTTGGTGGCCACCCAGGCGATGGGGAAGCCCGTGGCCTTGCTGGCCAGGGCCGAGGAGCGCGACACGCGGGGGTTCATCTCGATGACGATCATCCGGCCCGAGGCGGGATCCAGGGCGAACTGGATGTTGCTGCCGCCGGTCTCCACCCCCACGCCCCGGATGACGGCCTTGGCGGCCTCGCGCATGCGCTGGTACTCGGGGTCCGTGAGGGTGAGGATGGGGGCCACGGTGATGCTGTCGCCCGTGTGGATGCCCATGGGGTCCAGGTTCTCGATGCCGCAGATGATCTCCACGTTGTCGTCCAGGTCCCGCACCACCTCCAGCTCGAACTCCTTCCAGCCCAGGATGCTCTCCTCCACGAGCACCTGGTGGATGGGGCTGAGGTCCAGGCCCCGCTGGGCGATGGCCTCGAAATCGTCCACATTGTAGGCGATGCCGCCGCCCGATCCCCCCAGGGTGAAGGAAGGGCGCAGGATGGCCGGGAAGCCGGTGAGCTTGGCCAGGGCCCGGGCCTCCTCCATGGAGTGGGCGAAGCCGCCCCGGCAGGTCTCCAGGCCCAGCTCGTCCATGAGGGCCTTGAACTGCTCCCGGTCCTCGCCGCGGTCGATGGCCGCGGGCTGGGCGCCGATGAGCCGCACGCCGTGGCGCGCCAGGAGGCCGGCCTTGTGGGCCTCCATGGCCAGGTTCAGGGCGGTCTGGCCCCCCACGGTGGGCAGCAGGGCCGAAGGCCGCTCCCGCTCGATGACCTTTTCCAGCACCGCCAGGTTCAGGGGCTCCAGGTAGGTGGCGGAGGCGCGCTGGGGGTCCGTCATGATGCTGGCAGGGTTGGAGTTCAGCAGGATGGTGCGCACGCCCTCCTCCGCCAGGGCCTTGAGGGCCTGGGTGCCGGAATAGTCGAACTCGCAGGCCTGGCCGATCTGGATGGGGCCGGCGCCCAGCACCAGGACGGAGGTGATCTCGGGGTTCCTAGGCATGGTGGTCCTCCATCATGCGGATGAACCTGCCGAAGGCCCCGCGGGCGTCGTGGGGTCCCGGGGAGGCCTCCGGGTGGTGCTGGATGCTGAAGATGGGGAGCGTGCGGTGCCGGAGGCCCTCGACGGTGTCGTCGGAGAGGTGGCGGTGGGTCACCTCGATTTCCGGGGGCAGGGTCGCTTCATCCACGGCGAACCCGTGGTTCTGGGCGGTGATCTCCACGCGGCGGGTGGCCAGGTCCAGCACCGGCTGGTTCGCGCCCCGGTGGCCGAACTTCAGCTTGAAGGTGCTGCCCCCGAAGGCCTGGCCCAGGAGCTGGTGCCCCAGGCAGATCCCGAAGATGGGCAGGCGCCCGATGCAGGCCTCCACCTCCCGGCGCATGCCGGGCAGCGCCGCGGGATCGCCGGGGCCGTTGCTGAGGAAGAGCCCGTGGAAGCGGGCCGCGGTGAGTTCCGAGGCCGGGGTGTCCCAGGGGAACACCTCCAGGTCGAGGCCCGAGGCGGCGAGCTGGGTGAGGATGGAGGCCTTGATGCCGCCGTCCAGCACCGCCACCCGGAACCTCGCGCCGGGCCGCAGGAGTTCGTACCGCTGGGCGCAGCTCACCTCGCCCGCCAGGGCTTGGCCGGACATGTCCGGAAGGTGGGAGGCCGCCGCGACGCCCGCGGCCAGGGATCCGTCCGCCTCGGTCCAGATGAGGCCGGGCTGCGCGCCCCGGTCCCGCACGTGCTGGGTGAGGGCGCGGGTGTCCACGTCGGTGATCACGGGGATCCGGTGGCGCTTGAGCCAGCCGGCCAGGTCCCCCTCGGCCCCCGCGTGGTCGGGCTGAGGAGTCAGGCGCCGGCAGATGAACCCGGCCGCCCAGGGCCGTGGGGCCTCGTCCAGGCCGCCGTGGACGCCGTAGATCCCCTGCTCGGGAAAGGTCATGCAGACCATCTGCCCGGCGAAGCTGGGGTCGGTGAGGATCTCCTGGTAGCCGGCCATGGCGGTGGTGAACACCACCTCGCCGCTCCCGCCCCGGCCGAGGGGGGCGTCGCCTCTGAAGCACTCTCCATCCTTCAGGATCAGGTGCGCGAGCATGGGGTCTCCTCACGCTGCCTTGGGGCCGGGATCTCATGACCCCTTCGTTCCGGCATTCTGTCGAGATTAGTGCGAACCGGTCTCGATAAACAGACTTGAATACGGGCGGTTTTCCGGGCGATAATGATCCTGTCTTTCCTGAATGCAAGGGGTTGGCTCCGGGGTCGGCGGCGGGCCAATGACATTGAGAATGAAGGGGAATCGTGGCCTTGGCCGTGGGGCGGCGGGTTTCGGAATTTTGAGTCCAAAAATGATTAAATAGTTTTTTGGCTTCGACAAAAAATTACCTTCCATCCCCTTCCGCGTCCGGGTGCAAGGATCCGCGCCGTACGCGACCATGGAAGCCATGGACACCCCTCGAACCCTCTGCGTCTTCGCCGGCTCCAATTCCGGCACCAACCCCCGCCACCTGGAGGCGGCGGCGGCCCTGGGGCGGGCCATGGCCCGCCGGAACCTCGGCCTGGTGTACGGCGGCGCCCACTGCGGCCTCATGGGCACCCTGGCCGACGCCGTGCTCCAGGGCGGCGGCAGGGTCACCGGCGTCATGCCCCGGGCCCTGGTGGCCCGGGAGAAGGCCCACCGGAGCCTGACGGAGCTGATCATCACCGAGGACATGCATAGCCGGAAGGCCCGCATGGTCCAGCTCTCCGGCGCCTTCCTGGCCCTGCCCGGGGGCTTCGGCACCCTGGACGAACTCTTCGAGGTGCTCACCTGGGCCCAGCTGGGCATCCACGCCAAGCCCGTGGGGCTCCTCAACAGCGACGGCTTCTGGGATGGCCTGATGGCCTTCCTGGGCCAGGTGGAGGCCCACGGCTTCCTGCACGGGGACGGTCTGGCCGGGCTGCCCTGCGAGGCCGACCCGGACCGTCTCCTGGATCGCCTATCCCCGCAATAGCCCGTCGCCAGGACACCCTGTTTTAGCCAATCAGCCCGGTGATGAAGATCTATTTTTTCGGGTCTTCACGGAACAGCGTGAAGGCCTCGACCCACACTCACTCTGGCCTGCTCTTGGAAAGGGGCTTGGGACGGGTGGTCGAAGGCCGTGATGTTCCCGTCATCGAGGCAGGTCGAAACGAAAAGCCCATCGCCGAGGCGCCGAAGACGCCGAGGATCGCCGAAAAAGGATCTTCTTTTTTCGGCGATCCTCGGTTTCCCCGGCGCCTCGGCGATAGGCACTTCGAAGGGGTTTGGCGGATTCACCGGGCAACAGGTCGGCAGCCGCAGACTTCAGGCGGGTTCCTGTTGATCCCGCGGCCTAGCTGTGCCGCCTGGCGTGGGCGTAGAGGGCCGGCCACAGCACCGCCAGGGCCTCGTCCACCAGCACCGGCAGAACCGGGCGGCCACGGCCTTTGACCCAAAGCCGTTGGGCGCCATGCAGCGCGGCCAGGGCGAGGGTGGCCTCCAGATCGGACGTCCGCTCGCCTTGGGGGCCCGCGGCGCCCCACCGGCGAAAGTGACCCGACAGGACCTCCAGGTAGTCCCGGTCCAGCTCGGCGCGCCGGGCCCGCAGGGCGGGGTCGGCTTCGATGCGCTCCAGGCGGCGCAGCCAGGGCCCGCCGTCCTCCTCCAGGTGCCGGGCCAGGGCCTGGAAGGCCTCCACGAGGCCCGCGCGGTCCAGCACCTCGGCCAGGCCCCGCACCAGGTCGGCATGGTCGTGGAAGAGGATGGCCTCCAGGTCGGCCTGGGAACGCACCTCCGCGGGGCCGCCGGAGTCCAGGGCGGCCAGGGCGCGGTCCAGGAGCTCCCTGCGTTTCTGAAGTTGCCGTTCGCGTCTGCCTGCGGTCATGGAACCGTCTTCAGACGGTGATGACCACGATCTCCGGGTCCACTTCCTTGCGGAGGATCCCCTCGATGGCCATGAGCGTGCCCGTGAGCCCCGACGGGCAGGACCCGCAGGCGCCCAGGTAGCGGATCATCACCTGCTTCTCGTGGCGGCCCACGATGTCCAGGCCGCCGCCGTCGGCGGCCAGGGCGGGAAGGATGGTGGAGGTGAGGACCTTGCGGATCTGCTGGATGAGGGGGTCGTTCTCGTCCACCTCGGGGCGGTCCCAGTGGGGGGCCTCGGCGGTGGAGCCGGACGCCGAGGGGGCCTGGCGGATGGGGGGGGCCAGCTTGGGCAGGAGCTCGGTCCAGCCGATGCCGTCGTCCTTGGTGACGGTGATGAACTTGTCCTGCATGAACACCGACACCACGTGGCCGATGGCGAAGAGGCCCCGCGCCAGCTCGTCGTGCTCGGCCATCTCCGCGTCCCGGAAGGCCTTGGGGAAGCCCACCGTGACGGGCTCCTTGAGCTGGAACTTCACGGCGTTGGGATTGGGGGTGTACTCGATTTCGGCGATCTTCGGCATGGGGCGTCCTATTCGGTGCTGACGATGTCTTCGCCGTGGAGGGCGCTGTGCAGCGTGGCCCAGGGCAGCACGGCGCACTTCACCCGGCTGGGCAGGTCCCGCACGCCCTGGAAGAGGCTGAGGCGGCCCAGGTCGTTGGGGTCCGTGGCGGTGTCCAGGGTGCCGCGGATCATGGCCCGGAACTGCTCCACCAGGATTTCGGCCTCGGCCACGGGCTTGCCCTTGACGTTGACGGTCATGAGGCTGCTGGAGGCCTTGGAGATGGCGCAGCCGTGGCCCGTGAAGCGGATGTCCCGCACCACGCCGTCCTCCACCACCAGCTTGAGGACGATGTCGTCGCCGCAAAGGGGGTTCAGGCCATGGGCGTGGTGGGTGCAGGCCTCGAGTTCCCCGAAGTTGCGGGGCTTCTTGTTGTGCTCGATGATCACCTGCTGGTAAAGCTCCCTGGGGTCGCTCACGAGAAGATCTCCTGGACATTCAGGATGCCAGAGACCAGGGCGTCCACGTCGGCCCGGGTGTTGAAATAGGCGAAGGACGCCCGGGTGGTGGCGGGGATGCCGAACCGGGTCATGACGGGCTGGGCGCAGTGGTGGCCGGCGCGCACGACCACCCCGGCGTGGTCCAGGATGGAGCCGATGTCGTGGGGGTGGATGCCGTCCAGGACGAAGGACAGGACCGAGGCCTTCTCCTTCGCCTCGCCGATGATGCGCAGGCCGGGGATGGCCTTCAGGCGCTCCGTGGCGTAGGCCAGCAGGTCGTGCTCGTGGGCGGCGATGCGGTCCAGGCCGATGGCCTGGACGTAGTCGATGGCCGCGCCCAGCCCGATGGCCTGGGCGATGGGGGGGGTGCCCGCCTCGAACTTGCCCGGCACCGCGGCGAAGGTGGTGCCCTCCCAGGTGACCGAGAGGATCATGCTGCCGCCGCCGTGCCACGGGGGCATGGCCTCCAGCAGGCTCTTGCGGCCGTAGAGGACGCCGATGCCGGTGGGTCCCGAGAGCTTGTGGCCGCTGAAGACGTAGAAGTCGGCGTCCAGGTCGGTCACGTCCACCTGGAGGTGCGGCACGCCCTGGGCGCCGTCCACCAGCACGGGGACGCCCTTGGCGTGGGCCCGGCGGATGATCTCCTTCACGGGATTGATGGTGCCCAGGACGTTGGAGACGTGGGTGACCCCCACGATGCGGGTGCGGTCGGTGAGGAGGTCGTCCAGGCCGTCCAGGATGAGCTCGCCGGCGTCGTTCATGGGGATGACGCGGATCCGGGCGCCGCGCTCCTCGGCCAGGAGCTGCCAGGGCACGATGTCGGAGTGGTGCTCCATGGCCGACAGCAGGATCTCGTCGCCCTGGTGGACATTCTGGCGGCCGTAGGTCTGGGCCACCAGGTTGATGCTCTCGGTGGTGCCCCGGGTCCAGATGATCTGCTTGGCGCTCTGGGCATTCAGCAGGGCGCGAACCTTCTCCCGGGCCTCCTCGAAGCGGTCCGTGGCCTCCTGGCTGAGGGTCGAGACGCCCCGGTGGACGTTGGTGTGCTCGAAGGACTGGTAGTGGGCCATGCGCTCGGTGACGGGCAGGGGGGTGAGGCTGGACACGGCGCTGTCCAGGTACACCATGGGCTTGCCGTGGAAGGGCGTGCACAGGGCGGGGAAGTCCGCTCGGATCTTCTGGAGGTCCAGGGGGGCGGCGACGGTGCTCATGACAGGGCCTCGAGGGTGCCGGACTGGGTGCGGGCCAGCACGGTCTGCCTCAGCTGGCGGCGCAGGCTCGTCACGGGGATGCGGGCGAGGAGGTCGGCGGCGAAGGCGTAGGTGAGCACGTTGCGGGCCAGGGCGGGGTCCATGCCCCGGCTCTGCAGGTAGAAGAGGCCCTCGGGGTCCAGCTGGCCGATGGCCGCGCCGTGGGCGCACTTCACGTCGTCGGCGAAGATCTCCAGCTCGGGCTTGGTGTCGATGCGGGCCTTGGGGGAAAGGAGGAGGCCGCGGCACTGCTGCTGGGCGTCCGTGCCCTGGGCGCCGGGGCGCACGAAGACCCGGCCGTTGAACACGGCGCGGGAGGCATCGTCGGCGATGACCTTGTGGGACTGGCGGGTGGTGCAGTGGGGGACCGTGTGGTCCACGAAGGAGTGCGTGTCCGACAGCTGCGAACCGCCCAGGAGGGCCAGGCCGTCCAGGCTGAGTTCGGCGCCCTCGGCGGCCATGATCACGTGGGGCGTGGAGCGGGAAAGGCGCCCGCCGAAGCTGATGGTGCGGCAGGCGTAGTTGCCGCCGCGCTCCACCTGCGCCGCCAGGTGGGAGAAGTGGAAGGCCTGGTCCGATTCCCGCTGGACGCGCTCGTGGGTGAGGCGGGCATCCTCCCGGACGATGACTTCGGCCACGGCGCTGGTGAGGTAGGTGCCCGTACCCTGGTGCTCCTCCACCAGGACCGCCGAGGCCCCGCGCTCCACCACCACCAGCAGGCGGGGCAGGGCGAAGGTGGGCTCGGCGCCCTCCTGGCGGTTCACGAACACCACGTGGAGGGGGGCCTCCACCCGGACGCCCTTGGGCACGACCACCAGGGCGCCGTCCCGGAACCGGGCCAGGTTCAGATCCGCGAAGAAGTCGCTGCCCGCGAGACCGCCCAGGTCCCGGGCCATCTCGGTGGCGCAGGCGAGGTTCAGGAACCGCACGCCCGGGGGCAGGCTGGTGACGTTGCTGGCGTGGGGGGCGTAGTGGCCGTTCACGAAGACCAGGCGCGAGCCGCGGGCCTCCGGGAGGATGGCCTGGGCGATGTCGGCGTCCTGGGCGACGCCGGGCACGAACGCCAGGTCGCGCAGGGGGGCCAGGTCGGTGTACTTCCAGTCCTCCTGGCCGGTGGTGGGGAGATCAAGGCCGTCCAGCGCCGCCTCGGCCTTGGCGCGCAGGGCCTCCCAGCCCTGGGGCCGGGGACCCGCGAGGATGCCCGCGGCGAGGGGCGCGGCTTCCAGTGCCACCATCACGCCCTCCCCGCGGGGGCTTCTTCCTTGAGCCAGTCGTAGCCCCGCTCCTCCAACTCGTCGGCGAGCTCCCTGCCGCCGGTGCGGATGATCCTGCCGCCGGAGAGCACGTGCACCTTCGTGGGCTGGATGGTCTCCAGGATGCGGGGGAAGTGGGTGATGATGAGCTGGGCCCGGTCGGGGCCCTGGAGGGCCGTGACGGCCTCGCCCAGCACCCGCAGGGCGTCGATGTCCAGGCCCGAGTCCAGCTCGTCCAGGATGGCCAGCACCGGCTCCAGCACGCACATCTGGAGGATCTCGTTGCGCTTCTTCTCGCCGCCGGAGAAGCCCTCGTTGAGGCTGCGGTCCAGGAAGGAGGGGTCCATCTTCACGAGCTTGATGCGCTCCTGGATGAAGTCGTCGAACTCCAGGGGATCGAGCTCCTCGCGGCCGTTGGCCTCGGCCTTCTTGTTGTAGGCCAGGCGCAGGAAGGAGGCGTTGGAGACCCCGGGCACCTCGATGGGGTGCTGGAAGCCCAGGAAGATGCCGGCCCGGGCGCGCTCGTCGGCGGCCAGGTCGAAGAGGTTCTTCCCGAGGAAGAGCACCTCGCCGCCGGTGACCTCGTACGAGGGGTGGCCGGCCAGGACCTTGCCCAGGGTGGACTTGCCGCTGCCGTTGGGCCCCATGATGGCGTGCACCTCGCCGGCCTTGATCTCCAGGTCGATGCCCCGGAGGACGTCGTTTTCGCCGATGCGGGCGGTGAGGTTGCGGATGGAAAGCATGCTTGTCTCCGAATGGGTGTTCATCAGCCGACGCTCCCTTCGAGCTTGAGGCCCAGGAGGCGGGTGGCCTCCACGGCGAACTCCATGGGCAGCTCCCGGAACACGTCCTTGCAGAAGCCGTTGATGATCATGGAGATGGCGTCCTCGGGGGGGATGCCCCGCTGCTGGAAGTAGAAGAGCTGCTCCTCGCCGATCTTCGAGGTGGTGGCCTCGTGCTCGACCTTGGCCGAGACGTTCTGCACCTCGATGTAGGGGAAGGTGTTGGCCGAGCAGTGGCTGCCGATGAGCATGGAATCGCACTGGCTGAAGTTGCGGGCGCCCTCGGCCTTGGGGTGGACCTTCACGAGGCCCCGGTAGCTGTTGCTGGAATCCCCGGCCGAGATGCCCTTGGAGATGATCGTCGAGCGCGTGTTGCGGCCCAGGTGGATCATCTTGGTGCCGGTGTCGGCCTGCTGCTTGTGGTTGGTCAGCGCCACGGAGTAGAACTCGCCCACGCTGTTCTCGCCCAGGAGCACGCAGCTGGGGTACTTCCAGGTGATGGCCGACCCCGTCTCCACCTGGGTCCAGCTGATCTTGGCGTTGCGGCCCTTGCACAGGCCGCGCTTGGTGACGAAGTTGAAGATGCCCCCCACCCCGTCCTTGTCGCCCGCGTACCAGTTCTGCACGGTGCTGTACTTGATGCTCGCGTCGTCCAGGGCCACCAGCTCCACCACCGCGGCGTGCAACTGGTTCACGTCGAACTGCGGGGCGGTGCAGCCCTCCAGGTAGCTGACGGAAGCGCCCTCCTCGGCCACGATGAGGGTCCGCTCGAACTGGCCGGATTCCTTGTTGTTGATCCGGAAGTAGGTGGAGAGGTCCATGGGGCAGGTGACGCCCTTGGGGATGAAGCAGAAGGAGCCGTCGGTGAACACCGCCGAATTGAGGGCGGCGTAGTAGTTGTCGGAGGTGGGAACGACCGAGCCGAGGTACTTGCGCACCAGCTCGGGGTGCTCGCGCACCGCCTCGCTGAAGCTGCAGAAGATGATGCCCTCCTCCGCCAGGCGGGTCTTGTAGGTGGTGGTCACGCTCACGCTGTCGAACACCACGTCCACGGCCACGCCGGCCAGGGCCTTCTGCTCGTTGATGGGTACGCCCAGCTTCTCGAAGGTGCGCAGGAGCTCGGGGTCCACCTCGTCCATGCTCTGGTGCTTGGCCACCTTGGGCTTGGGGGCGGAATAGAAGACGATCTTGCGCACGTCGGGCTTCTCGTAGTGGACGTTGGCCCACTCCGGTTCCGTGAGGGTCAGCCAGTGGCGGTAGGCCTTGAGGCGGAATTCAAGCAGCCAATCGGGTTCTCCCTTCTTGGCGGAAATGAACCTGATGACGTCCTCATCAAGTCCCGGGGGCACGCTGTCGGACTCGATGTCCGTGGTGAACCCGTACTTGTATTCCTGACCTGTAACCTGCTGCAGTGACGTGCTCATGGCCGGACCCAACCTTCCCGAATAATCATGACTAGATTTGTCAACTTTGTCACGGATCCTTTGACCGTGATCACAGATGACCGGCGGGCTGCTCCAGGTCATGAATCATTCCTTCCATCCGGGACCGGAGCAGGGTGGTCTGGCTCTCGGGCAGGTCGCCCGGGTCCGAGTCCAGGCCGTCCCGTAGCACCGCCAGGGCTTCGTCCTTCTCCCTGAGGGCCGCCAGGGCCATCCCCAATTGGAAATGATTGATCATCGTCGGCTCGCTTGCAATGACCGGATCCACAAGCTGGACCACTTCCCGGGGGTGCTTGAGCTCCAGGAGGTACTGGCCCAGCAGGGTGCGGGCCCGGGCTTCCTGGCCGGGCAGGGGATTGGCCTGGAGCCGGCGCACCTCCGCCAGGTCGGCCTCGGTGATCCGGGCGTTCATGAGGCGGTGGGCCTGGCGGATGATGGCCGCCTCCCAGGCGCCGCTGCTCTTGGGGTGGACGCCGAAGAAGACGTCCAGGGCCTGGTTGAGGCCCTTCTCGTCGTTGCGGTCCATGAGCGTGTCCAGGGCCAGGCGCAGGGCCTGGAAGCACAGCCGGGGATGGCGGGGGCTGCCGGCGAAGAGCACGGCCTTGCCCAGGTTGGCCTTGGGATCCTTCTGGTAGGCCAGGTTCAGTTCCAGCCACTCCAGGCGCTCGCTCTTGTCCTTGCGCCGGGCCTTCTTCAGGGCGGCCTCGGCCTCGGCGAGGTTGCCCTCGGAAAGCCAGTCCTCGGCGTCGTCCAGCAGGTAGCGGGCCTCGGCCTTGCCGCCCCGGGCGCTGCGCAGCTGCGCGGCGTTCTCGGCGTCCAGGAGCAGGAGGAGCTGGGGGTCGCCGGGGTGCTGGCGCAGCAGCTCGGCGAGGATGGAGAAGGCCTTGGGGCGCTCGTCGGCGAGGATGTAGCCCTCGGCCAGGAGCTCCCGGACCCGCAGGTCCCCGGGGAGGTAGCCGGAGGCCTCCTTGAGCAGCGGGATGGCCTTGGGGGCCTCGCCCCGGGCCAGGAGGGCCTCGGCCAGGAGGCACAGGGTCTCCCCGTCCCGCTGGAGGTTCACGGCCTCCTGGGAGCTTTCCAGCGCGCCCTGCAGGTCCTCCTCCTCCAGGAGGAGCTCGGCCAGCTGGATCTTGGGGCCGGCCTCGTCGGGGCGGAGGTCGGAGGCGATGCGCAGGGTCTCGATGGCCGCATCGGCCCGGGCGGGGTCGTCCTGGAGCACCTTGGCGAGCAGCATCCAGCCCTCGAAGTGGCGGGGGCTGAGCTGCACCACGCGCCGCGCCAGCTGCTCGGCCTCGTCCCACACCTGGGCCACCTCCTTGAGGGCGGCCACGGTGAACACCAGTTCGTAGTTGCGCGGGTCCAGGGCCAGGGCCTCGCCCAGGCGGGTGGCGGCCTCGGGCAGCTGGCCGTTGTCCAGCAGGGCCGAGGTCTCCAGGAGGGCGCGCTTGAGCTGCGAGGCGGCCTTGGGCTTGGCGATGGGCAGGATCCGGGCGCGGTAGCGGGTGAAGAGCTCCCGGGCGCTGATGAGCTGGAGGTTCTCCTCCACCAGCTGTTCCCACCGGGTGGAGAAGGCGCGTCCGTCCAGCTGGCCCTTGTGCTCCATCTCCTGCACCAGGGACATGAGCCCGTTGCGCAGCATCACCTCGCTGCGCTCCAGGCGCCCCATCTGGTCGGAGACGGTCTCCAGGTAGGTCTCCACCCGGCGCAGGGTCTCCTCCAGGCCCGTGATCCGCTCAAGGAGGTGCTCGTCGAGGTCGTCCTCGGCCTCCATCTCCTCGGTTTCCTCCCAGGTCTGGTCCCCGGCCACGATGAGGAGGCGCGTGCCGCACTTGCGGCAGATCTCCCGTTCTCCCGGGTTCCAGGTGAAGCAGTTCTGGCAGAAGGTTCCAGGGTTCTCAGTGGTCATGTCCCAAGGATAGCCGTACCCGGGGCGGCCCTCCCCCTGTAGAATCCCGGCAGAGGTGAAAAGTGCTAGAGACCTGGCTCAACCAGTCCCACGCCCTGCCCTGGCTCGTGATCATGTGGATCGCCGGGCTCCTGGGCTCGGTCGGGCACTGCGCGGGCATGTGCGGGCCCGTGGTGGCCTCCTTCGGCCTGGCCCAGGCCCGGCAGGGGGGCCGCATGTGGCCCCGGCACCTGATGTTCCAGGCGGGCCGGGTGAGCACGTACGCGGTCCTGGGGGCCGCCATCGGCTTCCTGGGCGGGTTCGCCCGGCTCCAGTCGGTGCAGGACATGCACGCCTGCTGCCGCCCCGACGGCCAGGCCCTCATCGCTGCCGAGGCCTGGCCCTGGCAGGTGTGGGTGAAGCTGGGCATCGGGTTCCTCATGCTGCTCCTGGGCCTCTTCATGGCCCTGGGGCGCCGCGCCGACAGCCTCATGGAGTTCCCCATGCCCAGGCCCCTCCAGTCCTTCCTGGCCCGGGGCCTCAAGTGGGGCGGGGCCCCCTACCTCCTGGGGCTGGCCTGGGGCTTCATCCCCTGCGGGCTGGTCTACATGATGCTCCTCAAGGCCCTGGACGCCGGGTCCTGGCGCATGGGGGCGGCGGGAATGGTCTGCTTCGGTCTGGGGAACCTCCCGGTTCTCCTGGGGCTGGGCCTGGCCGCAACCCGGCTTCGCCAGTCCTGGAGGACCGGCCTCCTGCGGCTGGGGGGGGTGGTGGTGGGGGCCATGGGGGGCTACATCCTCTGGCAGGCGGTGACCCTCCTCCGCCTTCAAGGTTAGGTCCGCATCTGCCGGAATTGTCCTATGATGGGGTTCCCTCGAGGCCTTCCATGAGCACCGACGACAAGAAGCAAGAGGCGATGGAACTGGTCAGCAAGGCCTACCAGCACCACATGCGCGGCGAGGTGGACCGGGCCATCGAGCTGTACACCCGGTCCCTGGACGTGCACCGAACGCCCGAAGCCTACACCTACCGGGGCTGGGCCCGGTCCTTCCAGAAGGACTTCGACGCGGCCATCGCGGACTGCCACAAGGCCATCGACCTGGATCCCGAGTACGGCAACCCCTACAACGACATCGGCGCCTACTACCTGGAGCTGGGCCAGTTCGAGGACACCATCCCCTGGCTGCACATGGCGCTCAAGGCCAAGCGGTACGAAAGCTACTGCTACCCCCACTACAACCTGGGCCGGGTGTACGAGGCCCTGGACAAACTGGAGCAGGCACTGGACCATTACCGCAGCGCCGTGCAGGAGAACCCCGGATACGCCCTGGCCGTGAAGGCCGTGGAGCGAGTGAAGGAAAAGCTCGCGTCGCTCCACGCACCCCTTCACGGAGGCCGTTGATGCCCTTCACGATCGCCCACAGCCCCGATTCCGACGACGCCTACATGATGGCCCCCCTGGCCCTGGGGTGGATGGACACGGAGGGCTTCGACTTCCGGTTCGTGCGCAAGGACATCGAGACCCTCAACGCCGAGGCCCTGGGGGCGCCGTACGAGGTGACCGCCATCAGCTTCGGGGCCTACCCCGAGCTGGCCTCCACCTACCAGCTGCTCACCGCCGGTTCCAGCATCCAGGAGGGCACGGGCCCCGTGGTCATCTCCCGGAAGCCCATGGCCCCGGCCGACTTGGCGGACGTCACCGTGGCCATCCCGGGCCTGCGCACCAGCGCCTACCTGGCCATGCGCCGGTGGATGCCGGGCCTGAAGGTGGAGCTCGTGCCCTTCGACCGCATCATGGAGTCCGTGGCCGAGGGGGCCTTCGAGGCGGGCCTGCTCATCCACGAAAGCCAGCTGATGTTCCGGGACCGGGGCCTCCACCTGGTGGAGGACCTGGGCGCCTGGTGGAAGGCCGACTGCGGCCTGCCCCTGCCCATGGGCGGCAACGCCATCCGCAAGGACCTCCCCGGGGACGTCAAGGCCCGCTTCGCCAGCCTCATGCGCCGCAGCGTCGAGTTGGCGCGGGAGCGCCACGACGAGGCGGTGGCCTATTCCCAGTCCTTCGGCCGGGGCATGGACACCGAGATGATCGGGCGCTACGTGCGGGCCTGGGTGAACGACTTCACGGTGGATCCCGGGCCCCGGGGAAGGGCCGCGGTGGACCTGCTCCTCGGCATGAAGGCGGAATGGATCCAGGGGTGATCCCGGCCAGGGGACCGCTCTTTTTTCAAGCCTTAATGGAAATAATTAGCCCCGGAGCCGGGTTGATTGTATTATTTGAGCCATCTTAATGGCTCGGTACTTTTTTGTTTTGGCTCGAAGCTGGTACGGTTCGGCGGACGTTCTCGAGAAGGGGAATCCATGAGATCCACGTTTGGCAGCCCTGGAATCATCCTTTCCGGCTCCTTGCTGGCGTTGCTGACCGCGTGCGGGGGCGGGGGCAATACCCCCAACAACCGCTTGGCCGTCAACGCCCCTCCCGTGGCCACCGCCCCCGTGGCGAGCCCGGCCGACGACCCCATCCTCGAGTACAAGACCTACACCTTCACCACGACGGTCACGGACCCGGACCTGACCGACACCGTCACCAGCGTCACCTGGGACTTCGGCGACGGCACGGCGCCGGTGGTTTCCACCACGGCCCCCTTCACGGTGAACCACGTCTTCCTCGCGGCCAACACCGCCGACCGGGTGACCGCCACGCCCACGGACAACCACGGGCTTTCCGGCGCGCCGGCCGCGGCCACCTTCAACGTCGTCCAGGGCGTCAATCCCTTCACCCTGGTGGCGGGCACCTCCTCCACGGCCTCCAACGTCCCCCTGGGCGGCTCGACGACGCTCCACTTCCCCTTCTCCGTGACCTACGAGGGCTCGGGGACCGTCCCCACGGGCAATGTCACGTTCAATCCCGGCTATGCCGGGGCCACGCCGCTCACCACGTCCGTCACCACGGTGGGAACCCTGGATGGGGCCGTGAGCTGGGTGGCCACCGTGGTCTACCCCGCCGGCGCCTCCATCGGCGCCAGCTACGTCGCCAATCCGACCCTGACCGTGAGCGACAGCCTGGGCGTCCAGAGCCAGCCCATCGCCTTCCCCGCCATCACCTTCACCACCGTCTCGGCGGTATCCACGCCCCCCAGCATCGCCATCACCTCCCCGGCGGCCTCCTCCACCCAGATCTATGCCCTGCAGGCCGCCACCGTGGGCTTCACGGTGACCGACATCGGCCTCTACACCACCAACGTCACCGTCGACTGGGGCGACGGCACGGCGCCCTCCACCTACACCCTCCAGGGTCCGGGCCTGGCCACCGGCATGGCGCCGCCCACCACGCCCACGCACCAGTACGTCACCGCGGGCACCTACACCGTCACCGTCACGGCCGTGGACGGCCAGCAGACGGGCAATACCGCCACGCCCCAGACCCGCCAGTACGTGGTGCTGGCCAACGCCCTGCCCACGGCCACCATCACGACGCCCCAGGCGAGCGGCACCCTGCCGACCTTGGCCCAGGTGCAAAGCGTGATCCCCACGGCCATGGGGCCTGAGCTCACCCTCCCCGCCCTGGCGAAGTATCCCTCGGCGGTGGTGATCCCCCTCAACGGGCAGCTCAACTTCAACGGCACCGCCACCCCGTCCACCAGCGGCGAGCCGGTCACGGTGCGGTGGTCCTTCCCCGGGGGCAACCCTGGCTCCTCGACGACCCTCAATGCAGGCAGCGTCTCCTTCCCCGGGGTGGCCGGACAGATCGTGGCCTACCTCGTGGAGCTCAAGGCCATCGACACCTTCGGGCGCAACTCCAGCCAGGTGGGCACGGACCTCACGGGCCCCGCGGCCATGGCCTCCAACGGCCAGGACACGACGGCGTTCCGCAAGTGGGTCATCGTGGACGGCCTCAACACCAAGCAGTTCACCCTCAACCTGATGTATCGCCAGCTCACCGACGACAACGGCCCGGCCACCCTCGCCCCGGCGACCCTGGCCGCCAACGGCGCCGGCGCGACCATGCAGATCTTCCAGGACGGCCTCTCCAACACCTACTCCGTCCTTTCCGCCAATTCGGCCACCGTCACGGTGCCCGTGCGCGGGAACCTGCCCTTCTACATGAACCTGCCGACGTTCAACGGCAACGACCCCGTCAGCTACATGCTGCGCATCCCCAACGTGGCCGGGCAGGATCCCTCGCTCGAACTGCCCACCGCGCAGGGGGCCTCGAGCTTCGCCTTCGTGAACGGCAACCCCACCCTCTCCATCGTCACGGCCCAGGGCTTCGCGTCCGAGACCAGCTCCACCGCCCAGCGCCGGATCAACTGCTACATCTCCGGCGCCGAGGCCCCGGTGCCGGGCTACAACCCCTTCTACATGGTGCTGGGTGACAAACCCAACAATGACAGGTGGTTCGACCGGCTTTCGGTTCCCAAGACTGACCCCAACGCCATTCCCACCGCATTCGAGCTTCCCAACAGCATCGTCGGGCAGTTCGCGGGCATCCCCGCCTACCAGTCCTTCGCCGAGTGGCCCATCTACCTGATGACCGTCGAATCGGATTTCATGCCCTACACCCAGGGCGGCCCCAAGTCCTCCACGTCGCCCACCACCGCCGCCGGCACCTCCTCGACCCTGGGCTTCCGGCTCGACTACCCGGGCTACGCCACCGCCTCCGCCAAGCAGAGCGACACCTTCGGCGCGGTGGGCATGCAGGCCTTCCGGGTGCCCGCCTCCGCCCAGGATCCCTACGACCTCACCACCGCCAGCCCCAACTGGAACCAGGCCTCCTGCGTGTCGCCCCTGAATCCCCAGGTGGTGGACCCCTCGGTGCCGGCCTTCTTCAGCGGAATGATCTACAACGCCACCACCGCCAGCCCCGGCGGCGTGCAGGGCTTCCAGGTGCCCTACAACACCAACGACGTGGACCGCAAGGTCACCACCGCGGCGTCTCCGCGCAACCTTTCCAACCTCATGCAGGTGTTCAGCTACGCCGAATACATCTGGTCCTCGGTGTGGGTGCGTCCCCTGGTGCTCAACAACGCCCTGCTCTACTACGGCGACACGTACCCGGCCGGTCTGGCCACCTATCCCTTCTTCCGCCGCAGCCAGCCCACCGCCTGGCCCAAGTACGTGGGCAGCCCCGGGATCGTCCCGGACAACAGCACCTTCGACCTGACCGCCAATGGCGGGCCCGCCTTCAACGCCAAGTCGCCCGTGTCCAAGACCGGGACCCCGGACGACAAGGCCGTGGGCCGCTTCTTCTGGACCGCCTTCACGCCCTTCTACAATTCGGCCAACGGCGCCCTCATCACCCGCACCTGGCTGGCCGACGCGGCCGGGCTGCCCCCCACCGCCATTCCCGCCCCCGCCGCCGGCCAGGCCACCTCGGTCATCGGCCTCCTGCCGCCCCAGGACACCGCGGTGGACAAGCGGGGCAGGGACGCCAACGGCGTTCTCACGGGCAGCAACCTCGGGGGCTACCGCATCATGTGGTTCAACCCCACCAAGGATTCCACCGGCGCCGTGGTCCCCCCCGACTTCTGGGTGGTGGAGATCTCCGGGAACAATCCTTCAGGCCAGGGCAAGACCCACTTCATGCTGCCCGCGAACTACCCCGTGCCCGACACCTCCGGATCGCTCCTGGGCCAGTCCACCAGCGACCCCATCCTCACCGACGCCCGGGTGTACCTCCCCTCCAAGACCCTTCCCGGGGGGACGCCGGTGGACGGCGACTCCGTGGCTCCGGGCTACTGCTGGTTCGACGTGCCGCCCGAACTGCGGCCCACCTCCGGCACCGCCACGATCACCGTGTTCGCCCTCAAGTCCATCCTCAACAACAACCCGACGGGCACCTACCGGCCCCTGAACCGCACCGACTGGATCGACGCCATCAAGACCGCCACCGCCACCATCAGCGTCAAGACCACCACCGGCATCGACCTGGCCTACGTCCACAAGATCCCCTTCAACTTCGGGTGGGACATCGTGGTCGTCAACGGCGAGGCCACCCAGGTGGCACCCTGATTGCTAGCTCCCTGGACCGCGTCAATTCGCCGGCGCATCCCGACTCGTATGCATCCCCTCTGGTTCCCAACTCTTAAGGAGGACTCGTGAAGATCACAACAGTCCTGGTCGCAGCACTTTCCGCAGGGTCCCTCTTCGCCCAGACGCCGGTCCAGGCCCTGGACGCCCGGATCCAGGTGTTCGGGGAACTGATCCGGCCCACCTCCATCACCGTTCTGGCGGGCACCAAGGACCAGGCGGACAGCTCCGTCGGGGTGGGCATCCGCTTCATGGGCGAGATCGCCTCGGCCCGCAACTGGTACTACGAGGTCGGCGGGAAGCTGGACTCCTCCAGCCAGATGGCGCTCAATACCGGCGCCGTGGACCTCACCGACATCAAGATCACCCACAGCTACTGGTCCCTGGGCGCGGGCTACCTGGCGCCCCTGGGTTCCAACGTCTCCCTGGGCTTCCACCTGGAGGGCAGGGGCGAGGCCCTTTCCGCCCAGGGCGCCATCTTCCAGAACGGCGTCATCACCGGCCGCGTGGATGCCTCGAACACCTACCTGCGGCCCTGGGTCCGCGTGAGCCTGGACGGCAGCTGGCGCATGGGTTCCCTGCGCCCCTACGTGGGCGTCGACGTTTCCGGCACCCCCGTGAAGACCAGCCAGACCCAGCTCCAGGCCCTCAGCAGCATGGACAACCGCACCCTGCGCGCCATGGCGCCCCAGGTGGCGGGCTCATTCTACCTGGGCCTGCACTTCTAGGCCGTCGCCGCACCCGGGAAGCGGGCCTTCGGGCCCGCTTTCCTTTTTCGCACATCCCCTCACCGCCCCAGGACCCGCTCGACCTTCTCCAGCGCCCAGTCCAGCTGCTCGCGGGTGATGACCAGGGGCGGCGAAAGGACGACGACGGTGTCCCGCACCGCCTGGCACAGGAGCCCTTCGTGGGCGAGGGCCTCGCAGGCCCGCACGGCGTCGGGGTCCCACAGCTCCAGCCCGGCCCAGAGGCCCAGGCCCCGCACCTCCCGCACCCGGGGGTTCTCCATGGACCGCAGGCGGGCCAGGAAGTAAGCCCCCAGCTCCGCCGACCTGTCCGCGAGGCGCTCCTCCACCAGCACGTCCAGGGCCGCGGAGGCCACGGCGCAGGCCAGGGGGTTGCCCGCGTAGGTGGACCGGTGGGACCCGGGGGTGAGCAGGTCCATGACCTGGCGGGAGGCCAGGAAGGCGCTGGCGGGATAGAAGCCCCCGGACAGGGCCTTGCCGAGGATGGCCCCGTCGGGGCGGATGCCTTCGTGCTCGAAGGCGAACAGCTTGCCGGTGCGCCCCAGGCCGGAACGCACCTCGTCCAGGAGCAGCAGGAGCCCGTGGCGGTCGCAGATCTCGCGCAGGCCCCGCAGGAAGCCCCGGGGGGGAACCCGCAGCCCGGCCCGGCCCTGGATGGATTCCGCCAGGATGGCGCAGGTGCCGGGCCCCACGGCGGCGCCGGCCGCGGCCAGGTCGCCGTACGTCGCCAGGCGGAAGCCCGGGCCGAAGGGACCGAAGTCCTCCACGGCGTCCGGGTCGCAGGACAGGCCGGCGAGCGTCGTGGTCTGCCCGTGGTCGTTGCCCGTGAAGACGAGGATCTCGGCCTTTCCCGGAGGAATGCCCATGACCCGGTAGGCCCAGCGCCGCGCGGCCTTGAGGGCCACCTCCACGGCCTCGGCGCCGGTGTTCATGGGCACGGCGGCCTCGAAGCCCGTGAGGGTGCAGAGCTTCTCCAGGAAGGGCGGCAGGCGCGCGTGGCGCACCTCCTGCGTCACCAGGGAGAGCCGCAGGCACTGCTCCACCATGGCCGCGGCGATGCGCGTGTGGTTGTGGCCCTGGCTCACCGCGCCGTCCCCGCCGAGGAAGTCCATGAACCGGTTCCCCTGGAGGTCCCACAGGTAGACGCCGTCGGCCCGCAGGAACACCTGTTCCAGGGCACGGGGGCCGGGGGCTCCGTACCGCTCCTCCTGCTCCAGTAGATGACGGCCCAGCCCTGGATCCACCTTCATGGTCTAGCCTCCGTTCCCAGTTGTGTGCGCCGGGCGCGCCCATCGTTCCTTGCCGGGCCGGAGCGGGAATTTGACATTGAAAGCGCCACCGATGCTGCGAAAATTTCCAAAACACCCCAAGCGAGGAATCCCATGAGTGAATCCAATCCTCCCGAAAGCCTCTATGGCCAGGAGCCGGCGCCGCCCGCCGTGAAGGCCCCGGACCTCATGGAACAGCTGGTGGGTGTGTTCACCGAACCCGGCGCCCTTTTCACCCGCCTGGAGGCCACGCCGGTCTGGGGAGGCGCCCTGGCCCTCCTGACGGCCCTCAACACCGCGGTGGCGGTCCTGTGGGCCCGGAAGGTGGACGTGGACGCCATGCTGCGTCCCGTGCTGGAGGCCAACCCCAAGATCCCCGCCGAGTCCATCGACAACATCATCGCGGTGCAGAGCCGGATGATGCTCCCGTTCAGCGTCCTGGGCGGCCTGCTGGGCCTGGCCGTCGTGAGCCTGGTGCTGGCCCTGGTGTACTGGATCGTCGGCGCGTGGACCCATGAAGGCCGCAAGCCCACCTACCGGCAGGCCTTCTCCGCCACCATCGTCTCCAGCCTGGTGGGCGCCCCCAAGGCCGTCCTCCTGGGCATCGTCTGCTCCCTGAAGGCCATCGGCGGCGCCAAGCCCGACGCCCTCTCCCCCACGTCCCTGGGCTTCTACGTCGTCCCCGACAGCGTCAAGCTGCACGCCTTCTTCAACGCGCTCGACCTCTTCACGTTCGCGTCCATCCTCCTCATCTTCATCGCCACCCGGCGCACCATGCGCCTGAAGGCGTCCGGGGCCGCCATCTGCGCCGCCATCGCCGCGCTCCTGATGATCGCCCTGCCTGTCCTGGGAGCCCGCTAGCCATGGCCACCATCTCCATCCACCAGATGCCCATCCTCACCACCTTCGAGCCGCCCCCGGGCACGGAGATCGAACGCATCATCGGCCCCTGCTGGGGCATCACCGTGCGCTCCCGCAGCATCGTGGGGACGGCCTGCGCGGGCTGCCAGCAGGTCTTCGGCGGGGAGATCACCATGCTCACCGAGCTGGCCGGGGAGTCGCGCAACGAGGCCATGAACCGCCTGGAGCTGCACTCGCGCCAGATGGGGGCCAACGCCATCCTCGGGTTCCGCTTCGATTCCGGCGACCTCATGCAGAACACCAACGAGATCGTGGCCTACGGCACCGCCGTGGTCCTGCGCCCCAAGCCGCCCAGCGCGTGATCGACCGGGATCTCGCCCGGCGCATCGACCGGTTCAGCCGGCGTGCCCACTGGTTCCACCGCTTCGCCCACCACCCCCTGTGCGGCGCCTACCGCAGCGAGGTGGTGGCGCTGGGGCGAATGTGGGTCTGCAAGGGCTGCCTCCTGGCGGGGCTGGGCGTCCTGGCCGGGGGCGGAGCGGGCCTGGTCGCCCCGGTCGTGTCGCCCTGGGCCCCGCTGGCGGCCTGGGGCCTCCTGCTCCTGGCGCTGACCCGCGGGCGGCCGCCCAAGGCCGTCTCCCGCTTCCTGCCCGCGGCCCTGGGCGCATTCCTGGCGTTCCAGGGCCTGCGTTCCGGGCCGGCCGGGTGGGCCGTGGCCGGGGTTGTCATGGCAGGCGTGTTCGCCTTCATCCGGGCGTACCGCCACCGGGGCCCGGACCGGCGCGCCTGCGCGGCCTGCCCGGAGCGGGAGGGACCGGCCGTTTGTTCAGGCTTCCGGCCCATGGCCCGCCGGGAAAAGGCGTTCAGGCGTGTGATCCGGCGCTGGATCTGAGCCGATGCGCCGGGGGATGGTCAGAGCCGGTCGATGCGGATCTCGATCTTGCCGGCCTTTACCGTCGGCTTGGGGGCCTCCGGCTGGTGCCGTGGGGGTTCCGGCCTTCGCCGCGGCTCGGGGGCCGATTCCCGGCTTTCCCGTTCGGGGCGGTGGTCGGAGCGATGCTCCTTGTGGCCGTGGTCCCGGCGGGGCCGATCGGCGGGGGAGCGATCGCCGGAGCGGTCGCCAGAGCGGTCGGCAGAGCGGTCGGCAGAGCGATCGCTTGAGCGGTCGGCGGCGGGCGCGGGGGCCGGGGCGGGCTTGCCGGCCCAGGCGTTGCCCACCTGCTTGATGCGGTCCTGGAGGCGCTGGGGCTCGATGACCTGGATGCCGTCCCCGAACTGCATGGCCCAGCGGGCGATGGCCCGCAGGTCCGTGCCGACGAAGGTGACCTGGGCCTTGCCCTCCTCCAGCTCTTCCAGGGTGAACTCGGGGAAGGGTGCGGGGGCCTGGCGCACCGCGAAGATCCACTGCTTGAGCAGCAGGGCCTTCACGCGGATGGGCTCGCCGCCCAGCCAGCCGCCGATGAGGTTCGCGGGGGTGCCCTCCTTGTAGGGGCCCTGGGCCGCGCGGCCCATGCCCTCGACCGGTCCCACCTGGGCGATGAGGTCCAGGCGGTGGTGCCGCTCGGCGTTGTACCGGCGGTCCCAGCCCCACACGTACCACGCCTTGGCGAAGGCGTCGAAGATGAGCTGGCGGGGTTCGAAGGTGCGGGGCGGATTGGTCTCGGCGTCCTCGAAGAGCAGCTCCACGGCGGCGCCGTCCTGGATGGCCTGCAGCACCGCGCGGGCCTGGGCCGTGAGGAGGTCGTCGGCCGCGGGGGGGGCGGGGAGGACGGCGGGAACCGGGGCCGGTTCGGCCTCGACGGCCGGCGCGGCGGCGGCCCGGGGCTTGCGGCCGGCCTTCGGGGCAGCGGCCTTCGGGGCGGCGGCCTTCGGGGCGGCGGTGGCCTCGGGGGCGGCGGGGGTTTCAGTCACGACGGGGGCCGCGGCTTTCCGGGTCCGGGGCTTGACCGTCTTCGCTTCGGGGGCCGCCTCAGGCGTTCCAGCATCAGGGGCGGCGGCGACCTTCGTGGATTTTCGTGGGGCCATCAGTGGATTCTCCAGGTTCCATCATGGCGGGAAGCCGCGGCTCCGTCCACCAGCCTTAAATGCGCGTCCTGGGCGGTCCGAGCACCTGCTCGACCTCCTTCCGCACCTCCTCCAGGGAGGACTCGCCGTGGATGGCGATGAACAGGGCATCTTCGCCCGCCACGATGCCCGCCACGCCCTTGACGGTTGTGCGGTCCACCCGCAGGGCGAGGGCCTGTCCCAGGCCGCGGTGGGTCTGGAGCACCAGGAGGTTGGGGGCGGACGGGACCAGGGAGTAGGGCGGGGGGGGCTGGTTCACGCTGGGAACCCGCTGGTAGCGGCCCCCCCGCTTGCGGATGGAGAGCCGGGCCAGGCGCCTGGACAGGCTCCCCTGCGTCAGGGCGAAGCCATCCTTGGCCAGCAGGTCCAGAAGGGTCGCCTGGTCGGGTACGGCGTGTTCCGCCAGGATCCGGAGGATGACTTGATCAATGACGCGTTTTCCGGATTCGATCACTTCGGTTCCTCGATGGGAAGCCTTGGGCTCCGCCCAGGGCGATCCCCCCATGCGTGGTTGGAACGTGAAGGGATCTTGAACCAATTATGCACCAAGGAGGGATTGCTTCGATATTCGATTTAAAATTCAATTGGAGTATAAGGCATTTAGCGCGATTCGCCCTTGCGGCCCCATGAACCAGGCGGGATCAAAAATATGAAATTTATTTGATTTATGAAAATTATAAATGTAAACAAATAATCAATGTAAATTCATGACCTGGGATGCATGCGGTCGTACAGCGCCCGGAGACGCGTCTGGTGCACGTGGGTATAGATCTGGGTCGTGGAGATGTCGGCGTGGCCGAGCATCGACTGCACGGCCCGAAGGTCGGCGCCGTGGTCCAGGAGGTGGGTGGCGAAGGCGTGGCGCAGCACGTGGGGACTCACGGACTCGGGCCGGATGTCCGCCTTGAGCGCGTAAGCCTTCAGCAGGCGCCAGAACTGCTGGCGGGTGAGCGCCTCTCCCCGCCGGCCCACGAACAGCGTGTCGTCCTGGGGCTTGAAGGAGGGGCGCAGGGCCAGCCACCGCCGTACCCAGTCCTCGGCGCTCTCGCCGAAGGGGATCAGGCGTTCCTTCCGGCCCTTGCCCATCACCTTGAGGAAGCCCTCGTCCAGAAAGACCGTGAGCCCGGAAAGGCCCGCCAGTTCGGACACCCGGAGTCCCGAGGCGTAGAGGAGTTCGATCCAGGCGCGGTCCCGGACGCCCAGGGGCACGTTGGGATCCGGGGCGGCCAGGAGGGCTTCCACCTGGCTCTCCGACAGCGTCCTGGGCAGGATGCGCGGAGGCCGCGGCGGCCGCACCACGGCTTCGGGACCCGCGGCGCCCTCGCCCTCCATGCGCAGGAAGCCCAGGAACTGGCGGAGCGCGGAGGACAGCCGCGCGATGCTCCGGGCCGCCTTGCCCGTGGACTGCTGGGAGACGAGGAAGGACGTGACGCGGTCCCGGTCCAGGTCCGAAGGCGGCCATTGCGCTTCGGTGGCCCATTTGGCCAGGTGCTGGAGGTCGGAAAGGTAGCCCGCCACGGTGTGCCGGGAGAGTCCACGTTCCACCGCGAGGAAGACTTCGAACTCGCGCAGGGACGTGCTCCACCCTAGGGGCCAGCCCCTTTCGGGGACGGGAATCTGGACGGGTCGAGGCATGCCATCCAGTCTAGCCGCTTGGCATTCCTGGAAAGCCATGCTAGCCTCGTCAGGTTCTAAGGAGAGACCATGGCTGAAATCCGCAAAAAGGTCATTGCGATCATCGCCGAGCAGCTTGCCAAGCCCGAGGATTCCATTTCCGAGAACAGTCACTTCGTTGACGATCTCGGCGCGGACAGCCTGGACACGGTCGAGATCATCATGGCTATCGAAGAAGCCTTCGGGATCGAGATTCCCGAAAGCGAGCAGGAAAAGATCCGTACGGTTGGCGACGCCATCTCGTACATCGAAAAGAATGCCAAGGCCTGATCAATCCTTGGGAACCATCCCGGCGCCGCAGAACGAAAAGTCCTGCGGCGCTTGCCGTTAGAAATTTTCAGGCGGGCGTCCCAGCCTTCCCGTTTCCGGTGAAACGGAGAGGTTGACGGGCCCTTGCCTGTGGCATCCTTGTCATCTGAGGTGAGGCCATGAGCACCATTCAGCGCAGGCGCGTCGTCATCACGGGCATGGGGACCGTCAACCCCTGCGGCAACACCGTCGCCGAAACCTGGGAAAACCTGCTGGCGGGACGGAGCGGCATCGGGCCCGTCACGAAGTTCGACGTCACCGACTACGCCTGCAAGATCGCGGGCGAGGTGAAGGGCTTCAACGCCGACCTGTACATCGACCGCAAGGAACAGAAGAAGATGGATCTGTTCATCCAGTACGCCATGGCCGCGTCCCAGGAGGCCATGAACGATTCGGGCTTCGGCGAGCTTTCCAAGGCGGAGCGGGAGCTGTTCGGCATCTCCATCGGTTCGGGCATCGGCGGCCTTTCCACCATCTGGGAGGAGGCCAACGGCTACCGGGGTCCCCGGCGCACCAGCCCCTTCTTCATTCCCAGCCTCATCATCAACCTCGCCTCGGGCTTCGTGAGCATCAAGTACGGGCTCCAGGGCCCCAACGCGGCCATGGCCACCGCCTGCGCCACGGGCACCCACGCCATCGGCGACGCGGCCCGCCAGATCATGTTCGGCTACGCCGACCGCATGCTCGCCGGCGGCAGCGACTCCGTCATCAACCCCCTGGGCGTGGGCGGCTTCGGCGCCATGCGCGCCCTGTCCACCCGCAACGACGCCCCCACCGAGGCCAGCCGGCCCTTCGACAAGGGCCGGGACGGCTTCGTCATGTCCGAAGGCGCGGGCGTGGTGGTCCTCGAGGAATACGAGCTGGCCAAGGCCCGCGGCGCGAAGATCTATGCCGAGGTCTGCGGCTACGGCATGAGCGGGGATGCCCACCACATCACCAGCCCCAGCGAGGACGGCGACGGTCCCCGGCGCGTCATGGCCGCGGCCATCAAGGACGCCGGCATCGTCCCGGAGCAGGTGGGCTACGCCAATGCCCACGGCACCTCCACCCCCGCGGGCGACCGCATCGAATGCTCGGCCCTTCGGCAGGTGTTCGGGGCCCACGCGGCCAAGCTCAAGGTGAGCTCCACCAAGTCCATGACCGGCCACCTCCTGGGTGCGGCCGGCGGCCTGGAGACCATCGTGTCGGCCCTGGTGGCCAGCACGGGCCGGATCCCGCCCACCATCAACGTGGTGAACCAGGACCCGGACTGCGACCTGGACGTCACGGCCAACGCCCCGGGCACCTTCGACGGCGAGTACGTCCTGAACAACAACTTCGGGTTCGGCGGCACCAACGGGTGCCTCGTCCTGCGGAAAATTTAGCCTAACTGTTCAGCTGGGCCCCGACGATCGCATCGGAAGATTGCTTTCCTCCGCGGGGCGGAGGAAAGCGATCGTCCGGCACGATCGCTGGAATACTGTTGAACGGAAACATTTAGCTTGCCATTGCGGGGGATTTGAAGGAATTTGGTCCCATCAAGGTGAAAGTCACACATTGAGGGGGGCCCATGTTCCAGCTTTCCACTGGCAGGATGCTCGCGGTTGCGGCTTTTCTTTGCGTCCCCCTGCGGGCCGGGGACTACGACCACCTCTTCGACGTGGTCAAGGACGTGTGGCCGGAACGCACGGTCGCCATGGCCATCTGCGACAAGGACGCCAGCCAGATGGAGCTCATCGACCTGGCCGACACGGCCAAGGCCCGCAACATCTCCCTGCTCATCGTCGACCTGCGGGAGGAGAAGGACTACAACAAGACCCTGGCCGGCGCCATGTCCCGGAACCCCGGGTTCGTCTTCATCGTCGATGGCGATCCCCTGCTGGGCGCCAAGGGGCGGCTCACCGCCCGCATGATCTACCGCGCCTCGGGGCGGGACATTCCCACCGTCGGGTTGTCCCAGGGCCTGCTCCAGCTGGGCGCGGTGCTCACCACCGGGCCGGGCGCCAAGGATCCCGTGTACGCCAGCAAGGAGACTGCCGAGCGCCTGAAGCTCCCCCTCCCCGCCGGCGCCATCGATCCCGCCGTGAAGAAAAAGGGCAAGTAGCGTTCGCCAATTGTTCGCTCCGTGTAGAATGGGGCCATGGCCGCCCCGATTCCCTTCAAGCTCCATGCGCCCTACGAGCCCGCGGGTGACCAGCCCGAGGCCATCGCCCAACTGGTGCGCGGCATCGAGGCCGGGGACCGGTGGTCCACCCTCCTGGGGGTCACGGGCAGCGGCAAGACCTACACCATGGCCTCCACCATCGCCCGGCTCCAGCGGCCGGCCCTGATCTTCGCGCCCAACAAGACCCTGGCCGCCCAGCTGTTCTCGGAATTCAAGCAGTTCTTCCCCGAGAACGCGGTGGAGTACTTCGTCAGCTACTACGACTACTACCAGCCCGAGGCCTACGTCCCCGAGCGGGACCTGTTCATCGACAAGGACGCCAAGATCAACGACGAGCTCGAGAAGCTGCGGCTCTCGGCCACCCGCAACCTGCTGGAGCGGCGGGACACCATCGTGGTGGCCTCGGTGTCGTGCATCTACGGCCTGGGCGACCCGGGCAGCTACCTGAACCTTTCCGTGAACCTGCGCCGGGGGGGCACCCGGGACCGGGCGCTGCTCCTGCGGGACCTGGTGGCCATCCAGTACGCCCGGAACCAGATGGCCTTCGAGCCCGGGGTGTTCCGGGTGCGGGGCGACGTGGTGGAGGTGTACCCGGCCTACGAGGACACCGCCTACCGAATCGAGCTCTTCGGCGACGAGGTGGAGCGCCTCAGCCGCATCGACCCCCTGCGGGGCGTGGTCCTGGAGACCCTGGACGAATTGACCATCTGGCCCAAGAGCCACTACGTCACCCCCGAGGACAAGCTGCGGGAGGCCATCCGCGAGATCAAGGCGGAACTGGAGGAGCGCGAGGCCTACTTCCGCGCCGAGGGCCGCATCGTGGAACTCCAGCGCCTGCACCAGCGCACCATCTACGACATCGAGATGATGAAGGAGATGGGCTACTGCTCGGGCATCGAGAACTACTCCCGGTTCCTGGACGGGCGCAAGCCCGGCGAACCGCCCCACACCCTCCTGGACTACTTCCCCGAGGATTTCGTCCTGTTCATGGACGAAAGCCACGTGGCCACCGGCCAGCTGCACGGCATGTTCCTGGGGGACCAGTCCCGCAAGCGGACCCTGGTGGACTACGGCTTCCGGCTTCCCGCGGCCCTGGACAACCGGCCCCTGCGCTTCGAGGAATTCGAGTCCCGGGTCAACCAGCTGGTGTTCGTGAGCGCCACCCCCGGCGACTACGAGCTTGCCCAGAGCGGCGGGGTGGTGGTGGAACAGGTGGTGCGGCCCACGGGCCTGGTGGACCCCCTGGTGGAGGTGCGCCCCGTGGGCACCCAGGTGGACGACCTCCTGGAGGAGATCCGCCAGGTGGTGGCCCGGGACGAGCGGGTGCTGGTCACGGTGCTCACCAAGAAACTGGCCGAGCAGCTCACGTCCTACTATCAGGAACTGGGCATCAAGGCCGAGTACCTCCACAGCGAGATCGACACCCTGGAGCGGGTGGAGCTCCTGAAGAACCTCCGCCGGGGCGTCTTCGACGTGCTCATCGGCATCAACCTCCTGCGGGAGGGCCTGGACCTGCCCGAGGTGAGCCTCGTGGCCATCCTGGACGCGGACAAGGAAGGCTACCTGCGCAGCGCCCGGAGCCTCATCCAGACCATCGGCCGCGCCGCCCGCAACGTGCGCGGGAAGGCCATCCTCTACGGGGACCGCATGACCGACTCCATGGAGAAGGCCATCGGCGAGACCGGGCGCCGCCGCCAGAAGCAGCTGGACCACAACGCCCTCCACGGCATCACCCCCGAGACCACCAAGCGCCTCCTGGACGACGTCATGGGCGAGGCCCTGGCCCGGGAGTTCATCAACGTCCCCAAGGAGGACCAGGCCGCGGAGGAGCCGCTGCTCTACCTCACCGACAAGGAGTTCGAGCGGGAGGTGGGCAAGCTGGAGGCGAAGATGAAGGCCCATGCGGGCAAGATGGAGTTCGAGGAGGCGGCCAAGCTGCGGGACCGGATCCTCAAGGCAAGGCGGGAGCGCCTGGTTTCATAGGTTTGGATCGAATCTATGGGCAGGGGTGGCTTATACCCGATCGGCTCGGTGCATGGTGCACCTAAGGACGGTTCTTTGGCATAGCACGTACGCGCTGCGCCACGAAGACCAGACAAAAAAATGAAACGCTGGGACGCAGAGGACTCGCTGGGGCGCTGGGGGCTCAGTCTCTGGCGTCAATGATTCTGGGTGATGCTTGGGTGGGGGTAATCATCCCCCGGGGGTTTTTCCCAGGTGAGTGGCATGGGACCCGCCGAAAGGACCTGCCGTCAGGCGCTCCAAGATTCACTTGCTTTTCCCAGCGCCCCAGCGAGCCCTCAGCGCCCCAGCGTTTCATCTTTTCCATGGTCTTGCCGAATCGCCACGGGCAGGCCGGTCACAGCTTCAATCCTATCCATGCCATCGTGTCGCCGGGTCGAAAATCCCGGTTCACGAGGCATACGCCATGAGCACAACCTAACTATTCATTGGGCCTAGGATGCTCTGACCCCTTCCTAGTCCATGCGATAGTTCGGCGCTTCCTTCGTGATCATCACGTCGTGCGCGTGGCTCTCCCGGAGCCCCGCACTGCTGATCTGCACGAACGTGGCCTTGTCGTGGAATTCCGGGATGGTCCCGGCGCCCACCAGGCCCATGCCGGCCCGCAGGCCGCCGACGAGCTGGCCCACCAGGTCGGTCATGCGGCCCTTGTAGGGCACCTGGCCCTCGATGCCCTCGGGCACGAGCTTGGCGTCGTCCTTGCCGTCCTGGAAGTAGCGGTCCTTGGACCCGGCCTTCATGGCGCCCATGCTGCCCATGCCGCGGTAGGACTTGTAGGTGCGGCCGCTGTAGAAGATGGTTTCGCCGGGGGCCTCGTCGGTGCCCGCGAAGAGGCTGCCGATCATGACGCTGTCGGCGCCGGCGGCCAGGGCCTTGGCCACGTCGCCGGAGAACTTGATGCCGCCGTCGGCGATGCAGGGCACGCCGAATTCGCGGCAGGCCCGGGAGGCCTCGTGGATGGCGGTGATCTGGGGCATGCCCGCCCCGGTGACGATGCGGGTGGTGCAGATGGAGCCGGGTCCGATGCCCACCTTGACGGCCGAGGCGCCGGCTTCGCACAGGTCCCGGGCGCCCTGGTAGGTGGCCACGTTGCCGGCGATGATCGGGGTGTCGGGCAGGGCCTGCCGCAGGGTGCGCAGGGCCGCGAGGACCCCTTCGCTGTGGCCGTGGCTGCTGTCCAGGCACAGCACGTCCACCCGGGCCGCCACCAGGGCCTTGGCGCGGTTCAGGAGATCGGGCCCCACGCCCACCGCCGCCCCCACGCGCAGGCGCCCCTGGGCGTCCTTGCAGGAATTGGGGTATTCGGTGGACTTCTGGATGTCCTTGACGGTGATGAGCCCGCGCAGAGCGCCTTCATCGTCCACCACCAGGAGCTTTTCGATGCGGTGCTTCTGGAGGATGGCCCGGGCCTCCAGGAGCGTGGTGCCCACGGGAACCGTCACCAGGCGGTCCTTGGTCATGATCTCGCGCACCGGCAGCTCCCACCGGGTCTCGAAGCGCAGGTCCCGGTTGGTGAGGATGCCCACCAGCTTGCCGTTCTCCACCACGGGCACGCCCGAGATGCGGAACTTGGCCATCATGGCCTCGGCCTCGCGGATGGGGGCGTCGGGGCGGATCACGATGGGGTCGGTGATCATGCCGCTCTCGCTGCGCTTGACCTTGTCCACCTCCTCGGCCTGGCGCTCGATGGAGAGGTTCTTGTGGATGATCCCGATGCCCCCCTGCTGGGCCAGGGCGATGGCCAGCCTGCCCTCGGTGACGGTGTCCATGGCGGCGGACAGGAGGGGGATGCCCAGTTTCACCCCCGCGACCAGGGTGGACCCGAGGTCCACCTGGTTGGGGTGCACGCTGGAGCGTCCGGGAACCAGGAGCACGTCGTCGAACGTCAGCGCCTGGACAAGTGGCAAGGTGAGCATGGGGGCCTCTCTTCTGGAGTTCGCGGCAGCGGAACCTTGCACGACAGGATCGCATGGAATCGCCGTGATCGCAGTCTCAGAAAAAAACGAGAGGCCCCCTGAAAAAAACCCTTCATTCAGAACTTTTCGCCCACGGGTTCGAACCAGGCCTGGGGCTTCATGCAGACGGGGCAGGCCTTGGGGGCGGCCAGGCCCTCGTGGATGTGGCCGCATTCCATGCAGCGCCAATAGATCTTCTCGCCCCGCTGGAAGACGGTGCCGTTGACCACGTGGTCGAGGAGGCGCTGGAAGCGATCCTCGTGCTCCTTCTCCACCTTGGAGATCCATTCGAAGGTGCGGGCCACGTCGTTGAAGCCCTCCTCCTTGGCGATGCGGGCGAACTCGGGGTAGAGGGCGGACCACTCCTCGTTCTCGCCGCTGACCGCGGCCCGCAGCTGGGCGGCGGTGTCGCCGGCCACCACGGGGTAGCCCGCGGTGATCTCGAGGCCCGAGGGGGCCAGCTTGGCCAGGTGGGCGTAGAAGAGGCGGGCGTGCTCCTGTTCGTTGCGCGCGGTCTCCTCGAAGATGGCCGCCACATGTTCCATGCCCTCGGCGCGGGCGATGCGGGCGGCGAAGGTGTAGCGGTTGCGGGCCTGGCTTTCGCCGGCGAAGGCCTTGAGCAGGTTCTTTGCGGTCTTGCTGTCCTTGAATTCCATGATGACCCCCGGTCAGTTGCGGCCCCGGGTGGATGAAAGACCCATTGGTTTCCGTCCTGGGGCCGCGGGTTGAAAGGTGATGTCACGAGTCTAGCGTCAAGGCGAACGACCAAGGGATGTAACCTGCGACACACCCGCCCCAAAGGAGACCTATCGCTCTTGATTATGGCCCTTTTGAAGAATAAACTCACCGTTGTGCGAAGCGGTCCGTTCTGGCCCAAAAGGCCCTGCTTCTCCAAAAGTCCCATATCCACGTCGGACAAGTCTTAACGACACACGTAGGAGGAAGGCCATGGCCGAACGACGCATGGTTACCGTAGACGGTAACGAGGCGACAGCATCCGTCGCGCATCGCTTGAATGAAGTGATCGCGATCTACCCCATCACCCCGTCTTCCAACATGGGCGAGTGGTCCGACGAATGGAGCGCCGCGGGCCGGAAGAACATCTGGAACACGGTTCCCGCCGTCGTCGAGATGCAGTCCGAAGGCGGCGCGGCCGGCGCGGTGCACGGCGCCATGCAGGCCGGGGCCCTCACCACGAGCTTCACGGCCTCCCAGGGCCTCCTGCTCTTCATCCCCAACATGTACAAGATCGCGGGCGAGCTCACTCCCTTCGTGCTCCACGTCACGGCCCGCACCCTGGCCGCCCACGCCCTGTCCATCTTCGGCGACCACGCCGACGTCATGGCCTGCCGGCAGACCGGCTTCGCCATGCTGAGCTCCGACAGCGTCCAGCAGGCCCACGACTTCGCCCTGATCTCCCAGGCCTCCACCCTGAAGAGCCGGGTGCCCTTCGTGCACTTCTTCGACGGGTTCCGCACCTCCCACGAGGTCTCCAAGATCGAGATGCTCAACGACGAGGACCTGCGCAGCATGGTCACCGACGGCATGGTCGAGGACTACCGCAGCCGCTGCCTGACCCCGGACAAGCCGGTGGTCCGCGGCACCGCCCAGAACCCCGACACCTTCTTCCAGGCCCGCGAGGCCTGCAACGGCTTCTACAACGCCACCCCCGCCATCGTGCAGCAGGAGATGGACCGCTTCGCCGAGCTGACCGGCCGCAAGTACCACCTCTTCGACTACTACGGCCACCCCGAGGCCGAGCGCGTCATGGTCATCATGGGCTCGGGCGGCGACACCGCCACGGAATACGTGGACTGGGCGCTGGCCAAGGGCGAGAAGATCGGCGTCCTGCAGGTCCGCCTGTTCAGGCCCTTCTCCATCAAGCACTTCGTCCAGGCGCTGCCCCGCACCGTCAAGGCCATCGCCGTGCTGGACCGCTGCAAGGAACCCGGCGCCATCGGCGACCCCCTCTACCTGGACGTGGTCACCGCCCTGCGCGAGGCCGCCGACGAGGGCATCAGCCCGTTCGCGACGGCTCCCAAGGTCGTGGGCGGCCGCTACGGCCTCTCCTCCAAGGAGTTCAACCCCTCCTGCATCAAGGCCATCTATGACGAGCTGGCCAAGTCCAGCCCGAAGAACCACTTCACCGTCGGCATCGTCGACGACGTCACCATGAGCAGCCTGCCCATGGACCTGGACTTCGACATCGAGCCCGAGGGCGTGAAGCGGGCCATGTTCTATGGCCTGGGCTCCGACGGCACGGTGGGCGCCAACAAGAACTCCATCAAGATCATCGCCGAGGAAACCTCCAACTACGGGCAGGGCTACTTCGTCTACGACTCCAAGAAGGCCGGCGCCATCACCATCAGCCACCTGCGCTTCGGGCCCAAGCCCATCCGCTCGGCCTACCTGATCCGCAAGGCCAACTTCATCGCCTGCCACAACACGTCCTTCCTGGACAAGTACGACATGCTCAGCGCGGCCGAGCCCGGCGCGACGTTCCTGCTGAACACCCCCTTCGGCAAGGACGAGGTCTGGGACTCCCTGCCCAAGGAAGTGCAGGCGGCCATCGTCGCCAAGAAGCTGAAGTTCTACGTCATCGACGCCTTCGAAGTGGCCCGCAACACGGGCATGGGCGTGCGCATCAACACCATCATGCAGACCTGCTTCTTCGCCATCTCCGGCGTGCTGCCCCGCGAGGAGGCCATCGCCCAGATCAAGAAGGCCATCAAGAAGACCTACGGCAAGAAGGGCGAGGCCGTGGTCAAGAAGAACTTCGAGGCCGTGGACACCACCCTGGTCCACCTCCACCAGGTCCAGGTTCCCGCCGGTGTCACCGCCACCCGCGTCATGCCCCCCACCGTCAGCGCCGAGGCTCCGGACTTCGTCCAGCGCGTCACGGCCATCATGATGCAGGGCAACGGCGACCTGCTCCCCGTCTCCGCCTTCCCCGTGGACGGCACCTGGCCCTCCGCCACCACCCGGTGGGAAAAGCGCAACATCGCCCTGGACATCCCCGTGTGGGACGAGAAGATCTGCATCCAGTGCAACAAGTGCGCCCTGATCTGCCCCCACGCCGCCATCCGCCCCAAGGTCTACGAGCCCAGCTGCCTCTCCGGCGCGCCCGAGACTTTCAAGTCGGTGGACTACAAGGGCGCCGACTTCAAGGGCTCCAAGTACACCATCCAGGTGGCCCCCGAGGACTGCACCGGCTGCGGCATCTGCGTCGCCGTCTGCCCCGCCAAGGACAAGAGCAACCCCAAGCACAAGGCCATCGACATGACCCCGCAGGCTCCCCTGCGCGAGGCCGAGGCCGCGAACTTCAAGTTCTTCCTGAACCTGCCTGAGCCCGATCGCACCTCCCTGAAGTACGACGTCAAGGGCAGCCAGTTCATGGAGCCCCTGTTCGAGTTCAGCGGCGCCTGCGCCGGCTGCGGCGAGACCCCCTACATCAAGCTCATGACCCAGATGTTCGGCGACCGCGCCATGATCGCCAACGCCACGGGCTGCTCCTCCATCTACGGCGGAAACCTGCCCACCACGCCCTACACCGTCAACAAGGACGGCCGCGGTCCCGCCTGGGCCAACAGCCTGTTCGAGGATAACGCGGAGTTCGGCCTGGGCTACCGCCTGGCCCTGGACAAGCACAACCAGCAGGCCCTCGAGCTGCTCCACGTCCTCGCCGGTTCCATCGGTGACGAACTGGTGGCCGGCATCGTGGCCGCCGACATGTCCAGCGAGGCCGGCATCAAGGCGCAGCGCGAGCGCGTCGCCATCCTCAAGGACAAGCTGGCCTCCATCGGCACCCCCGAAGCCAAGCGCCTGGCCATCCTGGCCGACTACCTGGTCAAGAAGGCGGTGTGGATCGTGGGCGGCGACGGCTGGGCGTATGACATCGGCTACGGCGGTCTCGACCACGTGCTGGCTTCCGGCCGCAACGTGAACATCCTGGTGCTCGACACCGAGGTGTACTCCAACACCGGCGGCCAGGCCTCCAAGTCCACCCCCATCGGCGCTTCCGCGAAGTTCGCCATGGCCGGCAAGGCCCTGCCCAAGAAGGACCTGGGCATGATCGCCATGAGCTACGGCAACGTCTACGTGGCCAAGGTGGCCATGGGCGCCAAGGACATGCAGGTGGCCAAGGCCTTCGTCGAGGCCGAGAGCTACGATGGTCCGTCCCTGATCATCGCCTACAGCCACTGCATCGCCCACGGGTTCGACCTGGTCCAGGGCTGCGAGCAGCAGAAGCTGGCCGTGGATTCCGGCCACTGGCCGCTGTTCCGCTTCGATCCCCGGCGCGTGGCCGAGGGCCAGGGCCCGCTCCAGATGGACAGCCCGGCTCCCAAGGTCGACCTGGCCTCCTACATCCTGAACGAGACCCGGTTCCGCATGGTCCAGCAGCAGAACCCCGAGCACTTCAAGCACCTGCTCGCCATGGCCCAGCGCGAGGTCACCAACCGCTATGCCACGTATGAGAACCTCGCCAACCTGACCATGCCGGTCAAGACGGTGGAGGAGTAGAACCTGGTTGCGCCGGCCGTTCCAGGCCGACACCGATCATTTCCGGTGTCGGCCCAGGGCGGCCGGTGGTCTAATCTGAGTCACATTTCTTCTCGAGGTTCGGCATGAACATGAAGACCACCTACCTTGGTTTGCAGCTGGACCACCCGGTCATGGCCGGCGCCTCGCCCCTCGGGGCGGACCTGGACGCCGTGCGAAGGCTGGAAGACGCCGGCGCCGCCGCGATCACGCTGCCCTCCCTGTTCGAGGAGCAGATCACCCGGGAGGAGTCCGGGACCCTATACGACCTGGACGGCCACGCCAACTCCTTCGCCGAGGCCACGTCGTACTTCCCCACCGTCGACGAGATGACCCTGGGCCCCGAAAGCTACCTGAACCAGCTCGTGCGGGTGAAGGCGGCCGTGAAGGTCCCCGTCATCGGCTCCCTCAACGGCATCACCAACTCCGGCTGGCTGGACTACGCCCGCAAGATGGAGCAGGCCGGCGCCGACGCCCTCGAGCTCAACATCTACTACCTGGCCACCAATCCCTTCGAGACCGCCGACATGGTCGAGAAGCGCACCCTCGAGATCGTGCGCACGGTCAAGGCCAGCGTGAAGGTCCCCGTGGCGGTCAAGCTCTCGCCCTTCTTCTCCAGCCTGGCCCACTTCGCCAAGGTCCTGGAGGGAACCGGCGCCGACGCCCTGGTGCTCTTCAACCGCTTCTACCAGCCCGACCTGGACATCGAGAACCTGGAGGTCGTCCCCGCCCTGCAGCTCTCCTCCAGCTCCACCCTGCGCATGCGCCTGCGCTGGCTGGCCCTGCTCTACAGCCACATCTCCACGCCCATGGCCGTCACCGGCGGCGTGCACACCGCCGAGGACGCCGTGAAGGCCACCATGGCCGGCGCCACGGGCATCCAGGTGGTCTCCGCCACCCTCAAGCACGGTCCCGAGCGCATCACCGAGATCCGGGACGGCCTGGCGGCCTGGATGGAGGAGCACGAGTACGAGTCCCTGGAGCAGATGCGGGGATCCCTGAGCCTCATGAAGTGCCCCAACCCCCAGGCCTTCGAGCGCGCCAACTACATGCGCGTCCTGGCGGGCTGGAAGGCCTAGGCCTTCCACTTCCACGGAAAAGGGCCGGCATCGCCGGCCCTTTTCCGTGGAGGCCGAGGCCTACCACTTGTTCAGGTGGATCAGCTCGGGGCGGTACCGGTCCTCGGATTCGGGAGACTCCGCGGGGTGGCCGATGGGGATCAGCGCGAAGGGGATCACCACCTCGGGCATGTCGATGAGCTTGCGCAGGGGTTCGATGCGGTCCTCGCGGGGGTGCACGCCCACCCACACGGCGCCCAGGCCCTTGGCGTGGGCGGCCAGCAGCAGGTTCTGGGTGGCGGCGGCGCAGTCCTGCACCCACATGCCGGGGTGCTTCTCCTGGCGGGGGTCGCCGCACACGAGCACCGACACGGGGGATTCGCTGATCATGCCGGCGTAGGGGTGGAAGTCGGGAATCTTGTCGAGGATCTCCCGGTCCGTGATGATCAGGAAGTGCCAGGGCTGCTCGTTGCCGGCGCTGGGAGCGTGCATGGCCGCCCTGATCAGCTCCCGCACGATGTCCAGGCTCACGGGCCTGGGGGTGAAGGCGCGGATGCTTCGTCGGGTGTTGAGGGCTTCGAGGGCGTCCATCAGAACTCCAGAGGTGGGGAAGGAAGAACATCATACGCCCGCGGCCCTGGATTTTCAGTCGATCTTCTGGGCTAGACTGGAAGCCGTGCACGCCCCCATGGCGGAATGGCAGACGCAGGCGACTTAAAATCGCCCTCCAGGAATGGAATCCCGGTTCGACCCCGGGTGGGGGCACGCACGGTGGCGCGCTGGCGGGTTCCTGTAGAATCGAGAGGATCGCAATTCACAGGGGGCCGTCATGAACCAATCCCTTGCCAGGATCCTGGGTCTTTCCCTGGCCGCCGCGGGGTGCGCCGGCGCGGAGGAACCCGCCAAACCCATCCAGGACAACTCTTTCCTGGTGGAAGAGGCCTACAACCAGGAAGCGGGTGTGGTCCAGCACATCAGCACCTTCAGCCGGAACCGGGTGACCCGGGACTGGGTCTACACCTTCACCCAGGAGTGGCCGGTGCCGGACGTCAAGCACCAGCTGAGCTACACCCTGCCGTACCAGCGCATCCAGGTCGCCCCCGACGGGCGTTCCGCCCTGGGGGACGTGCTGCTCAACTACCGCTACCAGCTCTTCGGGGACGGCAACGCGGCGGTGGCGGTGTCCCCGAGGTTCTCGCTGGTGCTGCCCACCGGCGACGAGCGGCAGCTGCGGGGGAGCGGGGCCGTGGGCTACCAGGCCTTCCTGCCCGTGAGCGTGGCGCTCAGCCCGTCCCTGGTCACCCACTGGAACCTGGGCGCCACCTGGACCCCCGGCGCCCGCAACGCCGCCGGCGAAAAGGCCGACCTCACCACCTGGTCCATGGGGCAGAGCTTCATCTGGCTGGCCCACCCCAACGCCAACGCCATGCTCGAATTCGCCTTCTCCAGCGGCGAGACCGTGGCCGGACCCGGACTCAAGGGCCGGGTGGACGCCTTCTTCGTGAGCCCGGGGGTGCGCTTCGCCATCAACTTCAAGAACGGCCTCCAGATCGTGCCGGGACTGGCCTTTCCCATCGGCGTGGGCCCCAGCAAGGGGGAGAATTCCGTGTTCTTCTACCTGAGCTTCGAACACCCCATGTGGACGCCCCGCAAGTAGGGCCCTAGCACCGTTGGGTACTTTCGGTTTCCGGTGATGTCGCGAAAGAAACGCTCAACACTCGCTCTGGCCTGCTCTTGGAAAGGGCCTTGGAACGGGTCGTCGAAGGCCGTCCTGATCCCGTCATCGAGGCGGTTCGAAACGAAAAGCCTTGTCGGTGCGCCCGGAAAGCCGGGGCGAGGAGGATGGATGACATAGAAACCTGAAACCTCGCAATGGGACCCGGCGGGTAACCACCCCCGCCTGGCAAAGCTGGCCAGCAGCCAGAAGCGAGTCTTGCGTAGGGTGTGGGTGACCTGCCCTGCGAAGCGTAGACAGCGAGCGAATAGGCCGTGTGATGGAGCCTCGAAAGATTTAGAGCGCGGGAGCCGACGTCGTCGACAGCACGGAAGGCCGCACCGTAGGGTCGTAATGGCCTGACCCGAGGGTCCCGCCGGGGTCGAAGAGCAGGGCATGTTCGCAGGGGGTCCCCCCAGGAACCGGGGAGGCCCTGCCGTTTCCGCCTGGAACCGTGGTTAGGGACGCCACAACCCAAACAACCCTGGCCTGGACGGGGGGCACCGACCCGATCAGGAGCGAACAACCGGATGCGAAGGCGGTACCGCCTCCTCAAGCCAAACGAGGGAAGCGGGAGGATCGGCAGGGAATCGGAGCAGCTCGTAGTAGCGATGAAGGCGGGGAACCGATCCGAGGGACCCGCCGGAGCCAAGGGGCTGCCAGATCACGGAAACGTTGGAGGGAAAGGCCATGGGAACTTCGTCTCCCGGAACGGTCTCCACGAAACAACAACGGATAGCAGAATTGTCCAGGCAGATGCCGGAGGCGGCGCTGCGTACCCTGGCCCACCACATGGACGTCGAATGGCTCACGGAAGCCTACCGGCGAACCCGAAAGGATGGGGCGGTGGGGATAGACGGACAGACGGCCAAGGACTATGCGGAAAACCTGGAGGCAAATCTCCAATCTCTGCTGAGACGGGCCAAGGACGGCGACCCCTACAAAGCCCCGCCCGTGCGAAGGGTATTCATCCCCAAAGCGGATGGAACCCAGCGTCCCCTGGGGATCCCCACCTTCGAGGACAAGGTCCTCCAAAGGGCGGTGGTCATGCTCCTGGAACCCCTCTATGAGCAGGACTTTCTGGACTGTTCATACGGATTCCGGCCCGGGCGGTCGGCGCACCAGGCCCTGCAGGCCATCTGGAACCAGACGATGAAAATGGGGGGCGGGTGGCTGCTAGACGTGGATATCCGACAGTATTTCGATACGTTGGACCACGCCTGCCTGCGGGAAATGCTGGACAAGCGGATGCGGGACGGAGTGGTGAAGCGCCTGATCGGCAAATGGTTGAACGCGGGAGTCCTGGACCAGGGATGCATCACGCACCCAGAGACAGGCAGCCCGCAAGGCGGGGTGATCTCCCCGATGCTGGCGAATATCTACCTCCACGAAGTGCTGGACGTGTGGTTCGAACGAGAGGTGAAGCCCCGGCTGCGGGGCCAGGCCTTTCTGGTGCGCTACGCGGACGATTTCGTGATGGGCTTCGCCCGGGAAGAAGACGCACGGCGTGTCCTGGAAGTACTGCCGAAGCGATTCGAGAAGTTCGGTCTGAAGATCCATCCGGACAAGACCCGGCTGGTGGAATTCCGGAAGCCGAAGGAACCGCGGGACCCCGAAGGGGGCCCTGGCAACTTCGATTTCCTGGGGTTCACCCATTACTGGGGCAAGTCCCTGAAAGGGGCCTGGGTGGTGAAGCGGAAGACTTCGAAGAAGCGGTTCAGCCGTGCCATCAGGACGCTGGGGGATTGGTTCAGGCACAACCGGCATGAACGGATCCAGGACCAGCACAAGACCCTGCGCCAGAAGCTGGTGGGCCACTACAACTACTACGGCATCACAGGGAACTCGCGTTCCATCGGCAACTTCAGATACCAGGTCATGCACCTGTGGAAGAAGTGGCTGGGGCGGAGGTCCCAGAGGGCAGTGCTCTCCTGGAAAGCCTTCTACAGGTTGCTGGAACGGTTTCCGCTCCCTCAGCCAAGGCTGAAAAGGAACGTGCCTCGCCCACTCGCAGCTACTTACGTGGTCTGAGGAGCCGGATGCCTTAATCGGGCACGTCCGGATCTGTGGGGGGCCTGGGGCGGCAACGCCCCGGGCCTACCCGACCCGAGGCGCCGAGGCGCCGGGGTTCGCCGAGAAAGAGCTTCTTTTTAATCGGCGATCCTCGGCGTCTTCGGCGCCTCGGCGATGAGCTTTTACTCAAAGGCTTCGAACAGATTGGATTCTGCATAACCAAAGACCCTATTGCGCCTTTGGTCGCGGTGGGACAAATTGCTACCTGTATTTCAGGCGACCTGCACGAGCACCGTGGGCTGCCGTTGGGTTGGGGTCCTTGCCGGGCACAAGCAGTCGTAGCGAAGCGAGAGCTTCGCAACGGCTGCTAGCACCGTTGGGTGCCGTTGGGGTTAGGGGTCCGTGCCGGGCACAAGCAGCCGTAGCGAAGCGAGCTTCGCAACGGCTGCTAGACTCGTGAAATGCCCGCGTCTCATCCCGACCACCCCCTGCTGAGAAACCTCAACGATCCCCAGAAGGAGGCCGTCACCCACGTGGACGGCCCCCTCCTGATCCTGGCGGGGGCCGGCTCGGGGAAGACGACCGTCATCACCCGGCGTATCGCCTGGCTCATCGAGGAGGTGGGGGTGCGTCCGGCCTCCATCCTGGCCATGACGTTCACCAACAAGGCCGCGGGGGAGATGGCCGAGCGGGTGCAGCGCATGGTGCACGTCCCGGCCGAGCAGCTCTGGGTGAGCACGTTCCACAGCTTCTGCACCCGCATCCTGCGCAGGGAAGGGGACCGCACCCCCGTGGGGCGGGATTTCGTGATCTTCGACCCCTCCGACCAGCGGAGCCTCGTCAAGCAGGTGCTGGCGGACCTGAAGCTCCCGGAGAAGCAGTTCCACCCCAAGAAGGTCCTGGAGGTGATCTCCGACTTCAAGAACCGGTGCCTGCTCCCCGCGGAGGCCATGGAGGAGGCCCTGGATCCCTGGACCCGCAAGGTGCTGGAAGCCTACAAGGGCTACCAGGACGGCCTGAGGAGCCACAAGGCCTGCGACTTCGACGACCTCCTGCTGCACACGGAGCGGTTCCTGCGGGACCCGGAGGTGCAGGCGGCCTACGCGGACCGCTTCCGCTACATTCTGGTGGACGAGTACCAGGACACGAACCGGGCCCAGTACCTGATGGTCCAGCACCTGGCCCGGAGGCACCAGAACCTGTGCGTGGTGGGCGACGAGGACCAGAGCATCTACAAGTGGCGGGGCGCCGACATCAAGAACATCCTGGACTTCCAGGCCGATTTCCCCCACGCGACCCAGATCAAGCTGGAGCAGAACTACCGCTCCACCCAGCTCATCCTGGACGCCGCCAGCACGGTCATCGCCAACAACACCCAGCGCCTGGGCAAGACCCTCTGGACGGACCTGGGCATGGGGGAGCGCATCACCTTCAAGCTCCTGGACGAGGGGCGCCAGGAGGCGGAGTACGTGGCGGACCGCATCCGGCAGGAGCGCCTGCGCTTCCCCGATGCGCGCATGGCGGTGCTCTACCGCGCCAACTGGCAGTCCCGGCAGTTGGAGGAGGCGCTGCGGGCCCAGAACATGCCCTACAAGCTCGTGGGCGGCGTGAAGTTCTACGAGCGCCAGGAGGTCAAGGACCTGCTGGCCTACCTGCGCCTGGTGTGCAATCCCTTCGACCTCGTGAGCTTCCGGCGTTCGGTGAACTCCCCCACCCGGGGCGTGGGCGCCACGACCCTGGCCCGCATCGAGGCGGCGATACCCGAAGGGGGCACCGCCCTGCAGGCCACCGTGGCCCTGCTGCGCGCGGGCGAGCTCAAGGGGCGCGCCCAGCGCGAGCTGGGGCGGTACGTGGACCTCTTCAGGCGGGCCGCGGACGAGTCCACGCACCTCAGCCTCTCGGGCCTGGTTCGCTGGATCCTGGCGGAATCGGGCTACGTGCAGATGCTGGAGGAGGAGGCCACCCTGGAGGCCGAAAGCCGCCTGCGCAACCTGGAGGAGTTCGTTTCCGCCGCGGCCGAGGCGGAGGGCCTGGGCCTGCGCCTGGCGGAATTCCTCGACCGGGTGACCCTGGCTTCGGATTCGGACGAGCTGGAGGAGGCTTCGCTCCTTTCCCTCATGACCATCCACTGCGCCAAGGGGCTGGAATTCCCCGTGGTGTTCCTGGTGGGCCTGGAGGAGGACGTCTTCCCCAACCGCAACGCCCGGGAAGCCGAGGACGGCCTGGAGGAGGAGCGCCGGCTCTTCTACGTGGCCATCACCCGGGCCCAGACCAAGCTCTACCTCACCGCCGCGCGGCGGCGCCGGGCCATGGGCCAGGAGATGCTGGGCATGCCCAGCCGGTTCCTGCGGGAACTGCCCGAGGAGGGCCTGGAGACGCCCATCCGCTGGGGCACGGAGCTGTACCGCTCCGGCCAGGGCGCCTTCCCGTCCCAGCGGCCCACCGGTGGCGGTGCCACCAGCGTGGCCTCGGAACTGGGGCGGATCCGCAGCTTCTTCGACCGGGTCCGGGGGCAGGGCGACGCCCCCGAACCCGCGCCCGCTCCGGCCGAGGCGGCCGCGCCCGAGGAGCCGCCCCATCCCCCCGCGGGCAGCTGGCCCAAGGGCACGCGGGTGCTGAGCCCCCGCTTCGGCCGGGGGGTCATCACCGCCGCCTCGGGCAGCGGCGACATGCTCACCTACACCATCCGCTTCCAGGAGGGGGAGAAGCGCATCGTGGCGCGGTTCGGGATGCTGGAGAAGGAGCCGTGAAGGCCCTCCTCCTCGCCCTGGTCGCGTCGGCCGCGCTCCTGGGACAGGACACGGTCGTGGTGCTGATCCACCACGCGGAAAAGGGCGCCCGGTCCGCCAACGCCCTCCTGTCCTCCCGGGGGCTCCGCCGCGCCGAGGACCTGGGGGCGGAACTGGCCGCGTTCCGGCCGGCGGCCATCTTCGCCACCGACGTGTGGCGCACCCGGCAGACCGTGGCGCCCCTGGCGGGGCGGCTGGGGCTGGTCCCGGAGATCCGGCCGCGGGGCGAGGAGGCTTCGGTGGGGCGGGAGGTCCTGGAGAACTGGAAGGGCAGGACGGTCGTCATCTGCGGCCACTCCGACACCCTGGGCGCCCTGGCGGGGGCCTTGGGTTTCAAGGGCTTCTTCCCGGAGATCCGCGCCTACGACCGCCTCTGGATCGTCACGGTGCCCCGGGAGCCCGGGCCGGTGCGGCTCGAGGAACGGGCGCAGGCGGGCGCTTCCAATTAACGGGGGCGCACAGGGTTGGACGTTTCCAAGCCGGAGGCGGTCCTGGTAGAGTTGGACAACGACCCGTCCCCATGCCCAGGATTCCAGCGTGACCGATCCGACCCCGGCTTCCGTGTCCCTACCCCTCGCGGGCCGCATGGTGATGGTCGTGGAGGACAGCGCCCTCCAGCGCGCCCACCTGGCCGGTCTGGTCCAGGAGCTGGGGGCCCCGGAGCCCCTGCAGGCCGCCGACGGCCTGCAGGCCCTGGCCCATTTGGAGCGGGCGCCGGCCATCGACCTGATCCTCACGGACCTGGAGATGCCTGGCATGGACGGCGTGACCTTCATCGGGGAGATGGCCTCCCGGGGCTACCGTCCGGAACTGATCATCGTCAGCTCCCAGGAGCAGAACGTCCTCCGCTCCGTGCGCCTCATGGCCGCGACCTTCGGGCTGCCGGTGGCGGGCTTCGTCCAGAAGCCGATCTTCCGGGAGGACCTGGTGAAGGTGCTGTCGGGTCCGCCCTTCCTGGGCCGTTCCGCGCCGGCGCCCGCCCCGCAGGGCGAAATCGGCCTGGACGAGATCCGCAAAGGGCTCCGGGACGGGGAATTCGTCTGCTTCTTCCAGCCCCAGGTCACCTTCCAGGGCGCCCATCTGAAGGGCGTGGAGGCGCTGATCCGGTGGCGCCACCCGCAGGCGGGGATGCTGGGCCCCGGCGCCTTCCTGCCCCAGGCCGAGACGGACACCGAACTCATGTCGGGGCTCACGCTCCACGTGCTGGAGTTCGTGGCGAGGCAGTGGCAGGGGTGGAACACGCGCGGCCTCAAGGTGGAAGTCTCGGTGAACCTCTCCGCCCAGTCCCTGAGCGAACCCGCCTTCGCGGACCGCCTCCTGGCGAAGGTGGCCGAGCTGGACCTGCCCCCCAGGTTCCTGGTCTTCGAGATGACCGAATCGGCTTCGGTGTCCAACCTGGGCCACACGCTCTCCAACCTGAACCGCCTGCGCATGCGGGGCTTCGGCCTGAGCATCGACGACTTCGGCACGGGCTTCGCCACCTTCGAACAGCTGGAGCGGATCCCCTTCACCGAGCTCAAGGTCGACCAGTCCATCACCCGGGGCCTGCCCGGCTCCGAGCGCCACGCCATCCTGGCCCGGAACATGATCCGCATGGCCAAGGACCTCCACCTGACGTCCGTGGCCGAGGGCATCGAGACCCAGGCCCAGTGGGACGCCCTCAAGGCCCTGGGCTGCGACCGGGGCCAGGGCTACTTCCTGGGCCGGCCCATGCCCGGCGCGCAGCTCAAGGACTGGGTCCTGGCGGCGAGGTCCCACCTGAAGTGAGGCTTCAGGAAAGGCCGGTGATGTTCCCGTCCTCGTCGATGTCGATGAGTTCGGCCGCGGGGACCTTCGGAAGGCCGGGCATGGTCATGATGTCTCCCGTGAGGACCACCACGAACCCCGCGCCCGCGGACACCCGCACGTCCCGCACGGCCAGCGTGAACCCCTCGGGCCGGCCCCGGAGCTGCGGATCCGTGGAGAAGGAGTACTGGGTCTTGGCCAGGCACACCGGCAGGTTGCCGAAGCCCGCGGCCTCCAGGTCCGCGAAGGCCTTGAGCACCTTGGCGTCGCCCTTGATGTCGGCGGCGCCGTAGATGCGCCGGGCCACGGCGCGGACCTTCTCCCACAGCCCGAGCTCGGCGGGATAGGTGAAGGCCAGGGTGGGCCGCGGCCCGCGGGTGAGGGCGAGGACCTCCCCGGCCAGGTCCACCGCGCCTTCGCCGCCCCGGGCCCAGTGGTCGGCCCGCACGGCCTTCACGCCCAGGGCGGCGCAGGCCTCCACGATGGCGGCGGTCTCCTCGGGGAGGTCGGCGGTGAAGTGATTGACGGCCACCACCACCGGCAGCCCCCAGGCCTGGATGTTCTCCAGGTGCTTGACCAGGTTGGGCAGGCCGCGGCGCACGGCCCCGGCGTCGGGGCGGGCCAGGTCGGCCTTGGCCACGCCGCCGTGCATCTTGAGGGCGCGCACGGTGGCCACCAGGACCACCGCGTCGGGCACCAGCCCCGCCTGGCGGCACATGATGTCCAGGAACTTCTCGGCGCCCAGGTCCGCGCCGAAGCCGGCCTCGGTGACGACGAAGTCCGCGAGGCCCAAGGCCATGCGGGTGGCGATCAGGCTGTTGCACCCGTGGGCGATGTTCGCGAAGGGCCCCCCGTGAACCAGGGCGGGGTTGTTCTCGAGGGTCTGCACCAGGTTGGGCTTGATGGCGTCCTTGAGGAGGGCCGCCATGGCGCCGTGGACCTTGAGCTGGGAGGCCAGCACGGGCCGGCGGTCCCGGGTGTAGGCCACGATCATGCGGCCCAGGCGCTCCTTGAGTTCGTGGAGGCTTTCGGAAAGGCAGAACACGGCCATCACCTCGGAGGCCACCGTGATGTCGTAGCCGGTCTCGCGCGGGGCGCCGTTGGCCGTGCCCCCCAGCCCCACCACGATCTGCCGCAGGGCCCGGTCGTTCATGTCCACCACGCGCCGCCACACCACCCGCGCGGGGTCGATGTCCAGGGCGTTGCCGGAGGCCAGGTGGTTGTCGATGACCGCCGAGAGCAGGTTGTGGGCCACGCCGATGGCGTGGAAGTCCCCCGTGAAGTGCAGGTTGATGTCCTCCATGGGCACCACCTGCGCGTAGCCCCCGCCGGCGGCGCCGCCCTTGATGCCGAAGCAGGGGCCCAGGGAGGGTTCGCGGATGCAGAGCATCGCCTTCCTGCCCAGGCGCGCCAGCGCGTCGGTGAGGCCCACGGTGGTGGTGGTCTTCCCTTCCCCCGCGGGTGTGGGGGTGATGGCGGTGACCAGGATGAGCTTGCCCTGGGGGCCGCCCCGGAGGCGGCGGTAGTGGTCCAGGGAGATCTTGGCCTTGGTGCGCCCGATGGGCTCCAGGTCGAGTTCGGGGATCCCGAGGCGGGCCGCCAGCTCCCCGATGGGCAGCATGGTGGCGCGGCGGGCGATGTCGATGTCGGCGGGGACGGGGCTATGCATAAAAATTTTCCTCGGTTGAAAAATTTTATCACATCCGCCCGTTCCGCCTCCAGGCTTTGGCTTCCTCCCTGGCGAGGCGGGCCAGGTCCGAGGCCTCGCCCCCGCCGTAGGCCACGGCGTCCGCTGCCCGGGCCAGGGCCTCCAACGGGGCGGAGCGGTCCGGACGCAGCGTTCCCAGGCGCGTGAGCCAGACCCGGGCGGTCTCGCCCGGGGCGGGGCGCCGTTGGCTCCCGGCGGCGCGCAGGAGGGGCCTGAGCTGGGGGAGCCGCCCCGGGCTCCCGGGGCCGCCCGCGGCCCGGGGCAGCAGGGCCCGGGACGCCCAGGCCAGGGCCGCCAGGGCGCCCACCGCGGCCGCGATGGCCAGGCCGGTGCGCAGGGGCTCCCGCAACCTGTCCGGGGCCAGGCCACCCACCTTGGCCTGGAGCCATTCGAGCCCGGCCATCTGGTCCTCGTCCGAGAAGCGCACCACGTTGCGGTCCCAGGCGAAGCGCGCGGAGTCCGCGAGGCGGGCCAGGGCCGACAAGAACGAGCCCGCGCCCAGGGCCGAGGCGGGCGCGGCCGGGGTGGGGTCCTCCACGCGCCAGGCCCGCTGGTCCGGGTCGTAGTACTCCACCCAGCTGTGGGCCTCGTTCCGGGTCACGAGGTAGTAGCCGCCGCCCGCGATCCAGGTCCCCAGGCGGTAGCCGTTGACCACCCGCGCCGGGACGCCGCGCCGGCGCAGCATCGCCGCCAGCGCGGAGGCGAAGTACTCGCAGTGGCCGGCCCGGGTGCGCTCCAGGAAGTCCGCGAGGGGATCGGCGGCGCCGCCCGAGGGGTTGTCCAGGGTGTAGCGGAAGGTGCGCAGGGCGCCGGAGAGCTTCGCCGCCAGCTGGCTTGGGGGGAGGTCCTCCGGGGCCGTGGCCAGGCTCCAGCGCAGGGCGCTGTCGGTGTCCGCCCCCGCCCGGGTGAGGAAGGCCCGCCGGGCGCCTGCGGGGGGCCGCTCCGGTTCGCCCTCCTGGGGCTGGACGGAAAGCTTGAGGGGCAGGATCCGGCGCATGGGGAACCACCACCGCACGGAGGCCCCCGGTCCGGCCCGGAGGCGCTCGCCTTCGGGGGGGACCAGCGTGGCGCGGCCGTAGGGCAGCGGGATGACGGGCATTGGGCTCGGGCTGACGAAGGCCTCGGCGGAAAGGGCCCCGCCCCCCAGCCGGGGCTGGTTCCATGCGGCCGAGGGATTGCCGGGGGTCGCGTCGGAGATCTCCCAACGCTGCCCGTCCAGGTCCTCCAGGACCACGGCCCGGAGCAGCGCGAAGGCCCGGGCGAAGCCCGGCTGGTCCGGGCCGGGGACGATGCGCAGGGCCACTTCGCCGCCGCCCTGGATGGGGCCCCCGCCGGCGAGGTCCAGGACGTCGCTGAGCCCGGCGCGGCCTCCCGCGAGTCCATGGACGCCCAGGGGCAGGCCCCGTACCCCCATGCGCAGCCGCGGAAGCACGACGAAGAACCCTGCGGCCATGAGCACCACCGCCGCCAGCCACGCCGGGGCCTTGCGGAAGGGCACCGGGCGCACCGGGCCGGGGCGCAGGGCCGCGGACTTCTCCCAGTTGAGCTGCATGAGGAACACCGCGCCGCCCGAAACCCAGACCAGGGCCCACACCAGGAAGTCCAGCTCGGAGGTGGAGACCGCGGTGGTGAGGAACACCAGGAAACCCATGAGCAGGAGCTGGCGCCGTTGCGCGTTCTCCCGCGGCAGGCAGAGCCGCACGCCGCACAGGGCGAACAGGGTGTTCACCACCGTGGGCAGCACCCCGGTGCGGGCCGCCAGGTGCACCAGGAACACGGCCAGGGCCGCGATCTCCAGCAGCCTGCGGAAGCGGTACAGGGAGCCGTCGCGCCACTCCACCACGGCCGCTCCCGCCAGGGGCACGGCCATGGCGGCCACTTCCGCGGGGCTGTAGGCGCCGGTACTGGCGACGGCCCCCCAGGCCATCCATGGGGGGAGGTGGTCCAGCCATCTTCCCGTCTTCACCCGGGCACCCAGCTGCCCAGGATCGCCGCGCGGGAGGCGCCGGTGACCGAGGCGAGGTTCCCGGGGACGCCCTTGGCGCTGGCGGCGCCCAGGAGGGCCCAGCTCACGGCCTCCCTGGCGCCGGAGGGGAACTGGAGGTCGTCCTGGATCCGGAACGCCGGTAGGCGCCCGGCGAGCTCCCGCCGCACCCGGCCGTGGAGGGCCCCGCCCCCGGAGAGGAGGATCGGGGTGCCCGCGGGCATGGGCGGCCCCCAGGTGCGCAGTTCGCGCGCGCAGGCCTCGGCGGTGAAGGCCGCCAGCGTGCCCATGCGCGTGGGCAGGGGGAGGTGTTCCAGGGAGCGCCGCTCCCCGTCCAGCCAGGCCGCCCCGAACACTTCCCGCCCCGTGGACTTGGGCGGGGGGATGCGGAAATGGGGGTGGGTGAGCCAGGTCTCCAGGAGCGTGTCCTCCACGAACCCCGTGGCCGAGGCTCCCGCGGGGTCGTAGGGCTTGCCGAGCCAGAGGGAGGCCGCCAGGTCCAGCAGCGTCATGGCCGGGCCCAGGTCCCAGGCGCGAACCTCGGCGCCGTCCCACAGGGTGGCGTTGGCGATGCCGCCCAGGTTGAGGGCGACCCAGGGCTCCTTCCGCCCGTGGAGCCACAGTTCCGTGAGCGGCACCAGGGGCGCGCCCTGGCCGCCCAGGGCCATGTCCCGCCGCCGCAGGTCCCAGATCACCGGGCACTGCAGCTGTTCGGCCAGCACGTAGGGATCCGCCAGCTGGAGCGTGGCCCCGCGCCGGGGATGGTGCTGCACGGTCTGGCCGTGGAGCGAGGCCAGGTGCGGCTTCACGCCCAGGGATCGCGCGAGCTGGACGGCCGCGCGCGCATGGTGGTCGCCAAGGTCCCGCTGCAGGACGCAGAGCGCGCCCGGCTTGAGGACGTCGTTGGCCGCGGCCATGACCGTCTCCCGCAGGGCGGCGGGGTAGGGTTCGTGCAGGTGCCCCACCAGTTCCAGGAACGGGCTGCCGCCGGCGAACCCGTCCGGGTCCACCCGCGCCAGCACCGCGTCCACCCCATCCGCGCTGGTGCCGGACATGAGGCCGAGAACCATCCACGGGCCCGGCGGTAGGGAGGAGGCGCTGATCATCTCCCGGACAGTATGCCAGTGGAGTTAAGCTTGAGGGCGAGAGGTACGCCATGCAGACGCACATGCTCACCGAACAGGCCGTTTTCCTTCGCAGGCGGGACGAATCGTCCGGCGGTGGGGGGATGGGCTGTTTCGTCGCCATCCTCATCGCCGGGGTCGTCGCCTGGCTCGTGATGCGGGGCCGGCGGGACCGGGAGGAGCAGCTGGGCGCGGCGCACCGTCCCATGGGATCGGGCCCCGTGGAGGGATTCACCTTCGCCAACCCCTACCCCAAGTGCCCCACCTGCGGCGCCTCCGGCGACAAGATGAAGCAGCAGTATGACGGCCTGCGCAAGGTGACCTGGACCTGCGGCTACTGCGGAGGCACCGCCGGCGTGGAGGAACTCAAGGACGAGGAACTGCCCCCCGGAGCCCGCCAGAGGCTGGGCCTGGACGCGCCCCAGGCCCTGGCCCCGGGCCAGCCGGGCTACTACCCCCCCCAGGGCGGCGGCGGCATGGGCGGCCTCCTCACCGGCATGATGATCGGCAGCATGATGGGCGGCGGCCACCACAACCGGGACGGGTGGGGCGGCGACGGCGGAGCCTCCTCCGGCGGCGACTGGGGCGACTCCGGCGGTTCCGGGGATTCCGGTGGGGACTGGGGCGACTCGGGCGGCGGGGACTCCGGCGGCGACTGGGGCGATTCCGGGGGCGGGGATTCGGGCGGCGGCGATTTCTGAAGCGAAAAGGTAGCCGGGATACTGCTGGTCATGCCAGCCGACCGGAACATCCTGGTTCGGTATTGTCGGGGGTCAGAGGACCTGGGGGACTGCGAATTGGCCTCGGACCGTTTGGGGGGCGTTGGCCAGGGCCTCGGCCTGGGTGAAACCCTGGTGGGGGACGTCCTCGCGCCTCGGTAGAGGGCGGTCAAGGGCCGCCGGCTCCACGCCCTCCAGGTCCAGGGCGGAAAGGCTCTCGGCGTGGCTGAGCAGTTGGGTCATGTCCCGGCGCAGGGGCTCGATCTCCTCCTCCCGGAGGCTGAGGCGGGTCAGGGTGGCGCAGCGCAGGACGTCCTCGCGGGTGACCTCCACGGCTAGGCTCCCAGCGGCAGGTTGGGGTCGGCGTTGAAGGTCCAGGGATCCCCCAGGGGGTCCAGGATCGCGCCGGCGGCGGCGATCATGGCGCCGTTGTCCGTGCAGAACCGGGGTTCCGGGATGGCCAGCACCAGGCCCAGCTTCTCCGCCAGGGCCTTGGCCTGGGTCCGCAGTTCCGAATTGCAGGCCACGCCGCCGGAGACGATGAGGGCGCGGGCCCCGGTCTCGTCCCGGAAGGCGGGGATGGGTTTGAGGAGCCAGGCGGCGACGGTCTCCTGGAGGGTGCGGCACAGGGCCCGCACCCGGGGGTCGTCCACGCCCGCGGCGTCCAGGCCCGCCTCGCCGTGGATGCGGATCTTCACGGCGGTCTTGAGGCCGGAGAAGCTCCAGCCGGCCTTGCCGTCCCGGAATTTCGGCGGCGTGAAGGGGGCCGCGGCGCGGTCTGCGGCCTTGGCGCAGGTGTCCACGATGGGCCCGCCGGGGTAGCCCAGGTTCAGCATTCGCGCGGTCTTGTCGAAGGCCTCCCCCGCCGCGTCGTCCCGGGTCTTCTGGAGCAGTTCCAGGTGGGACCAGTCCCGGGCGAGGTAGAGGTGCGTGTGACCCCCCGACACCAGAAGCGCCAGGGCGGGGAAGGGCAGGTCCGGCACGGCGAAGCGCGCCGCGTTCAGGTGGCCCAGGAGGTGGTGCACCCCCACCCAGGGGATGCCCTCCCGCCAGGCCATGGCCTTGCTGGCCGAGAAGGTGGTGAGCAGGGATCCCACCAGCCCCGGCCCCCGGGTGACCGCGATGCGGTCCATGTCCCGGAGCGTGAGCCCGGCCTTGTCCAAGGCTCCGGCGATCACCCCCCGCAACTGCAGGAGGTGCTCCCGGGCGGCGAGTTCAGGCACCACGCCCCCGTAGGGGCCGTGGAGTTCGTCCTGGCTCTTGCGGGTCATGGCCAGGAGGACGGGGCCCTCCGGGGTTTCGCGCACGACGGCGGCGGAGCAGTCGTCACAGGAGGATTCGAGTCCGAGTACCAGCATATGACGATTCTACCGGAATCGGACCCTCTCAGAGGCCCCCGGGGGCGACGCCCTTCGCGGGCTGGGAAGGGCCCGGGATGGTCGGGGTGGTCGAGGAGGACGAGGACGACGGGGAGGAGGTTGGGGTCGACGTCGAGGAGCTGGAACTGCTCGAAGTGGAGGTGGAGGATTGGGAGGTCTGGCCACCGGCCTGGAGGAACTGGACCATCACCGGGGGAAGATACAGCGGTGTCGCATCCTTGGGTTCGGGCAGGAGTCCCTTGGGTTCGGGCAGGAGTCCCTTGGGTTCGGGCAGGAGCCCCCCGGGTTCGGGCAGGAGCCCCCCGGGCGCGGTCGGCTGGGCGGCGCTGGCGTCGATGATGGCCGCGAGGCGTCCGAAGCGGTTCGCGAGGGTGAAGGAGCCGGGACCTCCGGGATTGAGGATCAAGATGCCCCCGGAACACGCCATGCCATCGGGATCGATCTCGGTCTCCCAGGCCCAGTACCGGAACACCGCCGCGGGACCCGGCCCGGGGTTGGAACCGCTGGATTCCTCCTGGACGGTGAGGTCCAGCGTCTGGAGGGTGTTGTAGCCGGGCCGGGACGTGAACTCGATGCATTCGCCGGGGCCGAGGACCGCGCTCGTCAGGGTCCGGGAGTGGATGCCCAGGTGCAGGACCGGCGCCTTGGTCACGGGATTGTAGCCCTCCAGGTTCAGGGTGGCCCACCCGTCCACCCGGGCCGTGGCCGCCACATGCGGCGTACTGGGATCGTAGTGGCTGAGGGAGGCGGTGGTGACCGTGACCCGGACCTTCCGGAGGGTCTCGTTGACCAGGGATGCGTAGGTGGACCCGGTGGCCTGGGCCTGCGTGAGGGCGCCCAGGAACAGGGCGGCGGCCGCCAGGGTGCGGCGGAGGTGGAGCGGGCGGTGATTCATCAATTGAGGTCCTCTAGGCATTTGGGCGGGGTGGATGCCGCGCAGGTCCAGGTATGCGCCCAGATCCATGAAAGGTTCCTAACTCCATCGCTCCGGCGGGTGGAACCGGCAGCGCCACCCCGACCAGCTCACCCGCTGGAAGGTCACCCGGAAGGGCCAGGGCACCCGCTCCAGGAAGCGCCGCAGGGCCTTCTGGAGGCGGAGGCGCTGGGCGAAGGTGAGGGCCGCGTCCCCCCCCACCCAGGCCCCCGGGGCGCGGGCCTTCACCTCCACCAGGCGCAGTTCGTCGCCCCGGGCCACCAGGAGGTCCATCTCGAACCGGCCGGCCTTGAGGTTCCGGGCCACGGGGTCCCAGCCCCGCAGCCACAGCAGCCAGAGGGTGCCGTGTTCGCACCAGCGCCCGTACCGCTGGGCGGCGCGGCCCCGGGAAGCGTCCATGGTCGAGCAGTGCCCCGCGCGGCGCTGGGGTTCCCGGTAGAATTCCTGATGGCCAGCACCCGCTCGAACGCCGACCGCAGCCCCTTCCTCCAGCGCAAGCTGGCGGACCTGCCCACGCGCCCCGGCGTCTACCTGTACCGGGACAAGGAGGCCAACCTCCTCTACGTGGGCAAGGCCAAGGTCCTGCGCAACCGGGTGAAGAGCTACTTCCAGACCCGGAACCTGGACGCCAAGACCCGGCGCCTGGTGAGCCGCATCTGGGACCTGGAGTTCATCGTCTGCGAGACGGAGCTGGAGGCCCTCGTCCTGGAGAACAACCTCATCCGGGAGCACCGGCCGCCCTACAACATCATGCTCCGGGACGACAAGAGCTACCCCTACGTGAAGCTCACCTGGAAGGACCCCTTCCCCCAGGTGTTCGTCACCCGGAAGGTGAAGAAGGACGGCTCCCTCTACTTCGGCCCGTTCTTCCCCGCCTCCACCGCCTACCGCACCGCGGAACTGGCCTACCGCTTCTTCCAGATCCGCGACTGCGACATCGACATCGACGGCAAGCGGGGCCGGGCCTGCATGAAGTACCAGCTGCACCGCTGCACCGCCCCCTGCATCGCCGCCGTGACCCAGGAGGCCTACCGGGAGCAGGCCAAGGAGGCGCGCCTTTTCCTCGAGGGCAAGCGGGACGAGCTGAAAGGGCGCCTGGAGGCGGCCATGTGGCGGGCCGCGGAACACAGTGCCTTCGAGCAGGCCGCGGCCTACCGGGACACGCTGAACCAGGTGGACGCCTGGTTCAACCGCCAGAAGGCGGCGACGGTGGACCAGGAGGACACCGATTTCTTCGGCAGCGCGGTGCTGGACGGCAGGGCCTGCGTGCACCGCCTGGAGATGCGCGAGGGGCGCATGGTGGGCCGCCGCGAATACCTCCTGGAGGACGTGGAGGCCTTCGACGGCCACGTCCTGGCCGAGGTCATCAAGCGCGTCTATTCCGAGGAGGCCGTGCCCGCGCGGATCCTGGTGGAGACCGAGCCCGAGGACGCCGAGCTGCTGCGGGAGTGGCTGGGCGCCATGCGGGGCTCCAAGCCCCACCTGGCCGTGCCCCAGCGGGGCGAGAAGGTGGACCTGCTGACCATGGCCCAGGAGAACGCCCGCCTTGCCCTGGAGCGCAAGTTCGAGCCCGCGCGGCTCAACCAGGCCGTGCTGGAGGGCCTGCAGGCCTTCCTGGGCCTGGCCCACCTGCCCAGGCGGATGGAATGCTTCGACATCAGCCACGGCCAGGGCCGGGAGGTGGTGGCCTCCTGCGTCGTCTTCACCGACGGCGTGCCGGACCGCAAGAACTACCGCCGCTTCAAGGTCACCAACGAGCAGAACGACGACTTCGCCAACATGGCCGAGGTGGTGGGCCGCCGGTACCAGCGCCTGGCCGCCGAAGGCCGGGACCTTCCCGACCTCGTGCTCATCGACGGCGGCCTGGGCCAGCTCCACGCCGCCGAAAGCGCCCTGGAGGCCCTGGGTCTCGCCCAGCTGGAGCGGGCGTCCCTGGCCAAGAAGGAGGAGCTGGTGTACCGCCCCGGCAGCTCCGAGCCCCTGCGCATCCCCAGGACCAGCCCCGTCCTGCAGCTCCTCCAGCGCATCCGCGACGAGGCCCACCGGTTCGCCATCACCTACCACCGCGCCCTGCGCGCGAAGCGCACCCTCCAGACGGAGCTCACCACCATCCCGGGCGTGGGCGCGGCCACCGCGAAGAAGCTGCTGCAGGCCTTCGGCAGCGTCGCGGCGGTGCGCGAGGCGGAGGAAGCGGCCCTGGTGGAGAAGGCGGGACGGGCCGCGGCGAACAAGGTGATGGCCTGGAGGGCCGGGGCGGCGCAGCCGCCCGCGGGGTGAACCCCGGGGGTCAGGCCACCCGGAACCGCTCCGTGAGCCCGCGCAGCTCCGAAGCCAGGGCCGCGAGGTCATCCACCGTGCGGGCCGTCTCGCCCATGGTGGCCACCAGCTGGGTCGTGGCGGAGCCGTGGCGCTCCGTGAGGGCGCCGATGGAGCCCAGGTGGGTGAGGAGCCGCTCCGTGGACGTGGCCTGCCGGTCCATGGCGGTGGCGATGTCCCGCACCTGGCCGCCGTTCTCCCGGATGTGGTCCTGGATGCGCCCGAGGCCATCGTTGACCTGGCCCACCGCCACGATGCCCTCGTCCACGCGCTGGGAGCTCTCGGCCACCAGGGCGCTGATCTCCTTTGCGGCGACGGCGCTGCGCTCGGCGAGCTTGCGCACCTCCTCGGCCACCACGGCGAAGCCCTTGCCCATCTGCCCGGCCTTGGCGGCCTCGATGGCGGCGTTGAGGCTCAGGAGGTTGGTCTGGCGGGCGATGTCGGCGATGACGGTGGTGATCCGGCCCACGTTGCGGGAGCTATCGAGGATGCCCGCCATGGCGCGGTCGGAGTCCGAGGCGCTGCCCCGGGCGGTGTCGGCGGCCGTCTCCGAGGCCGAGGCCAGGGTCTGGAGCCGGGCGGTGCCGGTCTGCACCGTACCGGTGAGGGTCCGCATGTCCTGCACCAGTCCGGTGCCTTCCTCCATGATCGAGCGCTGCTGATGGGCCGATACGCCGATCTCGTCCGTGGCCCCCTTGACCTGGGTGACGGTGGCGCTCAGCTCCATGGCGGAAGAGGCCACGCGGTGGCTCACGTCCGAGATGGTGCGGATGTGCTGGCCCAGGTCGTCGATGACCGCGTTCAGGGCGCGGCCGGTGTCCCCCAGCTCGCCGCCGCCGGGTTCGGGGCAGCGGGTGGATAGATCGCCGGTCCGAAGCGCCTCCATGGCCGTGAGCAGGCCCGCGGCCTGCCGGCGCACGCGATTGCCCAGGATATGGGTGAAGGTCAAGCCCAGGGCCAGGGCGGAGACGAGGCCGGCGAGGATCAGGTACTGGCCCCGGCGGCTGCCCACCAGGTCCCGCTGCACCATCTCCTCGCCGTCGGCCTCCAGGCGCGGGAGGAGCTTGAGGAGCAGGTTGTAGCCGTCCCGGCGGTACGCGGTGTTGGCTTCGATGAGCTCGGGGAGTTCGGCCAGGCCCGCCTTGCGGGCCCGCTCCAGGATGGGGGGGAAGGAGGTCATGTACATGCGCATGCCCGCGGTGATCCGGGTGACGTCCTCCCGGTCCTGGCCGGACCAGGGCAGGGCATCCATGGCGGCAAGGGACTTCGTCAGGTCGGCCTCCACCTCCTTGAGGCGCTTGAGGCGCTTTTCGAGGTATTCCGGATTCCTGGCCGCGCCCACGAGGGACACGTGGATCACCCGCAGCACGTCCGAATCGTGGAGCACCCGCGCGGCCACCGAGCTCTTGGGAAGGCTGGCGCCCAGCGCCACCTGGTCCGTGCGCAGGCGCTCGAGGCTGGCGGCTCCCAGCACGGCCACCAGGGCCAGGAGCACCAGCTGCGTGCACAGCAGGAACATGAACTGGCCGCGGAGGTTCAGGGAACGGAGGACGTTGAGGGCGTTCATGGTGCCTTTCGGATCACAGTGCGATCAAGGCGTACGCCAGGGACAGGGCGATGAGGCAGGCCATGCCCGCGGCGGCGAGGTTGGCGGTGCGCCGGGTGCCGAACATGTAGGTGTAGACCACCTTCAGGAGGTTGTTGCTGGCCGTGGCGATGATGATGGCCTGGAGGACCTGGACGCTGTCGATGCCCAGGTTGCCCTGCAGGACCGTCACCACGAAGGGGGTGATGTCCGAGCAGCCCACGATGAAGGACATGGCGCGCAGGCCCATCTCCTTGAAGAAGATCAGGGCGTACTTGGTGGCCAGGGAAACGGCCCCGAACATGAACGCGAAGAACAGGGCGGAATTGATCTCCAGGGGGTTCTTGTGGAGGGCCTCCTCGCCGGCCTCCGCGGGGGCGGCGCCTTCGGTTCCGCCTTCGGCGGGCTGCGGCTGGGGCTCCTGGCGGCTGTCCCGGTTGAGCCACAGGCCGTATCCGGCCGAGAGCAGGGCCAGGATCAGGAGGGCGGGGCCCACGCGAATGGCGTCCCGCGTGCGGAAGATGGCCACCAGGACTAGCACCCGCAGGTACATCATCGCCACCGCCACCAGGATGCCCGCGGCGGCCTGATGGTCCCGGCCCGGACTGCGCTTCGAGCGCTTGGCCAGCACCAGCACGGCCACCGTGCTGGAGTAGACGCCGCCCAGAAGGCCCGTGAGGAGCAGGCCCCTGCGGGGGTAGAGGTAGGTCTGCAGCACGTAGCCCAGGTAGGAGATGGTGGTGGTGACCACCACGGCCATCCACACCTGCCGGGGCGTGAGCGGCAGCACCGAGAAGAGCCGGCCCAGGTAGCCCGTGGTGGGCACCACGGCGGGGATGAGGGGCAGCACGACGCCCGCGATGGCCAGGAACTTGCAGGCCGTGACCACCTCGCCCGTCTCGAGGCGGTCCGTGAACCGGCGGATCCTGCCCTTGGAGTGCAACACGAACAGGATGGACACGGCGATCAGCACCACGTACCAGTGGGGCTGCAGGAGGGTGATGGGGCCCAGGGTGTAGGTGAGCAGCGCGATGAGCACGCCGATGAGGCCGGGGCTCTTCTTCTGGCGGACCTTGTTGTTGTAGTAGACCAGCAGGAACGGGACGATGGCGGCCAGGCCCATGATGAAGACGTAGGGACCCACCGTGGGCATCTGGTAGAGCAGGAAGCCCAGCATCCCGAAGAACACGAACGTGCGCACCGTTCCGAAGGTGTCGAACTTGTTCTCCCCCTCGTAATAATCCCGCAGCCCGATCCCGATGAGGAAGCTGGCGGCGAGGGTGAGGAGGAAGGAGGCAACGAGGGGTGGGATCACGGACAGCTCCTGGGGCGACACGAAGCGGGGCGCGGAGGGTCTGCCCTCCGCGCCCCTTTGGGGCTACTCCATCCCGACGACGCGCTTGGCGGCCTTCAGGTAGTTGGTGTTGGGCATGGCGGCGATGCCCATGCCTTCGATGACCTTCTTCATGCCTTCGTAGTTCTCGCTCTCGGCGCAGGCGGATTCCACCAGGGCGCCGTTGAACCAGACCTGGGCGTACTCGCAGATGATGCCCTCGATGGTGAAGCCGTAGCGCATCTTCTCGACGCTGACCGGGCACAGGGCGGGGTGCTTGCGGGCGAAGGCGATGAACGCGTCCAGGGTGTAGGTCTCCTGGTCGAGGGCGGTGTCGACCTTGAGGTGGGACAGGATCGTGGCCAGGTCCTCGCGCTTGACGGGGAACTGGAACTTGCCGCGGGGCTGGAAGATCTCGTAGCCCTCGGGGGTCTCGCCGACCTTGGTCTTGATGTCGAGGAGGCCGTCGCGCACCTTGACGTTGGCCTCGTTGGTGAGGGTGGAGAGGAAGTAGGTCTCGGCGGGCATCTTCCGGGCCTGGAAGAGGACCGTCTTGCCGTTCCAGATGTTGCCCTTGACCAGGTCGATGACGCCCTGTCCGAACACGCGGAACTCGGCGCGGGGGATGATCTTGGCGGCGTCTTCAACGGAGGTGGCTTGGTTCTTGGCGAAGGGATCGGCCATGGTGAGGCTCCTTGGATGGGCGGTTGCGGGGGCCGGGCCTAGAAGGCGACGGCGACGTAGAGGAAGGAAAGGACGGCGGCGCCGCCCATGCCGGCGGCCACGAGATTGGCTGCGCGGCGGTTGCCGAAAAGGTAGGCGTAGACGGCCTTCATGAGGTTGTTGCTGGCCGTCGCCACCAGGATCGCCTGGAGCACCTGGGGCTGGGAGATGCCCAGGTTGCCCTGCAGGATGGAGACGATGAAGGGAACGATGTCCGAGGCGCCCACCAGGAAGGAGAGCATCCGCAACCCCAGGTCCTTGAAGTGCAGGAGGACGAACTTCGTGACCACCGTGACCGTCACGAACATCAGGGCGAAGAGCAGGGCCGCGTTGATCTCCAGGGGGTTGCGGTCCTTGAGTTCCACCTCGGCTTCCGCCACGCCTTCGGGCGCCGGGCCACCGCGGACCCACCAGGCGTAGGCGCCCACCAGGGCGGAGAGGACCAGGAAAGGCACCGCCAGGCGGAGCGCCCCCACGGGCATGAACGCCGCCACCAGGATGATGATCCGGAGGTACATCGTGGGCGTGGAAAGGAGGATGGCCGCCGCGGTCTCCCGGGCCTCCCCGGGGGTGTTCCGGGTGCGCTTGGAGAGGACGAGGGTGGTCATGGTGCTGGAGTAGAGCCCGCCGATGATGCCGGTGAGCAGCATGCCCTTCTTGGGGTAGAGGTAGGTCTGGAGGACGTAGCCGGTGTAGGAGATGGCGGTGGTGACCACCACGGCCATCCAGATCTGGCGGGGCGTGACGGCCACGATGGCGAAGACCTTGGCGGCCCAGCCCTCCACGGGGATAGAAGCCGGTATCAGCGGCAGCACGACTCCGGTGATGGCCAGGAACTTGCAGGCCGTGACCACCTCGCCGGTCTCCAGGCGGTCCGTGAACTTGCGGATGCGGCCCTTGGAGTGCAGCACCAGGAGGATGGTCACGCCCAGGGCGGACAGGTACCAGTGGGGCTCGTGGATGGCCACCGGCCCGATGCTGTAGGTCAGCATGGCGATGAGCACCCCGATGAGGCCGGGGCTCTGGAGCTGGCTCACCTTGTTGCGGTAGTAGACCACCAGGAAGGCCCCCAGGACCGCCATGCCCATGAGGAAGGCGTAGGGCCCCAGGCCGGGGATCCGGTAGACGACGAAGCCCAGCATCCCGATGAAGATGAAGGTCCGGACCGTGCCGAAGGTGTCGAACTTCCCCTCCCCTTCGTAGTACTCCCGCAAGCCGATGCCGATCAGGGTGCTGAGGGCGATGGTGAGGAAGAAGGACGTGAGTTGCGGAGGAAGCAATGGGACCTCGGGAAGGAAGGGGGTGGGATGGGACCTAGCGCTTGGTTTGCACCATGTCCCGGAAAAGGAAGAGGTAGAGGCCGGCGATGACCAGGCCCGCCACGAACCACAGGGGGGACCGGCTGGCGGACATGGCTTCGAGCGTCATGGTCGCGGCGTCGCCCTGCTTGAGGTTGTTGACGCGCAGGGTGGCCATCTGGCGCCCGTCGGCCGCCCCCAGGCGGACCCGGGGCTCGGACTCGGTCTTGCGGACCTTGGGCAGGGCCTCCTTGACGGCCTGGAACCGGTAGCCGGCGGGAAGGATCGCCTCGACGCTGTAGGCGCCGATGGGGGCCTCGAAGGTCTGGACGAAGGCGTGCCGCACGACCCGGCTGTTGGCGGGCAGCTTGGCCCTCTCGCCTTCGGCCACGGCCTCGGGGATGAAGGCGTCCAGGGCGGTGAACGTGAAGGTGAACGTATGGGGGCCCGGCGCCGCCGGCAGGATCACCTTGACCGCGGAGCCGTGGGGCTCGAGCCGCAGCCCCTGGGGCCCTTCGGCCAGGGCATAGCCCCGGGCCTTGAAGCCCACCGGGATCTCGACGGTTTCCAGGGGGTCGCCCTCGACGGTGAGGGTGGCCGTGGCCTTGCCCGAGCCGTCGGGGAGGATGTCCAGGCGGGTGGCGTACTGCCGGATCTCGGCGGGCCCGGCGAAAAGGGCGGTGCCCAGGAGGAGGGGGAGGATGAGTCGGCTCATTTAGGCATCGCCAGGAAAGAAGGCGTGATCCCGATCCAGTGGAACCAGGTGGCCGCCGAGATGACCAGGAGCACCATGCCCACGGTGCAGGTGACCATGCCGTACTTGAAGTTGTCTCCCACCGTGTACTGGTTCGTGGAGAAGAGGATGACGTTGGGCTTGCCGCTGATGGGCAGGCCCACGACCCAGTCGATGCAGAGCGCGGCGGGCAGGGCCATGGAGACAGGGTCCCAGCCCAGGGCCTTGGACATGGTGATGATGATGGGAATGAGGATGATCGTGCGCACCGTCTTGGAGGTGGTGAGCAGGTGGCTGTACATCATCACGGCGACGATGATGGTATAGGCCGCGCCGAAGGGGATGGTCTTGAGGTTCATGCCGCCGAACAGCGTCCGGACACCCCACTCCGCCGCGCCGGTGTCTTCCAGGGCGAGGCCGCCGGCGTAGGCGCCCGCGGAGAAGATGAGGAGGTGCCAGGGGATGTCGGCCTCGCTCCACTGGAGCACGCCGTAGCGGGGGAAGAGCACCAGCACCGCGCCCACCAGGGCCGCGAAGGGCGCGCTAATCTCGACGCCGAACCAGCGCATGTGGAAGATGTCGGTCATCCACAGGAACAGCACCACGCCGAAGATCACCAGGGCCTTCTTCTCCTGGAAGGAGAACCCGCCCATGGCCTTGTGCTGCTGTTCGACCAGCGCCAGGCCGCCTTCCACCTTGGGCAGCTGGTCCTCGGGGGCGATGGGGAAGATGAACTTCCTTCCCACGAACCACATGATCAGCATGGTGAGGATGGCGATGGGCGCGCCGGCGATCATCCAGTCCATGTAGTAGACGCGGTGGCCGGTCATGCTCTGGATGAAGCCCACGGCCACCAGGTTGGCGGAGGATCCGGTCATGGTGACCGAGGTGAGCACGGAAATGCCGGCGAGGTTCAGGAGGAGCAGGTTCTTGCCGAAGGCGTTGGGGGCCTGCTCGGTGGAGCCGTAGATGGTGCCCACGACGATGATCAGGGGCAGGGTCATGACGCACCGCGCCGCGGTGGCGGGGATGAGGGGCGCCAGGGCCAGCTGCAGGATGACGAAGGCCAGGAGGGCCCAGGAGGCCTTCCGGCCGAACTTGATGATGAGCCAGAGCGCCATGCGCTTGGCGAGGCGGGTCTTCACCAGCATGGAGCTCAGGATGAAGGCCAGCAGGTTGAGCCAGATCACTTCCATGCCCAGCACGTCCATGATCGGCTTGGCCGGCGACGTGCGCGTGACCAGCAGCAGGAACATGAGGATCAGGGAGGTGACGTAGGTAGGGAAGGGTTCCGTCACCCACCACACCAGGGCCAGGGCGAAGCAGGCGGTGCCCGTCTGGGCCGCTCCGCTCAGGCCCGCGCCGGCGGGGAGGTAGTAGAGGATGAGGAAGAGCAGGATGCCGCCGGGGAATCCCAGGTAGCGCATCCATCGCTCGGTGGGGCTCTGGGCCTCTCGCGTCTTGGAGGAGAGGACCATTTTCTCCATGTCCAGGAGTTCCTGGAGGGAGGGGGCGGGGGTCGCCGCGGGTGCTTCAGCTGCCATCGCTCTGCCTGAAAAGGCAAGCCGCCCCCCTTGGGGGCGGCTCGCGGTTGATTACGCCTTGTCCCAGGTATTGTAAGGGTTCTTGAGGAGGTTCGAGTTGAAATAACGGGGGTCGCTGGAAACTTCGGCGCCGGCCCAGGCGGGGAGGGTGATGGCTTCGTCCTCGGAGGCCAGTTCGATCTCGGCGACCACCAGGCCCTCGTTGAGGCCGTGGAAGACATCGATCTCCCAGGTCTTGCCGAAGTGCACCTCCTTGTGGCGGTGCTTGTCGATCAGGGGCTGCTCGCAGAGGTTGTCCAGCAGGAGGGCGGCGTCCTCCACGGGGATGGAGTACTCGAATTCAGAGCGGGTCACGCCCTTGGTGATGCCCTTGATGGTGAGCTTGGCGCGGGTGCCTTCGATGCGGACGCGGACGACCCGTTCCTTCTGGGAATTGAGGTACCCCTGCTTGAAGTGGATGCCTTCGCCCTGGGGGACCCATGCGTCTAGCTTCACCTGGTACTTGCGTTCGATTTCCTTGGCCATGGGGCCTCCTGGTTCGGTTGGGGGTTGATTGCGTTGCTGCGGACAGTCCTACCGGCGGGGCCCGGGGTGCGGGCCCCCGCCGGCAGAGAAGAACCAGGACCTAGAAGTTGACCTGGAGGCGGAGCGTGGTGATGGAGAAGTCGTCGTTCACGATGCCGCCGTAGACGCCCTTGGGCTTGGCGTTCTCGTTGTTGTCGACCTTGGTGTAGTCGATCATCCAGCGGATGTTCTTGTTGGTGTACCAGGTCAGCCCCAGGGACATGTTCTTGGCCTCGCCGCCCTTGACGGCGTCGATGGCGGTGAGGTCGTCCTGGCTCATCTTGCTGTAGCGGGCCACCACTTCCAGGGCGCCGGCCTTGGTGGAGGGGCTCACCTTGCCGAAGACGCCGTCCTGGGCGTTGTAGCTGCGCCGGCCGCCGAAGATGTAGGACACCTGGCCGTAGTAGGTGGAGAAGGTGTGGTCCACGACGCTGGCGGCGAGGGCGGCGGCGGTGGTGCCGACGGCATCCCGGCGCTTGACCTTGGTCTGCTGGTACTCGCTCTGCCAGGAGAACGCGTTCCACACGCCCGCGAACTCGGCGCCGGTCTGGGTGTAGTCCTTGACGTTGTTAACCTTGGCGTTGAGGAACTTGGCCTTGCTGATCTTGCCGGCCTCGGGGCGGCCCGAGAAGTCGATGGCATAGGCTTCGTTCGCCACGGGCACCAGGGTGGTGGTGCTGTAGTCGGCGATGGGGGTGCGCGTGCTCAGGGCCACGCCGAAGTGGATGGCCTTGGACTCGTTCACGAGGACCGGCGCGAAGCTGACGCGGCCGGCGTAGCCCCAGCCGTGGTCGGAGCCGTTGGTGTCGGCCGTGTTGGTGTCGTCGATGGCCTGGCCGAAGAAGTTGACCTTGGCCTGCCAGCGCTCGCCCCACTTGGCCACGGCGATGCCCACGTGGCGGTCGGGAGCCCACACGTCGCTGTAGGAGCGCTCGGTGAACCAGATGGCGTTGGAGGACGAGAGGGTGTCGAAGCCGAAGGGCGCCTTGAACTGGCCCACCTGGATCAGGGTGTCCTTGAAGCCCTGGTAGCCGAGCCACATGTCCTTGACGGAGGCGTCGCCTTCCGCGAAGTCGTAGTCGCCTTCGGCGACCCAGTCCTTGCCGAAGCCGGCCTTGAAGCTGACGCGCCCGCGGCGCAGCTGCGTGCCGTTGGCCAGGCGGTTCTTGTTGCCGTCGAAGAACACGGAATCCAGGTGGAAGCGGCCGCCGAACTTGACGAAGAAGCCGTCCTTGGAGTCGTCGGACTTCTTGGTTTCGGACTTGGCCTTGGTGAGCTTCTCGACCTTCTTCTCCAGGTCGGCGATGCGCTTCTCGGCGTCGGTGGGCGTCTGGGCGGCGAGGGGGCCCGCCAGGATGGCGAGGGCCAAGGGCGTGACGAAGAACTTCATGTGAACCTCCAGCGGTAGGTCATGGGGGTGGCGCGATCGCGCCTGCTTTGTGGAAGACGGGGGTTTCCCAGCGGGAACGTCCTGTGATTGGAAGATGCGTGCCAAATGCGAGAATGGTTTCAAGTAAAGCATTTGGAGTGGTTGTGGCTTGACCTGGGCGTTCCAGGTACGGCGTCCGTGCGGGATTCCGCAAAACTCCGCTGCGGGAACGCGCACCGGGCGGCTCACCCCACCTGGGCGGCCAGGGCGCCGGCGATGGTCTTCACGATGGACGCCGTGTCCAGTTCCGTGACGGTGATCAGGAGGCCGGTGCGCTCGTAGTGGCCCACGAGGGGGTTGGTCTGCTGCCGGTAGACCTCCAGGCGGCGGCCGATGGCCTCGGGGGTTTCGTCCTCGCGCTGGACGACCTTGCTGCCGCAGACGCGGCAGGTGTCGCCCGGGGCGGGCGGGTTTGACTTGACGTTGTAGATCTCGTTGCAGGCGGGGTTCGAGCAGGTGCGGCGGGTCGTGAGGCGGTCCAGGATGACCTCCTCGGGGACGGCCAGGTTCACCACCAGCTCCAGGGGTCGGTCCAGGCCCTTGAGGAGGAGGCCCAGCGACACCGCCTGGGGGATGGTGCGGGGAAAGCCGTCCAGGATGAAACCCTCGTCCGGCCTTTCCTGGAAGCGCTGTTCCATCATGCCCATGATGAGGCGGTCGGGGACCAGGTCGCCCCGCTGCATGAAGGCCTGGGCCTGCTGGCCCAGGGGCGTTCCGGCCTTAACGGCCGCCCGGAGGAGATCCCCGGTGGAAATCTGCACGGAGCCGTCCTGGGCCGTGAGCTGTTTGGCCACGGTGCCCTTGCCGGCCCCGGGCGCACCCAGAAGTACGATGCGCATGGTTAGTGCCTCCTTGATGGTCGCGTCAAAAAAAAAGGGGGGGGCGACGCCCCCCCCCAGGGTGGTGTCATTCGCCCAGGTTCTTCGCCCCGGGCCAGCGGTACAGACTGGGATTGCCGTCCTTGTCCAGGGGGCGCCGGTCCGCGTCGGTGACCACGGAACGCTCGTAATCCAGGACCGCGTCGCCCAGGAAGCGGATCGCCTCGGCCCGCTCCTTGAAGCCGGTGGAGGACAGGAAGAGCTTGCCTTCCTTGTCCCGGCCCTTGTAGGAGGTGAACCAGGTCTGGATGATGGAGGTCACGCCGGGGAACTTGGCGTCCAGGTCGGCGATGCTCTTGCAGTTCCAGAAGGGCGAACCCTCCATGGCGACCACGAGCTTGTTGTCCACCTCGCCCGAGTCGGTGAGGACCAGGATGCCCAGGGTGCGGGCCTTGACCATGGTGCCGGTGGGCACCGACTGGCCGAGGATCAGCACGTCGACGGGGTCGCCGTCGCCGCCCTTGGCCTTGGAGAGGACGGTGTGGGGCACCGCGCCGTAGTTGCAGGGGTAGCCCAGGTACTGGACGTACCGGGGGGCTCCGTTCTTCTGTTCGATGGCGATGAGGCCGGTCTTGACGTCGGTCTCGTACTTGGCCGTGGTGCCCGCGGGGATTTCCACGAGGCAGTTGACGGTGCCGTCGACGTTGATCGGGTCATTGCCCGTGAGGAAGTTCTTCTTGCCCTTGAGGACATGGACCTGGTCGGTGACGTCGGCGGGCTTCAGCGCCGGCAGCGGCATGGCCGCTGCCAGGCAGAGAAGGATCCCGGGAAGGGCGATGCGGGGGGAGAAAAGCGTCTTCATATGTTCCAAGCTCCTATTCGATGGGCCAGTGGGGCGCGAGGCTTATGACGGATCGTCGTTGTGGGCGGCCTTGGCCTTCTTGGCCTTGGTCTTGGGCTTGTCCGCCTCGGGGGCGGGCGCCGCGGCGACATCCAGGATGATGTGGGGGCGGCTCTTCTTGGCGGCGTCGTCATAGGCCAGCTTGGGGCTCTTCATGAGCTCCTCGCGGACGGTCTCGGGAGCGTACTCGAGCAGGTAGTAGGTGGGGCCCCAGGGGGTCTTGCCCGGATCGACGACTTCCATGATCAGGCGGGCCGCGTTGGCCATCTGCTCAGGGGTGCGGTCGGGGTTGTGCTTGGAGTAGCGGCCGGACTTGTTGTTGATGGTGAAGCTCTTGGTGGCCTTGTCATAGTTGATCTCGCCGCTGATGCGGCTGGGGCCGCCGGCGAGGGCGGAGACGTGGCCGTAGTTCTCGGTGGTGCCGGGCTTGCGCTTGGAGCGGTCCTCGGGGCGGAAGAAGCCCTTGGCGTAGGTGCGGCCCAGGGGATGGGCGGCTTCCTGGATGATGCCCACGCGGCCTTCGGCGTCGATCACCCAGTTGTAAGGGGCGTTCTTGGCGTCCAGGATGGCGGGGTAGTCCTTGGTGCCCACCTGCAGGTAGGGGTTGATGAGCACCTTGCCGTTCTTGTCGGCTTCGTAGTGCTTGATGTAGGCGGGCATGGACAGGTACCCGTAGAGCGCGTCGAGCTTGTCGGGCCCGGCCTGGGCGAGGCCGGGGAGGGCGAGGCAGGCCGCGAGGGCGCCCAGCGTGAGACTGCGTGAGAGGTTTCGCATCGTCGGGATTCTCCTGAAAGGGGTGGAAGGGACGTCAGTGGGTGAGGGGCCGGTTCATGAGCTTGCGCACTTTGGAACCGCCCCACTTCTCGGGCTGGGCCATGGCCAGGTCGGCGAGCTCGCCGGCGATGACCTGCTGGAAGAACTGCTCGCTGGCTTCGTGGAGCGCGGGGCTGTCGTAGAAGTCGATGTCGCCGTAGCCCATGGAGATGTCGTAGAGGTAGGGCGCCTCGCCGGGCTTGGTGGACCAGCCCTCGAAGGAGAAGCCGCAGTCGTCGGTGCCGGCCAGTTCGACCGCGCCCGGCTTCACGCGCACGGAGTAGGCCCGGGTGCCCACGAGGCGGGTCCCCGCGGGGAGGCCCAGGGTGGCCAATTCAGGAATGTACTTGGCGAAATCGCCCAGGGTCAGGGAGCCCAGGCTGTCGAGGGTGACGCTGAAGGAGGCGCCCTTCTCGATGTAGCCATCCAGGATGCCGCCCGCGCCGGGACCGGCGTTCTCCTCGGCCTCGACCTTCACCTTCTCCACGCCCACGACCTTCAGGGGCACGGCCATGGCGATGTTGGCGTCGGGATTCACGGCCTTGATGGTCACGCCCACCGTGGCTTCCGCCACGCCCTTCTTGTACTTCTGGGTGATGCGCAGCAGGTAGCCCTTCTTGAACAGGTCCTGGCCCGGGGTATCGAAGTACTCCTTGTAGGCCTTCTCGATCTTCAGGGCGTTGTCGGCCTTCTCGGTGACCTTGAAGCCGTGCTTGGCGCTGGCGGTCTTCACCCGTTCCCAGATCGTGGCGAACACCTCCGCGGGGGAGCCCTTGAGCTTGGCGGGGTCGAGGAGGAACTTCACCTCGCGGCCGTTCACGTTCTGCAGCTTGGGCGCGGGGTATTTCTCGATGGTGCGCTGGTGCAGAGGCTTGGCCTTCGCGGGCGCTGCCGCCCAGCCGCCGGTGGCCACGGTGCCCGCGACCAGTAGGACTGTCACGATATTCCGGATCATAAGGGTTTCTCCTTGGACAAGGGGGTAGGCTTCGGGATGCCCCGGAAGGAGCAAACCTCGCGCCAGTTTGTCGCATTGGGTTATCTATTGATTATAAATGGGATCATGCCCCAGCGCCCCCTCGTCCGGGCGGGGGGGTGTGCGAAATTCCGCAAAGCGGGTGCGAAGAGCCGCTCAGCCGGGATTCGGCAGCTGACGTTGCCGCCCAGAAACGGGAACCGGGAACAACCCCTTCGGCTGGCGCCGAGACAAGCTGTTTGAATCAGGAAGCCGGGTGATGAAGATCTATCTTTTCATCCCCGTTCATCCCACTTTTGCAACAGATAGAGCAGGGCTCTATCTGTTGCAAAAGTGGGATGAACGGGGATGGAAAGGGATTAAATCCCTGTTTAAATTCCGCCCTCCGATCCCGGCTCAGAAGCGGTCGAGGTTCAGACCCAGGACCTTCAGGCGGTCGTAGAGGGTGCGCCGGGCCATCCCCAGGATCTGGGCGGCCTCGGCCACGTTGCCGGCGGTGCGCTGGAGGACCCGCTCGATGTGGGCGCGTTCCATGTCCTTGAGGGTGGCCAGTTCCGTGGGTGCCTCCTGGGGCGGCGCGGGGCGGTCCTGCATGCCCAGGTCCGCGGCCTCCAGCTGGTCGCCCCGCTGGAGGATCATGGCGCGCTCCAGGACGTTGGACAGCTCCCGGATGTTGCCGGGCCACGGGTAGGCCACCAGGGCCGCCTCCGCCCGGGGGCTGAGGCCCACCGGCAGCCGGCCCATGCGCCTGGACACGGCCTCGAGGATCGTAGCGGCCAGGATGGGAATGTCCTGGGGCCGCTCCCGCAGCGGCGGGATGCGCAGGGTGAGGGTGCTGATGCGGTAGTACAGGTCGTCCCGGAACGTGCGGGCGCGGACCATGTCCTCCAGGGCCAGGTTGGTGCTGGCGATGAGGCGGATGTCCACCACCCGGTCCCGCACGTCGCCCAGGCGCCGGAAGGTCTTTTCTTCCAGCGCCTTAAGGAGCTTGGGCTGGATGGCGGGGTCCATGTCCCCGATCTCGTCCAGGAACACGATGCCGCGGTGGCCCACCTCCAGCAGGCCCTGCTTGGCGGCCACGGCGCCCGTGAACGCGCCCCGCTCGTGCCCGAAGAGCTCGCTCTCCAGCAGCTCCCGGGTGAGGCCGGCGCAGTTGAGGTTCACGAAGGCTTCCTCGGCCCGCGGGCTGTTGAAGTGGATCCACCGCGCCAGGACGCCCTTTCCGGCGCCGGTCTCGCCGAGGATGAGGATGGGGCTGTCCCATTCCAGCATCCGCCGGGCCTGTTCCTCCAGCCTTCGGATGGCGGGGCTTTCGCCCTGGAAGGGGTTCAGGATCCCGGCCCGGTCGCGGTTGGCGGCCTCCTGGCGGTGGCGCAGCCGCTGCTGCTGGAGCAGGCGGCGCACGATGAGGAGCAGGGCCTTGGACTCCACGGGCTTGGTGAGGAACTGCTCCGCGCCCTCCTTGATGGCCCGCACCGCCAGGTCGATGGAGCCGTGGGCGGTGAGGATGATGAAGGGGGTGTTCTCGTTCAGGCGCTTGACCTGGGCCAGGATGTCCAGGGAGGTGCCGTCGGGCAGGCTGTAGTCGGCCACCACCACGTCGGGATTCCCGCTGCGGTAGAGCTCCATGGCCTGCTTGCAGTTCTCGGCCTCCTGCACCTCCAGGTCGTTGGCGCGGAGGAAGGCGGCCATGCCATGGCGCACGGAGGGGTCATCCTCGATCAGGAGGATCCTGGGGTCAGTCATGGTCGGGGTCCTGCATGAGGGTGGCGACCTTCCGGGGGGCCGGAAGCTTGACGGTGACGATGGCTCCACCCCCGGAGCGGTTGGCCAGTTCCACCGAACCGCCGTGCTCTTCCACCACGCGCTTGACGATGGAAAGGCCCAGGCCCGTCCCTCCCTTCCGCCGGGTGAAGAAGGGCTCGAAGGCCCGGGCCTGGGTCTCGGGCGCGAACCCGGGCCCCTGGTCCTCCACGGTGAAGATCCACCACTCGTGGCCCTCCCGGCGGTCGCGCCGGCACCGCACCGCCACCTCCCCGCCCTGGGGCGAGTGGTGGATGGCGTTCTCCATGAGGTTCCGGAAGACCTGGTGCATGCGCCGGCCGTTGAGGGGGAGCACCAGGTGGGGGTTGCCCAGGTGGAGGCCCAGGGTGCACTGGTGCCGGGTCGCCTGGGGCTCGCAGCTGCGCGCGGCCTCCTCCAGGAGGGCCTTGACCAGGCAGGGCTCGGGGTTGAGGGTGCGGGGCTCGCCGTAGTCCTTGAGGTCGTTCATGAGGCTGGAGATGCGCTCGGCGCTCTCCCGCAGGGCGGCCACGAAGGGCATATACCGCGGCTCCTCGCCGAAGGTGGCCTCCATGGCGTCGAGGTTGATGGAGATGCCGTAGACCGGATTGCGGATCTCGTGCACCACCCCGCCCACCAGGGCCCGCAGGGACTCCTCGGCCCGGCGGCGCTCGGTGATGTCGGTGCACATGCCCGTCATGCGGGCCGGGCGGCCCTGGTCGTCCCAGGCCACCACCTTCCCGGCGTCGAAGACCCAGATCCAGTCCGTGGACCGGCTGAGGATGCGGTATTCCACCTGGTAGGTGGCCTGGCGCCCCTCCAGGTGGGCGTTCATGGCCCCCTCCACCTGGAGGCGGTCCTCGGGATGGATCCGGGCGAGCCCGCCTTCCATGGTGGCGGCCACCTCCGTGGGCTCCAGCCCCAGCATGGAGAACCACCGGGGGCTGCGGTACACCTCCCCCGTGGCGACGTTCCAGTCCCAGAGGCCCTGCTGGGTCCCCTCCAGGGCCAGGTTGAGCCGCTCCTCGGAGGCGTGGAGGGCCGCCTCGGCCTCCTTGAGGGCCGTGATGTCCCGGGACACGGCCGCGATGCGGTGGATGCGCGACCACTTGTTCCGCACCGGCGTGAGCGTGGTCTGGAAGCTCCGGGCCCGGCCCGCCACCACGTGCTCCTCCTCGTACAGGAGGGGCCGTTCCTCGGCCAGCACGCGGCTGAAGTGGTTCATCAGGAGCGCGGCGCTTTCCGGGGGCAGGCACTGCGCGGGCGTCTTGCCCGTGAACTCCGGGAGCAGGAACCCCGAGCCCCCGCCCAGGGGCGGGTTCACGGTCTCGAAGGTGAGCTCCCCGCCCTCCGAGACGCCCACCACGTAGATCCAGTCGTAGAGGTTGGGGAAGAGGCCGTCGTAGGCCTGGTCCGCCAGCAGCTTGTCGAGGGGCGTCTCCGAAGGGGTCACTTCTCGTCCGCCGCCAGTCCCAGCTGTTCCAGGTCCTTGCGGGCCGCGACGTTGCCGGCGGCCGCGGCCTTGCGGTACCACTTGACCCCCTCCTTCCGGTCCATGGGGACGTTCAGCCCGTTGTAGTACATCGTCCCCAGCATGCGCATGGCGCCGGCGTCGCCCTGGGACGCCTTCTCCAGGTACGGCAGGAGGACCGCGGGCACCTCGCCCCGGGCGCGGGCGGGGGCCATGGCCTCGCCGCCGGCGGACAGGAAATAGTAGGCCACGCTGCCGCCCAGGATCGCCACCGCCAGGAGGCCGAAGACCCAGAGCAGGGGCCGGCTGGCCCTCGCCGGGGACCTGCGGGCTTCCGGCAGCGGATCGGCGATGCGCTGGGACCGGGTCGTGGCGGCCTCCGGTGCGGGAACGGACGGCATGATGCGCATGGGCTGGGTGTCCTGGAGCCTGGGCTCCCCGGTCTTGAGGACCTGCGTGGCGTCGGGATCCGGGGGCAGGGAGGGATCGTTCGGGTCGTGGGCGGGTTGCTCGTTCATGGGCGCTCCTCGGCGGCATCCCGCCAGGCCTGGAATCGGGGTACGAAGACGAAGAACATCACGGTGGTCAGCGCGATGAAGGACCGGGCGTAGCGTTCGGCGGCAGGGCCCCCCAGCGCGTAGTAGACGAGCCCGTAGAAGGAGCTGAGCTCGAAAAGGGCGGCGTAGAGGATCGTCTCACGGATCACGGCGCCCGGGCGCCGCGCCTCCTCCAGGGTCCCGAAGGTGCGCCGCACCTTGGCCCAGCGCCAGGTCACGAAGAACGCCGACGCGAAGGTCAGCCCCGTGAAGGTGTAGCCCAGCTGCTCCACGACCCCCGCGGGGGCGAGCCCGCCGGGGCGGATGGCGGTGCCCAGCATGAGCTGCAGCACCAGCGGCCAGCCCACGCAGATGAACAGGCCGATGACGTAGGCGATGCGGAAGGCCTTTGCAAGGGAGGGGCTGGGTGCGTTGTCCACGGTCTAGGCCGCCTTGACCCGGATTTCTCCGAAAACTTCCGACTGCACCAGGAGGATCCGTCCGGTGCGGACCATCTCCAGGAGGGCAAGGAAGGTGAGCACCAGCTCCTCCCGGGAGCCGGCGGTGGCGAGGAGCCCGCCGAAGGCTTCCCAGCGCCCGTCCATGAGGAAGGCGGTGACTTCGGCGATGCGCTGGTCGAGGGTCTTGGGCGGGGTGCGCACCTGCACGGGAGGGGGCGGCAGGAGCCGCTTCAGCGCGTCGCGGTACGCGGCGAGCAGGTCGAAGAGGTTGGCCTTGATGGGCTCCTCCTCGATGCGGGCGTGGTCGCGGATGTCCAGCCCCGGGGCGAAGACCACCTTCTGCCATTCCGCCTCGCGGCTGGAGAGTTCCTTGGCGGCCTCCTTCACCTGCTGGTAGTCCAGGAGGCGCTGGACCAGGTCCTCGCGGGGATCCTCCAGGCCCTCGTCCGCGGGGGGCCGGGGCAGCATCATGCGGCTCTTGATCTGCAGGAGGTGGGCGGCCATGGCCACGAACTCCGCGGCGATCTCCAGGTTGAGCTCCTCCATGAGCATCAGGAAGTCCATGTACTGCCGGGTCACGGAGGCCATGGGCAGGTCCAGGATGTCCAGCTTCTGCTCCCGGATCAGGTGCAGGAGCAGGTCCAGGGGGCCGTCGAAGGAGGCCAGGTGCAGCTCCAGGTCGCGGAACTTCGTTTCGAAGCCCTTCGGGGCCTCGAAGGCCGGGTGCTCTCGGGGGGTTTCGTTCATGGCATTCCATTGTAGCTTAGGAGGCTGTCCAAGTATTGCAGCCTCCTAGTGCGCTAAGATTGACTCCTATGGCGCGTCCCCCCGTTCTCCCTGGCCCCCGTCCCGACTGGTTGAAAATCAAGGTCCCAGCCCCTGAAGTGGTGGCCGAGGTGGAGGCCCTGGTGCGGTCCAACCGTCTGGTGACGGTCTGCGAGGAGGCCCGGTGCCCCAACCTGCACGAATGCTGGGGGGTTCACCGCACCGCCACCTTCATGCTCCTGGGGGACGTGTGCACCCGGCACTGCGGCTTCTGCAACGTCGGCAAGGGCCGCCCCGGCGAGGTGGACCCCGGCGAGCCCCAGCGGGTGGCCGAAGCGGTGGCGTCATTGGGTTTGGCCTTCGCGGTGGTGACGAGCGTGAACCGGGATGACCTGCCGGATGGCGGCGCCTCCCACTTCGCCGCCACCATCCGCTGGATCCGCACCCTGGTGCCGGCCTGCGGGGTGGAGGTGCTGATCCCCGATTTCGGCGGAAGCGAGGCCTGCCTGGCCACGGTGCTGGAGGCCGGGCCCCAGGTCCTGAACCACAACGTGGAGACCGTGGAGCGCCTGTACCGGCGGGTGCGCCCCGACGCGGACTACGCCCAGAGCCTGCGCGTGCTGGCCGGAGCCGCCCGGCGCCGCGACGCCGCCGACCCGGCCCTGCGGGTCAAGAGCGGCATCATGGTGGGCCTGGGTGAGACCCCGGAGGAGGTGCTGGAGCTCATGGGCCATTGGCGCGAGGCCTCCGTGGACATCGCCACCCTGGGCCAGTACCTGCCCCCCTCCGCCCTGCACCTGCCCCTGGAGCGGTACGTGGAACCCGCGGAATTCGAGATGTACCGGCGCAAGGGCCTCGAGATGGGGTTCCAGCGGGTCGAGAGCGGCCCCCTGGTGCGCAGCAGCTACCACGCGCAGGACAGCTACCAGGGATGAGCATGCGACGACTGGCCGTCATCCACCACCGGCACATGGACTGGGTCCCCGCCCTGCGGGAGGCCGAACCCCGCCTGGACATCCGCGGGTGGCACCCCCGGGAGGCGGGGGATGCCGCCTGGCTGGCCGAGGCCGAGGGCCTCTTCGTGTGGAAGCTTCCCGAGGGCCTGGCCGCGCGCATGCCGCGCCTGGCCTGGGTGCAGAACAGCGGGGCCGGGGTGGATCACCTGGTGGCCGACCCCTCCATCCCCCCCGGCGTCCCCATCACCCGCGCCGACGGCCAGTTCGGGCTCTGGATGGCCCGCTACGTGGCCTTCCACCTTCTGGCGGGGGCCCAGCGCCCCGACGAGTGCCGGGCGGCCCAGGACGCGCGCACCTGGAATCCCCGGCTCATCCCCGAGGACCTCACCGGCCGCACGGCCCTGGTGGTGGGCTTCGGCCGCATCGGGCGCCAGATCGGCCGGTCCCTCCGGGAACTGGGCCTGGAGGTTCGGGGTTTCGTGCGGACCCCCCGGGAGGATGCGGAATTCCCCCTCCACGGCGCCAAGGACCTGACCACCTGGCTTCCCGAGGCTCGCCTGCTGGTTCTCTGCGCCCCCCTGACCCCCGAGACCCGGGGCCTGGTGGATGCCCGCCTGCTGGCCCACGGCCACGCCGGCCTCACCCTGGTGAACGTGGGCCGGGGCGAACAGGTGGTCGTCCCGGACCTGATCGCGGCCCTGGACGCCGGGCGCCTGGGCCGGGCCGTGCTGGACGTGTTCTCCCCCGAGCCCCTGGATGCGGAATCGCCCCTGTGGTCCCACCCGAAGGTGACCGTCACCCCCCACCACTCCGGGCCCTCCACGCCCCGGGCCATGGTGCCGGACCTGCTGCCGAACCTGAGGCGGTTCGCGGAGGGGTTGGAGATCCAGGGGGCCGTGGACCGGGCCCGGGGCTACTGAGTCACCTCAGCGGCACGAACACGACCGGGAGCAGGTTGCGCGTCACGGCGCCGGCGGCGGTCTTGTACACGATCACCAGGTCCTGGTGCGTGGGGTGCACCGCCAGGGGCAGCACCATGCGGCCCCCTTCCGCCAGCTGCTCCCACAGGTCGGGGGGAATGACGTCCGCGGCGCAGCTGAGGAGGATCGCGTCGAAGGGCGCCTCGGACCTCCACCCCAGCTTCCCGTCGCCGCAGCGCAGGGTGGCGTTGGCGACGCCCGTGTCCTCCAGGGCCGCCTGGGCCCGGCGCACCAGGTCCGCCTCCAGTTCGATGCCCAGCACCCGGCGGCAGAGCCTGGCCAGCACCGCGGCCATGTAGCCGCAGCCGCTGCCCACCTCCAGCACCTTCTCGGTGCCCGACAGGGCCAGGGCCTGGGCCATGAAGGCCACGATGTAGGGCTGGGAGATGGTCTGGCCGCGGCCGATGGGCAGGGGGTGGTCCTCGTAGGCGGCCGGGGCCTGGCCGGGTTCCAGGAACAGGTGGCGGGGCACGGCGGCCATGGCCTCCAGCACCCGGGGGTCGTCCACGCCCCGGGCCTCGATCTGGTTTTTCACCATTACCTGACGCGCCAGGTCGGGATTCTGGGCGTATGATGACGGAGCCTTTTCCTCAGGAGCCCTCATGCGTACCGTCATCCTTTCCGCCGCCCTCGCGGCCTCGCTGGGTCTTGCGGCCCAGCAGACGATGGTGAAACCCTACCAGCCCAGCCCCGGCGCCAGCATCACCCAGACCGTGGGGAGCAGCACGGTGAAGATCGACTACTCCCGTCCCGGCGTCAAGGGGCGGACCATCTGGGGCGGCCTGGTGCCCTTCGGCGAGGTGTGGCGCACCGGCGCCAACAACGCCACCGTCATCACGTTCAGCGACCCCGTGAAGGTCGACGGCAAGGACCTGGCGGCGGGATCCTACGCCTTCTTCGCCATCCCCGGCCCCAAGACCTGGACCCTCATCTTCAACCGGAACGCCAAGCAGTGGGGCGCCTACGACCACAAGGCCTCCGAGGACGCCCTCCGGGTGGAGGCCACGCCCGTGGCCCTGGCCCAGCCCGAGGAATACCTGAACTATTCCATCCACCTCAAGTCCCTGGAGGCCCTCCGGGTGGAGCTGGCCTGGGAGAAGGTGTCCGTGGGCTTCGACGTGACCCTGGACACCCCGGGCCTCTACTGGGCCTACCTGGAGAAGACCCTGGCCGGCGCCGGTGCCGGAGAGCACGTCCCCTTCCTGCAGGGCGCCCGTTACTGCCTCAACAACAACGTGCACCTGGACAAGGGGATGGAGTGGATCGACCGGTCCCTGAAGGCCAAGGAGGTGTACAGCAACCTGGAAACCAAGGCCCGGCTCCTGGAGAAGGCCGGCCGAAAGGCCGAGGCCCTGACCACCCTGCAGAAGGCCATCGACCTGGCCACCGCCGCCAAGACGCCCCAGGAGTACCTGGACGGCCTGGCCAAGACCAAGGCCGCGTGGTCCCGGTAGAAGGGAAGGGGAACGGAGGGGACCGCGCGGTCCCCTCCGGTCAAGTTCAGGGTTTGCCCAGGGCGGCCTCGGTGTCGAGTTCGTAGAGGACGAGTTCGTAGGGTTCGTTGGTCATGGACTCGGTGCCGGAGACCACCACCACGAAATCCAGGTTCTCCTTCTTGCGGTTGAAGAGGATGACCTTGCCGCCGACCCGGGTGACCTGCCGGTCAATGGGCTTCTGCACCTTGTCGGTGAAGGTGATCAGGAACAGGCTGGCGCGCTCGCCGCGGATTTCGGCCATGAGACTCTGCTGGGGGCGGAGCTTGACGCCGTAGATGTTCTGGCCCAGGGTGACGCTCTTGCCGCGGGCCCGGAAGTCGGCGGACGTGGTGAGCTTGCCTTTGATGGCCGAGGTGGACCGCAGCGCCTGGGCGGGGACCGGGGCGATGGGATTGACCGGTTCCTCGGCGCCCGCCGAGAACAGGGTTGCAGCCAGGGCGAAGGCGAGCATACCGGCACCTCATGCATGGGAAACGCCTGAATATACTCCCCGGAGGCGCGTCCGGGCAAATACCATGGAACCCATGTCCGACTCGTTCCTTTCCCGGATCCCCGCGCTTTCCGACGCCCAGCTCCAGGATCTCCTCGACCACCACCGGAAGTACAAGCGCCGGGCCCTGGAAGCCGCCGTGGCGGAGCTCCGGGCCCGGGGCCGCGAGGTGCCCGAGGGCTTCCTGGCGGAAGCCTTCGCCGAGGAGCCCCCCCGGCCCGGCCTCTTCCGGGATGCGCGGGGGCCGCGCATGGACCGGATCCGCGCCGTGGCCGGTTCGATCCTCGCCGCGGGGGCCCTGGCCGCCCTGGCCATCCACCGGTCCGCGGTGAACGCCGTGTCGCCCTTCGCCCTGGAGGACGAGAACTCCAAGGCCTACCTGCGTCAGCTGGAGATGGTGGGCGGCAAGGCCAACCTCCTGGCCAGCCAGGTGCGCAACGGATTCGCGGCGCTGTGGCAGGGGACGAACCTCGCGTACACGGTGTTCGGGCTCTCGGTGGCCGCCGCGGCGGTCTTCTGGTTGGCGGCGACGCAGGTCGGGGGAGGGGCGGGGGGCGAGTGAGCTTCAGCGGGGGCCAACAGGGGGGGGTGGCGAATAGATCGGCCATGGAATGGGGGTTGAGTCGAAATCCAGGAGGTAATGCCCCTTGAAGCGTTTCAATTGTTCTCGCAAATAGTCCTGATCTTCCAGCAGTTCGATTTTCATCTTGGACAAATCGATTCGATAGAATTTTAGCTGATCATTTCTGGTTTCCAGCTTTGTCATGCCGCCGCAGATGGGTGATGATTTGCCTTTTTCTAGATAATCATTAATTAGGGAATCTGTTATCTTATCCCATTTCGCAATCAGATATACCGTATCGAAGTCGACAGGGAAGAATACAAATCTTGTTGGGAAGGTATCCCGAGGAATATAGATGGTTTTCCTGATTGAATTGGCAATTCTGGCCAATTTAATGTTTTCTTGAACAAATTTGGTATCGAGCGATGCCCAAAATGGAGGAAGCTCGTTCAATTTTGAATTAGAGAAATCAAAACACCATATTCTACCCAAATCACATGAATGAATGACCAAGGTGTCCGAAACCCAGAAGGAATCGCTCGGTCCAGCGATGTGACCCACCACTTCAATGGTATCCCTTACTGGATTGGGAATTTCAATCTCCTTTTCCGGTTCAATCGAAGCATGGTCAAAAATAGAAATGAATTTTAATGTGCTATCTATGTAGTAATCAAACGGTTCGGCATACGCCCAATTGTTTACCGCTGTTTGAGGAAGACCCGAACAGATTAATAAAATTTTGCCCGTTGGAGAAATCTCAAATTGTGAAAAATTTCGCTTGGGCGCAAAAAACAACTCGGATTTCTTTGTCTCTGGGTTGATTTTGAAAATATGGTCTTTAATCCTGAAATACCAATACCCGAAACGAAATTTAAGCTGGTGGCGATCATCCCAGGCTCGTCTTTCGGGAATCTCTATCGGTCTTTCCAGTATTTCATTTTTTGAATTTGAAATTGTGTAAATTTTATCTCCAAACGCATAACAGGTGGATTTGTAGTTTGAAAACTGAACCCGGGCATCGCCGATCCCGATCGGGTGACTTGTGAAGCGAACCGTTGAATAATCAAATGCTTTCATCTTTACAGTCGGACAAGCGTTGATCCTCGAAGCAGCATCTGGACCACTGGCTGACCCTATGAGGCTCGAAAACGGTGCAAAAAAATAACAGAAATATAAAAAATAAAGAACTTTCATTTTATAGCTCCTGGTGGGTCATTTGCATTCTTTCCAGGCCTGGTGTTCACAAAACTGGATGCTCGTCCTGCAACACCAATAGCTGTTTTGGTTATTGTCTGTTACGGTTCCTCCCCTGTAATAGCTGGTTCTGACCATCCAGTTCCCAGTTCTTTCATAAGTGTCCGCTCGTTGATGAAGACTGCATGGATTCATTCCGCCACAGCCTGAAACCCCAGGGCTATGGTGGGTGCAAGCATGGGTGCACGCGGGTTGATCGGGAGTACAATTACCGCCACCGCCAAACGTGCCATCGTCCTGTCCCTCAAATGGGCTTTCTTTGACTTCGGGGCCACTGCCCGTTGGAATATTAGCGCATGCAGAAAAGTCTCCAGAAAGTCCAATTCCAATAATTGTTATAACTAGCAACCTTAAATGTGTCATTAATTTCTCCATGATGGTTAGTGCTCGGAAAGCATAGCCAGGGCCGAAGGTTGTGTCAATTCGCTTTTAATCGATGAGAATGTTATTTATTCCAGTGTTTACGGTCACGGGACGTGTCCCCCCGGTGTCCGGTCCGCCTGGAAAACGTTCTTGGAGAGGCATAGGCCTGCCAGGTTGGCCACCACTGCGTCGCCGCTCGGGATTCCGATTCAAATTCCTGACCCACCTCGGCTATCACAACCAAAGCCAATCGATAACAATTCTGCAAAACGACAGGCTGGCGACTCAGCCCGGAGTGATCAGAGTCCGACGCCATATCCCTTGCATTCTTTTCACCCAGGCCCTTCCCGTTTCAGGGAGGCCAGAGCCGGGATGGGTCGGGGTCCTGCTGATTGCCTGCGCAACGCCCCATCTCATCGTCTGGCCCTGCTGGAACTGGGGTGGATCGGATGAACAGGATGGATGGGATGGAAATGGGAATCACCGACAGGGCCTCCATCGGCGCTGACGCGGAACCCAGAGGGAAGGTGGCCTACACTAGACGCCGCGCGTCTCGGCGCCCCACACGAGCTTGTGCAACTGGAGCTGGAAGCGCACCGGCAGGCCGTCCTCCACGATGCGCTCGGCGAGCCAAGCCGGGTCGAGCTTTCCCCATACGGGGCTGAAGAGCACGTCGAAGCGGTCCAGCACGCCCTTCTCCCGGCACCAGGCGCGGGCCCAGGCGTAGTCCTCCTGCCCGGCCAGCACGAACTTCAGCTCATCCTGGCCGGGCACCAGGTGGTCCAGGTTGGAATCCAGCCAGCGGTCCACCTCGCCGCTGCCGGGGGTCTTGCGGTCCACGATCTTCACCACCCGCTCGTCGACGATGCGGATGTCGTGGCTGCCGGCGGTCTCCAGGGCCACTTCGTAGCCCAGGTCCAGGAGGGCCTCCAGCAGGGCGGGGGCGCCCGGATGGGCCAGGGGCTCGCCGCCGGTGAGTTCCACGAAGGGGGCGTTGGGGCCCTTCAGGGGAGGGCCGAGGACCTCCCGCACCCGGGCGAGGATGGCTTCCAGCTCCATGAACTCGCCCTCGAAGAAGGCGTAGGTGGTGTCGCAGTACACGCAGCGCAGGGGGCAGCCCGTGAGCCGGATGAAGAGGCAGGGCCGGCCGGCCCGGGACCCTTCGCCCTGAATGGAATTAAATATTTCATTTACCTTGAAGCGCACCGTTACTCCTGCCTCCATCATACCCAGCGGGTGCCCCCGTCCAGGGTGAGGATCTCACCGGTGAGGTAGGGGCTCGAGGCGGCGTAGCGCAGGGCCCTCAGGAGGTCCTCCGGCGCGCCCACGGCACGCAGAAGGCTGCGCGACGCCAGGGCCGCGGTGTCCTCGCCGGCATCGGGCAGCACGGTGCCCAGGGCATGGCCCACCACCCGCACGCGGGGGGCCAGGACCCGGGCCAGGCCGGGCACCAGGGCCGCCACGCCGCACTTGGCGGCGGAGTAGGGCAGGCGCCGGGAGAAGGGCCGGTGGATGGCCGTGTCCAGCAGGAACTGGATGCACCCCCCGTCGGCCATGTGGGGCGCCACCTGCTGGGCCGCGAGGAGGGGGAAGCTCAGGTTCATCCGCCAGGTGTCCTCCAGGCTGGCCGCGGTCCAGGAGCCCAGGGGGCTCTCCGGGAACGTCCCCGCCACCATGACGCAGGAATTTACCTTCACGCCTTCCGCCCCCAGAGCCGCCAGATCTGCCATCATCGTGGGGACAAGATCAGGACTTGCGGCATCCCAAAGCAAGCACCTTACTTGAGTCTGTTTGGAAAGTTCAGCGATCCAGGCCCCCTCCTGATCCCAGGATCGGGAGGAGGTCAGAATCAGGTTGTGTCCCTTCGCCAGTGCCTGCGCGAGCTTGCGGCCCAGCCTCCTCCGGCCGCCCACGAGCAGCCACCAGGTCCGGTCCTCCCACGCGCCATTGTCCATGTCCTAAGGTTACCTTGTCCGACAGCCTCCGAGCCATCCGATGGAAACTGATCCTCACCAGCATCTTCGCGCTGCTGGTGGCCCTGGGCTCCTTCTATCTCAGCAACTGGGTCTACGCCTCCTCGGATGACCAGTGCACCTGGAAGGCCATGGGCAAGCGCGTGGTCATCGCCGAGATCCTTCCCAACGGCGTGGCGGAGGAGGCCGGGCTCCTGGACGGGGACGAACTGCTCAGCATCCACGGCCGCAAGGTGGACGCCCGGCACCTGACCACGGCCCAGCGCTACATCAACGACCAGCCCGAAGGCCGGATCCTCATCTACACCATCCTGCGGGAAGGCAAGATCCTGCGCCTTCCGGTGCGCCTCGTGAAGGGATTCGACCGCACCGGCCTCATCGTCCTCGTGTCGGGTCTGGCGGCCTGGGGCGTGGGGCTCCTGGTGGTCATCTCCTCCCCGTCCCGGAAGATCGCGCGGCACTTCTACTACATGGGCGTGGTGTCGCTGCTGCTGACGGTCTCCGTGGGGCTGGGGGTGGACAGCGTGGCCACGGGCTACCTGGTGCCCCTGATCTTCGCCGCGGCCCTGGGCATCGGCCTGGCGCCGCCGCTCTGGCTCCATTTCTTCCTGCGCTTCCCCCATCCGTTCCCCCTGCGCACCAACCGCCACTTCCTGGCGGCGCTGTACGGGTTCTCCCTGGGCGGCGGGGCCCTGTTCGCGGTGCGGGTCCTCCTGCGGACCTTCGACAAGTCCGAGCTGTTCCAGGAGGCCTTCCGCTTCATGGACGGCAGCGTCCTGGGCAGGATCGTGGGCTGGATCCCGCCCACGGTGGCCGTGGCGGGCCTCGTCATCTTCTGGATCGGCACCTTCCGGATGCCGGGGCGCAAGCGCCGGGCCCTGCTTCCGGCCCTGATCTTCACCACCGCCATCATCGCCGACCTCCTGGCGTACTCCCTGCTGCGGCGGACCGAGGCGCAGAGCCTGGTCTTCATCCGCGAGAGCTGGGTGTTCTTCCTGCCCCTGCCGCTCCTGCCGCTGTCCTTCGCCTACGCCATCTTCCGCCACGGGTTCTTCGACGTGCGCCGGGCGATCCTGCGGTGGGTGACCTACTTCACTGTCCTGGGCCTGACCCTGGCCGTCTACCTGGGGGGCCTGGCCTGGGTCTTCGCCCAGGGAATCCAGGTGATCCCCTCGGCCTGGGTGGGGGTGCTGGTGGGCATCTCGGCGCTGCCCATCGGATGGCTCCTGCGCTGGCTCCTGCTCACCCTGCGCCGGCGGTTCCGGCGCGACCTGAACACGACCCGGGAGGTGATCCTGGGCAACCTGCGCGAGACCAAGAAGCGGTTCTCCGAGGAGGCGCTCCTGGCGGGCCTGGTGGAATCGGTGCGCGAGGCCTACCAGCCCCACGTCCTCCTGCTGCTGCCCGTGGACAAGCGCCGGGTGCTGCTGCCCGCCCTGGAGGATCCGGATCCCGACGAGCCCTTCGCTGAGGAACTGGCCAGGCCGAGGCGCCTGGAGCTGCCCCTGGGCCTGGTGCGCCACGCCCGGGAGAACCGGGAGCTGGTACTGGGCCTGGGTTCGGACGAGGCGGACTGGATCCGGGAGCAGGGCGATGCGCTCAGGGCCCACGTGGACGCCCTGGAAGTGCAGGTGCTCACCCTCATCCTGGTGAACGACGAGCCGCACGCGGCCCTGCTGCTGGGCGGGAAATACGCCGAGCTGAACTACGGCCGCGATGACCGGGAGCTCCTGCGGGAGGTGGCGCTGGCCGCGGGCGCGCTGCTGGAGACCGCCGTGCTGCACCGCCGCATGCTGGACCAGGGCCGCATCGAGCAGGAGCTCAACACCGCGCGCCTCATCCAGGAGAGCCTGATCACCTCGGAGGCCCCGCCCATGCCGGGGTTCCAGGCCGCGCTGCGCCTTTCCCCGGCCCTGGAGACCGGCGGGGACCTGCTGTGGGTTGGCCGGCGGCCCTCGGGCTGCTGGATGGCGGCGGTGGGCGACGTCAGCGGCAAGGGGCTGGCCGCGGCCCTCTACATGAGCCAGGCCACGGCGCTCCTGAAGATGGCGGCCCAGCAGGAGGGCATGAGCTTCGAGGCCATCCTTCCCGCCCTGGACCGCACCATGCGCAGCCTCATGGGCCCGCGCGACTTCCTGACCCTGTCCATCCTGGAGTGGGATGCCGAGGGCCGCTACCGCATCGCCCGGGCCGGGCATCCGCCCGTGCTCCTCATCGAGGGGTCCACCCCGGCCGAGGCGCGGGAGATCGAGTCCTGCGGCCGGGGCCTGGGCCTGCGGCCCTTCGCCCCGGGCAACTGGAGCGTGATCGAGGGCCAGCTGTCCCAGCGGCAGTGGCTGGTGATGTACAGCGACGGCCTCACCGAGGCCATGAACAAGCGCGGCGAGCTCTACGGCCTGGGCCGTTTCAAGGAGCAGGTGCAGCGCATCTGGGGCACCGGGTCGGTCAGGGCGGCCTGCGAGGCGGTCTTCCACGACGTCACGGCCTTCGAGTCCCAGAACCGGGATGACCGGACCCTCTTCATCCTATCCAGGGAACCCGCATGACCACCGAACCCAATCCCAAGCCCCAGCCCTCCTGGCTCCTCGTCGCCATCGCCTCGCTCCTGCTCCTCCAGGTGGGCCTCCTCTGGATGCAGGGCAGCATGCTGGAGCGCCAGCACGGGTCCCTCATGGGTCTGCGCGAGGACATCCAGGACCTCACCGAGAGCCTGGACAGCTTCCAGGGGAATTTCGACCCGGGCGCGGACGAGGGGATGCTGCGGCCCTCCTCCCGCCGGATCCACCCCCGGCGCGGTCTCCAGCGGGTGCGGCTCCAGGAGCAGGACGGGGACCAGGGCGTGCGCAAGGAGATGGCGGATCAGCGCAAGAGCGAGCGCGAGGCCGTGGAGAAGGCCCGGGAGGCCCAGAGCAAGCTCTCCATCGCCGAGAACTACCGCAAGGCCGAAGAGAAGAAGCGCCTCGAGGCCGCGGGGAACCGGTGGCGGCCCCTACTGTGGGGCGGCGCGGTGGTGGCGCTGCTGGCCCTGGTGGTGCGCGCCTGGCTGAGGAACCGGTAGCCATGTCCCTGCATGAATTCCTTCAGGCGGATCCGGATTGCGTCCGGCTCCTGGAGGGCGCCGTCCTGGCCGTGGGGCCCATGCTGGGGGAGGAGGACGCCGCCCCGGTGGTGAGCACGGTGGAGGCCTGGGCGGACGCCCTGGCCGGGCACATGCCGCTGCCCTGGACGATCCACGGGGGAATCGACGCCCTCAACACGTACCTGTTCCAGCAGGTGGGCCTGCAGGGCGACCGGGAGACGTACGACGACCCCGCCAACGCCCTGCTCCCCAAGGTGCTGGAGCGCAAGCGGGGCATGCCCATCACCCTCTCCATCCTCTGGATGGAGGTGGCGCGGCGCCTGGGCTTCCGGGCCATCGGGGTGGGGCTGCCGGGGCACTTCATCTCCGGGATCCAGCTGGACATGGGCACCCTCTACTTCGACGCCTTCAACGGGGGCCGCGCCGTGGGCGAGGAGGATGCGGCCTGGCTGGTGGAGCAGTCCACCGGGGGCCGCGCGGTCTTCCACCCCTCCATGCTGGCCCCCGTGGCCAACCGGGCCATCCTGGGGCGCCTGGTGCGCAACCTCCACGTGCGCTTCGCGCGCACCGGCAACTGGGACGAGGCCATCTGGACCGCCACGCACCTGGTGCTGCTGAACCCCGGGGAGAGCGGGTCGTACCGGGACCGCGCCTTCGTGCGGTTCAAGCGGGGCGAGACCTCCCAGGGTATGCTCGATCTCCAGGAGGCCATCCGGCTGAGCCCCGAAGGGGACCCCGAGCTGGTCCAGTGGCTGGAAAAACTGCAAAGGGACTAGGGAATGGATCTGAGCCGCTTTCTGGAACTGGCGCGCAACCATGGCTGGCAGGGCCTGTCGCTGTGGGGTGTCCTCCTGTGGCAGGCCCTCCTGTGGGTGGGGCTGGTGCGCCTCCACCTGGCCCTGCACCGGGAGGAGGCCCCCTGGGAGGAATGCGTCGGCAAGATCCGCTCCGCCTTCCTGCGCAGGATCAACGGCGAGGAGGAGCTGGCCGAGCTCAAGGTCCACAACTACGCCCCCCTGGTGGACCAGCTCGTGGCCCTGAATTTCGCCGAGGCCAAGACCCCCGTCATGGAACGCTGGCTCCTGCTCAAGTGGAAGACCCAGGAGTGCCTGCGGCCTTACTGGATCCGCTGGGGCCACCTGCTCATCGCGTTCGGGGTGGTGGTGTGGTTCCTGTACGGCCTGCGCATCGACCTGGGCCTGGAGCCGCTCAAGCGCACCCCCTGCGATCCGCGGCTGCTGTGGGTGTGGCTGGGCTACTCGATGATCCTGGCGTGGAAACTGGTGCGCCTCCACGGCAACCTCGAGCGGGTCCAGAGGAGCCTCATCCTGCCTAGGCGGGACGAATAGCTGCCGGATCTGTTCGGGATGTTTGGGCGGGGATGGCTTATACCCGATCGGGTCGGTGCTGGATGGCAATTGGAATTGTTTGATTTCATCGCATGAAACCGGTGCGCTGCGAATACCGGGCAAAAAGATGAAACGCTGGGGCGCTGGGGGCTCGCTGAGGCGCTGGGTGAACTGATTTCATTCTTCTTTTCCCGGCGCCCCAGACTCGACGCAGTGCGTCCAGTGGGTTCTCGCATGCGCCGAAATGCCTGGTACGGGACGATCAGAGCCGAAGCCAGAGGACGTCGCAGGCTATGCAATGGGCCTATGAGATGCCAACACGTTCCAGGCTCCGGATCGCCGCCACGAACGTGGCCACGTCCTCCGGACGCGAATCCCATGCGCACATCCACCGCACCAGTCCGGCCCGTTCGTCCCAGGGCCAGAAGAAGGTCTCGGTCTGGAGGGGCGCCAGCATCGGCACCGGGATCCTCGCGAAGACGGCGTTGGACTCCACGGGGAAGGCCACCTGGACGCAGGGGAGGTCCTTCACCGCGGCTTCCAGGGCCTTGGCCGCGGCATTGGCCCTGCGGCCGTTCTCGATCCAGAGGCCGTCCGCCAGGAGGGCCTCGAACTGCGCGGCGGTGAAGCGCATCTTGGAGGCCAGCTGCATGGCGTGCTTCTGGTGGAAGGGATAGTCCGGGCCCAGGCCGGGCTTGAGGAAGACAACGGCTTCTCCGCCCAGCATGCCCTGCTTGGTGCCGCCGAAGCTGAGGGCGTCCACGTCCCCCAGCATGTCGCGGGCGGACACCCCGGTGGAGGCCACGGCGCATCCCAGGCGCGCGCCGTCCACGTGCACGCCCAGGCCGTGGGCGTGGGCCAGATCCACGAGGGTGGCCAGTTCGGCCACGGTGTACACCGTCCCCAGCTCCGTGGGCTGGGTGAGGGTGAGGGCGACCGGCACCGCGCCGTGCACCCCGTGGGCGCGGCCCAGGGCGTCCGCCAGGGCCCCGGGATCGATCTTCCCGTCCACGGAGCGCAGCGGGAGCAGCCGCATGCCCAGGAACCGCTCCGGTGCGGTGCTCTCGTCGTTGCAGAGGTGCGCCACGTCCGAGCAGAGCACGGCCCCGTAGGGTTTGGCGAAGGCCATGAGCGCGGTGACGTTGGCGCCTGTGCCGTTGAAGACGAAGTGGGTGGCGACCTCCCGCCCGAAGAGCGCGTCGAAGGCGGCCCGGGCCCGGGCCGTCACGGCGTCCTCGCCGTAGGCCATGGCGTGTCCGTGGTTGCAGGCCTGTATGGCCTCCATGATCCGGGGATGGACCCCCGCGAAGTTGTCGCTGGCGAAACCGCGTGGGAAGGCGTCGGGTGCGTTCAATGCGGGCTCCAACCAGCTACAGCTTCGGGTCTTCCTTGAAGTCCAGCATGTGTCCGGACTTGCTGGCCTTGGTCTTCAGGTATTTCAGGTTGTAGGGATTGGACGCCAGCTGGTGCGCCTCCCGCTGCACGTGGATCCCGGCCCCTTCCAGGGCGTTGATCTTCCTGGGGTTGTTCGTGAGCAGCCGCACCTTCCGGATCCCGAAGAACCTCAGCATCTCCACGGCCGATTCGTAGGTGCGCAGGTCGTCGGCGAAGCCCAGTTCGTGGTTGGCCTCCACCGTGTCGAAGCCCTGCTCCTGGAGCGCGTAGGCTTTGAGCTTGTTCAGGAGGCCGATGCCGCGGCCCTCCTGGCGCAGGTAGAGCACGATGCCGCCGTGCTCGCCCACGTAGCGCAGGGCGGATTCCAGCTGGGCGCGGCAGTCGCACTTGAGGCTGCCCAGCACGTCGCCCGTCCAGCACTCGCTGTGGATGCGCACGTTCACCCGCTTCCGGGCGTCGATGTCGCCGGAGACGATGGCCAGGTGCTCCTTGCCGGTCATCTTCTCCAGGAAGCCGTACACGACGTATTTCCCGAAGATTGAGGGAACGTTGGCCTTGGCCACGAAGGGCACCGATTCGGTCTCGAAGCGCGTCACCACTTCCAGGGGGGAGTCCGGGGCGATTTCCAGGTGCGGGGCGCTGCTGCTGTCTTTGGGGGCCATGCGTTTCATTCCGCGGTCTGCGATTCGTGAAAGGGGGTGTGGAATAGGCATGAACATGGGACCGTGGCGGGGGGCGCGCGATCCGGGGGGTGATCAGGTGAGGTCGGCCTCCAGCTGGGCGAGCACGGCCGCGTCCATCTCATTCTGGGCCCTGGAAAGGGGGCCGTCCAGCTTGGCGCCCGACGCGAGCCGGTGGCCGCCCCCGCCGAAGCGGCGGCAGACCTGGTTCACGTTCGCCCGTTCCCGGGACCGGAGGCTCGCCTTGATGCGCCCATCGGCCAACTGGTAGAGCAGGCAGGACACTTCCACGCCCCGCAGTTCCAGGGGGCGGTTCACGAGGGTCTCCATGTCGTCGTGGTCCGCCCCGCAGGCGTCCAGGTCGGCCTGGGTGAGGCTGATGCGCGCGTAGCGGCCCTCGCCCAGCAGGACCAGCTTGTCGAAGGCCCGACCGGTCAGGCGGAGCTTCTGCAGGCGTCCCTGGTGGTAGAGGTTCTGGTAGATGCGGGCCGGCGCCACGCCCTGCTCGATGAGCTGGGCGGCCATGCGGTGCACCTTGGGGGTTGCGTTGGAAAAGCGGAAATTGCCCGTGTCCTCCACGACGCCGGCATACAGGGCGTCGGCCATGGACGCGGGCAGGGGAAGGGGCAGGTGGGCCACGGCCAGGTCGTACACCAGCTCGGCGCTGGCGGAGGCCGTGGGGTCCGTGAACTCCTGGTCGAACCCCGCGGGGGCGTCCTTCAGGTGGTGGTCCAGGCAGGCGGTGACGGCGGAGGTGGCCTGGAAGGCCGGGAGCAGCGGGCCCAGGCGGTGGGGTTCCGAGGCGTCCACGATGATCCAGGCGCTGGGCCAGGCGGCCAAATCCCGGTGCCGGCCTTCCAGGTCCAGGGCCTCCACCCAGCCTTCGGGATCCATGAAGCCCAGGAATTCCGGAAGGTGGGGATGGACGACGATGCGAACCGCCTTGCCCCGGGCCTTCAGGTAGTGGGCCAGGCCCACCATGGCGCCGATGCCGTCGCCGTCCGGATTCTCATGGGTGGTCAGCAGGATCCGGTCCTGGTTTTCAAGAAATGCATTGAAGCGGTTCAGCAATTCCGACCTCTTTGGTCAACTGTAGCACAAGCGGGTCATAGCTGTTCCTTCTTGCTCTCCAGGCTGTGGGGCTGGAAGGACTTCAGCTCGTTCACCACGTCCGAGAGCAGGGCCCGCTTCACCGCGTAGGGCAGGAAGGCGCTCTTGAAGCCCATGATGATGAGCTCCTTGATTTCGTCCAGGGTGAAACCCAGGCTCTCGTGCAGGTGGAGGTACTCCTCGCTGACGGTGGTGCGGGTCACCATGCGGTTGTCCGTGTTCACGGTCACCCGCAGGCCCAGGTCGTAGAAGAGGCGGATGGGGTGCTCGGCCATGGTGCGCACGGCCCGGGTCTGCACGTTGGAGGAGGGGCAGCACTCCAGGGGGATGCGGTGGTCGTTCACGTAGTTGAGCAGGTCCCCGTTCTCGATGAGGCGGACGCCGTGGCCGATGCGGTGGGCGCCGCAGAGGTGGATGGCCTGGTGGATGCTCTCGGGCCCGTAGGCCTCGCCGGCATGCAAGGTGCAGTTGATGTTGTTGGCCAGCACGCGGCTGAAGGCCTCCCGGTGCTTCTTGGCGGGGAAGTCCTCCTCCGCGCCGGCCAGGTCGAAGCCCACCACGCCCTTGTTCTTGAAGGCCACCGTGAGGTCGGCCAGGCGGTTGGACAGCTCCGGGCTGATGTGCCGGATGCCGCAGAGGATGACGCCGGTCTTGATGTTGAAGTCCTTCTCCGCCTTGGCGAGGCCCTCCACCACGGCCTGCACGATGTGGTGCAGGGTCAGGCCCTTCTGCTGGTGCAGGATGGGGCTGTAGCGCACCTCCAGGTACCGGACGTTCTCCGCGGCGGCGTCCTCGGCCAGTTCGTACGCCGTGCGCACCAGGGAATCGTAGGTCTGCATCACCGACAGGGTGACGTCGAAGGCCTTGAGGTAGTCCACCAGGGAGGTGCACTCCTCGCCCACCTCCACGAAGGGGCGCAAGGTCTCGATGGTGGTGCCCGGAAGGTCGACCCCCTGCTCCTGGGCCAGCTCGAGGATGGTGGCGAGGCGCAGGCTACCGTCCAGATGAACGTGCAGGTCGGTCTTGGGGAGGCGCTGGATGTCTTCGAGAGTGAGTTTTCGCATCCCTCAGTTTACCGGGCGGACCCGGTTTCTTCTATGCTATTCGACCCGGAAGTGGCTCAGGGAGCTGCGCAGGTCCTCGGACTTCGCGGCGAGGTTCGTGGAGACCGCCTCCACGCCCTGGGCGGCGTTCTTGTTGCGGTTGGACAGGTCCACCAGGCTGTTCATGGTCTCGATGAGATCCTTGGTGCGGGTGGCGATGTAGGTCGTCTTGCGCACCAGGTCCGAGGATGTGGCCACGGAGTCCTTGAGCTTGGTGCCGGTGGTTCCCGCGTCGTCCAGGAGGCCGCGGGTGCGGTCGGACACGCCCAGCATCTGCTGCGAGGCCCGGTCCGTCTCCGCGCACATGGCCTCGATGCCGTCCACCACCTCCTTGACGTTGATGTTGATCTCCACCAGGGACCCCTGGGTCTTGGCGGCCAGCTTGCGGATCTCCTCGGCCACCACCGCGAAGCCCTTGCCGGCCTCCCGCGCGTGGGCCGCCTCGATGGAGGCGTTCAGGGCCAGGAGGTTGGTCTGGTTCGCGATGTCGGCGATGATCCCCAGCACGTTGTTGATGCCCTGGGCGTCCTCGCTCAGCTCGCGCATGCGCGCGGCCATGCGGGACTGCTTCTCCCCTTCGGCGATGACCACGCCGCCCACCTCGGCCAGGGTGGCCACGAAGGCACCCAGGACCTTCTCCGTGGATTCCAGGGTCTCGGTGGTGGTGATGGACATCTCCTCGGTCACGTCGAGGTTGCGGGCCACGTCGGTCATGAGGTTGGAACTGTTCTCCGCGAGCTCGCACTGGCTGGTGACGTTGCCGGCCAGGTCCCGGGAGATGGCCGAGAGCTCGTTGCTGGAAGCCGCGGTCTCGTTGGCGGCGGCCACGGAATGGGCCACGGTGGCGTGGGCCTTGAGGATGAACGTGTTGATGTAGCCGGCCAACTGGCTGAGCTCGTCGGCGCCCACGACGGTGATGCGCTGGGTGAGGTCGCCCTCGCCCTCGGCCAGGTCATGCATTCGCCGGGTGATCTGGCTGATGGAGGAATGGATGCTCACGCTGATGAGCACCCCCGCGCCCGCGCCGCATACGATGAAGAAGGTCAGCAGGGCCAATGTGGTGCGCATGGCCTCGGCGGCCACGATGCGGTTGGCCTCCACGTTGCCGTGGGTGGCTTCCATGGCCCGGAGGTAGTACACGCCGGCCATGCCCAGGCACACGAGGGCGAAGCTGCAGCCGAGGACGATGACCAGCAGCCGGGTACGGATCTTCAGGAGCTTGAGCAGGTTCATCCTTCCTCCACGCCAAGGCCGGCCGGAGCCGTCCCGTGCCGTTTACCCGCGCGCCACCTAGGTGTGGATCTGGGCGACCTTCGTCCGGATGGCGTTCTCGTCCGTCTTGTCCACGCAGTCGGCGCAGAGGCCGAAGATCTGCAGGCTGTGGTGCAGGGGCTTGAACGTGCGTTCCTGGCAGATGGCGTCCTGGAGCGTCTCCAGGTCGGCGCGGTAGAACTCGAAGACCTTGTTGCATGCCAGGCAGATCAGGTGATCATGATGCTCATTCTCATGGGCCGCCTCGTAGTTCGCGTGGCTGGAACCCAGGCTGCTCTTGCGCACGAGACCGCATTGCACCAGGAGGTCCAGGGTGCGGTAGACGGTGGCGCGGCTGATATCGCGTCCCAGCGTCTTGAGTTCCGCATGCAGTTCCTCGGCGTCGAAGTGGCTGTCTTTGCGGAAGATGGTCGCGAGAATCTCCATACGCTCGCCCGTTAGTTTGAGCTTCTTGCTCCGGAGATAGGCTTCGAATCGGTGCGCTTCGGTGGAAGGAGCTCGGGAAGGCAGCGTCGGATCAGGGGACATGGATACTCCCAGTGTGGAAAAGTCGTTAAAGGGATCAAAAAGAATTCCCCCTCATTCATAATACAGATTAAATTGAAATCACCCCCGTTTTAAAGGAGTGTGTATGCCTTTGATACACATCAAATCCAACCCCCTTTCAAAAGAACAGAAAACCCGGATCGGCGACCGGATCATCGAGGCGTTCCACGGGGAGGGCATCCCGGCGGGTTCGGTGGTGGTCCTTTTCGGCCGGGAAGACGCCGATATCCTGCTGGACGGGGGCCTGCTTTTCGAAGTGGACGGGGTGAGGGCGGAGGCCCCGGCCCCCAAGCCGGCCCCCCCGCCCCCGGCGCCGGCGGTGGCGGCGTTCGAGAAGGATATGATTCCTGATTACAAGAACAAGCTTCGGCGGTCCAAGGGCGAGCTGCTGGCCCTGAAGGCCCAGCTGGTCCAGACCCTGCAACTGCAGGGGGCCCTCAGCAGCTTCCAGGCCCAGGAGGAACTGGGACTCAAGACCTGCGACTGGGCGCCGGCCACGCTCCGGCGGTTTTTTTCCGAGCTCGAGGACGAGGGGGTCATTCTCAAGCAGGGGCAGAAGCGCGGCACCCGTTATGTGTGGAAGGGCATGTCCAGCCAGCCCGCCTCCGGCTCCCCCCGCCTCGTGAAGCGGGGCGATGACGAGCCCGGCGGAAACTGACCCGTGGCGGCCCTGCCGGTGGGTGTGAGCCTCTGGAAACTGGGCCAGCCGTGGTGGGAGTTCGCCCTGCGGGGAGCCCTGGTCTACGGCTTCCTGCTCCTGATCCTGCGCCTCACCGGCAAGCGCCAGGTGGGCCAGCTTTCGCCCTTCGACCTGGTCCTGCTCCTGATCCTGTCCAACGCCGTGCAGAACAGCATGAACGCGGGCGACAACACGGTCACGGCGGGGTTCATCCTGGCGGGCACCCTGGTGGGCCTCAACGCCCTGGTGAGCTGGGCCACCTACCGGAGCAAGAAGGTGCAGAAGTTCGTGGAAGGCATTCCGCTGGTGCTTGTGCACAACGGGAAGGTGATTCCGTCGGTCCTGGCCTCCGAGGAGGTCACCCAGCACGAACTGATGGCCGCACTGCGCGCCGCGGGCCTGGGCGGGGTGGAGGAGGTCCACGTGGCCATCCTGGAGACCAACGGCCACATCAGCGTCATCCCCAAGGCCCGCTGAAGGCCCCGGACCCGCCCGCATGCGAGGATCCCGGCGCCCCGGCCCGCCCCGAAGGGCTGAGGTACCGGTTCGCCGGGATCGCGGGGGAACGGCGACCTGCGCCGCACCCGTCAGGCGTGCTGCTTGAGCTTCTCTTTCCCGCCGAACTTGTGGTCCAGGAAGACCACCACCGGCGAGGCGATGAAGATGGACGAGTAGGTGCCGGTGAGCACGCCCGCCACCAGGGGGAACGCCAGGTCGCGCAGGGCGTGGCCGCCCCAGAAGAACAGGCACATGGCCACGAACAGCACGGACATGGAGGTGAGGATGGTGCGGCTCAGGGTCTGGTTGATGGAGTCGTCCACCAGCTTGGTGATGTCCACCCGGCGGTATTCCGGCTTGTGGCTGTTCTCGCGGATGCGGTCGAAGACCACGATCGTGTCGGCCATGGAGTAGCCGATGAGGATCAGGAAGCTGGCCACCACCGGCACCGAGAACTCGAACCCGAAGAGCACGAACAGGCCCAGGGCCATGAGGATGTCGTGCACCAGCGCCACGATGCCGCCGATGGAGAAGCTCAGGGTGAAGCGGAAGAGGACGTAGACGAGGATGGCCACCAGGGCCCAGCCCACCGCGGAAAGGGTCTTCCAGGTCCATTCGCCCGAGATCGAGGGGGAGAAGCTCTCGTTCTTCAGGATGGTCAGGTTGCCCAGGCGGTAGTCCTTCTCCAGGCTGGCCCGCAGGGCGCCGGGGAGGTCGGAGGGGAGCTGGTTGTAGTCGGACATGGGGCTGGCCTTCTCGCGGGCCTTGATGACCTTGTCCACGTAGGGTTCGTAGGCCATGCGGATCGCGGTCTCGTCGCCCTGGATGCCCAGGGGGTTGGCCTTGATCCAGGTGTCCACGATCGCGCCGACGCTTTCCGTGTTGAGGTCCATGCGGTGGTCGCTGGCGGCCTTGGCGTCCAGGCTCCGAAGGGCGGCGGTGATCTGCTTGATCTGGGAGCTGGCGTCCTTCTCGTCCTGGCCCTTCCGGGCCTTGACCTTGATGGAGAACATGGCCACGCCGGGCTTGTCCTGGTAGGCCACGACGCCGGCCTGCTGGATGCCGCCGGCGTACAGGGCGTTGCGCACGTCCTCCTGCTGGACGTTGCCCTTGAAGGCCACCATCATGTCGATGCCGCCGGTGAACTGCATGCCCAGCTTCACGTGGGCGTCCGCGCCCTTCCAGGGGTGGATCCACAGGATGCAGGCGACGATCACGCCCCAGGAGAGGATCAGGGCGACCTTCGAATACTTCATGAAGGGAATGTGGGGGAGATTCTCGAAAATTTTCATCTGGGCGGGCCTGTTAGATGGAGAGGGTCTTGGTGCCGGGGTGGCGTTCCAGGATCCAGTCGTAGATGAACCGGCTGATGTAGATGCTGGTGAACAGGGAGGCTGCGACGCCCACCGTGAGGGTCACGGCGAATCCCTTGACCGGCCCCGTGCCGAAGATGAAGAGGAGGATGGCCGAAACGAGCTGGGTGACGTGGCTGTCCACGATGGTCCAGAACACCCGGTCGAACCCGGCCTGGATGGCGCCGGCAACGGATTTCCCGTTGCCGAGTTCCTCTCGTATGCGCTCGAAGATCAGGATGTTGGCGTCCACCGCCATGCCCACGGTCAGGGCGAAGCCGGCGATGCCGGGCAGGGTGATGACCGCGTGGAAGGAACCCATGAGGCCCAGCATCACGATGATGTTCACCGTGAGGGCCACCACGGCGTTCACGCCCGACCACCGGTAGTAGAAGACCATGAAGCCGATGACCGCGATGAAGCCGATGAGGGCGCCCCGGACGCCCGAGGCGATGGCGTCGGCGCCCAGGCTCGGACCCATGGCCCGCTCCTCAAGGAACTTCATGCTGGCGCGCATGGCGCCGCTCTTGAGCTTGAGGGCGAAGTCGTCGGCCTCCTCCTTGGAGAACTGGCCGGTGATGCGCACGGCGCCGCCGGGGATCTTCTCCTTGCACCAGAGCACGCTCACGACCTTGCGGTCCAGCACCACGGCGATGCGGCGGTTCTCCTCCGAGGCGATGCCCGAGAGGTTGTAGAAGTCGTCGGCGCCCTTCTTGTTCAGGACGTAGCTGATCTCGTACTGGTCGGTCTGGGGGTTGACGGTGGGGTCGGCCTTGGTGATGTCGGCGCCGTCCACGTAGACCTTCTCCTCCACCAGGACCCAGGAGCGGATGGGCTCGGCCTGGCCGGCGGCGGGAGCCTGGAAGGACCTGCCTTCGCGGCGGGCTTCGCGTTCCGAAAGGGGCAGGGGCAGGAGCTCGGTGCCGGCGGGGAGGTTGCCGGCGAAGTGGCCCATGGCCTCCTCGCGGGTGCGCCAGCCGATGCCGTTGGTGGTGTCCTGCTTGGCCACCAGGCGCTGCTCCAGGCGGCCCGGGGTGGTGAGCAGGCCCTTGATGCGCTCGCGCTCGGCGTCGCCCACGCCGGGCAGTTCCACGACGATGCGGTTGCCTTCGGCGCCGGTGGGGGTGATCTCGGGCTCCGCCACGCCGAACTGGTTGATGCGGTTCTCGATGATCTGCTGGGCGCGCTTGTTGGCGTCGTCCTTGAGGCTCTTCTGGTACCCGGTCTTCTGGGTCAGCACGACCGTGTCGCCGGAGAAGGCGGCGTCGTAGCCGCTGAACCCGGCGAGGATCTTCTGGACCTCGGCCTGGCGGTCCGCGGGGACGCCCTGGGCCTTGAGGGTCATGCCCTCCAGGCGGACCACGGCTTCGGCGAAACCCTTCTCGCGAAGACGGTCCACGAGCCGGTCCCGGGTGTCGCGCAGGTCGGCCTCGAGGGCCTCGTGGCCCTGGACCTCGAGTTCGAAGTGCACCCCGCCCTTGAGGTCAAGGCCCAGCCGGACCTTGGAGAGGGGGACGAAGAAGTACGCGCAGGCGCCGCAGATCAGGGTGGTGAAGATCAGGCGCCAGAGGCTCCGCTTGGTCACGAATGGGCTCCGACGAAAGGAGAGCGGGAACGTGAATCCCCGCCCTCGGCAAGACAAATGATCAAGGGGTCAGTTCTGCTCGGGGGCGGGTTCCGCGGCCAGGGCCGCCACCGCGGTGCGGCGGGCCTTGACGATGGAGCTGCCCAGCTTGAGGTAGATGTTCTTGTCCTCGACCCGGTCGATGACGGCGTAGAAGCCCGAGGTGAGCAGCACCTCGTCGCCGGCCTTGAGCTTGGAGAGGCGTTCCTCCATCTGCTTGCGGGCCTTGCTCTGGGGGCGGATCAGGAGGAAATAGAACAGCAGGGCCATGCCGCCGAAGAGGATGATGGGACCGAAGGGGGATCCCTGCTGGGCTTGCTGTAGAAGGGCTAGATTCATTCAAGGCTCCTCTTGGTTCCAATGTTCCCTGGTGCGGTTGGCGAAATCCGGGAACCGTTCCTCCTGGATGGCCCGCCGCGCGGCTCGAGTCAGCCCAACAGTGTAGCTCAGGTTATGGATGCTGTTGAGGGTGGATGCCAGCATCTCTCCCGCCCGGAACAGGTGGTGCAGGTAGGCGCGGGAAAAAGTCTTGCATGTGTAGCAGTTGCAATCGGGATCCAGGGGGCGGTCGCTTTCCCGGTGCCGGGCGTTCTTGATCTTCACACGTCCCCGCGAGGTGAGCAGGGTCCCGTGGCGGGCCTCCCGGGTGGGCAGGACGCAGTCGAAGAGGTCCACGCCGTGCTCGATGCCGAAGAGGAGGTCCTCGGGGGTGCCCACGCCCATGAGGTAGCGGGGCCGGTCGGCGGGCATGAGGCGCACGAAGTCGGCCAGGAGCGCGTTCATCTCCTCCTTGGGCTCGCCCACGCTGAGCCCGCCCACGGCGAAGCCCTGGAAGGGCGTGGCCGCGTCGATCTCGAGGATCTCTTCGAGGTGGCGCGAACGCAGGTCCAGGTGGACGCCCCCCTGGTTGATGGCGAAGAGCCCCTGGCGCTCCCCCAGCGGGAAGTCCCGGCAGCGCTTCAGCCAGCGGGTGGTGCGGGCCATGGACAGCTCCAGGCCGGGCCGGTCAAGGCGCCCGGGCGGACATTCATCCAGGGCCATGACGATGTCCGAGCCGAGGTTGCGCTGGATCTCCATGCTCCGTTCGGGCGAGAGGAAGTGGGTGGAGCCGTCGATGTGGCTCTGGAAGGTGACGCCCTCCTCCTTGATCCGCCGCAGCGAGGCCAGGGAGAAGACCTGGAAGCCGCCGGAATCCGTGAGGATGGGGCCGGGCCAGGCCATGAACGCGTGCAGCCCGCCCAGGTCGCGCACCAGCCCGTCCCCGGGGCGCAGGCCCAGGTGGTAGGTGTTGCCCAGGATCGCCTGGGGGCCGATCTCCGCCAGCTGCGCGGGCGTGATGCCCTTGACGGTGCCCTGGGTGCCCACGGGCATGAAGGCCGGCGTGAGCACGGGGCCCCGGGTCGTGTCGAAACGGCCGGACCGGGCGTCGCCGGAAGATGAATCCTGGATGAACCTTGAAATGGCATGTGACATGTCTGTGACAAACCCCTATGAACTGTCACGTGAATATCACGGAAATGCCCCAGGATGGGGGTCCGTGTCACGATGTTGGAAAAAGTGTGGCGAACGTCCTAAATCCCCTGCCAATGCGGATTTCAGCACTTGACGCCGATCAGGCAGCTTGTAATCTTAACCGCTGGGCCTGCCCCGGATCATTCGACCTTTGGTTAAGAGCCGTTTCTGTTCTCAAGACAGATCCGGCTCCATTTTTTTCTCATTTCAGCTTTTTTCGGGAGTCGCATGAGCAAAGACCCCAAGACCAACCCTCCTCCCAACGGCGCTTCCAAGGAGACCCTGGAGGACCTCGTATACAGGTCCAACCTGTCTTCGGGGAACTCGGCCGTGCACGGCGCGAGTCCCCTGGTCACCATCCCCATGACCCTCGTGTCCTACGCCGTCTTCGGTGCGTTCGGGTACATGCTGGCGACCCAGACGGAGGCCGGCAAGAAGGTCATCAAGACCATGGGCGTTGACCTGACCGAGCAGGCCGAAGCGCCGCCGCCGCCCCCCCCGCCTCCCCCGCCGGCCCCCGCGGCCCCCGCCGCCCCGGCCCCCAAGATCCAGATGAAGGAGGCGCCTCCGCCGCCGCCCATCAATCCCAACCAGGATATGGTGCCTGAGGTCGCGCCCCGGGAGCTTCCCAAGCAGGACCTCACCCTGCGCTACGCCTCCAGCCAGAGCTCCAGCTCCGGCGTTCCGGGCGGCGGCGTCAGCGGTTCGGCGGGCCCCGCCACCGGCGGCATGTCCGTTGCCGGCGCCGGCACCTCGCACGTGGTGGACTTCGACTTCAGCCAGATGAAGATCAAGTTCCAGCCCCCCGCGCCCCCGTATCCGGCCCTCGCCAAGATCGCCCGCATCCAGGGCACCGTGGTGGTGGAGATCACCGTGGGTCCCGATGGCATCCCCATCGCCGCCCACGCCGTGGAAGGCCCGGCCCAGCTTCGGCAGACCGCCGAGAACTATGCCATGGGCTGGAAGTTCGAGCCCGCCATGCTCAACGGCGTGGCGCAGACGGCGCGGTTCAAGCTGACCATGCCCTTCAGGCTGAAGTAGGGACGTGCCGAACATGTCCCGTCCCGCATGGTTGGGTGCTGGTCTAGCCATCGCCCTCGCAGCAACGCTCGTCGCCTTCGGCGGCGGCGCCTCGAAGCCCGGTGCGTTGAACCTGCAACCGGCACCCTCACAGGCCCCCGCGCCCACGTTGGATCCCGTGATCCAGGACTCCAGAACGCAACCTTCCGCCTCTCCCGAGGCCCCCTCTCAAGCCACCTCATCCCATAAGGAATCCAAATGAGCCTGCTTGCCTCCCCCTTCTTCCTCGCCATCGCAGAAGCCGCTGAAAACGCCTTCGGCCCCAAGCAGATCTGGGAAGCCGCTTCCCCGGTGAACAAGGTCATCATCGGCATCCTGATCCTCCTCATCCTCCTCCAGATCTACACGGCCATCGAGCGCGGCATCGTCTACGCCCAGTCCAACGCCGCCTCCCGCAAGTTCCTCAAGCTCTTCATGGACACCCTCCGCCGCGGTGACTTCGAGGCCGCCAAGCGCGCCGCCACCACCCACAACAAGAGCCACATCGCCCTGGTCCTCAAGCACGGCCTGGACATCTTCCAGTACGAGAAGCAGCTCAAGGCCCTCCACGAGTCCCACGACGTGATCCAGCCCGTTGAGCGCGCTATCGTCCGCGGCACCGCCGAAGTCACCGACCTGCTCAAGAAGGGCATGCTCGGCCTGGCCACCATCGGCGCCCTGGCCCCCTTCATCGGCCTGCTCGGCACCGTCATCGGCATCATCAAGGTGTTCTCCGACCTGAAGACCAAGGGCGCCGGCGACATCAACGCCCTGGCCGGTTCCATCGGTGAGGCCCTGGGCACCACCGCCCTCGGTCTGATGGCCGCCATTCCCGCCGTGTGGATCTACAACCTCTACACCGCCCAGCAGGACAAGATGGTCACCAACATCAACAACGCCGCCAGCCAGATGATCGACGAGTTCATCCGCCGCGAGAGCCAGCAGGCCTAAGAATTTAACCCCGGTCCCGGGGAACCCTGAGAAGGATTCCCCGGACCTATCTAGGAGGTCACCATGGATGCAGGTGGTGGTGGCAAGTCTGGGGTTAAAGCGGATATCAACGTAACCCCACTTGTGGACATCGTTCTGGTGCTGCTGATCATCTTCATCGTGATCACGCCCGCCGTGAACAACGCTGTGCGGCTCCCGCTGTCCAAGCACAGTCTGAAACCCGAAACCCAGGCAGGTGCCAAGTACCTCACCCTGATCCTCCCCGCCCACCGCGACGCCAAGGGCGTCATCGATGGCCCGGCCCCGATCATGGTGGACGACAAGGACGCCAAGGATGCCAAGGGCAACGCTCTGACGTTCACCTACAAGGATGACGCCAAGAAGCAGCAGCTCATCGCATACATCAAGCAGTCGATGATGTACCTTTCCGATCGGCGCGTGTTCATCAAGGCCGACGCCGACATTCCCTTCAAAAACGTGGACGAGCTCTTCCAGATCTGCCGTGAGGGCGGGGCCGACGAGGCCTCCATCGTCACCAGCGAGGACAAGAGCACTGGGGGGGCCAAATAATGGACGCCGGTGGCCCTAAGGGCAAAGCCAAAAGCGATATCAACGTTACGCCCCTCATCGACATCGTTCTCGTGCTTCTGATCGTGTTCATCGTGATGGTGCCCGGCCTCTCCAAGGCCCTGCCCGTCGTGGTGCCCCAGGTGGTGAAGGTGGATCGTCCCACCCCGCCCGATCCGAAGAATCCCCCTCTGGTCGTCACCATCGACCAGAACGGCGATCTCATGCTCCAGAACGACAAGATCCAGCTCTCCGAGCTGGCCGACAAGCTCTCCCCCGTGGTCCAGCTGCAGCCTTCGGGCATGCGCAAGGTCTTCCTGCGGGTGGATGAGGAGCAGGCGTACCAGTATGCCGTCAACGTCCTCGACCAGATCAAGGTCGCCAGCGACCGGGCCAAGCGGGAAACCGCCCTCCGTCCGGAATTCGTCGGCACCGGCCTGGACGGCGGCGACGTGAAGGTGGTGGCCGCGGTCAAGAAGCGCACCCCCACCAGCTAGACGATCCCCAGGGATCCGAGGGAACGGGCCGGAATCTTCCGGCCCGTTCTCATTTCCGGCCGCGCAGGAGCTTGACCCGCCAGGCCAGGTAGGGGCCGATGGACTTCTGCCGCCGGGCCTTCTTGCGGCGCTCGATGGGTGCGAACAGCCGCCGCCGCCGGCGCTCCCGGCGGCGGCGGTTGTTGCCGAACACCACCGCCAGCACCAGGACCATGGCGGCCAGGGAGGCCACGATGATGAAGGCGAGGAGGGCGTCGGGGGTCATGGACCTGTCTCCGGTGGGCCGGCCCGGGTTCCCGAAGGGGAATCCGGCCGGGTTTGGACCGCGCGTTGAACTTGCCGGGGGGCGATGGGTATTTTTTCGCCGAACGCCCACGGGATCAAGGGGATTCGGAGGGCCGGCGGCTGGGCTTTCGCGGGAAAGCCTGAAACGAAGCTGATTTTGATTCTCCCTTATCCTTCCTCACCCTCGTCCATCCCCTCTATCCCTGGCCAATTCAATCGTTGGCGCCGGCTTGCCGGCGACAACGAAACGGGGCGGGATGGAGGAGCCCGGCCCTGACAGCTGCCAGGCGCCTAGGGGTTGTACGCCCCCTGGGGCAGGTTCATGCCGGCGGTGTGGAACCGGTCGCTGGCGCGGAGGTGGTCCAGGAGCTGGGAGAGGTTGGCGCCGCTGGGGACCACGGGGACCCCCACCTCGCGCTCCAGCTCGGCCAGGGTCATGTCGTCCAGGAACTGGTTGGCGGGGGTGGGCTCGCTGCCGTCGTCCAGGGCGTACTGGTCGGTGGGGCCGGTGTGGACCCGCAGGGACGCGCTGGGGATCACCACGGCGTCCACCCAGCGGGGGTTGCCGCCGTGGGCGTCCCGGTCGGCGTGGGCGGCGTAGGCCAGATCCCGGCCGCACAACAGGCCCGCCACGGTCACATTGGTGCCGAAGGCGTTGTTGGCGGCCGCCACGGACCGCAGCTCGCTGCCGCACAGACGGTTCACCTGGGCCAGGGTGCGGTTGAGCACCGGGGCGAAGCTGCTGCCGGTGAGCACCAGCACCTTGCGGCCCCCGAAGGCCCGGGCCTTGGGGGTCCGGACGAAGCGCCGGGTGTGCTCCAGGAACTTGCGCACGAGGCCCACGCCGTTCTCCAGCTGGGCCCAGGACTGGGAGTAGAAAGCCCGGCCCGGCACGGGGATGTCCGCGCGGGTGAACCATTCGTCGGCCAGCAGCAGCCAGGGCTCCCCGTGGTTCTCCGCCGTGTGGCGCCGCACCTCGGGGATCCAGCGCCGGGTCCACGCCGCCGCGAAGGCGGGGTCCACGTCGGGAATGGTGGGCAGGCCGTCCCGGTGGGCCGTGAGCCCCACGGGGACGCAGGACAGGCTCAGGACCCCGCCCTTGCCGGCCCAGGGACCCTCGGTCTGGTAGGCCCGCCGCTCCCAGAGTTCCCGCACGGTGCGCTCCCACACCTCGCCGTCGTTGATGCCGGGCACCAGCACGGCCTGGGTGTGGATGTCCACGCCCCCCTCCAGGAGCCGGTCGATCTTGCGCAGGATGTTCCCCTCCCGGGGGTTGCCCACCACCTTCGCCCGCACCACGGGGTCCGTGGCGTGGACGCTCACGTGGATGGGGGAGAGGCGCTCGCGCACGATGCGGTCCAGCTCCGCGTCGTCGCTGGAGGACAGCGTGCTGAAATGCCCGTACAGGAAGGAGAGCCGGATGTCCTCGTCCTTCAGGTACAACGACTTCCGGTACCCCTTGGGCATCTGGAGCACGAAGCAGAAGATGCAGTTCTGCTTGCAGACCTTCACCTGGTCCTGGGCCAGGTCCAGGCCGATGCCGTTCTCCCCGTTCTCCACCAGGGCCGAGCCGAGGCTCCCGTCGGGGCGCTTGAAGTCCAGGCGGGTCTCGTCCCGCTGGCTGATGAGGAACTGGTAGCTCAGCTGGTCCAGCACCGGCTCCCCGTTGATCTCCAACAGGGTGTCGCCGGCCCGGAGGCCGGCCTCCCAGGCCAGGCTCTCCGGTTCGACTGAAATGACGAGGACACCCTTGTGCGCCATGGAACTCCCTTGGTTCCTAGTCTAGGCCATTGCGCACCAACAGGGGGGGCCGACCCGGGGTCAAGGGCGGGAACACCGCTCCTTCGCCTGCTCCAGCTTGGCCTCGGTGTAGGGGAACCACCCGGGTTCGGTGTCGGCCGAGCCGTCGTCGATGACCATGCCCTTGTAGTCGGTGAACAGGCGCAGGCCGATCTTCCCGTGGTGGCGGTTCTGGCCGGACTGCTTCACGCCTCCGAAGGGGAGGTCCCGGATGACGTAGTTGACCACCACGTCGTTGATGTCCACGGATCCGGCCCGGAGGCGGTTGGCGATCTTCTGGGCGCGGCGCATGTCGTTGGTGAAGACGTAGGCGTCCAGGCCGTAGTCGTTGTCGTTGGCCAGCTCGATGGCCTCCTCGTCGTCCTTGACGGTGCAGATGGGGAGGATGGGCCCGAAGGTCTCCTCCTTCATGATCCGCATGGAATGATCCACGTTGGTGATCACCGTGGGCTGCCAGTACCAGCCGGCCTGGATGGCCGGGAAGCCTCCCGCCGCCAACTTGGCGCCCTTGTCCAGGGCGTCGTGCAGGAGGGACCGGAGGCTGCTGATGGCCCGGTCGTTGGCCAGGGGGCCCACGTCCGAGGCGGGATCGTCCCAGGGGCCCGCCTTGAGCGCGGCCACCTTGGCGAGCACCTTCTCCACGAAGGAGCGGCTGATGGACTCATGGCAGTACACCCGCTTCACGGCGGCGCACACCTGCCCGTTGTTGCTGAAGCGCCCGAAGACCGCGGCGTTGGCGGCCCGCTCCAGGTTGGCGTCGGCGCACACGATGAGCGGATCGCTGCCCCCCAGTTCCAGAAGGCAGGGCCGCAGCAGGGGCGCCAGGCGGGTCTGGAGCTCCCGGCCCACGGAGGTGGAGCCCGTGAAGCACACGAAGTCCACCCCCGGCGCCGTGGCGACGACCGTGCCCACCTTGCCGGGCCCGTGGACCACCTGCGCCAGTCCGGGCCACTCCGGGAAGGCCTCGACGAAGAGCTTCTCGATGAGATCGCCCACCAAGGGCGCGGCGGAGGTGGGCTTGAGGATCACGGCGTTGCCCGCGGCCAGGGCCGCCACGGCCGGGGACATGGCCAGCTCGAAGGGGAAGTTCCAGGGGGAGATGACGCACACGACGCCCCGGGGGGCGTAGCGGATGAGGGCGGTCTTGTGGCGGTCCAAGCCCGGGGGCAGGTCCACCTTCTCGTCGGCCAGGTAGAGCTCGGCGTGCTGGATGTAGTCGTCCAGGGCGTCCAGCACCATGGCCACGTCGAAGTGGAGGGCCTCGAGCAGGGGCTTGCCCATGCTGCGGGAAATGGTGCCGGCGATCTCCATGGACCGCCCGGCGATGAGGGCGCGCAGCTTGCCGAGGGCGCGGGCCCGCTCGTCCCAGCCCGCGAGGCCCCAGGCGTCGGAGGCGCGCCGGGCCCGCTCCACGAACGTCGGCACCAGGGCCTCGGGGGTCTGGGGGACGGCGCCGATCATCTCGAAGGTGGCCGGGTCGACCGCCCGGGTGACCTGCTGGCGATACGTGGGGGGTTCGGCCCGCCTTTCCACGCGGGTGCGGGGGTTGAGGGTACGTTGTTCCATGGGGAAGCCTCCTGCCGGATTCCATGAAGAGGGCCTGAATCGGCCGATGTCACGGTTGGAGGGTGCAAGGGGTGTGCCGCCCCCGTGCGGGTTGGATTCCAAAGGCCTTGGGCCCCGGGACCGGACATCAAATTGATTGGTGAAATCAATTTGATGGGAAATGGGCGGTTCCGGGGGGCGGGGGGTCTATGAACCTCGCTTCGTTTGGTATCCTTGCGGGTACCCCCCGGAGATTGCCCATGCGCCTCGGATCCCTGCTCCCAGCCTGCCTCGCCGGCCTTGTCCTCCAGGCCGCCCCCACCCAGGACGCCACCTTCCAGTCCCTGGCCCGGATCATCGTGGAGGACACCCTGCGGTTTTCCCCGGAAGGCGCCACCCAGCTGGGGGACCACCGCTGGGATGACCGGCTCCAGGACCTCAGCGCCCGGGGCGTCGCGGCCCAGGTGGCCTGGGCCCGCCACATGGCGGGGCTGCTCCGGGGCATCCGGCCCGGGCAGCTCTCCCCCGGGAACCGGGTGGACCGGGAGATCCTCCTGGACACCCTCGACGGGACCCTGCAGGACCTGGCCGAGCTGGAGGTGTGGCGCCGCAATCCGCTGATGTACAACCCCGGCGGCGCCCTGGACGGGCTTCTCTCCCGGGACTTCGCCACCCCGGGCCAGCGGCTGGCCTCGGTGAAAGGGCGGCTGCGGGCGATCCCGGCCCTCCTGGAGGCGGCGAAGGCCAATCTGGACAACCCCCCGCGGATCTTCACGGAGACCGCCATCCAGCAGTTCCAGGGCACCCTGGGGCTGGTGCGGGACGGCGTGACCGAGGCCGCGGCCCAGGCCGGACTGAAGGAGGACCTGGCGCCGGCCCAGGCCCAGGCGGCCCAGGCGCTGGAGGGCTTCATCGCGTGGCTCAAGGCCGACCTCCTGCCGCGGTCCAAGGGCGACTTCCGCATCGGCGGGGCCGCCTTCCGCAAGCGCCTTCGCACGACCCTCTCCTCGGGCCTGACGCCCGAGGCGATCCTGGCCCGGGCCGAGGCGAGCCTCAAGACGATCCACGCCGAGATGGCCGAGGTGGCCCGGCCCCTCCACCGCGCCTGGTTCCCCGACCGGGCCGGAGCCGCGGACCGCGAGGTGGTCAAGGCCGTGCTCGACCGCATCGCCCAGCGCCATCCCGACAACGCCACCATCGTCGCCCAGGCCACCCGGGACCTGGCCGAGGCCACCGACTTCGTGCGCGCCCACGACCTGGTGACCCTGCCCACCAGCCCCGTGCGGGTCAAGGTGACGCCCGAGTACGCCCGGGGCGTCGCCGGGGCCTACTGCGAGACCCCGGGCCCCCTGGAGAAGAACGGCACCACCTTCTACTGCATCGACCCCACCCCCGCGGACTGGAGCCCCGCCCGGGCTGCGTCCTACTTCCGGGAATACAACGACGCGATGCTCAAGGACCTGACGGTCCACGAGGCCATGCCCGGGCACTACCTCCAGGGCGCCATCGCCAACCTCTACCAGGGCCCCACCCTGGTGCGCGCGGTCTTCTCCAGCGGCCTGTTCGCCGAAGGCTGGGCGGTCTACGGGGAGCAGGTCATGGCCCGCATGGGCTTCGGAGGCCCGGAGGTGCGCCTTCAGCAGCTCAAGATGCGCCTGCGCGTGACCATCAACGCCATCCTCGACCAGCGGATCCACACCGCCGGCATGACCGAACCCGAGGCCCTCAAGCTCATGATGGAAGAGGGCTTCCAGGAGGAGGGGGAGGCCGTGGGCAAGTGGAAGCGGGCCTGCCTGACCTCCACGCAGCTCAGCACCTACTTCGTGGGCGCGGCGGAGATGGACGACCTGCGGGCCGCCGCCGAGGCCCAGGCCAGGCGCGAGCGCAGGCCCTTCGATCAGAAGGCCTACCACGACCGCATCCTCGGGTTCGGAACCCTGGCTCCCAGGTTCGTGCGCCGGCTCATGGGCCTGTAGGCTTTTCCCCTCCGGGGTGTCAGCATAGGAAAAACGCCCGGAGAACCCATGAAGTTGAATTCCACCGCCTGCCCCATGGCCCTGCTTCTGGTCCTCGCGTGCTCCCGGGAGCCGCGGGAGCTCAAGCAGGGGATGGAGGCCTTCCAGCGCCAGGACTACGCGGCCGCCATGGCCCTCTGGCGTCCGCTGGCGGAAAAGGGCGTCGGCCGGGCCCAGCTGTCGCTGGCGGAGATGTTCGCCCGGGGTGACGGGGTGCCCCGCAACATGGCCGAGGCCGCCAAGTGGTACCGCCTGGCCGCGGAGCAGGGCGTCCTGAAGGCCCAGGTCCAGATGGCCTGGATGTGCGCCCAGGGGGAGGCCGTCGCGAAGGACCCGGCCGAGGCCGCGCGGTTCTACCGCCTCGCCGCGGCCCAGGGCAGCGCCCTGGCCCAGTACAACCTGGCCGTCATGCTCGACAAGGGCGAAGGGGTGGCCCGGGACGCTGCCGAGGCCCTGAAATACTACAAGCTGGCCGCGGACCAGGGGGACCCCAACGCCCAGTACCTCGCGGGCTGGTTCTACGCCCGGGGCGAGGGGGGCCGGAAGGATCCCGCCAAGGCCGTGGCCCTGCTCACCAAGGCCGCGGGGCAGGGGGTCGCGGGCGCCCAGTCGCTGCTGGGCTGGATGTACGAGACCGGAGAGGGCGTCGCCGCCGACCCGGCCCAGGCCGTCACCTGGTACCGCAAGGCCGCGGAGAAGGGCGACCCCCTTGCGGAAGGCCAGATGGGGGCCCTGTGCGCCTCGGGCACGGGCGTGGCCAAGGATGCGGCCCAGGCCGTGAAGTGGTACCGCCAGGCCTCCGAGCACGGCAACGCCACGGCCCAGGCCGCCCTGGGCTGGATGCTGGAGCGGGGCGAAGGCGCCGGGAAGGATCCGGCCGAGGCCCTCAAGTGGACCCGCAAGGCCGCCGAAGCGGGCAATGCCGACGGCCAGTGCCACCTGGGCGCGCTCCTGGCCCGGGGCGCCGGCCTGCGCAAGGACGCCGCCGAGGCCATCCAGTGGTACCGCAAGGCCGCCGACCAGGGCCTGGCCCAGGCCCAGGCCCTGCTGGGCTCGGCCTTCCTGGCGGGGGAAGGGGTTTCGAAGAACCCCCAGGAGGCCTACGTGTGGTTCCTGCTGGCCAAGGCGAGTGGCGACGCGCCCTCGGCCCAGTTCGTGGAGCGCCTGGAGCGGGAACTGCCCCCCGAGGCGGTGGCCGAAGGGCAGAAACGGGCCGCGGAAACCTGGAGGAAGCGGTCGTAGGATGGGGGCCATGCGCCGCGTCCTGCTCCTGGACAACCTGGACTCCTTCACCCACAACGTGGCCCGGTGCCTCGTCCAGGCCGGGGCCTCGGTGGACGTGCGGCGCCGGGACCGCGTCTCCCTGGAGGGCCTGCTGGAGGCGGACCCGGAGTTCCTGGTGATCTCCCCCGGCCCCGGGGCGCCCGGGGAGGCCACCCTGGCCCTGGAGGCGGTGCGGGCGTTTTCCGGCCGGATCCCCATCCTGGGCGTGTGCCTGGGCCACCAGGTGCTGGCGGTGGCCCACGGGGGCCGCGTGGAACGGGCGCCGGAGCCCGTGCACGGCAAGGCCTTCACCATCCGCCACGACGGCCGCGGGCTTTTCCGGGGGCTCCCGGATCCCCTGGAGGCCGGGCGCTACCACAGCCTCGTGGTGACCCGCGCCCCCGGCTTCGAGATCAGCGCCCGCACGGAGGACGGCCTCGTCATGGCCATGCGCCACCGCAGCCTGCCCCTGGCCGGGGTCCAGTTCCATCCCGATTCCTTCCTGACGCCGCTGGGCCTGGAGATCTTCCGAAATGCGCTCCTGGGACATCTCTGAGACCTGGCGGGCGCGGCCCTGCGTCCTGGACGAGGCGGCGTTCTTCGCGGACCTGCCGGAAACGCCCTTCGCGTTCCTGTACGGCCAGGGCCGCTGGCTGATCCTGGGGGAGGATCCCCTGCTGGAACTCCAGGACCTGGCCCCCGGGGACCTGCGCTTCCACCGCCGGGGCGAGGCCCCCGGCGTGCTGCCCGACCTGGTGGCCCTGGCGGCCTACGAGCACGGCTACGCCCTGGATCCCGCCCTGCCCGCGCCGCCCCCGCACCCGGACCCCATTCCCGACGTGCGCCTGACCCTCCACCGGCGCATGCGCGTGTTCGACCGCGCCCGGGGGGTGCTCCACGAGGCGGTGCGCGAAGGCGTCCAGGGCGGGCCGGCCCGGCACGGCCTGGGCCGCGGGCTCTTCCGCGCCCGCAAGACCGGCGACACCGGGGACCCCGCCACCCACATGGCCAAGGTCGCCCGCATCCGGGAGGAGATCGCCCGGGGCAACGTCTACCAGGTGAACCTCGCCCGGCAGGAGACCTGGGCCTTCGAAGGGGCCCTGGACCAGCTGGCGCGCCGGCTCCACGCGGCGAACCCGGCGCCCTGGTCGGCCCTGGTGGCCGACCCCGCGTGGACCCTCGTGTCCTCGAGCCCCGAATGCTTCCTGCGCATCGAGGGGGGCCGCATCCTCACGCGCCCCATCAAGGGCACCGCGCCGCGCCACGCCGACCCCGCCCTGGACCTGGCCGCGGCCCAGGGCCTCCTGGCCTCGGCCAAGGACCGTGCGGAGCTGGCCATGATCGTGGATCTGCTGCGCAACGACCTGGGCCGGTTCTGCGGGACGCCTCCGGTGCGGGTGGACGGCTTCCCCCTCCTGGAGAGCTACGCCAACGTCCACCACCTGGTGGCCGGCGTCTCCGGCGCGCTGCCGCCCCGGTGGACCTTCGGGGGGCTGCTGGAGGCCCTCTTCCCCGGGGGCTCCATCACCGGCTGCCCGAAACTGGCGGCCATGGCCCTCATCCGGGAGCTGGAGCCGGCGCCGCGGCGGCTCTACACCGGGACCCTGGGCTGGCTGCGCAGCGACCTGGAGCAGGGGGCGTTCGCCCTCCTCATCCGTTCGGCCTGGGCCGCGGGGGGCGAGCTGCGCCTGGGGCTGGGCGGGGGCGTGGTGTGGGACTCGGACCCCGCCGCGGAATACGAGGAGACCGTGCACAAGGGAAGGAGCCTCGTCCAATGCTTGAGCTCGTGACGGACACCCGCGTGGACCTGGCCCAGGGCGCCCTGCGCTTTGGGGCAGGCCTGTTCGAGACGATCCGCGTCCAGGGAGGCCGGGCGCGGTGGCTGCCGCTGCACCTGGAGCGCCTGGCCGCGGGCTGCGCCTTCCTGGGCCTGGACCCGCCCCCGCCGGACCTGGAGGCGCGGCTCGCCCTGCCGCGGGAAGGCGTCCTGCGGCTCCTGGCCGCCGACGGGCGCCTCCTGGCCTGGACCGGCCCCCTGACGCCCGCGCCCGGCGCCGGCCTGCGCATCGGCCTCGCCCGCGGAATCCTGCGCCACCCCGGCCCCCTCACCCGGTTCAAGACCACCAGCTACCTTGAAAACCACCTGCTCCAGGCCGAGGCCCGGGCGCGGAACCTGGACGAGGTGCTGGCCCCGACGCCCTCGGGGCGCCTCAGCGACGGCGGCCGGAGCACCCTGGTGGCGCACCTGGACGGTGCCCTCCTGACGCCCCCCCTGGAGGACGGCGCCCTGCCCGGCGTCGGGCGGCGGGTCCTGCTGGAGGCGGGCCTGGTGCGGGAGGCCCCCCTCGCCTGGGAGGACCTGGCCCGGGCCCGGTCCCTGGGCCTGGTGAGCGCCCTGCGGGGCGTGCGGATCGTGGACCGGGCCGAGGGCCTGGACTTCCGTCCCTCCCCGGACGCCCTCCGGGAGGCGGCGGATGCCCTATCCTGGTAGCCGGAGCGCGCATGGTCATCAAGCTGCCCAAGGATCTGGAACAACGGCTCACCGCCTCGACGCGCCGGTATCTCGCCGAGGCCTTCGGCGAGGACGTGGGCGACCTCAAGGCTTCCATGTTCCTGAAGTTCTGCCTGGAGGAGATCGCCCCCAGCGTCTACAACCAGGCCGTCTCCGACGCCCGGACCTTCCTGCAGGAGAAGGTGCTGGACCTGGAGAACGTCTGCTTCGCCCACGAGGAGGGGTACTGGACCAAGGGCTCCGGCGCCCCGGGCGTCGCGCGCAAGCCCGCGAGGCGCTAGGAGGCTGTCCATGTATTATTCGGCCTCGCGACGGCGCCTGGAAGCCCGATTATCGAGCGCAAGTCCCGCAGGAAATATAGGTCATATTTTCAAGGGGCTTGCACACGAGAAGCGGGCTTCCAGGCGCCGCCCTACGGGTGATGGCAGCGGCCACGGCAATCCCGCGTTACGCTCGTCGAACGATTACCCGAATCGCTCTCCTCGCGTGCCTTGTCTTGCCATGGCCGGTGCCATCATCGCGGGGCCGAAGAATACATGGACAGCCTCCAAGTGACCACGATCCTCCTCGCCGCCATCCTGCTGGTGCTGGTGCTGGTCGCGGCCTCCCAGGCGGTGCTCCTGCGCCGCGGGCGGGATGCCGGGGACCGGGCCCTGCGCGAGGAGTTCGCCCGCAACCGCGAGGAGGCCTCGGGCGCCGCGCGCCAGGCGCGCCAGGAACTGGCCGCGTCGCTGAACGTCCTGGTGGACACGCTTTCCACCCAGTTCGCCAACCTGGTGCGCGCCAACGAGGCCCGCCAGGAGGCCGCGCGCCAGGAGGGGCTGGCCTCCGCCAGGGCCCTTCGGGAGGAGGTGGGCGCCGGGCTCAGGAACGCCAACGATTCGGTGCTGCGGATCCTCGGGGGCCTCGCCGAGGCGCAGCGCAAGGAGCTGGACGCCCTCAAGGCGACGGTGGAAGGGCAGCTCGAGCTCATGCGGGCCACGGTGGACGAGAAGCTCCAGGGCACCCTGGAGCAGCGCCTGGGCGAATCCTTCCGCCTCGTGAGCGAGCGCCTGGAACAGGTCCACAGGGGCCTCGGGGAGATGCAAGCCCTGGCCGCGGGGGTGGGGGACCTGAAGAAGGTGCTCACCAACGTCAAGACCCGGGGCACCTGGGGCGAGGTGCAGCTGGGCGCGCTCCTGGAGCAGGTGCTGGGCCCGGAACAGTACGAAGCCAACGTCGCGCCCCGGGGCGGCGGCGAGCGGGTGGAGTTCGCCGTGAAGATGCCCGGCCAGGGCGACGAGGTGGTGTGGCTGCCCATCGACGCCAAGTTCCCGGTGGAGGACTACCAGCGCCTCCTGGAGGCCCAGGAGCGCGCGGACCCCGTGGCCGCCGGCGAGGCCGGGGCCCAGCTGGAACTGCGCATCCGCCAGTGCGCCAAGGACATCGCCGACAAGTACCTGAATCCCCCCCGCACCACCGACTTCGGCATCCTCTTCCTGCCCACGGAAGGGCTCTTCGCGGAGGTGATCCGCCGCCCGGGCCTCCTGGACCACGTGCAGTCCCGCAGCCGGGTGGTCATCGCCGGCCCCACCACCCTGTGGTCCATCCTGAACAGCCTGCAGATGGGCTTCCGCACCCTGGCCATCCAGCGCCGCTCCAGCGACGTGTGGAACCTCCTGGGCGCCGTGAAGACCGAGTGGACCAGCTACGCCCTCGTGCTCGACAAGGTCCAGCGCAAGCTCCAGCAGGCATCCACCACCGTGGACGAGGCCGCGCGGCGCACGCGGGTCATCGGCCGCCGGCTGCGGGACGTGCAGGAACTGCCCCTGCTGGAGAGCGAGGACGTCCTGGGGCTGGGGAGTCCGGCGCCCGAGGACGGGGACGTCAGCGGCGCGTGATCAGCTTGGCGAGCACGAACCAGGCGAGCCCGATGGCCGGCAGCCCCAGGGCCGGAAAGACCGCCAGGGACGCCCAGCCGCCCTCCAGGAGCGCGTTCAGGCCCCCACCCAGGGCCAGACAGACCACCACCCGCAGGACCGCGGCGAACCGGGGCCTGGGGGCCAGGGCGAGGGCGATCCCGGCCGCGAGGGTGGCCGGCGCAACGGCCACGGCGTGCAGGTGGAGCCAGGACCCGCCCAGCACCGGGCCCAGGGCCCCGATCCCGTCGCCGTGGGCCAGGGCGGCGTAGGCCGCCAGGGCCCCGGCCAGGGCGCCCGCGATCAGCTCCCGCCCGTAGTGCGCCAGGAAACGCCGGCGGAACACCGGGTCGCAAAGCGCGGAGAACCAGGGCAGGGCCTGGGGCTGGCCGCAGCAGGAACCCTTCGGGTCGGAACAGCAGGACATGGCGGGCTCCTCGGCTCCAGTGTCGCCCGGGAGGGGGGGCCGGGACCAGCCCGGCCCGGGGAGTTGTGACGGCCATCCGGCCCCGGGTCTCCACGCCCGGTCGTTTTTCCCCCAGGTTCCTGTGGACAGGCCTGCCGATGGCCTCACAATGGGCGCAATCTTCACCCATGCGCCAGGACCCAAGATGCCTTTCCGCTCCCTCCGGGCCCTCTTCCGGCAATCGCTCCAGGTTCCCGCCATGGGCGAGGGCGACGTGGCGTTCTGGCGGCTGCGGGTGCTCGAGCGGATGATGGCCGCGGGGGCGCTGCTGGGCCCGCTGGTGCTGGTGCCCAGCTTCCTCCTCTCCGTCCGGGTGCGCCTCTGGAGCGTGGCGGTCATCGATCTCCTGGCCTACGGGTGGATCCTCGCGGCGGCGCTGGCGCCGCGATGGACCTACCGGACCCGGGCGTGGGGGCTCCTGGCCCTGCTGTACGTCCTGTCCCTGGTGCTCCTCACGCGGCTGGGCTCGGCGGGCGCGGGGATGCTCTGGCTCAGCGCCTTCCCGGTGATGGCGGCCATCCTCCTCAGCCCCCGGGCCGCGCTGGTGTGCTGGGGGCTGGCGGCGGCCACCCTGGCCGCGGGGGCGGCGGGGGTGGCCCGGGGGCTCATCGACGCCGGGCCCATGACCGTGAACCCCGCCAACGCCTTCGCCACCTGGGGGGTGGTGTCGGTGAACGCCCTGTTCCTCAGCGCGTTCATCTCGCTGCCCATCGCCCTGCTCCTGCGGGGCCTGGAACACACCCACCGGGCCCTTTCCCGGGAGGAGGAGCGCTTCACCAAGGTCTTCCAGCTCTCCCACGAGCCCATCGCCATCAGCCGGTTCGCGGACGACCGCTTCCTGGACGTGAACGAGGCCTGGTGCCGCGTCTACGGCTGGTCCCGGGCCGAGGTGCTGGGCCGGAGCACCGCGGAACTGGAGCTCTGGATGCCCGGCGCGGACCGCGCCGGGCTCAGGGCCGAAGTGGAGGCCACCGGAGGCCTGGCCCCCGTGGCCATGGAGGTGCGCCGCCGGGACGGGTCGCCGGTGCCGGTGCTGCTCTCGGCCAGGGTGCTCGACCTGGGGGGCGAGGCCTGCCTGCTGGTGCTGAGCCAGGACCTCACCGCGACCCGGGACGCGGAGGCCGAGCGGCGCCGGCTGGAGGGGGAGCTGCAGCACATCCAGAAGCTGGAGAGCCTGGGGAGCCTGGCCGGGGGCGTGGCCCACGACATGAACAACATCCTGGCGGCCATCATCGCCCTGGGCTCGACCCTCCAGCAGCAGTACGCCGGGGACGCCCCCCTGGCCAAGGCGCTGGGGACCATCCTGCTCGCGGGAGAGCGCGGCAGCCGCCTGGTGCGGGGGCTCACGGACTTCGCCCGCAAGGGGCTGGACGACGCGCGGCCCGTGGACCTCAACGACCTGGTGCGCGCGCAGATCGACCTGCTCCAGGGCACCACCCTGGCCCGGATCCGCCTTTCCACGGAACTGGACCCGCACCTCCCGCGGGTGCTGGGCGAGCCCTCCTCCCTCGGCAACGCCCTGATGAACCTGTGCGTCAACGCCGTGGACGCCATGCCCCAGGGCGGCGCGCTGACGCTCAGCACCGGCGTGGACGCCCACGGGCGGGTGGTGCTGGTGGTGGCCGACACCGGCCACGGGATGCCCGCCGAGGTGGCGGCCCGGGCCGTGGAGCCGTTCTTCACCACCAAGGCCGTGGGCAAGGGCACGGGGCTGGGGCTGGCCGGGGTGTACGGCACCCTGAAGGCCCACGGCGGCACCCTGGAGATCGACAGCCGCGTGGGGCAGGGCACCCGGGTGATCCTGCGCTTTCCCGCGATGGAACCGGGCCCCGCCTGGGCCGGCGAGGCCGAGGAAGGCGATGGGCACCCGGGCCCACCCCTGCGGATCCTCCTCGTGGACGACGACCCGATCATCCTGGGCACCCTGCCCGAAGTCCTGGGCTTCCTGGGCCACAGCGTCTTCCTGGCCTCCCGGGGCCAGGAGGCCCTGGACCAGGTGGCCGCGGGCCTCGAGGTGGACCTGGTCCTGCTGGACCACAACATGCCCGGCCTGAACGGGGCCGAGACCCTGGTGCGCCTCAAGGCGCTGCGGGGCGACCTCCCGGTGATCCTCTCCACCGGGTTCCTGGAGGAGGGCGTAGAGGACCTGGCCAGGAAGCTCCCGGGCGTCTGGCTCCTCCACAAGCCCTACGCGCTTCCGGCGCTCCGCCAGAAGCTCCGGGCCGTGCAGGAGTTGCGCTAGACTTGTGCCAACCACCGAAAGCCGGGAGCTGCGGATGAGCAAGCTGCTAGAACTACTTCGGATCCTGGACGGGCAGGTCGCGCGGACCCAGGGCCAGGTGTTCAACTACACCGTCCCCGACCTGTGGAACTGCTTCGACTACCAGGGCGAGGAGCTGCGCAAGACGCCCTGGGGTGAGCTGGTGGTGAACCCCTACCGCTTCTACCGGGACGCCATCCGGCAGTTCGTGGAGCCCCGCATGGGGCGCGTGCGCACGTGGGGCAGGCCCCTCAGCCGCCACCAGGGGGTGGAGCCGGGGCTGGAGGGCGGGGACTGGATCCGCCGCGCCTGCGTGTATTCCATGATGGTGCGCACCTCCACCGCCTGGGACCACGACCGCTCCGGGGCGCTGGAGGACCAGGACCTCTACGGCCTCCGGGAGACCGGCACCTTCGTGAAGTCCATCGCGCTGCTCTCCCTGCTCCACAAGATGGGCGTCACCTGCGTGTACCTCCTGCCCATCTCGAAATTCAGCCTGCGCGACAAGAAGGGCGAGCTGGGCTCGCCCTACGGCGTGTCGAGCTTCTTCACCCTGGACCCGGGCCTGAAGGACCCCGTGGCGGGACCGGACTTCACCGTGGAGGACGAGTTCCGCGCCTTCGTGGAGGCCTGCCACATCCTGGGCATGCACGTGATGATCGACCTGATCCCCCGGACCAATTCCGTGGACTCGGAGCTGATCCTGGAGCATCCGGACTGGTTCTACTGGATCCGGCACGCGGACCTGGCCGGCTACCGTCCCCCCTACGTTCCGGGACTGGGGGTGCAGATCCGGCCCAAGGCGGAATTCCTGCCGGTGGTGTACCAGAGCACCGAGGTGCGTCAGCACCTGGCTAAGTTCGTGGAGAACCCCGGCGCCGCGGACCCCGGGCGCTGGGCCGAACTCCAGGCCCACCTCCGGGCCAACCCGGACGCCGGCGTCATGGAGACCGTGCAGGAGCGCTTCGGGCTCACCGTCGCGCCGGCCTTCTCGGACCAGATCAACGACCCCCAGCCGGCCTGGAACGACGTCACCTTCTTCCGCATGTACCTGGACCACCCCGTGGCCTCCGTGCCCCACCTGGACCGGGACTACGCGCCGTACATCCTGTTCGACGTCATCAAGGCCAACCTCTACCAGGGCAAGGTGCGCAACGAGCCCCTGTGGGAGCTGCTCTCGGGCATCATCCCCTTCTATCAGAAGCAGTTCGGCATCGACGGCGCGCGCATCGACATGGGCCACGCCCTGCCCCGGGAACTGGTGGAGCGCATCATCCGCGGGGCGCGCCAGGTGGACCCGCAGTTCTGCTTCATCGCCGAGGAGATGGAGATCGACCGGGCCGCCACCGCCAAGGAACTGGGCTACAACATGATCCTGGGCGACGGCTTCCTGCGGGAGCCCCGGGTCCTGGAGTTCAAGACCCACCACTTCATGTACGAGGCCCGCAACCTCCCGTGCCCGGTGTACGCCTGCGGCGAGACCCACGACACCCCCAGGCTGGCCGCGCGGGAAGGGGGCCGGTCCCTGTCGCGCATGCTCACGATCCTCAACCTCTTCATGCCCAACGGCGTTCCGTTCCTGAACTCGGGCCAGGAGGTCTTCGAGGTCCAGCCCATGAACACGGGCCTGGACTGCCGCCCCAACGAGGCCTACCATCTGGACCCCAAGGACCCCTACTACGGCCGCCTCGCCCTGTTCGACCGGTACGCCCTGCACTACCTGAACCCGGGCCGGTGGGAGCTGCCCGACCAGCTGGCCTGGCTGACCACCTTCCGCCGGGAGCACCTCGCCACCTTCACCCGGCTGGAGAACTCGGTGCCCCTGGGCTTCAATTCGCCCCGGGACCCGGGCATCGCCTTCGGCTTCGTGGACGACGGCCCGCGGGGGACCCCGGTGCCCGAAGGGGGCGTGTTCGTGGCGGTGGCCAACACCGACGTCCACAACCCGCAGTACCTCACCGTGCACCTGGACGCCCTGCGCCGGGTCTCGGGCAACACCGCCCGGCGGGGCTCCCAGCTCTTCTCCACCCACGGCCCCGCCCGGGAGGTGCACGACTTCGACGCCCACGGGAACCTCTCCATGAGCTTCCAGCCCGGCGAGGTCAAGCTCCTTCGGATGTGAACCCTTCCGCTTCCCGGAGCGCCTCGGAAAGGTGGCGTTCCAGCAGGCGCCCCTGGGCCGCCAGGGCCCCCAGGCGGAGGGCGAAGCCCTCCCGGGACAGCACCGCCGCCCGGTCCAGGCGCTGCAGGGTGGACTCCAGCTGGACCAGGAGGGCGATGCCGTCGTTCATGACCGGCATGTCGGCCTCCATGCGGCCCAGGATCGTTTCCAGGCGGTCAAGCAGCGTGCTGGTCTCTTCCCGACTCGGCATCCCGGCTCCTCGCTGGCATTCATCGAGGCCAGTATAAGGCCCCTTGGAAGGTCCCCGGATGCGTCATGATCAAGGGCCCCGTCCCCGGTTCCCGGCCGAAGCGGCGCCGGAAGGGTTAACCTTTGAATGCGACAACTTGAACCCCAAGGACCCCCATGGCCATCTGGAAGCAGCCCATCTCCCTCGACATCCTCACCGCCCTGTGCCGGAAGACCACCGTCGAGTGGCTCGGCATCGAGTTCCTGGAAATCGGGGAGGACCACCTCACGGCCCGGGTTCCCGTGGACGACCGCACCCGCCAGCCCTTCGGCATCCTCCACGGCGGTGTGAGCGTGGTGCTGGCCGAGACCCTGGGTTCCTGCGCCGCGGGCTTCGTGGCGCCCGCGGGGCACTCCGCCGTGGGCATCGACATCAACGCCAACCACATCAAGAGCGTTTCCTCAGGGTGGGTGACCGGCGTGGCCCGGCCCGTCCACCTGGGCCGCACCACCCAGGTGTGGGCCATCGACATGCGGGACGACGCCGGCGACCTCACCTGCGTATCGAGGCTCACCATCGCCGTCCTGGCGCCGCGGACGAAATGATGTAGAGGCCCCCGGGACGCCCATTTCCCCCGGCCCCTGCCGCGTAGTCTAATGGAATCCGCCCCCGGGACCCCATGCTCGAACTCACCTATTCCAACCGGACCGAAGCCCTGCTCGGCATCCTCGCCGACCGGGTGCGCGCCGAGCGTGCGGCGCAGGGGGTGTGGAAGCCCATCCACCTGGTGGCCCCCAGCCCCCTCCTCAAGGAATACCTGCGCCAGGCCCTGGCCCGGGAACTGGGGGTGGCGGCGAACATCGCGTTCACCTACCTGGACGGCCTGTGGAAGGAGCTGCTGGCGGACGACGGGCGCAGGCCGCTCTCCTTCGACCTCCTCCGGGCGGCCCTGCTGGCCCTCCTGGGGGACCGGGCCCTGCTGGCCCAGGCGGACATGAAGCCGGTGCGGGACTACCTGGGCGCCGAAACGGGGCAGCTCAAGCGGGTGCAGCTGGCCTCCGAGCTGGCCCGGGTCTTCGAGGAATACCAGATGAGCCGGCCGGACTGGATCGACGCGTGGCGCGCGGGGCGCAAGGCCACCGCCGACCCGGGCCTGGAGGCCTGGCAGGCCCGCCTCTGGCGGGAGGCGGTGCGGGTCCTGGACGGCGCCGCCGGCGCCCAGGGGCCCGCGGGCCACCTCACCCTGCTGGAATGGGTGAGGGGCTCCGGTTTCGACGGCGTGAAGCTGCCCCCGGCCATCCACGCCTTCGGGCTGACCCACGTGGCCCAGGCCTACCAGCAGATCTTCCAGGCCTTCGCCCCGCTGCCGGACACCACCCTCCACCTGTACGCCCTCAACCCCTGCGGGGAGTTCTGGGAGGATCTGGACACCGGGCGGAACCGCCTTTGGACGGGCCTTCCCACCCGCGCTTCGGCCCGGGCCGGCGCCCCGGAGGAGGCCCCCGGGGACCCCTACCGCCTGGCGGAGGACGGCCCGCTTGCGCTGCGCCTCTGGGGCCGCCCGGGCCGGGAGAAGATCCGCCTCCTGAACGAGGTGAGCGCCTGCGACTTCACGTCGGCCTTCGAGCTTCCGGATGCCTCCACCCTCCTGGGCCGGATGCAGCGGGACATCCTGCTCTACCGGGAACCCGACGGGGAAGGGGGGGCCGCGCCCGACGACAGCGTGCGCTGCCTGGCCTGCCCGAGCCCCCGGCGCGAGGCGGAGGCGGTGGCCTCGGAGATCTGGCGCCTGATGGAACGCCACGCCCCGGGGGAGCGCCCCCTGCATTTCTCCGAAATCGCGGTGGTGGTGCCCCCCGGCGAGGCCCAGGCCTACGGCGCCCACCTCCAGGCCGCCTTCCACGACGCCCGCCAGATCCCCCTGGTGCAGGGCGCCGGAGCCTTCCCCATCCTGGCCGAGACCCTGGAGGCCGTGGAGCTCCTGCTGGCGCTGCCCACCTCCGGCCTCACCCGCGCCGCGGTGCTGCGCGCCCTCCTGCACCCCGCCCTGCGCCGGCGCACCGGCGACCTGGATACCGGCGCCTGGGAGCGGTGGACCGAGGAGTTCGGAATCATTCGCGGGGCCGACCGCGCGGACTGGGCCGGCACCTACCTGGCCGAGGACGCCCTGAACTGGGACCAGGGCCTCAAGCGCCTGGCGCTGGGCGCCTTCATGACCGAAGGCGCCGGCTTCCAGGTGGGGGACGACACCTACCGCGTGAACGGGGCCCGGGAGGAGGGCCCGGCCTCCGCCTTCATCGCCGAAGCGCGGGGCCTGTGCGAGGACGCCCGGGACCTCGCCGGCCGTTCCGCCGAACCCCGGGCCTGGATCCGCCGGCTCTTCGCCTACCTGGAGAAGTGGCTTTCCGTGGACGAGGGGGACGAGGCCGAGGCCGTGCAGAACGCCCTGGACCGCATCCGCCGCCACCTGGACCGCACCTTCGAGGGCGTGCCCCCGGCCCTGGTCCTGCCGCGCATGGACTTCATCGCCGTGCGCCACCTGGCCCTGGAGGCCCTGGAACGCCTCCGGGACGAGCAGCCCGCGAACCTGGCCCGGGGCGTCGTGGTGACCTCGTACGCCGCCATGCGGGCCATCCCCTTCCGGGCCATCTTCCTCATGGGCCTGGGCGAAGGCAGCTTCCCCACCCGCAACCCCCGGAACGCCCTGGACCTGCGCGGCGAGAGCCGCCGGCCCGGCGACGTGAGCCAGACGGAGAAGGAGGCGTACCTCTTCCTGGAGATGCTCCTTTCCGCCCGGGACCACCTGGTGCTGAGCTACGTGGCCCTGGACGAGCTCAGCGGCGAGGCCTTCGAGCCTTCGGGCCTCTTCAAGGCGTTCCGCGAGCTCCTGGGCGCCTACCTCCCCCCGCACGGGGCGCCCGCCGGGAAACAGGACCCCTTCCTGGAGGTCCACCCCCTGCGCCGCTTCGACCCGGCCTACTTCCCCGGGTGGTTCCCCGGCGACGGCGGCCTGCGCACCTGTTCCGAATCCGCCGAGAAGGAAGCCCGGGCCCTGTGGCTGGGCCTCCGGGCCCGGGCCCGGGGCGCTGCCCTGCCTTCCCGGGTGGGGGACCTGCGCGTCTCCGACGCCCCGGCCCTGCGGGCCGCCCTGGACACCCCGGGGGTGCCCGGGGACCCCGGCGGCGAAACCGTCATCCAGGTGAGCCTTTCCGACCTGCGCACCTTCCTGGAGTGCCCCCTCACCGGCGCCGCGGCGGTGCGCCTGGGCCTGCGGCGGCGGGACCTGGCGGACCGGGCCGCCGTGGAGGACGAACCCTTCGAGAGCGACGACCTGGAAACCTGGACCCTGCGGCGGGAGGTGGCCCTGGCGGCCCTGGCCGGCGGGGAGGCGCCCGCGGCGGCCTACGACCGGTGCCTCCGGCGCCTCCAGTCCGAAGGGGCCGCTCCCTTCGGGGTGTTCGCCGAGGCCGAGCGCGCCGGCGACCTCCAGGTCATCGAGCGGTGGGTCACCCATCTCCAGGGGGACGCGGCCCGCCCCGAAACCTGGCGCCTGGGCGGCAACCGCGCCGGCACCGAAGGCATCGACAACCCCCGGGGGCCCCTGGCCCTGCAGGTGCGGGTCGGCGGCCAGGAACGCACCGTGGAGCTCACCGGCGACCTGCGGGTGCAGCTGGGGGGCTCCCTCTTCCTGGAAACCGGCAAGCGCCCATCCGCCTCGGCCCTGGGCAAGGTCCGCAAGAAGGCCCTGGCCGCCTTCGTGGACCACCATGTGCTGGCCTGCGTCGACCCGGCCCACGGCAACCACCGGGCGCGCTTCGTGTACGAATTCGCGGTGGGCGGCGAGCGGGAGTTCACCTACCGCTTCCCGGCCCTGTCCCCGGAACAGGCCCGGGAGCGCCTGCGGGCCTGGCTGGAGGACCTGCTCAACGGCGACCACGCGATGCTCCTGCCCATCGAGGCGGTCCTGCGGGCGTGGCCCGATCGCCTGACGCCCGGGAGCATCCTGGAGTTCGTGGACGAAAGCCTCAACGGCTCCGTGGTGACGCCGTTCAGCACCGTCCGCGGCCCGGTCCCCGATGCCGCCGGCTACCCCCCGCCCGCCGATCCCAAGGCCATCATGGACGCCAGGCTCAAGGACTACCTGGACCTGGTCTGCGGAGTCGCCGGGGAGGAGGCCTGATGGTCGCGTTCGGCACCCCCGCGCTCCTGGAAGGCCTGGCAGGCTCCTGCGCCATCGAGGCCAGCGCCGGCACCGGCAAGACCTACACCCTGGAGCACCTGGTGGTCCAGCTCATCCTGCAGGGCACCCCCCTGGAGAAGATCCTGGTGGTGACCTTCACCCGGAAGGCCACCCTGGAACTCAAGGCCCGGGTCCGCGCCAAGCTGGCCGCGCTGGCGGCCCTGGAGGCCGACGACGTGAAGGCGGGGGAGATCCCCTGCGAACTCACCCCCGAACGCCGGGACCGGCTCCGCGCGGCCCTCATGGCCTTCGACCGGGCGACCATTTCCACCATCCACGGCTTCTGCCAGCAGGTCCTGCAGGACGGCGCCTTCGAAGGCGGCCGGCTCTTCCGCCAGGAGGCCATCGCCAGCGACGATGCCTTCGACCGGGCCTTCACGACCCTGCTCCGCACCCACTACGCCACCCGGCACGGAGCCCTCCTCCGGGTCGCCCTGGGCTTCCTGGGCGGCCCCGCGCCCCTGCGGGACCTGCTCAAGGAGGCCCTGCGGGAGGACGGGCTGGACCTGCCGGCCTTCACGGACGCCCGGACCTTCCTGGAGGCCTTCCCGGCGGACCGGGCCCAGGCCTGTCTGGCCGATCCCGGGGCCTTCGGCTTTCCCAAGGCCAATGCCCGGTCCGTGCGCACCCGCCTGGAGCTCGTCCTGGCGCGGCGGGACGCGTGCCTGGCAGGGGTGCCCGAGGACTTCTGGCTGGACAAGGACTGGATCCAGGACAAGCTCCTGGACAACCTGGGCCCCTTCACCGGGGACGGCCTCGAGGGCGACACGGCCGTCCTGGCCCAGGCGGTGCGGGAGGTTTCCAACGTCAAGGCCATCCTCGCCGCCGCCTTCCTGCCGCCCCTGCGGGAGGAACTCCGTCGCTTCAAGGACGAGGAGGGCCTGTTCGACTTCGACGACATGATCGGCCAGGTGGCCGCCGCCCTGGAAGGCCCCCAGGGCGAGGTCCTGGCGGGCCGGCTGCGGGAGCGCTTCCACGCCGCCCTCATCGACGAGTTCCAGGACACCGACGCCCGGCAGTGGGCGATCTTCAGGCGCATCTTCCTGGGCTCGCCCGGGCACCGCCTCTTCCTGGTGGGCGACCCGAAGCAGGCCATCTACGGCTTCCGGGGTGGGGACCTGCCCACCTACGTGGAAGCCCTGGACCAGCTCAAGCACACCGGCGCGGGCGTCCTCAGCCTGGACACGAACTTCCGTTCCACCGAAGGCGTCATCCGCGGCTACAACGCCCTCTTCGAGGAAACCGGCGGCGTCCCCTTCTTCACCGGGGCCAACGCCGGCCGCTACCCGCGTCCGGTGGGCTGTGGCCGGCCCTCGCTGGCCCTCACCGGAGCCCCGGCCATCCGGGTGGTGGACGTGCCAGTGGCCGACGCCCGGGGCACCCGGCTCCGGGCCGCGGACGCCCTCGCCCGGGCCCTGGAGGCCACCCTGGCGGCGGGCCGGTTCAACGGCGAGCCCCTGGGGCCGGGGGACGTCTTCGCCCTGACCCAGACCCTGGCCGAGGGCCGCATCATGGCCGACGCCCTGCGGGCCCGCGGCATCCCCGCGGCGCTCTACCGCCAGGAGGGGCTCTTCGACGGCCCTGAGGCCCAGGCCTGCCGCGACCTGATGCTGGCCATCGACGCGCCCCTGGACGAATGCCGCCGCGCCAAGGCCCTGCTGGGGCCCTTCTTCGGGCTGAACCTGGCGGAGGCGGAACGGGCCCGCAGCCTGCCCGAGGGCCACCCCATCCTCACCCGGCTCTTCGGGTGGCGGGAGCTGGCCGCCCACGGCCGCTTCGGGGAGATGTTCAACCGCGTGGTGTCCGAAAGCGGCCTGAGCCAGCGCCTGCTCTTCCTGGACGAGAACCAGCGGGCCCTCACCAACCTGCTCCACATCCTGGAACTGCTCCAGCGGCAGGCCCTGGGCGGGCACTGCACCCTGGCCGGCCTGGCCGTGCAGGTGCAGCGCTGGATCGACGGCGAGGACCGCCCGGCCGTGGAGGAAGGGGACACCCAGCGCCTGGAGCGCGCCGGCGGCGCCGTGCAGGTGCTGACCATGCACAAGGCCAAAGGCCTCCAGGCTCCGGTGGTGCTCCTGTCCGGCGGCCTTTCCCTGGGGAGCACCAAGGCCAACCTCCACCGCTACCACCTGGACGGCGCGCGCCGCGCCTGGGTGGGGCCCGCCAAGGCCGCCCCGGCGAGGGTCCAGGCCCTCATCGACACGGAGGCCGCCGAGGAGGGCGAGCGCCTGGCCTACGTGGCCCTCACCCGGGCCGAGGCCCAGCTCATCCTCCCCTGCTACGTGCCGGGCGAGGGTGCCCCGGCCACCAGCTTCGAACCCGGCGGCGACCCCCGGAGGGGCCTCTACCGCGGGGTTAACCGGCGCCTGAGGACGCTCCTGGACGGGGCGCCCCGGGCGGACTTCGAACGCCTGCCGGCCCCCGCCGCGGTTCCCCCGGCCCCGGTGCCCGACCCCGGCCCCTGGACCCTGGAGCTGCCGCCCCCCCTGGATGCGCCCGCCTTCCCGTCCCTGCGGAAGCTTGGCCGGCCCGTGTGGACGTTCAGCTATTCCAGCCTCCAGAAGGGCCTCAAGCCCGGCTGGGGGGAAGGGGCCCCCCTGGAGGAGGTGAAGGGGTTCACCCCCACCGACGGCCCCGCGGGTGGCCGGAAGTTCGGCACCCAGGTGCACGCCGCCCTGCAGCACGCGGACCTGGCCTCCTTCGCCGGCGCGGACCTGGACACCTGGATCGCCCTGCCGTCCACCCAGGCCCTGGCCGCGGACCGGCTCCCGGAGGAGGGCCGCCGGGAAGCCCTGCGGTGGATCCACCAGGCCATGACGCTGGCCCATCCCCTCCCGGACGGCACCACCGCCGTGCTCCACGCGTGCCAGGCCTTCCTGCGGGAGCTGGACTTCCTCACCCCCTTCGCGGGCCGCCAGGACTTCCTCCACGGTTCCATGGACGTCCTCTTCCAGGCCGGCGGCAAGGCCTACGTGCTGGACTGGAAGACCAACCGCCTGAACGGCTACGACCCCGCGACCCTGGAACAGACCGTCCAGGAGCACTACTGGCTGCAGGTCCAGATCTACGCCACCACCGCCTGCCGCTTCCTGGACATCCGGGACGAGGCCCAATACGAGGAGGCCTTCGGCGGCGTGGTGTACGTGTTCCTCCGGGGCCTGCCCGAAGGCGGCCTCTGGACCCTCCGGCCGTCCTGGGCCCAGCTCCGGGCCTGGGAGGCCGAACTGGAGGCCCTGCCCGCCGACCGCATGATCCCCCCCAACGCCGGAGGCGAGCCCCGTGACCGATGACGCCCTGCGCCTCCTGGACCTCCACCGGGACCGGGCCGCCTTCCCCCGGCGGGTGGTGGAGCACCTGGCGGCCCTGAACCAGCCCCCCTCGGCCCTGATCTTCGCGTGGGAGCTCAGCGGCCTGGCCCCCGGGCTGGACGCCGACCGGCGCAAGCGCCTGTTCGCCATCGCCCTGGCGCTCCTGTGCGCCCAGGCCCAGGGGCACACCCGCATGGCCCTGGCGCCGGAGCCCGGCGGTCCCGCCGACCTCCTGTTCCAGGCCTTCGGCCTGGCGCCCTTCGACCTGGAAGCCTTCCTGCGCGCCGAGGCCCCCGCCCTGGCGGGCGACCCCGGCGACGCCCGTCCCCTGATCCTCCAGGACGGCTGGCTCTACACCCAGCGCCTCCTTGACCACGAGGTGGAGCTGGCCGCCCGGGCCCGCGCCCTCACGGCCCTCGCCGCGGAAGGCGTGGTGGAGCCCCCCGAGTCCCTCTTCCGCCTGCGCGCGGGCCGCTCCCTGAACCCCGAGCAGCGCCAGGCGGTGGCCATGGCCCTGCGGGGCGGCCTCACCCTCATCACCGGCGGCCCCGGCACCGGCAAGACCTCCATCGTCGTCACGATCCTCCGGGCCCTCCTGCGCCAGCCCGGCATGCGCCTGGAGGACATCGCCCTCACGGCCCCCACCGGCAAGGCGGCCCAGCGCATGGGCGAATCCATCATGGAATCCCTGGCCCAGATGGAAAACCCCGAGGGCGTCGACCTGGACCTCCAGGGGGCGACCCTGGGCCCGGCCACCCTCCACCGCCTCCTGGCCTGGCACCCGGCCCAGGAGCGGTTCCGCCATGGCCCCGGCAACCCCCTTTCCGCCCGGGTCGTGATCGCCGACGAGGCCTCCATGATCAGCCAGGAGCACCTGTGCCGGCTCCTGGGCGCCCTGGCCCCCGGGGCCCGGCTCGTGCTTCTGGGCGACGCCGACCAGCTCCCCAGCGTGGAGGAGGGCTGTGCCTTCAGCGACCTGGTGCGGAGCCTGGAACCCCAGTGCGCGACCCTGCGCACCAGCTACCGCATGGACGCGGGCGACCCCGAGGGCCGCAACATCCTGTCCGTGGCCGCGGCCATCCGCACCCACGGCGACCCCTGGCAAGGCCCCGAGCCCATCCACGTGCGCGCCGCCGTGGAGGACCTGGCCTTCAGCCGGGTGGAGCTCCTGGAGCCCGGCCCCGGCGTCATGGAGGCCTTCCTGGAGCGCTGGCTCCGGCGCGAGGTGACGAGCCTCGCGGATTTCCTGCCCCGCGTCGCCCGCGCCTACGCCTTCACCGGCGGGGCCTGGGCCGGGGCCGACCTGCCCCACCTGGACGCGCTGTTCCGCCACTTCAGCCAGTTCCGCATCCTCTGCGCCCTGAGGGAGGCCCTCGACCTGCGGGGCGTCCAGGACATCAACCGCCACTTCCACCGGCGCATGCTCGCCCTCACCGGGGAAGGCCTGCGCAACCCCGTGCCCTTCTGCGCCGGGGAGCCCGTGATGATGACCGCCAACGACTACCGGCGGGGCATCTTCAACGGAGACCAGGCCCTGGTGCTCAAGGTGTTCTTCGACGGCGCCCTGCGCCAGGCGGCGGTCTTCCCCAGGCCTGGCGGCTTCGTGCCCTTCCCCCTGGACCCCCTGAAGCACCAGCTGGAACACGCCTTCGCCATGACCGTGCACAAATCGCAGGGGTCGGAGTACCAGCGCATCGCCATCGTGCTGCCGAAGACCAACCACCGGGCGCTCACGCGGGAGCTGCTGTACACCGGCCTGACCCGGGCCAGCAAGGGCGTGGTGCTGCTGGCGGAACGGGAGCGGGTGCCCTTCGCGGCGGGGAATCCGTCCGTGCGGGAGACCGGCTTGGCTGGACGGCTGGGAGAGCCCTGACGGGCGTTTCCCGTCAGGGGAAGGCCAGGCTCAGCGTCGTGGTGGCCCCCGCGGTCACCGCCTGCTGGGTGCCGGGCAGCATCACGGGCGTGGCCCCCGAGGTGCTGCGCTGGGCGGTGACGCCGTAGGTGCCCGGGGCCACCGCCAGGAAGGTGGCCGTGTCCTGGGCGTCGCCGATGATGGCGGGGCGGGAGCGGACGATGAGGGTCGGGCTGAGGCCGCCCACGGGAAGGGCCTGGCGCAGCTCGCCCCAGGTGCCCTGGTTGGAGGCGGACTTGGGGGTGAGCGTCAGCGCCAGGGTTCCCCCATTGGAAGGCGCGGCGAAGGCGAGGTCGGCGGTGAGGGAGGCCCCCGCGGCCAAGGAGCCCGGGGACGCGGCCTGGGCGGGGCAGTTGGCGGGCTGGGCGGCCACGAAGTAGATGCTCCCGGAGGGCAGGCCGTCCAGCTCGTAGGCGCCGGCGGCGTCGGACACCGCCCGGCGCACGAGGGTGGCCTTGCCCAGGCCGTCCAGGACCTGGGCGTACACCTCGGCGCCCGCGACCTTCCCGCCGGGTCCGGTGAGGGTTCCCTGGATGCGGCCGCAGTTGGTGGGGTCGAAGGCCTGGCCCGTGGCACTGAACCGGAAGGGCGTGGTGGAGGTGGGCGCGGAGATCACCCCCTGGTCGCCGCTCAGCATGAGCAGGGCCTGGCCCGTGCCGTTGGCGGGGACGGTGACCCTGCCCTTGACCAGGGTGGTGGCGGGCATGGAGAGCACCTGGCCCGAGCCCCCCTCGGGGACCACGTAGGCCGGCTTGTTGATGGCGGACTGGTAGTTCGTCTCGCTCCAGGTGAGGCGGAACTGGGTGTAGGTGCCGGCGAGCACCTTGGAGGCCGGCAGCACCACCGCGCCGTGGCCGTTCTGGAGGGCCATGAGGTCCACCGTGCCCTTGGGCTGGCCCAGGGTGTACCACCGGCTGCCGTCCTGGGTGCCCTCGATGGCCTCCAGGCTCACCACCACCTGGGAGAACCCCGGAAGGCTGTCCGAGCTCAGGGTGATGGTGACGGTCCCCGTGGGCGCGCTGGACGTGCTGCTTCCCCCACAGCCGAGAAGGCAAGCGAGGGCAGCGCCGGCGGGCAGGACGGACTTCAGGATGGTGCGCATGGAAACCCCTAGTGAATGTGAGACCCGGTTCCTACGGGGGAGAGTTTAACCCAGGGCCCTTCCCAAAGACGGTTGACAAAATTCGTCAGAATGTCAAACATGGTATCCATGAGCCGCCGAAGCCTTTACGTTCTCGCCGCCGCCCTGGCGGCGGGCCTTTGGTGGGCCCTCGCATCCTCCACCCCCGCCCGGAGCCCCCGCATGCAGCACTCGCCCCAATGGAAGAACGGGACCTTCCACAACCCGCAGCCCCTGTGGAACTCCTACCTCGCCGCCGTGGGCAGCCTCTTCCGGCGCAGCCCCCACTCCGTGCCGCGGCCCGGGGACATCCCCGTGGTCCGCCCGGACCTGGAGACGCCCCCCGCCAGCGGTCTGCGGGCCACCTGGCTGGGCCACTCCACCGTCCACCTGCACATCGACGGCACCCGGGTCCTCACCGATCCCGTGTGGGGCCCGCGGGCCTCTCCGCTCTCCTGGGCCGGGCCCCGGCGCTGGTACGCCCCGGTCATCCCCCTGGCCGAGATGCCCAGGCCCGACGCGGTGGTCATCTCCCACGACCACTACGACCACCTGGACCGCCCCACGCTCCTGGCCATGCGGGACTGGGATGTGCGCTTCGTGGTCCCCCTGGGGGTGGGGGCGCGCCTGGTGGGCTGGGGGATCCCCGCCGCGCGCATCACGGAACTGGACTGGTGGGAAAGCACCACCGTGGGTTCCCTGGAGATCACCTGCACCCCCGCGCGCCACGCCTCCGGCCGGACCCTCTTCGACAAGGACCGCACCCTCTGGGCGGGCTATGCTTTCCGGGGGCCCACCCACCGGGTCTACTTCTCGGGGGACACGGGGCTCTTCAACGGCCTGGAGGCCATCGGCGCGCGCCTGGGCCCCTTCGACCTCACCCTCATCGAGGCCGGGGCCTACGGCGCCGCCTGGCCGGACTGGCACCTGGGCCCCGAGCAGGCCGTGGAGGCGCATGGGCGCGTGAAGGGCCGGGTGATGCTGCCCATCCACTGGGGCCTGTTCGACCTGGCCGCCCACGGGTGGACCGAACCCGTGGAGCGGGTCCTGGAGGCGGCCCGCGCCCGTGGAGCCTCCGTGGTGGTGCCGCGGCCGGGCCAGGGCGTGGAGCCCGGGAACCCCTGGCGCCAGGACCGCTGGTGGCCCCTCCTTCCCTGGAAGACCGCCGCGGAATCGCCCATCGTGGCGACCCTGGACGGCCTCAAGCCCATCCCCGCCTCCCGCTGAAAACCGTGCTAGCATGGGAAAATCAAGACCGAGTCCTTGATTTTCACGCTTAAATCGGTCCGTGCGGGAGGTGTTTCATGCGTTTCACCTGGAAACTGGGCATCCTTGCCGCCGCCCTCCTCACGACCCTGGCGTGCGCCGGAAGGCACTTCGCCTACGAAGGCAGCCTGCGGGTCTTCAACGACGGCACGGTGAACATGAACCAGCTGTACGTGACCCCCAGCGACAGCTCCACCTGGGGGGTCGACCAGCTGGCCCCCTATCCCCTGAGCCCGACGGACTCCATCACCCTGACCCGGCTGTACCCGGGTCTGTACGACGTGCGGGCCCGATTCAGCGACGGCAGCTCCGACACCTTCTACGACGTGCGGATCCACGACGGCGAAACGACCACCCTGGGCATGCAGAACAGCGGCACCGGCGCCGTGGCCGTGGTGAACACCTCCGGCCTTTCCATCACCGGCATCTACCTCACCCCGGCCAACTCCACCACCTGGGGCCCCAACCAGGCCGACGGCCCCATCCCCCCCGGTCAGAGCCTCACCCTCACGGGCGTGGAGCCCGACGTGTACGACCTGCGCGTGGTCTACAGCACCACGGGCCACACGGACTACAAGGGATTCACCGTGGCGGCCGGCACCACCTACACTATTCAAGCGAACTAGGAGACGATCATGCGACGGTCCCCCATCCTCCTGGCCCTCCTCGCTGCCTCCCTGGGCCTGCCCGCCTCCGCGGCGCCCAAGGACACCACCCGTCCCATCCGCACGGAGAAGGGCGAGCCCCGGGTGCGGGACGCCGCCCAGGGCCGGACGGCCTCCGAGCGCGCCCCCGCCCCGGGTCGCACCCGGCCCTACCAGCCCGCCAAGCCCGGAGAAGGGGCGCCCAAGGGCTGAGGCGCCGGATCTGGAACGGGCGGCCTTGCGCTCCGCCCCGTGGAAGGGGCCGTGGATGGATCGCCCGGAATTGAACTGGATCGGCAAGGACCAGAGGCCACGGGTCGAGCCGGGGGTCCTGGTGGAAGATCCGGCCCTGGGCGTTCAGGCCGGCGGCCTCGCGGACGACAACCTCCTGGTGTTCGGGGACAACCTTCCGGCGCTGAAGGCCCTGGAAGCCACCCACGCCGGCAGGATCCGGTGCGTCTTCATCGACCCGCCCTACAACACGGGCGGCGCCTTCACCCAGTACGACGACGGGGTGGAGCATTCGCGGTGGCTGGGATTCCTGCGGGACCGCCTGGAAATCCTGAGGGGCCTCCTGGCGGTGGACGGCTCCCTTTGGATCACCATCGACGACAACGAAAGCCATTACCTCAAGGTCCTGTGCGACGAGGTCTTCGGGCGCGACAACTTCGTGTCCAACGCGGTCTGGCAGAAGAAGTACACCGTCGCCAACGACGCCCAGTGGCTGTCCGGCAACCATGACCACATCCTGGTCTACGCCAGGGACAAGGCGGTGTGGCGCCCGAACCGGCTGCCGCGCACGGAGGCCATGAACGCCCGGTACCGGAACCCGGACAACCACCCCAACGGCCCCTGGAAGGCCACCCCGCTCCACGCCAAGAGCGGTTCCGAGGCGGGCCGGAGCTTCTCCCACACCTTCGGCAACGGGGTCGTGTGGACGCCTCCCCGGGGGACCTATCCCCGGTTCTCCGCCGAAACCCTGCGGAAGCTCGACGAAGCCGAAGCCATCTGGTTCGGCAAGGACGGCACGGCCGTTCCTTCCCGGAAGACCTTCCTTTCCGAACTGTCCGACGAAGGCACACCCTGCCCGACGGTGTGGCTCCACTCGGAGGCGGGGAACAACCATGAGGCCCGGGAGGAGGTGAAGGCCTTCAACCCGGCCCAGCCCTTCGACACCCCCAAGCCGGAGCGGCTCCTGCACCGCATCCTCCACCTGGCCACCGGGCCCGGGGACTGGGTCCTGGACGCCTTCGCCGGATCCGGCACCACCGGGGCCGTCGCCCACAAGATGGGGCGACGCTGGATCATGATCGAGCGGGGCGAGCATTGCCATTCGCACATCCTCCCCCGCATGCGGAAGGTCGTGGCCGGAACGGATCCCGGCGGGATCACGGAAGCCGTGGGCTGGAAGGGGGGCGGGGGCTTCCGGTACGCGCGGGTGGCGGCCGAAACCCCTCTCAGGTAAAGAAGGTGCCCATGGCCCTCTGGATGTCCGCGAGCATGAAGGGCTTTTCCAGGGCCGCCACCCAGGGGTCCAGGCGGATGGCCGCGGCGGCGCCGGGATCCATGTAGCCCGAGGCCACCAGCACGGGCAGGGCGGGGCGGAGGGTCCGGAGCCGCATCAGGGTCTCCACCCCGTTCATGGCGGGCATGTTGACGTCCAGGATCACCAGATCCACCGCCGCGCCGCCCTGGAGCAGGGCCAGGGCCTCGGCGCCCCCGGACGCCACCCGCACCCGGTGGCCCTGGGTGCCCAGGAGCATGGGAAGGGTCCGGCGGATGTGCTCGTCGTCGTCCACCAGGAGGATTTCCAGGAGCCGTTCCAGGTGGGCGGGCGGGGCGGGTTCCGGGGCGGGCGCCTGGCCCGGGGCGGGGATGGGCAGTGTGAGGGTGATGCGGGTGCCGTGGCCCGGGGCGCTCTGGATGGCCACGGTGCCGCCGTGGGCCTTGAGGGTGCCGAAGACGATGGACAGGCCCAGGCCCGTGCCCTTTCCGGGCGGCTTGGTGGTGAAGAACGGCTCCAGGGCCCGCTCCATCACCTCGGGAGCCATGCCCTCCCCCGTATCCTGAACCACCAGTTCCACTTTTCCCAGGGGCAGGGTCCGGGTGGCCAGGCGCAGCGTCCCGCCGCCGGGCATGGCGTCGCAGGCGTTCACGCAAAGGTTCATGAGGGCGTTGGCCAGGGCGCCCGGTTCTCCCCGGAGCTCCGGCAGCCCCGGCTGGAGATCCAGCTGGATGGCCACCTTCTTCAGGGTGGTGTGCTCCAGCAGCTCCGCTTCCCGGCGGACCAGCTGGTTCAGGTCGATGGGCACCGATCCCTGCACTTCCTTGCGGGCGAAATCCGTGAGCCCCTTCACCAGGTCCCGGCCCCGCCCCGCGGCCTCCTGCATGAGCCGGGCCAGTTCGTTCACCGTCGGCTCCTCCGCGAATTTCACCTCCAGGACGCTGGCCACGGCGAGGATGGCGGCCAGGACGTTGTTCATGTCGTGGGCGACTCCGCCCGCCAGCCGCCCGATGCTTTCCAGGCGCTGGAGGTGGTTCAGCTCCCGCTCCATCTCCAACTGGCGGTCCTGGGCGTCCTGGAGGGCGGCATCCGCCTCGACCCGGGCCCGTTCCGCCACCTTGCGGGCGTTGATGTCCTCCATGAGGAGCAGCAGATAGCCGCCCGTCAGGCCCGGGTCCTTCACCCGCGAAACGGCCCGGTTCACCCAGGTGACGCTCCCGTCCTTGCGCCGGTAGCGCAGCTCCAGGGCCGGGGCGGCCCCGGGGCCCTCCGGCAGCATTTCCATCTGGTCCCGGTCCCGGGCCAGGTCCTCCGGGTGGGCGAGGTCCTGGACCCGGCAGCCCAGCAGGTCCTCCGGGGCATAGCCCAGGATCTCGGCCAGGCGCTGGTTCACCTGGAGCAGGTGCCCGTCCAGGGAGGCCTGGGCCATGCCCACCGCCGCCTGCTCGAACATGGCCCGGAAGCGGGTCTCCTGGATCCGGGCGGCCCGGAGCCCCTTCTCGCGCCCCTGCAGCAGGGCGCCCACCCGCGCCAGCAGCTCGTCGAAGGAGAAGGGCTTGTACAGGTAGTCCCCCACCCCCAGGTGCAGCATCCGCACCCGCAGCGCGTCATCGGCCTTGGCGGTGAGGAGGATGACGGGCAGGTCCTCGGTGACGGTGTGGGCGCGGAGCTCCTCCACCAGGCGGTCCCCGGTCATGCCGGGCATCATCACGTCGCTGATGACCAGGTCCGGGGGATCCGCCAGGGCCAGGCGCAGGCCTTCCTCCCCGTCCACGGCCGTGGTCACGCGGTACGTGCGGGCCAGGGTCCGCGCCAGGAAGTCCCGCATGTCCGGGTTGTCCTCCACCACCAGCACCCGCGGCGCGGAGGGACCGGGATCGCCCCAGGGGCCCACGGGGGAGGCCCAGGGGTTCGCCGCCGGCGCGGCGTCCCGGTGCGCCCAGGCCGGGAGCGCACCCGCGCCCATCTCCCCGGACCGCAGGGGCAGCTCCACGCGGAACAGCGCGCCCCCCGAGGGGGCACCGGCCAGGGTCACGGACCCGCCGTGAAGTTCCGCGAACTCCTTGACGATGGCCAGCCCCAGGCCCGTGCCGCCCTGGGGGCGCTCCGCGCCGTCCACCACCTGGCGGAACCGGTCGAACACGAGGGACCGCATGGCCTCGGGGATCCCGGGGCCGGTGTCCTCCACCGCCAGGACGGCCCGGTCCGGCGCCCCCTGGAGCGAGACCCGGATCCTTCCGCCCCGGGGCGTGAAGCGGCAGGCGTTGGAGAGCAGGTTGGCGAGGATGCGGCACACCTTCTCGGGGTCGACGCGGGCGGGCAGGGGCCCCTGGGCGTCCACCTCGAAGGCGATGCCCTGGCTTTCCGCATGGCTCTCGAAGCGGGAGGCCTCCAGGCGCACCACCTGGGCCAGGTCCACGTCCGCGAAGGCGAGCCCCATGCGTCCCGCGTCGAGCTTGGCCAGGTCCAGCAGGTCGTTGACCCGGGCCAGGAGGATGCGGGCGTTGCGCTGCATGCGCTCCAGGTCGGACCGCAGGCCGGGTTCCAGATCCGGCAAGTCGAGGCGCTGGCCCAGGGGCCCGAGGATGAGGGTGAGCGGCGTGCGCAGCTCGTGGGAGATGTTCGCGAAGAAATCGGCCTTGAGCTGGTCCATCTCGCTGAGCCGCTCGTTCATGGCGGCCAGGTCCCGGCGGCTGCGCTCCAGGTCCTCCAGGGCGTTCTTCAGGGCGCGGTTGGCCTCCTTGACCTCGGCGGAGCGCCGCATCACCTCCGCCCTCATGCGCTCCCCGTCGTCCGGGTTCGCGCCGGCGGGGGAGGCCTCCTGCCGCTCCCGGCCGAGGATGAAGTCCGTGACGTCCTCCGCGTGGTGGAGGATGCACGTCAGCTCCCCGTCCGCGCCCAGCACCGGCGAGTTCATGACGCTCCAGTAGCGCACCTCGAACCCGGAGCCGTCCCGCAGGGGGATGTCGTACTTCTGCACCCCCATGCTGTCCTGCCGGCGATCCGCCATGACGCGCATGAGGGACATGCGCAGCTCGCTGACGCCGGTGGCCGAGCCGTCCTCGGGGTTGTCCGGGAACACCTCGAACAGTCCGTGGCCCACCACCGCATCCCGCCGGGTGCCGGTGGCCTCCAGGTACATGTCGTTCACCGCCAGGATGCTGAACTGCGGGTCCGCGCCGAGGATCAGGTACGGGTGGGGAGCAGCCTCGAAAAGCCGCTGGAAGAACCGGGCATCCAGGGCTCCAGGGTCAGTCATTCCAAACTGCCTGCATGGGGTTTCTCCGCGGGGGCCCCAACGCCCGGGTGTTGGCTGAAGGTATACCTGCTCCCGGTGCGGCGTGTAAATGGAAAATGCAGAAGGCGGTTGCGGTCCGGCCGGGCGACAGGGCCGCCCCGTCTCGACGGCATTGGTAAAAACAAACCCATTGAATAAAACGTTCAATAAAATGCATGGCACGGAAAGGGCTCCCTTCGTTCCCATCGCCCCCGGCGACGGAATCCGTCCGCCCGCGAACCGGGCAGGTTCCGCACTCCCCCCATGAATGATCCAAAACAGCCCGCCCTGTGGTTTGATGGATCCTGCCCATGCGCGAACACCCCCCCATTCGAGTCGTGGCCGCCGTCATCGAACGCGACGGCCGCTTCCTCCTGTGCCAGCGTCCCCCCCACAAGCGCCACGGGGGCCTCTGGGAGTTCCCCGGAGGCAAGCTCGAGGCGGAGGAAACCATCCCCGAGGCGGTCCGCCGCGAACTCGCCGAGGAACTGGGCGTGGAGGTCGCCCGCTGCGGAGACCAGCTCCTGGCCATCGCCGACCCCGGCTCGCCCTACGTCATCGAATTCCACCCGGTGGCCATCCAGGGCGAGCCCACCTGCCTGGAACACGCCGCCCTGGCGTGGGTGCCGGTCTCCGCCATGGCGTCCCTGGACCTGGCGCCCAGCGACCGCCGCTTCGCGGCGTTCCTCGAGCACGGGGCTTGCGGCTGAAGGCGGGACCGGCGGTCCCATCCGGGGCGACCGTCATCATTCTGTGAAAATTCGGAGTGTGCATCCGAAATTTCAAGGCATTTTGGCCCATGCTTCGACGTCCCGCGCTCCTGGATCACCTGGAGGTAGCTGGCTGCGAGGCCTATGGGGGCAGGCCTGCCGTATCAGCCCGCCAGAACTCGAACCGCCGCCCATCCCACCAGGGGCAACGCCAGGACCCAGCAGCATCCCATGGACTGGCCCAGCTTCCTTTGCCGTCCAGCCTTGGAGAGGGGGATCCCGATCTGCCGGGAAAGCCGAGCCTGGGCCTGGGAAATTCCCAGGGCCCGCTTCCAGGAAAAGCTGAAGCCGGGGATACCGCTGCGGCGAGACATCTGGACTCCTGGGGGGTGACCCGAGCATACACCCCAACGCCGTATCGTGGTTGAGCCGAGCCCTAATGGCCGAGGGCTGCCGCCACCATTTCGCGCGTCCCCCCCAGCCTCAGAATGGAGCGGATCAGCAGGTCCACCGTAACGGTTTTGTCGGCCAGTTCCATCTTGGCCACGCGGGACTGGCTGGACTGGAGCTGTTTGGCGGCTGCGACTTGGGATAGATGCTTCTCGACGCGCTGCTTGCGCAAGGTGGCGGCGAGGACGACCTTCATGTCGATAAACGCCTCGTCCGCAGCCGAAAGGTTGAGGAAGCCGGTTGGGGTACCGACGGCCCAGCCAGCAGCTTCCAGCTTCGCGCGCTTTCCCTTTTCCATGTCGTCCTCCTAGGTGGTTGCCTTGAGATACCGGGCCAGCCTTGCTTTGCACGTCCCGATCACGAGTTTGGGTGTGGCCCGGTCCTCCATTCAAGCGCCAGATTCTCATACGTGATCCCTTTGGGGCACCGGCAATCTCAGGGCATCATGGATCACTTCGGAGCCTGGAATGTTTCACACCCGGTCGGCAACCCCCTTGGACGCGAAGGCCCTGTCTGCCTTGGCCGAGCGGACGTTCCGGGACACCTTCGAGGGGGACAATTCACCCGAGGACATGGCCCTTCATTGCCGCGACACCTATGGCGAGGCGATCCAGCGGGAGGAGCTACGTGACCCGGGCAGGGTGACCCTGGTCGCCGAAGCCTCGGGGGAACTCATCGGCTATGCGCAGGTGCGGCGGGGCCCGGCTCCGGTTTGCGTGCGCGGAGACGCTCCCGGGGAGATCCAGCGCCTTTATGTGGCGCGGAGTTGGCACGGAAGGGGCGTGGCCCAGGCCCTGATGTCAGCCAGCCTCGAATCCCTGGCCGCAGCCGGTGCCCGGACGGCCTGGTTGGGCGTCTGGGAAAGGAACCCCAGGGCGATCGCCTTCTATCGCAAATTCCGTTTCGAGGAGGTCGGCGACCACATCTTCCCGGTGGGGAGGGACCCCCAGCGGGACATCGTCATGGCACGACCGCTGACCGGGGATGGGGCAGAGGGTGGTGCGGTCCTTCGCTGAACCCGACGCGGGTGCAACCCAAAACGCGGCGAGAGACGAGCTTGGCTATCCTCTTTTATTATAATATTTATAAAAACTTTTTACAAGTACGGCATTCGCCGTTGACATCTACGGCTAGCGACGTACGATGTTGATCGTAATCAAGGAGCCACGATGTCCCTCCACCCTTCTGAGGGTATGCCCATGCCCACGGATGCTGAACTCTCCGTACTTCGGCTGCTCTGGTCGAAAGGCCCTTCAACCGTGCGCCAGCTCCATGACGCGCTTTCCAAGGAACGCGACCTTGGATACACCACCGTTCTTAAGGCGGTCCAGGTGATGAAGGAAAAGGGATTGGTGGATCGTGATGACTCGGAGAGAAGCCATATCTACCGAGCCGCGGTGGAGGAGGGGGAAACCAAGGGACAGTTGGTATCCGACCTGATGGCGAAGGCCTTCGCCGGGTCGGCCAGCGACCTCCTCGTCCATGCTCTGAAAGCGGGACAAACCAATCCCGCCGAGCTTGACGCAATCCAGGAGCTCATAGACAGGGCACGGCGGGGGCGGAGATGAACGCGCTTCTTCATACCGCATGGCTTCCTGCAATGGGTTGGGCGCTTCTGCACTCCCTGTGGGAGGGGACCGTCGTGGTCGTGATCGTGGCTCTCGCGTTGCACTGGCTCCGAGGGGCAACACCACGCATGCGATACGCGGTAGCGGTGTTTGGACTGATCCTGATGGCAGGGGCGCCGATCCGCCACTTGGTGTCCCTCCGCCCCGATCCAAGTCCGGTGGTCCTTGCCCGAGGGATGGTGAATGAGGATGCCCAAGCATGGGTCCAGCCAACACCCATCAAGGCTCCCCTCAGTCAAATTGGTATCTCGTCGAACCTGGAAAAGACATTGCCTTGGGTTGTGGCGGCCTGGCTTCTTGGGGTTTGTTTCAGCCTGATTCGATTGGCTGGAGGATGGCTTTGGCTGCAACGGATGCGCTGGGTCAAATCCGAACTGGCCCCCGACCTGCTCCAGGGCCGATTGTTGGCGCTATGCCGACGTGCGCGGCTCAAGCGCGCCGTCACGCTTCTGAGGTGTGAAGGGCTCACGGGCCCCAGCGTGGTAGGAATCCTGCGTCCGGCGATTCTTGTTCCTGCCGGATGGTTCTTGAATCTGCCACCTGACCATGTCGAGGCGCTGCTGGCTCATGAGCTGGCACACGTCCTGCGCCACGATTACGCCGTGAACCTTTTGCAGTCGCTGCTTGAGGTCTTACTTTTCTTTCATCCTGGTATCTGGTGGCTCTCACGCCGAATTCGCGCTGAACGGGAGCTTGCCTGCGACACGTTTGCCGCACGCCTCATGGGAGATCCCCTCCCTTTGGCAGAAGCATTAACCGCTCTGGCACGCCGCGGCCTAGGCCAGGCTTCACCTGAACTCTCACCTGCCGCCAACGGGGGCTCCCTTATGGAACGAATTTCTCATCTTCTTCTCCCGCCACATCGCACATCAAGTGCACCAGCTTTTGGCGCAATGGCCATTCTGGCTGTGCTCCTGGCTTCTGGGCTTCATCTGGTGGCCCAGGCATCCGCTCCATCGCCTAGGGTGCCGCCGGAAGTCCCGTACAGGACTCTGAACCTTCCGAAGGTTGACGGGAAGACAATTGCTGAAAGCCCAGCAATATACGTTCACAGCCAAAATGCCAAGGATGCTGATGGCAAGGACATCCCCTACACCCAGATCCTGGACATTCAGGCGCACCAGGTGGCCTTGTATCAACTCTGGAAAGTCTTTGAGGAGGTGGTAAAGGACAAGCGCCCCAATATGGAGGCCTGGGTCAGCAAGGATGACAAATTCCAGGGGCCACGTGTGGACATGGACCTGCACGGTGCCAAGCCTGAGGATGTGTTCGCTTCCCTCAATCGCCTGGCCAAGCATTTCGGCGTTGGCCCCTATCAAGCGCCAAGGCCATCCGAGTTTGGGGAAATTTTCGTGGCCAAGTACACCAACAAGAATGGCCAGGTTGTCCTGAACCTGCATGCCCGCCAGGTAAGCACCCTCTTCCTCGACCGGTTGCTTGTCACGGCCAAGAATCTCCCTCCTGACAGCAGCGCAGGCTTTGAACGTGAATCGGAAGAACCTGCGGGCCGGAAGTTTGATGCAATCTTCGAAGGGCTTACCCTCCAGCAACTTGAAGCCCGTGTTCGGAAGCTCCAGTCAGAGGAGCAGTAGCCAGCAGCTCGGCCACGTCGAAATAGTGGGTTCCAGCCGCCGATGAAGCGGTGAAGAGGTTTTTGGTGCCGGTAGGGACAAAGGACCACCCGTTCTTCCGGTTCACTCGTGAGATTGGGGTGGTGAAGAGCCTATTTGCCGGGATCAGGGTCTGCCATCACGACTTAGGACCACGGTGGTGAAAATCTAAGTGCTAAAAAACGCATTCAAAAAATCTTGACTGCCGGTGGCCGATGTCCTACATTCGGAGACTGCCTGGTAGACAACCAGCCACCAAAGGAGATTCCCGTGTTACGCAAATCCCTCAGCCAGCTTGGCACCGTCGGCGCAACCGCGCCGCGAGTGGCGATGCTCACGGCGCTGGGATTTGATACCCGGTGCTCGGAGTGGCCAGGTTCCCAGGAACCGAAGTCCCACAGGGACTATCGCCGCGATACGAGTCAAGGCCACTTGATTCCTACCCTGTAAGGCGCTCCCGGACGGAGTTCACAGCCGAGAACGGACGCCACCGAAGAACTGGAGAGCCCAGGGGCATGGGCTTGCAACACCAGGAACACGGGACACACAGGATAGATGCGAACGACCTGTAGGGGCGTGGCCCAGCGGCTACGGCACCTGGCTCTGACCCAGGCACTCAGAGGTTCGAGTCCTCTCGCCCCTTCCATCCATTTCCGATGGGGGATCGTTCATCGGTAGGACGCGGGCTTTTGGCGCCCGAGACCCTGGTTCGACTCCAGGTCCCCTAACCATTCCTCCCTTGGGTGAGGTCAACCGAAATCTGGTATCGGCCCCGGTTGCTATCCGGGTTGGGGATCTTATATCTCCATGTGGGTTCGACTCCCATCCTCACCGCCATTGATTTTAATTATTTCTTGTTCTTTGACAACTTCATATCGAATATAACTGCAAATCTTCGGTGATTGATTTTTCCGAAGAAGCTGGAAAACCCGGCAGGCATCGGGACTCTTCTGGCCCGGCAGATCAACGTTTTCTCGAAATTTCGCGAAGCGCATCACCGGCACATGAGGACACCGGGCCTGCCATCCCTGAAGCGTTAGAGGAGTCTGGCCGTCCTCGGTGCACCGTCTATGCACATATCACGGGTTCGAATCCCGTACGCTTCGCCAATCATGGGTCCGAAGGGCTGACGCGTGGCATTCCTGCCCTGCAAGCAGGAGGACCGGGTTCAAGCCCCGCTGCCCCTTCCACCCAATAAGCCGGAGGCCGAGGGGTCGGTGCCCTCTTCAGCGACCCTTTCATGCCCTTGTAGAGGAACTGGCACACTCACCACGCTAAGGACGTGGACACTCTCGGTTCGAATCCGAGCAGGGGTACCAAGATGCACGGATCTTCGTGCTTCCCGTGTGGGGGGCTGACCGGCCTGCAGAACCGCCGGAGCTTCTTTGCCAACGCCGAGCGCGAACTGGCCCGTCTGCAGCGCCGCAAGGTCGATCACGGCACCCTGCTCATGATTGACCTTGATCATTTCAAGCGCATCAACGACACCTACGGGCACGGCATCGGTGACGACGTGCTTCGCCAGTTGGCCAGTACGCTCCTGCGCACCCTGCGACGCAGCGACCATGCCGGCCGGCTTGGCGGTGAGGAATTTGCCGTGCTTTTGCCCGACACCTCCGAGGAACAAGGATTATTGCTCGCAGAACGCCTGCGCGTGGCGATTGCCGAGTCGTCCGTTACGACGCCAGCCGGCGATCTCTTCTACACGGCCAGCATGGGCTTGACGATCCTGGACGAAACCGACCGCGACATCGACACCGCCCTGGCCAGGGCGGACGCGGCTCTCTATGGAGCCAAGGAAGCCGGACGCAATCGCGTTCAAGCCCATCGGCGAGCCTCCAGTCCACCCAGCGGTTCGGGGCTGGACGAATGAGGGGGCTGGGGATCACCCGGGGCCCGACGCTGCCCTTGCCAACCGGGTGCTGGGATTGAGGCGTTGGTGGGCTTGAGGTTTCGGATGGGTGGAAAACGCCGGAAACAGTGCCGCTTTTTGGCGGGCTAAAAAGCAAAAAAGCCCTAAAACCTTTGAGTTTCAGGGCTTTTGTTTGGTGGTCCCGGAGCGATTCGAACGCCCGACCCTCAGATTCGTAGTCTGATGCTCTATCCAGCTGAGCTACGGGACCGCGGTGGCTTTCCAGTGTATCGGGTTCCATGGGAATTTCCACCTCAAATCCGCGGGGAGGGGGGAGGGGCCGGTGCGGGAGGGGTGAGGCGGGAAGGATGGATTCCTTGTTTCTGAAGGGGTTGGGAGTGCCGGGAGGGGGCGGGAAGGGGGGCTTCGGCTTGTCAAATCGTGGTTGTGGGTATTCCGGACCCGGGAGTAGACTGGAACTCCATCCATCCTGATCAAAGCCATGCCCACTTTGGCATTTGCCGTGGTCGGGATCCTTGAAATGGGGTCACCCGAGGGTGTGAAACTCGGCCACAATACAAGCAGATACAACGGAAGCTCTGGGATGGCGAACCTCGTCGGCTTGTTCCACGTTTGAAGAAAACCCAAATGCTGCAAAGGAAGTTCAATGAGCGAGCTGACACGTAAGGAAGTGGTCTTCATCCTCAAGTCGGGGAAAAGCTTCCAGCGTACCGACCTCAGCGGCCTGGACTTGCGGGGGTTCGATCTGTCGGGGGCCAACCTTGCGGAGGCGAACCTGGCGGGGACGGTGCTGAATTCGGCCATCCTGCGCGGGGCGGACCTGGCGGGGGCGGACCTGCGCCTGGCGAACCTGGACGAGGCGGACCTGGAGGGCGCGAACCTCAGCCGGGCGCAGCTCAAGGGCGTCAACCTCAGCGGCGCGAACCTCACGAAGTGCGACCTGAGCTTCTTCGACATCCACCAGTACGACGCCACGACCATCCCCAACATGCGCGGGGCGGTGCTCACGGGCGCGATCCTGGCCGGGGTGAATTTCAGCGGCGTCGACCTCAGCGGCAAGGACCTGCGCGGGGCCGACCTCAGCGGCGCGGACCTGCGCCAGACGGTGCTGGACGGGGCCAACCTGGAGGGCGCGAACCTCTCCCGGTGCGCGCTGCTGGGCGCTTCGCTCAACGGCGCCATGCTGGTGGGCGCCAACCTCACGGCGGCGGTGCTGGGCGGCGCGAGCCTGGTGCGGGCGAACCTCTCCGGCGCGGACCTCACCGACGCGGACCTCCACCTGGCCAACCTCACCACGGCCGACCTGGGCAAGGCAAACCTCAGCCGCGCCAACCTGCGCGGCGCGAACCTGGGCGGGTCGAACCTCTCGGGCGCGGTGCTGCGGTTCCTGGACATCCTCCAGTACGACAAGGGCGACATCCCCGACTTCACCGGCGCCAACCTCAGCGGCGCGGACCTCTCCGGCACCAACCTGCGCGGAATCAACCTCAACCAGGGCAATCTCTCGGGCGCGAACCTCAGCGCGGCGGTGCTGCGGCACGCCACCCTCGAGGGGGCGGTGCTCAACGAGGCGGACCTGCACGGGGCCGACCTCTCCGGCGCGAACCTCACGGGCGCCATGCTGGTGCGTTCCAACCTCTCCTCGGCGCTGCTGGCCGGCGCGGTGCTCAGCGGCGCGGACTGCCACGGCGCGGACCTCAACGGGGCCGACCTGCGGGAGATCAGCTTCGTGGGCGCGAACCTCACCGGCGCGAACCTCACCGGCGCCAGCCTGAGCGGCGCGATGCTCGAGGGCGCGGTGCTGTGCGAGGCCATCCTCGTGGGCGCCAAGCTCCGGCGCGTGAACCTGGGCGAACGGGACCTGCGCAGGGCCGACCTTTCCGGCGCCGATCTCGCCGCGGCCAACCTGGAGGGCGCCAACATGACGGGCGCCGTGCTGGTGGGCGCGAACCTGGAAGAGACCCAGCTGGGCGGCACGAACCTCACCGGCGCGGACCTCCACGGGGACGACCTGCGCAGCGCGAACCTGTGCGGCGCGGATCTCACCACCGCCAACCTCAGCACCACCGACCTCCAAGGCGTGATCCTCAGCGCCAACCTCAGCGGCGCGAACCTCGGCTGGGCCAACCTCAAGGACGCGCAGCTGGACCGGGCGATCCTCAAGGGCGTCAACCTCAGCGGCGTGGACCTCTGCGGCTTCGACCTGAAGGGGGCCGACCTCACCAACGCGATCCTGGACGGCGCCAAGCTGGCCTCCGTGAACCTCAGCGGCGCGGTCCTCCGGGGCGCCCACGCCATCGGCACCATCCTCAGCGGCGCCAACCTGGCCGACGCCGACCTCTCCCAGGCCGACTTCAGCGGGGCCAACCTCCTGGGCGTGAATTTCGAGCGTGCCAACCTGGAAGGCGCCAAGCTGGCCTCCCTGCCCACCGAGTCCTGGGGCGAGTACCGCACCAACCTCAGCAACGCCAACCTCACCGGCGCCAACCTCGCGGGCGCGGACCTCTACCAGGCCAACCTCAACGAGGCCAACCTGCACAACGCCAACCTGTCCAACGCCTCCATGGTGTGGGCGGACCTGCGAGGCGTGGACCTGCGCAAGACCAGCCTGGTGGGCACCAACCTCAAGGGCGCCAACCTGGACGGCGCCAACCTGGCCAACGCGGACCTGCGCGAGACCGTGCTTCGGGACGCCTACCTGGACCGGGCGAACCTCAGCGGCGCCAACCTCAGCGGCACCAACCTGTCCAACGCCGACCTGCGCTTCTGCAACCTCATCGACGCGGCCATGGACGGAGCCAACCTCAGCGGCGCCAACCTCAGCGGCGCGAACCTGGTGTGGACGAACCTCAGCGGAGCCAACCTGGTGCGGGCCAACCTGGCCCAGGCCAAGCTCAGCGGCGCCCACCTGGGCGGCGCGGACCTGCGCGAGACCGACCTCACCGACACCAACCTCCACGGCGCGAACCTCAGCGGCGCGAAGCGGTAGTCCGCCCCCCGGGGCGCAGCGAAAAGCCCCCGGGAACGGGGGCTTTTTGATGCCAGGAGGACGGCCTCCTAGGCCTTGGTCTTGTTCTCGAAGACCTTGGCGAAGGGGTCCGGGGCGGCGGCGCCGTTGGCGGTGGGGAAGGGGTGGCGCTCGGGGATGGGCTCCAGGCTGCGGCCGGGACCAGGCGGGGGAAGGGGTACGGGAGGGGCGGCGGGCTCGGCGGTGGGGAGGACGCCGTTGGACCGGGCCACGCCGCGGCGGGTGCAGTTGCCCTGCAGGGTGCCGCCTTCGTCCACCACCAGGGAACCCAGCTCCACTTCGCCTTCGACGCAGCCGGTGCCGTGGATCTCGAGGCACTCGACGATCTTGAACACGCCCTCGACCTTGCCGGTGACGATCAGGTGCTTGGCCAGGATGGTGCCGCGCACCATGCCGCTGGGCGCGATGGTCACTTCGCCTTCGCTGGTGATGGTGCCTTCCACGGTGCCTTCGATCCGGAGGTTGTTCTGGCCGGCCACCACTTCGCCTTTCCAGAGCGTGCCTTTGCCCAGAAGCGTGTGGACGGCCTGGGCGGGCTCGGGGCGCTTCTTGTCGCTGAACATGGGGAACTCTCCTCTTTAGCGCAGACCCTTCAGCCATTCGCGCTGGAGGCGCATGTAGGGCTGGGGATTCACGGGCCTGCCGTTGAGCCTCACTTCGTAGTGAAGGTGGACGCCCGTCGCGTTTCCCGTGCGTCCCATGTCCCCCAGGATATCCCCCCGGGAGACCTTCTGTCCCCTTTTCACCCGCACGCGGCTCATGTGGGCATAGAGCGTCTCGACGTGGCTGGAGTGTGCGATGACCACGCCGTTCCCGTAGCGGTCCATCCATCCCGCCTCCACCACTTCGCCATCGGCCGTGGCCTGGATGGGGGTGCCTTCGGAGTTGGTGATGTCAAATCCCGAGTGGTAGCCGAGAAGGCCGTCGCCTTGCTCGTTGACCCGGGAAAAGGGGCTCAGGCGGATCCCGAACCCGGAGCTGAGGTATCCGGCGGTGGGGGGAATGGACGGGGTGTGGTTCCACCGGTCGATGATGGGGTCCATGCGGGCGCGCAGGATGCGGGCCTGGGCGGAGGTGCGCTCCAGGTCCTGCCGGAGCTCGCTGAGCTTCTGGGAACTGGGGGCGGCCTTGGGGGCGCCGGGGGCGGGCTGGATGGCGGGGGCGGGGTTCTTGGGGTCCAGGAGCTTCAGGAGGTCCGACATCTGCTTGCGCAGGTTGGTGACCTCCTCGTCCAGGACCTGGGCCTGGTTGAGGCTCTCCCGCAGCTGCTCCTTCTGGGAATAGGTCTCCCGCTGGAGCTGGGTGAAGCTCATGAGGCGCTTGGTGGCCCAGAGCCCGTACGAGGCTCCGATCATCGCCACGGCCCAGATGCCGGCCACCGTGGCCAGGATGCGCACCAGGATCCGTCGCTCCAGCGACCACCGGAAGGTGCGGTGCGCGAAGACGAACATGACCGTCAGGAATTGCTCCGAATCGGGCCGGCTCAGTCTCAGGCCCCGGCGCTGGACGGTCTTTTTGGTCATAGGACTCTTACCCTACTTCGGTTCCGGGGCCCTGTCGAGCGCGGTTTCCCGCGCGGGTCAGGGCATCGCCCGGCCAATGAACCACTCCGCGGCGTGTCCTGTGAAAAAGATGAGGCCCACGAGGCTGTTGAGCGTGAAGAACGCGTGGTCGATCCGGTCGAGGCGGGCTCCGCGCACCACCCACTGCTCGCGCAGGAGGATGGCGCCCACCAGGGCCCAGCCCAGCCACGGGAGCACGTGCGCCTCCACGTGGACGTTGAAGGCGGCCCAGGAGGCCATGGCCAGCACGTGCAGGAGCCGCGAAAGGGCCAGGGACGTCCCCGGCCCCAGGCGGCTGGGCACGGAGTGGAGGCCCCTTTCCTTGTCGAAGTCCAGGTCCTGCAGGGCATAGATGATGTCGAACCCGGCGGTCCAGGTGAGGACGCCCAGGGCCAGGTACACCACCGGCTCGTCCACCGAGCCGTTCACGGCGATCCAGGCCCCCAGCGGGGCGCCCGCGAGGCTCAGCCCCAGGACGACGTGGGCGAAGGCCGTGAACCGCTTGCAGAAGGAGTAGCCCAGGGTGATGAGCAGGGCCAGGGGAACCAGCTTCCAGGGCAGGGGGCCGAGCCGGCCTGCCGCCAGGCAGAGCACGATGATGGCGGTCCCCAGCAGGGCGTAGGCGCCGGCCCGGGTCACTCGCCCGGCCGGCAGGGCCCGGGAGGCGGTGCGCGGGTTCTCGGCGTCCAGGTCCTCGTCCGCCAGACGGTTGAAGGTCATGGCCGCCGTCCGGGCGCCCACCATGGCCACGAGGATCAGGAGGACCTTTTCCAGGGGCGGCGTGCCGCGGTAGGAGGCCAGGCCGCCCAGGAGGGCGAAGGGAAGGGCGAAGACGGTGTGCTCGAATTTGATCATGTCGAGCAGTTCCGCAACCTGGCCGAGGGGCAGCAGACGGGCGCGGCCGGCCTTGGGGTCAGAGGCTGGGGGGGAGGGGGGGGCGGAGGGCGTTTCCATTGGATCCATGATCCAGCGATTCGAGGCGGATGTCTCGCCCCGGCTCCGGCATACTTCCTGGGGGACGGCCGGGAAGGTATGGGCCACAGAGAACTGCCTTTTGGCGATGCCCAGGCCCAGGAAGCTCTCCAGACGGTCTTTCGGGCCCGGCTCCGGGTGATGGGTCACTTGAAGTTATAGTGCTCCCGTCCTCCGGCGGGCCTGTCGTTCTGAGGTAGCAGTATCTGGGTTTCGAGCGACTGCTTGGGGTCATCAAGGCTCTGGATCCGGATGCGGACCAGGGACGGGGTGTTTCGCACCAGGGGCGGGCGGTAGATGACGGTCTCGCGGCCGGGCTCCGGCTCCTTCAGGGTCAGGTCCCGGACGGGGCCGCGGAACGACCAGGTGAAGCGGTCCCGCTCCGGGCCGTCGATCTCCGCGGTGAGCGTGTAGACCTCGGAAAAGGAAAACCAGCTGGGCTCCTGGATGCTCAGGCGGATGGGAACGGGGTGGCCTGCGGCCTCCTTGATCCAGTTCTGGCCGAGGACCATTTCCAGGACCCTGAAGGTGTCGGCGGGCAGGATCTCGAGGGTGGCTTCTCCCCAGGCTTCGGGGTGCCGGATGCTGGTGGCCCGGATTCGAGCCCTCGCCCAGGGTTCCGCGGGGTCGGCCGTGTAGCGGATCCGCCCGAAGTCCCCGGGCGACAGGACGCCGCCGCCTTCCACGAGGGTCCAGGTCCAGCCTGAGTCCCCGGAGGCGCCCGTGGTCCGGGCCTTCAATTCCACGGTGCTGCCTTGGCGGATGAAGGAGATGCCCGGCACCACCGCCACCGTCACCCGCGCCTCTCCGGGTGCGCCCGCCAAAGCTAGACCCAGGACCCCCATGCGGACTCCGCCCATGGCCATGTCACCTCCCTGCGCTCGCGCGCGTTCTCCAGTCACCCGTTCCGGGCGAGTGCCCAACAGGAATGCGCGGCAGGTCCGGGCGGTTCCGCGGCCGGGCGTGTCGAGAAGTTACTAACCAGCGATTCGAGGCCGCTGTCTCGCCCCGGCTCCGGCATTCCCCCTGGGAGGCGGCCGGGGGGTGTGGCATTCTGGGGTCTATTCCCAAAACTGATCCGGGTGGACCGCGCTGCGATCCGCCTTGCCGATTCCCGGAGGCCCTCTTGAAACCGAACGTCTTTTTCCTGCTCCCGGTTCTCTGGAACGCGCCGATGCAGGCGGCGAAATGGCCGCCCATCCCCCCCGAGGTCTGGGCCCTGAAGGCGGACCCGGCGGTGGCCTCCAAGGGGGCGGTGGTCCTGGAGCGCAAGCTGGACTTCCAGCCGGGCTGGATCGACACCACCGTCCGGGTGCGCATCGTGGGCGAGGCGGGGCTGGCGGCGGCCGAGGTGCGGGACCTGCCGGAACTGGTGCTCTCCATGGATGCCCAGGTGACCTATCCCGACGGCAGGGTGCAGGCGGTGGGCAAGCGCAAGGACATGCTGGTCCGCAAGGTGGTGTCCGCCGAGGACGGCGAGACGATGGAAGAGGTCCTGGTGCCTCCGGGCGTGACCGCTGACTGCGTGGTGGACGTGGCTTGGCGTGAACAGACCGCCTACGGACAGGCCATGCAGATCCGGAAGCCCCTTACGGGCGTCGGCTACCTCCCCAAGCGGTGCGGCAATTTCTGGTGGTGGAGCCTGGGCTCGGCCTACCCCACGCGCGCCGCGGTGGTGCAGCGTTCCAAGGAGTTCTATTGGTCGCTCAATTTGACCACCCCGGGGGGGCAGGAGATGGAGGAGGGCTCGACCTCCATGGGTTACACCTACACGTTCCGTGACCTTCCGGCCTACGCGCCCACGCCGTTTGCGATCCTTGGGCTCCGCCCGGCGCCGAGGGTCGCGGTCTGCCGGCCCATCCCCAGCGTCAGCTACCTCCAGCACGAGGCCTTGGCCTCCGACTATTGGGACAAGGTCACCGAACTGTACTACCAGGACTGGTTCCTGAAGTTCGTGACCAAGAGCGAACCCTACCAGCACTTCTCGGCCGCCCTTCGGGAAGGCCTCACCGGCGGGCCCCGGGCCCGGGCGAAGGAGATCGCCGAACGCCTCAACCGGCGCACGCGAAACCTGGATCAGCTGAACCACGGCGAGAAGGCCGGCTATTTCGACCGCAGCAGCATGGATGGGGGCAAGCTGGCCCTGGGCTCGGCCCGTTTCTACGACCCGATGGATACGTTCAACGCGGCCACCTCCTCCTTAGGCACGGTGATGTCCGATGGGTACGGCCTTGGCGCCAAATACACCATGGACGACAACCGGGTCTCCACGTTGAACTACATGGCCAAGACCGGCGTCGTGGACAACAAGGGCATCACCAGGATGCTGTTCTGCCTTCTCGCCGACGAAGGGATCCCGGTCCAGGTGGGGCTGGTGGCGGATCGGCGCCGCTGGGTGATGGATCCGGATCTGCGCACGCCCTTCCAGTTCACCCAGACGCTCCTGGGCGTGGCGGAGCCGGGCAAGCCCATGTTGTGGCTGGATCCCACCAACCGCATGCTGCCGCCGGGCGAGGTCTCTCCCCAGTTCCAGGGCACCAAGGCCCTGATCATCGACGCGACCACCTGGAAGACCCGTGTGGGCGACATCGGTTTCGACCCCGCCGAGGCCAGCCGCCGCACCCACGTCATCCGGGTGGACGCCACCGGCAAGGAGGCCAAGGTCAACCTGGAGGCCCGGTTCACGGGATCGTCCGCGTTCCTGGCCCGGAATGTCCTGGGGCCGAAGTCCCCGGCCGAACGGGACGAATGGCTCAAGCGGGGCCTGGCCAAGGCGGGCCTGGTCGTGGCCAAGGCGGCGCTGGCCGACACCCTGGACCTGGCCAAGCCCCTTTCCGTCAGCGCGGAGGGAACCCTGGCCCTGGATCCGGGCGCCACCCTCACCTGCAGCCTCTTCCTGGGCCTGGTCTCCGATCTGTACCTGCCCACCGCCATGCCCGAACCCCGGGAGGAACCGGTGCTCCTGCCCTACCTCGGCGTCCAGGAGGCCACCAGCACCGTCCAGGTTCCCTCAGGCTACGTGCTGGCCAAGCCGGTGCAGTCCACCGAGGAGACCCCCTGGGGGAAGGTCCTCCTCGACGTCCGCCAGGATCCCGCAACCGGCGTGATCACCGCGCGATTCGAGGCCTGGACCCTCAGGAGCCTGGGACGCGAGGACACGGGTCTGAAGAACCATCTGGACCTGGTAAGGAACGCCATCCAAGCCAAGGTGACCCTGGTGAAGGAGGCTGCCGGGGCGGGTTCCTGAACCCCGCCTGCGCCACCGCCGTGGCCGGGCCTTCCAGCCCGCCTCAGCCTTCCGGGGGGTAGGCCTTCGCGCCTACCCCCTTGCGCACGTCCCAGAACATCCGGGTGATCCCGATCGTGGCCAGCTGCACGAGGATGACCAGGCCCACGCAGGCGGGCCATCCCCCGAACCCCCACAGGAAACCGGGCAGCTCCGCTCCCGCGCTCCCGCCGATGTAGTAGCAGGTGACGTAGAGCCCCACGGCCAGGGCCTTGTTCTCTCCGGCGGTCATGCCGATGAAGCTGGTGCTGCAGGCCTGGGCCACGAAGACGCCGGAGCAGCAGAGCGCCAACCCCGCGATGACGGCCCCGAGGCTGGGGACGAGGGTGAGGAGCATCCCGGCCACCCCGGCGCCCATGGCCAGGGCGAGGGCCGCACGTTGGCCGTAGCGGTCGATGATGAGGCCGCAGGGGGGAGTCACCGCGGCTCCGAAGAGGTAGGTGCAGAACAGGAGGCTGATGCCCAGGGGGCCCAGGTGGAAGGGGGCGCCGGCCAGGTGGAAGGTGACGTAGGTGAAGGTCGCCACCAGGGTGAACAGGACGCCGAAGCCCACGGCGAAGGTGGCCACCAGCCGGGGGTTCCGGAGGTGCGCGGCGACCCCCGCGGCCAGGGTCTGGTCCGGGGCCCGGCCCGCGAACCGGGTCTCCCGGGGGAGCCAGCCCTGGAGCACCAGGGTGGAGGCGCCCACCATGGCCCCGGTGGCCGCCAGGGCCCAGCGCCAGTTCCAGTGGGAGACGATGATGCCGGAGACGATGCGGCCCGTGAACCCTCCGATGACCGTGCCGGTGACGTAGATGGCCATGGCGCGGCCCACGGCCCCGCCGGCCCATTCCTCCTGCACGTAGGCCACCGTCACCGCGAAGACGCCCGGGGTGAACAGCCCCTGGAAGAAGCGCCAGAAGACCAGGGAGCCCAGGCCGGTGGAGGTGGCGGACAGGAGGGTCGCCAGGGTCAGCAGGCCCGCGGATCCGACGATGACCCGCTTGCGTCCGAGGCGGTCCGCCACGGAGCCGATGAGGGGGGCGGCGATGGCCACGCCCAGGGTCGAGGCGGTGAGGGTGAGGCTCACGGTGGCCTTGCCGGCCTTGAAGAGGTGCTCGAAGAGGGGGAGCAGCGGCTGGGTGACGTACAGCCCCAGGAAGGCGCTGAACCCCGCGAAGGCCACCGCCAGGATCCGCCGGCGTTCCGCGGCCGCGGCCCGCGCGGACGTACCTTCTGCTTCCATCACCTGCGACTCCATGCTCTTCCAGCTTAGAGCAAAGGGGGCCTTGGCGGCCGGCGGCAAGGGGTCCATGCTTTCCGTGTCGGTCGCAGGTCACCCGCCCAAGGAGTCCGCCATGTCCGAACCCACCATCGCCCGCAAGGCCCCCATCAAGGTCGCCGTGGAGGTCGGCAAGACCTACCACTGGTGCGCCTGCGGGAAGAGCGCCAACCAGCCCATGTGCGACGGCTCCCACAAGGGGACCGGCTTCGTCCCCCTGGCCTACACGGCCGACGCCACCGGCGAGAAATGGTTCTGCGCCTGCAAGCACAGCGCCACCAAGCCGCTCTGCGACGGCACCCACAAGAGCCTCTAGGATGGTACCCAGGCCCGTCGCCCAGCTCATCCCCGGCCAGCCCACGGAGGACGGCAACCGCGTGCCCCTCACCCGTCTCGTGCCGGGGCGGGGGCAGCGGGGAGCCGATGCCTTCCGGGCCATGGACCCGTTCCTGCTCATGGACCACTTCGGGCCCATGGTGCTGGCCCCGGGTACGGACGCCGGGTTCCCGCCCCATCCCCACAAGGGTTTCCAGACCCTCACCTACCTGATCCAGGGGGCCTTCCGGCACCGGGACAGCACCGGCGGGTCCGGCCTCCTGCGGCCGGGGGGCGCCCAGCTCATGAACGCCGGGTCGGGCATCGTCCACGAGGAGATGCCGGTGCCCGAGCACCTGGAGACGGGAGGCCCCATCGAAGGGGTCCAGCTCTGGATCAACCTGCCCCGGGCCCACAAGGGGTCCGCCCCCGGCTACACGGACCTGCAGCCCGAGAGCATGCCCTGGCAGGGGATCCCCGGCGGCCGCATCCGCGTCCTGGCGGGTGAATGGGGCGGGTTCACCGGCCCGGCCATCACCCCGGCCCGCATCGCCTACGCCCACCTGGAACTGGAGGCCGGCGCCCGGTTCGAGCAGGGGGTGCCGGCGGGCTGGACCGCCGCGGTGGTGCCCCTGCGGGGAACCGTGACCGTGGGCGGCACCGCGGTGCCCGCGGACACCGTGGCCCTGCTGGGGGAGGGCGACGCCGTCGCGCTTTCCGCGGCGGAGCCGGCCAGTCTCATGGTTCTGGCCGGGGAGCCCATCCGGGAGCCCATCGCCCACTACGGCCCCTTCGTGATGAACACCCCCGAGGAGATCCAGCGGGCCTTCGAGGACTACCAGGCGGGCCGGATGGGTTCACTCTAGGAGGCTGTCCACGTATTCCCCGCGAGGCCGAGGAATACGTGGACAGCCTCCTAGTCGAAGATGGTCCCCCCGCCGGCCACCGTGGCCTGGAGGTGGCGGAGCCAGGTGCGGTCGTGGACCTGCCGGCGGTGGTAGAGGCGGTAGCGCCACAGGGCCATGCCCAGGCTCACGACGCAAAGGGCCAGCAGCACCCCGTGGGGGAGGTGGTCCTCGGGGAGCTTCCAGGAAAGAAGGGCGGCGGCCGCCGCGGTGAGGACGGCCAGGAGGAGGTCCAGGAGCGACCGGGTGCGGAGGGGGCGGAGGTCGTTCCTCTCGATGGCCTTGGAGAGATCCAGGAGGAAATCCTCCTGCTCCTCCCGGTTGAGGAGGCCCCGGGCCTTCTCGGCTTCCAGTTTCTTCAGGCCCTGGATGAGTTCGCCGGCGTAATCGTCCACCCGGGAAACCCGCACGTGCAACATCATGACCGCCTCCCTGGGGAGGGCACGGGGAGCCGGGTTGGTGGGAGGGGGGGAATGGCCTGCTGGCTGCCCGTACGCCTTCCCTCGCCTTCCAGCATACGCCCCACGCCCTCCGGTGAAAGCGAACCCGGTCACGTTCTGACCCTGTTTCGGCCCCGCCGGAGTCCTCCGGTCAGGGGGTGGGGTCGTAGAGGGCCTCGATCCGCGCCGCGAAGGCCTCGTTCACCGCCTTGCGGCGCACCTTCAGGCTCGGCGTGAGCAGGCCGCTGTCGGGGGTGAGCTCCCGGTCCAGGAGGGCCACCTTCCGGATCCGCTCGTAGTTGGAGAACCGGGCATTGATGCGCTCGATCCGGGCCATGATCTTCGCGTTGGCTTCGGGAAGGGCCGCGAGGTCGGCGTCCGAGGCGAAGGCAAGCTTCTTGTGGGCCGCCCAGCGGCGCAGCACCCCGAAATCGGGAACCACCAGGGCGCTGATGAAGTTGCGCCCTTCGCCCACCACCACGGCCTGCTCGATGTACTTGTCGGCCCGCAGGGCGTTCTCCAGGGGCTGGGGGGCGATGTTCTTCCCGCCCGAGGTGCAGAGGATCTCCTTCTTGCGGTCCGTGATGCGCACGTGGCCCGCGGCGTCGATCTCGCCGATGTCGCCGGTGTGGAAATAGCCCTCGGCGTCCAGCACCTCGCGGGTGGCCGCCTCGTCGTTCCAGTAGCCCCGCATGACGTTGGGGCCGTGGCAGAGGATCTCGCCGTCCTCCGCGAGCTTGAGGAAGGGCAGGCCCTCCCACCGGTCCAGGATGGGCCGGCCCACGGAACCGGGCACCATGTCCCCCTTGCGGGAGATGGTGAGCAGGGGGCTGGTCTCGGTGAGGCCGTACCCTTCGTAGAGGGGGATGCCCGCGGCCCAGAAGAACTCCAGGATCCGGGGGTGGATGGCGGCGCCGCCGCAGGCCGCCAGGGCCAGCCTTCCCCCCAGGCGGGAACGGATCTTGCCGAACACCAGGAGGTCGGCCAGGATCCGGCCCAGGTTCAGGAGGAAGGGCAGGGGCCGGTCCCGGTAGCGGTGGGCCGCCATGCGCCGGCCCAGGACCATGACCCAATGGAAGACCAGCTGGCTCACGGGGCCCCCCGCCGCCACCTGCTCCCGCACCTTCCCGTAGAGTTTCTCGAAGATCCGCGGCACCGCCAGCAGGACCTCCGGCCGCACCTCGAGAAGGTCCCGGGCGATGGTCTGGAGGCTCTCGCCGTAGTGGATGGACACCCCGGCGTGGAACATGGTGTAGTGGCCGCCCATGCGTTCGAAGATGTGGGAAAGGGGCAGGATGCTCAGGCACCGCTGGCCGGCCCGGATCTCCAGGACCGCCAGGGCGTCCTTGACGTTGGCGGTCACGTTGCCGTGGCTGAGCATGGTGCCCTTGGGGTCGCCGGTGGTGCCCGAGGTGTAGATGATGGTGAGGAGGTCGCCGGGGCGGACGGCCATGGCCCGGGTCCGGACCCCGGGGCGCCGGGCCTCCAGGGCGGCGCCCTCGGCCAGGAGGTCGTCCCAGCGCAGGAGGGTCCGCCCGGGGGCCGCCGGGGCCTCGCCCGACATGAGCACGACCGCTTCCAGCGCGGGCAGTTCCGGCCAGAGGTCCAGGACCTTGGCCAGCTGGTCCGCCGTGGAGCACAGGAGCCAGCGGGCGTCGCTGTGGCGCAGGATGTGGGCGGTCTGGGGAAGGTTCAGGGTGGGGTACACGGGGACCGAGACGATCCCCGAGGCCGCGCAGGCATAGTCCGCCACGGCCCACTCGGGCCGGTTCTCCGAGAGGATGCCGACCCGGTCCCCGGGGCGGATCCCGTGGGCCTCCAGGGCCAGGGCCAGGCGCTCCACCCGGGCCTGGAGCTCCCCGTGGGAGATGGGCACCCAGACCCCGTCCACGCGGTGGGCGAGGGCGGTGGGGTCCCCCCTTTCCAGACCTGCGTAGAAGAGCTGGGGAATGGTTTCGACCAAGAGGGGGCTCCGGGGGGGATGGGATCGTGGCATGGTAGCAGCATGGACGAACCGGAACACGCCCCGGAGGCGAATGCGGGCCCGCCCCTCCTGGCGGAGGCGGTGGCGGCCTTCGTGCTGGAGCAGCGCGCGCGGGGCGTCTCGCCCCACACCCTGAGGGCGCGGAAGGCGGATCTGGGCAAGCTGCTGGCCCATGCGGCGGGAAGCGGCTGGGACGGCTGGGACGTCAAGCCCCGGACCCTGCGCGGCTTCGCCCTGGAACTGGGGGAGCGCGGGCTGGACCCCGCCAGCCAGGCCCGGATCCTCTCCACGGTGCGGTCCTTCTTCGGGTGGCTCTTCGAGACCCAGCGCATCGGCCAGGACCCCTCCACGGGGTTGCGCAATCCCAGGCTCCCCAAGCGTCTCCCGGCCTTCCTCACCGAGGGCGAGAGCGGCGCGCTGCTGGACCTGCCCGAGCCCGCGGACTTCCCCTCCTCCCGCCTCCGCTGCATCCTCGAGATCCTCTACGCCTGCGGCCTGCGGGTGTCCGAACTCACGGGGCTGGACCTCCAGGACCTCCTCCTGCAGGAACGCACCCTGCGCGTCATGGGCAAGGGCAGCAAGGAGCGCCTGGTGCCCTACCACGCCAAGGCCGCCGAGGTGCTGGAGACCTACCTCGCCTTCCGAAGGGAATTCCTGGCGGCAAAGAACCTGCCCCCGACGGCCGCGGTCCTGGTCAACCAGCGGGGGGGGCGCCTGACCCCCACCAGCGTGCGGGGCTTCCTGGCCCGGGCCCTGGAGGACGCGGCGGTGCGGGCCAAGGTGAGCCCCCACGCCCTGAGGCACAGCTTCGCCACCCACCTCCTGAACCACGGCATGGACCTGAGGGCCATCCAGGAACTGCTGGGGCACGCGAGCCTCAGCACCACCCAGCGCTACACCCATCTGGACCTGGAAAGCCTTGCCAGGACTTACGAATCTGCCCACCCGCGAGCGCGCACAAATTCTAGGGTATGATTCCCTTTCACCTCCCAGGTGACCTAAAGGAACGTGCCGTGGAGTTGCTGGTCGATCGCATTTGTCAAGAACTGTCCCTGCCCCGGGCGGGGGTGGCGGCTGTTACGGCCTTGATCAATGAGGGGAACACGGTTCCCTTCATCGCCCGCTACCGCAAGGAGGCCACCGGCTCCCTGGACGAGGTGGCGATCCGGGCCGTGGAGGAGCGCCTCGCCTATTTCAAGGAACTCCTCGACCGCCGCGAGACGGTCCTGAAGACCATCGACAAGCAGGGCAAGCTCACACCCGAACTGAAGGGGCGCATCGAGGCGGCCTGGTCCAAGACCGAGCTGGAGGACCTCTACCTCCCCTACAAGCCCAAGAAGCGCACCAAGGCCACCGACGCCCGGGAGCGGGGCCTGGAGCCCCTCCTGGACGCCCTGCTGACGGACGCCGACGGCGCCGATCCCCTCATGCTGGCCGCCCCCTTCGTCAAGGAGGACCAGGAAGGCACGGAGACCCCCAGCAAGTGCGTGGAGGGCGCGGGCCACATCCTCGCCGAGCGCCTCGCCGAGGACGCCGACGTGCGCGCCTGGCTGCGCCAGGTGTTCCTGGACACCGGCGTGCTGCACGCCGAGCTCCGCGAGGAGCGCAAGGAGGCCCCGGAGGCCCTGCGCTTCAAGCCCTACTGGCAGTTCCAGGAGCCCCTGCGCAAGATGCCCGGCCACCGGGTGCTCGCGGTGCGCCGCGGCGAGAAGGAGGAGATCCTCACCGTCAAGCTCGCGGTGGACCGGGAGACCCTCGTCACCGGCCTGGTCTCGCGCGTGCAGGTGAACCCGGCCTCGGCCTACCGCATGATGCTCCACGGCGTTTGCGCCGACGCCTTCGACCGCCTCCTGGCGCCCGCCATCGAGACCGACGTGCGGGTCGAGGCCAAGAAGAAGGCGGACCTGGAGGCCATCAAGGTCTTCCAGACCAACCTGGACCACCTGCTCCTGGCGCCCCCCGCGGGCCAGTTCTGCACGCTGGGGGTGGACCCCGGCATCCGCACCGGGTGCAAGCTCGCCATCATCAACCGGCTTGGCCAGTTCATGGACACCGCCACCATCTATCCCCTCGAGCCCAAGCGCGACATCGAGGGCAGCCGCGCCATCCTGGAGCAGCTGGGCGCGAAGTACCCCATCGAGGCCATCGCCATCGGCAACGGCACCGGGGGACGCGAGGCCGAAGCCTTCCTGCGGGAGTGGCTCAGGGACACCGGGCGCGAAGGGGTGCTGTGCGTGTCCGTGAGCGAGGCGGGCGCCTCGGTCTATTCCGCCTCGGACGTGGCCCGGGAGGAGTTCCCCGAGCAGGACGTCACGGTGCGCGGCGCCATCTCCATCGCCCGGCGCTTCCAGGATCCCCTGGCCGAGCTGGTCAAGGTGGAGCCCAAGTCCATCGGCGTGGGCCAGTACCAGCACGACGTGAACCAGACCGCCCTCAAGAAGGGCCTGGACGAGGTGGTGGAGTCCTGCGTGAACCGCGTGGGCGTCGACCTCAATTCCGCCAGCTACCGGCTGCTCTCCTACGTGGCGGGCATCGGCGAGAGCCTGGCCAAGCACATCGTGCAGCACCGGTTCGCCAACGGGGCCTTCCGGCACCGGGAGCAGCTCATGGAGGTGCCCCGTTTCGGCGAGAAGGCCTTCCAGCAGGCCGCGGGCTTCCTGCGCATCCGGGAAGGGGAGAACCCCCTGGACGCCTCCGCCGTCCACCCCGAGTCCTACCCGGTCGTGCAGCGCATCTGCCAGCTGACGGGGAAGTCGGTGCCCGAGCTGGTCGGCAACGACGCCGTGCTGGACGCCCTGGACGCGGCCCTCTTCACCGACGCCCAGTTCGGCGTGGAAACCGTCAAGGACATCATCGCCGAGCTCAAGAAGCCCGGCCGCGACCCCCGGCAGCGCTTCGAGGCGGTGGTCTTCCGGGAGGGGGTGCACAAGCCCTCGGACCTGGAAATCGGCATGGAGCTGCAGGGAATCGTCACGAACGTAACGGACTTCGGCGCCTTCGTGGACGTGGGCGTCCACCAGGACGGCCTCGTGCACCTTTCTGAGATCTCCCACCACTACGTCAAGAACGCCGCCGAGGTCCTCAGCGTGGGCCAGGCGGTGCGCGTGAAGGTGCTGGCCGTGGACCTCAAGTCCAAGCGCATCGGCCTCTCCATCAAGGCCCTGCTCCCCGGCGGCGGCTCGGGCCGGCCCGCGGGCCCCAGGCCCGAGCGGCAGCCCCGCCCCCAGGGCGAACCCCGGGCGCCCAGGCCGCCCCGGCCCCAGGGCGAGCCCAGGGCGCCGCGGCCCCCGAGGCCCCAGGGCGGAGCGCCGTCCCACCCGGGTGGCGCCCAGGCCAATGCGGGCGGAGCGCCGCGGACCGGCGCGGGCAGGCCGGAACGCCGTCCCGACCGGGGCCCCCGTCCCGAGCGCAAGCCCGACGCGCGTCCCCCCATGCGGACCACCGCCCCGGCGCCCATGGCCCCCCAGCCCGCGCCCGGCACGGCGAGCCTGTCCGACCTGATGGCCAAGTACAACCGGGGCCTGCGATGAGGCGAATCCTCGCCGCGGCCGCCCTCCTCCTCGCGGCGGGCTGCGACCGCATGATCTCCCGGGGGCCGGCGCCCGTGTACGCCTCCTGGGAGGCGGGCCTGACCCTGGTCTACGCCCGGCCCGGCGCCGAGGCCACCCAGCGCCTCCAGATGCGGGTGAAGTCCTCCAGCCTGGGCCCGGACGGGCGCACCGTGGTGCGCACCTACGCCAGCTTCACCAACCTCACCGAGGCCACCTTCCGCCTCCAGGACGGCCTCGAGGCCCTGAAACTGGACGGTTCCAAGGAACTGGTGGTGCTTCCCGCGGGCTTCCCGGACCGGGTCTCCCGGTGGGAGGAGCGGGGCATCCTGAACCAGGTGGTGGGCCGGGCGCGGGTCGACCTGCCGGGGGTGAAGCTGCCCGATCCCGATGCCACCGGCATCTGGGTCGAGTCCGTCCCCGCCGGGAACCGGGGCGTGCGGCGCCGGACCCTGCTGGTGCCCGACCTGGGCGAGGTCGAGACCCTGAACCTGATCGACGGCAAGTGGGTGACGGTGAACCGCCTGGTCTCCCAGGGCTTCACCGATCCCCCCGCGGAGGGCGTCAAATGAGCGAGGAGAAATCCGAACACGTCCTGCCCGCGGGCGTGGCCAAGGGGGCCGTCCGGGACAACCTGGAGGTGGTCCTGTTCGCGGTGCTGCTCATCGTCTTCTTCAAGACCTTCGTGGGCCAGCAGTTCACCATCCCGTCGGCCTCCATGCGCAACACCATGATGATCGGGGACCACCTGCTGGTGAACAAGTTCATCTTCGCCCGGCCCCAGTGGGCCTGGGAGGAAAAGCTCTTCCCCATGCGCAGCCCGTCCCGGGGCGACATCATCGTGTTCCGCTACCCCCTGGAGCGCAACAACGATTACGTCAAGCGTCTCGTGGCCCTGCCCGGCGACACCGTGGAGGTGCGGAACAAGCGCTTCTACCTGAACGGCAAGCTGGTCACCGCGGCCTGGGAGCACCACATCGTGGACCGCAAGGAGGGGCCCGTGCCCGGACCCTGGCCCCTGACGCGGGATCCCGGTATCTACGACGACATGCCCCCCACCAAGCTGTGGAACTACGCCGACCCCGAGGTGCTGGCCATGGACCAGCAGGGCCAGGACGGCCTGGACGGCGGGTACCGGGACACCTTCGGCCCGGTCAAGGTGCCCCCCGGCTACCTCTTCGCCATGGGCGACAACCGCGACAGCAGCGCCGACAGCCGCTACTGGGGCTTCGTGCCCATGGACCACCTCCGGGGAAGGCCCTTCATGATCTGGTGGAGCTTCCGGGAGGGGGGGACGGACGACACCCCCGCCAACGTCCCCAAGGGCCCCACGGACGTCCTCATGAATTTCGTGGACGGCGCCCGGCATTTCCTCTCCTGGACCCGCTGGGAGCGCACGGGGACCATTCCTCGCTGAGACATCCCCTGGACACGGGCGGCGGCGGCGCTACCCTTCCCCCATGAGAATCGCCGCCATCGACGTCGGGTCCAATTCCATCCACCTGGTGGTGGTGGAGACCGACGCCGTGGGGAACCAGCGGGTGCTGGCCCGGGAAAAGCACATGGTGCGCCTGGCCCGGGGCCTCCTGAAGACCGGCGAGATCGGCCCGGAGGCCTTCCAGGCCGGGCTGGAGTCCCTGGCCCTCATGGTCGAGGTGGTGCGCGGGCTCCAGTGCGACACGGTGCTGGCCTGCGGCACCGCCGCGCTGCGGGAGGCGTCCAACGCGCCGCTCTTCATCCGCGAGGCGGCCGACCTGGGCGTGAACATCCGGGTGATCTCCGGGGAGGAGGAGGCCAGCCTCATCTACCTGGCGGTGAGCCGCGCCATTCCCTTTCCCGACACGCCCGCCGCGCTCATGGACATCGGCGGCGGCTCCACGGAACTCACCTGGCTCGAGGCGGGCCGGGCCGTGGCCACGCTTTCGCTGCCCTGGGGCCTGCAGCGCCTCGCCGACGCCCTGCCCACCGCCAACCCCCCCACCGCCGAGGACCTGCAGCGGGTGCGCAAGTTCCTGCGCAAGGTCCTGAAGAAGGCCTCCAAGGGCCTGCCCGCGGACCTGCCCCGGCCCGAGGTCATCCTGGCCACCTCCGGCACGCTGCTGGACCTGGCCAGCGGCGCCGGCGGCCAGGGCAGTTTCGACACCGAGCAGCTCCTGAAGTTCAAGCGCAAGCTCTGGAAGACCTCCAGCCAGGACCGCGTGACCCAGCTGGGCGTCGACCCCAAGCGCGCCGAGGTGCTCCACGTGGGGGCCAGCTGGGTGGCGGCCCTCATGGCCTGGACCGGTGCGGGCCAGGTGCGCACCCTCCCCGTGGGCCTGCGGGAGGGGATGGTCTGGCAGGCCCTGGCGCGCGGCGGCATGGCCCTGCCGGTGCTGGGGGACCGGCGCAAGGCCTCCGTTGAAGCCCTGGCGGCCAAACTGGATCCCGATCCCGGGCACAGCCGCCACGTGGCGTTCCTGGCCGACCAGCTCTTCACGGACCTCATGCCCGAGTTCGAACTGGGCGACCCCGAGCGGGAGATGCTGGGCTACGCGGCGCGCCTTCACGACATCGGCCTCTCCCTTTCGGAGAAGGGCCACCACAAGCACGGCGCCTACCTGATCACCAACGCCAAGCTCGCGGGCTTCTGGCCCACGGAAACCGAGGCCATCAGCCAGATCGTGCGCTACCACCGGGGCAAGCCCCCTTCCATGACCCACGAGGCCTACGCCCAGCTCAAGCCCTGGACCCAGCACGTGGTGGAGAAGCTCGCCGCCATCATCCGCGTGGCCGACGCCCTGGACCGCACCCGCCGTCAATCCGTGCGCCTTGTGCGCCTGGTGGCCGACGGGGAGGACCTCACCCTGCGCGTGACCGCCACCGGCGACCTGAAGCCGGAACTGGAGAGCCTCAAGGACAAAGGCAAGCTCCTGTTCCGGCTCCTGGACAGGGAGGTGGCGGTGGTGGTGGAGGAACCCTAGGAGGCTGTCCAAGTATTCCTCGGCCCCGCGATGATGGCACCGGCCATGGCAAGACAAGGCACGCGAGGAGAGCGATTCGGGTAATCGTTCGACGAGCGTAACGCGGGATTGCCGTGGCCGCTGCCATCACCCGAAGGGCGGCACCTGGAAGCCCGCTTCTCGTGTGCAAGCCCCTTGAAAATATGACCTATATTTCCTGCGGGTCTTGCGCTCGATAATCGGGCTTCCAGGCGCCGTCGCGGGGTCGAGTAATACTTGGACAGCCTCCTAGTCAGTGGGCTTCGCTTTACCCGTCGCCAGGGCCTCGTCGGCGAGCTTCTTCATGCCCGCGTCGGCCTCGCGGCTTAGCACTTCCATCTTCGCGCTGAGCACCTTCATCCGGGCTTCCAGCTCCTTCATCGGCTTTCCGGCTTCCTCCATCTTCTGCTCGAGGCCCTCCATGGGCCTGGCGGCCTCCTCCATCTCGCGGGCCAGGGCTTCCATGGGCGCTTGCAGGGCTTCCATCTTCTGGTCCAGGGCGTGCATGGACGCCTCGAGTTCCTCCAGCTGCTTTTCCAGGGTCTTGCGTTCGGCGGGCTTGAGGTGGTCGTTTTCCAGTTGGCGCTCGACCTTCTCCATGCGTGCCCCGACCAGGCCCTGCTGGCGCCCGATCTCGCCCATCTGCCGGCCGATCTCCCCCTGCTTGCGGCCCACTTCCCCCTGCTTCCTGCCCACGTCGCCCTGCTGGCGGCCGATGTCGCCCTGCCTGCGGCCCACCTCGCCCATCTCCTTGCCCAGGGCGCCCATCTGGCCCCCGAGATCCTCCATGGGCTGGTTGACTGCACGGGCCCGGGCCACCAGGGCGGGGTCGCTGACCACGTAGTCCTTGCCGCCGGACCGGAACCAGAAGAAGTCGTCCGCCATCTGTCCGCGCAGGCGCCGGAGCTCCTTGCTGGGGATGCCCTGGCCGGAGCGGGTGATGCCGTCCTTCTTCTTGCTGACGATGGCGTACGGAACGTCCTGCTTTTTGGGTTCCGTCTGGACGCGGGCCAGGGCCGCGCTGGCGCCGCAGAGCGTGGTGAAGCCCGCGATGGCGAGCGCGACCTTCCACGCCATGGGCCGCGGTTCGGGCTGGATGAGACGTCGGATCCTGTTCATGAGATTGCCTCCGTGGGCCGCCTGGGCCGGTTGGGTGTTGGAGAGCTGGAAGAGGTCCAGCTCCCTCAGGGCCAGGACCAGGCGCCGCGGTTCGCCCAGTGCCCCGGCCGCGAGTTCGTCGCAGATGAGTTCGCGTTCCGCCCGGATGCGCCCCGAGATCCACCACACCCCGGGGTGGTAGAAGAGCAGGGTCTCCACGGCGGTCTGAAGAAGGTTGGCGAGGTAGTCGAAGCGCCGCACATGGGCCAGTTCGTGGGCCAGCAGCGCCTCCAGGAGCAGGGGGTCCATGCCCGCCACCAGGGCGGCGGGAAGCAGGATCACCGGCCGCCACCACCCGAAGGAAAGTGGCGAGTCGATGGCGTCCGAGACCTTCAGGCCGACCCGCCGGGCCACGCCCAGGGCGGCGGCGAGCCGCTCCATGCGCCCATTCCAGACCGGGTCCGGCGCGCGGGTTCCGCGCCGCCCGAGCCGGCCCACCCAGGCCAGGCCCAGCGCAAGCCGCAGCGCCAACAGGCTCGCCCCCGCCGCCCACGCCAGCACCACCAGCGGCAGGCGGGAGCCCACCGCGGCACGGACCCGCGCCGGCATGGGCTCCCGTGCGGCGTGGACCGGGGCCGCCCCGGGCGCGCGCTCCAGGCTGACCACGGGGGCGGGCCCCGGCAGCCGGGTCAGGACCCCGGCCACGGGCAGGGCCAGGCACAGGGCCAGCCCCGCACAGGCGGCGGCGTAGCGCAGCCGGGGACCCCGGAGCGCATGCAGGGCCGCGGCCGTGCCCGCCCATACCAGGATTCCCTGCCAGATGAAGTCGAGGAAGGCCCAGCCCAGGGCCTCGGTCAGGGGCAGCCAGGTCATTTCCCGCCTCCTTCGCCCCGGAGCCAGCCTTCGATCTCCCGGCGCTCCTCGGGCGTCACGTGGCCGCCCTTCAGGGCCGCGAGCACCAGGGCCTTGCCCGAGCCCGCGAAGGCCTTGCGGATGAGGTCGCCCAGGAGGCTGGTCTGGGTCGAGTCCTGGGCCTGGGCGGGCCGGTACACGTGGGAGCGCTGCGCCTCGTCCCTCAGGAGGAGCCCCTTGCCGTGCATGATCTGCATGAGCCGGAGCACCGCCGAGTAGGCCACCTCCCGGTCCTTCAGGAGCTCGGCGTGGGCCTCCTTGACCGTGGCGGGGCCCAGGCGCCAGAGGATCCGGAGGAGGTCCAATTCCGCTGCGGTGGGTTTGGGGGGCTTGGGCATGGGGGAGCTCCGGGCGTGGAACTAGACAACTACGTCTAGATCAAAATGTCTAGATATTTTTGTCTAGATTGTTTTCGCCGCTTCCGGCACCAGGTTTAGTCGCCCTCCTAGAGCTCCCGGAAGTCCGCCTCCAGGCGCGCCTCGGCGAATATCGCCTCCACCTCGGCCCGCCGCGCGGTCTCGAAGCGCAGCGCCACCCCGCAATCCGAGGAGAACTGCCGGGGCGTCGGCACCAGCTTGAAGGCCCACCCCGTGGTCCCCAGCAACCGCTCCGCCCGCAACGCCGCGGAAATGGTGTGGAACAGCGCCACGCTCTGGCTCACCCGCGCACCACCGCGGCCACCGCGCGCAGGGCCGTCTCCAGATCCTGCCGGGTCACCTCCGGCCCCGGCGCGAACCGCACGGTGCCCTCGCTGAACGTTCCGATGGCGCGGTGCGCCGCCGGCGCGCAGTGCAGGCCCACCCGGCACAGCACCCCGTGCTCCTCGTCCAGCCGCAGCCCCAGGTCCGAGACATACTGCCTCGCCACCGTGAACGACACGACCGCGAGGCGCCGGGCCGGGTCGGCCGGGCCGTGGACGGTCACCCCCGGGATCTCCGCCAGCCCTTCGGCCAGGAACCGGCCGTGCTCCACCGCCTGCGCGTGGAGCGCCTCCAGGCCCCGCTCGCGCACCCAGGCGAGGCCCGCGCCCAGCCCCGCGATGCCCGCGCCGTTGGGGGTGCCGCTTTCGAAACGGTCCGGAAGGAACTCCGGCTGGGTCTCGTGTTCGGAAAGGCTCCCGGTGCCGCCCTGCAGGAGGGGCGCCAGGCGCCGCGGGTCGACCCCCGCGCCCAGCACCAGGCCCCCGGTGCCCGGAGGGCCCTGCAGCCCCTTGTGGCCCGTGAAGGCCAGGAGGTCGATGCCCAGGGCCCCCATGTCCACGGGCAGCGTACCCAGGGTCTGGGCCGCGTCCACCAGCAGCAGGGCGCCGGCGGCGTGGGCCAGGGCGGCGATCTCCCGCACGGGGGCCAGCGTGCCCACGACGTTGCTGGCGTGGTTGACCACCACCAGGGCCGTTCCCGGCCGCAGGGCCCGGCGGAAGGCCTCCGGGTCCAGCGAGCCGTCCCGGGCCGCCGGCACCACCGTGACCTCGACCCCCCGGGCCTCCAGGTGCCGCAGGGGCCGCATGACGGCATTGTGCTCCATGCCGCCCGTCACGACCCGGCACCCGGCGGCCAGCAGGCCGTGCAGCGCCAGGTTGAGGGCGTGGGTCCCGTTGGACGTGAAGATCACCCCCAGAGGATCCGGCGCGTTCACCAGGCCGGCCACGGCCTCCCGCACCCCGTACACGGTGCGGGCCGCGGCCAGGGAGAGCCGGTGGCCCGAACGCCCGGGGTTGCCCCCCTCCTCGTCCAGGAACCGGGCCATGGCCCGGGCCACGCCCGGGGGCTTGGGCCAGGAGGTGGCGGCGTGGTCCAGGTAGATGAGTCCGTTCATTTCGTAAGCGTAACCCTGAATTCCCCTCCGGGCAGGCTTTCGGGGGCGGCCTGCCAGCCCAGGTGGGCCGCCGCCCGGCACACGTTTTCCCGGGAGGCCACGGAGTCCAGCAGCACCTGGATCGTGCCGTGGCCCGCGGCCAGCATGGCCGCGCGGGCCTTCATGGCCGGTTCGGGACAGGAGAGGCCGCGGGCGTCGAGGGGGGCGCTCATCGGGCACCCGCCGTTTCGCGGAAGGTCAGGCCGATGACGGCGCAGACCGCCAGACCCAGCAGCACCGCGGCCGGACCGTAGGGGGCGGGGCCGGCGGGGGAGGAGGCGAGGTTGAAGTTGTGGGCGACCGCGGCGCCGGTGAGGAGGCCCAGGCTGAAGACGGCGGCGTCGCCGTCCCCTTCGCCCGACAGGAAGAGCTGCCGGCCGGGGCAGCCCCCGGCCAGGGTGAAGGCCAGTCCGGACAGGACCATTCCTCCGAAGTTCCAGAGCGTGGCGGTATGGGCGATGGGCTGCCCGCCGAACCCGGCCTTGAACTGCCCCAGGACCCCGTTCGTGAGGGCGGCGGCGACCACCAGGGCCACGAGGCCCTGGAACATCTGGCCGTCCCGTAGCAGGATCAGGTCCCGCAACGCCCCCACCGAGCAGAACCGGCTGCGCTGGGCGAGGAAGCCGATGGCGAGGCTGGCGGCCAGGGCGATGGCGAGGGGGGCGTGCTGGCTGCCGGGTCCCTTCGCGGAGAAGAACACGGGCCCCGTGGGCAGCCCGGCCGCATCACGCCCGAACAGGGGCGCGAGCATCAACAGGGCCAGGAGGCCCAGGGCGAGGGCCGGCATGAGGAACCCCAGCGCCCGGGGCGACCCATGGCTGCGGCCGAGGCTGAAGCCCCGCCGGAAGCAGAGGATCCCCAGGCCCACCCCGGCCACCAGGCCCAGGATGCCGGGGACGGCGTTCCAGTCGCCGCCGCCCAGGCGCAGGTAGGCCCGCCAGGGGCAGCCCAGGAAGACCAGGGCCCCGATGGCCGCGAACAGGCCCAGGAGGAACCGCGCCAGCGGGCTCGAGCCGCCCCGGGGGCGGAACTCCCGGAAGAGCAGGGCCGCCGCCAGGGAACCCAGGATCAGGCCGGCGATTTCCGGCCGCAGGTACTGGACCGCCGCGGCCCGGTGGAGGCCCAGCGCGCCGGCCACGTCCCGGGTGAAGCAGGCCACGCAGACGCCCATGTTGCCCGGGTTGCCCCAGCGCACCAGCAGCGGCGCCAGGACGCCGATGACCGCCCCCGTGATGATCGCGCCCCAGCGCGAGGTGAGGACTCTGAAGGGATTGGGCATGGCGCGCCTCCGCAGGGGGTGGGAAACCTGTTACTCAAACTTTGACCAGTCATTAAATGATGCCACAGGAACCGGCTAGAATCGACCCATGACCCGCTCCAGCGCCCCGTTCACCCTGGAACTGACCCTCCTGGGGATCCTCGACCGGACCCCCATGCACGGCTACAACCTCTGCAAGGCCGTCCAGGCCCTGGACGGCTTCGGGATGATCTGGAAGATCAAGCAGAGTTCCCTGTATGCCTTGGTGGACAAACTCGAGGCCAGCGGCCTCCTGGAGGCCACGGTCATCGAGGGGGCGTCCCATCCCTCCCGCCGGGAGCTGCGGGTCACGCCCGCGGGGCGCGTGGCCTTCGAGGTCTGGGTGGGCAGCCCTGTGGACAGCATCCGGAACATGCGCCAGGACTTCTTCGCGCGCCTCTACTTCGCCCGGCGCGAGGGGCCGGACCGGGCGCGGGCGCTGGTGGGGGCCCAGCGGGAGGCCTGCCTCGCCTGGCGGGAGGACATCCTGGGCAAGCTGCGCGCCGGGGGCGGGGAGCACCTGAGGACGGTGCTTTCCCACCGGATCCAGATCGTCGAGGCGACCCTGGCGTGGCTGGACGACGCTTACGCCGCTAGCTGAACAGGGAGTTCGGCACCGTCTTCAGTCCGAGGTACCCGTAGGCGGCCTCGGTGGCCTTGCGTCCCTGCTGGGTGCGGTCCAGGAAGCCGATCTGCATGAGGTAGGGCTCCACCAGATCCTCCAGGGCGCCGCCGTCGCTCTCGCCCAGGGCGGCGGCCAGGGTGCGCACGCCCACGGGGCCTCCCCGGAACTTCACGCACAGGGCCTCGAGGTAGGCGCGGTCCAGGCCCTCCAGGCCCAGGTCGTCCACCTCGTGCAGGGCGAGGCAGGCGTCGGCGACGGCGGAAGTGATGACGCCGTCCCCCTTCACTTCGGCAAAGTCGCGGCAGCGGCGCAGGAGGCGGTTCACGATGCGCGGCGTCCCGCGGCTGCGGCGGGCGATGCTCTCGGCGCCTTCGGGGGCCAGGTCCACGCCCAGCACCTGCGCGCTGCGCTTGGCGATGACGGCGAGCTCCGCGCGGGTGTAGTAGTCCAGGCGGTGCACCATGCCGAAGCGGTCATGGAGCGGCTTGCTGATGAGTCCCGCGCGGGTGGTGGCGCCCACGAGGGTGAAGGGGCGCAGGTCCACCTTGAGGGTCTGGGCCGACGGGCCCTGGCCGATGAGGATGTCGAGCTTGCCGTCCTCCATGGCGGAGTAGAGCATCTCCTCGATGGGCGCCGCCAGGCGGTGGATCTCGTCGATGAAGAGGAATTCCCCCTCCTCCAGGTTGGTGAGGATCGCGGCGAGGTCGCCCTTTTTTTCCAGCGCGGGGGCTTGGATCACCTTGCATGCGGAGCCCATCTCGTTGGCCAGCACGTGCGCGAGGGTCGTCTTGCCCAGGCCCGGGGGGCCGAAGAGCAGCACGTGGTCCAGCACTTCGCGGCGCTTCTGCGCGGCCTGCAGGGCGATCTCGAGACGCGCCTTCACCTTCTCCTGGCCGATATATTCCGGCAGCCGCTGCGGCCGGAGCGAGTATTCGAAGGGCTCCTCGGGCAGCGAGGGGTCGAGGTCCGGGTTCCTTGCGTGATCCATGGGTAGATTGCCTCACGGCCGGAGAGCCTTGTCTAGGAGGTTGTCCACGTATTCTTCGGCCCCTAGTGTCCCCGCGGCGTATCCCCTATACTTTGTCCTTCAGGGGGGCCTCGTGCCTGAACGGACGTCCATTTCCATCAGGGACCGGCACGGCTTCGAGCGGGCCGTGCCCGCTCAGAACGTCATGGTCCTCGGCCGCCAGAGCCAGTGCGACGTGGTGCTCTCCGACAGCATGGTCAGCCGCAACCACCTGAAGATCGAGTTCTCCGGCGATGCCTGGTGGGTGGAGGACCTGGGGTCCTCCCACGGCACCTACTTCAAGGACCAGCGGGTGACGCGCATGGCCTGGGAGCCCGGCAGCACCGTGCGGGTGGCGGACGGGGCCTACTACCTGACCCTGCGTTCGGAATCCGCCTTCGCCTCGGAGGTGAACCTCCAGGCCATCCTGAAGACCGCCGGCCTCCTGGCGGGGGACACGGAGCTGGACGACCTGCTGGAGCAGACCCTGGACCGCCTCCTGGCGATTTCCGGCACGGACCGGGGCTTCCTCATGATGCCCGAGGGGGGGGACCTGGTGGTGAAGGTCCAGCGCAACCTCGGCGCCGAGATGGAGAAGAACATCCACCTCTCCATGAGCAGCGTGCACAAGGTCTTCGAGCAGGGCGACGCGGTGTGGATCCACAACGTGGCCACGGACGAGGCCCTCATGGCCCAGAAGTCCGTCATCAACCTCCAGCTCAAGACCATCCTCTGCCTGCCCCTGCAGGTTCAGGGCGAGCGCATCGGCGTGGTGTACCTGGACAGCCGGAAGATCGTCAGCGAGCCCGTGGACCGGCCCACCTTCGAGGCCATCGTCGCCCTGTGCGCCATCGCCATCGAGCGCACGCGCCTGGCGGAGGCGAACCTGCGCAACCAGGTGCTGGCCACCGTGGGCCAGGTGGCCTCCAGCATCGTCCACGACTTCAAGAACGGCCTGTTCGTGGTGGGCGGGCATGCCCAGCTGCTGGGCACCACCGTCAAGGACGACTACTGCAAGCATCACCTTAACCAGATCCTTTCCGCCGTGGACCGGCTGGGCCGGCTCAGCGCCGACATCCTGGACTACGCCAAGGTGCGCGAGCCCAAGCGCGAGGCCGTGGAGCTGGGCGCCTACCTGGGCGCCATGCTGGAGCCCCTGCAGCCCCGCGCCGCCGAGGTGGGGGCGGCCCTTCGCTGCGAAGGCGAGGCGTGTCCGGTGAACCTGGACAAGCACCGCTTCGCGCGGGTCGTGGAGAACCTGGTGGCCAACGCCATCGATGCCCTGGAGGGCCAGGAGGGCGGCGTGGTGGGCCTGTCCTGGAAGCGCGTTCCCGAAGGCGCCCGCATCGTGGTGCAGGACAACGGCAAGGGCATCCCGAAAAAGGTGCAGAAGCGGATCTTCGAGCCCTTCTTCAGCCACGGCAAGCGCAAGGGCACGGGCCTGGGCATGGCCACGGTGAAGAAGATCGTGGAGGAGCACGGCGGCGCCGTGGAGGTGGTCAGCGAGGAGGGCCAGGGGACCGTGGTGACCATCACGCTGCCCGACGCTTCCGCCAGGCCGGCCCAGGGGCCGGTGGAGGACTCCACCGACGAGTTCCGCATCCGCGGTGGCCTGTGATCCGGGTTGGCCAGGGCTTCGACGTGCACCGCTTCGCCGAGCCCGACGCCGGGAGGCCCCTCGTCCTCATGGGCTGCAGGGTCGAGCACGACCGCGGCCTGCTGGGCCACAGCGACGCCGACGTGATGGTCCACGCCCTCATGGACGCGCTGCTGGGCGCCGCGGGCCTGGGCGACATCGGCCAGCACTTTCCCGACACGGATCCCGCCTACCGCGGCGCGGATTCCGTCGTGCTGCTGGCCGCGGTGATGGACGCCCTCAGGGCCGGCGGGTGGCGCGTCGTGAACGCCGACGTGTGCCTGATCGGGGAGCGCCCCAAGCTCTCCCCGCACCGGGATGCCATGCGGGCGCGCATCGCGCCCGTCCTGGGGCTCACGCCCCAGGACCTCAACGTCAAGGCCACCACCACCGAGAAGCTGGGCTTCACGGGGCGGGGCGAAGGCCTGGCGGCCCAGGCCGTGGTGCTCATCGACCGAGACTGATCTCGATCTTCTTGGGCTGGACCTCGGGCACCTTGGGCAGCGTCAGGGTGAGCACGCCGTCCTTGAGGTCCGCGGCCACCTTGCCGGCGTCCACGCCGTCGGGGAGGTTGAAGCTGCGCGTGAAGGACCCGTTGCTGCGCTCGAGGATGAAGACGTTCTCGTTTTCCTTGCGGGTGCGGGCCTCGCGCTTGCCGGTGATGGTGATGCGGTTGCCGGTGAGGTTGATCTCCACGTCCTCGCGGCGGATGCCGGGCAGGTCGGCCTCGAACACGTAGGCCTCGGGCGTCTCCCGGATGTCGAAGGACGGCGTGAAGGCCGTCTGGAGGTCCAGGTTGAAGTCCAGGTCCCGGAAGGGGTCCCACCGGAGGAAGTTCCTCATGAGGCCGACGGGTTCGAAGGCGGGGGCGAGGGTGGCGGGGGAGGTGCGGGTGTCGCGGCGGTTGAGGATCATGGGAATCTCCTTGGGTTGAGCCTGGAAGCCACGGCCGGCCCGGGTTCCGGGGATGGATTCCAGTGGCGAAGAAAATATGCGTGTTGACGACTAACGTGTCAAGACCCCCCTCCATTTTTTTCCGTCCCTGAAAGGGGGCGCATGTCCTTTTCATGACAAACCGGGGGAACGGGTGGGCTAAATTGGGTCAGGGTTCACCTCCCGTGGGGAATGCATGCCCGAAGGTCGTCGATGGTTGACCAGATGTGTCCTGCTGGTCCTGGCCGTGGCCGGGTACCTTGGGGCCCAGGTCCAGACCTTCCGCCATTTCGATGACCGGGACGGCCTTCCCCAGAGCCAGGTGACCGCGCTGCTGGAGGACCGCGACGGCTTCCTGTGGGCCGGCACGGCGGAGGGCGTGGCCCGGCTGGGGGCTTCGGGGTTCCAATCCTTCGGCGCCAAGCAGGGGCTCATCGCCCTGGACGTAACCGACCTGATGCAGGACCGGGCCGGGGCCATCTGGGTGGCCGGCCAGGAGGGCGGCGTCGACCGCATCCTGGGCGGGCACATCACCCATTACGGGGAGGCCCAGGGGCTGGCCATCGTCAACGTCAACTGCCTGCTGGAGACAACCGCCGGCGAAATCCTGGCGGGAACCCGCCTGGGCCTCTACCGGCTGCGGGGCGGGCGGTTCGAGGCGGTGGACCTTCCCGGCGGCTGGAACCAGCAGCCCATCTTTTCCATGGCCATGGACGCCCAGGGGCGCATCTGGCTGGGGTCCCTCAAGGACCGCATCGCCCGGTGGGACGGGAAGACCCTGGCCGCCGGGGTGATGCCCGGGCCCATGTCCTCGCGGTTCCGCCGCCTGCGCACCGACGCCTCGGGGCACGTGTGGGCCCTTTGCGCCGATGCCCTCTATCGTCTGGGCCCGGGCCTGACCTGGAACCTGGATCCCCTGCCCGGGCTGGACCGGAAGGTTCGGTTCCGCAACGTGCAGGTGACGCCCCAGGGCGAGCTGCTGCTGGCCCTGGACGCCGACGGGGCCTACCTGCGCAGCCCCTCCGGCAAGGGCCGCGTCCTTTCCTACCTGGACGGCCTGCCCCGGGAGGGGGTGGCCTCCGTCCTCCGGGACAGCCGGGGCGACCTGTGGCTGGGCACGGACGGCGCGGGCCTGCTGGCCGAGGCGGTGCCCGGCCTGCTGTGCCTGGACAGGGACCTGCGCACCGGCATCGGCCTGGGGCTGGGCACGGTGCTCTCCTTCGAGGAGGCCGGCCCGGACAGGATGCTCATCGGCGGAACTTCGGGGCTTCACATGTGGGAGCGGGGCAAGGGCATCACCGGCGCCTGGGACCAGACCTCGGGCCTGCCCAGCAACGTGGTGTGGGGCATCGCCCCGCGCCGCAAGGGCGGCGCCTGGATCTGCACCCACAAGGGCATGGTGGTCTGGGAAGGGGGCCGGATCCGCAAGGGGCCCCGGGAACTCCAGAACGTGTTCGTCTCCTCCCTGCTGGTCCACGGGAACCGCCTGTGGGCGTGCACCTTCGAGCAGGGGCTCGTGGAGATGGACCTGGACGGAACGTTCATCGCCCGCCACCCGGCGCCCGCGGAAGTGGGGGAACCCACCATCCTCGCCATCGTCCCCCGGGGCAAGGGGCTGCTGGCCGCCACCCGGTACGGCGTGTACGCCTTCGAGGACGGCGCCTACCGGCCCGTGCTGCGGGGAACGCCCCTGGGCACGCGCTCCATCTCCTGCCTCTACCTGGGCCCCGCGGGCGACCTCTGGGTGGGGACCGGGAGCGACGGTGTCTTCGGCTTCCCCCACGGGGAGGACGGGCCCTGCGAAATCTACACCGAGGCCAACGCGCGGATCCACGGGCGCGTGGGCTGGGTCTCGCGCCTGGGCAACGGCGACCTGGTGGCGGGCCACGCCCGCGGGCTCTCCATCCTGCGCGCGGCCGCCACCGGCCCGCGGGTCATGCAGATCACGCGCAACCTGGGGCTGCTGTCCAACGAGACCTCGGATTCGGCGGTCTACCGGGACCGCCTGGGCCGCCTCTGGATCGGCATGGCGGGGGGGCTGTGCATATTGGACCCCGCCGCGGACCTGCCCGATCCGGGCCTGCCCAAGCCGCGGATCCTGGACGCCACGGTGGGATCCCTCGCCTTCGGCCTGCCGGTGAACATCGTCCTGCCGCCCACGCCGGGCACCCTCACCCTCCGGTTCGACGCGGCCAAGCCGCTCCTGCCGGAGAACCCTTCGTACCAGGTGTGGATCGACGGCGCCTGGCGCAGCGTGGAGCAGTCCAGCAACCTCTTCCAGATCGCCCAGCTGGGCCCGGGCGTGCTGCCCGTGCGGGTGCGGGCCGGGGACGGCCTTTCCTGGACCGAATCGGACACGGTGCGCATCCGGGTGCGGGCGGCCTGGTACCAGACGCCCTGGGCCCGCGCGGGGTTCGTGCTGGCCGGGGTGCTGGCGTTCCTCCTCCTGGTGGACGTGCGGATCAAGCAGGTCCGGAGGCGGGCCCGCATGCTGGAGATCAAGGTGCAGGAGCGCACCGAGGAGCTCACCCTGCGCAACCGTTCCCTGGAGCGGCTCCACCACCAGCTCAAGCGCAGCCTGGAGGGCCGCGTCCAGCTCATGAACACCATCACCCACGACCTGCGCTCGCCGCTCACCAGCATCCTGATCTCCGTGGAGCGCCTGGAGGGGAACGAGGCCATCGGGGGCCCGGGCAAGTCCGCCCTCAAGGTGGTGGCCCGGGAGGCCCAGCGCGTGGAGCGGCTCCTCAAGCACCTCCTGGACAGCAGCAGGGCCGAGAGCCTCACCGACGGGCTGAACTTCCGGGTGTGCCACCCCGGCGAGGTCATGGAGGGCCTCGCCGAGACCCTGCGCATGAAGGCCGAGGCCCGGGGCCTCACGGCCCGCATCGCCCTGGACCCCATGGGGGACCGCACGTGGATCCTGGCCGACGCGGAGTCCATGCAGCAGGTGCTCTTCAACCTCATCGAGAATGCCCTGAAGTTCACCCCCGCCCCCGGCGAGGTGGGCATCCGTTCGCGCCTGGAGCCGCCCTGCTGGGTGCTGGAGGTGTGGGACACCGGCCGCGGCATCGATCCGGCCCAGGCCGCCGATCTCTTCAAGCCCTTCAGCCAGGCCCGGGAGGCCGACGCGGCCCTGGGCTGGGGGCTGGGGCTGAGCATCTGCCGGACCCTGGTGGAGGCCCACCAGGGCACCATCGAGGTGGCCAGCGAGGCGGGGAAGGGCTCCACGTTCAAGGTGTCCCTGCCGCTGGTCACCCCGGCCGCGGACCCGGCCTAGGCGCGCTCCCCCAGCCATACCTTGGCCAATGCGGCCAGCGCGTCGGGAGCGTTCAGGGCGGGATCGTCCATCACCCGCTCCAGCAGGTGCGACTGGAGCTCGCCCAGCCACGGGCCGCCCTTGCGCCCGGAAAGGGCCATGAGGGCGCGGCCGTCCAGGGCGAGGGCCTTCACGTGCAGGGGCGGGGCGGCCTGGGCCAGGGCTTCCAGGCGCGCCATCACCGCCCGGTGCTCCCCGAAGCACGTCTCGTCCCCCACGCCCTTGCCGGACTGGTCCGCCAGGCGGAAGACGCCCCACCGCTCCAGGGAAAGGCCGTCGTCCTGGAGGCGCTTGAGGAAGCGGCGGCAGGCCGGATCGCCCCAGTCGGGGCCGGGGTGGGTGCCGTGGTGGGCCACCAGGGCCACCACGTCCCGGGCCAGGGCGCCTGATGCCCGCAGCCGGGTCAGGATGTCCGAGGCGATGCCCACGGAAACCGGCTCGTGGCCGTAGAAGTGGATGTGCCCCTGGGCGTCCTCGGTCTTGCGCGCGGGCTTGCCGCAGTCGTGGAGGAGCGCGGCCCACCGGAGGCCCGGGTCGGGGGGGGTGCGGCGCACCACCTCCAGGGTGTGCTCCCAGACCGGGTAGGCGTGGTAGCGGTTCTGGGGGCATCCGATCATGGGCAGGAGTTCGGGCAGCCACAGCCCCAGGAGGCCCGTGGAGGCCAGGGCCGAGAGGCCCTTGCCGGGCTGCAGGCCGCACAGGAGCTTGGTGAGCTCGGTCATGACCCGCTCCACCGAGACCTTTCCCGCCACCTGCAGGCGCATGGGGATGGCCGCGAGGGTGGCGGGTTCGATCTCGAAGTCCAGCTGGGATGCGAAGCGGCAGGCCCGCAGGCACCGCAGGCCGTCCTCCCCGAAGCGGTCCAGGGGGTCGCCCACGGCCCGGAGGGTGCCCGAGGCCAGGTCCTCCCGGCCCCCGAAGGGGTCCACCAGGGCGGCTTCCCAGTGGCCGCCCCCCAGGGCTTCGGCGGGCAGCGCCATGGCGTTGATGGTGAAGTCCCGGCGGGCCAGGTCCTCCTCCAGGCCCACCCCGAGCTTCACGGATTCGGGGCGCCGCCCGTCCACGTAGACCTCGTCGCCCCGGAAGGTGGTGACCTCGAACCCCCGCGCGCCGACCATGACCGTGACGGTGCCGTGCTGGAGCCCGGTGGGGATCACGCGCAGGCCCGCGGCCTGGGCCCGGGAGGTGACCTCTCCGGGCAGGAGCGCGGTGGCCAGGTCCCAGTCGGGGCTGGGGCGGTCCAGGAGCAGGTCCCGCACGGCGCCGCCCACCAGCACGAGCCCGGAATCGGGCCCCAGGGCCTGGTGCAGCGTGCGCAGGAGGGTTTCCATACTAGTGCGGCAGGTGGTGGGGCGCCTCGCCCACCCGCGCCTTCAGGGCGGACTTGCGCTCCTCGACGATCTGGGCGGCGATGCGTTCCACCTGCATCATCAGCCAGTCCGAGGTGGGGCTGCCCTCGCGGTAGTCGGCGGGGCCGTAGTGGTCGATGCGCCCGTCCCGGCGCAGGCGGTCCACCTGCCTGAGGCTCAGGGGGTTGGCGGGGTCGTACACCGCGTAGCCGGTGCCGCGGTTCTGGCGCATCACGGAGAACGCCGGAACGTCCGAGGGGCCGTCGGCGATGTAGATCATGTGGTGGAAGGGAACCCGGCGGTCCTCGGGGCGCATGGTGGCGTTCACCTCGATGGTGGCGTTCACGTTGCTGCCCTTGTTGATCTCGAAGAGGGCGCGGGTCTTGCTGGTGTTGTCGTAGGCCGCCGCGATCTGGGAGATGCCCTGGGTCTCGGGCAGGAGGGCCTCGTAGGTGGGCAGGTCCAGGTCCACGGTGGCGTCGGGGTCGAAGCCCGGGGGGGCCGGGGACTCCAGGAACTCCGAGGCCCAGATGCCCTTCACGTAAGGCCGGATGGCCGAACCTTCGATCATGGCCTTCAGGCCCGTGGAGACCACGTAGTGCTCCAGGCGCAGCTCGAACCGCCGGGCCTCGGGGTCCTCCTCCAGGCGCCTCTGGATCCGTTCGAAGAAGTCGGGCAGTCCCGGGTGGAAGACGATCTCGCCGCCCAGCTCGCGCAGGCGCGCGTTGGTGAGCCCGGGCATGCGGCCGTGGTGCACGTACGTCAGCAGGTGGTTCAGGTAGGCCGTGTCCGGGTGGAGCGTCACGTTCAGGCGCGCGAAAAAGGCCGGCAGGGCGTTCACCTCCCGCCAGAAGGACGCTTCATCCACCCCGAAGGCGCGGAAGATCGGTTCCTGCATATAGCCGGGAATCAGGGTCTTGTCGAAATCCCAGACCATGGCGATGACGTTCTGGGGATGGAGGGGTGTGGACACGGTGCTCCCGGGGGCTGTCTCTTCGATACTACCTTCGATGCCCGCAACCCGGCGACAATGACGGGATGGAACGGTTCTACTTCGACGCCAACGCCTCCGCGCCCCCGCTGCCCGAAGCCCTCGCCGCCCAGGCGCGGGCGGTGGCCGGGGCCTGGGCCAACCCCACCAGCACGCACCGGGAGGGCCAGCGGGCCAGACACCTCCTGGAGGAGGCCCGGCGCCGGGTGGCCGAGGTGCTGGGCGCCGCGCCGGGGGAGCTGGTGTTCTGTTCCAGCGCCACCGAGGCCCTCCACCTGCTCCTGCGGGGCCTTCGGCCCCGGCTGGGGGACCGCCCCGCCTGCGTCTTCCCGGGGGAGCACAGCGCCTGCCTGAACCCCCTCAAGGACTGGACGCAGGTGCGCTGGCTGCCCTGCGACACCGCGGGCGCCGCCACGCTGGTGCAGATGGCCGCCAGCAACGAGACGGGTATTCTCTACGCGATGCCCAAAGAGGCGGGGGCGGTGCGGGTCATGGACGCCGCCCAGGCCTGGGGCAAGGTGCCCGTGGACCTGGGGTCCTGCGACGCCGCCGTCTTCTCCGGGCACAAGGCCGGGGGCCCCAGGGGCGCCGCGGTGCTCTGGATGCGTCCGGACCTGCCCTGGACCGCGGTCATGGAAGGCCCGCAGGAGCGCCGCCGGCGGGGAGGCACCGAGGACCTGGGGGCCATCGCGGGCCTGGCCGAGGCCGCCCGGGCCGTTCCCGCCCGGGTGGAGGCCAACGCCGCCCTGGCGGCCCTGCGCGACGCCCTGGAGGACGAGGTGCTGGGGTGGTCCCCGCACTACGAGGCCGTGGGCCGGGGCCTGCCCCGCCTGCCCAACACCAGCGCCCTCATGCTCCGGGGCCACAACGGGGAGTCGGTGCAGATCGCCCTGGACCTGGCCGGATTCGCGGTGAGCACCGGTTCGGCCTGCCACAGCGGCGCGACCCGGCCCAGCCACGCCATCACCTCCCTGGGCCATACGGAAGCGGAGGCGCGCAGCGTCATCCGCATCTCGATGCTTCCCGGAACCCCCCGCGCCGCCGTGGAGGCCCTCGCCGCGGCCCTGAAGCGGATCCTGAAGCGTTAGACTAGGTCATCCACCTTCGGAGGCCCCATGCATCGCCGGACCCTGGCTCTCGGTTTGCTGCTGCTTTCCACCTTCCTGGGCGCCCAGCAGCCCGCGAAGGTCATCCTCCTGGCCAGCACCATCGGCCCCATCGACTCGGGCATCGTGGGCACCCTGGAGGACGCCTTCGAGAAGGAGACCGGGATCCGCGTGCGCCACGTGGGCGCCGGCACCGGCGCCGCCCTGGGAATCGCCCGGCAGGGCGGGGTGGACATCGTCCTGGCCCACGCCCGGGCCCTGGAGGAGGCGTTCGTGGCCGAGGGGTTCGGCCTCGGCCGGGTCCCCCTCATGTACAACGATTTCGTGATCGTGGGCCCCGCCGCGGACCCCGCCGGCATCCGCGGCACCAAGAGCGCCCTGGACGCCCTCCGCACCCTGGCCGCCAAGGGTGCGCCCTTCGTCACCCGCGGCGACAATTCCGGCACCCACGTGGCCGAGCGGGGCCTGTGGACCAAGGCCGGCCTGGCGCCCTCCGGCTCCTGGTACCAGGTGTTCCCCAACGGCTCCGAGGGCAACATCGCCACCCTGGTCTTCACCGACGCCCAGAACGCCTACACCCTCATGGACCGCGCCAGCTACCTGGGCGCCCGCAAGCGCATCAAGCTGGACATCCTGGTGGAAGGCGACGAGGTCCTGCTCAACCACATCTCCCTCATCCTGGTGAACCCCGCCCGGTGCCCCAAGGCGGACCTGGCCGGCGCCACCGCCTTCCAGGCCTGGCTCACGGCGGCGGACAAGGGCCAGCGGATCATCGCGGACTTCGGGAAGGACACGTACGGCCAGGCCCTGTTCATCCCCGAGTCGAAGGAATGGAAGGCAAGGGTCCGGTAGCTGGAAACGGATCCCTCAGGGCGCCTTTTCCAGGGTGACCTCGGGAGCCACGGCCAGCTTCATCAGGTTCAGGTAGTCCTTCAGGGACGGGTACGCGGCCGGGTGGTTGTAGACGCCCAGGGTGCTCACCTTCATGTGCGCGGTCAGCTCCCCGTTGCCGGGGTCCTGGCGTACGTCGAGGATCACCGTGCCCCACTGGGTGGAGCGGGTGGAGACCACCGGCTTGGGAAGGACGTAGCCCGCGGGCACCTTCACGGTGCTCGTGGCCTCCTGGACGCCCGTGCAAGGCAGCAGGATGGGTTCCTCGCGTTCCGCGGGCATTGCGGCGGGAACATACAGCGGCGCGTCCATGCCGGGGAAGGGATTGATCTTCAGGGTGGCGCCGGGGACCAGCGCCAGGGTGCCCGAGGCGTTGAAGGCCAGCGGCTGCGAGGGGTCCGTGGCATTGGCCACCTCCACCTTGGAGCCCGTGAGGCCGCCCTTGCCCAGGGTCTCCCGGAACCAGGCCTCCCGGTCCGCGGGGGACTTCGCGGCCAGGACGCTTCGGGCCGCCAGGGCCGGCGCGCCCAGGAAGCTGGCCTGCAGGGTGGCCTTGCCCGGGCCGCTGGAGGCGTCCACCTCGAAGGTGAAGATGCGGGTGTTCCCGGCGGCGGGCTCCACCCGGATGTCCTGGACCCCGGCCTTCCAGGTGGCGCTGTCGATGGTCACGGCCTTGGTCGACTGATAGGCCGTGGGCATCTGGCCGACGGGCAGGAGCCGGTCGGTGGGGTCCAGCCACAGGGTGGGCTGGCCCGGTTCGTCCACGCCCAGCAGGTTGTGCGTGAACTGGAAGGGCGAGCGCACCTCGGGATTCACCATCCAGAGCCTGCGGTCGGCGACGAGCCCGATCTTCGCCGGGATCCCCTCGTCGGCGAGGAGGTTGAACAGGAGCCTCACGGCGCCCTTGTTGTCCACGAACCCGGACCGGGCCATGTAATTGAGGGAGGATACCTTGGCGGCGTCCACGCTGTAGGCGCGGGCGTCGGTCCATGCGGTGGAGCTCAGGTTTCCCGTGCCGGTCTGGGTGCTGAAATCGCCTCCCGTCTCCATGAAATGAGCCGAGCCCTCCTTCACGGCGCCCTCGTCCACGGCCCAGCGGGCCAGGGGATCCAGCTTCTCGCCGAACACCAGGTGGTCGATGTTCACGGTCTTCGCCGCCAGGCGTTCCGCGATGGTCCGGGCCTTGTCCCGGGGCCCGCCGGTCAGGTCCTTCCGGATGGCGGCGGAGAAGGTGCGGTAGGCCTCGCCCTTGGACACGAACTTCGTGTACCAGTCCTTGTAGAAGAGGTCGACCACCTTCTGCCAGTAGTCCATGGCCGGGACCTTGGAGAGGAGGTTGCCCACCGAAGCGATGGGCTTGAAGACCACCACCTTGGGAACGGGCCGCACCAGGTCGTTGGCGAAGGGGGCGCGGGGGTGGCCGGGGATGTCGCGGATCGTGAAGGTGGTGCCCATGGAGGTGGATCCTTCCACCACGTTGAAGCCGGCCGTGGAGGAGAAGATGAGGGGCCAGTACATCTCCTTGGCCCGCTGCACCACCACCGACTGTGTGGGGAACGCCGAACCCAGCGTCCAGACCTTGAAAGGGCCGAACCGCTCGGGAAGGTGCCCCTTTCCGGTGATGGGCATGCGCCGGAACTGCGCCGCGCCCACGTCGGTGAGCTCGCGCCAGCGCAGCTCCACGACGCAGTCGGAGGTGAGCCCGGGCGGGAGCAGGCCCGTTTCGACCATCGCGCCGTCATCGGGCGAGGCCGCCTTGCGGGCGGTGAAGGTCTCCCGCTTGCCGATGGGCACGACCCGGCCATCCGGGAAGGTCACCTGGCCCTCCAGGGAGACGAGGGTCTCGGGCAGGTCCGCGAGTTCGGCGGCGGCGAGCCCCGCCTCGCCCAGGATGCGCACGCGCAGCGTCTGCTCGAACCAGTCCGGCTGGAAGTCCAGCTTGCGTTCCAGGATCACGGCGCCCTTGGCCACGAGGGCGGGGTTCTTGCTCATTGCCCACACCTCCTTGGGAATGGAAGGCCACTTCGCGCCCTGGAGAGGCGAAACGAGGGCGGGAATAAACAGCAGGAGGGCCGTCTTGCGCATGGATTTTCCCCTTGGATCGGTTGGATCAAGGTTCTCATGGTTGGGGCCGCCTGCAAAACCCCCCGGGCGAAGTAAGCTGGAGGCATGGAAAAATATTCCCTTCTCCGTCTGAAGCCCGGCAAGGAAGCCCTCCTCTCCAAGCTGCATCCCTGGGTGTATTCAGGCGCCCTGGCCGAGCCGCCCGCCTCGCCCCTGGTGCGCCTGGCCGACGCCTCGGGCAACGTGCTGGCCGTGGGCACCGCCTCCGCCACGAACCCTTTGGCCGTGCGGATCTTCCGCTTCGACGACGGCCCCCTGGACGCGGCCTTCTTCCGGGAGCGCCTGGGGCGGGCCCTGGAGGGCCGGCGGATGCTGGGGCTGGACGGCCCGGAATCCGGGTGCCGTTGGGTGTTCGGGGAGGGCGACCTGCTGCCCGGGCTCGTGGTGGACCGCTATGCCCACGCCCTGGTCATCCAGGTGGGCACCGCCGGCCTGGAGGCCCTGCGCGACATCTGGTGGCCCGTGCTGGTGGAGCTTGCCAAGGCCGAAGGCATCACGGTGTTCGTGGAGCGCAGCCAGGGCGGACGCAAGGAGGAGGGCCTGGCCCCCGTGAACCGCCTCCTCAAGGGTTCCCTGGCGGGTCCGGTCACGGTCCGGGAGGGCGATGCGCGCTTGGCGGTGGACCTGCTCCGGGGCCAGAAGACCGGCTTCTTCCTGGACCAGCGGGAGCATCGCCTCTTCCTCGGGAGGATCTCCCGGGGCGCGTCGGTGCTCAACGCCTTCGGCTATACCGGCGGCTTCTCCATCCACGCGGGGCTGGGCGGAGCTTCCCGCGTGGCAACCCTGGACATCTCGGGCCAGGCCCTGGACCAGGCCGCGCGGGACTGGGAAGCCAACGGCCTGGACCCCGACCTGCACGAGCGGATGGAAGGGGACGCCTTCGAGCTCATGCGCACCCTGGAGCCCGCGAGCTTCGACCGGGTGGTGGTGGATCCCCCCGCCTTTGCCAAGCAGCGCAAGGACGTGGAAAAGGCCTTCAAGGCCTACAAGGACGTCTTCCGCCTCGGGGCCCGCGCCACGGCGCCGGGGGGCGTGCTGGGGCTCTTCTCCTGCTCCCAGCACCTGGAGCGGGGCCGGTTCCAGGAGGCGGCGTGGACCGCGCTGCTGGAGGCGGGCCGGGAGGCCCAGGTTCTGGCCCACCTGGGACAGCCCATGGACCATCCCTACGCCCTGAATCATCCCGAGGGGTTCTACCTGAAGGGGCTCTGGCTGCGGGTCTTCTAGGAGGCTGTCCACGTATTCCTCGCGGGGCCGAGGAATACGTGGACAGCCTCCTATGCCTCCGGAGGCAGGCGCGCGTCCAGGAGGTGGGAGGGCTTCACGTTCTTCATGGCCTTGAGCATGGAGAACTTCAGGTCCGGGATGCTTCCCTTGAGGGTCGCCACGAGCTCCTTCACCTGGGCCCGCCTGGATTCCAGCACCGACGCGCCGCACAGAGGGCAGCCGCAGGGCACGAAGGGGTAGCCCTTGAGCCACGCGAAGCGGCGCAGGTCCTCCTCCTCGCAGGTGCCCAGGGGGCGGATGACGGTGTTGCCGCCGTCGTCGCTCACCAGCTTCAGGGGCATGGTGGACAGGCGCCCCTCGAAGAACTGGTTGATGAGCAGGGTCTCGATGAGGTCGTCCAGGTGGTGTCCCAGGGCGAGCTTGTTGAATCCGTTCGCCTTGGCGTGGGAGTAGAGCACGCCCCGGCGCAGACGGGAGCAGATGGCGCAGGGGGTGATGTCGGGCTTGCGCCGCACCAGGGTGTCGATGGGCGCGCCCAGGATCACGTGGGGGATGCCCTTGGCCTCGCACACCTCGGCGATGCGGTCGGGGTTGTAGCCGGGAAAGCCCGGGTCGATGGTGGCGCCGTGCACCTCGAAGCGGATGGGGGCGCGCCTGCGCAGGGACTCCAGCACGTCCAGCAGGGCCCAGGAGTCCTTGCCGCCACTGAGGCCCACGAGGATGCGATCACCCTCCTGGATGAGGCCGAATTCGTGGACGGCCATGCCCACGCGCCGACGGATCCGCTCCTCCAGCTTGGGGAGGGTCTTGAGGTCCGCTTCGGTGGGGGGCAGGGCGATGCTGGGGAGGGCGCAGGGATTGCTCAACGCGGATCAGCCCAGGGCGGCGCACCGGGGCCGGGCCCCGCTGTCCAGCTGTTCCTGGACGCCCTTGGTGTAGGCGGGGCAGGTGCAGTCGGGACAGGTGTTGCTGTGGCTCTCCACGCACAGGTCGGCGAGGGAGATGGTGTCCATGAAATTGGTGATCTGGCTGGAGAGCTGCTTCCACAGCAGCTCGTTCATCTTCACGTCGGCGCGCAGGGCGGATTTCGCGGTGACGGGATCCTCCTTGGCGGAAGCGTAGAAGCTCGTGTCCGTGAGGCGCAGCACGTCGCCCACGGTCACCATGTTGCAGGGGCGGGTGATGATGTAGCCGCCCTTGGGGCCGCGCACGCTGGCGACGATTCCCGCCTTCTTCAGGCGGTTGAAGATCTGTTCCAGGAAGGGCAGGCTGAGCTCCTGCCTCTGGGCGATGAGATGGAGGGGCACCGGCTGACCGTGGCTGTGGTGGGCCAGGTCGAACAGCGCTTGCATGGAGTACCTGCCGCGGGCTGAGATCTTCAAAGGGACCATCCTGTCCAGACCCGCTTAATATACTGTTCCTGATTGATTTGGTCAAGTTCATCCGCAACTGGCCGAATGTCACGAAGAAGGAAATTCCTCGGGAGGTGTAAACCCTTGGGGCCCTGGACGCACTCATGGTTCAGGACACCTTTGAAAAGGGGGCGAATATGCCCAGAGGCGATTCACGACACATGGGAATCCTGCAGCGTTCGCTGGGCATCTCCTTCCCGCCCGTAGGCGTGAACGCATCCGAGGATCCGTCCCCGGCCATCCGCCGCGCCGTGCAGGAGTTCGCCCAGGCCTGGTACTGGGGCGACGCCGATGACATGCTGCGCACCCTGCACCCCGACTACGTGAACCGCCTTGTGACGCTGGGCACCCAGTCCCGTCCCCTGGGGGTGCAGGGCAGCCTGGGCGCCCAGACCCCACCCGACCGGCGCACGGTGGAGGTGCGCATCCTGGAGGTGCGCAAGGCCTCGGCCAGCGCGGTGGCCGAACTGTGCGGGTGGGTGATCCACCTGCACCTCGCCCGCTCCGCCGGTTCCTGGAAGATCGTGAACGCGATGTGGGAGTCCCGGACCGCCTGACCTACTGGAGGGTGGGCGAGAACAGCTTCAGGTCCTTGCGGCCCGTCTCCACCTTGATGGGTGCGGGCCGCGGGGCGCCGGCGGGGACGTTGACCTTGAGCTCGTACCGGGTGGCCCAGAGATTCAGGGCCTGGGAGAGGCGGGCGGGAAGCTCGTTCTCCATGCGGAACGTGTTGCCGCCCGTGGCGGTGGCGGCCTCCCCGAAGGGGCCGGTGTAGGATTCGCCGACGCCGCCCACGCTGTGGAGCGTCAGGCCGAGGCCCGCGAACGTGTTCTTCACGGCGGAGCGCGCCAGGGTGACGTCCCGGATCATCATCTCGGCCTGGAGGCGGCGGTTCATGACATCGCGTCCGCCCATGATCTCATTGCGTCCGGCGGCCATCATCCCGCCGGCGCTCATTTGGGCCACCTTCTGGGCCCACACGGGGCTGGCCAGGTCGTCGATCTCGTTGCGGCTGTAGACCACCACCTGGGATCCGGGGGCGGCCTTGGCCAGGGTCCGGGCCATCGTCTCGAGCTCCTCCATGGCGGAGGTCACGACCTTGGTCATGCTGCCCATCTCCTCGGGGCCGTATTCGCCGATCAGGCTCTTGCGGCGGGAGGTGTTGTCCTGGGCCTCCCGGGCCATGGCCTTGCCCAGGCCGCCGGCGAGGAACGCGTTGACGGGCTCCATGCCCTCCTGGGGCTCGCCGGCCGGCGTGGGCGGGAGGGTGAAGACGGGGTTCGGGTTCCCCTCCAGCTTGGCGGACCACTTCCCGGCGGCCTGGGTCAGCGCCGCGCTCCACAGGGAGGGACGCGTGGTGAAGCCGGGCGTGAGGCACTCGAGGCCCTTGGCGGTGCGCATGACCACCAGGACGGAATCGGAGGGGGGCAGGGTCGCCAGGAAGGTGGCGACGGACCGGAGCGCCACCTGGCGGAAGTCCGGGTCGCGCACGGGCATCAGCACGAAGGTCCATTTCTGGCCTTCCTTGCCCAGTTCCGCAGGGGTGCGCATGCCGATGACCTCCGCGCCCTTGCCCGCGACCTGGACCTTCCAGTCGGTGGGCTTCAGGCCTTCAACGATGCCCCGGACATCCAGGGGCAGCACCTTGAGGGTGAGGGGCTCCGCGCCGGCGAGGCCGAGGCAGAGCATGGACGAGGCGAGGCAAAGGCAAAGCGTTGGGAGTCGCATCCGGTTTTCCTCTGGTGGGTTCGCCCAAGAGGATAACAAGGGGCTCCGAACCCCGGCAAGGGAAGAATGTCGGCCGCCTGTCGTTTTTTTACCGTTCTCCGCCCGTGGCCACAGGCAGGGGGTTCCTGCACCACTCGCTCCAGGACCCCACGTAGAGGGCCGCGCCGCCCAGTCCGGCGACTTCCATGGCGAGCAGGGTGTGGCAGGCGGTGACGCCGCTGCCGCAGTGGACCACCAGGCGGCCCCGGGGGGTCTCCCCCAGCAGGTCCGCGTACATGCGCCGGAGCTCCTGCGCGGGCTTCATGCGACCCCGGGCGTCGAGATTCTCCTGCCAGGGCAGGTTCACCGCGCCGGGGATGTGGCCGGCGACGGGGTCGAAGGGCTCGGTCTCGCCCCGGTACCGCGGGGCCGCGCGCACGTCCAGCACCTTCCACGCGGGGTCGGCGCGGAGCCGGTCCACCATGGCCAGGTCCGCCATGGGCAGCAGCCACCGGTCCTCGGGGTAGGGCCGGGCCGGGCCCGGCGCGGCGCCGGGGGCGGGGAGGCCTTCGGCGAGGGCGGCCTGGATCCCCCCGTCCAGCACGGAGACCCGCTCGTGGCCGAAGGCGCGGAGCATCCACCAGAGCCGGGCCGCGCCGGAGCCGCCGCAGGCGTCGTCGTAGGCCACCACGTAGGTGTCGGGGGTGACGCCCCATTGGCCCAGCTGGCGCGCCCAGTCCCCGGGGTCGGGGAGGGGATGCCGGCCGCCGCGGGCGGGATCGAACCCCGGCGTGCCCCGGGCGGAAAGGAATGCGTCCAGGTCCGCGTGGAGGGCGCCGGGCAGGTGCTCCCGGGCGAAGGCTTCGGCCCCGGGCCGGGCGTCCAGCAGCAGGTAGGGGGGAACGAGATCGGCGGGGGCCAGGACCGGAGCTGCGGGCATGGGAATCTCCTGGAAGTTTTAAATTTCACCTTTGCTGAAATAGGGTTCCCGCGGGGCGGGCACCTGGGGGAATATAATAACCGCCGCCCTTCTTTCCGCCCCATTCCCGCGAGACGATCCATGACCGCACCTGCGATGCGCAAGCTTGTGACGCCGCCCGCCATGCTGGGGCTGTTCTTCGTGCTTTTCGCGGCCGCGGCCGTGAGCCTGGTCCTTTCGCCGGGCCCCCACTCCCCGGTCCTGGCCCTGTCCCTCACGGGCATGGCCATCGTCGGGGTCCTGGGCATCCGGGGCACGGCCATCCGCGCCCGGGAGGCGGAGCTGGCCCTGACCGAAGGGGAGCGCTACATCGAGAAGATCGCCGAGCTCAGCCAGGACATCCACGCCATCATGGACGCAGAAACCGGCGCCTTCCTCTACCTGAACCCCGCGGTGGAGGACCTGCTGGGCTACCCCGCCGAGGCCTTCCTGAAGGGCGGCCGGGATTTCCTGTACACCCTGGTCCACCCGGACGACCTGCCCGTGCTGCGCCAGCACCGGGAGGCCCCCGCGCCGCCTCCCCCCGAGGGCGGGGAGGAGCCCATCCAGGAGGAGGTCTACCGGATCCGCAACCACCACGGGGCCTGGCGCTGGTTCAAGGGCCGCAGGACAGTCTTCGTGCGCTACGGCGACGGCCGCCCCGCCGAGACCCTGGAGGTGATCCAGGACGTCACCCAGCAGCGGTCCTTCGAGGCCGCCCTGGTGCAGGCCCACAAGGTGGAGAGCCTGGGCGCGCTGGTGCGGGGCACGGTCCACGACCTCAACAACACCCTCATGGGCATCCAGGGCTACGCGGAGATCGCCCTGGACGGCCACCCGGACCCGGCCCTCATGCGCAAGGGGCTCGAAAGTGTCCAGGCCAACATCGACCGCGCCACGGCCCTGTGCCGGCAGATCCTGGCCTACACCGGCCAGGGCCGCATCCAGATCTCCCCGCACCAGCTCAACGACGCGGTGCGCGAGAGCCTCTCCACCATCGAGACGCTCGTGCCCGACGGCGCCCACCTGGTGCTGGAGCTGCAGAACGACCTTCCCCTGGCCAGCGTGGACCTGACCCAGGCCCGCCACGCCCTGCTCAACCTGGTCTTCAACGCCAGCGAGTCCCTGGGCATCCGGGGCGGCGAGATCACGATCCGCACCTTCATGCGCAGCTTCGCCGGCAACGAGCCCGGGGGCCAGGGCCTGCGCGGCGACTTCGTCTGCCTGGAGGTGGCCGACACCGGTCCGGGCACCCCGCCCGAGGTCCTGGCCAAGGTCTTCGACCCCCTCTTCAGCACCCTGCATCCCGGGCACGGCCTGGGCCTGTCCACGGTGGAGGACATCCTCAAGGAGCACCAGGGCGCCGTGCACGCCAAGGGCGAGCCCGGTCTGGGCGACGCCACCGTGCTCTACTTCCACCTGGCCGAGAAGAACCCCGAGATCGACGCGGGCGACGAGGGCACGCCCCTGGCCGGGGCCTCCGGCGTCCTGCTCCTGGTGGACGACGAGCCCACCATCCGCGCTATCCTCCGGCAGGGCTTCGAGAACGCCGGCTTCAAGGTCATCGAGGCCGTGGACGGGGTGGACGGCTTCGCCTCCTTCGTGCGCCACCGCTCCTCCATCGACGCCGTGCTCCTGGACCTCACCATGCCGCGCATGGGCGGCGACGAGGTGTTCGAGGAGATCCACAAGGTGGCCCCGGAGGTCCCGGTGGTGCTCATGAGCGGCTACAGCCAGGAGGAGGCCACCAACGCCCTGGCGGGCCGCGGCCTCGCGGGTTTCCTGTCCAAGCCCTGCAGCATCAAGGAGGCCCTGGGCGCGGTGAGCCGGGCCCTGGCGGCGGCCCGGTCCGGGTCCTGATTTGGACACCTCCGGCCCCACACGCAGGCTGACCCGGCTCTGCTCCCGCCACTGGCTGCTGCACCGATTTCTGGACCCCCTCTACCGCCACGCCGAACGTCGCGGCTACGATCCCCTGGTGCGGGAGAACGCGGAGCGGCTCCTGGAGCGGGCCCACGTGGAGCGCCTCACGGGCGGGGCAGAGGCCGCCGAGGCCGCCGTGGCGGCCCTGGACCGCTTCGCCGTCCTGGCCGCCAAGGGCGACGCGGACGCCGCCTTCCGGGTGGCCGAGGCGCACCGCATCGGTTTCGGCCGGCCCCGGAACCACTGGAAGGCCATCGAGCACTACCAGGTGGCCCTGGACCTGGGCCATCCGGAAGCGGAACTGCGGCTCCGGCAGGTGCAGGACGGGGAGGCGGTGGACGACGCGTCCTTCGAGGCCTCCGGCCGGGCCGCGCTCCTGAAGGCCACCTACGCCCCGGACCAGGGCCACCGCCGGGCCAGGGACCTGGCCGAAACCGCCCGGGAGCTGCGCCGGGAAGGCGTGGGGCACCGCGGCGCGATGATCCTGCTGGGCCTCGCCCTGGCCGTCTTCGGCTACCTCGCCCTGGACATCTACTTCTTCGGCATGGGCGCCTGGCGGCCGGATCCCGGCCGCGTGGTGTGGGGCGTCTTCGGCAAGATCCACCCGCCCCGGGGCACCGGCGTGGGCCCCGTGCTGCCCGGTTGGCTCCGCCCGGACGCGGGGAGCGTGACCTTCGCCGTGGAGGACGTCATCCACGGGCGGGGCGGATCCTTCCGGCTGGCGGACTTCAGGGGCAAGGTCGTGTACCTCCACGTGGTGGACGGCCACCACCCCACGGTGCACGAGGCCGTGTCCTACCTGCGGGAACTGGACGGGCGCCGCAGTTCCGATTTCGAGTCCTTCATCCTCTACGTCCCCTTCATGGAGAAGGTGAAGGACGTCCACTTCGGCATCCAGTGGGCCCTGGAGATCGCCCCCGCCGTGGCCACCAGCGCCAAGGCGGTGCGGCCCCTGGGCGCCGTGACGGTCTTCCCCGCCAATTTCGTCATCGACCGGAAGGGCCGGATCCGCCAGCGCTGGACGGGCTTCAGCGAGGCCATCACGGAAGAGGCCATCAAGGGGGCCCTGGCCGAAAAATGAAAGGCAAGGTAGCGTCTTCCCATGACCTTCACCTTCGACCCTGATTCCGCGGACTGCACGGGCGCCCTGGCGCGGCTGGCCTCGATCGGGTTCACGGAAGCCGCCGTGGCGGCGAGGCTCGGCCTGGAGGACCTGAACGACATCCAGGGGAAGGCGGCGCCCATCTACCGCCAGACGTGCCTGGCCGGGCGGGATCCCCTGGCCTCGGCCATCGACCTCTTCGTGCTCCAGGGCGCCCTGGACGCGCGGGAACTGGGCCGGCTCCTGGACCCCGAGGCCCAGGGCGCCCTGGTGCGCGCGGGGCTGCTGGAACGCGCCGGCGCCCTGGTGCGGGCCCGGGCCTCGGTGTACCCCGTGGGGTCCCGCCTCGTGATTTCGGACCACGCCTGGCCCGAACCGGGCGCCGTCCCCCGGGACCAGGTCATGTACGTGGGCACCGACAGCCGGTGGCTGGCGCGCGCCACCGTGAGGCGGCCCGTGGCGGCCGCCCTGGACCTGTGCTGCGGCTCGGGGATCCACGCCCTCTTGGCGGCTTCCCACGCGGGGACGGCCACCGCCGTGGACATCAACGCCCGGGCCGTGGCCTGCACCGCCTTCAACGCCCGGGCCTGGGGCCTGGCCAACCTGGAGGCCCTCCGGGGCGACCTGTACGCCCCGGTGGGGGACCGGCGCTTCGGCCTGATCACCGCCAACCCGCCCTTCGTGCCCGCCCCGGCCCAGGAGGTGGACTACCGGGACGGCGGACCCTCCGGCGAGGACGTCCAGCGGCGCATCGTGGAAGGCCTGCCCCGGCACCTGGCCCCGGGAGGCCTGGCCCAGATCGTCACGGAACTGGGGGAGCGGGACGGGGAGCCCCTGGAGGACCGGCTGCGGCTCTGGCTGGGCGGCGCGCCCATGGACGTCCACATCCTCCGCCTGCGCATCCACCCCGCCCAGGCCTACGCCATCGGCCATGCCGGGGGCGGGGACGACGCCGCCTTCCTGGCCTCCGTGGGCCGCTGGCACGCGAACCTGCGGGCCCAGGGTTTCGACCGGGTGGTCTCGGTGCTGCTGGCCTTCCGGTGGAGCGAGGACCCGTGGACGCGGGTGGACGAGGCCGTGGCCCCCGCCCGGGACGCGGGCCCCGAGGTGGAGGCCCTGTTCGCCGCCGAGGACCTGGGCCGGGACCCGGCCCTGCGGGACCGCCTGCGGCGGGGCGGCGTCGCCCTGACCGGCCCCGTCGCCCTCCTGGAAGCCCGGGCCCTGGGCAGCCGCGTCCCCCCCACCATCCAGGCCCGCCTCGCCGCCCAGGCCATGCCCGTGGAGCACCTGCTCACGCCCCTGGAGCGGGATCTGCTGCAGCGCATGGACCCCGGCGCCCCCGGGGCGGACCTGCTGGCCGCGGCGGCCGCCGCCGGCATCCCCGAAACGGCCGTGCTGGACGCCCTGGCGGCCCTGGTGCGCAAGGGCCTGGCCCGCCCCGCATGACCACCTGGCACCTCTACCTCCTGCAGTGCGGCAACGCCATCTACACCGGCATCACCACCGACGTGGAGGCCCGCATGGCGGCCCACGCCACGGGCAAGGGCGCCAAGTACACCCGGGGTCGGGCGGGCCAGAAGCTCCTCTTCCAGGCGCCCATCGGCACCCGCAGCCAGGCCACCCGCATGGAGCTGGCCGTCAAGCGCCTCTCCCACCGGCGGAAGCTGGACCTGGCCGAAGGCCGGGAGCCATTGCCTAAACTGGGGCCCAAACTGGGGCCCCGGCTGGAGTGACCTCAGTCCGCCGTCGCCAGGAGGTTCCCCACGGCGCGCAGCAGGTGTTCGGCCTCGGCCTCCGGGGGCAGCACGGGGTGGTCCCCCGGCACCTGATCCCCCACCCCCAGGAAGGGGATGCCCGCCCGCTCCGCGGCATGACGGTCGTGGGGCCGGTCGCCCACGTAGAGGTGGGGGCCCTTGCAGCCGGCCATGGCCATGCGGATGAGCCCGGCGCGGTCCAGCCTGGGGAGGCTGCCCAGCCGGGGGATGCGCGGGTCCACGCCCAGGAGGCGGGCCTTGAAGTCCAGCACCTTCGGGACGTTTCCCGAGACCAGCCACACGGAACGGCCCGCGTCCACCAGGCGGGCCATGCCGTCGATGAGGCCCCGGAAGGCCGTGGGGGCGGGGCCCTGGGGATGGAAGGCCCCCTCGAAGCGCGCCAGGCACGCGGCCTCGTAGGCGGCGTAATGGGCCTCGGACATGGGGGCGCCGAAGCGCATGGCGTGGAGCTCGCCCATGATCTCCCAGTCCGTGGACCCGGTGCAGCGGCGCAGCTGCTCCACCGTGGGCTGGGCGCCCCAGAGGTCGCCCAGGGCCTCCCTGAGCAGCACGTAGCCGCCGCCGAACTGTCCCAGGGTGCCGTCGAGGTCGAAGCAGAGTGGCATGCCCCCATTCTGGGGCAAAAAGCCGTGACCGGGCGGGGATCTGGAGGCTACCCTGGTTCATGCGGTATTTTTCAGTCCTACTGGCGTCGTCCCTCGTGGCCCTTTCCCTCGAGGCGGCCGGAGCCGGGGGTACCGTCCTGGACTACAAGGTCGTCGTGCGCATGCGGGACGGGGGCGCGCCCGCGGAGAGCCGCCTGCAGGTGGTGACCACCGCGCCCGTGGCCACCCGCAACAGGACCAAGCGCCCGCGGTTCGTGGGCTGGAGGATCCGGGCCTTCCCCGGCAAGGGCGGGCTGCCCCCCGCCTCGGTGCTCGCCCGGGTGGAGAGCCTCCTGTACCTGGAGGGCCCCGAATCCGGGGTGGTGCCCCGGGAAGGAGGGATGCGCCTGGGGAAACGCTTCTGCCGGCTGTGGCAGGCCCTTACGCCCTCCGCCGTGGGGGCGTTCGTTTACCTGGCCGAGATCTCCCCGAACCTCCTGGCCCTCTCCTACCTGAGCGCCAGCCTCCCGGAGGGGGACCTGGCCTCCATCGAGATCCACCTCGAAGGGGTGAGCCTGGGGCCCGCCCCGGCCCCGGCCGAGGACGGGACGGTGCTCCTGCGCACCCTGCGAAGGTGGGGCGCCCTGGTGGACGACGATCAGCAAGTGATGGTTACAGAACAGATACAGTGACCCTGACGGGGTCGGTTATCCTGATGGACCGGGGGGATCATGGCTTTCAAGGACGAGTGCGGCGTATTCGGGATCTGGCCTGAGCCGGAAGCTTCCCGGCAGGCCTACCTGGGGCTGTACGCCCTGCAGCACCGGGGCCAGGAGGCCGCCGGAATCTGCTCGCGCGACCAGGGCCGCCTGCACCTGCACAAGGGCCAGGGCTACGTGGCCGACGTCTTCAGCGAGGCGACCCTGGACCGCCTGCCCGGGGACGGCGCCATCGGCCACACCCGGTACTCCACCACCGGCGGCAACGTCGCCTCGGCGGCCCACCCCTTCCTGGTGGAGGGCCGGTTCGGGCAGATCGCCCTGTGCCACAACGGCAACCTGACCAACACCGAGGAACTGCGGAGCCGCCTCATCCAGGAGGGCCAGGTCTTTTCCAGCCCCTCCGATTCGGAGGTGATCCTGGCCCTCATCAACCGCGCCCGGGCCGCCACCGTCGTGGACGCGGTGGTGGAGGCGCTCCGCCAGGTGGAGGGGGCCTTCTCGGTGCTGATCATCACCAAGGACACCTTCATGGCCGCCCGGGACCCCCGGGGCTTCCGGCCCCTCTCCATCGGGCGCCTGGGGGCGGCCACCGCCTTCTCCAGCGAGACCTGCGCCTTCGACCTGCTGGGGGCGGAGTACGTGCGGGAGGTGGAGGCCGGCGAGCTGGTGGTGCTGACCCGGGAAGGGCTCACCTCGACGTTCCCCAAGCCGCGCATCCAGGCCCGGCCCTGCGTGTTCGAGCACGTGTACTTCGCCCGGCCCGATTCCTTCGTCTACGGCCTTTCGGTCATGGCCACCCGCCGGGAGATGGGGCGCCTTCTGGCCCGGCGCCACGGCGTCGCGGCCGACCTGGTGGTGCCCGTGCCCGACTCCGGCGTCTCGGCGGCCCTGGGCTACTCCGAGGAATCCGGGATCCCGTTCGACTTCGGCCTCATCCGCAACCACTACGTGGGCCGCACCTTCATCGAGCCCAGGCAGAGCATCCGGTCCTTCGGGGTGAAGGTCAAGCTAAACCCCGTGCGCGAGCTCCTGCGGGGCAAGCGCGTGGTGCTGGTGGACGACAGCGTGGTGCGGGGCACCACAAGCCGCAAGATCGTCTCCATGGTCCGGGCCGCCGGGGCCGCCGAGGTGCACATGCGCATCTCGAGCCCGCCCACCACCCACCCCTGCTTCTACGGCATCGACACCCCGGACCGGGAGCATCTCCTCGCGGCCACCCGGGACCTGGAGGCGATCCGGACCTTCATCGGCGCCGACACCATCGGCTACCTGACCCTGGAGGACCTCCAGTCCACCGTCCAGGACCCCGACGGCGGGCACTTCTGCTACGCGTGCTTCACGGGCGACTACCCCGTGCTCCCCGCGGGCGCCCGCGGATGACGGGTCTAGCCGGGCCGGGCGGGCCCCTTCCGGCGCAGTTCGAGGACGGCCTGCGCCTGCTGGCCGCGGCCCTGGCCCTCAAGGGCGACAGCCGCAGCGTGCCCGCGGCCACCACCGCGGCGTGCTCGGCCATGGGGTGCTTCCTGAAGATCCTCGAGGCCGCCGCCCTGCGCCACCTTCCCGACCCCGGGGGCAACGTCGACCGGCTCCGGGCCCAGTGCGGCGCGCTGCTGAACCTGGCCCAGGACCCCGGCCAGGCCCTGGACCACACCCTGGAGGCCGCGCGGCTGGCCCGGGACGAGGCCGCCCGGGTCATCGCGCTCCTGGCGGTGGACCATGACTAGGTTGGCGGTGCTCGGCCCCACGGCCTCGGGCAAGTCGGCCCTGGCCATCGAGGTCGCCCGGCGCATGGGCGGCGAGGTGGTCAACGGCGACCCCTTCCAGGCCTACCGGGACCTGCCCGTGGGCACGGGCCAGCCCACCCCGGCCGAGCAGGGGGGGATCCCCCACCACGGCTACGGCCTCCTGCCCCTGGAGACCGCCCTGAACCCAGCCTCCTTCGGGGAGCTGGCCCGGGGCTGGATCGCCGCCTGCGCCAACCCGGTCCTGGTGACCGGGTCCGGGCTCTACCTGCGGGGCATCTGGGACCAGCTCACCCAGCTTCCCGACGTCCCCGCCGAGATCACGGCCCGCCTGCGCCGGTGGGTTGACCTGCTGGGGTCGCCGGCCCTCCACCGCTACCTGAGCGCGGTGGACCCCGTCCGCGCGGCCCAGCTCCACCCCAACGACCGCTCCCGGGTGCAGCGGGCCCTGGGCCTCCACCTGGCCACCGGGGGCCGCGCCTCCCGCTTCCTGGACGGCGTGGAACGGGGCGTGCCCGAAGGCTGGCGGGCCATCCTGGTGATGCCCTCCCGGGAGCACCAGCGGGACCGGGTGGCCGCCCGGGTGCGCCAGATGATCCGCGCCGGCTGGCAGAAGGAGGTGGCCGTCCTCCAGGGCACCCCCGCCGAAGCCGACCTGCGCCGCCTGCGGCCCCTGGGGTACGAGACCTGGATGGACGAACCCCGGGGCGCCGGCGCCCGCATCATCCTGGACACCCGCGCCTACGCCAAGCGCCAGGGGACATACTTCCGCAACCAGTGGCCGGAGATCCCGACGTGGGATCCGGACGCCGAACCGGTGGAGGCGGCCTTCGCCAAGCTGGGGATCTGACACCGGACCGGGCGGTCATGAATGTGACCTTTTTTGTCGCCTTTCCTGGCGCCGGGGAAATCCAGGGCTATAGTTCCTTCCGTACTGTGCCCTTCAGCCCCCCTGGGAGCCCCCATGACCTGGTTCAAGTCCCTCCGGCTTGCCACGCAGCTGGTCACGGCGTTCGTGGCCGTGGCCCTCATCACCGTCGTCGTGGGTCTGTTCGGCGTCCGCGGCTCCCGCGAGATCCACCGGATGATGGAGGATTCGTACAAGAACTGCACCCTGGCCATCATCAACACCAACAACGCCACCCTGGCCCTTTCCAACTGCCAGCGGGCCCTGGGCAACATCCTGCTGGCGCCGGACAACGACTACCGCACCACCCAGATCGACCACATGGGCAAGTACCGGGGGAACGTCGCCGAATGGGTCGCCCGGGAGAAGCAGAACCGCCTGGGCGAAGCCGAATCGGCCCAATGGAGGCTCTTCGACCAGCTCTGGGAACCCTACGTGGCTTCCACGCGCAGGGTGGTGGCCCTGGCGGAGGCCGGCAAGCGCGCGGAGGCCGAGAAGTGGCTGATCGGCGAAGTGAGGCCCAAGTACGGCGCGGCGGAAAAGATCCTGAACGAGGTGGTGGAGATCAACCGGAAGAACGCCGCGGACGCCAACACGGCCGGCGAGGCGGTGTTCGAGCGGGTCGTGTGGCAGACCGGGACCCTCATCGCCGCCTGCTTCGTGCTTTCCATCCTGCTGGGGGTCCTGGTCACGCGGATCATCAAGGGCCAGGTGGGCGGCGAGCCCACCGTGGCCGCCTCCATCGCCCAGCGCGTGGCCCAGGGGGACATCAGCATGGAGGTTCCCGTGGCCGAAGGGGACGCCACCAGCATGATGGCCGCCATGAAGACCATGGTCGCCACCCTCTCCCGGGTGCTGGCCGAAACCCAGAAGGTCGTGGAGGCCTCGGGGCGCGGGGACTTCCACCAGCGCATCGCCGTCGAGGGCAGCCAGGGCTACATCCTGGCCCTGGGCACGTCCCTCAACACCCTCTCCGAAACCTGCCAGAAAGGCCTGAGCGACGTGCGGCGGGTGCTGGAGGCCGCGGCCCGGGGCGACCTGTCGGAGCGCATCACCGTGACCTACGAGGGGGAGTTCCTGCGGCTCAAGGACGCCTCCAATTCCACGGTGGAAAAGCTCTCCGAGACCATCGGCGGCGTGCTGGAAGCCTGCGTCAGCCTCGTCCAGGCCTCGGACCAGCTCACCTCCACGGCGCAGGCCCTCAGCCAGGGCGCCTCGGAACAGGCCGCCAGCGTGGAGGAGACCAGCGCATCCATGGAGGAGATGAGCGCGTCCATCGCCCAGAACAACGAGAACGCCAAGGTGACCGGCGACCTGGCCATCCGCACGGCCCGGGACACCGTGGAAGGCGGTGCGGCCGTCAAGGAGACGGTGGACGCCATGAAGCAGATCGCAAAGAAGATCGCCATCATCGACGACATCGCCTACCAGACGAACCTGCTCGCCCTGAACGCCGCCATCGAGGCCGGCCGCGCCGGTGAGCACGGCAAGGGCTTCGCGGTCGTGGCCGCCGAGGTGCGCAAGCTGGCGGAGCGCAGCCAGGTGGCGGCCGAGGAGATCAGCGCCCTGGCCACCGGCAGCGTTGAGCTGGCCGGCAAGGCCGGGGCCCTTCTGGAGACCATCGTGCCCTCCATCCAGAAGACCGCGGACCTGGTCCAGGAGATCGCCGCCGCGTCCACGGAGCAGACGTCCGGCGTGGGCCAGATCAACGCCGCCATCGGCCAGATCAGCCAGGCTGTAGCCCAGAACGCCGCCGCCTCCGAGGAATTGGCCTCCACCTCGGAGGAGGTGAACGCCCAGGCCCAGGAGCTCCAGACGGCCATGGAATTCTTCAGCCTGGGCACGGAGAACCGGATCTCCCGGCAGGCCCGCCCGGTCCGGCCCGCGCCCCGCAAGGCCCCCGCCTCACCCCGTGCGGCCCCCGCAGGGGTGCCGCCGGAGCAGAACTTCACCCGCTTCTGATCAGGCCTTCACCCGGGCCCGTTCCCTCAGTTCCACGATGCGGGCCCTCACTTCGGCCATGAGTTCCTCCTTCGACCCGAAGTCCCTGGGGTGCACGGGCTGGCCCACGGCGATGACGTAGGTCCACGGCCGCACCAGGAGGCTTCCGGGGGGGAGCATCTGGTAGGCGCCGCCGATGCCCAGGGGGAGGATGGGGGTGTCGGCCTCCACCGCCAGGGCGAAGCCGCCCTTCTTGAAGGGGAGCAGGTTCCCGGTGCGGGTGCGGGTGCCCTCGGGGAAGAGGACGACGCTCTTGCCGCCGTGGATCTGGCGCGCGGCCTGGGCGATGCTGGCCACGGCCTTCTCGCGGTTGCTGCGGTCGATGAAGATGGTGCCGGCCATCATGGCCGCCCAGCCCACCGGGACCATCCACTTCAGCTCCTTCTTGGCCAGGTACACCGCCGGGATGGGAAGGGTGCCCATGAGCACGGGCGGGTCCAGGAGGCTCTCGTGGTTGGCCATGAAGATCACCGGCTGACGGCGCTCCCGGATGTCCTCGGGCAGGTTCTCCCAGCCGATGAGCTCGTTGTGCATGCCGAAGAACCGGAAGATGGACCGGCTCCACAGGGGCCCGAAGGTCCAGAAGGACCGCTTGGGCCCCAGGAAGGGCGCCCCGAGGATGATGGTGACGGCCGTGAGCGGAAGGCTCACCAGCCCCCAGGCGGTCACCGTCGCCCTCCATGCCCAGGTGCTTTTCCAACCTCCCAAGACCGGCTCCTTGAATGATCAGGCCGGCAGGGCCCTGGGGAAGAGGACGTGGTTCTCGAGGAAGAGGTGGAGGTGGAGGTCGTCCTCCAGGTTCCGCAGGCCCAGGTAGATGGCCCGCAGGTGCGCCGGAGTGTCCGGGGTGATCTCGTAGTCTGAGGTGATCAGGCGGATGTTGTGGAGGAGCTCCTCCGCGGCCTGGTGCTCCGCCGAGATGGTGCGGGCCTGCTCCGAGGGGGTGCTGAGGGAGATGGGCGTGACGCCCCCGTGCTCCGCGGCGCAGATGGCCGGGAAGAGGTTGCGCTCCTCCATCTGGAAGTGGGCCACCAGGTCCCGGGAGAGGCTGGCGAAGTGGACCTTCAGGCGGATCAGCATGGCCTGGGCGGGGCCGGGGGTGGCCAGGCCGGCGTCCATGATCTTCTGGATGCGCGCGAGCTCCTCGCGGGTGAAGGCGTGGTGGTGGTGCACGATGTGGTGCACCAGCTCCGGGAGGGTGGCCGCCATCCAGTCCCGGTGCTCCGTGGGCTTGAGGGCGGCCAGGTCGGCGGCGACCTTGAGCGGGTCGAGGCCCTGGAGCCCGCAGGCTTCGGCGAGGGTGAGGGTGCGCTGACCGTGCACATCGATGCCGATGCGGCAGAAATGGCGGATCGCGGACTGGCTGGTGGCGGCCAGCTGTTCGATGGTGCTGGATGGGTCGATGGGCATGCGGGGTCCTGGATTGACGCGAGCTACTACCTTATCACGGCACCGGGTCATCGCCGCCCCGGCCGAAGGGGTTGCACCGGAGGATCCGCCAGGCCGTGAGGGCGCCGCCGCGCAGCGTCCCGTACTTGCGCACGCAGCCCAGGCCGTAGTGGCTGCAGGTGGGGGTGAACTTGCACTGGGAGGGCAGGGCGGGGCCCAGGGTGGCCTGGTAGGCCCGGATGGCCCCCCGGGCCACCCAGGCCGTGGGCTGGAAGGGCACGGGGAGGAAGGCTTCCAGGACCAGGTAGATCCCGCAGGCCAGCAGGGGATGGGCGAACAGCGCGTCGATCACCCGCCGGCCTCCCGTCACGCGCCCTTCTCGGCCTTGAACCGGCGTGCCTCCTCCAGGAAGGCCGGCACCAGGTCGGCCTCCTTGACCTTGCGGATGAGGATGCCCTTGCGGTAGATGAGCCCTTCGCCCGCGCCGCCGGCCACGCCCAGGTCCGCGTCCCGGGCCTCGCCGGGGCCGTTGACCACGCAGCCCATGACGGCGTAGGTCACGTCCTCGTGGTTGATCTCCCGCAGGCCCTCCTCGATCTCGTGGGCGACGCGGTTCAGGTCGATCTGCACGCGGCCGCAGGAGGGGCAGCTGACCATGTGGAAGCCGCCCGTGCGCAGGTCCAGCGCCCGGAGCATCTCGTGGCCGATCTTGCACTCCTCGACGCCGTCGCCGGTGAGGGAGACCCGGATGGTGTCCCCCAGCCCCTCGGCCAGCAGGATGCCCATGCCCACGCTGCTGCGGATGGTGGCGCCCCAGGGCGTGCCCGCCTCGGTGATGCCCAGGTGGAAGGGATAGTCCACCTGCTTGGCCAGGAGGCGGTAGGCCTGCACCGTGCGCACCACGTCCGAGGCCTTGAGGCTGATCTTGGTGTTGAAGAACTGCTCCTTCTCCAGCATCTCCAGGTGGCGGAGGGCGCTCTCCACCATGGCCGCGGGGGTGGCGGTGCCGCCGAACTTCTCCACCAGGTCCTTCTCCAGGCTGCCGGCGTTGACGCCGATGCGGATGGGGATGCCCTTCTCGCCGGCCTTTTCCACCACGGCCCGCACCCGGTCCTGGCCGCCGATGTTGCCCGGGTTGATGCGAAGGCACGCCGCGCCCCCGTCGGCGGCCACCAGGGCCAGACGGTAGTCGAAGTGGATGTCGGCCACCACGGGGATGGGGCTGCGGGCGGTGATCTCGTGGAAGACCTCCCCGGCCTTCTTGGTGGGCACGCTGACCCGCACGATCTCGCAGCCGGCGGCGGCGTATTCGTAGATCTGCTTGACGGTGGCCTCCACGTCCCGGGTGTCGGTCTTGGTCATGCTCTGCACGGTGATGGGGGCGTCCCCTCCCACGGGCACGCCGCCCACCAGGATCTGGCGGGTCTTGCGCCGGGGTGCGAGGGGCTGGTAATCAAGTTCGGACATTTGGGGACCTCGGCCAGCTCAGGGCTGGAACTTCCAGTTTAATCGGCGTCGGGAGACTGGTACGGCGGACGGCTGCTCAGGGCCAGGTCCAGGATCCGGCCCGAGGCGTACGGCTTGGTGATGTACGTGTGAAGGTTCTGCACCTGGTGGAGCACCTTGGCGGTGGCCGCCAGGCAGTCCCGGAGATCCCGCAGCTCGGCGGGGGTGGGGGGCACGTCGGATTTCAGGAGGCGGTCCAGCAGGATCTGGGCCGCGGCCAGGGGCTGGGCCAGCTCGTGGGCGGTGCCGCCGGCCACCTCCAGCAGGGCCCGGTTCCGCTCCCCGGCCAGGGCTGCTTCCCGCTGGCGGGAAAGGCGGACCATCATGCGCAGCTTCACCAGGAGCTCGGAGAACACGTAGGGCTTGGCCAGGTAGTCGATGCCCCCGGAATCGATGCCCTCCTTCACCCAGTCCTCGCCGATGCGCACCGCGCTGATGAAGATGAGGGGGGTCGCGGCGTTGAGCGGCGATTCGCGGATCTGCCGGCAGGCCTCGATGCCGTCCATGCCCGGCAGGCTCACGTCCATGAGGATGCCTTCGAAGACCAGCCGGGAGCACACCTCCAGGGCCTCGGCGCCGCTCTGCGCCAGGGTCAGGTTGAAGGGATGGCTGCGGAGCTCCCGCTCGTGGATCTTGAGGTTCCCGACCAGGTCGTCGACGATGAGGATGCGTCCGGGGTTGGCAGGCGTCGGAATGTAGGAATCGATCATGGGGCTCCCGGGTAGCAGCTTAACCCCGGGAGCCCCATGTTGTCAGGAGTTTGTGTCAGCGCACGAGGTTGAGCACTTCCTGGAGCAGGTTGTTGGCGGTGGTCACGACTCGGCTGTTCGCTTGATATCCGTTCTGGTTGATGATCATCCGGGTCAGTTCGGTGGCCACGTCCACGTTGGAGAGCTCGAGGTTGGACCCCAGCACGCCGCCCCGGCCGCCCTGGTTCGCCGCGCCCACCGCGGCCGAGCCGCTGGCCACCGTGGCGATGTAGTTGTTGCCGCCCTGCTTGGAGAGGCCGTTCTCGTTGAGGAACGTGCTGATGGCCACCTGGGCCATGGTGATCGTTTGTCCGTTCGTATAGTTGCCGATGATCATGCCGTCCTGGTCGACGGTGAGGCTCGCCACCGTGCCGGCGCCGAACCCGTCCTGGCTGCTGCCCGACGTGGTGGACGCGGCGGCGTAGCTGGTGAGGAACTTGGTGAGGCCGCCCGAACTGGTGGGGGTGCTCAGCAGCCAGTTGGTGGTGTTGGCCGCGGCGCCGTTGGTCCAGCCGCTGATGGTGAGCACCGGGTTGTCGGGGGCGGCGGCGGTGGGGGTGTGGGTCACGCCGCCCAGGGTGTAGCTGGTGAGCACGCCGCTGCTGTTGAACTGCACCGAGGTGGGCATGCCGGCCACGGTGCCGCCGTCGGTGGCGGTGGCGGCCACGTCCCACTGCCCGGTGGTGGCGGTGGGCGTGAAGGTGAAGGTCACGCTGTGGGTGGCGCCCAGGCTGTCGTACACCTGGACGGTGGACGTGAAGGGCGTGGAGCCCACGGCCGTCGTGGAATCCAGGTTGGCGATGATCTCCAGGTTGGCGGTGGGCACGCCCCCCGAGGTTCCGGCCATGTTCAGCAGGATGGGCGCGGGCAGGCCGCCCGGATTGACGATGCCGCCGTTGGCGTTCCAGCCCATGACCTTGTCGCCCTGGGAATCCACCAGGTAGCCGGACTTGTCGATGGTGAAGTTGCCGTTGCGGGTGTAGACCTGGCTGCCGTTCTTGTTCTGCAGGGTGAAGAAGCCGTTGCCCTGCATGGCCATGTCCGTGACGCTCCCCGTCTGCTGGAAGGAGCCCTGGGCGAAGTCCTGGGCCACCGAGCCCAGGGAGGCGCCCAGGCCCACCTGCATGGGGTTGCCGTTGCCCTGGGTGCCCTGGTTGGCGATGGCGGCGTTGAAGAGGTCCTGGAACTGGGAGCTGGACCCCTTGAACCCGGCCGTGTTCAGGTTGGCCAGGTTGTTGCCGATCACGCTGAGGGCGGAGGCATTGGTGGAGAGCCCGGAGAGGCTGGCGTAGAAGGAAGAATAAAGGCCCATGGTGCGCTCCTGGGGTTAGCTGGAAATCCGGGTGATGTTGGACAGGGAATACTGGTTGCCGCCGGCGGTGACCTTCACCTCGTTGTCCACGAAGGAGACCGCCGTCACCACGGCGCTGGTGGTCGTGAAGGCGGTGATGGGGGCGCCGTAGACGTTCCGTGCGGAAATGGAGACCGTGTAGTTGCCGTCGGGCAGCGGGTTGCCGGCGTCGTCCCTGCCGTTCCAGTTCAGGGTGCTGTCCCCCGCCCCCAGGGCCCCGGGGCCCAGGGTGCGCACGACGGCGCCGTTGGCGTTCTTGATGACGAGCGTGGCGTTGCCGTCGGTGGCCATGTTCACGCCGATGGCGGCCGTGCCGCCCGCGAGGTCCACCTTGTTGGACGTGATCTGGATGCGTTTGCCGATGAGGTCGGAGCTCTGGGCCTGGTACAGCGCCGCGTTCTGGGTCTGGATGCTGGCCAGCAGCGTGTTGGTGTTCTGCTGGGCCTCCAGCGAGGAGAACGTGGCCATCTGGGCCACCATCTGGTTGGGGTCCTGGGTGTTGGTGGGGTCCTGGTGCTGGAGCTGGGCGACCAGGAGCTTCAGGAACGCATCCTTGGAAAGGGTGTTGGAGGCCTTGGGGGTGGCGGCGGAATTGGCGGTGGTGGAACTGGTGGTGGAGACGGTCGGGGATTGCATGCTGGATTCCTCCGGGTCGCTACAGGCAGGAGTCGTGCCGTCAGGCGACAATCTCGATGCGGTGCGGGTTCAAGGGGGCGGGGCCTGCGGGAATGGGTGTTTCCTGCCCATTCTCCGGGGTGCCCCGGAAGGCGGCGGCGGCCTGGGACGGCGCGGTGGGCAAAGGCGTCTCACCGCCCTGCCGGCCCTGGTGGAGGTCGAAGCTGCCCAGGTTGAGGCCCTGCTCGCGCAGGGAGGCCTCCAGGGACCCGCGGTGCTCCTGGAGCACCGGCAGGGCGGAGGGGTCCGACGCCCACACGCGGGCGTGCACCTCGGTGCCCTCCACCCGGAGCCGGATCTGCACCGTGCCCAGGGATTCGGGGTGGAGCTGGAGTTCGGCGCCCTGCTCGTGGTTCTTCAGGAGCCAGCGGATGCTGCCGTCCACCTGCGACACGAGGCTGGCATGGGGCACGGCCGGCGGGGCCTCGAAGGCGGCCGTGGCCGCCGGCACCCGCACCGCGGCCATGGCGCCGGGGGCGAGGGCCGCCAGGGCCGCCTCGGGTCCGGGCGTCGCCGCGGTGTGGGGCACCGCCGGCGCCGGCTGGGCCAACTGGGCCTGGAGCGCCGGGGGGGCCGTGGGGTCCAGGGTACCCTGGGCCAGGATGGCGGGCGTTTCCACCGCCGGCTTGGGCTGGTGGAGGAGTTCCGTGAGGGCGGGCTTGGTGGCGGGCGCGTCGGCGGGGGCCGCGGTCTTCACCTGGAGCTTCACTCCGGGGACCGCCTGGTCCAGGGACGCCTTGGCCTGGGGCAGGGACAGGGCGGCCCCTGCGGTGCGCGCCGGAGCCGGCGCGTCGACGGGATCGGGGGCGTCCGCGCCGGGACGGTTGAAGGGGTCCAGGGTGACCGTGGGGGCCTGCGGCGGGACCGGGCGGGGGTCAACCCCCGCTTCCTCAGGGGATACGGGCTTGCGGCCGCGGATCGGGTCGCCCGCCACGGCGTCGGAAACCGCCGGGGCGGTGGGGGAAGCCGTGGATTCGGCGGGCGCAGCCGTCATCCCGGAGGCGTCCGGCGCGGGAACCCCCGCCACGGGACCTTCGGGCGTCTTCGGCGCTGCCGCAGGCGCGGCCGCCGGGGCCTCCGCGGGTACCTCCGGATCCAGGGTGGGGGCCACCGGCAGGGCCGGCGATGCCACAGGTACCACGGAGGAAGCCGCCGGGGTCACGGCCGGGGCCGCAACGGGACCCGCGGCCGAGGCGGCTTCCAGGGTATCCACGGTGAGGGGGGTGAACTCCGGCGGGGCGGGGGGGGCGGGATCCGGGGACACCACTGGGACGAACGCCGCCAGGAGGGCGGCCATGGCCGCCGAATCGGCCGGAGCGGCGGGCGCCTCAACGGGCTTCGTCACGGCATCCGTTGCCGGGCCGTCGGGAGTCGCCGGGGCGGAAGCCTCGGGGGCCGGTGCGGGCGTCCTGGACGCCGAGGGGGCGGCTGGGGGGTCGGCGGGGGGCGCGTCCGGCGTCTCTGCCGGCGAGGGGGCGTCCGCGGGCCGGGAAGGAGCGTCCGGGCGGGAGGCCCCCACCGGGTTCCGGCGCCGGGCGCCGGGCGCCGGGGCGGGTTCCGGCTCGGGTTCCGCTTTCACCGGCGCCGGGTCCGTGCGGGGGGCCACGTTCCGGGTGTCGGACACCAGGTCATTGATGATTCCCGAGAATCGGGTACCGGCACCCTGGGCGGGTTCCTTCCCCTGGACCCCCGGGGCGGGATCCCCGTGGCTCTGGACGGCTTGAAGCATCGGACCTCCACCCGGGAGACTGGATCGGGTGGTCTTCCAAGGCACAGGCCGTGCCGGAACCACCCGGCGGAATTCGCCGGGTGGTTCCCGGGGGTCACTCCTGGGGCTTGCGGGTGCGGGAGGCTTCCCCGCCCTTGCGGCCGATCTCTTCCATGTGGGCCCGGTCCTGGCTCACGGCCTCGCCGCCCTTGCGGCCGATCTGGGCCATGTGGCCGCGGTCCTGGCTCACGGTGGTGCCGCCCTTGCGCCCGATCTGCTCCATGTGGGCCCGGTCCTGGCTCACGGCCTCGCCGCCCTTGCGGCCGATCTGGGACATGTGGGTCCGGTCCTGGCTCACGGCCTCGCCGCCCTTGCGGCCGATCTCGGCCATGTGGGCCCGGTTCTGGCTCACGGACTGGCCACCCTTGCGGCCGATCTCGGCCATGTGGGCGCGGTTCTGGCTCACCGACTGCCCGCCCTTGCGGCCGATCTCGGCCATGTGGTCCCGGGCGGCAGGTGCGGCCTCCTGCGCGTTCATTTGGACATTTTCATCGTTGTTGGCTGCCATGGTGTCCTCCACTTCTCCATTGATCTGGGGCCGGGCGGGAAAAAGTTTCCTCGGCGGCTTCAATAAGATTTAAAAAAGGTTTATTAAAATGATTAATGGTGTGATTAATTGTTTTTACCTGTTCATAAACTCCTATCCAAAGGTTCTAAGAGGTACCTTATCACTCCTTGGGGCGCGTCAACCCCACTTTTTCAGACAGCAGCGCAGCCAGCTTGGCGTCCCGGGGGGCCAGCTGGTCCAGGATGTGCGCGGCCTTCTTGGCCTGCATGCCGCCCAGCAGGCTCACGCACACCTCCTGGTTCAGGCCGGCCAGCTCCTTGACCGCGGGCGCGGCGGCCACGGGGTCCATGTTCTCGTAGGTGCGGATGATCTGCAGGTCGATGGGGGGCCGGGTCTTCAGGGCCGTGAGCTTCTGGTTGGCTTCCTGGAGGGCCTTCTCGCGGTTCTGCAGGTCGGCCCGGTCCTTTTCCAGGGACCCCTGGAGGGTGGCCAGGCGCTCCTCCATCTGGCGCAGCTCGGCCTCCTTCTGGTTCACGGCCTTTTCCCGGGCCTGGACCTTTTCGGCCAGCTCGCCCATCTTCACGCCCTCGGTGGTCTGGGGGGCCTGGGCGGAAAGCCAGATGACCCCGGCGGAGAGCGCGAGGGGGGCGACGACCCATGCAAGGTTCTTGACGTTCATGGCTGCCTCACCGATTGGATGCACCGGAATGGGTAAAGTGGTACCGGAGAACGGCGATTTCATCCATTTCCCGGGTTTCCTCGCGCAGGACCTCCAGGGCGTGCTGTTCCTGGCGCCGTTCCTTGAGGCGCTGGAGGACCAGCTGGTCCTGGTGGGCCTTGACCAGGGCCTGGCGGGCCTCGGCCACCCGGGCCTCGGCCTCGCGCACGGCTTGCTGGGCCTGGGCGATGCGGCGTTCGATCACGAGCAGGAAGCGCTCCGTGGCCCGCCACCGGTCCAGGTCCACGGCTTCGTTCAGGCCGGTGCGGCGGCTTTCCACGGCCTGCCGCTGGGTCTCCCGGAGCTCGGCGACCCGGGCCGCGGCGCGGTCCCGGGCCAGGACGGCCAGGGCCAGGCGGCGCTTGGCCTCCTCCTCCAGGGCCACCCGCACCCGCAGGAGGGACGCCAGGCGGAACCGGAACCGGGCCGCCACGTCACACCGCCGGCTTCAGGAAGGGCGCCAGGTCGATGCCGAAGATCTGCCCCATGGCCAGCAGGGTGGTCCGGTGGTCGGATCCCTCCGCCACCGCCTGGCGCAGGAAGGCCTGGATGACGGGCTGGAACTGGATGGCCTGGTCGATGGTGGGACTGGCGCCCTTGGTGTAGGCGCCGATCTGGATGAGGTCCTCGGCGTCGGCGTAGGTGGCCATGAGGTCGCGCATCTTGGCGCAGAGCTGCTTCTGCTCGGGCACGGCCAGGGCCGAGAACAGACGCGAGATGCTGGGCAGCACGTCGATGGCGGGGAAGTGGTTCTTGGAGGCCAGCTTGCGGGAAAGGATCACGTGGCCGTCCAGGATGCCGCGCACGGCGTCCGCGATCGGCTCGTTCATGTCGTCGCCCTCCACCAGCACCGTGAAGATGCCGGTGATGGACCCCTGGCCCTCGAAGGTGCCGGCCCGCTCCATGAGCCGGGGCAGCAGGGCGAAGACCGAGGGCGTGTAGCCCCGGGAGGAGGGCGGCTCCCCCGCGGACAGCCCCACTTCCCGCTGGGCCATGGCGAAGCGGGTGACGCTGTCCATCATCATGAGGACGTCCTTGCCCTGGCGCATGAAGTACTCCGAGACCGCCATGCCCGCCAGGGCGCAGCGCAGGCGCAGGAGGGGGGTCTGGTCGCTGGTGGCCACCACCACCACGCTGCGGGCCAGGCCCTCGGGGCCCAGGTCGTTCTCGATGAACTCCTTCAGCTCGCGGCCCCGCTCCCCCACCAGGGCGATGACGTTCACCTGGGCCGAGGTGTTCCGGGCGATCATGCCCATGAGGGTGGACTTGCCCACGCCCGAGCCGGAGAAGATGCCGATGCGCTGGCCCTTGCCCAGGGTCAGGAGGCCGTCGATGGCGCGCACGCCCGTGGCCAGCACCTCCTTGATCATGCGGCGCTGCATGGGGTTGGGGGGGCGTCCGTGGATGGGCACCCGGTCCTCGGCGTCCAGGGGAGGCCCCCCGTCCAGGGGCCGGCCCAGGGGGTCGATGACCCGGCCCAGCAGGGCGCTGGACACGGGCAGTTCGGGCTGGTGCCCGCGGGCCTCCACCATGAGGCCGGGGCGGATGCCCTCGATGTTCTCCACGGGCATGAGGAGCACCTGCTGGTCCTGGAAACCCACCACCTCGGCGGTGACCTGGCGCCCGTCCTGCATGTGGATGATCATCTGCTCGCCCACGGACCCCTCGGGGCCCCGGGATTCCACCACCAGGCCCACGACCTTGCTCACGCGGCCCAGCACGTCGCCGGGGGGCAGCAGCTTGACCTCGCGGGCCAGGGCGCGGAAGTCCATCAGGCCTCCTGCTCCCGCGACCTCTGGAGCAGCTCCAGGAGGCGGGTCCGCCGGCGCTCCAGGGTGGCGTCCAGCACGCCCGCGACGCTCTCCACCCGCAGGCTGCCGCGGCTGAGGGCGTCGTCCTCCCGCACGGCCACGCCAGGGTGGCTCCGGGCGGAGGGCCCCAGCAGTTCCAGGTCGCGGGGGTTCATGAGCACGGTGAGCCCGGGGCGGCCCTGGAGGTCCGCGTCCCCCTCGGGGAAGGGGTGGGATTCCAGCACCCGGGTCAGGAGCGGCGCGAGGGTGGAGGCGCCGTCCTGCACTTCGCGGGCGGCGAGGTACTCCGCCATGGCCAGGGCCAGGCCCAGGAGCTCCTCCTGGGTGACCTTGGCGTTGAGGTCCAGGGAGGCCGAAAGGTCCTCCAGGGCCGCGTCCAGGCGCTGGATCTGGGCCTTGTACTGGCTTTCGCCGAAGGTGCGGCCCTCGGCCTCGCCGGCCTGGAACCCCTCCTCGTAGGCCTTGCGGGCCACGTCGTGGGCGTCCCGCTCGGCCTGCTGGAGCTTCTCGAAGATGATCTGGTCCACCGAGGCCAGGCGCCGGGCGTCCTCCTCCGGGGTGGTGAGCTCGGCGGAAAGGGGCTCGTCGTCCAGGGCCTCCCCGGGGTCCATGGCGCCGGAGAAGTCGGCGGCGAAGTAGGGGAACGCCTCGATGGTGTCCAGGTCCACGCGCCGGGCGGGAATGACCCGTTCAGCTGACATAGTCGTCCCCGCCGCCGCCGCCGATGCTGATGACGCCTTCCTCCTCCAGCTGGCGCACGATCTCCACGATCTCGTGCTGGGCCTTTTCCACGTCCTTGAGCTTGACCGGGCCCATGAACTCCATCTCCTCCTTCATGAGCTCCACGGCGCGGGAGGACATGTTGCGGAAGAACTGGTTGCGCAGCTCCTCGGAGGTGCCCTTGAGGGCGGTGGTGAGGGACTTCTTGTCCACGCGCTTGAGGATCTCGGCGATGCCCAGGTCGTCGATGAGCAGGATGTCGTCGAAGACGAACATGAGGTCGCGGATGCTGGCGGCCAGCTGCGGGTTCTCGTTCTCGATCTTCTCGAGCACCACGCGGCCCGTGGTGCGGTCCATGCGGTTGAACAGCTCGGCCACGGCCCGGACGCCGCCGTAGGCCTCGGTGGCGAAGGATCCCAGGGCCTCCAGCTTCTGCTCGAGGATGAGCGAGATGCGGCGCACCACCTCGGGGCTGATCTCCTGCAGGTTGGCCATGCGCATGGCCACGTCGGCCCGCAGGGTCTCGGGGAGGCTGGCGATGAGGTCCCCGGCCTGGGAGGCGTTGAGGTGGGCGAGGATCAGGGCGATGGTCTGGGGGTGCTCGTTCTGGATGAATTTCGACAGCTGCTGGGGGTTGGCCCTTTCGATGCTGGAAAAGCCCGCCGAGGACTCCAGGGCCTTGGTGAGGCGGTCGATGATCTTGCGGGCGGCCTCGGGGCCCACGGATTTGATGAGCAGCTTCTTGGCATATTCGATGCCGCCCTGGGCGATGTAGGTCTTGGCCAGGGTCATGGTGTGGAATTCCTCCAGCACCTCGTCGGCCGTTTCGGGCTGCACGTGCCGGGTGAGGGCGATCTCCTTGGAGATGTTCTGGATCTCGTCCTCTTCCAGGAACTTGAAAATGCTGGAGGCGGTCTCGTCGCCCAGGGCGACCATGAGGACCGCGGCTTTCTGCGCGCCGGAAAGCTTGGCCATGCTATCTCCCGTCCTCGATCATCCAGGATCTCACCAGGGAGGCCACGGTCTCCGCGTCGCTCATGGTGCTTTCCTGGATGCGCTTCTTGATCAGGGAGCGCCGCTGGGCTTCGGGCGCCGAGGAGGCCCCCTCGGCGTTCAGCTCGGCCTCGATCTCGGATTCCATCTCGGCCATGGACTTGAGGGGCGTGAACTTCCGGGGGGCCGCGCCGGGCTCGCCGGGGGCGGCCCCTTCGGCGCCCACGCGCACCCGGAGGGGGGCGGGGCGGTTGAGGGCGGAGGACAGGCGCTTGAGCATGGGCAGGATGATCAGGAAGAAGACAACCAACCCAAGGATGATCCACAGGACCTTGGGCGCCAGTTCCCAGCCGAGGTTGATCCACCTCTGCTGCCTGGCCTCCTGCTCCTCCTTGGGGTTGCTGGTGGGGGCGAAGGCCATGTTTTCCACTGTCAATTCATCACCGCGCTTCTGCTGGAAGCCGATGGCGGAGGCCACCTGGTCCCGGATCTTCTTCAGCTCGTCGGCAGTGCGGGGCGAGAGCTTCTCCACGGGGTTGCCCTTGGCGTCCTTGTCCCACTTGCTGGCGTCGTCCACGATGACCGCCAGGGACAGGCGCCGCACGTTCCCGGGGGCCTGCTCCACCGACTTGAGGGTCTTGGAGATCTCGTAGTGGGTGGTGGTCTCTTCCTTCTTGTGGCTGTCGGTGCCCGGCGTGCCGGGGGTGGGCTGGTTGATGGGGGGGACGTTGGAGGGGGTGCCGGGGACCCCGGCCACGCCGTCGCGCTTCTGGCCCTCCTCCTTGAGGACCTTCAGGTCCCGCTCCACCTGGCCGGCGGGGTCGAAGGTCTCGGAATTGACCTTCACCTTGTCGAAGTCCAGGTCCACGCGCGCGGTGGCCCGCACCTTGCCGATGCCCACCACCGGCTCCAGCAGCTCGGTGACCATCTTCACCAGGTGGTCCTCCTCCTCGCGCTGGGCCTTCTTCTGCACGTCCGAGGCCCCCACCGCGGGATCGCGCCCGGTGCGGCTGAGGATGCGGCTGTGCTGGTCGATCACGACCACCTGCTCGGGCTTGAGGCCCTCCACGCTGGCGGCCACCAGGTTCACGATGGCCTGGGTGTTCTCGTCGGGCAGGGCCCGACCGCCCTTGAGCTTGAGGAGCACGGAGGCCTTGGCCTCCTCCTTCTCGGTGGCGAAGGGGCTGTCGTTCTGGGGGGTGATGTGCACCGTGGCGCCCGCCACCTGCTGGAGGGCCATGATGGTCTTGGCCAGGTTGGCCTCCAGGGCCCTGCGGTACATGATCTTCTGGGTGAAGTCGGTGGTGGTGAGGCCGGGGTTCTCCAGCTTGTCGAAGCCGATGCCCTCGCCCTGGGGCAGGCCGTCCCCGGCGAACTTCAGGCGCAGGTCGCCGACCCGCTTCTCGGGCACGGACACGGTGCGCTGGTCGGAACTCAACTCATACTTGATGTTCTGCTTCTTCAGCTCCTCGACGATGCGGTTGGCGTCCAGGGGGGGCAGGTTGCTGAAGAGCACCCCCATGTTCTCCTGCCCGGCCCACAGGCCGAAGCCCACGAGGACCAGGAGCACCGTCAAGCACATGGCGGCGACCATCCCCTTCTGGGTGGCCGTCATGTTGTCCAGCGCTTCGGTGAACTGCTTGATGACGTTGCTCTCGTCGGCCATTGGATCCTTTCGATGGCCGGAAAGCTATGCGTCACATCTGCATTCGCATCACTTCGCGGTATGCGTCCACCAGCTTGGAACGGACGGCCATCATCATCTGGAAGCTGACATCGGCTTTCTGGACCGCCAGGATCGCCGTGTGCATGTCAGTGGAGTTTCCACTTATCAAGTTCCGTGCCTCTTGCTCGGCGCTGGCGTGGGACGCGTTCACTTCGGCCAGGGCCTGCTTCAGGATGTCGGCGAAGGGCGCGCCTTCCGGCCCGTCCTGGGCGCCGGCAGCAGGCTTCTGGGCGGCCTGGGCGAGGGCGTCGAGGGAAGGGAGCTGGCTGGGGATGATGGGGTTCATGGCGAACCTTGAGATGGAACTGATTCAGGATGGATTGTTCCTGGCCGGGGGGCCAGTCAGATTTCCGTCACCGGGCGAAAACCGCCCATCAGGTAACCCTGAGCAAATCCTGGGCCGAAAGCGTCATGGTGCGCACCGCCCGCACCACCGAGGCGTTGGCGTCGAAGCCCCGGCTGGCCTCCGTGAGGTTCACCATCTCCTCCACGGGGTTGACGTTGGGGTACTGCACGATGCCCGAGGCGTCGGCGTCGGGGTGGCCCGGATCGTACTTGGTGAGGAAGGGGTCCTGGGAGGCGCGGATCTCGGCGACCTTCACGCCGGTGATGGGCACGCCGTTGGGCCCCATGCCCAGGGTGTCCACCGTGAAGACTGCGTCCTTGCGGCGGAAGGGGCCGCCCTGGGGGGTCCGGGTGGTCTCGGAGTTGGCGATGTTGGAGGCCACCAGCTGGGCCCGGAGGCGCTGGGCGGCCAGCCCGGAGGCGGCGATGTTGTTGATGGCGTCGAAGGTGCTCATTATTTGGCCGCATCCCGGATGGCGCCCAGCACGAGCTTGAGCTCGCCCTGGGCCAGGTTGGAACTCAGGGTGTAGACGGTCTGCGCCTTGCTGAGGAGCATGTTCTCCCGGTCCAGGCGCACGTCGTTGCCGTCGTTGCGCTCGGAGGTGATGTCGTCCGGGTGGATGATGGCCGGGGGCGTGATTCCCGCGTCGAAGGCCGACGGCGCCCCGGGGGTGGGCGAGAACTGCCTATCCAGCTTTTCCATCTCCGTGCGGAAGGCCGCCTCGAAGTCGAAGTCCCGGGTGCGGTAGCCGGGCGTGTCGATGTTGGCCAGGTTGGACGCCACGAGGGAAATGCGCTGGGTGGCCAGGGACATGCCCTTGTCGGCGAGCGCGATCATGCGGTTGTTGGAAACCAGGTCGAACATGGGGGCACCCTGGGAAAGGTGTCCGGAAAGCCATCCGGACCCCCACCCTTTGCAGGGTTCGTGCCGCAACGCCCCCCGCGCGATAGTGGGTTGGGTTTGGCCACCCGCCTTGGTAGACTCCTGGAACACCGTGAGGAAAGCACATGAAAATCACCCAGCGCGACCACCAGGGCATCACCATCCTTTATCCCGAGGGCAAGATCACCCTTGGAGACGGCGACCAGGAACTGGGCGAGGCCGTTCGCACCGTCCTGGAGGCCGGCAGCCGCCGCATCGTTCTTAACCTGAGCAAGGTCAGCTACCTCGATTCCTCGGGCGTGGGCGAACTGGTGGGCTGCTACACCTCCATCAAGAACAAGGGCGGCGACCTGCGCATCTGCGCCATGAACTCCCGCATCTTCAACCTGATCACCATGACCAGCCTCCACTCCGTCTTCGACGTGAAGGAAACCGAGGAAGAGTCCCTCGCCGGCTTCTAACCCAAGCCGATGAAGCGCTTCGGCCCGCCCCTGCTCCTCCTGGCCATCCCTGCCCTGGGCCTGGGGCAGGCGCCGGCGGACCGGTTGGAGTTCGTGGGCGGGAGCCTGGACGACCAGGTGTTTGCCCGGGCGGCTGCCGGCTACCGCCCGGGCAAAGCCCTGTCCGAACCCGAGTTCCAGCGCGCCCTGGAGGCCATCCGGGCCACGGACCGCTTCCGCTCCGTGGAGGGCAGCCCGGGCGTGGTGCGCCTGGATCCCTGGCCCCGGGTCACCGCCATCCAGGTGCGGGGGGATGCCCCTTCCGCCCTGCGCAGGAATCTCTTTCCGGGCCTTCGGAAGGGCGAGCGGGTAGGCGCCCTGCGCCTGGAGACCCAGCGCCGCCATGCCCAGGAGCACCTGGTGGCCGCGGGCTACCTCGCCGCGCGCGTGGCGGCGTCCCGGGCCGAGGGGGATGCCCGCCTCGTCCTGGACGTGGCGGTGGGCAAGCCCAACCTCATCCGGAGCGTGGAAGTGGTGGGCAATGTCCGCCCATTCTCGGCGGAGGCCCTCATCCGGGAGACCAAGGTGGTGCCGGGCGTCACCCTCTGGAACCGGGAAGTGGAGCTGGAGTGCCTGCGCCGCCTGCGCAAGAAGCTGGTGGGAGCCAAGCGCTTCGAGAGCCGCGTGGACCTGGACTGGGACGCCGGGGGCACCCTGCGCCTCACCGTGGAGGTGGGTCCCAAGGTCATTCTCGCCTCCGACGGGGCCGGGCTGGGCTGGACCACGTCCCTGAAGGACCTGGTGCCCCTGGCCCGGGCGGACCGCTACACCCCCGAGCTCCTGGACGAAGGGGAGCGGCGCATCGTGCGCCTGTTCCGGTCCCGGGGCCACCTGGACCCCCAGGTGAGCTACACCCGCAAGGTGACGAAAACCGGCCCCACGGGCCCCGAGGAGGTGGTCGTGACCTACCACCTCGCGCCGGGCCCGGTGTCGAAGCTGGGCACCTTCACCTTCGAGGGCAACCAGGCCGTGGGGGAGAAGGACCTGCGCAAGGCCGCGGACGTGGGCGGCTTCCTGGGCGCCAAGGCCCGGCCCGAGCTCCTGGATGCCGCGGAGAACCACATCCTGGCCCTGTACGAAAGCCGCGGCTTCACCGATGCCAAGGTCCGGCGCTCCGTCGTGCTTCGCAACGGCAAGGCCGACCTGGTGTTCCGCATCCGCGAGGGGCGCCAGCGGCTCGTTTCCTGGATCCGCCTGGACCTGCCCCCCGAGGGCTTCGGCGACCCCTGGGGCCTGGGCTCCGGCCTTGTCCTGCTCTTCGCCGAGAACCCGGTCCTCGTGGCCGAACGGAACGGCGCGCGGATCTTCCGCAGCGACCGCCGGGAGATGGAGGGCTGCGAAGCCTCCCTGGCCATGCAGCCCGTGGAGGGAAGGCTGCAGGTCACGCTCACCTTCTCCAGACCCATTCCGCTCCTCAAGGCCGACCTCTTCCGGGCCTACACCGCGGTGCGCCAGCAGCACCTGGTGGCCCTGGGCGTGCTGCGCCCCACCGTGCGCTCCCAGGTGGTGGTGGAGGACGGCGGCGTCTGCGGCATCCTCTTCGAGGTGCCCGACCAGCCCCTGGAGAAGGTGGACCGGGTCGTGGTGCGGGGCGCGGGGCGGACCCGCGCCAAGGCCGTGCTCCGGGAGATCAACCTGAACCCGGGCGATCCCCTGGACCAGGACAAGCTGGGCCGGGCCCAGGGGCGCCTGGGCGGCCTCGGGGCCTTCCAGCGGGTGGAGGTGTCCAGCCTCGCCGAGGGCGCCGAGGTGGGCCCGCCCTCCCCGTGGAGCGCCGGCGACCTGCTGTTCCGCGCCGAGGAGCGCTCGCCCTGGGTGATCACCAATTCCTTCGGCTACGACCGCACCCAGGGCTACTACCTGGGCACGGGCGTGCAGCGCCTGAACGTCGGCGGCATGGGCCGCACCCTGGACTTCAACGCCCGCGCCGGCGACGGCTTCCTCGACAACCGCACCCTGCGCGAGACGTTCCCCACGGGCCAGTACACCCGGTCCCTGAACTCCATCTCCCTGGGCTACACCGACCCCTGGTTCGAACCCGGCGTGGTGGGCGAGGCGCTGCCCCAGCGCACCGCCTTCCGCATGGAGGGGGCCTACATCCAGGAGCAGCGCTACATCTACCAGGTGCGCCGGCGCCGGCTCCTGTCCTCCCTGCGGTGGGCGCTGCCCTCCCGGGTGAGCGTGGAGGCCGGGTACCGGTTCGAGCGGGTGGAGGTCGCCGCCAGCATCAACAACGTCTCCAGCGACGATCTCACCAAGATCGCCAAGTACCCCAAGCGGGCCATCATCTCCTCCCCCTACCTGCAGGTGGTGCGCGACACCCGGGACAACGCCTTCGACCCCACCAGCGGAACTTACTCCCTGGCCCGTTTCGAGGCCGCCAGCCAGTTCTTCCTCACCAGCAAGAACAGCAGCTTCCTCAAGCTGGACTTGCGCAACCAGTGGACCTGGCCCGTGGGCTACAAGGCCTCGGCCGGCGTGGTGGCCTTCGGCGTCCGCATCGGCCTGGCCGTGCCCACGGCCAAGACCGCCGAGGACCTGCCGCTGTCCGAGCGCTTCTTCGCGGGCGGCTCAGGCACCATGCGCGGCGTGGAGCCCGACTTCCTGGGCCCCCTGGACCGCATCCCCCTGTTCAACTCCGACAGCAGCGACAAGATGACCACCGGCCCCGACGGCCTCCCGGTGCGCGCCACGGAGCAGATCCCCCTGGGCGGCCAGGCCCTCTTCATCGCGAACCTGGAGTACCGCTTCCCCTTGCTGGCCCCGACGCTGTGGGGCGAAGTCTTCGTGGACACCGGCCAGGTGTACCAGAAGCCCGGCCGCGCCTGGTCCGAGGATGCCCAGGGCAACCGCACCAGCCTGCCCCTGCGCACCGCGCTGGGCCTGGGCATCATCGTGAAGCTGGGCATCCCCCTGAAGCTGGAGTACGCCGCCGACGTGAACCGGATCCTTGGCCGGCCCCGGTCCGAGGCGGACCGGAGCACGCAGCTGAGGAACGTGACGATTTCCGCGGGCTTCCAGTTCTGAAGCTTTTCCATTGCATATCCGGAATTGGTGGGATACTCACGCTCCGGCAAGAGTGCGAAGTCCATCAATGTCTCTTCTTCTGAAGGAGGACGTATGCTGGCAGGACTCAGAATCGGGAAACGCCTTGCCCTCGGCTTCGGCACCGTCCTTGGCCTCATGCTCCTCGCCGTGGCGGTGGCGCACTACCAGTCGCGAAGGGCCGAGGCCACCCTCAGGGACATCGTCGAGATCGAGCAGAAGTCCATGGAACAGGCGGTGACCATGGACCGGCAGATGCTCCTCACCGGCAGGTTCATCCGGGCCTATGCCCTTGAGGCGTCCGAGGCGGCGCGGTCCACGCAGAAGGACAAACTGGCAAAATCCAAGGCTGTCTATGACGAAGCTGAAAAGAAACTCCTCGGATTGTGCGGAACGGAGGATACCGAAACGGCTGCCCTCCTGAAGAGCGTGGAATCCGCCAGGGTGAAGGCCGAGGCCATCCATGCCAGCTTCGTGAACCTCGTGGACCAGGGCCGGAAGGACGAAGCGGTCCGACTGATATTCGGTGAAGGCCGCAAGGTCATCTCGGCCTGGGAGGAGGGGCTGGGGAAGGTTGTGGCCCTCCAGGAAACGCAGGCGAACCAGAAGAGCCTCGCCGCGATCCGGAGTTCCGAGCGCGCCGGCTGGACGCTGTTGGCCCTCGGGGCCGGGGCCCTGGCGGCCGGAATCGGGCTTTCCCTGGCCATCTCCCGGAGTGTCGCTGGGCCTGCGGAAGCCATGTGCAAGGCCATCGAGGACGGCATCGCCCGGGGGGACCTCCGGGTGGCGCTCCCGGTCCTTTGCGACGACGAACTCGGCCGGGTGGGGAAGGCGTTCAACGACTTCCTTCAGAAACTGAGGCGTATCTGGAAGGATCTGGCGGATGCGTCTGCCCAGACCGCCAGCGGTTCCATGGAGCTGTCCTCCGGCGCGGAGGAGATGTCCGCCACCACGGACCAGATCGCCAGGAGCACCGAGTTGCAGCGTCAGGACGCCGAGCACCTGGCTGCCGCGGTAACCGAATTCTCAGCCTCCATCCAGCAGGTTGCCGGAAACGCCAAGGAGGCCAGGGAACAGGCCGAGGCTGCCGTCCAGGCCACCGCCCAGGGCCATCAGGCGGGAGCCAATACCACGGAATCCATGGAGGCCATCCGGAGCACCACGGCGCAAATCGTGCGGGCCATCCAGGTGATCCAGGAAATTGCCAGGCAGACGAACCTCCTGAGCCTGAACGCCGCTATCGAAGCGGCCAAGGCCGGGGCCCACGGGAAAGGATTCGCCGTGGTTGCGGAGGAGGTTCGGAAACTGGCGGAACGATCCGGCCATGCGGCCAAAGAGATCGCGGAATTGGTCAAGGGCTCGAACGAGGCCGTGGACAGCGGAAAGGAAACGGTCAACGCCACGGTCGCCGCGCTGGAGACCATTCGTTCGAACGTGACCGGCCTGTCTTCCCTTGTACTCGAAATCGGCAGCGCCTCCGAGGAGCAGGCCCGCACCAGCGACGAGGTGGCCAGGGCTGTGGACCGAAGCGCCAACCAAGCGACTCAGAACGCGACAGCCACCACCCAACTGGCCAGCACCGTGAGCGAGGTCGCCCATACGGCCAACGACCTCGCCCGGGTTGCCGAGAAACTCGCGGAGTCGGTGTCCCAGTTCAGGTCCTAACGGAAGTCGATCAGCTCCACGTCGAAGATCAGGTCCGCGCCCGGGGGGATCACGCCGCCGGCGCCGCGGGAGCCGTAGCCCAGGGCCGCAGGGATGTGCAGGGTGCGCTTGCCCCCCTTCTTCATGGTGATCACGCCCTCGTCCCAGCCCTTGATGACCTGGCCGACGCCCACGGTGAAGGAGAACGGCTGGCCGCGGTCCACGGAGCTGTCGAACTTCCGCCCCGGCTTGCCGCCGTCGGAAAGCCAGCCGGTGTAGTGCATGACGCAGGTCTGGCCCTTCTTGGGGGATTCGCCCGCGCCTTCGTGGGTGTCGACGTAGCCGAGGCCGGATTCGGTGGTGATCATGGCGGGTCCTTTTTTCGTGACGGGCGCCGGGGTCTTCTTCTTGGCGCGGGTGGGGGTTTTCGTGGCTGCCGGGGTGGCCAGCAGGGCGAGGGGGAGGCATAAAAGAAAAGCGCGGTTCAAGTGGCCTCCAAAGGGAAGAGTGTAGCGTCCCCGGCGCCGGGTGGAACCCCCGGGCGCCTGGAGTCCTGGATCGCCCGGTTCAGTGGTACGCCTTGTCGTGGTCCGGCTCCACCAGGAGCAGCACGAGCCGGTCCCCCTCCACGGTGGCGATGGCCCGGGCCGCGCGGGTGACCCGCAAGGTGTACTGCGGCTTTCCATCCCGGGTCAGCAGCCCCTTGATCTTTTCAAGGTGGACGCCCTCATGGTTCAAAAGCTCCTGCAAGCTCAGCAGCGCCGCAAGTTCCACCATTTTCCGGATCCCCTTCTGGACCTGGGCGGACTGGCGGAGTGCGGACACCAGGAAGGAGGGGCGGATTTCCAATTTCATTTGCTGAGTTTCCGGAGGAAATCCTGCCCCTCCTCGCTGTCCAGCGTGAAGCCGGGCTCACGAAGTGCGCCTTCGACCGCCTCCTGGATTTCCGGCCGCCAGGCCCAGAGCTGATGGCTCGGGATCAAGGTCATGGGCACCAGGCGGAACGTCCCGTCCCCCAAGGCTTCGATCGTGAAGGTCTCGTTGGGCGGGATGACGGCCGGCATCGTCGTGCGCCGGCGGGCGTCCGTCTGGAACACGTTTTCGGGGGTGGGCATGGGCGTGCCTCCGAGTCCAATTTACCCAAATTGGGAAATTTGGCAAGGATGCCATTGCGGACACTTACCCCAGCGGAACCCGCGTCCCGTCGGCCAGCCCCCGCCACCGCTTGCCATCCGTCTGGATCCACAGCTCCCCGGGCCGGCCCTCGCTCAGGCCCGCATCGATGAGGTACACCTGCCCGGGGCGGATGGCCGTCACCTCCTTCACCGTCGTGTGGCCCACCACCACTGTGCGGGCCTGGTAGGGGCGAAGGCTGGCCTCCACCATGGCGGCCGTGTCCACGGGCGCCTGGACCATGCCCCGGTACCACAGGGGGCCGGAGCTGCCCAGGAGGAGCTTCTTGACGGAGGGCAGGCTGTCCCAGGCGGCGGCGTTCACGGACTCCAGGGTGGGGTAGCTTTCGCCCAGGCGGGGCGAGACGCCGCCGTGCACGAACAGGATGTCGCCCAGGCGCACCATGACGGGCAGGGAGCGCAGCCAGCGGCCCATTTCGGTGTCGGGTCCCATGAGGTAGGGCGTCCGGTAGGGCAGGGCGAGGTACTTGGCGTTGAGGTAGCGCACGTCGCCCTTCATGTTCATGATCTCGTGGTTGCCCAGGAGCACGTGGACCCTGCCGCCGGCGGCCTGGGCCTGCGCCTCCAGGGAGCGCAGGAGCCAGACGCTCTCCGTCACCTGGGCACCCCGGTCCACCGTGTCGCCGATCACCAGCAGGTGCCCCGTGCCGAAGGCCCAGGCCAGGTCCTTGGTCAGGATGCCCTGCTTCACCAGCAGGGCGGTCATGGCGGCGTAGTTGCCGTGGATGTCGCTGATGGCGGCGATCCTGGCGGGCAGGGGGAAGACGGCGGGGTGCCGGGGGGCGGGCCCGGGGTCCAACTGAAGGGGCGGGAGGCCGTCCAGCGCCAGGAGGCCGCTTTCGGGAAGGGCCTTCTCCTCGGGCTTGCCCTGGCGCCACCGGAGCACCCGGGCCTTGCGGCCCTCCCACACCACGTGGGGACCTTCGTCCACCGGCGCCGCGGCGGGCAGGAGGGGCGGGACCTGGGCCTGGACCGGGGCCAGGAGGAGGAGGGCGAGGAAGGGGGCGAGAAGGCGCATGCCTCAGGATCGCATATCCCAGAAGGCGGCGATGTCCCCCAGGATGGAACCGGACACCAGTTCGGCGGGGGAATCCCGGAACCAGCCCTCGGGAAAGCAGGCGGCGTAATCCGCCTCCAGGAACCGGCCGTCCAGGAACACCAGGAGGCCCCGGTCCTCCGGGGTGCGGATGACCCGGCCCGCGGCCTGCACGGCCTTGGCCGCGGCGGGGTATGTGTAGGCGTAGGCCTGGCCGCAGCCGTAGGCGGCCTGGAAATAGGCCCGCACCCGGTCCCGCTCCAGGTCGAAGGGGGGCAGGGGGGGGCCCGCCACCACGCAGCCGATGAGGGCCTCGCCGGGCAGGTCGATGCCTTCGGAGAGGGAGCCGCCCTGCACGGCCAGCACCACGGTGCCGGTGCCGGCGCGCAGGGCCTGGACCAGCTCGGCGATGCGCGCGGCGCCGGCGTTCCGGGGCTGGGCCAGCACCTGGAACCCGGGCAGGTCCAGGTGGGGCAGGGTCTTCTCCAGCATCTCGAAGCTGGGGAAGAAGACGAAGTAGTTGCCCGGGCGCAGGGGCAGGACGCGGCCCAGGAAGTGGGCGATGCGGGGCATTTCCCGGTCCCGGAGCCGGTAGAGCGTCGACACCTGGGGCACCACGAGGATCTTGCGGTTGCCGGGCGGGAAGGGGGAGGGCACCTCGGCCTCCACCACGTCCACGTCCGCCAGGCCCGCCAGGCGACGGTGGTACAGGAAGGGCTTGAGCGTGGCCGAGAAGAGCACGGCGGAATGGAGCCCGGCCATGCGCTCGCGCAGGTGGGCCGAGGCGTCGGCGCAGGTGATGCGAAGGCGCCCGGGGGGGACCCAGGTGACGATGTGGGGGGCGGCCAGCACGCGCAGCACGGCGCAGAAGGCCCCCCAGGCCCGCTGCAGCTCCACCAGGGGGTGGGTCGGCCGCAGCTCCACCCCGCGCGTGGCCGTTTCGGCCACCAGCCGGGTGATGCGGAACTCCTCGCCCAGGAAGGGCTGGGGATCCAGTTCCACGACCCGGTGGGGGCCCTCCAAGGCCTGGAGGAGGGCCACGCAGCGCCGGATCTGGGCGGTGAGCCGGGAACGCAGGCCCCGGTCCCGGGGCACCAGGCGGCGCTTGCGCAGCTCCTCCAGCCAGGGGATCTCCAGGGCGGGGCTGAACCAGTCCGCGGCGCGCACGGGCAGGTTGTGGGCCTCGTCCACCAGCACGATGGTGCGCGCGCTTTCCTCGGGGGTGCCGAAAAAGCGCACCAGGGTCGCGTTGGGGGCGAAGGCGTAGTTGTAGTCCCCGATGACCACGTCGGCCTGGCGCGCGGCGTCCAGGGAGAGTTCGAAGGGGCAGAGGAGGTGCTCGTCCGCGGCGGCCTTGACGGCCGCGGCGTCCGCGCAGCCCCCGGCCATGAGGGTCTCCACGGCGCCCGAGGCCTTGAGGCGGTCGAAGTAGAGGTTGGCCCGGGGGCAGACTTCCGGCCGGCAGTCCACCTCGGCCTGGGGGCACACCTTCTCCTTGGCCCGGATGGTCACCGAGCGCACCCCGTGGCCCCCGGCGCGGATCCGGCGCACGCAGTCCTCGGCCACCTCGTGCTGGCTGTTGCGCGGCGTGCAGTAGAAGACGCGCAGATCGTCCTCCAGGGCCCGGGCCAGGGCGGGGAAGAGCACCGCCGCGGTCTTGCCCAGGCCCGTGGGGGCCTGCAGGAGCATGCGCCCGCCCGAGGCCAGGGTGGAGGCCACGAGCTCCACCAGCCGGGCCTGCCCGGGCCGGGGGTCGGCAAAGGGGAAGGTGAGGCTCGCGGCCAGCTCCCGGCGCTCGGCGCGCCGGGCCTGGGCCCGTTCCCAGGCCGCGTGCAGGTCCCCGAGCCGGGCTTCCACCCACGCCGAGAAGGCCCCGGGGTCGAAGGCCAGATCCACCAGCGTCTCGCTTTCGTCCAGGAGGCTGATGACCCGGAGGCGGCACAGGGGGGCCACCCCCAGGTCCCGCCAGAGGATCCAGGCGTACATCCGCGCCTGCAGCACGTGGGGGTGGCCGTCGTCCAGTTCGTCCAGGAGCGCGGCGGGGCGGAAGGTGGTCTTGATCTCCTCCACCACCGGGGGGCTGGCGTCCACCAGCACGTCCACCCGGCCCCGCACCAGCACCTCGAAGTCCCCGTGGGCCAGGGGGGCCTGCACGGCCACCTCCGGCCGCACGGCGGGGTCCTCCTGGGCCAGGCGCTTCTGCACCCGCGCGTGGATCCTCGCCCCCAGGGCCATGGGGTCCTCCTCGGCGGCCAGGGAGCGGCGCGCGTCGAGGCTCCCCGAAGGCTCCAGGGGGGCCACGAACTCGCGAACGGAAAGCCCCAGGGTCATTCAGCGATTTTAGCAGCCCGTCTACGTAGTCAGCCGTGTCCCAGACTTTCGCCCCGTTCGTTTCTTGGGTTCGCTGTCGCGACCCCAAGAAACGTAAAGCAGCGCGGGTAAGGTAGGGCCGAGTTCTACCGGCGCTTCAATGAATCGGGTCCGTGCAGGGAATGGGTAAAGTCGTGGCAGATTTGTATGATAAGTAGGTATGAGTAAACGATTCCGGCCCTGGGACCCTGAGCAGAAGTGGCTCCTGCCACCCGAAATCACGTAGTTCATTCCTGAGGGGCTTCCCGCTATTCCACCCGGCCATAGTGCTGTTCTCCGCCGGCGGCACCTCACCGCCCTGGCAGGTCTGTTTCAGCATTCAGACCCGCAGCCGCCCCGAAATGTGCCGAAACCTGCATTCCAGTGAATTGGGACACGGGCGAGGGTCATTCTGCGATGCTCTCCGTCGCGGGAGTTGCGACAGCAACTCCCGCGACGAACGGGGCGAAATGTAGGGACCCGGGCCATCACGTAGACGGGCTGCTAGACCGGCGGACGCTCCTGGTGGAGCGCGGGGAAGCAGGAACCGCCCCGGCCTCCGGCCTTGACCTTGTAGAGGGCGGTGTCGGCGGCCGACAGCAGGGGGTCCGTGTCCAGGCCGTCCAGGGGGTAGATGGCCACGCCGATGGACACCCCCACGCGGCAGGGCGTGTCCCCGAGGGTGAAGGGGGCCGAGATGGCCTTGAGGATCGTGTCCACGATGCGCTGCACGTCGGCCAGGTCCTGGATGTCGGCCAGGAGGATGGTGAACTCGTCCCCGCCCATGCGGCTCACGGTGTCGGTTTCCCGCACGCAGCCCAGGAGCCGCTGGGCCACCGCGGTCAGGAGGCTGTCGCCGGCGGCGTGGCCGAGGGTGTCGTTGACGGCCTTGAAGTCGTCCAGGTCCAGGTAGAGCACCGCGAAGAAGGTCTCCCGGCGCCGGGCCTGGGCGAGCATCTGGCCCAGGCGGTCCAGGAACAGGAACCGGTTGGGCAGGCCCGTGAGCTGGTCGTGGTGGGCCATGTGGGCCATCTGGTCCTGCAGCCGCTTGAGCTCGGTGATGTCCTCCTTGACCCCCACGAAGTGGGTGATCGTGCCGTCGTCGTCCCGGATGGGGGAGATGGAGGCCAGCTCCCACACCAGGTCGCCGGCCTTGGTGCGGTTGTGGAAGAGCCCGTGCCACTCGCGGCCTTCCAGGATCGTGTCCCACATGTTCTTGTAGAAGTCCCGGGTGAGGAAGCCGCCGTTGAGGATGCGCGGGGTCTGGCCCACCGCCTCCTCCAGGGCGTAGCCCGTCACCTGGGTGAACTTGGGGTTCACATACTCGATCACGCCGTGGGGGTCCGTGATGATGACGGAAACAGGGCTCTGCTCGATGGCCTTGATGAGGATTTTAAGTCTCTTGGCGACCTCTCGGGGTTCCTTCCAAGTGTGGAAGTGGGAGGGTCCGGTCACGTCTTTGGCTGGATCCATGAGCTTCCCTGTAATATTTCCTAGAATATGTCAACAATCCCTCCCCGCTATATAAAATTTTCAACATCTTCTTCCAGGCAAGGCCGGGGAGCCCTCGGGCCTAACCTGACTGGTCCGATTCTGTTAGGGTGGATCCGTATATTCCTATAGGGATTTCATGCTGATTTGGGCGGTGGGGGGCGGCAAAGGAGGCACGGGCAAGAGCCTGGTGTCCAACGGTCTCGCCATCCGGCTCGCGGAGCGCTCGGGGCGGGTGATCCTGGTGGACGCGGACTTCGGCGGCGCCAACCAGCACACCTATTGCGGGCTGCGGAACCCCCCGGCGAACCTGGGCCGCTTCCTGGACGGCAAGGCCACCCTGGAGGAGCTCGCCCTGGAGACCCGGATCCCCGGTTTGCGCCTGGTGCCCGGCAACCTCAATTCAGCCAATACCGACGGCATGAACTCGGCCCAGAAGCTCAAGCTGTTCCGCCACCTCAGGCGCCTGGAGGCCGACCACGTGATCCTGGACCTGGGGGCGGGCACCCAGTACGACACCCTGGACGCCTTCCTTCTGGCCGACGTGAAGGTGGCCGTCATCACCCCCGAGCCGCTCTCCATCGAGAATTTCTACCTCTTCGTGAAGAACCTCCAGTTCCGCCAGCTCAGCTCGGTCCTGGCCGAGGCGCACCTGCGCGACCGGGCCCGGGCCATCTGGAAGGATCGCGCCGCCCACGGCATCGCCACCGTCCAGGACCTGGCCCGGCACCTCTCGGACCTCTCCCCGGTCTTCGGGGAGGCCTACGCGCGGGAGAACGCCAAGCTGGCCCTGCACCTGGTGCTCAACGACGTGCGCGAGTTCCGCCAGGTGGACCAGGGCCGCGGGGCCCGGAGCGCGGTGGTGAAGTTCTTCCGGGTGCCCACGGAGCTGGCGGGGTTCATCCATCACGACAAGGACCTGTGGAGCCTGTTCGGCCAGGGGCCGTCCCTGGTGCTCAAGGGGGCCTCCTTCGCCCTGCGCAACGACCTGGATTCCGTCCTGGACGCCATCCTCAAGACCCGCGCCGCCCGGGAGGCCCGGCCATGACCGCGCCCCTGGGGGAGGCCCGCTGCCGCGAGATCCTGGAGGTGGACGCGGGGTGCGGCCTGGACGACGTCCGGCGCGCCTACACCTTCCTCAAGGGCCTCTATTCGGGTTCCGGGCTGCCCGCCATGGACGAGTTCGAGCCGGAGGCCCAGGCCCGGATCCTGGCGGAGGTGGAGGCCGCCTACGCCGAGCTCTGCGGCATCCTGGACGCGCCCCAGCCGGCGCCCCGGCCCGTGCCGGAGGCGGTGCGGGAACCCGGCCGCGCCCTGGACGGCCCCGCCCTGCGCCGGGCCCGGGAGGCCGCGGGGTTCACCCTGGAACGCATGGCCGCCGAAACCAACGTCCGCGGCGCCTACCTGGAGGCCCTGGAGGAGGAGCGGTTCCGGGACCTGCCCTCGGCGGCGGTGATCGTGCGGGGCTACCTCACCGCCTACCTCGCCGCCCTGGGCCTGGACCCGGGAACCACGGTGGCCGACTACGCGCAGCGCTTCCAGGGGTGGCGGGGAAAGGGCTAGCGGGGAACGGCACCAATCGGTGCCATGAAACCTCAGAATGAACGCTTGCCATTAGCCAAATGGGGTCGGTACGAAAATTTCGGGCTTCAAATAGCTGTTGCAAAAGCTGGATTTATTTACTGATATCAACGTTCTTGGGCGTAAGGCGCAGCAGCTCCCTTTTCGGCGGATCGGGCGAAATGACAACGCTTGTGCAGATGGTATTGGCCTCACGGACCATGAACCTGGAATTTTGCCCCTGGAGTTCGGGATGGTAAGGAGCGGATCGGGGAGACCATCGAAAAGCTGAAACGCTGGGGCGCTGGGGGCTCGCTGGGGCGCTGGGAAAAGAAAAGGATGAAAATTCCTGAGCGGTTGACACACGAATTTCAACTCCCAGCGCCCCAGCGAGATCTCTGCGCCCCAGCGTTTAGTCTTTTTGCTTCGTGTTCGAGGAGCGACGGGTTCGTGGGCTGACGTAAAGCGATTCCGGGTTGCGCCATGCTCCGAAACGACCGGGTAGTGGCCAACCCGTTTCAGACATCAAGAAAAAGCCATACCCGCTCTAGGGTGGCCAGTCATTCCCAATCATGCATAATGGGGCACCAACCCGTACGACGACCACGCAGGACCTGAGACAAGGAGAGTCATGTTCCCCATTGGGGCACAGTTGCTGGAGAACCGATCCGGGCGCACGCTCCTCGACTATTCACTCATCCTTGATGCCCTGCCGGACGCGGTCCTCGTCCACGACGCGGAGTCCGGCCGGATCCTGGAAGTGAACCGGGCCTGCCTGGAGATGTTCGGCCATTCCACCGAGGCCCTGGCGGAATTGGATCTGGAACTGCTCTGCGCCGGGGGGGAGGGCTACACCCTGGCCGACGCCCGGGCCTGGATCCTGAGCCTGGGCGTCAACGAAAGCGTGGAGGTCCCCTGGCGTTCACGCCGGGCGGACGGTTCCCTTTTCTGGAGCGAGGTGCGCCTCACCCGGGCCGGCGGGTGCGTGATCGCCGTGGTGAGGGACGTGACCGCGGCGGCCCAGGCCGAGGAGGCCCTGAGGCTGGCCGAGGACAAGTTCGAGCGGATCTTCCGGTCCAACCCCTCCAGCATCATCCTGGGGAGGTTCCCCGGCGGCGAGGTGGAGGAGGTCAACGACACCCTGCTCACCCTGATGGGCTACACCCGGGAGGAACTGGCCGGTCGATCCGCGGCGGACTTCTGGGTTTCGCAGGAGGCCCGGGGCGCCTACCTGGAGCAGCTGCGCACCGAGGGCCGGGTGGAGGGCATGGAGGCCCGTTTCCGCACCCGGGGCGGGGCGGAGATGGTGGGCCGGGTCTCGGCCGACCTGCTGGACCTGGAGGGCGGCCTGCGGATCCTCACCGTGATCGAGGACATCACCGCCCGCAAGGCCGGCGAGGAGGCGCTGGGCCGCGCCAACCGGCTCTACGCGGCCCTGAGCCAGGTGAACCAGTCCATCGTCCGCGTGCAGTCGCCGGCGGAGCTCTACCAGCGCATCTGCCGGGACCTGGTGGAGGGCGGCGGCTTCTGGGGGGCGTGGATCGCCGTGCCCGAACCGGAGACGGGCCGCTTCCGGGCCCTGGCCAGCCACGGCGCCCCCGAGAGGTGGGTGGCGTCCCTGGAGGTCTACGCCACCGGGGACCGTCCCGAGGGCCAGGGCACCCTGGGGCGGGCCTACCGGGAGGGACGCCCCGTCCTCGCCTACGACTTCAACGAGGACCCCCACACCGCGCCCTGGCGGCAAGAGGGCCTGGAGCTGGGTTTCCGGGCCGCGGGGGCCTTCCCCCTGCGCAAGGGCGACGGGACGGTCTTCGGCGTCCTGGCCATCTACGCCGAGGAGGCCGGGTTCTTCGGCCCCCCGGAAATCGCCCTCCTGGAGGAGGTGTGCGAGGACATCACCTTCGCCCTGGAGGACCTGGACAAGGAGGACCGCCGCAGGCGCGCCGAGGCCGAACAGGAGCGGTTGCGCGAGCTCCTGCGGTCCATCATCGACTCCACGCCGGACTTCATCTACGCCAAGGACCTCGCGGGCGTCTACCTCCTGGTCAACCGGGCCATGGCCGGCTTCATCGGGCAGGCGCCCACGGGCATCATCGGCCGCACCACTTCGGAATTCCTGCCCGGGCCGCCCTCCGCGGCCCGCCTGGAGATCCGCAAGGGCGAGGAGGACGCCCTGGCCGGCGAGGTGGTGAGCCGCGAAGCGACCCTTCGCTCCCCCCAGGACGGCGAGACGCGGGTCCTGGACGTCCTCCACGCGCCCCTGCGGGACGCCCAGGGGCGCATCGAGGGCGTGCTGGGCTACGCCCGGGACATCACCCGCCTGCGCCGGCAGGAGGAGCAGCAGCGCGACCTCGAGCTGCGCCTGCAGCAGTCCCGGCGGCTCGAGAGCCTGGGCAACCTCGCCGGCGGCGTGGCCCATGACCTGAACAACGTGCTGGGCGCCATCCTGGGCCTGGCCTCCCTGGAGACGGAGCGCGACCCCGGGAACCGGTCCATGGAGACCATCCGCCAGGCCTGCCTGCGCGGGCGCGGGGTGGTGCAGGGGCTGCTGTGCTTCGCCCGGAGGGACCTGGGCGAGATCGTTCCGGTGGACCTCAACCGGCAGGTGGAGGAAGTGGTGGGCCTCCTGGGCCGCACCACGCTCCAGAAGGTGCGGTTCGTCACCGAGCTCGACCCGGGCCTGCGCACGGTGGAAGGGGATCCCGGCGCCCTCAACCACGCCGTCATGAACATCTGCGTCAACAGCGTGGACGCCCTGCCCCAGGGGGGGACCATCACCCTGCGCACCGCCAACGGTCCCGGGGGGGAGGTGCTGCTGGAGGTGGAGGACACCGGGGTGGGCATGCCCGAGGAGGTCGTCCAGCGCGCCACGGAGCCCTTCTTCACCACCAAGCCCGCCGGCAAGGGCACCGGCCTGGGCCTGGCCATGGTGTACGGCACCGTGCAGGCCCACCGGGGAACCCTGGCCATCGCCAGCCGCCCCGGGGAGGGCACCCGGGTGTGCCTGGCCTTCCCCGGTTCCGAGGGCCGGCCTGCGGAACCCCCGGTGGCGCCCGAGGGGCCCGCGGTGCGGGGCCTGCAGATCCTGGTGGTGGACGACGACGAACTGCTGCGCGAGTCCGTCACCGATGTCCTGCACTGGCAGGGGCACCTGGTGACCTGCGTGGAGAGCGGCGCGGCGGCCCTGGACGTGCTGGCGGGCCCGGACACCTTCGACCTGGTGATCCTCGACCTCAACATGCCCGGCATGACCGGCGACGAAGTGCTCGTGCGGATCCTGGAGCAACGTCCCACCCAGAAGATCCTGGTGTCCTCGGGATACGTGGACGCCGCGTCCCGCGCCCTGGTGGAGGGCCGGCCCACGGTGGGGCTTCTCCACAAGCCGTTCTCCGTGCGCGAGCTGGCCAGGAAGATCCGCGAACTGGCCTAGGAGGCTGTCCATGTATTACTCGGCCCCGCGACGGCGCCTGGAAGCCCGATTATCGAGCGCAAGGCCCGCAGGAAATATGGGTCATATTTTCAAGGGGCTTGCACACGAGAAGCGGGCTTCCAGGCGCCGCCCTACGGGATCTTGTCACGACTTAGGTCCACATCAAGTGGACCTAAGTGATGACAAGATCATCGGCCACGGCAATCCCGCGTTACGCTCGTCGAACGATTACCCGAATCGCTCTCCTCGCGTGCCTTGTCTTGCCATGGCCGGTGCCATCATCGCGGGGCCGAGGAATACTTGGACAGCCTCCTAGAATGGTTGCGGAGGACCCGATGCTCACGCGTGAAGAGGCCTGGACCCTGGTTTGCGACTGGACACCCTCCGAGCGCCTGCGCATCCACGCGCGGGGCGTGGAGCTGGTGATGGAGGACCTGGCCCGGCGCCTGGGCCAGGACCCGCGGCCCTTCGCCCTGGCCGGCCTGCTCCACGACGCCGACTACGATCGCTGGCCCGAGGAGCATCCCGCGCGCATCGTGGCGTGGCTGGAGGCCCGAGGCGAGACGGCCCTGGCCCGGGCCGTGGCCGCCCACGCCTGGGAGCGCACCGGCATCCACCCCGAGGACCTCCTGGAGCGCGCCCTGGTGGCCTCGGACGAGGTCACGGGCTTCGTCACCGCCTGCGCCCTGGTGCGGCCCCAGCGCACCGAGGGCCTCGAGCCCCGGAGCATCCGCAAGAAGATGAAGACCCCCGCCTTCGCCGCGGGCGTGAACCGGGAGGAGATGCTCGAAGGCTTCCGGCGGCTCTCCGAGCGCATCGGAGGCACCGAGGACGAGCATTTCCAGCGGGTGGTGGACGTCCTGCACGCCAACGCGGCGGAATTGGGGCTGGCGCCCCAGTGAAGGCTCCGTCCAGGCAGGGTTCCAGGGTATAATTGAACATCGCAATCATTCGACCCCGGCGGCCACCCATGAAGCCCCACTGGCACGTTCCCTGGAAACGTCTTCCACCCGTCCATCAGGCGGGCTTGGCCGCAGCCTATTTCGTACTGGCCGCCCTGGGACACGCCCTGGCCCTGCCGGGCTCCAACGCCACGGCCGTGTGGATCCCCACGGGGCTGGCCATCGCCGCCCGCATGCGGTACGGCCCCGGCATCTGGCCCGCCGTCCTCCTGGGGGCCTTCCTGGCCAACGGCCTGATCCTCGGCCGCCTCGGCCTGTCCCCCGCCCTCGCGGTGGGCGCCTCCCTGGCCACGGCCCTGGGCAACGCCGCCGAGGCCCTCCTGGCCGGCTACCTCATCGAGCGGTTCACGGGCACCCGCCATCCCTTCTCCCGCGTGGCCCATGTCCTCCAGTTCATCCTGGGGGGCGCGGTTCTGGCGACTCTGGTCAGCGCCCTGGTGGGGACCCTGGTCTACTGCGCGGCCACGGGCCGCTGGCCCCTGTTCCAGGCCGTCGGCGCGTCGTGGTGGCTGGGCGACGCCGCGGGCGCCCTGGTCCTGACCCCCATGCTCCTCACCTTCCGCAGGCGGCAACTGGCCGCCCTGCCCCGGAAGGTGCACCGGGACGCCCTGCTGGCGGCCGGGTTGATCCTGGCCTTCTGGTACGGGGTCTGTCCCTTCCTGCCCCCCCTCGCCTTCTTCTTCTTCCCGCTCCTGGTCCTGAGCACCTCTCGGCTCGGACCCTTCTACGCGTCGAGCCTGGTGGCCCTCCTGTCCATCCTGGCCACCACGTCCACGGTGCTGGGCGCGGGGCCCTTCCTGCTTCCCGGTCCCCTGAACGGGTCGCTCCTCCTGCAGCAGGGCTTCATCTGCACGCTGGCCATCACCACCCTCGTGCTGGGTTCCGCGCTGCAGGAACGCCAGCGGCTGGAGGATCGCCTGCGCATCCAGAACCGCCTCTACCGGACCCTCTCGGAGGTGAACCAGGCGATCGTCCATTCCGAGGACCGCCCCACGCTCCTGCGGGAGACCTGTCGCCTCCTGGTGGAAATGGGCGGGTTCCAATTGGCCTGGCTGGGGTTCAAGGAGGAGGCCACGGGGTGCGTGGTGCCGGGGACCGCCTTCGGCCACCTGGGCGGCCTGGCGATTCCCGATTCGGACGCCCCCGCCGGCCAGGGCGCCGTCTTTCCACCCTGCCTGAACGATCCCGCCTTCGCCCCCTGGCGGGAGGAGGCCCTGGCCCTGGGGTACCAGGCCCACTGCGCCTTTCCGATCCTCCAGGGCGGAAGGGCCGTGGGCGCTCTCATGGCCGCCTACGGGGAACCGGCCCCCCTGGGCGCCGAGGAGGGCCGGTTGCTGGGTGAACTGGCCGGAGACTTGGGGTACGCGCTGGCGGGCATGGAGACCCGCATGGATCTGGCCGAATCCGAACGCCGGTTCCGGGCGACCCTGGAGACGGTGAAGCTCGTGGCCGTGTCCCTGGACGCCCAGGCCACCATCACCTTCTGCAACGACCACCTGCTCTGGCTCACGGGCCGGTCCCGGGAGGAGGTGCTGGGCCAGAACTGGTTCGCCGTGTTCGTGCCTCCGGAGGACCGGGCCCGGGTGGGGGCGGCCCTGGACGCCTCCCTGCACATGGGCGAGATCCAGATCCACAACGAGAACGAGATCCTCACCCGCGACGGCGGGCGCAGGCTCATCCGGTGGAACAACACCATCCTCCGGGACCGGGCCGGCACCATCATCGGCACCATCAGCCTGGGCGAGGACATCACCGACCAGAAGCTGGCGGAGGCGGCGCTCCTCCGGCGGGCCGCCCAACTTTCGGCCATGAACGAGCTGGGCATCCGCCTCACCACGACGCTGGATGTGGCCGCCTGCTCCCAGGCCGCCCTCCAGGGCACCCTGGCGGCCACGGGGTCGGACCTGGCGGCGCTCTACCTGCGGGAGGGGGCCGCGCTCCAGCTCCTGGACAGCGTCCAGGCCCCGGGCGCGGCGGCCTTGGACGAGGCGGGGGATCTGGGCACCGGCGCCCTGGGCCCCCTGGACGGCCGGGCCGTCTACGTGGAGGACGCCGCGGCGGATCCGCGGTTCAGGGCCCCGGGCCTGGCGTCCCTGGCGATCCTCCCCCTGATGAAGGCGGGCCAGGACCTGGGCCGGCTCGTCCTGGGCTCGGGCAGCCCCCGGGCGTACGGGGCCGAGGCCACGTTCCTGGAGACGCTGGCGGCGCAGGTGTCCACGGGCCTCCAGAACGCGCTGCTCCACGAGCGCCTGAAGGCCCATGCCGCCGGGCTGGAGCGCAGCGTCGAGGAACGCACGGCCCTCCTGCGGGAGGCCAACGAGGACCTGGCCCTGGCCGTGGAGCGCGCCCAGGCCGCGGACCGCGCCAAGTCCGCCTTCCTGTCGGCCATGTCCCACGAATTGCGCACCCCGCTCAACTCCGTCATCGGCTTCACGGGCGTCCTGCTGGGGGGCATGGCCGGCCCCCTGCAGCCCCAGCAGGAGGAACCCCTGCGCATCGTCCAGCGCAACGGCCGGCACCTGCTGGACCTTATCAACGACGTGCTGGATCTCTCCAAGATCGAAGCTGCGGAAATGCGCCTGGCCTCCCAGCCCTACGATCTGGTGCAGACGCTGCGGGAGTCCATGGAGACCCTGGCCCCCGCCGCGGCGGCCAAGGGCCTGGACCTGGTCCAGGACGCCTTCCCCGGGGCGCTGCCCATGACCGGCGACCGGCGGCGGGTGTCCCAGATCTTCCTGAACCTGCTCTCCAACGCCGTGAAGTTCACGGAAACCGGACGCGTCACCGTGGGCATCCACCTCCGGGAGGCCGGCGTGGATGTGCGGGTCCAGGACACGGGGCCCGGCATCGCCGCCCAGGATCTCCACCGCCTGTTCCGGGAATTCGAGCAACTGGACGAGGGGTTGGCCCGGCGCAACGAGGGCACCGGCCTGGGCCTGGCCCTCAGCCGGCGGCTGGCCCGCCTCATGAACGGCGATATCCTGGCCGAAAGCGAGGCCGGCCGGGGCGCCACCTTCACGCTGTCCCTGCCTAGAGGGGAATCATGAAACGCATCCTGGTCATCGAAGACAACCCGGACAACCTCCTGCTGGTGCGCATGCTCCTGAGCTCCCTGAAGGTGCACCTGGTGGAGGCCACGGACGGGCCTTCGGGCATCGCCCTCGCCCGGGCGGAGGCCTTCGACCTCATCCTCCTGGACATCCAGCTGCCGGGCATGGACGGGTACCAGGTGGTCAAGGCCCTGCGGGCGCTGCCCGGCACCGCCGGCACTCCCATCATGGCCATCACCAGCTACGCCATGACCGGGGACCGGGAGCGGGCCCTGCTGGAAGGCTTCACCGAATACATCGAGAAGCCCATCAACCCCGAGACCTTCACGGGCACCGTCGCTTCGTTCATCTGACCCGCAACCCGGGGAGCCGAACATGAAGATCCTCCTGGTCGACGACATCGCTTCGAACCTCAAGCTCCTGGAAATCGTCCTGGGCAGCCAGGGCCATTCCACGCGCCGGGCCCTCAACGGCCAGGAGGCCCTGGAGGCGGCCCGCCGGGAGGCGCCCGACCTGATCATCTCCGATATCCTCATGCCCGTGCTGGACGGCTATTCCCTGTGCCGCGCGTGGATGGAGGACGGGGCCCTGGCGAGGATCCCCTTCATCTTCTACACGGCCACCTACCAGTCCGACGAGGACGAGGCCTTCGCCCTTTCCCTGGGGGCCGCCGCCTTCCTCCGCAAGCCCATGGAGCCTGACGCCTTCCTGCGCCAGGTGAAGGACGTGGTCGCGCGCACCCAGGCCGGCGAGATCCGGCCGCAGGATCCCGCCCCCACCGACGAGGGCTCGTTCCTCAAGCTCTACAACGAGCGCCTCATCCAGAAGCTGGACCAGCGCTCCCAGACCCTGGCCCGGCAGGTGGAGGAGCTGCAGCGGGCCGAGGCCCGGCTCCGGCTCCGGAGCTTCGCGCTGGACGCGGCGGCCAACGGCATCCTGATCATGGACCGCCAGGGGATCGTCGAATGGGCCAACCAGGCCTACCTGGAGCTCACGGGGTTCGAAAGGCGGGAGATCCTCGGCTCCAGGCCCCGCTTCCTGGAATCCGGAACCCGCAAGGACGGGGATACCCGGGCGATGTGGGACCCGCAGGCTTCGGGCCAGGTGTGGCGGGGCGAAATCCAGGACCGCCACAAGAACGGCATGCAACGGCTCTTCCAGACGGCCATCTCGCCGGTGCGGGGCGAAGGCGGGGCCATCACCCACTTCATCGGCATCATGCAGGACATCACCGAGCAGCGGCGCATCGAGTCCGAGCTGCTCCAGTCCCAGAAGATGGAAGCCCTGGGGCGGCTCGCGGGCGGAGTCGCCCACGATTTCAACAACATGCTCAACGTCATCCTCATCAATTCCGAGATCTCCCTCGATACCCCCGGCCTCCCGGAACCCGCCCGGAGGCGCCTCCTGGAGATCAAGGCCGCGGCGGAACGATCCGCGGACCTCACCCGGCAGCTCCTGGCCTTCTCCCGCAAGCAGGCGGCCCAGCCCAGGCGCCTGGACCTCAACGAGGCCGTGGAGGAGAACCGGAAGATGCTCAAGCGGATGATCGAACGCGACATCGAGCTGATCGTGCATCCCGGGCCGGGCCTGCGGGAGGTTTTCATCGACCCCTCCCAGGTGAGCCAGCTGCTCACGAACCTGGTGGTCAATTCCCGGGACGCCCTGCCGGGCGCCGGGTCCATCAGCATCGAGACCCAGAACGTCCAGGTGGAGGACACCTCGGCCCTGATCTTCGGGGGCCTGGCGCCCGGGAACTACGTGCAGCTCACGGTGAGCGACACGGGCTGCGGCATGGACACCTTCACCCTCGCGCACATCTTCGAACCCTTCTTCACCACCAAGGGCGAAGGCAAGGGCACCGGGCTCGGCCTTTCCATGGTCTACGGCATCATCAAGCAGAACGGCGGCGCCGTCTCGGTCTACAGCAACCTGGGCCTGGGGACGTCCTTCAAGATCTACCTGCCCGCCTACGATTCCCAGGACGCCCTGGGGGACCCGGCCGCGGAGCCCTCCGCGCGGGGAGGCGACGAGACCATTCTCATCGCCGAGGACGAGCAGCCCATGCTGGACGTCATGCGGCTGGTCCTGGAAGGGAAGGGCTACAAGGTGCTCGCCGCGTCCAATCCCATCGACACGGTCCTGCTGGCCGCCCGTCACGAAGGGCCGATCCACCTCCTTATCACCGACGTGGTCATGCCCGGCATGAACGGGAAGGAGCTCCAGCACCGCCTCCTGGAGGCCCGCACGGGGTTCAAGGTCCTCTTCATCTCCGGCTACACCGGGGACATCCTGGCCAAGCGGGGCCTCATGCGCGAGGAGACCCACTTCCTGCAGAAGCCCTTCCGGATCAAGGATCTCCTGGGGAAGGTCAGGGAAGTCCTGGAGTCCTGAGGCGCAGGGGGACGGCGTGGGCCTGGGACCGGGCGCCCTGGCAGCAGGCCTGAACCACCAGCGTCTGCACCTCCCCGAAGACGGGCACCGGGATGGCCGTCTCGAAGGAATCCGCCCCCTCCAGGAGCCGGTGGGCCTCGAAGACCTTATGCCCATTGACCCATCCGCGCAGGGCCACGCACTGGCCCGGCAACGCCCCCCGGACCTCCACCCGCACCAGGGCACTGGCCCCCTGGACCGCGCTGGGCGGCCCCTTGAGGACAAGGGTTGGCACCGCCGCCGGGGCGGCGTTCTGCTGGCTCATGGGCTCTCCTAGGCGGTCCGCCGTAGGCTATTAATGACTTTTGAGCCCCCCAGGTTCCCTGAGCCGGGATTCCACAGTCCAGCCCGGCCCGGCGCTACTTCATTTCGTGTCCTCGACAAATCCAAGATGCCTGGAGCCTGCTGCTGCCGACCGGTTACCCGGTGAATCCGGCGAATTCCATCGAAGGGCCTTGTCGCCGAGGCGCCGAAGACGCCGAGGATCGCCGATGAAAAAACAAGATCTTTTCTCGGCGAACCTCGGCGTTTTCGGCGCCTCGGCGATAGTCCTTTCGTTTCGAACTGCCTCGATGACGGGATCAGGACGGCCTTCGACCACCCGTCCCAAGGCCCTTTCCAAAAGAAGGCCAACGTGAGTGTGGGTCGAGGTCTTCACTCAATTGGGCCCGCCCATCCTGCCCCCGCGCAAGGCGAAAACCCTCCTACTTGAGTCCCCGCTTTTCGAGCAGCGCGTCCACCTTGGGATCCCGCCCCCTGAAATCCCGGTAAAGCTGCGCCGGATCCGCCGTCTGCCCCTTTTCCAGCACCTTGGCCCGGAAGGCCGCGGCCGTGGCGGCGTCGTACAGGTCGCCCTTCTCCTTGAAGGCGAGGAACGCGTCGCTGTCCAGCACCGCGCTCCAGATGTAGGCGTAGTAGCCCGCGCTGTACCCGTTGCCCCCGCCCCAGATGTGGTTGAAGAACGCCGTGCGGTACCGCAGCGGGATCTCGGGCAGCAGCCCCCATTTCTCCATGCTCGCCTTCTCGAACGCGTCCGCGTCCCGGGGCGCGTCGTCGGCGAGGGTGTGCCAGTCCATGTCCAGCAGGGCGGCCGCCATGTATTCGGTGGTGGCGAAGCCCTCCCCGAAGGTGCGGGACTTCTTGATGCGGTCGCCCAGGGCGGCGGGGATCGGCTCGCCGGTCTTCCAGTGGCGCGCGTAGGTCTTGAGCACCTCAGGCTCCATGGCCCAGTTCTCCATGATCTGGCTGGGCAGCTCCACGAAGTCCCGGGGCGCGCCGCCCAGGCCGCGGTACTGGCCCGCGTAGAACAGCCCGTGCAGGGCGTGGCCGAACTCGTGGAAGAGGGTGCGCACCTCGTCGGGCGTGAGCATCGCGGGGGCGCCCCCGGAGGGCCGGGAGAGGTTGGCCACGTTGGTGGCGATGGCGGGGACCTTGTGGCGGTCGCGTCCGGGGCGCAGGCTTCCGCACCAGGCGCCGCCGCGCTTGCCGGGGCGCGGATGGTAGTCGGTGTAGAGCAGGCCCAGATGGCGGCCGTCCTTCTCCTTCACCTCGAAGACCCGCACCTCGGGGTGGTAGACGGGCACGTCCTTCACCTCGGTGAACGTCACACCGTAGAGGCGCGTGGCCAGCCCGAAGGCGCCCGTGCGCACGGCGTCCAGGCTGAAGTAGGGCTTGAGGGCCGCCTCGTCCAGGTCGTACTTCGCGCGGCGCACCTTCTCCTGGTAGTACCGCCAGTCCCAGGCCTCGAGCTTGGCGCCGGGCAGGTCCTTGGCCATGGCGGCCTGCAGCTCGGCGCGCTCCTCCCGGGCCTTGGCCAGGGAGGCGTTCCACACGGGCTTCATGAGCCCATAGGCCCCCGCGGGCGTCCGGGCCATGTTCTCCTCGAGGATGTAGTCGGCCCAGGTGGCGTAGCCCAGCAGCTTGGCCTTCAGCACGCGCAGCGAGGCCATCCGGCTCACCAGGCCGCGGGTGTCGGTCTCCCCGGCGCGGCAGCGCTCCAGGTAGCCGGTGAGGAGCTGGCGGCGCAGGTCGCGGTTCTCGGCGTACTGCAGGAACGGCCAGATGCTGGGCCCGTCCAGGGTGAAGACCCAGGCGCCGCCCCGGGCCGCGGCGTCGCGCACCCCCTGGGGCAGGCCCGCCAGGTCCTCGGGCTTGTGCAGCGTGAGCTTGAAGTCCTTGGTGGCCTTGAGCATTCGATCGCCGAACTGGACGCCCAGGCGCGAGAGCTCGGTGTTGAGGGCGCGCATGCGGGTCTTGCCGGCCTCGTCCAGGTCCGCGCCGGCGCGCAGGAACCCGCGGCGCCGGTCCTCCAGCAGCCGCAGCTGCTCGGGCGCCAGGCCTTCGCGGTGCTCCCACACCGCCTTCACCCGCCGCCACAGCCGGGGATCCAGGTTGATCCCGTCGTAGTGCGCCGACCGCAGGGGCGCCAGCTCGCGGTTGATGGCCTGGAGCGCCGGGGTGGTTTCAGCGCCCGAGAGCGCCCCGAACACCAGGGACACCCGCTCCAGGAGCTGCCCCGAGCACTCCAGGGCCTCCACGGTGTTGGCGAAGGTGGGCGCTTCCGCGCTGGAGGCGATGGCTTCGACCTCCGCCTTGTGGCGGGCCATGCCCTCCTTGAAGGCGGGCAGCATGTGCGCCTCCTTGATCTCCCCGAAGGGCGGCACGCCGAAGGGCGTCTTCCACTCGGCGAAGAAGGGGTTGGCCGTCTGGGCCTGGGCGCAGAGGGACACAGCGGCAACGAGCAGGGGCGTTCGCATGGGGAGCCTCGGGGAATGAGCCATCATAATACGATGTTAACCTTGGCCGTAAGCCAAATTATTCCCCTTTCCCAGGCCCGATTATTGTAAATAAATATTAGAATCGGTGCGTATCAACCCAATAAGCCAACCCCCTCCCCGAGGCCACGCGAATGACTGAACCCACACCGGATCTGCGGGCCCAGGCCGAACTGGGGCTGGCCTCGGCCCAGGTGACCCTGGGCCGGCACTACGCCACCGGCTCCGGGGTTCCCAGGGACGGGGCCGAAGCGCTCCGGTGGTGGCGGCGGGCCGCGGACCTGGGGTCCCAGGAGGCCCAGTACCTCCTGGGCCACTGCGCCAGCGTGGGGGAATTCTGCCCCCGGGATCCCGCCCAGGCGCTGGCCTGGTTCCACAAGGCCGGCGAGCACGGCAGTGTGGAGGCCCAGCTCCAGCTGGCCCGCATCTTCGAGGAGGGCGACGGCGTGCCCCGGGACTTCGCCCAGGCCATCCGGTGGCTGCGCAAGGCAGGGGAGAACGGGGACGAGCGCGCCCAGCTGCGGCTGGCCCGCCTGTACGAGGAGGGGGACCTGATCCCCCGGGACCTGGGGGAGTCCGTGCGCTGGTACCGCATCGCCGCGGACTGGGGCAGCCGGAAGGCCCAGCTGGTCACCGCCTTCTATTTCAAGAACGGCATCGGCGTGGCCCGGGACGAGCGGGAGGCCGCCCTGCGCTTCCGGGCGGCGGCGGACGCCGGGGATCCCCTGGCCACGTACTACCTGGGCGTGTGCTACCTGCGCGGCCTGGGCATGCCCCTGGACGAGGCGGCGGCCCAGGAGCTCTTCCAGCTGTCGGCCCACGGCGGCTGCAGCGCGGCCCAGGTGGTCCTGGACATCCAGAACCCCTGGGGCGACCACTACACCGGCGGGGACGCGCCCGGGTCGGCCGCATGGTACCGGCGCGCGGCCCTGTGGGGGGATCCCGAGGCCCAGTTCCACCTGGGCTACAGCCACCACCACGGCCTGTGCTTCGACGAGGACGAACGCATCCCCCTGGACCAGGCCGAGGCCTACGTGTGGATATCGCTCGCCGCGGAAAACGGCGCGCGGTTCGCGGCCGAGCACAAGGACCTGGTGGCCCGGCACCTCTCGGTGGAGGAAGTGGAACTGGCCCATGAGCGCATCCGCCTGGTCAAGGAGGAGATCCAGGCCCTCCGGCGCCTGGTCTGACCCGCGCGCCAAAATTCAGCTTTGCGCCCGCGGCGCCCGTGGTAGGGTGTGTCCATCCACACCACGAGGGTGATTTTTGGGCAATCCGGTGCTGTCTCAACTGCGCAAGTTCGTCGCGCCTGAATTCCTTTTCGGGCTGGACGCGCGTACGCTCCTGGGGCGCTACGCCCGGAACCTCGGGGCGCGCCGGGTCCTCCTGGTGTCGGACGCCGGGGTGGACGGAGCCGGATGGACCGACGAGGCGGCCCGCTTCCTCCAGGCGGAGGACCTGGAGGTCACGCGCTTCCTGGGCGTCTCCCCCAACCCCCGGTCCGGGGAAGTGGCCGAAGGCGTCGGGGTGTACCGGTCCAGCGGCAGCGACCTCATCGTGGCCGTGGGCGGCGGCAGCGTCATCGACTGCGCCAAGGGCATCGGCATCGTGGCCACCAACGGCGGATCCATCCTGGAGTACGAGGGCGTGGACGAGGTGCGCGCGCCCATGCCGCCCCTGATCTGCGTGCCCACCACCGCCGGCTCCTCGGCGGACGTGTCCCAGTTCGCCATCATCAACGACCTGGCCGCCCAGGTGAAGATCGCCATCATCAGCAAGGCGGTGGTGCCCGACGTGGCGCTCATCGACCCCGGCACCCTGGTGACCCTGGGCCCCTTCCTCACCGCCTGCACGGGCCTGGACGCCCTGGTGCACGCGGTGGAGGCCTACGTCTCCAACGCCCACTCCGCCGTCACGGACGTGCACGCCCTGGAGGCCATGCGGCTCGTGGCGGGCCACCTGGCCGCATCCGTGCGGGATCCCGGCGACCTGGAGCTGCGCGCCCGGATCATGCAGGCCAGCCTCCACGCGGGCCTGGCCTTCTCCAACGCGAGCCTGGGGTCGGTGCACGCCATGGCCCACAGCCTGGGGGGGTTCCGGGACCTGCCCCACGGGGAGTGCAACGCCCTCCTCTTGCCCCACGTCCTCGACTTCAACTTCCCCGCCGCACCCGAACGCTTCCGCCGGGTGGCGGAAGCCCTGGGATGCCCTGTGGAGGGGCTCCCGGATGCGCGGGTGCGCTCCGCCCTGGTGGACCACGTGGTGGCCCTGCGCGGCGCCTGCGGCATCGCCGGCGGCCTGGCCTCCCGGGGGATCGCCGCCTCGGATGCCGGGCGGCTGGCGGCCAAGGCCTTCGACGACCCCTGCAACGCCACCAACCCCCGGGAGCCCTCCGTGGCCGACCTGGAAGCCCTTTTCCTCGAGGCCCTCTGATGCCCGCCCGCCTGGGCCGCGAGGCCATGCGGGAACGGATCATCGGCCTGGGCGAGGAGTCCGGCCGCAAGAGCTTCTACCCCGAGCTCCAGCAGCGCCTCCAGCAGCTGGAGGAGGTGCGCGAGCGCCTGCGGGTCTCCCAGGAGAACCTCCTTTCCGTCTTCAACGGCATCCACGATGCCATCCTCATCCACGATCGGAAGGGCCTCGTGCTGGAGGCCAACGAGCCGGCCACCGTCATGTTCGGCCTCCCCCGGGAAGCGCTGCTGGGCCGCCAGGTGTCCACCCTCAGCATCCCGGATGCGGCCCGGGGCGAGCCCGACGCGGTGCTGCAGGGCCTCATGGCCCACCTGGACCAGGAAGGGTTCGCGGTCTTCGAATTGAAGGCCGTGCATGCGGACGGCAGAGCTCCCTTCGACGTGGAGGTGGCGGTCAAGCCGGCCACCTGGTACGGCCAGGACGTGGTGGCCGCGGTGGTCCGCGACATCACCGGGCGCAAGCAGGCCGAGGGGATCCTCCGCCAGGCCCAGAAGCTGGATTCCCTCGGGCAGCTCGCCGGGGGCGTGGCCCACGACACCAACAACATGCTGAGCGTCATCATCGGGTACGCGGACCTGCTCCTGGAGGATCCGGCCTTCGCGGACGGACCGCCCCGCCAGCACCTGGAACAGATCCGCAAGGCCGCCACCCATTCCGGCGACCTCACGCGCCAGCTCCTGGCCTTCGCGCGCAAGCAGGCCATCGAGCCCCGCCCCGTGGACCTGAACTCGCTGGTGGACGAAACCCAGGCCATGCTCCGCAGGCTCATCGGCGAGAACCACTCCCTGGTGTGGAAGCCCGCCACGTCCCTGTGGATGGTGTGGATCGACCCTTCCCAGGTGAGCCAGACGCTGGTGAACCTCGTGGTCAACGCCCGGGACGCCCTCCCCGGCGCCGGCACGATCCTCCTGGAGACCTTCAACCAGACCGTGGACGAAACCTTCGCCCAGCGCCACCTGGACGCCCGGCCCGGGGACTACGTGGTGCTGTCGGTCACGGACACGGGGCGGGGCATGGATCCGGAGGTGCTCAGCCACATCTTCGAACCGTTCTTCACCACCAAGGACGTGGGCAAGGGCACCGGGCTGGGGCTCGCCATGGTGTACGGGATCCTCCGCCAGAACGGCGGCTTCGTGTCCGTGGAATCCGCCCCGGGCCGGGGCTCCACCTTCCGCCTGCACCTGCCGCGCTTCCAGTACCCGGGCGGCGGCGACCGGCCGGAGGTCCCCGAAGCCCCCATTCCCGGCGGCACCGAGACCATCCTGCTGGTGGAGGACGAGGAGGCCCTCCTGGACCTGGGCCGCACCCTCCTGGAGGACGCGGGCTACCGGGTGCATGCCTTTTCCCGGCCCGTGCAGGCGCTGGCGTTCCTGGCCCGGGAGGGCCAGGGGATCCACGCCCTGGTCACGGATCTGGTGATGCCCGGCATGGGCGGCGTGGACCTCAGCCGCGCCCTGCTGCACCAGCGCCCCGGAACCAAGGTGCTCTTCATGTCGGGCTACCCCATGGAAGGCACCCGCGGCCTGGGAACGCTGCCGCCCTCCGCGCGGTTCCTCCAGAAACCCTTCAGCCGGCGGGAGCTGCTGGAGCACCTCAGGGAGGTCCTGGACGGGGGAAAATAGCGTGCGCCTGGCCGTGGCCAAGGTATGATTTCTCAGAGGACGGTTCATTGCACACGGAAATATCTAAGCCTTTCCTGCTCTTCATCGATGACGACAGGCTTCAGCGGAAACTCTTCCCTGAGGTCCTCGAATCCCTGGGCGTGGAAATCCAGACCGCCGCCAACGCTGAGAACGCCCTGGACATCATTTCGGACCGCCGGCCCGACCTCATCCTGTGCGACGCGGTCATGCCCGTGACCGACGGCTTCCAGTTCTGCAAGCGCATCAAGGACGACCCCGCCACGCGGGACCTGCCCTTCGCCATCATCACGTCCCTGTCCCAGAACGTGGGCGAGCGCAGCCTGCAGGTGGGCGCCGACGACTTCTTCCTGAAGCGGGGCAGCGAGGACCTCCTGCGTCTGCGGGTGAGGATGCTGCTGGACATCGCCGGCCGGGGCGCAGACATGGCCGAACCCCTGGAGGCCTTCGCCGGCTCCCGGGTGCTGGCCGCCTCCGAATCGCCGCTCCTGCTGTCCCAGCTCACCCTGCAGCTGGCGCCCGCCGGCATCCAGGTGGACACCTGCGCCGGCGCCGGCGAAGTGCTGGACAACCTGGACGGCCCGCCTCCGGCCCTGCTGGTGCTGGACGCCGCCCTGGCCAACGGGGCCCTCAAGGACGTGGCCGCCAGCGTGCGCAGCCAGCCCACCTGGGCCGGTGTGCCGGTGCTGGTGGTGGCGGGCAAGGGCGAGGAACCCGAGGCGGGGATCCCCATCGACGACTGGGTCACCAAGCCCCTGGACGGCCGCGAGGCCCGGCGGCGGGTCACCATGGCGCTGCGGTACGGGCGGGCCATGCGGTAGCGGGTCCGCCGGCGATGGAGGCTCAGCTGGGCCGGGCCCCGGCGCGCCGGTCCACCTCGGCGGCGATGCGCTCGAAATCCGGGTTCCCCCGGAGGGACCGCAGCTGCTTTTCCTGCCGCAGCGCGCCCAGCCAGGACGGCTTGCCGTCCACCTGGACAGCCCGCGCCAGGTGGCCCAGCGCCTCCTTCCGCTTGCCCAGTTCCGCCTCGATGCAGGCCAGGCCGTACAGGATCCCCGCGACCCCGGGATGCCGGGCGCCCAGCACGGGTTCCGTGTTGGCCAGGCCCCGCAGGAACAGCGGCTCGGCCGCGGCGAAGTCGCCCCGGTCCATGTACAGCTCGCCCAGGTGGGTGAGCGGCCCGGCGATGCTGGGATGCGCCGGCCCCAGGGCCTTCTCCCCCACGGCGATGCTCCTGCGGTAGCGGGCGATGGCCTCCGGGTCCCGGCCCATGGCGTGGTAGAGGGTGCCCAGGCTGCTGAGGGTGCGGGCCACCTCCGGGTGGGCGGGGCCCAGGGCGGCCTCCTCGATGGCCAGGGCCCGCAGCATGAGGGGTTCGGCCTCGGCGTTGCGGCCCGCCTCGACGAGGGTGGTCCCGAGGCTGGAGAGGGTGGCGGCCACGCCAGGGTGGCCGGGGCCCTGGACCTTCTCGCCCACCGCGAGGCTCCGGCGGAAGCAGGCTTCGGCCTCCGGGTATTTCTTCTGCTTCCGGCACAGGATGCCCAGGTTCGTGAGGGCCAGGGCCACGTCCGGGTGGTCGGGGCCCAGCCGCGCTTCCGTGATCGCCAGGCTGCGCCGGAAGAGGGGCTCGGCCTCCTCGAACTTGCCTTGCTGCCAGTAGAGGCTGGCGAGGTTGTTGAGGCCCGTGGCCACGTCCTCGTGGTTGGGGCCCAGCAGGCGCTCGCGGGCCTGGAGGCTCTGGCGGAACAGGGGCTCGGCCAGGGCGTACTTCCCCTGGTTGTAGTAGACGCCGCCCAGGTTGCCCCGGGTGGCGGCCACCTCCGCGGAGCCTTCCCCCTGCAGGCGGACGCGGATGTCCAGGGCCCGCTGGAAGGCCGCACCGGCCTCGTCGTTGCGGCCTTCCTTGAGGTCCAGCATGGCCAGGTCGTTCAGGCTTTCGGCCACCTTCAGCTGCATGGGGCCCAGGGTCCGCTCCCGGATGGCGAGGGCCTCCTGGAGGAGGGGCCGGGCCTGGGGGTAGAGGCCCATCTCGTAGTACACCATCCCCATGGTGTCCATGAGCTGGGCGCGGACCTGGGGCTGGCCGCCCAGCTCGCCGGCGATGGTCCGGGCGCCCTTGTCCAGCAACTCCCTCGCGGTGACGGAGTTGCCCCGGGCCTCCCCGGGGTCCGAGACCTTGAAAAGCCCCGTGAGGAAACCCGACACCCGGCGGGCGGTCTCGGCCTCCTCCCGGGCGCGCCGTTCGGCCCGCCGGGCCCGCACGGTCTGCACGGTCATGCCCGCGCTGAACAGGGCCATCACCGCCAGGGAGGCGGCCAGGAGGGCCTTCCGGCGCCGCCGCCCGGGCTTGGCCTGGATCCAGCGGAGCCGTTCCACCGTGTCCGCCGAGGAGGGCCGTGCGGCCGGCGCCGGGGAGGTCAGGCGGCGGATGAGCGCGGCCACGTCCGCGTCGATGCCTTCCACCGGGCTGGTCTCCCCCTGCCGGGCCCGTTCCAGCAGCTCGGCCGGGTCGAGGCCCTTGGGATGGGCCCTCCGGCCGGTGAAGAGCTCCTGCAGCAGGAGGCCCAGCGCATAGAGATCGCTGGCCGCCTGGGCCAGCTCGCCCCGGGCCTGCTCAGGGCTCATGTAGGCCAGGGTGCCGATGATCGACCCCTGGGAGGTCAAGCTGGCAGAGGCGCTGGGGTGGGACCCCTTGACGGCGGTGAGTTCGTCCGCTTCCGGACCGGGCGCCGGAATCGCCAGCGTGGCGCCGTCTTCCAGGCCGGGCAGGGGGGGCTGGACGCCGGCGGCGGGGCGGGGCAGGTCGGTGTCGTCCGACCGCAGCCGGGAGATGCCGAAGTCCAGGACCTTCACATGGTTCGCGGGCGTGAGGAGGATGTTGTCGGGCTTCAGGTCGCGGTGGATGATGCCCTTCTCGTGGGCGGCCAGGAGGGCTTCGGCCACCTGCAGGGCGATGGCAAGCTTCTGCCGGTGGGGCAGGCCGTGCTTCATGGCCTTGCCCAGGCTCTGGCCCTCGATGAGCTCCAGCACCAGCACCTCCCGCCCGCCGGCGGACAGGTAGTCGAAGATCTGGCAGATGTTGGGGTGGGCCACCTGCGAAAGCACCCGGGCCTCCCGCAGGAAGCGCTGCTGGGTCTCCGGCCCGGGATGCAGGTCGGACCGCAGGACCTTGAGGGCCACCCGCCGGTCCAGGCGTTCGTCCACCCCCGCGTACACGTCCCCCATGCCGCCCTGGCCCAGCAGGTCGAGGACCCGGTAGGGGCCGATTTTTTCTCCAGATAGGCGGGTCATGGAAGGCAACTCCAGTGTCCTGAGCGTTGGGGGATAACCCAGCGTAGCAGGATCCGGCCCGCCCCCGGCGTCAGCCCTTGAGGGCCGCCGCCACCGATTCCGCCAGGGGCGTGGTGGCGCGCCCGATGAGCCGGCTCAGCTGGCGCCCCTCGTCCTGCAGGGCGCCCTTGGCGGCGCCCGCGTCGGAGTCCGATAGCAGTGCGGCCAGGCCCTCGGGAAGGCCCGCGCCCGCCAGGACGGCCTTGAACTCGGCTTCGGGCAGGTCCTTGTAGATCACGGGCTGGCCGGATTGCCGGGCGATCTCGGCCGCCAGGTCCGTGAGGGTGTACGAGGTGTCCCCGGCCAGTTCGTAGGTCTTGCCGGCCTGCCCGTCCAGGACCAGGACCGCCGCGGCGGCCGCGGCGTAGTCGGCCCGGGCCGCCGAGGCGATGCGCCCCTCGCCCGCGCTGCCCAGGAGGGCGCCGTGGGCCAGGGCCGACGGGATGCTCGCCGTGTAGTTCTCGGTGTACCACCCGTTGCGCAGGATCACGTGGGGGATGCCGGAGGCCTTCAGGTGGGCCTCGGTCGCGGCGTGCTCGGGGGCCAGGCCCAGGGACGACCGGTCCGCATGGAGAACACTGGTGTAGGCCAGGAGCTTGACGCCCGCCGCCCGGGCCGCGTCGATGACCGCCCGGTGCTGGGGCGCCCGGCGTCCCATCTCGTTGGAGGAGATGAGGAGGAGCTTTTCGACCCCCACCAGGGCGGCGGCCAGGGTTTCGGGCCGCTCGTAGTCGGCCAGGCGGACCTCCACGCCCAGGTCCTGGACGGTCTCCGGCTTGCGGGCCAGGGCGACCACCCGGGAGGCGGGGACCTTCCGGAGCAGTTCGTGGATGACGAGGCGGCCCAGTTGGCCGGAGGCACCGGTAATGGCGATCATGGCATTCTCCTTGTAACCATCATGGTTACGAATCGGGTTAAAAAAAGGGTCAGGACGCGAGGCTGTTCACGTCCTTCACCAGGTCCGCGAGGGTGGTGCGGGCCAGATCGTCCTCCAGGGCGGCCTGGGCGGACGCGTAGATGTCGGCGAGGGCTGCCTGGATGTTCCGGCCCACGGGGCACTGCGGGCTGGGGGTGGAACTGTGCAGGGCGAAGGGGGACGCGCCGTCCACCGCCCGGTGGATGTCCCGGAGGGTCACCTTGCCGGGCGCCCGCAGCAGCTGCCAGCCGCCCCCGGGCCCGCCCTGGGAAGCCACCAGGCCCGCCTCCCGCAGCCGGGCCAGGAGGCGGCGGATGACCACGGGGTTGGTGTTGACGCTCCCGGCGATGAACTCGGACGTGAGGGGCTCCGGCCCGCAGAAGGCGAGGAGGGTGAGGATGTGGATGGCGATGGTGGTGCGGGAGCTGGCGGTCATGGGAAACCCGTTCTGTAACCATCTCGGTTGCGCATTTATATCCTGTCAAGGAACAAACCCGGTCATTTATCCATATACTGGAAGTCCTCTCCTTTGAGGGGATAACGGATCCGGATTGACCTCATTCGACCACCGCCCCGAGCTTCGCGACGAAGGGACCATCCGGGCCTACCTGGAGGAGCTGGCGCGCCTGAAGACCCCGGTGCAGCTGTGGCTGCCGGTGCCCGGGGCGCTGCCCTTCGAGACCTCCCTGGAGCACGTGGGGCGGGAGACCTTCTCCACAACCACCACGCCCACGCTGGAGCCGGGCCGGACGCTGCGCATGGCCTTCATGCTGGACGCCCAGCGCCTCACCGCCCTGACCCGGGCCGAGGGCACCGGGGTGTTCCGGATCCCCTCCAGCGTCGCCGGCGGGGAGCGCAGGGCCGTGGCCCGGGCACCCTTCGGGCGCGGCGAAAGGGTGGAGGTCTACGCCATCGAGCGGCTCGACGGGACCTTTCCGGGCGGGCGGACCCTGCAGGGCCGCCTCCTGGACCTTAGCGCCCAGGGCCTGCGCCTGTCCCTGGACGAATTCGACGCCCTGGACGGCCCGGTGGTGGAGCTCAGGCCCGGGGACCGCTTCGCGGGCGTGCGGATTTCGGGGCTGCCCCACATGCCGCCCATCCAGTGCCGCGGTACCCTGGCGCACCTCACGGGCCTGGCGGGGGGCATGGTCCTGGAAGGGCTGACGGAAACCGACCGGGGCAACCTGGACCGCATCCTGGCGCCGCGCATCCCCCCGAGCTTCGGCCTGGGCTTTCCCGCCCGGAAGCCCCGGACCGACCCCGCCGACCGTCCCGGGGCCCCCACCCCCACCCGCGTGAAGCCCCGGCCCGCGGAGGTGGTGGAGCGGGTGCTGGAACGGCCCGCGCCCGAGCCGCTGCCCCCGCCACCCACCCGCGCCGCGGCGCTCCTGCGCAGGGCCTCCAAGCGCATCCTGGTCCTGTCCGCCGGCGGCTCCACCCAGGCCCTGGCCGAGGCCTTCCGGCAGGACGGCTTCCGCCACGTGGCCGAAACCCGGTCCTTCGCCGAGGCCCGGGCCCTGGCTGCGGCCCAGCGCGTGGACCTGGTGCTCCTGGACAACACCATGGGCGGCCACTGGGCCAAGGACATGATGCGCCACCTGCGCGGCCAGGGCCTGCTGGTGGACACACCCGTCATCCTCGTGGCCGAGTACCGCAACCCCTACGCCTGGGACGTGGCCGAGGCCCTGGGGGCCTGCCACATCCACGAGCGCCGCGAGTCCTACGGGGACCTTGTGCCCGTGGTGGAACGCCGCCTGGGGCTCGATGGGGACCGTCCCGAAACGCGCTGACCCGCCGCGTCGATCAGGTGAGGTAGGGGGCCAGCCCTTCCAGCAGCGAGGGCCAGCGCAGGCGGAACCCCAGCTCCTCCCGGGTGCGGGTGGCCAGGACCCGGCGGTCCGGGCCCGGGGGGGCGGGGGTGGTCGCGGGGGTCCGGCCCAGGCGCCCGGCCACGAAGGTGACCACCTCCCGGCGGCGCAGGGGCCAGGCGTCGCTGCCGTGGTACACCGCCCCGTCCCGTCCCCGGTCCAGCACCGCCAGCAGCGCGGTCACCGCGTCGTCCTGGTGGCAGGAATTCAGCCACGCGCCGTCCCCGGGGCCCAGGCCCATGCGGCCCGAGGCCACGCCGTCGAGCACCCACAGCCGCCCGGGGCCGTACAGGCCGGACAGGCGGAGCACCCGCGCGTCGGCGGCCCGGAGCCTGCGCTCGGCCTCGGCGAGCACCAGGCCTTCGGGGGTCGTGGGCGCCGGCGGCGTGGCCTCGTCCACGTCGGATCCGTCCCGCTGGCCGAAGACCCCCGTGGACCCGGTGTACACGAAGGCCCGCACCCGGGCGCGGGCCGCCAGGAGCGTGGCGTTGGCGTCCAGGTACGCCCTCTGGTAGGCGGCCTCGCCCCCGCCGCGGGCGGCCTGCAGGGCCAGGATGGCGTCCACGTCGGCGGGGATCCGCGCGGCCGAGGCCGGGTCGGCCAGGTCGAGCTCCAGGGGCTCCACGCCCGCGGCGCGAAGCTGCGCGGCCCCGGCGGGCGAGGACCGCACCCCCGTCACCCGGTCGCCCCGCGCGGCCAGGGCCCGCGCCGCGGCCAGTCCCAGCCAACCGCACCCGGCGATGAGGACGTGCATGGTTCCCTCCCTGGGGACCATCCTACCGCCGCGCTCGACGCGATGCGCGGGGGCCCGGCGGTCACGGGGCCGCCCGGGGGGCGGCGCCGGCGGTTTCGGGGGGCGGGAGCATCACCCGCACCGGATGGGCGAAGGCCACACCCCGCTCCCGCAGCGCCGCCAGCAGCCCGAGATTGATGGCCTGCTGGGTGTCCATGTAGACGTTGTAGTCCCCGTCCGCGAGGTAGTACACCACCTCGAAGATCAGCCCGGAGTCCCCGAATTCCCGCAGGTGCGCCCGGTCGAAGCGGGTGCCGGGCTGGGCCTGGATGAGGTCCCGCAGCAGGGCGGGCAGGGCGGCCAGGATTTCGCCCGGGGCCCGGTAGGTCACGGCGAAGGTGAAGAGCACCCGCCGTTCGCGCATGCGCTTGAAATTGCGGATGCGGCTCTTGAGCAGGTCGGCGTTGGTGAGGATGATCTGCTCGCCCGACAGGCTCTGGATGCGGGTGGACTTCAGGCCGATGCGGTCCACGGTGCCCAGCACGTCGCCCACGATGATGAAGTCGCCCAGGGCGAAGGGCTTGTCCAGGGCGATGGACAGCGACGCGAAGATGTCCCCCAGGACGTTCTGCACCGCCAGGGCCACCGCCACGCCGCCCACCCCCACGCCGGCCACGAGGGTGGAGATGTTCACGTCGAAGCTGTCCAGGACCAGGAGCAGCACCAGGGACCACAGGGCGGTGCGCGCCATGAGGCCCAGCACCGGGGCCGCCATGGCCGTGCCTTCGCCGTGGGCCTCCCGGCGCTCCAGGAAATCCCGCAGGTAGCAGCCCACCACGCGGTTGGCCCAGAGCCCGGCCTGGAGGAGCGCGGCCAGCAGGGCGACATGGATGAGGGCCGCCGCCAGGGGCCGGGGCAGGTCCAGGAACCGGGAGCCCACCCAGAGCGCCAGGGCGAGCATCAGCGGGAACCGGGTGGCGTCCATGGCCTCGGCCAGGCACGCGCGGGGCCCGCCGGGGACGACGCCCCGGTGGGCCGTGCGGGTGGCCAGGGCCTTCAGGAGGTAGAGGAGGCCCAGGGTGGCCCCCGTGGCCAGCAGGGCCCTCGTCCAGTCGGCGACGGTGTTCGCGGGTCCGAAGGGCAGGTGTGCGTCCATGGCGGGCCTCCCCAAGGAGGGTGCCCCGGGTGGGGCGAGGATTCCCGGGGGCGGGTGCGAACCCCGGGCCCATTCGGAACACCCACGGGTGATGGTTTCAGGGGGTGCCCATGCTCGCTCGTATCCAACCCGGCGTCGGGGCTTTCGGCGCGTTGGCCGCCTTCGGGATGCTGGTGCTCCTCGCGGCGTCGGGCTTCCGGCGGTACCGCCGCCGCCGGGAAGCGCAGGTGCGTGCGCTGGAGGTGCGGGCGGAGGCCCTGGAGGGGGACCTGCGGGAGACCGAGGCCCGGCTCCAGGCCGTGTTCCGGTACGCGCCGGCGGCCATGGCCGTGAAGGACGCGGATGGCCGGCTGGTGATCCTCAACAAGCGGGCCGAGGCCCTCATGGGCGTCTGCCAGGCCCTGACCCCCGCCGAGGCCGGGGCGCGGCTCTTCGCCGCGGGACAGGTGGCGCAGGGCGCCGCCCAGGACGAGCGGGTGGTGCGCCGCAAGGAGGTGGTGCACGTGGAGGAGACGATCACCTTGCCCAGCGGCAGCACCCGGGAATACCTCATCCAGAAGTTCCCCATCGTGGACGCCCGGGAGCAGTGCCGGGGCCTGGGGATCATCGCCACCAACGTCACGGAGCGCAAGCGGGGCGAGCAGGCCCATCTCCAGCGCCAGAAACTGGAGTCCCTGGGCCTGCTGGCCGGAGGCATCGCCCACGACTTCAACAACCTCCTGGGCGCCATGCTGGGCGTGGTGGAGCTGGAGACCCTGGAACGCGGTCCCATGGAACACCTCCGGACCCTGGAGGACCTCATCACGCGGTCCTCGGGCCTGGTGGCCCAGATGCTGGCGTACGCGGGCAAGGGGACGTTCCGCGCCCAGGCCCTGGACCTCAACCACCACGTGGAGGAGGTGCTGGCCATCCTGCGCACCCCGCTGCAAGGGCGCGCCATCCTGCGCTGGTTCCCCGCGCCCGCCCTGCCGCCCATGCAGGGCGACGTGGGGCAGGTGCAGCAGGTGATCATCAACCTGGTCATGAACGCCGCCGAGGCCATGGACCCCTTCGGGGGCGTCATCACCCTGCGGACGGCCCACGAGGACTTCACCGAAGCCGCCCTGGACCGGTTCGGGCTGGGCGATTCCCTGAACCCGGGCCCCTACGTGGTCCTGGAAGTGGCGGACACCGGCCCGGGCATGGCGCCCGAACTCCAGGAACGGATCTTCGACCCCTTCTTCACCACCAAGTTCGCCGGCCGGGGCCTCGGGCTCTCGGCGGTGCAGGGGATCCTCCGCAGCCACCAGGGGGGCATCCAGGTGTCCAGCGAGGAGGGCAGCGGGTCCACGTTCAAGGTGGTCTTCCCGGCGCTGCCCGGGCAGGAGCTCCAGGGGGTCCCCGCGTCCACGGGGGTGGAAGGGTTCCGGGGCACGGGCCTCGTCCTGGTGGTGGATGACGAGGACGCCATCCGCACCGTGGCCGCCCGGGCCCTCCAGCACCTGGGCTTCACGACCCTCGAAGCCCGGGACGGCCTGGAGGCCCTCCTGCTCTTCGAGGCCGAGGGCGAACGGATCCGTCTCATCCTCATGGACCTCACCATGCCCCACATGGGCGGGGAGGACGCCTGCCGGGGCCTGCGCCGGGCCGGGTCCATCGCCCCCATCATCCTGGCCAGCGGCTTCGGCCCCGAGGAGGCCCGGGGCCGCCTGGCGGACACCGCCCTGGCCGGGTTCCTGCAGAAGCCGTACCGGCTGGAAAGCCTGGTGGCGGCGGTGCGGGACGTGCTGGAGGGGGTATCCCCCCGGGAGCGGATCCCGTACTCCCGCGACCTCAAGAGCTGGGCCGAGGCCCTCCAGACCGGCAACGGGGTGCTGGACACGCAGCACCGCCAGCTGGGGGAGGCGTTCAGCCGCCTGGTCCCGGGCGGGGCCGCATCGTCCCTGGAGCCGCTGCTCGAGCTCATGGGCAGCCACTTCCGCGCCGAGGAGGAGACCATGGCCGCCGGGGACTACCCGTTCCGCCGCTCCCACGTGGCCGCCCACGCGCGCATCATGCGCGCGTTCCGGAATGTGGAAGGCTGGCTGAAGGCGGGGGACGCGTCCCTGACGCCCGCGCGACTGGACGCCATGGAGGACGGGGTGCGCACCCATCTCCAGTCGGAAGACATGGAATTGGCGCTCTTCCTGAGGCGGGGCTGACGGCGGTGAAAGGCCCCCTGCCTTGGACGGCAAGGGGCCTTTCCGATCCTCCGGTGCGCGGGGCTACAGGTCCTGGGGCGGGTCTTCCGTCAACGCCATGTTCGTGTCCACCGCCGCCAGTTCCTCCGGGGAAAGCACCTGGGTCTCATCCAGGAGAATGATGAATTGGCCATCCACCTTCCCCACCCCGGCGATGAATTCCGAACGGATCGAGGTGCCGAACCGGGGCGGGGGCTCGATGTCGGAGGCGCCCAGTTCCAGCACCGCGCTGACGCTGTCGACCATCAGCCCCAGTTCCAGGCCCCCCTCGGACCCCTGGGCGTCCAGCACGATGATGCAGGTGCGGCGGTCCGCGTCCATGCGGGCGCGTCCGAAGCGGACCAGGGGGTCCACCACCGGGACCACGGCCCCGCGCAGGTTGATGACGCCCCGGATGACCTCGGGGACCAGGGGGATTTCCGTCAGGCCCGTGAAGGGGATGACCTCCTTGACCGTCGCCACTTCCAGGGCGAAGGTCTCGGCGCCGAGCCGGAAGGTGAGGTATTGCCGGCGCGCCTCCGCGCGGTCGGCGAGCGCGTTCCGGGGGGAGCGCTCCTGCAGTTGGAGACGTTCGTTCATGGTCGCCCCCTAGAATTTCGTGAACGCCTGTTCATCCACGTCCCGGTGGATAGCTGGACGGCTCGTCCGTAGGGACGCGCTTCCCCGGCCGGAACGCCGGGCCGAGGCCTGGGCCGTCCTGGACAGCTTGAAGAAGCTGATGGTGGACTGGAGCTCCTCGGCCTGGCTGCTGACTTCCTCGGAGGTGGACGCCAGTTCCTCGGAGGCCGCGGCGTTCTGGGCCACGGCCTGGCTGATCTGGCCGATGGCGCCGTTGATCTGGCCGACGCCCGAGTTCTGCTCGCTGGAGGCCGCGGCGATCTCCATCACCAGGTCGGAGGTCTTCTGGATGGCCGGAACGATGGTGTCCAGGAGCTTTCCGGCCTTCTCGGCGAGGTCCACGCTGCCCGTGGCGAGGGTGCTGATCTCCTCGGCCGCCACCTGGCTGCGCTCGGCCAGCTTCCGGACCTCGGCCGCCACCACCGCGAAGCCCTTGCCGTGCTCGCCGGCGCGCCCCGCCTCGATGGCGGCGTTCAGGGCCAGCAGGTTGGTCTGGTAGGCGATGTCGTCGATGATGGCGATCTTCTGGGCGATCTGCTTCATGGCGCCCACCGTCTCCTTCACCGCCGCGCCCCCTTCCACCGTGTCCTTGGCGGTGCGGGCGGCCATGTCGCCGGTGACCTTGGCGTTCTCGTTGTTCTGGGCGATGGAGGCGCTCATCTCCTCCATGGAGGCGCTGGTCTCCTCCACGCTCGCGGCCTGCTCGCTGGCGCCCTGGCTCAGGGATTGGGCGGTGGAGCTCAGCTGCTCGGAGGCCCCCACCAGGAGGCCCGAGGCTTCTTGGACCTGCCCCATGATCTCCTGGAGCTTGGCGGCCATGCCCTTGATGGCGGCGATCATGCTGGACGCGTCGCCCGGGGCGGTCTGCACGTCCACGGTGAGGTCGCCCGCCGCGATGAGGCGCACCACTTCGGCGGCATAGGCGGGCTCGCCGCCCAGCTCCTTCGTGATGCTCCGGGTTACCAGGAGGCTTGCCGTCACGCCGATGGCGGCCACCAGGGCCAGGAGCAGGAACCCCGTGCGCTGGGCCGCGGCCAGCGTGGCCTCCGCCTCGTCTCCGGCCTTGATGCTCGCCGCCATTTCGTACTGGGTCAGCTCGCCGAGCTTGGAGGCGATGGTGAGCATGGACGGCATGACCACCTCCATGCGCACCTGGTCGGCCTCGGCCTTCTTGCCGCGATCCAGGAATTCGAGCATCTTCTCGATCCCCGCGAAGGCCTTCTCCCGGGGCTCCCGCGCGTCCCTGAGGAACTCCTTCTCCTTGTCGCTGGTGAGACCCTGGAAGGAATCGAAGACCTTGTATGTCTTCTGGGCTTCGTCCATGTACTTGGCCTGGGCCGCCTTGATGCCATCCTTGGCTTTTGCGTACTCCGCCCCGTTGGTGGCCAGGAAGAGATCCCGGTAGGCGGTCCGGATCCCGTAGCTGGCCATGGCCGCGTTGGTCGCGGCGTTCATCTTGGGCGTGTTCATGCGATTGATGTCGTTGAGCTGCCTGCTGACGCTGCTCATGCCGAAGTGGTTGCCCAGGGCCATGCCCAGCACCACGAGAAACACGATTCCGAAGGCGAGGCCCAGCCGGGCCGAAACTTTCATGCTCTTGACCATTGAGGACTCCTTGATAAAGAGAGGGAACGGGTGGCGCGGGTTCAGGGGCGGGGTGGGGGGCCGTCGGCGAGGGCCAGGAGTTGGGCGACGTCCAGGACCAGCGCCACCTCCCCGGTGCCCAGGATCGTGGAACCGCCCAGGCCCCGCACGTTGCGGAACAGCTCGCCGAGGGGCTTGATCACCGTCTGGAACTCGCCGAGGAGGCGGTCCACGACAACGCCCGCCCGGGCCTCCCCGGCCTGGACGACCACCACCCGCTCCTTGTCCGGAGCCGCCCCGCCCAGGGAGAAGACCTCCCGGAGCCGCAGGAAGGGCAGCACCTCGCCCCGGAGATTGATGAGGTGGTTCTCCTCCGATTCCAGGAAGGGGCCCAGGTCCAGGCACTCGATGACCGCGTGCAGGGGAAGGACGTAGCAGGTGCCCCCGGCCTCCACCTGGAAGCCGTCGATGATGGCCAGCGTCAGGGGCAGGCGGATCCGGATCACGGTGCCCGCGCCCTCGCGGCTTTCCACCTCCACGGTGCCGTGGAGCTCATCGAGGGTGCGGCGCACCAGATCCAGGCCGATGCCGCTTCCGGAAAGGTCCCCGACCTGGGCGGCGGTGGAGAATCCGGGTTCGAAGATGAGGCCGGTGACCTCCGCGTCCGTCAGGGCCGCGTCGGGCGGAACGAGGCCCCCTTCGACGGCCTTGGCCCGGATTCCGGCCCGGTCCAGGCCACCGCCGTCGTCGGCCACCTCGATGACGATGCTGCCGGATTCGTGGAAGGCGTTGAGCAGGAGGGAGCCCCGCTCCGCCTTGCCCCGGGCCCGGCGCGCCTCCGGGCGCTCGAAGCCGTGGTCCAGGGCGTTGAGCACCAGGTGCGCCAGGGGATCGCCAATCTTCTCGACGATGGACGTGTCCAGTTCGGTTTCGCCGCCGCGGATTTCCAGGTCGATCTCCTTTCCCAGTTCGAGGGAGACGTCCTGGACCACGCGGCGGAGCTGCCCGAAAGTGTCGCCGATCTGCTCCATACGCAGGCTCATGGCGTTGTCCCGGATCTCCTCCACCAGCTTGTTGACCTGGGCGGTGGCCTCCCCGACGCCCGGATCGCGGCTCGCCGAGGCGCGCACGTGGGCGGAGGCCGAGGCGATGACCAGCTCGCCCACCAGGTCCACGAGCTTGTCCAGCTTCTCCGCGGCCACTTTGATGACCCGGGCCTCCCCGGCCTGGGGCACACCGGGGGGCACGGGCGTTTCCTGGGCGGAGGGGGGGGTGCCGTTTTCTGAAAACCAGGGGCTCAGACCGGATTCGGCAGCCCCCTCTTTTCGATCTTCCAGAGTCGATAATGCATGTTTACGATCATAAATGGTCATGATTCATGAATCCTGACGGATTCTCCTTTGGATTGATGTTAATTGCAATATTTGCAATAGTTTCGAAATCGAACACCGCATGGCATTGCGAACAATAACGCATGGATTGCCCAATGGGACGGGGGTCCTCATGTTTATGCACATTGATTTCCATGGGTGGAATCGAAAAAATCGACCCTACCGCATTCTTTTGTCGAACCTCGCCATCGAGGTGAAAATGTAATTTATTAGCTGGTGTGTGGATGATTTGACCACGTGAATGCCCAATTGTAAACGCAAAATTTTTAGCGGATATTTACATGCAGGCGGACGACCCGATGGGTAATTTTTTTGCATATAAATGTATTATTGCCCAGAAGCCCTCGCCGCGGGGGTGGGAGCGCCGTTATATCCGCATGAATATGTACATCCATATGATGGCCTGGGGCCCTGCGGGGTCCTTCGCCGCCCCAACGGACCGGACCGCGACGCATCGGTTCCCACCGGCGGCCAGGGCCTGGGGAAACCGGCCGGAATTGCGTAATGGTTCATCCCTGCAGGGCACGTTCCCCCATCCTCGGCCTACCGGACGGTGAAGCCCCGCTTCGCGGCGCTGGCGCCGTCCACGTACACCTCGATCTGGTAAGTTCCTTTGGGCCAATTGTTGGGTTTGCTCAGATGGAATTCGTGCACCGCCGGGGCCGTGACACGGACCAGGTCCAGGGCGTGCCTGTGGACCTCCACGGGGCCCTTGGCGCCGTGGAAGGTCCAATGGGCCCTGAGGCTGGCCTTGTCCGCGGTTCCCGCCGTCTCGACGCTGGCGAAGATCGTGTCCCGGGGGCCGAAGGTGTCGGCGGGCTGGGCGACGCGCTTGCCGGCGGCCAGAGCCTTGCCGAGGGTCACCGACGTCACGGTGAGGGGGGCGGGCGCTGGCGCCGGCGCGGGCGGGGCTTCCTTCCTGGCGCAGGCCAGGGTGAGAAGGAGAACGGATGACAGGACCTGGATGCGCATGGCTGACTCCAGCTCAGGGCTTGGGGGGAATGGCCAGGACCCAGCCGGCCTGGATGCGGTCGGGGTCCCGGATGAGGTCGGCGTTGGCTTCCTGGATGAGCGGCCAGAGCCCGGCGTCGCCATAGAAGCGCTTGGCGATGCCGGAAAGCGTGTCGCCCCGGACGACGGTGTACGTCCCGGCGGGGGCCGAGGAGGCGTCCGAAGAGGCACCGGCGTTCACCTGCGAGAAATCAGGGTCCTTGGTTGGATCGGCCATGGGGTCTCCTGGACGGGCAGGGGGGGTCCGGGACCTGCCGGGGCCAATCCCCCCGCACCCGAGAGTGCGTTCCCGGTGGTGGCGGGTTCCCAGGGCCGCGGCGGTCAGGCCCGTCCGGGGCGGCGCCGGCGGAGCCGCTCCAGGGGAAGGCCGTGGGCCAGGAGGGCCACGCAGGTTCCCATCTCCGCCAGGGTCGCCGGCAGGCGCACCACCCTGGGAAGCGCACTGGCCGCGTAGGCGCCCCAGCCCAGGGTTCCGGCCACGTGGACCAGGTAGCCGGCGCCTCCAGCCATGAGCAGATAACCCAGGGCCCGGGGGCGCAGCCCTCCGAGGGCGACGAGCCGGCCCAGGGGGATGAGCCAGGCGCCCCAGCACACCTGCTGCACGAGGAGGCCATGCCGGTGGGCCTGCATCGCCCGGGCCACCGCGGCCTCCAGCGCTTCGCCGCCCAGGGGGCCGAACCCGCCGCCGCCCCGGACGGCGGCCAGCAGGTCCAGCTTGACGCCGAGGTTCGCCAGGGCCAGCGGGAATCCCAGGATCGCCAGCACCACCATCAGGCGCCCCACGGAGGGGCGAAGGGGGCCCAGGGTCCGCTTCAGCGCCAGGGGCAGCAGCAGGAAGGAAAGGGCGAGCACCAGGTCCGAGACCATGCCCAGGCGGAAGAGTCCTTCGGCGGAGGCCACCAGGCGGGCCGTGGCGGCCGGGTCGCCGGGCACCAGGGTACGGGCGGGGACGTGGCCGAGGCTGAACGTCCCGGCGGCGATGACCAGCAGGTAGAGGCCGCCGGCGCACAGATACTGGCCGGCCGGCGCCGGGGTTCCGGGCGGGCGCTCGGGAAGGGGGCGGGGGACGGCCCGGGCGGCGCGCATTTCAGCTCCGGGCCCGCCCGCGGGGTACCTGGGGCCAACGCAGCGCCAGCACCACGACGGTCAGGGTGAGGAGCATCTCCAGGGCCGCCCAGAACTGGTAGTACGCCCATTGCCCGGGCAGGATCAGCGCCATGATCCCCGTGAACGCGGCGCCGGCCCCGACGTTGGCCCAGCGGTTCAGGCGCGGGGGCGCCAGGAGGGACAGCGCGACCATCCCGCACGGGATCGCCATGAGGGCGGAGGTCCCCAGGAGGACGCCGGGGGTGGTCGCGCCCAGGGGGCCCATCCGGCCCTGGAGCATGCCCTGGAGCTTTCCGGGGGCGTAGAGGGCCAGGTAGTCGCAGTAGAGGTAGCAGAGCGTCGTGGAGGTCCACAGGGCCGCGAGCTTCGATTTCACGTCCGCCGGGGGATCGGTGGGGTCGGGCGTCGCTGGGTGCATCTGTCACCGGAAGAAAAGGCGGCGGGGCGCCGGGGGTCCATGCAGGATACGGTGGCCGGGGGAGGCCCCCGCCGCCGATGTCGCCAATGGCGGTTCCGGAGGGGTGAGCGGCGCCCCGGGCGTGGCGGGAGGCCCGCCCCCGGACCGGTGGCGCATCCGGCCCGCCCATGGCATGGTGTAGGCTTTCGGGGCGCGCGGCCCCTTCCGGCCACCCCCCTGGACCCTGCCCATGCCTCCCTCCACCCCGCCCCGAACGCCCGCAACCCGAGGATCCTGGCGTGGGTGGGAATTCTGGGGCGCGGCGTTCGGGGTCTTCACGCTCCTGGGTCTCGTGCGGATCCTGAGCGTGGTCGGGAGCATCAGGGCGCAGACGTGCCCCCTGGCGGAGGGCATGGTCGTCTCGTTCACCCTGTTCGACTACTACCTGTGGATGCTCCTCACGCCGGCCATGTTCTTCATGGCAGGCCGGGCCGGGTTCGAGCCGGGCCGCAGGCTGCGCGCCCTGGGCCTGCACGCGCTGGCGGCCGCAACCCTGGGGCTGGTGCACCTGGTCCTGCTGGTGGTCCTCTACGTTCCCTACAACCAGCGCCGGCTGCCGCGCCCGGGCGACCTGCCCCTGGGCATGAAGCTGCTGGGCAGCGACCAGCTCTACATGGGCGTCCTCGTCTACGGCGTCACCGTGACGGTGGCGCTGGTGCTGCACCACCGCCGCCAGCAGGCCCTGGCCGCGTCCCGGGCGGCGGCCCTGGAGGCCCAACTGGCCCAGGCGGAGCTCACGGCCCTGAGGATGCAGCTTCAGCCCCACTTCCTCTTCAACACTCTGCACACCATCGGGTCGCTGGTGGACGAGGCGCCCGCGGTGGCCCGCAGCATGACGGCCCGGCTCGGCGACTTCCTGCGCCTGACCCTGGAAAGCAGCCGCGCGCCCGAGGTACCCCTGCGCCAGGAACTGGCCTTCCTCCACCACTACCTGGCCATCGAGCAGGTGCGCTTCGGCCCGCGCCTGGTGGTGGTGGAAGAGGTGGATCCCGCCCTCCTGGAGGCGAAGGTCCCCAACTTCATCCTCCAGCCTCTGGTGGAGAATGCCCTCCGCCACGGCCTCGCCTCCCGGGAACTGGGCGGGCGCATCACCCTGCGGGCCCAGGTCCAGGGGGAGACCCTGCGCCTGCAGGTGGAGGACACGGGCCGCGGCCTCGTGCGCAATCCCGCGCTGGGCGTCGGCCTGGGCAACGTCGTGCGGCGCCTGGCCCACCTCCATGGCCCCCGCGGTCGGTTCACGCTGGAGCCGGGCCCCGAAGGCGGCGCCTGCGCCACGGTGACGGTGCCCCTGTGCCTGGGGGAGGGGCCGTGACGCGGCTTCGCACCCTGGTCGCGGACGACGAGGCCCCGGCGCGGAACTACCTGCTCCGCCTCCTGACCCGCGCGCCGGACGTGGAGGTGGTGGGGGAGGCCAGCCACGGAAGGGAGGCTCTACGCGCCCTGGAAACCCTGCGTCCCGACGTGGCCTTCCTGGACATCCGCATGCCGGGCCTGGACGGCTTCGAGGTGCTGCGGCTGCTGGACCCGGCCCACCTCCCCCCGGTGGTCGTGTTCGTGACGGCCTACGACGCGCACGCGCTCAAGGCCTTCGAGGCCCAGGCCCTGGACTACCTCCTCAAGCCCTTCGACGACGAACGGTTCGACCGGTGCCTCGGACGGATCCGGTCCCACTGGAACGGCGCGGGAATGTCCCTCCGGAGCGTCGGCTTGGACGCCGCCCTGCCGTTCCTGCGCACGTCCGCGCCCGCGGACCACATCACGGTCCGGCAGCGGGGCCGCATCCTCGTGCTGCCGGTGGAGGACGTGGACTGGGTCGCCGCCGAGGACAACTACGTGCGCGTCCATGCCCGCGGCGCGAGCCACCTCCTGCGGGAGAGCCTCGGCTCCCTGGAAGCCAGGCTGGATCCCGGCCGCTTCGTCCGCATCCACCGCTCCACCCTCGTGAACCTCGCCCGCATCGCCAGTCTGGAGCCGCTGGAGCACGGGGAATTCCGGGTGCACCTGAGCACCGGAAGCCAGGTGGTGCTCAGCAGGCGGCATCGGGCGGACCTGGAAAGGCGGCTGGGGAAGCTTTAGTCAGTCCTTTCGGCCCGCGCTGCGCTAAAAGGTGCAAATAAGTTACTTCTCATTGGTTTTTTCCTTATGGATCCTTGCGGGTCAAAGGTATCCGGTTCGCCGCGGGATGGCTACAATGGGCCCTACCCGATGTGACGTACCCGAAAAAACCCATCGAAGTCCCAGGCACCTGAGGAGGATCCCATGGCGATCAGGGCCGCCCTGCCGAACCGGTTCGCGATGGCGGGCCTCCTGATTGCCGGTTGGCTTCTGGGGTGTGGCGGCAAAACGGCCGTGGTCCAGACACCGGTGGTGCAGCCCATCACGCTCCAGGTCACGCCCGCCACGTCCACCCTTCAGGTGGGCAGCCGCCTGACGCTCACCGCCCAGGTGACGGGCAGCCCGGCGCCGACGCTGGCGTGGGCGGTGGACGGGACGCCCGGCGGCAGTTCCACGTCCGGCACCCTCAGCGGCACGGGAACGTCGGTCACCTACACGGCCCCTTCCGCGGCCGGCCAGCACGCCGTCACCGTCGCCAGCGCCTCGGACGCGGCGGTCAAGGCCACCGCCCTCCTCACCGTGGAAGCGCCGGCCCCGGAAGTCGTGCGGGTGAGCCTGGCGCCGGGATCGGCCAGCCTCGCGGCCGGCGCCACCCTGGACTTCCAGGCGACCGTCTCGGGCGCCACCGATGCCTCCCTCACCTGGACGGTGGACGGCACCGCGGGCAGCGCGGCCACGGGGACCCTGTCCGGATCCGGCGCCACCCGGACCTACACGGCCCCCATGGCCGCCGGCGGCCACACCGTGACAGCCACCAGCGTGGCCGACCCGTCCAAGAGCGCCTCGGCCGCCGTCACCGTGGCCGCGCCCGTGGTGGTGGCCCTGGCCCTCAGCCCCTCGGGCACCGTCAGCCTCGGTCCGGGGGGCACCCAGATGTTCACCGCCACCGTGACCGGGTCCAGCAACACCTCCGTGGGCTGGCTCGTGGACGGCGTCAGCAACGGCAGCGCCGCCGTGGGCACCCTGGTGGGCACCGGGGCCAGCGCCACCTACTCGGCGCCCGCCACCGCCGGTTCGCACACCGTGACGGCCTTCGCGGCCGCGGACACCGCCAAGCGGGCCTCGGCCACCGTGACGGTCACGGTCCCCGACGTGGCGATCGCCTTGACCCCGTCGGGATCCACCCAGGTCAACACCTCAGGCACCGTCTCCTTCACGGCGGCGGTGTCGGGCACCCCCAACACCGCGGTGACCTGGTCCGTGGACGGCGTCGCGGGGGGCTCCGCCTCGGCCGGGACGATCACCGGCAGCGGCCTCAGCGTGGTGTACAACGCCCCGGCCACCGCCGGGACCCACACGGTGACGGCCACCAGTTCGGCGGACACCTCCCGGAGCGCCTCCGCCTCGGTTTCGGTGGTTGCCCCGTCGGGCGTGGTGGTGACGCTGGCCGCGGTGGGCCCGGGCACCATGGTGCCCTCCGGGTCCATGCTGGTCACGGCGGGGGTCACGGGCGATCCGGACACGTCCGTCACCTGGACCGTGGACGGCGTGCCCAACGGGAACGCCTCCGTGGGAACCGTGTTCGCGCCGCCCTCGGGCGGGACCGCCGTCTACACGGCCCCGGCCGCCACCGGTTCCCACCGGTTGACGGCCACCAGCGTGGCCGCCCCCGGCCGGAGCGCGACCCTCACGATCCCGGTCACCGCGACCCTCGTCCCGGCCGGCAGCATCCCCATCGGCGCCAACGTCCGCAGTTCGCCCTACAACGCCGCGGGCGACGGCGTGACGGACGACACCGCGGCCATCTCGGCCGCGGTCAAGGCCGTCGCCGGCACGGGCAAGGCGGTGTACCTGCCCGCGGGCACCTACCTCGTGGATCCCACCGCCAACCAGACCGGAGGCATCCGCCTGGGCAGCAACATGACGCTGCTCCTGGATCCCCAGGCCGTCCTGCAGGCCCGGTCCACGTCCACCCAGGACTACGCGCTGGTCACGGTGTCGGGCTGTTCCAACGTCAACATCTCCGGCGGCACGTTCAACGGCAACAACCTCGACAACGCGATCCCCACGCCCACCACGGTGGAGGCCGGCGACTGCCTCCACATCGTCGGTTCCCGGAACGTGGTGGTGGAAGGGTGCGTGGTGCAGAACGCGTTCAACGACGGCGTCTACGTGGGGGACGATTCCGCCAACATCACGGTCTGCGGCATCACGAGCCGGTTCAACCGGCGCCACGGCATGTCGATCACCTCCGGCCAGGGGTTCCACCTCGTCAACAGCACCTTCCACGGGGCCACCGGTTCGGTGGAAACCGCCGGCGGGCCCATGGTCAACGGCTGTGGCGTGGACGTGGAGGCCAACGCCAACGAGTCCATCCGGATGGTGCTGGCCGCCAACAACCGGTTCACCGGCAACCGGTCCGCGGGCTTCGCCTGGGGCATCCTGAAGGCGGCGAACGCCAGCACCAGCGATGTGTTCGTCATCGGCAACACGGTCTCGGGCAACCAATCGGGCCTGAACGGCGAGAACACCACCCGCAGCTGGGTGGTGAACAACACCGTCAGCTCGGAATCCGCGTTCGGGATCTACATCCACGACGGCATGAACGGCACGCTGGTCCAGGGCAACACCGTGTCCGGGACGGGCACGGGCGGGGACGGCGCGGGCATCGAGATCTACAACGACACCTCCACCACGGTGAACGCCAACACCTCAACCGGCAATGCCAAGTACGGACTGTTCGTCTACCAGAGCACCAGCCCCGTGCTCACCGGCAACGTCCTCACGGGCAACGGCACCGCGGGCCTGGCCATCGTGAGGTCCTCGGGGGTGACCCAGTCGGGCAACACCCCCTGAGCCGGGTCGCCTACGATGGGCCTGGGGCGTTGAAATCCAGGCGGAACAGGGCGCCCTGCCCGGGCCAGCCCTGGGCCGTCACCGTGCCCCCGTGCTTGCTCATGACCCGCTTGACGATGGACAGGCCGATGCCGTGGCCCGGAATGCGCGGATCCGAATGGAGCCGCTGGAAGGGCCGGAACATGGCTTCGGCCTGGGCCGTGTCGAAGCCGATGCCGTTGTCGCGGATCTCGATGGCGGTGCCGGGCCCGGCGTCTCCGCGCACCGTGATCTCCGCGGGCGCGCGGCCCAGGGTGTACTTCCAGGCGTTGCCCAGGAGGTTCTCCAGGGCGATGCGCACCAGGTTGGGGTCGCCCAGCACGGTGAGCCCCGGCTCGATGTCCCAGCGCACGCTGCGTTCCGGTTCCTTCTCCTGCAGGTTCAGGAACACCAGGTGCGCGTGGTGGGAGACGTCCACCCGCTGCACCGTGGGCAGACGCCCGGAGATCAGGGCCAACGCCTGGAGGCCGTCCAGCAGCTGCTGCATGCGGTCCGCGCCGGCGCGCAACAGGTCCAGGTGGCGCAGGAGGTCGGGCCGGTCGTCCCCCAGGCGCTCCTGCAGGTTGTCCATGCCCAGCAGCAGTCCCGTGAGGGGGGACTTGAGGTCGTGGGTGACCATGCGGTTGAAGGACTCCAGGTCCTCGATGGTCTGCATGAGGCGCGCGGTGCGTCCCTGCACCTGCTCGTCCAGGCTCCGGTTCAGTTCCCGCAGCCGGTCCTGGCGGGCCTCCAGGTCCCTGCGGCCCGCGGCCAGGCTGGCCGCCATTCCCACGCCGGCCGCCAGGGCCAGGCCCAGGCCCAGGTACCCGGGTCCGGGGCGGCGCGCGGCCAAGGCCCAACCGGCGCCCGCCAGGCCCACGACCGCCAGCAGGGCCCAGGCGAGGAGCCGCGGGTTCGGGCCAGGCTTGCCGGACGGATCGGACATGGCGTTCACGCTTGGATGTGTGAACATGAGAGCAGGAAGGCCCCGGTTGCGCAAGGGGAAGCGCGTGCCTCGGAAGCGGGCGGATTGGCAAAAACCGGGGTTTCGCGTAGGGTGGCGGTGAGGTGATCCCATGAACCCGCTCCGTCTGGCCGTGCCCTTCCTTTCGCTGGCCCTGGCGGCCCAGGTCCCGCTGGCCACCGTGGCCCGCTACCGCGACGCGGCGCTTGGCCTGGAGGTGGTGAAGGCCGAGCTCGTTCTGGCGCCCGGCCAGCCCTGGCCCCAGCTGGTGGCCGTGGCGGGAGTGCGGCAGGTCTTCCTGGTGCCCGCGGCCCAGGGCGGGCCGGGTCCGCGGCCCGTCACCGTGCTGGCCCTGCGCGTGCCCGGCGCCAAGGCCGCCCGCCTCGAGGGGGCCCCGGGGGTCCTGGCCTGGAACCTGGAAGGGGGAGCGATGGGGGACCGGTCCCTGCTGGAGCAGTGGGCCCGCGCCCGCGCCCGCGCCTGGGAGCAGGGGGCCGGCGACCCCTCGCCCCTGGTGGCGGGTTTTCGGGCCATCCAGAACCGGCTCTTCCTCGGAGGGAAGGAGCCCGAACCCGCTGCCCCCCGCCGCCGGGAGGAGGGCCCCAGCCTCCTGAGCCTGCTGGGGGGCCGCGCCGCCGTGGAGGAGACGCTCCAACTGGACCGCGGGCTGGAGGGCGCCCCCGGCGCCGCCGCGCCCCGGGTGCCCCTCGCCTCCCTCCCGGGGGTCGACGTGGCCGCGCACCCCTGGGCCGAGATGCTGGGCGGGCGCCAGCCCGCCGTTCCACCCCTGGCCCGGTGCGTGCCGCCGGACCGGGCCTTCCTGTACCTGCCGGAACCCGCGGCGGCCCTGGATGGCCTGGCGGGGGGCGGAGCGGCGTTCCTGACCCGGGTGAGCGCCTTCGGCCGCCAGGGCACCCTGGACCGGGACCTCATCGCCCGGGCCCTGGAGGACCTGGGCGTGGACCGGAGCCTGCTGGGCGCGGTCTCCGCGGCCGCGGTCTTCCTGCCGGACCTGAACCTCCTGGGCGGCACCGACCTCACCGTGGTGGCCGAACTCACCCCCGCGGCCGCCGCCCGGTTCGGCGCCGGCGGGCCCCGGGCCGTGGCGACCCCCCGGGGCGAGGCCTGGCGCGCCCGGGAGGGCGGGCGGGTCTTCCTGTCCACCTCCCGCGCGGAGCTGGACCGGGCCTTGGCCCTCCACCGGTCGGGAGGGCAGGGGTCCCTGGGCGCCTCGGACGAGTTCAAGGTGATGCTCACCAAATTGGCCCCCACCGAAGCCACCCGCGCCTACGCCTACCTTTCCGACCCCTTCATCCGCCGCCTGGTGGGCCCGGCCCAGCGCATCGGGCAGCTGCGCCAGGCCGCCGCCCGGCGCGACCTGGAGGCGGTGGCGGCCGCCGTGGAACTGCGGCGCCTGGACGCGCCCGGCAGCCCCCTGGACCTTCCCAGGCTGCGCAAGCTGGGCTACCTGGAGCCCGGCCTGGACCTGTCCGGCCTCTCCGTCCGGGACGGCGTGGTGGCCAGCCGGGTGTGGGGCCGGCTGGACCGCATGCGCCCCCAGGCGCCCCCCGTGGAGGTGGAGGCCTGGGAGGCCCAGGCCTACGAGGCCTTCCGCCGGAACTACAGCCAGTACTGGAGCCGCTACTTCGACCCCATCGCCCTGCGCCTGGAGGCCCGGGACGGCGCCTACGGGCTGGACACCTTCATCCTCCCCCTGCTGGACCAGAGCGCCTACCGCCAGCTCCGCCGGTTCCTGAAGCCGGGACCCGCGCCGGCCCTGGCCGTGGCCCCCCGGTGGGCCCGGCCCCAGGTGGCTACCCTGAGTCTGCCGGCGGACTGGGCGGGCCTGCTGGGCACGTCCCCGGTTCCCGTGCCCCGGGAACTGCTGGGGGCCCTGGGCGGGGAGGCGCATCTGGCCTTCCTGGACGCGGCCCCCGTGCTCCAGGTGGGGGGCGGCTCTCCGGCAGGGCTCATGGCCTCCCAGGACCGCCTCGCCCAGGGGGGGCTCCTCTTCCTGGCCCCGCTCCTCCTGGGCCCCCTCACCCGTCCCGTGGCGCTGGCCATCCCCGTGCGCGACCCCGCCGCGGCCCGGGAGGGCTTCGGGCGCCTGGCCCAGAGCGCCGCCCTTCGCCAGGGCCTGCCGCGGGAACTGGAATGGCGGGTCCACCAGGAGACGGACCGGCGCCTGATCCTCAGCGCCTCCCTCCTGGGCCTGGTGACCCTGCGGTTCTCCCTGGACCTGGAGGACGACTGGCTGGTGGTGTGCAACGACACCTCCCAGGCCGCCCCCCTGGTTTCCGGCTCCGCCCCCGGCGCGTCCTCCCACGCCGCCCTGTCCCTGCGGCCCTGCGACCTGAACCTGGGCCTTCCCTCCGCCTGGCAGGCGGCGGTGGAAGGCCAGGCGGACCGGGCCTGGGCCGACCAGCGGTGGCTTTCCCCCTGGCTCGCCTCCGGCCTGGACATTGAGGCCGCCAAGGCCCGCAGCCGCCAGGTCTTCGGCGGCGCCCCCCTGCTGCCCGCCGCCGACCTGGGCCCCGGCTCCATGCCCCGCAACCTGCGCTACGGCACGCCCTGGCGCCCCCTCCTCCCGGAGCGGAAGCCCGGCGAGGACTTCGGCCTGTTCGAGGGCGTCCGGGAGGTGCGGGTGGACATGACCTTCGAGGAGGACGGCCTGCGCACCCGTGTGGCCTGGACCGCGCCCTGAGAGGCGCTCAGCTCCCGGAGGTTCCCGCCGCGATCCCGGCCAGCAGACCGGGACCGGGAACCGCCTCTCCGCGCGTGATGGCGCGTACGGTGTCAGTGATCGCCCCGTTGACCGGCGTCGCCAGCCCTTGCCGGCGGCCCACGGCCACGACGTGGCCGTTGATGAAATCGATCTCGGTGGGCCTGCCCTGTTCGAAGTCCTGGAGCATGGAGGGCTTGATGTCGCCGTAGAAGGCCAGGATCCCCCCCAGCCAGGCGTCGAAGGCCGGGCCGGGCCGGCTGCGTCCTTCCCAGCGGGGGGGCAGGGGCTCCACCACCATCCGTTCCGGCCGGTCCCCGCTGGCCAGGGCCACGGCAAGGGCCTCGTCGTAGGTGCGGATGAACAGGTCCCGGCCGCCGGGAAGGGCCAGGAACTGGCGCATCGTGAGTCCCGCGATGGCGCCGAGGGTCGTGACGGCGCAGTTGAGGAGCAGCTTGGACCACACGGCGCCCGGGAGGTTGCCGGTGACGCGGACCTCGATCCCTTTGCCCAGGAGCCCGGCGATGGGCGCGGCCCTGCTGCCCTCGCCACCGGCCGGTTCCCCGATGAGCAGGTGTCCGGCATTGCGCTGCTCGTAGACGCCCGGCGACGTCATGGTGGCGCCCAGGTTCGAAAGGCCGCCCACCACCTGGGAATCGCCGAGGCGGTCCGCGATCATCCGGGGCACGAAGCCGTTCTGGATCGGCAGGATCACACCGTCCCGGGCGAGCACCCCGGGCAGGGCCGGCGCCGCGGCCAGCGCGTCCTGGGCCTTGGTGGCCAGGAGGATCAGGTCGAAGGGCGCCGCCCCCGCGACGCCGTCCAGGGTGGCCACGTGCGCCGCCGGGGCCGAGGCGTCCCCGCCCGCGCCCGTCACCCTGAGCCCGGCGACCTTCAGGCGGTGCGCCGCCTCGGCGCTGCGCACCGCGAGGTGCACCGGCACCCCGGCGGCCGTCAGGCGCGTGGCGATGACCCCACCCAGGGCGCCGAGGCCTACGATCAGGATCCGCATGGCAGCCTCCCGGGCCCGGGGCGGGCCGTGGAACCCAGGATGGGGTGGCGGGTTGGACCGGGCAACCCGGTGGGCCGCGTTGCGCAGACCACCCTTACCCCGGGGAAGGATTCCGGGGGTGGAGGCGGGCCGGAGGGTCTTCGGGTCCCCCGGCCTCACCAGGCGGTGTGTCCCTCCATGCGCGCGGGTGCGGGCCGCTCGACGATGCGGCCCAGGCCCAGGTTGCCCCACGCGTCCTGGCCCCAGCCCTTGGCGAAGGTGGCGCCCCAGGCGAAGGACGTGTAGCCCGAGCAGGCGATGCCCAGAACCCCGGTGAGGCCCGGGATCGGGGTCAGTACGGCCAGGTCATCGCGGTTGCCCTGGCCGGTCTGCCCGTTCACGGCATACCCGATGGAGCGCACCGTCCCGTCCGCGTGCAGCGTCAGCAGGTGCTGCTCGCCGGCGGCCAGGGCCGTCGTGTTGGCCGATCCCGGGAGCACGGTGGGTGGGGTCTGGCCCAAGGGCGGCAGCCAGCCCCAGACGAGGACCATGCCGTCGGCCCGCACGGCCGCGGAGAAGGTCGCCCCGGCGGTGAGGGCGGTCACGCCGGTCATGCCGGGGACCGGGACCGGGGAGGTCCGGGGGGTGAGCGTTCCATCCCCCAACTGGCCATTTGCGTTGTCGCCCCAGGACCAGACCTGGCCGGCGGCGTCGAGGGCGAGGGTGTGCCAGGGGCTCGCCGCGACCTTGCGCACGTTGGTCACCCCCGTCACCTGGACGGGCGTGGTCCGGGTGGTGGTGGAACCGTCGCCCAGGTTCCCGGTGCTGTTGCTGCCGTAAGCCCAGAGCGTTCCGTCCTGGAGCACGAAGAACGTGGACCAGCCGACCGAGGTGATGTCGGCCACGGGCCCGAGTCCGGTCACCTGCGCCTGGGCGGACGGGCCGTCCCCCTCGGTGACCGGATTGCCCCAGCCCCAGCGCCAGAGGGTGCCGTCCGCGCGCAGGCCCAGGCCCTGCTGCTCGCCCAGGGCCAGCCTGGCCAGGGGCGCGAAACCCGGGGCGGTGGTGGGCACGGCCAGAATGGGATAGGTCGGGAGCCGGAGATCCTGGCCCCACAACAGGAGACCCCCATCCGCCGTCACGGCGGCGGTGGAGTGGGTGGAGGCCGCCAGGGTGATGAGGGGGTTGGAGACGTTCAGGGCGACCGGGCTGGTGCGGTCCAGGGGGAAGGTGTCGCCCAACTGCCCGGCGGTGTTGCCGCCCCAGGTGTAGAAACTGCCGTCCTGGAGAAGCGCGAGGGTGGACCTGCCATCGGTCGCCAGATCCAGGGCGGGTCCCAGGTCGACCTTGAATGCGGACGACCGATCCGTGAAGTCCCCGGCGCCGAGACAGCCCGAGAAATTTTCGCCCCAGGTCCACAGACTGCCGTCCAGGGTCAGAACGGCGGTCATGGCGGATGCGGAGACCAGGCGCACGGCGCCGGGGATGTCCGCCTGCCTGGTGACGGCCGTGTCGCTGGTGCTGCCGGGGAAGGCGCCCCAGGCCCAAAGGCGCCCCTCGAAGTCCAGGGCAAAGGTGCCCAGGCGGGTGGAGGCCAGGGAGGCTGGATAGGGCAGGCCCGGAAGTTGGACCGGGGTGAGCTCACTGGCCCAGGATGCCCGGGCCAATTGCCCGTAGTAGTTGCTGCCCCAGCCCCAGACCGTGCCGTCCGCTCCGAACGCGAAGCTGCAGTTGTATCCGGCGTGGAGGCCCACGATGGCCGGAAGGCCCGTCACCCGGACCGGGGTGGCGCGATTCGTGGTGGTGCCGTCACCCAATTGGCCGGCGGCATTGATTCCCCATGCCCAGACCGTGCCGTCCGCGGCAAGGGCCAGGTTGTGCGAGTAGGTGGAGGCGACGGAGGTGATGGCGGGCAGGTCCGGGATCCGGGTCGGCGCGAACGTGCCGTTGGCCGCCACGTGCCAGAGGGTGCCGTCCGCCTTCAGGGCCAGGGCTTCCAGACTGTTGCCGGCGAGGCTGACCACGCCGGTCAGGGCGTCGTTCCGGGTGGGCACCGAGGTGTCCGGCGTCCAGTCCGGATACCCCATGGGCACCTGGGTCGCGTTCTGGCCGCAGACCCAAAGGGTCCCGTCGTCCTTGAGCATCCACGAGCCACTCCGGGCCAGGGCCACTGCGCGGCGGGGCCGGGCCTGGGCGCGCAGGGTGGCCACCCGGCCGGCGGCATTGGTGACGGCCAGTTCGAAGCGATCGGGCATCGGCCCCGTCCAGGGCAGGGCCGTGCCGCTCACGATCGTGCGGTTTCCGGGCCGCACCACCGCCGTGCCGCCGGTGAAGGTGGCGTTGAGCGTGAGGCCCTGGGCCATGGGGAGCCAGTCCCCCGCCGCCGAGAAGGCGGTGATTACGGGCGGCGCCACCACCTGGACATCCAGTCCCAGGGCGGCGCTGACGCCCAGCGGGTTGGTGACGGTCACCGTGAAGTGGGTCTCCGCGGTGGGCGCCACCTGGACGGCCTGGCCGCTTACCAGGGCGACGGCCCCGGGCTGCAGCACCGCCGTGCCGCCCGTGAACGTGGCGGTGAGGCTGCAGGTGTCGCCCTGGGTCAGGATGGCCGGCGACGCCTGGAAGGAGGTCACCCGGGGCGCGGCGACCACCGTGCAGGTGGCGGTGCCCGGCTCCGAGACGGTGCCGGCGGCGTTGGTGGCCACGCAGGAGATCCCCAGGCTGCCGGGGACGCCGGCGGTGAAGGTGATCTGCGCGGTGCCCTGGCCGGCGGTGACGGTGCCGGAGGTCAGGGTCCAGGTGAACGTGCACCCGCTCTGGGCCGGCACGGAGGCGGCCAGGGCCATCTGGCCCTCGGTGGCCTGGGCTGCGGCCTGCACCACCGGCTGGATCGGGGGCGCGGCCACATCCACCTGGGCCGTGCGGGTCACGGATTTGCCGTTGCCCGTGACCGTCAGCGTGTAGGTGGTGGTTTCCTGGGGCGTCGCGTGGGCGGTGGCCGCGCTGGCCAGGGCGCCCACGCCGTGGTCCACGGTGCCGGTGCCGTCGCGGTAGGTGGCCGTCAGGTCCACGGTGGCGCCGCGGGTCACCAGGGCCGGCGTGGCGGAGAAGGCCGTGATCGACGGGTCCGCGGGGGGCGTCGGGCCCCCTCCCGAACTGCCGCCGCAGCCGGCGGCGAGGGCCGCCATAAGGGCGAGCGTGGCGTACCGCGTCCGGAGTCCGAGCCGCTGACGGGCCATGGGCACCTCCCAGAAAGCATGCAGGCCAAAAAACTGTTGATTGGAGCGGCCGTACTCTAGTCCGGGTTCCTTTGTATTTCAAGGAATATAGAGTCACTACTCCACCCCGGCCGGGACGGGGCCGGGCGCGCCGGACACCTCCGTTGCCCAGGTGCTCCGGGCGAAGTCTCAGGAGCTTCGCACCCCCAGGATCTCCAGGCGCGTCTTCCCCGCGGGCCTCCGCCAGGCCACCTCGTCGCCGGGCTCCGCGCCCAGAAGCGCCTCCGCCAGGGGCGACAGCCAACTGATCCGGCCGCGGCCCGGATCGGCCTCGTCCTCCCCCACGATGGTGAGCGATTCGGTGCTTCCGTCCTCGTGGCGCACCTCCACGGTGGTTCCGAACCGGACCCGGTCCGGCGCCTGGGCGGCCGGATCCACCGGGACGGCCCGCTGCAGCCGCCCCTCCACCCAGCGCAGGTCCCGCTGCAGGAGCGCCCGTTCGTATGGATCCATGGCGGGGCCGGCCTCGTCCAGGCGGGCTGCCAAATCCGCCGCCTGGGCGCGCAGCCGCTGGAGCCCGGCGGGGGTGACGTAGTTGGGGTGGGGGCTCTGGGGACGTTCCGGCGGCACCTCCGGCCGGGCCGCGTCGTCGGGATCCTTAATGAAGGCTCGGTTCACATCCCCCTCCGTTCCCGGATGCGCTGTCCCGTGGAACGTCTCCACGGGTTCCCGATTGATCATACGGGGTGTCGAGCCCGTTAGGTCCGGTTCCCGCGCCTGGGGGGAAGGGGCAGGAAGGCGCTGACGTCGCGCTGGTACTCCCGGTAGGCATCGCCCTTGGTCCGGAGCGCCTGCGCCTCGGTGGGGGGGATGCCGGTGATCCGGGTCAGGAGGAGGTACATCAAGGCCGGCGAAAGGAAGGCGGCCAGGGCCGCGGGCCTGCCCTGGGACGCCACGGCGAAGCCCACCCAGACGAGCCATTCGAAGAAATAGTTGGGATGCCTGCTCCACCCCCAGAGGCCGCGCCGGCAGACCTGGCCGGGCCCGGCCTGGGCCCGGAACGCCTGGAGTTGCTGGTCCGCGGCCGTCTCGAAGGCCACCGCCAGGAGCACGACGGCCGCCCCGGCCAGGGTCCAGATGGGGGGCCCGGGGTCAGGGTCCATGGATCCCAGCAGGAACGGCAGGGAGAGGACCAGGTTGAGCACCCCCTGGAGGAGGAAGAAGCCGAGGAACCGCGCCTGGGGCCGCTCGCCCCAGGCCTCCCGCAGCGCGAGGTAGCGGCCGTCCTCCCGGTTCGACCGGACCAGCCTGCGGGCCAGGTGCGAACCCAGCCGGAGGCCCCAGGCGCCCCCCAGGGCCGCCAGGATCGTCCGGCGGACCGGATCGCCCGTGCCCAGGGCCCCGAAGACCAGGGCGAGGCCCCCCAGGCTGAAGGCCCAGGCCACGTCGATCCAGTCCGCGCGGTCCGTGCGGAGGTACCAGAGCCAGGCCAGGAAGGGCAGGCCCAGGGCCAGGGCCAGGACCGCCAGCGCCAGGGGGGTCATGGCCGCCCCCCGTCCTTCTCCAGGAGCAACTGGACGACGCTGACGTGCCGCTCCAGGAAGGCCCCCTCGCAGCTCGCGAGGTAGTAGTCCCAGAAGCGGCGGAAGCGTTCGTCGAAGCCCAGGGCGGCCATGTCCTCGTGGCGCCGGTGGAACCGCTCGCGCCAGGCCCGCAGGGTGCGCGCGTAGTGGAGGCCCAGGTCCTCCTGGCCGCGCACCGCCAGGCGGGTGGCACGGGCCAGGCTCCTGTGGATCCCCAGGAGGCTCGCCAGTTCCGACCCCGGGAAGACATGCTGCTGGATGAAGTCGACGCCCCGCCGGTAGGCCTCGAAGTGGGGTTCGTTCATGGTGATCGTCTGGATGAGGAAGGTTCCGCCCGGCTCCAGGAGGCGGTCCACGGCGCCGAAGTAGGCGTCGTAGTTCCCGAGGCCCACCGCCTCGAACATCTCGATGGAAACCGCCTTGGTGTAGGTCCCCCGCAGGTCCCGGTAGTCCTCCAGGAGCACCTCGATCCGGTCCTGGAGCCCCGCCTCCCGCACGCGCTCCCGGGCCAGGTCGAACTGCTCCCGGCTGACGGTGGTCGTGGTGACCCGGCACCCATGCACCCGCGCGGCATGGATCGCCAGGCCGCCCCAGCCCGATCCGATCTCCAGGAGACGGTCCCCGGGGCCAAGGTCCAGCTTGCCGCAGATCATTCGGTACTTGGCCTCCTGGGCCTCCTCCAGGGAGGTTCCGGGCTCCGGGAAGTAGGCCGAGCTGTAGGCCATGGTGGGGTCCAGCCAGAGCTGGTAGAAGGCGTTGCCCAGGTCGTAGTGGGCGGCGATGTTGGCGCGGGCGCCGCGCCGGGTGTTGGCGCGCAGGCGGTGCCGGATGCGGCCCAGGGCCTTGGCCGCCAGGGCCATGGGGCCGCCGTCGAGGGCCGCCATGTTGCGCAGGGCGACCCGCACCGCGGCGACCGGGTCGGGGCTGCTCCACCAGCCCTCCACGTAGGCCTCCCCCAGGCCGACCTCACCCCCCAGGACCCCCTTGAGGAAGGTCCTCGGGTCGAGGATGGCCACCTGGGCCCGGAGGCCGGAGGCGGGATCCCCGAAGACGCGGACGCCGTCGGGCAGGTGCAGTTCCAGGCAGCCATCCCGGAGGCCCCCCAGGGCCCTGAGCATCAGACTCCGGGCCGCAGCGGCGAGGAGGCCGGGACGGAGGGACCCGGTTTCGAGAAGACCGGCACGCGCTTGAGCCATAGTTTCAGTGCCTCCCAGTGAATGGCCGTGATGACCTTGAATGCGTGGAGAGGAAAAGCGAGGAGGGCCCTCCGGATCTCCGGGGCCGTCCAGTCCCGGCGCTCCAGGCGGAGGTCGGCATCGAAGATGAAGTCGGCGCCCCGGTGGAGGGCCATGCGCACCCGCAGATCCTCGCCCGGGGGGGTGAAGGTCCAGCGGTAGCGGAGGTCCATGGGCATGAAGGGCGATACGTGCATGCGCTTGGGCACGTCGAAACCGTACCCCCGGGCCGCGTCTCCGGGGCGCATCCAGTAGAGGGTCCGCTCCTTCCAGGGTGTGCTGGTCACCTCGGCGCCGATGAGGGAAAGGCGCCCGTCCTTGTCCCAGGCGTAGACGTAGCTCACGGGGTTGAAGCCGTACCCGAGGAAGCGCAGGTTCGTGAGGATGGCCGCGCGGCCCGCGGGGAAATCCATCCCCTGGGCCCGCGCGCTGGCCGCGAGGCGCTCCCGCAGGGGGAGGCCCGGACCGCCCAGGTGGTCCCGGTCATCGTAGGAGGCCCAGGCGAAGCGGTTGAAGCCCAGGAGGCGGGAGACCCCCATGGCCCGCTCCAGCCCGTCCAGGTCCAGGAAGGCCATGAAGACCGGGTAGGTGAACGCGTGGCGCTTCGGGGCGAAGCGCCGGTGGCGGACCGTGCCCAGGTACAGGGCGTTCACCGGGACGGCATCCGGGACAGAAGTTCCCGCAGCACGCGGGCGCGGTGCCTGAAGATGCGCGCCACGTCGCGCCGCACGAAAGGCAGGGCCAAGGCCCCCACCCAGCCGAAGGGCAGCCTCCACCTCACCTCGTCCACCATGCGGGTGCCGCCCCCCGGAGCGTTCTCGAAGGTGTGCACGTGGTGCCACTTCGCATAGGGGCCCCGGACCTGGAGGTCCTCGAAGCGCCGCCCCTCCTCCCACCGCCGGATGACGGTGCGCCATTCCAGGGATAGACCGTGGACGCGGAGCGCGTAGTCGTAGATGGCGCCCCGGCCCCGGGGCAGGGGCGGCGGCGTCAGGATCCGGAAGGAGAGCCAGGGTGGCGTGATGAGCTCCAGGTTCCCGGGATCCGAGAAGAAACCGAAGACCGCCGCCCGGGGTAGGGGGATGATCGTCTCGAATCTATGGACCTGGTCCCGGGCAGACAACTTCAGAAGCGGCGGCAGCTTCATGGATCAACCTCCGCATACCCCAACGGTGGAAAGCGCCGTCTGGATTTCAGCCGCCGGCCAAACGTTGCAGGCCGCCCCGCCAGCCCGTGAAGCGGATCGGGCCCGCGAGGCTCGCGAGGATCCAGCAGTCCTCGTCGGGAAGGGCCACGGGGGCATGGACCCGGTAACCGTCCGCCTCGTCAAAGTCGCCCGCTCCGAGGATGGTGCCGGCGTCCTCCAGGCCCCCGGCCAGGATCACGGAGCGTTCCAGGCCCAGGTGCATGTGCTCGGGGAAGGGGCGGCCGTTCCGCATGTGGATGAGGAAGAGTCCCGGGGAGGCTTCCAGGAACCGGAACCCCCGGGTGAGGGCCCCCCGCCAGGAGGCGCCGCGGAGGGGGGGGAGGAGGGGCCAGAGGTCGGGGGGCAGGGGAAGGACCTCGGCGCCCACCCGGGGGGGCTCCGGCGGGGTGAGGCGGGCAAGGATCCCCCCGAGCAGGCCGGTGGGCACGGGAGCCGGCGGCACCTCCGACAGGAGGAGGCCGCCGGGGGCGAGGTCCCGCGCGGCCTGCCGCCGGCAGGTCTCGCAGAAGGCCAGGTGGGCCTCCAGGAGGTTTCGGGAGGCGCCTTCCATCTGGCCGGAGGCGTAGTCCAGCCAGTGGTCCTCGGTGGGGTGGAACCGGGGGTTCATGGGTTTCCCCTTCGCTGGAGCAGGGTCCTGAGCGCCGAGAGTCCGGCGCGGATGCGGGTCTTGACGGTACCCACCGGGAGCCCGAGCCTGCGGGCGGTTTCGTCGTAGGTCAAGTCACCGTAGTAGGCCAATCGGATGGGGACGCGCTGGTCGTCGGGAAGCATGGCGAGGGCTTTCTGGATGGACGGGGCCAGCGTCGGATCCGCCTCCCCGGGGGCGCCGCCCAGGATGTCCGGGTCGAGATCGCCCGTCTCCCTAACGCGCCCCAGGCTCCGCTGGATGTCGAAAACCTTGTGCCGCGTCACCGTGAAGATCCAGCCGGCCGCCCCCTCGCCCTGCGGGGCGTAGAGCCCCGCCTTTCGCCAGAGGGAGAGGAAGATCTCCTGGACCGCGTCCTCGTGGGGGAAGGGCGGCGAGGCCATGGCGCGCACGTAGGCCAGGACCCGGCCGCCGTAACGGCGGAAGAGTTCCGCCAGGGCCTCCTGCTCCTGGGCCGCAATCCGGGCAAGCAGCCCCTCGTCGGAAAAGCCGGCCAGGTCAGGGGGGCTCGGGAGGGGGAGGGTCATGGCAATGCCGTTTCGCCCTCTCACTTTAGACCACGCCGGGGCCCCGGGTGAAGCGGCCAGGGACCGGTCCGGCAGAACGGCCGCGGCGCTCAGGGGCGCCTCCCGAGGATGGCGTCCGCCGCCCGCAGGCCGCTGGCGAGGCCATCCTCGTGGAAGCCGTTGGCCCAGTAGGCGCCGGCGAAATGCAGGCTCCGCCTCCCGTCCACCTCCTGCCACCGGGCCTGGGCCTTGATGGCGGCCAGGTCAAAGCGCGGGTGCTCGTCGTCGTACCTCGCGAGGACCTGGGCCTCGTCCAGGCGCCCCCCGCCGTGGAGGGTCACGAAGAGGTCCCTCCGGCCCACCAGGGGCTGGAGGCGGTTCATGTGGTAGGTCACGAGGAGGGGGCTCCCGGGGACCCTTCGGAAGTTCCAGCTGGCCCAGGCCCGCCTCCGGGGCGGCAGGAGGGAGGCGTCGGTGTGCAGCCAGACGGGGCTCGGGTTGGGGCGGAAGGCGCCCAGCACCTCCCGTTCCAGGTCATCCGGGCCTTCCAGCAGCGCCAGGGCCTGGTCGCCGTGGCAGGCCAGCAGAACCGCGTCGAAGCGCAGACGCCCCTCCCCCTCCACCAGCACCTCCGCACCGGCGCCGTCCCCCCACACCCCCCGCACGGAGGCGCCCGTGCGTATGCGCTGTGCGAAGGGCAGCGTCAGCGGATGGAGGTACCCGGAGGTGCCGCCGGGGATGGTCCGCCATTTCCGCTGGGTGGCCAAGCCCAGCATGCCGTGGTTGCGGAAGAACCGCAGGAGGGCCAGGGCCGGGAACTGTTCCATGGCTTCGGGCGGGGTGGACCACACGGCTCCGGCCATGGGATACAGGTAGGCCTGCCGGAAGTCCCTGCCGAACCCCGCCGCGTCCAGGGCCTTGCCCAGGGGCACCTCCACGGCCGCGGAATCCAGGGCCAGGGCGTTGCCCCAGGCGTTGAACCGGACCACTTCGGCCCAGAGGCGCCAGTAGCGCGGACGGAAGGCGTTGGAGCGCTCCGCGAGAAGGCCATTCAGGCCGCGGCTGCACCAGGAGAGTTCGGGCCCGGCGAAGGCGAAGCTCATGTCCGAAGGGCAGGTGGGAACGCCCAGCTCCTCCATCAGCTTGACGAACCTGGGATAGTTCTGGCGGTTGTGCACGATGAAGCCGGTGTCCACCGCCGTGCCGTCCGGCAGCACCTCGGTGCGGGTGTGGCCGCCCAGGCGCGCCGCCTTCTCGAAGACATGCACCTCGGCGCCCCCCAGCGCCAGGGCGCGCGCGGCCCCCAGGCCCGAGATGCCGGCGCCGATGACCGCGACCTTCATGGCCGCAGGTCCCGGACGACCCCGAGCACCCGGAGGGCCTGGAGCCCGGCCTGGGTGGGGTCCGCCTCCCACCAGCGCAGCCGTGGCGAGCACGCGCCGGGGAAGGCGTGATGGTTGTTGTGCCAGCCCTCCCCCAGGGTGAGGAGGGCCAGGAGGGCGTTGTTTCGGCTGCGGTCGGGAGTCGCGAAGCGCCGGGTGCCCCAGAGGTGGGCCAGGCTGTTGATGGAGAACGTGGCGTGGTAGAGGACCACGGTGGAGAGGGCCCACCAGGCCAGTCCGGCCGGGCCGCCCCAGGCCGCGGCGCCCAGCGCCAGGGTCAGGGCGGGGACCCCGTGATGGCGGTCCAGCCACCGAAGCTCCGGGTACCGCGCCAGATCCCGGACCCTGGCGAGGTTCGTGCGGTCATGGCGGTTCGACAGGATCCAGCCCACGTGGCTCCACCAGAAGGACGCCTGCACGGGGCTGTGGATGTCCAGGGGCGTGTCGGAGGTGCGGTGATGGTTGCGGTGATGGGCCGCCCACCAGAGCACCCCTTTCTGCCCCGACGCCTGGGCCAGGCAGGCCATGAGGAACTGGGGGATCCGGCCCAGGCGGTACGAACGGTGGCTGAAGTAGCGGTGGTAGCCCGCTGTGACCCCGAACATGCGGATGAGGTAGAGGGCAAGGGCCATCCAGGCCAGGGCGGGGCGGAAGGGGAACGCCAGGGTCCCCAGGGCCGCCAGGTGGATGAGGCCGAAGGTGACCGAGGCGGACGTGAGGGGATAGGCGGGCCTCGCCGCACCTTGGCTCTGGGCTCCCTGGTCCACGTACACCTCCGATTCAACCCCAACGCCGGTACTCGGCGCTTGGATTGCCCGGAGAACCACGGGAACAGAAATTTTGTTTCTTCACGGAACTCCGGGGAAGGCCGGGCGGATCTTGAGAAAGAAGTGGGCCTCGTGCCGGTAGCCGTAGGCAAACCCAAGATGCCTGAGGTCTGCTGCTGCCGACCTGTTACCCAGTGAATCCTGCAAACTCCATCGAAGGGCCTATCGCCAAGGCGCCGAAGACGCCGAGGATCGCCGATGAAAAAAGAAGATCTTTTTCGGCGATCCTCGGCGGCTTCGGCGCCTCGGCGATAGTCTTTTCATTTCGAAATGCCTCGATGACGGGGACATGACGGCCTTCAAGGCCCGCCACCCTATGGCACCTTGCTGCCCATCCCAAATCGCCCCGCGTTGATGAGGCTGCGCGCCTCCTCCGTAATGGCTGCGGGGAACCCGCGGAGTTCCAGGAGGCGGATGGCATTGCGCGAATAGACGGGCCCGGGGCGGAGCTTGAAATCGAACCCGAAGGTCCCATCAACGACCTGTTCGGAGAAATGGTAGAGGTCGAAACGGCCCGCGAGGGCATCGCCCAATTCAAGGTCATGGGTGGTGACCACCACCAGGTGGCGTTTCTGGAGATCCCCAAGGACTGCGGTGGCGGCCGCAAGGCGCTCCAGGGTATTGGTGCCCCGGAAGATCTCGTCGATGAGCAGCACCTGCGGCGGATCGTCCGGTCCGGCGGCGACGAACTGCCGCAGCCGGTCCACTTCGGCCAGGTAGTAGCTCTGGCCTGCCTCCAGGTGGTCACTGCGCCGAATCGAGGATTGCACCATCAGGCGTGGAAGGCGCGCCCGGCGGGCCAGGCAGAAGTGAAGGGTCTGCCCGAGCAGGATGTTGATCCCGAGGGTCTTGATGAAGGTGGTCTTGCCGGCCATGTTCGAACCGGTGATGAGGCAGGACCGGTCCTGGAGGGTCAGATCATTGGGCACCGGGCGGGTAAGAAGGGGGTGACAGGCGCCCGCGATGTCCAGATCCCGGTTGGCCGTGAATTCAGGAACGGCATGGCCCCCAGGAACCTCATCAAGGTAGCGAACCAGGCCCATGGTCGCATCCAGGGCCCCCAGGGCTTCCAGGAGGAGCCGCAGTTCCTCCCGGTTCCGGCGCAGGGCCGGCACCGCCCGGAGGAAGCAGATGATGTCCATGAGGAACAGCATGTTCAGGTAGCCGAAGAACGCCGCGGCCAGTTCCGACAGCTGGCTGCGATCCACGGACAGCGTGCTCAGGCGCGCCTTGACCCGTGCCATGGCCGGGCGGCATTGGCGCAGTTGATCGATTTCCGGAAGGGGAGGCGCGTCCCCCAGGGCCGCGACCGATTCGCCCGCCTTGATCAGGGCGTGGATCCTGGAGAAGGCCGGATAGTACGGGGCCAGTTTCGGGCCCATGAGTTCGTTGACGAGAATGTTCAAGCAAAGAAACGCGAGCCCGGGAAGGAACAGCCAGGGAACCTGGGTCGTCCCCAGGAAGCAGGGCAGGGGGAGCAGGGCGCAGAGGAGGTAGAGCCAGGGGCGCGGGAGCTGATCCGGGAGCCCGACGATAAGGAAGGGTGCCAGGAAGGCGCTGCCGGGTTCCCCAAGGGGCTTCAGGGCCGCCCTGGCCTGCTTCATCCACAGCGGGTGCCCCCCCAGGATCGCGGCAGTCCGGGACCGGCCCTCCAGGATCCGATCCTCAGGTTCAAGCACCCGCATCCACCGGTAGAGGACCTGGCTCCCGGCCCAGCTGGCCGTGTGATCCATCTTCTGGAAGACCTCGTCCATGGCCAGGTCCTGCCAGGTGGCCTCGTCCACGGTGCCTGGCGGGTCCCCCAGAGCCACATGATAGAGCTGCACTAGGTCCAGGTCGCGTTCGGGCGGGGCATCGGTGGGTGGGGTTGTCATGGGATCTTCGTAGGCTACCATGCCGGAAATCGGGGTTCCCCTGGACAATTCTGCCTGCTGTTCGATGGCGCTGGGGTACCCCGCTTGTGGCTCCCTCCATTGCGCTTGGCGAACCGTCCCCAGTACGAGACCGTGTTGGATCCGGTTCTTGTGATGAAAGCGCACGATGCATCGATTGATCCCTCTCTGCTTGCTTCTACTTGTCCTCGCCTGCAAGTCCCCCCTGACCCGATTGAAACCCATCGAAGGCGGCCCTTCCATCGCCTTGACCTCCGTGGCGGTCGAGGATCACAGCCGACAGCTCAAGCGCCTGACGAAGACGGGGCCCGCGGTGGACAACACGCCCGAGGTCAGGCGCAAGGCCCTGGATGGCCATGGCCGGTGGCTGGAATCCGCGTTCAAGACGGAAGCCACGGCGTGCGGAATCGCGGTCACGCCGGATGCACCCTACCGCCTGGAACTCGTGGTGACCGACCTGGGTGAGATCCGCACCAAGTACATCGTCTACGGCATTGCCTCCGGCGTGGCCTGGGGGGTGGGCACGGGTCTGCTGGTCCACAATACCCGTCTGGCCGTGGGCCATGGCGGATACGAACTGCTCGAAGAAAGCGCCTTCTGGATCGGGGGGAGCGCCCTGTTCGGTTCCTTCTCGGCGCCCGCGGTCCTCGAAGACCGGCTCGCCTACCTGCCCCAGGAGACCACCGCGGCGGACGCTCGGAGGATCCTGAAGAACGTCCTGGATCTTCCCCCGGACCAGCTCGGCCGGGCCATGGCCCTCCTGCGCCGCCTGGGTTCGGACCCCTCGCGCCTGCTCCAGAGCGCCGAACCGAGCCCTGGGGAGCTGCGCAAGCTGCTCCTGGCCTCCCACCCCGCGCCTCCCCACATCCTGGTCCTGGATGAGCCGACCAACCACCTGGACGTGGCAGCCGTGGAATGCCTGGAAGAGGCGCTGGCCGACTTTCCCGCGGCGATGGTGATGGTGAGCCACGACGCCCGATTCCTGCGCCGCCTCGCCACCCGCCGATGGGTCATTGAGCCAGCGGGAGAGGCCCGCTGGATCCTGGCGGAAACCTCGTGACCAGGAACATCCCCACCCCAGGCAGCGTCCCTGCCGTTTCACGACCGCTCGCCCATATGCCCCCTGGCCCAGGCAAAGTTCCTTGGCCGAGCCCCATCCCCTTCCCTGGACGAAAAAGTCCAGCGGGTGACCCGGGAAGGGGCCTTCCCCAACCGAGTCTTCTTCATTGAGAACCTGGTATTTTGCCATCAAACCGAGGCTAGGCCTGAGCATGGCCGTGCCCGCGGCTGCTTCCTTCCCCTGTGATAAGGTCTTGCCATGGACGCCTTCTCCGACCGCAATGCCGTTGAACGCTATGCCGAGGGCCCTCCGCGTCTGGTGCCCGGCTTCGCGGGGTTGCATCGGATGGCCATGGTGCTTCTCGCGGAGAGGGCGCCTGTCGACGCCCGGATCCTGGTGCTTGGCGCCGGGGGTGGACTTGAGATCAAGGCCTTTGCCGAAGCGCAGCCCGGCTGGGGGTTTGACGGCGTCGATCCCTCCCGGGAAATGCTGGATCTAGCGATGGGAACCATTGGTTCACCGGGTCCGCGGGTTCGACTTCACCATGGGCTCATCGACTGTGCGCCGGAAGGACCTTTCGACGGGGCGACCTCCATTTTGACCCTCCATTTCGTTGAAGGGACGGAGAGGTTGCGCACGCTCAAGGAGGTCCGGCGTCGCTTGAAACCCGGCGCACCCTTTGTGGCAGCCCATTTCAGCATTCCGAACGGGGCGGCTGAGCGGGACCTGTGGCTGACGCGGTATGCCGCCTTTGCGGCAGCCTCCGGGGTCGATGCGTCCCAGGCGGAGAAAGGGAAGGCCATGATCTCCGAGCGACTGCCGATCCTGTCGCCCGAGGAGGACGAGCGGATGATGCGTGACGCCGGGTTCAGCCGCGTCAGTCTTTTCTATGTGGGCTTCGCGTTTCGGGGGTGGGTGGCCTACGCCTGACAAAGGAGCTGCATCGGCCTTTTCAGGACGGTTGTCCTGGCTTGATGCGACAATGCGGATGGTTTGTTCATGTACCACCTTCCTTGGATAGCCCTCATATGAATCCAGTGATCGAGCATGTTCAATCGCGACTCGTGAAAGACCTTGCGGCATTCGCCCGGGAAGTCGAGGCATTTCCCGACGACGCCGGACTCTGGCTGGCCCCCCAGGGTGTTGCCAACTCCGCAGGCAACCTGGCCCTGCATGTTGCAGGCAACCTGCAGTTCTTCGTGGGCGGCATGCTGGGTGGCACGGGGTACCAGAGGAACCGGGAGGAGGAGTTCAACCGGCGATCCGGGACCCGGCAGGAGGTCATTCGCGAACTGGACCGGGCCCGCCAGGTCGTGGAGGCGGCTCTGCCAACGCTCACGGACGAAGCTCTCCAGAAGGAGTTTCCCTTCACGAAGGATGGCAGGCGTTTCACCACCGAGGTTTTTCTACTTCGTCTCACCATCCACCTGGCCTACCACCTGGGACAGGCCAACTACCTTCGGCGGCTCCTGGCCCAGGCCCGGTAATCCGCAGGGCTTGTGAGCCTCCATGCGGCTGTGGTGGCGTTCCGTGGAACCGCTGGTGAAGTGGGTCATGCTTTCCGGATCGGCGTCGAGCTTCTGGAAGCCTCCCAGGATCGCCTTGAGGAGGCTGGGTTGGTTGCCATTGACGGCCAGGACGTAGTTGGCCTTCTTGGCGTTGGTTCCGAGGGTAATCTCGCGCTGGCAAACCATCGGGTCCAGGGTGATGATGTCCCAGCCCAATTCGGAAGCCGACCAAATTGCTTTCAGACAGAAACGCCGGAAGGACACCCAGGAGCTTCAATCGTTACGGGCGAGCCCACCGCACCATCGAGACGAGATGGCAGCATCTCTGATTAGCATGATATAAACTCAAAACAGAAATAACCTTCAGCCATTCGTTTCTAGTCGCGACTTTTCATCCGATTCGGATTCCCCATAGGGGATACACGAATTACAGAATGAATCGATCCAGAATATAGTCCCATATGACCTGTGTTTACATCAAAAACACCATCAACGAGGGCATACTTGTCATTTATCTTAATGGCATTCGCATAGTCCTCCTTTCTCAAGTGCAATGCGAAGGCATTTTTTCGAATCGAAAAAGCCCTGTCCTCTTTGTGAAAATAAATTGCTGTGCCTTCCTTTTCAATGCTAATAAAGCCAACAACCCTCACCAATTTTCCGTGGTAGGCTTCTGGATTTGCCAACAAGGCAATAGTACTTAGCGCCATCGGCTTTTCGTTTGTTTGACCGTAAAATACACATGGTAGTAGCGACATCATCCCCATAATCAATACAGAGGGCTTTGAAAATGAGGTCTTTAGAGTTCTCATGGCCTTCACCAGTTATTGATGTGTTATTTGGAGAATTGATTACCCGAATCATTTGTAATTACAGCAAAGGAAAACCTTTAACTTTGACCCCACAAATCATCCGGGACAGAGTTAACCCATGTCTTATATTACCGGAATCCGTGCGGGTGACTGACCGTTCACGCGGAGCTGTAGCCGATCCCCTCCTGCTTCGACTGCGAGTTGTCCAGGGGAGTCCCATCCACGTCCAAGGCGAGGTGGCCGCTGGCCCCAGCCCTGAGACCTACCCATGCGTGGCATCGGCCCTGATCATTTCCTTGAGGGTGCCATCGCCGCTCAAACGCTTCCGCGTGCCAGCGGGAAAACCCGGTATCTCCTCAAGGTCCGTAAGGATTTTCAGGATTGCTTTCTGGAGGGAGGCCCGGAGTTGGATGGCCCGATCCGACCTTTCCTCCTTGGGCAGTTCTTTGATCAGGGACCGCCCGGATAGCACATAGCAGGTGTCGGTCCAGCGCGGTTTCATTTCCCCATTGGCGTAGACCCGCACCCCGGTGCGAAGCAGCTCCTCCACCACCCGCCGGACCAGGGTGCTCTTGCCGGTGCCATTGGGGCCTTCCAGGCCGATCCGGTCCTCGGGGCGCACCACCAGGGCCGGCACCTCCAGTTGGCGCCCTCCGCCCAGCGCCAGGGTTCCGGATGGGATGGCCAGGAGGAGGTCCCGGGGGGAACGCTGGCCCGCAATGCCCAGCCCTAGCGTGAAGTCCCGGGCCACATTCAGGCCGGATTCACGCTCCAGGGCCTGGCGCATCCGGCCTTCAAGCTGGCGTAGGCGCTGGCCGCTGCCGCTGTCTGTGCAACGGGCCGCGTCCACCTTGGCCTTCCCGTCCCGGTCGCCCTTGGCCAGGCCGCGCTTGGACCGCTGCCGTTCGCCCTTGGCGGTCTGCTCCCGGCGTTGATCCAGCTCCCGGTGAAGCTTTTTCACCTCCCGGCTGGCCTTGTCCCGGGCCCGAACCTGCGCGGTGCGTTCCTTGACTTCCTCCCGGGAACCCTCCCCGTAGCCTCCGGGACGCATCACGCCTTCGCCTCCGTGTAGGAAGAGGCACTGTGCGCACAGGTGGTCCAGCAGGTCCCGGTCGTGGCTCACGAGGAGACCGATCCCGCGGAAGGACTCCAAGGCCCGCAGCACCCGATCCCGGGTCTCCCGGTCCAGGTGGTTGGTGGGCTCATCCATTCCCAGCACCTCCGGGGCGAGGTACAGGGCGGCGCCCACCTGGGCGCGCTTTCGCTCCCCGTGGCTGAGGGTTCCCCACCGCCGGGGCCAGTCCGCGGCCAAGCCAAGGATCTGCCGCAATTGGCAAGCCCTGGAACCGGGATCGTCCAGGAAGGCTTCCAGGCCATCGGGGGGATCGTCCGTGCGCTGGGGGCAGTGGACGCTCATCCCCCGGAGGGAGGCGTGGCCGGCGGTCGGCCCCAGAAGGCCAGCGGCCAGGCGAAGTACGGTCGTCTTGCCGCTCCCGTTGGCGCCGACCACCCCGGTCCATCCTGGGCGAAGGGTGAAGGTCAGGCCCTGGACGGCGGGTTCGGGGACGCCGTCATAGGCGTAGGAGACATTCGAGAAAGAGAGATGCACAAGGACCTTTCCGATGGCGGTCGGATCCTGGGGGCAGTGCCGTCCTGGGACGGTGCGAACAGAGCGGCCCCGCCTGGAACCTCCCGGACCATCCACGGCTGAAACGATTCAGTGGGCGACGTTCCGGTTCCAGGTCCTACTTGATCATTTCGCTCCTCCGGGATCCCGCAGCCTTCGGCCTCCGGGTCCAGCAGGAGAGTCTGCCATGAACTCGGGGGAAATGCGAATCGGAACTGACGATCCCCCGCAACCTTGACCTTTTACGATGGGAACATACCAGCACCGAGCCAACACTCACCCCAGGAGCGACCAGCGCTTACAGGAGATCCTTGAGCTGCTCGAACCGGCCCTGCACCTGGTCCCAGGTCGGCGGCTGGCCATAGCAAAGCAGTCGGCACTGCGATTCAAATTCTGAGCGGATCATCGATGCCAAAGCTGTCGTAGGAAACAAAGCGTCGCTGGCGGCGAATCGCATTCCCTCCGGGGCGAAGTAGCTGCGCGGGAAGTGTGCCCTGCTGATCTGGTCGTAGTCCGCCTTGATCTCGCCATACTCGGCATCCCTGAGCATGGCCACGACTTCCTCGCGTCCGCCCAGTTGGTAGAGGTCGTAGTAATGGCGGGCATACGTTCCCAGGGGGCGGCGATCACGCTTGAACAGTTCGATTTTGCTGTGGATCGCGAACATCTTCTCGACGAAGGTCCGCCGGAAGTGAAGCAGGCGCATGGGGAACCGCCCCTCGTCGGTCGCGCCGAGGGTCGCGCCTTTGACTTCGAGAAATTCCCCGACCAGGGATCCCAGTTCCACCGTCTCGGTCGGTTGGCGGCCACTGGCCGTGCCGGCCTCGATCAGGACTCGATTCGCCACATCACCGATGCCACCAAAGCGCTGGTGATAGGAGAAACGGTCGCTGCGGCCGAAGCCGCCGATGGTCTGGCCTTCGCCCGGCTCCAGCGTCAGCGCTGGATGCCCGGCGATGGCATCCCGCAGGCGCTTCAATTTCCGGTCGATGGCTCGGGTGCCCAGGGGGGGCTGGAAAGCCTCCGGATCCAGGAACAGGTCGATGTCCTCGGAGAACCTCTGGATGAGGTTCCAGCCCTTGGAAAGGCTGGTCCCGCCCTTGAAGATCAAACCGTCCACCTGCGTAGAGGCAACGATCCGCAAGGCCTCGGTGACGTAGTAGTCTTTCTCGATGAGGGCCGGCCGCAGGCCACGATCGCGGAAATGGTCTACAGCCTGGAGGATGGCCTGGTCGAAATCAGGATGCTGGCAAAGTCTCATGAATGTTGCTCCTTGGCCTGCCATGCCTTGGCATTGGGCAAAACGCTCAGCAGGCCGAAATCGTATCTGGAATAGGGGTTCAGGGAATCTCGTAAGAGGTTGAGCATTTCCGTGGATTTGCCAAGGCGCTCCCCGAGTGCACCCAGCAGTGCGCGGATGCGGGGAGGCTCAGAGGTGGCCACTTCAAAGAGCTTTTCGAATCGTCCGGGTTCATTCAGGAGGAATAGCACCTTCTCACACGTCTTGGCGGGGGGGAGTTCGGAATGCTTCCCGCCGTTGCGAAGGAAATCCAACAAGGCCGCCTCACGTTCCGAGAGACGGGCCCAGGCCTCGGGCCTGCGGGTATGGACCACCGCACCCCTTCCTAACAATTTGCGTGGCAGGCTGCCCTTGCTGGTGGCCACCTCGGCCCTTCCAGCCGACTGGGTCGAAAACCCGAGGAGGTTGGCCGCCGCGAGCCCGGCAGGGAATACCGGTCCTTTGGCGGCTGCAAGTTGCTGGAGTTTGGTGGGCTGGGGTCGGCTCTCGCCCAGGGCGGTGGGCCGCGGGCGGTAATAGATGCCTTTGCTCAGCCGTTCGATCAGACCCTCCCGGGTGAGGCGCGACAAGGCCTGCGCGACGGCGGCGAAGGGCAGGTCCTTGAAGTCTTCCATCCGCCACAAACGCTCACCGCCTGACTCGATCCGTTCTCGGATGCAGGCGCTGGCCCCGTGGGGGACCTGGGGAGTTGGGGCATGATCGGCCATGCCCCAGTTTCGCTTGCAGGTCAGGCATGTCAAGTTTTTTATCAAAAAAACACGACAATCGGTTACAAACGAGAGCTTCACCTACGCCAGGCTGGTCCATTGCTGTGGAGGAAACGCACCGGGTTTCCTGGATGGCCTCTTCCAGGAAACGGCGACGGACGGCCGTCACATACACCGCTGCCATGATCTAAAGGCGAATCGGATCATCCTACGGGGCTGAGGCCTTTGGAATTGTCGCGGACACGGAGGCTTTTAAACCACCAGACAAAGAAACAGGCCACTCAGAAGTGGCCTGTTTTTTCTGTTTGCTGATTGGCGCAAGTGGAATCGAACCACCGACCCCTACCGTGTCAAAGCCGGCATGGGGTGTTTCTCCACGACTTTGCAGCACTTACAATGTGCGTATGTATTGAAAATAAAGATATTAATACGAATTCGGTATTGAGCCGTCCGAGCCCATCCGGGAACATGTTTTGGACACGTGAGGGACACGTGCCGCAAGCAGGAACGGCATGGGCAGAACGAAGAAATCCGCGATCCTCGACAACCGCACCAACCGCCTGAAATTGGAGGCTGGCTTGCGTCATCAGACCCCGCTGGCGGCGGGGTTCTACCTGGCCTACCGGCGGCCCCGGTCCGAACAGGCAGGAGCCTGGCTCGCGCGGTGGAAGGACAAAGGGGAGAAGGTCGACAAGCAGCTGCGCATCGGCGACGCCGACGACTACACCGAGGCCGACGGCATCCGCATTTTGAGTTACGCCCAGGCCCAGAAGAAGGCCGAGGAATGGTTCCGGGAGGAGGTGCACAGGTTGGAACTGGAGCGGGGCGGAGAGGTGTTCCCAGCCGGCCCCTATTCCGTCGCCGATGCATGGACCGACTACCTCGCCGATGCCCGCCGCCGCGGCGTCAAAGGTCTCAAGATCATGGACCAGACCGCGAAGGTGCACATCCTTCCCGCCCTGGGCGAACTGCCCGTGGCCAAGCTCACCCGCAAGCGAATCGAGACCTGGCATGAAGCCCTCTCCACTGCGCCGCGGCGGAGCAATCGGAAGGTGGCGGAGGACGAGGATCCAGAGCCACCACCGATCCCGACCAAGGATGAACTCCGGGGCCGGCGCGACACCGCCAATCGGATCCTCACCAACCTGAAGGCCGCCCTCAACTTCGCCGCAGCCCAGTGCCGGGTGTTGGGCGCGATGCCCTGGCGCGAGGTCAAGCCCTTCCAGCGGACCACTTCCCAGCGGGTCCGTTTCTTGACCGTCGATGAACAACGCAAGCTGGTGACGGCCTGCGAACCCGACCTTCGCTCCCTGGTGATGGGCGCCCTGTACACCGGCGGCCGCTACGGGGAGCTCTGCAAGGTCCTGGTCCGTGACTTCGACCCCACCCACAAGACGCTCTTCATCCAGTGGGGGAAAGGCAAGGGAGACGCCGTGAGCCGGTCCGTGTCGCTTTCGAAGGAGGCCGTCGCCTGGTTCAAGGCGTTCACCAAGGGCCGGAACCAGGACGAATTGATGTGGCGGCGCACGGCGGTCACCAGGACCAAACGCCTCAAGCTGCTCCATGACCCCAACGGCTGGACGGACTATGACCAGGTCTTCGCCATGGAAAAGGCCGTCAAGGCCGCGGGCATTGCGGTGGTGACCTTCCACGAACTGCGCCATACCTACGCATCCGGACTGATCAATGCTGGCGTTCCTCTGATGTTCGTGGCCAAGCAACTGGGCCACGCCGATACCCGGATGTGCGAACGGCACTATGGCCACATCGCGCGCCAGGCGCTCGCGGCATCCATCGAGAAGCTGAGCCCCAGGCTCGGGCTATTCGAGCCGCAGGCTCCGCCTCAACGAGGAGGCACACCGAAGAAGCATGAATGACCACTGAATATTTTTGAGCCAACCTTTCCAATTCCTTTTTTTGGATTTCTTTAACTATGGCTTTCAGCAAATACATCGCCTATGTGGACGAGAGCGGCGACCACAGTCTTGAGAGTGTGAACCCTCAGTTCCCGCTGTTCGTGCTCTCCTTCTGCGTCTTCCTCAAGGAGGAATTCCTCCGCAGGGTGGTGCCCAGCCTCCTGGACTTCAAGTTCCGACACTTCGGGCACGACTGCATCGTCCTCCACGAAGCGGAAATCCGGAAACAGCACGGCGCGTTCTCGCTCCTTAGGGATCCGAATCTCCGAGAGGCTTTCCAGCAGGACCTATCTGGCATCATCACGGCTGCGCCCTTCACGGTCATCGCCACCGCGATCAAGAAGGACGAGGTTCGGAGGAGCGAATCCAGGCATGAGCACGTCTACCACCAGGCCATGGGTTTCGCCCTTGAGCGGCTCCACCGCTTCCTCGCGGAAAAGGACCAGCTCGATTCGAAGACCCATGTGGTCGTGGAATGCCGGGGGGCCGCGGAGGATCGGGAACTCGAACTGGAGTTTCGGAGGATCTGCGATGGCAAGAACGGCCTCGAACATCGCCTGCCGTTCGATATCGTATTCGCCGACAAGAAGACCAACTCGAGCGGATTGCAATTGGCGGACCTGGTTGCCCGGCCGATCGGGAGAATGATCCTGGACCCCCCAGGGCGGCCCAACCGCGCATGGACGATCATCGAGCCCAAACTGTTCCGGCCCAAGGCCTCCTCGTCGTATCAGGGTTGGGGCTTGAAGGTTTTCCCCTGAACAGTCGAAGGGCCTTGGCGTTCCCGCCAAGGCCCAGCGCCGGTCGAGTCTGCCCGACCCACTTGACATCATTTTGGGGCGAGGGAGGCTCTTTTTCAAGACTCAGGGTGCCTGAGGGCCAGAACATTTCCCCGCCATGGATGCTTGTCCGCTTCTTCTCTCGCATTGAATGACGTCGAAGGCAAAACAGTGTCGGGGTGCGGCGCGCGCCACACCCCGATGATGATGTTCAGCGGGGCGAACCCTATCGAGCCGACCTGCGGCACTGAACTGTGGAGAGAAGATTACCGCGGCCCAGCCAGATCACAATCCTCATGGCCTGGCTTGGGGGGAATCTCTTCCTTCAGGCGTGGAACTGGGGGAACCGAGGGAATCGTGTTCACCGCGAAGGTGATTATGGGTTCCCAGGGGGGTGCATCAAGTGGGAACGAGGGAACCTCATGGGAAGGTCTCGGCCTCAAGCCTCGCCTTCAAGCGCTTCGGCCTGGCGCTGACGAAGGAGTTCGATGCCTCGGCCGGTGATGATGTAGAACCGTTCAGTACCCCGGCCCGGAACTTTGACGTTTTTCTGGAACCGCAGTTTGCCCGATTCGGCCACTGCCTCAAGCAACCCCAATTCCGCGCAGGCCCGGGCCACCTCCTTGGGGCCATGGCCTTCACAGGCGTCCTTCCACCCCTCGGTATGGAAAAGGAAATCCAGGCGGTCCTGGCCATCCCGGCGCCGAAACCCTGCACAATTTGCGACCCGCTCGCCCTGGTTGTCCCAGTCGGCGAACCGGGAGGAACCGTGGCGTTCGATGAACCCGAGCACGGCCGCAAGCCCGCGTTCATGTTCCCCGGCGCCTATGCCGCCTCGATGGGCAAGCCAGCTTCGCATGCAGACCTCCGACGCCCAGGAGGCGTTGCCTGGTTGCCAGGGAGCCACCCCCCAGGCGGTCGCAAGTTCGCCCGCCACGGCCACCAGGGCGAATCGGTCCATCACTCGTCCCACCTGGGAATCCGCACCCCGGGGCAGGTGGCTGCGACTCCACTCGACCATGCGCCGTTCCAGGTCCAGGCATTCCGGTTCACCCCGGGGGCAGTTCCCCTGCCGCCTATGGATCGGTCACGGTCGCCAATGTCGTGAGCAACAACACGCTTTCCGACCTGGAGAAAGCCTTTCTGATCCAGAAATGGAACGACGAAGCCCAGACCAAGACCCAACTGGATTCACAAGCCAGCACCTACTCCGTGAGCGCCACCGCCTACGACAACGCGGTAGCCGCCCTCTCGTCGGGCCTCATCGCTGCCGGTGCGCCCTCCAATTGGGCCTCCACATGGCCCGATGGAACCACGTTCACCTCAATCGGCATCGTCGCGGCCCTCGCGGGTTGGTGGTCCACCATCGCCAGCACCCGCACCGCGTTGCAGGGTGCGATCAATGCCAAGATCCTGGCCAACGCCTCCACCGATGCCACGAACAAGGCCAACGCCGCCCAATCCGCGGCCATCTCCGCAGCGGCCACGGATGCCGCGACCAAGGCGTTGGATGCCATCCTCAAGAGCCAACTGCATCAGGTCGCCTGGGCCTCCAGTGCGCTCCCAACCCTCCCGAGCGGGACCTATCCGGCGGGCTACCTCGCGCAGACCACGGACAACCGCAAGTTCCAGGTGAACGCCTCCGGGACCGCATGGGGCGAGATCACGCAGGCGGCCATCGGGATATTCGGGCAGATCCTTGCGGCCCAGCTAACCGTGGCCAATTTTGACAACCTGGTCCCGAATCCAGGTAGCGAAATGGGGTCCTCCGCTGCGGGGATGAATCCCGAGGGGAATTGGATTGGTCAGGATGCGGTGAATGCCTTTAGCGGATCGTGGGTCAGATACGCATATTCGAGCACTACAAAGCAGACAAACGTGACCATCCCTATCCCTTGTGCGCCTGGAGATTCATTTTATTTCGAGGCGATGACAAAGGCCATCGGAGGCAATGGGACTACTGTCGCATTGTTCACATTCATGGATGCGAGTCTTTCCCCACTGCTTTCGTGCATCGGGAATGCCGTATTCTCTGGCTCTGCGTATCAGAAAAGTTCCGTTGCAGGGACCGCGCCTAGCGGGGCTGCATACGTCCAGGCATCCATCAAGGTCAATGCTAACGGTTCCCCCAGCGATTGTTATTTCGATGCACTCTATTTCCGCCGCATGGCCGATGCCAACCTCATCGTGGACGGGGCCATCACCGCGCAGAAACTCGCCGCCGTCCTGGCGATTGTCGGAACCATCAAAGATCCCTACTACGTAGCCGGAAGCACGGGCAATGCCCCGACGGGGTTCAAGTTGAGCGGCACCCCCTTTACCACGACGTTCATTGACGGGACGACGGATGCCAACTGCCACCTGGAACTGGAAGGATCGGCCAATTTCGGCGGCCAAAAGGTGGCGACCATCGTCAACAAGGTCATCGGGAACGTGAACACCCGCACGACCGCCGGAACGATGGACATCACCATCCCTGCAGGCATCACGCGAGTCACCCTGGAAGGGTTTGGCGGGTGCGGCGGTGGTGGAGGTGCCAGCAGCGGGCAGGGCGGGGGCGGTGGCGCAGCGGGTGACGGGAGGCGACAGCCGGTTACCGTCGTGCCTGGAACGACCTATCGCATCACCGTGGGTGCGGGTGGAACCGCAGGCGCGATTGGTGGGACCGGAGGAGCAGGCGGAGCCACGACGATGGCGTATCTCTCGGGTCCTGACTCCGGGTTTACCACGATCTCGTTCTCGGGCGGGCTGGGCGGAACCTCAACGGGTATCGGAGGCGCAACGGGCCTCGGTTCCCCGGGTGGCGTCGCGGCTACGGGTTCCGTTGTGGCAACCTCGGGTGTGATTCAGCCTGCGGCGGTCCAGTCCTTCAGCGGGGTCTGGAGCGTCCCTGGCGGTGGCGGGGGTGGCGGCGGTGTCGTCGGCGTGTCGGGTAGCAATCCCGCACCCGGTGGCGGTGCTAACGGCGTGGGCGGTGGTCCCATCAACCTCACCTCTACCTCTGGACGGGCCGGTGGCGGCGGTGGCGGATACGCAGGGAACGGGCAGTATGGCGGGCAGGGCGGGACCTGGACCGTCAGTGGATCAATTGCAACGGCTGGCACGGCGGGAGCGCCGGGATCAGCCACCCTCTCCTGGTAGTTTCTCGGAGTCCATCATGGACCTTCAGACCCTCGCCAATCTACGCGCCACCCTCCAGGCCCGACTCTCTGTCCAGGAGGACATGCAGCGTGATCTCGCCGCGCAGACGGACACCACGCGCACGGAACTGCAATCCGTCAATGACCAGATCAACGTGCTCCTGACCGCAGCGCCGATCCCAACAGAGCCGGTCTAATGCGCCCCGCGGTAATGGCCCTATGGGGGCTCCTGACGTGGCTCATCGTGGAGGTGTTCGTCTTCCTCCCGCTCTACTTCCTGGGGGTGGTGTTCATGTGGCCGCTCCTGCGGTGGGCTCCGAAGCGGCTCAAGGAATCCAACATCAACCGTCGTCAGTTCGTCTATGGGTTCCAGTGGCCCTGGCTGGACGAACTATTCGGGAACCGTGAAGACGGGCTCCTGCCGGAATGGTGGGCCTATCAGAACGGCTCCGCCTACGGCTGGTTCCTGCGGAATCCAATCTGCAACATGCGATTCTGGCCCCTCGTGTCCACGCTCCCCTCTCCCAGCGTGAAGTGGATCGGGAATGCGGCCTGTGTTCCCCCCAACGGTGTCCCAGGGTGGTTCCTCGCATGGCAGGGCGGGTATGTGGGGTTCCTGTGGCAGTGCCGCTCCTGGGGGGTGTGGCTGGGCTGGAAATTGAACCCCAGGGATTCCTTCTACATCCTCCCCGACGACTACCGCACCCATGGACTCGGAACGGCATGTCAACTCATGAGGTTCTAAGGTGGGCAAGACAAAGGAAGTGCCAGTCCCAAATCCCAAAGCGCCGGCCCAGGAAGCGATGGAACGCGCCATCGCAGAGGGTGAACAACGAACCCGCGATTATGAGGCCACGCTGGACCCTCGGCAACGTCCAGCCTGGGCATGAAAGCCCGGCTCAATAGCGGCGACTTCACCCGTGCCATTGAGCACGCCAGGCGGCAGGTTGCCCACTGGGAAACACGCGAGGGGTGCCAGGGCCAGGTGAAGTCAGCGGAATTGATCCTCGCCGCGATGGAGTTGGTTCGTGCCTGGGGCCACGAAGCCCAGGTGATCGCACGGGCCAATATGATGCGGCTAGGATGCGATGCGGCGCAGGATGGGCAGGAGATCGTCGGGGCTCGTTCTCCGCTGCGCCCCCTCTAGCAGCACGGCACAGAGCGCAGCCGCCAACCACCACGAATCCAGGGACCGCTCCAGGGCGATGCGCAGGCATTTCTCCTGGTCAGGGTCCCAGTGCGGAGCCACGTGGACCGATTGGGCCAGCATCGCGGCGATGTCCCCGGGCTCAAACGTGGACTCCAGCGTGTGGAGCATCTCGTCTAGCGCCTGGGTCCCGACCTCCTGTCCGATGACCCGCCCCTTGCCCAGGGTGCGCGAAATCCAGTCACGCCGTATGCCGGTAACCCGTGCGAGATCCGCAGGAACAATAGGTCTGCCCTCTTCCATCGCCTGCCGAGCTGCCGAGAGGACAGCCTGGAGGCGGGTTGTATTCAAAGGGCGCGACATGATTCATTTTCAAAGACGACTCGTTTTGTAGCCATACGCTAAAGCACTTACCGTTCAACCCTTGTTTTCGACCGTTCAGCGGGCGGAAAACCCGTTCATCCGGAGAATTGCGCTAAAGGTCTTCAGCCAGAATTGAATCCAGGGTGGTTGTCATGTATTGCATTGGATTGTTGCAGTAATCAAAAAAATGCCACTATGCGATACTCCCGGCATTTCAAACCCCGCCATGCACTGACACGCCTTGTGTCCCATGCGCACAGCCAGGAGTTATTTGTGTTCAAGTCTCATGCCAGCCTGATTTTTACTTCCGCAACCCGAGCCTCGGAGTGCGCCCTGGGGCTCTACAATGCCCTCATGGAGGCCCACAAGCGGGATCTTGGGCGGATTGCCTGGGTTCTGTTCCTGGAAGCCTCCACGGCGGCGGACAATCTTGACGGGGCCGAGAGCATAGACGGGACCCTGGCTCACGCGATCCTGGCCATTGCGGAGCGTGGGTCACACCTCGCCCTGTCTCTGCATGGGCTCCTGGTGAGGGATCAGGATGCCCACGGAGCCCTCGCCGCTTGGACCATCTATGAGGAAGCCCGAGTCAGCGCGGAGCGGATGGGGGATGATATGGGGGTGGAGGTGGAGCTTCCCGCATAACCCGCTGGTCAAAATTGTCCGGAAGCGAACGATGTCCAGATGGTGCCCATTGGATTCCGCATGATTCCGGTAACGGGTTTTGAGCCGCTATTGAGTCGGGGCACAAAAAAGCCCGCCGAAGCGGGCCTAAGTGCTTTGTTTTTGGTTGGCGCGAGTGGAATCGAACCACCGACCCCTACCGTGTCAAAGCGGTTAAAAGCGTAATTTTAGGGCATATTTCGTGTTCTTCTGTTTGGCGCGGTTCAATGTTTTCAAGGCATTTGTCGAAGGCCGGCCGTTCCTGTTTTCGCCTATGCGCAGGCAACTTTCGGACACGTCGCGGACACGGCGGACACGGTTGCGGCACCCAAGAATGCATGGGACAAGCGAAGACCTATCCGACTCTCCGAAACCGAAGCAACCGGCTGCAGCTGCCGGCTGGTGTGCGCCACCAGACCTCCCTTGCCAGAGCTTTCTGGCTAGCCTACAGGCGGCCGAAAAACGGTCAAGCCGGAGCTTGGTTGGTTCGATGGCAGGACAAGTCATTGGGGTGCGACAAACAGTGCAGGATCGGCGACGCCGACGATTATACCGATGCTGATGGCATCGCCATCCTCACCTATCGGCAGGCCCAGGAGAAGGCGGAGGCTTGGTTCAAGGAGGAGGTCCGACTGCATACGCTGGTCCGCATGGGCGCGGAGGTCCATCAGGGCCCCTACACCGTGGCGGATGCCTGGGCCGACTACATGCAGGAAGCCGAGCGTCGCGGGGTGAAGGGTACCAAGATCATGGGTCAGGTCGCCAAGGCGCACATCCTCCCGTCCCTCGGCAGCCTGGAGGTGGCCCACCTGACGACCACGAAGTTGAAGGCCTGGCACGCCGGCTTGGCGAATGCGCCGCGGAGGACGGGCCGGAAGAAGCCGGAGGAGGATCCGAAGCAGCTCACCGAGGACCAGGTTCGCGCGCGGAAGGACACCGCCAACCGGATCCTCACCAGTTTGAAGGCAGCCCTCAACCATGCCCTGCATGCCGGGAAGGTTCAGGAGCCGGCGCCCTGGCGCCTCGTGGCACCCTTTCAGAAGACGACCTCGCGGCGAGTGCGCTACCTGACCGTGGAGGAGCAGCGCAAGCTGGTGGCGGCCTGCGAGGAGGACTTCCGGCCGCTGGTCATGGCGGCCCTCTACACCGGTGCCCGCTATGGCGAACTGACCAAGGTCCGGGCCAAGGACTTCGATCCGCGGGGGCAGACGTTGTTCATCCAGTTCGGCAAGTCCAAGGGTGAGGCTGATTCAAGGCATGTCTTCCTGCTCCCGGAGGCAGTCACATGGTTCAAGGACCTGGTCAAGGGCAAGACCCAGGAGGAATTGCTCTTCAAGCGCGACAACCCTGAACGGACCACCCGGGAGGAACTCTTCGGGTTCGAAGGATGGGCTAGCTACGACCAGGTCTATGCCATGGAGAAGGCGGTGAAGAAGGCCGGGATCTCACCGGTTACCTTTCACGAACTCCGGCATACCTATGCGACTGGGCTTCTTAACCGTGGGGTCCCGGTTTCATACGTAGTCGGCCCTGAAAAACCCTCAAGTTGAAATTCTTCAAATCTTTAAGGGAACTTTTCAAGTATCTGGTACACCAGAAAGGTAGGGACAAACCCCCTTATTGCGGTGTACCGATGAAGCCGAAAGCCAAGCCCAGGACTCACGAGCAGCCCCTGATCGCCACCATGCGCCTCGACTTGGCCCTGGACATGGACCATGAACTGGTTCGCCTGGCGGCCACGATCCCCTGGGACCACCTGGCGGAGGAATTCGGCCCCCTGTACTGCGCCGACAACGGAAGGCCGGCAGTACCGATCCGGCTCATGGCGGGCCTCCATTACCTCAAGCACCTCAAGGGCATCTCCGATGAGCAGACGGTACGCGGGTGGGTCGAGAACCCCTACTGGCAGTTCCTTTGCGGGGAGGAGTTCTTCCAGCATGCCCTGCCCATTGATCCAAGCCAGATGTCCCGCTGGCGCCAGCGCATTGGCGAGGAGGGCGTTGAGAAGCTGCTCCAGGCAACGATCACGGCAGGGATGAAGGCTGGCGTCATCACCGAGAGCAGCCTGGAGAAGGTCATCGTCGACACGACGGTGCAGCCCAAGGCCGTGGAGCATCCGACCGATGCCCGGCTCTATCGGAAGGTCCACGCCGCCATGCTCCGCATTGCCGAAAAGGAAGGCATCACCCTTCGCCAGAGCTACCGAAAACTGATGGCCAGGGCCTATCAGAAGCATGGTGGCCATGCCAAGGCCAAGCAGTACGGCCGGGCCAAGAAGATCCTGCGAACCCTGAAGACCATGACAGGCCGAGTGATGCGGGATGTCGAACGGAAGATGAGTGATGAGGCCTTCGAGGCCCACAAAGGTATCTTCATCCTGGCGGAGCAGATCCTCACCCAGAAGCGCTTCACCAAGGGCAAGGTCTACAGCCTCCATGCCCCCGAGGTGGAGTGCATCGCCAAGGGCAAGGCCCACAAGCCGTACGAGTTCGGGGTCAAGGTGAGCTTGGCCGTGACCCACAAGGAGGGTTTCGTCGTGGGCATCCAGGCCTTCCCGGACAACCCCTACGACGGCCACACCCTGGAGGGCCAACTCGACCAGGTCGAAAGGCTCACCGGCAAGGTCCCCGAGACCACCTTCGTGGACCGAGGCTACAAGGCCCATGGGGTCCCCGTAGAACGGAGCCGGGTCCTCATCAGCGGCACCCGCAAGCTCGGCTACACCCTGAAACGACACCTCCGGCGGCGTTCGGCCGTGGAACCCGAGATCGGCCACATGAAGAACGACGGGCTGCTGGGACGAAACTTCCTCAAGGGCATGAAGGGCGACGCGATGAACGCCTTCCTGTGTGGAGCTGGACACAACCTGCGGAAAATCCTGGCCAAGGTCAGGCTTGGCCTGTACCGATGTGCCGCGGCCATCGTCCATCGGCCCTGGTGGGCCCCCTTTATGCCCTGCCTTCGCCTTCAGGCTGCGTGAGGCCTCCGGACCTGCCATGGGGCGCCGGAGCTCCTTCCGCCGCCTCCGGCGGCCGGAAGGGGTTTTTCACGGCCGACTACGTAGCTGAGCAATTGGGGCACAAGGGGACCAGGATGTGCGAGCGGCACTACGGGCACCTCATCAAAACCGACCTGCAGCAATCGATTCTGAAGAAGGCGCCGAAATTGGGGTTGGACCAGTTGGTTAAAAAATGGAAAATATAAGGATTTAGAAATGATGTGCCAAGTCATCGACTACCATTTACCTTGAATCCCTGCCTTTAGTCTTTCGAAGATAATTCGATATTGCCGGTGTCTGGATGGCTTTTTGTCTGAGGGTGTGGGCCAAAGAAACAAACAACTATCACGGATTGTCCCTTTAAATTGATGTTCTTAAAGTACAACCTAGGCTTAATTTCTCTCGCATGATCCCCAGCTCTCTCTTGAGCCGGTTTTAAGTGGAGGGCCGTATGGTATGTGTGTGGAGGGGGTCCCGCATCCCTGAAACTGAATGACTCCTGTCCACTGCTTGCAAATTTCGCCAGGGGGGCTCTTACTGCGAAAAAATCTGGAAGGTTCGTCGCTGGTCCCATACCTTCCTTTGCGAGCACTCCCAGGGCAGATAATGATTGCAGAAAGAATTCAGGGAATGTTTCAGCATCATCTTTTGGGCTTGTGGATACTCTGTCTGCAGTGCGAAGGGCTCTTTCTGTAAAATAGATATGTGAAGGATAATCAATTTTGGCCTGTTTAGCCATCTCGGTAAACGATGGGGTTGGAGCGACGACTTCGAAAGGCTGTATCCAATGCTTGATCTCTTCGGATACAGCGACCAGAGCACCACGGAACATCCCTTCTTCACGTGGCGTTATTTGGAAATCTTTGCAAATCTTTTCAATGATTTCTGGGGAGAGTCCTACAAAAGCACCTTCAGCTGCATAAGCCTTCCCAATGTGTATAGAAGGTCCAAGTGAACGTGATGGTGTGTCGTACCAAAGAATAGTCACGCTATTCTTCTTGGCAATTGAACCCAATTGCCTGACAGCAGCATCAAATTCATTCTTGCGAAGGACCAGCACTCTTTGCACGGAGGTTTACCTGCCGACCTGGGTCTGCTTCTGCTGGGCCATGACCTTCCATAGAATCGAAGGGGGGATGTGTAGATTATTGATTGTATCCTCATCCATTAAATCCACTGCTGCTTTAATCATGCTCCGCAACTCGCGGATGGGTGCTTCAAGGGGTGGGGATGATGGCCTCCGGGTATCTCTGTTCGTCGCTTCCTTTGCCTGTTTGCGTGATCCGAGCACCTGGTCAAGGGCGATCTGTTGAGCCTGGGTAGTAATCGGTAATGTCGCAAGCTGCTCTTTTAATGCTGCGGAAAGTTTGGCCAGGCGATGAACTATCCATTCGCCATGGATGCTCCGGCCTTTCTGGGTGGCTCGAACCCAATATTGCCACCAGTCCTCTCCAGTCGCTAGGGCATCGGAAAGTAACTGATGGTATTCATGGTCTTGTGGCAGTGTCTCCAGGAAAGATTCGGCGATCCCTTTGTGCGCCTCATGTGAAAGAGGTGAAATTTCGTAGGCTCTGGATTTTGGGGCGACAACCTCTACCTGTCCAGAGGGGTCAATGGCAAGGACTCGCCGATGATCGGGCTGAGTCCAGACAGCCCAGGGGGTTGGTAATTTGTTGTTTAGGCAAGGAGTCGGTCCGTCGCTCTCCCCCCCCAGCCGATAAATGACGTCGAGACCGCTGCGACCAACTATCGCCACACCTGGAATATTGAGAACAGCAGCTTTCAAGTTTACAAACCCAAGGTCGGAGGGTTTCGCGCCTGGAAACTGCTCTCGATAGGCCTTCGCAAGAGTACTTCCATGTACTGCGGTGCCAGCCTCTCTCAGGAACCCGGTAATCCAGGCCAGAACTTCTGTCTTATCCGCCACAGGAACCTCCAAAGGATTTCCTAGGGCCACAAAATGCAGTTGCAGCCCTAGGAATATTCACAATGTAATGGTTCGCTCGGGTGGCCGTGACAAGAGTGTCCGACTCCGGTGCGTCATGCCTGGCCGGGCATGCGCCACTTTGCGCCTCCCATGATTTTGACTTATTCAGTCCGACCCACATGAGATTAAGGAAATTCTACCCTCCCGCCCGGGCGAGTCAACCTCGAAATGTCCGAAAGTGGGCATGGCCTTGCGGGATTCCGGCGAAGCCGAAGGTTGCCAGGAAATCTAAGCTAGTGAGCATGCGTGCGCAAATACAGGAAACCGAACACCTGGGCAATTCCCCAGGGGGGCGAGCCTCATCCGCAGGAAGGCGTTGCTCACTGCGAAGCCTGATCGACTTGGACGGTCATGGGACTTGTCCCAATGCCTTACCAATTCTGTCCAACAGGATCGCTGCCTCTTTCGCCAGAGGCCTCTTGAACCCCCGGGCCTGAAGACCGTCGAGCAGGAAATCGCGGGCCTTGCATAATGCTTCCGCGGCCCCCGTTTCTTGTTCCTGATTCTCCAGGTGGAGTCGCAGTACCTCAGCGCAGAACTCGTCCTGGGTCAACCGAGGATGGGCCTTGCGCCGTTGATCCATGACGGCGAGTTTGATTCGATAGCGGAGGTCCTCAGGAATTGCCAGAGTAATGCGGACATGGGGCCCCGGGGCCGGCGGTGGTGGTTGCTCTTCCTTGACCTTGGCGGGCGCAGGATTCTCCTGGGCCTTTGGTGGTTCCCGGTCCAGGCGCAGCTGATCCTGGAACCCGTTCTGGACCACGGCCAGGAGGTCGGTTTCGGTGGGACGATTGGGCTTCATGGGTTGCACCCGCAGATGGCTTGGCACACGGCCAGGGTTTCGTTCGCGCTTTTCGAGCCCGGCGCGTATTCCCAAAGGCTCTGGCGCCTTGCGATGGCGTCCTTGAACTCGACGCGCCGGCCCAGGCAGCCCGCAAGGTGGAACACGCCGGAGCCCTGGATCCACTTGAGGAGAAGTCGGTCGTTCACCTGGCAGGGCATGAACTCGTTCAGGACGGCGTACATCTGGGAATCGGCAGAGGCGGTCGAGGTGGTCCTCGCACGCTCCAGCCTGGCCTGGTAGAGGGCCAGGGCCCGCGAGAACGCCCGGAGGTCATTGCCGCCCGCGCGAAATGGAAAGAGAAGGACATCGGCGGACTCTTGGGCCCGGACCACATGGGGAGGATCCGAGGGAGGGCAATCCACGACGATGTCGCCCCCGGCTTCTACCACGCTGCGCATGGCGCTTCGCACCTGGTCCGGGTCCTCCAGGGCAAGGGGGACGACCTCGGGGAGGTCGGGGTACATCCGTTTCCGGTCGCGGAAGAAATCGAACCCGTCCCGCTGAGGGTCCAGGTCCAGGAAGGCGACACTCCTTCCCGTCTGGCGGAGGAAAACGGCCAGGTTCATGGCGAGGGTGGTCTTTCCGACACCGCCCTTGCGCAGGGTGACGACGTAGGAACGCCCGTCAGGCATATGTGCTCCCACTTGAATGAGCCGCTGGCTGCTGGAACAGCCAGTTGCGCAGATTTCCAAATGTGCAGATGAACGCGCTTCTGAGCATCCATCCAGGTGTATGGGCTTTTTGGTGGGCTTCACTTGGTGGTTCCGGCCGCTTCCGTGGCGGGGAGCACGTCAGGCAACGCATTCAGCCACCGCTCCGCCTCGGCCATGGGGATCATCGTCCTGGCGCCACATTTCTTTGGGTGGATGCGGCCGCGCTTGATCTCCTGGTAGAACAGGAACCGGCTGATGCCGGCCCAGCGCAGGAAGTCCTCAACCCGCAAGGCGGCGCAGAAGGAAGGATCAATCGGGGGCTGGGGAGGCGGGGGAGGAGGAAGGGGAGGGGGAGGCGGGAGGCGCTTCATTGCAGGTCCTTTGGAATGGCGTGCCGGGTCCAGGCCGGATGGAATCAGTTGGAGCGAAGATCTCCCTGGCCCGCCCGTGGGTGGGTTTAAGCGAGCGGCCAGGAGCCGATGACGACCGGGAATGGTTACGGACGGGCATCCGCTGGTGGAGCGAGGGTCTGTGCGCGCCCGGGTTTTCCCAGTTAGGGCTAGTTTGGTTTGTGTGATTGAAATGTCAAGTATGGAAATTGGAGCATCAGAGGTCACATGGGTTGACCAATCGAGGCCGCCCTACCGGTGGGGCCTGGGAGGAGTGGAAGGTCACCTTTCCTTGGCCCACGATCGGCCATCCATGCGGGTACGCCTTGGCTTTCCTGGTCCATGGATGACTCAAGCCGCGATGGGAGGGGCATCGACAGCCCTTTGGGCCTTACCGCGAGGTGATACAACACGCGGCGCGTGTTGAATTCGATGCGGGGAATGGGGCCAAGTAGCAACGGGAAGGCATCCCGCCGAAACGTCACCCCGCTGCGGAGAGACTGGCCAAGGCCTTACCATGACCGCGTCCACGGGAACTGTCACCGCAATAACCATAGGGCGTATTTGTGCCTGCAGGGGATTCGGCTATGATCAACATATATTAATGCTGCGACCCCAAGAACTCTATTACGGCAGGCCAGGGACCTTACCTTTGTCTACCCCCGTAGCCGCCGCCGTTCCTGCGCGCAGGGACGTTCCTTGGATTCTGAAATGACCAAGCTGACGATCGGTAAACGCACTCAGGTCGCGGATATCCGCGAGGTTTGGGTAAAGGAGACCGACTTTTCCGACTGGTTGACAACGCAGGAAGGAATCGAGTTGATTGCCCAGGATCTGGGGGTTCTGATTGAGAACCCAGTCCGAGAGGCGCGCGGTTCCAACTTCCCCTGCGACGTTCGCGCCAACGTGGTTGGGGACGAGAAGCACATAGTGGTGATCGAGAACCAGTTTGGTCGCACCAATCACGACCACCTTGCCAAACTGCTGACCTACGCGGCCGCGCACAAGGCCATGACCGGCATCTGGATCGCAGGCGAGGCAGCCGATGACCACCGGCAGGTGATCGATTGGCTCAACGAAAATACCCCGGAAACCGTGGCTCTATACTTGGCTGAGATCAAGGCCTACACCATTGGCAATAGTCCGGCTGCGCCAGAACTGGATCTGGTCTGCCGACCCAATGTGACCATGAAACAGCAACAGGCCGGCCTGACCGAAAGTGAGATCAAGCGGCAGGAGTGGTTCGTGCGCTACTGGGAGGAAATCCAGGCGCGGGTGAAGCCGGACAAGCCATCATTCCGGTTCCAGAAGCCGCCGCGTGGGCATTGGTCGAGCATCGCCATTGGCCGATCCGGTTTCCACGTGAACATGCTCCTGACCCGAAAAAACCAGAGCATCGGCGTGGAACTGGTGGTCCAGCCTAAGGGCTGGAAGGACGTGGCATTCAAGCAACTTCAGGACCAAGCTCAGGCCATAGAGGCGGTGATTGGCCGGCCTCTGCAGTGGCGCGAGATGGCGGACCAGGCAAGCTCCAGGATCCTGCTGGAAGAGAAGCTCGATCCAGGCGTGGAAGCCAACCGGAAGAAGGTGTGCGACTGGTTTGCGTTGTGGACGCCGAAGATAGTCACGGCCTTTCAGGAGCGCGTGAAAGCCCTCGCAGCACCGCCCGAGGCCTGACGGACATGGAGGACCAGCGTGCGCGCCCGTGTCAACGCCCTTGCGACTCTCGACCAACCCCTTCCGCTTCTGGGTCTAAGCCCTGAATCCTTCGAGCGATTCTGCTGCGATTTCCTGAGATTGCTTTACCCGGGAGCCGAGGTCACCGCGTATGGCCACCGGGGCAGCAAACAGCATGGTGTGGACGTCCAGGTCGTTCTGTCCGTGGGCCAGATCTATGGGTTCCAGTGCAAACGTCACGCCCAATTCGGTCCCGCCAAGATCAAAGCGGCCGTCAAGGCCATGGCATTCCCATGCTCACGGAAATTCCTCTTCCTTGGGAGGGACGCGACAAGCAAAGCCCGAGGGGAGATCCGGAAACACCGGGGGTGGAAGCTTTGGGATGTAGAGGATATCTCTGGGAAATTCCGAAACTTACCCGGAGTCGACAAGGCCCGTCTTGTGAATACCTTCTTCCGGGGCCAGGAGAGAACCTATCTGGGTGAGGATCTTGCTTCCCCTTGGCAGACCGTCGAAAGGTTTTTTGCACCTTTCCATGCGGACAACCAGGCATTGAGCCACGCTTGGGATCTGGTGGGTCGCCGGAAGGAACTCCAACAGTTGGAATCATGGGTAGCCAGCGGATCCAGCCCTTTGTTGGTCCTGACGGGAACCGGCGGTTGTGGGAAATCTCGTCTTTTGAAGGAATTCGTAGAACGCATCAAGGTTTCACATCCTGGCTTGGCAATTCATTTTCTTTCACCGCAAGCCCCCACTGCCAAGAGCCTGGAGGATCTTGGGGATGGCAGATGCCTCTTGGTATGCGACGACGCCCACGGGCGGCAGGACCTGCGGCCCCTCTTCGACCACTTGGCAGAGCAACGTCATCCGGTTCAGGCCTTGGTGGCATTGCGACCCTACGGACGAAACGCGGTATTCCAGCAAGCCCAGGCCCTTTCTCCCTCCCGGACCCCAGAAGTCGCCTTGGCTCCTCTGCGCCGGGCGGAAGCGCGCAAATTGGCTCAGGCAGCCCTTGAACGATGGGGTGGGATCATTGATCTCGCTGATGACCTTGCTCGACAGACGCTGGATTGTCCATTGGCAACGGTCCTGGGAGCCCGCATCATAGCCGAAAGCGGCGCCCACCCGGTCTTCCTACGGGGAGAACGCGCGTTTCGGGACGAACTCATTCCGCGGATCATCACCACCCTGGTCGGCGGGGTGGGATCTGGTCCCGACGAAGCCCTGATAAAGGAATGTCTGGGGGCCCTCGCCCTCTTGCAGCCGATTGCAGATGACGGACATCTTATTCTCCAAGGCCTCGCGGCCATTTCTGGCTGCCAGCCCTATCGTGTGAATCAGGTTCTAACACGGCTTCGAGACGCCGGGATCCTGGTCCGCAACGCAGGGAAGAGCCGGCTTGTCCCTGACCTGTTGGCAGATTTCCTGATTGAGGATCTCTGTATGACGGGTGATGGAATTTCCACCGGCTTCGCTGAACGGGTGTTCGATGCAAGCCCCACTGACGCCGCCGAAAATATCCTTAGAAACTTCGGGCAGTTGGATTGGCGCAGATCCAATGGGGATACGCGGCAGAGCCGCCTTCTTGACCAGTTGTGGGGGCGATTGCATTGGCAGGATGATTACCAGAATTTGCATGTAAAAGCTGCAATTCAAGTGGCCTTCTTCCAGCCGGCGCAGGCGCTCGCCTTCGTGGACCGGCTCATCGGTGAAGGCCATTTTGGCGATGATCTCGTCCACATCCTGACCAACGTCGCCTACAACCTCGCCCACCTCCCTGGAGTATGTTCGCGCCTCTGGAGCTTGGCCCTTCAGGTCCCGGCAGGCAGAGGTAAGCAAGGTTCTCCTGCCCTTCAGGCTTTGGGCGAGCTCGCCTTTCCCTACCCGGCCAAACCATTGGAGGCCATAACGACTACCGTCGACTTCCTGATATCCCTTCTGCCGGTGGCGTCTAATTGGAGGGAAGGCCTATCACCCCTGGATGCCCTGGGATCCGCCCTGGCAGTGGAGGGGCACACCAGCCACGGGACGGTTCGGGGGGTCACGCTGAGTGGTTTCCTGGTCGACCCCCACATCCTCCAACCCACCCGAAGGAAAGTCATTTCGGCCCTGGTGGGTCTGCTCACCCATTCCGACCACCGCCGCGCAGTAAAGGCGGCGGAGTTTCTCCATTCGGCTCTCCGATATCCGATGGGGATGTTCGGTGCCGCTGTGCCCGACTTGGTCCGTGCGGAATGGACTCTGGATTTCAAGACGACATTGGAGGAACTCAACGAGCTGCTTAACGAAAGGGCCGTTTCCCCCGTCGTCCTGGTGGCGATAGCTCGTTCTGTTTGCTGGTTCACTCAGTGGGGGTGCGAGGTTCTCCGCGAGCCCGCTCAGCGGATCCTTGCCCTGCTGGGACAGGATATCCAGATACGGACTGTGGTGACTCTCATGGACCCCTGGGGCCATCTGCAGCACCAGAGCCTCACCGAGGAGGGCGCGGAGCTCCAGCGCGTGGAAAGGGAAAGGCTTGCCCGCGACTTGACAGAGGATCTTAAGGATCCCGGGGAAGTTCTCCTCCACTTGGAAGCCTGCCTCCTTACGATCCAGTCTGAAACCGGGAAGCGTGTAGAATCCGCGGACCCGGTCTTCCATGCCGTGTTTGGAGCCTGCCCTGACGTGGCCCGCCGAATGGTCGAGCTCGTTCCCGTTGGGCAATTCCCGGGCCTTGAGCCCTTCCTGGTTTCGGCCTTGGCGTTTGTCCTGGTGGCCGACGAGGATTTTGCCGAACGTGTGATCCGGCAATCTCAGGACGGAACCGAGGGGTGTCCGGACCTCGAGGCTGTCGCGAACGCCTATGGGTGGGTCCGGCCGAAAGGCGGTTATGGTCCATTTCATCGTGAGGTGCTGCGCCAGATCGTGCGGTCGGATAGGTCAGAGGTGTTCATCCATGGCGCCCGGGCGGCTGCGCTGGTTTCTAGGGAAGACCCTTCCTTGGCCACTGAACTCCTCACGACCCCGAAGTTGGCTGCGCATCCCCAGGCCATCCCCTCCTATTTTCTGTGGCTGACACACGAGGAATCCTGTCGATTTGGGGAATTGAGCGAGGACCAGGTCGGGTCCCTGCTGGATGGCCTCCTTCCACTCATGGACCTGGAACCCTATCAGATCCAGGCTTTTCTGGCGAAAGCCCTTTCTCACTTTCCAGACCTTACCCTTTCCTTCCTCCACCGGCGGGTTGAGCGACAATTTAAAGACGATGATGTTGAGGGCTACCGTTACCGGCCCATCGCCGCGGGGCCTTATCAACAGGTGGCGCTCAACCTCCTGCGCCTGGAGGATGGGCAGGAGCGATTCCTGGCACTCCTGGACTGGGCCTTGCTGGTTCCAAGGGACAGCCGGTTCATCAATCACTTCACGTCGCTGATCCAGGCACTTTGCGGCCCTTTCGATCCGAGCGTCCTGGAAGCACTTGTGGGTAAGGCCGATGGCGCAACGGAATACCAGATGGATTGCCTTTGCGCCCTCATAAGCGAAGCACCCAGTGGGTTTGTGTTTGATCACCGGGTCTTGGCAAGCCGGTTTATTGAATCCGCCCAGCAACTTGGTGAGCGCGCCCAGGATGACGCCATGGCCGCTCTGTACCGGGCAACGACCGGGGGCTCCCGTTCCGGAACGCCGGGTGAACCTTTTCCCGAAGACCTGATTTTGAAGCAAAGGGCCGAGGAAGCTCTGGGTTCTCCAGAGATCCAAGAGTCCTTCCGGGAGTTACTCAGACGGATTGCTGAAAGGGCTGAGGCAGCAATTCACCGCCAGCTCGCGGATGGTGAGTACATGCGCCAGCAAGAGGAGATGGAGGAAGAAGGCCTGTAGGCGGGTGAATAGCGGCGCGTTCTTATTGGCAGAGAGTAGTAAGGAGAGTAGGGGCGAAGGCCAGCGATGCGGCTCCGGAGAGCGTCTTGGCCGGCTTGAAGGTATGGGTCGGCAGCATCTCCGCCCCTCGGTTCGGGGTCCGATCCTGCGGGCGTTCCGGGCTGGACCCGCCCCCGTTCCCTGCGGCTCGCCCAACGGCCACTCCGCGGCCGCCGGGGCCCAACTCGCCTCCGGTCACTCCTCGCGATGCTCATCCCGGCAGGGCCAGGCCCCTGCCGGGAGGCGGAGCTTGGGGCACCCGCCCTGCACGCCCTCCGGTTCTCCCCCTACCCGAGGGGCTTATGTTCAGGAGGGCAGGCAACTGGATTTGCAGAAAGCTGTATTCGCAGAAATCTGGAAGGGCAGGAAGTTGGATGTGCAGATGGCTGGGGCTGGAGTGGGGTCGAGGACCCTCTCGGGGCTCCGTTGCTGAAACCGGGGGCCCTGTTCGCCGAAGCCGTGGCGGTGACTCAGGACCCCCAGTCAGGCATCTGCCACACCCCAGCCAAGTTCGATCTGGTGGGATGCAGTCCAGCATGAACACGCAGGTGAAGACCCTTGTCATCGCTCCTCTTGATCGCAGTCGTTGGGAATCGATCCAGGCCAGGCATCTTGCAGGATGCGGCCTCTTCCATGAAGGACGAGGCGGGGGGATCAATGGGTCGTTCTGGGGGAGGAGCAGCTCCGCTGCGGGTAGCCAGACGTGTCAAGGGTTCAGGCCATTGCTAGGTGACTTCGCCGCCCCAACCCGAGGTGTGCCAGGCCTCGATGCGTTGGGAGTCAGAGCGACCCAGGCCTAGGTTCTTTCCATATCTTCGGTAGTGACTTAATTGACCATTAAAGCCTAACAAGCCCTACTTGACAAACAAACCGCACGGAAGAAAACTTGCGTGATTCCGGGTTTCACGCCGGGGCAGGCCCGCGACGCGTCCCGCCCTTTGGAACCACGAACGACTAGGCGAGCGATATGGTGCAGTCTGCGGTACCCCCATGGCCAGAGGATCCCCGCCCTTCGGGCGATTCCGGCCGGCCCCTGGGGCAGGATGAGCCGTTTCAAGGGTTCAGGCCGCTGACCGCCAACTTCACCCAGAACCCGAACGAGATCATCGACCTCAAGAAGCCTAGCCTCACCGACATCCTCCGCTTCACCCTGTTGGTCCTGAACCGGGAGACGGTCGGCAAGGCCTACGCCCGGGGCGGTTCGCCGTACGACTTCTACCCGATCCCCTGGTCGCGGTGGATGGAACTCCTCATGGTCCAGGACCGCAACACCGTCCGGGCCCGCCTGGCGCGCTTGGAAGAGATGAACCTCATCCAGATCAAGCCGGGTGTGAGGGGGCCCTCGGGCACCACCGCCAACGAATACCGGCTTCACTGGCTCAACGACGGCAAGCCGATCCCATGCTCGTTCAAGGCCGTCAGCGAGCGGCGGACCCGGGACATGGACAGGAAGCGAGAGGCCCGACAGGAGGAGGATCCGCAGGTTGGACCCGAGGGGGGTGAGCCGGCGCACCCCCCCCTGAACCCCGGGGGTGCGCCGGCGCACCCCCCTCGGCGCACCCCCGGGGAGGGGTCGCGGCGCACCCCCCCGGAGGGGGGCACGGCGCACCCCCCTTCCTTTGAAGAAAAAAAGTACAAAAACACAACTGAACACACTCCATCCATCCGTCCGTCGGTACCGGAGGTGATGGCGGCGACCGAGGGATCGAATGATGGACGGACTGACCGACGGATGGATTCTTTTGCCGAGGCGTTTGACTGGCGCCCCTGGTTGAAGACGGAGCCGCCGGAAGCCTGGCCAGAACCCCTGCTGGAAGCGCTGAAGGAGGTCCTGGGGCCGGGTCAGGTCCGCGACCTGGAGCGGTGCAGCCCCTGGGGGCCGGAAGGCGCCTGGGCGATCTTGCAGGGCATCCAGACCATGGGGCCGCGCCTGGGGAACAAGCCAGGGACCCTCTGGAACGCCCTGGTCCAGGTGGCGAAGGGCGCGGACCGGCTGGAGACCGCCGGGCCGCTGCTGCGCGAGTTTGGCTGGCGGATGGAGCCGGAGGACGGGACGCCCGGCGGAAGCATCCTGCGGACCATGGGCGGCCGGCGCCTTGCCCGGGAGGGTCTCGCACGTCTGCCGCTATTCGGGGAAGCCGCGGAACGTCATCGCCGGCTGCTGGCCCCGGAACGCAGGCGCGAGGACGAGGTGATTTTGGATTTCGGCGATGACGACTGGGAGGAGGAACCCATGGAACCAGAGGATGTGAATACCCCCTGCGGACCCGAGGCGCTGAGGCCTGAACTGAAGGCGGAATTGCGGACCCGGATAGAGGCGTTCTGGCAAGCGAGTGACGCCGCCAGGCGCTCCCCGGCCGTGAACCGGCCGGGGTTCTTCGAGGCCTGCTCGCGTTCCTGGGAGGGAATCGGGACGCTTCTGGAGCCGGTGCTGCCCCTACAGGTGGAGATCCCCGAGGAGGCCCGGACCATCGCGGTGCGGGATCGGTCGCAAATCAAGATGAACGTCGTCAACGCCCTCTACCGGGCGGTTTCCTGAGTCCCAGGCGCGTGCCTGGGGCCATTTTCTGAAAGGGCATTCAGATGTTTAAACTCCTGATCCTCACCTGGACCTGCGCCTTCGCGCTGAGCGCGGGGGAATCCCTGGACCTGTCCAGCCACACCGGCCGCACCCTGCCCGCGGACGCGTATCGGCTCCTGAAGAAGGGCGGTGACCTCGAATCCCTGAGCTGGGCCTGGAAGAGCACTGCGTTCAAGCCCGCCGAGGGATATGCCGTCGAGGAGTCCCGCTGGAACTGGGACGAGCGAAACGGAAGTGTGCTCCGCTACCTGCGCGAGCAGTTGGAGCTTCAGGCTCGGCCCGATGCCCCGAACAAACTCTCGGTCCGGGTTGTCTACTACGCGGTCAATAGCGTGGGCCCACAGCTGATCCTGGAGGGCGTCGTGCGCCAGGGAAACCAGCCCATGGGTTACTTCGTGGAGAGCGTCATCCTCAACCCTGGGGATTCGCTGACCGGCCTGGTGGACGAGTTCATGGCCGATTTCACGGCCTACCTCCGGTGAGGCACCGAATGAGTGGCTCTGCCCATGAATATGGGCAGGCCCTGGGGCCCCTTGAACATGGGGCGATCCAGGGCCTGCCGGGGGCGGTTTTCCGCGACGGTCGCGGACCCAATGGGGCCCGCGAAGCGGTGCCAATGCTATTTCCCGAAAGCTTGGCGAACCTTTCGGTAAAGTTCCCTCGCCATGATCTGGCTGTCGGAATCGGCCAGGGATTCGGCCTTGGATTGGGAACTCTTCTCCTGGCTCACGGCCATCCACACCGCCTTGCCTTTGGGATCCCGGGCCACCAGTTCGAAATGGCCAACCGGGTTCGTGAGGAATCCGCCGCGCTTGTAGCGGAACACCGTGACCGTAAGGGCCAGGTCGTCGCCGGTGCCAGGCTTCTGGTTGACCCGGCCGACCTCCTCACGCACCCGGTCCAGGAGGTCGCTGGGGGCCTCTGGGACGGCCGAGGAATGGTCCGGGTCCCACTTCAGCAAGTGCGGGTTGCCGGTGAACCCGGGCGCGGTCCAGACCCGGAGGAAGTCCGCGGACGGGGACTCGCCCTGCATGAGGAGGGACTGCTCCTCGGTGGTGAGCTGGGTTTTCCCTTCGTGGAAGGTTCCGGCCCACAGGGCGGGGCAAAGGAGGATCACGAATGCGATTTTGGAAACAGGCTTCACTTCAATTCCTTTCTTTTATGGTCCTGAATAAATTGAGAAAAAAGACGATCCTTCCTCACGAATGCATCGATCGAACGACCGATGAGAAGCACGCGGGCTTCATCCTTGGAAATGCCGCCGGTCTCCGCCGCCCAGCAGGCGTAGTCCTCGATGAGTTGGGCCGTGGGGGCCTCCAAGGAGAACTCCCGGGTCACCTTGGGAAGGGCCTGGGCGAAGATCAGGGGAAGGGTCTGGTCGGCCTTGGGGCGGCCGGATTTCTTGGGTTCGCTTTCTGCCACGGTTCCTCCGGAACGTTCCGGAAGGATAGGTCCGAAGAATTCCGAATCCAACCCTCGGAACGGCATTTTTCGAGCGGAAGCGGCGCGTCAATCCGGGCTGTTCAGCCTGATTCATTCCCCCGCGGAAATCCCAGCGCTGCCGTGCTTTCGCACGGGGGAAACGGCGGAATGGGCTGCTGCCCATTCCTTCACACGACACGCCTCTGCGATGCCGCGCCACCAGCGTTTTCACGCAACCCTTGTCCGTCATGTGACGGACATAACTGATTAGGGTCAACAATGTCTGCATTAATTTTGTCCGACAGCATGTCATGGGGGGCTCGGCCATGACCATGCCCCTCAAGGTGTCCGTTCGTTTCAGCGCCGGGCTGTCCAAACAGCTCCACTCGCGGGCCGAGGAGCGGGGAGTAACGCCCTCGGAATACCTTCGTGCCGTCGTTGAGAACGATCTCAGAAATCGAGGGACGGCCGACGCCCTGGCTCCCCTGAATACGGAAATAACACTGGTGGTCGGGATGATGCTTCGGGAATTCCTGACCCAGTCCCTGGGCAGCGAGGCTGCGAAAAAGCTGGAGGACTGGGCCAATACCCGAGCAACGGGAATCGTTCGGCAGGAACTCCAGGAACGGGAGGAGGGATCATGATCCGGGCCAGCGGCGCCCTGACCGCGAGCCAGGGCCGCGACTATTACGACAAGGAGTATTCGCGCGGTGATTACTACAGCGAGGACGGCCGTGCCATGCCGGGGCTCTGGTCGGGGCGGGGGGCGGCGATGCTCGGCCTCGAGGGTGACGTCGAGCGGGAAACCTTCGAGGCGGTGTTGGAAGGGAAGGATGGGCGGGATGGGGAACAACTCATCCCCGGGGAGGTGGGTACCGGCAAACACCGGGCAGGGTGGGATTTCACCTGTTCCCCGGAGAAGACGGTTTCCATCATGGCCCTGGTGGGCGGGGACTCGGGGATCGTGGCGGATGTCAGGGCCGCCAACGCGAAGGCCATGGTGGAACTGGAGCGGTTCGCCCTGGGCAAAGACAAGGAGCGGAATTTCGAGACCACCGCCAACCTGGTGATCGCCTCCTTCCAGCACGAAACCAGCCGGCGGCTGGACCCCCAGCTGCACATCCACAACGTCGTGATGAACATGACCCGGCGCGGGGACGGGAAATTCGTCGGGCTGGAAACCCGGGAGATGTTCGCCGCCCAGGCCTTCGTGAAGGGCGTGTTCCACGCGGACCTGGCCAGGCGTCTGCAGGCCCGGGGCTATGTCACGGAGATCCGGGAAGGCGGAGTCGTGGCCATCCAGGATGTGCCGAAAGGGCTGTGCGAGGCCTTCAGCCAGAGGCGCAGGAAGGACATCGAGCCTTACCTTCAAGCCCGGGGCCAAAGCGGCGCCAAGGCCGCCGAGAATGCCGCGATCCGCACGCGGAAGGTGAAGGACCATGACGTGGACCGGGAGGCCTTGAAGGCCTTTTGGGCCGCCACGGTGAGGGAGCACGGGGTGGACCTGGGCGCCATCCGGAGCCAGGCGGAAAGGGCTCGGGGGGAGCGCGGCCCGCAGGCGGATCCTGAGGTGACTCTGGGCCAGGCCAGGGAGGCCCTGGCCTTTGCGGCGGAGCATGTTTCTGAGCGGAAGGCCGCATTTTCGGGACGGGAATTGCTCGGCGCGGCCCTGTGGAAGGGGATGGGCTCCATCACGCTGGAGGACGTCCGCCAGGTGCTCCCCGAGGCCCGGAATCTGGTCCAGGTTCCCTTGCCCGGCATCCCCGATTCACGGTTCACCACCCACCAGTCCCTGGGCATCGAGTCCCGGAACATCGCCCTCATGAAGCAGGGGAAAGGGGCTGGTTCGGCCATCCTCGGGTTGGAGCGCTTCGAGCCCTCAAGGCCCTTGAGCGACGGCCAGCGGCGGGTGGCGGAACACATCCTGACTTCGCGGGATCAAGTCCTGGCGGTGGAGGGGAAAGCCGGGGCCGGCAAAACGTATACCCTGCAGGCGGTCGTTGCCGGAGCCACGGCCCGGGGGTGGACCGTGAGGGGGTTGGCGCCCGACACCAGCGCCGTGAAAACCCTGGCCTCGGAAACCGGCATTCCTGCCAAGAACCTTGCCGCCCTGGCCGCGGAACGGCTTGTGCCGGGAGGACCTCGCCAGTTGTGGCTGGTGGACGAGGCCGGCAAGATGAGCAGCCGCCAGGCTGCCGTGGTGCTGGAAAAGGCCCAGGCTGCCGGGGCCAAGGTGGTCCTGGTGGGCGACCGGCTCCAGCACTCCGCGGTCGAAGCAGGGATGCCGTTCGCCTACCTGCAGGAGGCCGGGTTGAAGGCGGAGCGGCTGGACGAGATCCGGCGGCAGAAGGATCTGGAGCTCCGGGCCGCCGTGGTGGCGGCCTCCGAGGGGCGAACCAGGGAGGCGGTGGACCGGCTGGAAGCCCAAGGAAAAGTCATCGAGGAAGCGGAGCCTGGCGCCAGGCACCAGGCGGTGGTGCGGGATTTCCTGGCTACCCCCAAGGGACAGACCTGTATTGTCATCGCCCCCAGCAACGAGGAGAGGCGCGACCTGAACCAGCGGATCCGCGAGGCTCTGATCGAGGAGGGGCGGGTGCAGAAGGTCAGCCTGGAGGCGTCCATCCGGGTGTCGAAAGGCCTGACCCAGGCCCAGAAGAAGGACGTGCAGACCTACCAGGTGGGTGATTGCCTGGCCTTCCAGCGGGGATCCAGAACCTACGGGATTGCAGCGGGGGCGGTAGGTACCGTGGCCGCGGTGGACCACGGTCGAAAGACCCTTCGGGTGGACCTGGAGGGCGGGCATCAGGTGGACTACGCCCCCAGGCGATTCCAGGGGGCCGAGGTGGCCCGGATCGAAACCAGGCGGTTCGCCGTGGGCGACCGGATCCAGTATCGGGAGGCCCAGAAGCCGGAAGGCAGCCGGATTCAGGGGCAGGGGTTCCGTATCGCCAATGGCGATACCGGCCTCATCCGGGCCCTGGACCGGGAAACCGGCCGGGCCCGGATCGAATTGGAAGGGACCGGTCGTCTGGTGGATCTCGACCTGGGCCGGGTCCAGCCCGTGGACCACGCCTACGCCATCACCAGCCATTCCAGCCAGGGTCGCACGGAGGACCGTTCCCTGGTGGTGGTGGACACGGGCCACAGCCGTGAGTTGGTCAACCGGCAACAGTTCTACGTCAGCATCTCGCGGGCCCGGCTGGAAGCCAGGGTCTACACCAACAGCCGGGAGGACCTGTCCTGGGCCGTGGCCCGAGATGCGGACAAGAGTTCGGCCCTCGCGCTGGTGAAGGGTCAAGACAAGCCCAAGGGGCGGGAGGTGAAGCATGAATGTGAAATTGAGTGGGGAAAGCGGGGGAACCCTGGGACTATCGGTTCCCCAGGCGGCGGCCGAAATGGCAGCCGCGCTCGGCGAAGGGTCGGCCTTGGCCGGGAATCAGCGGGGCCTCTCGGTGGAAGGGTTGCAGGCCGCCAGGGACGCGTATTTGAATCCCCGGCAGCAGCTGCGGAACGCGGTCGCGCTGCAGATCGGGCAGCTGGCCGAAGTGGCCGCGACGCTCAACCGGCTCCATGGGCTCCTGGAGGCGGCCAGCGCGGAATGGGGGATGTGGCTCGACCGGAGCCGGGTCTCCCAGGAGGCCGCAGGGCAGATCCTCCAGGATCTGACCGATGCCAAGCGGAGGCAGGAGGAGGCCTTGTCCGTGATCTGCCAGGGGATGACCGCCGCCAGGGACCAGGACACCGCCCGGCTGGAGGCGGGGCTGAGAAACCTATCGGCCGCGGCCCAGGATCTCCGCAACGCGACCGAGATTGTGAGCGGGACGGGAAGGCGATTCGGCCACCAGGTGGAGGAGACCCTCCAGGTCTGGGAGGGGAGGCTCGACGCGGATCTGGATCGGGCCCAGGAACGCATGGAGGAGCCCATCAGGGGAGTCCGGAAGGTCCTGCGCCCCCTGACCTGGGTCGGAGTGTCCCTGGGTGGCCTCCTGGCCGTGGACATCGTGCTGAGGGTGTGGCGATGAGCGCGTGGGATGCCGAGGCGGTGCTTTCCCGTGAATCGACCCTGGCGGCCATCGCTGTCCCCAGGGCCCTGCGGGACCTGGAGCCGGACTTGCAGCGGCTTTCTGCACGGATCCGGGCCTGCGAGGTGAAGGACCCCTTTCAGGAAGAAACCTTGAAAGGCACACCCAAGGGTGTCCTCCGAGGCGTCCTGCAGGAGGCGGAGACCCGGGGGCTTCTGGAACCCGGTCCGGCTTGGACCCAGCGCCTGGACCAGGTTCCGACGGCGGCCGAAGCCATCCGGATGGTGCTTTCCAGGCAGGTTGAACTGGACCGGGGGATTCCCGGAGGGCAGGGGCGGGGGATCTGATGGCGACCCATTCCGACCGGAGCCATCACCCCCTCCGGGCCCTCCATGCCATTTTCTGCCTTGGCCTGGCGGCCGGGTTCGGTTGGTATGGCTGGACCCACCACCCCTTGCGCGGGGTTCGCCTTCGGACCGGTGCATCGTCGGGGCATGGAACGGGGGTTGCGCGATTCTCGCAGGAGCTGACCTTGCGGCTTGGCCTGGTCCAGGCTGTCCTGCCCGATTTAGCGGGGGGCCTGGGCGCGCTGCTGCTCTTTTCCTTGGGAACTGGCGTATACATCCGCCGGTTCGAAGTGTGGCTTGAGGCGCACCAGGCGGGTGAGGCCGCGGCGATCCGTGGAGTGGGTCTGGACCAGGCCGCCCTGGGTGCCAACAAGGGCCGGCGCAAGGGGGCCATTCTATGATTCGTCTTGCCGTATATCTCAGGAACAAGCCGGCCCTGCTGGTGCTGCTGGACACGCTCCGGGTCTTCATGGTGGCCGGCGCTGGCATCGGAGGCTACCTCGCGCTGCGCTGGCTCTCCACGACGCAACGCTGGCCGGCGCCCCTGCATCGCAGGCTCTGGGCGGGGGTGGAGTGGGCGGGGGCGGGCCGGGTCTACCTGGCCATCGTTCTGGTGGCCTTCCTACTCAACGCCATGTGGATGACCCGGGTCCTCCACAACCTCGTCTCCCTGACCCTGATTCGAAGGGAGAAGGGGGATTCCCGCAAGAAGGACCTGGCCCAGGAAAAGCCTCAACTGCCGCCCTGGCCCTACACCCGCGAGGGCTTCACTGTCATCCTCGGTGAACTGCAGGCGCGGGATGGGGCGCGGGTGCCTTCCGAACGGGATCCTGAGCTCAAGCCCCGGTGGCTGACACTGCCGGAGGCCGCGCAGTACACGGGGGTCCTCGTGACGGGGGGGATTGGATCTGGCAAGACCGCCGCCGTCGCATACCCTTGCTTGAAGCAGATGCTCGGATTCCGGCGCCCGGTGCCGATCCGGTTGCAGGACGGGACGATGTGCCAGGAGGAATGGAAGTACAGCGGCCTCCTCCTCGACGAGAAGGGGGACTTCGTCCAGGCCGCCGAGGCCTTCGCCCGGGACTGGGGCCGTGAGAAGGACATCCTCCGGATCGGACCGGGGGGGAGCGTTGTCTGGAACGTGATCTACAACCCCAACCTCGCTCCCTGGGCCGTGGGCTACCAGTTGGGCTGGATCATCAAGAATTTCAACAAGGGAGCAACCACCAGCGATCCGTTCTGGGAGATGGCGCCCAAGGAGCTGGTGATGGATTATCTGGCTCTCCTGGACGACGCCAACGGCTACTACACCTTGTTCGAATACCTGGAAGTCCTCATCAGCGATGATCTTCAGGACCGGCTCCAGGAGAGGGCCATGAACCGGTGGGCCCACGACTCGGCCCGGGTTCTGGAGGTGGAACGGCGCTGGCGGTCCATCCTGAAGCGCCGGGAGGGCATGAGCCTGAATCTCCGGGGATCGCTGGAGAGTTGCGCCAAGGCAGGGATCGACATGTTCAAGTACCCGGAGCTGCGGAAGGTCTTCTGCCCCACCCGGGAGGAGTATTTCACCGGGCCCTGCTGCCCCTGGCCTCGCCGCGTGGACCTGGATAACGAGCGGGGTGTGCTCCGGCCCCAGGACCATGTCTTCACGGGCTTTGACCAGATCCTCGACTACGGGAAGATCCTCGGCCTGCAGATGAGCAAGGTGAGCTGGTTTGACGCCGCCACCTTCATCCAGGTCTCCCTCAAGTCCCAGTGGCAGGATGCGGTGCTGCGCCGGGGTGCGGTGGATGCACAGGGAAAGCTGATCGTTCCGCCGCGGTTCGGCGAAGGTATCGGGTACTGTCCGACCTTCCTCATGGCCGACGAATGCCAGACCAGCGCCACACCCAGGGACAACGAGTTCAAGGCCCTGTGCCGGTCCAAGCGCGCCAGTTGCTGGGAACTCACCCAGTCCCACAACTCCATCCTGGAGGCGTTCTCGCCCGGCAAGGAGAAGGCGGCGGAGACCTACTTCCAGAACTCCATGACGCACATTTATCTTCGCCAATCAGACATCCACTCCATGGAGATCATCCAGAAGGAGGCCGGGACCAAGGACATCGCCAAGACTCAATTGGCCGTGACGGAGGGAGGCCGCGCTTCCGACCTTTCCTACGTCCAGGGAGGGTTCGTGAACAAGGGCTTGGCTATGTCCTCGACTCGAACGGTGACCGCAGAGGAGAAGCCGTTTGTGGAGATCGACGAGTTGAAGCAGCTGCCCAACAACGTGGCACTGGCCTTCACGAGCACGGGAGAGAAGACCCTGCCAGCGACCTACGTATATCTTCGACCGTTATGGGTCTTCGAAGAGCACCTGGACCTGGCCTTTGAGACGCCATGGTTGGATTGGCCTGAGGGGCTGCGGAATACCTATGACCTGGAGTCCATTCCCCAAGCTCCGGATTGGCGCGGGTGGGACAGAGGTCCCTTGGAACCCGGCGAGATCGTTCCTCCGGGGGCTCAACTGGCAGGATTCCTCAAGGACCCGTGATCCAGGAACTGAAGGAGCGCCTGGCCAAAAGCCTCCGGACGATCCAGGTGCACCCAGTGGCTGCAATCGGCGAGCCTCTGGGATTCCATCCCCTGGACGCGGTGATGGATGGGGGCCAGCCCCATGGATTCGAGGAAGGGGGAATAGAGGTGCAGCTTCCTGATCCCGTTGTCCGAAAGGGAAATCACCGGGTCGAAATCCAGCAAACCCAGCACGGCGCCGGCGAAGCTGCTTCTGGGCGTACCTTTCAGGTCGTCGAGGACCTGGGTGACAACTTCAGCCCTGGCTCCGCGCAGACAGGTTGCCATGGCCTCCCGCGCGAAGCGCGCGAAGTTGCCCTCGGCCAGACCGTCCATGAGCGCCGCAAGCTCTTCGGGGCTGTCATCGCGGGGATCGCCGCCGAAATCAACCAGGACCAAGCCAAGGAGCCTTCTCGGGAATAGACCCGCAAAACATGAAACGACCGAAGCCCCAAGGCTGTGCCCGATCAGGAACAGACGTTCAAATTGGAGGTGGTCCGCCACCGCCACAACATCAGCGGCTATGGCCCCGATGGAAAAATCTGCATCCCAGGGCGGATCCGATGCACCCATGCCCCTCAGGTCCAGGGCGGCCCCTTGATGCCCTTCGCCAAGGAAGGCCAGTTGCCGATCCCACTGGGACGCCCGACCACCATTCCCATGTACGAAAATGACCGGAGGGCCGAGGGTTCCGCACCGGCGTACGAGGATCCTGCCTCGAGGCCCGGCCAGGAACTGGGAAGTTACGAGGGGTCGCATCATGCCTTCTCGTGCAGCCACCCGGAGGAATGTTCAAGAGCCCGACGATCGCTCAAAGGATGGGGGTCCTGAGCGCCAGATCGGCGAATTCATCCAACCCGTTGAATTCGTCCGTGACCGGATCGCAGACACTGCCGCGCCATGAGTCCTTCTCGCGTGACTGGTGGGCGAGCTCCTCGAAACGCTGGGAGAACCGGGCCAGGTTTACCCTCAGGCACAGGGCCCCACCCTCATTCTCGACCTCGACCCTTTCGAAACAGGATGCGAAGGGCCCGCCTTGGCCCATCGGGTGAGCTCTTTCAAGCTGAAGGGCAACCGGCTGGCGACCCCGGCGACAGGAATGAAGCTGTCTACCAGGAGTAAATCCTCAATACGGGTTTGTTGTGATCGCAGTTCCGCATCCACGCCAGTCCTTACGACCGGACAAGAAACCGTTTCATTCTTTGAACGAGAAGCAAGTAAAGCAACCACTACTCCGTCCTTTTATGAATCAAACAAATTGAAAAAAATGGGGCAGAATGAGTCAGAATGCCTCCTCTGCCGTAAACGAGACACCTGTGAATCGGCAGGCTTGATTCCGGCTCTCCGCTGTGGTTGACCGATCCAGATGGCCAGAAACAAGATTGCTATTACAGGCAAAAAAAGCAATCAAAAAATAGACAATAAAATTATAGTATTAAATACACTTTTATGTATAAACAGTTTCTTGAGTGGCGGATTTGTGAACGTATTTACTCGACTTGGAGTGAAGGAGTTTGCTTCACAGGATTCTGGCCTATTGGGGATTTCATTTGCTTGCTTCGTTCGCGTGCTGGCATGCCTACGGCGCATGGCTTGGTTCCACCCGGCGCGCCCGAGGCCTTGTCACTGTGGGGGCAGGACTCGCGCTCATCTGCCTTAGCGCTCAGGCCCTACCATTCGTTTGGCCCAGGCAGCACCAGGCCACCCAGGATCCAAGGTTTATGCAGTACGTGTTCGGCTTGGCCTTGGTGGGGACCATGGGGACATGGGTTCTGCTTGGTATGGTCCGCCTCGGGTCTCAGTTGAAAGGGCTGAAGGCGTTGGGCTCATGTCCGACGGAGAAGGATGAACTCGCCACGGAGGATCTGCGGGAGCGGTTCCAGCGCGCCTGGAGCCGCCTTCGGCAATGGCATGCAATCGCAGGGGAAAACGGTGGGGCCGGGATCCCTCTTGTGCTCTCCGAATCCGTCTGCCACCCGGTCCTCTTCGGACTGAATCCTCCCCGGATCTTCGTTCCCTTTGCCTGGGTAGACCAAGGGATGGACCTTCAGGAAGGCCTTGCCGCTTTGGCTCGGCTTGCCGAAAGGAAGGCCTACCGGGTCTGCATGATCCTATGGTGGTGGGCCCAGTTCGATCTGGTCCTCCTGCCAATGGGCAACTTGCTCTGGCGTGCCCTGGAACTGGAATGGGCCAGGGGGGACACGAGGCGGGGGGCTGTACCCACCGGCGGCCAGAAGGAGGAACCATTGGTCGGCGTGTCGGGCAAGTCCCAGGCCGGTGTGGGGCTCGCTTGGCGATCTTCCAACCCCTTGGTGAAAGAGCGTATTATAGCATGCCGATTGCCGATGCTCCTGGCATCTGTGACAATCCTGATCTTCGGTTGCCTCTGGGGCATTCAATGGTCCGGTGGTTTGCGTTTCCATGAAAATTTGGAACTTATCATGAATGATCAGATCGTTGGATTTTCAGTGCACGGCTTCGACCCTACCGTCGAATTCAAGGCCATCCCTGGGGAAGGAGGCATTCTCCCCGACGGCCTGAGGGTGGACACCACCAAGGCCGATGCCAGAACGGGGTGCGCCACGGTACGTGTTCCGTTGGGCCTGTTCGACCATGAGAAATGGATTCCCTTCGGCGCGAAGGCCGTGAGGGTGCGGCTTTCCTGGCGTGTCCTGGAAAGGCAAGCCCGTGCCACCGAGCTCCCCGCTCTGAAACTGGCCTCCTCCGAACAGGGGGTGATCGATGCCGATGGGCAGCAGAAACTATGGACCTACTACACCCGGAACGTGTTCCTGGCCGAGGACGGGCTTCTGGAGGGGACCGTGGATCTCCCCATCCTCGTGCACTCGGAGAACCGCGTCCTGCCCGATTCCAGGGATGTCATCTACGGGCCGATCCTCTTCATTCCGGAAGGGTGGCGGATCGAGTTTCGACACTACTGGGTGGACCAGATCGAGGCTTCCCAGGTTCCGCCCGTTCCCGACGGGGAGGGCGAAAGGTTCGTGGCCTGGTACCACCGCAACGGATTCAAGCCAGCGACCATCGACCTTCAGTGGCGCGAAACGCCGGGGGAAACGCCACGACCATGGTGATGGCAAGAATTGCCCGCAGCAATCGGCTGCCAGACAGCCTCCCGGTGGTTCTCGCGATCCTTGAGGCCCACCCGGGAGGGATCCTGATCGCGGACCTCGAGGCCGAGATCGTCAGCAAAGGCCTGTGGAAGACCGGGGACAACCCTGGACCCAAGGCGGTCTACCTGCGGATCTACGCGATCCTGAAGATGCTCAAGAGCAAAGGAATCGTGCACCAGGAAGACACCCAGGGGCGTGAGTCGTTGTGGGTGCTTGATCCGGAGGCCTACGCCAGGCAGCGCAGAAAGGAGATGTCGGAAGTCCTGCGGCCCTTTGTTGACGGGTGCTTGATGATCACGGACCCTGGAAAACTCGTCGGACAGATCCAGGAAATGATCCAGGACGGGACGATGGAGACCATGCTCGCCGAGCGCCGCGCCCAGAGGCGGCGCAGGCCGTGAGTTGGCTGGTCTTTCTCTATTTCCCTGCCGCGTGCGTACTGGCGGGTGGCGTTGGGGGGTGGGCCTTGCGCGGAGCCAGGGACCTTCATTCCATGGCCCTCCGGACCTGCCGATGGCTGCTTCTGGCGTTCCCCTTCCTACTCCTGGCGACATGTCTGCTCAAGCGCCTTGGCCCCCACCTTTGGAGTCGCATCGCGGGGCCGCTGCCCGGCAGGAACGCAGTGCTGTTGGCGGTCTTCGTGCTGATCTTCGTCCGGTGGATTGCGGAATTGACCACCTGGCGCGCATTCCAGGAAATGGAATTGGGACCGGGAATGGCCAGGGAACCTACTCCCGCTCTCAGGGCCGAGTTCAACCAGGTCCTTCAGGCTTGTGGCAAGCCACTTTGGAGGCGCCTGCTACCCTCTCCCAGATTCTATCTCTCCAAGGTGGCCATCATTGCGAATCTCAGCGCCGGCCTTCGTCCGCGGGTTTGCCTTGAAGCCGGTTATGTCCCCCTCCGGGATCGTGAAGATTCCTGGTGGTGGGACTCGGTCCCGGATTTCGAGGAGGACCCGGAAGCCATCAGGGCCGTCCTCGCCCATGAGATAGGTCACTACCACCAGGTGGACCACCTGAGGAGGCTGCTCCTCTCCTTTTCGGCAGCCCTGTTGCCATGGGAATGGTTCACCGAACACCCGATGTTGGCAAAATTCCAGGCCACGAGCACCTGGCTGTTCAAGCAATGGTCGGAGCTCATGCGCTGGGTGGGAATCCCCATCCGGAACTGGATTCGAGAGGACGAATGGATCCGTGAACAGCTTGCCGACGAAATGGCGGCCAAGATGGTCCCGGCGGCGAAGCAGCATCTTGAGCGCATCCGCTCCTTCTACCCGGATCATTCCCTCCCGGGACTCAGCAAACCCGCAAGCCGGCTGCCGGATTCCATCCGGCATGCCGCCGTTTGGTTCACGGCGACGGCGCTCCTATGGGGGGCGCCGGGACGCATTCCCCTAACCTTCACTTTAAGGTCCGCCATGGAAACCACCAATCTCCCCCGAAGCTGGTGTCTTGTCGCCGCCCCAGGTTCAGAAGCCTCCGCTGTCTTCCTTCCAGGAAAGGAGGAGCCGGGCACCATCGTTGTCAAATGCCCAAAGATCAGCCAGGGACAACCTTCTCTACTCCGTGGCATGGGGCGGATCCCGCCGGAAAGCCTTCCGGAGGAATGCGACGTCGAAATGGATTGGGATGTCCATTTCAATGGCCAGGGGGAACTCTCCGGCAAGGAGGCCTTTCTCTCGGTCACCCAGAGCGCGATGACCGTGAGGACGAACCGGGACCCCTTCACCGCCTACTCTTTGCCCCGGGAGGTCGGTGGCTCCGGCCACGGGGCAGGATGGAGGCACTTCTCGTCGGTGACCAAGATCCGCAACAAGCCAGATCTCGAACACATGCTCATAGGCTTCAATTTGTCGGAGCCCGGGGAGTATCTGTTCAAGCCCCCTGTCCTCCGGGTCGTCCTGCCTTCAGGCGAGCGGATCTCGTTCCCTTTAGGTTAGGGAATACCCCGGACCCCCCTCAAGCGCCTGGATTCCTCCTGCGGCCACGCATGACTCAAGTGGCCTGCCCGGAGTCTTGAGTCCGGCGAACCCTGGGGTGACCGATCTGTCCCACCTTTCTTCCTGAAGGTGGATAATGATCCTAGGGAGCAGGGTGGCTAGTCTCACCAAAATGGGTAATAATGATTAACTAACTATACGGGATAGTTCATGGTCAAGACGACACCTCCAAGCGCGATGGGCCTGCTGGCACGGATCCAGGTCAAGGGAAGGGATTTCGACCTCGATGGCGTTGAAACATCGAAGGAGGAGCTCTTCCAGACGCCCGGCCTGTTCAAGCTCAAGGATGTCGAGGACCGGATCCCCATCGATGCCAAGCGCCTGAAGTATTGGTATTCCTCGGATGGACCGTACCGGAAGTGCTTCGTGAAGATCCCGATGGGGGAGGTGCGGTCCCTCGTATATGTGGACCTCCAGATGATGGCCGCGGAGTTCCAGGCCCAATATGAGCGAAGCCTGAAAGACTGATCGACGCACGACTGTTCGGTAAGGGGGTGCCAGGCACAATGGGCACCCCCAATCTTTAAGCCTCCCTTTTTCGGGTGGGATAGAGGTTACCCACACGATTCGACGAGGAGGCATGAAAATGCCTCAATCCGCGGGAGCGAACCTCAGGCTCATCTGGAGGTATGGCCATAAGAGAATAGAATACGGCTCCCTCACCGTAGGCTATGGGCCTATGATCCATCCAACCCCATTCCACCGGTTGTACGGATCTTGTAGGAGTCATCATGGCCACCGAACTGGAAGCCCAAGCCTCTTCCATAGGGATTTCCATCCTCGAGAAGCTGCAGCGTTGGGCCCCCGAAACCCGGCTTCAGGCCCGCCGGGTTTTCGAGGAGAAGGCCCGCCAGAGCCTTTCTGAATTCAACCTTTCGCCGGACGCAGACCGCCTGTCCTCGTTGCTCCACTGGATCGATCGGGACCTCAACGAGCAGGGCCAGGAAGTGCAGGGCCGGTTCGGATTGGCCTTCATGGGACGGCACGCGGGGGCACTCAAGGCCCAGGTGCCGGCGGTGGCCTCGTTGCTCCACAAGCTCATCGAGGCGGATCCCAAGGCCCTGCCCGCGCTCATGGCCGAGGCCCTCGCCTCTAGGGATATAAATGGCGCCGGCCCGACCTTCATCAGCCTCGTCGCCTACCTCAACCACGAGGGCGACTTCGCCCTATGGAACCGCCGCATGGCCCTCGGCCTCCAGGTACTTTTCGGCCGGGCTTTCAAGGTCCGCTCCGCCGAGGACTACCAGAATTACAACGAAGCCTGCCAGACCCTCCTCAAGGAATTCGCGGTGCCCCGGGAAGCCCTGGACATTGTGCTCTCCTCGATGGGGAGCGACGGCCAGGAGGAGGATGAGGAAGTGGAGTCCGAGGCGGAGGGCGAACTCTTTGTCCTTGAATCCGGTTCCTTCGAACTATTGTCAGCCATCGCCCAGGAGCCCTCAGCCGCCTTCTACCAGGCGCACAAGGCGGATTTTCTGGAGAAGGTTCAGCGCCCCCTCCGGCAACTGCTTTCCCAGGTGGTCCAGGGCCTCCCACCCGCTGTCCGGGATGGGCTACAGACCGAAAAGAACCTATTCTCGCGCTTCACCAAGAACGACTTCGGCAAGGGGCTGGCCTGGACCCACTACTGGGGCGCCCTGGTCCCCAAGGGGCGCAAGCGCACCCAAGCCCCTCAGCTTCTCCTCTTCCTGGACGCCAACGGCCTGAAGTTCGGTTTTTCCCTTTCCAAAGACTGCCCGAAGGATGCCGAGAATCTGAGGAAAAGCCCTGACTTGGCTGCTCACCTGAAGGGGGCCCTGGAGGCGGCGGGGGCGTTCGAAGGGATTCTTCTGGAGCCGGGTCCCCGGGCCGAGGCGACCCTCGAGGAGCGCCTGAAGGGGTGGCAGGAGTCCATCGGCAAGGAGGATACGGGTCTCTTCCTCCGGCTCGCCCCGGACCAGGTGGTGGGTGTGGCAGTGGAGGACCTGGTCGCCCGCATCCAGGCCGCCTTCGTGGCCCTGGCTCCCCTGCTCCGGGTGGCGGAGGAAAAGGCCGCCGGCTGGCCCCACGAGCCGGTCAAACCTTCCGCGGGAGAGGAGGCCTATACCGGGGAGCAGTGCGCAAAGGCCATCAATATGCCCCTCCCGGAGATCCAGGGATGGGTCAGGGCGATCGAACGGAAGAAGCAGGCCGTGTTCTATGGCCCTCCAGGAACCGGCAAAACCTTCGTCAGCCGGGAGGTGGCAAAGCTCCTGGTCGGCCAGGGGGACGGTTTCTGGGAGTTGGTGCAATTCCACCCTGCATACACCTACGAGGATTTCCTCCAGGGGATCCGGCCCCAGGCGCGCGAGGGCGGGGGCCTGGGCTACCCCATGATTTCCGGTCGGTTCCTGGAATTCTGCAAGAAGGCTAAGGAATGCACGGGGATCTGCGTCCTCATCATCGACGAGATGAACCGGGCGAACTTGAGCCAGGTTTTCGGGGAGCTAATGTACTGCCTGGAATACCGGGAGGAGGCCACGACCCTTGCGGGAGGAGAGTCCTTCCAGATCCCTTCAAACGTCCGAATCCTGGGAACCATGAACACGGCGGACCGGTCTATTGCCCTGGTGGACCATGCCCTTCGGAGGCGGTTCGCCTTCCTTCACCTTCCCCCCCATTACGACGTGCTGGAAGTCGTCCACCAGGACCTGGATTTCCAGATCCAGGAACTGAAGAAGGTCCTCAAGGAGGTGAACGAGGCCATCGGGGATGACAACTACTCCATCGGGATCAGCTATTTCCTGGGCAAAAACCTGAAGGCAGATTTCCCGGATATCTGGACGACGGAAATCGTTCCCTACCTTGAGGAATTCTTTTTCCAGGACCGGAAAAAGCTGGAGCCGTTCCGTTGGGACCGCGTCGGACCGAGGTTCCCGGCCCAATGAGTGAGCTGCCCCTGGAGTGGAAGGAATGGGAAAGGGTGGAGGTTCCCCCCGGGGAGGCCGAAGGCTTATGGAGGGATCTCCAGGCCCTGGAACCGGGGCTGGTGGATATCCAGGCCTCCTTGGGCGGGGGTCCGTGGGGCTTCACCCCGAAGAACGCAGTGGGCCTGTTTCCCCTGCCCTCGGGGCGCCTCCTCTCGATCCAGCCCAAGGTCCCCATCGCCAATGTCCTGCGGATGTGGGACTGGACTGAGCGGGGAAGGGCCCTGGCTAGGCCGGAACCCCAGATCGGGTCCCAGGCCGAGGGGGGAGTACTGGAATGGGTGGTGGACCTCCTCTTGGATCTTGCCGAGACCCGCTACCAACGAGGTCTTTACCGCGCCTACCTGGGGGAGGACATCCTGATGCGCCGGTTGTCGGGGCGGCTCAACGTGGCGAAGCACCTCCAGGCGCCGTGGAGGGTCGACCTGCCTTGCCACCGGAGGATCCACACGGCGGATCTCGAGGAAAACCAGATCCTGGTCTGGACCCTCCATGCCCTCACCCAACTCCGCACCGCCACCCCCACCCGGAAGGAGCGCCTCCTGAAGCTCCGGAGGGACCTCCTGGGCCACGCACGACTCGTTCCCTTTCAGGCGGCTGATTGCCGGAACCGGACCTACAACCGCCTCAACCAGGATTACGAGGGGATCCATGCCCTCTGCGGATTCTTCCTGCAGCACCTGGCGCCAATGCACGGCGTGGGCTCCAAGCCCCTGCTGTCCTTCCGCATCGAAATGCCGGAGCTCTTCGAGGCATTCGTGGCGAAGTGGCTCGAGAGGCGGCTGCCTCCGAACCTGGAGATCCAGACCAAGAAATCGATCGACATGAACTCAGGGACACCCATGGTGGCGGATATGGTTCTCTACAGGCGGGGCAGACTTACTCCTCTCGCAGTCCTGGACGCAAAGTACAAGGCCACGTCCCATCCTGACGCCTCGGACGTGCACCAGGTCCGTTCCTATGCCGAGTTCCTGGGATGCCAGGAAGCCTTCCTGGTTTATCCCCAGACCCCGACCTTCCCCCTTGAGTGCAAATCCCCCGGAATCAGGACGCGGGTGGTGGCCTTTCCCTTGGATGGGGACCTGGAGGCCGCGGGTCAAGGGCTTCTATCTGTTTTGGAAGGGATTCCACCATGATCAAGAAGCTCGCCTCCAAGCCCACCGACGCAGCCTAGCCCGGAACCACGCACCGGGGCCAAGGAGCACCTGGGGGCGCGGCAGGTCCCGCTGAACGAGGCCATCCGCATTGCCTTCCGCCGGAAGGCTGGCAGGAAGCCCTCCTTCGAAGGCGAGACCCAGTGCCTCGACGCCTTCCTACCCTAAGATCTCCTCGATTCGAGATCATCGGTGTGCGCAGAGAATTGGGTGGTGACACCCAGGCAAGCCTTACCAACCCGGGTAGCGGCCCCGCCAGTAGCGCAGATCCCCTGGCCCTTTCGAACCGGATTTAGAAGACTCCCAATCGTTGACAGTCGCCAGATCATCGGCCATTGCTGTCAAGCAGGCCCGCAGTTCCAGGGGCTCCAACCACCGCTCCGGGATCTCATGAATGCCCCGCGCCGCCCCCATGAGGTTGCCGGTGAGAGAGCCAGTGGAGTCGCTGTCTCCGGTGATGTTTACCGCCCGGATGACGCCCTCCTCGAAGGTCCTGGCTGTTAGCGCGCAATAGAGGGCGATGGCCAGGGCCTCCTCGGCCACCCAGCCTTGCCCCAGGTTCCGGATGGCCTCGTCCCCTTCGGGCCGATTCTCGGCCAGATCCAGGGCCAGGTCCATGGCTTCCAGAGTCTCCGAATGGTGCGATCTCCCTTTGAGAAGGCCCATGCCCTCGCGGCATGCCTCCCCAATCTCCCTTCCAAGGGCCAAGGCGTGAACCAGGAAGGCGAAGACTCCGGCAGGAAGCTGCCCGGTAGGGTGCCCGTGGGTGATGGACGCGACTTGGCAACCCCACTCGAAAGCCTGCTCGCCTTGAAGTCCCCTGCTGGCCGTGTAGAGCCCGATGGGAGCCACCCGCATAAGCCCTCCGCAGCCCTTGGAGCCGTTGGCAGCGGGTCCTTCGAAGCCTGGGCTCTCCTTCTCCATCAGCGCGGAAAGGCAAGTGTTCCCAGGAGCCCGCGTGGAAAACAGCTCCCGGTGGGTGAAGAGCCAGCCGTCTCTGCCCACGACCTCGCACGCGCTCTCACGGTCCTGGGTCAGCAGCCAGCGCTGGTAAGCATTGGCCACTACGCCCGGCATGGAGCTGATGCCCTTGGACAGGAACCGCATGTGGGCCCGGAGGACACCCTCGGCGGTGAAAAGGGTCATCTGAGTGTCGTCGGTGATGGCCCCCAGCCTGCCGTAGGCGGGATCCAGGTCCCGGATGCCCCCGGGGCCGAACTTCCGATGGATCGCTTCCAGGTCCATGAACTCCACGGGCGCCCCAAGGGCGTCCCCAGTCGCGCCACCCAGGAGGCAGCCCCGGAACCGGCTCGCACGGCCCGGATCGATGGGGAGGTAGGGTCGAGGCGAAGTCTTTTCGAGGGGTTTGCACCGGCGGACATACGCCTCCTGGGCCCGGTTCTCGATGGCGCCCGGCCGGGCCTCTCTGACCCGCGCTATGGCCACCTCCGGCCCAAGACCCAACTCGACGAGGAGCCGCGCCGCCACCGTGCCCGTTCGGCCCAGGCCTCCGCGGCAATGGATGACGATCCGCCCTCCCGCCTGGAGCCGGTTGCGAAGTTTGGCCCCCGCCCGCTCCCACTGCGCCTCCCATTCTGCGTCCGGGACGCCCCCGTCCGGGATGGGCAGCACCCAGTGCCTGATCGTCTCGGGGACCCGGGCTGGCAGGGCTTCGACTTTGAAAGCCTTGAATTCATGGGGCTCCATCAGGCTAACCAGGTCGGTGGCCCCCCAGGCTCGGACGGCCTCAAGGTCCGTGTCCAGATCCCGCTCCCAATCCCCGCTCTGGGCGCTCCGCTGGATCTTTCCAGGACAGAGGGTCATGCCGATGACGCCGCCACAGCCGGGGACCTGGACGGCCTGGATCTGGAGGGGGTGGGTCAGGCTGGTCTTTTTCATGAGGCGTCCTTGGGATCCGTGCGAGAGTTCCGAAAAGCCGGAAAGACGCCAGGCCCAGGGCACCATGATCCTATAAAACTATGGACAATCACTGTCTCGCCTCCTGGGGGGGAAGAGACCGGAATCATGGGGGAACCACCCGAGGCCTTCCTGAACGCCGGACACCTGACGAAAAAGCCCACCTGCTCACACCTCCAGGCCATCAAGGCGAAGGCCCAAGCCTCCTGGGTGAGGCGCAAGAGGGGTGCTGAAGACGGCACACTTGTTATTAATACCAAAAAATTCAATCTTGACAAACCAACCTAAAAAACCAAAATGGTTCTGTCTTGAGCAGAATCATGGAACCCCCTTTTCAAATCCCTTTGACACCACCCATCGGAATGCAGCTCTGGCGCAAGGCCGGCGTCGATTTCGACCGAGGCGGCAAATCCTCCCTGGCCGAGCTGCTTGAGCTTGGCGGCTACTTCCCTCTGTGCAAGGTGGAAGATCGGCTTCCGCTGAGCCACCACAGCCTCTACCAGTGGTCCCGTGGCGCTGGCGGGGAGGAATTCAACAGTTGCTTCGTGCCCATCCGGGCGAAGGGTAAGCATCGCGCCATCACGATCCTGGTCGATCTGGTCAGGCTGAACAACCTGCTCGCCGCCCAATTGATAGGGCGGATCGGCGGTCCCTTCCAAGAACCCAAGGGCATGGGCGCCGGCCCTGCCATCTCCCAGGAGCCCGCATGAGGATCCGCATCCCGGTCGCCGCCAAGGTGGCGGCAACGTCCCTGTATCTCGGAGCCATGAACTTCGTCCTGGCTCAGGAACTGGAGGCCGAGGCCGAGAAGGCCAAGACCTCCTTCATGAACATCCTGAAGCTCGGCCTGGGGGTCATGAGCGCGATCGTGATGGTCAGCGGCCTGGTCCTCGCGGCCGTCAAGTTCTCCAAGAAGGACGACAGTGCCCTCTGGTATCTCATCGGCACTGTGGGCGCTTCCGTGCTCCTGGGCGCTGCGGCCGCCTACGTGTGATCGGCTGAGCATGCGCGAGGCCTTCATCTACCGCCACCTTCATGGGGCGCCCGAGATCCTGGGCGTCCCCGTGCACCAGGTCTTGATCCTGGTGGCCGTGGGCACCATCGGCGCCCTCCTGGTCAACCAGTGGAGCGGGGTCTGGGCCATCGTATGGGCCTTGGCCACTGCGGCCTGCGGACTGGTGCTGCACCTGGTCCACGCCCAGGACCGCATCGTGCTGCCGATGCTCAAGCTCCGGATGGTCCACCGGTTTCAGGGTCGGGTGGCCAGCTACGCCCCCAGTTATCAGCGGGTGGAACTTGAGGAGGACTGAATGGCGCTGGTGAAGGAGCTGGGGGCGCTGTTCCGCGACTGGAACGACCTGGAGAGCAACCTCGAAAACGAGGTGCTCTTCTACGACTATTTCCGTCGAGAAGAGGGCTACGACCCGGCGCGGCCCCTGATCCTTTGCAAGAACCATGGGCTGCTTGCCCTCTACCGGATGGAAGGACTCGACCCCGAGCCCCTGGGCGAAGAAGGGATCGAGATGGCTTCCAACGCGGTGCGCCGGGCCATGGACGCCTTCAACCCCGAGAACCAGGACGGGGAGTTCCGCGGCGGGTCCTGGGAGGTGCAGAACCTCTTCCGGCGGCGGCGGGGCGTCGCGCCCGCCCTGACCAAGCCCGCCCGGGATTCGGCGGCGCTACGGTTTCTGTGCGAGACCACCCAGGATTACTGGGACCGGCGGGTGGTCTACCAGGACGAGATCTATTGGGCGATCCACTTCATCCCGCGGTTCAAGGACCAGGAACGCTGGAGGCTGCGGGACGCCACCCAGGCCGCGGTGCTGCGCCTGGGCGACCTCCAGACCCAGGCGCGCTTCGTGCGCCGGGTCCTCAAGACCTTCGAGGAGAACCTCCTTGCGTTCCAGACCGGCCGGCCCCGGATGGGCTTCGGCCTTCGCATGCTCGGGGAGGCGGAAGGCCATGAGGCGCTCTACCACCTGACCAACCGCACCGATGCAGATCCGCCCCCCTTCGATCCAGGTCTGTCCCTGGTCACCCAGGCCTGCGCCTCACACCGGGACACCTCCGACCGCGTCTATCGCACCAACGGCCGCCCCACCAAGGTTCTTACCTGGAAGGTCCCGCCCCGGATCAGCGTGGGTTACGTGTTCCGCCGCTTTCAGGATGAACTGGCCTTTCCCTTTTCCATCGCCCAGACATGGCGTTCCAGGGAGTTCTCCAAGATGTCCCGACGGATCGAACTGTTCCAGGGCTTCGCAGGGGCCCTGGCTCAGCGTCAGCGGGATGCGGCCGAATACGAAGCCGAGGCCCGGCATTTCCTGGGCACGGTGCGCATGGACAGCGCGGCCCCGTTCAATTGGTACTTCAGCCTCCTGGTTGACGGGGAGAACCTGAGCGAGCTCGAGGACCGCGCCGCCAAGATCCAGTCACAGATGAAGCTGATCTTCGGGGCGGACTGCCAGGAGGAGGGCTTACGCCACCGGCTCTTCGCGGACTTGGGTTCCATTCCAGGCAATGGGAGCTATTGCCAGCGGTTCAACCTGGTGACCTCCCTCAATGTCGGGGATTCGGCCTTCCTTTACCGGTTGGCGGCCGGGGACAGCAGGCCCTTCATGATCTATGGCGACCGGAAGGGCGGGGCCTACGGCTACAGCCTGTTCACCCCCAAGGAGCCCAGTTGGAACAAGGCGGTACTGGGTCTGCCGGGTTCGGGCAAGTCGCTCCTGATGAACATGTTCCTGGTCGGCAATGCGATGTTCCCCAGCCAGGCCTATGTCCTGGACAAGGGCAACAGCTACGGCCCCATCTTCGAACTGCTCAGCCAGGAGATGCCTGGAGAGGTCGCGGCCATGCGGATCCGCGGCGGGCATTTCCAGTTCAACCCGTGCCCTCTGACCTGGGCCCTGAAGGAGAAGGCGCGCCAGGAGCGGGAAGGGATCTACCTGCGGCCGATGCCGGACGGGGGGTTCCTTGCCTGCCCGGTGGAGCAGACAAAGCTGTTCTTCGAGGCCTGGCTGGATGCCCTGGTGGGGCAGGGCAGGGCGCTGGACCCCGCACAGAAGAACCTGCTGGACCGGGCCCTCAAGGGCAGCGGATCCTCGGGCCGGGGCGGTTTTTTTCGTGATTTTGAGAACCAATGCATGCGATACCTGCGGGCGCTTGAGAAGGACCCCGAGAGCCGATTGCCGGCGCCGCGGCCCTTGTCCAGCCTCCTTACCTTCCTGCGCAGCGAGGCACCCCAGTTCGTGGACTCGGTGGAACTCTGGACCCGCGCCCCCCGTGATCAGTTCTTCGACAGCGGCGTGGATACGGTTTCCTCGGCCAAGTACGTGTATTTCGAGTTGGAGGGGATCGAGGAAGACCCGCTCCTGGCCAAGCCCTTCGTCGCCGCCCTCATGGGCGTCATCTGGAATCGGATCACCAACCCCAGCGCCCTCCAGGAGCGCAAGGCGGTGATCATAGACGAGGCCTGGTCGTTCCTGGCGGACCCGTCCTTCTTCGGCATGGCCGAGATGATGTTCCGCACCATCCGGAAGTTCAACGGCTTCGTCGTGCTGAGCACCCAGACCCCCAACGACATCCAGAACGGCGAGGCGCGCAAGCTCCTGCAGACCATGGCCGAGATGTTCCTGTACAAGGGCTTCTCTGAGCCGACCTTCTTCACGGAGGACCTGGGGCTGTCCGAACATCAGCGGCGGCTCCACGAGGGACTCCAGCAGGATGAACGACGCAGGGAGGTACTCTACTGGAACCGGCGCGGCCATGTGCGGGCTTTGACCGTGGAGATCGCCCCGGCGGCGTATTGGTTCGCCACCACGGATGCTGAGGACAAGGCCTTCCGTGCGGCCTTCTTCCGGCGCTACGGGATGGTAGAGGGAACCCGGCACCTGGTGGCGGCCTGTGAAGGCCGCACCATCGCCGGCAAGGAACTGCGGCTGCGCCTCGTGGGTGCTTACGCCCAGGCGCAGGGGATCGTGTGATGACGGGAGGGGTCATGTTGACATCGATCAGGAGGGCGGTCCTGGTGGCGGGTTGCGCCACGGTCATTCCCGCCAGCTTCACCCCGGCCCAGGCCTGGGTCTTCCATGACGGGCCGGCCTTCGCCCAGCGTCTGGCCCAGTACATCCAGATCATGGCCCAGTGGCGCCAGGCCGTGAAAACCGGCGGCGATCAGCTCATGGCCTTCAAAGCCGCTTACTTGGGCCTCAAGGATTGGCGGAATTTCGGCTGGGTGGATGTCCTCCGGTTGGCGGACAGCCCCTGGTTCGACGGGATCCAGGGCATCGACGACCTGCGGAAAACCACCACCCTCACGGTGATGACCGCCGAGCAAGCCCAGGGGCTCTGGGACACCACCGAGTTCTACAACAAGATGCTCCTCAATCCCCGATATGCGAACGATCCCTGGTACCGGGCCAAGGTGCAGTCCCTCCTGCGCCAGTCCAAGAAGGCCCAGGGGGTCAAGGCCTCGATCCTCCGGCAGTTCGAGACCCAGAACAAGGAGCTGATCGAGGATGTGAAGAAGGTCCGCCGCGTCAAACAGGACATCGAGGCGGCAAACAAGCAAACCCCTGTGGATGCCGCGAAGATCGCCAGCCTCCAGGCCGAACTCCAGGCCACCGAGGCCAAGTTCCAGGGCAACGCCCTGATCCTGAAGAACCAGCAGGCAATCCTGTTCCTGGCCGGCGAGAACGATGCCCAGAAGACCTTCATGGAGACCATCGACCGCGGTTGGATCCGCGGCAACACCCATAGCCTGAAAACCCTCGGCGCCGGGTTCATGCGCCGGCACTGAAACGACCCAACAACCAACCGTATGGCGACACCGTCGCCCTGGGGAAGCCATGCTTCTTGAAAGCCATCCAACCTTCTACGTGGACAAGCTGGTGAACGACGTCCTGGATGTCGCTGCCCTGGCCATGGAGAAGGACATTTCCCGGGTGGCCCTGGGGGTGTTCTTCCTCTGCGTGTTCTTCCACCTGGTGCAGGGCGCAGGCGAGTTGGCGGAGGAGCCGGGTTCCTGCCGGCTCTTCAAGAGCCGCTGGTGGATGCGCATGGCCTTCTGTCTTGCCTTGCTCATCGGCTATCGGCCCATGTTCGACACCTACGCGCGATCGGCCCTGCCGACGTTCATGACCAGCTTCGCCGGGTCCTGGTACGAGATCTGGAGCGGCCAGCTGGATGCCAAGGACGAACTGGAGAAGCTGCACCATGACAACCAGGACGTGAAGAAGGCCGAGGTCACCGCCACCCGCCAGGGGGAGCAGGACCAGGCCTGGTGGAGCAAGGCCATGTCCTGGTCCGTGGATGCACTGGTTTCGGCCCTGGCGGTGGTTCTCTCCACCCTGGCCGGCATGTTCATCACGGTCCTGATCCTCATCCAGGGCTTCTGGGTGCTGGGCATCAACGCGCTCATCCTGGCCCTGGGACCGCTGTGCATCGCCTTCCTGGCCCACGAGGCGACGGAAGGGATCTTCTGGGTATGGGCCAAGGCCTGGCTCGTGTACGGACTCCTCTACCTGCCCATGCTGGGCTTGGGCGCCAAGATGGCAGGCGTCGTGTTCAAGGGCATCACGGAGATGGTGGCGGGTTCGGACCTGGTGTTCGGCGACGGTTCGGACATCGCCATGCACTTCATCTACACTCTGCTGGGGCCGCTTTGTGCCTTCGCGGTGGTGCGCTCCATCCCGGCCTTCCTGAGCCAGCTTCTGAGCGCTGCAGTCCAGGCCTACGGGGCCAGTTCGGTGCCCTCTCCTGTGCGATCCGCAGTAGCCGCAGTGGCGGCGGTGCACAGCAGGGGGGTCGGCAAGGTCCTCTCCACGGTGGTGGGTGCGCCACGCATGGACCTGCCGGTATCCACGAACCGCACCGCCGTGTCCGAGGCCCTGGGCGTCAAGCCCGGGGAGGGCGGCCGCGCATGAACCCACCTGAGAAAGGACCCATGGCCTCCACGCCCCACTCCCAAGACGACGCCTTCATCCTGGCCTGGGGCCGGCAGAATGCCGCCCTGGCTGTATACCGCTGGCTGCTCCTGCTGCTCCTGATGGTCACCCTCACCCTGGCCGGCGTGGTGGCCTACCTGGCCTACCGCAATGACCAGAAGACGGTCTGGTGTTTCGTGAAGGACACCCTCGGAAATGTGGTCCAGGCCGATCCGGCCAGCTTCCTGCGCGCGGGGGAGGCTCGCACGGAGGTGGACATCAAGGGCTTCGCCCGCCGCTGGGTGATGGACAGCCACGCCTGGACGCCCCTGGACGTGAAGGACAAGCTGAGCCTCGCCCTGCGGGTGGTGGAGCCCAAAGCCCGGGAGGTGGTGCGCAGAGGCCTCCGGCTGGCCCAGCGCAAGGTCCTGATCGACCGCGGCGTCAGCGGCCGGGTGGTGGACGCGGAGGGCGATCCCAGCCACCAGCCCCAGATCCTGATCCAGAGTCGGAATCCCCTGTCTGTCCTCGTATCCTTCGACACGCTCCTGATCCTGCCGGACGGCAAGGAGGAGCCGGGGGGGCGAGTCCTTTTCACCCTGTTCCTGAAGGAGGTCCCACGCACGCCGGACAACATGGCCGGCTTGACCATCGTGGACGGGACCTTCCCGGAACACCTCTAAGGAGCTTCCCTTGAATCGCCTTGCCATGCTCTTGTTCGTGCCAGCCCTGGCGCTCCCAGCCCAGGACACCCGGAAACTACCCTACCTTCCCAGCAAGATCTACAGCCTCCCGTTGATCCCCGGCGCCCCGGCGGTAGTGGAACTGCCCCAGGGGGAATCGGCCCACAACATCTGGTTCGACAAGTCGTTCTTCAAGGCCGAGAGCACTCCGGACACCAACCGGGTGGTGGTCCAGGCCCTGAACACCCCGGAGGCGGTGGGCCGGACTTCCTACATCCACATCGAGACCGAGCCCAGTAACCTGCGGATCTCCCTGAAGGTGGAGGGTGTGCCGGACCGGCAGGAAGCACCGGGGGTGCTGCAGATCTACCTGGACGGGGTGGACGAGGGCTCCCTGGTCAACGCCCAGGTGCAGCAGAAGGTGGCCAAGGAGGCCGCCTATGCACGCAAGTTCGCCCAGGAAAAGGCCACCGCCGATTTCCAGGCCTGGCGCCAGCAGCTGCTGCAGAACGTGAATGACCGGTACGGCTGGAGCGGCGATATGGCCATCGATCGGGTGGTGGACGACCGGGTCCAGACCTTCGTGTCCATGCCCAAGGCCAGTGATCTGGCCGTGATCGAGTTGATGGACAAGTCCGGCAAAGCGGACAAGGTCAACTACGAGCTGGAGAACGGCTGCTACGTCATCAACAAGGTCCTGCGCCCCGGGGAGAAGTGGCACCTGATCCTCGGTAAGGAGCAGTCCTGGATCCGGGTCAAGTGAGGGGGACGGCATGAGCATTACGACCGAGCGCAAACCTGGATCGGCAATCCTGGCAGGGAAGGGCGGCATTCTGGCCCTGGTGACGGGCGGGCTTGTGGGGATGGGGGCCTTGGGGTTCCTTCTGACCAAGGCCTTCCGGCCGGCTCCCAGATATGCAGGACACCCGCAGGCGCCTGGTGAAGCGCGGATCGCCGCCAAGGCGGAGGCCGCCCGGGATCGGGCGGAATCCGGTGTAGGGCGGATGCGCCAGGAGGAGGTGGGGACTGGCTATCAGTTCGATGCCCTTGGCAACTACCTGCCTCCCAAGGTGGATGGCCGGGACCTGCCGGAGAACCAGCCGCTGGTGACCCTGGAGCCGGTGAAGGAATCCCGGCCGGGTCCGTCCCCGGCCGTGCGGGAGGATGCCAGCCAGCCGTGGCGATCGGAGGTGGCTGAGACCGACCCCAACATGGCCCGCGAGCGCCGGGAGGCCCGGAAGGAGGACCGGCAGGACCTCCGGGATTCCATGCTGGGCTATACCACCAGTCGGGCTGCCAAATGGGCCAGCCGCAGGGCGGACAGGGAGGGCAAGGGGGGCGATACCGCACCCAGGACGCCGGAGGAGGTCCAAGCCGATGCGAGCGCCCGCTCCATGGAAAGGCTCACCACTTTGGCTGAACGGGCCATGGGGGAGGGGGAACTGGCCACCCAGACCAGAATGCCGGCTGAAACCGCCAGCCAGCCCGTGGCGCCAGGCGAGGTGGCCGACATGCGGATCGGCGGTGGCAGCGGCCCGGCGGATACGGTCCGCGAGGGCAAGTTCCTGGACTGTGTGACCGTCAACCGGGTGGAGTCCGACATCGCCGATTCCCCGGTGATGGCCCAGGTGGCGCGGGACTTCGTGAGCCTGGACGGCAAGCAGGTGCTGGTGCCGGCCGGCGCCAAGGTCTACGGGACCGCCGGCCGGGTGCAGTCCCTGCAGCAGGCGCGGCTCTATGTGCGCTTCCATAAGATCGTCTTTCCCCGTCGGGTGCCGGAGGAGACGCCAAAGGTGGCCTACTTCCCTTCCCGGGCCTTTCCGGCCATGGACCAGATGGGCAGCCTGGGGGTTCGGGACAAGCTCAATCAGCACCTGATGCTCCAATTCGGCGCTGCCGTGGCCCTTGGGGTCTTTGACGGTCTGGCGGCGAAAGTGGAGAGCCCGCAGTCAGCGGATAACCCGTCGGCCAGGGACCTGGTGATGGCGCGGACCTCCCAGAACTTCAGCCAGGTGGCGAACTCCGTCATCCAACGCTTCGCCAACGTGGTGCCGACTGTGACCATTCGTGAGGGGACCAAGGTCAAGGTCTACTTCACCCAGGACGTGATGCTGACGCCCTTCATGGCCACCGGGGAGCGGTCCTGGATGAAGGGGCACCCATGAGGCCAGGAATGCCCCTGCTGATTTGTTCGACGGTCCTGGCCCAGGTGCCAGGACCGCAGGCGCCCCAGGGCCCTGTGGGCCTCTGGAGAGCGCTGGGGGTCAGGGAACCCTTCCTGCAGTCCAGGGAGGCCCGTGACGAGCCGCAGAGCCTTTGCCGGTTCTTCGGGGTAGGGGATTACCAGGAGCTGAGGGGTAATCCCGCGTTGGGCTTCTTTGCGCCTGGGGGTTTCCGGTGGGTCGGACAGCGGGTTGCTTGGATGGGAGTCCGGCCCGTGACCCCGGACGCAGCGGGGATCCCAGAGTCAGCCTGGGACCAGGCCTTCCAAGCTCTTGCCCGCCGCAATCAGTGGAAGGTTGATCCATCGGCCCCCATCCGCATCAAGGGAGCCTGCGTCGGCGCGGTTCTCGCTCCCTCCTCCCGCGAACCGCAACTGGGGGTCTGTCTGGAATTGCAGGTCGCCAGCCCCACCGGGACGCTTCTCTATCGGTATTCCATCGCCCAGCCCTCCATCGAGGCGGCTATCAAGCAGGCACTGGAATGGACGCTGGCCTGTGCCTGCTCCATGGATCAGATCAGCGCCGGAGGACCCAAACATGACCCTGCGAAACCCTGAGAGGTGGGATGCGGCGCTCCTTAGCGCCCTGCACCCGGTCCGGGAACTCCTTGAGGACGAGCGCATCACCGAGATCGAGGTGAACGGGTTCGACGACGTGTGGGTCAAAGGAGAGGGCATCCGCGGGCATGGGAAGGTTCCAGGCGTGTGCTGGGCAGACCTACAGGACTTCACGACAGCCTGCACCCGAATCTCGGACGTGATCCAGCGGCGCATCAACCAGGACCGACCTGTCCTGAACGGACGCCTCCCAGGCGGGGAGCGTGTGAACATCGTCATCCCCCCGGCCTGTGAGAAGGCCTGCATGACCATCCGGAAGTTTCCGCGGGACACCATGACGATGGAGAAGCTGCTGGAATACCAGACAATCAATCCGGCCATCGCCACCATGGCCCGGAGCCTGGTGCTGGCCCGAAAGAGCATCATCGTCGGGGGCGGCACCGGGGCTGGCAAGACAAGCACGCTGAATGCCCTGTCCCGACTGATTCCGCTCCACGAGCGTGTGGTGACAGTGGAGGATGCCAGGGAACTGCAGGTCCAGAATCCTAACTGGGTGGCCTTGGAGACTGTGGAACCCTACAGAGAGGGCGTGGACCCGGTAGGGATTGGTGATTTGGTTCGGAACTGCCTTCGTATGACCCCAGACCGGATCGTGGTGGGGGAGGTTCGGGGGGAAGAGGCATTCTTTCTGCTCCGGGCCCTGAGTAGTGGCCATGGGGGCGGGTTTGGGACCATCCATTGCAACGATGCCGCCTCTGCACTTCGGCAGTTGCAGTTGCTTGCCCAGATGGCTCCGGTGGGCGGTCTCACCAGCCAGGCGGTAGCGGTGATGGTTGGGGATGCAATCGATGTGGTTCTTTACCAAGCACTGGATGAGGAAACCGGTCGTCGGCGCGTCACGGAAGTTATGGAAGTGCTCAAGCCCGGCGCGGTGATTGGGGTCAATGGGGAGGTCGGGTTTCTAGGCCGGATGCTTGCCCGGTGGAACCCGAGGGCCATGGCCTGGACGTTCCCGGAGCGCCCCAGCGCAAGGCTGTTGGCCTCGATTCAATTGCTAGGATTGGAGTGGCCCGAGGTAAGCCCCGGGGCGCCTGAGAAGGGCCCTAGGGGCCAGGAAGGTGTGGTGCGGGGTGAAATGGATCCGATGTGTGGAGCTGCTCGCTGCGGCGGGTCTTGGGGCGCTCGGTTCGTGGTGGGCAGTTAGGCAAGGACCGACCTCGGAAGCTCTGGTCGTCTCCCATGCTGGAAGGGACCAGGCGCTGATACGCGTGATCAGAGGTGCCAAGAGGGGCGTCTACGTTAAGACGGAGACCATTACCCTCGTTCCGGCAGCCAACGAACTTGCCCAGGCTCTCCAGCGCAAAATACCCGTGACGATTGAGCTGCCTCTGGATGCAGGTACATGCTCCGCGGCTTCAACCATGTCTAGGTTTCTGATGAACTTAGGGGCAGTTGTGAGCTTCCGAAGCGGCCATGCCGATAGCTATCGGGGCCTCTATTTGGAAGTCGATGGGGTTTCATTTTTTTATTCAGCCACACCTTTGGCTCCAGGCACCCCAGGCGCCGAAGTTGCCTTTGTTTCTGGGACACTTCGCCACAATTGATAAAGCAAGGTCCGAGCGCGAACCATGCGCGGGGGCTCCGCCAGGAGGGATCAGGGAAACCGGCACAAGGGTGCAGAATGGGTACCTATGTCGAGCCGCGAGATCCCTTAGTCCCGCATGAAATAAATTAGAGATCGGACCCCCCAAATTTATAGGTGTATTACGCGTTATTCTGATGAGGAATACATGGATAGTGGCATAATCAATCAAACTGCCAAAGGTTCGGTAATGGACATTTTCGCTTACAGGGATTCTTTGGTCCGGGATTACCGGGATTATGTTGAGTCATTCCTGGCGATTAAGGATGGCCGAATCAGGGAATACGTAATGGAGGAACTCCACAAAGGTGCTCTGTGGACGGACCCATTGATCCAACTCAACCCCAACTTCAAGCCGGGCTTTTGGATTGATACCCTTGTCGAGGAAGGCGTACTCCATGAGATGTGTCGGCGGGTGTTTACTAAGGGGAAGAGCCTCGAGCACCGGATGTCTGCGGGGCAGCCCTTCCGATTGCATCAGCACCAGGAAGACGCCATCCGGGCCGCAGCCAGGAACCAGAACTACGTCCTGACCACCGGAACGGGCTCCGGCAAGAGCCTCTCCTACATCGTTCCCATTGTCGATCATGTCCTCCGCCACGGCAGTGGGAGGGGCATCCAGGCGATTGTTGTCTACCCGATGAACGCCTTGGCCAATAGCCAGGCCGGTGAACTGGAGAAGTTCTTGAAGGCGGGCTTCCCCGAGGGTGAGGAGCCGGTAACCTTCCAGCGCTACACCGGACAGGAAGGTCTCCAGGAACGGGATGCCATCATGGCCAAGCCCCCGGACATTCTTCTCACCAACTACGTAATGCTGGAACTCATCCTGACCCGGCCCCAGGAACGGCGAAGCCTGATCCGGGCGGCCCATGGGCTTCGCTTCCTGGTGATGGACGAGCTTCACACCTACCGGGGGAGGCAGGGTTCCGACGTTGCCCTCCTCCTGCGACGGGTGAGGGAGACGCTTCAGTCCGAGAACATGCTCATGGTTGGCACTTCGGCAACGATGGGCGGCGGTCGCACCTTTGCCGATCGGCAGACACGGGTTGCGGAAGTGGCGACCCGGATTTTTGGCACCAAGGTGGCACCGGAAAATGTCATTGGCGAGACGTTACAGCGAGCCACCATTGACCCGGACCTTGCACCTGAAATGGTCGTTCAGGCCCTCCGTCAGCGCATAGCCAATGAATCCTTCGACATACCTGGTACGTTTGATGGCTTCTGTCGGGATCCTTTGTCCGCATGGATCGAGCAAACCTTCGGAGTGCGTCCGGAACCGGAATCCCAAAGGTTGGAACGTGCTCAGCCCTTGACCCTGGAACAGGCAGGGCGAAGGCTTTCCGAGCAGACCGGGTGTGAGCCCAGCGAGTGCCAAAGGGCGATCCGGCGCTGGCTGCTGCACAGCTACAAATGCGAGTCCAATCCCGAAACCGGCTTCAAGCCCTTTGCGTTCCGTCTGCATCAATTCATAAGCAAGGGGGATGCGGTGTATGCATCCCTGGAGGGGATCGAATCCAGGCATCTCACCTTGCAGGCTCAGCAGTTTGTTCCAGGCACCGACCGGACCAAAGTTCTGCTCCCCATGGCATTTTGCCGTGAATGCGGCCAGGAGTCCTATGTGGTGTTCCGGGCCGTGCAGGAGAACGGGAGTGTGGTCTTCAAGCAGCGGGGCCTCTCGGAGATGGTCTATGAAGGCGGCCCGGCCGATCCTGGGTTCCTGTGCCATTTGCCCGAACGATGGCCGACAGATCAGGAGGATATGCTCAGGTGCCTGCCCGAGGATTGGACCGAGGAGCACCACGGTGCCCTGCGCTTGCGCAGGGATCGGGATGCCTGGGTGCCAACCCAGGTAAAGGCTTCCGAGAACGGCGCCATGGGCACGGAAGGCATGCCCATGCTGTTCCATCCGGCGCCCTTCCGGTTCTGTCCACACTGCGGTGTCGCCTACACGCACCGGTCTCGAAGCGACTTCGCCAAATTGGCTACGCTCAGCTCAGAAGGACGCAGCACCGCGACCACCGTCCTGTCGATTTCCGCTGTCCAGGGGTTGAAGACGGTCGAGGGTCTATCGGCGACCGCCAGGAAGCTCTTGTCGTTTACCGATAACCGGCAGGATGCGAGCCTTCAAGCAGGCCACTTCAATGACTTTGTTGAAATCGGCCTGCTCCGGTCGGCCCTGCTTCGGGCAGCCCAATCCAAGGGCGCTGAAGGACTGCGGCATGACGATCTGACAGGGCGGACCTTCGATGCCCTCGCCTTGCCTGTCCACCTTTATGCCAACGATCCTGGCGTGAAGTTCGCCGCGAGACAGGAAACGGACCGTGCGCTTCGAGACGTCCTGGGCTACCGCCTGTACCTGGACCTTCGGCGCGGGTGGCGCATCACGATGCCCAACTTGGAACAGTGCGGGCTTGTGGCCATCGACTACCTGTCCCTCAGGGAGTTGTGTGAGGAGGAAGGAGAATGGCGGGAGGTCCATCCGCTCCTGGCTTCCCTCGATCCCTCTCTCCGCGAAACCTGGTGCCGCGTCCTTCTTGATGCCATGCGCCGGGAATTGGCCCTGAAGGTGGACTTTTTGGATTCCCGCCAGCAGGAAGGCTTGCGTTCCCGGAGTGGCCAGCGACTGATGGCCCCCTGGGCCCTCGATGACAACGAGAAGCTCGAAACGGCGCGTGTTCTGTATCCGCGCCAGCGCAACAAGAACGAAGACGAGGAGAACCGGGACCAGCTCTATTTCGGTTCAAGGAGTGCCTTCGGACAGTACATCCGCAGGGAAATGCGTGAGCCCAACGGCGGGCACCGCCCCAGCACCGACGATGTCCAACGCGTGATCCGGGACCTGTTGAAGACCCTCCGGGTGGCGGGCTTGGTTGAGGTCGTCGACGAGCCCAAAGCGGAGGGCCAGGTGCCGGGTTACCAGGTTCCGGCCTCGGCCCTCATCTGGAGGGCAGGGGACGGTAGGACGCCCTACCACGATCCGCTCAGAATGCCTGCCCTGCCTGATATCGAGGAAAGGCGCACCAATCCGTTCTTCGTGGCTTTCTACCAGGATCGTGCCAAGGGGCTTCTGGGGTTCGAGGCCCGTGAGCACACGGCCCAGGTCACGAACGAAGAACGAAAAGCGCGGGAAGCCAAGTTCCGGGAGGGCAAGCTTCCGGTCCTCTACTGTTCCCCGACCATGGAACTCGGGGTCGACATCGCCGACCTCAATGTGGTGAACCTGAGGAATATCCCGCCAACGCCTGCCAACTACGCGCAACGTAGCGGGCGTGCGGGTCGGAGCGGCCAACCTGCGCTCGTGTTCTCGTACTGCTCCACGGGCAGTTCCCACGACCAGTACTTTTTCCGACGCCAGACACGCATGGTGGCCGGCCAGGTGGAGGCTCCGCGCCTGGATCTGTCCAACGAGGATCTGCTTCGGGCGCACATCCACGCCATCTGGCTTGCCGAGGCCAATATCGACCTCCAGAAGTCCCTTCGCGACATCCTGGACTGCGAAGGGGAGAGCCCCAGCCTTGAACTGCATCCCGACATCAAGGCCGACATGGCCAAGGACGGCCCCAAGGCTGCCACCCGCCAGAAAGCCAAGGCCATCCTGGACGCCCTCAGGGGGGACCTGGAGAAGACGGGCTGGTACACGCCGGATTGGCTAGACGGGGTCATTCTGCAGCTCGAACGGCGCTTCGAGGCCGCCTGCGAACGCTGGCGGACGATGTTCCGGGTCGCGCACAGGCAGATCGATATCCAGACGCGAGTCATCAAGGACGTCAGCCGTCCCCAGGACCACGAGAAGGCCAAACAACTCCGAAGGGAGGCGGAAGCCCAGCTCAAGCTCCTGACCGATACCGAAAGCCTGGCCCAATCCGATTTCTACAGCTATCGCTATTTCGCCAGCGAAGGATTCCTCCCCGGATACAACTTCCCGCGGCTTCCCTTGTCCGCCTTCATTCCTGGACGGCGTCAGGTTCGGGAGGGGGAAGGATTCCTCTCCCGGCCGCGTTTCCTGGCCATTTCGGAGTTCGGCCCCCGCTCGATCATCTATCACGAGGGTTCGCGTTACGTGATCAACAAGGTGCTCCTCCCGGTGGAACAGGGCCCCATCCTCCATCGGGCGAAGCAGTGCGAAGTGTGTGGCTACCTCCATCCCATCGAAGGGGATCAACCTGGACCCAACGTCTGTGAACGCTGCGAATCCCAGTTGCCTGCCGAAAGACGGAACCTGTTCCGGCTTCAAAACGTCAGCACCAAGCGCCGGGACCGCATCAGCTCCGACGAAGAGGAAAGGCTTCGCCAGGGGTATGAGATCCAGACCGGAGTTCGGTTCGAGACCAGAGATGGCAAGCCCAGTCCCCGTTCCGCAACCATGGCTGGCGAGCACGGACATGTCGCCGATATGCAATACGGGGATGCTGCCACCCTCTGGCGCGTGAACCTCGGCCTCCGTCGCCGGAAAACGGACGAACAACCAGGCTTCGTGCTGGATATGGAACGGGGCTTCTGGGCGACAAAAAAGGACGAGGAAGAAGATGCCCTGGAGGTGGACGAACTCTCGAAGAAGGTGCAGCGGGTGGTTCCCTATGTGGAGGACCGGCGCAACTGCTTGATCTTCATCCCTGGTCGGACGGGTTCACCCAAGTTCATGCCCAGCCTCCAGGCGGCCCTCAAGAGCGCCATCCAGGTCTGCTTCCAGCTTGAGGAAGGCGAACTGTCCGCCGAGCCTCTTCCGACCAAGAAGCTGAGGAACCTCCTGCTCTTTTATGAATCCGCCGAAGGCGGGGCCGGGGCCCTGCGCCGCCTCCTGGATGGGCCCGATGCATGGAAGGACGTCGCCAGGACTGCTTTGGACATCTGCCACTTCGATCACGACACCGGCGCGGACCTGAAGCGGGCGCCCCACGCCACTGAAGACTGTGATGCCGCCTGTTACGACTGCTTAATGTCCTATGGCAACCAATGGGACCACGAGGACCTGGACCGCCAGGAGATCCGCGACTTCCTGATGGACATGGCTGCCGGTCGACTGGAGGTCAGTTCCAGTGACCGATCCCGAGAGGAACATCTCACGGGGTTGCGCAAGGCCTGTGACAGCGACCTGGAGCGTGCCTGGCTGGATTTCCTGGCAGAAAGGAACCTCCGCCTCCCGACGCGGGCTCAGTTCCTGATCGAACCCTGTGGGACGCGCCCCGATTTCATCTATGACGACTGTCAGGCTGCGGTGTATGTGGACGGGCCCGTCCACGACTACCCCAACCGGAAAGACCGCGACCTGGCTCAAACCGAGGCGATGGAGGACCGCGGATACTTGTTGATCCGTTTCCACCATCGAGAAGACTGGAACGCCGTCGTGGCCCGGTATCCCACTGTTTTCGGAGTCAAGGCATGACGTTCAGCGCTGGATCGTTGGTCCGGGCCAGGGACCGGGAGTGGGTGGTGCTCCCCGAAAGCACGGAGGAGTTGCTGGTGCTCCGCCCCCTGGGCGGAAGTGATGCTGAGACGACTGGCATCTACCTGCCCCTGGAAAAGGTCATTTCGGCCACCTTTGGCCTGCCTGATCCAGCCAAGCCTGGCGATCACCATTCCTGCAGGTTGCTGAGGGATGCCCTGCGCCTCGGTTTCCGCTCAAGCGCCGGGCCCTTCCGGTCCTTTGGGCGTCTGAACGTCGAGCCCCGTCCCTACCAGCTCGTGCCTCTGTTGATGGCCCTCAAGCTGGACCCAGTCCGCATGCTCATCGCCGATGACGTCGGCATCGGCAAGACCGTAGAGGCGGGCCTGATCGCCCGCGAACTCCTGGACCGTGGGGAGGTGCAGAGGATGGCCATCCTCTGCCCACCCCACCTGGCCGAACAATGGCAACGGGAACTCTCCGAGAAGTTCCACATTGATGCGGAACTGGTTCTGGCCAGCACCGCAGGCCGACTGGAGCGCAACCTCCGGGGAGGTGAATCCCTCTTCGACCATTACCCCTTCGTCATCGTCTCCCTGGATTTCATCAAGGCCGACAAACGCCGGGATGACTTCGTGCGGTCATGCCCGGAATTGGTGATCGTCGATGAGGCGCATGCAAGCGCTTCCGGCGGAAAAGCGAATGGTTCCCAGCACAAGCGGCACCATCTTCTTCAGCGGCTGGCCCAGGATGCCAACCGGCATCTCATCCTGGTCACTGCGACCCCCCACAGCGGGGATGAGGATGCTTTCCGGTCGCTTTTGAGCCTCCTCAACCCAGGATTCCGCGAGTTGCCAGCCTCGCTTGCTGGTGAGCAGAACCGGGCCCACCGCGAGCGCCTCGCCCTCCACCTGGTCCAGCGCAAGCGAGGTGATATCCGAAAGTATCTGGATGCGGAAACGGTCTTCCCAGAGCGAAAAGGGGCCGGCCCTGATGGGGCCGAGGAAGTCAGTTACGTCCTGCATCCCGAATACAAGGCGTTCTTTGAGGCCGTACTCGCCTACGCAAGGGAAAGTGTCCAAGACACCAGTGGAAGCCAGCAGAGGAAACGGGTGCGTTGGTGGTCGGCTCTGGCCCTTCTGCGATCCCTGGCGTCCAGCCCTGCGGCGGCTGTGGAGACCTTGCAGAACCGGGCCGTTGGCGCGGAGGCTGGCTCTGAGACGGAGACGAATGAACTCGGCCGGCGCCAGATCATGGACCTAACGGACGACGAAGTGCTGGAAGGCACTGATGTCGCTCCGGGCAGTGACCTGGACGATGGAGAGGGCTCGGATCCGTCGGTTCGCAACCGGTTGAGGAGCCTTGCCAAACTCGCCAGCGCCCTGGATGGCGCAAAGGATCGCAAGCTCATCGTGCTAACGGAGCATTTGCGCAAGCTCCTGGCTGACGGTTTCAATCCCATCGTCTTCTGTCGCTTCATTCCCACCGCAGATTACCTGATGAAGGCCCTTCGAAAGGAGTTCCAGAAGGAAAAGGACCTAAGCATTGAGGCCGTGACCGGATTGCTTCCGCCTTCCGAACGGTTAGTGCGGATCGAGGAATTGGGCAGCCAGGCAAGGCGCATTCTCGTCGCCACGGATTGCCTGTCGGAAGGCATCAACCTCCAGGAGCACTTCGACGCGGTGATCCACTACGACCTGAGTTGGAATCCCACCCGGCACGAACAACGTGAGGGCCGGGTGGACCGATATGGGCAGCCGAAACCTGAGATCCGGGTTCTTACCCTCTATGGCCGGGACAATCAGATCGACGGTATTGTCCTGGACGTGCTCCTGCGCAAGCATCGGGCCATTCGCAGCTCGCTTGGCATCTCCGTGCCCGTTCCTGTGAGCAGCGAGGATGTGATTGAGGCCGTCTTCGAAGGGCTCCTGCTTCGAGGCCATGATGCGGGCGCTTCACAGGCGCAGCTTCTCCCAGGCTTTGAGGAGTATTTCCAGCCTCAGCGCGATGCCGTCCATGAGAAGTGGGACCAGGCTTCTGACCGGGAGAAGGCCTCCCGTACGATCTTCGCCCAGCATGGAATCAAGGTGGAGGAAGTGCGGCAGGAGCTTCAAGCCTCCCGCGAGGCAATGGGTTCAGGGGTTGATGTGGAGGCCTTCGTCAAGGGGGCCTTCCAGGGGCTGGGCGCCCACCTAGTGGAAGGAAGACGCCTGGACATTCATGTGAAGGAACTACCCAGGAGCCTCAAGAGCCTCCTGGGAGCAGAAATGGACACGCTTGCCGTACGCTTCGACCTGCCTGCGAGGGATTCCGAAGTCCTCCTGACCCGCACGCATCCTCTCGTAGAATCGCTCGCATCCCACGTTCTGGACAGTTCCCTGGATACCTTTGGGAATGGCATCGCGAAACGTTGCGGGGCCATCGGCACGCGTGCCGTGGAGACCCGCACGACGCTGCTGCTGTTGCGCCTCCGGTATCACATCATCGTCACCCGAGAGGGTAAGGATGTTCCCCTTCTGGCCGAGGACGCTGCCCTGGCGGCCTTCAGGGGGAGCCCAGCCAATGCCCAGTGGCTTACCGAGGAAGAGGCAGAAGGGCTTCTGAAGGTCGAACCGGATGCCAATCTACCCCTGGAACTTGCCCAGGCGCGCATCCGGCAGGTCACGGAAGGATTTGAACTGATTCAGCCGCAATTGGATGAGATCGCCCGTCAGCGGGGTACCAAGCTCCTGGAGGCACATACGCGGGTTCGCGAAGCATCAAAGGCCAAAGGCCGCTATCGTATCGAGCCCCAGTTGCCCCCGGACGTTCTCGGGCTTTACGTCTTCCTCCCTGCGGGGGTGTAACCATGCAGACCCGCGCCAAGCATCTTTTCCCCTTTGTCCGCACCGAGGGAAGCCTTCTGCCATCCGATCTGCTCCAGCGCATTGCGGATGCAAACGATCTCGCAGGCCTGAAGCCCGACGACTATGGACTTACCCTGGGCGAAACGCCCAGCGATGCCATTAATCGAGCCTGGACCCGGCTCCAATCCCTTTGGGGCACCTTCCAAAAGCAGCGTGCAGTCCTGCCCGAGGCCGACACAGGGACTTCACTCACACGCAGGTGGCTCCAAGTGGTCCTGCAGGAACTGGGATTCGACCGCAACCTCCCGCCTACTGCTGCCATAACCATCGAAGAGAAGGTCTACCCCATTTCTCATATCTGGGCTCATGTTCCCATCCACCTGGTGAGTTTCAAGGCGGATCTGGACACTCGTTCGACCCTCACCGGAACCCGAAAGGCAAGCCCCCACAGCCTTGTGCAGGAGTTGCTCAATCGCTCGGAGGCGCACCTCTGGGCCTATGTTTCCAATGGGCTTAGGCTTCGGGTTCTGCGCGACAACGTCAGCCTGACCCGTCAGGCATTCGTGGAATTCGACCTGGAGGGCATTCTGGACAGCGAAGCTTTCGCTGACTTCAGGCTTTTCTGGCTCCTCTGTCATAGGTCGCGTCTGGAAGGAGATAAGCCAGAGCACTGCTGGTTGGAAAAATGGACCAAAGAAGCCCAGGAGACTGGGCGTCGTGCCCTCGACCAACTTCGGAGAGGGGTTGAGCAAGCCATTGAGTCCCTGGGGCAAGGATTTATTGCCCACCCCAATAACCAGGCTCTAACGGAACGTCTCCAAAGTGGGGCTCTCGACAAGCAGGATTACTACCGGCAGCTCCTGCGGCTCGTTTACCGCCTGATCTTTCTATTCGTGGCAGAGGACCGGGGCCTGCTGCTGGATCCCAATGCCACTGCAGATGCAAGGTGCCTCTATCAGAAGCACTACAGCGGGCAGCGCCTCCGGCGGCTGGCGGAACGCCATCGCGGAACGCGTCACCACGACCTGTACCAGGGCTTGCGGCTGGTCTTGGGGATGCTTGGTCGTGATGATGGCTGCCCGGCCCTTGCTCTGCCTGCCTTGGGCAGCTTTTTGTTCAGTCCTGAGGCTCTTCCGGATCTCCAGACCGCCGAGATACGCAACGAAGCACTGCTGGACGCTCTCCGGCATCTCGCCCTCACACGGGACGTGCGCAGCCTTCGTTTGGTGGACTTCCGGAACCTAGGGTCAGAGGAACTTGGCAGCGTATATGAGAGTCTGCTGGAGCTTCATCCGGTAATCACCACGGATCCTGGGACCTTCCAGCTTCTCACCGCTAGCGGAAATGAGCGGAAGACCACAGGTAGCTACTACACGCCGGATAGCCTGATTCAGTGCCTGCTGGATTCTGCCTTGGATCCTGTGATCGCCAGTGCCAGTGCCATGCCCGATCCTGAAAAGGCGATCTTGGCCATCAAGGTCTGCGACCCTGCTTGCGGCAGCGGACATTTCATCATTGCCGCGGCTCACCGGATCGCGAATCGCCTTGCATCCGTGCGAACCCGAGAAGAAGCCCCCAGCCCCGAGAGCATTCGTACCGCGCTTCGGGATGTAATTGGCCATTGTGTGTATGGTGTCGACCTAAACCCCATGGCCGTCGAGCTTTGCAAGGTCAGCCTTTGGCTGGACGCACTGGAACCGGGCAAGCCGCTCTCATTCCTCGACCATCATGTCCGCGTGGGTAACAGCCTTCTCGGTGCCACTCCAGAGTTGATTGCCGCAGGCCTTCCGGACGGGGCCTTTACGCCGATTGAGGGCGATGACCAAGTCGCTTGCACAGCCCTGCGTCGGCTGAATCAAGGCGTCCGCTCTGGGCTAGGCCCGTTGTTCGCCCAACAAGACGCCCAGACCCAGGCCCTGCTTCAACAAACCGCAGCTGCCTTGGATGCGCTTCCCGATGACCGCCCAGAGGACATCCAGATCAAGGAGCTCACGCTTCGCCGCCACGAGCAAACAATGGAATTTCAACAGAAAAAACGGCTTGCAGATGCTTGGTGTGCTGCTTTTGTCATTCAGAAGAATGCCGGCAAAGGGCAGCGCAATGCCCCACCCTACGGACTTACCCAAGAGCATCTCAACGCATTAGGATCCGGGGCCAATCTTCCCCCTTCCCTTGCTGAGGATGTAGACACACTCACGAGGAGTTTTCAGTTTTTCCATTGGCATCTAGCCTTCCCGGAGGTTTTCGCCAAAGGCGGTTTTGATTGCATATTGGGAAATCCCCCTTGGGAGCGGGTGAAACTACAGGAACAGGAATTCTTCGCCACATTTCGTCCGGACATAGTGGAGGCCCCAAACAAGGAGGCTCGTGCCGCGTTGATCGGTGATCTGGCTCACCAAGATCCGACCCTTCTTCGGAGATGGGAACACGCCCGGCGCTATTCCGGGTCGATTTCCCAATTTCTCAAGCATTGCGGGCGGTATCCACTCTGTGGCGGGGGGGATGTGAACACATCGTCAGTGTTCGCCGAACTCGGTTATCGACTGATTGCGCCGGCCGGCAGAATGGGAGTGGTCGTACCCACTTCCGTGCTTACAGATGACACCACAAAGATGTTCCCTCAAGAGGTCGTTCGGCGTGGGGTTCTTGTTTCAGCATACGATTTTGATAATTCAGAGAGGCTGTTCCCTGCGGTTCGTCCCCACCAGCATTTCGTGTTGATGACAATTGCGGGAAGCCCAATAGATACAGATTGTGACTACGCATTCTTCCTCACCAATCCGAGGCAGTTAGAAAATCTCGATACCCGCGTGGTCCTCTCTGCTGAAGACATAAACCTGCTCAATCCAAACACACGAACCATCCCGGTGTTTCGCAGTTCCGCCGAGGCAAAGCTGACGAAAGCTATCTATAGGGCTCATCCCCTGCTGAAGGACGACGCAAAGGGTGAGCAAGGGAATCCTTGGGGACTGAGTTTTCTTCGCATGTTCGACATGGCTTCGGATTCGGCGGCCGGATTCCTGATTTCCGAAGAGCGAATTCGAGAGTTGATTCCCGAAGGTACAGACGAGGCATTTCGTGGAGCGGGTTATCTACCACTTTTCGACGCAAAGATGGCTGCGCAGTACCACCACCGTGCTGCATCCGTCGGTATGAGTGGGCACCAATTCCGGAAAATCTCGAAGGAAAGCACAAGTTCGGAGGATCTACTCGATCCCTCGTACGAGGTCACGGCGGCTTATTGGGTCAAGGAAAGCGAGGTTAACGCTCGTTTAGATAAATGGCTCCCTGAGTGGTTGCTCGGGTTCAAGGACGTTACGGGCATCACAAGCACTCGCCTCTCCGCATTCGCCTTCATTCCTAGGCAGGGGGTTGGGCATCCGTTCCCTCTCGTGTCCTTGGGCTTGGCAACGCCCCCGGCTTACGCGGCATTCGCTGGGTTCATGAACTCCCTCCTCGTCGAGTATCTCCTGCGCCAAAAGATGCAAGGGCTGCACCTCACTTATTTCCTTGTGAAGCAGTTACCTGCCCCCACGCCTGATGCTTTGCGGGAACTGTGTAAGTGGGATCATGGCTCGTGCGTCACCGATTGGCTGTGTCGGCGTGTGGCGGAATTGTCCTGCACTTCGTATTCTCTCGAGGGCTTAGCACGCGACCTGGGGGTCGCCGGCTGTGCTTTTATATGGGATGAGGAGCGGAGATTGATCCTACGGGCTGAGATTGACGCTGCGATCTTCCACCTCTTTGGTCTTTCCGAAGATGACGTTCAATTCATCATTAGGACTCTCGAGAAGGTGGCACGCAGGGATCTAGCGGTCTGGGGGCGATCCCGCACGGAAGAGGAGACTTGTAGAGCGTTTCGAGGCTTGACTGAGGCAATCGGCTCTGGCCGGCCATATGCCTCCCCCCTCGACCCGCCTCCTGCCGATACTCGGTGCTGTCATCCTCCAAAGATTACAAGTTGAAAGGAACCTGTACATGCCCGACGATAACCCCTTCTTGGCTGAACCCCTCGACCCGGTGCGCTATCTCGGTCGGCAAATGGATCGGAAGAAAGCCAAACGTGCCGGTTTCACCAAGCGCAGCGTGAACAGAGCCGAAACCTGGCTGGGGACCTTCAAAACGGCCACCGAGTCCGGCCATAGCGACAGGATTGTTGTCGGCGTGTATGTGCAGGTAGATGGTGAAGGCCTTATCCGGAACCTATACGGCGAGATTCGCTTATTGTCCATTTCGCTGATGGGCGAAGGTCGGACGGAAGTCTTAGGGGATGCCTTGTTTGGCCCGGATCGTTCTATCGCATACGGGCTTGTGGATTCAATCCTCTATCCTCAACCAACTGGAGCCCTAACACCCGCGTCGGGCCCAGGCCTGCACCCCGATCATGTGGCGGCCCTGGTGGCGGCCATCATGGCCGTGAATGCCTATGGCGTAGAAAGGGTGTGTGGGTTGCTGCCGGCCTTCCGAAAGGTGGGGCTTCTGGATCCGCCCAATATCATTAAAGCTGACATCGCGGAGGTCATGGCTAGCCTCCACCTAGCTGGCTATCACCGGGGGATGCTCGCGGAGATGATGGCGGGACGCCTGATCAGCCTCATGAAGGCCATCGCCAACCGGGAGTTAGATTCCCTGAATGACTTGGTTTTCCGAGCAGAACAAAAGCAGGCAGAAGCCTTACTCGTTCGGATCAAAGGTATCGGTCCCAAGGTGGCGTCGGACGCCTGGGCGCTCATGACTGCTAAAAGTCTATTTGTCTGAACGCCTGGGTGAATATGCGCTGGTCTATAGCAACCAAACTGGTTCAACGGGCATAACGCCAGGAGATGTCGCTCATGGAAATTGTGGAATCCACTATCACGACGCTCCGCACCCTAGGCAAGGATGAGGCCTGGCTCCATGGTTGGATTAAGGAGAAGCCATCCCGCCTTGGTCTTGGTGACATCTTAGTGAAGCACTCCGAGTTAATTCATTACCGCAATCAGGGTGGGCGCCTTGACCTGTTGGGGTACCGGGGCGACTCAGACACCTACTACGAAATCGAGGTCATGCTCGGTGAGTGCGACTCGGACCACGGATTCCGTGTCTTGGACTACTGGGCCCGGGAGCGTGCCAAGAATCCCAATGCCAAGCATGTCGCCGTCCTGGTCGCAGAGGATTTGTCTGGTCGCTACAAGACGGTGATAGAGACACTTCCCCAGTTCCTGCCCTTCATTGGGATCGAGATCCAAACACGGAGGCTCCAGCACGATGCCGACCTGGCTCTTGTCGAGGCCGCGATTGTGGCCCAGCCGGACGACCTAGTGCTCGATGCAGGTGATCGCGGGATCGCACCCATATCAGAGGGAGAAGTGGGACAACCCCGAGATCGATCCTGGTGGGAATCGAAAGGAAGTCCAGCCTTCCTTGCCACCGTGGATGCCATCGCCCGGTTCTGCGACGAGGGCGCGGGTCCCTCCCGCGTGGATTACACGGCGCAGAGTTACGTATCCCTCAAGAAGGGGCGCCGCTGCTGGCTCCCCATGTGGCCCAGGGCCAATGGCGTCTACGTGTACCTTCCCGGCAGTGAGGGTGGTTCCAACGATGCGCCCAGCGATTTCTTCACCCGCGTGGCAGCTCGCCTTCAGGAGGCCGGCATGGAGTCACCCTCCTGGACCTACAAATACAACGCCGGCGCCAATCCGATCGCCTTTGCTATTCCTCAGGACAAGGTCAGCCACTCCCTGGTGAAGGAGATCCTGAAAGAGGCCTACGACCTGGCATAGCCTCCTGCCGACGACTTTCCCGATGGTGGTGCATGAAGACTTCCGACCTGATCCTCCAGCAACTGAGTTCGACCCCTGGCAAGACCGGTCGGGAACTGGGTGCCCTCCTCTCCCTCGACAAATCCCTCGTCAACAGCGAACTCTACAAACTGAAATCGGCCGGGAAGGTCTATCAGGACACGAACTACCGCTGGTTTCCGGGGTCCCTTTCCAAGGGCTCACCGCGCAACACCTCCGGCAATTCGCCCGACACCCCTCTATCCCGGCTGTGCCGATACTACCTCCAGTGTCTCAGCCTCGATGACCAGGGAGGGGTGAGCCTATTCGCGAAGTCCAAATACACACCTGATTACATCGAGCTTTCGGAATTCCCAGGTCAGAACGGTGGTCAGGCGTTTGCCGCCCTCCCGGGCGTGGACAGGTTCCTGCGAGGGCTGCAGCGCGACACCACGCGCCGGGTTCCCTTTGTTGGCTACCCCATCCGTCTCCGGAAGATGGTGTCTAAGAAGGGGTGGGAAGGGTTCATGGTCGAACCGGTCTTCCTCTTCGAATTGGACGAGCAGGGGGCCAAGAACGGCGATCCGGAAATGACCGAAGAGCCACCGATCTTGAATGCAAAGGTCCTTGGCCGCCACGCCATGGGTGGCGAGCAGGCCATCATGGAGGAATCGGCCAGGATCGCGGAAGAACTTGGGCTGACGGGCACTGGAATGCCGGAACTCGATGACCTGATGCTCCGGATGCATGGCGAGATCTGCCCGGAGTGGGACTGGAGCGAGATCCCTGATCCCGGCCATCTATCGAGTGGGCAACCCTTGGCAGATATCGCCAAGGAGGGGATCTACAACCGGGCCATCCTGTTGGGCTGCGAACGCTCGCCCTTCACAAAGGGGCTTGAACAGGAACTGGTGAAGCTTCAGCAGGTGTCTGAATCCGATCTTCGCCGGACCGCTCTCGGAGCCTGGCTCAGCAGAGACTTCTCTGCCTACCAGGCACCTCCCCCAGCCAAGGGGGTGCTCCTGGAGCCACTGCCCCTGAATTCCGAGCAGAAGGAGGCCGTTGAAAAGGCCCTGACCCGCCCTCTGACCGTTATCACGGGCCCACCAGGGACCGGCAAATCCCAGGTCGTCTCCTCGATCCTCATCAACGCAGCCCATAGCGGGCGAACCGTCATCTTCGCCAGCAAGAACAACAAGGCTGTCGACGTGGTAGAGACCCGTGTGAACAGCCTTGGGCCGCGCCCCATTCTTTTGAGACTCGGCAGGGGGCAACACCAGGCAAACCTCCTGGAATACATGACCGGGTTGCTGGCCGGAAAGGCCAGCGACCACGAGCGATTCACATACGAGGAAGCCCAGCGTGACTATCTGAGGGTCAGTGGACAAATACAGGATCTTCAACGCAGGTCCGAGCAGGTGATCGACATTCGGAACCAGGTGGATAAGGCGGAGAGCGAGATTGAGCCCATCCGCCAGGAGCTTGGGGATGACCTGTTTGCGCGGGTTCCATCCATCGACATGGCCAAGCTAGGCACTACAGCAGGGCAATTGGAAGCCGCTGCCCGCGGGGCCTCCAGGATGCACCAGGCTTGGGTCCACCGGCTGTTCTGGAGGTGGATTGTCCCCGGTCGCCTGGAGTCATTGCGCCAGGTTGCCGAGGCGGCGGGCCCGAGCCTCCGTGCTGCCGAGGTCCCATGCCCTACCACCGTCGCGGAGGAGGCATCCGTTCCCGATTGGCTACAGGCGGCGTCAGGGTTGCAAGCTCGAATCCCGCTCATGACAAAGGCGATGCGTTATCAGGAACTCCTGAAAACCCTGATGACGGGCGAGCGGCTTGAGGACCTGAGCCGTGAACTGGCCGATAGGCTCGGGCGAGTGCCGGACTATTCCCGCCGGGTATGGGAGGCTTGGCTCCGGCTTGCACCGTCTCGCCTTTCTGCGGAGGACCGCAAGACCCTCGGGGACTTCTGCTCCGTCCTCCGACTGCTTTCCCAATCGGATGAAAATGGGACCTCGGCCGGACGGGAAGTATTCTCGCAGTACTACCGCCTGTATCCTAAGCTGTTGAACCAGCTCCCATGCTGGGCCGTGACTTCCCTGTCGGCGCGTGGGCGTGTGCCCTTTGACCCTGGCTTTTTCGACCTGCTGGTCGTAGACGAGGCAAGTCAGTGCGACATCGCCTCCCTGCTCCCACTCCTTTACCGGGCCAAGTCGGTGGTCATCATCGGGGATCCGAAGCAGCTCAAGCACATCAGCGCCATCCCAATCAAGCGCGACGTTGAATTGCTCACGCGCTTCGACCTATTTACGAGCCATCCCGGATGGGGGTATTCCTCCAATTCCGCCTTTGATCTGGCATGCCCGATGGTCCTGGAAGACCAGGTGATGCTGAAGGACCATCACCGGTCCCACGCGCACATCATCACGTTCTCCAACCAGTACTTCTACGGTGGGGACCTCCGTGTGGCCACGCGCTACGACCACTTGAAGAGCCCGGAACGGGACAAGCCGGCGGTGCGCTGGATCCACGTAGAAGGGGATGTAACCAGACCTGGCGGCAGCAGCGCCATGAACGAAGAGGAAGCCAAGGCGGTCGTCCGGGAACTGGAGCGGATTATTGTCCACCAGGGCTACCAGGGCAGCGTGGGGGTGGTCACGCCGTTCAGGGCCCAGGTACACCGTCTGCGGGACATCGTCCACAACCACCCACAAAGCACGCGTCTGCTCAACAGTGGCCTGCTGATCGATACCGTCCATCGCTTCCAAGGGGACGAGTGCGACGTGATGCTCTTCTCCCCTGTGATATCCAAGGGCTCTCCGAAGGGAGCCATTGGCTTCCTTTCAAGCAACGGCAACTTGTTCAACGTCGCGGTGACACGGGCGAGGGCGGCCTTGGTCGTGGTCGGAGACCGCAAGGCAGCCGTTTCCGAGGGCGTGGACTATCTGGCGAAGTTCGTTGGTTTCGTCGACGGGATTACGGCTGCCGAGGCGCCCGAACCGAGTCCACGCCCGCATGATGAGGATCTTGGCCCCGAATACCCGAGGGTGACCCGCCCAGAACTGGTTTCCGACTGGGAGCGGGTGTTCTACCAAGAGCTATACCAGGCCGGTCTTCGGCCCATCCCTCAGTTCGATGTGGAGAAATACACCCTCGATTTCGCGCTCATCCACAAAGGCCGGCGCCTGAACATCGAGGTTGACGGTGAACGCTACCACAGGGCTTGGAATGGGGAATTGCTCCGGCGGGACCAGATGCGCAACATGCGGATGATTGAGCTTGGATGGGATGTCATGCGGTTCTGGGTCTATGAACTACGGGACCACATGCCGAAGTGTATAGAGCGGGTTCAGCAGTGGGTGAAATGATTTCGGCATATCGGGGACTCAGTCTCACCAACAGCGGGGTGGTAAGTGGAGAATTTCTTTGATGGTAAAAAACTCAGTGACGATGTGGAGAGGGCAATAACCGGGGCCCTCGCGCTGCATGGGCTAGACCCATTCCACCCATTAGCGGTTTCGACGATTATCGAGGTTATCGCTTCACCTCTTAAATTTCAGATTCAGGCAACTCCCCTTAGTCGCAAGGTGGGAAAATTGGGCGTTGAGATTTACTACGCATCCAGGTTGCTCCGTGCTGTAGAACTGTTAAAAAGCCCTCACAGTCTGATTGTCAATCCGATGATGGATGCCATAACCATGGCTTTGGTGCGGCGTGGTAAGCCCATTCCCAAGTCCGAAGTGCTTCGTGATGCCTTGCGTGTGCAATTAAAGAGGCCACGACTGTCTGAGCAGGGAATTGCTAAAGCGGCTGGGACTTCCCTATTGATGTACCAGGCGGCGCTGGGCTCTGCGCTAACCTACCTGGTTGAAGGGGGGATTGTTATCGAATCCGCTGATAGCCAAAAATGGTGCCTTTCCGAGGAATGGCAGTGGCTCTTTTGGCAATCCGGTCTTGTGGGGTCAGATTGAATGACTCGGTGGTGGTCTTCAGATCTGTGCGCCTGTGGCTGCAGCCCCCCTAGGTCATCCGCAGGCATGTTTCGGACACCTCGCGGACACGGCCCCCAAAATCGGGGAAAAATCGATCTCTGAAAAAGCTAGCGGCCACTCGTAAGTGGCCGCTATTTCTTGCTTTGTTTTGGTTGGCGCGAGTGGAATCGAACCACCGACCCCTACCGTGTCAAGGTAGTGCTCTAACCCCTGAGCTACGCGCCAATTTCGACGAAGTTTCATTCTAGCGCATCGGGGGGTTTTGTCGAGGGGTTCTCGCTGTGGCGCCGGGCGCGCTGGTGGAAGGTGTCGCGGAAGACCTTCTTCTCGGCTTCGGGGACGGGAGGGGGGTCGGGGATGAGGCCCCAGCGGGAGCGGCGGATGAGCAGGATGGCCAGGAGGGCGAGGATGAGGAAGATCTCGGGGAATTCGGCCAGGACGCGGCTGGGGGTGAGGATGAACTGGGCGGGGCGCAGGGGGGTGGCGTAGAAGTTATCCAGGACGCGGATGGTGTCGTGGGGCTTGAGGCGGGCGGCGTCGGGCTTGGGGAGGGTGATGGTCTCCAGCTCGCCGTCGATGGTGACGTACACGTCGCGGGTGAAGGCGTTGGAGGTGTCCGTGAAGACCTCCACGACCTCGGCCCGGTAGGTGGAGGGCCACTGCCAATGGCCCTGGTGGGCGAAGGCGATGAGGGCGGCCTGCACGGCCACGAGCCAGCCCGTGAGGAGCACCACGGTCCACAGGAGGACCAGGGCCACATTGCGTCTGGGGGCGGGTTTCGCGGGCATGAGCCAGGATACCCGGGGATCACTCCACGGTGACGCTCTTGGCGAGGTTCCGGGGCTGGTCCACGTCGCAGCCGCGGATGACGGCGATGTGGTAGCTCAGGAGCTGGAGGGGCACCACGTAGAGGATGGGCGCGAGCCAGGGGTTGACCTTGGGCAGGTGCAGGACGTCCTCGGCGATGTGGTCCAGGCCGGTGTCGCCCTCCTCCACCAGGGCCAGGATGCGGCCGTCGCGGGCGGCGGCTTCCTGCAGGTTGGACAGGACCTTCTCCCGGTGGGCGTCCCGGGGCATGACGGCCACGATGGGCAGGTGGCGGTCGATGAGGGCGATGGGGCCGTGCTTCATCTCGCCGGCGGGGTAGCCCTCGGCGTGGATGTAGGAAAGCTCCTTGAGCTTGAGGGCGCCCTCCAGGGCGATGGGGTAGAGGGGGCCCCGGCCCAGGTAGAGGAAGTCGGTGGCCTCGTGCCACTTCTGGGCCCACTGGTGGATCTTCTGCTCCGTGGAGGCCACCCGCTCCAGGAGGGCGGGGAGCTCGCGCAGGGCCTGGACGATCTCGGCGCGCACCGCCGGGTCCAGGGTGCCCCGGGCCTGGCCCAGGCGCAGGGCCAGCAGGAGCAGGACCACCAGCTGGGTGGTGAAGGCCTTGGTGGAGGCCACGCCGATCTCGGGGCCGGCGTGGGTGAGGAGGGTGGCCTCGGCCAGGCGCGCCGCGGTGGAGCCCTGCACGTTGCAGATGGCCATGCCGCGGGCGCCGCGGGCGGCGGCCTCCTTCATGGCGGCCAGGGTGTCTGCGGTCTCGCCGCTCTGGGTGATGCCGATGGCGAGGGTGTCGGCCATGACCACGGGATCGCGGTAACGATATTCAGAGCCGTAGTCCACGTCCACGCCGATGCGCGCCAGCTGCTCCAGGTAGAACTGCCCCACCAGGCCCGCGTGGCGGCTGGTGCCGCAGGCGAGGATGGCGATGCGCCGGAAGCCCTTGAGCTCCTCGTCGGTGAAGGGCAGGCCCAGGGGCACGTCGCCGCCGTCCAGGGGCAGGCGGTCCAGGAGCGTGTTGGACACGGCCAGGGGCTGCTCGAAGATCTCCTTCTGCATGAAGTGCTTGAACCCGCCCTTTTCGGCGGCCACGGGGTCGAAGGGCACCACGAAGACGGGCCGTTCCACGGGGGTGCCGTCCTGGCGGAAGACGGTGGCCTTGTCCCGGGTGATTTCCGCGAGGTCGCCGTCCTCGAGGTAGATCACGCGCCGGGTGTGGCGGAGCAGGGGGACGACGTCGGAGGCGAGGAAGTTCTCGCCCTCGCCCAGGCCGATGACGAGGGGGGGGCCGCTGCGGGCCACCAGGATGCGCCCGGGGTCCTCGGCGTGGAGGCAGCCGATGGCGTAGATGCCGTGCATGCGCCCCACGGCCTTGCGGAAGGCCTCCTTGAAGTCGGGTTCGGTCTTCATGAGGTGGGCGACCATCACGGGAAAGCACTCGGTGTCGGTCTCGGTGACGAAGGCCTGGCCCGCGGCCTTCAGCTCCGCGCGCAGTTCCAGGAAGTTCTCGAAGATGCCGTTGTGCACGGCCACGATCTGGCCGTCGGCGCTGCGGTGGGGGTGGGCGTTCTCCTCCGTGGGCCGGCCGTGGGTGGCCCAGCGGGTGTGCCCGATGCCGGTGGTGGCGGGGTCGGCCATGTCCACCCGGTTCTGGAGGTTGCGCAGCTTGCCCGAGGCCCGGGTGATGCGGAACGTGCCGCCGCCGGGGGCGAGCGCGATGCCGGCGCTGTCATAGCCTCGGTATTCGAGGCTCTTGAGGCCCTCGACGAGGATGGGCGCGGCGCTTTCGCTGCCGATGTATCCGACGATTCCGCACATGGAGGCTCCTGGGTCAGACCCAAGTTAAGACCATTTGCGGGAATTTGCCAATGTGGTTCATTCACCCACAGGGCGTGTGGGGGGGTGTGGCCGAGGGTGTGGCGAATCTGCCACGGTCCCTACACCAGGCTCCGGATGCGCGCGTCGGTGCTCTCGATCTCGGTGATGCGGAAGGCGAAGTTGCCGTCCACCACCACCACCTCGCCCCGGGCGATGAGCTTGCTGTTCACCAGCAGCTCCACGGGGGCGTCGGCGGCGCGGTTCAGCTCGAGGATGGAACCGGGGGTGAGCTTGAGCAGCTCCCCCAGCTGCATCTCGGTCTGGCCCATGCGGACCATGAGGGGCAGCTCGATGTCCAGGAGCAGGTCCAGGTTGCCGGTGTCCACGGTGGAGGCCTGCCGCTGGGGAGGGCCTGCGGCGGGGGCGGCGGCGGGGGCGGGGCCCGCGGCGGCCCGGGGCGCGGCGGCGGGGGCCGCCACGGGCGCGGGGGCTTCGGGGGCGGCGGCCGGGGCCGGGGCGGCGGCGGTCTCGCCGATGCCCAGCTTGCGCTTGAGCTGCTGGATGAGCAGGTCGGGGATGAGCAGGTGGATGACGGTGCCCAGGCTCTCCTGGCTCGTCTCCAGGGGCAGGTCGTAGAAGGGGCCGGGGCCCATGATCTCCTCCAGGCCGCTGGACTCGCCGCCTTCGGCGGAGAAGATCTCGACGTTGGAGATGGAGAGGGTCTCCCCGGCCAGGTCCGACAGGGCCTGGTTGGCCGAGCCCATGATCTGGTTGAAGGTCTCGGCCAGGGCGTCCCGGCTGTCGCCGGCGAGCTCGGTGGAGGGCGTGCCGTCCCCGCCCAGCATGAGGTCCACCAGCATGGTGCCCTCCTTGAGGGGGAGGGCGAAGAGGAGCTGGCCGGTCATGCCCTTGGTGTAGTGGGCCTTCACGTAGACCACCGTGGCCTGGTGGAGCACCGAGACGCCCACGTGGTCCAGGGTGTTGCCGTCCTGGGGCTTGATGGCGAATTCCCGGCCGGTGAGCATGGAGAACACGCTCGACATGCTCTCTGCGAAGCATCCGCCGATCTTCTGGTCGAGGTCGGACATCACGGGATCCATGTCATCCCTCCTTGCTGGCGGTCACTTGGAAGACCCGCTTCTGGTTTGAGTTGAGGGCCACGTAGCCGTGGAACCGGGGGATGCCGTCCACGGTGAGGTCGAGCATGGCGTCGAAACGCTTGGTGAGCGGGATGAGGTCGCCCTCCTGCAGGGCGAGGATCTCCGAAAGCCGGAGGTTGGTGCCCCGGATCTCGGCGGCCACGGCCATGTCGCACTTCTTCATGCTCTCCATGAGGAGGCGGGCCTCCTCGAAGGTGCCGGACTTCTTGTAGCCCGTGTACATCTCCTGGTCGAACTTGTTGGCCACGGGCTCCAGGATGATGGACGGGATGGCCAGGTTGATCATGCCCACCACCGTGCCCATCTTCACCTCGAAGACCACCAGCAGGACCACCTCGTTGGGGGCCACGATCTGGATGAGCTGGGGGCTGGTCTCCCGGGCCTGGATCTTGAAGTCCAGGTCGATGATGCCCCGCCAGGCCTCGCGCAGGTCGTCCAGGGCCAGCTTGAGCACGCCGTCGAAGATGGACTGCTCGATGTCGGTCATGGTGCGCAGGTTCTTCAGGGGGTCGCCGGGGCCGCCCAGCATCTTGTCGATGATGGGGAACACCAGCTGGGGGTTCACCTCCAGCGCGAAGGCGCCCTCCAGGGGGCGGATGGAGATGGCGTTGAAGCAGGTGGGGTCGGGCACCGAGAGGAGGAACTCCTGGTAGCTCAATTGCTCCACGGAGACCAGGTTCACCTCGGTGATGGTGCGCAGGTAGGCGGAAAGGGAGCTGGAGAAGTTCCGGGCGAACCGGTCATGCATGAAGTGCAGGCTGCGCATCTGCTCCCGGCTCACCCGGTCGGGGCGGCGGAAGTTGTAGAGGCTGACCTTCTTCTGGGACTGGGCCTTTTTTGCCTTCTGGGGGGCGGGCCCGGCCGCGGGACGGTCCGCGGACGCGGCAGCGGGTGCAGGTGCCTTGGCCCCCTTGGCGTGGGACTTCAGGAGGGCATCTACCTCTTCCTGGCTTAGAATCTTGGCCATTTGTCAGTCCGTTCAACCATCGATGCGCCGCTCTTTCAGCTTGCCCCGGAGCCGGAGCATGGACTTGGTATGCAATTGCGATACCCGACTTTCGGTGATGTTGAGGAGCGTGCCGATTTCCTTCATGGTCAGCTCCTCGAAATAGTACAGCTGCACCACGAACCGCTCCTTGGTGGGCAGGCGCTCCACGGCGGACTTGAGAAGCTGTCGCACCTCCCGCGCCTGCAGCAGGATGTGGGGGTTCTCGCCGTCCGGGTCGGGCACGAAGCTGATGAGGTTCTCGCCTTCCCCGTTTTCGCCCGCTTCCACGAAGGCACCCAGGGTCACGCCCTTGAGCTCGTCCAGGCTGTGGTGGAGGTCCTCCAGGGCCAGGCCCAGGTGGGCGGCCACCTCCTCGTCGGTGGCGGCCCTGCCGTGCTGCTGTTCCAGGAGGTGGTAGGCGGTCTCGATGTCCTTCTTCTTGCGGCGCAGGCTGCGGGGGACCCAGTCCAGGTCCCGCAGGCCGTCCAGGATGGCGCCGCGGATGCGCTGCTCGGCGTACGTCTTGAACTTGACGTTGCGGTCGGGCTCGAACTTGCGCACGGCGTCCATGAGGCCGAGGATGCCCGAGTGGATGAGGTCGTCCATCTCCACGTGGGAGGGCAGGCGGCTGGAAATGCGGTGGGCCACGAACTTCACCAGGGGCAGGCATTCGGTGATGAGGTACTCGCGATCCTGGATGTCCGGCTCGGCTTCGGGGGCCTCGGGCTGGGGCGGTGGCGGCGTGTTGCGGCCATAGGCGCTCATGGCCGCCCGGGCTGCGGGCGTCGGGGGCTTCCTGGCCGTCGGGCCGTTTCCTCCCTGGCTTCCCTCCGTCATGGCTCCTCTGCGCTAAGGCCTTTCCAGAATGCAGCAAATCCCTCCTTTTGTAAGGGGATCTTCTGTTGCAACTGCTGTGCCGCGCCGAGAAAGGCCTGGGAGGAGGGGGACTGGGGGTAGAGGTCGGCCACGCACCGCTGCTGGCGCACCGCCTGGAGCATGAACGGGTCGGTGGGCACCATGCCCAGCACCTGCAGGTCCCGGCTCAGGAACCGCCGGGTGGCGGCCTGGAGCTGGTCGACCGTTTCTTCGGCCTCCTCGGCGTTCTGGGCATTGTTCACCAGGAGCCACAGGGGCTTGTGGGGGTCCCGCAGGTGGACGGTCTTCACCATGGCGTAGGCGTCCACCAGGGCGGTGGGTTCGGGGGTGGTCACCAGGAGCACCTCCTGGGCGGCCATGAGCAGCTTGATCACGGAATCATGGATGCCGGCGGCGGTATCGATGAGCAGCCAGTCGATGCCCTGGGACACCCGCTGGAGGCCCTGGACCAGACGCAGCTCGGCCGCCGCGTCCAGGCGGGTCAGCTCCTGGATGCCGCTGGAGGCGGGGATGATGCGGATGCCGAAGGGCCCGTCCAGGAGGATCTCCTCCAGGAGCTTCTCGCCGCGGAGCACGTGCTCGAGGGTCCACTGGGGGCTGAGCCCCAGGAGGATGTCCAGGTTCGCCAGGCCGAAGTCGGCGTCCAGCACCACCACCCGCTGGCCCATCTGGGCCAGGGACATGGCGAGGCCCGCGACCACGTTGGTCTTGCCCACGCCTCCCTTGCCGGAGGCGATGGCCATGACCCGGGAACCGAAGAGGGTGCTCGCGGCGGGCTGGTTCCGGGAGAGGGCGCGCAGTCGATTGGCTTGATCGTTCATGTTACCGCCAGGATTTCGAACAGGGTTAGCAGGCCGGCTGGGGCAGGGGGAGGATCAGGTCCGCCAGACGGCGGCTGGTGGCCATCTCGAGGTCCTGGGGGACCTCCTGGCCCGTGCCCAGGTAGCTCAGGGGGCGCTTGACCCGCACCAGGGTGCTGAGCAGGGGGCCCAGGGTGCTCGTCTCGTCCAGCTTGGTGAACACCATGCGCGTGGGCTTGAGGGACTCGAAGCGCTGGGCGATGTCGGCCAGGTCCCGGGGCTTGGTGGTGGCCGAGAGGACCAGGTGCACCTCCACGTCGGGGAGCTCGTCCAGGAAGCGGCGCAGCTGGGCCATCATCTCGCCGTCCTTGGGGCTGTGGCCGGGGGTGTCGATGAGCACCAGGGTGCGGTCCTGGTAGAAGCGCAGGGCGCTCTTGAGGTCCTCCACCGTCAGGGCCACGTGCAGCGGGACCTGGAGGATCTCGGCGTACTGGTGGAGCTGGTCCACCGCGGCGATGCGGAAGGTGTCCAGGGTGAGCAGGGCCACCTTCTGCTTGAGTTCGAGCTTGGCGTAGGCGGCGAGCTTGGCGATGGTGGTGGTCTTGCCCACGCCGGTGGGACCCACCAGGGCCACCACGCGCGTCTTGCCGGATTCCAGCTGGATGGGCGGGGCCACGGGGATGAAGTCGGCGATGATCCGCCGCATGAAGATCCGCGCCTTCTCGGGGTCCAGGGGGCTCTCCCCGTCCTGGTCCAGGAGCGTGCGCTGGGTGTATTCGCAAAGGCGCAGCGCGATGAAGGGGTCCACGTCGTTGGCCACCAGGTCGCCGTAGAGTTCCAGGAGCGTCTGGGGCAGCTGCATCTGGGACTGGGGCATGCCCTGCTTCTGGATGCGGGTGAGCTGGGCCTTCATGAGGTCCAGCTCGCGCAGGATGGAGGCGTTCCGCGTCTCCACGTCCTTGAGGGCCTCCACGGCGCCCTTGATCTCCAGGAGTTCGCGGCGCAGGGGCTGGAGGTCCACGGGAGGCGCGGGGGGCGGCGCCGGTGCGGGGGCCGGGACGGGTGCCGGGGCGGGCGGGGCCTTCACCTGGAGGGGCCTGGGGGGCTCCACGGGGCGGCTGGCCAGGGGGTCCCGGAGGCCGTAGGTACCGTTGGCGGCCGCGGGCTGCTCGTCCACGGCGGCGGTGACCTCGATGTAGGTTTCCTCGCCCAGGAGGGATTTCCGCCGCTTGGTGCGGGTGGAGAGAATGAAGGCCTCCTCGCCCATGTCGCGCTTGACGACGGCGAGGGCCTCCTGCATGGAAGCGGCTTCGAAAGTCTTCACACGCATGGGTCCATCCGATGTGGGGGGGTGGGTGGCTTCATGAGACCGTCCCGAGGTTGACCACGCGCACGTCCATGGGGATCTCGCTGTGGCTCAGGACGACCAGGTGGGGCAGGGCCCGCTCCAGGAGGCGGCGCAGGTGGGGCCGCACCACGGGATTGGTGAGGAGCACGGGCTGGGCTCCTGGCAGGAGGTTGGTGATGCCCGTGGAGATCCGGCCGAGGATCTCCTGCAGGCGGCCCGGGTCCAGGGCGAGGAAGCTGCCCCGGTCGGTGGTCTCGATCCCGGACTGGATGGTCTGCTCGAGCTGCGGGTCCAGCATGAGCACGCCCAGTTCGTTGTTCTCGGAGATGTGCGGCGTGGTGAGCGAACGCCCCAGGTGCTGGCGCACGTACTCGGTGAGCGTCAGGGGGTCGCGGGTGATGGCGATGGCGTCGGCGCAGGCCTCCAGGATCCGGCCCAGGTCGCGCACGGGGACCCGCTCGCGCAGGAGGTTCTGCACCACCTTGAGGAGCACGCCCAGGGGCACCACGGAGGGCACCAGCTCCTCCACGAGCTTGGGGGTGGACTCCTTGAGGGTGTCCAGGAGCTGCTGGAGCTCGGGGCGGCCCACCAGCTCCGGGGCCTGCTGCTTGATGAGCTCGGAAAGGTGGGTGGTGATGACGGTGGCGGGGTCCACCACGGTGTAGCCCATGAGCTGGGCGTGGTCGCGCTGGGCCTCCTGGATCCAGAAGGCGGGAAGGCCGAAGGCGGGCTCGGTGGTGGGCGTGCCCTGCACGTCGCCGGTGGCGGTGCCCGGGTTCATGGCCAGGAAGGCGCCGGGGATGACCTCGCTGCGGGCGATCTCCTCGCCCCGCAGCTGCACCCGGTAGGTGTTGGCGGGAAGCTGGAGGTTGTCCCGGATGCGGATGGGGGGCACCACGATGCCCAGCTCCTGGGCCATCTGGCGCCGCAGGGCCTTGATGCGCTCGAGCACGGTGCCGCCCTGGTTCACGTCCAGCAGGCTGATGAGGCCGTAGCCCACCTCCAGGCCCAGGGGGTCCACCTTGAGCAGGGACTCCACCCGCTCGGGGGCGTCGGACTTGGCCTTCTCCCGGGGTTCGGCCTTGGCCTCGTGGCGCTGGGCGGCGAACTTCCGGGTGGCGTAGGCCATGACGCCGAAGATGATTCCCATGATCCAGAAGGGCACCAGGGGCAGCCCCGGCACCGCCCCGAACAGGAACAGCACCGACGCCGCGATGGCCAGGGGCCGGTAGTCCATGCCCAGCTGGCCCATGACCTCGGTGCCCAGGTTGGGGGACTGGGAGCCGCTGCGGGTGGTGAGGATGGCGCCGCCCACCGAGATGAGCAGGCTGGGCACGGCCGTCACCAGGCCGTCGCCCACGGTCAGCAGCGTGAAGGTCTCCATGGACTGCATGACCGGGAGGTTGTATTTGAGGATGCCGATGAGGATGCCGGCGATGATGTTCACGGCCAGGATGAGCAGGGCCGCCACGGCGTCCCGCTGGGTGAACTTCACGGCGCCGTCCATGGCCCCGTAGAAGTTGGCCTCCTCGCCCAGTTCCCGCCGGCGCTTGCGGGCCTCCACCTCGTCGATGTACCCGGCGTTCAGGTCGGCGTCGATGGCCATCTGCTTGCCGGGCATGGCGTCCAGGGTGAACCGGGCCGTCACCTCGGCGATGCGCCCGGAGCCGTGGTTGATGACCAGGAACTGGATGGCCAGGAGGATGAGGAACACCACCAGGCCGATGATGTAGCTGCCGCCCACCACGAACTGGCCGAAGGCCTGGACCATGTGTCCGGCCGCTTCGGGCCCCTGCTCGCCGCCGTACAGCAGGATCCGCCGGGTGGTGGCCACGTTCAGGGCCAGGCGGAACAGGGTGATGATCAGCAGGATGGAGGGGTAGGCGTTGAATTCCTGGGGCTTGGCCACATACATGCCCACCATGAGGATCAGGAGGGACATGGTGATGTTGAAGACGATGAGGATGTCGATCACGAACGCCGGCAGGGGCAGGATCATGACGACCACGACGATGAGCACGAAAACAGGCGTGGCCAGATCCGCCCGCTTCGAAAGGCGGGTGATGTACGGAAGGAGCCTGTCCAGGAAGGTCAGCATGTTGACACCGGGGTACCGGGGAGCGAAAGGGATGCCAACCATTCAAGTATTAAGATCAAAAACGGTTATCTTTGCTCCTGCCCCCCGCGCCCCCGGGGGTCCGGTGCGGAACCTTGGCTTTGGTAGACTGGGGGCATTCCTGGGGAGACGCTCATGGCTCATTCCACCCTCCTGATCCCGGCCTGCCTCCTTCTGGTCCTGGGCTGCGTCGAGCCCAAGGCCATCGCGCCGGTGTCCCCCATGGCGCCCTCGCCCCTGGTGGTGGAGCCGGCCTCGGCGGCGGTGACCGCGGGGCAGGGCGCCGACTTCAAGGCCCGGACCCGGGACGGTTCGAGGCCCGCGGTGACCTGGGAGGCCCAGGGCGGGTCTGTGGACGCGGCAGGACATTTCACGGCCCCGGCCGAGCCCGGCACGGCCACGGTGGTGGCCCGGGCCTACGGAGGCCGCACGGCCTCGGCCACGGTCCGGATCGTGGCCCCCCCCAGGGGCCCCGTCACGGTCCCGGCGCGGGTGTGGGCGGGTGCCCGGGGGGTGAAGGCCTCGGTGCCGGCGCAGGAGGGAGCCACCTACGACTGGAAGGTGGAAGGCGGGGTCCTCAAGGGCGGCGCCCGGGGCGCCTCGGTGACCTTCGACGCCGGCGCGGGCTCCAAGGTCCTGCTTTCCTGCCGGGTGGTGAACGCCGCCGGCCAGGGCCTCACGGCGTCCCTGGAAGTGCCCCTGGTGCCCGGCGTCGACCTTTCGGTGGATCCGGCCTCGGCCACGGTGACCGTGGGGGCCAGCACGAAATTCGGGTTCTCCCTGGACGGCGGCACCACCGGCGAGGTGAAGTGGTCGGTGCGGGAGCCCGGGGGTGGAACGGTGGACGGCTCGGGTCGCTACCGCGCCCCGGCCGTGCCCGGCGTGTACACGGTGGTGGTGTCGTCCAAGGACGACCCGTCCATCCGGACCTCGGTGCCCGTCAAGGTCGTGGCCGCCCCCGCCGGCGCCGTGAAGGGCCCCGGCCGGGTCGCCCCGGGCGCCAAGGGCCTGCGGGCCAGCGTCGTGGAACAGGCCGGGTGCCGCTACGCGTGGAAGGTCACCGGCGGGGTCGTCACCGCCGGGGCCGACGCGCCCCTGGTGTCCTTCGATGCCGGCGAAGGCCCGGCCCTCGAGCTGGTGTGCGAGATCACCAACGAGGCGGGGGATTCCTTCCAGGCCAAGCTGACGGTGCCGGTGAGCTAGGAGGCCTAGACCGGCCCCGCCGCGACGGCCTCGTCGGTGGTGATGGGCTGGGTGCGTTCCTGGCTCTGCCGACGGATGGGGCAGGGATCCACGGCGCAGTGGTCGCACAGGGACCGCTGGCAGGGGTCCACGTGGGTGTGGAGCTCGCCCTCGATGCCCGCCTCGCGCACCACCGCCTTGGCGAAGGCGTCGGCCAGGTCGTGGCTCTGGGCGATTCCATAGAATTCGGGCACCACCATGTGGATGTCCACGTGGATGTAGCGGCCCGAGCGCATGGTGCGCAGCTCGTGGATGGCCAGGATGTCCTTGGGGCGGATGCGGTTGATGGCGGCCACCAGCTTGTCCAGGAGGTCGGGGTCCTCGGTGTCCAGCAGGGCGGCGCTGGAGGAGCGCACCAGCTTGAACCCGGTCCAGGCCAGGAGCCCGCCCACGGCGAGGGCGATGATGGCGTCCAGCCACAGCCAGCCCGTGAACTGCACCAGGAGCAGGGCGCATCCCAGGCCCACCGTGGTGAAGAAGTCGGACATGACGTGGTGGCCGTCGGCCACGAGGGCCGCGGACCGCTGCTTCTTTCCGTGATGGATGAGGTACAGCCCCAGCACGCCGTTGAGCACACCGGCGGCGAAGTTGATGGCCATGCCCTTGCCCAGGTGCTCCAGGGGGGGGCGGTCCACCAGGGAGTGCACGGCCTCGTAGCCGATGAGCACCGCCGCCAGGCTGATCATGCCGCCCTCGAAGGCCGCCGAGAAGTGCTCGATCTTGCCGTGGCCGTAGGGGTGCTCCCGGTCCGCGGGCTTTCCCGCGAAGATGATGGCCCCCAGGGCGAACACCGCGGCCACCACGTTGACGACGCTTTCGATGGCGTCGGACTTCAGGGCCGCGGAATGGGAGATGTAGAAGGCATAGTACTTCATGCCGAGGATGAACAAGCCCGCGGCGATGGAGAGCGCCGACACGCGGATCCTGGATTTTTGTGAAAGAGCTTCCTCGTCCATGCCTTCCTCTGTGCCCCGCAAGGGGCTCAGGTTTCCATCATGGAACCAGGGGACCGCCCCGGCAACTCTATTGGACCTGCACCCGGGAGGCGTCGGCCGGGAAGCCGCCCGGCACGCGAACCGCCACGCCCTTGGGGCTCCGCCGGGCAAGATCCCGGGCCAGGGCCAGGAATTCGGTTCGGGCGCCGAGGTCCTGGATGAGGGCATTGGCCTGGTCCGCCGGGAGGTTCTCGGCGCCCACGGTCAGCGCTCCGTCGGAGGCCTGGAAGCGCAGGATGAAGTCCACCGGGAATCGCTGTCCGTGGAGGGTTCGGCCCAGGATCGAGGCGAGGGCGATCTGCGTATAGGCGCCGCGGCGGGCCGGATCCGAAGGCAGGCCGGCCATGAGGATCCCCGGGCGGCGCGAACGCGGGCGCACCAGCGCGGACCAGGACGCGTGGCCGGCGGCGGGCGTCAGCACGGGGCCCGGCGTGGCTGGGGGGACCACGGGGGGCGCCGCCGGCAGGTAGCCGGGAAGCGCCGCCAGGTGGGCGGCGAGGGAGGCCGCGCGCGGAAGATTGGTCTCGAGGGATGCGGCGTTGCGGGTGATGGAGAGGTCCTGGAGCTCCTGGGGCGTGGCCAGGGGGCTCGCCACCGCCCCGCCGAAGTAGGTTTCCAGGAGGGCGCTGGTGCCGGGCATGCGCCTGCCGACGGTCGTCTCCACCACCTTGCCCTGGAAGGGGCCCGGGGCGTTGCCGGTGATGGGGCCCCTCACGGTGTCCAGCGTGCCGATCCAGTTCCTCACGGCCCCGGACGAGCCCTGGGTGCCGTGGACGTCCTGGTAGAGCGCGCGGATGGCGGGGGAGGATGCGACCTCCTGGCCCGTGGCGCGCCACACGAAGTCCACGGTGACGCGGCGGCCCGGGCCCGCGCCGGTGGCCTCGAGCTCCAGTTCCACCTGGCCCGACGGCAGGGGGTGGAGGGCGCGGAGGCGCTCCGGGGCGAGGGTGAAGGCGCCGTAGGAGGCGGTGACGGTCTTGTGGTAGCGCAGCTTGTTCCCCGCCACGAAGGCGGCGGCGTCGGCGGCGCGCTGGCGGACCCAGACCACGGATGCCGGGCCCTGCGGATCGCCGATGGCGGGGCCGTTCCTGGGGCCGGGTTGGGCGGCTTCCGAAATGGCCTTCCCGTAAAGCTCTGGCGGCGCGTAGCCGGCGGCGAGTTCTGCGAGGTTGTTGGCGGAATCCCCGGCGCCGATGATCGCGATCGACTTGCCGGCGTAGGGGGCCATGAAGGAGGCGTGAGCCCCGCGGCGGAGCCGGTTGCGCTCCACCAGCGCGGTGGCCCGGGCCGTGATGTGCTCGAAGGTGTCCACGGCCGGGGCGCGTTTCGCGGGGTCGGCCGGCGGCGCCACCTGGCCGAGGCCGCTGGCCACCAGGACCCGGTCGGCGGTGATCCGGGGACCGGTGCCCCGCATGCGGATCGCCAGGCCCTGGCCCGGGCTGGGCTCGAGGCGCTCGGCCTGGACGCCCAGCCAGCAGTCCGCCCCGCTGGTCAACGCGGTCAGTTCCGTCAGATCGGCCAGGTGGTAAGGCATGAGGAAATAGGGCGTGTCCTGGACGGTGTCCGGCTCCAGCAGGTCCCGGGCGGCCAGGGGCAGGCCCGGGAAGCGGTTGGTGGATGCCGCTCCCCGCTCGGGGCTGTTGATCCAGGTGAAGCGTCCGAAGGTCCGGAAGGTTTGCCCCGGACGGGCCTGCTCCTCGATCAGGGCCACCTTCAACCCCGGGTTGGCCTGGCGGAGGTTGAGGGCGGCCACCGCGCCGACCGGCCCGGATCCCAGGATGGCGACGTTGTAGTGGAAGGCGCCGCGGGCCATCGAAAGGTCACGGGAGCGTTCCCGGAACGTCGCGTCGACGGCTTCCATGAGGACGGGGCGCAGCCAGGGCCGGACCAGCGTCCTCAGGATCTCCCCGGCCCCGGGCGCTGCGTCCGCGGTGCCGCCGGCCGCGGACCAGATGCCCGCGGGATGGAAACAGGCCGCCTTCACCGCTTCCCGCACCGCGGGGTGGTCCAGGGTGGGGTCCCCCGCCAGGGCCTTGTCCAGGGCGGCGACCCTCGGGTCGGGCGCGGCGGCGGGGGTGGGCACCTCCTTGGCTGGCGGGTGGGAATTGCAGGCGAGGAGGAGGCCAAGCCCGATGGCCGAGGGGAGGGTGATGGAAGATCGCATGAAAATCCTTCGATAAACTGCTTATAAAAATATAAGCTATCCACGATTCGTGGACAATGTGGATTCAGAATGGATTTTCGTTCTTTGATTTTTTAATTAATAAATAAATTAAAATTCAATTTCACGCGTGTTGCCCACCCGGACGGGTCAGGGGCCTTCCGTCAGGGAAACCGGTGCCTTGCGCCGTCCTCCCGGACCCTTGCCCATGACCCGGCCGATGGACCGGATCCGCGCCTCCATGCAGCCGTGGCACACCTGCGCGGTCTCGTGCACGCAGGCCTTGCCGGGGTAGATCTCGTAGAGCACCCGGTACTCCGGCGGCGTCACGTTGGGCATCACCACGTTGGCGCCGCGGCAAAGCCCCAGTTCGCGCCCGGCCTTGGGATCGAGGGTGGCCAGGGCGGTGGTGCTGGGGATGTTGGAACCGGGGCAGACGATGCGGGCGAGGGCCACGGCCTTGAGCGTGGTCAGCTCGTCGTTGGGCACCTGCTCGTCCTCCGGCGCCCGGTAGGAGGCGGCGTCCGGGCCCCCCAGGGGGGTGCGCGGGCTGGGCAGGAAGGGGCCGATGCCGATCATGTCCATGTCGTAGTGGCGGAAGGTGTCGATGTCCTGGGCGAGGATCTCCCAGGTCTGGCCGGGGATGCCCACCATGACGCCGGTGCCGATCTCGTATCCGAAGCTCCGCATGCGGTCCAGCTGGGCCAGGCGATCCGAAAGGGTGCCCGGCAGCGAGGGGTGGATGACGTCGTACAGGGCGGGGTCGCTGGTCTCGAAGCGCAGCAGGAACCGGTCGGCGCCGGCGGCCTTCCATTCCTTGAGCTCGTCGTCCTCGCGCTCGCCCAGGCTGAGGGTCACGGCCAGGGGGGTGGTGGCCTTGATCTCCCGGACGATGGCGGTGATGGTCCCGGCCTTCAGGCCCGGGTCCTCCCCGGACTGCATGACCACGGAGCCGTACCCCAGGCGGTGGGCCTCCCGCGCGCAGGCCAGGATCTCGGCGGGCGGCATGCGGTACCGGGTGATGCCCTGGGAGCAGGCGTTGATGCCGCAGTAGGCGCACTGGCGCACGCAGTAGTTACTGATCTCGATGAGGCCGCGCAGGTGAACCTCGTCGCCCACGTTGGCCTTGCGCACGGCGTCGGCGCGCGCCCACAGCTCCTCCAGGCGGGCCTCGTCGGTCTCCTTGAGCCAGTGAAGGATCTCAGTTCGCTGCATGCGCGGTCTCCAGGAGGGCCTTGGCGGCGGGGAAGGGCTCCAGGGCCCGCGCGAAGATCCCCAGGGAATACGCGATGGTCAGGCCGTAGTTGGTGAGCGGCACGCCGGCCTCCCGGGCCCGGTGGATGCGGCTGAGCATCTCCCGGCGGTTTCCGGTGCAGTTGCCGCAGTGCACGATGAGGCCGTAGGGCGTGAGGTCGCCCGGGAAGTCCCGGCCCTGGACGTGCTCGAACTCCAGCTTCGCCCCCACGTACTGGGTGAGCCAGCGGGGGATCTTCACGCGGCCGATGTCCTCGCCCACGGGGTGGTGCCCGCAGGTCTCGGCCACCAGGACCCGGTCGCCGCCCTTGAGCCGCTCGATGCCCAGGGTGCCGCGCACCTGCTCGGCCAGGTCGCCCTGGAAACGGCTCATGAGGATGGAGAAGCTGGTCATGGGCACGTCCCTGGGCACGTCGGCGGCCACCTTCAGGAAGGCCTGGGAATCGGTGACCACCAGGGCCGGCGGCTCCTTGAGCCGGGCCAGGGCGGGCCGCAGCTCGCGTTCCTGCACCACCATCACCATGGACTCCCCGTCCAGGAGATCCCGGATGGCCATGACCTGGGGCAGGATGAGGCGGCCCTTGGGGGCCTCCTTGTCGATGGGCACCACCAGCACGGCGAGGCCCCCCGGGGGCACCAGGTCCGACACCAGGCGCCGGTTGTCGAAGAAGTCCGCCGGGGCCAGGCGCAGCAGGGCCTCCTTGAGGGAGGGGATGCCGGTGCCCCGCAGGGCGCTCACGGCCACGAAGGGCAGGTCCGCCGGGTGGCGCGGGGCGGCGTCGCCGCCCAGGTCCGCCTTGTTGTGCACCACCAGGGCGGGCACCTTCCGGGCCTGGAGCTCGGCAAGGAGTCCCGCCTCGAATTCGCCCCAGCTGGTGCCCTCGGTGACGATGACGCCCAGGTCGACGCGGTCCAGCACGGCGCGGGTGCGGGCCATGCGCAGCTCGCCCAGGGCCCCCTCGTCGTCCACCCCGGCGGTGTCCACGAAGAGCACGGGGCCCAGGGGCAGCAGCTCCATGGGCTTCTCCACCGGGTCGGTGGTGGTGCCCTTCACGTCGGAGACGATGCTCACCTGCTGGCGGGTGAACGCATTGAGAAGGGAGGATTTGCCCACGTTGCGTCGGCCGAACAAACCGATGTGCAGGCGGAGGGAGCGGGGGGCGGGCTGGGTCATGGGCGGGGTTTCCTGAAACCGAGGCGGCCCACCGCCTCGGGGCTGGTGAGCTCGTCGAATTGCGCGGCGGTGAAGTAGCCCTCCTCGATGCCCGCGGCGCGCAGGCCCCGGCCCGCGGCGCGGGCCACCAGCTCGCACACGCGTTCGTAGCCGAGCAGGGGCAGGAGGGCGGTGGCCGCGGCGGTGCCGTTGTCCACCTGGGCGCGGCAGCGGGCCTCGTCGGCGCACAGGCCTTCCACGCAATGGACGCGCAGGATCATGCAGGCCCGGGCCAGGAGGTCGAAGCTCTCCAGCAGCCCGTGGGCGACCAGCGGCAGGAAGGGGTTCAGCTCCAGGGAGCCCATGGCCGCGGCCATGGAGATGGCCTGGTCGTGGGCCATGGCCAGCACCGCGGCCTGGGTGGCGGCCTCGGGAATCACGGGATTGACCTTGCCGGGCATGATGGAGCTTCCTGCCTGGCGCGGGGGGAGCCGCAGCTCGCCCAGGCCCGCCTCGGGGCCGCTGGAGAGGATCCGCAGGTCGGTGGAGATCTTCACCAGCGTGGTGGCCAGCGCCTTGAGGAGCCCCGAGACCTCCACGAGGGTGTCGACGTTCTGGGTGGCCTCCACCAGGTTCTCGGCGCGGGCGAGGCCCATGCCGGTGAGGTCGCGCAGCTCGTCCACCACGCGGAAGACGTACTCCGTGGGCGCCGCCAGGCCCGTGCCGATGGCCGTGCCGCCCAGGTTCACCACGCGAAGGCGCTCCTCGGCCTTGGCCAGGCGCCAGCGGTCGCGGTTGAGGGCCTCGGCGTAGGCGCCCATGGACCGGCCCAGGGTCGTGAGCACGGCGTCCTGGAGCTCGGTGCGGGCCACCTTGACCACGTGGGCGAGGGCCTTCTCCTGGGCCTGGAAGGCCTCCTGGAGGGCCAGCACCTGGCGCTCCAGTTCGCGCAGGCCCCCGATGGCCGCGATGCGCAGGGCGGTGGGGAAGGTGTCGTTGGTGCTCTGGTGGAGGTTCACGTGGTCGAGGGGCGACACCGACGCGTAGTCGCCCCGGGGCAGGCCCAGCAGCTCCAGGGCGCGGTTGGCCAGCACCTCGTTGACGTTCATGTTGGTGGACGTGCCGGCCCCGCCCTGGAGGGCGTCCACGGCCACGTCGGCGTCCAGGAGGCCGTCCATGAGCTCCCGGCAGGCGCGTTCCAGGGCGTCGGCCCGGGCCGCGTCGGGGAAGAAGCCCAGGTTGCGGTTGGTGCGCAGGGCGGCCAGCTTCACGGCGCCGAAGGCGTGGACCAGCGCCGGGTGCACGGGCCGTCCCAGCAGGGGAAAGTTCTGGAGGGCCCGCGCGGTGTGCACGCCGTGGCGGGCCGAGGCCGGGACGTCCAGCTCTCCAAGGGTGTCCTTCTCCCGGCGGGTCTCGCTCATGGCTCCAGGATAGGATACCGGCGGGGTCCCCGTTCCTGAGAATCCGTTTCAACGCTGCGACCCCGGTCACAACCCGCCCCGGCTCCCGGCGCGGGGGTGGTTGAATTGAGGACGAGAGGAGTTCAGGCATGTCGGACTACCGGATAAAGGAACACCCGATCCTGCCCATCCCTGCGGAACCCACCCTGGCCTTCACCTGGCAGGGAAGGGAACTCAAGGCGAGGGTGGGGGAGACGATCTCCTCGGCGCTATTCTCCAACGGCATCCGGACCTTCGGCCACCACCACAAGGACGGCGCCCCCATGGGCATCTTCTGCGCCAACGGCCAGTGCGCCCAGTGCTCGGTCATCGCCGACGGACTGCCGGTGAAGTCCTGCATGGTGCCCGTGAAGGAAGGCATGGCCGTGGCCCCCCTGGACGGCAAGCCCGTCCTGCCCGACGTCGCCTCCGGGGACCTGGCCTTCCGGGACATCGAGACCCTGAACGTGGAATGCCTGATCCTGGGCGGCGGTCCCGCGGGGCTGTCGGCCGCGGTGGAACTGGGCAAGGCGGGCGTGGGCGTGATCCTGGTGGACGACAAGGCCGACCTGGGCGGCAAGCTCGTGCTCCAGACCCACAAGTTCTTCGGGTCCATCGACGCCTGCCACGCGGGAACGCGCGGCATGGACATCGGACGCAAGCTCGAGGCGGAGGTCCGCACCCACGAGAACGTCCGGATCTGGGCCAACAGCAACGCCCTGGCGGTCTTCTCGGACCGCAAGGTGGGCATCCTGCGGGAAGGGCACTATGTCCTGGTTCAGCCCCAGGTGCTGCTGGTGGCCACCGGCGCGAGGGAGAAGTCGCTGGTCTTCCGGGGCAACACCCTGCCGGGCGTCTACGGCGCCGGCGCCTTCCAGACGCTGGTGAACCGCGACATGGTCAAGCCTTCCGAGCGCCTCTTCGTCATCGGCGGCGGCAACGTGGGGCTGATCGCCGCCTACCACGCGCTGCAGGCGGGCATCGAGGTGGTGGGCCTCTGCGAGGCCCTTCCGGAGTGCGGCGGCTACAAGGTGCACCGGGACAAGCTGGTGCGCATGGGCGTGCCCATCCACACCAGCCACACCGTCATCTCGGCCAACGGCGAGGGCGAGGTGGAATCGGTGACCATCGCCCAACTGGACCCGGCCTGGCGGGTGGTTCCCGGCTCCGAGAAGACCTTCGCGTGCGACACGGTCCTCGTGGCGGTGGGCCTGGAGCCGGTGAACGAGTTCTACACCAAGGCCAAGGAGTTCGGCCTTCCCGTGTATTCCGCCGGCGACGCCGAGGAGATCGCGGAGGCTTCGGCGGCCATGTTCACGGGCAAGATCCGGGGCCTGGAGATCGCCAAGGCCCTGGGCCGCGACACGGGGGAGGTGCCGCCGGAGTGGCACCGCACCGCCGCGGTGCTCAAGTCCCGGCCCGGCGCCACCATCACCGAGGAGATCCCCGACAGCGAGAAGGGCGTGTTCCCGGTCTTCCACTGCAGCCAGGAGATCCCCTGCAACCCCTGCACCAGCATCTGCCCGCAGGGCTCGATCATGATCGAAGGCAACGACATCCTGGGGGTGCCGACCTTCAACGAGAAGGACTGCATCGCCTGCGAACAGTGCGTGGCGGTGTGCCCGGGGCTGGCCATCACCCTCCTGGACTACCGCCGGGGCGGCGACGAGGTGCTGGTCTCCATCCCGTACGAATTCCCCGGCTCGACCCTGAAGGCCGGCGACACCGTCACGGTGCTGGACACCCTGGGCGGGATCCTGGGCAACGTGAAGGTGGACCGGGTGCGGTCGCCCAAGTTCGCGGATCACGCCATGCTGGTCAAGGTCCGGGCGCCCCTGGACATCGCCAAGCGGATCGCGGGCATCCGGGTGCAGCAGCCCTGGGTTTCCGAGCCCATGGCCGGGTACGTGGAGCGCCTCGCCGACGACGAGATCGTCTGCCGTTGCGAGCGCGTCACGGCCGGCGAGGTGCGGGCCCAGATCCGGGCCGGCGTGCGCGACATGAACGAACTGAAGGCGGCGACCCGGGCCGGCATGGGCGCCTGCGGCGGCAAGACCTGCCCCGGGCTCATCCGGCGCATCTTCCGCGAGGAGGGCGTCCCGGATTCCGCGATCACCGGCTTCACCCAGCGGCCCATCTTCATGGAGGTGCCCCTGGGGGCCTTCGCGGGCGTGGTGACGGGGGAAGGTCCCGTGCAGGACGTGGCGCGCGCCCACGCGGTCGGCGCCTTCCAGGGAGGTCTGTGATGAGCACGGCCGTCTTCGACGTCATCGTCATCGGCGCGGGCAGCGTCGGCATGCCCACTGCCATGCACCTGGCGGAAAAGGGACTGAAGGTTCTCTGCCTGGACCAGTTCGCCTCCCCGGGCCAGGGCAGCAACAAGTGCGCCATCGGTGGCATCCGCGCCACGCACTCCGCGCCCGCCAAGATCAAGCTGTGCCTGGACAGCCTGGAGACCTTCGGCCACTGGAAGGAGGAGCACGGCTGGGACATCGAGTGGGCCCGGGGCGGGTACGCCTTCGTGGCCTACCGCGCCCAGGAGGAGCGCCTCCTGAAGAACCTCCTGGTGGTGCAGAAGAAGGCCGGCCTCAACATCGAGTGGAAGGACCGGGAGGAGATGCTGCGGGTGGCTCCGGGCCTGCGCGAGGAAGGGCTGCTGGGGGGGACGTTCTCCCCCGAGGACGGCTCGGCCTCGCCCATGCGCAGCTGCCTGGGCTTCCACCGCCGCGCGGTGGGACTGGGCGTGGAGTTCCGCTTCAACGAGAAGGTCACCAGCATCATGCGGCGCAAGGGCAAGGTGGTCGGCGTGCGCACCGACAAGGGCGGATACGCCACCGGGTGCGTGGTGAACGCCGCCGGACCCTGGGCCCGGGCCGTGGCCCAGGCCGGGGGCCTGGACGCGCCGGTGGTTCCCGACTGTCACGAGGCGGGCATCAGCGAGGCCGTGGCCCCCTTCCTGGATCCCATGGTGGTCGACATCCGCCCCGCCCCCGGATCCGAGAACTTCTACTTCTACCAGCACAAGCCCGGCCAGGTGGTCTTCTGCATCACCCCGAACCCGCCCGTGGTGGGCTCGGACCGCCGCGAGACCAGCGCCTACCTGCCCATGATCGCCCGGCGCATGGTGGACCTCATGCCCAAGCTGGGCAACCTGAAGGTGCGCCGCACCTGGCGCGGCCTCTATCCCATGACCCCCGACGGCGCGCCGTTGGTGGGGCGTTCCGCCTCGCTGGAAGGCTACATCGACGCCATCGGCATGTGCGGCCAGGGCTACATGCTGGGCCCCGGCGTGGGCGCCCTGGTGGCGCGGCTGGCCACGGACACCCTGCGGGAGGGCGACGCCGCCGTCCTGGAGGAGCTGAGCCCGGCGCGGGTCTTCGGGGGGGCCGAGGCGCTGAAGTAGGCGCGCGGTCCCAACCCGCCGGCAATCAGGCCGGCCCCTCCAGCGCGGCCTTCACCGCCTGGATGAAGGACTGCACCCGGTAGGGCTTCTGCAGGAACCCCGCCAAGCCCTCGCCCTTGAACCGGTTCACGGCCTCCGACTCGTTGAAGCCGCTGCTGAGCACCACGGGGGTCGTGTGCCCCCGTGCGCGCAGGGCGGCGAAGGCCTCGGCGCCGTCCATGTGGGGCATCGTCAGGTCCATGATGATCAGGCGGATGTCGGCCTTGTGGGTCTCGTAGAGCACCAGGGCCTCCATGCCGTCGGCGGCGAGCAGGGCGTCGAAGCCCATCTGGGCGAGGATGCCCGCGGCCATGGAGCGGATGCTCTCCTCGTCGTCCACCACCAGGATGGTGCCGGCGCCGCGGTAGGCCTGGGGGGACTCCTGGGCCGCGTGGGGGCCGGCGGCGGCGCCGGTGGCGGGGAAGAGGAGCTTGAAGGTGGTGCCCCGGCCCGGTTCGCTGTAGACCCGGATGCCGCCGCCGTGGCCCTTGATGATGCCCTGGATGGCCGAGAGGCCCAGGCCGCGGCCCGAGAACTTGGTGGTGAAGAAGGGCTCGAAGATCCGCTTCATGGTCTCGGGGCTCATGCCGGCGCCGTCGTCGGCCACCTCCAGGGTCACGAAGGTGCCCGGCTTCATGGGCTGGCTCTGGAAGGTGCGCTCCAGGTAATCGGCGTCCGCGCTCATGACGCCGGTGCGGACGGTGATCGTCCCGGGGTTGTCCCCGATGGCGTCGGAGGCGTTGATCACCAGGTTCATCACCACCTGCTGGAGCTGGCTCGCGTCGGCCTCGATGGGGGGGAGGGTCCGGTCCAGGCTGTAGCGGATGGCGACCTTCTTGGAGATGGAGATGGAGAGCAGGTGGGTCATTTCCTCCACGAGGGCGTTGAGGAGGAGCGGCTTGATCTCGAAGGTGCCCCGGCCCGAGTAGGCCAGCATCTGCCGGGTGAGGTTGGTGGCCTTGACCACGAGGCTCTCGATGGTCTTGAGGCGGGCGGCGGCGGACGCGGCGGGATTGATCTCCATCTGGGCCAGGCCCAGGTTGCCCAGGATGGCGCCCAGGAGGTTGTTGAAGTCGTGGGCGATGCCACCGGAAAGGACGCCCAGGGACTCCAGCTTCTGGCTCTGGAGCCGGGCCTGCTCGGCCAGCTTGCGCTCCGTGATGTCGGTGCTGATGACCCCGATGCCCCAGTTGCGCCCCTGGGCGTCCACCAGGGGGAATTTCTGGGAAAGGTAGTCGTGGGCGGACCCGTCCGCGTGGATCCAGCGCTCCTCCACCTCCACGGGCTGGGCGGCCCCCAGGATCTTGCGGTCCAGCGCGGCGATCTCCTCGCCCCGGGGCGCGGGCAGGAGCTCCGGGTCGGTCCTGCCGAGGATCCGTTCCGCCGGCAAGGCCAGGAGGGCTTCCATGGCGGGGTTGAGGAGGAGGTACCGGCCGTCGGCGCCCTTGAAGGCGATGGCCGCCGTGGCGTGGCGCACGAAGGCCTGGAGGCGCACCTCGCTTTCCTGGAGCTCGCGCGTGGTGGCCGCGACGGTGTCCTCCAGCTCCCGGGCGAAGGCCGCCATGCGCGCCTCGGCGTCCTTCTGCATCGTGACGTCCCGGGCGACCTTGACGAAGCCCCTGAGTTCCCCGCCGGGGTCCCGGAGGGCGGTTATCACCGTGTTGGCCATGAAGCGGGTGCCGTCCTTGCGCAGGCGCCACCCCTCCTGCTGGCTGGTGCCGTATGCCTTGGCCAGCGCCAGCTCCTGGGCGGGGAGCCCCGCGGCCACGTCCCCGGGCTCGTAGAAGCAGGCGAAGTTTCGCCCCAGGATCTCGGCGGCCTCGTAGCCCTTGAGCCTATGGGCCCCCTGGTTCCAGGTGGTCACCCGTCCTTCGGGGTCCAGCATGAAGATGGCGTAGTCCTTGACCTGGTCGATGAGGAGCTGGAACCGCTCCTGCATCTCGAGTTCGGCCCTTTGGGCGGGGGAGGGCTTCGTGGGGGGTTTCCGCATGGGGCATCCGGGGGGCGTTGCCAGGAGTATGGCCCCCTGCGACCCGGATTCAATGTCAAAAAGCAGCTATGGGCCGTTGAATCAACGGTTAATTACTTGGCGGGTTCTCGGCCGCGAACCCTTCCACCCGCCGGAACAGCGCCAGGACCGTCGCGCTGGTCCACAGGTTGAGCAGGGTGCCCAGGAAATTGCCCAGCCACATGCCGGGGTGCGTCAGGCGCACCCAGGGGGTGGGGGCTTCGCCCATGGGCGTCAGGGCCAGGGCGAGGGCGGCCATGTAGAGGAGGTAGAGGGCCGCCAGGGCCAGCACCACCAGCATCACCCGGCGCCAGGCGCGCACCATCATCCTCAGGCTGCCCCGGGCGGCCACGGGCATCGGCTCACCCCGCAGGAGGACCCGCATGGGCGCCCACCCGAAGGCGAAAAGGACCATGAGGCCGGGCAGGACGAGCAGGACCATCCCCAGGAACACCCCCGCGTACAGGAAGAGCCGGGCGGCCATGGCCGCCACCCAGCGCGTCTCGAAGAGCCGCTCCCAGCCCGCCACGGGGTTCAGGGCCCGGTCGCCCCGGGCGGCGTCGGCCTCAGCCAGGAAGCGGGGGATGAAGTACATCTCCAGGGGCACCAGGCATACGAAGGTGAGGACGAACCGGACCGGGTCGTCGTCGGGCAGGCCCACCTTGATCTGGAGCAGCGGTGGCAGGGCCGCCAGGACCATGCCCAGGGCGGCGAGGGCCAGGACGGCGAGGGGACGGCGGGAGAGGAAGCCGAGCCCTTCGGAAAAGCTGGCGAGATCGGAGCGGGGTGACTTGACCATTCCCTGAGAGTAGCGCGTTATGATCTTGGGCATGAGTCAACTGGCCCCATGTCTGCTTGTGGCGAGTCCAATGCTCCTGGACCCCAACTTCCTGCACTCGGTGGTGCTCCTGGTGGAGCACGACGAGGCCGGGGGCATGGGCGTGATCCTCAACCGCCCGCTGCCCGTGACCCTGAGCCAGATCTGCCACGAGAGCCGCCTGGCCTTCGCGGGGGACGAGGACGCCACCGCCTGGCGCGGCGGTCCGGTGGATCCGCAGCGGGGCATCATCCTGGTGCGCGGCGGCCTGCCCGAAGCCGACGACACGGTCCTGGACTTCACGGACTTCATCAGCTACCGCAAGGACCTCCTGGAGTCCCTGCTGGTGGAGCCCATCGCCACCTTCCGCCTATTCCTGGGGTATGCGGGCTGGGGTGCCGGGCAGTTGGACCAGGAGATCCAGGAAGGGGCCTGGGTGCGCGTGCCGCTGAACCCCGAATGGCTCATGCCGGAGGATCCCCAGGAGCTTTGGTCCCAGGCGATCCAGTCCATCACGGGCTGACTAGGTTATGCTTTTGGCCGCCTCGGAGGCGAGCTGGTCGACCCGCTCGTTCTCGGGGTGCCCGGCGTGGCCCTTGACCCAGTGGGGGTCCACCCGGTGTTTCAGGCAGAGGGCGTCCAGTTCCTTCCACAGCTCGAGGTTGAGCACGGGCTTGCCGTCGGCCTTGCGCCAGCCCTTGGCCTTCCAGCCCTTGATCCAGGACTGGATGCCCTTGACCACGTATTGGCTGTCGCTGTAGAGCGCCACGGAGCAGGGCCGGGTGAGGAGCTTCAGGCCCTCGATGGCGGCGGTGAGTTCCATCTGGTTGTTGGTGGTCCCGGCCTGGGCGCCGGAGCCTTCGCGCTCCCGGGCACCTTCGGCGGTCCTGACGCGAAGCAGGAAACCCCAGCCGCCGGGGCCGGGGTTTCCGAGACAGGCGCCGTCGCAGTAGAGTTCGACCTGCATCAGACCTGCGCCAGGTAGGGGCGGGCGGCGTCCACGGCGAGCAGGATGCTCTTGCGCAGCAGCTCCACGCCCAGGTCCAGGTCCTCGGTGGCGAGGTTCAGGGCCGGCCGGAACCGGAGGCCGTTGTGGCCGGTGGAGAGGATGATCATGCCCAGGTCCTGGGCCTTGGCCACCGTGGCGGTGCGCAGGGCGGGGTTGGCCATGTCCAGGGCGCAGAAAAGGCCCTTGCCGCGGGGGTTGCTGGTGAACTCGGGGAATTCCGCGTGGATCTCCTGCAGGCCCTTGAGAAGCCTTTCACCCTGCGCGGCGCAGTGCTCGACCAGCTTCTCCTCGACCATGACGTCGATGATGCGGGTGCCGCGGACCATGTCCACGAGGTTGCCACCCCAGGTGCTGTTGATGCGGCTGGGCACCTGGAACACGCTCTCCACCTCGTCCAGGCGGGCGCTGGCTGCGATGCCGCAGCACTGGGTCTTCTTGCCGAAGGCGAGGATGTCGGGGCGCACGCCGTGGTGCTGGTGGGCCCACCACTTGCCGGTGGCGCCGAAGCCCGTCTGGACCTCGTCGAAGATGAGCAGGAATTCGTTGCGGTCGGCGAGGTCGCGCAGGGCCTGCAGGAACTCGGTGCGGAAGTGGTTGTCGCCGCCCTCGCCCTGGATGGGCTCGATGATCAGGCACGCGATCTCGGCGGGGTCCTCGGCGATCACGGCCTCGATCTCCGCCAGGGCGACCTTTTCCAGCTGCTCGACCCGGGCCAGGTTCTCGGCGTCCAGGGGGAAGGTGATCTTGGGATTGGAGATGCGGGGCCAGTCGAACTTGGGGAAGTACTGGTACTTTCTCGGGTCGGCGGTGTTGGTGAGGCTGAGCGTGTAGCCCGAGCGCCCGTGGAAGGCCTCCTTGAAGTGGATGACCTTGGAGCCCTTCTCGGGAAGGCCCTTTTCGAGGTTCTTGCGCACCTTCCAGTCGAAGGCCGCCTTGAGGGCGTTCTCCACGGCCAGGGCGCCGCCGTCGATCCAGAACAGGTGGGGCAGGTAGGACGGTGCGGCCTTGGCGGCGAAGGTCTCCACCCAGTCCGCGTAGGCGGTGGTGTAGATGTCCGAGTTGGCGGGCTTGTTCACCGCGATGGAGCCCAGCTCGGCCTGGAAGGCCGCGTCCCGCAGGCGGGGATGGTTGTGGCCCAGGGGCGCGGTGGCGAAAAAGGTATAGAAATCGAGGTATTTCTTGCCGTCGCGGGCGTCCACGATCCAGGACCCCTGGGATTTCTCCAGATCCATGACCATGTGGAACCCGTCCACGAGGAGGTGGCGGCCGAGAACGTCGAAGACCTCGGACGGCATTACATGCGAATGCTGCGATTTTTTCATGGTGGCCTCGGTGATGAGCCAGACTACCATGGGGTCCCGGGGGACACCATTGGATAGTACGATCGAAGTCACATATGCCGTCCTGGACGCGGCCCGGGTCCGCGAGGCCATGCTGGATCCGGGCGCGGGCGCCGTGGTGGTCTTCGAGGGCTGTGCCCGGGACAACCACCAGGGCCGGAGCGTCGAGCTCCTGGCCTACGAGGCGTACACCCCCATGGCCCTGGCGGAGCTCGCCCGCATCCGGGACGAGGCCATGGCCCGGTTCTCGCTGATCCGCTGCGCCATCCACCACCGCGTCGGGGAGGTGCCCCTGATGGAGGCCGCCGTGATCGTGGGCGTCGCCTCCGGGCATCGCAAGGAGGCCTTCGAGGCCGTGGCCTGGATCATGGACGCCATCAAGGCGTCGGTGCCCATCTGGAAGCGCGAGAACTACCGCGACGGGGAGAAGGCCTGGGTGGAGGGCGAGCGGCGGGCCTGAATTTGGCACGACCTCTGCACTGTCCCCGGTCAGAGGTGCCCACCCATGGATCCCGCATACTATGTCGCAGCCGGAAGCCTGAAGGCCCGTTCCTTCCAGCTGGACACCGTATCCAACAACCTGGCCAATTCCGCCACCATCGGCTACAAGCCGGAGAAGAGCTTCTTCGCGGTGTTCAACAAGGCCGTGAACGAAGGCTCCGGGCTGCCCCTTTCCGGGTTCCTGAACGACGGCACCGTCCTCGCCTCGCGCGGCACGGATTTTTCCCAGGGGACCCTCAAGACCACCGGGCGGAACATGGACCTGGCCCTGGAAGGCTCGGGGTTCTTCATGGTCCGGACCCCCGCGGGGGACCAGGCCACCCGGGACGGCCGGCTTGGCCTTTCCAAGACCGGGCAGCTGCAGACCCTGGACGGGGCCCAGGTGCTGGGCAAAAATGGCCAACCCATCGCCCTGGACGTGAACGACCCCGCCTTCACGGTGCTGGCCGACGGAACCGTCATGCAGGGAACGGAGATCCGGGGCCAGATCGAGGTGCGGGACTTCGCCAGCCTGGATTCGCTCCAGCGCATGGGCTCCAACCGCTTCGACCCGGCCGGCGCCGCCCCCAAGGCCGCCACGGCCACGGTGGTGCAGGGGTCGCTGGAACAGAGTTCCGTGGACATGGCCACCTGCATGATCGACATGATCCGCCTGAACCGCCTTTTCGAAATGAGCATGAAGGTGGCGTCCACCATCACCAACGACATGGACAGCCGCAGCATCTCCGACGTGGCCCCGCGCTGAAACCTTTCGATATCAGGAGTCTCCCATGATGAGAGCCATGTGGTCCGCCGCCGCCGGCATGAACGTCCAGACGACGAACATGGACACGATCTCCAACAACCTGGCCAATATCAACACCACCGGGTTCAAGAAATCCCGTGCGGAGTTCCAGGATCTCCTCTACCAGACCATCAACACGGCCGGAACCAACACCTCCACCACCACGACCTATCCGGGCAACATCCAGATCGGCCACGGGGCGCGCCTGGCGGCCATGGTCAAGGAGTTCACCACCGGCAGCCTCAAGAACACCAACAGCCAGTTCGACCTGGCCATCGAGGGTTCGGGCTTCTTCCGCATCACCCAACCCGACGGCACCTTCGCCTACACCCGGGACGGCTCCTTCAGCCTGGACCAGAACGGCAACGTGGTGAACGCCAACGGCAACCCCCTGGATCCCCAGGTGACCATCCCCCAGGACGCCCTCAGCGTCACCATCGCCACCGACGGCACCGTCTCCGTGACCCAGCCGGGCCAGTCCACCCCCCAGCAGGTGGGCCAGATCACCCTTTCCAACTTCATCAATCCCAACGGCCTCAACGCCCTCGGCCACAACCTCTACCAGCCCACCCTGGCCAGCGGTGACGCCATCGACGGCGCCCCCGGGCAGACCGGGCTGGGCACCATCCAGCAGTACTTCCTCGAGGTCTCCAACGTGGACATGGCCGAGGAGATGGTGAACATGATCATCGGCCAGCGCGCCTACGAGGCCAATTCCAAGACCATCCAGACCGCCGACAGCATGCTGCAGCTGGTGGCTGGCCTCAAGCGCTAACCATGCGCCTGCTGGCCGCGTTCCTCCTGGGCGCCGCCCTCCTCGGGGCCGGCCCCGACGATGCGCTTCCCGAAGGGGACCGCCTCCACGCCCAGGCCCTGGCCTACGCCGAGGCCCAGGTGGCGGGCCGGGACGGGACCTACACCTTCCGGGTGCTCAACACGCCCATCCTGCCCAGGTCCCCCAAGGGGCCCCTGGCCTTCGAGCCGGCCCACCTGAGCCGCCCGGACTTGGCAGGCCGCTTCTACGTCTCCTTCAACGCCGTGGCCGGGGGCCGGATCCTGGGCATGGTGCGGGTGGACATGGAAGGCCTGTGGAAGGGCCAGCTCCTGCGCTTCTGCACCTCCCTGCCGCGCCGGGCCGTGCCCGAGCCGGGCCAACTCGAAACCTTCGACTTCGAAGGCGTCCCGCCGGCGGGGGCGCTCCGCAAGATGCCCGAGGGGTTCCGCCTGCGGGGACCCGTGACCCAGGGGAAGGTGCTGGTGCGCACGGACCTGGAGGCCATTCCGCTGGTCAACGCCGGGGAACCGGTGCGCCTGGCCCTGGTGGACGGCGCCCTGTCCATCACCGTGGATGCCGTGGCGCGGTCCAGCGGGGCTGCCGGGGACAAGGTTAGGCTGGAAATGCCCACCACCCGCAGGATGGTCCAGGCGGTGGTCACCGGCCCGGGCGAGGCGCGACTCCGGTGGGCCGGATCGAAATAGGTGGCGGGGGAAGGCCAAAGACAATAGTCTGGAGCCTTGACAGGAGCTCGCCATGGCCCACGACCATGATCACAAAGACCCCAATCACGCGTGCGGCTGCGGCCACGACGAGGACCATGCCGATGAAATCGAGGTAGTCGAACTCGAGGACGAAAACGGAGAAAAGGAGGAGTTCGCCATCCTGGAGGAAGTGGATTTCGAAGACCGCCACTTCGCCATCATGGCCCCCCTCGCCGAGGTGCAGGCCTATTCCGAGGCCGGCGAGGAAGCCGAAGGCGACAGCAACCTGACCATCGAGATCTTCGAGGTCAAGGGCGACGACTTCTCCATTCTCGAGGACGAGGCCTTCGCCCAGCGCCTCCTGGCGCACCTGGACGAACTGTCCGCCAAGCTCGAGGAAGAGGAAGGCAAATAGCAACCATCACCTCGTCATCTGTGGCATTCTTGTGACATGAGGACGGATTCTGTAAAGACCAAGGGTCGGGTGCTTCTCCTGTGCGGAGACCCCACCGGTCTGCAGAAACAGTTCCAGGGGGAGGACCTCCCCCTGGAACAGGTGCGCCTCCGGGACTACGTGTCAGTGGACGAGATCGCCCCGGGCTGGGTGTGCTACTACTTCGGCCAGCGGCTGGAGGACTTCCCGTACCTGGGCCTCCTGTGCGACGGGGCGTTTCCCGTGCACGAGGGCTTCGTGCGCCGCGGCGGGTTCGAGGTGGCGGTGTCGGGGAAGCGCCACGGCATCGGCAGCCCCCGCGAGGCCGGTCCCTACGCGGAGCGCGCTTCGGGCATCCGCATCGTCATCGCGGAAAGCTTCGACCCCGGCTACCGCCTCTACTGCCACTCCCTCGGGCTGCTCACCTCCACGGACATGACCCTGGTGGACCGCATCCGCGGCGGCGAGGCCGTTCCCATGGCCGCGTTCACCGAGGGACTGGATCCGCTCACCGCTGAGATCGTGGCCGCGGGCGGGATCTTCGACTTCACCCGGGCCCGGCTGGAAGGGGCCGCGGTGATCCCGGTGACGCGCCGGGAACCCGCGCCCATGACCTACGGGGAGAAGATCCTGGCCCGGGCCGCCCGGGACGGGGCCGGGCTGGGCCTGCCCTCGGTGGCGCCCGGCGACGGGCTCCTGGTGAAGGCGGACTGGCGCTTCTCCCACGAGACCGTCACACCCCTGGCCGTGGCCATGCTGCGCAAGGGCCTGGGCGAAGGGATCCCCTTCGCGGATCCCGCTTCCATCCTGGCCTTCCGCGACCACCTCACGTTCATGGGCCGGTTCTACACCCAGGACGAGGGCCAGCCCGGGCTCATGGAGGTGGCCCGGCGCATCAAGAAACTCCAGGAGGAGTTCTGCGCCGCCAACGCCATCCGCCTGCACGGGGACGTCTCCGAGGGCGGGTGCGAGGGCATCTGCCACGTGCTCATGGCCGAGCGGTACGCCCTGCCTGGGCAGGTGATCGTGGGCACCGACTCCCACACCTCCCACAGCGGCGCCCTGGGCGCCCTGGCCTTCGGGGTGGGGGCCGCGGACATCGCCTCGGCCTGGGTCACCGGGGACGTGCGCATCACCGTGCCGCCCACCATCCTGGTGCGCCTGGACGGCCAGCTCGGCCCCGGCGTCTGCGCCAAGGACCTGGTGCTCCACCTCCTGACGCTGCCCTTCTTCCGGGACGGCCACGTGCGCGGGCACATCATCGAGTACGCGGGCGAGGCCCTCGGGGCCCTGCAGATCGACGAACGCGCCACCCTCACCAACATGGCCGCCGACTTCGGCGCCTTCGCGGGCGTCATGGCCCCGGACGCGGAAACCGTCCGGTTCGTGGAGGAACGCAGGGGCGCCCGCATTGCCCTGGAACCCTGGATGGCCAGCGACCCCGCCGCCGTCTACGCGGGCCGCCTGGTGGTGGACTGCGGAAAGGTGGTGCCCATGGTGGCCTCGCCGGGCTTCGCGGGCAACGGCCTGCCGCTGGATTCCCTGGAGGAGGAGATCCCGGTGGACATCGCCTACGTGGGCAGCTGCACCGGCGCCAAGCGCGCCGACCTGCAGAAGGTCTACGACGTGGTGCGGTGGGGCCTGGACCGCGGCCTCACGGTGCCGCTGCGGGTGCAGTTCTTCATCCAGCTGGGCAGCGAGGACGTGAGGGCCCACGCCGAGGCGCAGGGCTGGCTCGCCGCCTTCGAGGAGGCCGGCGCGCGCATCCTGGGGCCCGGCTGCGGAGCCTGCATCAATGCCGGCCCCGGCGTCTCCACCCGCGCCGACCAGGTCACCATCAGCGCCATCAACCGCAACAACCCCGGCCGCAGCGGTCCCGGCAAGGTGTGGCTGGCGAGTCCGGCCACGGTGGCGGCCAGCGCCCTGCGCGGCGCCATCTGCGGATTCGGCGCGCTGGCGGGAACCCACTAGGGGCGACCGGCATCGAAGAAGAAAGGACAGGGCCCGCGCGGGCCCCTTCGTGGAATCTTTGTGGAGCGATCGATGCAAGCAGACACCAACCTGCGGACCCTTCTGGAAGCCCTGCTGGGCGCCCGCCGCGCCGGGGACATCCTGGCTTCCGTGGCGGTGCCGGAGGCCCTCATGGGGCCGCGGGAGCCGCGGGTCTCCAGGGCCCAGCTGGCCTTCGCCATGAACCTCGTCCTGCTCCGGGACCTGCAGGAGCGGGTGCCTTCGGCGAGGGCGTACATGCTCGACGTGACCGCCGGAGGGGGCAGGGTGGTCTTCGACCACGGCGCCCTGCGAACGGTCCTGGCCGCCAGCGGCCCGCTGCCCCCGGGGGAGGCCGCCATCACGCGGGTGCTGGAACCCCTGGGCTACGCCCTGGCCGACGTCTATCCCCTGGACCGGCTCTCCATGACCGGCCGCGCCTACCGCCACCAGGACCTGCCGGAGGACATCCCCCAGTTCTTCCTGAGTGAGTTCCACCCCGAGGGCTTCAGCCCCGCCTTCCGGGACGCCGTGGCCCGGGTGCTGGCCACCTCCCGGGATCCCCTGCCGCCCCGGGCCCTGGAGCTCCTGGCTGAGCTGGCCGGGACGGGGAGCCTCGCCCTGGAGGACGCCCGGGCCCTCCTGCCCGACCTGGTGGCGTGCTTCGACCGCCAGCACGGGGCGCCCAGCCTCGCCGACTACCGGGTCCTCTACCAGGAGAGCGCGGAGATGGCCTGGATCGCCACCGAGGGCAACGCCTTCAACCACGCCACGGACCGCGTCGCCGACGTGGAGTCCCTGGCCGCGGCCCAGAAGGAGCTGGGCCGGGCCATGAAGGACACCGTCGAGGTCTCCGCCAGCGGCCGGGTCCTGCAGACCGCCTTCCAGGCCGATCCGGTGGAGCGGGCCTTCCGTGACCTGGAGGGCCACCTGGTGCTGAAGACGGTGCCGGGCTCGTTCTTCGAGTTCATCACCCGCAGGCCCCATCCGGGCGGCGGCCTGGATCTGGGCTTCGACACGGGGAACGCCCAGGCCATTTTCAAGATGACCGCACCCGGGAGCTATTGAGTGGACGCGCTGATGGACGACCTCACCGCCCTTCTGGGCCCGGGCGCGGTGCTCACCGACCCTTCCGAACTGGAGAAATACGAAAACGGCTGGCGGTACGGGAAGGGCAGGGCCCGGATCGTCGCCCGGCCCTCCACCACCGCCGAGGTCTCGGCCTTCATGACCTACTGCCGGGACAAGGGGCTGCGCGTCATCGTGCAGGGGGCCAACACGGGCCTCGTGGGCGCCTCGGTGCCCGACGCCCAAGGCGGAATGGCCGTGCTGAGCCTGGAGCGCCTGAACCGGCGCCTTGAGATCGATCCCACGGACCGCACGGTGCGGGTGGACGGCGGCGTCCTCCTCAGCGCCCTCAACGAGGCCCTGGCCCCCCACGGCCTGCACTTCCCGGTGGACCTGGGGGCCGACCCCCAGATCGGGGGCATGATCGCCACCAACACCGGGGGCACCCGGCTCCTGCGCTACGGCGACGTGCGCCGGAACCTCCTGGGCGTGGAGGTGGTGCTGGCCGACGGCACCGTGGTGGACGCCCTTTCCGCCCTGCGGAAGAACAACACGGGCCTGGACTTCAAGCAGCTCTTCACCGGCACCACCGGGCTCTACGGCGTGGTCACGGGCGCCGTGCTGCAGGTGGCGCCCCTGCCGCGCCAGCGGGCCGTGGCCCTGGTGGCGTTGGCCGGGGGCGAGGCCGTGCTGGACCTCCTGCGCAGCCTCGAGCGCGAACTCTTCGAGGTGTTCACCGCCTACGAGGTCATCTCCGGGGAGGCCATGGCCGCCGTGTTCCGGCACCAGGAGGCCCTTCGCAACCCCTTCGACGAGGTGCCGCCCTACACGGCCCTGGTGGAGCTGGCCAGCTCCCTGCCCGAGGGGAGCCTCGACCTGGCCACCCTCCTGGAGGACGCCCTGGGAGCCCACATGGAAGCCCACGGCGAAGGCGTGCTGGATGCGCGTTTCGGCAAGCCCGCCGAGTTCTGGGCCATCCGCCACCACGTGTCCGAGAGCCTGCGCGGCGAGGGGAAGGTGCTCGCCTTCGACATCGCCGTGCCCCGGTCCGGCCTTCCCGCCTTCACGGAGGCCGTGAAGGCGTGGCTGGCCGAGACCCATCCCTTCATGCGGGTCTGCGACTTCGGCCACTGGGGCGACGGCGGTACCCACCTGAACCTGGTCTGGCGCGAGGCCGACAGCCCCATCCCCTACGCGGAGCTGGTGCCCCTGGTGCAGCGCAAGGTCTACGACCTGGCCGTCCTGGAGCACGGGGGCAGCTACAGCGCCGAGCACGGCGTGGGCCCGCACAACCAGCGTTTCCACGACCTCTACACCCCCCCGGCCGTCAAGGCCGCCGGGGCCGCGCTCCGTGCCCACTTCGACCCGGCCGGCCTCCTGGGGATCACCCGGCTCTGGTGAGGCCTATCGGCCGCCGGAGCCTCGCCGCCTCCGTGGCCTCCGGCATTTCTGGTACCTTTAAGGGATGACGCCCACCACCCTCCGTGCCGTGATGCAAGCCCTCCGCAACCCCGTTACGGGATGCCCCTGGGACCTGGAGCAGGACCACCAATCGCTGGCGCGGTTCCTGCGGGAGGAGGCGGCCGAGGTGCTTGATGCCCTCGCGGCCCATGTGCCGGGGGATCCCGAGAAGGAGCGCCATTTCTGCGAGGAGCTGGGCGACCTGTGGCTGCAGGTGGCCTTCCACGCGCGGCTGGCCGAGGAGCGCGGCGCCTGGGACCTCCACGACGTGGAAGCCATGGTGGTGGAAAAGCTGGTGCGCAGGCACCCCCACGTCTTCGCCGGGTTGGAGGTGGACAACGCCGCCGAGGTCCTGGTGAACTGGGCCGCCATCAAGCAGGACGAGAAGGCCGGCCGGGGCCAGGAGACCCGCAAGCGCGTGCTGGCTGGCATCGCCGCCAGCCTCTCCCCCCTGGACGAGGCCATGGAGATCGGCAAGCGCTGCGCCAAGGTCGGTTTCGAGTGGCCCGACCTCGAAGGCGTGCTGGACAAGGTGCGCGAGGAGATCGGCGAGCTGCAGGCGGAAACCGAGCTGGACCGCGTGGAATCGGAGTTCGGGGACGTGCTCTTCAGCCTCGTGCAGTGGGCCCGCAAGAAGGGCGTGGATCCCGACCGGGCCCTGCGGCGCCAGATGGAACGTTTCAAGGGGCGCTTCCGGTCCGTGGAGGACTTCGCCGAGGCCAACGGCGGCTGGGAGGCCCAGGACCTGGACGGCCTGGAGGCCGCGTGGCAGCGGGCCAAGAAGGCTGCCCCGAAGGAAGCCGGGGCGTCCTGATGGCCCTCCCGCCTCCCTATTTCGTCACCCTGACCCACCCCGACTGGCAGGGCGCCGAGGCCTGCGGCCGGAGGCTTCCACCCGAGGCCATGGCCGAAGTGCGGCTGGACCTCTACCCGGACGTGCCGGTCGACGCCATGGTGCAGGCCCTGGGGCGCAGGTGCCTGGTGACCTGCCGGCGCCGGGAGGACGGGGGCGCCTGGGACGGGGACGAGGCCTCCCGCATCGAGCGCCTCGTGGAGGCCGCCGGGAGCCGACCGGCGTGGCTGGACCTGGAATGGGAGCTGCCCATCCCCCCCCGGCTGCGGGAGGCGCGCTCCCATCTTCGGCTCCTGCGTTCGGTCCACGCCGGCGAGGGCGTCTTTGACCTGGAGAACCGCCTCCAGGACCTTCCCGAGGGGGACGCCTACAAGTGGGTGGGCCGCGCGGCCCGCCTCGCCGACAACGCCCGGGTCAAGGGCCCCCTGGCCTGGGCGAGGGACCGCGAGGTGATCCTGTCCGCCTTCCTCATGGGGCCCAAGGGCATCCCCAGCCGCTGCCTGCAGTTCGCCTGGGGGGGCGCCTTCACCTTCGCCGCGGCCGACGACGCCCCCGCCGCGGCGCCGGGCCAGGTGCCCTTGTCCAGGATGCTGGCGTGGCGGTGCCACCGGCTCCACGCGGGCTACCACCTGTGCGGCGTGCTGGGCAGCCCCGTGCTCCACTCCCGGGGACCGGCCTACCACAACCCGCGTTTCCAGGCCGCCTTCAAGGACCTGCTGTACCTCCCCCTGGAATGCGGCGACGCCGCGGAGGCGCTGGAGGCCTTGGAGGCCCTGCCGGTGCTGGGCGCGAGCCTCACCGCCCCCCTGAAGGCGACCCTGCCGCCCCTGGCCGGGCTCGCCGCGCCCCTCAACACCCTCTACCGCCGCGGCCCCGGCGACCCCTGGGAGGGGGCCAACACCGATGCGGGGGCCCTGGACGCGGCCCTGGCCGGCCTAGCCCGGGGACCGGTGCTCCTGCTGGGGGACGGGGGCGTCGCCGCCACCACCCGCGCCGTGCTGGAAGCGCGAGGATGGCCCGTGCTGCAGGCCTCCCGGAAGCGGGCGCCGACCGCGCGGGAGGTGGAAGCCTTCGCGCCCGTGGGCATCGTGCAGGCCACGGCCCTGGGCATGGCCCCGGGCGATTCCGCGCCCTTCCCGGACCTGCTGGAGGCCGCGCGCCCCCACGCGACGTGGGCGGTGGAATGGATCTACAAGGAAGACACGGCCTTCGCCGCCTGGGCGCGGGAGGCGGGGCTGGGCGTGGTGGACGGCGCCGCGCTCTTCGAGGGCCAGGCCCGGGCCCAGTCCGACCTCTTCGTCCGCGGCTGCGGGGGGGGGTGAACCATGCGCGTGCTGCTGGTGGAGGACAAGGACAGCTTCCGCAGGATGCTGGTGCAGGCCATGGCATCCGGTCCCTGGGAGGTGACGGCGGTGGCCGACCCGCGGGAGGCGCTCCAGGCGCTGGGCGCGGCCCCCTTCGACATCCTCGTCACGGACCTCCGGCTGCCGTCCATGTCGGGGCTGGAGCTGCTCAAGGCCGCCAAGCGCGCCCAGCCCGCGCTGCGGGCCGTGGTCATGTCCGCCTTCGGGGAGCCCTCGGACATCGTCGAGGCCATCCGCTGGGGCGCCGACGACTTCCTGCCCAAGCCCTTCGACCTGGACGTCTTCGGCGCGGTGCTGGACCGCCTGCACAGCCTGCGCATGGCCCCGCCCCCGGACCCCCGGGAGCCCTGGGTGGTGCATTCTCCGGCCATGGCGATCCTGGACCGGGGCCTGGTGAAGGCCGCGGGCACCGCCGAGCCGGTGCTTTTCCACGGCGAGCCCGGCACCGGCAAGGCCCGGGCGGCGCGCCGGCTCCACTCCCTGCGCCATCCCCAGGCTCCCTTCCTCGCGTGGGACGGCGCCCAGGGCGCCCCCGGGCCGGCGGAGCTGGCGCTTCTGAGGGGCGGCAGCGTCTACGTGGCCGGCCTGGAGGGCCTGTCCGCGCCCGCCCTCATCGCGGCCATGGAGGGCCCCGAAGGCCAGGGCGTCCAGTGGATGGGCGGCTGCGGAAGCCCCGACGCGCTGCCCGAGGCCGTGCGGCTGCGCATGGGCGTGCTCACCTTCCGGTTGCCGCCCCTGCGCGAGCGCCGCGAGGACATCCTTCCCCTATTCCGCACCTTCCTGGAACTGCACGCCAGGCGCGAGGGCCGGCCCGTGCCCATCGTGGAGCGGGCCATGGAGAAGGAGCTCCTCCAGCGCGCGTGGCCGGGAAACCTGAGGCAGCTCACCTGGGGCCTGACCCAGGCCCTGGGGGGCACCGCGGGTTCGGTGCTCGCGGCCCTGCCACCCGACGGCGCACGGCGGGGCGGCGCCATGGTGCTGCCCTTCCCGGAACCCGGCACCCTCGAAGCCATGCTGGGCGCCGTGTCCCATGCGGCCGAAGGGGCCCTGCTGCGCAGGGCCATGGAAGGCCGCGCCTCGGATCCGGCAGCCCTGGCGCGGGAGCTGGGCCTCACACCCCGGGCCCTCGCCAAGGCCTTGCGCGAACACGGCATTCCCCTGGAGGACGACTGATGAGCGGACCTGACGACGCGAGGGAGCTCGTGAGGGCGGGCCTGCGGGCCCTCTCCCGGGTGGTGGTGGGCAAGGACGGGCCGGTGCGCCGGTCCGTGGCCGTGCTGCTCTCGGGCGGGCACCTCCTGCTGGAGGACCTTCCCGGGGTGGGCAAGACCACCCTGGCCAAGGGCCTCAGCCGGCTCCTGGGCGGCTCCTACCAGCGCGTGCAGGGGACCAACGACCTCCTGCCCTCCGACCTCCTGGGCATCCACCTGTGGGAGGCCGCGGGCCAGGCGTTCCGCTTCCAGGAGGGGCCGATCTTCGCGAACGTCGTCCTGCTGGACGAACTCAACCGCATCGGCCCCAAGACCCAGAGCGCCCTGCTGGAGGTGATGGTGGAAGGCCAGGTGACGCTGGACCGCACCACCTACAAGCTTCCCGACCCCTTCTTCGTGATCGCCACCCAGAACCCCATGGACGCCTCCGGCACCTTTCCCCTTCCGGAAAGCCAGATGGACCGCTTCGCCTGCGTCCTCCACCTGGGCTATCCCGACCCGGTGTCGGAGCGCCTGGTGCTGCGGGGCGAGGCCGGTTCGGACACCCTGGAATCCCTGGGACCCGCCATGGACCTGGACGGCTGGCGCCGGGCCCGCGCCGGGGTGCGCAGGGTCCGGGTCTCCGACGGGGCGCTGGACTATGCCGAGCGCGTGGTGGCGAGGATCCGCGAGAACCGCGGGTTCTGCTCCACCCGGGCCGCGGGGCACTGGGTGGCGCTTTCCAGGGCGGAAGCCTGGCTCGACGGCAGGGACTTCATTACGCCCGACGACCTCCAATCCACCCTGGGCGACGCCATGGCCCACCGCGGGACCATGGACGACCGCCGTCTCAACCGGGACGAGCGGCGGGAGCAACTGGGCCGCATGCTGGACGAGGTTCCCGTGGGCTGGAAGCCGTGAGCGGGTCCGAGGGGGCGCCCCACGCCTCGGGGATCGGCGACGCCCTCCGGCAGGCGCGCATCGACCAGGGTCTCTCCCTGCATGCCCTGGCCTTCGACCTGAACCTCAGCGTGCGGATCCTCGAGGCCGTGGAGGCCGAGGCCTGGGACCGCGTCCCGCCGGGCCGGGAGCGGCCCTACGCGCGCCAGATCGCCGAACGCCTGGGCGTGGATCCCGAAGCCTTTCCCGAACAGTGGAACCAGGTTCCCGGATCGGTGGATCAGGAACCTCCCGACCCGCGCCGGGAGCACCAGGAGCGGATCCTCATGGGCGTTCTCAGCGCCGGCACCCTGCTGCTGGTGCTCTGGCTCGTGGTGCCCGGGCGCAACCTGCGCAGGCCCCGGGACCAGGCCGAGGTGCCGGTGGAACGCGCCGGCCCCGCGCGCTGGAAGCCCGCGGAGCCCGAGGGGCCCTTTCCCGTGGTGGGCGAGGTGCTGCCCGAGGTGCCCGTCAACGAGGAGGGCGTGCTGGTCTCTCTGCGCGCCCAGGACACCTGCGAGGTCACCGTCGCCGCCGGCGGCGCCCCCGCCCAGAAGCGCAGCCTGCGCGTTTCCGAACCCTGGCGCCTGCGGGTGAAGGGGCCCTTCTCCATCACCGTGGACAACGGTGGCGTCGTGGTCGTGGACGTGGCGGGCCGCAGGATCCGCCACGGCACCGCGGTGGGCGAACCGTGGACGGGGAATTTCGGCGAGAATGGGGATTGGATCGTTCCCGAGGACACCGCGAGCAAGAACCCGCCCACGGTTCCCGAGACCGACCAGGAAGGGGAATGACGTGCACCTGATCGTTCAGAAATTCATGGATGGCCAGCTGCCCGAGGCCATGGCGAGGTCCCTGGTGGCGGGCAATCTTCCGGTGCCGCCCACCGATCTGCTCCACGCGCTGAGCCACGCCTTCTTCAACGAGACCCCCTTCGCCGACACGGCGGTGGAGACGATCAAGGCGATGCCGGAGAGCCTGCTCTCCAACGCCATCCTGGGGCCCCAGGACCCTCCCGATCCCCTCGGCCTCATCCTCATCCACCGCAAGGAGCCGGCCCTCCTGGAGACGGCCCTGCTGCACCCGGACATGAACTCCGCGTGGATGGAGCGGGTGGTACCGTTCCTGCCGGGTTCGGTGCTGGAGATCCCCCTGAACAACCAGGTGCTCTGGCTGGAACGCCCGGTGATCCTGGACCTGCTGGAGACCCACCCCGAGGCCGAGTACCAGATCAAGCGGCGGGTCAACGAGTTCCGGCGGGACGTGCTGCGCCTCGTGACGAAGGAGGTCGCCGAGGAGCGGCTGGAGATCATCGACGAAGTGGAGGCCGGCAGGCTCGACAAGGCCTGGTCCGAGCTGCCCCTGCCCGCGGAGACGCCCGAGGAGCAGGAGGCCCCCGTCAGGACCCTCCTGGCGCCGGTGGTGGACGAGGAGGGCAACGAGATCTCCCTCTCCCTCGCCAAGCGCGTAATGCGCCTCCGCACCAACCAGAAGATCATGCTCGCCATCAAGGGCGGCAAGGAGGAGCGGACCCTCCTCATCCGGGAGGCCAACCGGCTCATCCAGGTGAACGTGATCCGCAATCCGCGAATCACCGAGGGCGAGATCGCCTTCATCGCGCAGATGCGCACCGTCAACGAGGAAGTCATCCGGATCATCGCCACCAACCGGGACTGGCTCAAGAAATACGTCATCGTCAAGGCCCTGGTGCTCAACCCCAAGACGCCCATCGCCCTTTCCCTGAACCTGCTCAAGCGCCTCATCGACCTGGATCTGAAGCTCCTGGTGCGGGACAAGGGCGTCGCGGAGATCCTCCGGCGGGAGGCCAAGCGCTTCCTGGAATCCAAGCAGCCGCGGTGAGGCGCATCCCTTCCCCCGGGGAAATCCATTCATGACCTGAACCTAGGCAATTCCTTTCCGGGGGGGGCTTGTATCATCCGGGGGAATTCGCGGAAGAATGGCGTATCCATTGGGGAAATGGACCAGCGGGCCCGTGAATATTTTCCCTGCACAAAGAACGCAGCAACCCTTCCCTTACCTGATTCTCATGGCGACTTCGGAATTCCCCGCCGAGAAATCAGCAGCCTTCGCGGAAAACCCGGACCCTGGAACCGGCGCCGCCCCTGGTTACACTGGAACGCTATGGACGAGGCCACCCGAGATTCCGCACCCGCGCCGCTGAAGGCCCTCCAGGACATGGTTGCGGCCGGCCCTCCCGAGCCGGCGGCCCTGGACCTCCTCCTGGAAAAACTGGGGCTGGAGGGCCAGCTTGAGCACGCCCTGGCCCTCCTCCGCCAGGCGGGACCGGACTGGGAGCCTGTGCGGGCACGGCTCCGGGACGAGGTGGCCAGGTCCAGGGTCCGGCGCATGAACCGCTGGCAGACCGATCCCAACCGGAGAACCCTCCGGCTCCGCTTTTCGGCCTCCAGTCCCGCCTGCGCGCAGCACCCGCCGGCGCTGGCAGCCCAACTGGCCCGGGCGATCCTGGACGCAGGCCTTCCCCTGGCCATGGGCCTGGAAAAGGTCCCCCGTCCCGCGCTGCACCTGGGGCACCCGCTGCCCCTGGGCGTTCCCGGGCTCGGGGAATGGGCGGACGCCGTGCTGTCCCACGGGGCCGGGGTTCCGCCGGCGGACCTGCCCGGGCGCATCAACACCCATGCGCCGGCGGGCCTCGCCGTCCTCGAGGCCAGCATCGTCCCCAACTACGCGTCGCCCGTGTCCGACCTGTGCCGATCCGCGTCCTGGACCTGGGCGTGCCCGCCGGAGCTGCTGGAGCGGGCCTTCTTCGCGACGGCGGAGTTCATGGCCGCCGAACGCTTCGAGATGGAGAAGGCCGGCAAGACCGGTGGCCACAAAGGGGTCAAGCGCGTGGAGATCCGGTCCCTGGTGGAGGCGATGGCCTGGCGGGACGGGGAACTGGCCTTCACCACCCGCATCGCCTCCGGCCAGGCCCCCAACCCCCAGAAACTCCTGGGGGCGATCCTCGGGGTGGACCCCGCGGCCGTCACCGGTCTGGCGCGCACCGGCCTGGAACTGGCCGAGGACCCGCGGCTCCTGGAAGCGGACCGGTACGAACCCAAGCTTCACAACATGTTCGAGGATGCGGTGCTGCTGGACGCCGGGTCCCACATCCGCATCGTGGACGGGGACGACGACGATCCGATCATCCTGGGCGGGTAGGGGTAGCTACCTCGCCTTGCCGAAGTTGTATTCGAGGGTCATCCAGCCCGTGGTGGGCTTGCCGTTCCGCGTGGCCGGGGCGTAGCCGGAGGCCAGGGCGGCGTTCTGGGCGGAGTCGTTATAGCCGAAGGGCCCGGCCACGCCCTGCACGATGACCACCTTCACCGGGTGGCCCTGGGCGTCCACGAAGATCTTCAGGATCACCTTGATGTCGCCCTCCCGCAGGTTGGCGGGCAGGAAGGCCTTGTTGGCGATGCGGGGCACCGCGGGGCTGACGCGCCTCACGAGGGACACGGGCGTCTCGACCGTCTCCTGCTGCGCGGGCGCGGCGGCCGCGGGGGCCGGCGCCTGGGGTACGGGCGTGGCCACCACCGCAGGGGCCGGGGCTTCCTGCTTGGGCGGAGGCGGCGGCTGCGGCACGGGCTGGGGTGCGGCTTTCTGGGCGCTGAGGGCGATGGTGTTGCCCTGGTTGGTGAGTTCCTGCTGCTTCTTCAGGGCCTCATCCTTCTGCCGGGCCAGTTCCTGGGCCTTGGCCTTGGATTCCTCCAGGTCCTTCTTCGCCTTGGCGCGTTCCTCGGCGGTCTTGGCCTCGGAGGCCTTCTTGGCGAGCTGCTCCTGGAGGGCCTTCTGGGACTCTTCCTGCTTGGCGATGTCCAGGAGCTTGTTCTCGTTGGCGGCCTTGAGCTGCTGGAGTTCGGCCAGCTTGACCTGGATGGCGTTGTTCTCGGACCGCAGCTCGCGGTACTTGTAGCCGAAGAAGCCGAGGATGGCCACGGCGGCGGCGCCGGCGTAGACGAAGTACTTCACCCGGCTCTGCCCGTCGGCGTTGACCAGGACGCTGCGCGACGCGCCTTCGGAAGGCAGGAACGGGGTGTAGTCCATGCCCTGGTCCGCCTTCATGGCCTGGCTGTCCTGCTCGGCCTCGTCCCGGAAGAGGGTGTGCATGTAGAAGGCCATGTTGAAGGTGGTGGGGCTGTAGTCGCCGTCATAGAGGACGCGCTCGAGCTCTTTGTTGAATTCGCCCATGGAGGGGAAGGCCGAGGCGTCCAGCAGCAGCCGGCTCAGGAGGCCCGAGATCTCGGCGGGGACCGGGCCGTCCTCCATGGCCGCCTTCAGCGTGGCCCGGGAAAGGGCGGCGGGGATGGCTTCCGGGGCCGGGAGCTTCTCGAGGGTGAGCATCTCGTAGAGCACGGCGCCCAGGGCGAAGAGGTCCTGCTGGAGCGGGTTCCTGGGTTCCGGGGCGCGGTAGGGGGCGAGCTCCTTCTCGAGTCCCTTGGCCTTGGGCAGGAGCCCGGCCAGGACGGCCGCGTAGGGGGCGTCGATGACCTGGGTGGCGCCTTCGAAGCTCACCCAGATGCTGTGGGGGCTCAGGGCGCCGTGGTGGAGGTCCTTGGCGGCCAGCGCCATGAGGGACATGGCCAGGCCCTGGATAACCGAAAGGGAGTGGTCCACGCCCAGGGGGATCTGCTCCTCCCGGGTCTTCTTCAGCACCTGCGCGAGGCTGCGCCCCGGCACGTAGTCGCACACGATGTGGGGCGCCCTACCGGCCTCGGCGTGGTAGTTGGTCCCGAAGCCGCGGCTGCCGGCGAGGATCCCCGCCACCCGCGTGGCCTCGGCCATGCGGCCGCCGATGCCGGCTTCCACCAGTTCGTCGGAGAAGGTCCGCAGCAGCAGGTGCTTCTCGAAGGCGCTTCCCGCAAGGGAGAGCCCACGCTGGATCCTGCCGACGGGATCGGCCGTGAGTTCACTGGAAAGCAAGTACGAACCGAGCCGGGTATACGAAGCCATTCTTGTCTCCATGGTGATGATAGGAAGATATCGAAAAGACTACTCCCTGGCTAGGTTTTCATCGCCCGGGGCGTCCCATTGGTCGCCCACGGCCCGCCAAAGCTGGATCCAGATGTTGGCGGTGGCGTTGATTCCATTGGAATAGGCCAACTGGAGCTGGGCGAAGGGGACGGAAAGCTCGTCCCACCCGCCCTTCCTTCGCCCGGTGGCTTCGTCGAAGCACGCCTGCAGGGCCTGATTCCGGTCGAACTTGACCTTGGCCCATTCCACCAGCCTGGGCCTGGGGTCCAGGGGTGACGTCACGGCCCAGAAGGGCTCCCGGCTCAGCACCAGCTTGGGCAGCTTCTCGTCCCCGTAAGCCTGGAAGGACTCCCGCAGGGACGAAACGCCCACCACCGCCGACGGGTCCATGAGCAGCTGGACCTGGTGCGCCAGGACGCCCAGTTCCTTCGCGATGCGCTCCGGGCGCTTGCGCTCCTCCGTGAGGGCGACGACCCGGCGGAACTGCTCCTCCACGTCCTCCACGGTGGGAACCTGGTCGTTGGCCTGGCCCCGGGCCCCGACGAGGAGGTCCCGGGCATGGGTGCCCAGGAAGGCCGCCATGCGCCTGGGCAGGAGCCGCGAGGCACGGGCGGTCTGCACCTCGTGGAAGGTCGGGCTCCAGGCGCCCAGGGAGGCCCACCCCACGGCGAGGCAGACGGCGAAAGGGAAAAGGTGGTCGCGCTTCACTTGGAATCCCGCATGAACAGCCATTTTCACATGGATCGCCCCCGCGCGTAGACTCGCGCCATGCTTTCCCGGGATGAACTTTGGCAGCGCCTGAGCGGGGACGGTTTCTGGGCCCTCCCCTGGGCCCTGGCGGCCGCGTGCGCCGTCCCGTGGGCCCTGCCGGAGGCCTGGGACGGCAGGCTGCCCCTGGCGGCGCACTTCGCGGGCTGGGGCGCCTTGGTCCTTTCGCTGCCACTGGCCCCGCGACGGCGCTGGACCTGGCTCCCCCTGGCCATCGCCCTGGCCTGGGGCACCCTGGGCGGGCTGGCGCGCCTGGCCCGGTGGGAAGGGGCGCTGCCCGCCGGGCCCGCCCGGATCCGGGGCGTCCTGGCCGCGCCGTGGACGGTCCGGGGCCGCTCCCGGGCCGGCGCCGTGCGCATCGAGGCTCCCGAATCCCTGCGGGGCCTTACGCTTCCCCTGGGGCTTCCCGCGTCCGGCCTTCCTCCGCCGCCGCCGGGCGTCCGGGTGGCCTTCGCCGCCGACCTCCGGCCGGTGCTCCCGGGCCCGGTCTTCCTCGCGGAGCGCCCCCTGTGGCGTGCCCGGGATTCCGGGGCCCCCCGGAGGCTGCACCTGCCCTCGGCCCTGGTGATGGAGGTGCTGGGCCCGGGCCGACCCTCCCCGCTCCTGGCCCTGCGCACCTGGGTCCACGGGAGGTTCCTCGCGCTGCCCCTCGAAGGCCCCGCGAGGGATCTCTGGGGCGCCCTGACCCTGGGCATCCCGCCCGCCCACGGGGAAGCCTTCAGTCCTTTCGTGCAGAGCGGAACCATCCACACCCTGGTGGTCTCGGGACTCCAGGTGTCCCTGGTCATGGCGGGCCTGGAAGCCCTGTGGCGCCGCACCCTGGGCCGGGGCAGCCCCGTCGCCGCCATGGCGGGGGGCCTCGCCTACTGCGCCATGGTGGGGTTCACCGCCCCCGTCTGGCGGGGTTTCCTCATGGGCCTCGCCTGGGCCGCGGCCAAGGGCACCGGGTGGAAGGCACCCCGGGTCGTGGCCCTCCACGGCGCGCTCCTGGCGTGGCTCCTGGTCCACCCCGCGGCCGGGTGCGACCCGGGCTTCCTCCTTTCCTGGCTCGCCCTGACGGGCCTTCTCTGGGGAACCCTTCCCCTGGCGGGGCTCCTGGGGCCGTTGGCGGGGCGCTTCGCGCCGCACCTGGCGAGGGTGCTGGCTCCCTGGCTTTCCACCCTGCCCCTGCTGGCCCTGTTCCATGGCGGCGCCCCCCTGTATTCGGCCCTGGCCAACCTAGCCCTCCTGCCCGTGGTGGCGGTGCTGGCGCCGCTGTGCCTCGCCCTGGTCTTCCTGCCGGCGCCGTGGGCCGTGGGCCCCCTGGGGGGCGTCCTGGCCTGGGTGGGCGGAACGCTGGTGCCCGCCTTCGCGCACGTGGTGCCCCTGGCCACGGGGACCCTCTGGCCCTGGATCGCCCTGGCCCTGGGCTGGGTGCTCCTGGCCCAGCTCCACGCGGCCTTCCGCCGCACGCGCTGGCTCACGGCCGCCCTGGTGGTGGGCTCCCTGGGCCTTCTGGCCACCCGGGGCACCGGGGGGCCTCCCCGCACCCTGAGCATCGAGGCCCTGGACATCGGCCAGGGCGACGCCCTCCTGATCCGCGCCCCCGGCGGCGACGCCACTCTGGTGGACACGGGCCCCGACGCCCGCGCGGCCCGGAGGATCGCGCGGGTCCTGAGCCGCCGCGGCGTTCGGGAGCCCCTCCACCTCCTCCTCACCCATCCCCACCAGGACCACGCCGGCGGCCTGGAGGCGCTGGCGGGCCTGTGGCCCCTGGCTTCCATGGGCCGGCCCGCCATGGCCCCCGCGAAATGGGAGCCCTTCGGGGCCGGCGCCGCCCGCGGGGCCCGCACCTTGAGGCGGGGCGAAGCCTGGACCCGGGGCGGGGCCGAATTTTCCGTGCGGTGGCCGCCGGGTCCCATGGCCTTGCGCGACGTGAACATGAACTCCCTCGTCCTGCGCGTGACCTGGGGCGGCCGGGAACTCTGGCTCATGGGCGACGCCCTCGCGACCCAGGAGCGCGACCTCCTGGACCTGGGCGATCCCGGGCCTCCCGTTCCCGGCCGCCTCCTGAAGGCCGGCCACCACGGCAGCCGCAGCGCCAGCGACGCCGCCTGGACCGCGGCCCTGGATCCCCGCCTGGCGCTGGTCTGCGCGGGCAGGGACAACGCCTTCGACCATCCCCATCCCGAGGCCCTTGCGGCCCTGGAAACCGCCCACGTCTTCGTCACCGGCCCATGCCTGGGCATCCGCGCCGAGGCCCAGCCCGCGGGATGGCTGGTGGAAACCGGCACGGGCCGGCGGCTTCTCCTGGCCTCACCGCCCCCCGAAGACCCCCAGCCCCGCAAGGTCGGCCATGAGGGCGCGGCTCACCCGTTCATGGTTCTCCCGCCACTCCCGGTGCGCTTCCGGTCCGACGCGGTTCGCCACCGCGAGCACCGCCCCGCAGGGAACCCCCGCCTGCGCGCAGGCCGCGAAGACCCCCGTGAGCTCCAGGTGCTCCACCGCCGCAAACGACCCCAGGAGCCGCGCCCCCGCCTCGGTGCGGGTGATGCCCGGTGGAACGGCCACACCGTGGGCCGGGAAGGGCAGGGCCGGCGCCAGGGTCGCGGGCCACCGGACGATCTCCGCTTCCGGCCGGTAGGCCCGGCCCTCCAACTCGTCCAGGGAAACCGCCAGGGCCTCCGAGGCCCAGACCGCATCCCCCGGCCCCAGCCGCCCGTCGTAGCTCCCGCAGGTCCCCACGAACAGGACCCGGTCCGGCTCCAGTTCCGCCAGCAGCCGCGCCGTGGCAGCCGCGGCCGCCAACGCGCCGATGCCCGTGCAGGCCACGCGCCATCCTTCCGGAGGCGCGGCCTCCCAACCCGCAAGCTCAGGGGGAAAGGCGGCGAGGAGGAGGGAGGGGCGGGAGATCATGGGTTTCCATGGTAGGACAGTGGCCCCTAGAGTGCCCGGATCAGGCGAAGGCGTGCAAGAAGCAGGAACGCAATGGCTTGGGATCATTATGAAATGGCACTATAATGATATTAATTTTATCGTAAAATTTCACTTGCGTGAATCAAAATCGATGTTTAGCATGATTCAAATTTGTACTGTTTGCATTGCCATTCTATTAATTTTCTAATAATTTTAATTGCCAATATTCAATGAGTCATTACTGGTTAACCCAATTTGGCTTCCGCCCATATGGGCCGCAGCAATTTCCATGGCGGCTCACTTATGAAACAGTTACAAATTTTAAAATAAGGTTACAGATGAAGCTGCTGAAACATCTTTTGTTGGCCTTTTGCCTGGGTTCCGGGGCCAACCCTGGATGGTCCGCTGAGCAAGAACCGCAACCGCTCGTGCCCGGAAAGGTCTCCAGTGTCATGTGGGATGGGGACTGTCTCGTCGAGATGAAATTCCTGTCCCCGGAGTTGACGTACTGGAATCCGGCCGGCACCTCCGCAAAGGTGCAAGCCCCGTCCGGGGGGCTGGGAATCAGTGTCCTGAATCGGACCTTTTCAGCCATCCGAATGGTGGACGACACCTTGGTCTATTCCCGGATGCCGCCGGGCGAGAACTGGCAGGACTACCTGATCTCCTGGGAGAAGGGAAAGCGCAGCCAAGGCCTGCGGGGCATTCCCTTCTCCATGCTGGAGACCCGGTCCGGCAAACGCTTCTTGGCAATGTCCACCTTGCCGGGTTTCGGGCAGGGGGGAGCGGTCTCCCTTTGCTCCTGGTGGGTACAGGGACCAAACGGCGTGGTCGAACCCGAATCCCTCATCCCCATGGAATTGGGCGAATCCGTCTTCGAACCGGAAATCGGGCCGAAGGTCCTCCCCTGGCCGAAACTCAAGGCGCGGTATGCGGGCCTCGCACCCTTCCTGGAATTCCCCCTGCGCTCCCGGGACGCCTTCCTGGTGGTATCCCTGAACGCCGGGATCATCTGGGTCGTGCCCGAGGACGGGCACACCCCCATGCGCGTGGTCCGGATGATGGCCTTGAGCGACGACCAGCTTTCGGGCAAGCAGCTCCACCTCCCGGTGATCCTGGACCTTCAGCCCATGGTCAACGGGCACGTCCTGGTGGCCATGCGAAGCGAAAAGGCGGTCCGGGACCCCCCCAAAGTGCCCGGTTCGTCCGCGGAGGTCGAAGCGAAGGACCACGCCCGGAACGGGAGTGGAGAGCCGGAACGCCCGAGGGACATCCTCCAACCTGAAATCATATGGAAAGAGTTGGATCCCCTCGAAGGAAAACCGGAGGATCCAGACCCAGAGTTCCTGGCCGACGCCCCCAGGGCACTGGACCCCGACCGCCCCTTCCACTTCTCCTTCGACCCAGAAGGTCGCCTCAAGGCCACCGGGGGTAAGCGTATGAACCTGTTTCTTTGAACCTAATGTGGCAAGCATGGGGATCGCATTGGGTTCAGATTTTCGAAAACACCCTTTTAAATAACCGTGGAGACAGTAATGGTTCTAAATAAATGTGCATTTGCGTTCGTCTTCATTTTTCTAAGTGTTCCTCTTCCTGGCGCCCACCCTGGGCCCAGTAACTTCTCTCTTCCCAGGGCTGCGGCGCCCGGAGGGATCCAACACAAGGAGGGGTCCACGATTGAATATGATGACCCATTCGAGTCAAGGTCGGAAAACGGCGTTGGGGTTTCGAGTTCGTCCTCAGGTGATGAATATGCAAAATGCGTTAATGGATGCCAAAAAAAAGCGAATAGCGACAACTCGAATTGTTGGTTTTTCCCGGATCCAATAAAGTGCATTTTGGCCGTTTCACTGGATAGGGACCTGTGCATCAAGGCTTGTGAAAGGCGTAAAGGACTTCGATTCCGCGATGAGGTGGCCCATGCTTCCAGGTAAATTCCTTTTCGTTCTGTCAATTGTCCTATGCCTCAACTCAACCTCAAGCCTGTCGGCAGAAGACGGAGCCTATCGCTTTGGCCAACCCAGGCTCCTATGGGATGGCGAGAATTTGGCCATTACAAATTATTTTGCTGATCGGTTGGACTATTGGAATCCCGTGTCCAGAACCTGCAAATCGATTCTCACGCCGCCCCGCTCCTTCGGCGCGACGATCTGGAACGGGAACATCACCCTCCTCAAGGCTGTGGAGAAATCCCTTGTGTGCTCCCGCAAGGCCTTCGACGGGGAGTGGCGGGACTATCCTGTGGCGTTGGACCACCAGCAACGCCGGGGCGGCCTCCGCGGCTTCCCGATCACGCTGAACGAGTCCGGGACGCCGACGCGGTTCTTTTCCATGAACCTGGACCTTGGTTTCAACCAGGATGGGGAACTCTCGATCTGCTCCTGGTGGAAACTGGGAACGAAGGGGATGCTCGAGCCGGAGGCGCTGATTCCCATCGAACTGGATTCCCCTTTGTTCTTCGGGGAAGGTCCCCTGCGCTGGCTGCCGATGGTGAAGCTCCGGCCCCGGTTCGCGGGTCTCGCACCCTTCCTGGAATACCCCGTGCGCACGCGGGATGCCTTCCTCGTGGTCTCTCTCCACGCGGGCATCCTCTGGGTCATTCCGGATGACGCACCGGTTCCCAAGCGCGTCATCCGGTTGATGCACCTCGATGAGGACCGCCTTTCCGGCAAGGTGAAGTATCCGGAGGTCATCATCGCCTTGCAGCCCATGGTCAACGGCCACGTCCTGGTGGCCATGCGGTCGGAGAAGGCGGTCCGGGATGCGGCCGGGGATCTTCCAGAAGCGAAACCCGATGCCCAGACGACCAAGAAAGAGGGAGGCGAAGCCTCCGCCCCCCGAACTCCCATCCGCCACCCGGAAATCGTCTGGAAGGAAATTGATCCCGTGGTCGGCACCGTCGAGGACCCCGACCCGGCCCTGCTCGGCGACGCCCCGACGGAACTTGATGCGGACCATCCCTTCAGCTTCACCTTCGACCTGGACGGCCGCCTCCTGGCCACCGGCGGCAAGCGGCCGGAGCCATGAAAAAAGGGGCGCTTTCGCGCCCCTTTTTCCTGGTGTTTGACGGGTTTGAACCGCCATCCCGTATTATGCCCCCTTGCAGCCATTGAGGTTGTGAAGTCGAAATGACAAAGAAAGCGGGTTGCCGAGGGCATCGGCAACCCGCATTTATCTTCTCCTTCCCAGCCCCTTCAGGCTGCTGGCGGCAACCCATGGCCATGCCCATTCAAGGCCCGCCGAAGGAGGGTGGTGATGTCCGCCACGCTGGGCCGATGGACGGGGGCCGACTTTCCTTTCGCCATGCGCTTCCGCTTCCACCATTCCCTATGATCGACCCGCCACCGCGGCAGCGCCCCATAGGCGTCCGTCCTGACCTGACCTTGGGTCCTCAGGATGGCGATCAAAAGGATCCCGTAAAGGGCTGCCAGAGCCGAGTGCAGCCTCGCCACGGACTGTGGGTTCTGAACGCTGGCTTGACCAAGGCCAGCGCTCTTCAGATCACGGTGAAGCACCTCGATCTGCCATCTTTGCAGATACGCATTGATGATGACGGCAGGGTCGAGTTGGTGGTCCGTGGTGAGCAAAAACGCTCGCCGATTGTAGCCACGATCCAAACCTTCCCCGAAGGGAACAGGCTGAAGGATCAGCAAACGGAGCGGAAGCTTCCGCGTGGATCCTTCCCAGTAGACGGGGCCAACGCATTTGAACCGGAGTTCGCGAAGGTCCCCGCCGTAGTCGAACATGCCCGTGATTTCAGGGATTGAAGGATCCTTGCCCATTTCCTCCGGGGTCGGCAGGGCTTCGCCATATTCGGGCACCCCCGCGCGCGCTTTCGTAGAAAGGGCGCACAGCTTGGCATCTGGCCTCACCCTGCCGGCGAAGATCGTGTTCTTGGGTAGCCCGACCATCACGGTCTTGTTGGAATAGGATCCGTCCCCGACCACCAGCAGCATGCGGTCGTTCATCTTGCTGTCGTTCATCCATTCCCGAATCCGGTTGATGGCCTTTCTGGCGATGACGGTCGCCTTCTCTCTCCCATCCGTGATGGCGGCATGGGAGATCCCTTCCGCTGCCAGCCTGCGGGCCAATTCTTCCTTGGAAGGCCGGCCGCGCTTCTTGGGGGTAGGCGGTGGCGCGGGTTCCCCCGACACTTTTTTGTCGACGGGCGCTGGTTTCCAGACCTTGCTCTCGCCTGGCTTCCTACGCTTCTTCTTGGCCTCCTTGGCAGGATCGTTCGGCAAAGGTTCGAACGCGACGGTGATGGCGGTGACGCGGTGGGCTTCCACGGTGGGGATGATCAAGGCCGCGTGAAATTCCGGCAGTCCCCACTGCAACGCCGGATGCTGCCACTTGGGCGCCAAGGGCGAATGGACCCAGCGCGTCTGCGCGATCTTGGGACCGGACTTGGGCAACGCGGTGTCGTCGATGGCAAGAACAATGGGCCCTTCGGCCGGGAGGAACGGCACCGCGGCGTCAAACGCCCCGCGGAAGAACCTGCCGACATCCCATTTCCCCTGGGAGAAGGCCAGGTAGTTCATCTTCCAGTTCTTCACTTGGTCCAAGCCCTGGGCCAGGACCGTGTTGGCGATGGTCCTGGTGGACGACATGGTCAGCATCGTTTTCAACAGTCCGATCACGCGCCTTGCCGTACGGGCCTGCAGGAAGGCAGGTGCGATGTGTTTGGCGATAAGGGCATCGAAGGCCGCCATCAGGGATTTCTGCGCCTTCTTCTCAGCCGTGGATTCCTTGGCGGCAAGGCCGAGGCCATACTGATTGTTGGTCATGGGTTCTCCTTTCTCTGCTTGATGGGTTGGTGTTGCCCTCCCCGGTCGGCTATCAGGTGATAGCCGACCCAAAGGATAGGTATGAATGTTAGACAGGAACTGTCGCTTGGCGATCGGATCCGACTGATCCGTTCGGCCTTGGGCCTGTCCCAGCAAGCCCTTTCGGCCAAGACGAAGTTTCCGAAGGCCCAGCTTGGCCATTGGGAAACCGGGCACCGTCACGCCGGCGTGGATTCCTTGATCGCCTTGGCCCAGGCAACTGGGTGCAACTTCCAGTGGCTGGCCACCGGTCAGGGTGATCCGTGGACCCCGGAACTGCCCTACGGACCCTTGATCGAAGCCTGCATCGAAGTTGCACTTCCCCTGGCCGGCCAAGCCGACCCTGCGGCCTTGGCCATGGAACTTTATCGAAGGGCTTGTGCGGTTGGCCTTGCTGTTCAGCGTGGTACCCGCACGGAATTGGTCGCTGCCCTTCAGGCCATGGCCAAGGCGTAGAACGTTCGACCTGATCAGGGAACCTTCGGTCCGCATTCACCCATGGGGGCCATGCCCTTTCCGGCAGGGCGCAGGGGCTGAATGCGTCCTTTGGGCGAACCTTCCCATTCGGTCAGCCCCCACACTCGGGGAGAGGCCCGGTGGAACAGATCCTTGCGCTTGGTCATGATGCTGTTCAGGGTGTTGGGGAAATCCGACGCCTTGCTGGCGACGCCGTTTTCCTTCAGGGCCTCCGCTAGGGCCCCAACGGACATGGGCTTCCCATAGTCCCGGATGGTGGCGTAGCAGTTCGCCCATAGGGGGGCAGCGGCGGCCACCCCAGTGGGATCCAGGGTACCGCCATGGGACCCCAGGGCCGGCACGCCGGCGATTTCGGCAGGCCCAGTCCAGGCCATGATCCTTTCCACTGCGGCCAGCGCGGCCTGCAGATCCGTGATGTGCTGCCGGATGGCTTCGGCGAACCGGGCCCAATCCAGGTCAGGTTGTTCAGCGTGTAATGGCATTTTCGGCAATGGCCCTCCTCACTTGGTTGTCGTTTGGCATGACGTCCCTTCCCCGGCACCCTGGGGGGGCAAGGGTAGTCAACTTCGCCCCTGGATCACCGGACCCAGGGGCGTCCTTTGAAATGGATGGCTACGCCACCCTGATCCAGACCCAGCGGGGCCAGCGGTCCTGGGCAGGGTGCTCCCGCCGAGTCTGCGCCTTGCGGTCCGTGTACACCTGCACGCGCACCCACGTGCCCGGTCCGTCCGGGCGTTCCATGTGCTGCATTTCGATCCTCCCCGAAAGTTTTCCCAAATTAGGGGGCTCCGGATTCGAGGGGGACGGCCTACAATTTACCTGTGTTGGGTGTAGGTCGATCCTCCTCACCTAGGTTTCAGGGGGCCTTCCGTCGTAACCGGTTGGCCCTTCCTGTATTCAGCCGGGACCTTCACCGCTGACTACATGGTGGCCTCCCCTTGGTGGATCGCGCGATAGACCCCGTGCCTGACGCGCTTGATGGTCTTTTCTTCGTGAAGAAGCCGGTGCAGCGCGCTGCGGACGGTCTTGTTGTCCGGGGTGACGCCCAGGAAGGCGCAGATCTCAGGAATCGAAATCGATTCGGTCCGATCCTGGAATAACGCGCGGACCCGTGGGGCGATCAGGCTGGATTCATCCGCCACCTTCGCGGCAGGGGAAGGGGCTGGAGTCGGGGCCTGGGTGGCCACGGACCCGTCAGGGTTCCCGGCGATCGAACGTTGTAAACGATTCCGAACCTGCAAACGCTCCGAACGGATTCTTTCGAACGCCTGTTCCTGATCCAACAAGGCAACCTTCGTGGCAGCAACGGCGGCGGCGGCCCTTGCTTCCTTGGTCAGAAGTTCTTCGTAACGCGACAAATCATCAGACATGGCAGCCCCTTACCATGAGTCTCCATCATTTCTGGACGTTGTAAAGAGAAAGTTTGAAAGTTCTAAAAATCATGTTCGATAAGAACCAGGGAAACGCAATGGAGCGATTCTATCAGGTTGGCTACGTCCAATCGCAGCAGTTCGATCACCTTGTCGATGGGGCGATTCGGCAAAGGAGATTTGTTTGACGAAGACCAGTCTGCGATGCAGACTATTTTTATGAACGACCTTCCTCTCCATCCCGAACAGATTGCCCGCCTCCAGGTGCTGACCCAGGAGTATGCCCGCCTTTCGCGCAGGGGCGCGGGGCTAGGCAAGGTCCTTGGGGGTGTATTCCTGCTGCTGCTTGCAGGCATCGAGTTCTTCGGACACCGGGGGCGTCTCTCGTTCTTGGTGATCTTGGCCCCCCTTCCCATTGGGCCCGTACTAGCCATGACGACCTTGCCCTACCTTTGGCTTGGAGCCAGGGAAGGCCTAGCGCGACGCTGGGAAAGGCGGTTCGGGGCCGTGGAACCGGTGGCGGGACCACACGGCCCCCAGTCACATTTGCGGCTGGTTGTGGGGGGGATACTTTTCCCATCACTGATGCTTTTAGGGCTGGTGCCCCTCCTAGCAGAGCACCGTCCCTTTGGGCGGCTCCGAGCGGCCCTGGTGCTCGTCCTCGCTATGACGTTGGCCGCAATATGGCGCCGACTTCGGGGCTTGGGAAAGGTGGAACGGATGACTTGTCTTCTCCTGTTCGCCGGCCCATCTCTGCTCCTTTCTGGCCTTCGGATGCCAGCGGGTGACACCTTGCTGGCCTTCCCACTGGTGGGCCTTGCGGCCATCCTAATCGGCCTGCGGGAGCATGCAGCCTTCCTACGCCTGGGACGGGAACTGGGGGGTGACCTTTGACAGGCGGTGCCCCTGATGACCAGGATTCCCTACGGGCCATCCTCCAGGTGGACCGCCTAGTTCACGAACCGGCACGCCTAGCCATTCTCACCATCCTTCGTGCAGCGGAACGAGTGGAATTCAAGTTCATGGAAGCCGTAACCAGACTGAGTAAGGGCAATCTAAACAGCCACGCCACGAAACTGGAGACGGCGGGTTACTTAGAAGTCCTGAAGGAATTTCGGGGTAAGACGCCCGTGACCTCCTTTCGCCTCACAGAAACGGGTCGCGAGGCCCTGCGGCGCTATTGGGAACAAATGGGTACGGCTCATGGCGGGAGAAATCAGACATGATTCATGCGACTGAGCTCGGCAAGCGGTTCGGGGAAAAGTGGGCACTGCGGGGCTTGAACCTGCGTGTGGCGCCGGGAGACTTCCTGGGCATCCTCGGACGTAATGGCGCCGGCAAGACGACCCTGGTGCGCCTACTCACGGGTATGATGCGACCCACCGAAGGAGCCGTGGCCGTGGCAGGCATGAACCCCGCCCAGGCGCCACCAGCCCTGCGCCAATTGGCAGGCGTGATGCCGGAGGACGGGGCCCTGCTGGAAGATCTGGGCGGCGCCCAGTATCTCCACGTTGCCGGCCGGCTCCACGGGCTGAGCATGGCGGTACTGGAAGGGCGCGTCAGAGAGCTTCAGAATGTTCTGCAAGTGGACTTCCACGCCCCCTATCCAATTCGGGACTACAGCTACGGCATGAAGAAGAAGTTGGCTTTCTCGGCAGCCATTCTTCACGGGCCGAAACTGGTGTTCCTAGATGAGCCCTTCGAGGGCCTCGACCCTTCGGTAGTGCAGACGCTTTTGGTGCTCCTTGGCCAGCTTAGGGCCCAGGGAGTCACCTTGGTCATGACCAGTCACCAACTCAGCCTTGCCGAACGGCTTTGCACGCGGGTGCTCCTGGTGGAAGAGGGGCGTTTGCTTTTGGATGGGCCCGCCCAGGAGGTGCTCGGCCCGGACGAAGACCTGGAAGGGCTTTTCCTGCGCATGGTGGGGAAGGGCGCCCGGACAAGGGGAGGCCTGTCGTGGATCTGAACGCCTTGGCAGCCCTCTGGCAGGCTGCGCGGGGACCGCGCTTCCGCAAACCCAGGCCCGCATCCCGGGTCCGCAGGGCATTCACGAATGGAATCCTCCTTCTGCTCGCGGTCTACTTGGCCTCCGTGGCCTTCTGGGTCGGCACCGCCACCGGTGGCGGCATGCAGGGGCTGGATCCATGTGCGACCGGTAACCTCCTTTGGCGGGTACCTTTGGCGCTTGGCGTAGCCGGGGCCCTGTGGGACGGCGGCTGCGTGGTGGATCCGGCCCCCTGTCGGCCTTATTTCGTTGCCTTGCGCACCCTGATCCTGGCAGAGGGGATGCTGGGCTTCACTACCCCCATCAAACGGGGAATGGCGGGCATGGGACTGGCCTTCAGCTTGGGAATGGCCTGGGGACGCCCGGCACTGTTCTCTCTGGGGTTGGGCTATGCTGTGCTAGCAATCATGTGGACAGCCTGTCTCGAGCGGGTGATCAATGGCTTGGTCCCAGCGGGGATCTTCAGGCAGCGAACCTTCCTGGTCTGGATCCTGGTCCTGAGCGCGTCGCTGGCCTTCCTGCGGGGCAGGCCCACCGCCCCACCCTTCATCCACGCCCTGGAGGTGGCCTGGTCCCTGCCGGGAGTGGAACTGGTTAGGTTCTGGCAGACCAGGGATGGTGCGCATCTGGCCCTTCCTGTAGGGGCCTCCCTGGTGCTGTTGGCCATCACCGCTGCCTTCGTGGCGCGGGACCTAGCCATGGACCGACGGCCTGGGACCGCCCTGGCCGGAGGCCGAGCCTGGGCCGGGTCCTCCCCATTGATAACCGTCGCGCGGCTACAGTTCCACAATCTTCTGGCGAGTCGTTCGGGGCAGATGCGGTTCTTCGTCCTCCTTCTTTCAGTGGTTCTGACCAAAGAACCAGAGATCATCACCATCGGCACCTTGAAGTCCCCCCATGCATGGGTGGGAGCTGCCGCTGGCTTAACCTTCGGGGCGGTAATGGTTGTGCCCCTATGCAACTTGCTGGGCTACGACCGCGGCGGGGTGAGGACATGGTGGCGTGCCCCCATCCTGGACCGGGATCTGCTGCTGGGCAAAATACTGGGTTGTGCAGCCTATGCCGCCATCGCCGCAACCATCCTGCTGGCTCTTGTTACTCAGGCCCAGATCTGGCGGTTGGTGCAGCATCGCGTCCCGGGCGGCATCAGCCTGGAAGTAGTGCGGTCCACGGACCCACTACGGGCCGGAGAAACCCTGGCCATGGCCATGTTCTTGGTGGCCATCTTTCTGTGGTGGGCCGGGTCAGGTTTGGAGCGCTCCCTGCGGGGAGCTTGGCCCCAGGGCCTGGACAACTACGGGGTGAAGCTGGATTTCGATGAGGAGAAAATGGCGCGCGTGGGCACGCTACTGGCACCCCTGGCGTGGATGGGGCTAGTTTTCGGGCTGACCTTGGCCCTCGGATGGAGGACCTCGGCCGCCGCGATGACCCTCCTGGCCTTGCTGGCTACGCTGAGGTTGCGCTGGCGCCTGAATTGGGCCGCTTCATTTTTAGCGAAAGAGCGGGAAGGCGTCACCCTCGCCTTGACCGCGGGTGGATGACAGGCCGGGGCTTAGGATTGCAGACAAAACAACCTTGACACTTCAGGTTCCCATTCCGGCTTAATCAGCCGTCTGATAATGCCGAGTGTCAAGGTTGTTTTGTCCAGACGCCTTAGGACTTAGGACTGCCGGTCACATTTCCCGCCGACCAAGTCTGGATCGCCCAACTCTGTTTACGGTAACATTGTGCTATCAGAATAGTTAGCCATCAAACCCGTCAAACACCAGAAAAAAGGGGCGCTTTCGCGCCCCTTTTTCAAATCGGCTTGCGGGTGCTACTTCTTATCTTCCAGGACGGCCTGGGCGGCGGCCAGGATCGCGATGGGCACGCGATAGGGGCTGCAGCTGACGTAGTTCAGGCCCACGCGGTGGAAGAACTTCACCGAACGGGGATCGCCGCCGTGCTCGCCGCACACGCCCAGCTTGATGCCGGGGCGGGTGGCGCGGCCCTTCTCGCAGGCGATGCGGACCAGTTCGCCGATGCCTTCCTGGTCGAGGCTCTGGAAGGGGTCGTCCTCCAGGATCTTCTTGGAGACGTACTCGGGCAGGAAGGAGCCGGAGTCGTCGCGGCTGTAGCCGAAGCCCATCTGGGTGAGGTCGTTGGTGCCGAAGGAGAAGAACTCGGCCTCGCCGGCGACCTTGTCGGCGGTGATGGCGGCGCGGGGGATCTCGATCATGGTGCCGATGGGGCAGCTGAAGTCGGACCCGTTCTCCTTGTTCACCGCGGCCAGCTCGTCCAGCATCTCGGCCTTGGTGAAGGCCAGCTCCTTGACGGTGCCGATGAGGGGAACCATGACCTCGGGCAGGGCGACGATGCCCTTCTTGGCCACGTTGATGGCGGCCTCGGAGATGGCGCGCATCTGCATGCGGATGAGCTCGGGGTAGGTGATGCCCAGGCGGCAGCCGCGGTGGCCCATCATGGGGTTGAACTCGTGGAGCTTCTCGACCCGGTGCTTGACTTCCGCGAGGCTGACGCCGATGACCTTGGCCATTTCGGCCTGGCCGGCTTCGTCGTGGGGGACGAACTCGTGGAGGGGGGGATCCAGGAGGCGCACGGTGACGGGCAGGCCGTTCATGGCCGTGAAGATCCCTTCGAAGTCCTCGCGCTGGATGGGCAGGAGCTTCTTGAGGGCTTCCTTGCGGGCGTCCAGGTCCTTGGCGAGGATGAACTCGCGCACGGCGATGATGCGCTCGCCCTCGAAGAACATGTGCTCGGTGCGGCACAGGCCGATGCCCTCGGCGCCGAAGGCGCGGGCCACGTCGGAATCGTGGGGGGTGTCGGCGTTGGTGCGGACCTTGAGCTTACGCACGGCGTTGGACCAGGTCATGATCTTGGCGAAGCGCTGGAAGAGCTCGCTCTTGGAGGCGTCGAGCTTCTTCTCGACGAGCACCTGGTTGACCTCGGAGGGGAAGGCGCTCAGCTGGCCGGCGAAGATCTCGCCGGTGGAGCCGTCGATGGAGATGAAGTCGGTGCCGGCCTTGAGGGTGATGTCGCCGACGTTGACGGTGCCGGCCTTGACGTCGATGTTCAGGGCGGAGGCGCCGCAGACGCAGGGCTTGCCCATGCCGCGGGCGACGACGGCGGCGTGGCTGGTCATGCCGCCGCGGGCGGTGAGGATGCCGTTGGCGGCGACCATGCCGGCCAGATCCTCGGGGGAGGTCTCGATGCGGACGAGGACCACGGGGCCGGTCTTGGCCAGCTCCTCGGCCTGGTCAGCGCTCAGGGCGATGCGGCCGGCGGCGGCGCCGGGGCCGGCGTTCAGGCCCTTGGCCATGAGCTTGCCGTCCTTCTTGAAGGCGGCCTTCTCCTTGGGGTCGAACACGGGGGCCAGCAGCTGGTTGAGGCTGTCGGGGTCGATGCGCGTCAGGGCGGTGTTGCTGTCGATCATCCCCTCTTCCACCAGGTCGATGGCGATGCGGATGGAGGCCAGGGCGGTGCGCTTGCCGATGCGGGTCTGGAGCATGAACAGCTGGCCGCGCTCGATGGTGAACTCCAGGTCCTGCATGTCCTTGAAGTGGCGCTCAAGCCGGTTGCAGGTGGCCAGCAGCTCCTTGAAGGCGGCGGGCATGGCCTCCTCGAGGCTCTGGTGGCCGGTGCCCTCGGCCTGGAACTTGGTGATGGGCTGGGGGGTGCGCACGCCGGCGACCACGTCCTCGCCCTGGGCGTTGATCAGGTACTCGCCGTAGAAGTAGGGCTCGCCGGTGCCGGGGTCGCGGGTGAAGGCCACGCCGGTGCCGCAGTCGTCGCCCATGTTGCCGAACACCATGGTCTGCACGTTGACGGCGGTGCCCCAGTCGTCGGGGATGCGGTTCAGGCGGCGGTAGATCTTGGCGCGGTCGGTCTCCCAGCTGTCGAATACGGCGCAGATGCCACCGAAGAGCTGCTCGATGGGATCCTGGGGGAAGGGCTTGCCCAGTTCCTTCTGGACGATCGCCTTGAAGACGACGGTGAGGTCCTTCCACTCCTCGGCGGTGATCTCGGTGTCGAGCTTCTTGCCGGTCTTCTCCTTGAGCTTCTCGATCTCATGCTCGAAGAGGTCCTTGTGCACGCCCAGGACCACGTCGGAGAACATCATGATGAAGCGGCGGTAGGAATCGTAGGCGAAACGGGGGTTGTTGCTGGCCTTGGCCAGGCCCTCGACGGTCTTGTCGTTGAGGCCCAGGTTGAGGACGGTGTCCATCATGCCGGGCATGGAGACGCGGGCGCCGGAACGGACGGAAAGGAGGAGGGGGTTCTCCACGTCGCCGAGCTTGCGGCCGCGGTTGCCTTCCAGCCACTTGAGGGACTCCAGGACCTGCGCCTTGACGTCCTCGGGGAGGGTCTTGCCACCCGCGATGTAGAGGGTGCAGACCTCGGTGGTGACGGTGAAACCGGGGGGCACGGGGATCTCGAGGCCGGCCATTTCGGCGAGGTTGCAGCCCTTTCCGCCGAGGAGGTTACGCATGGTCGCGTTGCCCTCGTTCCGGTCTCCGCCAAAGGTGTATACGTGTTTTGTCATAAGCTCCTCGGAGAAAAAACCAAATTAGGCTCCAGTCTAGCCGACTGACGGGAAAAGTCCTGCCTTAATTCTGGACCGGGCAGTCGTCATAAATCCTTCCAGCAGGGAGGTTGGCTTGGCAAATAACGCTTTGTGGCGGGCCCGGACTGTGAGATCATGATCGATTCGCGTCGTGATGACGCTGGAGGCACACCCATGGCGACCCCCCCCCGCAAGGACTCGAAGAAACGAGTGAGCGCGAAGAAGCCTGGAGGCCCGGTTCGCCCAGGGGCAAAGTCCGCTTCCCGGGCCGGTTCCAGACCTCCTTCCCGAACTGCGCGACCTGCTCCTCGGACCGCCTCCAAGCCCGATTTCCGGAATGAAGTGAACCCCGCCTACTGGCCGGACGAGACCCCCGCTTCCCGCCCCGAGGGCACTTCCCCTTCCCGGACCGGCGAGCGGCGTGCGCCCCGGACGGGCGAGCGGCCTGCGCCCCGGACTGGTGAGCGGCCTGTTCCACGGACGGGCGAGCGGCCTGCGCCTCGGACTGGCGAGCGGCCTGCTCCACGAACTGGCGAGCGGCCTGCGCCCCGAACCGGCACGCGGCCCGCTCCCCGCGCCGGCGCCACGGCCAAGCCCCGCGCCAAGGCCCAGCCGGGCGCGAGGCCCAAAACCGTCCAGTCGGGTGACCGCCTCCAGAAGATCCTCGCGGCGGCCGGGGTGGACTCCCGCCGGGCCTGCGAGCAGATCATCCTGGAGGGACGCGTGCAGGTGAACGGGGTAACGGTCACGGAGCTGGGCACCCGGGCGGATGCCCGCAGGGACGAGATCACCGTGGACCTCCAGCCCATCGCCCGGGAGAACCTCGTCTACATCCTCCTGAACAAGCCCAAGGGCTACGTCACCAGCGTGAAGGACGACCAGGGCCGGCCCACGGTCATGGCGCTCATCCACGGGGTGGACGCGCGGGTGTATCCCGTCGGGCGGCTGGATTTCAACTCCGAAGGCCTGCTTCTGCTCACCAACGACGGGGCGATGGCGCAGCGGCTCATGGCGCCAGAGTTCCACGTGCCCAAGGTCTACCTTGTGAAGGTCCACCGCATGCCCCGGCCCGAGACCCTGGACGAGTTCCGGGAGGGCTTCCGCCTGGACGGCAGGCGCCTCAAGCCCTGCGGCATCGAGGTGGCCGAGAAGGCCGACAACCCCTGGCTGCGCGTCACCCTCGTGGAGGGCAAGAACCAGCAGATCCGCAAGATGTTCGCCGCGGTGGGGCACCCGGTGTCAAAGCTGCGCCGCGTGCAGTTCGGCCCCCTGGACGATCCGGCGATCAAGCCCGGGGAGTGGAGGTTCCTGAATCCTCAGGAACTGGCGGCGCTGAAGGCCCTCTAGTAAGCGCACGTGTTCCAGATAGGCGCCCCGCGATCGTTTTCGTTGAATCAGCCTGCCCCTGCGCTCCTTCGTCGCTCTGGGTCAGGCTGATTCAACGGAAACGGAACCGCCTAACGACCAGGGGGCGCCGCAAAAGTGCCTGGAAGGCCTATTTTTGGGTAAAGTCTGGCCAGATTGGTACGATAAGTGGGTATGGCCAAACACTTTCGTCCGGGACATGGTCGTGGAACCGGTGTTCGGCCAGATCAAACAGGCACTGGGATTCCGACAGTTGCTCCTGAGGGGGTTGGCCAAGGTCCAGGCCGAATGGAACATGGTCTGCACCGCCCACGGCCCTCCGCCCCCGAGGCCGGGCGAAGGTGTGGCATTGCTGGCCCTGGGCCAGCCGAACGGTCCTGACGCAGTCGCATGATCGGATAATAAAATAAGAAACATTTTTTGTAACATGTGAATAAGTTCATGCATCTTCCCTTGGATCGGCATAAAGCCGTGATTATCAGACAAGGAGAAGAGCATGCGGACTATACTTGTTTACTTGATTTGTTCGGCTCCCGTGGTCGCGGTGCCACCCAAACCTGCATCGGAATTATGCCAGGGCCAATGCGTTCATAAATGCGAGCAAGGGCACGGCCATGACCCAACTCAAATGCCATGCTCCTACGAAAGTTTCGAAACGAGCATCAAAGATGGACGACGCCATGTGGAATGCCGGTTCAGGGGCGGAATGCTTGATTATCCAGGCAAGCGGAAGTATTTCTGTTGCGGCCGGGAGCGCCATTACCATGCAGTCGATGGTGGGGCCGTTACGCCTCCGGATGGTGGTGGATTCTAGAAACCCTATTCTATCGGAGTCAAACATGTTCAAGAGAAATATTCCATTTATTAGCATTTCGTTTTGCTTCGGGTCGGCCCTTGCGGTCTGGGCCGTGGAGCCGGATAAGGGTTGGGCCGATGGGCAGCCTTTTGTGCTTTCCGATTGCTTCTACTACGGCGAAACCAGCTCGGGGCCTCGATACCTCGACGCCTGGGTCAACGACAACCGGATTCATTTCTCGTATGGTGGCCGCTTCTACGGGATGCAATCAGGGTTCGATCCCAGCCGGAACCCATTGGAAGGACTCGCCGCCATGGATGTTGAGGATGGCGGTTCCATCCAGCATTACGACTTGAAGCTGAGGTGGGGGACCTTCTACAAGAGAACGGAGCGCGGCGTTTTTGAACGGGATTCGAAGACAGGACGATGGCGTCAGATCCTCAGGACGGGCAAGTCCTTCTCCCAGTTCGAGGTCCTATCCAACGGCGACATCCTGCTTCTTTGCGCCGGAACCCCAGATCCATCGTTCCCGCTGCGCCCTGGAAGGGATATGACCTTTCAGAGGCATCTGGCGGACACATTTAGCTTCATTGAAATTTATAAGTGCGGGGAAGCCCGGGACCGGCCTTCCTTCGCCATGGGCCTGCCACCTGAGCTCTCAGGCCTCTGCAGGATGGTCGAGGATCTGCCGGTCTTCGACCGCACGATCCCGTTCAATGACCAGATCCTGCTTCTGAATACTCATCTGGGGCTGGTCTACCTGTTCGATGGAAAATCCAAGGAACTTGTCAGAATCGAAACTCCATGGATTTCCATGACGGAATCCTTCCTGCGAGAGGGGATGAAATGGCTCTCAACCCGGGATCCTCGATCCAGGACGATCCTGTCAAGCGCCTCGTTTCCCTATTCCATCACCTTCTACCCGCAGGACAGCCTCAAGGCGATCCTCCTGGTGAGCCTGAACGACAGTTTCAGGCCAGGGCAAAGCAGGAAAATGGACCTGGACGCCCGAAAACGGGGAAACCGGTTCATGCCCGTTTCCCGCGAATTCTCCGATGACGAGGTGGCCCGGGGGGAGTCCTTCCAACTGTATGAGTTGGATCTCCCTCACCGGAGAATCCGTCCTTTCCAGGGCCAGAAACCGGTTTCGTCAATTCTCTCCGTCTCTCCGTCTTCGCTTTGGATCGACCCGGGCGGGAAGGGGGTGGATCTTCGGTTCCTCACCCCGGCCACCGGAAGCCCGGCTCCGAACTGACCACTTCCATCAGGCCCCGGGATGCGGCCCACCCCACGTCCCAGGTCTTCATGCCCTCCAGGAGCTTCACGTCGGCTTCGGGGGGCATGAGGGCGCCCACCCAGCGGTCGCGGCCGGTGTTCTTGGCGGCGTAGAGGCACTGGTCGGCCAGCTTCAGGGCCTGCTGCCAGTCGGCGACCTCGGGATGGTGGGGGTGCACGGGGATGGCGGTGAAGCCGATGGACCAGGTCTTCTGGAATTCCACCCCGCCGGGGAGCGCGAAGGTGCAGGCGCGGATGGCCTCCAGGAGGCCGTTGGCGATGGCGGGGGCGCCGGCGCGCCGGGTGCGCCGGGCCACCAGGAGGAATTCCTCGCCGCCCCAGCGCACCAGGGAATCGGTGGCGCGGGTGGTGGTCCTGAGGATTCCCGAAAGCTGCTTGAGCACCAGGTCCCCGGCCAGGTGGCCATGGGTGTCGTTGACGGACTTGAAGTGGTCGATGTCCATCAGGAACAACAGGATGTCTTCCTTGCTGAGGAGGGGGTCCTGGCCGGCGTCCAGGTGCTCCCGGAAGGCCCGCTGGGCCTGGAGCGCGTCGGTGGGCAGGGAGAGGTCCAGGAACCGGCGGTTGTGGAGGCCGGTGAGGGGGTCCACCAGGGACGCCTCCTCCAGGGCGCGGTTGGCCTTCTCCAGTTGCTGCTTGGAGGCCTCCAGGGCCTCGGTGCGGGCGGCGACCATGGCTTCCAGGGCGGTATTGCGCCGGTGCAACTGGGCGGTGCGCCGGCGGAAGCCCAGGGCCACAAGCCCTCCCGCGGCCAGGACCGAAAGGGTGCGGAACCACCAGGTTCCCCACCAGGGGGGGAGGACCCGGAAGGAGAACCCGGCCACCGGCCCGGGGGGACCGTCCACGAAGCGGCTGCGCACCTCGAACCGGTAGGTTCCAGCGGGCAGGGCCGGGTAGCGCGCCTCGTTGATCCGGGTGTCGCGCCACTCGTTCTCCAGGCCCACCAGGCGCACCTCGTGGCTGATGCGGCTCTCGTTCTGGAACGACAGGCCGGAGAAATGGAAGGAGAGGGTCCGGTCCGCGTAGGGGACCTGCGGGTCGGCCTCGCCCACCGCGTGCTCCCGGCGCAGGTCGCGGATCTCCTGGATCCGGGCGGCGGGGGGCGGGGGCGGGCCCTGGTAGGCCCGGGGCTGGAAGTAGGAGATGCCGTTGGAGAAGCCCTGCCAGAGGCCCCCGTCGGGTTCGATGGTGAGGCCGTTGGCCATGGGGTCCTGGCTCACCAGGCCGTCGCTTTTGATGAAGACGTCGAGTTGCTTGCCGTCCCAGCGTTTCATGCCGCCGCCGGTGCCGAGCCAGAGAACGCCCTTGGCGTCGAAGCCCATGCTCAGGATGCTGTCCCTGAAGAGGCCTTCGGGCTGGGTGAGGGATTCCACTACTTTCCAGGCTCCGTTCACCCGGGCCAGGCGGCTGATGCCCTTGGCATCGAGGTAGGAGACCCACATGAAGCCCTTGGGATCCCGGGTCAGGCTCGCGCAGTTGGTGCCCAGCAGGCCCTGCTCCCGGCCCAGGCGGGTCCAGGTGCGGTTCTCCAGGTAGTAGAGGCCGTGCTCGCCGGCGGCCCAGAGGCCGCCGCCCAGGTCCTTGCGCAGGGAATTGACGCGCTCCTCGGCCTGGTGGCCGGGGAAGGGCAGGCGCTCGGTCTTCCAGCCCCCCTTGACCCGGGAGACCTGGTAGACGCCGTCGGTGCGCGAGCCCAGGTAGGCCCCGCCCTCGGGGGCGCTGGCGATGGTGAGGATCAGGTTGCTGGTCTTACAGGGCTCGATGGAGATCTTCTCCACGCGGTTCGTCTTGAGGTCCAGGCGGAAGACGGTGTTGAAGGCCTCGCTCTTGCCCGAACCTCCGAACCAGAGGGCCTCGCGCCCGGTGCCGCCGCCGGCAAGGAGGGTGCGCCCCTCGGTGCCGCGGAGCACGTGCCAGGTCTCGCCCTTCAGCTCGGCCACCCCGCTGTCGGTGCAGGCGAAGACGCGGCCGTCGACGCTGGGGCCGATGTCCCACACCGAGGGGGACGGCAGGCCCTGGTGGGGGCCGAAGTTCGTCCAGAGGGAGCGCCCCTTGAGCTTGTGGACCCCTTCGCTGGTCACCCAGAGGTTGCCCTCCCGGTCCAGGAAGGTCAGGGATGCCCAGCCGCCGGGGAGGCCCTTGGCCTCGCCCAGGGTCCAGGCCAGGTCCCCGTCGAAGCACGCCAGGCCCAGGGACGTGCCCACCCAGATCCGGCCCGCGCTGTCCTCCACGGGGGGGTAGGGGTTGTAGGTGTTGCCGGGCAGCTTGGCGGAGAGGTCAACCCAGGATCCGTCCCAGCGGTCCCTCCGCCAGAGGCTCTTGCGGTCCCGCAGGAAGATCCGCCCCGAGCGGTCCTGCAGGATCCGGCAGCCGGTGCCGTGGAAGGTGGGGGGCAGGTCCAGGCTGGTCCAGGCGCCGCCCGCCATGCGCCAGAGCCTCGTCTCCGTGGAGAGCAGCAGGGTCCGCAGGTCCCCCGAGGCCCACCCGGACGTGATGGGGTCAGGAAGGGTCTTGACCATCGCCATGGGGCCCTTGCCCCGCCGGGCGAACAGCACGTTCCCCTGGGCGGCCATGGCGTCCCCGTCCCGGCCCAGGGCCAGGAACGTGGAGCGCTGGCGGGGCAGGCCCTCCACGGGCTTCAGGTCCCGGCCCTCCAGGCTGTAGATGCCATTGTCGGTGCCTACCCACAGGCCCCCGGTGGGGGACGCGGCCAGTTCCCAGATGACGCTCGACTTGAGCCCCCGGCCCCAGGGCTGGAACCGTTGTCCGTCGTAGCGGTAGAGGCCGTCCTCGGTGCCGGCCCACAGGTAGCCTTCCGCGTCCTGGGTGAAGCTGTAGACGCCCAGGTTGGTCAGGCCGTCCTCCACCCCGTAGCTCTGGAAGGAGTACACGCCCGGCGGCACCCTGCGACCGGGGGCGGGCGCTCCGAGGAGGGGCAGCATGAGGATCAAACCCGCGACTGCGCGGCCCATGACCGGACGGATGGAAGGCCTCCTTGGGGTTTAGGTGGGTGACGGAAAGGCGAGGCTGGATGGGATCGGTTCAATTATGAACATACGTGCCCCAGGCCGGATGTTCAAGCGTGCCCTACCGGGCCAGGGCCAGGATCTCCAGGACCTTCTCGCTGGTGATGTCCTTGCGCTCGCCCAGGGGCAGGACCTTGCGGGCCTGGAGCCGGTCGACGATCTCCCCGAAACGTTCCTCGCCCACCGAGTAGGCGTTGAGATGGGTGGGATTGCCCATGCTCTCGAAGAAGGTCCGGGTGGCGATGATGCCCTTTTCCAGGCGGACGGCTTCATTGGCGTCATGGAAGTCCCACACCCGGGTGGCGTACTGGATGAGCTTTTCCCGTTTGTCGGTTCGCTGGACCCACAGGAGGTTGGGCAGGACGATGGCCAGGGTCTGGGCGTGGTCCAGCCCATGGAAGGCGGTGAGCTCGTGCCCGATGGTGTGGGTGGCCCAGTCCTGGGGCACCCCGGCGCCGATGAGGCCGTTGAGGGCGAGGGTGGCGCACCACATGACGTTGGAGCGGGCCGCGTAGTCCGTGGGGTCGGCCAGGGTCCGGGGCCCCTCCTCGATGAGGGTGCGCAGGATGGCTTCGGCGAAGCGGTCCTGGAGCGGCGCGTCGGCGGGGTAGGTGAGGTACTGCTCGACGGTGTGCACGAAGGCGTCCACCACGCCGTTGGCGATCTGGCGGGGCGAGAGGGTGAAGGTGGTCTCGGGGTCCAGGATCGAGAACCTGGGGAACACCAGGGGCGAGGAGAAGGCGATCTTGTCCCGGGTGGCGGCCCGGGTCACCACCGCGAAGCAGTTGGACTCGGAACCCGTGGCGGGCAGGGTGAGGACGGTGCCCAGGGGCAGGGCGGTGCGGGGGGCCATGTGGCGGCTCACGATGTCCCACTCGTTGCCCTGCCAGGGCACGGCGGCGGCCATGAACTTCGTGCCGTCGATGACGGAGCCGCCGCCCACCGCCAGCAGGAAGTCCACCTTCTCCGCCCGGGCCAGCTCCACGCCCTTCATGAGGGCCTCGAAGGTGGGGTTGGGCTCGATGCCGCCGAATTCCAGCAGCTCGAAGCCCTCCAGGGCCTTGCGGACCTGGTCGTAGACCCCGTTGGCCTTGATGCTGCCGCCCCCGTACGTCATGAGGACGCGCGCGCCGTGGGGCACCTCCCGGCGAAGGGAGCCGATCTGGCCGGCCCCGAAGAGGATGCGTGTGGGATTGTGGAAGGTGAAGTTCTGCATGGTGCCTCGCGAATGGGTTCAACGGTTCACTTGCACTCCAGCCAGCTGTTCCCGCGCCGTACCTCGGCCGCCAGCTTCACGCCCAGGGGCCCCAGGTCGTCGGCGCCCTCCATGGCGTCCTTGAGCAGGGCGGATACGGCGTCGGCCTCGGCGGGGGGCGCCTCCACCAGCAGCTCGTCGTGCACCTGCAGCAGCAGCCGCGACTCCAGCCCCCCGGCTACCAGGGACCGGTGCAGGCGCACCATGGCCCGGCGCATGAGGTCGGCCGCGGTGCCCTGGACGACGGTGTTCACGGCCTCCCGCAGGGCCTGGGCCTTGAGGCCCTGGTTGGGCGACTGGAGGTCCGGGATGCGCCGCACGCGGCCCCACAGGGTGCGCACCAGGCCCTCCTCCAGGGCCCGGGCCTTGGTGGCCTCGATCCACTCAGCCACCTTGGGCATGCGCTCGAAGTAGCGTTCGATGAAGGCCTTGGCCTCCTTGAAGCTGATGCCAAGGCTCGCGGAGAGGGCGTAGGCGCCCTGGCCGTACAGCAGGCCGAAGTTCACGGCCTTGGCGGCACTGCGCTGGTCGGCGGTGACGGCCTCCATGTCGACCCCCAGCACCTCCGAGGCGGTGCGGCGGTGGATGTCCTCGCCGCGGGCGAAGGCGCCCAGGAGCACCGGATCCCCGGCCAGGGCCGCCACCACCCGCAGCTCGATCTGGCTGTAGTCGGCGTCCAGGAAGACCCAGCCGGCCCTGGGCACGAAGGCGCCCCGGATGGCGCGGCCCTCCTCGGTGCGCACGGGGATGTTCTGGAGGTTGGGGTCCGACGAGGCCAGACGGCCGGTGGCCACCGCGGCCTGGTGGAGCCTCGTGTGGAGGCGGCCCGTCACCGGGCTCACCATCGTCGGAAGGGCCTCCACGTAGGTGGAAAGGAGCTTCTGCATCTGGCGGTGGCGCAGCAGCACCCGGGCGATCTCCCCGTCCTCCCGCAGGGCCAGCTCCGTCAGCACGTCCTCGTCGGTGGCCGGGGCCTTGGTCTTGTCGGTGCGCTTGAGGACGGGCAGGTTCAGCTTCTCGTAGAGGATCCGGCCCAGCTGCGCCGGGCTGTTGAGGTTGAAGGCCTCGCCGGCAAGCTCGAAGGCGCGGTCCGCGGCCCCGTCCCGGGCCACGCGCATGGCCTTGGCCAGGTGCTCGAGCACGTCCACGTCCAGGCGCACCCCGTCCAGCTCCAGGTCCGCCAGGACCTCCACCAGGGGCAGGTCCACGTGCCGGTAGAGCTTCAGGAGGCCGCCGTCCACCAGCGGCCTGAGCTTGCCGCAGAGCTGCAGGGCCAGATCGGCGTCCTCGGCCGCGTACTGCACCGCCTGGGCGAAATCCGCCTCGTCGAAGCGCTTCTGGGTCTTGCCCTTGCCCACCACGGCCTCGAAGGGGATGGGACGCAGGTCCAGGTGGCGGGAGGAAAGGTCGTCCAGGTTGTGGCGCAGGCGGGAATCCACCAGGAAGCTGAGCACCATGCTGTCGTCGGCCAGGCCCCGCACGGGCATCCCGTGGCGCTTGAGCACCTGGAGGTCGTACTTCAGGTTCTGGCCGGCCTTGCCCACCGCCTCGTCCAGGAAGAGCGGCCCCAGCACCTCCCGGGCCTCCTCGAACGGAATGTTGCGCGGGTCCAGGTAGGGCTCCAGCTCCCGGAAGAAGGCCCCGGGTTCGCCCTGCAGGTCCAGGAGCCCCTCCGGGAGGCCCGAGTCCGGCAGGAGCCCCGGGAGGGACCCGGCGGTGTCCCCGGAGCCGGGCCGCAGGTGCGCCAGGGGCACGTAGAGGCCCTCGCCGGGTTTCCAGGCGAGGCTCAGGCCCACGATGTGGCCCCGGGTGGGGTCGATGGAGGTGGTCTCGGTGTCCAGCCCGAAGGTGCCGGCCTCCCGGCACCGGGCCGCGGCCTCCACGAGATCGGCCTTGGTGGCCGCCGCGCGGTAGGTGCGGGCCGGGGACGGCGTGGCGGCGCTGCCCACTTCGGTGAACTCCTTGGTGAGCTGCTCGAAGCCCAGGGCCTTGAAGGCGGCCCGGGCCTGGGCCGGATCCACGCCCTGGTAGGCCAGGTCCGCCAGGGTCACCGGCAGGGAGAGGTCCGTGACCACCGTGACCAGGCGGCGCACGAGCTCCAGGCGGGGCAGGGCGGCCTCCAGACCCTCGCGGTGGGCCTTGCGCTTGAGTTCGCCCCGGTGCTCCACGATGGCGTCCAGGGTGCCGTACTGCTCCACCAGGTCCCGGGCGCCCTTCTCGCCGATGCCGTCGACGCCCTTGACGTTGTCGCTGGCGTCGCCCATGAGGGTGAGCACGTCCACCACCTGCTCGGGCCACACGCCGAAGCGCTCCTTCACCCCGGCGCGGTCGATCCACACCTCGCCGTCGCGGTTGTTGAGGACCCGGATGCACCCCGCGTCGTCCACCAGCTGCAGGAGGTCCTTGTCCGGGCTCACGATCACCGACGGGAGCCCCGCCGCGCAGGCCTGGCGGGCCAGGGTGCCCATGACGTCGTCGGCCTCGTAGCCGGAAAGCTCCACGATGGGGATGTTCAGGGCCTTGATCAGGTCCCGGATGAGCGGCACCTGGGGGCGCAGGTCCTCGGGCATTTCCGCGCGGTTGGCCTTGTACTCCGGGTAGATGTCGTGCCGGAAGGTGGGCTCGGGCCGGTCGAAGACGGCGGCGATGTGGGTGGGCTTGTGCTGGGCCACCAGGGCCAGGAGCATGCGGGCCATGGTCAGGGCCGCACCGTTCTTCATGCGGAGGTTGCCGTAGTACGCACGGAAGATCAGGGCGAAGGCGTCAATCAGGTAGAGGCGGTCTTCGGACATGGGGATAGTGTGGGCCGGCGGCCCCGCCCTGTCATCAGGGAACGGTCAGGAAAGGCCGAAGGCCTTGCGAACCGCCCAGTCCCAGACGGCGCCGGGCAGGAGCGCCTTCCCCAGGGTCGCGAGGAGGGCGTCCCGGCCGATGAGGATCCGCCGGGGCGGGTCGGCCTGGCCCAGGGCCGAGGCGATGCGCGCGGCGCAGGCCTGCGCGCTGAGGCCTTGACTGGCGGCGTGGGTGCGCTGGCGGTCCAGGTAGGCCTCCATGGCCGGGGCGAAGGGCGTTCCCCGGATCCGTTCGGGCAGGTCGCCCAGGGCCCGGGCCAGGGTCTCCCGGAACTCGGAGCGCACCGCTCCCGGTTCCACCAGGATCACCCGCACCGCGGGCGACACCTCCAGCCTGAGGGTCTCGGCCAGGGCCACCACGGCGTGCTTGGAGGCGGTGTAGGCCCCCGCCATGGGCACGCTCATGCGCCCCAGGATGGAGGCCACGTGGACGATGCGCCCCTCCCCGGGGGCCGCCGCGGCCCGGATCAGGGGCAGGAAGGCCCGGGTGGCCGCGTGGAGCCCCACCACGTTGGTCTCGAACTGGGCCCGCATCTCTTCCGTTCGCAGCAGTTCCAATGGCCCCATCTGCCCGTAGCCCGCGTTGTTCACCAGCGCCGTGAGCCGCAGGCCCCGGCAGGCCTCCACCGCCGAAGCCAGGCTGGCCGCGTCGGTGACGTCCAGGGGAAGGCGGAGCAGGTCCTCCCCCTCGGCCAGGCCCTCCAGGCTCTCCATCCGCCGGGCCGTGGCCACCACCCCCCAGCCCGCGCTCCGGCAGGCTTCCACCAGGGCGCGGCCGATGCCGGTGGAACAGCCCGTGATAAGCACCCAGCGCCGCATGCGTCCTCCAAGGATGCGGCCAGGGTAGCGCACATTCCCGCCTTCCCGGGGCCCGGAGGCTTTCCCGAAGGCCGTGGCTTCCGGCGAAGCATCCTCGCGATTTCGATCGTTCTTGCGATTCTTCGCCCGTTCGGAAGGGCCCCAGGGGCGGGAATGGGCTTCCTTTTCCCGTGGCCCAATCGGAATAGGGGTCGTAGAATTGCCTTATTCGGGAGGTTGGATGGGAATTTTCTCATTAATTTATGGATTAATATCTTATTTGCTCTTTTTGGGCACTTTTGTGTATCTGATGGGATTTTTGGGGGACCTGGTCGTGCCGCGGTCCGTCTCCGTGGGCCCTGCCGCCCCGGCGGGGCTGGCCCTGGCCGTGGACCTGGCGCTGGTGGCCATCTTCGGGATCCAGCACAGCCTCATGGCGCGCCCGGGGTTCAAGCGGGCCTGGTCGCGCCTAGTGCCGCCCCACCTGGAGCGCAGCACCTACGTCCTGCTTTCCAGCGCCGCCCTGGCGCTCCTTTTCTGGCTTTGGCGGCCCCTGCAGGGCGAGGTGTGGCTCCTGCGCCATCCCCTCCCGCGGCTGGCGGCCCAGGCGGCTTTCGGCGCCGGGGCCGCCGTGGTTCTGGCGAGCACCTTCATGATCAGCCACGGGGACCTCTTCGGCCTGCGCCAGGTGTGGGCCCGGTTCCGGGGGGGGCCCTACCTGGAGGCGCCCTTCCGGCTCACGGCCTTCTATGCCCGGGTCCGGCATCCCCTGATGCTCGGCTTCCTGGTGATGTTCTGGGCGGCGCCGCGGATGACGCTGGGCCATCTGGTCTTTTCCGTGGCCATGACCGGCTACATCCTCGTGGGCACGGCCCTGGAGGAGCGGGACCTGCTGCGGAGCCTCGGTTCTAGGTACGAGGCCTACCGCCGGGAAGTGCCCCGGTTCTTCCCGGTGCCGTGGCGCAGGGCGGGGCGGCCCTGAGCCCGGTCAGCGGAGGGTCAGAAAGGCGACCAGGCAGAGCGCCCAGCTCGCCAGCCCCGCCACCTGGGCCCGGGGGCCCTTGAGGGCCTTGACGTGGTGAAGGTGCAGCGCCACGCCCAGGGTGAGCCAGGAGGCCAGGAGCCAGGGCGCGGGGGCGTCCCTGCGCAGGGCCGGGAGGACCAGCGAGGCCCCGGCGGCCAGGAAGAGGATGCGCGTCCCCTGGAGGGTGAACCGCTCCCAGCCGGGGGGCGCCGCCTTGTCCTTCCTGGGTTTCAGGAGGGGCTTGACCCAGAACATCCACGGGATGCCCACGGCCAGGAAGGCCAGACCCGGAGCCGCCGCCCAGCGGGGGCCGGCGAGCCCCGCCAGCAGGAGCATGGGACCGGTGTGGACCAGCAGGAAGCCGACCCGGGCCCGGTCATAGGGCCTGCGCTTCCAGGCGATGGCGACCGAGGAGATGGCGAGGACCGCCACCAGGACCTGGAAGGGCAGCCCGTCCCGGATGCCCGCGGCGCACAGGGCCGCCAGGAGGGCCAGTTGCACCGCCGCGCTGGTGACGGAGGTGAAGATGGCCACTAGAAGAACGCCAGGAGGCCGGCCATGTAGAAGCACACCTCGACCCAGGGCTCGAAGCGGGGCTTGCCGGCGGAGAACCGCTCCTGGAAGAGCCACAGGTGGAGCACCGGGTAGGCCAGGCACGCCAGGAGGATCCCCGCCTGGATCCATCCGTGGGGGGAAGGCACGCGCAGGGTGGCGGCGAGGACGGCGGCGGCGGCCACGGCCAGGGCGGCCAGGAGGAGGATCTTGGTGGTGCGCCGGCCGAAGACGATGGGCAGGGTCTCCTTGCCCAGGATCTGGTCGTTCTGCATGTCCTTGAGGTTGAACAGGGTGGTGCGGGCGAAGCCCAGGACGGCCACCAGGAGGATGCCGGCCCAGACCCGGGGGCCCCAGGCCATGCCGTGGTGCCAGAGGGGCAGCGCCAGGGCGACCACCGCCAGGGCGGAGGGGACGAGGATGTCCTTGGACCCGGGGATGGCCTGGATGCTCACGGTCATGCCGCCCAGCTGGAGCTTGCGCTTGTAGACCATGCCGAAGATGGAGGCCGCGGCCACCACCAGGAGGGAGCCCAGGCCCAGGGTGGCCGCCAGCACCAGGGCCGCCACCAGGGCGGCCAGGGCGGTGCCGACCATGAGGGTGCGGTTCCGTTCCAGGATGCGGGCCCTGGCGGGCCCCTTGGAGCCCAGGCCCAGGGGGTTGAGGTAGGGGGCGATCAGGAACATGGTCAGCACGTAGAAGCCGGTGATGGCGGCGTACTTCCACGAGGGGGGCAGTCCGGTCCAGGCGTGGACGCCCAGGGTCAGGACCGCCGCGCCCACGGCCAGCTTCATGGGGGTGCCGAAGGCCGCGTTGAGCAGCTTGGTGTAGCGCTCGGGGCCCTTGCCGTGCTGCTCGAGGATGTCGACCACCTCTTCCACCAGCCAGGTGGGGGTGGAGGCCCCGGCCATGACGCCCACGGTGCCGACGCCCTCGAAGCGGGCCAGGTCCAGTTCCGCCGCCGTCTCCACGTACTGCACGGGCTTGCCGTAGTGCACGGCCAGCTCCGCCAGGTGCTTGGTGTTGGAGGAGGCCCTGCCGCCCACCACCACCACGTAGTCCACGGTGCGGGCGAGGTTGCGCGCCTCCTCCTGGCGGGTCCAGGTGTCCTCGCAGATGGTGTTCTCCGCGATGCATTCCTTCGAACGCCCCCGGATGTACTCGGAGATCTCCTGGAAGTCCTTGGTGGTGAAGGTGGTCTGGGCCACCACGAGGACCTTCTCCAGCACCTCGTCGGGGAGGGCCCTGGCCTCGTCCATGTTGGCCACGATGGCGCTGCCGCTGTCGGCGAAGCTCTGGTGGGCCACGCTTTCCGCGTGCCCGTGGGTGCCGAGGATGATGGTGAAGTAGCCCTTGGGGCTCCACTTCTTGATCCGGCTGTGGACCTTGGCCACTTCGGGGCAGGTGGCGTTGACGATGTCCAGCTCGCCCTGCTGCTGGCGCTCCTTGAGGCCCCGCAGGGACTGGATGGGGATGCCGTGGGCCCGGATCACCACCGTGCCGGGGGCCACGGTCTCCGGGGCCGAGGCCACGGACACCCCCCGGCGGCCGATGAGCTCCAGCGCCTGGGGGTTGTGGATGAGGGGGCCGAGGGTCTGGACGGGTCCGGCGTGGGTGCGGGTGGAGGCCTCCAGAACCGCGTCCATGGCCCTGCGAACGCCCCAGCAGAACCCCGCCGTCTTGGCCACGATCACCTTCATCTGCCCCGCTCCAATCCAGACCAATCCGGTCAGGGTTCAAGTCTACCGTTCCCCAGGCCCGCCGGGCAGGTGTTATTTCCTGGCTTTTCTTCGGGTTTTCCAATTAACCTGAAGTCAGGGTTCCTGATGCCCAAGGATATTTGTACATGACCGCTGCCCCCTTGCTTCCCGTCTCCCTGACCTGCAACACGGATCTGAGGTTCATCGATCTGATCCAGGTGGTGGGATCGGAACTGCTCAAGCATATGAATTTTTCACACGAGGACGGGGAACGCGTCTGGCTGGCCATCCAGGAGGGCATCGGCAACGCCATGCGCCACGGGAACAAGCTGGACAAGCGCAAGAACATCGAGGTCACCTTCACCCCCTTGGCCAACAAGCTGGAGATCCGCATCCACGACACCGGCAAGGGCGTGAACCTGGCGGCCCTGCCCAACCCCAACCTGCCCGAGAACCTCCTGAAGCCCTGCGGCCGGGGGGTGTTCTTCATGAAGCAGGTGATGGACCAGGTGTCCATGGAGACCGACGCGGGCGGCAGCACCCTCCTGCTGGTGAAGCACCGCCGCACGGCGGAGCACACGGTGGAAACCGCCTAGGCTAGTTTCCCAGGTAGGTGAACCAGAACCTCACCCCCAGGGAACTGCCCTCGAATCCGTCCGGCAGCCTCGGCAGGGGGTCCGACCTGCGCACGGCCATCAGGGCGCTCTGGTCCATGTTCGGGTTCCCGCTGGGGATCTCGATGCGGGCCCCGTCGATGCCGCCGTCCCGGCGGATGCGGAAGTAGATCTGCACCCGGCCCTGGCTGGAAGTGACGCGGTTCCAGTTGCCGGTGATGCGGCTCTGCACCTGCTGGACGTACCACATGAAGGGGAAGTTGCCGTCGAGTTCGCCCACCAGGCCGGTTCCGCCGGCCACGCCGTTGGACGCCTTGAGGCCGGGGATGCCCGTGCCCACGCCGATGCCGCCCCCGCCGCCCGAGCCCGAGGCGCCGATGGAGGGATTGGGGCTGGGGGTCTTCCCCTTGGAGGCCACGGGCGCCTTGCCCATGCTGTCGGGGTTGGTGCTGGTGCCCTGGAGGGGCTTGGACGCCTTGGTGCCGAAGGCGTTGGGAGAGGGGTTGTAGCCGGTGGGCTCGTTGCGCTTGGGGGCCACCTCCTCCACCCGCCGCTGGCGCTCGCCCTGCTTGCCCTCCTCCATGGGCGCCTCGCCCCCGGCCACGCCCTCCACGCCGGCGGCGGGCAGGCGCACCCAGGTGACCTTGGCGTCTTCGGGAGCGGGGTCGGGCTTGGGGGTGAAGAGGATCGCGCCCACCGCGAGCACGTGGAAGGCGACGCTCACGCCGATGGCCAGGGACATGCCCCGCTTGCCCAGCTGGGCGCGTTCGTGGAGGTAGGCGTACAGGTCCTGGCTCACGGGCGCCTCAGCGTTCCATGGGCTCGGTTCCCGCGGGGGCGGTGGAGGCCGAGGTGACGAAGCCCACCTGCGTGAAGCCGGCCTCGCGGATGGCGTCGACCACCGCGATGACGCGTCCGTAGGGGATGTTGAGGTCGGCCCGCACCATCACGGGGCGCTTGCGGCTTTCGGCGGCGCGCTGGCGAAGCTGGGCCTTGAGGACCCCTTCCTGCACGAAGTGCTTCTCGAACTCGATGCGCCCGTCCCGTACCAGGGTCACCACCAGGGCCTCGGACTCCAGGTTCTTCCCGGTACGGCTCTCGGGAAGGTTCACGTCGACGCCGGTGGTGAGCATGGGCGCGGCCACCATGAAGATGATCAACAACACCAGCATCACGTCGATCATCGGCGTCATGTTGATGTCGGCCATCTGTCCGCGCTTGGAACCGGGAGTGAATGCCATTCGCCCTTACCTCTGCACCAGTCTACACCTTCGACATAGAATGGTAGTCCATGGCCACTCCGATCCGTCTCATCGTAAGCGAAAAACCCAGCATGGGACGCGCCATCGCGGCCGCGCTGGGCATCCAGGGCTCGGGGCGCAGCTTCATCCAGGGCGACGGCATCATCGTCACCTGGTGCGTGGGCCACCTCGTGGAGGCCCTGGATCCCGAAGGCTACGACCCCGCGCTCAAGCGCTGGCGCATGGACAGCGTGCCCTTCTTCCCGCCGGAGTTCCGCTACGCGCCCATCGCGTCCACCCGGGACCAGTACGAGGTGGTGGAGCGGCTCATGAAGCGGGATGACGTGGGCGACATCGTGAACGCCACCGACGCCGGGAGGGAAGGGGAGCTCATCTTCGACCTGGTGTACCGCCTGGCCAAGGCCACCAAGCCCGTGCACCGCTTCTGGACCTCCAGCCTCACCGACGACGCCATCCGCGAGGCCTACGGGAAGATGAAGCCCGGCGAGGCGTACGCGGGCCTGCGCGACGCAGCCCGGTGCCGGCAGGAGGCGGACTGGCTCGTGGGCATCAACTGCACCCGGGCCCAGACGCTGGCGCAGCAGCAGGCCGGAGGCGAAGGCGTCTACTCCATCGGCCGCGTGCAGACACCGACCCTGGCCCTGCTGGTGAACCGGGAGCTGGAAATCCAGAACTTCGTGCCCAAGGATTTCTGGACGCTGTGGGCCGTGTTCCAGGCCGAGGCCGGCGTCTACAAGGGGAAGTGGTTCCGGAAGGAGGAGGGCCGGGACCAGGACCGCTTCGACACGGAGGAGGCCGCCAGGGGCCTCGCCGAGGCCCTCAAGGGCAAGCCCGGGCGCGTGGCGTCGGTCACGGCGCGCACGGAGAAGAAGAAACCCGAGCTCCTCTACGACCTCACCAACCTGCAGAAGGAGGCCAACAAGCGCTTCGGCCTCACCGCCGAACACACGCTGGCCGTGGCCCAGGAGCTCTACGAAGCCAAGCTCATCAGCTACCCCCGCACCAATTCCCGCTGCCTCACCGAGGCCGACGCGGCGAAGATCCCCGCGTGGATCCGCTCCCTGGCCACGGGCCAGCTGGAGGCCCTGCGGCCCTTCGTGGACGACCTGCGCAAGCGCTGGCCCCAGAAGCTGGACAAGCGGTTCGTGAACGACAAGGAGGTGGAGGACCACACCGCCCTGGTCCCCACCGAGAACCCCGCGAAGAACCTCTCGGGCGACAAGCTCCGCATCTACGAGCTCATCGCCCGGCGGTTCCTGGCGGCCTTCTGGCCGGACCGGGTCGAGGCCAAGACCACCATCGTGACGAAGATCGAGAAGGAATCCTTCAAGACCACCGGCACCGTGGTCAAGGCCCTGGGCTGGTCGGAGGTGGATCCGCCCCATTCCCGGCCGAAGAAGGAGGCCAAGGCCGAGGAGGGCGAGGAGCCCGAAGAGGAGGAGGAGGCCGGCACCCTCCCCGCCGTGGCCAAGGACGAGGCCGTGGAGACCAGGGACCTCTTCCCCAAGGCCGGCAAGACCTCGCCCCCCAAGCGCATGAGCGAGGCCGACCTGCTGGGCGCCATGCAGAGCGCCGGCAAGGAGCTGGACGACGACGAGCTCAAGGGCGCCATGAAGGACTGCGGGCTGGGCACCCCCGCCACCCGGGCCAACATCATCGAGACGCTCCTCAAGCGCGCCTACCTGGAGCGCAAGCGCAACATCCTGGCCCCCACGCCCAAGGGCATCGAATTGATCCGCAGCATCCGGGCCGAGCCCCTGCGCAGCCCCCAGCTCACCGGGGAATGGGAGGCGCAGATGGAGCGCATCCGGCGCGGCGAGGCCAGCCGGGAGGTCTTCATGGAGGGCATCCGCGGCTTCGTGAAGGACGTGGTGGGGCAGATCAAGGCCTCGGCCCCCGCGGCCGCCGCGCGGCCCCCTTCGGGCCCGGTGGTGGGCGACTGCCCGCGGTGCGGGTCCCCCCTCCACCTGCGGGAATGGGAGGGGCGCCACTACGTCAAGTGCGCCGCGTCCCGGGATCCCGAATGCCGCGTGGCCTACGAGACCGGGGCGGACGGGAAGCCCGCGGACCTCTGCCGTCTGTGCCAGGGCCCCCTGCGCACCACCAAGGCCGGCTCCAAGGTGTGCGTGCTGTGCGGCGCCTGGGCCTCGGACCAGCCCGAGGGCCTGCCCGAACCCGGCCTGTGCCCCGGCTGCGGGCAGCCCATGCGCATCATCCGCTCCACCACCCGGGGACAGTTCTTCCGCCGCTGCGCCCCCTGCGGCACCGTGGAACCCCTCAAACTCCCCTGATCCCCCTGTGGCGGATCCTGAAAACGGGTATCATGGGCAGACTTTCCTGGTCCCACGGGGGTCGCCATGGCAAAAATCGACAAGTTCCTCGTCCAGATGGTGAACAAGGGCGCGGCGGTGCTGCGGCTGGACCCCGGCGATTCGCCCGTGGTGGAGGTGGCCGGCGGCCACCGCATCGCGCTCAGCTCCCAGGAGCTGCTGGGGACCGTGCTGGACGGCCTCGCCAAGGAGATCCTGCCCGAGGAGCACTCCACCGCCTTCCTGCGCGGGGAGAACGTGAGCTTCGACTACGTCCTGGAGGGCGTCCGGTTCCAGGTGCTGCTCTGCCGGACCAGCCTGGGCACAAGGTTCGTGGTGGGGCGGTTCCGCCCGGCGGCGGAGACCGGCGCGGTGGCCACGGCCCTGGACAGCCTCGACCCGCTCATCCTGACCCTGCTCACCGGGGGCGGCTCGGACCTGTACCTGGGCGCCGACGAGGCCCCCCTGGTGCGCATGGGGGGCGAGGTGCAGTCCCTGGGCGACTACGGGAAGCTCTCCGCCAAGCGGCTCCAGGAACTGGTGCAGACGTGGGTTCCCCCCAAGGTGTGGGAGGCCTTCCTGGCCGGCCAGGACACGGAATTCGCCCGCACCGACCCGGGCCTTCCCTGCCGGCTGCGGGTGAGCCTCTACCATGGCCACGCCGGCCCCAGCATCGCGGTGCGGGTGGTTCCCCGGGAGGTTCCCGATCCCGACACCCTGGGCCTGCCCGACACCGTGCGGCGCCTGGCGGGGCTCAACAAGGGGCTGGTGCTCCTGACGGGCCCCATGGGCAGCGGGAAGTCCACCACCCTGGCCTGCCTCCTGGCCCTGGCCAACGCCAGCCGCAAGAGCTTCGCCGTCACCATCCAGGATTCCATCGAGTTCGAGTTCCCTCCCGGGGCCTGCCTGATCCGCCAGCGGGAGGTGGGGTGCGATCCCGTGCGCCAGAAGCAGGCCCTGCGCGCCGCCATCCGCCAGGCCCCGGACATCCTCGCCGCGGGCGAGATCCGGGACGGCCAGACCCTTGAGCTGTGCCTCCAGGCCGCCCAGACGGGACGCATGGTCCTGGCGACGCTCTCCACCGCCACCCAGGAGGAGACCCTGGCCACCCTGGCGGGGTTCTTCCCTCCGGACCAGCGCCGGCGCGTCCTGGCGCGCATTTCCGAGACCCTGACCGCCATCCTGGGCCACACCCTCCTGCCCAAGGCCGGTGGGGGGCAGGTGGTGGCCCTGGAGACCCTCTTCAACAACCCGGGCATCGCCGCCCTGATCCGCGGCGACCGCCTCGGCCACCTGGCCGAGGCCATGAAGCAGAGCCGCTACGGCCAGACCTCCCACAACGAAGCCCTGGTGGCCCTCATCCTGTCGGGCAAGGTGGATCCCATGGTGGCCTACCTGCGGTGCCACGACCGGGAGTCCTTCATCGCCGCGTGCCAGCGCGCTGAGATCGACTTCGATCCCAGGGACGCGGGGCAGCTGGTGACCGAAGGCTGATCAGCGCGCCGCCACCGCCGCCGGCCTCCGGCCTCGGGGCGGGGCGAGCTTGCGCGCCAGGAGGTGCAGGAGGTGCGCGTTCCCGTCGGCGTCTGGCAGCATCACGAGGTTGACCGTCGTCTCCACGTCGCCCATGGCGCGGTGGGCCGTTCCCGCGGGAATGCGCAGGCGTTCGGCCAGGTGCTGGAGCCGGGTGCTCTCCAGGGCGGGGTGGAGCCTGCGCCAGGGGATGCCCCGGCAGGAGCAGCCCCACACCAGGGCATCGGCCAGGGGCATCACCTGGCGCACGAAGCCCTTGTCGAAGCCGCTGTTGTGGGCCACCACCAGGGCGGCCCGGCCCAGCAGGGCCTCCACCCGGGCGGCGTCGATGCGGCGGCCCCGCACCATGGCGTCGGTGATGCCGTGGATGGAGGTGGCGACGGCGGGGATGGGGATGCCGGGGTCGTTCAGCTCCTGGTAGGCGTCCACGGTGCGCAGCAGGCGCCCCGTGGACGTCTCCACCTCCAGAAGGACCACGGCGATCTCCACCAGGCGGTCCTGGGACGGGTAGAGCCCCGTGGTCTCGGTGTCCACGACGGCGACGAGGGTGGTGGGGGAAGGCGTCACGGATCCCCTACTTCGCCGCGATCTTCTCGAGGGCCTTCATGAACTCCATGGGCAGGGGGAAGACGATGGTGCTGTTCTTCTCCACGGCGATTTCCGTGAGGGTCTGGAGGTAGCGCATCTGGATGGCCACGGGGTTCCGGCTGATGGTGTCGGCGGCTTCCAGCAGCTGCGTGGAGGCCATGAGCTCGCCCTCGGCGGCGATGACCTTGGCGCGCTTCTCGCGCTCGGCCTCGGCCTGCTTGCCCATGGCGCGCTGGATCTGCTCGGGCAGGTCCACGGACTTCAGCTCGACGCTGGTGACCTCCACGCCCCAGGGCTCAGTGGAACGGTCGATGATCTCCCGCAGGCGCACGCTGAGCTTCTCGCGGTCCGCCAGGAGCTCGTCCAGGCTCACTTCGCCCAGCACGGAACGCAGGGTGGTCTGGGCGATCTGGCTGGTGGCGTAGTAGTAGTTCTCCACGCCGATGATGGCCTGCTTGGTGTCCAGGACCTTGAAATACACCACGGCGCTCACCTTCAGGCTCACGTTGTCCCGGGTGATGATGTCCTGGCTGGGCACGTCGAGCACCACGGTGCGAAGGCTCACCACCACCGCGCGCTGGAAGGGGCGCAGCACGAAGATGAGGCCGGGGCCCTTGGGCACGGGGCCCACCTTGCCCAGGGTGAAGATCACCGCCCTTTCGTACTCGTTGATCACACGGATGCAGGACGCCAGCCAGAAGATGACGCCCAGGATGATCGGCAACGTGCAGCCGAGACCTGCCAAGGGTGCGGGCATGTGAACCTCCTTCGTTCACCCCATTCTCGCAGGGAGCGCCTCGGGCGGCGCCGGTTTCATCGGCGGACGTACGGGTTGCCCGCGGCCTCCTCCCCGATGGTGGTGGACGGGCCGTGCCCCGGGATCACGAGGGTGGCGTCCGGCAGGGCATACAGCTCGCGCTGGATGCTCTGCTCCAGGTGTTCGAAGCTGCCGCCCCACAGGTCGGTGCGGCCCACGCCGCCCTGGAAGAGGGTGTCCCCGGCCAGCACCACGCCGCCGCGCTCGAACTCGCCGCGAAAGCAGCAGGAGCCGGGGGTGTGCCCGGGCGTGTGCAGGGTCGTGAGGCCGCCATGGGCCTCCCCTTCGGCCAGGGGCGCGGTGTCGGGGCGGGGAATGGGGTCCATGCCGAAGATGCCCGTCTGCATGTCCAGTGCGTCCAACAGGAAGAGGTCAGCCGGATGGAGCAGGGCCGGGCACTGCCAGAACTCCTGGAGCTCCCGGGTGGCCCCCACGTGGTCGAAATGGGCGTGGGTGTGGAGAAGGGCGGCGACCTTGAAACCCAGGGTCTTGACCCGCTGGGCGATGCGGGCGCCTTCGCCCCCGGGGTCCACCACGACGCCCTGGGCGGTGGCGGGGTCCCAGAGGAGGGTGCAGTTGCAGCCCAGGGGGCCGACGGGAAAGGATTCGAGCTTGAGCACGGCGTCTCCGGAAGGGCTGTCCACGGCGCCCTTTTCCGATTAGATTATCCAATATCCCCGTTTGCACAAATGACATGGACAGTCCGTCCCCCATCGGCAGGCACCGGACCCGCAAGGGCGAAGGGATCAACCTGTGCCGGCACTGCCCCCGAACCTCCACGCCGTGATCGAGGTCCCATGAAAGCCCTCGTCCCCCATTCCCTGAGAAGCCGGGTCACCCTCATGCTCCTGGTCACGGCGGGGCTGGCGATGGTGCTGTCGGCGCTGTGCTTCCTCGCCTTCGAGGCCTGGTCCCTGCGCGCGGCGGCCGCCGGCGACCTGCGCAGCCTGGGGAACATCATCGCCTACAACGCGAGCCCCGCGGTGGCTTTCGACGTGCCCACCCCGGCCTCCAAGATCCTGGAGGTGCTCAAGGACCGCAAGCACCTCACCACGGCCCGCATCCACCGGGCCGACGGTTCCGTCCTGGCCCGCTACCCGGTGGGCGCCCCCCCGGACGAACCCGTCCTGCCCCTGGCCGGCGCCCGGGAGGAGGTCAGGGCCACCGCCTCGGGAAACCTGGCCATGACCTGCCTCATCCGCAGCGAGGAGGGCCACCCCATCGGGGTCCTGTACCTGGAGGCGGACCAGGGCGAACTCACCAGCCGCATCGCCTGGACGGGGATCGTTCTCACGGCCATCACCCTCCTGATGGGGGCCCTCACCTTCCTGTTCGCGTCCCGGTTCCAGGGCGTGCTCACCCGGCCCATCCTGGGGCTGGTGGAGGTGGTGACCCGCGTCGCCTCCAGCCAGGACTACGGCCTGCGGGCGGTGAAGGGCGGCGCGGACGAACTGGGCCTCCTCACCGAGAGCATCAACACCATGCTGGCCCGCATCCAGGACCAGGACGCCCGGCTCGCGGACCACAGGGACCACCTGGAGCGGGAGGTGGCCCTGCGCACCGCCGAACTGGTGCAGGCCAACAGCGAGCTGAAGGTGGCCAAGGACCGCGCGGAGGCCTCCAGCCGCGCCAAGAGCTCCTTCCTGGCCAACATGAGCCACGAGCTGCGCACGCCCCTGAACGCCATCCTGCTCTACAGCGAAGTGATCAAGAACGAGGCGGAGGACAGCGGCGCCGCCGACATCCTCGCGGACGCGGCCCGGGTCGACCAGGCCGGACGCCACCTCCTGCACCTCATCAACGACATCCTGGACCTGGCCAAGATCGAGGCCGGCAGGATGACCCTGGTGAACGAGCCGTTCCAGGTGCGCGACGTGCTGGAGGAGGTGGTCGCCACCATGGCCAGCCTCGCCTCGCAGAACGGGAACACCCTGACCCTGGAGTGCGGCCCCGGCCTGGACGGGATGGTGGGCGACGCCACCAAGGTGCGACAGGTGATGCTGAACCTGCTGAGCAACGCCTGCAAGTTCACCCGGGACGGGGCCATCCGCGTGGGCGGGCGCCTGGAGGGCGACGGGGTGAGCCTGTCGGTGGCCGACACGGGCATCGGCATCGCCCCCGGACAGGTGGAGCGCATCTTCAGCGAGTTCATCCAGGGGGACGATTCCACCACCCGGCGCTTCGGCGGCACGGGCCTGGGCCTGTCGCTGACCCGGAAGTTCTGCCACATGATGGGCGGCGAGGTGCGGGTGGAGAGCGTGGAGGGCCAGGGGTCCACCTTCACCATCCTCCTGCCCCTGAGGCCCGGCCAGGAAGCCCATCCCCAGGCGCCCGCGGCGCCCCCGCAGGCCACGCCCCCGGGGCGCCTGGTGCTCCTGGTGGACGACGACCCCTCCCTCCTGGACTCCCTTTCCAGGCTCCTGGCCCGGGACGGCTACCGGACCCGCTGCGCCCGGGACGGCCGGGAGGGCCTCGATCTGGCCCGGGAACTGCGGCCGGGGCTCATCGTGCTGGATGTCCTGCTGCCGCGCATGGACGGCTGGGAGGTGCTCACCGCCCTCAAGGCCGACCCCGCGCTGGCGGCGATCCCGGTGGTGATGCTCACCATCCTGGACGAGGCCGAGAAGGGGCTCTCCCTGGGGGCGGTGGACTACCTGAACAAGCCCCTGGACCGGGACCGGCTCCGGCGGGTGCTGGCCCGGCACCTGGCCCCCGCCGCCTCGGTGCTGGTGGTGGAGGACGATCCCCCCACCCGGGAGGCCATGGCCCGGATCCTGCGCACCGAGGGCTACGCCGCCGCCACCGCCGGGGACGGGCTCCAGGCCCTGGACCGCCTGGAGGAGGCCCGGCCCGACGCCATCCTCCTGGACCTCATGATGCCGAACATGGACGGCTTCGAGTTCCTGGTGGCCCGGCAGCGGCGCCCGGACTGGGCGGACATCCCCCTGGTGGCCGTCACCGCCCGGGAACTTACGCCCGCCGACCGGGTGAAGCTGCGCAACGCCGGCGTCGTCAAGACCCTCCAGAAGGGCGTCTTCGGCCGCGGGGAGCTGCTGGAGGAAATCCGGCGGCTGGTGGGGCGGACCTGGGCCGACGGGACCCCCGGACCCGGGGGCGGTTGAAACGATCGGTCCGCGGGCGGCTCGCCACGCGAATTGAGGGTTGGCGTCCCGCCGAAATTCCACCCTAGAATGGGCCCCACCATGCCCACCGCCGACCCGGTCCCCGACGTTCTTGACGCGCTCTACCGAAACAAATCCCGTCATGTGCTGGCCACCCTGATCCGCCTGCTGGGGGACTTCGACGTGGCGGAGGAGGCCATGCACGAGGCGTTCCGCGCGGCCCTGGAGCAGTGGCCGGCCGAGGGCGTTCCGGCCCGGCCCCGGGCATGGCTGGTCTCCACGGGCCGGTTCAAGGCCATCGACGCCCTGCGCCGGCGCGCGCGGTTCGAATCCCCCCTGGACACCCTGGACGCCCAGGACGGGGCCTTCGCCGCACCCCCGGAGGCCGGGGGCGAGGACGAGGTCCTCCACGACGACCGCCTCCGCCTCATCTTCACCTGCTGCCACCCCGCCCTGGGGGCGGAAGGGCGCCTGGCGATCACGCTGCGGGAAGTGTGCGGCTTGACCACCGAGGAGATCGCCCGGGCCTTCCTGGTGCCGCCCTCCACCCTGGCCCAGCGCATCGTGCGAGCCAAGGCGAAGATTCGCAGCGACCGCATCCCCTACGAGGTGCCGTCCCCCCCGGAACTCCCGGACCGGCTCGAGGCCGTCCTCCAGGTGGTCTACCTCGTCTACAACGAAGGCTACTCGGCCTCCTCGGGGGAATCGCTGACCCGCTCCGACCTGTCCGGCGAGGCTATCCGCCTCGGACGCCTCCTGGAGGCGCTCCTGCCGGACCCCGAGGTCCTGGGGCTCCTGGCGCTCATGCTCCTGCAGGAATCCCGGCGCGCCGCCCGGGTCTCCCCGTCCGGGGACCTGGTCCTCATGGCCGACCAGGACCGCACCCTCTGGGACCGGGCGCTCATCCAGGAAGGCACGCGCCTGGTGGCCCGGGCCTTGAGGTCACGCCGGGCGGGGGCCTACACCCTGCAGGCGGCCATCGCCGCGACCCACGCCCGGGCGCCGGCCATCGCCGAAACGAACTGGCGGCGGATCGTGGGATTCTACGACCTCATGACCCGCCTCGACCCGTCGCCGGTCATCCGCCTCAACCGCGCGGTGGCCGTGGCCATGCGAGACGGACCTTCGGCCGGCCTGGCGCTCATCGACCGCCTCCTGGATGCGGGCGAGCTGGCGACCTATCACCTGGCCCACGCCGCCCGGGCGGACCTGTGCCGGCAACTGGGCCGGGCGGACGAGGCGCGCGCCTCCTACCGTGCCGCCCTGGCCCTGGTCCGGCAGGACCCCGAACGGCGGTTCCTGGAGGGCCGTCTGAAGGGCCTGGGCTGATTTTTTTACCCCGCTGTCGATCCGCGCCTTCCCCGATCGACTAATCCATGAAGGCAACCCTTCGAGGAGACCCACCATGAAATACATCTGTTTCGGATACCTGGACGTGGAGAGCTGGGAGAAGATCGCGCCCCGCGAGCAGGACGCCATGATCGACCAGTGCTTCGCCTACGACGACGTGCTCAAGAAGAACGGCCACTGGGTGTGGGGCGAGGGACTCCAGGGCGCCACCACCCTGGCCTGGCGGGACGGGAAGGTCGCCGTGTCGGACGGACCCTATGCGGAGACCAAGGAACTGCTGGGAGGCCTCCTGATCCTGGAGGCCCGGGACCTGAACCAGGCCATCCAGCTCATCTCGAACCACCCCGGCATCCGCATGGGCCGTTGGGAAATCCGCCCGGCGGAGGACCTGAAGCCCATGATCGAAGCGAGCGAAAAGCGTCGCGGAAGCGCGAACTAGAGGGTCAGCCCAGCGCGTGGTAAGCGGCTTTCACCCGCTCCGCCACGTGCCCGCACACCAGGTCGCACACCTCTCCCACCAGCGGCATCACCGGCGAGAAGAAGACCACGTTGCCCTGGGGCTCCCGGTTCGCCAGGCCCACCCGCACCAGGAACGCGAGGTGCTTGCTGGCGTTGGCCTGGGAGAGGGACGTGGCCTCGGCGATGGCGCCCTGGCTCATGGGCCCCTTGGCTTCCAGGAGGGTCCGGAGGATCTTGAGCCGGGACGGGTCGCCCAGGGCCAGGAAGAGGCGGCTCACCTCTTCGATCATGGGGTCGCTCAGGGGCGGATGCTCCATCCAGTCTCCAGTTTACGCATACAAGCATACGTTCCGCGCGCCGGCGTGTCCAGGCGGAGGGCCGGTTCTCAGGACTTCAGTGCGGTCCAGGCGCCCACGTTGTGCACCTCTCGAAAACCGGCCTTCAGCAGGATCCTCCGGGCGGAGGCGCTGCGGATGCCCGAGGCGCAGCAGGTGAGGATGGGCCTTTCCCGGTCCAGGTCCCCCAGCCGGTCCTGCAGGAGCGGCAGGGGGATGTTGCGGGCGTCCTTGGCGTGGCCCTGGCTGAATTCGCCAACCGAGCGCACGTCCAGGACCAGGGCGCCGCGCCCGCGCAGCTCGGCCACCTGCTGCCGGGTGAGGGGGGGCGTGCGGTTCCGGTTCCGCAGGAGGAGGAACCAGGCCAGGCCCACCAGGAGCGCGGCCAGGAGCGTGAATTCGGCGTTGGACATGTGGGGCATGGGTCAGGACCGGGAAGCGCCGCCCAGGGCCCAGAGGGTGCCGAGGACGGCACCGTAGAGCATGGCACGGATGGGGGTGGCGGTGAGAGGGCAGGTGCCGGTGGAGCACCCGATGAGCTTCCAGTATCCCAGCCCCAGGCCGCCTCCGAGGAGGATGCCCAGGGCCAGGCGCTTGGCGACGAGGAGGGTCGGCATCACAGACCGCAGCTGCCCTGGGTGGGCACGCCCAGCCTGGCCAGGATGCGCGACATCAGGCACCAGTTGGTGAAGCCGCTCTGGAAGAGGTTGACGCCCACGAACAGGGTGAGCAGGAACCACCAGGGGCTCACCCAGTGGCCCAGGGCCAGGCTGACCATGATCATGGTGCCGGCGAAGATGTGGACGATGCGGTCGACGTTCATGGGACCTCCCTATTTGGCGGATTCAAGGGCGTTCTTGAGGACGTCGGCGCTCTGCACGCCCACGAAGCGCTGCACGACGTTGCCGTCCTTCAGGACGACGAGGGTGGGGATGGCCTGCACCGCGAACTGGGAGGCCAGGTTCCGTTCGTCGTCCACGTTGAGTTTGGCGACGATGGCACGGTCGCCCATCTGGTTGGCGACCTGGTCCACGATGGGGCCCTGGGTGCGGCAGGGGCCGCACCAGGGGGCCCAGAAGTCGATGAGGACGGGCTTGCCCTGGGCCTTGATGGCGGGGAAGGCGGAGGCGGTGAGGGTGACGACGTTGGACACGGCGGGCTCCTTGGAGGCGGCCTGGGGGTGGGTGCCGCAGCCCAGGAGGGCGGCGGCGGCGAGGACGGGGACGAGGATCTTCATGACGGCTCCTGGGGGTTGGATGCCCTGCGCTGAAGTTCGGCGGCGCGGCCGCGGCGGGCGACGAGGTAATAGAGCACGGGTACGGCGAGGCGGGACAGGAGCGTGGCCGCCACTTCGCCGGACATGAGGCTGATGGCCAGGCCCTGGAAGATGGGGTCGGCCAGCATCACCGAGGAGCCCACCATCACGGCCGCGGCGGTGAGGAGCATGGGGCGGAACCGCACCACGCCGGCCTCTTCCACGGCGCTTTCCAGCGCCATGCCTTCGGACAGCTTGAGTTCAATGAAGTCCACCAGGATGATGGAGTTGCGCACGATGATGCCGGCGCCGGCGATGAAGCCGATCATGCTGGTGGCCGTGAAGAAGGCCCCCAGCATCCCGTGGGCCGGGATGATGCCGATGAGCGAGAGCGGGATGGGCACCAGGATCACGAAGGGGATGGTGAAGCTCTCGAACCAGCCCACCACCAGCACGAAGATCAGCACCAGCACCGCCGCGAAGGCCAGCCCCAGGTCCCGGAAGACCTCCAGGGTGATGTGCCACTCGCCGTCCCACTTCATGACCAGATCCTCGGTGGCGGCGGGGTGGGAGAGGCCCAGGCGCGCCACGGGGCGGCCCTGGGTGCCGGGGATGGCGTCGATCTTCTTGCCGAGGGCGGACAGGGCGTAGACGGGGCTCTCGATCCTCCCGGCCAGGTCGCCGAAGACGTAGGCCACCGGCATCAGGTTCTTGTGGAAGATGTCGGCCTCCTCGCGGCCTTCCTGGACCGTGACCAGCTGGGACAGGGGCACCATGCCCTTGGCCCCGGGCACCGCAAGCTGGAGCAGGTCCCGCAGGTCGCGCCGGCGGGCGGAAGCCAGCTGGACCACCACCGGCACCTGGGAGGAGCCTTCCAGGACGTGGAAGGATCCCGCGGGGAAGCCCTGGCCGGCCATGGAGAGGGTCTGGACCACGTGGGCGGGGGCCACGCCGTGGAGGGCGGCCTTCTCCCGGTCCAGCAGGAGGCTGATCTTGGGGTCGGTGGGATTGAGGGTGGAGTCCACGTCCACCACGCCGTCCACGGACCGGAAGGCCTTGAGGACCTCGGCGCCGTACCGGGAGCGCTCCTCGGGGGTGGGCCCGTAGATCTCGGCCACCACCGTGTCCAGCACCGGCGGACCGGGGGGGATCTCCACCACCTTCATGCGGGCGCCGGCGGGGACGGTGAACTTCTCCAGCTCCGGCCGCAGCCGGGTGGCGATGGCGTGGCTCTGTTCCTTGCGGTCGCCCTTGGCCACCAGGTTCACCTGGATGTCCACCTGGCTCGCGTCCTGGCGCAGGAAGCTGTGGCGCACCATGCCCACGAAGGTGTAGGGCGCGGCCTCCTGGGCGTAGACCTGCACGTCCTTGACCACGGGCTCCTGCATGAGCCGCTTCGCCAGCTGCTGGCCCAGGGCCAGGGAATCCTCGCGGGGGGTGCCCGCGGGGAGGTCCAGCTGGACCATGAACTCGGACTTGTTGTCGAAGGGCAGCATCTTGACCTTCACCACGCCGGTGCCCACCAGGGCCATGGCACCGCCCAGCATGGCGAGAACCGCCGCCAGGAAGCCCAGGCGCACCTTGCCGCTGGTCAGGAGGGCCCGCATCACCTTGCGGTAGATGCGCGTGCTGAGGTCCTCGGGGGCGATGTTGTGGTCGTGGTCGGGCTCGGGGGGCTCGTTCTCGTCGGTGGCGGGGTGCAGGCCGGTCCCGTCCACCTCGGGCAGGTGGGCCTCCTTGCGGAAGATCTTGAGGGCGGCCCAGGGGCTGATGACGAAGGCGATGGCCAGGCTGAAGATCATGGCCAGGCTGGCGCCGATGGGGATCGGGCGCATGTAGGGCCCCATGAGGCCCCGCACGAAGGCCATGGGCAGGATGGCGGCGATGACGGCGAACGTGGCCAGGATCGTGGGGTTGCCCACCTCGTCCACGGCCTCCACCACCGTGGCGGCGAAGGACCTGCGCGGCCCGGGCAGGTGCATGTGCCGGTGGATGTTCTCCACCACCACGATGGCGTCGTCCACCAGGATGCCGATGGAGAAGATGAGGGCGAAGAGCGTCACCCGGTTGAGCGTGTAGCCCAGGAGGTAGGTGAGCAGCAGCGTGAGGGCCAGGGTCACCGGCACCGCCACCCCCACCACCACCGCGGACCGCCAGCCCATGGCCAGCAGGATCAGCGCGATGACCGACAGCGTCGCGATGAGGAGGTGCTCGATGAGCTCGTTGGATTTGTCGCCGGCGGTCTCGCCGTAGTCGCGGGTGACGTCCACCTTGAGGGACCGGGGCAGGACGGAGCCGCGCAGGGCCTCGACCTTGTCCAGGGCCAGGCGGGACAGGGCCGTGGCGTTGGAGCCGGCGCGCTTGGAGAGGGCGACGGTCACGGCGTTCTCGAGGGTTCCCTTCTCGCCGTAGAGCACGACCGGAGGTTCGGGGTCGGGGCCGTCGGACACCGTGGCCACGTCGGCGAGGTAGATGGGCTTCTGGTTGCGCACGCCCACCACCAGACGGTTCAGCTCCCGGGCTTCCAGGACGAAGCCGGTGGCCTCAAGGGCGGTGCGGCGGTTGTGGTCCACCAGGGCGCCCGCGGGCAGCTGGGCCTCGGCGCTCTGGAGCGCGGGCTGCAGTTCGGCCAGGGACATGCCCAGGGCCCGCAGCTTGTCGGGGTCGGGCTCGATGCGCACCATGCGCCGCGCCCCGCCGATGACCCGGGCCTGGGCCGTGTCCGGCACGGTGGAGAGCTCCCGGGCCAGGACCTCGCCCACGCGCCGCAGCTGGCCCGGAGTCTGCCCCTCGCCGTGGAGGGTGAGGGTGAGGAAGGGCACGTCGTCGATGGTCTGCAGGCGCACGATGGGCTTCATGGCCCCCGCCGGGAAGATCTCCGGGTGGGCGGCCAGCTCCTGGTGGACCTTCACCAGGCTGGGTTCCTGGGGCTCGTTGACCTTGAAGCGCACGGTGACCAGGGCCATGCCGGGCCGGCTCGTGCCGTAGAGGTACTCGACGCCCGGGATGCCCCAGAGGCGCTTCTCCAGCGGCGTGGTGACCTGGGCCTCCACCTCCCGGGGGCTGGCCCCGGGGAAGGGGACGTAGAGGTCCACCATGGGGACGATGATCTGCGGCTCCTCCTCGCGGGGCGTGAGGACCACGGCCATGACGCCCAGCATGAGGGAGGCGAGGACGATGAGGGGAGTGAGCTTGCTGCGCAGGAAGCCCTTGGCCATCCTGCCGGCGAGGCCCAGCTTGGGAGCGTCGCTCATTTGGACACCTCGATGGGCTGCCCGTCCACGAGGGTGCCGGGGGTGTCGATGACCTGCTCACCGGCCTTCAGGCCCGCGCGCACGGGCACCGCGGCGCCCCGGGCGTCGCCCAGGGAGAGCCAGCGCAGCTCCGCCTTGCCGTCCCGGGCCACGAAGACCCCGGAAAGCTCGCCGCGGACCACCAGGGCCGACCTGGGCACGGAGAGCCCTTCCGGAGCCGCGCCGGGCGCCTTGATGCGGGCGAAGGTGCCGGAGCGGAAACCCGTGGCGCCCAGGATGCGGGCCCGGACCGTGCCCCGGTGGGACACGGGGTCCCCGCCGGTGGACAGGGCCGTGATCTCTGCCGAGCCCGTTCTGCCCTCGGCCTCGAAGGGCACCTTCAGGCCGATGCGCAGGCCCTTGGCCTCCTGTTCGGACACGGTGCCCTCCAGCTCCAGGGCGCCCTGGCCCTCGATCTCCACCAGGGGCTGGCCGGGGCCCACGAAGGCGCCCTCGTTGACCATGCGGCTCTGCACGACGCCCGCGAAGGGCGCGCGGATCTGGGTGTAGGCGAGGTTGGCCTTCACGCCCGCCAGGGCCGCCTGGGCCTGAGCGAGGTTCGTGGCGGCCATCTCCAGCTCGCTGGGGGTGGAGGCGTTGATCTTCGAGAGGGCCTCGATGCGGCGGTGGTGGGCCTGGGCCGCGGCCACCGCCGTTTCGGCCGCCTTCAGGCCGCCCTGGAGGTCGCCGTCCGAGAGGCTCACCAGGAGGGCCCCCGCGGCCACGTGCTGGCCCTCGTTGGCGAGGACGCGGGTGACCGACGCCGCCATGCGGGTGGAGAGGGTGGCCCGCCGGGTCGCGGTGAGCGTCGCGGCGATCCAGCCGGCGTCGCCGGCGGGGTCCACGGGGGCCAGGCGGACCCGGGCCGCGGGCATGGGGGGGGCCTGGGGGGCCTCGTGCTTGCCGCAGGCCAGGCCCGCCAGCAGGGCGGTGATGGGCAGGATCAGGGTGCTTTTCATCATCTACTCCGTGATGCCTTCAATGGGTTGTCCGAGAGCCAGGGCGAGCTGGGCTCCGCCCAGGCGCCATTCCAGTTCGCTGTTCAGCAGGAGGGTGCGGGCGCCGGAGAGCCCGGCTTCCGCGTCCAGCACCTCCACCAGGGGCAGCAGCCCCTCGCGGTGCCGGGCGGTGCGGATGGTCCGCGCGCTTTCCGAGGCCTCCACCGCCACCTTGGCGAAGGCGATCTTCGCCTGGGCCGTTTCCAGGAAGCGCCGGGCCTCGTCGGCCTCGCGCGCGGCCTGGTGCTCCTGCCACTTCAGGCCCAGCTCCGCGGCCCGGGCCTGGGCCCGGGCGGAAGACACCCGCCGGGTGTCCGAGAAGGAGAAGGTCCACTTGGCGCCCAGGGAGGCGGTGGTCCAGTTCCCCCCTTCGCCCAGGGCGTAGCGGGCGGTGCCGGCCGCGAGGCTGAGGCCCACTTCGGGTTTCAGGCTGCCGCGGGCGGCGGCCACGCCTTCCCGGGCGGCCTGCCCCTGCAGCTTCAGGGCTTCCAGGTCGCCCCGGCGGCCGGGGGCCGCGGGCAGGGCCGGAAGGGGCGCGTCCACGGCGGTGGCCAGGGGACCCGTGGCCTCACCGCCCATGAGCAGGGCCAGGCCGGAGCGGGCCGAGGCCACCCGGTTGCGGGCCTCGGCGACGCCGGCCTCGCTCTGGGCGCGGAAGGCCCGCGCCCGGTCGCCCTCGGAGCGCAGCATGAGCCCCTGGTCCACCCGGGCGGTCACGAAGCGTTCGGTCTCCTGGGCCTGCCGGAGGGTGTCCTCGGCGAAGCGCAGGCCCTGCTCGGCCACCTGGGCGCCAAAGTAGGCCTGGGCCACCGCGAAGGCCACCTGCTGGCGGCGGTGGGCCTGGGAGGCCGCCTCGCTGCCGGCCAGGGCGGCGCCGGCCCGGGCGGCCGCGTCCAGGCGCCCGCCGGCGTAGAGGGGCTGCGTGACGGTCAGGGTGGCGCCCAGGCCGGAGGCGGCATCCGGGTGGTTGAGGCGCTCGGGCATGAAGTCCGATTGGGCGATGCGGGCCTGGTTGAGGTGCATGCCGAAGACCATCATGGGCTCGGTGGTGCGCATGAGGCCCGCGCCGAGGCTGACGGAGGGGAGGTTGAGCGCGCGCATGGCCGCGGCCTCGGCGCGGGCCCGGTCCACCAGGGCTTCGCCCGCCTGGAGGCCGCTCTGGTCCGCCCAGGCCTTGCGGATGGCGTCCTGGACGGTGAGGGGCTCCTGGGCGGAAGCCGCCAGGGCCACCAGGAATGGAACGAGCCGTTTCGCGAATGCGGACATGGAACGGGACTCCTAGGAGATGGATGAATAGGCGGCCTTGACGCGCGCGGCCACGTGGGCGCACATCAGGTCGCAGACGTCGGGAACGAGGGGGGAGACGGGGGTGAAGAGCACGAGGTTACCACTGGGCTCGCGATTCACAAGGCCGACCCGCGCGAGGTGGATGAGGTGCTTGCTGGCGTTGGCCTGGGAAAGGCCCGCGGCCTCGGCCACCGCGCCCTGGGACATGGGTTGGCCGGCATCCACGAGGACCTTGAGGATCCGGAGCCGGGACTCGTCGCCCAGGGCGGCGAAGAGCCTGCTGACGTCGCTGATCATGGGCTGGGTGAGGGTCAACTGGTTCATCCTTTATCTATACAACCATAGAATAATAGAGTTCTGAAGCCTGTCAACCGTGCATTCCCAAAAAAAGTGCAGGACGTCCTTGACCATAAATGAACGTTCGTTTACTTTTAATTCTGAGGTGACGATGCGACCCAGGGACCCGGGCAAGGCCGAGAAGATCCGCCGCATGGCGGTGGAGATGCTGGTGGTCGAGGGCATCGACGGCTTCTCGATGCAGAAGCTGGCCCGGGCCGCCGGCGTGTCCCCCGCGACCCTCTACATCCACTTCAAGGATCGCGAGGACCTGCTGTACCAGTTGTGGGTGGAGCAGAACCAGGCCCTGGCCGAGGCCTTCCTGGAGGACTTCGACCCCCTGGCCCCCTTCGAGGAGGGGCTCTGGATCCAGTGGCGGAACCGGATCCGGTTCTTCCGGGAGCACCAGCTCGCCTGGCGGTTCCTGGAGCAGGTGCGCCACTCGGCGCTCATGGCCACCTATGGGGAGCTGCCCAACCTCACGCTGTTCGAGGCGATGGGGACCTTCGTGACCACCGCCATCGCCCGGGGGGAGCTGTCCGATTTCGGCATGGGGGCCGTGGGGGAAGCGAACTTCCCCAAGGGGATCTTCTGGTCCCTGGCGTACGCCCCACTTTATGAACTGTTGCGCCTCGAGGCCAAGGGGGAGGAACGGGGACCCGGCCCGGGCCGCCCCTTGAAGCTCGATGATCCGACCCTCCGGCTGGTCTTCGACCGGGTTCTCCGGAGCCTGAGGCCCTAAGGCCCTCACCCAACGAATTGGCCACCCGGCTTGCCGGCGGGCGGAAGCCTGCCTTGAGAGGAAAATCATGCGTCTTTCCAGAACCACCCGGCGGATCCTGGCCGCCTTCGCCGCCCTCCTGGTGGTGGGGGCGGGGGCTTCCCTCCTTTCGCGCCTCGCCCCGGCCCCCCTCGTGGTGGCGGGCACCGTGGACGCCAACCAGGTGCTCGTCAGTTCCCAGGCCGCCGGGAGGGTGGCCAAACTGCTCGTGGAGGAAGGCCAGGACGTGCGGGCGGGGGACGTCATCGCCCTCCTGGATCCGGCGGAGCAGGAGGCTTCCCTGGGGTCCTTCAAGGCCCAGGCCAGCAGCCTGGAGCGCCAAGTGGACGCCGCCCGGGAGGCCGCGGCCAGCTCGGCGGGGGAGGCCCGGCACGGCTTGGCCAGCGCCCAGGCGGCCTTGGGCATGGCCAAGGCGACCCTGGCGGAGGCTTCGGCCAACGCCCGGAAGCAGCAGGACCTGGCCCGGCGCATGCTCGCCCTGGCCAAGGCGGGCGCCGTTTCCGCCCAGGACCGGGACGACGCCCTCCGCGGCCAGGAGGCCGCGGAGGCGAGAGAGCAGGCCGCCCGCAACGGCGTCGCCCAGGCCGAGGCGGCGGTGCGCAGCGCCGAGGCCCGCACCCACCAGGGCGTGGCGGCCCGGGAGAACGTCCGGTCCGCCCTGGGCCAGCTCGCTTCGGCCCGGGCGCTGGCGGCCGGGGCGGAAACCCGCCTGGCCTACACCCGCGTCCTTGCGCCCAGCGACGGGAGGATCGGCATCCTGGCGGTCCGGCAAGGGGAGATCCTGGCGGCAGGCGGGGCCATCGCCACCCTTGTGGATCTCAAACGGACCTGGGTCCTGGCGGCCATTCCGGAAACCCGGGCCGGCGCCCTGAAGGTGGGGGACAGCCTGCCGGTGCGGTTGCCGTCCGGGACCCAGGTGACGGGGCGGGTCCTGGTGAAGGCCGCGGAGGCGGACTTCGCCACCCAGCGGGACACGGGCACCGGCCGGCGCGATATCCGCGCCATCCGCCTCAAGCTGGGCGTGGACAATCCGGACGGCGTTCTGGTGCCCGGCATGTCCGCCGACGTCCTGGTGCCCGGGAGGGTCCGATGACCGCCATCCAGGTGGAGGACGTCGTCAAGCGCTACGGCGAATTCGAGGCCGTCAAGGGCATCAGCTTCGAGGTGGGCCCGGGGGAGGTCCTGGGGCTGCTGGGCCCCAACGGCGCGGGCAAGAGCACCCTCATCCGTATGATGACCACGCTCATTCCCATCACCAGCGGCCGCGTCCGCATCCACGGGCACGACCTAGCCAGGCGGCCCGACGACGTCCGCAGGAGCATCGGAGTCCTGCCCCAGGCCATGACCAGCGACCTGGATCTGACGGTGGAGGAGAACATGCTCGTCTATGCCCAGCTCTACGGCATCGGCCGGGCGGACCGGGAACGGCGCATCGGGGACCTGCTGGAGGCGGTGGAACTCACCGAACGGCGGGGGGCCATGACCCGCGCCCTGTCGGGGGGCATGCGGCGGCGGCTGGAGATCGCCCGGGGCCTGATCCACGAGCCGAAGGTGTTCTTCATGGACGAGCCCACGACGGGGCTGGATCCCGTGTCGCGCGCGCGGGTCTGGGAGCTGCTCCGGCGGATCAACGCGGAGCAGGGCATCACCCTCCTGATCACCACGCACCACATGGACGAGGCCGACGCCCTCTGCGGCCGGGTGGCCATCATCGACCAGGGCCGCCTCGCGGCCCTGGACACCCCGGCCAGCCTCAAGCGCAGCGTGGGCCAAGGCGCCACGCTGGACGACGTGTTCGTGCGCTACGCCGGCCACGACCTGGAAGGGGGCCGGCCATGAACGGCATCGCCGCCATCGCCGGCCGGGAGCTGCGCAAGTTCTTCCACGCGCCCGTGCTGATCTTCGTGGTCGTGCTGGGCCCGCTGGTGCAGCTGCTCATCATGGGCAACGTCTTCGGCGGGCACATCACGGGGGCTCGGGTGGGGGTCGTGGACCGCGACCACGGCCCCCACGCGCTCCGGTTCCGGGAGGCCCTCGCCGCCGCTTCCAGCGGCACGGGGATGTTCACCACCGTGGCCTTCGCCGACGAGCGGGGGGCCCGGGACGCCATGGAGGGGGGCCGCCTGGACGCGGCGGTCATCCTGCCCGCAGACCTATCCAGGCGCGTCTTCCAGGGCGAGAACCCGCACGTGGGGATCCTCCTGGACAACTCGGACCAGGCCGTGAGCGCGGCCCTGTCGGGCACCCTCACGGAGATGACCACCACGCTGGCCTCGCCGCCGGCGCCCCTCCATGGCCGCGGGTCCCTGGCCCTGGAACGCGTCGAGCTCTACCCCTACGTCGCCTACATCAAGTACCTGTTCCCCGGGACCCTGACCCTGGCCATTTTCCTGTCGGTGCTGTTCGGCGGGGTCATGCTCTGGATGGAGGACAAGAACCGGGGCGTGCACGAGGGGTTCCTGGTCACCCCCATCACCCGGCTGGAGCTGGTCCTGGGGATGGTCCTGGCCGGCTCGGTCAAGGCCATGATCTGCGGCGCCCTCTTTGCGGCCCTGGGGTCCCTGCTGGCGGGCCTGGATCTCCTCCTGCACCCCCTCACGATCCTCGGCGTCCTGGTGCTCATGGCGGCCACGGCCTTCGCCTTCAACACCCTATCCATCGCCATGTTCGCCCGGGTGGACGACGTGATGCTGCCCAAGGTGCTGGCCGGGCTCCTGAACACCCTGCTGTTCTTCTCCAGCGGGGCGGTGTATCCCGTCCATGCCTTCCCCGGCTGGCTGAGGCTCCTGGCGAAGGTCAACCCCATGACGTACGCCGTGCACGGGTTCCGGTCCCTGGTCGTCCGGGACGCCCCCTTCCTGGTGGCGTTGCCGGACGTCCTGGTCCTGTGCGCGATCGGGTGCGCGGCGCTGGCCGCCGGAACCCTCCTTTTCCGCCGGTCCCTCTGACCCCTATTCCATGACCAGCCACACCCGCCGGTTGGCCTTGACGCCCATGGCCAGGGTCATCATGGCCTCGGAGACGGGGTCGCCCTTGGAGGAGCCGTCCGCCAGGTCCACCACCATGACCTGGTCCTTGCCGCCAACGGGTAGGCAGACGCTCCTGGGGAACTCCCGGTCGGCGGCGCCGGGCGTGGAAGGGGGATCGGGAATGTTGAATTCGCTGCCGCCCTCCAGGGCGTCCACGCTGGTGCGGAAGAGGGAGGCCAGGGCGACGATGGCCGATCCGGAGGGCCGGATCTTGTCCCGCTCCCAGAAGGAGATGGAGGCCTGGTCCACCCGGAGGACCTCGGCCATGTCCTGCTGGGACCACTTCCAGGTGCGGCGCACGGACTTGATGCGGTCACCCAGGGTCGAGAGGGCGCCCTTGGGTTCGGGATCGCTGGCGGTGAAGGACAAGGGGACCTCCCGGGACGTTGAACCGGAGCGGACGCTCCGGGTCCTCGTGAATAGACAATAGGCGCAGGTACCATGCACCTCGGGGGTGATGGGATCTGCGCCTCCAACTTGCAGGTCTGATACCTGAACGCTGAGGAATTCCGCTCCAGAAGCGAAATTTTATTCGATGTATAATTTAACTAATTTCGGACCAGGGTCAATAGAATTATTCGCAATTCCAGGAACGGCCGGGCGCTCCTGGTCAATCCCGTTGACGGGCGGGCCTGGGCGCCGTAAACTACTACTTGTGAGGTGCTAGTTTGAATTCGTCCCTGTACGGTGCCGGCGCGGAGTATGCCCTGCACGCGCTACTCATCCTGGCCACCCGGCCGGAGCCGGCGTCGGTGAAGGACCTCGCCACCTTCCTGAAGGTCCCGGAGCGCTTCCTGGCCAAGGTCCTCACCCGGCTCCGGAAGGCCGGGCTGGTGGCGGGACGCGAAGGGATCTCCGGCGGGTTCTCCCTGGCCCGGCCTGCGGACCGGATCACCGTCATGGAGGTGCTCGCCGCCGTGGACCCGGATCGCAAGCTCTTCGCCTGTGCCGAGATCCGCGCCAACTGCGCCCTGTTCGGCCCGGAGGCCCCCGAATGGGCCACGGCCGGGACCTGCCGCATCCACGCGGTGATGCAGGAGGCCGAGCAGGTCCTCCAGGATTTCCTGGGTTCCAGGACCCTGGCGGACCTGGGGTGCGAATTCGAACGGAAGGCCCCGGTAGCCTTCCTGGCCGACACCCGCGCCTGGTTCCTGTCCCGCAAGCAGGCCCGCACCCACGCCACCTAGCCAGCCGCAAGGACTGGACGATTCCCCACCCCCAATGAAGGAGGCCGCCATGGTCATGCCCGAAAAACTGCTGGAAGTGCTCACGAAGGATGGCGTGGTCGCCATCGCCACCCTGGGGCCGGACGGCCCCCACATGGTGAACACCTGGAACAGCTATGTCCGCGTCACCGAGGACGGCCGGTTCCTGGTCCCCGCCGGGTACATGACCCGCACCGAAGCCAACGTCGCGTTCAACGACCAGGTGCTCATGACTCTGGGCAGCTCCAAGGTGCCCGGGCACCACGGCCCGGGAACCGGTTTCCTCGTCAAGGGCAGGGCGGCCTTCCTGGCCGCGGGTCCCGAGTTCGACGTGCTGAAGGCGAAATTTTCCTGGGCCCGGGCCGCGCTGGCCATCACGCCGGAGAACATCACCCAGACCCTCTAGGACGATTCCTGGCCGGGGCTCATTTTCCGGGGCGGCGGGTTCGATACGTTGGACATGACCAGGATGGGCCTCCCATGAACAGTTCGGTATGGCATGCCATGACGACCGATCCGGACCCCCGCGCGGCGGTCGCCGACCTGCGGTCGCAAATGGGGGATCGGCTGGATGCCCTCTTCTTTTTCGGTTCCACGGCCTATGACCTGGATGAAGTCGGCCCGGCGCTGAAGCGTTCCTTTGATTGTCCAATCATTGGCTGCACCTCCTCGGGCCAGATCGGGCCCGGGGGCTTCCGGAAGGGGGGGATGGCCGCCACGGGGTTCGGCGGCGGGAACCTGGCCATGGTGCCCCACCTGATCCATCCGCTGGTGGGGTTCCAGGACGCGGTCCTCCCCATGGCCTCGGCCATCCGGAACGAACCCGCGGACGGACGCCAGCACCCCTTCGGATTCCTGGTGATCGACGGGCTGTCGATGATGGAGGAACGGGTGACCTCCGCCATCTACCAGGCCCTTGGAAACATCCCCATCGTCGGGGGATCGGCCGGGGACGACCTGCGCTTCGACCGCACCTTCGTGTACCACGATGGCCGGTTCCTCAGTGACGCCGCCGTCCTGGCCAGCTTCCGGTCCCGGGGACCCATCGTGCCCTTCATGCTCAAGCATTTCATCCCGGGGGAGCCGGACATCGTGATCACCGAGGCGGACGCCGACCGCAGGATCATCCGCGAGATCAACGGCGAGCCCGCCGCCGACGCCTACGCCCGGGCCCTGGGCCTGCCCACGGAGGCGCTGGGGCCCGCGGTGTTCTCCCGGCATCCGTTCCTGATGGCCATCGGCTCCGGGCACCACGTGCGCTCCATCGCCAAGGTCCTCCCGGACCGGTCCCTGGCCCTCTACTGCGCCATCGACACCGGCCTGGCGATCAGCATCGGGCGATCCGTCGATCCCCTAGCCCTGCTGGAGCGGACCCTCGCGGACGTGAGGCGGCAGGCCGGCGACCCCCTGGCGGTCCTCGCCTGCGACTGCATCCTCCGGCGCCTGGAGTTCGAGGACCTGGGCACCGACGCGGAGGTGGGGGAGGTGTTGGCCCGCAACCAGGTGTTCGGCTTTTCCACCTACGGAGAGCAGTTCAACGGCATCCACGTGAACCAGACGCTCACGGGGATCGTCCTGGGAAGGCCCGGTGCCCGATGAGCGCCGGCGACCTGGAACGCATCGCGGAACTCGAGCGCAAGCTCGCCGCCCGGGACAAGACCATCGCGGTGCTCATCCGGCGCCAGCTGGACATCCGCACCCGCGAAACCTCCGCACTCCACTTCCTGGAGCAGAACATCGCCCTCGAGAAGGTCGTCGAGGGCAAGACCCGGGAATTGGCCGCGGAGCGCGAGGAGCTGCGGCGGACGCTGGCCGAGCTCCAGCAGACCCAGGCCCGGATGCTCCAGATGCGCAAGATGGAGTCCATCGGCCAGCTCGCCGCGGGGATCGCCCACGAGATCAACACGCCCACCCAGTTCGTGGCCGACAACCTCATGTTCTTCCGGTCCACCCTCGAGCCGCTCCTGGCCCTGGTGGACGCCGCCCTGGCCCTGGTGGGGAAGCTGCGCGCGTCCCGGTGCGGCCCCGGCGACCTCGCCGATTTCGATGCGCGGCTCGAAACCGCGGACCTGGATTTCATCCGGGAGGAGGCGCCGCTGGCCCTGTCCCAGTGCGCCGAAGGGCTCTCCCGCATCGCGGGCATCGTCAAGGCCATGAAGACCTTCTCCCACACCGCCAGCGGCGTCATGGAGCCGGCGGATCTGGGGGAGATCGTCCGTTCCGCCGTGACCGTTTCGCGAAGCGAATGGAAACAGGTGGCCGACCTGGACCTGGCCATCCAGGAGGGCCTTCCCGCGGTGGTGTGCCTGCGCGACGAGATCGGCCAGGTCGTCATGAACCTGGTGATCAACGCCGCCCACGCCATCGGCGACCAGATCGACCGGGGCCGGCTGGCCCGGGGTCGGATCGAACTGGCCCTGCGGATCGACGGGGACCGGGTGGAACTCCGGGTCGCGGACAACGGCACCGGCATCCCGGAAGCCATCCGGGACCGGGTCTTCGAGCCCTTCTTCACGACGAAGGCCGTGGGGCGAGGATCAGGGCAGGGGCTCGCCCTGGCCTATTCGACGGTCGTGGACCGGCACAAGGGCCAGATCCTCCTGGAGCCGCGCGAGGGGGACGGGACCTGCGTCGTCGTGCGGTGGCCGGTCCAGCCCTGACGGGCCTTCCCGGTCCGGGGCGGCCTCATTTCAGGATGCCGGCCACCACCGCCGCCAGGCTCGCCGAGCCGATGATCACCCAGAGCAGCAGGCCGTGCAGGAAGGGCCGCGCGCCCACCTTGCGCAGCGTGGCGGGCGTGAGGCCGGCCCCGATGAGGAAGAGGGTGAGGACCAGGCCCTGCCGGGCGCCCCGGGCCACCCACTGGGCGGGCACGTGGAGGAAGGGCACGTAGGTGGCCAGGGCGGCCGCCACGAGGAAGCCCAGGATGAACCAGGGGCGCTTGCCCTTGGCGGCGCCCTGGTCCTTCTTGGTGGCCAGGCCGATGCCGAAGGCCACGGGGACGATCCACAGGGCCCGGGCCAGCTTCACGGTGACCGCGATCTGCAGCGCCTGGCGCCCGTAGGACAGGGCCGCGCCCACCACGGAGCTGGTGTCGTGGATGGCCAGGGCCGCCCAGAGGCCGAAGCCCTCCTGGGACAGGTGGAACAGGTGGCCGGCCATGGGGAAGACCACCAGGGCCGCGGCGTTGAGCAGGAAGACCGTGCCCAGGGCCACGGAGGTCTCGTGCTCCTCGGCGTTGATGACCGGGGCCACCGCCGCGATGGCGCTGCCCCCGCAGATGGCGGTGCCCACGCTCACCAGGAGGCCGGTGGAGCCCGGCACCCCCATGCGCCGGGCCAGCCAGATGCCCAGGGCCAGGGTGAGGCCGATGCTCACCACCGTGTAGCCCAGGCCGTGGAGGCCCGCCTGGAGCACGACGCGCAGGTCCATGCCGGCCCCCAGGCCGATGACGGACCACGGCAGGAGCCGCCCCGTCCAGCGCTTGAAGAGGGCCTGGTACGGGTTGCCCAGGGTCACCGCCAGGAGGACGCCACCCAGCAGGGCCGTGGCGGCCCCGCACCAGGGCAGGAGGGTCAGGGCGGCGGCCAGGGGCCAGGCGATGCGCGGAAGAAGCCGGGTGTCCTCCATGCTCAGGCCTGGCCCATGAACATCCGGTAGCGCCGGTACCCGCCCGAAAGGTTGCGCACCTTGTAGCCCAGCTGCGACAGGATCCTGCCGGCCAGGTAGCCCCGCAGGCCCACCTGGCAGAAGACCAGGTATTCCTTGTCCGTGTCCAGCTCGTCCAGGCGGTCCCGCAGTTCGTCCACGGGGGCCATGACGGCGCCCGGGATCGTGCCGGCCTTGAACTCCTCGAGGGTGCGCACGTCCAGGAGCACCTGGTCCTCCCGCAACGAAGCCAGCTCCTCCGGTTCCCAGAGCGCGGTGTCGCCGCGCAGCACGTTGGAGGCCACGAACCCGGCCATGTTCACGGGGTCCTTGGCGCTGCCGTAGGGGGGCGCGTAGCAGAGCTCCGAGTCCTCCAGGTCGTAGACGGTCAGGCCCCCGCGCATGGCGGTGGCGATGACGTCGATGCGCTTGTCCACGCCGGCGGCGCCCACGGCCTGGGCGCCCAGGATGCGGCCTTCGTCGTCGAAGAGGAGCTTGAGGGAGATGCTGGAGGCGCCGGGGTAGTAGGTGGCGTGGTCCGCGGGATGGATGTAGATCTTGCGGTGGGCCACGCCCTTGCGCTTGAGGACCTTCTCCGACTGGCCCGTGACGGCCAGGGCCAGGCCGAAGACCTTGCAGATGGCCGTGCCCTGCGTGCCCTTGTAGACGCTGGCGCGGCCCAGGATGGCGTCGGCGGCGATGCGGCCCTGGCGGTTGGCGGGGCCGGCCAGGGGGATGAGGGCGGGCCCGTCCAGGACCGTGTCCTTCACCTCCACGGCGTCGCCCACCGCCCAGATGGCGGGATCGCTGGTGCGCATGTACTCGTCCACCAGGATCCCCCCGGTGGAGCCCAGGGCCAGGCCCGCGGTGCGGGCCAGGGCGGTTTCCGGGCGCACGCCGATGGCCAGCACGGCCAGGCCGCAGGCCACCTGCGTCCCGTCGGAAAGCGTGGCCCACAGGCCGTCCGGGCCCGGCTCGAAGCCCTCCACCGAGACCCCCAGGCGCAGGTCCACGCCGTTGCGCCGGAGCTCGCCGTGCAGGGTCGTGGCCATGTCGGCATCCGCCGCGGCCATGACCTGGTCGAGCTTCTCCACCAGGACCACCTCCAGCCCCCGCTCCCGGAAGGCCTCGGCCATTTCCAGGCCGATGTAGCCCGCGCCCACCACCAGGGCCCGGGTGGCGCCCTCCATGGCCGCCAGGATGCGGTCCATGTCCTCCAGGTTGCGCAGGGCGAGGATCCGCGGGTCCCCGATGCCCGGCATGGCGGGCCGGATGGGCTCGGCGCCGGGGCTGAGGATCAGGGCGTCGTAGGGCTGCACCCGCTCCTGGCCGGTCTTCAGGTTGCGCACGGTCACCGTGCGGGCCGCGGCGTCGATGGACAGGACCTCGGTGTTGACCCGCACGTCCAGGTTGAACCGGGCCATGAGGCTCCGGGGGGTCTGCACCAGAAGCTTGCCCCGGTCGGGGATGGCCCCGCCGATGTGGTAGGGCAGGCCGCAGTTGGCGAAGGAGACGTGGGGGCCCCGCTCGAACAGGACGATGTCGGCCCCTTCCGAGAGGCGGCGCGCCCGGACGGCCGCCGAGGCCCCCCCGGCCACTCCACCTACGATGACGATGCGCTTGGGCTGATCCATGGTTTCCTCGCCTCCAACGTGCCGGGCCTTGGCATTTTCCCATAAACACACTGAATGCTCAAATAGGAATATTGTGCGGGACATTCCGTGGTTTGGTGCTGCTTTTCCCAACAAATCCATCACAATTGATGCATGCGTAAGGTGCTCCCCCCCTCCATCGGCTTCCGGATCGTTCCCGGCAATTTCTCTCCCATGAAGGGAGCCGACCTGCACGGCCGGGCCCAGGAAGGCGGGTGCGGACACGCCCTGGACCTGTGGCTGAAGGTGGAGGACGGCCGCGTGGCCGCGGGCAGCTACACCACCGACGGGTGCGAGTCCTTCGTCATCTGCGGGAGCCTCGTGGCCCACCTGGTGCAGGGTCGCACCCTCCAGGAGGCCGCCGCCCTGGACGTGGAGGACGTGCTGGAGGCCCTGGGCGACGGCGACGACGCCTCGTACCACTCCGCGGAGCTGGCGCTGGGGGCGCTCAAGGCGGCCCTGGGATAGCCTGGCTCAGTTCCCGGCCGCCGGCTCGACGGAGAAGGCCGCCCGCACCTCGTCGCTCACGTGGGTGGGCCGGCCGGTGCGCGGGTCCATGGGGCACCAGAGGGTGCGGGCCCGGGCCAGGAGGGTGCGGTCGCCGGCCCGGAGGATTTCCGTGTTGCGCTCAAACGTGCGCTGGCTGGCCGGGCCCACCCAGGTGCGGGCGATGATGCCGTCGCCTGGCAGGGCCGGGCGCTTGTAGTCGATCTCGTGGCGGACCACCACCCAGAAGAGGGTTTCCTGGGCCTCCCGGGAGGCCTTGGCGGTCCAGTGGGCGATGGCGGCCTCCTGCACCCAGCGCAGGTACACGACGTTGTTCACGTGGTTGAGCTGGTCGATGTCCTCCGGCAGGACGTCCAGGGCGAGTTCATAGGGAGCGTGCGCGTTTTCCATGCCTCATGGTAGCCCACGGCGCCGGGCCACCCGAACCTTGGGCCGGGGCGGGAAATCACCTTTTCCCTGGACCCAGGAGGTCCGGGATCTGGCCGAGTCCAAGGACTCGCACCGATAGACCCCCGAACCGGCGTGTGTAGGGCCGCTCCACATCCTGGGCCACCAGAAAATTCTGACCCTCCGGATAGGTCTTCCGAAAGGCCACGAGGTTGACGGGGTCGAAGGAATCGGCCTTCCATTTGACCTCGACGGCCACCGGGGCTGACGGGTCCCGGGCAAGCACAAAATCCAGCTCGTGCCGGTCCTTGTCCCTCCAATAGTGAATGGGTCTTCCCTGGAGGTGGGCGATGAACTCGTTGAGGACCAGATGCTCCCACAGCGGGCCCAGATCGTCGTTCCGGAGGCGGTCCCAGCCCCGATAATGGCAGACGAAGCCGGTGTCGAACCCATAGACTTTGGGTGCCTGGACCACTTCACGGCTCCTTGCGCTATGGAATGGGCGCAAGACCCGGACGACCATCGTCTCCTCCAGGATGCCGAGGTAGGTGGTGACTGTGGTGCGGGAGATCCCACAGGGGCTGGCCAACGAGGATGCCTCGAACATGCCGCCACTCTGGATGAGCAGCAGCTCCAGCAATTTCTGGATTCCAGAGCGGCGCTCCAGGCGGAACAGTTCCTGGAGGTCCTTGGCCCAGTAGCCGTCGAACCAGTCCTGGAAGTCATCCTGGGGGAGATCCTGCGCCAGGAAGAAGGGGGGCAGGCCGCCTCTCAGCATTCGATGGTGGAGGTCCATCCTGCCGAATGCGGCGAGATCGGCCTGGATCATGGGCGTCAACCAAAGGGTCTTCTTCCGGCCCGCCAGGGTATCCCGGAACTTGCTCGAGGCGCCGAGGGTGCTGCTTCCGGTTGCGAGGACCTTTGTGCCCGGGTAGTGGTCCGCAGCCAGTTTGAGGAGCTCCGAGGGCGCTTCGAGCCGATGGATTTCATCGAGCACGATGCGCCGGTCCCGGTGATCCTCCAGAAACGCCTCCGGATCCTCCAGCATCCTGCGGACACTGGGGCGTTCACAGTCGAAGTATTCAATATCCGGGAGGGCCTGGCAGATGGTTGTCTTGCCGCTTCTCCGGACGCCAGCGAGCCAGAGGATGGGTCTCTGCTCCCAGGCCCTCTCGATCCAGGATTCCCACAAGGGGCGTTTGACCATGCCTTCAGGCTAGTTCATGCTTCGACCAAACGCAATCAGTTTTGCGTTTAGTCGGGCCAAACGCAAAACTGATTGCATTTGGCCATCACGCCACCTCCAGCACCACCAGCCCGTCCTGTCGCACGCTCCTCCCCGCCACCGGCAGGATGTCCCCCATGCGGAAGGGCCTCCTTCGCTTGCGGTAGGCGTCCGGGAAGGCCACGGCCTCGCACAGGGCGGTCTCGTCCTCGAAGGTGACGAACTGCATGAGGTCGCCCTTCTCGGTGCGCACGGTCTTCTCGGCCACCACCAGGGCCCAGAAGCGCAGCTGGTGGCCGGGGCGGGCCACGTCGGCGGCGCGGTGGGGGGCGCCGCCGTGGCGGGCCCGCTGCAGGGCGGCGGGGTGGATCTCCAGGGTCAGGCCCAGGAGCTCCAGTTCCAGGGCGGCGCGGTCGAAGGGGTCGGTGGGGCGGGGACGCACGCCCTCGGGGATGCCGCCCAGGCGGGTCCACAGGAGGCGGGTGCGGTCGCCGTCGGGGGCCCAGCGGTCGAAGGCGCCGCCCGAGCCCAGGGCCTCCACGGTGGGCACCGAGAGGTCCACGCGCTCCAGGAGCTCCTCCAGGCTCCCGTAGGGGCCGCGGCGCTCCCGGTCCTCCAGCAGGGCCTCCACCTCGCCGCGCTGGGCGCCCTTGACGGCCATGAGGCCCACCCGCAGGCCGCGGTCCCCTTCGGCCGCGAATTCCCACTTCGACAGGTTGGCGTCGGGGCCGCGCACCACCAGGTTGTGGCGCCTGGCGTCGCCCAGGTAGGCGATGGGGGCGTAGAAGCCGCCCTGGTTGGTGATCACCGACGCGAAGAACACCGCCGGGTGGTGGGCCTTGAGCCAGGCGCTCTCGAAGCTCACCTGGGCGTAGGACGCCGAGTGCGGCTTGCAGAAGGAGTAGCCCCGGAAGGTGCGCACCATGTCCCACACCTCGTCCACCACCGCCGGCGGGATGCCCTGGGCGGCACAGCCTTCCCGGAACCTCGCCTCGAACAGCGGCAGCTTCACGGAGCAGTCGTCCTTGCCCAGGACCTTGCGGAGCTTGTCGGCCTCCTCGTGGCTCCAGCCCGCCATGGCCATGCCCACGCGCACCACGTCCTCCTGGTACACCAGCACGCCGAAGCTCTCGGACAGCAGCGACCCCAGCACGGGGTGGCTGGGCACGTAGGCCTCCTCGCCGCGGCTGCGCCTGACGTAGGTGTCGATCCAGCGGTTGGCCGCGGGGCGGATGAGGGAGCTGTGGATGACCAGCGTCTCGAAGTCGCCCTTGCCCACCCGCTGCTGCAGCTGGCGGGTGGCGGGGCTCTCCACGTAGAAGACGCCCATGGAGTCGCCCCGGCCCAGCAGGTCCTGGGTGGCGGGATCCAGGCGGGGCGTCCAGTGCAGCGCCGCCGGCGCCCGGTCCCTCAGCGCGTCCAGGGCGTCGCGCACCACCGCGAGGCTGCGGTTGCCCAGGAGGTCGATCTTCACCAGGCCGTACTCCTCCACGCCGTCCTTGTCCCACTGGGTGATCGACACCCCCTCCTTGGCGGGCGCGGGCTGGAAGGGCACGTGGTGCCACAGGGCCCCGGGGGCGATGACGGTGCCGCCGGGGTGCACGGAGAGCTGGTGGAAGTGCCCGCGCAGGGCCTCGGCCTGGGCGAGGATGGGGGCCCAGGCGGGATTGTCCTGGATGCCCTTGACCCCTTCGTCCCAGCCGCGGATGAAGCGGGCCAGGACCTTGAGCTCGGCCTCGGGGCGGCCGTGGGCCAGGGCCACGTCCCGCAGGGCGCCCTTGGGCTTGAAATACACGTGGTTGGAGACCATGGCCACCCGCTCCTGCCCGTAGCGCCGGAAGACCGACGCGATCACCGCGTCCCGCTCGTCCCAGGCGAAGTCCACGTCCAGGTCCGGCGGGTCGATGCGCGCGTCCGACAGGAACCGCTCGAACATGAGGTTGGTGGCGATGGGGTCCACGTTGGTGATGCCCAGCAGGTAGCTGACGATGGAGGCCGCCCCCGAGCCCCGGCCGCAGGTGCGGGTGGCCTTGGCCTCGCGGATGATGTCGTGCACGGCCAGGAAGTACCCGGCGAAGCGCTTGCGCCGGATGAGGTCGAGTTCCAGGTCGATGCGGGCCTCCAGCTCCGGGGGCGGGGTGGCGTAGCGCTTCGGGATGCCCTGGCGGAGCCGGGACTGGAGTTCGGCGTCCAGGTCCAGGTCGCGCGCGCACACGGGCCGGGGCATGACCCAGTCGCCCCAGTGCATGCGCCAGGCCCGCACCTTCTCCAGGATCTCCTGCGTGGCCCGGGCGATGGCGGGGTCGGCGCCGGGAAAGCGCGTCTCCCAGGAGGCCCGGGTGACGGCGGCGTCCCGGGGCTCCCACAGGGGCTCCACGCGGGTGACGGTGGAGCGTTCCGCCATGACGCGCTTGAGGCGGTGCAGCTCCAGGCCGGCCTCGCGGCGGAAGCGCAGCACCTGGGGCGCGGCGGCGGGGAGGCCCCGGGCGGCGGCGGCCATGGCCTCCATCGGGTTGCGGGCGTGGGCGAGGAGGTACGGCGCGAAGCCCTCCCGGACGAGATACGCCTGGCCCTCCAGGGTCTCGGCGAGCAGCACGCACTCCCGGGGCGGGTCCCCCTCGCGGCCGTGGGCCTGGTCCGTGAGCAGGCGGCACAGTTCGGCATAGCCGCGGTCGGTGTGGGGCAGGGCGCCGAAGGCCAGGCCCCGCCACGTGAAGCGGCTGGCCAGGAGGGGCGTGAGGCCCGCGGCCAGGGCCTCCTCCCGCAGGCGGGGCCACCCGTGGAGGCCGTGGTCCCAGGAGGCCACGCAGGCGTAGCCCAGGCGCTGGGCCAGCGCCACGGCCATGGGCGCGGGGTAGACGCCCTCCCCGGTGGAGAAGTCGGTCACGGCCAGCGGGAAGGTCATGCGGACTCCCCCTCCTCCAGGGCCCAGCCGGGCAGCACGGGCCGGTCGGGGAAACGCCTGCGGAGCCGGGCCAGGGTGGTTTCCAGGGCGCCCAGCTTGCGGGTGAGGGGCGCCTCGAAGAGCCCCCGGGGCCGCCCCAGCCCCCAGGCCATGTGCAATTCCAGGCGGTGCACGAGGATGCGGCGCTCGGCCCCCCGGCGGAAGGCGGCCTCCACGAGGCGGGCCAGGGCCATGGCGGGTTCGGCCAGGGCCTCCTCGGGGGCCCGCCACCGGTGGGCCACGCCGTCCACGTCCCACCAGCGCAGGGTCAGCTGCCGGGGGGCGCGGCCGTCGTTCCAGAAGCGCTCCAGGCACCAGAAGGCCAGGGGCACCTCCTCGGGGAGGCAGGCGGGCTCGAGCCGCCAGGGGTGGCGGGACTCCCCCAGGGGATCGGCCAGCATGGGCAGGCGGGGCCGGTCCTCCCCCCGGGCCCGGGAGAGGGCCAGACGGGCGTCGGGTTCGGGCATGATCTGGCTGAGGGTGGGCAGGGGCACCGGCTGCAGGTCGCCGAAGCGGGCCAGCCCCAGGCGCGAGAGCCGGTAGCGCACCCGGGGGGTGATGTCAGGCAGGCGGCCCAGGGGGTGGGGGGCCAGGAAGACCTGCTCGGAGCCGTCGGGCACCTCCGCCAGGGGCTCCGGGGTGCGGGTGGCCAGGCGCGCCGCCGTGGCGCTCAGGGAGAGCCCCCCGTGGCTGGTCCAGCCCATGGACTGCGCCAGGTCCTTCTGCATGCGGCTGGCGGCGTCCCGGGGTCCGCCGTGGAGGCGGGCCGTGCCGCCCAGTTCCACCAAGGCCTCGCCCATGCGGCCCAGGAGGCCCTGGGGGCTCCAGTGCTGCAGGAACTCGCCCAGCTGGCCCTGGGCCTCCCACCAGGTCTGGGGGGCCGGGTCCAGCACCCGCAGCCCGGGCAGGCGCCGCAGGGCCTGGTCCATGGGCTCCCCGGGGGCCACCCCCTCGGCCCGGGCCAGGCGGTTCACCAGCCACAGGCAGGGGGTGCGCTGGGCGCCTGGGCTGAGAAACGCCAAAGGCCGTTCCTTCAGGCCTGCGTCCGCCTGGCAGGCCATCTGGAACGGCATTTCGGGAACCCACATCGCCAGCACGCTCGACCTCCGAGCGCTTAAATATGGCGCAAAAAAAACGAAAAGAAAGCGGCAATTTTTACTGCCTGGTGTAGATGCCGGCAACGAATCCCTTGCCGTCGTCCGCGTTAATGATCAGCTGGGTGGCCTTTTCGCGGAGATAGGCGGCGCCCGTGAACTTCTTGGGGCTGGAACCATCGGTCGGTGTGACGTTGAGAACCACCGTGAACGCGTTGGCATTGTCGGTGGGCTGGGCGAGGGTGCCGGCGAGGGCGCCCGAGTTGGAGGTGGCCGAGATCGCACCCACGGAGTCGATGGTGAGGGTCAGATCCTCGCGGCTGGAATTGCGGTTGGATTGGGAGAGCCAGGTGCCCGCGAGGCCGGGGAGCTGGGCGTTGGAATCGGCGGCGGTGTCGGGAACGACGGAGATCGTCGTTTTCCCTTTGGTGGGATCCGTGGGATTGAAGACGGCGTTGATGGATGCGCTCGAGGCCGTGCCGCTCAGGGTGCCGGCGACCTCCGGAGCGGGGAAGCCGGCCCTGGGGAAGATGGTGGCCGTCCCGGTCAGGTTCCGGCCGGAGATCTGGAGGTTTCCGGAGCTTGCGATGAACATGGACGAGGACACGTGGCGGTAGTCCCCGCCCGAAGGCATGACCAGGAGGAGGTCCGACTCACCGGTGGAAACGGTACCGATCCAGGCGCCCGCCAGGTTGGTGGTGGGGGCGGAGCTGTTCTTGCCGCCGCAGGCCAGCGCCAGGACGAGGATGGAGCAGGCGGCTGCCAGGGAGCCGAGGGAAAGGTGACGCAGGGTCATTAGGTTCTCCGTGGCGGATATCGCCAGGGAAAAGATAAATCATTAATCAAATGACGCCAGCCTGCATTTGCCGGCCGGTGGGTGTCCCGGTGTCCCCGTTCTTCCGGGATTGTGTGCATGTCAATTTCAATTGTTTTCCTGGGACCCTGGGATCACGAGGTATCCGTGATCCCACTCGACATCCCCCGCCGCATCCACGACCTGGGCCATCTGGTGGGCAACACGCCCCTGCTGGCCGTGCACTTCACGTACAAGGGCCAGTCCCGGCGCATCTTCGCCAAGGCCGAGAACCTCAACATGACCGGCAGCATCAAGGACCGCATGGCCCTGCACGTGCTGAAGATGGCCTACGCGCGCGGCGTGCTGGCCCCGGGGGCGGCCCTGGCCGAGGCCACCAGCGGCAACACGGGCATCTCCTTCGCGGCCCTGGGACGGGCCCTGGGGCACCCGGTGACGATCTTCATGCCGGACTGGATGAGCCAGGAGCGCAAGGACCTCATCCGCAGTCTGGGCGCCTCCATCCGCCTGGTGAGCAAGGAGGAGGGCGGCTTTCTGGGGAGCATCCGCCTGTCCGAGGAACTGGCCGCCTCCACCCCGGACTGCTTCCTTCCCTGCCAGTTCTCCAACACCGACAACGTCGAGGCCCACCGCACCACCACGGGTCCCGAGATCTGGTGGCAACTGAAGTTCCAGGGCCTCACCCCGGACGCCTTCGTGGCGGGCGTGGGCACCGGCGGCACCATCATGGGGGTGGGCGCCTTCCTGCGGGAGATGCACCCCGTCGTGAAGCTGCACCCCCTGGAACCCGCCAACTCCCCCACCATGAGCACCGGCCACAAGGTGGGCAAGCACCGGATCCAGGGCATCTCCGACGAATTCATCCCGTCCATCGTCAAGCTGGGCGACCTGGACGGGATCATCGCCGTGGACGACGGCGACGCCATCCTCATGGCGCAGATGCTGGCCGGCCGCCTCGGGCTGGGGGTGGGCATCTCCAGCGGCGCCAACTTCCTGGGCGCCCTGAAGGTGCAGGAGCAGCTGGGGCCGGACGCCGTGGTGGTGACGGTCTTCTCCGACGACAACAAGAAGTACCTCAGCACCGACCTCATGCGGGAGGAGCCCGTGAAGCCGGGCTTCCTGTCCCCGGAGGTGGAGCTCACGGGCTTCGAGGCCTGCAAGCGGGTGTGCATGACCTGCTGCGACGAGAGCGCCTGCGGCTACCTGCCCGTGGAGGGCGGGACGCGTCCCTGCGGCCGCTGAGGTTCCAGGGCCTTGGCCCGCGCCGCCTCCAGGAAGCCGGCATCCACCCACCAGAGGCTGTTCTGGCCGTTGCCGGGGAGGGTGCGTTCGGCCAGCAGGGCTTCCCAGGTGAGGAGCTTGCCGTCCAGGCGGGGCAGGGTCCTGTTGCTGGCGAAGAAGACCACCCGGCCGTCGGGGCCGGGGTTGATTGAATATTCATCACGGGCCGGGCTGTTCACGGCCGGCCCCAGGTTCACCGGCCCGGCCCAGGTGCCGTCGTCCCGCCGGAAGTAGCCGTAGTAGTCGGCCCCGCCCAGGCTATCGGGGCGGCCCTCCATGGGCAGGAGGAGGTAGCGGCCTTCGGGGTCCACCCGGGGGTTGGCCTGGGCGGGGCTGGCGTTGAAGGGCGCCGGCAGCTTCTCGGCCGGGGTCCAGGCGCCGTCCCGGAAGGCCGAGCGCAGGATCCAGCCCCCTTGCCCTTCCTCCTGCAGGAAGTACAGGACGCCGTCCCGCGTGACGCTGGGGTAGAAGACGTTCCCGGAGCCGTTCACGGCCGCGGGCAGGCGGCGGGCCTGGGACCAGCCCGTGCCTTCGCGCTCCATCACCCAGATGCCGAAGGGCCCGGGCGTTTCGCCCGCGGGATCGGCGGGGCGGTCGGACACGAAGAAGAACCGCCGCCCGTCGGGGCTCACGCAGGGCTCCAGGCACCGCCACCGGGGATCCCGGGAAAAGGGCGCCACCTCGGGCCGCCACGCGCCGCCTTCCCGGCGGAGCCCGACGATCGCCGCCTTGCGGAACCCGGGCATGAACACGCCCACGTAGCATTCCGTGAAATCGGGCAGGAAGGTGATGTCCCGGGTGGAAAGGCCCGTGCCCAGGAGATCCGCCGCGAACAGGCGCGGCTGGTCGCCGGGTGGGGTCTCGCCCAGGTAGGGCGGGACCGCCGCAACGGCCAGGGTGCCGGAAAGCAGCAGGGGGGCAACGCGCCAGGAACGCATGGGAACCTCCGGAAGCGCTCCCAGTATGCGCTCACCCCCCGCGCTTTTCCTCCGGTTCCAGGCGCCCGCCGGGCGTCACTGCCGGGTGAAGATGCCGCCGAAGAGGATCGTTCCGTCGTCCGCGTTGAGGACCATCTGGCTGGAGTTCGCCCGCAGGTAGGCGGTGCCCTTGAGGGTCCGGGGCGTGCCCGCATACTTGCCCAGGGCCGGGGTGTAGACCAGCTCCGCCGTGAACGCGTTGGCGTTGGCGGTGGGCTGGGCGAAGGTGCCCGTGGCGTTGAGTGTGGGCCGGGCGCCCGTGAAGTGTCCGGCGGTGTCGAGCGTGAAGGTCAGGTTCACCTTGTCGGTGTTGCTGTTGATCGCGGAGGACCAGGTGCCCGCCAGGCCCGGGAGCTGGGCGCCCGTGGCGGCGGAGGCGTCGGGCGTGAGGATGAATTTCGTCCCGTTGAGGGAAGGCTCGGGGCTGGTGAGCGTGGCGTCGATGGAACGGCTCGTGAAGGTTCCGCCCAGCGTGCCGGGGATCTTGGTGAAGTTGATCGTCGTGAGGAAGGTGGCGGTCCCGCTCAGGTTCGTGCCGGAGGTCTGGAAGCTCCCGGAGGCGCTCACCTTCATGCCCGAGTTCAGGAGACGGTAGCTCCCGTCCGAAGGCATGACCAGGATGTAGTCCGTGCTCTTGTCCTCGGAAATTCCGGTCCAGGCCCCCGCCAGGCTGGATTGGGGGGCGGGCACAGGGGCGGGGGCGGAGCTGCTCTTGCCGCCGCCGCCGCAGGCCAGGGCCGCGGCAAGGATGAAGCACCCGGCTCCAAGGGAGCCGAGGGAAGGATGTCGAAACCTCAAGGTTTTCTCCGTGATGGGAATAGATCCCGATAGAAATAATTAATTGAACGAGACGGGTTTGCCTTTGAGCGGGGCGCACGGGTCCCGCTTCCATGCTCTTCGAGGAGTGAATGCGGGCCTAGCCGAATTGGTTCCCTGAAACGCGATTTACCTCGGGTAATCGGGATCCCGTTCAATTAATAAACAATATAACTTCAGCACGGCCAAGCGGAATGGGAGGGCGATTCTCAGCCGCGCTTCTCCTCCAGATCCAGCCACTCCATCTCCAGTTCCTCCAGGCGGGCCTTGGCCTCGTCCCGGTCGCGCAGGGCCTGGTGGCCGGGGGCCTCGGCGGTGATGAAGGCCGACGGGTCGGCCATGACCGCGTCCAGGTCCTGGATGCGGGCGTGGAGCGCGGCCATGGCGGCGTCCACCTCCGCCAGGCGCCGCTCCTCCTTCTGGGAAAGGCCCGCCTTGCGCCTGCCCGCGTCCCGGGACTCGGCCCGGGCCGCCTTGGCCGGGGCTTCGGCACGGGGCGCCTCCAGGGCGCGCTCGGCGCGCAGGCGGCGCACGGAGGTGGGGTTGCCTTCGTACATCTCCCACCGGGGCTCCCCGCCGGGGTTGAAGGCCAGGGTGTGGGTGGCCACCTGGTCCAGGAAGAACCGGTCGTGGCTCACCAGAAGCAGCGACCCCGGGTAGTCCAGGAGGGCCTCCTCCAGGTTCTGGAGGGTGGGGATGTCCAGGTCGTTGGTGGGCTCGTCCAGCACCAGCAGGTCCGAGGGCAGCAGCATGGCCTTGGCCAGCAGGAGCCGGTTGCGCTCGCCGCCCGAGAGGGTCCCGGCCATGCGCTTCTGCTGGTCGGCGGGGAAGCCGAAGCGGGTGAGGTACACCAGCACCAGCAGCTCCTGCCCGCCCACCTTCACCATGGAGGCGCGCTCGGCGATGTTGTCGGCCACGGAAAGGTCCGCGCGCAGTTCGCCCCGGCCCTGGGAGATGGCCGATATGGACAATTTGGGGTGCCTCTGGATGGTGCCGGAGGTGGGTTCCAACTCGCCCAGGAGGAGCTTCAGGAGCGTCGACTTCCCGCAGCCGTTGGGCCCCAGGAAGGCGATGCGCTGGCGGCGCTGGAGCACCAGGTCGATGCCCCCGGCCAGCTCGACCCCGGAGCCGGGGTAGTGGAAGCGGACGCCCTCCGCCGACAGGAGCGAATCCGAGCGGTTGGCGCCCCCGGCGAAGGTGAGGCTGGTGCGCTGCTCCAGGCGGGTGCGGTCCTTTACCTCGTCGCCCAGGTCCAGCACGTCCTGGATGCGCAGCTTGGACTTGCGGGTGCGGGCCTTGGCGCCGCGGCGGAGCCAGGCCAGCTCCCGGCGCAGGCGGTTCTGCATGTGCTCGGTGAGCCGGGCCTCCCGGAACTCCTTGTCGCTGCGCTCCAGGAGGTAGTCGCTGTAGGAGCCTTCGTAGCTGGTGACGTCGCCGTTCTCCAGCTCCAGCATGCGGTCCACGACGCCGTCCAGGAGGTGGCGGTCGTGGGTGATGAGCAGCAGCGCGCCGCCGAAGCCCTGGAGCCAGAGCTCGAGCTTCTCCACCTGCTCGGGGTCCAGGTGGTTGGTGGGCTCGTCCAGCACCATGACGTCCGGGTCCTGCAGCCAGGCCTGGGCCAGGGCCACCCGCTTGCGCCAGCCGCCGGAGAGCGACTCCACCGTGGCTTCCAGGTCCACCAGGCCCCAGGTGGTCTGGGCCTCCTTGAGCCGCGGCTCCAGGTCCCAGCCCATGTGGTTGAGGTGGTGCTCCACGCCGTCCAGCTCCATGTGGAGCCGCTCGGCCTGGTCGGGGGTGGCGGCCTGCAGGGCCTCGTGGATCTCCCCGTGGCGGGCGATGAGGGCCCGGTGGTCCCGCAGGGCCGCCTCCAGGGCGCTGCGCACCGTGGCGTCCGGGGCGAAGTGCGGGTCCTGGGCCAGGTGGGCCACCCGCAGCCCCTGGGTGAGGACCACCTCGCCCTCGTCGGGCGTGTCCTCCCCGGCCAGGAGCTTGAAGAGCGTCGACTTCCCGGCCCCGTTGCGGCCGATGAGGCCCACCTTCTCCCCCATCTGCAGGCCGAAGGTCAGCCCCTCGAGGATGGGCTGGGCGCCGAAGCGCTTGGTGACCTTGACGAGACTGAGGGCGACGGCCATGGAGACTCCTGAACCCTCCAGCATCGCACGGGGCGGCCCGGGCTTCACCTGCGAAGGGGGAAGGGGCCCCTTCAGCGGGACGCGATGAGCTCCCTCCAGCCCTCGAGCGCGCCCAGGAGGGCGTCGAGCTGCGCGGGTTCGGTGGTGCGGAACCGGCTCACCAGCTTCCATCCCTGGGCGACCTTCTGGTAGCGGTGCAGCCACAGGTGGGGCCCCTCCCAGGCGCCCTCGGGCGTGCGGGTGCGCACCAGGAAGGCCACCGTTGTCCAGGGGCCCCGGGCCAGGACGCGCCGGCCCAGTTCCTCGATGCCGGCGTCGTCGTCGGAATCCAGGATCAGGTCGTCGATGTCGGGGACGTGCATGGCCGCTCCTGGGAGACGTTCATTTTCCGCCGGGTGACCTTCTGAGTGTAATGCTAAATTATTCATTTAGATAAATTGAGAGTGACAATATTTAAATATAATAATAAGAGATTTTAAGTCAAATTTGTCATTGACGGACCCCGTTCCAAAAAATAATAATTAATTATGACGAAGCAACCTCTCCTTCCCATCGCTCTCCTCCTCCTTGCCTCCGCCTGCGGGGGTGGGGGATCCAAACCGACCCCAGCGACCCCCCAGGCCCCGGCGCCTCCGGCGTCCCAGCCTCCTGCACCGGATGCCCCGACGCCGGACACCCCGACGCCGGAAACCACGGTGCCGGGTTCCCCGACCCCGCAGCCGCCCCCGATGCCCCCGACGCCTCCGGGGCCCAAGGGCGCCCTGCCGCCGGCGCTGAGCGTGCCCGGGGCCTTCCTGATACCCCCCTACCTGCAGCTGGGGCCGGCCCCGTCCCCCACGCAGCTGGCCCTCCTCTGGCATACCCCGGAGACAAACGCGACCTGGGCCGTGAACGTGTACCGGGGGGGGCAGTGGAAGCCCGCGGGGGCGGTGACCTTCGTGAAGGTCAACGTGCCCTCGGAGCCGCAGCACCGGGTGTACACGGCCACCCTTTCGCACCTGGCGCCGGGCGCCCGGTTCGCCTACCAGGTCACCCGGGACGGCCATGTGGTCTTCCAGGACCGGGGCATGGCCCTCAAGGGCAAGGGCCAGTCCCAGCGGGTGGCGGTGGTGGGGGACCTGGTGACCACCAGCCCCGCCAGCCAGCAGGATTTCCGGCGCCTGGCGAACCAGGTGGGCTCGACCCGTCCGGACCTCCTGGTGGTTCCCGGCGACATCGTCAACATGGAGGGCCACGCCGGCCAGTACCGGGACCTCTTCTTCCCGGCCATCAACGCCGACCGCGGCACCTCCTCGGGCGGATCGGTGCTGCGCAGGACGGTGATGGCGGCCTGCCTGGGGAACAACGACACCGACCGGGTCTTCGAATACCGGGGCGGCCGCCTCTCCTTCACTCCCCAGCCCAACGGCCTGGCGTACTACTACTACTTCAGCCAGCCCCTGAACGGGCCCGCGTTCGCCGTCAACCACGACCCCGCCAACGCCCACAAGATGATGACCCCCGTGCTCAGCCCCCGGAACGCCTTCTCCGGGTTCCTGGCCGCGGCGCAGGACCGCTTCCCGGCCATGGCGAACTTCTCCTTCGACTCGGGCGGCGTGCACTGGACCATCCTGGATTCCAACCTGTATTCGCAATGGGCCTACTCCCACCGCACGCTGCCGAACCACACGTGGAGCAACCGCACCCCCGAGGCCGACGCCCTCGTCGCCCAGCTCAAGGACTGGCTGGACAAGGACCTCGCCGCCGCCCGCGGCGCGGACTGGCGCTTCGTGGTCTTCCACCACCCCGCCTTCAACCTGAGCCATGAGGTGAACTGGAAGTACGGCGAGACCTGGATGCGCCAGATCTGGCCGATCCTTGAAAAGCACCGCGTGGCCATGGTCTTCACCGGCCACCTGCACAGCTACCAGCGCACCCGGCCCCTGCGCTTCACCCCCAAGCCCGCGGGCGCCTCGGACAAGGCCCACTTCGGCAACCCCGCGAACATCCTGGAGGACACGGCCTTCCAGGGCCACGGCGGCGCCACGAAGGCCGACGGCGTCATCCACATCGTGACCGGGGCGGGGGGGGCCAATCCCAAGGACTATCCCTACCCCCCCGGCCACCCCGACTACCCGGGCCAGACCCCGCCCAAGCCCTACCCGGTCCACCTGAGGTGGCGGACGCCCTGCTTCTCGCAGCTGGACATCGCCCCGGGCCGGGTCGACTTCAAGCAGATCGGAATGGACGGCACCGTGCTGGACCAGTTCGTCCTGACGAAGTAGCCGCAATCAACCCATGGGTACGTGGAGGCCGATCCGGGTCGCGTGTTCCCGGGCGGCCTCGTACCCGGCGTCGGCGTGGCGGAAGACGCCCATGGCCGGGTCGTTCCACAGCACCCGCCGGATGCACCGGTCCGCGCGCTCCGTGCCGTCGGCCACGATGACCACTCCGGAGTGCTGGGAGAAGCCCATGCCCACCCCGCCGCCGTGGTGGAAGCTCACCCAGGACGCGCCGCCGGAGCAGGCCGTCATGGCGTTGAGCAGCGGCCAATCGGAGACGGCGTCGGACCCGTCCTTCATGCCCTCGGTCTCGCGGTTGGGGGAGGCCACGCTTCCCGAGTCCAGGTGGTCGCGGCCGATGACGATGGGGGCCTTGAGCTTGCCCTCCCGCACCAGCTCGTTGAACTTCAGCCCGGCCAGGTGGCGCTCGCCGGCGCCGATCCAGCAGATGCGCGCGGGCAGGCCCTGGAAGGCGATCTTCTCCTGCGCCGCCTTGATCCAGCGGATCATGCCCTCGTTCTCCGGGAAGAGGTCCATCATGGCCTGGTCCGTGACGGCGATGTCCTCGGGGTCGCCCGAGAGCGCCGCCCAGCGGAAGGGGCCGATGCCCTTGCAGAACAGGGGCCGGATGAAGGCCGGCACGAACCCGGGGAACGCGAAGGCGTTCTCGCAGCCGGCCCGCTGGGCCTGGGCGCGGATGTTGTTGCCGTAGTCGAAGGTGACCGACCCCGTCGCCTGGAAGGCCAGCATGGCCTCCACGTGGGCGCGCATGGAGGTCAGGGCCAGCTTCACGTACGCTTCGGGCTCATCCTTGCGCATGGCCGCGGCCTGCTCCAGGGTCAGGCCGGCGGGGATGTAGCCGTTGTACTCGTCATGGGCCGAGGTCTGGTCCGTGACCAGGTGGGGCCGCGCGCCCCGGCGCACCAGCTCGGGCAGCACCTCGGCGGCGTTGCCCAGGAGGCCGATGGAGACGGCCTTCTTCTCGCGCACGTAGCGCTCCACCCGGGCCAGGGCGTCGTCCAGGTCATCGGTCCACTCGTCCAGGTAGCGGGTCTGGAGCCGCTTGTCGATGCGGGTGCGGTCCACTTCCACGCACAGGGCCACGCCGCCGTTCATGGTCACCGACAGCGGCTGGGCCCCGCCCATGCCGCCCAGGCCGGCCGTGAGGGTCCAGGTGCCCGCCAGGGTCCCCCCGAAGTGCTGGCGCGCCGCCTCGGCGAAGGTCTCGTAGGTGCCCTGGACGATGCCCTGGCTCCCGATGTAGATCCAGCTGCCGGCGGTCATCTGGCCGTACATCATCAGCCCCTTGCGGTCCAGTTCCCGGAAGTGCTCCCAGGTGGCCCACCGGGGCACCAGGTTGGAGTTGGCGATGAGCACCCGCGGGGCGTCCGCGTGGGTGCGCACCACCCCCACGGGCTTGCCGGACTGCACCAGCAGCGTCTCCTCGTCTCCCAGGTGCTTGAGTTCCTTGACCAGCGCGTTGAAGCAGTCCCAGTTCCGCGCCGCCTTGCCCAGGCCGCCGTAGACCACCAGGTCCTCGGGGCGCTCGGCCACGTCGGGGTCCAGGTTGTTCATGAGCATGCGCAGCGCCGCCTCCTGCACCCAGCCCTTGCAGTGCAGGTGGGCGCCGTGGGGAGCGCGGATGACGGGGGCTTCGGTGGCTTGGGTCATGGCGGAGGTCCTTTGAATGCCCCCATTTTCCCACGGAGAGCGTCGGACCTAGGTCATAACTTAAACCCTGGCTCCGGTGATGCCCGGCAGGACCATGTGTCCGGCCTTGGCCTGGCCCGCCAGCGCATCGCCGTCGCAGGTGAGGTCCAGGTCCAGCAGGATGTTCATGGGTCGCGGCAGCCGAAGGGAACCGCGGAGGTGGCCCCCCTCCAGGCGGGCGTCCATCAGGGGGGTGGAGAGGCCGTCGGAGGTCACGGTGGCGGCAACGTTCCCGTCCCCGGTGGTGACGGCGATGCGGAACGCCTTGGCGCCCATGGGGGAGTTGACGGTCAGGTCCCAGGTTCCATCGAAGCTCATGGGGGTCCCCTTTCAAAGGTTTCCCCCAGGATACGCCGCCCCTCAGGGCGTCTGGAGCGGGAAATGCAGGCGGAACGCCAGGCCCTGGCCGGGAACCACCTGGATGCCCGCGCCGTGGGCCTTCAACATCCCCAGGACCGAGGCCAGCCCGAGGCCCCGCCCCACGAACCGGGTCGTGAAGAAGGGGTCGAACATCCGGGCCAGGACCTCCGGGTCCGGGCAGGGGCCGTCGTTGGCCACCTCCAGGCACACCGTCGCGGCACCCGGGGGCCGGGGCGCCGCCCAGGGGCCCGGGAGGGTCTCCCCTGCGGAATCCACGAACGTGCGCAGGGCGACCGTTTCCCCGCGGCCGTCCTTGGCCATGGCCTCCCAGGCGTTCTCCAGGAGGGCGTCCAGCATGATCCGCACGCGGTCCGGGTCCGCCAGGATGGGGGGAACGGCCGCCAGGTCCAGGGTCAGTCGCCGGCCCTGGGGCGGTTCCTGGGCGCCGGCCCAGGCGGAGACCAGCTTCACGAGGTCCGTGGGCACCCGGCGGGTCACGGCGTGGCCGGAGAACTCGTTCATCTTCCACGAGAGCGCGATGGCCCGCCGGAGCACCTCCCGGGCGGTGGCCACCGTCAGCACCGGGCCTTCCTGGTCCCGCACCTGGATCTCGAGGATCTCCAGGCTGGCCTGGATGGCCGCGAAGAGGTTGTTGAAGTCGTGGGCGATGCTGCCGGCCATGAGGACCAGGCTTTCGGCCTTCTGGGCCCGGCGTTCCGCTTCCTCGGCCTGCCGGGCGTCGGAGCGGTCCAGGGCCAGGACCACCACGCACTGCACCGGGCCCTCGGCCGGAAAGGGTTCGAGCCGCACGTCGAACCAGCCCGCGGTGCCGTCCAGGCGCAGGCCCTGGGTCCCGTAGCTCACGCCCTGGCGGGTCGCCAGGCAGGTCCGGAGGGCGGCCGCCCCCGCGGCCTGGGTCTCGGGGGCCAAACCCACGGGAAAGGGCCGTCCCAGGGCGTCCGAGGGCTGGATCCCTTCGGGCGTGCGGTTGATGTAGGTGATGTTCCCCCCGGGGTCCAGGATGAGGATGTAGTCCTTCAGCCCCCCGGTGATCACCTGGAAGCGCTCCTCCGTGGCCAGCAGGGTCCGCTTCAGGGCCGCCTCGCGGGTGACGTCCCGGAGGCTGGCCAGGAGGCAGGGCTCGCCCTGGATGTCCAGCACCATGCCCTTGATCTCCGCCTCCAGGCGGGCGCCGTCCTTGCGCACCAGGGTGAAGGTGCGTGCCGGGGCCACGCCCGCCTCGGGCAGGTCCGAGGACAGGGCGTCGGAATCCTGCGGATCCGCGAAGAGGCCCAGGTCCTCGACGCTGCGGCCCACGGCCTCCTGCCGGGGGTAGCCGAACATCGCCTCCCAGGCGGCGTTCACCTGCAGGAAGGTCCGGTCGTGGATGCGCGAGACGCTGATGCCGTCGGGCGACAGCTCGAACAGGGCCAGGAACCGCGCCTCGTTCTCCCGCAGGGCGAGGAGGGCCCGGTGGCGCTCGGTCACGTCCCGTCCGGTGAGGAGCACCCGCAGGCCATTGGGGGTATCCAGGGCCGAGGCGGCCAGGAGCATCTGGCGGATCTCGCCCGAGGGCAGGCGCATTTCCGTCTGCCGCCCCGGGAAGACCCCGGTTTCCGCCACCTCCTTCAGGATGGCCGTCCGATCCAGGGGATCCGTCCACAGGCCGAGATCCGCGGGCGTGCGTCCCAGGGCGCGCTCCCGGGTGACGCCGGCCAGGGCGCACCAGGCGGGGTTCGCCTCCACGATCCTCCCGTCGGGGTAGGAGGAGAGGGTCGACGGGTCGGGGTTCGAAGCGAAGGCCCGCCGGAAGAGGTCCTCGTTGTCCGACGCGTCGTCCTCGGGCTGGATCAGGCACCCCCCGGAGCCTTCCAGGGGCGTGGCGATGAGCCTGGAGAAGCGGCCGCCACCGGGGATCCCCCAGGTGAAGTCCGGCCGGCGGCCTTCAGCCACGTCCCGGAGGCCCTGCCGGATGGCGTCGTCCTGGAACCCCGATCCGGGCCCGGCCCCCGGTTCCCCGGCGATCCCCTGCCAGGCCCGGTTCGCGAAGACCAGGACGCCATCCCCGTCCGTGACCGCCACGGGCGTCCGCAGACCATCGAGGACCCGCCTCGGGAGGGAGGGGTCGGAACCGGTCATGGGGCGTCGGGTGGGTGCATGGGGCTCTCAAGGGGTGCATAGAGCATAGCTCCCCTGACCCCCGCGGCGTAGCGCGAAGGTTTGGGGAGCTTGACGGGTTCGATCTGCCGGCGGGGGTCGAAAAGACCCCGATCGGCCGCTACGGGTCCGCCCTATTTCAGCCGGCGCAGCACGGTAACGCAGTTGGTGACCGACGAGCCGCCCACGTTGAAGGAGACGCCGGTGGTGGGCGTCTTGCGGGAGAGGGTGGCGCCGATGGGGTCGCCGGCGAGCTGCTTGTACAGGAGGGCGTGCATGGAGACGCCGGTGGCGCCCACGGGATGGCCCTTGGCCTTGAGGCCGCCGGAGAGGTTCACGGCGCACTGGGCGTCATCCCGGGTGAAGCGGCCTTCCAGGTAGTCGTAGCCGGCGCGGCCGTCCCGGGAGAGGCCCAGGGCCTCGGTGGTGAGGAGCTGGTTGATGGTGAAGCAGTCGTGCACTTCGGCCAGGTCCAGGTCGGCGGCGGTGATGCCGGCCTCGGCGTAGGCGCGGCGGACCGCTTCCTTCCCGGCCATGAGCTCGTGCATGTTCGGGCGGGCCGAAATGGCGAACCGCTCGTTGGCGTGGCCGATGCCGGCGATCTCCACGACCTTCTTGCCGGCGGTGCGGGGATCCGAGGTGGCCATGATCACCAGGGCGGCGGCGCCGTCGGTGACCAGGGAGCAGTCGTGGAGGGAAAGGGGATCGGCGATGACCGGGTTCTTTTCCGGGGGCAGGGCGAGGATGGCATCCGCGGTGAACAGGCCCAGCTTGTCGGAGGGGCCGCCCTTGCCGAAGTGGGCCAGGGGGTTGTCCACGCCGTTGCGGTAGCCCAGGGCGGCCACGGTGGCCAGCATGCGCTTGAGGTCGCCCTCGGGGAAGCCGTAGCGGGCCTGGTAGCCCTTGGCGTACTCCGCGAACAGGGCGGGGAAGGTCATGCCGCGCCCGCCCTCCTCGGGCCAGTAGGAGCAGGTGGCCAGGGCGTGGGTGACGCCCTTGGTGTCCAGCAGGTTCATCTTTTCCACGCCCACCACCAGGGCCACCTTGGCCCGGCCGGACTCCACGGCGTAGAGGGCGTCGTAGAGCGCCACGGAACCGGAGGCGCAGGCGTCCTCGCAGCGGGTCATGGACTTGAAGCGGAGCCCCTCGGGGTCGATTTCCGTGGCGAAGGCCGCCAGGTGCTCCTGGTTGGCGAACAGGCCGGGCGCGCAGGAACCCACCCACACGCCGTCCACCTCGCTGGCGGGGATGCCGGCGTCGGCCAGGGCGCCCCGGCCCGCCTCCAGCAGGAGTTCGTAGGCCGACTGGAGGTCGGTGACCTCGCCGGTCTCCCGGTTGCGCTTGACCAGGGAACCGAATTTCGTGTTGTAGGCGCCGACGATGCTGACTTTGCTCATGGGAATCTCCGGGTGATTTGGGTTCAGAGGCTCACGGTCTTGCAGGAGGTGCTGACGTGGATTTCCGCGTCGGTCTTTTCGATGATCCATTCCGGGGTGTAGGGCGCGAAGCATTCCATGAGGTGGAAGCGCCCGCCCACGATCTCGAACATGCCCACGTCGGTGACGACGTAGTTCACTTCTCCGGCGGCGGTCAGGGGCAGCTTGCAGTGGCGCTTCAGGCGCGAGGCGCCGGAGGGCTCGAAGTGGAGGGTGGCGGCGATGACCACCCGGGCGCCGATGGTGAGGTCCATGGCTCCGCCCATTCCGGGGACCATCTTGCCGGGCACCTTGTAGTTGGCGAGGTTGCCCTGCTGGTCCACCTCCAGCACGCCCAGCACCGTGTAGTCCACGTGGCCGCCGCGGATGATGCCGAAGCTGGTGGCGGAATCGAAGAAGCACCCGCCGGGCACCACCGAGAGGGGGGCGCCGCCGGCGTTGACCATGTCCGGGTCCTCCTGGCCCTTCTCCGGGGCGGGCCCCAGGCCCATGAGGCCGTTCTCCGACTGGAGGATGAGGGTGACACCTTCGGGCAGGTGGTCCACGACGAGGGTGGGAAGGCCGATGCCCAGGTTCACCACGTCGCCGTTCTTGAAGATCCGGGCGATGCGCTTGGCGATGTTTTCCTTGTTGGGGGTGTAGTCCATGGTGTCCCTCAGCTTTCCTGGGTTTCGGAGAGGACCAGGCAGTCCACGAAGATCGAAGGGGTGTGCACCTGGTTGGGGTCGATCTCGCCGATCTCCACGATCTCCTCCACCTCGGCGATGACGAGTTCGGCGGCGGTGGCCATCAGGGGGTTGAAGTTCCGCGCGGTCCCGGCGTAGATCAGGTTGCCGGCCTTGTCCGCCTTCTTGGCCTTGATGATGGCCACGTCGGCCTTGAGGGGGCGCTCCAGCAGGTAGCTGCGGTCGTCCACGGTGATCACCTGCTTGCCCTCCTCCACCTCCGTGCCCAGGCCCGTGGGGGTGAGGAAGCCGCCGATGCCGGCGCCGCCGCAGCGGATGCGCTCGGCCAGGGTGCCCTGGGGCACCAGCTCAACGTCCGTCTCCTGGGCGTTCATCTGGCGCTGGGTCTCATGGTTGAGCCCGATGTGGCTGGCGATGATCTTCACGAAGGCCCGGTCCTGGACGAGGGGGGCGATGCCGTTGATGCGGCCGGTCTTGAAGTCATGGAAGGCGGTGTCGGTGCTGATGAGGGTGAGCCCCTTGGTCCCCGCGGCCTTGAGGGCCCGGATGATGGTGTCGGGGGCGCCGCAGCCCATGAAGCCCCCGGACATGAGGATGTCCCCGGACTTGATCCTGCCCGCGGCTTCCGCGGCGCTGATGATGGGTTTCGCTAGCATGGAATGGACCTCCTCAATGGGTTTGCTTACGCTCGATCAGCTTGTCGATGATGAAGGTGGCCACGTGCTCCGCGTAGCTGCCCTTGCCGAACCCGGCGTCGAAGCCCAGCTCCACGGCAAGCTTGTTGCCGATGCGTGTGCCCCCCGCGCACACCACGAACCGCTCCCGCAGGTTGCGCGCCTGGAGCAGCTCGATGAGCTCGGTGAGGTTCTGGATGTGGACGTCCTTCTGGGTGACGATCTGGGAAACGAGGATCGCGTCGGCGTTCACCTTGAGGGCGTAGTCGATGAGCTTGTCGTTGGGCACCTGGGCGCCCAGGTTGTAGGTCTCCAGGCCGGCGTAGCGTTCCAGGCCGAAATGGTGGTTGTAGCCCTTCATGTTCATGATGGCGTCGATGCCCACCGTGTGCGCGTCGAAGCCGGTGCAGGCCCCCACCACCACGAGCTTGCGCCCGAAGTGCTCCCGCACGGCCGCGTCGGCCTCCTCCATGGTGTACACCTTCTCCCCGGTGGCGTCCTCCACGTGGATGGTGCCGTAGTCGATGCCGGTGGCCGTCTTGCCGTAGGCCACGTACATCGAGAAGCCGTCCGACAGCGGCGTGGAGTGGACGATGTCCACGTGGCTGAAACCGAGCTTTTCCGTGAACTGCCGGGCGGCTTCCCGTCCCTTGGGCCCGTCGGGGACGGGCAGGGTGAAGGAGAGCTGCACGGACCCGTCGTCCAGGGTGTCGCCGTAGGGTCGAATGATCATGGGCATCTCCGTCAGTCCGCGAGGTTGAGTTCGTTCTTGAGGTAGGCTTCGAAGGGATTGAAGTAGTCCGGGCCCTTCTTCTGGAGGCCGTCCAGCCCCTTGCCAAGGTCGGCGGGGCGCTTGATGTCGGCGAAGTGGCCCTCGGCGATGGCCGGCATGAGGCCGATCCGGTCGATGCTCTCCAGGAATTCCACCGTCTCCTCCAGCACCTTCCGGGCGCGGGTGGCGATGACGCCGTCCTGCCGGAATTCGATCTCGTCCGCCAGGCCCTCCATGGTGTTCATGACGTGCTTGGCGTTGTCCAGGGCCAGGAAGCGATCCATCATGAACGGCGTGTGGATGGCCTCGGTGAGCATGCCCAGCAGGTGGATGCCCTGGCCCGTGAGCTTGGAGACGAAATTGAACATGGAGTTCATGGCCAGGCCCTTGAAGATGTCGCCGGTCATGAACTTGGTGGGAGGCATGTACTTCAGCGGCGCCTCCGGGAAGATCTCCCGGGCCATCTGGGCCTGGGCCAGCTCCAGCAGGAAGCCGTTCTTGAGGGTGGGGTCCATCTCGAAGGCGTGGCCCAGTCCCATGAGCCGGGCCGGGAGCCCCGCGGCGTAGGCGAACCGCTCGTTGAGGAACTGGCTGGCCAGGACGGTGTAGGCCTTCTCCACCGCGTCGCTGGTGGTGAGGTAGTTGTCCTCCCCGGTGTTGATGATGATCCCGGCGTAGGCGTTGATCATGCGGCTGAACTTCTGGTCAACGAAGGTCCGGTACATGTTGATGTCGCGGAAGAGGATCCCGTACATCGAATCGTTGAGCATCATGTCCAGGCGTTCGAGGGCGCCCATGGCCGCGATTTCCGGCATGCACAGGCCCGAGCAGTAGTTGGTGAGCAGGATGTAGCGTCCCTGGCGGTCCACGACCTCGTCCAGGGCCTCCCGCATGATGCGGAAGTTCTCCTGGGTCGCGTAGGTTCCGCCGAAGCCCTCGGTGGTGGGGCCGTAGGGGACGTAGTCCAGGAGGCTCTGGGCGGTGGTGCGGATGACCGCGATGACGTCGGCGCCCTGTTCCGCGGCGGCCACGGCCTGCTTCCGGTCCTCGTAGATGTTGCCGGTCGCCACGATGACGTAGAGCAGGGGGGAGTGGTTCCGGCCCTTGTAGGCCTCGAGCTTGGCGTCCCGGTGGCCGCGGTTGGCCTTCACCCGGGCGGCGAAGGCCTCCACCAGGGTGCGGGCCCGGGTCTCCAGTTCGGCGCGGTCGCCCAGGGGGAGGGACGCCACGTTCAGGCCGCCGGCGATGAGCCGGTTGAGGCCCTGGACCGTCTCGCCGGTGCGCACCAGGGCGTTGACGTAGTAGATCAGGGCGCCGTTTTCCAGGAGGCCCTTGCACTGGTCCACCACCAGGTTGGGGACGGGCACGCCGTCGGGATCCGCGCCGTCGGCGCCCGCCAGGCGGAGGGTGGCCCGCTCCACGGTGACGGTGGTGTGTTCGGCGACGAAGGCCATGACCGGCTTGACGATTCGGGCGGCCAGGTCCCTGGCCTTGTCGATCCGCTCCTCGGACAGCCCCAGCTTTGTCTGCATGCGTTCTCCCGTTGTTCTAGTTCGTGAGGGTGAAAAATTCCCGCGCCCGGCGGGCGATGCCCGGGTCGAGGCCCAGCAGGGACGCCACGGTGATGGCGTCCGAGTGGGTCCGTTCGCCGTCGTCCGGGACCAGGTGGAAATCCATGTGGGCGATGACGGTCCGGAGGCCGTCGCCGGCTGCGGCCTCCCCCTGGGCGCCCAGGTCGCGCTCCAGGCTGGCCCGGTCCAGGCCCTTCATGCGCAGGTAGCGGACCCCGGGCCAGCGGCGCACGCCCCGGAAGTGGGTGGCGAACAGGGCCAGCACCCGGCCGTTGGCGGCCAGGGCCTCCATGGCCGCCGAAAGGAGCGCCTCGGCCTCCTGGGACTGGGTCGTGCGGGCGAACTCGTCGAACAGGGCGAGGGTGGGGCCCTGGCCGCCGTCGGCCCAGACCCGGTTGAACTGGCGGATCTCCCGGCCGAAGCCCGAGAGGCCCGAGGCCTCCTGGCCCACGCGCCCTTCGCCCACGTAGTGGAAGTGCCGGAAGACCCGGGTGGTAAAGCCCGCCGCCGGCACGTAGAGCCCGGTCTGCGTGCACAGCTGCAGGAAGGCGAGGGTCTTGAGGGCCATGGTCTTGCCGCCCATGTTCGACCCGAAGATCACCGTGACGCTGGCGTCGAAGGCGGCGTCCAGGGGCACGTAGGGCAGACCCGCGGCGGCGCAGGCCTGCTCGCAGGGCACGAACCGTCCGGCCGAAACCTCCACGGGGCCGTCGCCCAGGCGGGGGCGGGTCAGCTTCCAGCGCCGGGCCAGCCGGGCCCGGGCGAAGGCCAGGTCGAAAGCCCGCACGGCCTCCTGGTAGGCCTTGAAGGCCTCCAGCTCGCCCCGCGCGGCCAGGGACAGGTCCTCCAGCACCCGGTCCTCCTGGAGGCGCTCATCGGCCAGCAGGGCCTCCCGGCGTTCGGCCAGGACCCGCTCCCGGGGGGCCGGCAGGGGACGCGCCACCCAGTGGGTCTCGTCGTAGGGTTCCAGGATCAGCCGGGCCCGGGCGCCCTCGCCCAGGGTGGCGCGGGGGGCCAGCAGGAACTCCCGGTTCTGGAAATCCAGGCCGAAGGCGTCCCGGATCTCCCGGGCCCGGGCCTCCCTGGCCTCGGCCAGGCCGGCGTTGGCGTCCCTCAGTCCGTCCCGGGCCGCCCGCAGCCCGGGGCTGTAGTCGTCGGCCACGTAGAAGGCTTCGGCGCTCTGCCGGCCCTGGTCCAGGAGGCGCGCGAAGGCCTCGGACGCGAAGGTGAACCCGAAGGCCGCCAGGGTCCCGGCCGGCAGCAGCCCCATGAGCGCCCGGTAGTTGTGGAGGAACTTCTTGAACTGGAACAGTTCGACTTCGGTATAGCGGGGGCGCGGCTCCCGGGGGAACCGGGGCAGGCGCTTGAGATGGTGGGAGATGCGATCCAGGCGCACCGGGTCCGGTTCCAGGGCGTCCAGGAGGCCCAGGGCGTGGTCCGTGTGGTCCCACAGGGCCTCCAGCTGGCCGCCGTCCGTGACCAGGGCGAGGCGCTGCTTCTCGTCCCGCCCGAAGGGGGTTTCGGGGGAGAAGTGCTCCCAGAAGCCCTTGAACTCGGCGTATTCCATGAAGCCGCTGGTCATGGCGCGGCCTCGCAGGGATTGGGCAGCAGGAAGGGCGCCGCCGCCTCCCCCACCGCCTGGACCAGGTCAGCCCGGCTGAGCCCGCGCAGGGCCGGGACGAACCCCAGGAGCTTGAATCCGCGGCGGAGGGAGCAGGCCCGGCGCCCCAGGAGCGCCAGGAGGTCCGGCGGGTCCAGGAAGAACATGGTGAAATCCTGGACGGAAAGCGCGGGGGCCGCCGGGTCCAGGGTCTTGAGCAGCTCCGGGGTCAGGGGACCCTGGATCTCCAGGGCGCCCGGGGGCGGCACCGCCTCCACGGGGAGGGCGGCCAGGGCCGCCAGGGCCCGCACCCGGGCGGCGACCCGGCCAAGGTTGGACGGGTCGGCCCGGAAGGCATACACGAACTGCGCGGCGCCCAGGGCGCCCACCTGGGTGATGCGGTTCACGGCCCCGTCCACCAGGACCGAAGCGGCCCACCCTTCGGACCGGACCCGGTCGATCATGCGGGCCAGGGTGCTCACGTGCTCGGAGCCCACGAGGGTGACGGAACCCGGGCGCACGGCCCGGCCCAGCAGGAGGGGCCCCAGGGAGGTGCGCCCGGGTACGGCCTCCAGGATCTCGAATCGCGCCTGGGAGGCCCGGGCGAAGGCCTCGGTGGTCATGACGACGTCCCCGGCCTCCACGCGGATCTCGCCCACGGGCCCGCCGGCGTCCCGGGCCTTGAGGGCCCCGTCCACGCCGATGGAGAAGACCGCCGCGGGACCAACTGAACGAGCGGCTGGAAGGGCGGCGTTCAGGAAGGTGGTCTTCCCCGATCCCTTCTCGAAGCCGGTCACGGCCGTGACCGCTCCTGCCACATCGCCGATCCCCGGCATCCGTCCTCCCCTGGGTGCGTCCGTCAGAATTTTCGCTTTTTCCGGGCGAGGTTGGCCGGCTCGAGGCAGAGGCCATCGCCTGCCAGCAGGCCCGCTACGCCACCCTTGGCCCGGTACTTCGCATGGAAGGTCTTGGCCCGTTCCGAGGTCGGGATCGTGGGCACGGTCCTGGCGGGTTCGGTGTAGGTCGTGATGACGCCCTCATAGTTTCGCAGAATCACGCGGTTCTCGCCCATGCACACCACGTAGTTGGGCATGACGGGGATTTTGCCGCCGCCGCCGGGGGCGTCCACCACGAAGGTGGGCACGGCCATGCCGGTGGTGTGGCCCCGGAGGCTCTCCAGGATCTCGATGCCCTTGGCCACGGTGGTGCGGAAGTGGGAGATGCCCGAGGAGAGGTCGCACTGGTAGATGTAGTAGGGCTTCACCCGGACCGTCAGGAGCTTGTGGAGCAGCGCCTTCATGAGCGGGGCGTTGTCGTTGATCCCCTTGAGCAGCACGGACTGGTTGCCCAGGGGGATGCCCGCGTCGGCCAGCTTGGCCAGGGCCGCCCGCGCCTCGAGGGTGATCTCCTTGGGGTGGTTGAAGTGGGTGTTCACGTAGATGGGGTGGTACTTCTTCAGCATCCCCACCAGGGCGTCGGTGATGCGCATGGGCATGACCACGGGGACCCGGGTCCCGATGCGGATGATCTCCACGTGGGGGATGGCGCGGATGCGGGAGATGATGGACTCCAGCCGGTCGTCGCCCAGGACCATGGGATCGCCGCCGGAGATGAGCACGTCCCGGATCTCCTTGTGCTGGGAGATGTACTCGATCGCCTTGACGACGTTCTCCTCGGGCATGTCCACGTCCTCGAACCCGACCAGGCGGCGCCGGGTGCAGTGGCGGCAGTTCATGGAGCAGATATTGGTGACCAGCAGGAGGACGCGGTCCGGGTAGCGGTGGGTGAGCCCCGGAACCGGCGAATCCACGTCCTCGTGGAGCGGGTCGTCCAGGTCGGAGCTGTCCACGTGCAGTTCGGCGATGCGCGGCACGGACTGCATGCGCACGGGATCGGAGGGGTTGTCGGGGTCCATGAGCGCGGCGTAGTAGGGCGTGATGGCCATGGTGAACTTGGCCAGGGCCTTGCGCAGGTGCTCCCGTTCCTCATCCGTGAGCTTCACGACCTTCTCGAGGTCCTCGATGGTCGAGATGCCGTTGCGCATCTGCCAGCGCCAGTCGTTCCAGTCGGCCTCCGGCACATCCTTGAACAGATCTGTGGCTTTCCAATCAACGGGCAGGTATTCCATGCCTAGACTCCAGTCGGTGAATTTTTTTACGTGGGTTTTCAGCCGTTCTTCCGCAGTTTGAGCAGCGCCCGGACGTCGTCCGGGGTGGCGATGGCGTTGCCGGATTCCCGGACGATGCGCGCGGCCCGGTCCACCAGTTCCGCGTTGGATTTGGCCAGGACGCCCTTCGAGAAGTACACGTTGTCCTCGAAGCCCACGCGCACGAAGCCGCCCATGGCGATGGCGCCGTAGATGGCGGCCAGGTTCGCCCTGCCGATGCCCATGGCGGTCCAGTGGGCCCCGGCGGGGATCTTCCTCACGAAGAAGTCCAGGACGTCCGGGGCGTAGTTGACGCCGCCGGGAACGTTGAGGACGAAGCCGTAGTGGAAGGGCGGCTCCACGAGGCCCTCCTTGATGAGGACGTGGGAGGCGTAGACGTGGGACAGGTCGAAGCACTCGAGGGTGGGGCGCACGCCGCGGGCCTTCATGAGGCTGGCGAACTCGCGCATCATGGGCAGGGTGTTGACGATGTACTCGTTGCCGAAGTTCACCGTCCCGCAGTCCAGGCTGGCCATGTCGGGGTCGAGGGTGACGGGCTGCAGCCGCTCCTCGGGCGTCATGCCCACCGCGCCCCCGGTGGTGGTCTCGATGACGATGTCGCACTTGGCCCGCACCCGGTCGATGGTGTCCTTGAACACCGCCAGGTCCTGGGTGGGGTTGCCCTGGGCGTCCCGCACGTGCAGGTGCAGCACCGCAGCGCCGGCGCGCCAGGCGTCGTAGGCCGCGTCGGCGATCTCGGCGGGGGTCAGGGGCAGGGCGGGGTTCTGGGCGCGGGTGGTTTCCGCTCCGGTGACGGCGCAGGTGATGACGACCTTGCTATCCATGTGGGACTCCGAAGGAAGGGGCTGCGGCCAGTGCGCCTCAGGCGACGGGGTAGGCCCGGGCGACCAGTTCGAGGGACTCGGAAATGGCGGAAAGCGCCTTGGCGAGGTCGGCGTCGGTGTGGCGTCCGGAGATGTACCAGTGGTGGAAGGGCTGGATGAACAGGCCGCGGCGGATGGTCTCGGTGTAGAACATGTGCCGGCGCTCCTTGTAGGAGCCGTCCACCTTGTCGAAGGTGAGGTAGGGCATGGGCGGGATGCCCGAGACCTGCACCGGGACCTTGGAGGCCGCGGTGACGGCTTCCAGGTCCTTGAGGAACTTGGCGCCCCGGGTCCAGATGTCGTCGATGACCTTGTCGCGCTCCAGGATGTCCAGGCACTTCATGGCCGCGGCCATTTCCAGGGAGTTCGGGAAGAAGGTGCTGGAGATGAAGACCTTGCTCTCGCACACCTGCATGAATTCCGTCTTGCCCACCACCGCGCTGATGGGGTACCCGTTGCCCAGCGCCTTGCCGAAGGTGGACAGGTCCGGGGTGACGTTGTAGCGCTGCTGGGCCCCGCCCATGGCGGCGCGGAAGCCGGTGCGGATCTCGTCGAAGATGAGCACGGCCTTGTAGGTGTCCGCCAGGCGGCGGACGCCCTCCAGGTACCCTTCGGGGGGGGCCTGGACGGGCAGGGCCAGGGGGTGGCCCACGGGGGTGATGATGATGCCGGCGACGTCGCCCTGGTGGGCCTTGAGGGCGGCTTCCAGCGCGTCCAGGTCGCCGTAGGGGAATTCCACGGTGAGGTCCTGGATGCACTGCGGGACGCCGCCGTGGCCCTCCACGGCCCAGTCGTGCCAGCCGTGGTAGCCGCAGCGGAGGATGACGTTGCGGTCCGTGTAGCCCCGGGCGACCCGCACGGCGACGCTGGTGGCGTCCGAACCGGTCTTCACCAGGATGACCATCTCGGCGCTGGGGATGAGGTCGATGAGGCGGCGCTCCAGCTCGTTCTGGATGGGCTGCACCAGGGAGAAGCAGAAGCCCTTCTTCATCTGGGCGATGGCGGCGGCGTTGATCTCCTCCTCGTCGTAGCCCAGGATGATGGGGCCGTAGGCGCAGAGCATGTCGATGTAGTCGTTGCCATCCACGTCGACGATGTGGCCCTTGTAGCCGCGCTCCAGGAAGATGGGGTATTCGCCCACGATGAAGTTGTAGGGGCGGCGGATGCCCATCATGCCGCCCGGCGAGAGCTTCTTGGACTCCTCGTACATCCGGAGGGACTTCTCGAGGTTCAGTTTTGGCTGCGAAACGGCCATGGCGGTTCCCTCCTATGCGTAGTGCTGTTCGAAAAGCTTGCGGAGCCTGGGATTCTCGCGGAGCTCGGCGAGGGTGATCTCGGCGTGGCCGCGGGTGTACCCGTTGCCCACGATCATGGTCACGTCCTTGCCCACCCCTTCGGCGCCCAGGGCCGCCTTGGCGAAGTTGGTGGCCATGCTGAAGAAGTACACGACACCCAGGTCGCGCGTGGGCAGGATCGTGGAGAGCTCGGTGTTGGCGACGTTCACGCAGTTGAAGACCACGTCGTACTCACGGCCGCCGTTGGCCGCCAGGGCGGCCTGGAGGAAGTCCACGGCCTTGGTGGCGTCGGCCACGACGACCTCGTCGCAGAGGTCCAGGGACTCCAGGGTCGCCTTGTCCTCGGGGAGGTAGACGTTGCCCACCACCCGGCCCGTGGGGCCGGACCGCTTCATGGATTCGTAGGCGACGAGCATGCCCGACTTCCCGCCGGCGCCCAGGATGAGCACGGAATCCCCGGGCTTCACCAGCTTGGCGGCCTGGGCGGGCGCGCCGGCCACGTCCAGGGCGGCCAGGGCGAGGCCCTCGTCCATGTCCGAGGGCAGCTTGGCGTAGAGGCCCGATTCGAAGAGGATGGCCTGGCCCTTGATCTCCACCCGGTCGATCTCCTGGTGGATCTTGAGGATCGCGTCGATGCGCAGGGGGGTGAGGGAGAGGGAGACCAGGGAGGCGATCTTGTCGCCCGCCTTCAGGCCGCGGTCCTGGAGCGCCGCGCCCACCCGGGCCACGGTGCCGATGAACATGCCTCCGGAGCCGGTGACGGGGTTCTGCATCTTGCCGCGCTGGGACACGATCTCCAGGATCTTCGCCCGGATCCTGCCCTCGTCGCCGCCGGCCTCGGCCTCGATCTGGGTGAAGCTGGCCGAATCGATGTTCAGGGCGATGACGTCCACGAGGATCTCATTGTCGTAGACCCTGGACATGTCGTTGTCCAGGCGCTGGGCAGGCTGGGGCAGGACGCCCTTGGGTTCCAGGACCCGATGAGAGCCGTACTTGCAACCGATGTCCATGGCCACGCTTCCTCCGCTGATGCCGGATGCCGCCATGATCGTGGTGCATCCCATATTTCATCTTAGGGATAGCGCGCCGCGCACCCTGTGACGGAAGACACTCCTGCCCTGGAAAGCGTAAAAAAAGTTTCTTTTTGAGAATTAGTGTCAAAAATTATTCACGTTTCGGCCCCGGAGGGTCCCGCCTTCCACGGGACCGCGCCTACACCGTCAGCACGCCTTCGATGACCTTCACAGCCTTGCCCGCGATGGTCACCCGCGACCCGAGCAGTTCGCAGAAGAGGTCGCCGCCCCGGGCCGAGAGCTGGCGCGAGTGGAGCCGCCTCCGGCCCAGCCGCTGGGCCCAATAGGGCACCAGGACGCAGTGGGTGCTGCCGGTGACCGGGTCCTCCGGGATCCCTTCGCGGGGGCAGAAGCAGCGGGAGACGAAGTCGCAGGACGTGCCCGGGGCGGTGACGACGAAGGACGTGGGCTCCAGTTTCTCCAGGGCCCCCAGGTCGGGCCGCAGGTCCCGCACCGCCGCCTCGTCGTCCAGGAGGGCGAACAGGTCCCGGGTGAGCCAGGTTTCCCGCACCGGCGCCCCCAGGGCCTCCGCAAGCCCCGCGGGGCAGGGCACGGGCTCCGGCGGCCGCACCGGGAAGTCCAGGGTGTAGAGCTCCCCCGACCGGGTCACGGACAGGGGCCCGCTCCGGGAGGTGAACTGGACGCGGCCGGCCCCGGGCCTGAGCTCGTTGAGCACCACGAACCCGCTGGCCAGCGTGGCATGGCCGCACAGGTCGATCTCCCCCACCGGCATGAACCACCGGATGGCGAAGCCGTCCCCTTCGGGCACCAGGAAGGCCGTCTCCGGCAGGTTGTTCTCCGCCGCGATGGCCTGCAGGACGTCGTCCCCAAGCCAGCCCGGGAGCTGCACCACGGCCGCGGGGTTCCCGGCGAAGGCCCGGTCCGCGAAGGCGTCGATCTGGAAGAAGGGATACCGGGCCATGGATCACCCGTACAGGTTGGGACTTGCGGATTTTATGCGATTGACCACGGCCCAGGCCTCCGCGTGTTGCCCGGGTTGGGCCAGCACCCGGCCAATGACCTTCTTCGCCTCCTCCCATTGTCCGAGGTCGCACAGGGCGGCCGCCCTGGACGTGAGCAAGGGCGGGTAGCTCGACCCTTTGAAGGGGTCGGTCTTTTCAATGGCGAGTTCGGGCGTGCCCTGGGCCCGGAGCGCCGAGCACAGGATCGCAAGGGATCCCGGGTCGCCGGGTCGCAGGGCCAGCATCCGGGTTACCAGGGCCTGGGCGCGGGCCCACTGCCCCGAATCCCGGGCCATGCGCGCCCGCTCGAGAATCAGGGTGGGATCCTCGATGGCGTCATCCTCCTGGCTTAGCCGGCCAGAAAGGAGCCTGTTCAATTCCAGGATCACGACCTGGGGAGGCTTCGTGAAGGTCTTGGCATCTATCCAGCCTTTGCCGTTCCAGGTGTAGGTTCGGCCATTGAGAGGAATCGTGTGGGTCATGGGGTTCATGTCCTTCCTCGGCCTCGGCATTCGGAGTTTCATCAAAGGTCGTGAACAGGCCACGGGGACCAGGGTCCACCAACTGAAGTTCAGAGAATACCAGCCGGCACATCCGTTCCTGATGACCCCCTGAACTCAGCCAAGTGGGAGGCCATCTTCCCTGGTCATTGCCCAGCACTCAAGGACAATCCAGGTCAAAATGCTTCGTTTGCGAGGCAAATATCTTACAAATCGATGAAATACCTACTATACTGGTCATATGGTGACCCTCCCCGATCTCGGCAACGCGATTGCCACACGACGCAAGGCCATGGGCCTGAGCCAGACGGTGTTGGCCGGAAAAGCGGGCGTCGGGCGTTCCACGCTTGATGCCCTGGAAAACGCCCGCCTGGGCGAACTGGGTTTCGTCAAGGTGGCCCGCATCCTGGCGGTCCTGGGGCTGCAACTGGTACTCCAGGAAGCCGGTCCGAACCGGCCCACCCTTGACACCCTGCTGGAGGAGAACCGCCTTGATCAAGATCTGGACGGACGCCGCTGAGGCTGGACGGCTTGACCGGCACGGCGAGCGCGGGTCCACCTTTGTCTACCTGCCCGGCGTGGCCGCGGCGAGGGCGGTTTCCTTGAGCATGGAGGTGCGGCTGGAGTCGTGGACCGCTCCGTTCGGCCTGCTTCCCATTTTCGAAATGAACCTTCCGGAGGGCGCGCTGCGGGAACGGCTGCGCCTGGCCTTCGCCAAGGCGACAGGGACGTTTGACGAGTTCGACCTTCTGGCCGTGGTCGGCCGGTCCCAGATCGGCCGGATCCGTTTCACCGGGGACGTGGAAAGCCTGAAGGACGAGGTCCCCTTCCAGTCCGTGGACGAGATTCTCCAGCGCCGCCGTGATGGGGACCTGTTCCGGTACCTGTTGGAAAGGTTTGCCGCCCATTCAGGTATCAGCGGCGTCCAGCCAAAACTTCTTTTCCGCGATGAGAAGGCCTTCACAACCACGGCGGGCGCAGGGCAGCGCCTTTCCCAGAGCTTCCGCGGGGCAACCCACATCCTCAAGCTCTGGGAACCCGACGAGTATCCCCAACTGGCGGCCAACGAATTTTTCTGCCTCAGGGTGGCGCGTCACTGTGGGCTGGAAGTGCCCTCCTTCAGGCTGGCTGAGGATGGCGCTGCCCTGGTCATCGATCGCTTCGATCTGCGAATGGATGGCAGCTACCGGGGCTTTGAGGATTTCTGCGTGCTCAACGCCCGTCGAACCGAGGAGAAGTATCGGGGATCCTACGAGACCTCGATCCTGAAGCGCTTCCAGCAGTTTTCCACCTCGACGCATGTCCATGAGGATCTGGTAAAGCTCTTTGTCCTGATTGCCCTCAACTGCGCGCTTCGCAACGGTGACGCCCACCTGAAGAATTTCGGGGTGGTCTACGATGACCCGTTCGGCGAGGTGCGCCTTGCCCCGGTGTACGACCTGGTGACGACGTCCGTTTACCTGCCGAAGGACACCATGGCGCTCACCCTGAATGGGTCTACGGGCTGGCCGACGGCCAGGGACCTCCTGCGCCTGGGCGAAACGCGGGCGGGCTGCACGCCGGCGAAAGCCCGACAGTTGCTCCAGAAGATCGAAGGGGCCATGCGCGAGACCATGACGGAGGTCCAGGCTTACGTCCAGCACCACCCCGAATTCAGCGAGATCGGCGGGCGGATGCTCGCCGAATGGGAAAAGGGGATCGCAGGGTCCCTGCGGGGAGGCTGAGGAAGGAGATCGTAATGACCGTCGGGCTTGTCCAAGGGTTCTGACAGATGAGTTCCGATCTGGATTACTGTTAAGCGAAAAGTGGGAGGTCAGGGCGTTCAGGGTCGAAGGTCTACCCACCCGGGAAGCCTCATTCCCATATCTCCAATTCCCGATTCCGCCCCAAGGCCATCCGTTTCAGGTCCACCCCCGTCAGCATGTCCTCAAGGGAGGGGACCTGGTCCCCTTCCAGGGCGAGGGTCATGCGGGCCTCCATGGGAAACCGCTCGGCAACGCGAAGGTCCGGCGAACGCAGGTAGGCGCGGTCCCACCAGTCCAGGATCCGTTCCTGGGCGTCCATGAGGCGTTCCGCACTGATCAGCCGGTCCCGCTTCCGGTTGTTGACCGCCGGGGCGGCCGGGAGAAGGTTCCAGAGGTCCTGGCAGGGCCACGCCGACACGGGGAAACAGTGGTCGATGTCCAATTCGGCGTGGAGTTCCTTGCCACTCCAGACGCAATGGATTCTGCTCCCCTTGGCGCGCAGGTTCTCGGCGATGGTCCGGACCTGGGAGGTGTCGCGACGCGGGTCCACCCATTGCAGGGATTTCCAGAGGTTCGCCCCCCTGGGCGAATCCGGCAGGCCTTCCATATAGTCTGCCCATGCCTGTCGGAGGAGCGGATCCACCCAAGCGGAGAACCGGCAAAATGCCGGCCAGAGGTTGGCAGGCACCTGGAACGTCCCCAGGGCCCACAAGGCCGGCTCGTCCAGGCATAGCCGGTCTGGATGAATGCGGCCAGCAGCGAGGGTTGCTCCAAATATTGGTCCGCCGGCACCCGGGTAGGTGATGTAGGTGACCGGCATGGTCCGAATGAGCCTTGCCGCCTCCTTCAGGGAAACCAGCAACGCATGGGCTGCTCCACCCACCAGGACCAGGCCTGGGCGCAGATCCTGAGGGTCAAGATCCGTGAGGCGTTCAAGCTGTTGGTTGAATCCCCGTGCCTGCTGCGGTTGCTGCGGAAGGCCGGCCCGGTAAAGAGGCAGGTAGGCGCGCAACCAGGTCAAGGCCACCAGCCCGAGGGGCAGCTCGATGGTGCCGTCAACGGTCTCTCTGGCGAGGCCAGGCTGGTGTTCGGCAATGTGGCAGAGGACCCGAAGCAGGGCCAGCTTGTAGCTGGATGACCTGCGATCACGCAGGATGATGCTGCGCAGGAGGGGCAGGGCCCCGGTGGCATCATCGGGCAATTGAAAGAGGAGAACAGTCCAGGTCACACCGGGCCGGCCCAGGTCATCGCGCTCCTCGCTCTTCCTGAGGCAAACCAGACCGAATTGGGCGGCCAGCACTTCCAGTTCGCTTGCCGACACCGGATGGAAGCCCCGGTTCCCGGCATCGGGGCCGTGCCGGAGGCTGATGGCGAGGCTTCCTCCCGGCGCCAGCAGCGCTGCCATTTTGCGAAAGGCCCGGGGGCGCTCGGCCGGGGCCACATGCATCCACACCCCGGCCACCAGGATGAAGTCGAAACTCACCCCGGAACGGGCAAGGGTGGCGAGGTCCGGGAGGGCGTCCGCGAGCCAGCGGACCTTGGACCCGGGACGCAGCCGTCTGGCCCTCTGACGCATGGCGGCCGATGGCTCGCAGGCGACAACTTCGTGGCCCTGGCGCTCGAACCAGGCGGCATCCCGGCCGGAACCGGCGCCGATATCCAGAACCCGCAGGGGGAGGGTAGGGATCAGGTCCAGGATGGAGCCGTGGACCCGCTCGAAGGTGACGGATTCGTACAGGTCCGTGAAGTCATCCGCTTGATTCTCGTAGGCTGTCCAGGAGGGAGGCATGAAAACATTATTAGCCCATGCGTTTCCCGCGGCCAGGGTGCTCGTCCCGGCGATAAAGTTCGGTGACTCCCTTGTCGATTGCTTTTCATCGTGGGGCACCTCCGTGGCTGGTTCCCATCCGGCACGGAGCCCTCCCCCTTCAAAGCCTGGTCCGTGGTGACCCTGATGCTGGTTGGCCCGGTCCTGGAATCCTTTCTTCTGGCGGGGTTGGCCACGGCTCTTGGCCGGAGGTCGGCCAATCCCTGGATGATTGCCGCCATCTCCGGTACCGCCTGGGGGGCCCTGCATGCGTTGGGGAAGTCGGGTGCCGCAGGGGCTTTTGCCTTCCTGGGGTCCACCTATGACTATTTCAACGGCAATTCCAGGGCCTTTTCTAATACAGGGTCCCTGCTGGCGAACCATTCGGCGGCGGAGGTTTCCACGGGGAAATCCATGGGAAGGGTTTGGTGGAAGGCGTCGCCCTTGCCCATCCGCCTGGAACTGTAACGGACTTCCAGGCCCAGGCCGGTGAGCTTGAAGGTCTTCACTTCGCCGAAATTGGATAACGCCTGCCCGGGAGGCGTGCCCACAAGTCGCCCGCCCATGGCCCGGGCCTGGAGAGCGTTCATGTAGGCCGAGGAATAGGTCCCCCCGTCAGTGAGGACGAGCAGGTTGCGGGGGTTCCCGATGGCTCTGTGGCGGGCCAAGGTGCGGACCCATCCGAATCCGGCTATCCCGCCCAGGAGCATGCTGTTTCCGCCTCCGTTGCCCCGAAGGTCCAAAACTATCCGGTTGGCGCGACCCTCGTCCAACCACCGCACGGCCTGTTTCATGACGGCCTTGAAGGAATTGCCGGGCTGCTCCTGGCAACGGCGGTAGCGGATGTAGACGGCCTTGGGTTCCGGCAGGCTTTCGGCGAAGTAAAGGGACCCAGGGTTACGGTTGATTAGCAGGGCGCTCCGGTCGGCTCTTTTCCATGCTGTGCGGTTCTGGGGATTCTGAAGAACCGGCAGGGCGCGGCACCCGGTGCGGCCATCCGGCAGTTGGTACCGGAAATCGTGGCTCAGGGTATCCGCGAGCAGTCCGGTGTTGACCAGGAGGTCCACGGAGGAATCCAGAATATCGTTCAGTTTCGTCTGGAAGGCTGATTCCGTTTCCTGTGCGTGGATCGTCCTCATCCGCGCCAGGAGCGTCGGGAGGTCCAGGCCATCGATGCCGATGATGCCCGCTCCAAGCAGTTCCCCGAAATCCTCCCTAGCCTCGATCACGTGGAGACGGCCCTGGAAAAGGCGCATGCGAATGGGCCAGCGGCGCTGGTAGAGGCTCGCTTCAAGGTCGGGAATGTTGGTGTGGCCGTCGCCGATCGACCGGACAAGTGCCCAGGTGCGAAAGCCCCGCTGGGCGTTCGTGAGGCCATCGATCTGCCCTTGCAGATCGGCGAGATCCTTGCGCCACTGGGCCTCGGGGCAAGAGAAGAACAGATCTGGATGGCGTTTGGGAAGTTCCTTTCCAAGGTATTCCAGATCGACCCGCCAGACCTCGGCTTCCTGGGGCAAACTCTGGAGGGCCGCTGGCTGGGCGTTCAGGCCCAGGCAGGACAAAAGAATGAGGAACAAGATGGAAAACCTTCTGATGGATCACCTCAGAAAAGGGAGGGGAGGGGCGTGACTGGTTTGGCAGATTCTGACACAGGATCTTTTGGGGTAATCGTCCACCCCGGTCCCTGACGGAGACTACACCCGCGCTAACTGCTGGGACCATTTTTTGGCGCTATTTTGCCCTGGCGCTAAAGCGCCATCAGATGCCTGCCTCGGGAGACTCGGCCCTCATGGTGATTGACCCCAGGAGCTATTGCCGATTCCCGAAGGAGGGAGAAGCCCTCATCGTTCAGGCCCTGAAGCGGGCTGGACATATTCGGGAATCCAGCGCGGTCTGGCGAGACGAAAAACCCTCTAAGCTATTAGCTTAGAGGGTTTAGTTTGGTGGAGCTGAACAGGATCGAACTGTCGACCTCCTCATTGCGAACGAGGCGCTCTCCCAGCTGAGCTACAGCCCCAGGAGGTTCCATTCTACCGGGGGCGACCGGTTCGTCAATGGGGGCGCCTGCGGGGGGCAGGGGGTTCTTGGAAAGGGAAAGGTTGGGCTTGCCCCCGGTCGTCCGGGAACGGACACTTGGGGCATGGGTAAATCAATCGTCAAGTTCCTGATCTTTCTGGTGGTTGCCGGCGGAATTTTCCGGGTGGCGGCGGAGGGGCCCCGGAAGTACCAGGAGATCCGGCTGACGCCCTGGTATCTGGAGATGCCCACGCCCAGGGCGCAGCGGGTGGCGGGCGTGAAGGGGCTCCGGCAGCCTCGCCTGGCGGGCGCGGCGCGGGTCGAGGTGTGGGGCGACACGCTGGAGGAGCGCCTGCGGCTGTTCCGCCTGGACCTGGCGCCCTCCCTCATGCAGGCCTTCACCCTGGGCTCCATGAGCACCACCAACGCCCAGCAGCTGGGCGAATTCATGGGCATGACCGCCTCGGACGTGCGGCCGCCTTCGGTGCCGTCGGTGTACTACAACGGCCTCCGGCATGTGGAGGATCCCGAGCTGGCCCGGGACGGCATCCACATCGGCGTGGGAGGGCGGTCCACGCTGACCATCAGCGCGGCGCCCCGGCGGCGCTGAGGCCTACATCAGCTCGCGCATGCACTCGGCCAGCACCTCGGGCCCGGGCTTGACGCTGGCCTGGGGGAGGGTGGCCAGCACGTCGTCCACGGTGTGGGTGAAGTCGTGGAGGATGGGCTTGCCGGTGGAGATGTGCAGGATCCCCGTGAGGAACTCGCCCCGGTCGTGGGCCTCGTGCACGGCCTTCATGGCGGCGTAGCGGTCCGTGGGGTCGAAGTCCTTGTCGATGGCCCGGAAGGTGAGGCGGGACCCGTCGGGAAGGCCCACTTCCATGGCGGCGCCTGGCTCGATCTCCACCTCCTCGGCGTCGTAGTAGGGCACGAACCCCAGCTCCTGGAGCGGCATCTCGTGGTCCTTGGCGTTCTTGTAGGACTTGGTGGAGCTGTCGTGGTTGTTGAAGGTCACGCAGGGGCTGATGACGTCGATGAGGGCGGTGCCTTCGAAGGCCAGGGCGGCCTTGAGGATGGTGCCCAGCTGCTTGGGGTTCCCGCTGAAGCTGCGCGCCACGAAGCCGCAGCCCAGCTCCATGGCCAGGGTGCAGGGGTCGATGGGGGTGATCTCGTTCACGTCGCCGTGCTTGAGGGTGGAACCCACGTCCGCGGTGGCGCTGAACTGGCCCTTGGTGAGCCCGTAGACGCCGTTGTCCTCCAGGATGTACACCACCGGCACGTTGCGCCGGATCATGTGCACCAGCTGGCCCATGCCGATGGACATGGAATCGCCGTCGCCGCTGGCGAGGATGTTGATGAGGCTGCGGTTGGCCAGGGCGGCGCCGGTGCACACCGCGGCGGCGCGGCCGTGGACGGAGTTGAAGCCCCAGGCCTGGCTCATGAAGTAGGTGGGGGTCTTGCTGGAGCAGCCGATGCCGCTGAGCTTGGCGACCCGGTGGGGCTCGAGGTTCATCTCCCAGGCGGCCTGGATGATCTGCGAGGTGATGGCGTCGTGGCCGCAGCCGGGACAGAGCGTCGACTTGGCGCCCACGTAGTCCTGCTTGGTGAGGCCGATCTTGTTGGTGGGGACGGTGGCGGTGGTCATGGGTGGGTCCCTCAGTTCTCGAAGGCGTTGATCTGGTCGACGATGGTCTGGGCGGTGATGGCGGTCGAGTCGTAGTGGAGGACCTTCTTCATCCGCGTGGCGTGCTGGGGGAAGAACTCCCGCAGCAGGTTCGTCATCTGCCCGTCCCGGTTCTGCTCCACGACGTAGACGACGTCATGGGAGGCGATGAAGGCCTCCACCGCGTCGGTGAAGGGCAGCGCCCGCACCCGCAGGTAGTCGGAGTCCTTGGCGTGCACCTCCGTGAGCAGGTCCCGCGCCTCGGCCACGGCGGGGTCGCTGGACCCGTAGGCGAGGATGCCGCGCTGGACGCCGGGTCCGGTGAGCAGCGGCTCCGGCACGGAGGCCCGGGCCGTCATGAACTTCTTCTTGAGGCGGTCCACCGTGGCCAGGAACTCCTCGGGCTTCTCGGAGTAGAGGGCGTAGGGGTTGTGGCCGGTGCCGCGGGCGAAGTACGCCCCCTTGCCGCCGGGGGTGCCGGGGAGGGTGCGCAGGCAGACGCCGTCGCCGTCCACGTCCTTGTAGCGGCCCCAGTCCTGGATGTCCTTGAGCTGCGCCTCGTCCAGGACCTTGCCCCGGTCGAAGGCGCCCTCGGGGTAGGCGAAGGGCTGGGAGGCCCAGTTCTGCATGCCCAGGTCCAGGTCGGAGACCACGAACACCGGCGTCTGGTAGCGCTCGGCCAGGTCGAAGGCCTGGTAGGTGAACTGGAAGCACTCCTCCATGGTGCCGGGGTAGAGGCAGATGTGGAGGGTGTCGCCGTGGCTGCACTTGGCGCAGAGTTCCACGTCGCCCTGGCTGGTGCGCGTGGGCAGGCCCGTGGAGGGGCCCATTCGCGTGACGTCCAGGAAGACGCCGGGGCATTCCGCGAAGTAGCCCAGGCCGATGAATTCGCTCATGAGGGAGATGCCCGGGCCCGAGGTGGCCGTCATGGCCCGCGCCCCGGCCCAGCCCGCCCCCACCACCACGCCGGCGGAGGCGATCTCGTCCTCCATCTGCACGATGGCGACGTTGAGCTTGCCGGTGACGGGGTCCTTCCGGTAGACCTTGGCGTAGTCGATGAGGCTTTCGATGGCCGACGAGCTGGGGGTGATGGGGTACCAGGCCACCACCGTGACGCCGGCGAACATGGCGCCCAGGGCGCAGGCCGTGTTGCCGTCGACGATGATCTGCCCCTTGGTCTTGTCGTCCCGCACGATCTTCAGGCGGGTCTGGCGCGGCGCCTCGGCGGCGGCCCAGTCATGGCCCGCCTGCACGGCACCCTGGTTCAGGTCGATGGCCTTCTGCTTGCCGTCCAGCTGCTTGGCGATGGCGGCCTTCACCTCGTCCATGTCCAGGCCCAGCATCTGCGCGGCGACGCCCACGTAGATCATGTTCTTCACCAGCTTGTGCAGCTTGGGCTCCGGGCAGGCGGCGGCCACCAGCTTCTGGAAGGGCACGGCGCAGAAGGCGAGGTCGTTCCGCAGGGCATCCAGCTTGAGCGGCTCGTCGTAGATGAGCAGCGTGCCGGGGCGAACCTTGGCCACGTCATCCTTGGCCGTCTCGGGATTCATGCAGATCATCAGGTCGATGCCGGCCTTGCGGGCCTTGTAGCCCCGGTGGTTGGCCCGGATCTGGAACCAGGTGGGCAGGCCGGAGATGTTCGAGGGGAACAGGTTCTTCCCGGAAACGGGGACGCCCATCTGGAAGATCGTGCGCATGAGCACGATGTTCGCGGTCTGGGAGCCGGAACCATTTACGGTGGCCACCTCGATCGAAAAATCGTTGACGAGGGTTCCCCCGTCGACGGCTTCCATGGTGGCGGGTTGCGTGAGCATGGTTCGACCTCCCCAAGGGATTCGGTAGTGTGACGCCCGAACGATGGCGCCCGCCTGGGTATTTTCAGGGAGGCGCCTTTGCAAATACTACCAGATTGGTCGGATTAGATTGAAGGGGGCATGGAAATTTTTTTGAACATCGAGGCGAAAAAAAAGGGATTGACGGGGGTTGGCGTTTCGTCTATCTTATGGGTTATGAAGCCAATGGACCTTACAAAACGCCAACTTGCGGTGCTCCAGTTCATTCGGAAGTTTCTCGAAACCGAAGAGCGGAGCCCCACCCTCAAGGAAATCGCCGAGGGTGTCGGTTCCAGTGCTGTAAGCACCATTCATAAACACGTCCAGCACCTGATGGACAAGGGCTTCCTGGACCGCAGTCACGGGAAGGGCAACAACATCGTCCTCGCCCAGGAGCCGGCGGCCGCCCCGCGGGAACCGGCCAGCGGCGACTGGGGCCACGAGGACGGGAAGCGGGCCCGGTCCGTGCCGTTCTGCGGCGACGTTGCCGCCGGCCAGCCGCTTCTTCCCGAGTCCCGGGCCATTCCCCTCGAGGTCCCCAACTGCATCCACCGGGACCGGCAGGAGCTGTTCGTCCTGCGGGTGCGCGGGGATTCCATGGTGGAGGACTCCATCCTGGACGGGGACCTGGTGGTGCTCCAGCGCCGCGGGGACTACCGGAACGGCGACCGCGTGGTGGCGCTCATCGACGGCGAGGAGGCGACCCTGAAGGAGTTCCGCAAGGATCCCCAGGGCGTCTGGCTCATTCCCCACAACCCCGACCTTTCGCCCAAGTGCTTCGCGCCGGACCGCATCGCCATCCAGGGCGTGCTGGTGGGCGTGATGCGCAGCTGCTGAAACCCCCGCGGCCAACGCCCGCCCTCCGGCCATGGATGGCCGGAGGGCGGGCGTTGACGGTTATTTTCCAGAAACGTTGAAGGCGGGGAAGGGTTCTCGTTACACTCACCTGGAGCCCGGAGTCCCAGGAAATGGTGTTTTTCAACCACGCCACGCGTCAAATGACGACGAAGATTGTGTACTACGGGCCCGGCCTGTGCGGGAAAACGACCAATCTCAACACCATTTACGGCCGTACCTCGCAGAAGGCCCGGGGCGAGATGGTGTCCCTGAACACCGAGACGGACCGCACCCTCTTCTTCGACCTGCTGCCCATGGACGTGGGCATGGTGGGCGGGTTCAAGAGCAAGCTGCAGCTCTACACCGTGCCCGGACAGGTCTTCTACAACTCCACCCGCAAGCTGGTGCTCAAGGGCGTGGACGGCGTCGTGTTCGTGGCCGACAGCCAGACCGCCATGCTCGACGCCAACAAGGAGAGCTTCCAGAACCTGCGGGACAACCTGCGTGAACTGGGCCTCGACCTCAAGGACATCCCCCTGGTCTTCCAGTGGAACAAGCGGGACCTGAAGAACATCATCCCCGTGGACGTCCTGGAGCGGGAGCTGAACCCCGGCGGCAGAACCAGCTTCCAGTCCATCGCGGCCGACGGCACGGGCGTCTTCGAAACGCTGCGGGGCATCACGAAGCTCGCCCTGGCCAACATCAAGGCCCTCCACATGGTGGAGGCCGCGGGGGCCAAGGCCCCCCCGGAACCGGCCCCCAAGCCCCTGCACACCTCCGAGTTCTCCATGCCGGACGAGTTCCGGGACACGGCCACCCCCGCGGAGGCCCTCAGCACCCTGGACCTTCCCCAGAGCCGCGACCTGCTGGGCGAGGCGGAAACCTCCGGCGGCTCGGGGCCGGCGCAGCCCGCGCCCGTCCAGGTGATGGCCCCTCTCCATGTGAAGGTCTCGCCCGCCGTGGGCAAGGGCGCGCCGGCGGTGCCCCGGGTGCACCTGAAGCCGCCGCCGGCCCCGGTGGCGCACCGGGCTTCCGCCCCCGTCGCCCCCATGGCCGTGGCCCTGCCCCGGGTGCCCCACGCCCGGCCCCACGCGGACCTGCACCTGACCCTCTCCCCCTTCGCCATGGACGGCGACCTGGAGGTGGTGGTGACGGTGCGCCAGAACGGGGCCGACGTGGGCTCGGCGGTGCTGCACCGCGCGGCGCCGGCCTGGGGCGCCTCCGGAGTCGTCTCCGTGGAAATCAAGAGGTCCTGACATGCGGCACATGAGGCTTTTCGCCATCGCCCTCCTGGGGGCCCGGGCCCTGGCCGCGGCGGAACCTCCGGCCTGGTGGAAGGCCTTCACCGGCGCCCCCCGCATGCAGGCGGGTTTCGTCCAGGAATCCGACAGCGCCGTGTTCGGCAAGCTCAAGCGCACCGGCGTCCTCCGCCTGGCCAAGGGCGGGCGGTTGCGGGTGGAATACCAGAAGGGCCTCCTCCTGGTGGCCGACGGCCGCAAGCTCATCCAGTACGACCCCGAGGCCCGCACCGCGCAGAAGGTGGACCTTCGCAGCGCATCCAAGGACGCGCCCCTGCTGTGGGTCCTGCTGGATCCCGCAGCCCTGGACCAGGTCTTCACGGTCAAGGCCGGCTCCGGCGAGACGTTCACCCTGGAGCCGCGCAAGCCCGGCCTGCCCAAGGTCACCCTGGAAGGGAAGGGGGGCATGCCCCTGCGCATCAGCTGGGTGGACCCCACGGGGGCCCGGCAGGTGCTGGAGTTCCTGTCGCCCCACGTGCCCGCGCCCTTCGACGCGGCCACCTTCACGTTCAAGGCCCCCGCCGGGACCCGCTGGATCTAGTTCAGGCGAGTTCCTTGTGGATGAACGCCACAACGTCGTCGGTGTTCGTCCCGGGCTGGAAGATGGCGCGGATGCCCACGGCCTTCAGCGCAGGGATGTCCTCGTCGGGGATGATCCCGCCCGCGAACACCAGCACGTCGTCGATGCCCTTCTCCTTCAGGAGGCGCATCACCTCGGGGAAGATCTGGTTGTGGGCGCCGCTGAGGATGCTCATGCCCAGGACCCGCGCGTCCTCCTGCTCCACCGCGGCCACGATCTGGGCGGGGGTCTGGCGCAGGCCCGTGTAGATCACCTCCATGCCGGCATCCCGCAGGGCCCGGGCGACCACCTTGGCCCCGCGGTCATGCCCGTCGAGTCCGGGTTTGGCGATGATCACGCGAATGGGGGAAGAAGGCATTTCAACTCCAACGAATGCCTGGATTATAGTGCACCGCCGGGTCCCGGGGGGCCGGCGGGTGCGCACTTGTGACGGATTACTTCACTTCCTTGACCGCCGTGATGGTCACGGGGCTCACGGGGACGTCCGCCATGCCCTTCTTCGTGGACGTCTTTCCCGCGGCGATCTTGTCCACCACGTTCATGCCCTTGATGACCTTGCCGAACACGCAGTAGCCGAAGTCGGCGAGGTTGCGGGCCTTGAAGTCGAGGGCCTTGTTGTCCTTCACGTTGATGTAGAACTGGGCCTTGGCGCTGTCGGGCAGGCTCTCCCGGGCCATGGCGATGGTGCCGCGCACGTTGCTGAGACCCTTGGCCTTGGCCACGTCGGCCTCGCACTTGATGGGGCCGTCGGTGGCCTTCTTGGCCAGGTCGGGGGTGTGGCCGCCGCCCTGGATGATGGCCGGGGCGGACTTCTTCACCCGGTGGAAGATGGTGCCGGGGTAGAAGCCCTTCTTCACGTAGTTCATGAAATTGGCCACGGTGACGGGCGTGGCGTCGGATTCCAGCTCCACGGTGAAGGCGCCGGCGGTGGTGGTGATCTCCACCTTGGGCTTGGCCGCGAGGAGGGGAAGGGCCAGGAAGAGGACGGTCAGGACTTTTCGCACACTGGTCTCCATGGGATTGTGGATCTATCCTAGCTCATCCTGGAGACCCGCATGATCCCGCTTCTCACCGCCCAGGAAATGAGGGCCCTGGAACACAGGGCCATCCAGGGCTGGGGCGTGCCCTCCCTGGTGCTCCAGGAGCATGCCGCCCTGGGCGCCCTGGCCCTGCTGCCCGCGCAGGGTCCCCTCCACGTGCTGGCCGGCCCCGGCAACAACGGCGGCGACGCCCTGGCCCTGGCGCGCCTGGCGCGCCTCCGCGGCCGGGAGGTGGAGGTGTGGACCCTGGGCCCCGAGCCCGCCTGGAAGGGCGACGCGGCGCTGCAGGCCCGGCTCTGGACCGGCCTGGGCGGGACCTTCCGCCACGCCGCCGAGCCCCGGGAGGCCGCCGCGACCTTCCGGGGCTGGGTGGTGGACGGGCTCTTCGGCCTGGGCACCCGCCTGCCCCTGGAGGGGCCTGCCCGCGCCTGGGTGGAGGCCCTGGAAGGGGCCCGGGTGCTGGCCCTGGACCTGCCCTCGGGCCTGGACCCGGATTCGCCGGAGCCCTCCGGCCCCGTCGTGCGCGCCGCCCGCACCGCGGCCTTCGGTCACCTGAAGGTCTGCCACGGCCTGCGCCCCGCCCGGGATTTCTGCGGGGAGATCACCCTCGTCCCCATCCCCCTGGACGGCGCCCCCGGGGCCGCCCTGGGCCTCCTGGAGCGCCCCCGGCCCCGTCCCGCGCCCTGGGACGGCCACAAGCGGGACTTCGGCCACGTGGCCATCCGCGCCGGTTCCCCGGGCATGTCGGGCGCAGCGGTGCTGGCGGCCCTGGGCGCCCTGCGCATGGGGGCGGGCCTGGTGACCGTGCTCACGGACGCGGCCGTGCGCGCCGAGGTGGCCGGCCAGGTGCCGGAAGCCATGGTGAGGGCCTGGGACGGCACCGTGCCCGAAAGCGTCGACGTGCTGCTGGCGGGGCCCGGCGGCGTCACGGAGGTGCCCGCCTGGGATGGCCCCCTGGTGGTGGACGCCTCGGCCCTCCGGACCGGGGAGGGCCCGCGCTGGATGGACCGCGCCGACACCGTCATCACGCCCCACCCCGGGGAATTCCAGCGGCTCTTCGGCGCCGGCGGGGCCGGCCGGGCGGACCGGGCCCGGGCGGTGGCCACGGGGCCGGGGGTCCTCGTCCTCAAGGGTGCCCAGACCCTCTTGGCCGGCGGCGGCCTGGACCAGGTGTGGGTGAACCCCACGGGCCATCCCGGCCTCGCCACGGGCGGTTCCGGGGACTTCCTGGCCGGCATGGTGGCCGCGGCCGCCGCGGCCTGGGTGCGGAACCCCGCCGGCCGCACCCTCCGCCAGGCCGCGGCGGAGGCGGTTTGGCTCCACGGCGCCGCCGCGGACCGCCTGGGGCCGGGGCCCATCCTAATCCGCGACCTGGGACCGGCCCTGGCCGGCCTGCTGAGGACCATCCATTCGGAGGAAGACCATGCCTGAGACACGCCTCCTGCGGGAGGAAGGGGCCACGGAGGCCCTGGGCGCCGAACTGGCCCGGCTCACGCCCCCGGGCGGCACCTGGCTCCTGCGGGGCCCCCTGGGCGCCGGCAAGACCACCTGGACCCGCGGGTTCGTGGCGGGCCTGGGGGGCGACCCCGACCAGGTGGCCTCGCCCACCTACGCCGTGCTCCACCGCTATTCCTGCCCCGCGGCCAAGATCCATCACCTGGACCTGTACCGGCTGGGGGAGGCGGGCGCCTGGACGCTTGGGCTGGAGGAGACCGTGGCCCCGGCGGACTACCTGGTGGTGGAATGGGCCGGCGGCCCGGGCCCGTGGCCCACCGACTGGGTGGCCGAACTGGAGCTGGAGGGGGAAGGGGAGGAGCGCACGGCCACCTGGAGCCTGCCCCCCTCGCCGTGAACGCGGGGGCCCGCGGGGTTCAGAGGAGGCGGTTGGCCAACCGGTCCAGTTGGATGCGGTTCAGGCGTTTCAGGGCCTTGCGCACCGGCGCCGGATAGCTGGCCAGGGGCTCCAGGTCGAGGCTGGTGCGGATGCGGGTGGTGCGCGCCAGGATGGCCTCCCGTTCCCGGGTGAACATGGGTTCCAGCAGGCCCTGCGGATCCCGGATGACCAGGCCGTTCTCCAGGTCCAGGCTCCAGGCCCGGGGATTCAGGTTGTTGCCGGTGAGGACGGCGATGCGGCCGTCGATGTCCAGGCCCTTGGCGTGGAAAGTATGGTCGTCGTGGCGCCAGAGGTGGATGGCCAGGCGCCCGGTCTCCAGGGCCCGCCGGTGCTTGCGGGCGAAACGGCGCAGGTTGGCCTCGTAGAGGTAGGGCACCAGGCCGATGAAACGGAAGGGTTCCCCGGGCGGAATGTAGAAGTCGTTGGCGGTCTTGTCGCCCACAATGATGGTGACCTCCCGGCCCTGGTCCAGCAGGGTGGAGACGGCGTGGGCCAGGGGCCGGGGCAGGTTGAAGTAGGGCGTGTAGAGGGTCAGGCTGCGCTCGGTGCCCTGGACCAGGGCCATGAGGGTGTCGTTGAGGGGGTTGCGCGAGCGTCCGAAGCCCGCCAGGGGCGTGACGCCCACCTCCCCGGGGCCGCGCCGGGCCGGGGTGAAGGCGTAGCGGGCGCCCCGCAGGTTCCTGCGGAAGGCCTGGATGGCGCCGCGCAGGCTGCGGGTGGCGGGCGGCTGCGCCTGGGCCAGGGAGGTCACCGCGGCGCTGGCCACCAGGGTCCGGCGCAGGTAGTCCACCATGCAGTCCGCCAGGGCGGGGCTCTCCAGCACATGGTAGCGGTCCAGGCGGTAGCGCCCGGCGGCGTGCAGGTACACGTCGTTGAGGCTGGCCCCGGTGTAGATCACAGTGTCGTCCAGGATGAAGCCCTTGAGATGCAGGACGCCGAAGACCTCCCGGGTCTGCACCGGCACCCCCAGGACCTGCACCTTGGACCCCTCCCGGGCCGCGTACGCCTCGTACATTGCGGCGTTGCCCCGGCTCCGGGCCTTGCCGATGAGGCCCCGCTGGGCCCGGTGCCAGTCCACCAGGACGCGGATCTCCAGGCCGGGCCGGGCCCGGGCGGCGGCGTGGAGCGCGTCCATGATCCCGCGCCCGGCCTCGTCGTCCTGGAGGTACAGGGCCGTGATGTAGATGAGCCGACGGGCCGAGGCGATGCCCTCCAGGAGGGCGGCCCGCAGCTCAGCGGGCTCCATCAGGCACCGGACCCGGTCCGCGGGGACCGGGATGGCCGGCATGCCGCGGGGGTCGGCCGTGGGGGGCTTCCCGACGCGGATCAGGCGCAGGGTGCGGGAAAGGCGGGTGCGGTAGATGAACTGGAAGATCCCCATCCCGGAAGCATACCGCCCCGGCGGCCCCGCCGGAGGAAGTCAGGCGTTTCCCGGCCGCGGCCTTCTGGATAGACTGGGGCATACACATGCCTTCCCGGGTAACCGGGGCCATCGGGTTCAACGTTCAGGAGACGACCAGGAACAAATCGAGGGGAAACGGGGGCAAGCTTGCATCCTAAAGCGCCTACAAACACCATTATCGCCGTGGACAGCAACTACGTCCCCATGATGGAGGTCGGCCGCAGGAAGGCCATCCGCGCCGTGGCCGCGGGCCGTGCCCAGGTGCTCAACCCCGCCAACCTGGACCGCTCCGCGGACCCGTTCGGCGCCATCTACCTCATCATCTTCCCCCATGCGAAGGCGTGCTCCGAAAGCAAGCTCCTCATGGGGCGCCTGGACCGCCGGGTGATGCGGCGGGACCACTACACCTGCCAGTACGAGGGCTGCCACAACCGCGCCGACACCATCGACCACATCGTGCCGCTGTGCCAGGGGGGCCGTTCCACCTGGCAGAACCTGGTGGCCTGCTGCCTTCTCTGCAACCAGTTCAAGGGCGGCAGGACCCCGGACCAGGCCGGCATGCGCCTGAAGAAGGTGCCCGAGGGGCCCCGGGCGCACCTGTTCCGGCGCTTCGAAGAGATCCTCAAAGACGGCTCGGCGGCGTAGAATCGTTGGCATGAAGACGATATCGCTGCGCGTGGACGTGGACACCCTCGAGGGCTCGCTGAAGGGCATACCGGCCCTCCTGCGCATGCTGGACAGGCAGCAGATGCAGGCCAGCTTCTACTTCAGCTTCGGCCCCGACAACTCCGGGAAGGCCCTGCGCCGCATCTTCCGCAAGGGCTTCCTGGAGAAGATGCGCCGCACCGGAGGGGCGAAGCTCTACGGTTTCAAGACCATGATGTACGGGGTCCTGCTCCCCGCCCCCGTCATCTGGAAGCGCGCCGCCGCGCAGATGCGAAGCGCCCGGGAGGCGGGTCACGAGGTGGCCATCCACGGGTGGGACCACGTGCAGTACCACGACCTCCTCGACCGCAAGCCCCGGCCCTGGCTGGAAGCCTGGTTCCAGGATGCCCACGCCGCGTTCCAGGAGGTGTTCGGCGAGGCTGCCCGGGGAGCCGTGAGCCCCGCCTGGCGCTGCAACGACACCACGCTGGAGATCCAGGAGCGGTACGCCCTGGACTACGCGGGGGACTGCCGGGGCCTGTCGCCCTTCTATCCCGTGGTGAAGGGCCGCACCCTCGCCACCCTCCAGGTGCCCACCACGCTGCCCACCCTGGACGAGTACCTGGGCCTGGACGGCATGACGGCCTCCCAGGTGAACGAGAAGGTCTGGTCCCTCATCCGCGAGGACGCGCTCAACGTCTACGCGCTCCACACCGAAGTGGAGGGCGGGGCCCTGGCGGACACCTTCGCGGCCTTCCTGCAGGGCCTCCGGGACCGGGAGGTGCGGGCGCGCACCCACGCGGACTGGGTGCCTGAGCTCAAGGCCGCCAATCCGCCGGCGCGCGAACTGACCCGCATCGAGATCCCGGGGCGGGCGGGATGGGTGAGCTTCGGGGGCAAGTGACCCCCTGCACTTGCCGGGCCATGGATAATCCGGATTGCTGCCCGGAGACCCCATGAGCACTTTCATCCACGAGCTGGAAGCCTACGATCTGCTGGAACTGGCCGGCCTGCCCGGCCTGCGCCGGGGCCTGGTGCGCACCCGCGCCGACGTGGACGCGCTGCCCTTCAAGGCCGGGGAGAAGGTCGTGCTCAAGGGTGTGGCCCAGGACGTCTGGCACAAGTCCGACGTGGGCCTGGTGCGCTTCGAGGCCTTCGACGCCGAGGCGGTTTGGGCCCACGCCCAGGACATGGAGAAGACCGCGGGCGGGCCCTGGGTGGGCATGCTGGTCGTGGAGATGGTCGATTTCCGCAAGGTGCAGGGCCTGCCCACGGAGGCCCTGGTGGCCCTGCGCAGGACCCCGGAGGCCGGGTGGACCGTGGTGCTGGGCATCGGCGGGCTCCACACCAACGCCTGGGGCGAGGAGATCAAGCCCTGCCTGTGGCCCCTGGCCCTGGTCACCCCCGAGCAGGCCCTGGCCGACTTCAAGGCCCACTACCTGGGCCGCGTCTGGCTGGGCACCCTGCGCCAGGGCAAGCCCCTGACCACCGAGGCCGCGGTGCTGGCCTACCTGCGCGGACTGTGGACCCTGGCGGACCTCCTGGACAGCCGCAAGGCCGAACTGCTCGAGATGAACCCGGTGGTGCTGGACCCCGGGGGCCGGCCCGTGGCGCTGGACGGCGTGGGCAGCCTGGGCGAGCCCGCCCCGGAGCCCCCCAAGGGCCTGCCCCCGTCCCGGCTCCTGGACCTGCTGGTCAAGCCCCGCACCATCGCCCTGGCCGGCATTTCCGCCCGGCCCGGCACCCCGGGCCGCATGATCCTGGACAACCTCCTCACCTCCACCCTGGACCGCGCCGCCATCATCCCCATCAAGCCCGGGACGGCCGAGATCGACGGCCTGCCCTGCCTGGGCGGCGTGGAGGACCTGGCCGCGCGCCCCGTGGACATGCTCATCCTCTGTCTTCCCGCGGCCCAGACCGTGGCCGCCATCGAGCAGCTCTGCGCGCAGGGCGGGGGCGCCCAGGTGGTGTACCTGGTCCCCGGCGGCGTGGGGGACGGCGCGGACACCGAAGGGCGCGGCGCCTTCCTGGTGGACCTCCTGGCCCGGCGCCGGGCCCAGGGCCTGTGGACGCCGGCCCTGGTGGGCCCCAACGGCCTGGGCTTCCTCAGCAGCGACGGCAGGGTGAACACCCTGTTCATCCCCCAGGAGAAGCTGCCCGTGGAGGCCCGGGGCGGCGCCCTGTCCCTGGTGAGCCAGAGCGGCGCCTTCCTCATCTCGCGCCTGTCGTCGGCGCCCTCCCTGCCGCTGCGCTACGGCGTCTCCATCGGCAACCAGATCGACGTGCGCCTCTCGGACTTCATCGCGGCCCTGGGCGGGGACGCCCAGACCCGCGTGGTGGCCGCCTACGTGGAGGGCTTCCAGCCCGGCGACCTCCTGGCCACGGCCAAGGCGGCCCGCGAGGTGATCGCCCAGGGCAAGTGGGTGGTGCTCTACAAGGGCGGACGCAGCGGCGAAGGCCAGAAGGCCGCCAGCAGCCACACCGGGGCCCTGGCCGGCGACTGGGAGCTGCAGAAGGCCCTCCTCAAGCGCGCCGGCGTCATCGTGTGCGAGAGCATGGGCGTCTTCGACGCGGCGCTTTCCTGGGTGTCGGCCTTCCCCACGGGCAAGCCCGCGCGGGTGGCGGTGATCAGCAACGCGGGCTACGAGAGCGTGGTGAGCGCCGACCTCCTGGAAGGCCCGGTCACCGGCCATGTGCTGGCGCCCGCCGAGGTGGAGGCCCTCCGGGCCCTGCTGGAAACGCACAAGCTCACCGAGCTGGTGAACCCCAGGCTGCCCCTGGACGTCACGCCCATGGCCGACGGCGAGGCCTACCTGGCCGCGACGCGCCTGGTGGCGTCGTCCGCGGCCGATACGGTCGTGATCGGCCTGGTGCCCTTCACCCGCCGCCTGGACACCACGGACGGGGCCGCCATGGACGCCTTCGCCGCCTCCCTGGCCGACATTGCCCGGGCGTCCGGCAAGCGCGTGGGCCTGGCCGTGGAGGGCGGGACCCTCTACGAGCCCTACCGCCAAGCCCTCATGAAGGCGGGCCTCCCGGTCTTCCTCACCATGGAGAAGGCCCTCCAGGGCCTCCGGATCCTCGCGGAGGCATGAATGATTCCAGGGTGCCGGAACAAGAAGCGGAGGGCGGAGCACGAAGCCCGCTCTTCGTGCGAGGATAGGTCGCTCCAGCCGTCGGCGTAACCATTTCCTCCACGAACCCACCCTTCGAGGTACCCATGCCCAAGACCATGATCGAACCCTTCCGCATCAAGAGCGTCGAACCCATCCGCATGACCACCCGCGCCGAGCGCGAGGGGCTGCTGGCCGACGCCAAGCTCAACGTCTTCAAGCTCCGCGCCGAGGACGTCATCCTCGACTTCCTCACCGACTCCGGCACCGGCGCCATGAGCGCCCGCCAGTGGGGCGCCATCATGGAGGGCGACGAGAGCTACGCCGGGGCGCGCAGCTTCTTCCGGCTGCAGGACGTGCTGCAGAAGCTCACCGGCTACCCCCACATCATCCCCACCCACCAGGGCCGCGCCGCCGAGCGCATCTTCTTCGGGGTGGCCACGAAGAAGGGTGACATCGTCCCCAACAACACCCACTTCGACACGACCCGGGCCAACCTCGAGTTCGACGGCGTCGAGGCCGTGGACCTGGTGATCCCCGAGGGCACCCAGCCCCGCACCATCCACCCCTTCAAGGGCAACATCGACCTGGGCAAGGTGGAGGACCTCCTCAAGGCCAAGGGGGATCGCGTGCCCTTCGGCATGATCACGATCACCAACAACTCCGGCGGCGGCCAGCCCGTGTCCATGGCCAACATCCGCGCCTACAGCGAGCTCCTCAAGCGCTACGGCAAGCCCCTGATCCTGGATGTGTGCCGCTTCGCCGAGAACGCCATGTTCATCAAGCTGCGCGAAGAGGGCATGCAGGACCGCACCATCGAGAGCATCGCCCAGGAGATGTTCCGCCTCGCCGACGGCTGCACCATGAGCGCCAAGAAGGACGGCATGGTCAACATCGGCGGCTTCATCGCCCTCAAGGACGAGCGCTGGGTGGAGGCCGCCCGCGCCAACCTCATCCTCACCGAGGGCTTCCCCACCTACGGGGGCCTGGCCGGGCGCGACCTGGAGGCCCTGGCCGTGGGCCTCGAGGAGGTCCTGCACGAGGACTACCTGCGCTACCGCCTGCGCACGGCCGAATACATGGGCGAGAAGCTCCTGGCCGGCGGCGTGGGCATCGTGGAGCCCACCGGCGGCCACGCCGTCTACATCGACGCCAAGACGTTCCTCCCCCACCTGGGCCCCCAGGACTATCCGGCCTGGTCCCTGGCCAACGCCCTCTACCTGGAAGGCGGCATCCGGGGCGTGGAGATCGGCTCGGTGATGTTCGGACGCCGGGACGACGACGGCGTGGAGCACTACGGCCCCATGGAACTGGTGCGCCTGGCCTTCCCCCGCCGGGTCTACACCCAGAGCCACTTCGACTTCGCCGCCGAAGTGATCTGCGAGCTCAAGGCCAAGGCCCACCAGGTGCGCGGCGTGCGCATCGCCAAGCAGACCAAGTATCTGCGCCACTTCACGGCGGAAATGACCTGGGCCTGATGCGGTAGAGCACGCACGCGGCGAGGGGATGGTCCGGGGCGACCTTGGGATGGTGGAAATCATCCGCGGGGTCCCGGGTCATCCCCAGCTTCTCCATGACCCGGCGGGAGGGGGCGTTGCCCACGGCCGTGATGGCCACCACCTCCTCCAGGCCCAGCGGGCCGAAGGCGTGGTCCAGGACCGCCCGGGCCCCCTCGGGGGCCAGGCCCAGGCCCCAGTGGGCCTTCGCCAGGCGCCAGGCGATCTCCACGCAGGGCGTGAAGGGAGCCTCAAAGGCGGGCACGCCCAGGCCGATGAAGCCGATGAACGGATCCGTCCCGGGGCGCTCCACGGCCCAACACCCCCACCCGTGGTTCGCCAAGTGGGCCCGGCTCCGTTCCATGACCTCCCGGGTCGCCTCGCGCGTGTAGGGCGCCGGGAAATGCCGCATCACCTCGGCGTCGGCGTTGAGTTCCGCGAAGGGTTCGAAGTCCTCCTCGCGCCAGGGGCGCAGGACGAGGCGGGGGGTGGTGAGGATCATGGCGGGCTCCTGAACAGGAGAAGTGCCGGTAGCGCGCGGGGCGTTCCATGGGCCGATCCAGGAAGGTTTGTAGTTGTGTCGGAAATGGGTAACCATCCGATACCTGGGATGATTTGAGTTCAAATGGGACGTTTCTGGATGGCATTTTGGGCTTCTGGGATAAAAAGATTGCTTTGGTTTAATTTTGGAACGATTATATTGTCCGTGGAGGCTTTCGATGTCCGGTGGCAGGAAGGGCGAAACCCCCGTTGGGCTTCACGCCATCATCGACCTCCTCGGCCTCGAGGTGCCGAGGCCCGCGGTGCGCTCCCTCCTGGTCGGCGGGCCCAGGAAGACGCGGGTGACGGAGGCTGGTGTCCTGGAGTCCTATCCCCGGGCCTACGACCCGGGCACGGGCGTCCTGGGACACCTGCGTTTCGCGCTCCGCTATGAGCCGGTCGACCTGGGTGTCTACAAGGCTGCGTTCCGGAGGATCGACAGGCAGGACCTCGAGCGCTGGATCCAGGGGGAACCCAACGGCATCTTCGCCCGGCGGGCCTGGTATCTCTATGAGCTTCTGGAGGGACGGAAGCTGGCTGTGGACGACCTGACCTCGGGACCTTATGTCGAGCTCCTGAACCCGGACCTCCATGTCGCCGGTCCGCCTGTGCGGATCAGACGCCAGCGGGTCTTCGACAACCTGCTGGGCAACCGGGACTTCTGTCCTTTGATCCGCCGGAGCGACAAGCTCGGCGAAGCCCTATCCCAGGATCTGGCCGGGCAGGCCAGGTCCCTCCTCGCGGATCTGGATCCTGCTGTGCTGAAACGGGCGGTCCACTACCTGTTCACCAAGGAGACGCGGTCCTCCTTCGAAATCGAAGGGGAGCACCCCAGCTCAGAGCGCGCAGGCCGCTTCGTTTCGGCGCTCATGCGGGCGGATGCGTTCGACCCGGGTGACAAGGCGTCCTTCACCAGCCTTCAGAACGCGATCGTCGATCCCAGGTATGCGCAGTCCGATTGGCGGAAGGAGCAGGTCTATGTGGGTGAGACCCTGCCGGACTATTCGCAGCTGGTCCATTTCGTCTGCCCGCGGCCCGGGGATGTTCCGTCCCTGATGGAAGGATGGATGCGGATGGCCGGGCGCCTCCTGGGGCCCTCCAGCACGGTGCATCCCGTCTGCGCCGCGAGCCTCCTCGCCTACGGTTTCGTCTTCATCCACCCGTTCCAGGACGGCAACGGGCGCATCCACCGGTTCCTGGTGCACAAGGTCCTCTCGGCCATGGGCTTTTCGCCCAGCGGGATGGTGTTTCCCGTGTCGGCGGCGATGCTCCGGGACAGGGCCGCCTACGACAGGTCCCTCGAATGCTTCTCCGCGGCCATCGCTCCCTTCATCCGGTATACGATGGGCCCCGACCAGAGCCTGGCGGTGGAGAACGCCACCGCCGACCTCTACCGCTACTTCGACGCCACGGCCCAGGCGGAGTTCCTGTTCGACTGCGTGGCCGGGACGATCCGCAGGGACCTGAAGCAGGAACTGGAGTTCCTGGTGTTTTTCGACAGGGCCGCAGCCGCGGCGCGGGAGGTGGTGGATATGCCCGGCCAGCGGGCTTCCCTGCTCATCCGCCTCATCCACCAGAACCAGGGACGGCTTTCCAAGGCCAAGCGCGCCCTGTTCGCGGAATTGACCGACGAGGAGATCGGACGCATCGAAGCCGGGATCCAGGCCGCTGCCGGGCGGACCTGGGATTCGGGGGACTGATCACTTCCTGGGATGGCCCACGGGCAGGAGCATGAGGGTCTGGATTCCCGCGGGCAGCTTGAGCTCGGCTCCCACGGCCACCAGGTCCACGCCCGCGGCGGTGCCGGCCCCCAGCCCCAGGGCCGCGGCCTGCAGGAGCAGGCCCTGGGCCGCTGAGCCGGCCTCGTAGTAGGTGAAGGCCAGGGCGGGGCCCGTGCCGGACTTCTCGATGCGGGTGGGATCGCCGGCCACCACGAAGACCGCGGGGGCGTCCTTGATCCACGGCTGCATGCCCTTGATGCGGCCCAGGACCTCCGGGACGGCGTCGCCCAGCCTGGCCAGCCTGTGGCCCGCGGGGAGGTAGTGGTATAAGCCCGCCTTGATTCCGGGTCCTCCGGCGGTGAGGACGTAGAGTTCCAGCGGGTACTTCGCCCTGGCGGAGGGGACGGTGCGCTTTCCGGGGCGGTTCTCGCCCTGGGCGGCCCACAGGAGCTGGCCTGTCTGGGCGAGGGTGGGCGCGGGACCGGCCAGGAGCCGCACCGTCGCGCGGGCCTTGAGGGCGGAGGCGAGGGAGGGGCCTTCGGCCGGGACGGCCGGGAGGCTCAGGGGTTCCTGGGCGCCGGCGAAGAGGGCGGCGCACAGGGCGAGGGAGAGGCGAATCATGGGGGACTCCTTCAGGCTTCGGCGGCGGCTGGGTCCACCCGCGGCGCGATGATCCGGTCGAAGTGCGGGATGGTGCCGATGAGGGGCCGGGCATAGTCGCGGAAGGACTCGTCGATGTCGCTGTCGCCCTTGAGATACTCGGGCGGAAGCAGCTTGGTGTGGGCCGCCACGGTCTCCAGGGGGGTCAGGAAGTAGTCCACCGAATAGTCGCCGGTGCGGCGGATGGCCACGGATCCGTTCACCTGGCGGTTGAAGGCGAAGTGCACGGCGGTCTCCCCCACGTCCCGGGCCTCGCTGGAGTCGGAATCCGAGATCACGCCCAGGAAGGACCGCTGCAGGTAGCCGAAGGTGTCGCACCGCACCCGCTTGATGCCCAGGCGCTGCTTGATGGCGTCCGAGAGCGCGTCGCCCAGGGTGCCGCGGCCGGAAAGCTGGACGTTGCCGAAGGCGTCGAATTCGGATTCGGGCTGCAGGTGCGTGAGCACGGGCCTCCCGTCGGCGCCCACGATCCCTTCGGAGAGCGCCACGACGCAGCGCCCGTTGGCGGAATGGACCCGCTCCACGTCGTCCAGGAAGCGGTCCGTGTCGAAGACCCGCTCGGGCACGTAGATGAGGTGCGGGCCGTCCTTGGGGTCGCGCCGGGCCATGACCGAGCTCGCCGTGAGCCAGCCCGCGTGGCGCCCCATGACCACGCCCAGGAAGACGCCCGGAATGGCGAAGTTGTCCAGGTCCAGGCACGCGAAGGCCGAGGTCACGAAGCGCGCCGCGGAGCCGAAGCCCGGGCAGTGGTCGGTCACCGCCAGGTCGTTGTCGATGGTCTTGGGGATGTGGATCACCCGCAGGTCGTAGTTCACCAGCTTGGCGTACGAGGCCACGATGCGGCAGGTCTCCGCGGAATCGTTGCCGCCGATGTAGAAGAAGTACCGCACCCCGTGCTTCTGGAACACCTCCACCATGCGCGCGCAGTAGGCCTCGTCGGGCTTGACCCGGGTGGAGCCCAGCGCCGAGGAGGGGCTGGCGGCGACCATCTCGAGGTTGTGGGTGGTGGTCTGGGAGAGGTCGAGGAAGTCCTCGTTGATGATGCCGCTCACGCCGAACCGCGCGCCGTAGACGTTGGTGATGTAGCGCCATTTCCGGGCTTCGATCACCAGGCCCACGAGGCTCTGGTTGATGACGGCGGTGGGACCGCCGCCCTGGGCGACCACAGCCTTGCCTTTGAGTTGACGCATGGGCCATCCTCCCGGTAATTGCAAACTGGCAAATGATTTAAGGAAGTTTAGGCTGCATCGGGGGGGGCGGGTCAACGCGGGGCGTGGGCCGGGGGCGGGGTCGTGACGGAATGCACCCTTGACGCGACGAAAAAAAGGCGAATCATACAGGGTATGACGCCGCCGCTTCTCGACCTCGAGCATCCCAGGGAGCTGTTCCACGACCTTCAGGTGGGGCCCGAGGAGGCCCGCAGCATCCTGCGGCCCCAGAAGGACGAGCGGTACGGCTTCGGGTTCGCCCTGAGCCCCTACCGGGGCTGCGAGCACGGCTGCCGCTACTGCTACGTGCGCGACTACCCCCAGTCCTTGCCCGGGGAGAAGGGCAAGCCCGTGGACCGGGCCCTGTGGGGCACCTGGGCCGTGCCCAAGCTGAACGCCCCGGAGCTCCTGTGGAACCAGCGCCACCGCCTGCACGGGCAGACGGTGTTCCTGGCCTCCGCCACCGACCCCTACCAGCCCCTGGAGCGTGAGTTCCGCCTCACCCGGGCCTGCCTGGAGGTGCTGGTGAAGTGCCCCACCACCCGGGTGCTGGTGCACACCCGCTCCCCCCTGGTGCTCCAGGACCTGGAACTGCTCAAGGCCTTCGGGCCCCGCATGCGGGTGGGCTTCTCCATCCCCACGGACGACGACACGGTGCGCCAGGTGGTGGAGCCCCGGTCTCCGCCCATCCCGTCCCGCTGGGCCGCCATGGAACACCTGGCCAAGGCCGGCATCGAGGTGGGGCTCGCGGTGGCTCCCCTGATGCCCGTGCACAATCCCGAGGCCTTCGCCCGCCGGGCCAAGGACAGCGGGGCCTCCGGCGCCTGGGTGGGCGGGTTGCGCCTGCTCAAGGACGACCCCTTCTACGAGGTGCTGGCCCGCAACGACTGGCTGTTCATCCTGGACCCCGACTATGTGGGGCAGGTGGCCGGCGTCCTCCAGGCCACCTTTCCACGGTCCCGCCACCGGGAGCCCCGGGAACCCCGGGCCGCCGCGGTGCCCCACCCCCACGTCCCTGCCCAGCGCAGCCTTTTCGAAAGCATGTGATGTCGGCGCGGCGCGGGATCATGGGAGAATGACGGTTCCATGATCACACTTGCCCTCAAATACCGTCCCCGCATTCTTTCCGACCTGGTGGGCCAGGAGGCCAGCGTCCGCGCCCTGGGCAACGCCCTGAAGAAGGCCAAGGCGAACGGAGGGGCCATCCACCACCAGGCCTTCCTCTTCGCCGGGGTCCGCGGCACCGGGAAGACCTCCACCGCCCGCATCCTGGCCCGCGCCCTCAATTGCATGGAAGGGCCCACCGCCGAGCCCTGCGGCGTCTGCGATTCCTGCCGCGCGTCGGAGCAGCCGGACCAGAACCTGGACATCGTGGAGATCGACGCGGCCTCCCGGTCCTCCGTGGAGGACGCCCGCGCCCTGCGGGAACAGGTGCAGACCCGGCCCGCCTTCTGCCGCTACCGCGTGTACATCATCGACGAAGTGCACATGATGAGCCGCAGCGCCTTCGACGCGCTGCTGAAGATCCTGGAGGAGCCCCCGGGCCACGCCGTCTTCGTGCTGGCCACCACGGAGCTGCAGGACGTGCCCGACACCATCAAGAGCCGGGTGCAGATCTTTCCCTTCCGCCTCATCCCCGTCCCCATGGTGGAAGCCCGCCTGAGGTGGGTGTGCGAGCAGGAGGGGGTGACCTGGGAGGAGGGCTCCCTGCGCCTCCTGGCCGAGGCGGGGCAGGGGTCCATGCGCGACGCCCTCACCACCCTGGACCGGGTCATATCCGCGGGCGAAGGCCACGTGGGCGAGGCCATGGTGCGCGAACAGCTGGGCATCGTGCCCGCCGTGCGCGTGCAGGCCGTGCTGGAGGCCCTCCTGACGGCCGACGGGGGGGCCGTGCTGGACAACTGCCGGGCCCTGGCCGAACTGGGCACCGACTGGGTGAGCTTCTGGCGCGAACTCATGATGGCCTTCCGGGACCGCATGGAGGCCGACGTGCGCCAGGGGGCCGGCCCCCAGGACATCCTGCGCTGGGCCCGCATGCTCCAGCTCCTTCTGGCCCGGGAACGGGACCTGCGGGACACCAGCCTTCCGGACGTGGTGGTGGAGCTGGCCCTCCTCACCGCCGCCCAGCTGCCCTACCTGGCCCCCCTGGACGCCATGGTGAAGGGGCAACCCGCCCCCGCCGCCCGCCCCGGCGGCGGCAAGCCCCTGCCGGTGACCGGAACGGCCATGGCCGCCGCCCCCATGGCGCCGCCGCCGGGCCGGACTGCGGCCGCACCCACAGCCGTCCCTTCGCAGGCTTCTGCGCCTGCCCCTTCGCATGCTTCTACGCCGGCACCTGCGCCTGCTCCTAGGCCCGCACCTGCGCCAGTTACTGCGTCCACAAATACGCCCGCTCCTCGGCCCGTCCCGGCGACCGTGTCCTCGCCCGTCCCCGTGGCCCCTCCGACGGCCGCCTCTGCGACCGCCGCTCCTGCGACCGCCGCAACGCCCGGCCCAGCGACAACCCAGGCGGACGCGCCGGCAGGCCCGCCGCCCGCCGCGGCGCCGGCCCCGATCCAGGACCCCGGCAACCTCGAGCAGCTGCGCAAAGGCGTGGGCGAGGCCCTGCGCCAGGCCCCGGGCGGCCTTCCGCGGACCCTGGGTTCCATGCCGCACATGGCCACCGGCCTCACGTTCCAGGACGGCACCCTCCATTGGCTCTTCCCGCCCAACGTGCGCAACACCGCCCAGGACCTGGAACGGGAGCTTTCCAATCCCCACCTCCTGGAGGCCCTGCGCCAGGTGCTGCCGGGGCTCGTGCGCACCACCCTCACTTTCGAAACGGAGAACCGGGAGCGTCCCGAGGACGTCCTGCGGGCCGATCCCTCCTTCCAGCGCCTGCTGGCCGACACCGGCGGGGAGATCGTGGAGGTGCGCCGGGAGGAGTGATCCGCCCCCCCGGTTTCGCCTTTATCGTCGCCCCGAAGGGCCTACTGCCAGAGGCTGAAGTCCGCCACCCGCAGGAAGGCCCTGCGCAGGCGGTGCAGCAGCGCCAGGCGTGCACCCCGCAGGGCGGGATCCTCGCACTTCACCATCACGGCGTTGAAGAAGGCTTCCAGCGGCTCCGCGAGGCCGGCCAGGGCGGCCAGGAGGGACGCGTGGTCCGGGTTGGATTCCAGCCCCGGCAGGATGCCGGCCAGGACCTTCTCTTCGGGCTCCTGGAGCCGCGCGGCGTCCAGGTCCCCGGGGGTCTCGTCCTTGAGGATGTTGGCGATGCGCTTGGCGCTCTGGCCCAGGCTGAGGAAGCGGGGGTCGTCGCCGAAGGCCGCCAGGGCCTCGCAGCGGGCCTTGAGGTCCACCAGGTCGGTCCAGCCCGCGGCCAGGGCCGCGCGGCGCACGGGGCCGGCGTAGCCGGCCTGCTCCAGCTGGTAAGCGACGCGGTCCCGGAAGAAGCTCTCCAGGGCTTCCAGGGTCTCCTGCCGGGGCTTCGTGGCCTTGGCGTCCACCTCGTCCAGGGCGAGGGCCGCGGCGCGCACGGGGTTGAGGTTCCACCCCTTCTCGAAGAGGATGCGCACGATGCCCTGGCCCGCGCGGCGCAGGGCCAGCGGGTCCTTGGAGCCGGTGGGGATGACGCCGATGGAGAAGCACCCGGCCACCGTGTCCAGCTTGTCGGCCACGGCCAGCACGCCGCCGAGATCCGAGGCGGGGATGGGAGCTTCGGCGGAAACGGGCTGGTAGTGCTCCTTCACGGCCTGCCACACCTTGGGGTGGGCGTTCTCGCGCTTGAGGTACTCGCCGCCCATGATGCCCTGCAGCTCGGGGAATTCCCCGACCATGAGGGTCACCAGGTCGCATTTGCAGCTCTCGGCCACGAGGCGGCCGTCGGTGGCGTCCAGCCCCAGCGCGCCGGCGATGGCCGAGCTGAGGGCGGCGATGCGCTGGGTCTTGTCGAAGTAGCTGCCCAGCTCCCGCTGGAAGGTGAGGTGCTTGAGCCGCTCCATGCGGTCGCGCAGCGGCGCCTTGCGGTCCTCCGAGAAGAAGAACCGGGCGTCGTAGAGCCGGGCGCGGAGCACCCATTCGTTCCCGCTCTGGATGAAGCCGTCGGGATCGTCGGGGCGGTTGGCGGCGGTGAGGAAGCAGGGCAGCAGCGCGCCCGAGGCGTCCTCCACGCAGAAGGCCTTCTGGTGCTCCTTGAGGGAGACCACGAGCACTTCCTTGGGCAGATCGAGGAAGTCGGTGGGGAACGCGCCCGCCACGATGCGGGGGTACTCCACGATCTCCGCCAGGGTGGAAAGCAGCTCCTCGTCGGCCACCACGCGGCCTCCGGCCGCTGCGGCCAGCTCGTCGATCTGCCGGGCCATGCGGTCGCGGCGCTCCTGGAAGCCCACCACCACGCCGGCCTCCTCCAGGACGGCCTCGTAGGCCCTGGGCCAGCCCACGGCCACCTTGCCGGGGTGGTCCATGTGGAAGAGCCGGTGGCCCCAGGTGGAGAAACCTGACTTGACCCCGTCCAGTTCGAAGTGGATCACGTCCTGGCCGTAGAGGGCGACGATGCTGCGGATGGGCCGGACGAACTCGAACTCGGAGGAACCCCAGCGCATGGCCCGGGGCACGTGGAGGCCCGTGACGAGGCGGGGGAGGACCTCGGCGAGCAGGTCCATGGTGGGCCGGCCCCGCTTGACGAGGGTGACCACGGCCACGGGCTCCTTCTTGCCCGCGGGCTGGTCGAAGGTCACCTGGCCGAAGTCCACGCCCCACTTCTCGGCGAACTTCAGGCCCGTCTGGGTGGGCTGGCCCTCGGCGTCGACGCACATGCGCCGGGGCGGGCCCACCTGCACCTCGCTCTGGTCGGGCTGGAGCTCGGGGAGCTCCAGCACCCGCCAGGCCAGCTTGCGGGGCGAATAGAACCGCTCCACGGCCAGCTCGACCCGGAGGTTCTCCCGGATCCAGGCCTGGAGCCCCTCCGCGAACTCGGTGGAGAGGGGGGAGAGGAAGCGCGCGGGGATCTCCTCGCAGTGGATTTCCAGCAGGAGCTCTCTCATGCCTTCACCTCCCGGGCGGCCGCGTCATGTGCGACGCAGGCCCTCGCGCAGGCGCACGTGAGGTCCCGCACCCGCTTGATGAGGCCGGCGCGCTCGGTGGTGGACACCGCGCCCCGGGCGTTGAGGACGTTGAAGGTGTGGCTCATCTTGAGGGCCTGTTCGTAGCCCGAGAGGAAGTGCCCGTGGTCGTCCAGGAGCCGCCAGGCCTCCTTCTCGTAGGCCTCGAAGGTCTTCCAGTGCAGGTCCAGGTCGGCGTGCTCGAAGCTGTAGGCGGACAGCTCGAGCTCTTCGCGCTGGCGCACGGCGCCGTAGGACACCGGGAAGGTGCCGTCGTCGGTCTTCACGTTGCCCCAGGTGATGTCGTAGATGTTGTCGAGCCCGCCCAGGAACATGCAGATGCGCTCGATGCCGTAGGTGATCTCGGCCGAGACGGGCCGGCAGTCCATGCCGCCCACCTGCTGGAAGTAGGTGAACTGGGTGATCTCCATGCCGTCGAGCATCACCTGCCAGCCCACGCCCCAGGCGCCCAGGGTCGGGGCCTCCCAGTTGTCCTCCTCGAAGCGCAGGTCGTGCTTGCGGAGATCCACGCCCATGGCTTCCAGGCTCTCGATGTAGAGGTCCTGGACCCGCGCCGGGGAGGGCTTGAGGAGCACCTGCATCTGCAGGTGCTTGTAGAGGCGGAAGGGGTTCTCGCCGTAGCGGCCGTCGCTGGGGCGCCGGGAGGGCTCCACGTAGGCGACGTTCCAGGGCTTCCCGCCCAGGGCCCCGAAGAAGGTGAGGGGGTTCATGGTGCCCGCGCCCTTCTCGAGGTCGTAGGGCTGGCCGATGAGGCATCCCCGGTCGGCCCAGAAGCGCTGCAGTCGAAGGATCAGTTCTTGGATGTGCATGGGAATCCGCAGGAAACCTGGATTTTACCCTGGATCGGACGATCCGTCAGGGCCGAATGTCCCGGCGGCGGGGGGAGGTTGTGCCGTAGGTCCTTGCTTCCTGGGAATGCCTAAGTAGAATCAACGTTTTCATTGGGATGACCATGACCCGCAAAATCGCACTCATCGCCATCGGCGGAAACGCGCTCCTGCAGGAAAAGCAGCTCGGGGTCCAGGAGGAGCAGCTGGACAACGCCCGCCAGACCGCGGAGATGTTCGGCAACGTCATCAAGGCCGGGTACGCCCTCTGCGTGGTGCACGGCAACGGCCCCCAGGTGGGCAACATCCTCATCCAGCAGGAGGAGGCCGCCAACCGCATCCCCCCCTACACCCTGGACATCTGCGACGCCATGACCCAGGGCTCCATGGGCTACATGATCGAGCGCACCCTCATCAACCGCCTGGCCTTCCAGAACCTCAAGGTGCCCGTGACCACCATCCTCACCGAGGTGGTCGTGGACAAGGACGACCCGGGCTTCCAGAATCCCACCAAGCCCGTGGGCCCCTTCTACCGCGAGCACCGCGCCCAGGAGCTCCAGGCCCAGAAGCGCTGGCACATGAAGGAGGACTCCGGCCGCGGCTGGCGCAAGGTGGTGCCCAGCCCCAGGCCCCTGGAGATCGTCCAGCTGGAGGCCGTCAAGCTCCTGCTGGAGGCGGGCCACTGCGTCATCGCCGGGGGCGGGGGCGGCATCCCCGTCATCCGCGACGCCTCGGGGTACCTCGTCGGCGTGGAAGCCGTCATCGACAAGGACCGCCTCTCCTCCCTGCTGGCCGAGAAGCTCAAGGCCGACACCTACGTCATTCTCACGGGCGTGCCCAAGGTCGCCCTGGACTTCGGGAAGCCCACCCAGCGCTGGGTGGACCGGCTCACGGCCTCCGAGGCCTCCAGGCACCTGGCCGAAGGCCAGTTCCCCGCGGGCTCCATGGGGCCCAAGATCGAATCCGCCCTGGCCTTCCTGGCCTCCGGGGGCCACGAGGTCCTGATCACCAGCCCCGAGGCTCTGGAGCACGAGGACTACGCCACGGTCGGCACCCGCATCGTGAGGGACTGAGGCCGTGCGTCCCCAGGTTCTCGCCGCGCTTCCGGCCCTGGTGGCCTACGCAGGTCCCCAGGGCCTGGACCTGGCGGGCATGGACCGCACCCTGGCCCCCGGGGACGATTTCTTCGCCTTCGCCAACGGCGCTTGGCTGCGCTCCGCCGTCATTCCTCCCGACCGCAGCTCCACCGGCGCGGGCACCCAGCTGATGGAACTCACGAGCCGTCGCACCGCGGCCATCGTCAAGGCCGCCGCCAAGGCCCGGCCCGGCACCGAGGCCCGCAAGGTCGGGGATTTCTACACCGCCTTCATGGACGAGGCCGCCATCGAGGCCCGGGGCGCGGCTCCCCTCCGGCCCATCTTGGCCCGCATCCGGTCCGTGGACGGGCCCCGGACCCTGGCCGAGGCCCTGGGCCACACCCTGCGCGCCGACGTGGACGTCCTCAACAACGCCGTCTACGCCACCCCGAACCTCCTGGGCCTCTGGGTCGCCCAGGACCTGGACGACCCGACCCGCTACTCCCCCTTCCTTCTCCAGGGGGGGCTGGGCCTGCCGGACCGGGAGTACTACCTCTCGGATTCGGAGGTCATGAAGGGGATCCGGGCCCACTACCTGGCCCACGTGGAGGCGATGCTCAAGCTGGCCGGGGTGGAGGACGCCGCGGCCCGGGCCGCGCGCATCGTGGCCCTGGAAGGGCGCATCGCCCGGGTCCACGTGGACAACCTCGACACCGCCGACGTGCGGAAGGGCAACAACCACTGGACCCGCGAGGCCTTCGCGACCCGCGCGCCGGGCCTGGACTGGGACGCCTTCTTCTCCGCCGCGGGGCTGGGCGGGCGGAGCGAGTTCGTGGTGTGGCAGCCGACGGCCCTCGCCGGCCTGTCGGCGCTCGTGGCCAGCGAGTCCCTGGAGACCTGGAAAGACTGGCTGACCTTCCACGCCATCGAGAAGGGCGCCCCCAACCTGTCCCGGGCCTTCGTGGAGGCCTCCTTCGCCTTCCACGGGAAGGTGCTCCAGGGCACGCCCGAACTGCGCGATCGGTGGAAACGCGGAGTCAACGCCACCAGCTCGGCCCTGGGCGAGGCCGTGGGCAAGCTCTACGTCAAGCGCCACTTCCCCCCCAGCGAGAAGGCCCGGGCCCAGGCCATGGTCCGGAACATCCTGGCCGCCTTCGCGCGGCGCATCGACGCCCTGGAGTGGATGGCCCCGGAGACCAAGGCCAAGGCCAAGGCCAAGCTCGCCGTTCTGAAGGTGGGCGTGGGCTACCCGGACCGCTGGATCGACTACGCCGGCCTCCAGGTCCTGCCGGGCGACGCCTTCGGCAACGCGGAGCGGGCCGAGCTGTTCGAGTACCACCGGAACCTCGCGAAGCTCGGCAGGCCCGTGGACCGCGGCGAGTGGGTCATGACGCCCCAGACCGTCAACGCCGTGAACCTTCCGGCCATGAACGCCCTCAACTTCCCCGCCGCCATCCTCCAGCCGCCCTTCTTCGACGCCAGGCGCGCCGCGGCCCTGGACTACGGCGCCACGGGCGCCACCATCGGCCACGAAGTCAGCCACAGCTTCGACGACACCGGCGCCCTCTTCGACGCCCGGGGCCGCCTGAGCAACTGGTGGACCCCCGAGGATTTCGCCCATTTCAAGGCCTCCGGGGCCCAGCTGATCCGGCAGTACGACGCCTACCGCCCCCTGCCGGACCTCTGCGTCAATGGCACCCTGACCCTCAGCGAGAACATCGCCGACGTGGCGGGCCTGGCGGCCTCCTACGACGCCTACCGCCTGTCCCTGGGCGGCAGGCCCGACCGGGTGCGCCAGGGCTTCACCGGCGACCAGCAGTTCTTCCTGAGCTTCGCCCAGTCCTGGCGGGAGAAGCGCCGCGAGCCGGCCTTGCGCCAGCAGGTCCTCACGGACGGCCACGCGCCGGAGGAGTTCCGGGCGGATGGCGTGCGCAACCTGGATGCCTGGTACCAGGCCTTCGGGGTCAAGCCCGGGCAGAAGCTCCACCTGGAACCCAAGGACCGGGTGAGGATCTGGTGACCCTCAGCCCAGCTCCCACCGGGTCCGGGAAAGCCACACGGTGAGTTCCTTGCCGTCCTCGTCCACGCCCTGGTAGCGCATCTTCACCGGGCCGTCCTTGTCCCTGCGGGTGACGGTCACGCCGGCGGCCTCGCCCTTGGTGAGGAGGCGGTAGAGGCCATCGGGGCTGCCCAGCTTGGGCAGGAAAGGCAGGCTGAGCCCCGAAAGGGACATGGCCCGCTGGTCCACCTCGCGGCGGGGGATCAGCAGGTGGAAGCCGTCCCTGGGATTGCCCTCCAGGAGCAGAAGGCGCTCGCCCAGGCCCTGGAGTTCGACGACGGTCCTGCCGGTGGCGGGATTCAGGAGGACGTTGAGGGTGCCCTTGCCCTGGCCGCCGGGGCTGGCATAGCCCCAGGCGTACTGCGCCTTCACCAGGGGGGCCTGGGCGCAGAGGGGCAGGACGAGGCAGACCGCCGCGGCGAGGGCCCTCATAGGGAATCGGCCCCGTCGTCGTCCGCGCCGGGGTCGTCCGCATCGGGGGCGGGCTCGGGGGCCGCCTCGGCCGCAGCCGCGGCGCGGTTGCGGGCGATGCGCGTGCGCAGGTCGACGACCTGCTTCTCCAGGTCCTTGCGGTCGGGGAAGACGAAGGCCAGGGCCCGCTCCCATTCGTCCAGGGCGTCCTGGAGCCGCTCCAGCTTCAGGAGGGTCTCGCCCAGGTGCTTGTGGATCTCGGGGCTGTAGGGGCTCACGGCGGACGCCTTGCGCAGCGCCTCCTCGGCCTCCTTGAACTTGCCCTGTTTGTAGAGGGCCCAGCCCCAGCTGTCCATGGTGGAACTGTTGCCCGGTTCCTTGTCCAGGGCCGACCGGATGAGGAGCGCGGCCTCCTCCAGGTCACCGCCCTTTTCCAGGAGGAGGTAGCCGAGGTTGTTCTGGAGGGTGGGGTTGGCGGGATCCAGGCGCTGGCCTTCGCGCAGCACGGCCATGGCCCGATCGTCCTGGCCGGTGCTTTCCAGGGCGTTGGCCTCCAGCAGGAGCAGGTCGACGTTGCGCACGGGGCCCGTCTTCCGGGCGGCGCTGACCGCGTCCAGGCACTTGTCCCAGGCGTTGAACTCGGACCACAGCACGGCCATGGCCTCCCGGTCGAGCTGGGTCAGGGCGCCGCGGGACTCGGACTTGAAGATCACGCCCTCCTCGAAGGTCCCGGGGGGGATGCGGGAGGCCTTCTTGAAGAGGTCCTGCTTGGGGAAGCGCTGGATGCCGTCCCGCAGGAGCTTCCGGGCCGGCTTCCAGTCGCCGCGCTGGATGAGGGCCTGGGCCTGGAGGGAGGCCAGTTCGGCGTGGGTGGCCGCCTCCGGCCAGGGGCGGACCGTCGCGAGCAGGTCGCCGGGGCGGCCTTCCATGAGCAGGCAGGACGCGTAGAGGACCTTCACCGGCAGCGCCAGGCCCGGTTCCTCCGGCTTGGCCTCCAGGATGGAGGGGAGCAGGGCCTTCCACCTTGCCTCGGCCTCCGGGAGGCGGCCCACCTTCATGAGGCACAGGCCGATGTTGAACGAGATGCGCATGGACGCGTGGAGGGCCTCGGCCTTCTCGAGGGTGGCCAGGGCCATGTCGAACCGGGAGGTGCGCAGCTGGACCAGGGCGATGTTCTCCCAGATGGCGGGCTCCTGGGGAACGAACTGGGCAAGGCGCGTGAAGCTCTCCTCGGCGTGGCCGAGGAAGCCCGCGTCCACCTGGTCCCGGGCCAGTTCCTCCAGCATGCGGAGGTGCCTCTGGTCGGGATTGGGACGGGCACAGAGCGCGAGCACCGCCTCCCGGCGGGCCTCGTACTGCTTGTGCTTCACGGCCAGCTCGGCGGCGCGCTCGAAGGCGTACTCGTAGAGCGGCCGCCCCTTGTAGCCCGGGAAGGGATGGAGCCGGCCCACGGCGAGCCAGGACCGCAGGGCGCCCTCCTCGTCCTTCTCGTTCTCCTCGGTCTCCGCGAGGCGCATCCACATCTCGGCGTCGTTGGGAAGGAGGGCAGTGGCGCGCTTGAGGGCGCCGGCGGCCTGGGCCTGGGCGGCGGGCCTGCCCTGGGCCAGGTAGAAGCGGAGCAGGGCGAGGTGGGCCGCGGCCTCCCCGCTGCGGGGATCCAGTTCGGCGGCCTTGGCCGCGGGGGCCACGGCCCCCTCCACGTCCCCGGATTCCAGGATGGATTCTGAAAGCCGCAGGTAGGCCTGGGAGCTGTTGGGCACCAGGGCGATGACCTTGCGGTAGAGCGCCGCGGCGCCCCGGGGGTCGTCGCCGCCGCCCTTGCGCTGCATGGACCTTGCCTGGAGCATGAGCGCCCGGGGGTCGTCCTGGGAGAAGGCGGGGGCCCCGGTCCCCAACAGCGTCATCAGGGCCAGGGCGGGGAGCAGCTTGTGGGTCACGTGGGCATCTCGGAGTCGATGAGGAGGGTGGTCATGCGCTCGTGTGGGCCGCGCCAGGCTTCGGGGGGGAGCACCTTCTGCACCGCCGCGGCGCCGGGGCGGGGCAGGATGCAGTGTATCGCCGATCCGCTTCCGGGCCCCGCGGACGCGGCTTTTTTATCCACCCGGAGCAAGGGGAGGCAGGCCTCCCAGGGGGGGACGAAGGGCAGGAGATGCCGGAGGCGGGACGCGGTGCGTGCCAGGAACTGGGGCGGGAAGGGCCCCAGGTCCTCCTGTTCGGCCAGGGCGCAGGCCGCCAGGGTCCCCAGCCCCACCGCCTCGCCGTGCAGGAGGCGGTAGTCCGAGGCGGCCTCCAGGGCGTGCCCCAGGGTGTGGCCCAGGTTCAGGAGGCGGCGCTCTCCGGTCTCCCGCGGGTCCCGGTGGACGATCCCGGCCTTGGCCCGCAGGGCCCGGAGCAGGGATTCCGGCGAAGGCACCCCCGGTGCGAGGAGCTCTTCCGCCCAGGCCAGGTCGCCCTCGGCCAGGGCCATCTTGAAGACCTCCCAGGCGCCGGCTTCCACCTGGCGGGTGGGCAGGGTCCCCAGGAAGGCTCTGCAGGCCACGAACCGGGAGGGGTGGTGGAAGGCGCCGGCCAGGTTCTTCCCGGCCTCCAGGTCGCAGGCGGTCTTCCCGCCCAGGCCCGCGTCCACCTGGGCCAGGAGCGTGGTGGGCCAAGCCTGCCAGGGGATGCCACGCATGTAGAGGGCGGCCCCCAGGCCGGCCATGTCCGTGAGGACCCCGCCGCCCACGGCCACCACCGTGGATTTCCGGTCCAGGGGCAGGGCGGCCCAGGCCTCCAGCCAGGGGATGAGGGTCGCCAGGCGCTTGGTGGCCTCGGAGACCGGGACCCACAGGGTTCCCGGAGGCTCGGGCATTCCCGCGCCGCGCCAGGCAGCGCGCACGGCCTCGTCGCCCACCAGGGTCCAGGCGCCGGACGGAAGGAGCCCCGGCGCGGGCGCCTCCTCCACGAACACCTCGGTGGGGAAGCCTTCCGGCAGGGCGATCCGCATCTAGAGTTTCTGCCTATATTCGTCGGCGTCGTCGTCGCTGCCCGCCTCCTTGCGGAAGCGCTCGCCCAGGAGGTCCAGTTCGATGTAGCGGTCGGCGACGTCCATGACCTTGTTGGCCATGGCGGAACGGAAGCCGGCCACCTCGACCCGGACGCCGTTCTGGGCCAGGGCCTGGAGGGGATAGGCGAAGTCCTCGTCGCCGCTCACCAGGATGATGAGGTCGACCTTGTCGGCGTAGTTCATCATGTCCGTGGTGATCTCCACCTCGAGCCGGGCCCGCCGGGTGCCGTCGCGCTCGAGCTTCACGGGCTTCTGGACCACCCGGAAGCCGTTGCGGCGCATCCAGTGCAGGAAGCCCCGCTGGCGGTCCGCGGTCTCGTCCACGCCGGTGTAGAAGAAGGCCCTGAGGAGTTCCCGGTCCCTTCCGACCAGGAGCGACAGGAGACGGCTGTAGTCCACCTCAAAACCGAGCTGACGAGCGGAATGGAAGATATTGTTGCCATCGATGAAAACGGCGCATCGCATCATGTCTGCCATCCTGAATTCGGGGCTTTCCCCGGGGATTTGAATAGTTCCGCCTGAGCGGATCAAACATGATGGCATGACAGCAATCATGAAAGAATGGTTTCATGGCTGATTCTTCCGGTAGTTTTTTCCATTCCGACCAGGTCGACGAGCAACCCGGGCGCCAGGTCCTCCTGGTGCGTCTCGTGGGCTACCTGCGCCCCTACTGGGCGGGCCTGTGCGCCCTGCTGGTGCTCATGGCGGCGGGCGCGGTGCTGGACGTGCTCCCCTCCGAATTCACGTTGCGCCTGATCGACCACCACCTGGCCAAGGGCACCCTGCGGGGCTCCGGGCCCCTGGTGGCGGCCTTCCTGGGCTTCGTGCTGCTGGGCTTCGTGGTGCAGGTGGTGCGCTACGGGCTTCTGGCGTGGGTGGGGCAGATGGCCATGCTCGACCTGCGCATGCAGGTGTTCCGGCATCTCATGAAACGCAGCACCCACTTCTTCCACCGCAATCCCGTGGGCCGGCTCATGACGCGGGTCATCAGCGACGTTCAGAACCTCAACGAGATGTTCTCGTCGGGCTTCGTGGCCATCGTGGGCGACGCCCTTTCCCTGACGGCCATCGTCCTCTGGATGTTCAGCAAGCACGTGGGCCTGGCCCTGGTGGCGGTGGGCATCATGCCGCTCCTGCTGCTGTCCACGGAGATCTTCCGCCGGTACGCGTCGGCCGCCTACCGGGAGACCCAGGGCCGCTACGCCGCCATCCAGGCCTACCTGGCCGAGCAGCTTTCGGGCATCTCGCTGGTGCAGCTGAACGCGCAGGAGGCCGCGAGCCGCGCGCTGTTCGGCGACTTGAACCAGAAGTACCTGGACGCCTTCCTCCGGACGATCTTCGCCTACGCGGTGTTCTTCCCGGTGGTGGAGTTCATCACCAACGGGACCCTGGCGGCCCTGATCCTCTATTCCGGCTACAAGCTCGAGTCCGGCACCCTCACCCTGGGGCTGCTGCTGGCCTTCATCCAGCAGTCGGGGCGCTTCTTCCGGCCCATCCGGGAGCTGGCGGAACGCTACAACGTCATGCAGACCGCCCTGGCGTCCAGCGAGCGCATCTTCAAGCTCCTGGACAACCAGGACGAGATCCGGGAGGTGGCCGAACCCAGGCCGGTGACCTTCACGAAGGAGGTGCGCCTGGAGGGCGTCACCTTCGCCTACGAACCCGGGGGCCGCAAGGTGGTGCGGGACCTCTCCGGCGTCATCCCCAAGGGCCGGCGGGTGGCGGTGGTGGGGCACACCGGGGCCGGGAAGTCGACCCTCATCAACCTGCTCATGCGGTTCTACGACGTGGAAGGGGGCCGCGTCACGGTGGACGGCGTGGACGTGCGCGAGGCGGGCCTCAAGCGGCTGCGGGGCCTCTTCGGCCTAGTGCTCCAGGACGTCTTCATCTTCTCCGGGACGCTGGAGGAGAACATCGTGCTGGGGCGGCCCTTCAACGCCGAGCGCCTGGCCTCGGTGCTCGAGCAGAGCCAGCTGGAGGACCTGGTGGGACGGCTTCCCATGGGCCTCCTGACGCAGGTGGGGGAGCGGGGCCAGAAGCTCTCCGCCGGCGAGCGCCAGCTGGTGGCCTTCGCACGCATGCTTTATCAGGAGCCCGAGATCCTCCTGCTGGACGAGGCCACGGCCAACATCGACAGCGAGACCGAGCACAAGATCCAGCAGGTCATCGAGCGCGTCAGCCACCGCCTCACCACCTTCACCATCGCCCACCGCCTCAGCACCATCAAGGACGCCGACGAGATCTGGGTCATGGACCAGGGGCAGCTGGTGGAGCGGGGCAGCCACGACGGCCTCATGGAGCAGGGCGGGACCTACGCCAAGCTGGTGCGCCTGCAGTTCGAGAGGGAGGCGGCCGCTTCCTAGGAGGCTGCCACCTCCTGGAGATGCGACCATGGGGGATGGCCCTGAACCTGCCCCCCCTCTACCCCATCACCGATCCCCGGTCGGACGTGCCGCTCTCCCTCCAGGTCCAGCGCCTGGGCGAGGCCGGCTTCCCCCTGGTGCAGTTCCGGGGCAAGCCCCTGGACGCGGCCGCGCAGTGGACCGAACTTCGCGCGGCGCTTGAGGATGCGGCGGGCCGGGGCGGGTGGCCCGCCATCTGCGTCAACGACCGCTCCGACCTGGCGGTCCTGGCCGCCGCCCAGGGCCTGGCGCCCTGGGGGCTCCACCTGGGCCAGGGCGACCTGCCCCCCGGGGAGGCCCGCCGGTTGCCGGGCCTGGAAGGTTGCCACCTGGGGGCCTCCACCCACGGCCCCGCCGAGTGGAACGCCCCGGACCCCGCCTGCGACCACGCCGGCGTGGGGCCCTTCCGCCCCTCCGCCACCAAGGGCGACCACGAGCCCCCTGTGGGCCTCCCGGGCCTCCGGGAAGGCGCCTCGGCCCTGCGGGCCCGGGGCGTGGCCCCGGTGGCCATCGGCGGCCTCACCCTGGCGGACGCCGCCGCGTGCTTCGAGGCCGGGGCCGAGGCGCTGGCCATGGTGGGCGAGATCAGCCGCAACCGGGATCCCCGCGAACTGCTGTGGGCGGCCCAGGCGGCGCGGTGGACGGCGAGGCCGGTCCTGCACGGGGGGCGAGGCGTCGTCATCATCGGGGGCAGCGGGGCGGGGAAGTCCACCCTGGCGCGGGCCCTGGCCCGGCGCCTGGGCCTGCCGGCCCGGGATTCGGACCGGGAGATCGGCGGGTCGATCCCCGAGCTGTTCCGGGAGCGGGGCGAGGCGGGCTTCCGGGCCCTGGAGGCGGAAACCGTGGCCCGGTGCCTGGAGCAACCCAGCGTGGTCGCCCTGGGGGGCGGCGCCTGGGAGGATCCCGGGACCCGCCGCCGGGTGCGCGAGGCGGGGTTCACGGCCCTGTGGCTGGCGGAGGTGCCCTCCGCGGCGTGGGAACGGGTGGGCGGGGATCCCGGCCGGCCCCTGGCGGCGGAACGCGCCGGCTTCCTGGACCGGTACCGGCGACGGACCGCCGCCTGGTGGGAAGCCCCCATGGTGTTGCCCCTGGGACGGACTCCCGGCGAACTGGCCGACGAGCTTGTAAAAAAAGGTTGAGGCACCTGATCGTGACAATTCCGCTTCCCCAATGGGGTAACCTTTAGTCCGTCAATTCCTTGCCCCCAATTCACCCATCCGGCCCCGGGCCGGTCGCGGTTTTTGTGAAATCTGCGAGACTACGGCAGCACTCGACTCCCATGGACCTCATCTTCTCCGACATCCATTCGAACCTGCACGCGCTGCGGGTGGTGTTGCGCTATGCAAAAAAGCGCGCCATCGACCGCTTCGTCCTGCTGGGCGACCTGGTGGGCTACGGCGCCAACCCCAACGAGACCCTGGACCTCATCCGGCAACTGGAGCCCCGGGTGCTGGTGCGGGGGAACCACGACCGGGCCTGCATCACGCCGGGGTCGGACAACGCCTTCAGCCTTCCCGCGCGCATGGCGGTCAAGTGGACCCGGGGCCAGCTCTCCGAGGAGAACGCCTGGTTCCTGGAGAACATCCCCATGGGCCCGCTGACGCTGGACGCGGGCTACACCATCGCCCACGGCAGCCCCCTGGACGAGGACGACTACCTGCTCCATCCCCGGGAGGCCCTGGCGGCCTTCGACGGCTTTCCCGGCCAGGTGTGCTTTTTCGGGCACACCCACCTGCCCGGGGCCTACGAGCTGGACGACCCGGCCCAGCGCCTGACCTTCATAACCTTCGAGGCGGGCACCTGGTTCCAGTTGCGGGAGGGCTGCAAGTACCTGATCAATCCCGGCTCCGTGGGCCAGCCCCGGGACCGGGACCCGCGGCTCTCCTTCCTGACCTACGACACCGCCCATCGCCGGGTCAAGCTCCACCGCCTGGACTACGACCACGCCGGCGCCTCCCGGGCCATCCTGGCCGCGGGACTCCACAGCAACCTCGCCGAACGCCTGCACCACGGAATCTGAGGCACCCCTATGAAAGCCCCGCAATCCCTCGATCAGCACCTGGAAGCCATCCTCCGGAAGGCGAAGAAGTCGGGAACCTCGGCCAGCCTCCGGGCCGAAGGCGCCGTGAAGATGCTTGGGCATCTCCACGTGCACAGCCTGGAGATGGGCGCCTCCATCCATCTCGAGGGCCTGAAGCTGCGCGACATCCTGCCCCCGGCCGGCACCGCCGTCACCCTCACCCTCATCCAGGGCGACGAGGTGATCTCCATCCGCACCCGCCTCCTGGAACCCCTCCTGGCCGGGACCGAGCCCAAGGTGCCTCCCGTGATCCGGGCCGCCTGGCCCACGGAACCCCTGGAGATCCACCCCCGGCGCGAGGTGCGGGTGGCGACCCCCGACCTGCCCCCCCTGGAGGCCACCGTCCTCTGGCAGGGCCGGCGGTTCGAGGCCAAGCTCCTGAACCTCACGGACATGGGCATGGGCCTGGGCCTCAAGGAGCCGCTCACCTTTGCCTACCACGACCAGGTCGAGGTGGTGACGAACCTGCCCGGAAACGAAGTGTTGACGGTCTCCGGCGACGTGCGCCACTCCGAGTCCCTCGAGGGCGACGAGCTGCCCACCCGGGTGGGCCTGGTTCTGGTGGACCTGTCCCCCGAGACCCGCGAGGCCCTGCAGCGCTTCATCCAGGCCCGGCGCATGGACCGGTCCACCGCCATGCGGGGGCACTGAGGCCGACGGATCAGTCCACGGCTTTCCGGTTCTCCCGCGCGCGCCGGGAGGCCGCGTCCCGCTCGGTCTGGGAGGGCGTGCCCCACACCAGGCGGTTGGGCTTGGCCTTGAGGATCTCCAGGAGCTCCTCGGTGGACCGGAGGTTGCGGTCCAGGGCCTTGAGCGCCGCGTCGGCGCCGGGACCCGCGGTGGCCAGCAGGGCCCGGGCCTCCCGGGCGAGGCCTTCGGTCTCCCGGAGGGTTCCGGCCAGGCCGGCCACGATGGCGTCCAGGTCCCCGGAGCGCTTGTCCAGGACACCGTGCAGCACCGCCAGGCTCTTGTCCAGGTTCGCCAGGCTCCGGTCGGCCAGGGCCATGGACGCGTCGCCGTGGCGGGCCAGGGCCTGGCCTTCCACGGCCAGCCTGCGGAACTGGAGGAGGGCCTCGTCCAGGTCCGCCAGGACCTTGGCGAGGCGGGGGTGATCCAGCACGACGCCGGCGCCCTTGGCCTTGAACCCGGCCCGCAGGTCGGTGACGGTTCCGTCCAGGTTGGCGATGAGGCGGCTGGCGTCCTCCAGCAGGGTGGCCAGGGACGCGCTGGCGCCGCCCTGGAGGGTGGCGCCGGCAGGAAGCGCCGCGAGGCGCTGGGCGGGCCCGGGCAGCTGCAGGTCCACGAAGGAGCCGCCCAGGGGCTTGGCCACCACGACCGCGCGGGTGCCCTCCCACAGGACGATGTCGGTGCGCAGGCCGAGGGTCGCCAGGAAACGGTACTCCACCCCGTCGCGCTGGAGGCGGATCCCGTTCACCTTGCCCACCCGCAGGCCCTGGAGCTGCACCTCGGTGCCCTCCGACAGGTCCGAGGCGGTCTCCAGGGCGACCTGGTAGGGGGTCTCCTTGGTGAGGATGGCCGTGAGGCTGCGGTGGGACAGGAACCCGGCGAAAACCGCCAGGGCCAGGAACACCAGCAGGCCGATCTTGGCGTCGTCCTTCTCGAGCTTCATGGGGTTCTCCCTGTGGTGAGGCGTCCGTCCTCGATGCGCAGGTCCGCGGCCAGGTCCGCCATCCAGTCGTCGCCCACCAGGACGAGGGTGGTCCCGGGGTCCGCGGCCGCCGCCTCGAGCATCGCGTGGGCGGCCCTACGGCTTCCGGCGTCCAGGCCCCCCGCGGGGCGGTCCACGAGCCAGAGCCGCGAGCCCTTGGCGCCAGCCCGGGCCAGGGCCGCCAGCCAGCCGATCCGGTCCGCGGGGGTGCGCGGCCTGGCGCCGGCGTGGCGTTCGAGCCCCGCCAGCTCCAGCCAGCGCAGGGCCTCCGCGCGGGCCTCCGCGGGCCCGGCCTTGCGCGCGAAACGCAGGGGCAGGGCCACGTTCTCCAGGAGCGTGAGGTTCACGGCGAGCCCGCCGTCCGTGGGCACCCAGCCCAGGTCGCCGGCGTTGATGAAGGGATGGCTGAGGGTGTCCACGTCCACCTCGGCGCCGTCGAGCAGCACCCGCCCCGCCTGGGGCCGGACCAGGCCCGCGCAGAGCCGCAGCAGGGCGGTGGCCCCGGTGCCCAGCCCCCCCTGGAGCCGCCACCGGGCGCCCCGCTCCAGGCGCCAGTGGAGGTCCTCGAACACCATGCGCCCGTCGGGGGAGGCCAGGGAGACGCCTTCCAGGGCCACCAGCGGCTCAGGCATAGATCAGGACCGACAGGAAGGCGCCCGCCAGGAGGAGGATCGCCAAGGAACCCACGGCGGCCTTGGTGACCGCCTGGGGGATCTCGGTGGTGCTCGTCCTCACCCGCAGGCCGCAGGAGGTGCACAGGAGCGGGATCGCGGTGCCGAAGACCAGGGCCTTGCACAGGGTCGCCGCCAGCTCCCGTGGGCCCACGGCCCGCACCAGGGCGTCGGCGAAGGCCGAGAACGACAGCGGCAGGCGGAGCCAGGCCACCAGGAACCCCCCCAGGAGGGCCACCGTGTCGAAGTAAACGATCAGGGCGAAGAGCGAGATGACGCCGCCCAGGAGCCTGGGCGCCAGGAGGTACTGCACCGGGTCCACGCCGTTGAGGTAGAGGGCGTCGATCTCCCCGCTGAGCTGGCGGCTGGCCATCTCGGTGGCGATGGCCGTGCCGCTGCGGCTGATGACCACGATGCCCACCAGCAGCGGCCCCAGTTCGCGAATGACGAGCTGGGCCAGCACCTGGCAGATGTAGTTCTCCATGCCGAAGCCCGAGAGCTGCCCGAACACCTGGAGCAGGGTTACGCCGCCGATGAGCAGGGCCGCCAGGGTGCACAGGGGCAGGGCGTCCAGGGCCGTGAACCGGATCTGGGTGCGGGTCACTTCCAGCACCACCCGCACCTGCTCGCCGCGAAGGCGGAGGAGTCCCTTCACGCAGGCGATGAAGAGCCAGGCCAGGGAACCCACCTGGGCGAACACCGAGCGCACGTTTCCGCCCAGGCCGAGGGCGGCCTCCCCGGGCAGCGCGAGCAGCCTGAACGCAGGACCTTCGGATTTCATGCCTTCACCCTACCAAGTCCAGGCACGGTAAGCTAATGGCATGGCGACCCAGAGCTGGAAATTCACGGTAGACCCCGCCGAAGAGGGCATGAGGCTGGACCAGCTGGTCTCGGCCCGCACCGGCCTGAGCCGCAGGAAGGCGCGGGAGGTGCTCCAGCTCGGCGGCGTCCAGGCCCACCGCAAGCGCATCAAGGTCGCGTCGAAGGTCCTCAAGGCCGGCACCGAGGTGTCGGTGTCCGTGGACGACTCGCTGGGCGCGCCCCTGGACCTGGTGGTCCCCGTGCTCTTCGAGGACGACTTCCTGCTGGTGGTGGACAAGCCCGCGGGCATGGCCTCCCAGGGCACCCAGGCCTCGGACGCCCACGACCTCACGGCCCTCCTCCAGCGCCAGCGTCCCGGGCAGTTCCTGGCCCTCCAGCACCGCCTGGACCAGGGAACCTCGGGCATCCTGGTCATCGCCAAGCACCCCTCGGCCCACCTGGGCACGCAGTTCCAGGCCCGGACCATCGCCAAGACGTACCTGGCCCGGGTCTCCCGGCACCTGGAGCCGTGCACGGTGGACCTGCCCATCGGGCGCGTGCGCAACTCGAAGCCCGCGAGGTTCGGCTGCACCGGCGACCTCCTGGATCCGCGTCCGTCCCTCACGGAGTTCCGCCCGGCCACGGCGGAGGAGACCGGAGGCTTCCTCCCCGGATTCTGGGTGGTGGCCACGCCCCACACGGGGCGCACCCACCAGATCCGGGTCCACCTGTCCCACCTGGGGGCGCCGGTCTTCGGCGACAGCCTCTACTTCGGCGAGAAGTCCGACCACCTGTGGCTCCACGCCTGGAAGCTCTCCATCGAGCATCCCATCACGGGCGCGCCCATGGACCTGGTGGCGCCCCCGGGGCGGTTCATGGGGGACCCCGCGTGATGCGGACGCCCCTGGTCTTCAACCCCCGGTCGGGGCACGGGGGGATGGATCCCGCCGCGCTCCTGGCCCGGCTCCCCCGGGAGGTGCGGGACCGGCTCGAGCTGGTGCCCCTGGAACTCCCCTTCGACTACGAACCCTGGATCCGCCAGGCCCTGGCCGCGGGCGGCCCGCTCCTGGTGTGGGGCGGCGACGGCACGCTCCACCACGCCGGGGCGGCCCTGGCGGCCCTGGGCCTGCCCGTGGCCCTGGGCGCGGTCCCGGGCGGTTCGGGCAACGGCCTCGTGCGGGGCCTGCGCACCCCCCTGGACCCCGCCGGCGCCGTGCTGCGCCTCCTGGAGGGCCGGGACCTGGCCATGGACCTGGGCCGCCTCGACGGCGCGCCCTTCCTCAACCTCTGCGGCACCGGCTTCGAGGCCGAGGTGGCCCTGGCCTTCGACCGGGCCCAGGGCCGCGGCTTCAGGACCTACGCGCGCAACTGCCTGGCCCTGTGGCGGAACCACCGGGACGTGGCCCTTTCCTGGGAGGCCCAGCCCGCGCCCCGCGAGGCCCGGGGCCGCATGGAAACCCTTCGGGCCGCCTGGAGGGGCCCCGAACCCGAACTGCCCGCCACGGCCTGGAGCCTGTGCTTCGCCAACCTGCCCCAGTACGGCTCCGGCCTGTGGATTGCCCCCGGCGCCCATCCTGCCGACGGCGTGCTCAGCTGGGTGCGGCTCAACAGGCCTGGGGTGTTCGACATCCTTTCGGAGGTGCCCCAGCTGTTCCGGGAGGGGGGACGCACCAGCCTGCGCCAGGAGGGCCGCATCCGGAAGGCCGTGGTGCGCCTGGACCGGGCCTGCCCCTGGCACATGGACGGGGAGCCGGCGCCGGAGCGGGACCGGGCGGAGATCACGGTGGAGCCGGGGGCCTTTCCCATGCGGGTCACCACCGACTGTCCCTTCTCGTAAACCGCAGGGAATGCATGGACTGATCTGTCGCACCTCGGCGACACGTCTTTCCACCAGGCTTTCCGTACGACAGGTTTCTGTCGACGGATCGGGGGGCCGCCCTTCGGAAAGCACTCCTCGCGGGGCTACCAGCCTTCGGTCTGCCTCAGCGCTTCGTAGAGGCCCACGGCCGCGGCCTGGGCGAGGTTCAGGCTCCGGTGGAATTCTCCGCGCATGGGGATCTTGACCAGCTGCTCGGGGTAGGCCGCGAGGATCTCGGGGGGCAGTCCGACGGTTTCCCGGCCGAACACCAGGCCGTCGCCGTCCTGCCACCGCACGTCGGTGTGGCGGCGGTCGCCCTTGGTGCTGAAGAACCACAGCCGCATGGCGGGTTCCGCGGCCAGGAAGGCCTCCCAGGAGGCGTGGTGGGTGGGGTTCAGGCGCTCCCAGTAGTCCAGGCCCGCCCGGCGCAGGTAGTAGTCCGACGTGTCGAAGCCCAGGGGGTGGATCAGGTGCAGCCGGGTGTCGGTGGACACGCAAAGGCGGCCGATGCTGCCCGTGTTCTGGGGGATTTCGGGCTGGTGCAGGACGATGTGGAAGGGCACGGGGTCAACCTTTCGATACCATCGATCATAATCCGGGCAAAATACAGGGCAACCGGGAGCCACCATGTCCGACCCCAACTGCATCTTCTGCAAGATCGCCGCTAGGCAGATCCCCGCGACCTTCGTCCACGAGGACGAGGACGTGGTGGCGTTCCGGGACATCTCGCCCCAGGCCCCCACCCACATCGTGATCATTCCCCGGGTCCACCTGGCCGGGCTCAACGACGTCACGCCGGAACTGGCGCCGGTGGTGGCCAAGATCGCCCTGGTGGCCCGGAAGCTCGCGGCCGAGGAAGGCCGCGTGGCCTCGGGGTGGCGGCTGGTTTCCAACGCCGGGCCCGACGCGGGGCAGACGGTGTTCCACCTGCACTTCCACCTCCTGGGCGGGCGGCCCATGGCCGGAAGGATGGTCTAGCCATGTTCAACGCGCCGCACCCCCTGACATACGTGGACGCCGTCCGGGCCTTCCTGCGGGAGGACTGGGGCACCCAGGACTGGACCTCGGCCTCGGTGCCGGACCGCCCCATGGAGGCCCGGGTGGTGGCCAAGGGACGCCTCGTGCTGGCCGGGCTGCCGGTGGCCGCGGAGGTCTTCCGGGCCGTGGACCCGGGCCTGAAGGTCGTGCCCGGGGCCCAGGACGGCGATCGCGTGGACCCGGGCGCCGTGGTGATGCGCATCGAGGGTTCCAGCCGGGCCATCCTCATGGCCGAGCGGGTGATGCTCAACCTCCTGCAGCGCCTTTCGGGCACGGCGACCCTCACCCGCGCCTTCGTGGACGCGGTGGCCGGCACCGGCGCCCGCATCCTGGACACCCGCAAGACCACGCCCGGGCTCAAGCTGCTGGAGAAGTACGCCGTGCGCTGCGGAGGCGGGTTCAACCACCGCCTCACCCTGGGCGACGGCGTCCTGCTCAAGGAGAACCACATCGCGGCCGCCGGCGGCATCCGCGAGGCCGTGGCCCAGGCCCGGGCCGTCGCCCCGAACCTGGTGCGCATCGAGGTGGAGGCCGAGACCCTGCAGCAGCTCGCCGAGTGCCTGGCGACCCCCGGCGTGGACGGCGTGCTCCTGGACAACATGACCCTCGCGCAGATGGCCGAGGCCGTGTCCCTGCGAGCCGGGAGCCCGGTCTTCCTGGAGGCCAGCGGGAACCTGACCCTGGAGCGCGCGCGGGCCGTGGCGGAAACGGGGGTGGATTTCCTGAGCGTGGGCGCCCTCACCCACAGCGCCCCGTCCGTGGATCTGAGCCTGCGGTTCTAGAATTCATCCTCACCCAGCGTCGCAGCAATGCGGGTCACCAGGTCGTCGTGCGTGAAGGGCTTGGTCACGTAGTTCGCCGCCCCGGCCTGCACCGCCTGGATGATCCGCGCGCGGTCGGAATCGGTGGTGACCATCATGACGGGTAGGTGCTTGAGCGCGGGATCGGCCTTGATGCGTTGCAGGCAGGTGATCCCGTCCATTTCAGGCATGTTGATGTCCATGATCACCAGGGCGATGTCGGAGGTGTCCCGGGCCAGGAGTTCCAGGGCTTCGGCCCCGTTGGCCGCCTCGGCGAAGTCGTAGCCCAGCATGCCCACCACCCGGCCGATGATCCTTCTCATGGTGGTGGAATCGTCAACGGACAGGATCTTCATCGTTCGGCTCCGGGAATGGAGGGATCGCACCGGTAGTAGATTCCCCCGGCGTGGGTCATGGGCAGGAAGGCGTCGGCGGCGCCCCGCAGGGATTCCACCGCGCTGATCAGGAGGTGGCCCGAGGGGGCCAGGAGGCTGGCGATGCCCGCGAAGATCCGCCGCCTGAAGTCGTCGGCGAAGTAGATCGTCACGTTCCGGCAGAAGACCACGTCGAAGGGCCCCAGGGGACCCATGGGCTCCTGCAGGTTGAACGGCCGGAAGGTGACCAGGCGCCTGACCTCGTCGTTCACGACCCAGGACGCGCCGTCGGCCTGGAAGTAGCGGTCCCGCAGCCCGGGCGGGAGGCCCCGCCGCATGGCGCTCTCGTCGTACCGCCCGCACTTCGCCAGGTACAGGGCGGAAGGGGAGATGTCCGAGGCCAGGATCTCGAATTGGGCGGGGCTGATGTCGGGGTTGAGGCGGCAGAACTCCAGGATGACCATGGCGATGGAGTAGGGCTCCTGGCCCGTTGAGCAGGCCGCGGACCAGATGCGGACCCGGCCCCGGTCCCCCCGCCGGATCCCGTCCGCCAGGGGCGGCAGGAGCTTCTCCCGCAGGATGGCGAAGGGATGGGCGTCCCGGAACCAGAGGGTCTCGTTGGTGGTCATGGCATCGATGACCTCCTCCCGGAGCGCCGGGGAGGGGTCGTGCCGGGCCAGCCGGTAGAAGGAGCTGAAGTCGGGGCAGCCGTGCTTGGCCAGGAGGCCGGCGAGGCGCGTCTCCACGAGGTAGGCCTTCTCCTCCCCGAGGCAGATGCCGCAGTGCTCCTGGATGTAGTCCCGGAGGAGGCGGAACTCGGCGCTGGTGACCATCCCCTGGCTCACGGCATCCTCCCGGCCCCCACGAGGCTGGAGATGCGCGATGCCAGGAGGGGCAGGGGGACGCGCTCGTCCGAGAGACCCGCCTCGTCCACCGCCATGGGCATGCCGTAGACCACGCAAGTGTCCTCGGACTGCGTCAGGCAGTGGCACCCGGCGCGCTTCATGGCCCGAACCCCCTCGCAGCCGTCGTTGCCCATGCCGGTCATGACCACGGCGAGGATGTTGCCGCCGTAGTGCGCGGCCATGGACCTGAAGAGCACGTCAACGGAGGGCCGGCAGCTGTTCTCGGGCGGGTTCTCGTTGAGGCCGATGATGGCCTGGTCCCCCTCCCGGGAACGCCGCAGGACCATGTGCCTTCCGCCGGGCGCGATGTAGACCTTGCCGGGAAGCACCGGCTCGCCCTCGATGGCCTCGTGCACGGACAGCCGGGAGTTCCGGTCCAGGTGCTCGGCCAGGGAGGCCGTGAAGAGGGGAGGCATGTGCTGCACGACGAGCACGGGCACGCCCAGGTTCGCCGGCAGGGCGGGGATCAGCTCGCCCAGGGCGTTGGGGCCGCCGGTGGAGACGCCGATGCCCAGCACCGCGAACCGGGTGGGGCCGGGCGCCTGGCGGCGGGGCGGGGGAGGCGCGGGCGGCGCGGGCGGAGCAGGGGCCGCGGGCACCTTCGGCGAGGGCACGGGGGGCGCCGCGGGCGCGACGCGAAGGTTGGCACGGGTCTGCACGTGGCGCACGATGGGCCGGAGGATGTCCCGCAGTTCGGCGCGGCTGGTTTCGGCGTCGGCCCCCTCGGGCTTGTTCACGAACTCCAGCGCCCCAAGGGCCAGGGCCTCCACGGTGTAGGCCGCCGCGGCCGAGGTGGTGCCGCTGATCATGATCACGCTCGTGGCGGGGTGGTGGGTCCGGATGAGGCGCAGGGTCTCGAGTCCGTTCAGGTCGGGCATCTCCACGTCCAGGAGCACCAGGTCGACGGCGGCCTTGTCCAGGCGGTTGAGGGCGAGCTGCCCGCTGGGGCAGGCCGAGACCTCGCAGTCGACCAGGAGGGACTCCACGACCTCCGTGAGGATGCGGCGGTAGACCGCCGTATCGTCAACGATGAGGATCCTGAGCCTGGTGGAGGGCATCGGCCTAGCCTTTCCTGCTGCGGTAGTAGGTGCCCGCGCCGTGGTAGACCGGGGCGAAGAGGTCGTCGGAGGTCTGGAGGTTCTCCACGGCGCTGGTGAAGAAATAGCCGCCCTGGCTGGTGAGCCGGGAGATGCCCTCGAAGATCTGGCGCTTGAAGGCATCCGAGAAGTAGATGGTGACGTAGCGGCAGAAGACGATGTCGAAGCGGCCCAGGCCGTCCAGCGGATCCTGGAGGTTGAACTTCTTCAGGGTGACCATCCGCTTCACCGCGTCGTCCACCACCCACACCGGGCCCTCCTGCCGGAAGTAGCGGTCCCGGAGCTCGTCGGGCATGCCCCGGCCCAGGGCCGCCGCGTCGTACCGTCCGGCCTTGGCCAGGAACAGCGCCGAAGGGGAGATGTCCGAAGCCAGGATCTCGAACTGGTCGGGTCGGACCCCGGGGTTCCGGCGGCAGAACTCCTGGATGGTGATGGCGATGGAATAGGGCTCCTGGCCGGTGGAACTGGCCGCGGACCAGATGCGGATGCGGAACCGCAGGCCGGCAAGGAGCGGCGCCGAGAGCTCCGGCAGCAGCACGTCCCGGAGGATCTCGAAGGGATGCCCGTCCCGGAACCAGAGCGTCTCGTTGGTGGTCATGGCGTCCACGATGCGGTCGCGCATGGCGGTTCCCGTCTCGCCGACGGCGCGGCGGTACAGCTCCCCGTAGTCCAGGCACCCCGTCTCCATCAGGAGGCCCGCGAGGCGCGTCTCCACGAGGTAGGCCTTCTCCTCCCCCAGCACGATGCCGCAGTTCCTCTCGATGTAGTCCCGCATGAGCCGAAAATCGGAGGGCTGGATGGACTCAAATCCCATGCCTGGATCCTTGGGAGGGCGGGCAGGGTTGGAGGCGGGTCGTCATGGGTTCTTCCGCATTGCGAAACGCGTGGGGCGAGGAGTCTGCGTGGGATGGGTTCCCTTGAGTATAGTGAGCCGGGGACGGAGATTGCTAGAGCCTGAAGCGGGACACGTTCTGCTGGAGCTTCTCGGCGAGCCGGGCCAGTTCCTTCGAGGCGTTGTTGGTGTCGGCGGCGCCGCGGGTGGTGTCCTTGGCCGCGGTGCTGACGTGCGCCACGTTCCGGGAGACATCGTTCATGCCCTTGGAGGCTTCCCCGGCGTTCTTCGCGACGTCGCCCGCGCCCTGGGCGAGCTGGTTGATGTTGCGGGAAATGTCGGTGACGCCCTTCACGGCCTCCTGGACGTTGCGGCTGACCTCGTTGGTGCCGGTGGCGGCCTGCTGGACGTTGCGGGCCACCTCGGCCGCGCCCCGGGCGGCGTACCCGACGTTCTTGGAGATCTCGTTGGTGGTGGCGGTCTGCTCCTCCACCGACGCGGCGATGTTGGCCGAGATGGCGTTGATCTCGCCGATGATCTGCACGATGTCGTCGATGGCCTTGACGGCCTGCTGGGTATTGCCCTGCATGTCCTCCACCTGGGCCCGGATCTCCTCGGTGGCGCCCGCGGTCTGCTTGGCCAGTTCCTTGACCTCGTTGGCCACCACGGCGAAGCCCTTGCCGGCCTCGCCGGCGCTCGCGGCCTCGATGGTCGCGTTCAGGGCCAGCAGGTTGGTCTGGGCGGCGATGCCCTTGATCATGTCCACCACCTTGCCGATTTCCTGAGCGCTGCGGCCGAGCTTGTTCACGGTCTCGGCCGTGCTGGCCGCGCTCCGGGAGGCCTTGCCGGCCACCGTGGCCGCCTGGCCCGAGTTCTTGGACACCTCGTTCAGGCTGACGCTCATTTCCTCGATGGCCGTGGCCACCGTGTTCACGGAACCCGTCATCTGCTCCGTGGAGGCGGCGATGGTCTTCATGTTCGAGGACATCTGTTCCACGGCCGCGCCCACGGTGCGCAGGTTGGCGGTGACCTGCTCGGAGGCCGAGGCCACGGTGTTGGCGTTGGCGCTCATCTCCTCCACGCCCGCGGCCATGTTCTTCACGTTGGTGGAAGCCTGCTCCGTTCCCGCGGCGGCGGTATTGGCCTGCAGCGTCATCTGCTCGGCCCGGTTGGCCATGGTGTCCGAGGTGGCCGTGAGCTCGTCGGAGCTGGAGGCCAGGGTGTTGGAGGCGCCGCTGATCTCCGTGAGGGCCTGGGCCAGCTTCGTGGCGCTGTTGTTCACGGCGTTGCGCAGGCTCTGGAGGTCGCCCTTGTACTCGGTGGTGATGCGGGCGGTGAGGTCCCCCTGCTCCATGGCCGCCATGACCCGCTGGACCTCGTTGATGGGGTTGATGACCCCGTCCAGGGTGTCGTTGACGCCCTGCACGATCTTGCGGAAATCACCCTGGTGGCGGGAGGCGTCGGCCCGGGTGGCGAGCCGGCCTTCCATGGCGGCCTTGCTGAGCATGGCGGCGTCGGCCACGAGCGCGTTGACGGCATCGACGCAGGTGTTCAGGTTGTTCTTGATCTCGTTGAAGTCGCCGTTGTACTTGTCCGTGATCCGGGGGGGGATGTCACCCTTGGAGATGCGGTCCACGTAGCCGGCGGAGACGTTGAGGGGACCGATGACCGCGTCCAGCGTGTCGTTGACGCCCTGCACGATCCGGCGGTAGTCGCCCTGGTGCCTGGAGGCGTCGGCGCGGGTGGCGAGCTTGCCTTCCATGGCGGCCTTGTTGAGCATGGCCGCGTCCTCGATCAGGGCCAGGAGGTTCGCGCGCACGGTCCTGAGGGCCGGGTTGATCTCGTCCTGGGCGTCGGACTGGGTCCATTCGCGGGTGAGGTCGCCCTTGGCGATCTCGCCGAGGCCGCCCACCATGCCCTGGAGGTTGTCCGTGAAGCCGTCCATGGCCTGGGCCAGCTGGCCGATCTCGTCCTGGCGGTTCATGCGCAGGCGCCTGCCCAGGTGCCCCTTGGACATCTCGTTCATCATGTCCACGCCCATGGCCATGGGCCGCGTGATGGACCGGGCGATGACGATGCCGAGGATCACGCCAAGAACGGCGGCGACGGCCATCAGGACCGTCATGGCCCGGATGGCGGCGGAGGCCTGTGACGTGTTTTGGTCAGAGGTCTCCTTGGCGATGTTGAGCTTGGACTTCACCACTTCGTCCGTGGCGGTGTTCAGGGCCTGCACCAGCCGGTAGTTGCCTCCGTAGAGGAGATCCTCGGCCTGGCCCTTCTTGCCCGAGCGGATCAGGGCGAAGAAGGTGTTGTTGGACTCCACGACGGCCTTCTTGGCCTCCTTGTACTTGACGTAGACCACGCGGCCCAGCTCGGTGAGGATGGTCTTTTCGTAGAGGTCCTCCGACTTGGCGGCGAGGTCCTCCAGTTCCTTGTATCGCTGCTGGAACCGGTCGATGTCGCCGGAGATGAGGGCGTCGCGCATGTTGACGCGGAGCCGGTGGTTGTACTGCTGCACGTCCGAAAGGTAGCCGATGGGAATCAGCATCTTCTGGTAGAGCAGCTCGTCCGAGTCGTCGGCGGAGTTGAGCTTCACGGCGCCGAAGGTGCCCACGAAAATCGTGATGGCGACCATGATGAGGAACGATGTGATGAGCTTCGGGCCCATCTTGATGTTGTCGAGGAATTGCATGGAGGCTCCTGGCTTGGGTTCGTTCGGTGCGTGGGACGGATCCGGGGAGGAGAACGGTGGTCAGCTGCTGGAAAGGAGTTCCTGGACGTTCAGGAGCACGAGGAGGCCGGCTTCGGTCTTGAGGACCCCGGCGAGGAAGCGCTCCTCGGCGTCGGTGAGGTTGGCCGGGGGCGCTTCGGCCAGGGTGGCCTCGGCCTCCACCACGTCCCCGATGGCGTCCACCAGGAGGCCCATGACGTCGGCGGTGCCGCCCCGGGCCTGGCCCCCGGCCGGGGTCGAGGCGGAGGCGTGCTTGAGGATGACGATGTGGCTGGAGTCCTTCACCTGGGCGGGCTCGTGGCCCAGGCGCACCGACAGGTCCAGGATGGTGACGATCTGGCCGCGCAGGTTGATGAGGCCGCGGATGTGGGCGTCGCTCCTGGGCACCGGGGTGATGTTGGAGACCCGGATGATCTCCCGGACGCCCAGGATGTCCAGGCCGAAAAGGCGGTCTCCGACTCGGAAGGTGGCGAACTGGCTCATGCGGCGTCCCCTCCCATGAGGCCCGCGGCCCGGAGGAGGTCAACCGGATCCAGGAACAGGGTCAGGTGGTCCTGCACCACGGCCGAGCCCAGCAGGCCGGGTCCCCGCACTTCGACCTTCTTGAGCTCGACCTCCACGTCCAGGGCGTCCAGGATCTCCGAGATCAGGATGCCCGCCGGGGGGCGTGCGGTGGAGTTCTGGCCGGGGATCTTGGGAATGACCAGGAAGTATTCCTGCAGGCCGCTTTCCAGGGGCCGCACCTCCAGGTGGCGGTCCAGGCGCACCAGGGGCAGGCCCTCGCCGCGGTATTCGATGTACTCCCGTTCGCCGATGAGCTCGATCCTGCTGCGCAGGATGCGCTCCAGCCTGAGCACGTGGTCCTGGGGCACGGCGAAGCGTTCGCCGGAGGCCGCTTCGAACAGGATGACCGACCTTCGCCGGGAGGCTTTCAGGGCCGCGCTGCGCTTCTCCTCCTCGGCCCGGCGGAGCTCCTCGGCCTGGAGGTCCGAGAAGTGGAGCTGGGCGGTGGTGGACAGGCCCCCGGCGTCCAGGATCATGATCACGCGCCCGTCGCCGAGGATGGTGGCGCCGGAAAAGCACTTGGTGCCCTGGATGAAGCTGGACAGCGGCTTGACGACGATCTCCTCGATGTCGAAGAGCTCGTCGACGATGACGCCGTACTGGTTCTTGCCCACCCGCAGGACGATGATGTTGTGGTCGGTGCGCCAGTCCTCCCGGCGATCCCCCTCCCTCGGGTCGGCTTCGGGGGATTCCGCCGCGCGGCGGTCGGCGATGGAGACCCGCCGGTCGGGAAGCGCTTGGCCGGTGGCAGGATCGGCGTACACCCGCGGGATGCCCAGCACGTCCGCGAGGCGCACCAGGGGCAGGAGCTTGTCCCGAAGGCGGAGCACCAGCGCCCCCTGCACCTGCTCGATGCGCTGGGCCGCCTCGGAGGCCTTGACCCACACGAACTCCACGACGTTCACCTGGGGGATGGCAAAGCGGTGGTCAGCCACGCCCACGATCATGGACGGGATGATGGCCAGGGTCAGGGGCAGGCGCAGGCGCACCGTGGTGCCCATGCCCACCTCCGTCTCCATTTCGACGTGGCCCCCCAGCTTCTCGACGTTGGTGCGCACCACGTCCATGCCCACCCCGCGCCCGGAGATGTCCGAAACGGTCTCGGCCGTGGAAAACCCCGGGGCGAACACCAGGTGGACGATCTCCCGCTCCGTCATCTCGGCGGCCTGGGCCTTGGTCACCAGGCCCTTGGCCACGGCCTTCTCGAGCACCTTCCTCGAATCGATGCCCCGGCCGTCGTCGCGGACGGCGATGTTGATCTGGCCGCCCTCGTGGAAGGCGTGGAGGTGGATGGCGCCGGTGGGGGTCTTCTTCGCCTTCTTGCGTTCCGCGGGGCCCTCGATGGCATGGTCCGCGCAGTTGCGGATGATGTGGGTGAGGGGATCCACCAGCAACTCGACGATGGACTTGTCCAGTTCCACCTCCGCGCCTTCGATGCGAACCTCGATCTGCTTGCCGAGCTGGCGGCTCATGTCCCGGATGATGCGGGGGAAGCGGTTGAACACCGTCCCGATGGGCTGCATGCGGGTCTGCATGATGCCTTCCTGCATCTCCGTGGTCACCTGGTTGACGTTCTGGAGGATCGCGCCCAGGCCGGGGATCTCGTTGCGGTATTCGGTGATGGCCCGCACCAGCTGGTTGCGCCCCAGCACCAGCTCGCCGGCGAGGTTCATGAGGTTCGTGAGCAGGTCCACCCGCACGCGCAGGGTCTCGTTGCCGCCCTCCTTGGCGGGGCCCCTGGCCTCGGGCCTGTCTTCGGGTTTATCCTCCGGGTCGTCCCCGGGCGCCGCCTGGGCCTCCGCCGGCGGGGCGGGCGCCGGCGCCGCTTCCGAAGGCTTGGCCGGCTTGGCCTTGAGCTTGTCCCTGAGGGCCTTCACCTCCAGCGCCTTCACCTGTTCCACCGGTAGCTTCAGGGCCAGGGCGGCCAGGTCGGGTTCGAGGACGCTGGCGAAGAGAAGGGTGACGGGCAGGTCCTGCTCCAGGCAGCTTTCCAGGTTGGCGATGGCCTCGATGTCGATGAAGGCGTCCAGGCAGGTGCCCACGGACAGGGCGTTGTTGAGGAACTGCAGGGGAGCCATGCCCTGGTCCTTGAGGTCCCGGTGCAGGTAGGCGATGGCGCCGTAGATGTTCATGCCCCGGCGCAGGGCGGAGCGGACGCCCTCGGCGTCCAGGTCGAAGTCGCGCTTGGAGCCCTTGGCCCGGCCCTTGACGGTCTCGGAAAGGTCCACGCCCTGGCCGCCGAGGATGGCCTCCAGGCCCGCCAGCTCCTTGGCGCAGGGGACGGCGTCGCTGGCGTGGATGTCGTCGAGCATGGCCCGCAGCCGGTCCACCCCCGTGAACAGGCTGTCCATGAGGTCGGGCGTGGGGTGGAGCTTGCCGTCGCGAACGAGCATGAGCACGCTTTCCATGGCGTGGCTGAGCCGCTTGAGGGCTTCGAAGGCGAAGAACCCCGCGCCGCCCTTGAGGCTGTGGATGGCCCGGAACACCCGGTTGATGACCTCCTGGGAGACCTTGGCCCCGAGGTCCTCCATGGCCAGGAGATCGGGCTCGATGGTGCTCAGGTGCTCCCGGCTCTCGGCCACGAAATCGGCGATGATACTTTCATCAGCCAGGCTGGTCATCTATCGCTCCACGATGGGGAACAGCTTGGGCAGGCTGAACAGTCTGAAGACCCGCATGAGGTCGGCGTTGGCCCCCTCCACCCGGAAACCGATCTTCCGCTGCTGGCAGGTCTTGAACAGCCCGAGGATGAGGGTGATGCCCAGGGAGTCCACCACCTCGGCCTCCGTCAGGTCCAGGACCGCTTCCGCGCAGGGGGCCGCCAGCGCCTCCAGGGCCGCCTTGCGCCGGGCTTCCACGGTGCTGGCCACCAGGTTGCCGCCGGAGGGGATCCTGAGGGTGACGGGATCGTTGGGGCTGGGATTGTTCACTGGCATCGCGATCCTCCGGGGCATGGGTCATGTGGGAATACGAAAAGGGGCCCAACCCACGGCGGCCGCGAAGGTCCGTGGAATTGCGCCCCCGACTTGCAGGTCCTGGCCCCGCCCGTCAAGACACTCCGCACCGAATGGGCGGGTGGAAACCTTGTCAGTATCGGATCGGGGAAATGCATGTCAATCACTTAGATGGGAGTGGGACGGCCGGAAATCCATGACCAGTTCCCCGCCGACCATGGCGACCCGGCTGGCGAAGAACTGCATGAGGGGGATGCCGCGGCCCCGCTCGGAGGAGGCGGTGTCCGGCGGGGTGTGGGCGCCGAGGTCGAACCCCTGGCCTCCGTCCACGACGCCGACGCGGAACCCGTCCCCCGGGATGGGCCTGGCCCAGAGTTGCACCGAACCCGCGCGGTCGCCGGGGCTGCCGTGGAGCACGGCGTTGGAAAGGGCCTCGCGAACCGCAAGGAGCGTGTCGTACCGGTCCTGCCCGCCGTGGGGGGCGGTCCAGCCCTTGCCGTCCAGGAAGGCCTCCAGGGCTTCGCAGGCGTCGTCGATGGCTTCCAGGTCGGCGGGGAGGTCCAGGGCCAGATGGTCGGAATCCGGCGCCGGGGGAGGCTGTTCCAGGGCCACCACGAGCAGGTCGTCGCCGAAGTTCCCCCCGGCGTGGGCCCGGGCGGCCTCGGAAACCAGGTTGATGGCCTGGTAGATGTCGGTGCCGCGGAGGTTCTCCCAGATGGGACCGGCCAGGTCGAGGAAGGTGTGATTCTCGGGCGAGAGCGCGTCGAAGAAGCCGTCGCTGCCCAGCAGCAGGCGGTCCCCGGGGGCGAGGATGACCACCTTCTCCTCCACGATGGGTTCGTCCAGGACGCCCAGGGGCGTCCCGTTGATGGCGATGGGCCGCGTCGTGCCGCGGGTGGCGCGGTGCCACAGGGCGTGGGGGATGCCGGCGTTCAGGAGGTGGATCCGCCCCGTGGCCGGGTCCCAGTGGCCGAACAGGCCGCAGATGGGCACCTCCGAGAAGGGCCCGGCCTGGATGGCCCGGTTCAGCTTGAACGCCAGGGCGCGCAGGTCCAGGTCCGAGGCCAGGAAGTTGGTGAGCATCCCCAGGTAGGCCGCCACCGCGTAGGAACTGATGACCGAATGCCCGGCCACGTCGGCGATGGCGAAGAAGATCGAGCCGTCCTCCCTGCGGAAGGCCCGGAACACGTCGCCGCCCGCGTCCGTGAGGGGTTCCGAGATGGAATAGATGGGCATGTCCTTCTCGGGGATGGCCTCCATGGCGCGCTGGGCCATGCGCACGGCCTGGGCGGTCTCGTGGCTGCGCAGGATCTTCACCCGTGTGGCCTGGTCGGCGCAGAGGCGCTCCACGGTGGAGACGAGGATCGCGGACTCGAAGGGCTTGGTGAGGAATTCGTTCACATGGAGGTGGAGGGCCTCCCTCATGGATTCGGTGTCGTCGGTGGAGGAAAGCATCAGGATGGGAATGGAGGCGTCCAGCTTGCGCACCTTCGCCGAGAGCCGCAGGCCGTCCAGCCTGGGCATGACGATGTCGGTGACGAGGATGGAATGGCGGCCCGGATTCCTTTCCAGGGCCTCCCAGGCCTCCTGGCCGTCCCGGGCCTCGTCCACCACGTAGCCGGCCTTCACCAGCCAGCTGCGCAGCAGGCTCCGGGTGGTGTTGCTGTCCTCGGCGAGCAGGATGACCGGGGCCCCTTCGGGCCGGGGTTCCGCCGCCTGCTCCTGCCGGGAGCGCGCCGCGGGGCGCATGTTCATGACCTTCCGGATGGCCTTGGCCATGTCCAGGATGGTCACCGGCTTGAGGAGCACCTCGGCGAAGGGGGTGGCCATGCCCTCCAGCGGCATGGCGTCCTGGAAGGCCCCGGTGATGAGGATGGCGGGCAGGTCCGGGCAGATCTTGCGGATCTTCTGGGTGAGCTCCACGCCCGACATGTTGGGCATGGAGAGGTCGGTGACCAGGAGGTCGAAGTCCTGGGGGTGATGGGTGACCTCCTCCAGGGCCTCCTGGCTGTCGGAGCGGGAGGTGACGCGGTAGCCCAGCATCTGGAGGCCCTGCTTGCCCAGGGCGCTGAGCACCTCCTCGTCGTCCACGAACAGGATCCGCTCGTGGCCGGTGGGCTCCTCGGGGACCGGTTCCAGGGTCGCGGGCGCCTCGGGGACGCTGCAGGGGAGGACCACCTGGAACACGCTGCCCAGGCCAGGTTCGCTGCGCACCGAGATGGTCCCGCCGTGGGCGTTGACGATGCCGTGGACCACGGAAAGCCCCAGGCCCTTGCCCTCGGTGCGCTCCTTGGTGGTGAAGAAGGGCTCGAAGACCCGCTCCAGGACCTCCGGTTCCATGCCGCAGCCGGAATCCTTCACGGTGAGGACGGCCGCGTTTCCGGCCCGGTCCTCCAGGGTGAAGTCCAGGGTGCCGCCGGCGGGGAGCATGGCCTGCAGGGCGTTGATGGACAGGTTCATGACGACCTGGTGGATCTGGCTGGCGTTGCCGGTGGTCCAAAGGCCCGAGGTGAGGGTGGCGCGCACCTGGACCGTGGCGGGGAAGGTGGACCGCACGAGGTGGATGGCCTCCTTCACCACCTGGGACAGGTCGATGGGCGCGTTCTTCTCCTCCGTGGTGCGGCTGAACGCGCGGACCTGGCGGTTGAGCTCCCCGGCCCTCATCACGGCCTGGTAGATCACCTGGAGCTTGAGGCGGATGGGGCTGTCGGCGGAAAGCTGCCATTCGATGAGCTCGGTGGCGCTGAGGATCGCCGCGAGCAGGTTGTTGAAGTCGTGGGAGACGCCCCCGGCCACCTCCGCCAGGGCCTTCATCTTCTCCATCTGCCGCAGGCTGCGCTCGGTCTCGGCCTCGATGGTCACGTCGTGGACGATGCCGACCCGGGAGGTGGGCGTCCCCGAGGCGTCCCGCACCGGGGCGAGGGTGCATTCGAGGATCTGGGGCCCGCCGGCCGCGCTCCGCCCCGGGAACCGCCCCTGCCAGGCGTCGCCCGCGTCCTCCAGGGGCAGGCCGGGCAGCACGCTGGCCACGGGCTGGCCCAGGATCTCGCCGGGACCGGCCCCCAGGATGCCCTCCATGGCCGGGTTGACGTACAGGAGGATCCCCTCCAGGTCGGCGATGAAGATCCCCTCCGTGATCTGCTCCACCGCGGTGGCCAGGCGTTCCTTGGTGGTTTCCAGGGCGAGGGTGGCGGTGACGTCGTTGAACAGCACCGCGAAGTGGCCCGGCTGGGGACAGAAGGCCAGGCCCGCGAAGGTCCGCCCCCGCAGGCTGCGGTAGTCATCCACCGCCAGGGGCTGGCCGGTGAGGGCCACGCTCCCGAATTTCCGGATCCAATCCGGGGACAATCCGGGGACCAGTTCCAGGGCCCTGCGCCCCACGACTTCGGCCGCCCGGATGCCCGTGAGGCGCTCGTAGGCGGGGTTCAGCTTGACGAAGCGGAAGTCCGCCGGTACGCCCTGGGCGTCGAAGATCACCTCGTGGAGCCCATAGGCCTCGTCCATGAGGTCCTCGAGCCGGCCGGTCTCCGCCACGTCGGCCCGCTCCGGGGCCCGGGGGCGGGGAGGGATGCTTGCCAGTTCCCGCCTGACGGCCTGGGGCAGCCTGGCCAGGCGGCCCGTGGAGATGAAGTCCCGGGCGCCCAGGCGAAGGGCCCGGCTCACCAGGTCCTCGTCCCCGGAGGGGGCGATGATGATGCAGGGCAGGGCCGGGGCGAGGGCCTGGAGGTCCGACAGGACCCTGGGGTAGGCGAGTCCCGGCAGGGCCTGCTCGCAAAGGATCAGGTCCCAGGGGCCGCGGGCCAGGGCGGCGCGGAGATCCTGGGACGTCGCCACGCGTTCGCTGGAGAACGCCAGTCCGGCCTCCTGGAGCGGACGCAGGATCGCCGCCGCCTGGGCCTCGGAGGTCGCGACGAGGAGGATTTTGTGCTGCATGCCGGACCCCGGGTCTCAAGGAGCCAAAAGGAGGTAAAGACCCGGCAACCGGAATGCGGTGGCTCCAGGTGGGCGCCTTCGACTTGCAGGTCCGGATCCTGCACGCCAAGACAGGTGTCCCCGTGGGACGGATTGATGAGGGCAATTATGGGAAAGGGATTTGATTTGTCAAGACTGGACCGTGCCGTCGAGCAAAGCCGAGAATTTCTTGCGGAGCTCCCCGAGTTCCTTGGATTTGAATGAGTTCTTGGTGTGCTCCAGGGTTTCCACCCCGGTACGGATGGTCTCCCGGTACAGCCCCAGCCGCGGACATTCGCGGATGCCGCAGACCCCCTGGCCGGGGTTCGCCTGCAGGGCCAGGTCGAGCAGCTGCTTGAGCTCGAGGGTCGAGGAGGCGAGGTTCCCGAGCACCAGGCCCACCAGGCCGCTCAGGGGCATGACGCCCATGGAGGCGGGTGCCGAGCGGATGTCGGCTTCGATGGCCTTCATCTCGTCCGCCCAGGACTGGAGGCGGATGGAGGACTCCAGGGCGAGGCCCTGGACCTTCCTGAGCCGCACCCCTGTCTGGATGTGCATCACCAGCTCCTCCGTGCGCACGGGCTTGACGAGGTACGCCAGGACGGCGTTGCCCATGGCCTCCAGGGCGGTGTCCATGGACGGGTGGCCGGTCATGAGCACCACGGGAAGGCCCGCGTTCAGGGCGGGCATGTGGCGGATCACGTCGAGCACCGGAGGGCCCGGCATCTGGATGTCCGACACCAGGACGTCGTACCGGCCGGCCTCGAGCTTCTCCCGCGCCTCGGTGGCGCTGGCCGCGCAGTCCACCGTGAACCCGTGGAGGGTGAGGAGCTGCGAGATGGTCCGGAGATACGCCTCCTCGTCGTCGGCGATGAGCAGGTGGCCTTTGGTTTCCATGGAGGACCTTGGGGATGCGGGAGGATGGGGGGCGGGATATGCGGCTATGCAGTTTACCCCGGCTCCGGCGGGGTCCGGGAGTTCTTTGCGGGGGCTTCGGCCGCGCTATCATCGCCCTGCATGGATTCCCTGATCCCCACCCGCATCGAGCTCGCCAGACCCATCCCTCCGCTCACGTACCTCGCTCCCGCCGGACTGCAGCCCGGGACCCGGGTGGAAGTGCGGCTGCGCGCCGGCCGGACCCTGGGGGTGGTGCTGGGCCCGGACCCGGCCCCGCCCGCGGTGAAACTCAAGCCCGTGGACGCCGTCCTGGATCCCTTCCCGCTCCTTCCGCCCCGGTTGTGGGAGCTGCTGGATTTCGCCGGGCGGTACTACGGCTGCGGCCTCGCGCACCTGCTGCCCCTGTGCCTGCCCCAGGCGGTGGCGGCGGACTGGGAGACGCCGCTGCCCTCGGGCACGCGCCTGTGCGACCTGCGCGACGCCGGCGACTGGCCGGGCCTGGCCCAGGCGGGCGCCGCGTGGCAGGCCGGGACCCTGGACCTGCCCACCCTCTTCCATCGCCGGGGCCTGCGGGGCGCGGGCGTCACGGAGGTGCGGCGCACCGCCGCCCCCAACCCGCCGCGGGTGACGCCCACCCAGGCCAAGGTGCTCCTGGCCCTGGAGGGCGCCGGGGGGGCCATGCTGGAAGCCGCGCTCCTGGAGGCCTGCGCCGTGGGCCCGGGGGTTCTGGCCAACCTGGTCAAGCAGGGCGTCCTGGAGCGGGTGAAGCGCCTGGACCTCATGAGCCAGCGCCGGGAGGAGGGCGCGGACCGCGCCGTCGTCCTGAACGAGGAGCAGCGCCGGGCCGTGGCCGCCGTGGACCTGGACGCCTTTTCCGCCTCGCTCCTCTACGGCATCACCGGCAGCGGCAAGACCGAGGTGTACCTGGAACTGGCCGGCAGGGTCCTCGCGAAGGGCCGCCGGGTCCTGTGGCTCGTGCCCGAGATCGGCCTGACGCCGAGGCTCCTGGCGAGGCTGGAGGCCCGGTTCCCGGGGAAGGTGGCCGTGGGCCACGCGGGCCTGAACGCCACGGAACGGCAGGCCGACGTGCTGCGCCTGCTCCAGGACGAGGCGCCGCTGTTCGTGGGAGTGCGCAACGCCGTGCTGGCGCCCCTGAAGGACATCGGCCTGGTGATCGTGGACGAGGAGCAGGAAGGTTCCTACAAGAGCGAGGAGCACCCCCGCATCAACGCTCGCGACCTCGCCGTCAAGCGCGCGCAGCTGGAGGGGTGCCCCGTGGTGCTGGGCAGCGCCACCCCGTCCCTGGAGAGCTGGCACGCGGCCCAGAACGGCCGGTACCACCTGCTGCGCCTCATGGAGCGGCCCGCGGGGGTGACCCTGCCCACGGTGAAGGTGGTGGACCTGCGCGAATGCTTCAAGGAGGAGCGGAAGAAGGTGGTGTTCTCCCCCCTGCTGCTCAAGGGCATGCGGGAGGCCCTATCCTTGGGCCAGCAGTGCTTGCTCCTCCTCAACCGCCGCGGGTTCGAGAATTTCTGGATGTGCCGGGCCTGCGGGAAGACCTTCGACTGTCCCCACTGCGCGCTCAGCCTCACCTACCACAAGGGCGCCTACCGCCTGCGGTGCCACCTGTGCGGCTACGAGACCGCCCCGCCCGAGGTGTGCATCCACTGCGGCGCCGAGCACCTGCGCGGCGTGGGCGAGGGCACCGAGCAGATCGAGGACCAGCTCCGGGCGCTGTTCCCCGAGGCCCGCATCCTGCGGCTGGACCGGGACACCACCACCCGGCGGGGCTCCCTGGAGGCCGGCCTCCTGGCGGCGGAGGAAGGCGCCGTGGACATCCTCGTGGGCACCCAGATGCTGGCCAAGGGCCACACCTTCCCCAAGCTCACCCTGGTGGGCATCCTCAACGCAGACATGGGCCTGAAGATCCCCGACTTCAGGGCCGCCGAGCGCACCTTCCAGCTCCTCACCCAGGTGGCGGGACGCGCCGGGCGGGCCGAGCTGAGCGGACGGGTCCTCCTCCAGACCTACAGCCCCGACCACCCCGCCATCGTCCACGCCGTGGCCCAGAACTTCGAGGGCTTCGCCGCCGAGGAGCTCCCCTACCGGGAGGCTCTTGGCTACCCCCCCTACGCCGCCATGAGCCTCTACCGCAGCGAGGGCGACAGCCCCCGGGAGGCCCTGGAGCCCCTGCGCGCCCTCCGCGCGCGCCTGGAGACCGTTCCCGGCCTGCGCCTCCTGGGCCCCCTGGAATCGCCCATCGCCAAGGTGAAGGACCGCTACCGCATGCAGCTCATCGTCAAGGCCGCCTCCCGGGGCCCCCTGGGCGAGGCCATGCGCGCGGCGCCCCTGGAACCCGGGGGGGCCGTGACGCTGGACCGGGATCCCCTGCAATTTGGGGTATGATCGTCGCATGATCAGGACCCCACTCCTCCTGCTCCTGGCCGCCGTGCCCGTGACCTGCCTGGCCCAGCAGCGGCTGGCGCTGGACGCCGAGCGGCACGACTTCGGCCGGATCCGGGCCGGGGCCAAGGTGGCCCACCGCTTCCGGATCACCAACGCCGGCGACGCCCCGCTGCGGATCCTGCGGGTGAATGCCTCCTGCGGATGCACCTCCACCGTGGTGGGCCGGGACACGCTCGGACCCGGGGAGGGCACGGAGTTGGAGGTGGTGCTCGACGCCTCGGGGTACCGGGGCCCGTTGAAGAAGTTCATCGAGCTCGTCACCGACGACCCGGCCGGGGCCAGCCGGACCCTGGCGGTGGAGGCCGACGTCCTCGCCGAGGTCATCCCGGCGACGCAGGAGATCGCCTTCCGGGACTTGGCTCGCAAGGACCGCCGCAAGCGTTCGGTGAAGCTCACCTCGGGCACCGGCGAGCCCATCGCGGTGCTGGACGCCGAGCTTTCCGAGGCGCCCTGGCTGGGCGTGGCCACCCGCCCCGTGGGCAAGGACGTCTACGTGGACCTGGACCTGCTGGCCCGCAACCTGCCGCCCGGAAAGGAATCGGGCACCGACACCATCGCGCTGCGCGTGGCCAACCCCAATCCCTCCGTCGTCAACCTGCGGGTCACCTGGGAAAAGCTCGCCCCCGTGATCGCCGAACCTCCGCGGGTGGCCCTGGCCGAGCCCGCCGGCCGGGACGTCCCCTGCGACGTGACCCTGCGCAGCCGCGACGGCAGGCCCTTCCGGATCCTTTCGGCCCGGTCCACCCATCCCCTCATCCGGGTGCCGGACCTGCCCGGAGCGGCGCCCCGGCAGAAGCTGCGCTTCGTGGTGGGGGGGGCCCTGCCGGCGGGTAATTGGGAAGAGCAGGTGATCCTGGCCCTGGAAGGCGGGCGGGAGCTGACGATCCGGTTCTCGATGGTGCTCCGGTAGAACGGGAAGGGGCCGGCGGAAGGATTCCCTTCCGCCGGCCCCCGGTCTGGTCAGGGACGGGGCGTCAATGCACCGTGCGCCAAACCCGGGCCTTGGGGTACTGGTTGCTCGACTTGCCCCCGATGGTGGTGGCGGTGAGGGCCGTCTTGCTGGCCCCGGCGGCGGGATTGACCACCATCTTCGTGCCGATCTGGATGGCGCCCCGGGTGCCCAGGGCCATGAAGTCCGAAGCCACCCCGACGGGGACGAACTTGTCGGTGTTGCTCAGGCAGGCCATGTTGGTGCGGGTGTCCTTGACGATGGGGTTGAGCACGTCGCAGATCAGGTTGCTGTGGGTGAAGCCGCTGCCGCCGGTGCAGGGGTCCGCGGCGGTGGGGCCGAAGTAGGACCAGAAGAGGCTCCCTGCGACCACCAGCGGGGGATTGAGGGCCTTGGGCACCAGGCCGGTGGCGGTATCCGCGTCCGGGAAGTTGACGTAGTACCCGAACTTCGTTCCGGACGAGGGCGTCGGGGCGAGGTAGTAGCTGGCGTTGCCCGGCGTGATGATCCCGTTGCCGAACTGGTAGGAAACGCCGGAGGGGAAGGCATTGAAGACCGCCGTGGAGGTGGGGGAGATGGCGATGGGGTTGGCGGAGGCGCCCCAGGCCGCGCTGTCCTGGCGGTCGAAGACCACCGACAGCCGGTGGTGCCCGGGCTTGGGCACGGCGGCGGTGTAGGCGTAGTCCAGCGGATTGTTCTTGTCGCCGCTCTCGATGGCGATGCCCACGGTGGCGGGCACCGGGCCCGTCGCATTGAAGGACTTGCCCGGGAACTCGCCCACGCGGAACGGCGCGGGGAGGGTCGAGTAGAGGGCCTCGCTGTAGTAGCGCTGGGTGACCGTGTAGTTCGACAGGGCCACGGCGCTGCCGCTGAGGTCCTTGGCCACGAGGCGGATGCCGGGGGACGAGGTGGCGGAACCGTCCACGGTCCAGGCCGCCAGGTCGGAGCTGTCGATGCGGTACTTGTAGGTGGGGTTGGGCGTGGTGGTGGTGGGGATGACGGAATTGGTGTCCGTCTTCTGGCTGCCCCAGGACCAGAGGCCGCCCCAGTAGTCGAGGAAGTAGGCCCGCTGGGCCATGCCGGAATTCAGGATGAACTCGAAGGGGACCAGGCCCCGGACCACGGGACCGGGGGGCATGGCGTTGCCGGAGGGGTCGGCGGTGGTCAGCGCCGTGAGGTCCACCGCGGCGAGGATCTGGCCGGTGTAGGCGTCCAGCGCCAGGATGGAGCGGCCCATGGGGGTGGGCTTGCTGTTGGCGTCCAGGAAGTTCGCCTCGATCTCGGGGACGCTGAAGCCTCCGCCGAAGAACACGGCGTCACGCACGACGGGCAGGCCCGAGGAATCGGTGAGCGTGATGCGGGCGACGCTGGGCGTGCAGGTGGAGAAGCCCATGTTCCGGACGACGTTCTGGACCGTGGCGACGGTGGGGGCGCCGGGCCGGGGGAGGATCCTGGCTCCCAGGACGCTGGCTCCGGAGGCGTCGTTGAGCATGGCCTCGCCGGGAACCAGGGACCACTTGAGGGTGGGCGTGTAGGGGTTGTGGATGTCCAGGGCGTAGTAGCTGCGGCCGCCCTTGCCCAGACCGAAAATCACCAGGGCGCGTTCGGGCCCGGGGGAGGACGTGACCTGCTGGATGCCGTCCGCGGGACCGCCGGAGGCCGGGGGCAGGTCCAGGTGGTAGATGACCGGGGCCCCGTCGGTGAGGAAGCGGTGGGGATTGCTGGTCACGGTCAACTGGTCCAGGTAGCCCAGGAAGTCCGTGGGCATGAAGCTCCAGAGCTCGTCCACCGCGCCCTTGGTGATGATGGGCGTGGACGTGTTGCCGCTGACGGCGTTGTCCTGCTTGACCACCTCGCCGAAGGCGTGGAGGAAGCCCTGGTTGGTGCCCACGAGCACGAGGCGGAAGCGGGAGCCGCCGACGCCGGAGAGGGCCGGGGTCAGGCTGCTCGACACGTCGCTGAACTGGTACTCCAGCACCGCGGGGGAGGAATTGACGATGTCCCCCATGATGTTGGGGCGGTTGGTCTTGGCGATGCCGCTGGAATCAAGGTTGGTGGTGTCCCCGCCCATGGCCCACTGGATGACCTGCTGCTGGATCGCGCTCCCGGCGGTGTAGGTCGACAGGCCGGGGTTGTTGCTGGCCCGGCACACGAAATTCTGCAGTCCGTTGGTGGCGTCCGTGTAGGCCGTGCCGGTGTAGGTGAAGGACGTGAGGCCGGGGTTGGGGTTGGCGCTGGTGGCGGGGATGCGGGTGTAGAGATGGCGGTCCTTCCAGGAGCGGTTCGCGGACAGCGCCTGCAGGGCGGACCACTGCGCGGTGTTGCTGTCGATGGTGGTGGTGACTGCGCCAAAGCGGTCCAGGAACTGGAGGGTGTCGTTAGCCAGGCGCGTGCCGAACATGAGCAGGTCGCCGGTCCACACCGATCCGCCGTTGGGGGGGGGCTGGAACTTGCCGATGAAGATTTCGCCGGAGAGCGCGGCCCCCACATAGGGCGTGTTGGGGTTGGTCACGGTGTTGATGTTCGACGCGCCCACGGCGGACTTGATGGCGTAGACGAGGCTGTTGCTGAGGTTGTCCGGATTGGTGGCGTCGAAGAAGTAGAGGGATCCGGAAACCCGGCCCCCGTTGCCGTCGTTGAGGGTGGGGTCCCACTGGAAGGGGGTGAGGGTGCTCGCATCGTTCCAGGAGGAGAGGGTGGGGTCGCCCACCGCGGCGGCCAGGAAGAGGCTGCGCTTGGGGCTGGCGGCGTCGGTGTACTGACCGGCCAGACTCACCCCGACGGTCATGGTGGTGACCAGGTGGGGCTTGGTGAACTGGGTGGTCATGCGTCGGAAGAGGGAGAAGGGCAGGAAGGAGGAGGGCGTCCCGCTCTTGACGGCGGAGCCCGGGAGCCCCGGATCGACCGAGGCAAGGTAGTCCACGCCCGGGGTGCCCAGGGACGTGTCGCCCAGGTGGGCGGCGATCCCGGCGAAGGTGAACAGGTTCCACCAGGATCCGCTCCGGTCGACGTTCGTGGGGGAGGCGATGACGGCCTTGTTGCCGGCCACGGCGTCGATGCTGCTGACGCCCGAGGAGGTGATGAAGTAGGGCGTCGTTCCGTTGGGGTTGTTGGTGCCGGTGTTGTTGTTGTCCGCGCCGTCGGTGAACAGGATCAGGAAGTGGTTCATGCACTGGGACGGCGCGTCGGCCCCGATCTCCACGGAGTTGAAGACGCTGTCGGGATCGGTGAACTGGGCCAGGCCGCGGGCCATGGCGTAGGTGAGGGGCGTGCCATTGTCGGCGAAGAGGGCGGCGATGCGCTTCATGCCCGTCACGGAATTGCCGGAGGTGGACGTGATGCCCTGGGCGGTGGTGTTGTTGAGGACCTTCCAGGCCGAATCGGTGCCGCGCTGCCAGGTGGTGAAGGTATTGGGGACCGTCTGCGTGGTGGCGCTGTCGTTGTTGATGGTGGTCTTGTAGGTGGGGTTGCTCTCCGAGGCGGTGTCCAGGAAGCGGAATGCCCAGATCACGTCCGCCTGGAACTGGATCCAGGTGGTGATCGCCGCGCGCTTGGAGGCCTGCGCCCGGGTAAGGGCGGGAAGGACGTTGTCCCTGGCGAACTGGTTGGTCTCGGTGCCGGTGTAGCTGCCGTCCAGATTGTAGGTCGGAACCTTCATCGTGCTGTCGCCGGCCGTGGCGCCGTATCCCTGGCCCCAGGACACCAGGCTCTGGCCGCCCGCGAGGCTCGGGTTGGCCGAGTCGAAGACGATGTACTTCCCGGCATAGGTGCCGACGGTGTACTTGCCGTTGAAGAGCCAGCTGACGTAGGCAGGCTTGTAGACAACGGTGCTGAGGGTGGTGTAGGTCTCCTGGTAGGCGTCCCCGTCCAGCACGTCGTCGCCCGCGTCGAAGGTGTAGTTGGTGTCCATCTCGATCTGGGTGCCGCTGCCGTAGTTGGTAACGGTGCCGTCGGCGGCGGTCTTGGTCTGGCGGTCAAGCACCGTCCAGGAACTCAGGGGGTTGCCCGAGGAATCCTTGTTTGTGATCTTCCACGGAATGGGGATGTCGATGCTGCGGGAGTCCGTGCCCACGGCTGCCACGAACCGCACGTGGCTGGCGGCCCGCACCCAGTTCCGCACGTCGCTGGAGCCGTACGAGGCCCCGTGGAGGCCAGAGCCGGAATTGGCCGATGCCGCGTCGGCTTCGGTGACGAGGCTCCCGTCCGGCTTCACCAGGGCGCCGTTGGAGAGCGTCGAGGTGAGGTAGGTCGCGCCAGGTACCTTGCTTCCACGGGGGTCCAGCGCAGCCGTAACGTAGGCGGGGGCGCCGGAAACGCCCGGATCCCAGGCGGGGACCTGCCAGACGAAGCTCGTGCCCGTCCCCGTGTGGCCTGCTCCGTCCGACCAGCTGATGACGGAATCCGAGCCGCGCTGGGTGAGGGCGGCGTTGAAGGTGACGCTGGCCCCGGCCGTGAAGGAGGTGGCGGAGGTGGTGATGTTCGTGATGGTGTAGGCCGAGGCGGCCGGAACGTTGAAGGTGAAATCGGACCGGTAGAGTGAGCCACCGACGCCCGTGGTGGCGCCGGCGGTCCAGGTGTTGCCGCCGTCGGTGGACCATTCCAGGCTGCGGGTGCTGCGCGTGGTCTTGAGGTAGGTGGTCAGGACCACCGCCGATCCCGCCGAGACCGTGCTGGGCGAGATGGTGATGGGGTTGGTGGTGGTGGTGCCGTTGGCCTGGGTGATGGTGTAGCTCGAGGCCGGGGTGTTCACCTGGCCGGTGATGCCGCCGCCCACGGTGAGGTTGGCCGTCGCCGTGGCCTTGCCGGTGCCGGATCCGCCCACCGACCGCACCCGGATGGGGTACACGCTGGACGAGGAGCAGTTGGGGCCCAGGCTGCTGACGTCCACGGCGCCCGCGCCGTTGACGGTGACGGTGTAAGTAGCGTAGGTGTTCGCGCAGCCCCGGGCCTGGGCACGGATGGTGTAGGTGTTCACGCCCGGCACGGCCACCACCGCCGGGTGGAGCGTGAAGCTCATGTTCCGGTAGGGATCGTTGTCCCCGATGTCGGCATTCCTGAAGAGCGGGTGGAACATGAGGGTTTCCATGGACCCCGAGAAGTCGAAGATGGTCAGGACCTCAGGCTTCACCTTGGTGTTGGTGGACTGCTGGTACAGGTTCAGGAAGTCCGTCTTGCTGCCCTGGAGCTTGGGGTCCAGCTGGGCCATGGCGGGCAGGGCCAGCGCCATGAACAGGGCCGTGAGCGTGGGGCGGATTCGGATGGCCATGGGGATGCTCCTACTGGCTGATCGCGGTTGAGACCCAGAGTTCCTTGGCGTGGATGAAGGTGACGCCACCCACAGACACACGCGCATCGGCCCGGAAGGCCCAGAGGTCGGGAAGCAGGTTGCTCTGCTCGCCCGTGGCCGGCTTGAAGGACCCGTCCCCGACGCCCTGGCTCTGGTTGGCCATGGGCAGCTTGCCCATGCGGGTCAGGCCGGCGGCGAAGGCCTGGTTCATGACCGTCCCGGCCGGGGTGGTGACGGCAGGCAGGGCCACCGCGTCGTCGGCGGACGCGGGGTTGTAGAGGGAGCCCGGTGACATCAGGTCCCAGGCCTTCCCCGAAAGGCCGTTGGCCTGCAGGAGGGAGGCGCGCAGCGCGTTGAGGTTCCCTTCGGGACCGCTGGGCGCGGTGGCCCGGTTCTTGTCATCCATCCAGAAGATGGACCATTCCATGCCCGAATCCGCAAGATTCCGTGCCAGGGAGCCCTGGCGGGTGGTGCCGGAGATGACCACCTCCCGGAACGAGTTCCGGGACATGCCCACCGCGGTGAGGGTGATGAAGACCAGCAGCATGAGGGCGACCAGGATGGTGATCCCGCCCGCCTCGCTCCGGTTCCGTTCCGATGGTTTGCGCATGTTCGTCGACTCCGTTCAATTCATCGAAAGGCCGAAATGGCGCGGGACCATGACGACGCTCTGGACCTGTTCCTGGTAGGCGAGGGTGGTGCCGGAGGCCGAATACTCCGGGCGCTGTCTGGAGGTGCGGGTGGTGACGTCGATCCGGACCATCACGGGGACCGACCTGAACCAGTTGAGGTCGGTGCCGATGGACGTGTAGTCGGGGCGGCCCGACACGGCGAGCTGGGCGTTGAGGCCGGCCTTCATGGCCGCCCAGGTGGTGTAGCCCGGGCCGCCCACCCAGGTCTTGCCGGCGTCGCCGCTGATGAAGACCCGAAAACCCGAGACGTTCTCGGTGACGATCTGCTGGGGCAGGGTGGGGGTGAAGCCCGAAGACAGGTAGAGGCCCTGGTCCCTCACCAGGCAGAGGGTGGACGCCGTGCTGTTCGCGGGATCCAGGTTCAGGGGCACGATGGAGTACCTGACCTGCTGCTTGCCGCGCACGAAGACGGTGGAGGTGCCCGCGATGTGCGGCGCCTTGTTGGGCAGGCCCGAGGCCCCGCTGCCGGTGGTGTTGGCCGACGGGTCGGCCCCGACGATGACCGTCACGTCGCCGTCGGTGGGAGGGCTGGGGATGCTGGCGATGTAGACGGGATCGTAAGTGTCCTTGAAGATCAGGGTCTGCCCCACCGCCACCTGCTTGGCGTAGGAGATGTCCTTGCAGTTCAGGGTGTAGGTGAAGTCCGCGGTGGTGGCGGCGGCGGTTTCCATTACCAGCTGCGCGGCGGACTTGGGCGGGGTGCCGGCGACCTTAAGGGTGGCCTCGAAGGGCAGCGCCTCGTCCATGCAGAAGAACAGCTCGTCGGCGCCCTGCGTGACACCCGGAATGGGCGCGCCGGCGGCGGCCTTGGCGTCCGGAAGAATGAAGAAGCCTTCGTTCGTCGTGGAGTACTGGGTGGGAATGGACAGGTCGGTGAGGTACATCCCGGCGTTGTTCAGGTCGTCGTAGAGCAGGTCGATGGACATGCGGTTGCGCCGGGCGCTGGAGAGCTTCTCCCCGGTCTGGGTGAAGGTGTTGAGGGTGGACCGGAAGACCGTCGTCATCCCCGCCATGAGGATCATGACGAAGAGGAGGGCGACCATCATCTCCACCAGGGAGAAGCCGTCGGAAGCTGAGAAGGTGGGCCGCCTAGCCATGGAGGATGCTCCGGGAGATGTTGACCGTCCGCACCGCACGCGTGCCCGCGGCGTCCACGTCGTCCGCGAACTCGACCGTCACCTGGTAGCTGGTGGTGGATCCCGTGCCACCGGCGACGGTGGTGGTGGTGCCTTCCACGATGGTGGCCACGTAGCGGACGGTGGGAGAGAGCGCGGGCTTGCCCGCCACGGGGGCCGTGGTGGCCGGCGCGACGCTGCTCAGGTTGGTGGTGGCGTCGTAGGTCTCGTTGTAGGCCAGGTACTGGGTGGCGCCCTTGTTCACGAAGGTGAGGGTGGGCAGGGCGCCCGGGGGGCCGAAATTCGTGGCCGTGAGGTTGAGCCAGCTCAGGCGCCCCTCGGCTTCGATCTGGTCCATGATCCGGTCCGCGATCTGCACGGCGTTGGTGAGGCTCTTGCTGCCCCGGGCAGCCTTCAGGGACATGGTCTGGAGCATGGAAATGCCGAGGATGCCCACCGCCAGCACGAAGGCCGCCATGAGCATCTCCACCATGCTGAAGCCGGCCTGCGCGGACCGCCCACGGGGAATTGAGCGCGTAGTCATCAGATCTTCCTCCACTTGCCTGCGTTCAAGCTGCCGCTCATGACGCCCGGGTTGTAGAACTTGTAGATGGTGCCCCCGTTGGCCAGCACCACGATGAGACCCATGGGACCGCCGGCGACGGGAGCCCCGTTGCGGCTGCTGATCACCTGGATGAAGAAATTGGACGTGAACCGCTTGTTGGCGCCGCTGATGAGCACGCCATTGTCCGTGGTGCCGCCCTGGAAGAGGTTCTGGGCGGCCACGGCAAGGATGCCCTGGAAGCCGGTCGCGGCGTCGTTGAAGGGCGGCACGGTGGTGATGCTGTCGTTGCCCACCGCGGCGGCGGTCCAGGCCGCGGCGTTGGCGTTGGTCACCACCTCGACGTTCAGGTGCTCCCTCAGGAGGCCGGTGGCGTTGGCGGCCACCCGGAAGGATTCCGACTGGTTCCGGCCGTTTGCGAGGAGGGTGGCCAGGGGAAGGGTGGCGTTGCCGTAGGTCATGATCATCGGGTTGGCCGCGGACCAGTCCCCGTGGGTGGCCACGCGCACATCCGTGCCCGCGGCCATGGCCTGCTTGTGGGCGCTGGCGAGGGTGCCTTCCAGTTCGTCCAGGGTGGCCCGCACCGAGGTGCCCGAGCGGTCCCCGATCAGGACCACACCCGCCACCGCCAGGATCCCGACGATGGCCAGGACCACCAGAAGTTCAGTCAGGGAATATCCGCTGTTGGATCGGGCAGGGGGGGGCATGGGGCGTCCTTTTTGGTTCATCAAAGGATGAATCAATCAAAAGGTCACCACGTCCGAATATAAAATTAACAATAACAAAAATTAGAAAACATGATTGGCCCTCCGGACCCGTGCCGAGCCGGGGTGTGACCCCTTTTTATACACCCCGCCGGCTGGCATCAACGCCTCGCACGGCAGCGATTGGATCCTTCGCCGGGCGTCGTCCCGGCAGCGGACCCCTCTTTTTTCCCGCTGCCGGAAGGCCGGTATGGATTATCTTCTGAGATGATCCCTTGCCAGTGAGGGCGTCCATTCCAACGACCCACAACCAGGAGCCGAGTCATGACCCGTACTCGTAAATCAGAAGGATTCTCCCTGATCGAGCTGCTCCTGGTCCTGGCCATCATCGGGATCATTTCCGCCATCGCCATCCCCTCGTTCCTGGGCCAGCGCCGCCGGGCCCGCATGATCGGCGACGCCAGGGCCAACGCGGCGGTCCTGCGCATGGCCTTGGAAAGCCGCAAGGCCGACGCGGGTGTGTACGGCCCCGCCAACGCGGCCTACACCTGGACGGCCACCGCCGCCCCGGCGGCCTCCGTGAACCCGGCCCCCTCGTTCATCGTGAACCGGGGCACGACCCGCATGGCCTACACCGTGACCGTGGGCGCCACGGGCCTCACCTACCAGCTGGACGTCAGGGATACGACCCTGAACAGCGCGACGGTCTACACCACCAATCAGAACGGCTCCACGGTGTACGAACTCCACTAGTCCGCCCGCTGGAAACGAAAGGAACATCCGCCCCCGCCCCGTGCCGGTAACGGCGGACGGCCGCCGGTCCAGGTTCTGCGCCTGCACCACCTGCGAAGGCCGGGCCCCGCGCGGGTTCCGGGCCCATGCTGGGCGCCGGAGGGGGCCATGGGTCACGGCGGGTTTTCCCTGATCGAGGTGATGACAGTCATGGCGGTCGCCGGGCTCGCACTGGGCGGAATCGGCAGGCTGGTGGAAGGCACCGCGCGGGCGGGGGCGGGCGTGGATGTGCGCCTGCAGGCCCGGTGGGCGGCCCTGGGGGCCCTGGAAGGGGAGCCGCCCGGCTCCCGGGGTCCGGTGGCGGTGGCGGTGGGCCAGGTGGGGGACCGGCGGGAGGCCCGGGTGTCCTGGCCCGGGGGCACGCTCCGGCTGGACGTTTGGGTGGGCCATGACTGAGCGGGGGCACACCCTGGTGGAACTGATGGTGGCGCTCCTTCTCATGGCATGCCTTACCGCCGGCTTACTTCTTTTCCTGAAGGCCTGCTATGAAACCCTGGGCCGGACTGCAGAGCGGGTGGCGCTCCGCCGGGGGCTGCGCCGGGCCGCGGACCAGCTCTCCTGGGACCTGCAGGAGGCGGGCTTCCAGGTTCCCTTCGGGGAGCCCCTGGGGGGGCCGGGGGTGGCCGTGGGTCCGTCGGGGGAACTGATCATCCTGAAGGACGAGGTGGCTCCCCATCGGGGCCGCCTGGACGCCCCGCTCCCGGTGGGGGACCCGGCGCCCCTCACCCGCCGTGTCCGGGTGAGCGCCGACGGGCCCGTGAAGCTGCAGGCGGGGGATGTGCTGCTCGTGGAGGACGGAGCCTGGGAGGCCCTCCGGCTCACGGGGCCGCTGGACCTCCGGTCCCGGGAAACGGGAGAGGCGATCGTGGCGGCCCTGGAGGGGGAGGTTCCCCGGGCCCACGGGGATGGGGCGCCCGTGGCGTTCCTGCGCCTCCGGCGCACCCAGGCCTACCGCCTCGAGGGCTCGAACCTGGTGCGCCGGTGCGGCGGGGGGCGGGCCCGGGTGGTGGCGGAGCGCATGGAGGCCTTCTGGGTGGACCTGGAGGCGGGGTCCCCGGCGGTGAAGGTGACCCTGGAAGCCCGGGGCCCCGCCGGGGAGCGGTGCGCCCTGGTGGTGGCCCGGGTTCCCCGGAACGGGCCCCCGCGTTGAGGGGCGGCGCCGCCCTCCTCATGGCCATGGCGGTGCTGGCGCTGTGCGCGGGCACGGCCTGGATGGTGCACCGGGCCGTGCTGCGGGACCTGGTGGTGGAAGGGGAGGCCCTGCGGGGGATCTGGGCGTCCCTGGCCGCCGACGGCGCCGAAGCCTGGTTCATGCGGGAGGGCTGGAAGAACCTTCCGGAGCCGGGCGGGGGGGAGGACCGGGCCCGGGAGGCCGGCTTCGCCCTGGCGGTGCCCCCCTGGGTCTTTTCCCGGGAGCCCGCCCAGGAGGGCGAGGTGCGGGCGCACTTCCTGGGTCCGGCGCGCCGGTGGCCGGGCTCGGGGCTCTGGCGCCTGAAGGTGGTGGGCCGGGCGCTGGGGCCCCGTCCTTTCGTGCAGACCCGGGAGGTTTACGTGACGATCCCGGAGGAAAGGGGGCCACCAGTCAGACGAGCGTGGCGGATCGTCCGCTGAAGCCGGGAGCCTGCTAAGCTGAATCCGTGGAGCTTGATATCGCCGAACCCCTGAAACTGATACCGAAGAAAGGGTTCGGCCAGCATTTCCTTGTGCAGGCGTCCGCCATTCAGGCCATCGTGGGGTCCGTGCTGGCCAGTCCGGCCACCCGGATCCTTGAGATCGGCCCCGGCCCCGGCGTGCTCACCGCGCCGCTCCTGGAGGACGGGCGCCCCCTGTGGGCGGTGGAACTGGATCCGGAGGCCGTGGCGGTCCTGGAGCAGCGCTTCCAGGGGGTCGCGACCTTCCACCTGATCCACGGGGACGCCGTTCACGCTCCCCTGCCGGAGGGACCGGCCTTCACCGTCGCCGGGAACCTCCCCTACAACGCCTCCACCGCCATCCTGGGCCGCTTCCTGACGGAGCCGGTGCCCTGGGAGCGCATGGTCTTCATGTTCCAGCTGGAGGTGGCCCAGCGGATCCTGGGGAAGCCCTCCACCAAGGACTACGGCCCCCTTTCCGTGCTGGCCCAGCTCTGCTGCCGGGTGACCCGGGTCCTGAAGCTGGGGCCGGGGGCCTTCCGTCCGGCGCCCAAGGTGGATTCGGCCGTGCTGCTCTTCGAACCCCTTCCCGGCGCGCCGGCCCTGGAGGTCCGCCGGGACCTGCTGGCCCTCCTGCACCGGAGCTTCAACCACCGCCGCAAGACCCTCGCCAACAACTGGCAGGGCTGGCTGCCCCCCGAAAAGATCCAGGATCTCCTCGCCGCCCAGGGCCTTGCGCCCGCCGTGCGGGCGGAAGCGATCCCTCCCCGCACGTGGCTCGAACTGTTCCACGCCCTTTCCTGAAAGCATTAAATGGATTTCTCCTCCCCCCCCTTCATCGACTGGCAGAACCCCCCCGCCAAGGACGAGCTGCGGCTCATCCCCATCGGCGGCCTGGGGGAATTCGGCATGAACGCCCTGGTCGTCCACACCGCCAAGAGCCTTTTCCTGGTGGACTGCGGTCAGCTCTTCCCCTCCGAGGACCAGCCCGGCATCGACAGCATCATCCCCGACTTCGCCTACCTGGAGCCCTTCGCGGACCGCATCGACGCGGTGCTGCTCACCCACGGCCACGAGGACCACCTGGGCGCGCTGCCCTACTTCCTGGAACGCTGGCCCGTGCCGGTCTACGGTACCGCCTTCACCATGGGCATCCTGGAGGGGAAGCTGAAGGAGCACGACCTCTGGAGCCCCAGGCACATGCACGTGGTGGAGGACTTCGCCCGGGTCAAGGTGGGCCGCGGCGAGATCCAGGCCGAGTGGATCCCCGTCACCCACAGCATTCCGGACGCGTGCGCCATCGCCCTGCACACCCCCTGGGGCGTGGTGGTGCACACCGGCGACTACAAGCTGGACCCCACCCCCGTGGACGGGCGCCTCACCGGCACCGCGCGCCTGAAGGAGCTGGGCGACGCGGGCGTGGCGGTGCTGCTGTCGGATTCCACCAACATCCTCAACACGAAGCCCACCCCCAGCGAAGAGGAATGCCGCGGCGGCCTGCGGGACGCCTTCCGCGCCACCAAGGGCAAGCTCTTCACGGCGACTTTCAGCTCCAACATCCACCGCATCCAGATCTTTCTGGACCTGGCCTACGAGGAGGGCCGCAAGGTCTGCCTCCTGGGGCGCTCCATGGAACGCAACGTCGCCGTGGCCCGGAGCCTCAAGCGCCTGGCGCTTCCCGACGACCTCTTCATCGAGCCCAAGGAGGTCCCCCTCTTCCCCGCCAAGAAGGTCGCCGTGCTGTGCACCGGCTCCCAGGGCGAGGAGATGGCCGCCCTGCAGCGCATCCTCAAGGGCGAGGTCAAGGGCATCAAGATGGTCGAAGGCGACAGGCTCCTGCTCAGCTCCCGCGCCATCCCCGGCAACGAGGTGAGCATCTCCCGCACGCTGGACACCGCGGCCCGCCTGGGCGCGGAGACCACCCTGGAGGGCCTGGGCGTCGTCCACGCCACGGGCCACGGCCACCGTCCCGATTCGGCCGAGATGATCTCCATGGTGCGCCCGCGCCACATGGTGCCGGTGCACGGCACCTTCCGGAACCTCAAGGTGCACGCCCAGCTGGCCGCGTCCATGGGCTACGACAAGGAGCACATCCTCTTTCTGGACGGCGGCGAGTGCCTGCGCCTCTTCAAGGACGGCAGGGTCAAGGAGGCCGGCAGCGTCCCCGTGGGCAAGTGCTTCGTGGACCAGGGCGTGGACCACATGGTGGACGCCCGGGTCATCCACGACCGCCTCATCCTCCAGGAGGACGGCATCGTCATCGCGACGCTGGTGGTGGATCCCGAGACCGGGGACCTGGCCGCGGAGCCCTCCATCCTCACCCGGGGGTTCGTGGTTCTCAACGACGACCAGGCCTATTCCGAGCTGCTCAGGGCCACCGTGAAGAACGCCTTCGAGGAGGCCCCGCGGGAGGTGCGCAAGGACCGGGACCTGCTGGTGGAGTTCCTGCGCCAGTCCCTGCGCCGCACCATCCGCAAGACCACCCAGACCCGGCCCGTGGTGGTGCCCATGATCCTGGAAACGGGAAGCGGCGAACCGCCGCCGCCGCCGGCTAAGCCCCGCAAGCGTCGGTAGCTACTTCGCGTCCCGGAGCCCCTCCCGCAGCCGCTGCTGGATCTCCTCCATCACGATGATGAGCCGGGCCTGCTGGGCGGGGGAGAGCCCCGCCCGGATGTCCTCCTCGAACTGCTTGCGGCCAGCCTCCTGGGCGCGGCGCAGGGTCATGTACTGGTCCACCACCGGCTTGAGCCGGACGTTCTTCTCGTCCTCGGCCTCGGGGCCCATGAGGATCTGGTGGAACTGCTTGCGGATCTCCGCGGTCTGCTGGCCCCGCTCCATGTGCTCGCGGTCCCAGCGGCCCCACTTCTCAGCCATGACCCGGGCCCGGTCCTCGGTCAGGCCGAGCACCCGGGAGATGCGGTTGACCCGCCACTGGAAGAGCCGGGCCATGAACTGGGGGTCCTGGACCCGGCTGGGACGGGAGGGTCCCGTGCGGTGCGGCCCCTGGGGCTGGGCCTGGGCGGCCAGGGTGGCTGAAAGGCCGAGCATCAGGACCATGCGCATCATCACGGGGGCCTCCGGGCGGATCATCGCTTGGTTTCCTTGGCGGGCTTGGATTCCAGGCCCTCGAGCACCGTGTCGGCCTTCTCGGGGGTGAGCCCGCGCAACAGGGCCACCTCGTCCTCCCCTTCCAGGAACGGGGTTTCGGGCAGCGCGGCGGGCAGTTCCACGGTCTGCGGTGTGTAGGTGGCCTCCACCAGGGGCTGGCGGTTGGCCCGCCCCAGCCAGAAGCCGCCGAACCCCACGGCCAGGAGGAGGCCGGCGGCCAGGGCCCACAGGGCGGGTTGGCGATGGGCCGCCCGGGGGCGGCTGGGCAGCTTGCGCAGCACCCTCGCGGGCAGCTGCTCGAAATAGCCCGCCGGCGCCAGGGCCGTGGGGGCGTCCTGCATGGCCAGCCAGGTGACCCTCGCTTCCGAACAGCCCGCACAGGCCTTCACGTGGGCCTCCACCCCGGGCGGCAGGTCCAGGGGATCCACTTCGATGGCGGCGAGGGCTTCAAGGCAGGTCATCATGGCCTTCCCCCTTTGATCAGGTGCGACAGGTTCTGGATGGCGTGGAACACGTGGGCCTTGACGCTGCCCACGGAAATGTTCATTTCAGAGGCGATCTGTTCGTATTTCCAATCATTTTCGATCTTGAGCATGAGGGCCTGGCGCTGGCGCCTGGGCAGGCGCGGGAGGGCGTCCCGCAGCAGGCGCCTGGACTCCTGGTCCAGGAGCGTGGACATCTGATTGTCCTCCACCCGGAGCGCCAGGTGTTCGGGGCCGTCGGGGGCGGTGTCCAGGCTTTCGTGGCTGGACCGGGTCCGCCCCAGGAAATTGAGCGCCTGGCGGGTGGTGATGGTGATGAGCCAAGTGCGGAAGGAGGACTCGAACCGGAAACCGGGCAGGGCCCGGAAGACCCTGAGGAAGGTCTCCTGCACCACATCGTCGGCGTCCAGGTGATTCTTGAGGATGGAGAAGGCCTTGCCGTACACGTCCCGCTGGAAGCGCTCCACCAGCTTGCCGAAGGCGGCCTGGTCCCCGGCCTGCGCGGCCACGACCCATTCCTGGATCTCGGGACCGTGATAGGGGGAATCCAGGGCTGCCTGCTGCATCAACCTCTCGTCTCTGGCTGGGAACGCAAGGGTAATCATCAGGGGCCCACCCGCAAAGCGCAAGACCCGGACGTGGGTCATGCCTACTAGACCCCGGGGGCGGGGCCCGGGTTGAATGGTATAAAGAATCTGGAGTAACCCATGTCCGCTTCCCTCAGCCGCATCTACCCCCTGCTCACCGAGGCCCAGATCGCCGCCCGCGTGGCCGAACTGGGCGAGGAGATCTCCCGGGACTACACGGGAAAGGACCTGGTCGTCATCGGGCTCCTCAACGGCGTCTATCCCTTCTTCGCCGACCTGACCCGGGCCATCAAGCTCGACATGGACGTGAACTTCATGCGGGTGGCCAGCTACGGCCACGGCCTGGAGTCCACCGGCGAGGTGAAGATCCTCACCGACATCGACAAGTCCATCCGGGGCCGCCACGCCCTGGTGGTGGAGGACATCGTGGACACCGGCCTCACCCTCCACAAGGTGCGCAACCTGCTGCTGGACCGGGAACCCGCCAGCCTGAGGATCTGCACCCTGCTCAGCAAGCCCAGCCGGCGCCGCGTGGAGGTTCCGGTGGACTACATCGGGTTCTCCATCGAGGACCACTTCGTGGTGGGCTACGGCCTCGACCTGGAAGGCAAGCTGCGCAACCTCCCCTACGTGGGCATCTACAACCCCGCCTGAAAGCACCCCATGGCCCGTCGAATCGCGCCGGCGCTGGCCGGCCTCCTCCTGCTGGGCTGCGGCTACCACCGGCTGGACACCCGCCCCCGGGCCGCGTCCTGGATGGCGAAGGGGCAGACCGTACGCATCGCCGCCTTCCGCAACAACACCCCCCGGCTGGGGGCGGAGGAGACCTTCCGCAAGGCCCTGGAGAACCGCATCGTGGCCGCGTCCCCCTGGCGCCTGGTGCCCCAGAACGCGGCCAGCCGCTGGGTGCTCCAGGGGGCCCTGGAGCGCTACGAGGTGCGCGCCCTGGGTCTCTCCCTGGGCAGCGACTCCGTGAAGGGCTCGGCCGGCAGCGCCACCCGGGTGGAAGTTGTGGTGGTGGCCTCGGTGCAGCTGCTGGACGGCGTCACCGGCGACGTGGTGGTCCAGCGGCCCGGGCTGACCTTCTCCAACCAGTACCGCGTCGACCAGAACTTCGCCAGCTTCAACAACCAGGAACTGCGGGTGCTGGGCACCCTCTCGGACGACTTCGCCGAGAGCTTCCTGACCCAGCTGCTGGAAGGGAGCGACTGAATGGCCATTCCAGGTACCTGGCTGGACGCGCCCTACGCCCTCATCCACGGGGAGGACAGCGACGGCCGCAGGGCCGCGGTGGAGGCCTGGAAGGCCGTGCACGTGGACCCGGAATGGGAGGTGTTCTCCTTCACGGTGTGCGCCGAAGGCTGCCCCTGGGCCGAGGTGGTCAACGCCCTCACCGAGTCCGCGCCCCTGGGCGCCGACCGGGTGGTCCTGGTGCCCCAGGCCGACAACCTCCTGGAACGGGCCAAGGAACTGCCCCCTTCGGTCAAGCGCCTCATCCAGGAGCCCTTGCCGTCCACTCGCCTGCTGTTGGTGGCCCGGGGCGCCCTTTCCGCGGGCCCCGGCAAGATCCTCGGCGCCAAGCCGTTCAGCGACTGGGTCAAGCAGGGCAGGGTCCTGAAGCTGGGGGCCATGGACGAGAAGGAGGCCCCGGGGTGGGTGGAGGCCGAAGCCGCCCGGCTGGGGCTGCGCCTGGGCTCGGGCGTGGCCAAGCGCATCGCGGCCCGCATGGGCGGCAACCCCGGCATCCTGCGCCGCTGCCTGGAGGTCCTGGACCTGCTGGCCGAGGACCGCAGGGTGGAGGCCGACCTGGTGGACAAGGCGACGTTCAGGCTGGGCGAGCAGACCGCCTTCGCGTGGTCCCGGGCCTGGCAGGGCGGGTCCGCCCCCCAGGCCCTGGCCGCGCTGCGGCAGGCCGTGGAGGACGACCCCAGCGGCGCCCCGCTGATGCTCCTGGGCCAGGCGCGCCGGGAGGTGGAGCGCCTCTGCCGCCTGGCCGACGCCCGGCGGAACGGCGTCAAGAGCCGTGACGGCCAGGTGGCCGCCCTGGGCCTGGGGCCCAACCAGGCCTTCCTGTTCGACGGCTATGACCGGGTCCTGAACCGCATCGGCCCCGAGGGGGCCGGGCGCCTGCTCCACCTGGTGAACCAGACCGACATGGACCTGAAGGGAATGGCCATCAGCCGCAGTCCCAGCCCCCTCCTGAACCTCACCACCGCCCTGTGCCGGGCCTGGTCGGCCTGAACCAAAAAAAGAGTTGTTAATCCTTTGAATCGGACCTACACCTAGAGCACGCCAAGGGGGACCCATGACCGCCTGTTCCATGCCCAACCTCACGTCCCTGGGGACGGTCGAATCCAGGTCGGTGCTGCCCAAGGACTGGAAGGCCGACCTGTCCGACCTCGCCGGCCTCGACCTCACCCAGCCGGTCCTTGAACTCATCCGCCGCACCACCAGCCGGCTGCCCCAGGACATCATCGAGGCGGTGGTGGCCAACCGGAACCTGGAAGCCGAGGGTTCCCGCGCCGCCAACACCCTGGACACGATGCTCGAGAACATCACCCTGGCCGACGACCACGTGTCGCCGCTGTGCCAGGACACGGGCACCATCATCTTCTGGGTGCGCCACCCCTTCGGCCTCTCCCAGCGCAGGGCGAAGGAGCAGATCCGCAAGGCCGTGGCCGAGGCCACCGCCAAGTCCTGGCTGCGGCCCAACTGCGTGGAGAGCCTTTCCGGCCGGAATCCCGGGAACAACATGGACCCCTTCCTGGAAGGCCATCCCGTCATCCACTTCGAGGAGCGCGAGGAGCCTTCGGTGGAGGTCTCCATCATGCTCAAGGGCGGCGGCTGCGAGAACGTGGGCGCCCAGTACCGCCTCCCCGAGGTCTCCCTGGGCGCGGGCCGCGACCTGGGCGGCGTGCGCAAGTGCATCCTGGACGCCGTCACCAAGGCCCAGGGCCAGGGCTGCTCTCCGGGAATCCTGGGCGTGGCCATCGGCGGCGACCGGGTCACGGGCTACGAGCGCAGCAAGGAGGTGATCCTCCGCAAGCTGGGCACCCCCAACCCCGATCCCAAACTGGACGCCTTCGAGCGCAAGCTCACGGAGGAGATCAACACGCTGGGCATCGGCCCCATGGGCTACGGCGGCCGCACCACGGTCCTGGGCGTGCTCGTGTCCGAGATGTTCCGCCATCCCGCCAGCTTCTTCGTGAGCATCAGCTACATGTGCTGGTCCAGCCGGCGCATGGACCTGGTCCTCGAACCGTCCGGCTCCGTCGTGTACCGCTAGGAGACTCCCGTGAAGCGCATCTCCACTCCCATTTCCGAAGACGTCATCCGCGGCCTCAAGGTCGGCGACGAGATCCTCCTCAACGGCCGGGTGGTCCTCTCCCGGGACATCGGCCACAAGTTCATGGTCGAGAAGAAGCCCGACTGGCTCAAGCCGCTGCTCCACGAGGCGGTCATCTACCACTGCGGGCCCGTGGTGGCCCACCACGAGGACGGCCACTGGTCCTTCGTCTCCGCCGGCCCCACCACCAGCATCCGGGAGGAGCCCTACCAGGCGGATGTCCTCGAGACCTACACCGTGCGCGGGGTCATCGGCAAGGGCGGCATGGGCAAGAAGACCTCCGACGCCCTGGGCAAGGTGGGCGCCTGCTACCTGCACGCCACCGGCGGCGCCGGCGCGCTCCTGGCCGAGCGGGTCAAGCGGGTGGTGGACGTGAAGATGCTCGACGAGTTCGGGAGCCCCGAGGCCTTCTGGATCATCGAGGTGGAGGATTTCCCCCTGGTGGTCACCATGGACAGCCACGGCGGCAGCCTCCACGAGGAGGTGGCCCGGACAAGCCTGGAACGGGCCAAGGAACTGATGGCCGCAAAATAAATGGGATTGAATTTTCTTCTTTCATCCCCGTCCATCCCACGGGGATGGACGGGGATGAAAAAGGGATAAAAAAAATCCCTGTTTCTCTCCGTAAGGTCCAGGCATGCCCATGCAAATCTCCTACTCCCAGCTTTCCGGCGAACTGACTTCGGCCTTGGCCGGGTTCCTGGATGCGGCCGAGGCCCGCGCCGAGAGCCGTCGCTGGTTTCAGGAGGGATTGGGACTCTCTTCATCCTGGCTCCTGATCCACGGCGACGACCCCGTGCCCGGCGAGGACGCGGCGAAGGTGGCCGGGTGGCTGGAGCGGCGGAAGCAGGGGGAGCCCTGGTCCTACATCCTCGGCTGGTGCGACTTCCGGGGGCGGCGGTTCATGGTGAACCGGGATACGCTGATCCCCCGGCCCGAGACGGAGCTGGTGCTGGAGGCGGCCCTGGAGGTGGGGCGGCGCCTGGGGGTGCTCCACGCCTGCGACGTGGGCACGGGTTCGGGCATCCTCGCGGTGTGCCTGGCCCTGGAGACGGACTGGGCGGTCCAGGCCTCCGACATCAGCCTGGGCGCCCTGAAGGCCGCCCGGGGCAACGCCGAGGCCCTGGGGGCCAAGGTGGCTTTCCACCGCGGGCATCTCCTGGCCCCCCTCCAGGAGCCCCTGGGCCTGGTGGTGTCCAACCCCCCCTACGTGGACCCCGCCGACGCGCCCGGGCTCCAGCGGGAACTGACCTTCGAGCCCGCCACGGCCCTGTTCGCCCCCGACCGGGGCCTGGCCCTGGCCACGGAGATCCTGCGCGAAGCCCGGCGGCGGGCCGCCCCGGGCTGCGTCCTGGAGATCGGCGCGGGGCAGGGGGAGGAACTCAGGGCCCGGGCCCTGGCCTCGGGCTGGAAGCGCGTGGTGGTGCACCAGGACCTGGCCGGGCACGACCGGTGCCTCATGGCGCTCCTCTAACTGGCACGACCCCTGCCATGACTGGGAGTGGAGGCAGGTCATGCGGTATCTTTTGCCCATCACCATCGGAGTTCTGGCCTTGGGGTGCTCCATCCCCAAGACCCATGATCCCAGTCTCACCAAGCAGGCCCGGATCCCCTACGCCGAGGAGGGGCCGGCCGCCGCGCCCCTCTCGGACGGTTCCCTCTGGCAGGACCGGCAGACCGTGGCCGACCTGCGCGCCCACCGCCTCAACGACCTGGTGACCATCAAGATCTCCGAGTCCACCACCGCCACGTCCAAGGCCGACGTCACCACCTCGCGGGCCGGGTCGAACACCCTCACCAGCCCGTCCCTCTTCAACCGCCTGGCCAGCCTGGGCGTGGGCAGCGGCTCCGCGGCCACCGGCGGCTTCAAGACCGGCACCGCCAGCAAGTACGCGGGCAACGGCGTCACCGACCGCAGCGCCCTGTTCACCACCACCATCACCGCCCGGGTGGTCAAGGTTCTGGGCAACGGCAACCTCATCTTCGAAGGGTACCGGGACATCCAGCTCAACAACGAGAAGCAGCGTCTCTACGTGGCCGGGATGCTCGATCCCGCGCGCCTGGACACCGCCAACACCATCGGCTCGGCACAAGTGGCCGAGCTGCGCGTGGGCTACGGCGGCCAGGGCGTGGTGGACGAGACCCTGAAACCGGGCTACGTCAGCCGCCTCCTTTCCTTCATCTGGCCCTTCTGAGGCGGAACCCATGCTTAGACGCCTCCTCCTCCTTCTTCTGGCACCCCTCGCCGTGGCTTCGGCCGCCTCCGGCACGGGCACGGCCCTCCCCCTGCGGGAGGTCGCATCCCTCCAGGGCGTCCGGGGCAACATGCTCATGGGCTACGGCCTCGTGGTGGGCCTCAAGGGCACCGGCGACACCATCCAGTCCAAATTCACCATCCAGAGCCTGGCCAACCTCATGGCCCGCCAGGGCATCAGCATTCCCACCACCGGCGTGAACGTGAAGAACGTGGCCTCGGTGATCGTCACCTCCGAGCTGCCCGCCTTCGGCAGGCCCGGCCAGAGGGTGGACGTCACCGTCAGCTCCAACGGGGACGCCTCGTCCCTGGCCGGCGGCACCCTCCTCATGACCCCCCTGCAGGGCCCCGACGGCCAGGTCTACGTGGTGGCCCAGGGGCCGCTCCTGGTGGGAGGCTTCTCCGTGGCCACCGCCGGCGCCTCCAACACCAAGAACCACCCCACCGCCGGCCGCATCCCGGAGGGGGGCCTGGTGGAACGCGAGGTGGGCGGCAACTTCAACGACCGCAAGGTGTTGCGCTACAGCCTGCTCATGGAGGACTTCACCACGGCCGTGCGCGTCGTCAAGGCCATCAACCAGGAGCTGCCCTCGGCCTCGGCCCGGGCCCTGGACGCCCGCACCGTCGAGGTGCCCGTGCCCTCCGAGTTCCAGGGGCGCATCGTCGAACTGGTGGCCCGCCTCGAGAACCTGCCCGTCCAGCTCCAGTCCCACGCCCGGGTGGTGGTGAACGAGAAGACCGGCACCGTGATCATGGGCTCGGACGTGCACATCGGCGCCGTGAGCATCGTCCAGGCCGGCCTGTCCATCTCCGTCACGAACACGAGCCAGGTGAGCCAGCCCAAGCCGCTCAGCAAGGGCAAGACGGCCACCACCACCACCGGCGAGGTCAAGGCCGAGGACGAAAAGGTCAAGTCCCTCACCCTCGAACCCGGCACCACCGTGGGCCGGCTCGCCGAGATGCTGAACAACGTGGGCGTCACGCCCCGGGACCTGGTGGCCATCCTCCAGGCCATGAAGGACGCCGGCGCCCTCAATGCCGAGCTGAGGATCCTGTGAGCTCCCCCATCCTCAGCCTCGCGGCCACCCCGGCCCAGGACCTGGTGGTCCCCGCCCTTCCGGGCGGCAGGGACCCCAAGGAGGCCGCCATGCAGTTCGAGGGCCTCCTGATGGCCAACCTTTTCAAGGAAATGCGCAAGACAGTGCACACCTCGGGCCTGTTCGGCCAAAGCGACTCGGCCCGGGGGACATATGAGTATTTATTGGACCAGGCGGTGGTCAATCACGCCATGGAGAGCGGGAAAACATGGGGGCTGAGTGAACGGTTGGCGTCCTCTTTCGCCGCCTCGAAGCAAAAGTGATGAACAGTACTTAATTGGATCCTCACCTCTGCCGATATTAGAATCGAGTTGAGGTGAGTAATGAGGGTTTCAATCAAGACCGGGGCGCCAACCGCAACCCAGAAGGTGGGGGGCGGAGCCGCTCCGGCCTCGACGGGTCCGGTGGGGGCCGCGGTGCCGGCCGATGCGTTCAGCGTTTCCAACGGGGCCCATTTCATCGCGGTGGCGCGTGCCCGCCTGGACGCCATCCCCGATGTGCGCCAGGACAAGGTCGAGGCCATCCGGGCCCGCATCGATGCCGACGCCTACAACCCCGACGGGGAGGCCGTGGCCGATGGCCTGGTGCGGGAGCACATGCCCGCTCACCAGGAGCCGTGACGGACCCGGCCCATGAACCCCATCACCCTGCGCCAGTCGTTCCAGAACGCCAACCTGGAGGCCCTCCGGGAGGCCCAGGGCGTCCATGAACTGCAGGCCCGGGACGCCGCCCGCAAGCGGGACGTTGACGAGCAGACGACGCTTGAACAAAACAATGTTCCACTAATACCAAAGGCGGATGCCATGCGCACCGAGGAGCGCCAGGGCCGCCAGCAGCAAGGCAAGGAGAAGGGCGAACGCGAGGCCGAAGACGAGGCCGCCAACGGCACGGAAGGCGGAGATCAGGCATATTTTGCCGAAGGACGCCTGGATTTGCTGGCCTGACGGAGACGGCACAGCCTTTGCGCAGGGAGGGCCTGGAGGCTCTTCATGCTGCACTCGCTGCCCGCCCTGCTCAATGACCTGGAGCAAAGGCTCATCGCGGGCGAGGATCCCATCCCCCTGCTGGCCACCGTGCGGTGGCAGGAAGTCATCGGGTGGCCCAAGGACCGGGAGGAGGCCCTGCGTCTCCAGACCCGGCTCCGGAATCTGAAGCTCCTCATCAACACCCTGGAGGCCCCGCTGCGGGCGACGCTTTCCAAGCTGAGCGACGGCGCCACCTACGCCGCCCGGGGAGGCGTGCCCCTTCCGCCCACCGTGTCCATCCGCCTCCACCAGAACGCCTAGGAGATCGCCATGCCGGGCTTGACCGCAGGACTGAACATCGGCCTCTCGGGCCTCACCGCCGCCCAGAACTCCCTGGACGTGATCGGCCACAACATCGCCAACGTCAACACCCCCGGGTACAGCCGGCAGATCGCGCAGCTGGGGACCGCCGGCTCCTCCAGCTTCGGCGGCCTGGACTACGGCATGGGCGTCAACCTCCAGGCCATCCAGGGCATCCGGGACCAGCTGCTGGACCTCCAGATCACCGTGAGCACCGCCCAGCAGAGCGGGGCCCAGGCCCGGTACCAGGGCCTCCAGGCCATCTCGAGCGTCTTCGCCGAAGACGGCACTTCCGGCATCAGCTCCCAGCTCAACGCGTTCTTCACGAGCCTCCAGAAGGTCGCGGCGCAGCCCGAGGACTCCTCCCTGCGCACCAACCTCGTGGGCACGGCCCAGAACCTGATCAGCACCCTGCAGACCAAGTACCAGTCCCTGCGGGCGGCCCAGACCAGCGCGGACCAGCAGGTCGCCGCCCTGGTCCCCACCGTCAACACCCTCACGGCGCAGATCGCCGCCCTCAACAAGAGGCTGGCCGGCGAGGTGAACCCCGCCCAGGACAACACCACCATCGACCAGCGCCAGGACCTGGCGAACCAGCTGGCCAAGATCGTGGGGATCCAGACGTACATCGACAGCAAGGGCCAGATGAACATCAATCTGGACGGCGGCGCGTCACCCCTGGTCATCGGGGGCACGGCCTACACCATGAGTGCCATCCAGAACAACGCGGCCCCCGCCACCGCGCCGTTCTACAACAACGTGATGGTGAGCCTGGGGGGCACCCCTCCCTTCACGGACGTCACGGCCGCCATCACCAACGGCCAGCTGGGGGCCCAGCTGGACCTGCGGGACAACCTCATCGCCGGGTACGAAAAGCAGATGGATGAGCTGGCCGCGGGTCTGGCCTACAACATCAACGTCCTGAACAGCTCCGGGTACTCCATGGACGGGGTCCAGCACAACCTGGACTTCTTCCAGAACGCCGCCGGCAACACCAACCATCTGCCCACCGGCATCCAGGTGCCGCCGGACGTGGCGCCCCTGGTGGCCGCCAACGACTACAAGGGGATGGTCCTCGCCCTTTCCGTGAACGCGGCCATCGTCGCCAACCCTTCGCTCTTCGCGGCCAGCAGCACCGGGGCCGTGGGCGACACCCAGAACGCCCAGGCGATGGTGGCCCTGCAGACGGCCGGATCCACCGTGGACAGCACCGGCGCGGGCCCCGGGGCCGCCGTCACCGGCCCCTTCAGCACCTTCGTCACCGGGCTCGTCACGAAGGCGGGCACCGACGCCTCCAAGTGGAAGATCACCTCCACCAACGTGGAGAACATCACCACGGCGCTCACCACCCAGCGCGACAGCGTGTCCGCGGTGGACCTGGACACCGAGGCCGCGAACCTCATCACCTACCAGCGCGGGTACCAGGCCTCGGCCCGGTTCGTATCCGTGATCAGCCAACTCACCGAGCAGCTCATCAACAACCTCGGCGTCTAGGCGGGAGAGGAACCATGACCATCCGCACCCCCAACCCCACCAACTCGGCCCGGATGCTCCTGGACCTGCAGCGCTCCAAGGAGCGGTACTCCAACTACGCCACCCAGCTCACCACGGGCAAGGCCATCGTGAACCTCGGGGACGACCCGGCGGGATCCGCGGCCATCCTGAACTTCCAGGCCTCCATCGACCAGAACCGCCAGTTCCTGAGCCAGATCGACGCCGCCACCGGGTACCTCCAGAACTCCGAGACCGTCGCCTCCTCCGTCCAGACCCAGGTCACCCGGCTCATGGAACTGGCGCAGTCCGGCCTGAACGGGACCCAGAGCGGCGTGAGCCGCGGCGCCATCGCCTCCGAAGTGGACGGCGTCTTCACCAGCCTGGTGAACCTTGCCAACACGAAGGTGCAGGGCAAGTACATCTTTGCAGGCACCAACACCACCACCGTCCCCTTCGACGCCTCCACCGCCCCGGCGGGTTCCCCCAATTCCATCACCTACAACGGCAACAACGCGGCCATCAACTTCACGGTCGGCGCCAGCGCCTCGACGGCCACCAACATCGCCGGCGACACCCTGTTCCTGGGCGGGGCGGCTCCCGGAGCCTACGGCGGGAACCTGGACCTCTTCAACGCCACCAAGAGCCTCAGCCAGGCGCTCACGGCCGGCAACACCGCCAACATCCAGATCGCGTACGACAACCTCAAGGCCATCAGTTCGCACCTGAACGATTCCATCACCCACCTGGGCGGCCTCCAGAACAGCATCGACAACATCCGCACCAGCCTGGCCGACATCAACACCAACCTCAAGGCCGTGCAGGACACCGTCCAGGGCGTGGACTACCCCACCGCCATCACCGGCTTCACGGCGGAGGGCACAGCGCAGTCGGCGACCCTGAGCGTCATGGCCAGGATCAGCAGCAAGAACCTCTTCGACTACCTGGCCTAGCTAGCTCGCGCAGTTCCTGAACGGCAGCGATCCCAGCGGCAGCCACCATCCGGCGCGGCTCCCCTCCAGGAACATCGTGCCCGCGGCGGGATGCAGCACCGGCGTGCCCAGGGCCACCTCGGGCGGCGGGTTCAGCGAGGCCCAGGCCTGGCTCCACACCAGACGCTCCAGGGCCTCCTTGTCCGGGTCCCAGCGGTAGACCCGGCCCAGGCCCTGGGCCGTGTAGGCCGCCCAGTCCTCCAGGCTCCCGGGGGTGGCAACGGGCGCCGCCAGGCCGAACCACAGCCGCCCCGAGGCGTCGGCCCCCAGCAGCCGCAGCAGCCTGGCATCGCGGGCGAGGGCGTCCTCCGGCGCGAAGCCCGTCACCTCCCGTTCGGCCACCAGGGTGCCGTCCTGGGCCACCTGCACGATGCGTCCAGGCGCGGGCTGCCACCAGAAGCGCTTGCCGGCCTGGGCCAGCGAGGAGCGCCAGGCGGTGCAGGGCACCCCCCGGTCCTCGGGGGCGGGGAAATGGTTCCAGCCCTTGGAACCGAGGAAAGCCGAAAGGCCGTTGCGGGTGGCGGCCAGGAACGTCCACGGTCCGGTGGGCAGGAGATCCTCGACCTCGGGCACTTCCGGCGGAAGCTCGATCTCCTTGGCGATGGGCCTGCGGGCGCCCGCGGCCAGCGGCAGACGCTGGACAGGGCCCTTGGGGCCGAAGAGGAACACGGCGCCCTCCGGTCCGCCGGCCACCGCCATGCGTAAGTAGAAGCCGCGGTGCACCCACCGGGGCTCGGCCCCGCCGGGCTCCAAGGCCATGGCCAGGGCGGGCTCCGCGCCGGAGGCCTCGCCCCGGTAGAGGAGCACCAGCGAGGCGTCCGGGGCCACCCAGGCGTCCAGGAGCTGCGCGACGCGCCAGAACCCTTCGCTGACGCCCTGGGGCCGCGCCACCTGGAACGAGGCCGTCGCCGTACCTTCGTGGAAGACCGCCACCTGCTGACGGTCGCTCTGGGTCTGCACCTGCGCCACCAGCACCCCGGGCTGGCGCGGCGCGAGCCACCGCAGCGCGCGGAGGGGGATCTGCGAATCCACGAACTTCACGCGCCACCCGGGCTGGGCCGCATCGACGGCGAAGGGGATGGCCGGCTCGTCCAGGAGCGACCCCGAGGGCTGGTGGCGCGTGCCGAGGTAGATGCCTGCGCCCAGCAGCAGAAGAATTCCCAGCCCCGCGGGAAGGATGAGTCTCACAGCTTCGCCTCCGCGATATGGGCCTCCAGCGCGGCCAGGGCCCGCTCACGATGATAGGCTCCCTTGGCCTGCTTGAGGCCGCGAAGTCCGCCGGCCCTCTTCAGCATCCGGTGGTCGAGGATCCCCTCCGGGATTTCCGGCAGCAGGCCGATCATGGCGTTGGTGGGGCAGAAGTCCTTCGCGGAGGCGTGGGACAGGTAGTGGAGCAGCGAACCCATCATCGTCTCCCTGGGAAGGGGCATGGGTTCGGTTCCCAGCGCGTGCTGGCGCATGAAGAGGGACGCCGCGAGGCCGCCCGCGGCCGATTCCAGGTAGCCCTCCACCCCGCTGACCTGCCCCGCGATCCAGAGCCCGGGCAGGGCCTTGACGCGCAGCTGCGCGTCCAGCACGCGTGGGGCGTTGACGTAGGTGTTGCGGTGGATGCTCCCCAGGCGCGCGAATTCCGCATGCTCGAGGCCGGGGATGAGCCGGAACACGTCCTGCTGCGCCCCCCAGGTCAGGCGCGTCTGGAAGCCCACGAGGTTGAAGTGGTCCCCCGCCAGGTCATCCTGGCGGAGCTGCACCACCGCGTAGGGGTAGCGGCCCGTGCGCGGATCGTCCAGCCCCACCGGCTTCATGGGCCCGTGGCGCAGCGTTTCGCGGCCCCGGTCCGCCATCACCTCGATGGGAAGGCAGGCCTCGAAGTAGGGCGTGTCGAAGTCGTGCAGCGGCGCGCGCGGGGCCGCCAGCAGGGCGTCCAGGAACCGCTCGTAGGCGTCGGCGTCCAGGGGGCAGTTGTAGAAGTCGCTGCCGCCCTTCCCGTACCGCGAGGCCGCGAAGACCACGGAAAGGTCGATGGAATCCCGGTCCACGATGGGCGCGATGGCGTCGTAGAAGTAGAGGCGTCCGGAACCCACCGCCGCGGCCAGCCACTCCGCGAGGGGATCGGCGGTGAGGGGGCCCGTGGCCAGAAGGGTGGGGCGGTCCGCATCGGGCCTGACCACCGTTTCCGTCGTCCACCGGATGCGCGGATGCGCCCGGAGCGCGTCCGTCACGGCCGCCGAGAAGGCCTGGCGGTCCACCGCGAGGGAATTGCCCGCAGGCACCTTCGTCTCCCTGGCGCACCGGAGGATGAGCGAACCCAGCCGCTCCATCTCGGCCTTGAGGATCCCGGTGGCGCTGTTGGGGTCGTCGCTCTTGAAGGAGTTGGAGCACACCATCTCCGCTGCCTGGTCCGTCTGGTGGGCAGGCGTCCGGGCAGCTGGACGCATCTCCCTTAGATTCACCACATGCCCATGGCTGGCCAACTGCCAAGCGGCTTCGGCCCCCGCAAGTCCCGCCCCGATCACATCGAATTCCATCCAGCCACTCCCATTCTGGAGACCATGGTAGAAGCCAGTCCTGGAAAGGCTTTCAGAAAAAATTCCTCTCCACGGGAAAAAAAGGTGTTGCGGATCTGTGCCCCAGTGGTAATCTGATTGTCCGCCGCGATCGAGGTTGCGGGGTCGGAAGGAAAGCGAGCCGGGCTGATGAAGCCGGTTTCGAATGTTCCGGGCGTCTTTGAAAGCCGGATAAAGAGAATGGAAACCTTTGAGTCTGGTTCGACCTCACGGTCGAGTCGGACAGCATACAACCAAGCGAATAACGTCACCGTCCTTCGGGATGGTGAACGAACGAGCTTTAGGTATTGAACATGAGAGTTTGATCCTGGCTCAGAATGAACGCTGGCGGCGTGCCTAACACATGCAAGTCGGATGTGCCGCAAGGTGCATGGCAGACGGGTGAGTAACGCGTGGGAAACCTACCTCTTTGTGGGGA
>NZ_AP045075.1:645000-3597500 GCF_055384935.1 Mesoterricola sp. MK458
CGATGAGGGGAGTGAAATAGAACCTGAAACCGTCAATCTACAAGCAGTGAAACCCCTATGGTAAACCAGGGGAATCGCGTGCCTTTTGCATAATGAGCCGGCTAGTTATTTTCAGTGGCGAGGCGAAGCCGATGAGGCGGTGCCGTAGGGAAACCGAGTCTGAATAGGGCGAACAGTCGCTGGGAATAGACGCGAAACGGGATGATCTATCCTTGACCAGGATGAAGTTCGGGTGACACCGAATGGAGGTCCGAACCAGTGTGGGTTGAAAACCGCTTGGATGAGTTGAGGATAGGGGTGAAAGGCCAATCAAATTCCGTGATAGCTCGTTCTCCCCGAAATAGCTTTAGGGCTAGCGTCGGATGTTTCGTCGTGCAGGTAGAGACCTGAATGGACTAGGGGGCTTACCAGCTTACTGAATCCAACCAATCTTCGAATGGCACGCCGTGAAGTCCGGCAGTCAGACTGCGGGTGATAAGATCCGTAGTCGAGAGGGAAAGAACCCAGATCGCCAGCTAAGGTCCCAAAATCTATGCTAAGTGGAAAAGGATGTGGATGTGCTTAGACAGCCAGGAGGTTAGCTTAGAAGCAGCTATCCTTTAAAGAAAGCGTAATAGCTCACTGGTCAAGCGGGTCTGTGCCGACAATTCAACGGGGCTCAAGCATAGTACCGAAGCTGCGAACTTTGTGGTAGGGGAGCATTCCCTACGTCTGTGAAGGTTGACCGTAAGGACAGCTGGAGACATGGGAAGAGACTCTGTCGGCATAAGTAGCGTAAAGACGGGTGAGAACCCCGTCCGCCGTAAGACTAAGGTTTCCAACGCAAGGTCAATCCGCGTTGGGTTAGTCGGTCCCTAAGCCGAGGCCGAAAGGCGTAGGCGATGGAAAGCTGGTTAATATTCCCGCACCATGTGTGGTTCGTTTGTACGATGCAGGGACGCAGGAAGGTAGGGACGTAGCGCTATGGAATGTGCTGCGAAAGTTTGCAAGGGTGTCCGCCAGGGAAGTCCGGTGGGCACGAGCCCAAGCACTCTGACGAAAAGTCCTGATCCTACACTGCCGAGAAAAGCTGCTAAGGAGAGCCACGTGTGACCGTACCGCAAACCGACACAGGTAGTCGAGGAGAGAATCCTCAGGCGTTTGAGAGAACTCTGCTGAAGGAACTCGGCAAATTAACCCCGTAACTTCGGGAGAAGGGGTACCACGGTAGGGTTCATAGCCCGAGGTGGTGGCACATAAATGTTCCAGGCGACTGTTTAACAAAAACACAGGTCTCTGCAAACTCCAAAGAGGAGGTATAGGGGCTGACGCCTGCCCGGTGCCGGAAGGTCAAGAGGAGCGGTTAGCGCAAGCGAAGCTGCGAATTTAAGCCCCGGTGAACGGCGGCCGTAACTATAACGGTCCTAAGGTAGCGAAATTCCTTGTCGGGTAAGTTCCGACCTGCACGAATGGCGTAACGATCTGGAAACTGTCTCCAGCAGAGACTCAGCGAACTTGTAGCACCGGTGAAGATGCCGGTTACCCGCACTTAGACGGAAAGACCCCGTGCACCTTTACTACATCTTGACATTGAGGTTGGCATTGTGCTGTGCAGGATAGGAAGGAGACTTTGAAACTGGCTCGTTAGGGTCGGTGGAGTCGTCGTTGAGATACTTCCCTGCGCAATGCTGATCTCTAACTCGCGCCCGTCATCCGGGTGGAAGACAGTGTCAGGCGGGTAGTTTGACTGGGGCGGTCGCCTCCTAAAGAGTAACGGAGGCGTGCAAAGGTTCCCTCAGGCTGTTTGGAAATCAGCCGCAGAGCGCAATGGTATAAGGGAGCTTAACTGCGAGACACACACGTCGAGCAGATGCGAAAGCAGGTCATAGTGATCCGGTGGTTCCGCATGGAAGGGCCATCGCTCAACGGATAAAAGGTACGCCGGGGATAACAGGCTGATCTTGCCCAAGAGTTCATATCGACGGCAAGGTTTGGCACCTCGATGTCGACTCATCGCATCCTGGGGCTGAAGCAGGTCCCAAGGGTTCGGCTGTTCGCCGATCAATAGCGGTACGTGAGTTGGGTTCAGAACGTCGCGAGACAGTTCGGTCCCTATCTAGTGTGGGCGTAGGAGATTTGAGAGGACCTGTCCTTAGTACGAGAGGACCGGGATGGACTGACCTCTGGTGTTCCAGTTGTGTTTCCAAATGCAATGCTGGGTAGCTATGTCGGGAAGTGAGAAGCGCTGAAAGCATCTAAGCGCGAAACACCCCTCAAGATGAGATCTCCCCACGAGACCCGTCGTAGACCACGACGTTGATAGGTCGCATGTGTAAGCGCGGTAACGCGTTGAGCTGAGCGATACTAATTGGTCCACTGGCTTGACTTTTCATCAATCAATTGCATCCAATCAATGAGACCATGCTTAATGTTTAGGCTCGTCTCGCCTCACCCTTCGCTTCAACACTTCGAAGTCTGACCCCTTCGTCGTGGCTTTACCCTGGAGGTCACACCCGTTCCCATCCCGAACACGGCAGTTAAGCTCCAGAGGGCCGATGATACTTCCTGGCACACAGGTGGAAAAGTAGGTCGCCGCGACGTTAAAATCCAAAGCCCCCGCTCACGCGGGGGCTTTTTCGTTTGGTCTGGATCGGAGTGCTTCAGTTCCATTTGACCGGGTAAGGCCAGGTTATGAAGGTGTTCGAGATCTGGAGGCCGCCCTTGGACCTGCCGGTGTCGTAGAGGGACTGGCGGCCGTCATCCTTGGGGGGGTTGGTCTCCGGGCTCTGCTCGCCTTCCTGGAGCCTCACCGATGGGCTGCCGATCGAGGGGTTGTCGGCGACGAAGGTGGCCCATCGGCCGGTGCTGTCGATGACCCGGAACTTGAAGTGGGCGTATTTCGGCAGGGAACTGTACTTCACGGTCATTTTCTGACCGGCTTTCCAGGTGATGGTGTCCCCCGCCGCCTTGAACGTGCCGCCGGGGGTGAAGGTCATGGTGCCTTCATTCTTGGAGTCCGCGACCACCTTCAAGGTGATGTCCTTTGAGGAATGGTTATGCCAGACGGGATCATCCGCCCGGAGGGCCTGGCCTGGGACGGCCAGGATGAAGGCGGTGGCGAAAAGGCTCAGGGGGGTGGTCAGGGCCATGGTGCTCCTTTGCAAAGGACTCGGTTACGAGACACGACAATAATAATTCATAAAACTCGGATGGCCAGGGAACTTCTCCTCCCGACACCCTGGTATCCCACGTACCCGTCCTGGAGTAGGTGAGAGCGGCCAGGTGTGATAGGCTGAAACCGTGGACCAGGGCGTCGCTGCGTAAATCCGCAGAGGAAAGTCCGGACTCCATAGGGCAGTGGGCCAGGTAATCCCTGGGCGGGGCGACCCGATGGACAGTGCAACAGAGAGCAGACCGCCGATGGCCCCGGAAACGGGGATCAGGTAAGGGTGAAAGGGTGGGGTAAGAGCCCACCGACGTTCCTGGCAACAGGGCGGGCTAGGTAAACCCCCCACGGAGCAAGACCAAATAGGCTGGCGAGCTTCTTCGGAAGTGAGGATCGGCCCGATCGAGCCAGCGGGTAGGTCGCTTGAGGCGATCAGTGATGATCGCCCTAGAGGAATGACGTCCCACGACAGAATCCGGCTTACCGGTTCACCAGGACCCCCGCAAGGGGGTCCTGTTCTTTCAGGGTGCCTTCATGGGTTTGTCGGCCCGGTAGATCCAGCGTTCGGCGTAGGGGAACCAGGGGGCGCCCTGGACGCTCCCGAAGGTCCGTTCCACTTCCAGGCCCGCGGCCGCCAGGGCGGCCCGCACCTCCTGGTCGGTGGGGATCCAGATGTCGTGCTGGAACCGGGTGCCGCGCATGATCCGGTCCGTGAGGAACCGGCGGCCGTCGTCGCTGAGCCGCACCCGCTCCAGGTAGAGGCCCTCCACTTCGTACCACTCCCTGTCCAGGACGGCCAGGGCCCGGAGGAAGAAGTCCCGGCCGGCCAGGTCCAGCAGGAGGGTTCCCCCCGGCTTCAGGACCCGGGCGAACTCGTCCAACTGGCGCTGGTTCTCCTCGTCGGTGGCGAAGTAGCCCCAGCTGGTGTAGGCGCAGAACACGGCGTCGGCACAGCCGTCCCGGAAGGGCAGGGACCGGAGGTCCAGGCGCACCAGGTCCCCGGGGAATTCCCGGGCGTGGCGCCGGAGATTCATGGCGCTGAGGTCACCGCCCACCACCCGGTGGCCGCAGGCCTCCAGCGCGGGCCTCAGGCGGCCCCAGCCGCAGGGAAGGTCCAGCACCCGGGCGCCTGGCGGCAGGTCCAGGAGCCGGGCGAGCCCGGGGCCCTCCTGGGCCGCCTCCAGGATCTTGTCCCGGTAGATTTCGAAGTAGTGAGGATGGTCAAAATCCCGCTCGAACCAATGCACGCGCGGTCTCCGGGAAGCAGGGGAAAAAGGGAGGGGAAGATCGGATTCTAATCACTTGACGGCGATTGGGCCGGGAGTACTCTAGGGGCAAGAATAAGTCCACCGAAGTCAGAAGTGGCTGACAACATTCTTTTTATGGAGGATTCATGGACTTTCTCCGCCCAGACATTCAGGACAGCCTGACGAGGGAGAATTTTGAATTCAAGAAGTTGATGGAGGAACACAAGGCTGCCGACGAGAGGCTGACCTACCTCCGCAACAAGATCCGGCTTTCTGCCAAGGAGACCATCGAGGAAGTGGAACTCAAGAAGGCCAAGCTTCGGGCCAAGGAACGGATCTACCACATCGTTGAGGAATTCAAGGGCCGGGGGCAGTGAGGATCCCGGCCGTGACCGCTTGATTGAAAGCCCCGGGGATCCGGGGCTTTTAATTTTGTATTTATAGGCCTTTCGGGCCGTCAGGCCGGCTCCACGATCGCCGGGAGGAAGGCCTCGCCCATCCAGTAAACCAGGTCCAGGGGGTGCTTGACGTCCCACAGGAGGACCCGGGCGCTGGCGCCGGGGTGCAGGTGGCCCAGGTCGGCGCGGTCGAGGCTGAGGGCGGGGTGGAGGGTCATGCCGGTGAAGGCCTCCTCGAAGGTCAGGCGCAGCTGCAGGCAGCCCAGGCGGAGCACCAGGAGGGGGTCGATGCAGGCGCAGGAGCCGGGGTTGAAGTCCGAGGCCAGGGCGACGCGGCAGCCGTCGGCGATCATCTTCCGGGCCGGGGCGTAGTCCTTCATGCCCAGGAACAGGGTCGTGGCGGGCAGGAGGGTCGGCACCACCCCGGCCTGGGCCATGGCGCGGATGCCGGCGTCCGACGCGAACATCAGGTGGTCGGCGCTGGCGGCGCCCACCTCCGCGGACAGTTCCGCGCCGCCGGTGGAGCAGAACTCGTCGGCGTGGATGCGGGGCTTGAGACCCAGGCGGCGCCCGGATTCCAGGACGGCCCGGCCCTGGGCCGGGGTGAACACGCCCTTCTCCACGAAGACGTCGCAGTGGGACGCGACGCCGGGGTGGCGCCGGACCAGTTCGGGCTGCCACGCATCCGCCACCTCGGCGATGTAGCGGTCCGGATCCCCGGTGAATTCCTGCGGCAGGTCGTGGGCGGGCATGAGCGTGACGTCCAGGCTCCAGCCCCGGCTCCGCAGCTGGGCGTAGGCTTCCAGGAGGCGGCTTTCGGCCTCCAGTTCCAGGCCGTAGCCGGTCTTGGCCTCCAGGTGCAGCACGCCCTTGCGGCGGTAGGCGCGCAGCCGCTCCTCGCCCAGGGCCACCAGCTCGGGGACGGTGGCGGCGCGCGTGGCGCGCACGGTCTCGCGGATGCCGCCGCCCTCGGCGGCGAGCTGGGCGTAGGTGACGCCGTGGAGGCGGCGATTGAATTCGTGGCTGCGGTCTCCGCCGAAGAGCAGGTGGGTGTGCGGGTCCACGAAGCCCGGAGAGGCCCAGCGCCCCTGGCCGTCCACGACATCGGCGTCCCGGAAGCGCGCCGGCAGATCCGCGCGCGGACCGATCCACAGGACCTTCCCTCCGCCCGCGGCGATGGCCGCGTCCTCGATGAAATCCACGGCCCAGGGGCGCGCGGGATCGGGGGTCACGGCCCCCTTCAGGTTGGTGATGACGGTGAGGGTGGCCATGGGAACCATTATGCCGTGGGCCGCGGGGCGCCGTTATACTTCCCTTCAAGGGGCTCCCAGATGTGGATCGGCGCACGTACGCTCTCCGGACTTTTGGCCACCGCCACGCTGGCGGCGGCCCCCACGAAGGCCCCGCCACCGCGGCCGGCGCTCCTTCCCGGGGAATCGCTGGCGCTGGCGGGCCCCGACATGGAGGTGTACCGCTACGGCGATGCCGCGGTGGAAGGGCCCATGGGCGCCTTCTCCCAGCTGCTCTGGGCCAAGCTCGAGGGCGCGGTCTGGGAGAGCGGGGTCCTGTCGTTCAAGTGCACCGGGGCCATGGGTCCCTTCCGGTGCTCGAACCCCAAGGGGCATGGGCGCGTGGATCTTTCCAAGGCGCTGCGGGAGGACTGCCGGCTCGCCTTCATGGGCTGGGCGCGCATGTCCGCCCAGCGGTGGGCGGAGGACTACGGCGACGGTCCCGCCCGGGCCCGCATGGTGGACGTCTTCCAGCCCTTCCTGGGACGGCGCCTGCCGGATGCCGAGGGCGTGCCGGACCTGGGCGCGTCCTGGTTCGGCGAGGGGGACCTGCTGCGCACGAGTCCCGAGGCCCTGCTGCGCTGGCTCGCGGACCCGGCCCAGGAGGAGGCGGTGCGCCTCTACCGCAGGCTCCTGCTCAGCTTCATGGACGAGACGTTCAAGGAGAACGCCTGGTGGTTCAAGTCCACGGCCCCCGCCGCCGCGGGCGGCGCGGCCTCGACCCAGGCCTGGGCCGTGGGGGGCAACGGCCTGGTGCTGGCGGTGATGCGCCTTCCCCCGGGGAGCACCCGCGAGGAGGCCCTCGCGCGGTTCAAGGCTGTGATGGTGGGCGCCGCCGCGAAGAAGTGATCAGCGCTCGAGGATGAAGGTCGCCGGGCCGTCGTTGACCAGGTCCACCTCCATGTGCTCCTGGAAGAAGCCTCGCTTCACCCGCGGCCACTGGGCCTCCAGGAGACCCGCGAACGTCCCGAACAGGTCCCGGGCCGGCTCCGGGGCCATGGCCCCGTCGAAGGACGGGCGTCTTCCCCGCTCGAGGCTCCCCGCCAGCGTGAACTGGGAGATGACGAGGATCTCGCCGCCCGTGTCCTGGAGGGACAGGTTCATGCGGCCCTCGGCGTCTTCGAAGATCCTCAGCGCGGCGATCTTGGCGGCGGCCCAACGGCACTGTTCCTCCGTGTCGCCCTTCTCCAGGCCCGCGAGCACCAGGAGGCCGGGACCGATGGCGGCCACCTGGGCACCGCATCGTACTTCCGCCCGCTTCACCCGCTGGATCACCGCCTTCATGGGCCCCCCAGACACAACCCTACCGGCAATCCGGCGCCGGTCACAAGTTACCGGAAGGGTCCCCTTTGGGGAGGCTCCCTGCCTATACTGGCCATAGCCAAGGAGGCCCCCATGCCCGAGACCATCATCCAAGCGGATCTGAGTCCAGCGGAGTGGAAGCTTGTCCAGGCCCTGCGCGGGCTGCCCGAGAGCGACCAGCGGGAGCGCATGTTCGAAGTCATCGGCGAGCTGCTGTTCTTCGTCCAGAATCCGCGCTGCCAGGGCGTGGGCGCCGAGGGCTTCCCCTGCGGCGAGCCCAGGAGCAGCTGCGACGAATGCCACCAGACCTGGGACCTGCTGGAAGGCCTCACGGTGCGCGTGGAAGCCGGCGCCGCGAACCGCTGAGGGCGCACGCCGTGCGGGTTGCCGCATCCTGCGTGCGGGATTCCGCATAGGTCGCCCTCCCACGGGGCTGGCTGGTAAGTGGACGCCTAGGCCTGGGCCGCTTCGCGACCCCTGACGATCCTGGCACTTGAATTGCCCTGAGTCCTCCAGGCGATTCCAGCCGTGCTCCATTCGTCAGCCTTCCTCCCGCCATTCCGGCGGAAGGGCAGGGTGCGTCCACCTTTCCAGGAGAGACCATGCGACTTCGACCGTACCCAACCCCGACCGTGCTGCTGGGCGCAGCCACGGCGACCCTGGTCCTGGGGGTTTCCTGCGCGAGCAGTTCCTCGGTGGCCGACAGCGACCGCACCGCGGCGGACGCCAGCGTCATCGAGATCGCCTACGCGACCGGTGACACCGCCGCCAGCGTCACCAAGGACGTCACCCTGCCCACCAAGGGCGCCGCGGCCGGTTCCGCCATCGCGTGGACCTCCAGCAACCCGGTGGCCCTCAGCCCCGCCGGGAAGGTCGTGAGGCCGCCGGTGGGCGGCGACGGCGCCGTGACCCTCACGGCCCAGGTCACCCTGGGCGCGTCGGTGACCACCCGCACCTTCACCGTCAACGTCAAGCCGGTGGACACCGTCCAGTTCCTGTTCAGCTCCGATTGCCACTTCGGGGACGTGACGTCCGTGTCCGCGGCCTTCCAGGGGGCCACCACGCCCGTGGATGCCGTCGAGGTGAACGGCCGGGCCCGGGACGCCATGAACCTGCTGCCCGGCGTGGCGGCGCCCGGCGACTACGGCGTCAACGCGGGCGTGGCCTTCGGCAACTTCGACTTCCTGGCGTTCACGGGGGACGTCGCCAGCCGGAGCGTCCTTCCTCCGGAATCCAACGGCAATTCCTCCGCCGCCAGCTTCAACCAGTGGAAGACCATCTACTCGGACGGCCTGACCCTCAAGGACCGCAAAGGCGCGGCCCTGCCCATCTTCCTCACGCCGGGCAACCACGACGTCACCAACGCCCTGGGCGGCCCGGAGGTCATGAACCCCGCCAGCGACCCCACGTGCTTCGTCAACATCTACAACTGGACCATGAAGCCCGCCACGCCGCTGCTCACCACCGAATTCAACTACAACCTCCACAAAGTCTTCAACGTGAAGGTCTTCGGCGGGATCCACTTCGTCTTCCTGAACATGTGGCTGGACGCCGAGATGCAGGAGAAGCTGGAAGCCTACCTGACGAACGTCCCCACCAGCTCGCCCGTGTTCATTTTCGCGCACATGCCACCCGAACAGACGGGCGCCAACTTCCGGGATCCCCTGTCCAACGGCCTGGACTTCCCCTGGGCGGGCGGGTTCGCCAACTATTTCCGGGACGCCATGGACATCAGCAACGTGGTCGCCCCCGCCACCGCCGTCACCACCGCCACGGCCCCCACCAAGGAGGTCAAGGCCCTGGCCACCTTCCTCAAGGCCCACAAGAACATCGTCGCCTGGTTCCATGGTCACGATAATTTCAATCAATTCAGAACCTGGAATGGCGAGAACAGCGTCACGGTCGACAACAAGATGACCCAGCTGGCCATTCCGGTCTTCCGGGTGGATTCGCCCATGAAGGGCAAGGATTCCGCCAAGGACCCCAAGAAGCTGTCCTTCCAGGTGGTGACCATCGACACCGCGAAGAAGCTGTTCACCGTGCGGGAATGCCTCTGGAACAAGACGAACACCGCCGGCGGCGCCATCGCCTGGGGCGCCACCGAGACCTTCCCGCTGGGGAACCGGGTCCGCTAGACAGCCCGTCTACTTAAAATACGGGTCCCTACATTTCGCCCCATTCGTCGCGGGAGTTGCTGTCGCAACTCCCGCGACGGAGAGCATCGGGAGAAAGGTTCTTCCCGGAACTCAGGGGGAAGGCCGCACGGATCTTGAGAAAGAAGGAGTCCTCGTCCCGGTTGCCGTAGGCAAACCCAGGATGCCTGAAGTCTGTTGCTGCCGACCTGTTGCGCGGTGAATCCGGCAAACTCCATCGAAGGGCCTTGTCGGTGCGCCCGGAAAGCCGGGGCGAGGAGGATGGATGACATAGAAACCTGAAACCTCGCAATGGGACCCGGCGGGTAACCACCCCCGCCTGGCAAAGCTGGCCAGCAGCCAGAAGCGAGTCTTGCGTAGGGTGTGGGTGACCTGCCCTGCGAAGCGTAGACAGCGAGCGAATAGGCCGTGTGATGGAGCCTCGAAAGATTTAGAGCGCGGGAGCCGACGTCGTCGACAGCACGGAAGGCCGCACCGTAGGGTCGTAATGGCCTGACCCGAGGGTCCCGCCGGGGTCGAAGAGCAGGGCATGTTCGCAGGGGGTCCCCCCAGGAACCGGGGAGGCCCTGCCGTTTCCGCCTGGAACCGTGGTTAGGGACGCCACAACCCAAACAACCCTGGCCTGGACGGGGGGCACCGACCCGATCAGGAGCGAACAACCGGATGCGAAGGCGGTACCGCCTCCTCAAGCCAAACGAGGGAAGCGGGAGGATCGGCAGGGAATCGGAGCAGCTCGTAGTAGCGATGAAGGCGGGGAACCGATCCGAGGGACCCGCCGGAGCCAAGGGGCTGCCAGATCACGGAAACGTTGGAGGGAAAGGCCATGGGAACTTCGTCTCCCGGAACGGTCTCCACGAAACAACAACGGATAGCAGAATTGTCCAGGCAGATGCCGGAGGCGGCGCTGCGTACCCTGGCCCACCACATGGACGTCGAATGGCTCACGGAAGCCTACCGGCGAACCCGAAAGGATGGGGCGGTGGGGATAGACGGACAGACGGCCAAGGACTATGCGGAAAACCTGGAGGCAAATCTCCAATCTCTGCTGAGACGGGCCAAGGACGGCGACCCCTACAAAGCCCCGCCCGTGCGAAGGGTATTCATCCCCAAAGCGGATGGAACCCAGCGTCCCCTGGGGATCCCCACCTTCGAGGACAAGGTCCTCCAAAGGGCGGTGGTCATGCTCCTGGAACCCCTCTATGAGCAGGACTTTCTGGACTGTTCATACGGATTCCGGCCCGGGCGGTCGGCGCACCAGGCCCTGCAGGCCATCTGGAACCAGACGATGAAAATGGGGGGCGGGTGGCTGCTAGACGTGGATATCCGACAGTATTTCGATACGTTGGACCACGCCTGCCTGCGGGAAATGCTGGACAAGCGGATGCGGGACGGAGTGGTGAAGCGCCTGATCGGCAAATGGTTGAACGCGGGAGTCCTGGACCAGGGATGCATCACGCACCCAGAGACAGGCAGCCCGCAAGGCGGGGTGATCTCCCCGATGCTGGCGAATATCTACCTCCACGAAGTGCTGGACGTGTGGTTCGAACGAGAGGTGAAGCCCCGGCTGCGGGGCCAGGCCTTTCTGGTGCGCTACGCGGACGATTTCGTGATGGGCTTCGCCCGGGAAGAAGACGCACGGCGTGTCCTGGAAGTACTGCCGAAGCGATTCGAGAAGTTCGGTCTGAAGATCCATCCGGACAAGACCCGGCTGGTGGAATTCCGGAAGCCGAAGGAACCGCGGGACCCCGAAGGGGGCCCTGGCAACTTCGATTTCCTGGGGTTCACCCATTACTGGGGCAAGTCCCTGAAAGGGGCCTGGGTGGTGAAGCGGAAGACTTCGAAGAAGCGGTTCAGCCGTGCCATCAGGACGCTGGGGGATTGGTTCAGGCACAACCGGCATGAACGGATCCAGGACCAGCACAAGACCCTGCGCCAGAAGCTGGTGGGCCACTACAACTACTACGGCATCACAGGGAACTCGCGTTCCATCGGCAACTTCAGATACCAGGTCATGCACCTGTGGAAGAAGTGGCTGGGGCGGAGGTCCCAGAGGGCAGTGCTCTCCTGGAAAGCCTTCTACAGGTTGCTGGAACGGTTTCCGCTCCCTCAGCCAAGGCTGAAAAGGAACGTGCCTCGCCCACTCGCAGCTACTTACGTGGTCTGAGGAGCCGGATGCCTTAATCGGGCACGTCCGGATCTGTGGGGGGCCTGGGGCGGCAACGCCCCGGGCCTACCCGACCCGAGGCGCCGAAGACGCCGAGGGTCGCCGAAGAATAAAAGAAGGTCTCAGCGAACCTCGGCGTCCCGGCGCCTCGGCGATTGGCTTTTCGTTTCGAACGGCTTCGATGATTGAATCAGGACGGCCTTCGACCACCCGTCCCAAGTCCTCCCAGCGTGGATAGAACACACGCGCCTGCCCAACCTGCGATGCTTTCCGTTTCTTGGGGGCGCGGCAGCGCCCCCAAGAAACGAACGGGGCGAAAGGCTGGGACACGAGCGATTACTTTGACGGGCTGCTAGATTTTTCAGCACCGGCGGACGAGACTCATTATCATGGTGGGGAGTTGGAAAGCCCACCATGTCACAGAATGAATCATGCTCCAGGGAACCGGCCCTCCCCCAGGATGGTGCCGGTTCCCTGTTCGATTGGGTGATGGCCCAGAGTAACGACGTCTTCTTCTCCCTGGGACCCGACGGCGCGTTCCAGGCCGTGGGCACGGGCTGCCAGGGGCTGTGGGGCCTCGCGCCCCGGGAGCTCCTGGGGCGCCGCTTCCTGGACCTGGTGGATCCCCTGGACCTGCCCCTGGTGAAGCACGTCATGGAGACGAGCCGGATGAACGGTTCCCTGGCGCCCCAGCGCTCGCGGTTCCTGCGGGAGGACGGCACGCGGGTGACGCTGGTGTGGCGCCTGGCGGTGAGCGAAGGCTCCCGGCTCTACTACGGCCTGGCCAGGCCCTTCGTGGAGCGCAACGGGGTCGAGGCCAAGCTCGGGGCCGCCGTGCACGAGCTGGAGGTGTTCAAGAACGCCCTGGACGAGCACGCCATCGTGGCCATCACCGACGCCTTCGGCCGGATCACGTACGTCAACGACAAGTTCTGCGCCATTTCCAAGTACGACCGCGAGGAGCTGCTGGGGAAGGACCACCGCATCATCAACAGCGGCCACCACCCCAAGGCGTTCTTCACGGACCTGTGGCGCACCATCAAGGCCGGGAAGGTCTGGAAGGGCGAGATCCGGAACCGGGCCAAGGACGGCACCTTCTACTGGGTGGACACCACCATCGTCCCCTACCTGGACGACCAGGGGGCGCCCTTCCAGTTCGTGGCCATTCGCGCGGACATCACCCAGCGCAAGGAGGGGGAGGAGGCCATCCGCCAGTCCCAGAAGCTCGAGAGCCTGGGCGTCCTGGCCGGGGGGATCGCCCACGACTTCAACAACCTGCTCACCACGATCCTGGGCAACTGCAACCTGGCCTCCATGGTGGTGGATGCCGGCAGCCCCGCGGCGCCCCACCTGGAGCAGATCGAGAAGGCCTCCCTGCGCGCCGCGGACCTCACGCGCCAGATGCTGGCCTACGCGGGCAAGGGCAAGGTGATGATCACGCCCATCAACCTCAACCATGTGGTGCGGGAGATGACCGAGCTCCTTTCGGTGTCCATCTCCAAGAAGGCCGCCATCCGCCTGGAACTGGCCTCGACGCTGCCCGAAGTGGAGGGCGACCCCGCCCAGATGCAGCAGCTGGTCATGAACCTGGTGACCAACGCCTCCGAGGCCCTGGGCGAGGAGGGGGGGACCATCACCCTGCGCACCGGGGTGCAGTGGCTCGATTCCGTCTACCTGACCACGCTGGTGCCGGCCATCCCCATCCCGCCGGGGCGCTACGTGGTCATCGAGGTTTCCGACACGGGCTGCGGCATGACCCGCGAGGTCATCAACCTGATCTTCGACCCCTTCTTCACCACCAAGTTCACGGGCCGCGGCCTGGGCCTCTCGGCGCTCATGGGGATCCTGAAGAGCCACGGCGGCAGCATCAAGGTCTACAGCGAACCGGGCCAGGGCACGTCCATGAAGCTCTTCCTGCCCGCGGTGGAGATTCCGGGCGCCGAAACGCCCGAGGAGCGCGCCCCGGAGGGATTCCAGGCCCGGGGGACGGTGTTGATCGTGGACGACGAAGGTCCCGCGCGTGCCGTGGCCTGCGCCCTGGCCGGGACCATGGGGCTCCAGGTGGTCGAGGCCGCCGACGGCGCCGAGGCCGTGGACCTCTTCCGCCAGCGGCGGGAAGAGCTCATCCTGGTGATCCTGGACCTCACCATGCCCCGCATGGACGGCCGGGAGGCCTTCCGGGCCATGGCCGCCGAGGACCCCACCATCCCCGTCCTGCTCACCAGCGGCTACAACGAGACCTTCGCGGTGGGCGACTTCACCGGCGGGGACCTGGCGGGCTTCCTGCCCAAGCCCTACAACCGCGTCCAGTTCGAGACCGCGGTCAGCCTCGCCCTGAAGGCTAGAACTTGAACTTCAGGTTCACCGCGAGGGTGCGGGGCGGAATGACGTGGGTGCCCCCGAAGGCGCTTAGGAAGTTGTAGAGGCCCTTTTCGTCGAAGACGTTGAGGAGGTTGGCGGCCAGCGCCAGGGAGGTGCGTCCGCCGGTGGCGAACTCGCGGCCCGCGCTCAGGTTCCACACCGTGCGCGGGCGGATGCGCCACGTGGGGCCCACCAGGGAGTCGTCCGTGACCCGCACGAAAGGGATGCCGAATGCGTAGTCGGGGTTGCCCGCGGCTTCGCCGGGGTCGCCGGCCACCAGGCCCGAGTCGTACCGTCCGATCACCTGCGCGAAGAACGTCTTCGACTGGTAGTGGACGCCCAGCTGCATGGTGAGCTTCTCGTCGTGGTCGATGAGGTACGGGGTCCCCGGGGGCAGGGAGGCCTCCGCCGAGGACAGGCCGCCCACGGTGGGGCTGCGGAAGAGGGTGCGCACGGTGCCCGCGCTGAGGTAGGCGGACCAGCCGCGCACTTCCAGCAGGTCCAGGCGCAGGTCCATGCCGTGGAAGGTGCCGCGGCTGGCGGCGGTGGGGAAGAGCACGCCCGTGTTCAGGAACTGGTCGTTGTCGGCGCTGTTGAGGCTGTCCTTCCACCAGTAGTCCAGGCTGGCCTTGAAGATCCCGCCCAGCTGCTGCTCGGCGCCCACCAGGAAGCTGTCCTGGAGCTCGGGCCGCAGGCGGGGCACGGGGGTGCCGGCGGCGGCCGTGAGGTCCCAGGCGGCCTGGGACGTGGAGAAGGCCAGGTTCTCGTTCTCGGGCGTGATGAGGAGCCGGTCGTAGCTGGCCCGCAGGAGCGTGCCCGTGGCCGGGAAGGTGCGCGACACGCCCACCCGCGGCTGCAGCTGGTTGTGCACGTAGCCCCGGCCGTGGTAGCTGTCCAGGCGCAGGCCCAGGCCCAGGTTCCAGTCGCCGGCCTTGAGGTCCTGCTGCACGTAGGCCGAGGCCAGGGAGGGCGCGAAGCCCTCGTCGAACCGGAAGATGTTGCCGCCGCCCTGGGGCGTGTAGGGGTAGAGCGGATCGGCCCCGTCGGTGACCTGGGCGCCGTCGGTGACGGCGAAGGCGAAGCGCTCGCGGAGGGGGTAGCGCACGTACTGCAGCCCGGCCTTGAACGTGTCGTCGCCCTTCTTCCGCTGGTAGGCCACCGTGGCGCCCTGGTTGTCCAGGGACCGGTCCTGGCGGGCCCAGTAGGGGGAATCGGGGCCGCCCCCGGCGAAGCCCGGCGCCAGGTCCGCGGTGGGATCCAGCCTGGCGGTGGAGTGGCGGTAGAAGAGGGTGGCCTCGAAGCTGGCGTCGGCGCCCAGGAGGTGCGTCCAGCCCAGGTTGAGGTTCGCGTCCACGTTGCGGGCCCGCTGGTCCTGGCCCCGCGCCTCCTGGCTGGCGAGGTTGACCACGTCGCGGGCCGTGGCGCCGCCGCCCGCGGAGAGCCTCAGGGTGTCGCGGTCTGAAAGCAGCCAGTCCAGGCGCGTGAAGATCCGGCCCGTGGCGCCGTGGTTGTGCAGGTTCTCGAAGTTTACCGGGTCCAGGAAGCGGTCGCTGGACGAGCCCGCGGCGGTGACGAACCAGCCGGCGCGGTCGCCGCAGCCCCGCAGGCTCAGGCCGGTCTCGTAGGTGTTGAAGCGGGCCGCGCCCAGGGTGACGTTGCCCTCGAAGCCGCCCGGGGTCCCCAGGCCCGACTTGGAGGTGAGGTTCACCACCGCCCCGGGCTTGCCGCCGTATTCCGCGGAGATGCCGCCCGTGATGACCTCCATGCTCTCCACCTGGCCCGGGTCCAGGGAATTGGAGAAGGTGGCCTGCATCTGGTCGGTGACGGGAACGCCGTCGATGACGTACATCGCCTGGCCGTGGCTGCCCCGGAAGTGGAACCGCCCGTTCTCGTCCTGGATGAACCCCGGGGTGGCCAGCAGGATGCTCTCCATGCCCCGGCTCTGGACCACGGCGGGGATCTGCTCGATGGTGGCGCGGTCGATGTGGATGTGGCTGGAGGGGTGGTCCTCGATGAGGCCGGACTGTTCCTCCACCACCACCACCGCGCCGGCCTGGGGCAGGGTCAGGGCGAGGTGCTGCGGGAGGGCGTTGCGCACGGTCAGGTCGCGGTGGCTGGTGGCCAGGCCCGGCGCGGAGGCCTCCAGGTGGTAGTCGTTGAAGGGCACGTTGTACAGGGAAAAGCGCCCCTGGCCGTCGGTGCGGGTGCTCTGGAGACGCCCGGCGACGCGGTTCTCCAGGGTGACCACGGCGCCGACGACCGCCTTGCCCGCCTCGTCCTTCACGACGCCTGAAATCAGGCCGCTGCCCGAGGAGGCGGCGGAGAGGAGGGCAGGGATGGCCGCGGCGGCCAGCAGAATATAAGCACGATTCATCGGGTCCTCGGAATGGCAGGGTTCGGGGCAAGTGCCTGGAAAGAGAATAGAACTCGTTTCTGTTTGGTTCAAGTGAAAATGATTTCTATTTGCTTTGGCGTGAATTCGGCGCTCCCGGTGGCTTTTTCCCCAGGGCACCGGTACCATGCACGCATGGCGAGCCCGAAGCGCAAAGAACGGACCCTCACCCCCGCTGAAATCCGGGCCAGCCGCTTCATGGGCGCCCGGCTCCGGGAAAACGAGCGGCGCTACCAGGAATTCCTCGAGACCCTGGATCCCCGGGAGCGGGAGCGACTGGCCTTCCGGGATCCGGAATGAGCCGATGATCCACGTCCCCCCCGGCCCCGTGGCGGGCCGCCTCCGGGCCCCCGCGTCCAAGAGCCACCTCCAGCGCCTGCTCCTGGCGGCGTCCCTGGCCCCGGGCACGAGCTTCATTCGAAGGCCCGGCGCCTCCGCGGACGGCGTGGCCTGCCTGGGGGTCATCCGGGACCTGGGCGCCGGGGTGGAGGCGGCGGAGGACGTCCTGGCGATCCGCGGCGCGGGCCAGCCCCGGACGGGGACCCTGGACTGCGGAGAGTCCGGGTTCTGCCTGCGGGCCGCGGCGGCGGTGGCCGCCCTCCGGGACCTGCCCATGACCCTCACGGGCCGCGGCTCGCTCCTCACCCGCCCCATGGACATGGTGCTGGAGCCCCTGCGGCAGCTGGGGGTGGCCTGCGCCACCCACGACGGCTTCCCTCCCATCACCGTGCGGGGGCCCCTGCGGGGGGGGCGCGTGCGGGTGGATGGCCGCGCCAGCAGCCAGTTCCTCAGCGGCCTCCTCCTGGCCCTGCCCGGCGCCCCCGGCGACAGCCGCGTGGAGGTGGAGGGCCTGCGCAGCGGCCCCTACATCCGCATGACCCTGGACGTGCTGGAGGCGTTCGGGGTCCGGGTGGAGGCCTCGCCGGCCCTGGACCTCTTCCTCGTGCCCGGCGGCCAGACCTACCGGCCCGTGGACCTGGCCGTGGAAGGGGACTGGTCCGGCGCGGCCTTCCTCCTGGTGGCCGGCGCCGTGGCCGGCGACGTGGCGGTGGACGGCCTGGACCCCGCTTCGGCCCAGGCGGACCGGGCGATCCTGGGGGCCCTGGAGGACGCCGGCGCGGCACCCGCCTGGGAGGGCGGCACGCTCCGCCTGCGGCGCGCCGACCTGCGCGGCTTCACCTTCGACGCCACGGACTGCCCGGACCTCTTTCCTCCCCTGGCGGCCCTGGCCTGCCACGCCCGGGGCCTCACCCGCCTCCGGGGCGCCTCGCGCCTGAAGGCCAAGGAGAGCGACCGCGCCGCGGCCCTGGTGGCCGAACTCTCGGCCATGGGCGCGACCCTGCGGGTGGAGGGCGACTGGATAGAGATCCAGGGCGGCCCCCTCGAAGGCGGGGCCATCGACCCCCACAACGATCACCGCATGGCCATGGCCTGCGCCGTGGCCGGCCTCCGCAGCGCGCGCGGAGCGACCCTGGAGGGCGAGGGCTGCGTGGACAAGTCCTATCCCGGATTCTTCAACGATCTGGCTTTCCTGCGAGGTGGCGCGTGAACGCTTTCGGCCAGTCCTTCCGGATTTCGATCCTGGGCGAGTCCCACGGATCCTGCGTGGGGATCCTCCTGGACGGGTGCCCCGCGGGCCTGTTCCTGGAGCCCGGGGATTTCGCCGCGGACATGGAGCGGCGCAGGGGCGGCTCGGCCCCCGGCACCACGCCCCGGCGGGAGGACGACACCGCGCTCATCCAGACCGGGATCCTGGACGGGCGCACCACGGGCGCGCCCATCCTCGTGCTCTTCGCCAACCGGAACACGGACTCCGGGGCCTACGAGGCCATCCGGGAGACGCCCCGCCCCGGCCACGCCGACTGGGTGGCCCTGAAGAAGTACGGCGGTTTCGCCGACATGCGCGGCAGCGGCCACTTCTCGGGCCGGCTCACGGCGGGCCTGGTGGCCGCGGGCGTCGTCGCCAAGAAGCTGCTCGCCCCGGTGCGCGTGGAAGCCCGGCTCCTGGAGGCCGGCGGTAATTTCGACATCGAGCGCGCCATCCAGGAGGCCATGGCCGCGGGCGACTCGGTGGGCGGCATCGTGGAATGCCGCGTCCAGGGGCTTCCCACGGGCCTCGGCGAACCCTTCTTCGACAGCGTGGAATCCCTGCTCGCCCACGGGGCCTTCTCCATCCCCGCCATCAAGGGCATCGAGTTCGGCGACGGCTTCGGCGCCTGCCGCCTCCGGGGAAGCCAGGTGAACGATCCCATCCTGGACATGGACGGCCGCACCGCCACCAACCACGCCGGCGGCGTCAACGGCGGCATCACCAACGGCAACGAACTGGTGTTCCGCGTGGGCGTGAAGCCCACCTCCAGCATCAAGGCCGCCCAGACCACCCTGGACCTGCGCACCCAGGCCCCCGCCGAACTGAAGGTCGGAGGCCGCCACGACGCCTGCATCGCCCTGCGGGTGCCGGTGGTGCTGGAGGCGATGACGGCGGTAGTGCTGGCGGACCTGATGATGCGGGAGGGGCGGCTGAAAAGGGTGCTGGCGGAATAGGATCGACCTGAAGCCATGGTTGGAACCGTAGAAGGGAACCCTCCCAGGGGGCAGGGTACACGATATTATTCCCGCAAGGAGCTTCCTGGGGTCGCTATCCGCCTGTCCGAGGACCTGGAAAGCCGCCTGACCACCCTGGCGGAGGCCACCGTACGCACCAAGGCCAACGATGCGCGCGAGGCGTTCATAAGATCCATGGCCGACCTGAAAGATATTCACCTGGCGGATAGCCGCCTGGTGGCCTTGCGGACCGGCCGGAGCCAAGCTGTCAGGCTAGAGGATCTGGAGCGGGACCTCAGCCTTGATCGTAGATTTCCATGCGACCGCCATGCGGGAACTGTCCAAGTTTGATATGCTGTCTTGCCTGACGGATCTTGGCGCTCCTCCGGAAACGGGTGGCACCGATGGAGGATCCACGGTCCATCGGCGAGGCGCTAAAGGGGCCGAAGCCGGGGGGATCTGGACATTTCAGTGCGCGGCTACCGGGTCATATGCGCCTCCGAGGACGGGCGGATGACGGTCCTCGTGGTGCGCATAGGAATTCAGCGGGAGGTGCACCGCCGAAGAGGGAAATAGCGTGGGAAGTTTTCATGATAGGGACGGCTCTCCCGCTCCCTGGTCCCTTATTTATTCTCAATTCTGGACCCCTTCTGTTCTCATCCCCTGAACCACTGTTCCTCCATTTCATCCAGGCTAGGTAGTCGGCCCTGAAAACCCCTTCCGCAAATTCGAGGCGCCGAAATCTCTCGAGGGGCTCTCCGTCGGCCGGAAGGCCTCGGGCCGCCTGAAGGGCCCTGAGCCAGCCCAGGCGTGCCCCTTGGGTGGGTTGGGGGCAGGCACGAAGCCACCGGTTCAGGCCTGACCTCAGCCTGGCCAGGATCTTTCTCAGGTTGTGGCCGGCCCCGCACAGCAGCGCATTTATGGCGTCGCCAGCTTGGCCTTTGAGGAAGTTTCGTCCGAGAAGCCCGTTGTTTTCCTGTGGCCGAACACGGGCTCCACTGCAGCCAGTCGGCGCAAGTGGCGCTAGGGCTTCGCGCCGAGCTTCCGGGTGCCGCTGATGGGCACCCGGCATTACTGGGCTCGACGCCGTGGCCCTTGTACCCCCAGTCCCCGTAGGCCATGGAGGGGACTTTGCCCGTGAGGCGTTCCACTTGGTCCAACTGGGCATCGAGGGTTTGGCCGTCGAAGGGGTTGCCCGGGAAAGCCTGGATCCCGACCACGAAGCTCTCCGTATGGATCACGGCCAGGCTCACCTTCACGCCGAACTCGTACGGCTTGTGAGACTTCCCCTTGGCGATGCACTCCACCTCGGGGGCATGGACGCTGTAGACCTTGCCCTTGGTGTGGCGCTTCTGGGGGAGGACCTGCTCCGCCAGGAGGAGGGTGCCTTTGTGGGCGGCGAAGGACGCGTCGCTTATTTTTCGCTCGACGTCCCGGAACACCCTGCCCGCCATGCTTTTGATGGACCAGAGAACTTTTTTGGCGCGCCCATACTGATTGGCCTTGGCGCGGCCGCCATGCTTGCGGATGGCCCGGTCCATGAGCCGCCGGTAGTTCTGTCGCAGGGCGATAACCTCCTTGCTCGCGATCCGGAGCATGGCGGGGTGCACCTTCCGGTAAAGCCGGGCGTCAGCGCGATGCTCCACAGGCTTGGGCTGCACCGTCGTGTCGACGATGACCTCATCCAGCCTGGCTTCGGAAAGGAGCCCGGCAACCTTACCGGCCTGGATCGTGGCTTGAAGGGTCTTCTCCATGCCCTCCTCCCCCACGCGCTGGCGCCAGCGGGACATCTGGCTGGAGTCGATCGGGAGCCGATGCTGGAAGAACCCCTCCCCGCTGAAGAACTGCATGTGGGGTTCTTGACTCAGGTCGGGACCACTTCCTCGTCGGAGAGACCCTTGATGTGCTTAAGGAGGTGGAGGCCGACCACGAGCCGCGTGGGCACTGCGGGGCGCCCATTGTCGGGGCAGTAGAGGGGATCGAACTGGGTGGCCAGGTCGTCCCAAGGGATCACCGCGGCAAGGCGGACCAGCCCGTGATCCAGGTCAGACGCCAGATCGAGGCGCATGGTGGCGATCAGGGGCTGCTTTATGGTCCTAGGCTTGGCCTTGGGCTTCATCGGTAAACCGGAATAGCGGGAGGATTTCCTATCTCTTAGTGTACCGTATACGTGTTAAATTCCTCAAGAATTGCGCCAGTATTTACTTTCCGGGTTCTTCAGGGCCGACTAGGCAGGGCTTCCGCATGTACCAGAAATGGGATTCAGCCAGCTTGAGTTGCGATGTCCTCTGATTGCAGCCTCCTGAAGAAGTTTTCTATGAAGTTTTGTACCTCATGCCTGAAGACGGAAATTGGCTGTCATGGAGGCTACAACCATGCGGGCCAAAATCCGTTCCCTGGCAGACCATCTGGCCGACCTTCCGGACCCTCGCAGCACCCGGGGCTAACGCCACAACCTGCTCGACATTATCCTGATCGCCGTCCTGGCCACCCTGTGCGGCGCGGAAAGTTGGGAGGACATCTACCGGTTCGCCGAGTTCCAGGATGACTGGCTGCGGACCTTTCTGAAGCTGCCGCACGGCATACCGAATTCCGACACCATCAACCGGGTGTTCCAGCTGCTCGACACCAAGGCCTTTGGGGAGTGCTTCCTGGCCTGGGTTCGGGAGGTCCGGAAGAAAGTCCCGCGCGACATTGTCGCCCTGGAGGGCAAGACGCTTCGCTCCTCCATGGCCGAGGGACAGCCCGCCCTGCACCTGGTGAGCGCCTTCTCCACGACCAACCGGCTGGTGCTGGGCCAGCGGTCCGTGGATGGCAAGAGCAACGAGATCACCGCCATCCCAGAACTGCTGAAGGTCCTGGATCTGAAGGGCTGCATCGTCACCCTGGACGCCATGGGCTGCCAGCGAGAGATCGCCAAGAAGATCGTGGGGAAGCGGGCCGACTACATCCTGGTCGTGAAGGCCAACCAGGCCGGCCTCCACAAGGCCATCCAGGCCTGCTTCAATGCCGTGGACGCGGCACCCCAGGCGATGACCCACTTCCTCGCCGAGACCATGGAGGGCACCACGGGCGCCAGGAAACCCGCAGGTCACGACCCTGAACGCGGTGGCCTACCTGCCCGAGAAGCAGCTCTGGGATTGGCCCAAGCTGGAGACCCGGGTGCGCGTGGAGTCCACGACCATGCGGTCCGGGAAGACCGCTTTCCCGACGCGCTACTTCATCAGCTCCCTGGCGACCAAGGACGTGGATGCCATTGCCCAGGGCGTCAGGGCCCATTGGGGCATCGAGAACCGCCTGCATTGAGTCCTCGCCGTCACGTTCAACGAGGACGCCAATCGCACCCGCAAAGGTCATGGCCCGGAATGCAGCGCCATCCTGCGTCATATCGTCCTCAACCTGCTGCGCCAGGACCCCATCCCCTTCGGCAGCATCAAAACCAGGCGCATGCGGGCCGCCCTGTCACCCAACTACCGGATGGACGCGCTGTTCGGATTCCCGGTCGCCGAAGGTCAGGGGATTCATGTCTGAAGGGATCATGCGGAGGCCCGGGCCGACTAGGTAAGGCTTGGGTCAGCGCATTCAGAACCCACCTCTGCCGACCCATCCAGGTATTAGCCATGCGGGACGGGAATGTCAGGTTGTAGAAGCCGTCCGTGATAATCGCCAATGGGGGATACCGTTGTGAGCCGGCGTCACTTGATATGAACCCGTAAGGGTCTATCTCGCCTCGCGTGATTTCACCACCCTGTGTCATTTTTGGGTTGACAAACAGGGCGTTGATGTATAGGGTTATTCCTAATAGAATACTGCGCAAATGAATATTGTCCAGTAGGGCGAAATTTCTCTCCTTTGGGGGCCATAATGTTGCTGCAGGTTAAAAAGGGAACTTTGTCATTGGCGACTGCAATGACTTTGGCTGGCTGGTCGAATACCTTGTTCGGCCAACAAGAGTTCTTTTCTCCTGTTTCAATTCAGAAACAGGTTGTTGCAAGCTACAAGCATGATTATGTAAGCATAATTCACGGGCCTGGTCAGATCAAGTTCGAAATGCCCCTTGCTCCTGGAATCCAAGCTAGAGGTTTATCGTACAGACCGACATTTAGAATGCATCCAAGTCAAAAAACGATGGCAAATATTACGGGAAAGGGAAACTGGCATTCAGAATGGTACATGGGGTTGCAGGAATGGGTTTTGGTGGGAGGAGTTGGATCTTCTACTGGTTTTAATAATCTATGGTTTAATCAAAGTGGCGCAACAACAGTGAATCCTTCACCAACGTCGGGTGGGCCACCAACTACTTTGTTATGCCAAAATTTCAACCAAGATCCTTCAAGTGTTCATCTGATAGATCCGGGTTATATTACATCTCATTATGACGATTGGGGATTGAAGATCATTGTTCTTCCCACTGGGGAAACGCTTTCGGTGGCATGCTGTCAAACGGCTTTGGAGGTAAATCCAGCTACATATCTGCCTTTATTGCAAGCATTTGGAATATCAGGGCTTGGCTTATCGCCTATGAAAGCTTTTAAGGCAGATCCGGACTCGGTTATTATTCCAATAACGTATGAGGATGGATTAGATCCTGTTGTTGTTGATCCAAGTAATCGAACATGCAAAACTGCCGGTCGCTACGTGGTGCTAAAATCTGGTATTGCATATGTATTCGAATACAGCGGTCCGTTTGATGTTACGACGATTCCTGCAGAATATGTGGGTGCAGATATGGTAACCCCCCAGCGTACCTATTTTGAAGTGGGCTATTACGCACTCAGCAAAATGTATAATCGTTTTGGTGATCGAATAGAGTTTGTTTATGGTCAAAATGATTTTGATTTTACAGCTACTTTATTTGTTGGGGGTCAAGATCTAGGAGATTCAATTTCTTTAAACTTACAAAGTATTCCGGCGCAATCTTCAATACCAGATATGGGGAGCCCTTACGATGCAACACCTGACTACGACTCCATCCCTGTAAGTAAATCAATTACTGTAAAGCAAAATAGCTCTGGCGGAGAGATTAGTTCTTATTCGATTATTGGCGCTTTATCTAGGGGCAGGTGGGAACGAGATGTGCCTCAGGGTTGGGTGCCTGTTGGTTATACAAGGAGGCGGACAATTCAGCCAATTTCCATAACTGAAGATCAATCTGGGTTCCGAGTTGATTTCTCTTATAAATGGGAACATGGGTATTTGGATTATGCGCAAGGCCTTAATGTAGCTGCTGTATGTATCGATTCAATCACCTTCAATCAAAACGAACGATACAAATTCACGTACAAGTCTTTGAAATTTTATTCCGAAAGCCCCTTGAGTGGTTGGGATGGAATGGCCTGGGGGGTTTCCCGTATGGATCATTCTGATCTCGCTTCGGGTAAGTCGAGAACGTGGCTATACGAGCGCTTGCTTCCTACGGCCGCGAATTATGGTCCTGGAGTAGCTCGTTTCCGCCCTTGGACAAATACGGAATCATATGAGGCCGAAACGCTTCCCGATGGAAGAATTATCGTTAGGCGGTTTATGCCCCCTAATACCTCTGAGACGGTAGATTCATATTCAATGAATATCGATGATCAACAATTGGCCTATTTTAATTTATTCTTGAAAGGAACTTTGTTTGAAGAGAGAAAATATTCGGCCGGGGCAGATTGGAAAAGCAAACTAACTTCGGCCGACCCCTCCGTCCTTTCTTTAAAATATTTGGACGGTTGGTCGCCAAAAAGCTGGGTGGATATTGCAAACAAGCCGTATGGCGCTGACACCAGTTGTGACGGCGTATCGGGTTGGGTGATTTATCGAACCTTGACTCCAACCCGGACCACCGAGTGGAATAGTAATTCGAAAGTAGCAGTGGTGACTCGCCAGGGAGATTGGGAACCTGCAAGCGCTAAATGGCGTGAGACTAGTAGCACCTACTACCAAGCAATAGATTCGCCCTGGTCCTCGTTCTCCTTAGAGGTTGGTCTCCCATATGAAAGCCTGTCAAGCAACCCTGCTTCTGGCTTATCACGTAAAGACAAAACGCTGTATCGCCCAGTCGACCAATGGCTGTTGTTCGCGGATTGGACAGAAAAGTCATTTCTTGAAAACGGCGTAAATCGCCTTCCATCTCAGAAGCGGGCAACGAACCTCTCGACGGGGGTTGCGTTAACTGAAGAAACTGTTGGGACGGACTCCGAACTCGTCCAGAAGAAATTTTCTTACACTAACCCTGGCGATGCATTGCCATGTTCGATTACATTTAAATCCAATGGATTTTTTAAACTAGATGGTCTTGTTGGTGTTAACCTTGAGTATGATTCATATGGTAGGCTTAATTCAATCCAAAAATTTGGAACTGAATATAAATCCACCCGGACGTTTACACCCAGTGGACAGATTGATTCCATCACCGACATAAATCTGTTAAAGACTTCCTATCAATGGGATAGCCTGCAACGTTTGACATCGGTAACCCCTCCGTCAACCTTGTTTGGTACTGCTATTTCATACGACTCGGATTTCCTGGGAATGCAAATAACTACCGGTTCGCAAGTTCAGAAATACCGATTTAATGTATTTGGAGAACAGGTCCGAGAGGTCAGAAAGGTTTCTGAGGACGGATATGCGCATCGGAAAACGGGGTATGACGCTTCCGGACGGAAAATCTGGCAGACGGTTTGGCAGGCCGGTGCAGGTGAAGACGTCGGGTGGGATGGCACTGCTCCTGCGGGAATCGCCGTTTCAAAGTGGTCTTTTGATGACTGGGATAGAGTCATAGCTGTAGAAAATGCGAATAAGGAAAGTAAAAACTTTGAATATTCAGGATTGACCAAAAAAATTACCGTTGCGCCGAATTCTCTGGATATATCGTCATCTCAAACTTTCGATCCTCTTGGGCGCCTAGTAAGCGTGAGCGATCCAACTGGAAAGTTGGACACCCAGTACTCTTACGATTCAGCTGATCGATTGGTTTCGGTGACGCAGAAATCATTGAATGGGATACAAACTCGGAGTTGGGAATTTAATAACTTGGGATGGCAATCTGCTTCCGTGCAACCTGAATCGGGGCGTACTGAATTCAGTGATTTTGATGTCCTTGGGAAGCCAAACTTGACGATTTTTGGTGCAGGAAGCATCGCTCCTCGGTCTGTCAGCAGCGTGCATGACACACAGGGGCGGTTGAAAAAGGTCTCGAATTCGACAACGGGATTTACCCAATCATTGACTTATGACGAGGTTGGTCATGGGTTTGCCAATGGAAAACTAACGACGAGTCAGGATGGGCAAGATGGACCCGTCATCCGTTCCTACGTGTATGACCAACTAGACGGTCGCCTTGGATCCTTGACAACGCAGCTTCCGGGACTTCCTTACCCTCTTTATCAATTGTTCTCGTACGATAACAATGGCAACCGAGTGGGCTCCAATATTCATGGCCATGAAGTTTCGACACCATTTGACCCCATTTCCGGTCTTCCCACAAAGTTGGCATACAAAGGCAAGGATATAGTTGAGCCAAGTTACTTACAAGAATCGCAAAGCTTGGAAAGCCTGAAGTGGTTTCATCTCGGTGTCAAAAATGGAGTTGAACATCATTTCACCTATGGACTGGACCAAATCCAGCTGGCTTCCTCCCAATTCAAATATAAGAATATGGATGGTTCGCCTGCAATGCCCATGTGGAGTATGACTTTTGACGAGGCTGGTCGACTTCAAACCGATGGTGAGGATCTATATGCTTATGACTCCCTCCATCGTTTGACCCAAGCTGTCATTCGGCGGTTAGACGGAAGCGTTCTTACACAGGAATTCACTTACGACCCCTTCGGGAATATGCTCTCCAAGGCATTATCTGGGAATACCTCTGGAGTTGCGGCGGGTTTTGTTTTCAGCGAAGCGGCTCTGGCTCCCAAGAACCAAATCCCTTCTGCGATAACTCTCGCTCATTATACTTATCAAGGGAATCTGGATCAAATTCTGACGGAACCAGGCGGAGCGTCTCTGTCAATGACCTATGATGACGTGGGCCGGATGCTAACCTTATACAATAATAAGACTGGCATTACCGAGAAATACAGGTACACCGTTGACGGTCTCCGTACCCTGATCGAGGAATGGAACGGGACGGTTCTTCAACAGATGCGGATCAATCTTTACAATGACCAAAAGCAGATCGTAAGCCAGTGGGTGATGGAATGAGAGCCCATTTGGTCTTTATATTTCGTTTCTTACTTGCCGCTTTGATTGCGACGGGTCTGAATGCTCAATCTCCTGCCATCATTTCCCCTGGTTCTGGCCCATTCACTAGCGGGCAAGTGATTTCATTTGTCGCGGCTGATCCCTCTGGGGGAGAGAATCCACGCTGGGATTTCGGAGATGGAACGACCGCTTCAGGATGGACCGCAACCCATTCTTACTCCTCCTCTGGGTCGAAAACGGTGGTTTTCACGGTTTCTACGACCCAGGAAGTATGCAAAAAATGGACTTTTGATTCGAACGGGGATGCGGTATGCAGCCAATGGCAGTCGGTTACGACCAACTATTCCGATGCAAATACGCTCAATATCTTTCCGCCGCCCTCAGTCCCCGCAGTCACCCTCCCCTCGGTCGTTACCGCAAGTCTAGGGTATTCCGCGAGTATCTCAGGGCAATCTGCCTGTACCTATAACTGGTTAATTAACAATGGATCGATTTCCTCCGGCCAGGGAAGCACTCAGATAGCCTTCACCCCAGGAGGCAGCGGGAATTTGGTTCTCACATGCACTGTTACCAATTCTGCAGGAGCATCTGTATCGGGAACGGGATATGCCCTAATTGTTGCTCCGCCGAGTGCGCCTTCAATCTCTTTACCCGCCCACGTAACGGCCGGAGGCAGTTCCAGCGCCTCCATTGCCCCTCAATCGGGGATGTCCTATTCCTGGACGATCAGCAATGGTTCCTTTTCGACTGGCGTAAATGGAACATCAGTCACTTTTATTGCGAGTGATCCGGGGACGGTAGGCTTAAGCTGCGTAGTCACAAACGCCGCAGGAACAACCGCGACTGGTACAGCAAATGCCGCAGTTGCGGCCCAGCCTAACGAGCCCTTCGTTTCGATTCCGCCAAGCGTTACCGCAGGTTTGGGGTACTCGGCTTCGGTTCCTGCTCAGGCTGGAATGAATTTTGCATGGACTATCTCCAATGGAACAATTACAGGTTCGGGGAATGGAACCACTGTTACGTTTACGGCCGGAGCAAGTGGCACAACGATTTTAACTTGCCAAGTTACCAACGCCGCAGGGACTTCCGCATCAGGGAATGGCTCGACTGCGATTTTTGCCGCACCTGAGGCCACGGTGAGTCTGCCAGCCCAGGTTACTGCAAATCTCGGCGGATACCTCGCTTCCGTAGCCGACCAACCCGGATCCACCTATTCCTGGAATATTGGCAATGGCTCAATTTCCGCTGGCATGGGAACTCGTCAAGTCACCTTCACGGCCGGGGGAGGTGGAAGCACTTCACTCACGTGCACGGTAACAAACCCGGCGGGGAACAGTGCTTCAGGAACATCAAGCAGTTCGATCCTTGCAGGGCCGACCAAGCCTGAACTCACCGCTCCAGCCTGTATCACCTCGGATCAAAGCGGCTATCAAGCCACGACCCCACCCCAATCTGGGTGCACGTTCGCATGGACCATTTCAAATGGCACCCTCACATCGGGTCAGGGATCCAACACCGTGACCTTCAAGGCTGGCCTCGGTGGAACTACTACCCTTACATGCACAGCCATAAACTCAATTGGAACCGAGTCGAATCCTGCCACCGCATCCTGCTCGATTGTCGATCCGCCAATCCAGCCCATCATCAGCATTCCGGCCACGGTAACTGCGGGGGGCACCGGATACGTCGCATCGGTCCCACCCGATACAAGTTCGACCTATTCATGGGGCATTTCCGGCGGAACGCTGACATCCAGCAATTCGAGTTCCTCTGTTGTCTTCACTCCAGGAACCGGGGCCTCCGTCACCTTGACCTGCGTCGTTACCAACGCCGCGGGCACGGCCTCCACCCAGGGGACGCAGACGGCGACAATCGTACCCGCGGATGGCGTGACGGTTTCTGTCAGCCCTGCGTTCGCAAAAGTGGTCGCTGGCGCCTCCACCACATTGACTGCAACGGTCACCGGGCTATCCAACAATGCTGTCACCTGGACAGTGGACGGCATCCCCAACGGAAATGCCACGGTAGGGTCCATCACGCCCCAGGGCGGCACCCCAGTGGTTCGACAAACCTATCACACCGCCTCGACCAAAATTCAAACAGGTGTGAGCGTCATGGCCGGCGACCTGATTTGCGTCGGGTGGATTGTCGCCAACTCTCCCTGGGGAGCCAACACCAGTTGTTCCGATAGCTCCGGCAATACATACTCCGAGGTTGGCGGGACTGGTGCCAACGGTTACTCCTTCCTGGCAGCGGCGGGTGCGACCATCTACCAGTTCTATACCATCGCGGCGACGGCCAATCCCTCCCTTACAGTGACCATTTCTTCTTTGGATCCCAACTCTGTTGACATGTTCGTGGTGGTGGTCGGAGGCATGTCCTCAAATCAGGCCACGGTCCTGGACGCTTTTGCTAATGGAGCAGACGCGGCCCTTACGTCGAACCACACCACTGGAACCGTAACCACCACCAGCGCTAATGACTTCCTGTTCACCCTCTGGGGAAACGACCAGTGGAACGGAACGCTCACGGAAACCAGCGGTTTCACGATTGCGTCCAGGAATGCCGGCGGCGCCAACGCCGTTTGCTACAAAATCGCCGGCGCCGCAGGGAATTATTTCCAAACCTTGAATTCTTCCCCTGCAATGCAGCAACTGAGCGTTTTGGCTGCATTCAAGGCCGCAGCAGTGGCCAACACGGTCATCTATACAGCCCCCGCCACCGGTGGGGCCCATACGATCGTGGCCACCAGTATCGCAAAACCTTCCAAATCGGCTTCGGCGGTGCTGACTGATTCGGCACCCGCGGCACCCGTTCTCGGAGCCACTCCTCATCCCGTGTTTCTGCCTGGGATCCCCGGAAGTTTCTCCTTGCCGACCGCCACGGGTCCATCTGGTTTCCCCCTGACTTACAATGTCCCCACGACCCCCGATGGCTTGACCTTCAACCCCTCTACCTTGGTGATCAGTGGGTCGATCAGCACCGTCGGAACCTATCCCATCACCTATACGGTGACGGTTGACGGGGGGCCGCCGGCAACCGATACGATTTTCGTGACTGTGGCCCAGAAGCCGGTGATAACCAGTTTCACTGCCAACTTCTTAACCATCGTCAATGGCACCAATGCGACCCTGACATGGTCAGTCCAGGGTGCAATGAGCCTTAAACTTAACGGCGAGGATGTCACAGGAAACACCTGCGTTATTAGACCCAGCCAAACCACCACCTATACTCTGGTCGCGATGAACCTGGCCGGGACCGCAAGCGCTAGCATAACGATTACGGTCAAAGCACCCGCGGCACCAGTTCTCGGGCCCACCCCACAACCCGTGTTTCAACAGGGGGTCGGTGGAACCTTCTCCCTGCCGGTTGCCACGGATCCGAATGGTTCCAGTTTGACATACGGGATTCCCAACACCCTACCTGCTGGATTCGCCTTTGATGGCGTACAACTTATCACGGTGTCTGGTGAAAGCATCGGGACCTATTCCCTTCTCTACAAGGTTACGAATGGATTCGGGGTGACAGCATCCGACACGATCACCGTGACCGTTGCCGCTAAGCCGGTGATATCCAGTTTCACCGCCACCCCTTCCACCATTACCAAGGGGACGACCGCAACCTTGGCATGGTCGGTTCAAGGCGCGACGAGTCTGGAGCTAAACGGTCAAAATGCCGCTGGAAGCAGTCTCGTTGTTGGACCACCCGAGACATCGACCTATACCCTTGTCGCAACAAACTTGGTTGGAGCCACAAGCGCAAGCGTTACGATTACGGTCAAGCCAAAGGTTCTGGAATTGAAATGGAAGAGGGACATCCTCTATCTTGGACAGCGGGAGGTTGGTGAGGTCGATGCGAATGGCGTGAAGATTACCTTGACCGACCACCTGGGAACTCCTCGTGTGGTTGTTGATGCAGGTGGAATTATCATCTCCGAACAAAAATTCACTCCCTTTGGTGAATCCTTGACCACGGCTCCTGAATCGCGGGGAACCGGCAAGGGGTTCACGAATCACGAGCAGACGGATCCATCTGGACTTATCTACATGCAGGCGAGGTTTTCCTTGCCTATGTATGGACGTTTTGGAAGGCCAGATCCTGGAATGGATCAAGAAGCAGAGGATATTCAATCTTGGAACATTTATTCTTATGTTAGAAATAATCCAGTCAATTTCGTGGATCCATTTGGAACTGATCAAAACCCAAAAAATGATAGAGCTAAACCGAATGACCCTCCTCTGGAGGCTACAGTTGAGGTTTTGGATACGATGCCCACGGCAGAACCCCCTGTTCGAATGGCCTATTTTATTAATGCTGCATTTTTAGCTATTTATTTGAATGGTGATCTCAGCAGAACAATCAGGGCAACGTCAGGTCGCCCCCAGATGATGAACCAAGTGAGATATGTGGATTCCCCGGGAGGTCCGATTTATCCAGGTTCATATGCAATGAATAAGAAGCACCTTAGAAAGGGATTTTTAAAAGCCGTGGCTCGCTTTCTTAAAACCCGTCAAGATTGGGGTTCCTTCAGAATTCCGCTGGAACCGTTGTTTGACCTTCCGGAATCCAGGGATGATGGGAAGAGGTTTCAAATGCATGGAGGTTGGTTTGATGGATCCGCTGGCTGTATTGATGGTGGTGGCGGCATATTGGGGAATTCTAATACCCAGGCGATCATAGACGCGATAGCAAATAGTCCTCAGGAGTATATACTTCTAGAGGTGATCGAATGATAACATTGAGACATTCGGCATTTCATTACTTTGTATATTTTGTAGTTGTAGGTTGGTACCTGGCAGCACCAATATTTTGGAAATCCGATCAAGAAGATTATTCGAAGATACTTGTATTCTCTTTTGTAATTTCAATTATTATTTCTGTTCTGATTTTGAAAAACATTTCATTTCGACGGGCGATTAATCTAAGTTTGTTTTCGCTTGTGTTTGTCGCTTTTGAGGTGCATTTCTGGGGAGCGATTGTTTCTACGGGTGATCTTATGGAAACAACTATGGGTAAGATGGTATTCTCGATTGTCCTCTGGGCTATTGCTTGCTCCGGTCTTTGGATTGGACATCTTTTGGTGTGGATTTGGTCTTTGAAGTCAAAAATTGGGATTTGACATCGAGGCACAAATGCTTGGATTTGAGTTGGGGTATTTAAATTCCTTCGCTATTTGGTCGGCCCTGAAAAACCCTCAAGTTGAAATTCTTCAAATCTTTAAGGGAACTTTTCAAGTATCTGGTACACCAGAAAGGTAGGGACAAACCCCCTTATTGCGGTGTACCGATGAAGCCGAAAGCCAAGCCCAGGACTCACGAGCAGCCCCTGATCGCCACCATGCGCCTCGACTTGGCCCTGGACATGGACCATGAACTGGTTCGCCTGGCGGCCACGATCCCCTGGGACCACCTGGCGGAGGAATTCGGCCCCCTGTACTGCGCCGACAACGGAAGGCCGGCAGTACCGATCCGGCTCATGGCGGGCCTCCATTACCTCAAGCACCTCAAGGGCATCTCCGATGAGCAGACGGTACGCGGGTGGGTCGAGAACCCCTACTGGCAGTTCCTTTGCGGGGAGGAGTTCTTCCAGCATGCCCTGCCCATTGATCCAAGCCAGATGTCCCGCTGGCGCCAGCGCATTGGCGAGGAGGGCGTTGAGAAGCTGCTCCAGGCAACGATCACGGCAGGGATGAAGGCTGGCGTCATCACCGAGAGCAGCCTGGAGAAGGTCATCGTCGACACGACGGTGCAGCCCAAGGCCGTGGAGCATCCGACCGATGCCCGGCTCTATCGGAAGGTCCACGCCGCCATGCTCCGCATTGCCGAAAAGGAAGGCATCACCCTTCGCCAGAGCTACCGAAAACTGATGGCCAGGGCCTATCAGAAGCATGGTGGCCATGCCAAGGCCAAGCAGTACGGCCGGGCCAAGAAGATCCTGCGAACCCTGAAGACCATGACAGGCCGAGTGATGCGGGATGTCGAACGGAAGATGAGTGATGAGGCCTTCGAGGCCCACAAAGGTATCTTCATCCTGGCGGAGCAGATCCTCACCCAGAAGCGCTTCACCAAGGGCAAGGTCTACAGCCTCCATGCCCCCGAGGTGGAGTGCATCGCCAAGGGCAAGGCCCACAAGCCGTACGAGTTCGGGGTCAAGGTGAGCTTGGCCGTGACCCACAAGGAGGGTTTCGTCGTGGGCATCCAGGCCTTCCCGGACAACCCCTACGACGGCCACACCCTGGAGGGCCAACTCGACCAGGTCGAAAGGCTCACCGGCAAGGTCCCCGAGACCACCTTCGTGGACCGAGGCTACAAGGCCCATGGGGTCCCCGTAGAACGGAGCCGGGTCCTCATCAGCGGCACCCGCAAGCTCGGCTACACCCTGAAACGACACCTCCGGCGGCGTTCGGCCGTGGAACCCGAGATCGGCCACATGAAGAACGACGGGCTGCTGGGACGAAACTTCCTCAAGGGCATGAAGGGCGACGCGATGAACGCCTTCCTGTGTGGAGCTGGACACAACCTGCGGAAAATCCTGGCCAAGGTCAGGCTTGGCCTGTACCGATGTGCCGCGGCCATCGTCCATCGGCCCTGGTGGGCCCCCTTTATGCCCTGCCTTCGCCTTCAGGCTGCGTGAGGCCTCCGGACCTGCCATGGGGCGCCGGAGCTCCTTCCGCCGCCTCCGGCGGCCGGAAGGGGTTTTTCACGGCCGACTATTTGATGTAGGTGAGGCAATAGAATTTGCTGGTGAGTTAAAAGGCTACCATGTATTTTCCCCAAGCTTCCTTGCCGGTCCCCGAGGCCCGCCTCCCATCGCTCGAACCGTTTGAAATGTCATAGGCCACTCTAGGAGTGGGCCACCCATAACCTGCTTGTTTCAATCTCTGTCTACCGCGCCCCGGCGGCTGATTCCGGTTGCAGGATCCCCGCCTCCCGGAACTTCTCGAAGACCGCCTGGGGGTAGAGGGGGATCCGGTCGAAGGCGACGCCGGTGGCGTCCAGGACGGCGTTGCGGATGGCGGGGGCGGGGGAGATCACGGGGCACTCGCCCAGGGCCTTGGCGCCGAAGGAGCCGCCGGCGTCGCAGGTTTCCACGAAGGCGGCGTTGATCTTCGGGGTGTCGAGGATGGTGGGGAGCTTGTAGTCCAGCAGGTTGTTGTTGAGGGTCTTGCCGGTGGCGGGGTCGGCCAGGAGCTGCTCCAGGAGGGCGGCGCCCAGGGCCATGCTCACGCCGCCGTGGACCTGGCCCTCGGCCAGTTTGGGGTTGATGATGCGGCCGGAGTCGTGGATGTTGTAGAGCTCCAGGACCTCGATCTTGCCGGTGCGCAGGTCGACTTCCACCTCCACGAAGGTGGCGCCGTAGGCGATGGCGCTGTTGCGCACGTTGGCCGACACGTCGGCGCGGATGGGGTCGGCGTGGATCCGGTCGTAGTAGGACGCCATGGCCACGTCCTCCAGGGTGCAGACCTCCCGTCCCAGGGCCTTCTCCACCACGAGGCCGTCCCGGAGGTCCAGCTCGAACGCGGGCAGGCCGCACCTGCGGGCGGCGATGTCCAGGACCTTGGACCGGGCCTCCAGCGCGGCCTTGCGCACGGCCACGCCGCAGATGCTGGTCTGCCGCGAGGCGTACGAGCCCGGGTCGAAGGGGGTGACGTCGGTGTCCTGGGACGAGACCACGTGGACCTTGTCCACGGTGAGGCCAAGGATCTCGGCGGCCATCTGGGCGAAGGCGGTGTCGCTGCCCTGGCCGATCTCGGTGGCGCCCACCTGCAGGGTGATGGAGCCGTCCTGGTTCATCACGACCCGGGCGCCGCTGATCTCCTGGCTGAAGGGGAAGGTGCCCGAGGCGTAGCTGAAGCAGGCCATGCCCACCCCCCGGCGGAGGTCCCCGGTCTGGTTCGCGTGGGCTCGCTTCTTCTCGTCCCAGCGGATCAGGGCCTTGCCCTTCTCGATGCACTCGGGCACGCCCATGGAGCGCACCGTGATGCCGGTGAGGGGGTCGGTGTAGCCCACGCCGATGAGGTTCTTCAGGCGGAGCTCCGTGGGGTCGAGCTTGAGGGCCCGGGCGATGTCCTCCAGGTGGCTTTCGAGCGCGAAGAACACCTGGGGCGAGCCGTAGCCGCGCATGGCACCGGCCACCGGAAGGTTGGTGGTGACGGTCTTGGGCTCGAACTTCACGGCGTCGAGCTTGTACAGGGAGCGGAAGTTGCCGCCCCCCGCCATGGCGATGGAATGGCCGTGGGAGGCGTAGGCGCCGGAGTTGGAAAGGAGCCGGATGCCGATGGCCTTGAGCTGGCCGTCCTTCGAGACGGCGGTCTTCAGGTCCATCTTGAAGGCGTGGCGGGTGCGGGAGTCGATGAAGACCTCCTCGCGCGTGAAGGCCAGGCGCACGGGGCGCCCGCCCACGGCCAGCGTCATGGCGGCCACCAGGGGTTCCACCACCACGTCCTGCTTGGCGCCGAAGCCGCCGCCGATGTAGGGCTTGATCACCTTCACCCGGCCCCAGGAAAGGCCCAGGGCCTGGGCCACCACCCGGCGCACGATGTGCGGGATCTGGGTGGAGGAGTTGATCACGATGCGCCCGTCGGTGTCCACGAAGGCGAAGGCGTTGTGGTTCTCGATGTGGCAATGCTGCACGACGCTCGTCTCGAAGTGCCCCTCGAAGACGTGGTCGGCCTTGGCCAGTTCCGCGTCCAGGTCGCCGAAGCCCACGCCGAAGTCGCTCAGGACGTTGCGGGGCCGGTCCTCGTGGATGAGGGGCGCGCCTTCGGCCATGGCGGCCTCGGGGGTCAGCACGAAGGGCAGCACTTCGTATTCCACGTCGATGAGCGCGAGCGCCTTCTGGGCGGTGAGGGCGTCCACGGCCACCACCGCGGCCACGGCGTCACCCACGAACCGGGCCTTGTCCGTGAGGATCAGGCGGTCCTGGGCGTCCCGGTGGTGGGGGTCCAGGGACCAGGGGTGTCCGGCGGTGCCGAAGGGGCGCCAGGAGGGGTCCCCGGGCACCAGCACCGCCTCGACCCCAGGCAGGGCCCGGGCCCGGGAGGCGTCCACCCGCAGCACCTTGGCGTGGGCGTGGGGGCTGCGCAGCACCTTGCCTACCAGCATGTCGCGTTCGAAAAAGTCCTCGGAGTACCGGGCCTTGCCGGTGACCTTGGCCACCGCGTCCAGGCGCTGGACGCTCTTACCCACGATGTTCATGCCCATGGCCCACCTCGGAATGAAAAAATTTTATCCCGAACGGCCAAAAAATATATCAATTGATCGAGGGTGCGACCTTGAAGGCAAGGCCGTCCGAAAGGACCCGCTTCAGGTCGGCGCGGTCCTTCTTCCACCGGGCCAGGCCCTCCTCAAGGCGCCCCGCGTCGAAGAAGGCGGGCCGGACCTTCTCGGAGAAACGCAAGTCCACGGTGGTGGATCCGTCGCGGGTGGCCGCGCTCACTTTCCAGTTCAAGGTCCGGAAGGGCGAATCGGCCTGGAATTCCGGCAGCACCGGCACCAGGGACCACGGCAGCCGGATGGAGGCCTCGAATTCGCGGGTGAGTTCCCATGCGCCGGTCTCGATGGGGAAGCGGCGGGCCTTGCCCGCCTCCTGGAGGGGCGGCAGGGCGGCGGGAAGGCCCCAATCCAGCAGGGAGGCCTCCCCCGCGGCGAAGGTGACGCCCCGGGGATGCCGGAAGGCCACCACCACCTCGAAGGGGCGGTCCAGGTCCATGGGGTCGCCCAGGCTCTTCACCTCCAGGGTGCCCGTGGGCGGGAGGCCTTCGACGTGCTCGAGGAAATAGTCCTTCATACGGGAGGGGCCCTGGTCCCGGGCCGCCTCGCGCAGTCCCAGGGCGTTCCCGGTTTCCTGGAGGCGAAGGGTGCCCGACACATCCCCGCCGGCCCCGGCCACGGCCTCCAGGCGGATCCGGATTGCGGGGCGCACCACCGCCTGCGCCGGCGGAACGGTCCAGACCCCCCCCTCCGGGGTGCAGATGAGCATGGGCTGGCGCGCGTGGGCATGGTGAAGCTTGCCAAGGGGCGTGAACCGGTCGGTGGGATCCACCAGGAGGAACCGGCCCGCCGGCGTCTCCACCTCGGCGTCCAGGCCCAGGGTCCGCTCCAGGCGGATGGCGCTGATGACGTGGTTGAAGCAGACGAGGCTCACGGGCTCGTCGGGCTCGACGCGGCCGCCCTGGATCCGGGCTTTGACGGGGCAGGCCCCGAAGCCCAGGAGTGCGGCCTCGCCGGTGAAGATCGAGGTGAGGTCCTTGCAGTCGCCGTACCGCTTCCGGAACACCTCGGCCCCCCCTTCGGGGATCCAGCCCCGTTCCGGCGTGAGGTATACGGCCTTGTAGGCGATCTGCCCGATGACCTCCCTGTGGAGGGCCCGCAGGCGCTCCAGGGGCGACGTGCCGCCCGAGGCCAGCACACGGGTCGCTGGGCGCCGGGACGCGTAGGACCGGTAGACCCACGCACCGAAGTTACGCCAGCTGTCCAACGGGGGCAGGTCACCGAGGGAAGGATCCAGGAAGGCCACGGCCACCCAGGGAAGGGTGTTTCGGGAATGGGGCGTGGCCCGTTCTCCCTTGGGAATGGCGGGGACGTTCACCGCGCGGATGCTTTTGCCCGGGACGATTTCGGCACCCTGGAGCCACGGGGAGAAATGCCGCGGCTCCATCCGCGCGGGCACGTCCTTCCAGGTGGAGGCGGCCACCGCCAGTTCCCAGACCCGCACGGGGTGTTCCTCCATGGGGAAGGCCGCGCCGAGGGGCCCCATGGGGGTGCGGAAGGTCTCCACGGATTCGAAGGCCACCAGGCTGCCCGGGGCCACCCGGCCCAGGACGGCGAGGGTGCGGGTGCGAGCGTCGATTCCCCCAGCCTCGTCGCCACCTCCGGCGGCGACGAGGACGTCGTCCGACTCGAGCTTCACCACTTCGTCGTCGGCGCGGAGGTTCCACCCCTTGAGCTTGCGAACCTTGCTCGCGCTGCCTCCGAGCCCGTGCACCTCATAGGCGCCTTCACCAGTGCCCAGGCCCGTCAGGACCTTCACGAGCCGGAACCTTCTGGACTTCACGTCGCCGGATCCGGTGTAGGTCATCTCGGTGCGGTCCAGCAGCACCCAGGCGTCGGCCCCCGCCGGCGCGAGTTCACGGGCGGCGGCCTGGGCGGCCTCCCGGGCCCAGGACGGAAGGCGGCCGAGGTCCTGGGCGCCCAGGGCGGCCGCCAAGAGAAAGGGGACCAGGAGCGCCCGGATCACACCTTCTCCATCAGCACGCGGCGGCGCATGGCCTCGTCGATCCAGCCCAGGAAGGTCCGGAAGGCCCCATAGGACGCGGGCCCGGTCGAGGTGACCACCACCTCCACCTTGAAGGTGATCTTGACCTCCTCGGTGCCCAGGGCCTCCGCGGACCAGGTGACGCGGCCGAGGCCGTTGGTCATGCGCATGTCCTCGGTGGGGGCCAGCCGGTATCCCGGTAGGACCTTCATGACGCATTCGGCGGTCTGGATGCGGCTGTAGGGAAGGACGATGCGCGCCTTGCGGGTTTCCGGGAAGGACTGCGGGATCCAGAGGGGCGGCGGCATGCAGGGGAAGGGGGCGAGCTGGATCCGCCGGCCTTCCTCCAGGGGCACGGTCCCCGCCGCGTCGAACGTCACGGTGCGGGAGGGGTCGGTGGCGTTGAGCACCTTCGCGGAGGTGACCTTGGCGGCCGGATACCGGGCTTCCAGGGAGGTCTTCAGGTCCTCGTCCTGCCGGGCCTGGGACATGGGGAGGAAATGATCCCGCTCGCGAAGAGCGGGCAGCCCCGCGTGGGCGGCCTTCAGGGTGAACATGCACTGTTCGTCACCGGGTTCGACCCGGTAGTCGAAGTGCCGGCGGTTGACGTCTCTGGACTGGAAGGGGATGCTGCCCGGGGTGGTATCCCAGGTGCGGGTGTCCACGAAGAGGCAGGGCGTGCCCTGGAAGTCGCTCTCCAGGATGCCCGCAGGGGAGTACCTGGCCTCCGGATTCATCCACAGGGTGGGCTTGCCGGGCTCATCCACGCCCACAAGGAAGGTCTGCGCCTGGTGGAGCGAAGGGAATCCGTATTCGAAGAGTCCCTGGTTCCGGTTCCGAACCAGGGCGAGCTTGGGATCCACCCCCGCGCCCTTGAGCAGGTTGACGTACAGGAGCACCATGCCGAGACCATCGGTCTCCTGGGTCTGGGCGGCAGCGTCCAGGTCGAAGGGCACGATGGGGTCCTTCACCTTCTCCTTCTCCCTCGCCTTCTGCTGCGCGGCCTCCTCGTCGTAGGTGAGGAGGTCGAGGTTGCGGATCTTCCCCTCCATCCGTTCCAGGATGGCCGTGGCCCGGGCCTGGGGTTCCGCGGGAAGGCCTTCGCAGACGGTCCTGGCCAGTTCCCGGTAATGCCTCCCCAGGGTGGTCCGGTCGAGGAACGCGCCCTTGAGGACGAACTTGGCCGCCTTGGACCAGTACTCGGGGATCTGGCCGGTCCTGGCGATGTCCTGGAGCTCCTTGGGCTGGGAGAAGGCGGCGAACCGCGGGTTGTCCAGGTACCTCAGGGCATAGAAGGTCCCCCAATCGCCGGGCAGGTCGCGGGTGATGAAGGAGATCTGGTTGCCCTTGACAACCCGCTCCGTGGGCGTCACACGGCCCATGAAGAACTGGAAGGTCCAGGGAAAGCTCACCGGCACGGTCACGGAGCAGATGAGGGCCCGGTATGCGCCCCCCTGGGCCCAGTGACCGTAGGTCTTCATGCGCTTGGGCAGGGGCTTGCCGCTCTCCTTCCAGCGGAACTCGACGACGCAATCCCCGGTCACGCCCGGCGGAATGACGACCTTGCGGGCGGTCTCGTCCCAGCCAGCCGCGAGCGTCAGGGTGGCGAGGTCCTTGACCTTGTTGAAGGTGACCTCCCTGCCGTCGCGGTAAACGGTGCGCCCTTCGAAATCGTAGGCCTCCTCGGGGAACTCAGCGAACTGGGCCGCATCCTTGCCGGATTCGTCAATGATCCGGACCCGGTAGAGGTGTTCGATATAGGTGTTCTTGAACGTGAGGCTCGACTCGAGGACGACGGCTCCCGGAGGGCCGTCGGCGGGGTCGACCTTGAGGGCCCAGACCTGGGGAGGGATGGGAGGCCAGCCCGCCATCAGGAAGGGGGCGGCCAGGAAGGGAAGGACAAAGCGGAGGGTCATGCTTGCTCCAGGGCCCGACTGTCCGGGTAGTCTTCGGAGGGCCGGAAATTTCATTGTTTTCGAATATCCTAGCTTCGTTTATCGGGGGCCTGGAGCACAACACCTTTTTCGCCGGGTTGCATTCCGCGCGGGAAGTACGTAAACTTCCCCCTTAATCGGAGACCCGCGTGTCCCATCGCCTGAACAACTCGACCTGGAACTGGAGCTGGTGGCCCCAGGGGTCGGGCGTTCGCATGGGCAGCCTCCGCACATGAGGCACTAGAGACCCAGAGCAGGCATCCCGGCCCACCTTCACGGTGGGCTTTTTCGTATCCCGAGGAAAAATCATGACACCTGCATTTCCCAGTCCCACCCCGGCGGCCGCGGCCCCCCTGGTGATCTCCTTCCCGGCGGACCTCACGACCCCGGTGCGAGCCTTCCTGGCCCTCACTGAGCCGGGCCAGGACGCCTACCTGCTGGAATCCGTCACGGGCGGCGAGTCCCAGGCGCGCTTCTCCTTCATCGGCCTGGACGCGTCGGAGGTCTTCGAGGCGGGGGCGGAGGCGGCGCTGGTGCGGGGCGGCGTGCGGGAGGCCCTGCCGGGCCACCCCCTGGCGGCCCTGGAGGCCTGGGCCGCGGGCCTGAAGGTGGAGACGCCGGAGGTGCCGGTGCCCTTCCTGGGCGGCGCGGTGGGCTGGGCGGATTTCAGCGCCTTCGCCCTGGCCGAGCCGGTGCTGGAGGCCTCCTTCCCCGGGGCCCGCGAACCCAGGCTGCGCTTCGGGCGCTTCGCCTCGGGCCTGGTGCTGGACCACCTCAAGCAGCAGGGCTACCTCTACCACTTCCCCACGGGCGGGGACGGGGAGGCGCGTCTGGCGGACCTGGCCTCCCGGCTGGAAGGGGCCCTGCCCGGGCGCCCCGGGGCTCCGGTCTTCATGACCACCCGCACCCCGGACCGGGCGCGGTTCGAGCGCAACTTCAAGGCCGCCCAGGAGGCCATCCTCGCCGGCGACGCTTACCAGATCGTGCTGAGCGAGCCCTTCGAGGGGCGCTTCGAGGGGGACGCCTTCGAGGTGTACCGGCGGCTGCGGCGGCTGAATCCCTCCCCCTACCACTTCTTCGTGTCGTTGGGAGGCCGGCAGCTGGTGGGGGCCTCCCCGGAGATGCTGGTGCGGGTGGAAGGCCCCCGGGTGGCCACGGTGCCCATCGCCGGCACGCGGCGGCGCACCGGAGATCCGGCGGAGGACGGGCGCCTCGCCGCCGAGCTCAAGGCCGACCCCAAGGAGCTGGCCGAGCACGCCATGCTGGTGGACCTGTCCCGCAACGACCTGGGCCGCGTCTGCGCCCACGGCTCGGTGACGGTGCCCGTGCGCGAGCAGGTGGAGCAGTTCAGCCATGTCATGCACCTCATCTCCGAGGTGCACGGCAGCCTGCGTCCGGAGCTCCGGCCCCTGGACGCCCTGTGGAGCACCTTCCCCGCGGGCACCCTGAGCGGCGCCCCCAAGATCCGCGCCACCCAGATACTGGCCGCCCTGGAGGGCGAGGACCGCGGCGCCTACGGCGGCGGGGTGGGGATCCTGGACCGCACCGGGAACCTGGAGATCGCCATCACCATCCGCAGCCTGGAGATCCAGGACGGCGTGGCGCGGTTCCGCGCCGGGGCCGGCATCGTGGCGGATTCGGTGGAGGCTTCGGAGTGGGCGGAGATCCACGCCAAGGCCGGCGTGCTCCTTTCGGCGCTGGGCGCGGAGGTGAAGGGATGATCCTGTTCGTGGACAACTACGATTCCTTCACCTACAACCTCGTCTCCATGATCGGAGTCCTGGAGCCCCGCCTCGAGGTGGTGCGCAACGACGCCCTCACGGTGGAGAAGGCCCTGGCCATGGACCTGGACGGCCTGGTCATCTCCCCGGGGCCCGGGCACCCCCGGGACGCCGGCGTCTGCATGGAGCTGGTGCGGGCCCTGGCGCCCAGGGTCCCCATCCTGGGCGTGTGCCTGGGCCACCAGGTGATGGTGGAGGCCTTCGGGGGCCGGGTGGCGCGGGCGGGCCGGCCCATGCACGGCAAGGTCTCCCTGATGCCCCACGACGGCTCCGGCCTGCTGGCGGGCCTGCCCGACCCGCTCCCGGTGGGCCGCTACCATTCCCTGGCCGCCGAGGCCGCGAGCCTCCCGGACTGCCTCGCGGTCCAGGGCACCACGGCCGACGGGGAGATCATGGCCGTCCGCCACCGCACCTTCAACTGCCACGGCGTGCAGTTCCACCCGGAGTCCATCCTCACGCCCGACGGCGCGGGGCTGCTGGCCAACTTCGTGGGGCTGTGCCGGAACCCTGTCCTGAACTGAGGCCACGATGATCATCAAGCTCAAGCACCCCGTTCCCGCCCTGGAAGCCCTGGAAGGCGCCCGCCGCCTGGATTTCCCCTTCGGCCTCTTCCTGGCCCTGCTGGGCCCCGGCGGGCCTTCCCTGAAGGAGGTCCAGGCCCTGGAGGGCGTCGAGTGGGCCAAGGCCTCGGGCGCCAAGCCCATCCTGGCGGCCCGTTCCGCGGCGCCCCGGGGCACCCGGGTGGCCCTGGGGCGCGCCGAGGTGGGCGGCGAAGCCATCGCCCTCATGGGCGGTCCCTGCTCCGTGGAGGACCGGGAGCAGATCGTCTCCACCGCCAGGTTCATCGCCGCCTACGGGGCCACCGGCCTTCGGGGCGGGGCGTACAAGCCCCGCACCTCCCCCTACGCCTTCCAAGGCCTGGGGCAGGAAGGGGTCCTGCTGCTGCGGGAGGCGGGGGACGCCTCGGGGCTGCCCGTGATCACCGAGGTGATGGACCCCGCGGACGTGGAGGAGATGCTGCCCTTCGTGGACTGTTTCCAGATCGGCGCCCGGAACATGTCCAGCGCGCCGCTGCTGCGCGCCGTGGGGCGGGCCGGGAAGCCCGTGCTCCTCAAGCGCGGCCCCTCGGCCACCCTGGAGGAGTTCGTGCTGGCCGCGGAGTACGTCCTGCTGGAGGGCAACCCCCAGGTGATCCTCTGCGAGCGCGGCATCCGCACCTTCGAGACGGCCACCCGCAACACCCTGGACCTCAACGCCGTCCCCGTGCTCAAGGCCATGACCCACCTGCCGGTGGTGGTGGACCCCTCCCACGGCACCGGGCGCCGGGACGCGGTGATCCCCATGGGCCGGGCCGCCGTGGCCGCCGGGGCCGACGGGATCATCGTGGAGGTCCACCCCGAGCCCGCCCGGGCCCTGAGCGACGGCGCCCAGTCCCTGCATTTCCCCGAATTCCGACGCCTCGCCGAGGAACTGGGCCCCGTGGCCCGGGCCGTGGGCCGGCGCCTGGACAATGCCCGGAACCCCTCCGGCGTTCCGTACATCCGGCGCGCCGTGGGCTGGGGATCGGCCACGTGAGGAGCCTGCCATGACCAACCCCCTGCACCTTTCCGAGAACCTCTCCCTGGACGGGGCGCGGGCCTTCATGGAGGCCTGCCTCGATCCGGATTCCGACCCCGGGGCCGTGGGCCGGGCCCTGCTGGAGCTCAACGGCCGCCCCTTCCGGGGCACCGAGCTCACCGCCTTCGCCCAGGTGCTGCGCGGCCACGCGGTGGCCTTCCCCGCCCCCCGGGCCTCCCTGGACACCTGCGGCACCGGCGGGGACGCCCGCCAGGGGGTGCACACCGCCAACCTCTCCACCCTCTCGGCCCTGGCCCTGGCCCACCTGGGGGTGGACGTGGTCAAGCACGGCAGCCGCTCCGCCTCGAGCCTGTGCGGGTCCGCGGACCTGCTGGAGGCCCTGGGCCTGGACCTGGCCCGGCCCATGCCGCTCCTGGAGGACGACCTGCGGCGCAGCCACTTCGTGTTCCTCTTCGCGCCCCGGTTCCACCCGGTGCTGGCGCGCATGGTGCCCATCCGCCGCGCCCTGGGCGTGCCCACGGTGTTCAACATGCTGGGTCCCCTCCTGAACCCTGCCCGCCCCGCCTACCAGGTGCTGGGCGTGGCCCGGGAGGCGTGGGTGGTGCCGGTGGCCGAGGCCCTGGCGGCCCTGGGCCTGGAGCGGGCCCTGGTGGTGCACGGCACCACCGCCGCGGGCGCGGGCATGGACGAGGCGTCCCTGGAAGGCCCCACCCTGGTGCAGCCGGTGCGGGCGGGGCGGCTCCTGCCCGCCGTGCGTTTCACGCCCGGGGAGGCCGGGGTGCGCCGCGGCCTCGAGCCCGCCGCCGCCGGTTCCCTGGAAGCCTGCGTGGACCTGGCCCGCGGCCTCGCAGGGGGCAAGGGCCATCCGGACTATTCCCCACGCGTGGCCGAGGAGGTGGCCCTCCAGGCCGCCCTGGGCCTCGCCCTGGTGCGGGACCAGGAGCTGTGCGGGCTGGGGCGCCTGGTGGCCGAGGTTCGGGCATCCCTGGAGGCCGGGCTGCCCCTGCCGTCCCTCCTGTCGCTGGCGGCCTAGCCATGGCGGAAATCCTTTCGGCCATCGTGGAGCGCGAGCGGCTGCGCATCGCGGAGCAGACCTTCCAGAATCCTTTCCGCGGCCCGCTGCGGGGCGAGGGCCCCTTCGAGCTGGCCCTGCGCCGGGCGCCCCTGCCGGTCATCGCCGAGTTCAAGCGGGCCTCGCCCTCGCTGGGGCCCTTCGCCCTCGACGCGGACCTCGCCTTCCAACTGGGCGCCTACGCACGGGGCGGGGCGGCGTGCCTTTCCGTGCTGGCCGAACCGCACTGGTTCGGCGGGCGCCCGGGGGACATCCCCCTGGCCCTGGGCTTCGGCCTGCCGGTGCTCTACAAGGGCTTCGTCTGCACACGCAGGCATCTGGAAGAGGCCGCGGCCCTGGGAGCCCAGGCGGTGTTGCTCATCGCCAGGGTGCTGGGCGGCGAGCTTCCGGCGTACGCATCCGCGGCGCGGGCCCTGGGGCTGGAGCCGCTGGTGGAGCTGCACGCGGTCCACGAGATCGCCGCGGCCCAGGAAAGCCATGCGCGCCTGGTGGGGTGGAACGTGCGCAACCTCGCGGACTTCTCGGAGGGTCCCGCCGACGCGGAGCCCCTGCGGCGGGCCTTCCCGGGGGCCCTGCTCATCCGGGAATCGGGCCTGCGCAGCCCGGAACTGGCCCGGGAGTCCCTGGCCCAGGGCTTCGACGCCCTGCTCATCGGCGAGTCCCTCATGCGCACCGCGGACCCGGCGGCGTTCCTCAAGGCGGTGCGGCCGTGATGGCCAAGGTCTGCGGCCTGACCACCCCCGGCGACGTCGCTTGGGCCCTGGCCTCCGGGGCGGACTGGCTGGGCTTCCTCGCCCATGCCGCGAGCCCCCGCCACTGTCCGGACCCCCTTCTGCCCCGGCTGGCCGGGGACAGGGCGGTGCTGGTGGCGGTGGCGGATGACGCGGAGGAGATCACGCGGTGGGCCGATCTCTGCGGGGCCCGGTGGGTGCAGCCCTACCTGCCGGACCGCGGCGGCCTGGACCGCCTGCGGGCCCGGGGGCTGCGCATCCTGCTGCCTTGGCCCGACGAACCCGGGCAGGAGCCGGCGCCCGCAGACCTGTACCTCTGGGAGACCGGTCCCAAGGCCACCGGCCTTCTGGGCGGCTCCGGCCTGGCCCACGCGGGGGCCCATCCTCCGCCCGGGCCCTTCCTCCTCGCCGGTGGACTCCGGGGGGGCCTGCTGGCGGAGCGCCTGGGGGCGCTGCCCGCGCACCTGGACTGCCGGGGCTTCGACGCGGCCAGCCGCCTGGAGCGCGCCCCCGGATTGAAGGATCCCGCCCTGGTGGCGGCTTTCGTGGCCGAAGCCCACGGATTGGAGACTCGATGACCTCGGAATTCACCCTTTCGGGGCGCTACGGCGCCCAGGGCCTGGGGGGCTGCTACGCCCCGGAGACGCTCATGCAGCCCCTGCTGGACCTGGAGGCGGCCTTCGTCTCGGCCCTGGCCGATCCGGCCTTCGTGCGCGAACTCAAGGAGGAGCTGCGCACCTTCGTGGGCCGGCCCACGCCGCTCACCTCCGCCCCGCGCCTGGCGAAGGAGCTGGGCCTCCACGCCCTCTACCTCAAGCGCGAGGACCTGGCCCACACCGGCGCCCACAAGATCAACAACGCCCTCGGCCAGGCCCTCCTGGCCCGGCGCATGGGCAAGCGCGAGGTCATCGCCGAGACGGGCGCGGGCCAGCACGGCGTGGCCTGCGCCGCGGCCTGCGCGCGCCTGGGCCTTTCCTGCATCGTCTACATGGGTGAGGCGGACATGGCCCGCCAGGCCCCGAACGTGGCCCGCATGCGGCTCTTCGGGGCCGAGGTGGTGCCGGTGACGGCGGGGCGGCGCACCCTCAAGGAGGCCGTGAACGAGGCCCTGCGCAGCTGGGCGGGCCGCTGCGACCGGGCCCACTACATCCTGGGCTCGGCCCTGGGCCCGCATCCCTACCCGCTCATCGTTCGCACCTTCCAGACCGTCATCGGCGAGGAGGCCCGGGCGCAGGTGCTCGAGGCCTGCGGCGAACTGCCGGAGGTGGTGGTGGCCTGCGCGGGGGGCGGCAGCAACGGCCTGGGCCTCATGGTGCCCTTCAAGGCGGACAAGGTCCGCCTGGTGGCCGTGGAGGCCGGCGGTCACGGCGACGGCATCGGCGAGCATGCCGCGCGCGTGGACGGGGGACGCGTGGGGGTCCTCCACGGCTGCAGGAGCCTTCTGCTTCAGGACGAGCACGGATGGACCGCTGAGACCGCGAGCATCTCGGCGGGCCTGGACTACCCCTCCCTGGGCCCCGAATTGGCCGCCCTGTGCCTGGAGGGCCGGGTGGAGGCCCTGCGGGCCTCGGACGCCCAGGCCCTGGACGGGGCCCGGCGCCTCTGCCGCGCGGAGGGCATCCTGCCGGCCCTGGAATCCAGCCATGGCCTGGCCGTGCTGGGGCGGCTCGGCGCGCGCACCGTCCTGGCCGGCCTTTCCGGCCGCGGGGACAAGGACCTCGCCGCCTATCAATCCGCCCTGAATCCGGGAGCCTGACATGGAACCGATCCTTCCCTTCCTCATGGCGGGTGATCCCGCGCTCGCGGACCTACCGGCCCTGCTGGCCCGGTGCGGCGCCCTGGGGGTGGGCACCGTGGAAGTGGGCCTTCCCCATTCCGACCCCGTGGCCGACGGCCCCGTGCTGCAGGCCGCGGCCCACCGCGCGCTGGAGGCCGGGACCACGCCCCGGCGGGTGCTGGAGACCCTGGCCGGGGTGCCGGGGCCCGACGTGGTGCTGTTCACCTACTTCAATCCCCTGCTGGCCCTGGGGGACGACCTGGAGCGGCTCCTGGCGCCCACCCCCGTGAAAAGCCTCCTGGTGGTGGATCTCCCCGCCGGGGAGGAGCCCGGGTGGGAGGCCCGGCTGCGCGCGGCGGGCTACCCCATCGTGCCCCTGCTGGCCCCCACCACGCCCCCGGAGCGGGCCCGCCGCCTCCTGGACGCCCGGCCCGACCCCGGCCCGGGATGCCCCTTCGCCCAGCGCTTCGCCTACGTGGTGGCGCGCCTGGGGGTGACCGGCGCGGGGCAGGGCGCCGACCTGGGGGCCGTGGCCCGGCGCCTGGAGGCCCTGCGCGCGCCCGGAGATCCCGCCGGCCGGCCCCTGGCCGTGGGCTTCGGCCTGGACGACCCGGCGAGCCTGGAACGCGTGCGGGCCCTGGGGGCGGTGCCGGTGGTGGGCTCCGCCCTGGTGGCGGCCCTGGCGGCGGGCGCGGACCTGGAAACCTTCCTGGCGCCGCGCCTGGGGTCCGGAAGCCCGGAAACCGGCCGGGCCCATTAGGAATCATTCCTGCAAAGGGCGAGCCGAAGCCCTGGCGGCACGGCCTCACCGCACGGTGAGCCTCCTGCCCTCGGGGCTCTCCAGGTAGTCCAGGAGCCGGCGAAGGCTGGCGCTGGGCTTCCTGCCCTTGATGAGCAGGAGGATGGGCCGGGTGATGGCCGGGGTGACCGGGCTGTTGACCTTCAGGCTCTCCTGGGAGGCCTTGGGGGCGAAACCGATGGCGTGGGGCGTGGCGGCCACGGCCTGCACCAGGGTGACGCCGGCCGGGAACGTCCACTTGGAGGGGCCGAAGGCCGCCCCGTCCAGGACCTGGCCCCGGAAGGTGTCGTTGGTGGCCACCTGGGTGGGGTCCAGGAGGAGGACGACGGGGGCGTCGTCCCCGCCCACCTGCTTCCAGTTGGTGAGCCTCCCGGTGAAGAGGCCCTGGAGGTCCTCCCGGCCCAGTTCCAGGAGCAGCACGTCGGGGCTGGTGACCACCTGGATCTGGTCGGTGCCGATCTGGAACCGGGTGATCTCCTCCTCCGCGGGCACGCGCAGGTGCTTGGCCCGGATCGAGGCCAGCCAGTCCTCCCAGGTGAGGCCGCCCGAGGCGGCCTCCACCTGCCCGGCGTCCAGGAGGCGCCAGGCCTCGGGACTGCGGGCGTCCTTGAGCACCAGGCGGATGCCCGTGGCCTTCTCGAAGGGGCCCTGGATGCGGTTGAAGATGTTCTGGGCCGGCGTGATGCCCACGGCCAGGACGAGGTCCTGGGCCCGGAGGCAGATGGCGGCGAAAGCGAGGAGGCAGATCCGGGCCCGGTTCATGTGAACTCCTTATAGGCTGGAGGGGCGGTGCGTGCCGCAGATCGTCAAACCTCCTTATCGGAGCTTTCGTGATTCTCTTGATTTCCTCCGCCAAGAAGATGGACTTTGAACGGCCCGTTCCCGAGGTTCCCGCCGCCCTGCCGGCCCACCTCCCGCAGGCCCGCACGCTCGCAGGCCTCCTGAAAAAACTGGATCCCAAGGCCCTGGGAAAACTCATGGCCATGTCCGAGGACCTGGCCGTCCTGACGGCCGGGCGCTATCGCGCCTGGAAGCCCCCGTTCACTTCCGTGAATGCGCGCCCGGCCGCTCTCGCCTACAGCGGGGAAGCATACAACGGGCTGGGCGCCTGCACCCTGGGCGCCGAGGACCTGGCCTTCGCCCAGGACCGGCTGCGCATCCTTTCGGGCCTCTACGGCCTCCTGCGGCCCCTGGACCTCATCCAGCCCTACCGGCTGGAGATGGGAACCCGCCTGGCCAACCCCAAGGGGCCGGACCTCTACGCGTTCTGGGCGGGGACGCTCACCCACGCCCTGAAGGCGGACCTGGCCGGAGGCCCCCTGGTGAACCTGGCCTCGGGGGAGTTCTCCCGCGCCGTGGACCTCCCGCCCGGCACGCTGACTCCGGTGTTCCTGGACGGCGGCAAGGTGGTGAGCTTCCACGCCAAGCGGGCCCGGGGCCTCATGTGCCGCTTCGCCATCCGGAACCGGATCACGGAGCCCGCGGGGCTTAAGGCCTTCGATGCCGAGGGCTACGCCTTCGACGCGGCGGAGAGCGCCCGGGAGCGCTGGGTCTTCAGGCGTTAGAGAAACCTTCCCGCGGCCCCAGTCCCCCGGGGTACCCCGTTCACGAACACCTCCAGGATCCCCTCCGCGGCCTGGGCGGGGTGGTCGTAGGTGGCCGTGTCCCGCACCCGGGCCGGATCGAAAAGCACCAGGTCCGCGTGGCACCCGGGCTTCACCAGGCCCCGGCCCTCCAGGCCGAAGACCTCCGCGGGCAGGCTCGTCATCCGGTGCACGGCTTCCTCCAGGGTCAGCAGGCCGCGCTCGCCCACGTAGACGCGGAGGAAGCGCGGGAAGGTTCCCCAGAGCCGGGGGTGGGGGTGGACGTCGTGGGGCAGGCCGTCGGAGCCCACCATGCACCGGTCGAAGGTCAGGAAGCGTTCCACGTCCGCCTCGTCCATGTGGAAGTAGACGGCGCCTCCGGGCTTGAGGCGCTCCAGGGCCTGGGCCTCGGTGCAGCCCCAGCCCTTGGCCACCTGGGCGAGGGTGTGGCCCGCGGCCCTGGGGTGGGGCAGGGACCAGGACACCAGCACCTTGACGGACTGGGACGCGAAGGCCGGGTCCAGCACCGTGGAACCGGCGGTGTAGGGGTAGGCGTCGATGGCGAAGGGGACGCCGGCGCCCTCCTCGGCGTAGATGCCCAGGAGCTCGGGGCTGCGGCCGCGGTTGGCCCTGCCGCACACCTTCTGGTGGCTGAGCACCAGGAAGGCTCCGGATTCCCGGGCGCAGCGGAAGGCTTCCCGCGTGGCGCCGGCGACCCCGTCGAACTCGTCGCGCACGTGCATGGCCAGGCGCCCCCCGCGGAGGGCCGCGGCCCGGGCCAGGGCCACCACCTCGGCGGTGTCGGCGCCCACGTTGGTCGGGTAGGCCAGGCCGGTGCTGAGGCCGCGGGCGCCGGCCTCCATGGCCTCCTCCACGTCGCGCACCATGGACCGAAGCTGGGCGGGATCCGCCGGCCCGGTCCAGTCCTCCATGGCGCGCACCCGGAGCGTCCCGTGGCCCACCAGGGCGGCCACGTTCGTGGTCAGCGGGGCCTCCTGGAGGGCCCGGGCGTAGGCGGCGAAGGTGGGGAAGGCGAAGTCCTCGGCCGCGCCCAGGAGGTCCAGGGGGGCGGGGGGGGCCTGGCGGAGGGACAGGGGCGCCAGACTGATGCCGCAGTTGCCCACCACCACCGTGGTGACCCCCTGGCTCAGCTTGGGAAGGATGGTCTCGGCCCGGAAAACCGCCCGGTCGTCGTGGGTGTGGGTGTCCACGAACCCCGGCGCCAGCACCTGGCCCTCGGCGTCCAGCACCGCGGCGGCGCGGGCCGCGCCCAGGTCCCCCACCGCGTGGATCCGGCCGTCCAGGAGCCCCACGTCCGCCTTGAAGCGGGGGCTTCCCGTGCCGTCCACCACGAAGGCGTTCCGGATGAGGGTATCGAAGACGGGCTGGGGGGCGTCCATGTCATTGCCAGGATAGCTGAGATTGCGTATCATTGGTTACTTCCGAGAGGCGCTGCAAGGCATCTCCATGTCCCAGGCTCGGAAGCTTGTGCTCCCAACGGCGCTTACCTTGAAACCTCAGCCGGGTTCGCGGGTAGGCGAGGGAACGCCGCCCGGTTTCCCCATCCGGCAGCCGCACAGGAGTTACCATGACCGCCACCGATTTCAAGGTCGCCGACCTGTCCCTGGCCCCCTGGGGCCGCCGTGAGATCGCCATCGCCGAGACCGAGATGCCCGGCCTCATGGCCATCCGCGAAGCCTACGCGGGTTCGCAGCCCCTCAAGGGCGCACGCATCGCCGGTTCGCTCCACATGACCATCCAGACCGCGGTGCTCATCGAGACCCTCCTGGCCCTGGGCGCCGAGGTGCGCTGGGCCTCGTGCAACATCTTCTCCACCCAGGACCACGCCGCGGCGGCCATCGCGGCGGGGGGCACCCCGGTCTTCGCCGTCAAGGGCGAGAGCCTGGACGACTACTGGGACTTCACGCACCGCATCTTCGCCTTCAAGGAGGGCGCGGCCAACATGATCCTGGACGACGGCGGCGACGCCACGCTCCTGGTGCACCTGGGCGCCCGGGCCGAGAAGGACGCCTCCCTCCTGGACAAGCCCGGCAACGAGGAGGAGCGGGCCCTGTTCGGCGCCATCCGCCGCACCCTGGCCTCCGATCCCGGCTTCTATTCCCGGCAGCTGGCCGCGGTCAAGGGCGTCACCGAGGAGACCACCACCGGCGTGCACCGCCTCTACCAGATGGCCGCCAAGGGCGAGCTGCGGTTCCCCGCCATCAACGTCAACGACTCGGTCACCAAGTCCAAGTTCGACAACCTGTACGGCTGCCGCGAATCCCTGGTCGACGGCATCAAGCGCGCCACCGACGTCATGATCGCCGGGAAGGTGGCGGTCATCTGCGGCTACGGCGACGTGGGCAAGGGCTGCGCCCAGGCCATGCGCGCCCTCAGCGCCCAGGTGTGGGTCACCGAGATCGACCCCATCTGCGCCCTGCAGGCCGCCATGGAGGGCTACCGGGTGGTGACCATGGACTACGCCGCCGACAAGGCCGACATCTTCGTCACCGCCACCGGCAACCACCACGTCATCGACCACGGCCACATGGCGAAGATGAAGGACCAGGCCATCGTCTGCAACATCGGCCACTTCGACAGCGAGATCGACATCGCCTCGCTGGAAGGCTACCGGTGGGAGGAGATCAAGCCCCAGGTGGACCACGTGGTCTTCCCCGACGGCAAGCGCATCATCATGCTGGCCAAGGGCCGCCTCGTGAACCTTGGCTGCGGCACCGGGCACCCCTCCTACGTCATGAGCTCGAGCTTCGCCAACCAGACCCTGGCGCAGATCGAGCTGTTCACCAAGCAGGGCGAGTACAAGGTGGGCGTCTACACGCTTCCCAAGAAGCTCGACGAGCACGTGGCCCGGCTCCAGCTGAAGAAGCTCAACGCCCAGCTCACGGTGCTCACGGAGTCCCAGGCCCGGTACATCGACGTTGCCGTGGAAGGGCCCTTCAAGCCTGAGCACTACCGCTACTAGTGTTTTTCGACGCCCACTGCCACCTCCAGGACGCGCGCTTCGGCGACGGCCTGGAGGCGGTTCTGCGAAGGGCCGCGGAGGCGGGGGTGACCCACATGGTCTGCTGCGGCACCCGGGAGGAGGACTGGGACCGGGTGCTGGAACTGGGACGGCGCCCGGAGATCCTTCCCATGGCGGGCCTGCACCCCTGGTACGTGGACGGCGCGTCCCCGGACTGGGCGGCGCGGCTGGAAGCGGCCTTCGACGCCGGGGCCGGCGCGGGCGAATTGGGCCTCGACTTCTCCGATGGCAGGCCCTCCCGCGAGCTGCAGGAGGCCGCCCTGCGCGCCCAACTCGCCCTCGCCATCCGGCGGGACCTGCCGGTGTCGCTGCACTGCGTGAAGGCCGCGGGGCGGCTGCTGGAGATCCTGCGGGAGACGGGCCTGCCCGACGCCGGCGGCCTCGTTCACGCCTTCTCCGGCGCCCCGGAGGTGGCCCTGGATTTCCAGGCCCTGGGCCTGCACCTGTCCTTCGGGCGCGCCCTGACCGTCCACGGGGCCCGGCGGGCCCGGGCCTCCCTGGCGGTGCTGCGGGAGGACCGGATCCTCTTCGAGACGGATTCCCCCGACCTGCCCCCCGGAGGGGTGGCGGGACCCAACGAACCCGCCAACCTCCGGCTCGTGGCCGCGGCCTCGCCGCGCCCGGTTCCCGCCCACGAAAACGCTTCGCGCCTCTTCAGGAGATGGCTCGCATGAGATGGTACGCCCGCACGGAACAGCTCCTGGGCGCCGAGCCCCTGGCCCGCCTCGCCGAGGCGCACGTGGCCGTGTTCGGCCTGGGCGGCGTGGGCTCGTACGCCGTGGAGGCCCTGGCCCGGGCCGGCGTGGGGCACCTGCGCCTGGTGGACTACGGAACGGTGGACGCCACCAACATCAACCGCCAGCTGTTCGCCCTGCATTCCACCCTCGGGCGGCGGAAGGTGGACCTTGCCGCGGAGCGCGTCCTGGACATCAACCCCGCCTGCGACGTGGACGCCCGGCCCGGCTTCCTGGACCCGGAGACCGTCGCGGGCTTCCTGGACCCGCGCCCCCACCTGGTGGTGGACGCCATCGACTCCCTCAACTCCAAGGTCACCCTCCTGGAGGCCGTGCACCGCCTGGGCATCCCCGTGGTCTCCAGCATGGGCGCCGGCGGCAGGCTGGACGCGTCTCAGGTGCGGGTCGGAGATATCTCCGAGACCCTCATCTGCCCCCTGGCGCGCGTGGTGCGCCTGCGCCTGCGCCGGCGGGGCGTGGCCTCGGGCATCCCCTGCGTCTACTCCGTGGAGCCCGCGCAGAACACCACCCCCTACGAACCCGCGGACGTGGGCGAGCACCACGGCACGGGGCGGCGCCGGCAGCCCATCGGGACCGTGTCGTACATGCCGGCGCTGTTCGGGCTGAGGGTGGCGGAAGAAGTGATCCGGCGGCTTTTGGCGTAGCCCGATTTGAGGCTTCGGTATCTTCGGGTAAAGGACCTGTACGGTGCGCCAGGCAAAGCCTGGGCGAGGAGGACGGATGACCTAATCACCTGAAACCTCGCAATGGGACCCGATGGGTAGCCAACCCCATCTGGCAAAGCTGGCCAGCAGCCAGAAGCGAGTCTTGCGTGGTGGTGGGGTGACCCACCCTTCGAAGCGTAGACAGCGAGCGTATAGGCCGTGTGATCGAGCCTCGAAAGTCTTATTACCGTGGGAGCCGACGTTTTCGTACGAACGGAAGGCCGCACCTGAGAGCCGCAACGGCCTGGCTCAAAGGTCCCGCCGGGGTCGCAGAGCAGGGCATGTCCGCAGGGGGTCCCCCAGGAACCTGGGAGGCCCTGTCGTTTCCGCCTGGACCCGTGGTTGGGGACGCCACGATCCAAACAACCCTGGCCTGGACGGGGGGCACCGACCCGATCAGGAGCGAACAACCGGATGCGAAGGCGGTACCGCCAGCCGGAACCAAATGACGGCGGCGGGAAGGGCGGCAGGGAGTCGGAGCAGCTCGTAGTAGCGATGAAGGTGGGGAACCGTTCCGAGGGACCCGCTGGAGCCAAGGGGCTGCCAGATCACGGAATCGTTGGAGGGAAAGACCATGGGAATATCGACTCCCAGCTCGGTCTGCACGAAACAACAACGGATAGCGGAACTGTCCCGGCAAATGCCGGAGGCGGCAATTCGCAGCTTGTCCCACCACATGGACATCGAATGGCTTCAGGAAGCCTACCGGCAAACCCGTAAGGACGGGGCAGTAGGGGTGGATGGCCAAACAGCCCAGGAATACGCGGAGAATCTGGAGGCAAATCTCCAATCCCTGCTGAACCGAGCCAAAGCCGGCGACCCCTACAAGGCCCCTCCGGTGCGAAGGGTATACATCCCCAAAGCGGATGGAACCCAGCGTCCTCTGGGCATCCCCACCTTCGAGGACAAGGTCCTCCAGAGGGCGGTGGTCATGCTCCTGGAACCCCTCTATGAGCAGGACTTTCTGGACTGCTCGTATGGATTCCGGCCCGGGAGGTCGGCGCACCAGGCACTGCAGGCGATCTGGCAGCAGACGATGAACCTGAGCGGTGGGTGGCTGCTAGACGTGGATATCCGGCAGTATTTCGACACGCTGGACCACGGCTGCCTGCGGGAAATCCTGGACAAGCGGATGCGGGACGGAGTGGTAAAGCGTCTGATCGGCAAATGGCTGAAGGCGGGGGTTCTCGACCAAGGATGCATCACGCACCCGGAAACGGGCACTCCCCAGGGGGGTGTGATCTCCCCGACCCTGGCCAACATCTACCTCCACGAAGTGCTGGACGTATGGTTCGAGCGGGAAGTGAAGCCCCGTCTGCGGGGTCAAGCCTTTCTGGTCCGCTACGCGGACGACTTCGTGATGGGCTTTGCCCTTGAGGAAGATGCCCGGCGAGTCCTGGAGGTGCTGCCGAAGCGCTTCGAAAGGTTCGGACTGAGGATCCACCCGGACAAGACCCGGCTGGTGGAGTTCCGGAAACCGAAGGAACCGCGGGACCCCGGAGGGGGACCCGGCAACTTCGACTTCCTGGGATTCACCCATTACTGGGGCAAGTCCCTCAAGGGGGCTTGGGTGGTGAAGCGGAAGACCTCGAAGAAACGGTTCAGCCGCGCCATCAAGGCCACAGGGGACTGGCTGAAGAAGAACCGGCATAACCGGCTCTCGGACCAGCACAAGACCCTGCGCCAGAAGCTAATCGGACACTACAACTACTACGGGATTACGGGGAACTTCAGATCCATCAGGAACTTCGCTCGGGAGGTGAGTCACCTCTGGAAGAAGTGGCTGGGCCGGAGATCCCAAAGGGCAGTCCTGACCTGGGAGGCCATGGAGAAGGTGTTGAAGCGGTTCCCGCTCCCGCCCCCAAGGCTGAAGCGGACAGTGACGCTCATGCCCGCAGCTACTCACGTGATCTGAGGAGCCGGATGCCTTAATCGGGCACGTCCGGATCTGAGGGGGGTCTGGGGCGGCAACGCCCCGGGCCTACCCGACCCGAGAACGCAGAGGCGCTGAGTTGCGCCGAGGCTGCTTCGCGCATGGACGTATCGACCCATTCCGCCCAGGCCCTGCCCGCTGTCGCGGGCAACGCCGCTCACGCGGCGCACGGCTGGGTGCGCTGGTCCTGCCACATGCGAGCCTGTGGGTGACCAGCGCCCCCATCCGTGAAGGGGCCTGGGCTTGGCGCACCGGATGCCGGACCGGGTCGTGGTGCGGTCCTGGATCTTGGTTCGCTTTCAGGCTCTGTCCCGGCTGAGTATCAGACGTTGGATGCCGCCGTCCTTCAATGGACAGGCCCAGAAGTTGAGCAGCAACCCGACCTCCTAGCCGGAAAGACGGAGGTAGGTGAGCACTTGGGCTTGGTGGATGGGGGTGAGCTTTTCCACCGTTTTTGCCTCCACGACCACGGCATCGTCCACCAGGACGTCAATCCGGTAGGATTCGGGAACCAGAAGACCCTCGAAGGTGATGTCCAGCTTGATTTCCACCATGACGTGGTGCCCCTTCAGTCGTAGGGCATGGGCCAGACAGACCTTGTAGGGCTTTTCGTAGAGCCCGATTCCGAGGCTGCTTTGGACGCGCATGGCGGACTCCAGGATGGAACGGGTCAGGTCGGTGTGAGGACGGTAGTCGGGAACGTTCTGTGGCATTCCGAACCTCCTTCCGGGAGGGTTCCTCGACCCCCAGGAAAGTTCCCACCCCCGCCTTCTGAACCGATTGCCGAGCCCAGGCCCGTCCAAGGCAGGGGGCGCTGGCCCGCCACAGGCTCGCATGGGGAAGGGCCAGCGCCCCCTGCCGCGCGTCGCGGCAGCGACGCGGACCGCGATAGCGGTCAGGGCCTGGGCGGCATGGGTCGGCGCCAAGGATGCGAAGCCACCTCTGCGCAACTCCGCGCCTCGGCGTGCTCGGCGTACGGGTTCTTTACCCGAAACTTCCTCAACATTCCATTCGGGCGAAATGATTCCGCAAATTTAAACGGACTCCACGAGGTGCCCCGCCACCCAGGCCGCCACCGGGATGCTCAGGCCGTTTCCCAGCAGCTTGTACCGGGCCTCGGCAGACAGCTCCTCCGGGAAGGCCGGGACCGGGTCCCACCCCAGCAAACGCGCGGCCTCCGTCACCGAGAACCGCCGCACGCCCCGCGCCGTCTCCAGGAAGGATCCGCTGCCGACGTAGCGCCGGCCGTAGCCGCCGATGAAGCACGCGGTGCGGGCGGAATCCGCCGTCACCAGGTCCAGGCCGGGCCGGTGGCGCATGGCCTCGCCCAGGTAGAGGCCGGGGTCCTCGACGGGATCCAGGAAGCCCCGCAGGGGCGCCGGCGGAAGGCCAGGGAGCGCCCGCGCCGCTAGGGGCCCCCGGGAGGCCACCACGAAGACCCGGAGGCGCTGGTTGGGCAGGCCGAAACCCTGCGGATCGAGGGTGTATTCCAGCGCCTGGAAGCCGCCCTCCCGGAGCCGGTCCGTGAGCAGCGCGTGGGCCCCGGAGCCCAGGAAGCCCTCCACGGACTCCAGCACCAGGTGCCCCGGGGGGTGCTCCCCCAGGAGTTCCATCAGGCGGAGGAAGGCCCGGGAGCGCGGGTCCTCCAGGTCCTGGCGGTTGCCCATGCGGCAAAAGGGCTGGCAGGGTGGGCTCATCACCCAGGTGTCGGCGCCGTGCCGCAGGATTTCCGAAGCGGGAAGGGTGGCCAGTTCGCGTGCGATGGGGCGCTCGCCCCAGATGCGGGCGTAGGTGGCCAGGGCCGGCGGGCTGATGTTGTAGGCCGCGGCGATCACCGCCCGGGCGCCGAAGGCGCGGCGCCACCCGCCCATGCCGGCGAAGAACTCGAGGATGCGCAACGTCGAGGTCATGCTACCGGGCCATCCATGCGGGCAGGTCGCGCGGGGCGTGGAGGGATTGGCAGGGCCTGGCGTTCGTCACCTCAGCGTCCGTGCGCTGACCCCGTAGGCGATGGCCCCCACGAGGAGCCCGGCGGGCACATCCACCAGGTAGTGCGCCCGGAGGTACACCACCGCCGGCAGCATCACCGCCGTCACCAGCGCCAGGGGCGCGAACAGCACCTTCACCTCCCGCCGGGCCCAGAGGGTGAACAGCGTGGCCACGGCGATGTGGGAGCTGGGGAAGGCCCCGCCGCGGATCTCACCGCCCCGGGTGAAGAAGAAGAGGGCGTGGTTGAAGACGTACCCGTCGTAGAGCTGCGGGCCCTGCGCCGGGGGGAACCAGAAGTGGGGTCCGACGGTGGGGAACATCCAGAAGAGCGCGTAGCATACGAAGAAACAGGCCGTGGCGGCGAGGATCACCCGCTCGGCGGTGGCGTAGCCGGACCGCAGGAGGGCGGTGAACCCCACGATGGGGGTGAAGAAGTAGTAGGCGAGGTAGGCGAAGCAGAAGATCTCGGAGAGCCAGCGTTGGGGCAGGGCCGCGCGCCAGGCCAGAGAAGGCTGGCAGCCGAAAAGGGCCTGGTCGGCCCGGGCCAGGTGGGCGTCCAGGGGCAGGGCGTGGAACAGGGGCCACAGGGTCTGCACCTGGTGGTAGAAGCACCAGTAGATGAGAGGCGCATAGAAAAGTCGGAGCACCGTGGGGATGACCGCGTGCGTGTCCCGGCTCCAGCGGGCGACCAGGAGGCAGCCGGCGATCACCAGGAGGTTGACGCCCGCCTGGGCGCCACATCCGGGGGTTCCGCGAAGCCAGCCAAAGCCCAGGAAGGGCAGGGTGGCCAGGGCGTAGCCCACCACCCAGCGGTCCAGGGGGCGCCAGGCCCCCAGGGGGGCGGCGAGGCCGAAGGGGCGCTTAGACACCCTCCTAAAGCCAGCCATGGTCCCGGTACCAGCGGACGGTTTTCCAAAGGGCCTGGTCCAGGGAGGTGCCTGGCGTCCAATCCAGCAGGGCCTGGGCCTTGGCGGGGCTGGCGACCCAGGCGGGGGCGAGCATTTCCACCACCTTCTGGGGGGAGAAAATTTCCGGGCGGCCCCGGAGACGGGCGGCAAGTCCGGCCACCTGGCCCGCGGCCCGGATTGCGGTTTCCGGGAGGTGCAGCTCGCGGCACTTCCGGCCCAGGGCCCGGGCGATGTGCCGGCCCAGGTCCAGCCAGGTGACGGGCTCGGGGTTCACCAGGGGAAGGATCTCCCCCGGGGGCAGGGGGACGTCCCCCGCCCGCTGGATGCCCTCGGCCAGGTCCGGGGCGTACACCAGGGAGTACCACCGCTCCCGGGCGCCGGGCACCGGCAGGAACCCCCGGGCGGCGATGCGGAAGTACGCCAGCACGTCCCGGTCCCGGGGACCGAAGACCACCGGGGGACGCACGATGACGCTGGGAAGGCCCGAGGCCAGGACCACGCGCTCGGCCTCGAGCTTGCTGCGGCCATACCAGGTGAGGGGGGTGTCGGCGGCGCCCTCGGGGCGCGGCTCGGGGCCGCCCGGGCTGGGGCCGGCGGCGGCGAGGCTCGAGACGAGGACGAAGCGTTCCAGCCCGGGGGGGCACGCCTGGACGAGGTTCCGGGTCCCGTCGCGGTTCACGGCCAGGAGGTCGGCTTCCCGGAAGCCCTTCAGGGCCCCGGCCAGGTGGTAGACGCGGCGGACCCCGTCCAGGGCCGCCGGGAGGGTGCCGGGGTCGGTGAGGTCGCCCTGGGCCACTTCCACGCCCAGGCCTTCGAGGGCGGAGAGGTCGGCGCCGGGCCGGGCCAGGATCCGTACCCGGCATCCCTGCTGGGCGAGGCGCCCGCAGAGATGGGACCCTATGAACCCGTGGCCTCCGGTGACCAGGACGCTAGCAGGGGCGGTCATACACGCGGTAGGTCTTGGTGCGCTTCGCGCCCAGCTGGTGGAGGGGGCTCAGGAGGGCCTGGTTGTCCTCGAGGATCCAGCTCACCTCGGAGCCGCGGATCCCGGTGTTCAGAGAGTTGTGGATGGTGCGGTGGATCATCAGGAGGTCCAGCCCCCGGCGCCGGTACTGGGGGAGCACGCCCATGATCATCGTGCGCAGGCTGGAGCAGCCGGTGACCTTGAGCTTCCACAGGATCTTGAGGAGCCCGACGGGGAGCAGCTTGCCCTGGGCCAGTTTGAGCGCCTCGTTGGCGTCGGGGATGGAGACGATGAAGCCCGCGGGCACCCCGCCCACTTCCCCCACGAAGGCGAAGCGGGTGTCCACCAGGGGCTTGAGCTCCTTGGCGATGTACGCCACTTCGCGGTCGGTCCAGGGCACGAAGCCCCAGTTCTTCGCCCATGCCTGGTTGTAGGTTTCCCTCACGAAGGCCAGTTCCTGGGGCCACCGCTTCTTGTCGAGGGGCCGGATCCGCACGTGGCCGCCCCGGTCCAGGCGGTTGGCCACGGCCGTGAGCCGGTCGGCGCAGTCGGCCTTGGCCATGAAATAGGCGTAGAGGTCCTTGGTCTTGGCAAAGCCCGCGGCTTCGAACTGGGCGCCGTAGTAGGCGGGATTGTAGGGCATCATGACGGCGTTGTCCGCGTCGAAGCCCTCCACCAGGAGCCCCACGACGTCGTTGGTGGTCAGGTTCACGGGGCCCCGGGCCACGGTCTTGCCCTCGGCGCGCAGCCACGCGCAGGCCGAGTCGAAGAGGGCGTCGGCCACCGCCTGGTCCGGGATGCACTCGTAGAGGCCGAAAAAGCCCACGTGTGCCTCGTCCGGGTGGAACTGGCCGTAGCGGTCGTTGCGTACCGCGGCGATGGTGCCCACCACCTCGCCGTCCCGGGTGGCCAGGAAGGTCTGGACCTTGGCGTACTCGAAGAGCGGGTTCTTGAGGGGGTCCAGGAACTCCTGGCGTTCGAGGATCAGGGGTGGGACCCAGTGGGGCTCGGACCGGTGCAGGCGGTACGGGAAGCGGATGAAGGCCTCCGTATCCGCGGAACCCGCCGTGGCCCTGACCTGGATCCCGGAGGTCATGCCCCCTGCTCCAGGAGGCCGAAGTGGCGTCCGGCCTTCTGGAAGACGTCCAGGGCCCACTCCAGCTGCTCCCGGGTGTGGCCGGCGGTGACGGAGATGCGGATGAGGCTGCGGCCCGGAGGCACGCCGGGGGGCACCACGGGGTTCACGAAGATCCCGGCCTCCTTCAGGTAGCGCCACATCTTCATGCAGGTGTCGAACTCGCCCACCAGGATGGGGATGACGGGGGTCTCGCTCCGGCCCGTGTCGAAGCCGATCTGGTCGAAGCCCTGCTTGAGGAACCGGGCGTTCTCCCAGAGCCGGGCCAGCCGCTCGGGTTCGGCCTCCATGACCTCCAGGGCGCCCAGCACCGCGGCCACGCTGGCCGGGGAGGCCGAGGCCGAGAACATGTAGGGCCGCGCCACGTGCTGCAGGTAGTTGATCGTCTTCGCGCTGCCGGCGATGAAGCCGCCGATGGCGGCCAGGGACTTGGAGAAGGTGCCCATGATCAGGTCCACCTGGTCCGTGAGGCCGAAGTGGGCGGCGGTGCCCCGGCCTCCGGGGCCCAGCACGCCGAGGCCGTGGGCGTCGTCCACCATGACCTGGGCGCCGTAGCGCTGGGCCAGGGTCACGATGCCGGGCAGGTCGCAGATGTCGCCCTCCATGGAGAAGACGCCGTCGGTGACGATGAGCTTGGGGGCCTGGGCCGGAATGCGGCTGAGCTTCTCCTCCAGGTCGGCCATGTTGTTGTGGTCGTAGCGCACTAGGGTGCCGTGGCTGAGCATGCAGCCGTCCATGATGCAGGCGTGGATGTACTTGTCGCCGACGATGTACTCGCCCTTGTGCACCAGGCTGGAGATCACGCCGGTGTTGGTCTGGAACCCCGTGGGGAAGACCAGGGCGGCCTCCTTGCCCACCAGGGCCGCGAGTTTATGCTCGAGCTCCACGTGGATGGGCAGGGTCCCGTTGAGGAAACGGGAACCGGCGCAGCCGGTGCCGTACACCTCGATGGCCTCCAGGGCGCGCTCCTTGACCCGGGGGTGGGTGGTGAGTTCCAGGTAGGAATTGGAACCCAGCATCAGCTGCTTCTGCCCATCGACCATGACTTCGGTGGCCTGGCCGGTCTCGATGACCCGGTGGTAGGGGTAGATGCCCATGGCCTTCAGGTCGTCCGGGATGGTGAAGGCGGCGCACTTGTCCAAAACGCTCGGCAGCTTGACCGGGGCCGGGATTTCTAGGGCCGAGCCCGAACCACGGGGCTTGTGGGTCATCGTTCACCTCAAATTTTAATTAAGCTAACACAGTTGTTACGGAACCAACAAACGACCCGTCCTGTCACGACCTTGGGAATGAAAATACCATGCGCCGTGTGGCCCTGGGGTGGAAATCCCCGGTGCGCCCTGCGGAAGGGAATTTCGGGATGAATGGGGTCATCAATCCCCATGAAACCCTGTGGGGACGCTGGTCTTGGTGGCCCTGGGGGCGGCGGGGGGCCGGAACGCGGAATGGTTCCAGGTTGGAATGCTGAAGTTTAAATAATTGTTCCCTTGCGATGCCCCTTTCGAAGCGGATATTTGCATGAGAGGTTAATAGAATGCACTGGATCGAGGACCGCATCCGCTCCGCAACCCTCTTCACGCTGGGCGCCACCCTGCCGTTCCTGGCTCTGCTCGGGCTGGGCCTGTTTGGGGCCCTCCTCCTCCTTCTTCCCGTCCGGGGCCTGGCGATCCTGGCCTGGCCCGCGGGGGCCTTTCTCCTGGCCAACGCCCTCCATGGCCTCGCCCTTGCCTTCAGGGGCTTTCCCAGGCCCCCGGGCCGCGTCCTGAAGCCCGGCGAAGCCCCCGCCCTGGAGGCGCGCCTGGAGGCGGCCCGGGAGGCCTGGCAGGGGCCCCGGTCCCCCCAGGTGATCCTGGCGCCCGACGCCTGGGGCGTGGAGCTCACGGGCGTGCCCATGGGGGGCCTGTTCGGGTGGAGCCGGTACCACTGGTATGTGGGCATCTACCCCCTGCTGGCCCTCAGCCTCCGGGAACTCGACGCCGTGGCGGAATGGGAGGTGGTCTTCTGGTCGGACTACCAGGGCTGGCTGAACCTCCAGGTGAAGCGGCTGGCCACCTATTGGTACCGGGTCCACCTTCTCGTGGAAACCTCCCTGCGGGGCGGCGCCCCGGGCTGGCGCCGGTGGTGCACCGCCTTCCTGCGACCTTACTCCCGCTGGGTGGTGGCGGCCTTCCAGCCCTTCCTGGCGCGGGAGTTCATCCGTACGGACCGGGCCATCGCCGAACGCCATGGGACGCCCACCCTGGTGCGGGCGCTGTGCCGGCTGGCCATCCTGCAGCCGCTGGTGGCCCGTCGGGGGTTCGCCAGCTTGGACGCCCGTCTTGACGCCGGCCTCCCCCTCCCCGAGGACCTCCACCGCCACCTGGGGGAGGTGCTCGCCGCCTGCCCCGAGGGCGCCGACGGCATGCTGGAACTGGCCCTGGACGGCCTCCAGAAGGAGGCTCCGCCCCTGCTGCGGCTGCGCCTGGACTACCTGCAGGCCAAGGCCCGGGTGCCCATGCCCCCGGTGGCCCACGCGTTCCGCTCGCTCCTGGAGGGCACCCCCGTGGCCGCGGAGGTGGAAGGGGCCTGGAAGGCCCGCATCCAAGCCTGCGCCGAGGAGGCGGTCCGGGGCTGGGCGGCGGGCGTCGCGCGCTACCGGGAGCTCACCGAGGCCATGGAGGGGGTCTTCCCGGACCACCCCGACGCCCTGGAGTACCTCCGGCTCGCCTACGAGCACGCCCCCTTGCCCCGGTTCGACGCGGCCCTGGGCATGTACCGGGCGGCCCACGGGACCTGCATCGAAGCCGCCTTCCTTTCCATCCGGCGTGCCCTGGATCGCGGACGCGACAGCGCAGCGGTCTTCGAGGCCCGCGAGCTGATCCACCGCGACCCGGCCCTGGCTCCGGCCTGCCACGAGCTGCTGGCGCACCACCTGCGCGCCCGGGGGGACCACGCGAACGCCGACAAGGAGGGGGACCGGGCCCTGCGCGCCACGGCCCTGGTGGAGAAGGTCCAGCGCGAGCGCATGGGCGTCACGCTCCTGGACGCCCTGGAGTCCCACCACTGCAGCCCTTCGGCGCTGCAGGAGATCCAGCGGGTGTGCCTTTCCGATGACCGGGTCGCCGAAGCCCACCTGGTGCGCAAGAAGGTGATCTTCCACGCCGAACGGCCCGTCCTGCTGTTGGTGGTCCGCTGGAAGGGCGCCTGGTGGGATCCCTTCGGGCGCAAGCGCCAGGCCTTCCAGCGGGAGTTGCAGGACGCCTGCCGGTTTCCCCCGGAGGCCACCGGGTTCATCCAGGTCGCCGGCCGGGCCTCCCTGTGGAGGTTCGAAGGCAAGCTCCGGCGACTGAACGGACTTATCTTCCGGAGGTGAGATCCAGGGTGGCGGCCAGGGCTCTGCCCACGGCCGCCAGGACCGGGGCGGGGGCGGAGCCGAGGCGGGCCTTCAGGCGCACCTTGTCCACGGTGAACACCTGCGTGCAGTTGGCCCAGGACACGGCCTTGAGTCCCGTGTCCGGGCCGGCGGGAACGGGGACATAGAACGAGAAGGGGCGGCCCTGGGTGGTGAGGGGCACGAGGATCGTCGTCCGGGCCCCCAGCGCCAGGTTGCCCTCGTCGCACTGGACGATGATGCCCGGGCGGAAACCCTGCTGTTCGGCCCCTGCGTGGCCCGCGCTGAAATCCAGCATCCAGATGTCGCCGCGCCGCGGGTTCACGACCGCTTCCTCGGCTTACCGGTTTCATGCTTCGCCCGGTACGGCAGGGGCGTTTCGGCGGCAAGGCTCCGCTGCGCTTCGAATGCGTACTCCACGTCCTGGGCGGCGGTGTCCTGGGCGTAGAGGGCCCAGTCGCGGGCGAGCTGGGCGCGCCGGTCCTCCTCGCGCCGGTGCTCCACCAGCCGGGCGAGGTAGGCGTTGACGCTGAGGCCCTGGCTCCGGGCCGCGTCCTGGAGAAAGGCCGCGAGATCGTCGGGGAGGCGCAAGGTGGTGCTGAACATGATTCGACCTCTTCCATCACTTTATGCCATCACCCAGGCGATGCAAGGCCCCGGCGTCACACGGCCGTCACATTCCGGCTACATACCCGACACCTGCATCGTCTAAGCTGGAGGTGTCGGAGCATGGCATGCAACATACGAAACCGTTCCGGTTCAGGCGCTTCCTGAACTGGTTTCCCCTTGGCCTCACCTACGCGACCATGTACATGGGCCGGTACAACTTCAATATCGTCAAAAGCGATATCGGGGCCTGGTACCACCTGGACAAGTGGGAGATGGGGATCATCGCCACGGCGGGATTCTGGACCTACGGCCTGGCCGTGGCCATCAACGGGCCGCTGGCCGACCGCATCGGCGGACGCCGGGCGATCCTCGTGGGGGCGCTGGGGGCCGCCCTGACCAACCTCCTGGTGGGACTCATGTTCCTCAACGGGTTCACCACCAAGCTGCTGGTGTCCATGAGCCTCCTCTGGAGCGTCAACATGTACTTCCAGAGCTTCGGGGCCCTGAGCGTGGTCAAGGTGAACAGCACCTGGTTCCACGTGCGGGAGCGGGGGATCTTCGGGGGCATCTTCGGGGTCATGATCAGTTCGGGCTACTTCCTGGCCACCTCCGTGGGCGCCTGGCTCCTGGCCAGCTTCAAGGGCTGGACCATCATCTGGTTCGCGCCGGTGGGGGCCATGGCCGTCATGGTGCTGGTGGACTACCTGCTGGTGCGCAACCGGCCCAGCCACGCGGGCCTGGCGGACTTCGACACCGGCGACGGCAGCGGTGCGCACCTGGCCGAGGACAAGCCCCTTCCCCTCAAGGAACTGCTGGCCAAGGTCATCGGCAATCCCGTGATCATCGCGTTGATCTTCGCGGAATTCTGCACGGGCTTCGTGCGCCAGGGGATCATGCTCTACTTCACGGAGTACCTGGAGGAGGTGTACCACCTCTCCAAGCGGGCGGCCCTCTTCGGCGCCACGGGCGTGGCCTTCATGATGGGCGGGATCTTCGGCGGGCTGCTCTGCGGGTGGATGAGCGACCGGCTCTTCCAGAGCCGGCGGCCGCCCGTGGCCTTCATCTTCTACCTGGCCCAGGTGGTCATGATCTGCCTGCTGGGCGCGGCCCTGGGGCGGGGCACCCACGGGGGCCAGGTGTGGGCCATCGTCCTGCTGGGCCTGACCGCCATGTTCATCTTCGGGGTGCACGGCATGCTCAGCGGCACCGCCTCCATGGACTTTGGCGGGCGCAAGGCTGCGGCCACCGTGGCCGGGGCCCTGGATGGCATCCAGTACATCGGCTCGGGCCTCACGGGCTTCGGCCTGGGCTGGGTCCTGAAGACCTACGGCTGGGACGGGGTGGGGGCCGCAGGCCACGCGCCCGCCAACGCCTGGGTGTGGGCCCTGTGCCTGGTGCCCTTCAGCCTCGTGGGGGCGGCCATCATGACGACCATCTGGAGGGCCCGGCCGGCCGGCGCGGGGCATTGAAGGAGGTTGGAGAGCGGTGGTAGGGTGGGATTCAACACCTCGACGCCAGACCCCCGATTCCCCAAGGCCCCGAAAGGGATGGATGCCCCGGCTCATACTGCACACGAATCTGCGCTCGGCCGAAGGGCCCTGGCGGGCGCTGTACGGCGACGGACGGGACCACACGCCCTTCCAGGCCTTCGATTACGCCCAGGTCGTCGGGAAATTCTTCCTGCTTTCCACCCGGCACCTGTACCGCAACGTCATCTACGAGGTGCGGGACGACGCTGATCGCACCGTGCTGCTGCTGCCCCTCCACCTGGGGCGGGCGGGCATGGCGGGGCAGGCCTTCCTCTGGGGCGAATTCTCCCAGGCCGGTTACCTGGAGGCGATCACCGGCGAGGCCGCGACGCCGGACGCCCTGCGCTTCGCCCTGGAGGCCATCGCGGACGGGCATCCCCTGGCCTTCACCTTCAGCCGGGTCCGGGCCGGGAGCCGCATGGACCGGCTGATCCAGGCGGCCTTCCCCCCGGAGGCCTACGAATGCAGGGCGATGCCCTGCGTCCACATCCCCCTGGGGCCCGACTACGAGGCCTACCTGGGCACCCTGAGCAAGGGGCACCGCCAGAAGCTCCGGGCCGCCGTGCGGCACCTGGAGGCCGATGGCCGCACCTGGGAGGTCCGCACCTTCCTGGACCAGTCCATGCCGTTCACCACCCAGTTGAGGCTTTTCGACCTGTACTGGCGGCGAATGCGGAAGAAGGGCATCAACTTCCAGGTGCGGAAATACTTCCCCTACTTCCTGCGCCGGTGGTTCAACCCCACCATGCTGGCCCTGGGCCGCCTGCCGAACACCTTCTATTCCATCCTCCACATCGACGGCGACGTGGCCGGGTTCTGCGCGGGCTTCCGGGCCGGGGACGGCTCCATCACGCTGCCCTTCCTCGCCATTGAGGGCGCGTTCGCGAAGTACAGCCCGGGCGGGCTGCTCATCACGGGAACGCTAAGGCACCTCCTCGAACACACGGACACCCCCGTCTTCGACCTGTCCCGCGGTGACGAGCGGTACAAGTTCGACTACGGGGGCGTGCGGCACGTGAACCACTGCTACACGATCCGGCCGGTCAGATCTCCCGGGCCAGCTTGAGCTCCAGGGCCCGGCGCCTTTCGGCGCGGGAGAGGAAGAACACGGCCACCAGCACGAAGCCCAGGGACACCCAGTTCTGAAGGCTGGGCAGGCGGCTCGCGAAGAGCCAGTGTCCCAGGAGGGTGGCGGCGGTGCCCGCCACCAGGGAGGTGAGCCGGTTGATGAGCCCCGTGAAGGTGGCGGTGCGCCCCTTGAACATGAAGATGAACACGGAGAAGAACGCCACGAGGCCGAAGGCCAGGCCCGAGAAGGAGGCCCAGAACCAGCCGGGGCTGGGGGTCCGGATGGCGCCCACGAAGGCCGCGATCTGCCGCACCTCGGCCCAGGCGGGGATGAGCCGGGGCGAGAAGAACACCACCAGCGCGATGCACACCATGGTCACCGAGGCCGCGATCTGCTCCACCGCGAAGAAGGCCTTGTTGTCCAGGGGCGCGCCCTTGGGGCGGGTGTTCTTGTAGTAGTTCATGATGTAGATGCGGATGGCGTACGAGGTGATGTAGCTGGTGAAGATCACCACCGCGGCCTGGTTGCGCAGGAAGGCGAAGCCCCCGGTGTGGGGCCCGAACAGCTCGATGCACGCGGCCAGCACCGCGAAGACCACGGCCGCGTTCTCCTCCCAGTAGATGCGCTTCTGGAGGATGCCCTGGGCGATCTGGATGCCGTCCACCACCCGGCCGATGACGATGACCGAGGCCCGCATGATCACCATGGCCACCATCACGGAGATGGGCAGGGTGTACATCAGGGTCGTGGTGGGGATGACGATGGCCGTGCAGATGCCGCTGGGGATGATGTAGAAGATCTCCGAGGGGACCTCCACGCCGCAGATCCGGGCGGGGCGGATGGACTTCATGCGCCACCAGCCCAGGACCACCGCCGGGATCAGGCAGGTGAGGTTGGCGCCCAGGGTGTTGTAGGCCAGGAACGCGATGTCGTTCATGGGCGGGGTGCCCATGGGCGTGTGGGGCGCCCCGGTGAACGCCTTCACCACCAGGCCGGTGACGACGTAGAGGAGGAAATAGCCCGTGCACAGCTGCAGGAGCCGTTCGGTACTGCCTTCGGCTGATTTGAACATGTCAGCGGCCGAAGTTCCGGAACGTCTCCTTGAGGCCTCCGTGGATGGCGGCCACGTCCTCGGGCTTCCAGGCCTCCCGGGGCCCGCGCACGAAGGTGGTCAGGTCCTGCCGGTTGTCGAAGCGCGCCGCGGGGATGTGCCAGGTGCGGGTGCGGTAGCGGTCCCCCTCGGCCACGAGGCGGTCCACCCGGATGGTGCCGGGGCGGTCGCTCTGCTCCAGCAGGTAGGCCATGTCGTCGCAGCCGTACTGGCCCAGCATCACCTCCATGGGGACGCTGTGGTTGAGGATGCTGCCCTGGCCGTCGGGCTTGCCGCGCTCGATGTTCTTGTGGCGGCTCTGGGCGGGCTCCACCCAGATGTACATGAGGCTGGAGCGGTCCAGGATGTCCGTGGACAGGTGCTGGAAGGCCGTGGCGTAGCCGTGGGGCGGGGTGAGGGGGAAGGCCGAGCCGTTGGCGCCGCCGCGGGCGGCCTCGATGACGATCGTCCGGCCTTCGATGCCCAGGGTGTTCTGGCGGTTCAGGGTGTCCAGCTCGGCGCGGCACTCGGCCTCCAGGGCCTCGGCCATGGACTTGCGGATGCGGTGGGGCAGCTCGTCCAGGGCGGGCACCATGCCGGCGCGGACCCGGGCCTCGTCCATGCGGTCGAAGAGGAGCTGGGCGGCGCTGGGGACCTCGGTGTGGGCGCCCTTGCGCAGGTTGGCGTAGTCCTCGTTGAGCAGCTCGATCAGGGCGGCCCAGGTCCATTCGTCCTGGAAGGGGCGGGTGGGGCCGTAGTAGAACCGGTAGCCGCAGCCGCGGGCCTGGAGCTCATCGTCGATGCGGTGCATGAGATGCACATACGGGTAGTCGTCGAGCTGCGAGGTGGGGCCCATGCCGAAATCGTCCCGGCACTGGTCCGGGGTGAGGCTGGCAAGGTAGCGGCGCATTTCCGACTTGCCTGAGGCGGGGAGGCTGAAAAGGAGCAGGGTGTCCAGGGGCTTGGCTTGCATTCGTCGGTTCCTCATAGATGATGCGGTATAGAATCAATCATCCCACAACCGGCCAGATGTGAAACCCAGCGAGGATACATGAGCAAAAATTTTCATTCTCCCGCCGAGGTCGTCCTCGGGACCCTGGATCGCATCGACTTCGTGGTGGTGAGCGTCCCCTTCGTGGAGCCCTTCGGCACCAGCGTGGCCAGCTGGGCCGTGAAGGAGGCCCTCCTCCTGCGCCTGGAGCAGGGCGGCTGCGTGGGCTGGGGCGAGTGCGTGGCCGATCCCGACCCTTATTACGACGGTGAGACCACCACCACCGCCCGGCACCTGATCCGGGACTTCCTCCTCAAGGAGCTCGAACCCCGCCGCACCCTGGGCGAGGTCCTGGCCCGCTTCCGCAAGGTGCGCGGCAATCCCATGGCCAAGGCCACGGTGGAGAACGCCCTGCTGGACCTCTTCGCCCGGCGCGAGGGGATCCCCCTCCACCAGCTGCTGGGGTACGGGGCCAAGCCCATCCCTTCGGGCATCAGCATCGGCATCCAGGAGAGCACCGGCGCCCTGCTGGCCAAGGTGGAGGAGGCCGTGGCCCAGGGGTACCACCGGGTGAAGATGAAGATCATGCGCGGCAAGGACGTGGAATGGGTGGCCGCGGTGCGGGAGCGCTTCCCGGACGTGGCGCTCATGGCCGACGCCAACGGCGACTACACCCTGGACGACGCCGAGCACCTGCGGCGCCTGGACGCCTTCGGCCTCACCATGATCGAGCAGCCCCTGGGCTACCACGACATCTACCAGCATTCCCTCCTGCAGCCCCAGCTCAAGACGGCGCTCTGCCTGGACGAGTCCATCCACAGCCTGGACGACGCCGCCGCCGCCCTGGGCCTGGGGGCCTGCCGGGTCATCAACATCAAGCAGGGCAGGGTGGGGGGACTCCTGGAGTCCATCCGCATCGCGAAGCACTGCGAGGAACGGGGCGTTCCCGTGTGGTCCGGGGGCATGGACGAGACCGGCCTGGGCCGGGCCGTGAACATCCACCTCCAGGCCGTGGACAACTTCTCCATTCCCGGGGACACCTCCGAAACCCGGCGCTACTTCCGGGAGGACATCGCGGACCCGCCGGTGGTGCTGGGACCCGGTGGATTCATCGCCATCCCCCCGGGCCCGGGCACCGGCGTGACTCTGGACGCGGCCCGGCTGGACCGCTACACCCTGCACCGGGAGCGGATCCGCTAACCGTTCATACCTATTGGTTTGATGCCCGCCCTGGCATACTGTCGGGTAGGCCAACGACCCATTTCGTACCGAGAGGAAACCCGTGAGAAAGCTCCCCATGATTCTAGGAACCTGGGCCCTTGGCCTGGCCCTGGTGGCGCAGACCCCCGCCCCCCGCATGGACCTGGCGGCGGTCAACCCGGTGGGTCCGGCGGTGCCCGACGACGCCGAGGTGGCCCGGTACCTGGCGCCCCTGTCCGAGAAGATCCACGCGAGCTTCGGCCGCGTGCTGGGCGTTTCCCCGAACGGCATCGGCAAGTCCAGGGTGGCCGGGGACAACCCCCTGGGCTTCTTCCTGGCCGACGTGATGCGGGAGGGCGCAACCAAGGTGGCCAAGGCCCAGGTGCGGTTCGCGTTCACCAACACCGGCGGGCTCCGCCGGAACATCAACCCCGGCGAGGTGAAGGTCCAGGACATCTACGAGGTGCTGCCCTTCGACAACGAGCTGGTTATCGCCGAGTACACCGGCGCCGAGCTGATCCAGATCATCAAGGAGGGCATCCAGAGGCGGGGCGGCGAGCCCTTTTCCGGGGCCCGCGCCTCCGTGACCGGCACCCCGGACCACCCGGTGGTGTCCATCACCTGGAGCGACGGCACCCCCATCGACCCCGCCGCCACGGTCCTGGTGGCCACCACGGACTACCTCCTGGCCAACGGGGACGGCACCCCCACCCTGAAGAACGGGCGGAACGTCCAGCTCACGGGCCAGCCGGTGCGCCAGCTGGTCATCGACGTGTGCGAGCGCCTGGGCCGCGAACGCAAGCCCATCCAGCCCGAGGCCGGCGCCCGCTACGTCTATTCCCCCGAAATCGCCGCGGCCATCAAGGCCTCGACCTTCAAGTTCTAGGACCCGCCATGGAACGCCGCACCTTTCTCCAGGCCCTCGGGGCCGCCACCGCCGCCTCCCGCCTGCCCCTTTCGGGCCAGGAAGCCCCCGGCGTGGGCCGCATCACCCTCCTGCACACCAACGACACCCACTCCCGCATCGAGCCCTTCGGCCCCGGCAGCGGCAACCTCACCGGCCGCGGGGGCATGGCCCGCCGCGCCACGCTGATCAAGCAGATCCGCGCCACCACCCCCAACGTCCTGGTGCTGGACGCCGGCGACGTCTTCCAGGGCACCCCCTACTTCAACGAGTACAAGGGCTTCCTGGACTACCGCCTCATGAGCATGTGCGGCTACGACGCCGGCACCCTGGGCAACCACGATTTCGACAACGGCGTGGACGCCCTGGTGGCGGCCATGGCCGAGGCGAAGTTCCCCTTCCTGAACTGCAACCTCGACACCAAGGGCGCCCCGGCCCTGGCGGCGCGTCTGCGCCCCTACGTGGTCAAGTCGCTCCCGGGCGTCAAGGTGGGCATCACCGGCCTCATCGTCGACTTCAAGGGCCTGGTCTCGGCCAAGAACCACCTGGGCGTCGACTGGCGGGATCCCGTGGAATCCGTCAAGCCCGTGATCAAGCACCTCCGCGAGGTGGAGAAGGTGGACCTGGTGGTGGTGCTGAGCCACCTGGGCCACGACCTGCGCGGCTACGCCATGGACGACCTGCGCCTGGCCAAGCTGGTGCCCGGCATCGACGTCATCATCGGCGGCCACAGCCACACCTTCCTGGACGCCCCGGTGAAGGTGGGCGAGACGGAGATCTTCCAGGTGGGCTTCGCCGGCGTGAACCTGGGCCGCATGGATTTCGTCGTGCGCAACGGCGTGAAGGTGGCGTCCTCGGGCATGGCGGTGCCGGTCCTGGCCTGACGGGACGAGGCCTGCGAAAACGCCCCGGCACGCCGGGGCGTTTTCATGCCATGAAAAAAAGAGGCGGCCCGGAGGCCGCCTCTTTCGCAAACGGGTCTTACTAGAAGGACAGGCGCACGCCCAGCTGGGCCTGACGGGGGCTGCCCACGTAGTTCTGGCCGTACTTGAGCTTCGGGTTCGCATCGGAACCGGTGCCATCCACGGTGGTCCTGAGGTAGGTGTCCTGGCGGTTCAGGAGGTTGAACACGTCGGCGGACAGGGTGAGCTTGACCTTCTTGTAGAGCGCGAAATCGCGCCGCAGGGCCAGGTCCAGCGTGGTGTTGGAGCAGGAACGCAGGCTGTTGCGGCCCGAATCCATGCCATTGATGTAGAAGCGGTCGTTGGAGGTCTGGCCGTCCCCGTTCATGTCCTTGGAGTAGTTCAGGGAATAGGGGAAGCCGCTCTGGTAGCGGATGGCCAGGGAGGCCATGATGCCCGAGAACCGGCGCTCGTTGTAGCTGATGAAGCCGGTGAGGACCGAGCGGCGGTCGGTGTCGGCGTAGCTCCAGTCCTTGCCCGGGGAGTTGACTTCCTGGATGTTGACGCCCGAGTAGTTGCGCTCGTTGGAGTCGAAGTCCTTGTTGATGGCGTAGGTGTAGAAGATGGAGGCGTCGAAGTCGCTGCCTTCCTTGTGGTACTTCAGGCTGAGGGTGTAGGCGTGGTAGATGCTGGTGGCGTCCGACTTATACATGCCCATGGTCTGGTAGGACGTGTTGGGGCGGGCGGTGTAGACCGTGCGGCCGTAGGCGTTCACGGAGGGCGTGCCGATGTTCAGGTCGGTGGTGCGCTCCAGCTGGTTGCCCTTGGCATAGGTGGCGGACACGCCGGCGATCAAGCTGTTGAAGGAACGCTCGACGCCCACGTTGGCGCGGTCGGTGTAGGGGTTCTTGAAGTCGGGGCTGAACGTCCAGACGCTGAAGGCGGGAATCTTGGAAGCCGCGCCGCTGGGGAAGGAGGGGATCCAGTAGGGGTTGGAGGGGTTGAACGTCGCACCGCGGGGAATGCCGAAGGTGGCGGCATCCGCGGCCTTGAAGTCCACCGAACCGGTGCGCTGGCCGTTGGCGGCGAACACCTGGTAGAGGAAGACGGCGGGGGTGGTGCTGACGTAGCGGCCCAGGGAGGCGCGGACCACCGTCTTGCCGCCATCGAAGGCGGGCGTGTAGGTGGCCGAAAGGCGCGGGGAGAACTGGCTGTCGTTGGGGATCTTGCCGGTGACCGGCAGGGGCTTGGCAAGGGGATTGCTCATGTCCACGACCGGGTAGTCAGGGTTCTGCTGGCGATCCCAGCGCACGCCCAGACCCAGCTTGAACTCGTCCGTCACACGCCAGTCGGACTGGATGTAGGCGGCCATCTGCTTGGTGGTCGTGGAGAAGAGGCCGGCTTCCTGGACGCTGCTGTTCAGGCCGAAATTCTGGCGGTAGGTGGTCCACAGGCCGTTGTTGAAATCCGCCTGGGAATTGAAGTAGTAGACGCCGCGCCAGTTGCCCGCGAAGAACTCGGAGACGTCGACGGTGTTGTAGTCGAAGCCGGCCTTGATCTGGACGGTGGGCGTGTTGTAGCTGATGTTCTCGGTGAACTGGGTGCGCTTGGTGTTGTAGGTGCGGTCGAAGGGATAGGCGCCGTAGTACCCGCCGTTGGTGATGCTCACTTCGGGCGTGGTGGAGTAGGGCGCGCGGGGCATGTCGTCCTTGACGTAGTTCACGCGCAGCTCATTGAGCCAGTTGGCGTTGATGACCATGTTCCACTGCAGGACGTAGGAGTCCGTCTTGATGTCGTCCGTGGCCATGTTCTCCTGGGCGGCGGTGATGCCGGAGCCCGTATCGCCCTTGAAGGAGGAGTGGTTCACGCGCAGCTGCAGGACGTTGTCGGTGTTGATGTTGTAGTCGAAGCGCACGAACATCGTGTCCGAGTCGGCCTTGCTGTTGTAGGAGCCGCTCTTGGAGATGAGGACGGCGTCGCCGGCCTTGGCGGGATCCAGGACCAGGGGATTGCTGCCGCCCCAGACCATGTTGACGGGCGAGGTCATCCGCTGGCCATCGTAGGCGACGAAATAGAACAGCTTGTCCTTGATGATGGGGCCGCCCGAGGAGAAGCCGAACTGCTGATGCTTGAAGTCGCCGACATTGTTGCTGCCAGGCGTGCCGGTGACGTTGGCCTTCTTGGCGACCATGCTCTGGGGGCGCTGGTAGTAGAACAGGCTGCCGGTGAACTCGTTGGTGCCGTTCTTGGTGATGGCGTTGACGTAGCCGCCGCCCATGCGCCCGAATTCGGCGCTGGCGCCGTCGGTGATCACCTGGTACTCGCGGATGGCTTCCACGGACACGGTGAAGGGGGTCTTGCCCTCGGCCGCGCCCACGGCGCCGCCGAAGAAGGGCTCGTTGTTGTCGCCGCCGTCGATGTTGATGGAGGTGTTGACGCCGCGCTGGCCGGCGATGGCGAGGTTGCCGCGCTGGTTGTCGACCACCACCTGGGGCGTCAGGGTCGCCAGGCTGGTGAAGCTCCGGTTGAACATGGGCAGATTGACCAGGTCCTCGGGGCTCACGAAGGCGGCCGCGCTGGCGCGCTCAGAGTCCACGGCGGCGACGCTGGCGACCACCTCGACGATGCTGGCGGCCTCGGCGGCCATCGTCACGTTGAGGGGGGCGGCGTCGCCCAGGTTCAGGTTGATCTTCAGGTTGGAGGCGGTCTGGTAGCCCTTCATGGTGACCGTGACGCCATAGGCGCCCACGGGCAGGGTGGAGGCGAAGTAGCGGCCGTTGGCATCGGTGACGGCGGTGCGGACCATGCCCGTCTCAAGGTTGCGGATGCTGACGGTGGCACCCGCGAGGGCGGCGCCGCCCTTGGCCGTGATACGGCCGGAAAGGTTGGTGGAGACGCCCTGGGCCATAAGGGGGGCGCCGACGATGATCAGGGGGATCAGGCGGGAGAAGCGAAGACCTGCGGAATTCATGCGTGACTCCATGATTGAAGTTGATTAGGGACCATCGTATCGGGCGATCTGCCAAATGTGATGGAACTTTTGTGTTATATCCCGCATAAGTGACCACCGTCATGGGGGGCGCCCGGTCGATTCGGGGGGCCTTGCTTTTCCGGAAGGTCAGCACGGGATTGGCTTGCCTGGGGCTGACTATGAAAAAAACTGCATGCCAATTCAGAGGCGCCCTACGGCTGCCGGGCCGGCAGGGACAGGGCCCGGCCGTCCACCGGACCCGCCGGCTGGATCCCCAGCTCCCGGGCCAGGGTGGGGGCCAGGTCGACGATGCGCACCGGCTCCGTGCGCCGTCCTCCCTTCCAGGGGCCCCAGAACACCAGGGGCACCCGGCGGTCCGTGTCCCGGGGGTGGCCGTGGGAGGCCAGGTCCTCGGGGTCGTCCATGGTGTAGGTGGGCATGAAGGCCAGAAGGAGGTCCCCGCTTCGCTCCGGCATGAAACTGAGGCGCAGTTTCGCCTTGGGGCTGCGCCGGGACGGGTCCTCCAGGGGATCGGGGACGTAGGCGGCCAGTTCCTCGGCCGTGAAGGCGTCGGCCACCTCGGGGGTGGCCTTGGCCAGGGCGGCGGCCGCCTCCAGGACCCGCTTGCGCTCGGCGGGGTCGGCGAGGGCGGGGTTCAGATAGAGCATGGGGCCGTCGGCGGGAAGGAAGGCGTCCAGGGCGATCCCCAGGCGCTTGCGCAGCGCCTCGTTGAGGGCCCGGGTCCAGGGGCCGGGGAGCACCCGGCGGGAGGGGATGCCCTGGGCCTGGAGCCGCTCCGGGAAGTCAGAGGCCCCGTGGTCGGCGGTGAGGACGACCCAGAGCCCCGGCACCTTCGCCGCCAGGCGGTCCAGGAAGGCCCCCAGGCCCTTGTCCAGGCGCCTCAGGTTGTCCAGCATCTCGGGGCCGCCGTTGCCGAACCGGTGGCCGACGTAGTCCGTGGCCGAAAGGCCCAGGGCCAGCAGGTCGGTGCCGGGGCCCCGGCCCAGGTGCTCGGCCTCGTCCAGGGCTTCGGCGGCGCCCAGGATCGCCTCGTCGAAAAAGGGCGTGGCCCGGAACCGTTCCCAGAAGGCCGTGTCCAGGGGCATGCCCACGGCGTGGACGGCCCGGGGCAGGCCCAGGGTCACGGGTCCGCCGTGCACGGTGTAGGTGGCCGTGGGCGGCAGGCCCCGCCCGTCCAGGGGCGCCCAGAAGAGGCTGTCGTTGGCCACGTGGTCCAGGAACCGGGCGTTGTAGGTCTTCAGCCAGGGCGGAAGAACGCTGGCGTAGGCCCGGGAGGTGGTGAAGCCCGCGGCCCCGCTGAACCAGTAGACGCCCTGCGCCCGGTGGCCCGCCATGAGGATGGCGGACCGGTCCTTGCCGGTGACGGCGAAGGAGCGGCTTCCGGGCACCTGGGCCGTGAGCCACTCGCCCAGGGTCCCGGTCAGGAGCCGGGCCGGGCCCACGGCCTTGCCCTTGGCGTCCACCAGGGGGCTCGCGGGGTCCTCCACGCAGTAGGTGGTGCGTCCCTTCTCCCGGTCGCGCCAGTGGTTCTCGGTGATGCCGGTGTGCATGGGGTGGCACCCGGTGAGGATGACGGAATGCCCCGGGCCGGTCTCGGTGAAGCCGTGGTCCTGGTAGGCCTCCACGAAGGCCGCGCCTTCGCGCTGGAGCCGGCCCAGCCCTCCCGGGAGGTCCCGGCCCCATCGGGCCATGAGTTCGGCGGAGAACTGGTCCACGGAGACGACCACCACGAGGGGCGGGCGGGGTGCGGCGCAAAGGGCCGCCGCCAGGGGGAAGGCGAGGATGGGGGCAAGGCGCATGCAATCTCCGGTGGGGCCGCCGTTCGAAACGATGGGTATCGTTCGATGATGCGGGATGAGGACGCCGCGGCGCGAGTGAAATCCCTGTGACCCTGCGCAAAGGTCGCCGGGGGGCGCTATCCTGGGGCATGAACGAGATCGGCCCCCACGTGACACCGCCCCGCAGCCGAGGCGTCTTCTGCAACCGGACCTTGAACTTCCGCTCCCTGCACGCCATCGGCTACGACATGGACTACACCCTGGTGAACTACCGGGTGGACATCTTCGAACGCCAGGTCTACGAATACGCCCGGGAGCGGTTCCTGGAGCAGGGCTGGCCGGTGCAGTCGCTGGTCTTCGACCAGGGCATGGTGGCCCGGGGGCTGGTCATCGACACCCAGCTGGGCAACATCGTCAAGGCCAACCGCTTCGGCCTGGTGCGCCGGGCCCAGCACGGCACGAGGCCCCTGACCTTCGCCGAGCAGCGCGAGGCCTACGCCGGGACGCAGGTGGACCTGTCGGACCCGCGCTGGGTCTTCCTCAACACCCTCTTCTCGTTGTCCGAGGGGTGCCTCTACGCCCAGATGGTGGACCTGCTCGACGGGCGCAGCCTGCCGGAGGTGCTGGGCTACCGGGAGCTCTACGTGCGGGTTCGCGACGTGGTGGACGCCCAGCACATGGAAGGCCGCCTCAAGGCCGGCATCATCGCGGCCCCCGAGGCCTGCGTGGTGCTGGACCCGGAAACCGCCCTCACCCTCCTGGACCAGCGCAACGCCGGCAAGAAGCTCCTGCTCATCACCAATTCGGACTGGACCTTCTCCTCGGCCATGATGTCCTACTCCTTCGACCGCTTCCTGCCCGGGGACATGACCTGGCGCGACCTCTTCGACCTGGTGATCGTGGGTGCGCGAAAGCCCGAGTTCTTCACGTCCAGGGCCCCCTTCTTCCAGGTGGTCACCGGGGACGGGATGCTGCGGCCCATGGTGGGCCCCCTGCAGCCCGGGGTGGCCTACATGGGCGGATCCGCCGCGCAGGTGGAGAAGGACCTGGGCATCGGCGGCGACGAGATCCTCTACGTGGGCGATCACATGTTCGGCGACGTGCACATGAGCAAGAGCGAGTTCCGCTGGCGCACCGCCCTGGTCCTGCGGGAGCTGGAAGCCGAGGTGGAGGCCCTGGAGTCCTTCGCCGGCGCCGAGCGCACCATCGCCGCGATGATGGAGGAGAAGGAGCGCCTCGAGGACCAGCTCTCCCAGACCCGGCTGGAGCTGCAGCGCCTCAAGGGCGGGTACGGCCCCCGGCCCGCCGCCACCCAGCACGAGCTGGAGGCCCGGCTCCAGGAGCTCCGCGGCCGGCTCCTGCCCCTGGACATGGAGATCGCCCCCCTGGCCCGGGCCGCCACGGAGCTCACCAACGGCCGCTGGGGCCTGCTCACCCGCGCCGGCAACGACAAGAGCCACCTGGCGAGGCAGGTGGAGCGGTACGCGGACGTGTACACCAGCCGGGTCTCCAATTTCCTCTACGCGACGCCCTTCGTGTACCTGCGCTCTCCCCGGGGCAGCCTGCCCCACGATCCTTCCAGTCCGGGAGGGCAGTCGAACCTGCCGCTTTCGGAGGGGGGCGGGGAGTAGGGGCGGTTTCCTCGAATTCCCGGGGCCGTGGTTCCTGATGGGCAGATCGGCAGCCGGGACGAAAAAACCTGTACGCGGAGTGCGCTGAGGCGCAGAGCCACGCAGAGGTGGCTTCGCACCCGTGGCGCCGACCCATTCCGCCCAGGCCCTGCCCGCTGACGCGGGCCGCGTCGCAGGCGACGCGCGGCAGGGGGCGCTGGCCCTTCCACATGCGAGCCTGTGGCGGGCCAGCGCCCCCTGCCTTGGACGGGCCTGGGCTTGACGTTATGGGGCCCCGCAGGTTTGGGTGGAGCTTTCGTTTGACGAAAACAGGCCGCGCCAGGCACCGGACGGGTCCCACCCCGGGGTTTCGCCCTGCTTTCCTCCGAATCGATGAGCCCAGGCCCGTCCAAGGCGGGGTTCGCTGGTCCTTCCACAGGCTCGCATGCGGAAGGGCCAGCGCACCCCGCCGCGCGCCGGAGGCGCGGCCCGCGTCAGCGGGCAGGGCCTGGGCTGAATGGGTCGGCGCCACGGGTGCGAAGCCACCTCTGCGCAACTCCGCGCCTCTGCTCACTCCGCGTACGGGTTTTTTAGGCCCGTCGCTGTTTCGTGTGGGTGACCAGCGCATAAAGCGCCGACCTGTTTCGTGCTGTGGCCCAGCTCCGAAAGGTTTCCTGGAACGGTGAAGCCAGGACTCGGATTCCGGGAAAGTAGAGGCTCAAAACCATGCTGCTGCTGACGGTCGCTGTGGGCGGTGTGGGAAACGCGCCAGCGTTTTCCAGGCGGAGCCCGAGGGTGTGGGAAGGACGCGGACCCGAAGGGCGGCCATAGGCCGTTCCGCGGAGCGGAATCCGGCGGGCTTTCCATTCCCGAGCACCGGCCACAGAGGGTGGGTCGGCGCGCCTGTTCCATGGACAATGGGGCCATGGACACCAACACCCTGTTCACCATGGCACTCGGCCTCCAGGCCCCTTGGGAGGTCAAGAATCTCCAGTTCGACGAGGAGGCCAAGCGGTTGGACATCACGATCGATTTCACCCGTGGGGCTGACTTTCCATGCCCGGTCTGCGGCCAGCCCGCCAAGGTCCACGACACCGAGGAGAAGACCTGGCGGCACCTGGACTTCTTTCAGCACGCCGCTTACCTGACGGCCCGGGTGCCTCGCTGCAAGTGCGATGTGGACGGGGTCAAGCAAGTCCAGGTCCCCTGGGCTCGACCCGGATCAGGTTTCACCCTCCTGTTCGAAGCCTTGATCATGACCTTGGTCCAGGCCATGCCGGTAGCCACAGTCGCCAAGCTGGTCGGCGAGCACGATACCAAGCTCTGGCGGTTGGTACATCACCACGTGGATGAGGCCCGGGCAAAGGTGGACATGTCCACCGTCACCCGGATCGGCATTGACGAGACCGCCGCCAAGCGCGGGCACAACTACATCACCCTGGTCATGGACATGGAGGAGAAGAAGGTCCTGTTCGGTGTGGCCGGGCGAAGCCATGAGACCGTGCAGGCCTTCAAGGCCGACCTCGTGGCCCACATGGGTGACCCAGAGAGGATCGAGGAGGCCTGCCTGGACATGTCTCCCTCGTTCATCAAGGGGCTGAGAGCGCATTTCCCGAAGGCGCACCTGACCTTCGACCGCTTCCATGTCATGCAGATGATCAACAGGGCCGTGGACGACGTGCGGCGCGGAGAGGCCAAGGATCGGCCCGAGCTCAAGAAGACCCGCTACATCTGGCTGAAGAACCCCTCTAACCTCAGGGCGACCCAGGCTGGGAGACTCCAGGAACTGCGGGGCGCGAACCTGCTGACGGCTGAGGCCTACCGAATGAAACTCACCCTCCAGGACTTCTATGAGCAGGCGAATCCACAAGCGGCCGGGATGTTCCTGAAAGAGTGGATCACGATGGTCAGAGAGTCCGGCATCCAACCCATGGTCAAAGCTGCCGACACGCTCAAGGACCACATGGCTGGGGTTCTGCGCTGGTTCAAGAGCGGCCTGGCCAATGGGCTGCTGGAAGGCATCAACTCGCTGCTCCAGGCCGCCAAGTCCAAAGCCCGGGGCTACCGGACCATCCGCAACCTGGTGACGATGGCCTACCTCATCGCCGGCAAGCTGAAGTTCGATCTGACCCCAGCCTGGCAAACCGCCCGGTTATAACCGGTCGCTACCCACTCGCTTCAGCGAGGAACCGTTTTTTACGTTCAACACCCGGCGCGACAGGATGAACCCCCAACGCCCCAGCAGGCAGACCGCCTTACAAATTGACCGTTTTGCCCTTCTTCCCCTTTCGCGCCTGGAACCTCGCCAGGTACCCGTCCAGCGCCGCCTCCAGCCCCACGTCGGTCTTGGCCTCCTCCGACAGGAACCACTTGTGCTCCAGCACCTGGCAGTAGAGCTCCGACGCGTCGGCCTCGGTCTTCACCAGCGGCCCCAGGCGCCTCTGGGCGGGCTCCCAGGAATCGGTGAGCCACCGGAACGCGGCGGCGGAGGTGGGGATGTCCCGCCGGCCCTTGTGCGAGAGGCGGGCCTTGAGCTCCTCGATCTCGTTGAGCATGAGTTCGGCCTGGGCCTCCTGGGCCACCAGGCCCGTGAGGTCGTGCAGGCGGTGGCGGTGGTAGTCCCGGTCGGTGACGACGGTGCGCATGACGAGCTTTTCCCGGTCCCCGGTGGCGATGAGCTTGATCTCCTGGATGGAGAAGCCCAGGGCGTTCAGCGCGCGCACCCGCTCGTGGATGCGCCAGCGCTCGTCCACGCCCACGATGACTTCGCGGTTCACCTCCGTCCAGAGGCTTTCGTAGCGCCGGCGGATGTTGGCGCCGAAATCCTCGGGCCGCAGGGCGTCGGGGAGCTTCGTGACCATGGAGATGTCCAGGAGGTCGCCCCCGACGTTGTCCTCCATGATCATGAGATCCTGGCGGCGCTGGCCGTCGGTGAGCGTCTCCCGGAGTTCGGAGGTCTCGGCGTCCACCAGGTAGGCGCCCAGTTGCCCCGCGTCCCGGCGGAACAGCACGTTGGAGAGGGAGCAGTCCCCCCAGTAGACGCCGGCGAGGTGCAGGCGCACCAGGAGCCCGGCCATGGCGTCCAGCAGCCGCTCCTGGTAGCGCTCCAGGCCCGGGTTCTGGAAGAGCACGCGGTAGGGGTGGCTCGCCTCCAGGAACCGCGTGAACAGGAGGCTCACCCGCTCCCCGTCGGGCCGCACCGCCAGGGCGTGCCCCACCGGCTCCACCGAGGGCAGGCTCCGGGCCTGGATCTCCAGGAGGGCGCCGTACTCCTTCCCGGCGAGCCCCTCGGGCAGCTCCTTGACGGCGTACACGCAGGTGCCGCCGTAGCTCACGAACTGCACCTCGTGGCGGGACAGGCCCCGCTGAAGTTCGATGGAACGGTCCGTGGCGCCGGGCCAGGCCGCGAGCTCCACGTCCCAGGGCAGGTCCAGGAAATCCGGATGGCCGGGGCGGACGAGGATGGAAAGGAGGCCGGGGGCTTCAGTCATGGGAGTTCCATTCTATCCGCGGAGCAGCTCCATCAGGGCCTCGGCGTCCAGCCGCGCCGGGGCGGCCGCGCCTTCCAGGAGGTCGTCGGCCAATTGGCGCTTTCGCGCGTGGAGGTCCACGATGCGCTGCTCGATGCTGCCGCGAAGCACCAGGCGGTAGATGGTCACCGGCCGGGTCTGCCCGATGCGGTGGGCGCGGTCCGAGGCCTGGTCCTCCACGGCGGGATTCCACCAGGGATCCATGTGGATGACGTAGTCGGCCCCCGTGAGGTTGAGCCCGGTGCCGCCGGCCTTGAGGCTGATGAGGAACACGTCGCCCTCGCCGCGCTGGAAGGCGGCCACGGCCTTGGCGCGGGCCCGGGCCGGGGTGCTCCCGTCCAGGTGGAGGAAGGGCACGCCCAGGCCTTCCAGGGCCTTGGCCAGGAGGTCGAGGTGGTCGGTGAACTGGCTGAACACCAGGGCCCGGTGGCGGTTCTCCCGCAGGTGGGCCAGGAGCTCCAGGAAGGCCTCCATCTTCGACGAGGCCACGCCCAGGCCGGGCTGCACCAGGTCGGGGTGGCAGCAGGCGCGGCGCATGCGCATGATGGCCGCCAGCACCTGGATGGGCTGGCCGCCCTCGCCCAGCTCCTCCAGGCTCCGCTGGCGGATGGCCTCCAGTAGCGCGGTCTCCCCGGCGCTGGGCTCGACCTCGAGGGTGATCTCGGTGCGCGGCGGGAGCTCTTCCAGCACCTGGGCCTTGGTGCGCCGCAGGAGGAAGGGGCCCACGAGCCGCTTGAGGCGCTGCAGGGCCTCGGCGTCGCCCTGGCGCTCGATGGGGAGCTGGAACCGCCGCTGGAAGACTTCGAAGGAGCCCAGGAGGCCGGGATTGAGGAAGCGCAGGATGTTCCACAGCTCGCCCAGGTGGTTCTCCACCGGGGTGCCGCTGAGCACCAGGCGGAATCCGGCCTGGAGCGCCATGGCGGCCTGGCTGCGCTTGGTGAAGGCGTTCTTGATGGCCTGGGCCTCGTCCAGCACCACGGTGGACCAGGCCACCTTGGCCAGGCCTTCGGATTCCAGGTGCAGGAGGCCGTAGCTGGACACGATCAGGTCCATGGGTCCCGCCTGGGCCAGGACGGCCTCCCGGTCCCCGTCCGCGAGGTTCCGCACCCGCAGGGCCGGGGCGAACCGGGCGGCCTCGTGCTCCCAGTTGGCGCAGACGCTGGTGGGGGCCACCACCAGGGCGGGCCCCGCGCCGCCCCGGGCCAGAAGCAGGGCGAGGGCCTGGAGGGTCTTGCCCAGCCCCATGTCGTCGGCGAGGCAGGCCCCCAGCCCCGCGTGGGCCAGGCGCATCATCCACCGGTAACCTTCCTCCTGGTAGCCGCGCAGGCCCGCCTCGAGCGTGGCGGGCAGGGCCGGCTCCAGGGCCATGGCCCCCCGGACCCGGGCCATGCGGACCTTCCAGGCGCGGTCGCCCTCGAAGGCGTCCAGGCCCTCCCCCAGATCGCCCAAGAGCGCCGCGGCCCCGGCGTGGAGGCGCAGAACCTGACCGTGGAGTTCGCCCAGGGCGTTGAGGTCCAGGAGCCTCCGGCGGAACGCGCGGGAAAGGGCCAGGAAGGTGCCGTCGGCCATGGGCAGGAAGCGGCTCGAGCTCGATTCCAGGTGGTCCAGGACGGCCTTGAGGTCCGCGACCTTGGCGCCGTCGATGCGCACCTCGCCCTGGACCTCCAGCCACCCGCCCCCGGCCTCGGCCTTCAGCCGCATGGACTCGAGGCCGACGGTGCGGGGGGCTTCCAGGGGCCGCCCTTCGGGCCACACCACCGGATAGCGGCTGCGGGCCGCCTCGGCTTCCAGGAGGAGCTCCAGGCAGGCCTCGGGATCCGACAGGCTCCAGGTCCAGTCCTCCGACCCGCCCAGGGTGGGAAGGGCGGCCACGAGGCCGGCGGCCTCCCGGCCTTCGGCCTCCAGGTCCCGGTGCACCAGGAGGCGGCGGCCGCCCTGTTCCACCACGAGGCTGGCCCCGCCTTCGCCGGGGGGCAGCCCCGGGCCGCCGGCCACGGGGTGCACGCGCACCTGGGCGCGCAGGCCTTCCCCCGCCGGCACCAGGACCAGGGTGGGCACCGTTTCGCCCGCGACCCGCGCGAGGCCGGCCCGGGCCGAAGCCTCCGCGCCCATGCCCACGTCGGAGTGGATGTCCACCAGGGGCGCCACCGCCGCCAGGGACTTCAGGAGCCGCTCCCGGGCCGAGGCCGGGACCACGAGCCGGTCGCCCAGGACCTCCCGCAGGCGCCGGTGCGCGTCCTGGAACACGAAGATGCGGGTGCGCCGGGGGCCCTCTTCCCGGGCCAGCACGCCACCGGGGCCGGGCTCGGGTTCCAGGCGCAGTTCCAGGTTTTCGCCCTGGCTGCGCACGCGCAGCTCGGGCTTGCCCTCCACCAGGTCCATGGGCCTGCCTTCCCAGTGGACGCAGGGGTGTCCGACCAGGGCGGCCAGGGCTTCGCTGCCTTCCACGTGGTACGTGAATTCCGAGCCGAAGGGACGCTCGGCCTGGATGGAGGCGATGGCCCGGTGGTCCTGGGCGGTGAGGTAGTCGTAGGTCCTGGGGTTCTCCCGCAGCTTGCGCAGGCTCACCGGGCGGCCCCGGCTCCACTCGCCCCGGGCGTCCTGCTTCTGCTCCCGGGCCTGCACCTCGAAGGTGCCGTCCTCGAATTCGTGGGGGGCCACGAACCAGGCCAGGCGCGTGGTCCGGGGCGTGCCCGGGGCCGGCGCTCCCATGCGCTCCAGGCTGTCCAGGGCCCGTTCCCAGGCGGCCTCCCGGGGCACCAGGTCCAGGAGCGGGCTGGGCCGGGCGTCCTCCCCCCGCAGGCGCCGCTGCAGCTCGAGGAGTTCCCGGGTGAACCACCCGAAGGGGAGGGGCGCGCAGGCCCGCAGGGCCCGCTCCGGCAGGTCGGGGGGCGGGGTCTCCCCGCCCAGGTGGGCCGCCACGGCGGCGAACACCAGGCCCAGGGGGGTGAGGTCCCGGGGCAGGCGCTGGGCCAGCCCGTGCTGGGGCCGGGCGCCGGAAAGAAGCCGATACAGATGGGCGAGGATCACCGGGAGGTCCCGCAGGGGGCTGCCCATCCCTCCGCGGTCCAGCAGGGCCAGGCGCTCCTCCACCCGGCGCAGGGCCGCGGGCTCGCGGGTGCCCAGGAGGGCCAGGATGTGGAAGGGCTCGTGGAGGCCGGGAAGGACCGAGGTCTTCCGGCGGGTGGCCTTGCGCAGGGTTTCCACGGAGGCGCCGTAGTGCCGCGCCGCCAGGGCGGGGCTGCCCGCGGCCAGGGCGGCCAGGCCTTCGAGGTTGCTCCAGGAGAAGTGCTCCCGGGCCTTGGCGGGCTGGGCCTCCATCCAGGCCCGGGCCTGGGCGTCGCGGCCCATGAGGATGAGGTAGAGGATCAGGGGGAAGGCCGCGGCGCTGGGGGCGGGCTTGCGGGTGCGGGCCTCCAGCCACGCCAGGAAGCCCGGGTCCGGCAGGTTGTGGAGCAGGTGGTCCAGGAGGAGGGCGTTGCAGCCGTGGGCCTGGGCCGCGGGATCCAGGCCGTCGAACCACGCCCCCTCGAAGGGCCCGCCGCACACCAGGGCCAGGGGGTCCCGGTGGCCGGTGGCGGTGACGAACTGCTCGGCGAAGCGGTCCCGCAGCGGCAGCCAGCGCTCGGCGCGCCCCTCCATGAGCGCCAGGCGCAGTTCGGCCCGGCTCCGCATGGCCCCGTCGGGCACCATGCCCCCGCCGCCTCCGGCGGGAAGGCCGGCCTGGAAGATGGCCCGCAGCACGCCCCGGGCTTGGGCGAGGCGGGCGGCGGACTCCAGGCAGCGCTCGGCGCAGTGCCAGAAGTTCCGGCGCTCCACCGCGAGGCCCTTGGCCTTGAGGCGCTCCAGGAGTTCCTGCGCCTTCCGGGGGTTGGCCGCCCAGGCCGGCGCCAGGGGGTGCGCGTTCGCGCGGGCCAGGGTCTGGGCCAGGTGGCTGTTGGTGGAGGGCAGGCCCATGGCGGCCAGGCCCATGAGGATCGCCTGCTCCTCCTCCGGGAGCCGGCGGAGGCCGGCGAGGTTCATGGGGCCTTCGGTCATTTCAGTTCCGGACGGCCTGGAGGAGCCGTTCCCACTCATCCCCAGCCCTGCCGCCACGTTCAATCCCCTTTGCCCCATCTTATCGACACCTTGACCGGGATTACCCGATCCCACCGCCGGGAATGCGATTTTCAGGGCCTCGAACATCGTATGCGCGGTGGGGGTTGCCAAGCGTAGCTTATGGGCTACACTTGTGCCATGGAGGAGATTCGCCAGACCCCCGAGTTCATGAAATGGCTTTCCGATCTGAAGGACAGGCAAGCGAGGGCCCGCGTTCAAACGAGGATCTACCGTCTCCGCCTCGGCCTTCCAGGCGATGTGAAACCCGTGCGAGAGGGCGTTTCAAAGCTGCGAATCAATTACGGCCCAGGGTATCGAGTCTATTTTTGCAGGAAGGGTGAAACTTTGATTTTCCTACTTGCTGGTGGGGACAAGAGTACCCAGGAAACTGACATACGAATCGCTCTGAAATTGGCCCATAGTCTGTAAAGGATGAACCCATGGAAACCGGCAAGAACCGCACCCCCAGTCCACGCACGGCCCTTGTCGGGCGAACCAAAACCATCCCTTTTGACGGTGCCGCCTACCTCAAGGATGAAGGAGATATGGCGGCACTCCTTGAGGCGGCCCTGGAAGACGGCGATCCCCGCGTGATCGCCGCGGCCATCGGCGACATCGCGCGAGCCCAAGGCATGACGAAGATCGCCAAGGCCACGGGACTGAGCCGCGAGTCCCTTTATCGGGCTCTGTCTCCTGAGGGGAACCCGGAACTGGACACCTTTATCAAGGTCGTCCACGCCCTTGGCTTGAGGCTCCACGCGACCGCGACGACCTGACCTCTAACAATCGCGGGATCCCTGTTTGCGCGCCCTGGTTCTCGATTCTCCCCGTTCCCCCCGGCAGGTGTGCCGGGTCTGCGGCTTGCCGTGGAAGGTCAGAACTGGTGCGCTTCCGTGCTCCCCGTGAGGGCCAGGGTCGAGGCCAGGCCGGCGCTGAGGGTCTCGGACACCGCGTCGAAGTAGCCGGTGCCCACCTCCCGCTGGTGGCGGGTGGCGGTGTAGCCCCGGGGCTCGGACGCGAATTCGGCGGTCTGGAGCCGGGTGTAGGCGGTCATGCCCTCCTCGCGGTAGGCGCCGGCGAGCTCGAACATGGTGTGGTTGAGGGCATGGAAGCCCGCCAGGGTGATGAACTGGAAGCGGTAGCCCAGCCTGCCCAGCTCGCGCTGGAAGTCCGCGATCTGGGCGTCCGAGAGGTTCTTCTTCCAGTTGAAGGAGGGCGAGCAGTTGTAGGCCAGGAGCTTGCCGGGGTGGGCGGCATGGATGGCCGTGGCGAAGGCCTCGGCCTGGGCCAGGTCGGGGGTGGAGGTCTCCATCCACAGCATGTCGGCGTAGGGGGCGTAGGCCCGGCCCCGGGCGATGGCGCACGCCAGGCCCCCCTTGAGGCGGAAGAAGCCCTCCGGGGTGCGCTCGCCGGTGAGGAAGGGGCGGTCCCGCTCGTCGATGTCGGTGGTGATGAGCATGGCGGAGTCCGCGTCGGTGCGGGCCACCAGCACCGTGGGTACGTCGAGCACGTCCGCGGCGAGGCGGGCCGCCACGAGGGTGCGGATGAACTGGCCCGTGGGCACCAGGACCTTTCCGCCCAGGTGGCCGCACTTCTTCTCGCTGCTGAGCTGGTCCTCGAAGTGCACCGCCGCCGCGCCGGCCTCGATCATGGACTTCATGAGCTCGAAGGCGTTGAGGGGGCCCCCGAAGCCGGCCTCGGCGTCGGCCACGATGGGAAGCATCCAGTCCCGGCTGGTGCCGCCCTCGGCGTGCTCGATCTGGTCGGCCCGCTGGAGGGCGCCGTTGATGCGCTTGACGAGGGCGGGCACGGAATTGGCCGGGTACAGGCTCTGGTCGGGGTAGGTCTGGCCCGAGAGGTTGGCGTCCGCGGCCACCTGCCAGCCGGAGCAGTAGATGGCCCTGAGGCCGGCCTTGGCCATCTGCACGGCCTGGCCCCCGCTGAGGGCGCCCAGGGCGGGCACGAAGGGCTCGAGCTTCAGGAGCTCCCACAGCCGCGTGGCGCCGCGGTGGGCGAGGGTGTGGGCCACCTTGACGGTACCCCGGAGCCGCTCCACCTGGCTGGGGTCGTAGGGGCGGACGATGCCGGTCCAGCGGGATTCCAGGGGCGTGATCATCGGGTCACCTCGAGGGGGGCCGGCTCCAGGAGCAGGTCGTAGGCGGGAAGGGTGAGGAAGGGGGACGGGACGCGGGCGAGGATGAGGGTCTCGAAGAGGTCCGAGGCCTCCAGGAACCTGCCGTCGGCGAATTCCAGCTCGCCGATCTCCGCCCGGATCTGGAACAGGGCGTCCTCCACGAAGGCGTGGAAGAGGGGGCGATCCAGGGGACCCAGGCGCTCGACGTCGGCGCCGTGGCGGATCCACTGCCACACCTGCATGCGGCAGATCTCGGCCGTGGCGGCGTCCTCCATGAGGCCGTAGAGGGCCACGCAGCCCTGGCCGCGGAGCCAGGACTCCAGGTAGCGGATGCCGACCTTCAGGTTCTGGCGCAGGGCCTTCTCCGTGCGGGGACCCCGGGGCACCGCCAGGAGCTCCGCGGCCTCCACGGGGCCGGGGATGCGGTGCAGCTGGTTGGGGCCGGCCAGGTTCTCCTCGAAGGGGGCCTGGGCGATGGGCACCAGGGCGGGGTGGGCCACCCAGGTGCCGTCGCAGCCGTCCTGGACCTCCCGCAGCTTGTCGGCGTGCACCTGGGCGAAGGCCTGGGCCGTGCCTTCGGCGTCGCCCCGCTGGGGCACGAAGGCGCTCATGCCGCCCAGGGCCAGGCAGCCCCGCCGGTGGCAGGTGCGCACCAGGAGCCGGGCGTAGGCGCGCAGGAAGGGCTGCTCCATGTGCACCAGGCCCCGGTCCGGGAAGAGGGCGTCCGGGCTCATGCGCCGGGTCTTGATGAAGGAGAAGATGTAGTCCCAGCGGCCCAGGTTCAGGCCCGCGGCCCGGCCACGGTGCTCGAAGAGGATCTCCTCCATCTGGAAGGCCGCCGGCAGCGTCTCGATGAGGATCGTCGTGCGCACGGAACCCCGGGGCAGGCCCAGTTCGGCCTCCATGGCGCCCAGCACCTGGTTCCACCAGCGGGCCTCCAGGTGGTGCTCGAGCTTGGGCAGGTAGAGGCAGGGGGCGCCGCCCCGGGCGAGGATCGCGCCGGCGTTGTGGTACAGGAAGAGGCCGGCATCGAACAGGCACCCGGGGATGGGCTCCCCATCCACCTCCAGGTGCCGCTCGGGCAGGTGCAGCCCGCGGGGGCGGACCATGAGGGTGGCCACGTGCTCCTCGAGGGCGTAGACCCTTCCGGTGGGCGGGTCCAGGTGGCGGAGGGTGCCCCGCACCGCTTCGCCCAGGTTGCGCTGGCCCTCCACGAGGTTCTCCAGGGTGGGCGCCAGGCTGTCCTCGAAATCGGCCATGTAGACCCGGGCGCCGCTGTTGAGGGCGTTGATGAGCATCTTCCGGTCGGGGGGGCCGGTGATCTCCACCCGGCGGTCCAGGAGGTGGGAGGGCAGGGGGGCCACCGACCATTCGGACTCTCGGATCTCGCGGGTTTCCGGAAGGAACCCGGGCAGTTCGCCCGCATCGTAGCGGGCCTGCCGGGCTTCGCGGTTCCGGAGCAGGACCTCCAGGCCGGGGCGGAAGGAACGGGTGAGGTCCTCCAGGAAGGCCAGGGCGCCTTCGGTGAGGATCATGGGGTCCGCATGGTAGGGGAAGGTGGTTCCGGACATCCCGGGATGGAGTTTCGTCGACATGGAAGCCTCCGAGAATTGATCTCAGTCACAAATTGACCTAAGCTGGGGGAATCGCAAGATCCCTTTGAAATTCAACCGGTTGATTTGTCAATAAAGGCAAAGCGACCGCCCGTGATTTTGTAAATCTTGTAAAGGCGCCGCCCGATGTCCGAGAACGCCCAGAAGGCCGCCCCCAGGCTCGGCGCCAAGGTCCGGGCCCTGCGCCGCCAGGAGGGGCTCAGCCAGGTCCAGATGGCCGAACGCCTCTCCATCAGCCCCAGCTACCTGAACCTCATCGAGGCCAACAAGCGCCCCCTCACGGCGCCCCTGCTCATCCAGCTGGCCCACGCCTTCAAGGTGGACCTGAAGAGTTTCGCGCCCCAGGAGGATCAGCGGCTGGCCGAGGACCTCATGGAGGCCTTTGGGGACCCCATGTTCGACTCCCTGGATCTGCCGGCCTCGGAGGTGCGGGACCTGGCCCAGGGGTGTCCCGGCCTGGCCCGGGCCGTCTTCTTCCTCTACCAGGCCTACCGGGAGGGGCGCCGCCGCATGGACACCCTCTCGGACCAGCTGAGCGACGGCCAGGGCTACGGCGCCCCCGCCAGCCTTCCGCCCTCGGAGGCGGCGGGGGACTTCATCCAGCGGTCCATGAACCACTTCCCGGTCCTGGAGGCGGCCGCGGAGGAGCTCTGGGCCCGGGCCTCCCTGGACCAGGACCTGCTCTACACCGGCCTGATCGAGGCCTTCAAGGGCTACGGCGTGAAGGTGCGGGTCCACCGGGCCGGGGATGCCCCGGGCATCCTCCGCCGCTACGACCCCGAGGCGCGGCTGCTCAGCCTCTCGGAACTCCTCCCCCCGCGCAGCCGGGCCTTCCAGATGGCCCACCAGTGGGCCCTGCTGGCCCTCCGGGACGTCCTGGACGAGCTCATCCGCGATCCCCTGCTCTCGGACGACACCACCCGGGCCATGGCCCGGGTGGCGCTGGCCAACTATTTCGCGGGGGCCGTGCTCATGCCCTACGGGACCTTCTTCCGGGCGGTGCGGGCGGGGCGCTACGACATCGAGCTTCTCTCCCGGCGCTTCGAGGCCAGCTTCGAGCAGGTGTGCCACCGCCTCACCACCCTGCGCCGGCCAGGGGAGGAGGGCGTGCCCTTCCACTTCCTGCGCATCGACATCGCCGGGAACATCTCAAAGAGCTTCTCGGCCTCGGGCATCCGCTTCGCCCGCTACTCTGGGTGCTGCCCCCGGTGGAACGTGCACGCGTCCTTCCTCACCCCCGGCCTCATCCGGACCCAGATCAGCGAGATGCCCGACGGGGTGAAATACTTCTGCATCGCCCGCACCCTGCAGAAGGATACCGGCACCTTCCGCGGCCAGCACGCCATGCAGGCCCTGGGCCTGGGCTGCGAGATCGGGTACGCCCGGGAACTGGTGTATTCCGATGGGCTCATGCTCGAGCAGCCCCCGGTGCCCATCGGGGTCACCTGCCGCCTTTGCGACCGCGCCGACTGCGAGCAGCGGGCCTTCCCGCCCCTGCACCAGGGGATCCGGGTGGAGGAACGGGTGCGGCGAGGCAGTTTCTTCGCGCACCTTGGGGATTAATTCCGTAATAATCAGGCATTTCCCCGTCATCTCCCCTGGGTGCCCATGGCCGGATCCCGCTTACCCGTCGCAGCCGCGTTCCTCCTGGTGCTGGCCCTGCTTCCGGGAATCCGGGCCCGGGCCGAGGCGCCCCCCGGCGCGGGCCCGGTGCGCGTGTTCAACGCGGCCGACGGCGTGCCCCAGATGGCCATCTACGCCCTGGCCTCGGACCGGGAGGGCCGCCTCTGGGCGGGCACCCTGGCCGGGGTGGCCCGGTTCGACGGCCAGGCCTGGAAGAGCGTCGAGGGGCCCCCGAGCCGGTACGCCCTCCTGGTGAACGGCAATTCCATGACCAGCACCTCCGACGGCGCCATGTGGATCGGGACCCGGTTCCAGGGGTACCTGGAATACCGCCGCAGCGGGTGGAAGGTCCATGACACGCAGTCCGGCCTTCCCATCAACAACGTCAACGGCCTCCTGGAGAGTTCCCGCCAGGACCGGTCCGGCCGCAGGATCCTCTACGGCGCCACCCACGGCAAGGGCGTCGTGGCTTACCAGGACGGCGCCTGGCAGCGCCTGGGCGGGGAACTGGCGGAAGAGAGGACCTTCTGCCTCCTGGAGCGGGAGGGGGCCCTGTGGGTGGGCTCGGCCCGGGGCGTCTGGATCCTGGAGCACGGACGCTGGCGCCCCTTCGAGGCCAACGGATCCCTGGCGGACCCGCTGGTGCGCACCCTGGCCGAATCCACGGAACCCGACGGCTCCCGCAACGTCTGGATCGGCACCGAGAAGGGCGGCCTGTACCGGTGGCGCCGCGGACGGCTCGAGGCCCTCCCCATGAAGGAGCGCATGGGCAACACCAGCGTCCGCGCCCTCCTGGCGGGCGCCGACGGCTCCATGTGGGTGGGCACCTCCGGCGGCGGCATGGCCCAGATCACGGGGGACCAGTGGCTGGTGCGGGGCACCCGCAACGGCCTCGCCTCCGACTTCATCCGCTGCCTGGCGTTCACCCCGGGCGGTCCGGACGGATCGGTCCTGTGGGCGGGCTCGGACGGCAAGGGCATCTTCCGCATCCATTCCGGCGGGTGGCGGCGCGTGACCGTGCCCTGGCCCCACGCGGACCCCAGGGTCCAGGCCTTCGCCGAGACCCGGAACCCCGCCACGGGCGAGCCGGTGCTCTGGATGGGCAACACGGGCCTGGCCCGGCTGGAGAAGGGCGTCTACACCTTCTTCAACCCCGGCCTGGACGCGGCGGGCGCCACCATGCGAAGCCTCTTCGCGTTTCCCGGGGAGTCGGACCTCTGGTTCGGCTACGGCAACAGCCTCGGGCGGTTCTCCGGGGGGCGGTTCCGGTTCTGGACGGAGAAGGACGGCTTCCCTCCGGGCACGGTGCGGGTGCTGGCGGGCACGCGCGACGCCCGGGGGGCGCGGATCCTCTGGATCGGCACCAGCCGGGGCCTCGTGAGGTTCGACGGCCGGAGCTTCCTCGCCGTGGAACCCCCGCCCGGGGACCCCAAACCCTCGGTGCGCAGCCTGGACGTGGACGGCACGCGGCTCTGGATGGGCACCGACAAGGGCCTGGCCTGCCGTGAAGGGGATGCCTGGGTGACGCCCGGCTCCCAGGCGTCGTTCCCCCCCGTGGGGGTCCATGCCCTGCTGCGCCTGCCGGCGGGAATGGTGGTGGGGACCTTCGGATCCGGCGTCCTCCTCTTCGACGATCCGCGGGGCTCGGGCGGGCACCGGTCCTTCACCACCCGGAACACGCCGGCCCTGCGCCAGGACCTGGTGTACGACCTGGTGCAGGACGCCGCCGGCCGGATCTACGTGTCCAGCCCCCGGGGCGTGGCGCGGGTGGACCCCGCCCGGGGCTGGGCCTGGGACAACTTCGGCACCGAGGACGGCCTGCCGGGGATGGAGTGCATCAAGGGGTCGCTCTTCCGGGACAGCTCGGGGCGCATCTGGGTGGGGACCGAGGACGGCCCGGCCTGGCTCGATCCCGCCACGTCCGCCCAGGACGTCGTCCCCAAGCCCCTGGTTTGGGAATCGGCGTCGGTGCGCGGACGCGCCCTGGAGCCGGGCGCCCGGCTCTCCCACAGGGACCACGGCATCCGGTTCGAGTTCCGCCTCCTCACCGGTCACCGGGAGCAGGACACGGTCTATCGCACCCAGCTCAAGGGCCTCCAGGACGCCCCCGGGGACTGGTCCGCCGCCTCTGGCGCCCAGTACCCCAGCCTGCCGCCGGGTCCCTACACCCTGCTGGTGTGGGCCCGGGACTACGCCGGGAACCCCACGGGACCCCTGGAATTCGCCTTCCAGGTGCTGCCGCCGCCCTGGCTGAGCCCCTGGGCCTGGGCGGGCTACGCGGTCCTCCTGGGCGCGGGCGTCCTGGGGCTGCTCCGCCTGCGCACGCGCGTGCTGGCCGAGCGCAACCGCGAGCTGGTGGAGCGCATCGGGGAGGCCACCCGCGAAATCGAGCAGCGGCGGGAGGAGCAGGAGAAGCTGAACCGCGAGCTGGTCCTGCTGAACCTGGACAAGACCCAGTTCATGGGCATCGCCGCCCACGACCTGCGCAATCCCCTCAACACGATCATCCTGGTGTCCGACGGGCTCGTCTCCGGGGACCTGGAGGAATGCCCGCCGGAGATCCAGCCCTGGGTGAGGAAGATTGCCACCTCGGCCCACCACATGACCGCGCTCATCGACGAGTTCCTGGACGTCAACGCCATCGAGAGCGGAAGGTCGAAGCCCAGCCTGCGCGTCCTGGGCCTCGAGGAGGTGCTGGAACCCCTGGCCAGCCTCCATCGCCTGCGCCTGGAGGCCAAGGGCCAGGTGCTCGTGGTGGAGGGGGCCGCGGGCCCGGCCCGCATCGTGGCCGACCCCAACCACCTGCGCCAGATCCTCGACAACCTCCTGTCCAACGCCTCCAAGTTCTCGCCCCACGGCGCGGTGCTGCGGATCCGGGTGGTGCCGGGGCCCGCCGCCACGCGGCTCGACGTCATCGACCAGGGCCCGGGGGTCAAGGACTCCGAGCGGGGCGACCTGTTCCGGCGGTTCTCCAAGCTTTCGGCCCGCCCCACCGGTGGGGAGAGTTCCTCCGGGCTGGGCCTGAGCATCGTCAAGCATCTGGTGGACGCCAACCATGGCCGGATCTGGGTGGAGAACCAGCCCGGAGGCGGGTGCGCCTTCTGCCTGGAGGTGCCCTCGGCGCTGCCTGCCGGAGGCAGTCTCAATCTCACTGAAAAAAATTGACGCTGTTGATTAAAAATTGAATCAGGAAGCGGCTCCATCCATACTTGGAATTGCCATAAATACGGGGATTTCCGCTCCCTTCCGAGGTGTCGAATGGACCACAACATCGTGGGCAAGAGCGTCACGAGGCTGGACGCCGTGGCCAAGGTGACCGGGAAGGCCAAGTACACCGACGATTTCTTCGAGCGCGACATGCTCGTGGGCAAGGTGCTGCGCAGCCCCCACGCCCACGCCATCGTCAAGGCCGTGGACCTTTCCCGGGCCCGGGCGCTCCCGGGCGTGGTGGCGGTGTTCACCGCCCTCGACCTGCCCCGGATCAAGTTCGGCACCGCCGGGCACCCCTGGTCCCTGGACCCCGGGCACCGGGATGTGGAGGACCGCCTGATCCTCACGGACAAGGCCCGCTTCGTGGGCGACGCCGTGGCCGCCGTGGTGGCCGAGGACGCCCTCACCGCCGAGAAGGCCCTGCACCTCATCGACATCGAGTATGAGGTGCTGCCCCACGTCCTCACCGCCGAGGACGCCATGAAGGAAGGCGCGCCCCTGCTCCACGAGAACCGGCCCGGCAACGTCGTGAGTTCGTTCGGGGTGCAGTTCGGGGACGTGGAGGCCGAGTTCAACCGCGCCGACCACGTCATCGAAGGCGACTACGAGACCAGCATCGTCCAGCACTGCCACATCGAGTCCATGAGCGCCTTCGCCTACGTGGGTCCCGACGGCCGGGTGGTGGTCAACTCCTCCACCCAGATCCCCCACATCGTCAGGCGCATCGTGGCCCAGGCCCTGGGCCTGCCCTGGGGCCGGGTGCAGGTCATCAAGCCGTACATCGGCGGGGGCTTCGGCAACAAGCAGGACGTCGTGGTGGAGCCGCTCGCGGCGGCCATGACCCTGGCCGTGGGCGGGCGCCCCGTGCGCTACTGCATGACCCGCGAAGAGGTCTTCATCGACACCCGCACGCGCCACGCCATGAAGCTGCACCTGAAGACCGCCGTCAACTCGGACGGCACCCTCAAGGGCATCCACGTGCAGCTGCTGAGCAACACCGGCGCCTACGCCAGCCACGGCCACTCCATCGCCATGTCGGCGGGCGGGAAGTTCCGGCCCCTCTATGATTTCCCCGCCGTGAAATTCGAGCCGAAGACGGTCTACACCAACCTCCCCGTGGCAGGCGCCATGCGCGGCTACGGCACGCCCCAGATCTTTTTCGCCCTGGAAAGCCACCTGGACGACATCGCGCGCCGGCTGGGGCTCGACCCCATCGAGCTGCGCCGCAAGAACCTCATCAAGGTCGGCCACCAGGATCCCCTCACGAAGAACGTGGTGCGCTCCTTCGGCATCCCCCAGTGCATCGAGAAGGGGATGGAGCTCATCCGGTGGGACGAGAAGCGCAGGGCCCACCTGGAGCAGACCGGCCCCCGGCGGCGGGGCCTGGGCATGGCGCTTTTCGCCTACGCCTCGGGAACCCACCCCGTGGCCCTGGAACTGGCCGGCGCCCGCATCGTCATGAACCAGGACGGCTCGGTCACCCTGCAGGTGGGGGCCACTGAGATCGGCCAGGGCAGCGACACGGTGTTCGCGCAGATCACGGCGGAGGTGCTGGGCCTGCCCATCGACATGGTCCACGTGGTGACCACCCAGGACACCGACATCACCCCCTTCGACTCCGGCGCCTACGCCTCCCGCCAGACGTTCGTCACCGGCATCGCCGTGCGCAAGGCCGCCATGGAGGTGCGGGACAAGGTGCTCGAGGTGGCCGCGCGCCGCACGGGCCTCGTGCCCGCCGAAATGGACATCCGGGATCGCCGCATCGTGGAGACGGCAATTGGCCGCGTGGTCTGCTCCCTGGAGGACGTGGCCATGGACGCCTACTACGACCGGCTCCTGGCGGCCCCCATCACCAGCGACACCTCCGCCAACGTGCGCATCAACGCCATGTCCTACGGCGCCACCTTCGTGGAGGTGGACGTGGACGTGGAGACCGGCAAGGTGGAGATCGCCGAGATCTGGAACGTCCACGACTCCGGCACGATCATCAACCCCAGGCTCGCCGAGGGCCAGGTGCACGGCGGCGTGAGCATGGCCCTGGGCGCCGCGCTCCTGGAGCAGATGCTCTTCGACCCCCAGAGCGGCAAGGCGCTCAACAACAACCTGCTGGACTACAAGCTGCCCACCATCCTGGACACGCCCAGGATCAACGCCGCCTTCGTGGAGACCTTCGAGGCCGCGGGCTCCTTCGGTTCCAAGTCCCTGGGCGAGTGCCCCGTCATCTCCCCCGCCCCGGCCGTGCGCAACGCGGTGCTCGACGCCACGGGCGTGGCCTTCCACAAGATCCCCCTCTACCCCCAGGTGGTTTTCGAGAAATTCCGGGAAGCGGGGCTGCTGGCTCAGAGGAGCGTCGACCATGTTTGACATCTGCGAACTGCACGAACCCGGGACCCTGGAGGAGGCCAAGGCCGTCTTCGCGGAGAACCCCGGCCTCAAGGTCATCGCCGGCGGCACCGACGTCCTCATCCGCCTGCAGCACGGAAGCCTCGCGGGCGCCGGCCTCCTCAGCCTCAAGAACCTCCACGCCCTGGAGGAGATTGTCATGCTGGGCGACGGGACGATCTCGGTGGGGGCCATGGCGCCCTTCACGACGATCTTCCAGTCCGAGCTGATCCGCAAGCACGTCCCCGTTCTGGGCGAGGCCGCGGTGTCCATGGGCGGCCCCCAGGTGCGCAACGTGGCCACCATCGGCGGCAACATTTGCAACGGCGCGGTGTCCGCCGACAGCGCCTCGACGCTGTTCGCCCTGGACGCCCTGCTCAAGCTGGAGACCGCCACGGACGAGCGGATCATCCCCATGGGCGACTTCTACGCCGGCCCCGGCAAGGTGAACCTCCGCCCCGGCGAACTGCTCACCGCCGTGCTGATCCCCCGGGAAGGGTACGAGGGCATGGGCGGCCACTACATCAAGTACGCCATGCGCAAGGCCATGGACATCGCCACCCTGGGGGTGGCCGTGGTGTGCAAGGTGCGGGAGGACCGGTTCGTGGACCTGCGCATCGGCCTGGGGGTGGCCGCGCCGGTGCCCATCCGGTGCTTCGAGGCCGAGGCCTACGCCAAGGGGAAGGAAGTCACCCTGGAAGTCGTCCAGGAGATCGCCCGCCTCGCGGTGAAGCCGGCCAAGGCCCGCACCTCCTGGCGCGCGTCCAAGGACTACCGGGAGCATCTCATCGAGGTTCTGGCCCAGCGGGCCGTCGCCGAAGCCGTGAAGCGTGGGGGAGGTTGCTGTGCTTACTAAGAATTCCGCCGGAGTGGCCGTGCAAAAGCGCATCGCCCTGAAGGTCAACGGGCGCCCCGTGCAGATCGAGATCGACATCCGGGAGTCCCTCCTGGACGTCCTGCGCGACCGCCTCCAGTTCACGGGCGTCAAGCAGGGCTGCTCCGTGGGCGAGTGCGGCGCCTGCACCGTGCTCATCGACGGCGTCCCCGTCAACTCCTGCATCTACCTCGCCGCCTGGGCCCACGGCAAGTCCGTCACCACCATCGAGGGCATCGCCCTGGACGGTCACCTCTCCCCCGTCCAGGAAGCCTTCGTGGAGGAGGGCGCCATTCAGTGCGGCTTCTGCACCCCCGGCCTGGTGCTCAGCACGACGGCCATGGTGGAAAGCGGGAAGCGCTTCACCCACGACGAGGTTCGCCGCGAGCTTTCGGGCCACCTGTGCCGGTGCACCGGCTACCAGAAGATCATTGACGCCGCGGAACGGGCCCTGCGGGAGGCGGAGGCGGCTTCCGAGTAGCCGGCGCTCCGGGATCCACACGGATTCATGCGAGGATCGCGACCCGCCCCGGGCAGGGCCGTTCTCGACTCCGGGTGTCTGCGCTGACTTCCCAGGTCATCTCCAGCCCAGGAATCGAGGCCATCGCAGGAATGCAATCAACGCGTACGCGGAGATCGCGCGGAGGATCGCCGAGAAAGAGCATTCTTCCTCAGCGACCCTCTGCGAAACCTCCGCGGTACCTGCCTTATCGCTATTCCTTGCCGCCGCTTCGAATATACATGTACTGCTCGCCACGGAATTCCACGGGCAGCGTGTAGGTGCCCGCCACCGTCGGGGTGAACTTCATGGGCACCCGCTTCAGCACGGTGATGTCCGGATCCGCATCCCGCGTGGGCGCCGTGGTCCGGAACCGCAGTTCGACGAGCAGGTCGGAAACGACCCCGGCCTGGCTGCCGATAAGCGTCTTTTCTTTCGTGGAGGCCGGGCGCGGGTCGGGCCGCATGGCGACCACGACCTTCTGGCCCTTGACCGGATCAAATTCGCGCGTGGGGTGATTGATGATGAAGCGATAGCTTACGCTTCGGAGTTCAAGCCCCGCCTCAGGATTGATCCGGATGACGGGCTCGGAGGCCAGCCATATTTTGCGGTTCAGAAGGCCATGGCAATCGCCCGTGACCTCGGGGCGGGATTCGATGTTGAACACGCCCCAGGGGATCTTCTGGACGGGCCGGTGGATGCGGATGGAGTGGCTCTCCTTGCTTTCCGCGTTCAGCCCCAAGGCCAAGGTCTGGAGCCTGGCCTCCCGCTCGATTCCGCCCTCGATCCGGAAGGTCTGTTGGCCCCTGAAGAAGATGGGTTCCCAGGCGGAGGCGGTCTCGCTTCCCCCCATCCAGAACCCCACGACGGTATCCATCAGGCTGAGAATGGTTCCGAAAGAATTCTTTGCTAGGGCGGCGCTGCCTGTCCTGAAGAACTGTCCCCAAGGCTGGCTGGCGATCGAGGGAGTCCTGGCCATGTAGTCCGTCCATTCCTTGAAGGAGCCAGCGGACCAGGCGCCTCCCAGGCCCGTGACGACGACATCGCCGGCGGAGGTGTTTCCGCTCAAGGTGGGAGCCAGCATCGAGGGCGTTTCCTGCCACAGCTTCAGTTCACCTTCACCCTCCATTCGGATGTTGCTCCGCTTCACGGCGACCAGGCTGAAAAGAAGGACAGGGTCCTTGGTGCCAAGGGCGGGGTCATAACCGGTCAATTGGAAATCGAAGGTAGCCCAGTCCCCATACTTGTTCATCATGGAGAGGAAGGCGTCACTCTGTTTCGTGTCGAAATCGGAAATGAAACATTTGCCGCTGGTATTGGTCAGGGTCAGGAGCGGGGCGGCGTTGGAGGGACGCAAATCGGGGTCATTGAACTGGATCTTGCCGATGTAGAACGAATCCTCGCGGTGCGGCGCATTGAAGATGCAGACCCGGAAAATGCCCCGGTACTTGTTGTAAAGGGTGAAATAGGGAATCGTCACGCCTGCGGCAGGGGTGCCGAAGTCGCGGTGCACTAGCATCCATCCGTCCTCGCGAAAGAAGTTACCCCTTCCTGTGGACACCCGGTTGCCGGGGATCCGGAAGGGCATGAGGCTCTTCGTCAAGGCTGGTGGCGAAGACGGGTTGGCGGAGAAGTACATCTCCTGCTCGGTTTCTGCGGTCCAGTCCCAGGCCGCGCTTAAATTGGGGTCCTCCGGTCCCATGGCTCGCTGGGCGTAGCCGGGGAGTAGGGATGCGAATGCCGCGATTGCAATGGCAAGGGGTTGTTTTGGCATGGTTGGGTTCCTTGGCGGTAGGCCTAGTTGGACGCGGTTTGGTTCGGGGTTGCGACGAGCCGAAGGGTGTTTGGTGTGTTCCTGGCCACCTCCTTACTGGAAATGCGCCAGGCCGAAAACCCTGGGATGCCATCATTGGCGCTTCCGCGCAGAATGCGCTTTCCTGCAGCCGGATCCACCCGGGGGGTGCCGTCGGCCGGTGCTCCCTGGTACCCGTCCTGGGCCGTGTCTTCGCACCATTGCAGACCCAACCCCGACATGTCATGCAAACCCCAGGGATTGGCCCACTTTGCGCCCGATGGCAACTCAGGAAGGTTCCCGGTTCGCCACCACGCGTAATGCGAGAATTCACGTTCCAGGAGACCGGGATCATCACCGAAGAAGAAGCGTGTGGTAGTGCCCGCCCTGCACGCGTACTCCCACTCGGCCTCCGTAGGCAGGCGGAAGGTATAGTCCCGCCTGTGCCGGTTCAGGTTGGGAAGGAAGTGATCGCGGATATCCACGAAGGAGATGGCGCGAGCGGGCAGGCCGGCATCGTCGCCCGCCTGGCGCACTGCCGCGTCGGCCACAGCGTTCCATTGGGCCTTGGACACCAGGAAGCGGGTCATGAAAAACGGCTTCCCGATTGTCACTTTGTGCTCCGGCGTGGGATTGAGGGAGGTGAGCATGTAAGTCTGGTAATTGCTCCCGGCCCCCACGATGCCCTTGCCGGCGGGGATCTCCACGAACTCGAGCGGGATGTTCCCGGGCAGGGCAACCACCAGGGCCGGCGAGGCGTAGGCGACCTTCGCGTCCGTACCGGTCTTCACCTCGAAGACCTGCTCGGGCTTGAGGGGATGGAGGCTGCCCTTGGCCGCGGTCACCGGGGCCGCCTTGACGGTGTAGGAGCCGGGCGCCAGGCCTTTCAGGGTCTCGGTGGCGCCCAGTTCCCGTTTGTAGTCTCCGGGCCCGGTCACCACGACGGGGGTCCCGGGGCCTTCCAGTCCGGTGATTTCCACGTGGAGCGCGGGCTTGACCGTGACCACGGCTTCGCGGGTAACGGAAGGCCCGCCGGGGTGGGTGACCGTGAGCTTGTAGGTGGTGGTTCGGCGGGGTGAAACCTTGAGGATCTCCTCGCTCTTCACCGAAGCGGCGCCCGGTTCCACGGTGCCGGCCCCGAGCGAGAAGGAACCCTTGAGCTGGGCGGTTTCCCCCAGTTCGATGGTGGCCGGTTCGGCCGTGAAGGCCTGGATGGCGGGCGCCGGCCTGGGAGGGTCATCGTCCTTGTGGCAGGCCACGAGCAGGAGGATTCCGGGCAGGGCGCAGGCACCGCTGCGGAAGAGCGGCCGAGGCCGGGGGGGGACGACGGTTGTGGGTGGCATATCAGCTTCTCCTGGCCGCGGGAAAGCCGCGACGAAGGAAAGGGTGGCCCCGCCCCGAAGCAGGTTCCCGGCGGCCGGATCCGCGCCTGGCCTGGATCCACGGGCGGCACCCGTTCCAGGCGATGGCCCAAATTGGACTTATGAATACAGAGATGTTGTGTCTCAATCGCGGAAGACGTATAGTCGGACGCCTGGGATCCCAAGCGAATCCCGCAACTGCGGAGGTGCCCGTGTCCGAGGAAGCCAAGACGCTCTCCCCGTGGTGGAGGATCGCCGTCCTCCTGGTGATGATCGCGGGCTTCAGCCTGCTCAGCCTGGTCACGGTGAAGACCTACGCGGGCGCCCCGCCCATCCCCGACCGGGTGGTGGACACCGCGGGCCGGGTCCTCTTCACGGGCGACGACATCCGGGCGGGGCAGGGCGTCTTCTTCAAGTACGGGCTCATGGAGCACGGGACGCTCTGGGGCCACGGGGCCTACCTGGGCCCGGACTACTCGGCGGAGTATCTGCACCGCCTGGCGGAAATCGGCCGGGACACCCTGGCCCAGGAGCGCTTCGGGAAGCCCTTCGCCCAGGTGCCCGCGGATGCCGCCCCGGGCCTGGGGGAGCGGCTCAAGCTCATGCTCCGGGAGAACCGCTACGCCGGAGGCACGCTCGTCTTCACCGCCCCGGAGGCCCGGGCCCACGAGGTCCAGGCCGGGGAATGGAGGGACTACTTCTCGGGGCTGGACCCCGCCCCGGGCCTTCCCGCGGGCTACATCCGGAACGAGACCGAGCTGGCCCGGCTCAACGACTTCTTCGCCTGGGCGGCCTGGGCCACCGTGGCCACCCGGCCCGGCACCGACTATTCGTACACCAACAACTGGCCCTACGAGCCTCTGGTGGGGAACCTGCCCACCAGTTCGGCCTACCTGTGGAGCGCCATGAGCCTCGTGACCCTGCTGGGCGGGCTGGGGCTCATCCTCTTCATCTTCGGCAAGTTCGACTACCTGGGCTGGGGCGGCGGCGTCGGCTCCCACCGCGGCGCCCCCGGGGCCCTGCAGGGCTGGAAACCCACCGCCAGCCAGAAGTCGCTGGGCCTCTATTTCCTGGTGGTGATGCTGCTCTTCCTGGCGCAGGCGGCCCTGGGCGGCGCCCTGGCCCACTACCGGGTGGAGCCGGGCGCCTTCTACGGGTTCGACCTGGCCAAGTTCCTGCCCTACAACCTCGCCCGCACCTGGCACCTGCAGCTCGCCATCTTCTGGATCGCCACCTCCTGGGTGGCCGGGGGCCTCTTCCTGGCGCCCCTGGTGGGAGGCGCGGAGCCCCGGGGGCAGAACGCGGGCGTCCTGGTGCTGCTCGGGGCCCTGGCGCTGGTGGTCTTCGGCAGCCTGGGCGGGGAGTACCTCGGCATCAACGACCGCCTGGGCAGCCTCTGGTTCTGGCTCGGCCACCAGGGCAGCGAATACCTGGACCTGGGCCGGTTCTGGCAAGTGCTCCTGGCGGCGGGGCTCCTCTTCTGGCTGTGGCTCATGTTCCGGGCCCTGCGGCCCGCCATGGGCCGGGGCAAGGGTGAACTGCCCAGCCTCTTCCTGGTGGCCGCGGTGGCCATCCCCCTCTTCTACGTGCCGGCGCTCTTCTACGGACCCCACACGAATTTCGCCGTCATCGACAACTGGCGCTTCTGGATCATCCACCTCTGGGTGGAAGGCTTCTTCGAGTTGTTCGCCACGGTGATGGTGGCCGTGATGTTCGTGCAGATGGGACTCATCAAGGAACTGGCCGCCACGCGGCTGGTGTACCTCGACGGCATCCTCTACCTGGTGGGGGGAATCGTGGGCACGGGCCACCACTGGTACTTCACCGGCCAGGGCACCCTGAACATGGGCCTCGCCGCGTGCTTTTCCGCCCTGGAGGTGGTGCCCCTGACGCTGCTCACCCTGGACGCCTGGGATTTCATCCGGCTCCAGGACAAGGTCTGCGACGACTGCGACCTGCCCCTGGGTTCCAAGCACGTGTGGCCCATCCGGTTCCTCATCGCCGTGGGCGTGTGGAACTTCGTGGGGGCCGGGGTCTTCGGGTTCCTCATCAACCTGCCGATCGTCTCCTACTTCGAGGTGGGCACCACCCTCACGCCCAACCACGGCCACGCGGCCATGTTCGGCGTCTTCGGCATGCTGGCGCTGGCGGTGGTGTTCTTCTGCCTGCGCTCCCTGCGCTCGGACCGGGCCTGGGCCCGGGTGGAAGGGCTGATCCGGGTGGGCTTCTGGGGGCTGAACATCGGCCTGGGGCTCATGATCCTCCTGGACCTGTTCCCGGCCGGCGTGCTGCAGCTCTGGGACGCCCTGGCCAACGGCTACTGGCACGCGCGCAGGCTCACCTACATCATGTCCGGCACGTTCCATACCCTCGAATGGGTGCGCATCGCCGCGGACATGACCTTCCTGCTGGTGGGCGCACTGCCCCTGGCCTGGGCCACGGTCAAGCTGGTCCTGGACCGGGAGCCGGCCGCGCGGCGATGAGCAGGGCCCAGGGCTGATTCCATACCCCCTTCAACCCGTGGACGAATCCTCCCGGGCCTGGGAGCATCAGGGACCATGGACTACCGCACGACCAAAGCCTTCGATCACTTCCTGTCCGGCCTGGGGCCTGAGGCCCGGGAAGAGGCCCTGGGCGTCCTGGCCGGGGAGGTGCGGGACCTGCGCGGCCTGCCCCCGGGCGCCGCAAGGGCCCGGGAGGTCCACCGGCGGGTGGATGCGGCCCAGGCCCGCTTCGCCGCCCTGAGGCCGGACGTTACCGGCCAGGTGCGGTGCTCCCGGGGATGCTCCCACTGCTGCCGCCTCTGGGTGGGCGTAACCCGGGACGAGGCCGAGCTCCTGCGGGCCTCGGAGGTCCGGCCCGATCCCGGCCGCCTGGAAGCGCAGCGATCCTGGACGTCCCCGTCCGACTTCATCGGCAGGCCTCGGGATGAGGCCTCCTGCGTCTTCCTGGGGCCGGACGGGGCCTGCGCCGTGTACCGGGACCGGCCCGCCATCTGCCGGGCGGTGCTGGTGGCCAGCGACCCGGAATTCTGCCGCGGCGGCGACCTGGCCACCCGCATCACGGCGGTGATCAACCCCTACGCGGAGGTGGTGGTGTCGGCCGCCCTGACCCTGGACGCGGAGGGGGATCCGCCGCCCCCCGCGGGCCGCCATCTGGCCCACGCCCTTGGGCACCCCCTTTTTCAAAGCCGGAAAACGCCCCCAGACGGAGGAGCGTTCAGGCAGAATCCTTCCATGAACCTGCTGGCCGTTTCCGGAAGTCTGAGGGACCAATCGAGCAACACGCGCCTGCTGCGGGCCCTGGCCCTCCTGGCGGAGCCGGGGGTGTCCGTGGCCTTCGGCCCTCCCCTGGACGGGCTCCCCTACTTCAACCCGGACGTGGAGGAGGCGGGCCTCCCCCCGGCGGTCCAGGCCTGGCGCGACCGCGTGGGCGCCTGCGACGCGGTCGTCGTGTGCAGCCCCGAATATGCCCACGGCGTCTCCGGGATGCTGAAGAACGCCCTGGACTGGCTCGTGGGCGGCATCGAATTGAACGGCAAGCCCGTGGCGGTGGTGAACGCCCGCCCCGAGGCCACCCTGGCCCACGCCGCCCTGGTGGAGACCCTGCGGATCATGGGCGGGACCGTGATCCCGGCGGCGGTCCCCCTCACGGGACGGAACCTGGACGCCGAAGGCATCGCCGCGGACCCGGAATTGGCGGCGGCGCTGCAAAGAATCCTCTCCTCCCTGGCCCAGGCGCTGCGGTAGACTCCTTCTCCATCCCGAGGCCACCATGGGAACCCCGTCGATCCAGAGCGCCACGCGGAACCTCGCCAAGTCCGTCGAATGGATCCGGCGCGACGGCCACGAATGGTCCTTCGTGGGCCTCTCCCAGGAATTCGAGGAGGCCGAGGTGCAGCGGCGGGTGGACGGGTTCTTCCCCGACGAGCGGCTCTACCTCGTCTTCGGCGGACGGGACTCCGCCGAGGTACCCCGGGCGCAGGCCGCGCACCTGGTGAAGGAGCTGCTGCTGGTGCGGGAAGTGTCCCTCTGGGACCTGGGGCTGGCCCGCACCCTGCAGTTCAACCGCATGGGGCTCTGCAAGGCGGGAACCGTAAGGCATTAGTACAGGAACATCGGCTTGCCTTCCACGTGGCGCACCTTGGGGCGGTAGTTGTCCTTGTCGTACAGTTCGGCCACGTCCACGCGCTTGAGACCCTGGGTGAGGGTGGACATGGGCACGCTGGTGTAGGTGCCGTTGCGCAGGGCCACCAGGCGGTTCCGCTCGCCGCTGCGGATGATGTTGATGGCGACGTTGGCGAAGTTCACGGCCACCATGAGGTCGAGGCTGTCGGGGGCGCCGCTGCGCATGAGGTAGGAGACCTGCTGGTTCAGCACGTCCTCGCCGGTGAGCTTCTTGAGGGCGTCGCCCAGGATGTTGCCGATGCCGCCGAGCTTCTTGTGCCCGTAGGCGTCGGCCTCGCCGAACTCCACCGGGACGCCGCCCACCATGTGGGCGCCCTCGCTCACGGTGATCATCGCGTAGTTGCTCGGATTGGCCCGCTTGTCGGACAGGATCTTCTCGGCCACCCGGACGGGGTCGAAGGGCACCTCGCTGATCAGGGCCCGGTCCACGCCGGCCAGGTACGAGGCCAGGAGCGAGGTCTCGCCGGAGTTCCGGCCGAAGAGCTCCACGATGGCGATGCGCTCGTGGGAGCCCGCGGAAGTGCGCAGCTGGTGGATGAACTCCACGCTGCGGGTGACGGCCGTGGAGAAGCCGATGCAGTAGTCGGTCCCGTAGATGTCGTTGTCCATGGTCTTGGGGATGGCCACGCAGGGCACCCCCTCCTGGTGCATGCGCTCGCCGTAGCTCAGGGTGTCGTCCCCACCGATGGGGATGAGGATGTCCAGGCCCAGCTTCTCGATGACCTTGAGCACGTGGGGCGTGAAGTCGAAGGGGCCTTCCTGGTCCGGGGTCAGGGAGGGCCGCAGGAAATCCGGCACCCGCCTCAGGCTCACCTTGCCGGGGTTGGTGCGGCTGGTGTGGAGGAAGGTCCCGCCGGTGCGGTCCACGGTGCGGGTGTTGAATTTGTCCAGGGGCAGGATGCACTTGCCGTGGGTCTCGGGGTTGTCCAGGTCGTATTCCAGCAGCCCGGCCCAGCCACGGCGGATGCCCACCACCTCGAAGCCCTCCTCGATGGCCCGCGACACCAGCATCTTGATGCAGGGATTGAGGCCGGGGACGTCGCCTCCGCCAGTAAGGACGCCGATTCGCATGGGAGCCTCCAGAAAACGTGCCGGGTTCCGGGAATTCCTGAATACTACTCCCCCGGTCATGGATGCGAACAAAAAGGCGGGCATTAAGCCGGTAATGGTTACACTGGACCGGCCGGGAGGTCCGCATGAGTCTCGCACGATCCAGGATCACGGCCCAGGGCCAGGTCTCCGTCCCCGCGGCCGTCATGAAGAGGTTCGGCATCGCCCCGGGCGACTACATCGACTGGGAGCTCAGGGATGGCAACCTCCTGGTGCGCCGGGTGGGCACCTACACCCTTGGCGACGTGGCCACGGCCCTGGACCTGCAGGAAGGCGTGCTGCACAAGACGGGTCCCGAACTCCTCGAGGGCGTCAAGGAACGCATGAGGAGGCGCCATGCGGTCCGCTGACGCCTCGCTCCTGGTGGGCTGCCTCGCCGGCAGCGGAGCCGCCCAGACCTTCATCCGGGAGGAGGGACCGGTGTGGATCTCCCATCTGGTGCTGGCCGAAACCGTGCGGGCCCTGGAGTGCGTCCACGGCCGCACGCGGCCCCGGCTGGTGGAGGCCCTGGAGATGATCCTGGACAACAAGGACCTGGTGATCGAGGACCCCGCCGTGCCCCGCGCGGCCTTGGAGGGCTATCGCGCCGGCCTGGAATTCGAGGACGCCCTGGCCGTGGAAACCGCCCGCAAGGCCGGGCATCTGCCCCTGGGCACCCTGAGGGAGGAGCTCCGCGGAGTTCCAGGGACGGTCGATCCTCGGGCATAATGGCCCCAACGGAGATCCCCCATGCGCATTCGAACCCTCGCCTTCGCCCTGGCCGCCGTCGCGGCCCTGGCTGCCAACCCCAAGGTCAAGTTCACCACGAACCTCGGCAGCTTCACGCTGGAGCTCGACCCCGAGGCCGCGCCCAAGACCGTGGACAACTTCCTGGGCTACGTGAAGAGCGGCCACTACAAGGGGACCACCTTCCACCGCGTCATCGCCAAGTTCATGATCCAGGGCGGCGGCATGACCGCCCAGGGCGCGGAGAAGCCCACCCGGGCCCCCATCCAGAACGAGGCCAAGATGGCGCAGGAGAAGGGCTGGCGCAACGTGCGCGGCACCGTGGCCATGGCCCGCACCGGCGCCCCCCACAGCGCCACCTCCCAGTTCTTCATCAACACCGTGGACAACGCCTTCCTGGACTACCCTGGCCAGGACGGCTGGGGCTACTGCGTGTTCGGCAAGGTGGTGGACGGGATGGAGACCGTGGACAAGATCCGCGACGTGAAGACCCTCCCCGGCGACCGGCCCCAGACCCCCGTGGTCATTTCCGGCGCGGTGCTGGAAGGCGCGCCGGCCCCGGCGAAGAAGAAGGCCGTGAAGAGGAAGTAGGCCGTCAGTCCAGGTAGCTCCGCGCGCCCAGGTAGCGGTCCCGGTAGTAGGGATCGCCCAGGCGTTCCCGGGCGATGCGCCGCCCCCGGCCGGGCGCGTGGATGAAGACGTCGTCCCCCGCGTAGATCCCCACGTGCGACACCTCGTTTCCGCCGGCCGTGGCGAAAAAGACCAGGTCGCCGGGGGACGGCGTGGTGGTGCGGGTGCCCGCATCGAACTGGGCCTTGGAGTTGCGGGGCAGTTGCAGGCCGTTGAGGCGGTACACCGCCATGGCCAGGCCGCTGCAGTCGAAGCCCTTGGGGGTGGTGCCGCCCCACAGGTAGGGCACGCCCAGGTACGTGGCGGCCGTCTCCACCAGGTTGGCCCGCAGCCCCGTGAGCTCCCGGGGCGCGGGGCGGGCCAGGGGCGGTTCTTCCGGCGGCACCAAGTAGAACTCCCGGATCACCCCCGCCGCCCGCAGGGCCTCGGCCCGGGCGCGGGCGGCCTCCCGGGTGGGAAAGTCGCCGAAGCGCACCCGGTAGAGCCCCGGCTGGGCCGCGTAGTACACCGCGTCCAGCCCCCTGGACTGGAGCAGATCGGCCAGGCGGGACGCGTTCTCCACCCGGGCGAAGGCGCCGGCCTGGATGGTGAAGCCCAGGCGCGCCAGCTTCGGCGCCGGGACGGGCCTGGCTGGGACGGGCCTGGGTGGGACGGCCCGGGGCGGGACGGGCCGCGGTGCTGAGCATCCGGCCAGGATTAGGCCCGCCAGCACGACCTGGATGACGCTGCGCATGGACCTCCCGGGGATGGGAGAAGTGTACCTGGATTTCCGTCTTCGTTCAGGGGCGAGGCCTCGTCGGATCCCTCGCGATCAAACAAACAATCCATTGACGCATGGCCATGTGGAGATCCTTCAGGCTCGACCTGCTGGCCGCAAGCGTTTTACCGCCCCGCCGGCCTATGCCGATGACGTCGCCCACGGCTTCCGGCACCGTCACCCTCAAGAAGCGCGCCGCCGCCCAATAGCGGTTCGTTCAGAGCGACGATGGTTTGGCCGTAACGAGGTCCTTTTTCCATCCTTTTCCTATCCCCGTCCATCCCCGTTTATCCCCGGCCAATTCAATCGTTGAATGCAGCCGAGGCCACATGTTCGACGCCGAACCCAGGCATTTCGTCAGCCCTGGACAAAAAGAACTGGCCGGGGATGGACGCTGATGAACGGGGATAAATAAAGAAGATATTCATCACCCGACGTGTTGCTTCGAACTTCTTATCTCGGCAACAAGCCACGACTAAACATGATTTTTTGAATTAATTTGCTACCGGGGCCGCCGGCCTAATGGCACACCGCCATGTCTGCCGGTCTCCAAGGCTGGTTCCCTGCCGGAGGAGCGGCTGGCTTGGTCGGTGGGTTTACCAGCAAACTCATACTGTAATAGATGCCCCCGCCAAGGGCACCTCCGACCGCGCCAAGCGGAAAGCCGGGTCCGCCTGTGGCCGCCGCAGCCCCGATTCCTCCCAGGACGGCTCCGCTGGCCATTTCGGCCCCCAGGGACCTGGGGTTGATCGAATAATCGTTCACTTCCTTGACGCTGGGAGGTCCTCCTGCGCCCTTTATCCGGGCCAGGTCAGAATCCGGGAGAAGGATCAGGGCTGGTTGTCTTTTCATCGTGCCACCTCCATCGGTGATTGGCGTGATCCAAGGGCCTTCGATACCGTTATTTTTTCGGAAGCAGGACTCCCTTCCTGGAGATCCTGGATTGGCAATTGGGGCAGATCGAGATGCCGGAAACAAAGTGGTCGAACGTGACAAACCTTCGAAACCTTGGGAGGCGATGGAGGCACCTAGGGCAGTACTGCCGTGGTATCGCAAGGAGCACTAGAATTCCTCCTATTAGTGCACTGGATACAATGCTCAATAATTGATTTGCATGATGATTCATATTTTCCGCCGCATGCCAAGCCGGGGCCGTCGCAAACGGGCCTTTTTGATTATGGTCTTCAAGGGTGTGAAGTTAATATTTCCATATTATTGGCTTGTGCATGGCCAAGCTTGGCCAGTGGTGGGCTATCGTGTCCCAGCTGTCCGCAGATTAGGATTTTTGCGTTCACTTGCAAATATTTTTTCGGTATTGATGGGAGTCAGGTTAAAACACCGACAGGGCAGCGGGGCACGCTGGCCCTCCCCGCTCAGGCCCAGTTGAACTTCTTCACGGCCACGAGGAAGCACCCCGCGGTCCACGCCGCCACGATGGCCAGGCCCGCGGCGTGGCCGTCCAGGCCGGCGCCGTCGTTGAACACGGCGCGCAGGGCCTTGAGGTAGGGGGAGAGGGGCAGGGCCACGACGGCCTGCTGCATCCACCGGGGGGCGCTGTCCAGGGTGAAGTAGACGCCCGACAGGAGCATCATGGGGAAGAAGAAGGCGTTGGAGATGGCGGCGTAGCCTTCGGACGTCTTCGCGAAGCCCGAGAGGGCGAAGCCCATGGCCATGAAGCACGCGGCCCCCAGGGCCAGCACCAGGGCCAGGAGGACGTAGCTGCCCTGGTTGGTGATGTGGAAGCCGAAGTGGCCCACCAGGAGCATGGCCGCGGCCTGCAGGAAGGTTACGGTGAGGCGGTGGAGGATCTGGGCGGCCAGGAAGATCCACTTGGGCAGCGGCGTCACGGCCAGCCTCCGGAATTTCCCCTTCTCCCGGTACGACACGTTCACCATGCCCACGCTGAAAAGGCCCATGCTCAGCAGGTTCATGCCCAGGAGCCCGGGCAGCAGGAAGGCCGCGTAGTTCGACGCGTGGCCGCTGCCCGGACTTTCCATGGACACCGGCAGGAACCGGGGCGCGAGGCCGGCCCGGCCCACCTGCAGGGCGAGATTGGCCTGCTGGACCACCTGGGCCGCCATCTGGCCCTGGGCGGCGAGGTAGGTGTTCACCCGCAGGCGGCCCGCCTCCAGCTGGACGGCGGTGTCGCCCTTCTTCCACCGGACCTGGGCCTCGGCCGGGGTGAGAACCAGGGGCTTGACGGGGGTGGCCGCAAGCGCCGCCATGAGTTCGGGGGCCGCGGGGCCCGCCACCACAAGGGTGAGGGTGGGCGTGGACCCCTGGCGGAAGATGGTGCCGAAGCCCACCAGCATGAGGATCGGGAAGGCGAAGGTCCAGAACAGGGCCACCCGGTCGCGGGCGTAGAGCTTCCATTCCATGCGGAATTGTCGGAGAAGGAGCATGGTCAGTCCCTCAGGCTGCGGCCGGTGAGGTGCAGGAAGACGTCTTCGAGCGTGGCCCTGCGCACGTGGATCTGCTGGTAGGGAACCCCCTCGGCGGCCTCGAGCAGGGTGGGCAGCAGGGCCTTCGGGTCCCGGGTGGGGATCTCCCAGAGGTCGGCGCGGGCGGTGACGGGCTGGCCCAGCCGCGCGGCGAAGGCCGACGGGTCCGGGGCTTCTCCCTGGAAGGCCAGTTCGACCACGCTGGGGATGGCCAGGTCCTGGATGAGGCCCAGGGGCGTGCCCGCGGTGAGCACCCGGCCGTGGTCCATGATGGCCAGCCGGTCGCAGAGCGCCTCGGCCTCGTCCATGTAATGGGTGGTGAGGATGACGGTGCGGCCCTCGGCCTTGATGTGCCCGACCACGTCCCACAGGGAGCGCCGGGCCTGGGGGTCCAGGCCGGTGGTGGGCTCGTCCAGGAAGACCAGCTCCGGGTCGTTCACCAGGGCCAGCGCCAGGGCCAGGCGCTGCATCTGGCCGCCCGACAGCGTCACGTGGAAGGCGTCGGCCTTGTCCGTGAGCTGCACCAGGTCCAGGAGCTCGGCGGCGCTCCGGCGGCGGGGGTAGTAGCTGCCGTAGAGGTCCAGGGCTTCCCGGGGGGTGATCTTGTTGAACAGGCTGGTGCTCTGGAGCTGGACGCCGATGCGGCCGCGGATGGCGCGGGCCTCGCGCTTCCAGTCCAGGCCGAGGATCTCGATGGTGCCCGCGTCGGGCCGGGTGAGGCCCTCGATCATCTCCAGGGTGGTGGTCTTGCCGGCGCCGTTGGGTCCCAGGAGCCCGAAGACCTCGCCCCGGGCCACGTCCAGGTCCAGGCCGTCCACGGCCAGGACCTTGGGATACTGCTTGCGGATGCCGCGCACGCGCAGCGCGAGGTCGCTCATGCCCCCCTCCTCACACGGCCCAGACGGTCCAGCCGGGTCTTTCCTCGAGCCCGCGAAGGGCGGCGTCCCGTTCGGGCACGCCCGGGTATCTCGCCGCCCAGCAGCTGCCGGAGCCGCACAGGAGCGGCTCGCCGCCGGTGTCCACCAGGGCCGCGCGCACGTCGGCGAGGGCGGGGCAGGCGAAGATGGCCGCGCCCGTGAGGTCGTTGCGCCAGGGCGGGGCCTGGCCCCCGCCCAGGCTCGGGCAGGCCTGGGGGAAGGGGTAGCCCACCTGGGGCAGGGATTTGTAGACGCTGGGGGTGGCCACGTGGATGCCGGGGTGTGCGATGAGGATGGGTTCCAGGGCCACGGGCCGCATGGGGAACACCCGCTCTCCGCGGCCCAGGCCCAGCACGGTGCCGCCCAGGAGGAAGAGGGGCACGTCGCTGCCCAGCTCCGCGGCCAGGCGCAGCAGCACGGCGTCGCCCAGGCCAAGGCCGAACAGCGCCTCGCCCAGGCGCAGCGCAGAGGCGGCGTCGCTGGAGCCGCCCCCCAGGCCCGCGCCCGCGGGAATGCGCTTGAAGAGGCGGAGCCGCGCGGGGAGCTCCCGGCGCGCCTCCCGCTCCAGCAGCCGCCAGGCCCGCGTCACGAGGTTGCCTTCGTCGGCCCGGAGGCCGCCCGCGGCGGGCCCCTCCAGGGCCAGGGAGAAGACGGAGGCGGGGGTCCCCTCCAGCGTGTCGGTGAGGCCCTCCACGCCCGAAAGGACGGTGGTGACCAGTTCCAGTTCGTGGAAACCGTCCGGGAACCGCCCCAGGACGGCCAGGAACCGGTTGAGCTTGGCGGGGGCCGGGAGGATCAGAAGCCGTCCTCCAGCTCGAATTCCGGGTCGGGCATGCTGAGGATCCAGGGCCCGTCCTTGGTGATGGCCACGGCGTGCTCGAACTGCGCCGAGAGGCTGCCGTCGGCGGTGCGCACCGTCCAGCCGTCGGGCTCCACGAGGCACCGGTGGCTGCCGATGTTGAAGATGGGCTCGATGGTGATGGTCATGCCCGGTTCCATGCGGAAGCCGGTGCCGGGGCGCACGTCGGCGTAGACCACCTGGGGGTCCTCGTGCAGATCCCGGCCGATGCCGTGGCCGATGTACTCGCGCACGATGCTGTAGCCCAGGCCCTCGCCGAAGGCCTGCACGGCGCTGGCCATGTCGCCCAGGCGGTACCCGGCGCGGCAGAACTCGATGCCCTTGAACATGGCCAGCTGATTGGACTGGAGCAGGAGCCGGGCCTGTTCGCTGATGGTCCCCACGCCCACCGAGAGGCATGTGTCGCCGTGGAACCCGTCCAGCTTGGCACCGCAGTCGATGGCGATGATGTCCCCGTCCCGCAGGACGTAGTTCGTGGGAATCCCGTGCACCACCCGGTCGTTCACCGAGGTGCACAGGGTGGCGGGAAAGCCGTGGTAGCCCTTGAAGTTGGGGACCCCGCCGTTCTTGCGGATGTAGGTTTCGGCCAGCTTGTCCAGCTCGAGGAGTGACACGCCGGGCTTGGCGGCGCGGGCGGCCACGCGCAGGGCGTTGGCCGCCAAACGCCCGGCCTCCCGGAGCTTTTCCATCTCTTTTCTGCTCTTGTAACGAATCTGTTCACGGATGGGCACTTTCGCCTCCCATCCACAGTCTATCCGAAGGCGCTAGAATCCATGGAACAGGGAGCTGGATATGAGAACGCCAATCATTGCTTGCGCGCTGGTCCTGACGGCCTGCGGACCCAACATCCCCAACAAGCCCGCGGGCGTCCCGGAAAGCGCCTTCTGGGCCGGGGACGCCAAGGGCGGGGTCTTCGTGGCCATCGGCGTGCCGGACCACGAGGGCTGGCAGGTGAAGATCCACGATCAGCGCACCGGGGCCGTGGTGGCCCAGGGCCTCTTCGTGATCCGGCGCGGCGCGGCGCGGCCTTCCTTCCACCAGGAGGACTTCGCGGGCTGGGACGGCCGGGCCGTGCACCTCACGGGCGGCGGCGTGCTGGAACCCAAGAATCCCTGATGGCGTACACCCGCGAGGAGCTGGACTGGATGGAGGCCGAATGGGCCTTTCATCTCCACGGGCGTCAGGCCTTCATGAGCCGGGAGGACTTCCTCCAGCTGCAGGCGTGGGACGGCGAGGGCATCCCCGCCGACGCGGTGGTGGGCGCCATGGAGGCGTACTTCGAGCGCCGGGCCCGGCGGGAGAAGCCTCGCACCTGGGTGGCCCTGTCGCACCTGGCCAAGGACGTCGCCCGGGCGGTGAAGCTCCGGGCCGCCCTGGGCAAGGTGGAGGCGGAGGACCTCTCCGGCTGGGAGGCCGTCAAGGACCCGCTCCGTTCGGATCCCCGGGCCCGGGCGGCCTTCGAGGCCTGGAAGCGGTGCCAGGCCGCGGCCCCGCCGCCGGATTCCCCCGGGTTCCTGGACCACTTCGACCAGGCCCGCAGGCTCCGCAAGGACCTGCTGTCCCTGGCCGAGGCCAGCCTGGGCGCCCGGGCTGAACCGCTCCGGGAGGCGCTCCTGGCCCGCCTGGCCGAATCGAAACTGCAGGAGGGGACCCTGGTGTGGAAGCGCGCCTGGGAGCATCATTGGAGCCGCGCGGTGTGCGATGCCTGGGGGATGGAGTGAGCGCCGACTGGCTTCGTGAACTGGAAAAACCCACCTCGGCCTTCTTCCAGGCCTTCGCCCAGCGCGCCGCCGGGGACCACGGCCCCCGCAACGCCGCCCGGGACGCGGTGCAGAACCTCGCGCCCCGCGTGGACTGGCCCGCCTACCTCCCCCACATCCCCCATGGCCTGCTGGGGCTGGGGGCGGCCTTCCGCCTGAGGCCCCTGCTGGCCGAGGCGAGCTTCCTGCGCATCCTCTCCATCCAGATCCACGCCTTCGCCCTGGAAGCCCGGGGCCGGGGTCTGGAGGCCCTGGGTTCGGGCTCCTGGACGAACCTGGACATGGCCCTGGCCACCCACCGGCCCACCATCGCCTGGGGCGAAGCCATGGGCATCCAGGAGGTGGGCCCCGCGGACTTCCAGCGCCTGGAGAGCCGGGTGGAGCGGGACATGGCCAACGTGGGCCACAAGGCCGTCATGGCCCGGGACCTGGGCGAGCTCTTCCGGGATCTGGAGGCGCCCCGGACGGGAGGGCGTCTTCTCCTGGCGGTGGCGGCCTTCCTGTGCGCATCCGAACCCTTCGACACCTTCTGGCACCAGCGCGCCGCCCGGCGCCTGGAGGGCGTCGCGCCCGTGCCCCACCGGGCCCCGGAGGCCGGCCCTTCCTCCCACGCCGCCGCCGCCCGGGAGATCTGCGATTCGGGCCTGGTGGACCTGCTGGATTCCTTCTCCCTGCGGGTGCGGGCCGGGGCCGGCAGCGGGGACCTCCTGGCCTCCCTGGTGCTGGCCGCCTCGGAAAAGCAGCTGGACGCCAGGCGGGACCTGGAGGGCAAGACCTCCTGGAATTTCGTGTACCTCGCCCACCTGGCCAAGCGCAGCCTGGACGCGGGCCCCCTGGCCCCCGAGACCTGGGTGCAGGGCGCGGCCCTGGTGAACCTGTTCCCCACGGACGAGCCCGAGGACCGGCCCCGCGCCGTGCCGCCCCGGGTCCCCGCCACCGACCCCGCCCGGGCCCTCCTGGACGCCATTCTGGACGCGGAGCCCCAGCAGGCCATGTTCCACGCGGAGGAACTCCTGGCCCGGGGGGACGAGGGCGCCGTCCTGGGAATCCTGGCGGAGGCGGCCTCCGCCAACGACCCCGCCTTCAACCACAGCCACCAGGTGCTGGCCGTGGCCGCCGCGGCGGACCTGATCCCCCACCTGCCCGGGCCGGCGCGGGGGGCGATGCTGGCCGCCCTGGCCAAGTGCTTGGCGAACAGCCAGGGAAGCACCGACCTGGGCCGGTTGGCCGACAAGGCCCTTGACCTGACGAATAAATAATTAATACTCTCCGCATCGGGACCACTGACCCGATCCGGAGATTCCATGTTCGTACCGACCCTGGCCCTGGCCCTCTTCCTGGGATTCGAGCCCGGGCCGGCGGATCCCGGCCCCCTGTGGCGGGCCGCCGGCCAGGATCCCTACCTCCATGGCAAAGCCGGCTTCCGGTCCCCGTCCCGGGCGGTGAACCACGCGGTGGCCGAATTCCGGAAGGGCGTGCGCACGGGACACATCGATCCCAGGCGGGACGAGTATTTCTCATACATCTACACCTTCCAGCCGCCGGAGGGCGGCCGCCGTGTCTTCTTCCATTCCGCATGGAAACAGGCCGCGTTCGAGAAGATCGAGGGGGGCAGCATGCGTCACCTGGTGGAGCGGCCCTATGCGGAGACGGGGGCGGTGCGGGTCTACACGTTCATCCACAGCCACCCCACCCATGGGAGCGGCGGGGAGGGGCCTTCCCGGGTGGATGTGGCCACAGCCTCCCGGTACAGGCGCCCGGACGGCTCGTATCGCTATCTGTACCTCGTGAACAACTGGGGCCGCCTGGTGCGGTTCAAGGCCCGCCGGGACATCGACCCCCAGAACCAGGCGGCCCTGGGCATGATGCCCGTCAGGCCCCGGGTCCGCCAGGACTGGATCGATTAAAAATCAATACCCGACCTCCCGCAGCAGGGCCTTGAGCGTGGCGGCGGAATGCTGGAGGGCGGCCTGTTCCCCGGCGTCCAGGGGCAGGGGCAGGATCTCCCGGATGCCCTCCCGGCCCACGATGGCCGGCAGGCTGAGGCACACGTCCTCCACGCCGTGCATGTCCTCGATGTAGGAGGAGACGCACAGGAGGCGGTTCTCGTCGTCGGCCACCGCCCGGATGATCCGGGCCACGCTCATGGAGATGGCGTAGAAGGTGGCGCCCTTCCGCTGGATGACCTCCTGTCCGGCCCGCACCACCTCCGCGCTGATGTGCGCCCGGTCCTCGGCCGAAAGCCGGGGATGTTCCGGGCTGGGGTAGTGGGCGAGGGGCAGGGGGCCGATGCTGGCCGCGCTCCAGAACGGCACGGCGGTGTCCCCGTGCTCCCCGATGACCATGGCGTGCAGGTTCCGGGGGCTGATGCGGAAGTGGCTGCTCAGCAGGAACTTGAAGCGGGACGAATCCAGCACCGTCCCGGAACCGAAGATCCGGCCCTTGTCGATGCCCATGCGCTTGTAGCAGACGTAGGTGAGGATATCCATGGGGTTGGTAACCACCAGCAGGAGGGAGCGGCCGTTGTAGTGCTTCATCACGTCGCCGATGATGGCCTCGGTGATGCGGATGTTGCCCTTGGCCAGGTCCAGCCGGGATTCGCCGGGTTTGCGGCCCCGGCCCGCGGCGTGGACGATGAGGTCCGCGTCTGCCAGGCCCTCGTAGCCCTCGGCCCGCAGGTTCACCTGCTCGGAAACGGCGCCCCCGTGGGCGATGTCGAGCACCTCGCCGTAGGCCTTGTCGCCGTTGAGGTCGATGAGACTGATGTCGGAGGCGATGCCCTGGGTGGCGAGGGTGTAGGCGATGGTCGCGCCGACGTTTCCGGCGCCGATGATGGCGATTTTCATGTGTTACTCCTGAAATGCGGTCCTCGGGGGACCGGCACGGCCGTGCGCTTCAGGGGGGATCCCGGCGCCGGGGTGCACCGCCCATCATACGGTGCCCGCCGGATTCCGCGCCGGGGGCGCCCCTCAGGAACCCGGCCGGTATGATGGTAACCATGGCCGCATTGAGCTTTCCGACCCTCGCCCTCCTCGCGGCCCTGGCCGCGCCCGCCCAGGAGCCCTACGCCACCTGCCCGCCGCTTCCCCGGGGCGTGGGCCCCATCAACGTCGTGGACAGCCAGGGCCGGTACGTGGGCCGGATCCTGCCCCAGAAACGGTACTGGGTCACCCTCGACCGGATCCCCGCGTTCCTGCAGAAGGCGCTGCTGGCGGTGGAGGACGCGCGGTTCTACGACCACGGGGGCATCGACGTGCGCAGCATCGCCCGGGCGTTCGTGAAGGACGTGGCCAAGGGCAGGGCGGCCGAGGGCGGTTCCACCATCACCCAGCAGCTCATCAAGAACAAGTTCCTGAACGCCGAGCCGACCCTGGACCGCAAGGTCAAGGAGGCCCGCATGGCCATGGACTTCGAGACGAAGTACACCAAGAACCAGATCCTGGAGATGTACTTCAACGAGATCTACTACGGCAACGGCGCCCAGGGCCTGGCCCAGGCCTGCCGCCTCTATTTCGGCAAGAGCCCCGAGGAACTCTCCGAAGGCGAATGCGTCACCCTCGCCGGCATCCCCAAGAATCCCGGCCGGTACAACCCCCTCGGGAAGGTCGAGGACATCGCCATGCGCCGGGAGGTGGTCCTCAAGCGCATGGAGGACCTGCGCCTGATCTCATCCCAGCAGCGGGCCTCCCTGCGTTCCCAGTGGGGCGCGGTGCAGGGGCCCGGCAAGGCCCCGCAGTACCTGGCCCAGGTCCGCGCCACGCTGGTGCGCCTGTACGGGCCGGACGCGGTGGAGCTGGGCGGCCTGGACGTCACCGCGCCCCTGGACCTGGACCTCCAGAAGGCCGCGGAGGACGCGCTGCGGCAGGGCGTCCGGCGCGTGTCGCCGGACCTGCAGGGGGCCCTGGTGTGCCTGGACCCGGCCACGGGCGACGTGCTCGCCGCGGTGGGGGGACTGGACGGCGGCCAGAACGCCCTGAACCGGGCCTTCAACTCCATGCGCCAGCCGGGCTCGGCCATCAAGCCCCTGATCTACGCCGCGGCCCTGGAGGCCGGGCTCACCGCGGGCAGCGTCTGGAGCGACGAGCCCGTGGCCTACGACCGGGGCGGGGGCGCCACCTGGAAGCCCCTGAACTACGGCCGGGAGCGCCTGGGCGACATCTCCCTGCGCGAAGCCCTGGCCCACTCCAGCAACGTCGTCACCGTCAAGGTGCTCGAGCAGGTGGGGGTGCCCACCTTCACCGCCTTCGCGGGGCGCATGGGCCTCCCGCTCCGGGCGCAGGCGGGGCTCTCCCTGGCCCTGGGCACGGAGGAGGTGACGCTCAAGGACCTGGTGCAGGCCTACACGCCCCTGGCCGCGGCCGGCGTCCGCGCCGAAGCCCGGGTGATCTCCCGCATCCACGACCGGCGGCGCGACGCCTGGACGGAATTCCCCCCGGTGCTGGCCCCGGTGCTCTCCCCCGAGGCGGCCTTCGTGGCCACCAGCATGCTGCGCGACGTGCTGACCTACGGCACCGCCAAGTCGCTCCAGCCCTTCAGCCTGGAGCACCCCTGCGCCGGCAAGACCGGCACCACCGACAACTACCAGGACGCGTGGTTCGTGGGCTACACCCCCAACGTGATCACCGGCGTCTGGGTGGGCTACGACCGTCCCCGCAGCCTGGGCCGCGGGTTCACCGGCGGGGCCGTGGCGGCCCCCATCTGGGCGAAGTTCATGGCCAGGGCCCTGGAGCCCCGGCCCGTGGTGGACTTCCCCCGGCCGGAGGACGTGGTCACCGCCACCATCGACCCCGCCACCGGGGCCCTGGCCACGGAGGCCTGCCCCAAGCGGGTGGACGAGGTCTACCTTCCGGGCACGGAGCCCGTGGAGGCCTGCCCGGTGCACTTCCCCGCGGCGAACTAGGGTCGCCCGATCGAAAAAGTGGAACCTTCTTGGCCCGATTTGAGGCTTCGGTATCTTCGGGTAAGGGACCCGTACGCCGAGCACGCCGAGGCGCAGAGTTGCGCAGAGGTGGCTTCGCATCCTTGGCGCCGACCCATGCCGCCCAGGCCCTGCCCGCTTTCGCGGGCCGCGCCGTGACCGGCGCGCGGCAGGGGACGCTGGCCCTTCCGCATGCGAGCCTGTGGCGGGCCAGCGCCCCCTGCCTTGGACGGACCTGGGCTTGATGCGCCGAATGCCGGAATCCGGTGAGGCAAGCGCATGCCGCCAGGCAGCGCTTATTCGAATACCCCGAACGATCAGACTCCCGAGGCATCCCGGGTTCTGGAGAAGGTCATGCACAAAGGCGATGCCCTGGAGATGACGTTTGAGGACGCAAGGTCGCTCTTGTGCGTGCCATACCCCCTTCCGGGAGGGTCCCTCTCCCCCCAGGAAGGTTTCCCGCCTGAAATATGAACCGGTTGCTGAGCCCAGGCCCGTTCAAGGCAGGGCGCGCTGGCCCGCCACAGGCTCGCATGCGGAAGGGCCAGCGCCCCCTGCCGCGCGCCGGTCACGGCGCGGCCCGCGAAAGCGGGCAGGGCCTGGGCGGCATGGGTCGGCGCCAAAGGTGCGAAGCCGCCTCAGCGTAACTCTGCGCCTCGGCGTGCTCGGCGTATGTGTTCTTTACTCGAATATTTCTCAACATTCCATTTGGGCGAAATGGTGTCGCTAATCCAATCGACCCAAACTAGACGGGCACCTCGAGGTTCATGCTCTCCATGGCCGCCCAGATGAGGGGGATGTCGTTGGCCATGAGGATCAGGTCGTGCTTGGCGCCGGTGAGGTCCATGACGTGGTGGGGGAGCACGGCGTCCTTGTGGAAGCCCAGCTTCTCGAAGGTCCTGCGGGCCCCCAGCTGGTCGGCGACCACCTGGACGATGATCTTCTCGATGCCCAGGTCGGTGGCGAGCTTGACCAGGGTGGAGACCAGGGTGGTGCCCAGGCCCCGGCGGCGGAAGTCGGTGTGGCAGGCGATGCGGATCTCGCCCACGTGGCGCGTCCAGCCGTGGAAGGTGCGGTAGAGGGTGCCTTCGCCGACGATGGCGCGGCCGTCCCGGGCGACGAGGGAGATGACCTCGCCGGTCTCCAGCCGGTGGCGGAAGCGCCTGGACCACTCCAGGGTGGTGACGTCGTCCTTCAGTACCAGGCGGTCCTCGGCCGGAAGGCTGCGGTAGAAGGTGTGGAGATCCTCCATGTCGCCCGGCTTCAGAGGTTGGATTTCAACGACCGCGCCGTCCCGCAGGGCGACGTTCTGGGGAAAGGATTCGGGGCCCACGGTCAGGCCCCCCAGCCCGTGCTTCGCTGTTCGTTGCCCATTTCGGGTATCTCCATGAGGTATGAAATTAATATGCCATTTTAGGAGCAGAAGTTTCCTTGTCTACAAGTTTCGCATACCGGCACCGGCAACGCCGCCAGACCGCCACGGGCGGTCTCCCGGTACTCCTCGGGAATCCGGCGCCCCACCTTGCCCATGGTCTCGATGACCGCGTCGGCGGAGAAAACGCTTTCCATGCCCGCCAGGGCCATCTCGGCGCAGGCGGCGGCGTTCACCGCCCCCATGGCGTTGCGCTTGACGCAGGGCACCTCCACGAGGCCCTTCACGGGGTCGCAGATCAGCCCCATGACGTTGGCCAGGGCGAAGGCCACGGCGTGGTCCACCTGGGCGGGGGTGCCGCCCATGAGCTCCACCAGGGCGCCGGCGGCCATGGCCGAGGCCGAGCCCACTTCGGCCTGGCAGCCCCCCTCGGCCCCGCTCAGGGAGGCCAGCTTCTCGATGCAGAGGCCGATGCCGCCGGCCGTGAAGAACGCCCGCACCAGATCCTCGTCCGTGCAGCCCTTCTCGGCGGCCACCCGGAACAGTGCCGCCGGGAGGACGCCGCAGGCCCCGGCCGTGGGGGCGGCCACGATGCGGCCCATGCAGGCGTTCACCTCGGCCACGGAAAGGGCCGCGGCCACGAGGCGGGAGAAGGCCGGCCCCAGCAGGGACCCGCCCCCCTCTATCCAGGCTTCCATGCGGGCCGCGTCGCCGCGCACGAGGCCGCTGCGGGAGTGCTGGGGCCGGGCCAGGCCCCGGGCCACCGCCTGGCGCATGACGTTCATGCGCTCGAGCATGAGGGCCGCCAGGGCCTCGGGAGACTTTCCGCTCTGGCGGGACTCCCCGTCCAGGAAGACCCGGGAGAGGGGGACGCCGCGTTCCTCGGCTTCGGCCCGGTAGGAGGCGAGGGTGCCTTCGGTGTTGGCCATTCAGCCTCCGAACCCCAGGCGGGGCACGAACCGCACCTGGTCGATGTGGGGAAGGTGGCGCAGGGCATTGAGGACGCCGGCGGTGGGCGTGTGGTCCAGTTCCACGGACATGAGCGCCTGGCCCCCGCGGGAGGCCCGGTGGGCCTTGATGGTCGCGATGTTCATGCCGGCGTTGGAGAGGATGGTGGTGACCATGGCCACCGCCCCGGCCCGGTCGGGGTAGGCCAGGAGGACGGTGGGATACACCCCGTCCAGGTCCACCTGGAACCCGTCGATGTCGAACACCCGGATGCGCCCGCCGCCCACGGAACTGGCCGAGACGGTCAGCCCCGCGCCGTCCTGGGCCAGGTCGAGGCGCACGGAGTTGGGATGCACCTCGCCCAGGTCCACGGTCTCGAACTGGAACGCCAGGCCGCGCTCCAGGGCGATCTCCCGGGCGGCGGGGATCCCCTCGTCGTCGGGATCCATGCCCAGGAGCCCGGCCAGGAGCGCCAGGGGTGTGCCGTGGCCCTCGCCCGTGGCGGCGAAGGAGCCGTGGAGGCCGATGACGGCCGAGGCCGGCTCCTCCCCCAGGAGCTTGCGGGCGAAGGCCCCGATGCGCACGGCTCCGGCCGTGTGGGAACTGCTGGGGCCAACCATGACGGGGCCGATGATGTCGAAGATGCCCAAGGTCAGGTCTCCAGGCGTGAACCTACGAATTTACCGTACGTGGCCTGGAATGGGCGCTGCGACTGCATCGCAACGGGCGGCTCCTACCAGATCCAGGAACCCACGGTGGCCAGGAAGCCCTTGGGCGCCTCCGGGGCGGGCGGCGGTCCGGCGGGGGCGGCGGCTTCGGGCTCCCATTCCGCGGCCTCGGGCAGGTCACGCTCCCAGTCGTCCGGGCTGGCGGACGCATGGGCCAGGGCCGGGTTGGCGGGGCCGGCGATGGCCTGGCGCAGTTCGGCCTGGGTGAAGATCACCTCGTCGCCGGTGCGCATGGCCAGATGGTCGTACCCCTTGGCGTCCACCGCCGCGGTGAACTCCGCGTGGGCCTGCCGGAATCCCTGGTCGGCCAGGAACGCGCGCCCCAGGCGGTCCGCTTCGTGCATCATCGCCCTCACCCCCAGTTCATGGGCGATGGGGGTGTCCGCGGTGAACCAGGCGGCGGGAACCCGGCCGATCATGGCCTTGTACCGCCGGGCGAGGTGCGGGTCGACCCGCTCCTTCCGGGCCTCCCCGGAGCCGCCCCCCAGCCCCAGGCAGGTTCCCGTGATGAAATCCCAGGCGTGGTTGGCGTACCCGTACCAGGTGCGGATCCCGTGGTCTTCCATCTTGATGAAGATCTGGTTCGTCGCCAGGTGCATGTCCCGGCCCGCGGGCATGGGGACGAAGAGGATGGTCCCCTTGCGGGCGGGTAGGATGTTCTGCTGCACGAAGGCGGGGTTCAGGCTCGAATAGGGCTTCCAGTCCGCCGCACTGGCCTGGTAGGACCCCAGGATGTCGATGCCGTAGTGGCCGGCGTTGGTGAGCCGGGTGGCCCGCTTCAGGTGGCTGGAGTGCCGGGCGTAGGCCCCCCCGTTGCCCCGGAGGAAGTCGAACAGGCGCCAGTCCCTGTCCTCGACGACGAAGCTCCCCTGCTCGTACCCCTGGCCCTTGGCCACGCCGGCGTCGAAGAGGGCCCACATCACCGCCACCAGGTCGGTGCCGTAGGTGGCCTCATCGCCCAGGTAGTCGTATCGATCGTCCAGGATCCGGTCCAGGATGGCGCGCCCCTTCTGGATGTTCTTCTCGGCGAAATGGGTTTCGTTCATCTCCAACTGGTACCGGGGGGCGACGGAATGGCGGAGATAGTCCACGGCGTCCGCCCTGAGGGCGGCGGGGGCGGCGGCCAGGAGCGCCAGGACGAACCAACGGATTCTCAATGGCTGCTTCGGATCAAAGGTCATGCGGGTTCCTATGGGGGCTTGCGGGATGGTGAATGGAAGGCCAGGGGTTCGGTGCCGAGGGCACACGGGGGGTGTGGGCCAGGGGGCCCTCGGGAATGGGGTGCCCTCTCGGGTTGAATGGATCCCGCTTCGTCCGGGGAGGGGGGCTTCATGGGGTGGCTCCGGGTTGGAGGTGGCGGGGTTGAATCAATGGTTATCAATCATTTCGTCGCAATCACAAAATGAATCATTCACCCCCTAGGTTCCTCCCCTCTTTCGGGAGCCGGTGGTGCCATGAAAAGTGTTTTATCATACAAATATTGGAATTTGTTCAATCGGCGGCCGAATGCCGGGGACCGTCCAACCAGCGCCTTGACTTTTGGGGGTATGAGCAAATATTCATAACGGCGCTTCCTTGACAGCGAGACGTCCGGAATGCACGCCAAGGAGGCAGGCAATGCAACTTCTTTTCGAACACCATCCCTTCAGGCTTGCGGCCGCCCTGGCCCTGCTGGCCGGGACCCAGGTCCATGCGGCCTGGGAACCCCTGGGCCAGGAGATCGCCAACCGGACGGGACACGCGTGGGTGCTGCGGTTCCCCACCGCGGGAACCGGGCCCACCTTCGGTGCTTCCATCAACCAGGGCCAGGGCGAGGGCCCCGTCGTCCCCTGGGACTCGACCCTCACGGTGCCGGCCCATTCCGTGGTCCGGTTCCACGTGGATTCAGCCTATGCCGGCCAGGGCGACGTGGCCGCGTCGTTCAATCTCGAGCGCGGCTCCCATGGGCGGAACTCGATTTCCGTCAGCTTGGAGGTGGGGCGTCTTCCACGGCTTGCGCGCTTCGCCCGGAGCAACCGGGCGGAATACAGCCGGTCCACCAAGACCGAACTGGTGATCATGGCCCCGAAGGCCATCACCATCCTGGACGGAGGTCCCCTGGTGGAGGAGATCAAGGAAGAGAAGGGTCCGTCCGGGTCCGCCGGGGACCTGGCGCCCCTGTCGGAGAAGGATGTGCGGGCCGGGGTCGACAACCCCTTCCATTTCTACCGGGTCCAGCGGATCCGCACGGACGCGGCCTACAACCTCCCTTCATCCGAATCGCCCTTCGCCGGGCTCCACCTGATGGGCAACCTCATGCCCACCGAACTGCTGGCGGACTATTTCTTCAACACCCTCTTCGCCTACAACCTCCGGGTCTTCACAGGCTACGACCCGGGCGTCAACTACGACCAGATACCGACGCTGGCGGCGCCCTACTTCGACAAGATCGTCGAAGGCTGGCTGACGAGCTTCTGCACGCCCGGGGGCGTGAAGGTCGTGACCCCGCCGGGGCCGGGGGGGGACTTCCGGGAGTTCATGGCGTGGAAGGATGCGTTCGAAGGCGCCCAGGTGGCCCTCATGCGCAACCGTGCCTTCGTCTTCCTGGGGGCGGCCTACATGCGCCAGAAGATCGTCACCGAAAAGCTCGCCACCGCATGCCTGCGGCAGGAGAAGGGGCACAAGGACGCAGCGCACGCGGCCGCCCTGAAGCGCGATCGCCTGACCGGTGAAATCCAACTGGTTATTTATCACTGGATGCAGCAGGCCATGCGTGAATTCGTGACCCGCTACCAGGCCGCGTCCGCCGCCGACAAGCCACAGGTGCCCGCCTTCCTGGAGACCTGGCGCCCCGGCTTCCTGGCCTCGCCCCGCTACGCGGCGACCCTGGCCGCCGCCCATGCGCACGCGGAGCCGGAGAAGGAGGCCGAGGGCATCGCCCTTCCGGTGAAATAGGCGCCTCCCCAGCCGGCCAGGAAGGGCTCAGGGCACCCGGGTCTCCGCCCGCAGCGGGCCCAGGTCCGCGCCGCCGGGGTAGTGCACGTGCTCCAGGAAGAGGCCCGCGGACGGGGCCGCGGCGGCCCCCCAGAACAGGTTCGCCTCGGGGGTCGGCGCGCCCAGGTCGCGGGGGATGCGCTCCACCCGCTCCCGGCCCAGGCCGCAGAGCACCGCGGCCCCCACCATGCGGCGCACCTGCTTGTGGAGGAAGTGGCCCGCGGTGGCCCTCAGGAGCACCAGGGCGCCGTCCTGGGCGAAATCCAGGGCGTGCACCTGGCAGCGGGGATCCTCGCCCTTGGCCAGGTCTGCAAAGGCGCCCATGTCGTGGTTGCCCTGGAAGGCCAGCCAGGCCTCCCGCAGCCGCTGGATGTCCAGGGCGCCCTTCACCCACCACGCATAGGGCTTGGCGAAGGCGGTGCGGCGAAGGCTGAGCTGGTACAGGTAGGTGCGGGCCGTGGCGTCGTGGCGGGCGTGGAAGCCCGCGGGGCAGGGGTTCACGGCCCTCAGGGCCACGTCCCCGGGCAGGCCCTCGTCCAGGATGCGCTGGAGCTCCCAGCACTTCGGATGGGCGCCGGCAAGGTACAGGTGCGCCACCTGCCCCAGGGCGTGCACGCCCGCGTCGGTGCGCCCGGAGCCGCCCAGGGACGACACCGCGAGGCCGGCTTCCTGCAGCACCCGCTCCAGGGTGCCAGCCACCGTGCGCACGCCCTGCGCAGTCTGCTTGGGGCCCTGCTTCTGCCAGCCCTGGAAGCGGGAGCCGTCGTATTCCACCAGAAGCCGGTACCCGCCGGTCCGGGGCGCCAGGCCCTTGGGCGGCCTCATGCGGGGAAGACCTTGTTCACTTCCGCCAGGAAATGGTCGGGGTCGTGGAGGGGCTTGGAAAGGTAGTGCTCGGCGCCGGTCTCGGCCAGGAAGCGCTCCCGGTCGCCGGTCATGGCATGGGCGGTGGCGAGGATGACCGGCACCCCCCGGGTGGCCGGATCTGCCTTGAGCAGGCGCGTGATGTAGATGCCGTCGACCTTCTTGCCCAGGTGGATGGAGCGGGACAGGCTGATGTCCATGATGACCGCCGACACGTCCCCGGCGCGGACGATGGCGAGGATCTCGTCCACGTCCTCGGACACCACCACCTCGAAGCCCCCCTTGCGCACCAGCACGACCTTCATGAACTTCACGTTGATGGGGTCATCCTCGACGATCAGGATCTTCTTGCTCATGGGAACCTCAAGGGCAAGTCTATACCGTTTCCGCGGGGCGCAGGCCCTTGAGGCGGTCCAGGACCTCGTCGGGCACGTGCAGGGAGCCGGTTCCCACGCCCAGGTACTGTCCCGGCTTGTGGCCGCCGTGGTAGTCGCTGCCGCCGCTGGGCACCATCCCCAGGACCCGGGCCAGTTCCAGGAAATACTGGTGCTCGGCGGGGCCGTAGTCGGGATAGTGGGCCTCCAGGCCCTGGAGGCCCTGGGCCTTCAGGTCGGCCATGGCCGCCTCCCAGCGGAAGCTGCGGTGGCTGAAGCGGCCGGGGTGGGCCACCACCGACACGCCGCCGGCTTCGCGGATCCAGGCGGCCGCGTCCCGCGGCGTCAGGTCCTTCAACGGCACGAAGGCCGGGCCGTCGTCGCCGATGTAGCGCCGGAAGGCGTCCTGGGGGCTGCCCGCGGCGCCATGCCTCACCAGGGCCCGGGCGAAGTGGGTGCGCGAGATGGCGTCCGTGGGGGCCAGGGCCGCCACCTCCTCCCAGGTGATGGCCACGCCCAGTTCCTGGAGCCGTTCCACCATGCACCGGTTGCGTTCCACCCGGCGCTCCCGCATGTCCTCGATGCGCGCGCGGAACCGGGGGTTGCCGGGATCGATGAACAGGCCGAGCACATGGAGGACCCGCCCCAGGAAGCGGCAGCTCAGCTCGATGCCCGGCACCAGTTGGGCGGCGGTGCGGGGCTGGCAGGCCAGGAACCGCCCCAGGCCCTCCAGGGTGTCGTGGTCGGTGAGCGCCAGGGCCGTCAGGCCCGCGCGGTCCGCCAGGTCAGCCAGGGCCTCGGGGGTGTCGGTGCCGTCCGAGAAGATGGAGTGGCTGTGGAGGTCGATCAAGGCGCGACTCCTGCGTTGGCGCGGTAGATGGCCGCCAGCATGATGGCCACCGCCTGGAACAGTTCGGGGGGGACGACCTGGTCCATCTGCAGGGGTTCGAGGGCGGCCAGCAGGTCGGGATCCCGCTCCACGGGGATGCCGTGCTGCCTGGCCAGGGCCACGATGCGGTCAGCCAGGAGCCCCTCCCCCTTGGCCACCAGGCGCGGGGCCAGGTCCCGGAAGGGGGCTTCGGGGGCGTAGCGCAGGGCGACGGCGCTGGAGCGTGGCGGGGTGCGGACCATGATCCAGCCTAACCGGCCCGGTACAGAACCGGAACCTGGGAGGCCCAGGTTCCGGTCAGGGGTGGGATTGCTTGGGCTACTGGACGAGGGTGGATTCGGTCTCGTCGTCCTCGAGCTCCTCCATGGCCAGCCGGCGGAAGATCTTGACGTCGGCCAGGGACATGAAGCTGATGTAGGCGAACCCGCTGAAGAACAGCCAGAGGAAGGGCACCGAGGCCCACTTGCGGATGTAGATGGCCACGACGACCGCGCCGAAGTAGTAGACGGCGAAGGCCAGCTCCAGGAAGGTGATGAGGCTCTTGGGCACCTTGTAGGCCTTGGCGGTGGAGGCGGTGGCGCCGTTGCCCTTCTCGTCCACGCCCAGCTTGGGGGTGCGCTTGAACTCAATGTCGTCGGTGAAGAACCCTTCGAGCACGGCCTTGGACTGGTTGAGGCAGAGGCCGATGCCCAGGCTCATGAGGCCGGGGACGTACTTGAGCCGGCTGGTCCAGTTCTTGTTGTTGTAGACCTCCCGCTGGGAAAGGCCGAAGTAGAGGCCCACGCTCACGGCGTTGAGGAGGAAGAAGGGGCCGTCGGTGAGGAGGAGGGTCAGGGGGGGGGTGCCGGCGCGGAAATACATGCTGGGCACCATGATCACGGCCAGGATGACCATGAGCATGTAGTTGCAGTTGGCGGTGAGGTGGAACCAGCACTCGGCCTTGGTGTGCAGGCTCTCCTTGCTGAACAGGATGGTCTTCATGAGCTTGCGGATGACCTGGGCGTTGCCCTTGGCCCAGCGGTGCTGCTGGCTCTTGAAGGCGTTGACCTCCACGGGCAGCTCGGCGGGGACGACCATGTCCTTGAGGTAGACGCCGCGCCAGCCCTTGAGCTGGGCCCGGTAGGAAAGGTCGGCGTCCTCGGTGATGGTGTCGTGCTCCCAGCCCCCCGCGTCGGCGATGGCGCGGACGCGCCACATGCCGGCGGTGCCGGAGAAGTTGAAGAAGGCCTTGGAGCGGTGCCGGGCGGTGTGCTCGAAGACGAAGTGGCCGTCCAGCAGGATGGCCTGGACCTGGGTGAGCAGCGAGAAGTCGCGGTTCAGGTGGTCCCAGCAGCCCTGCACGAAGGCGATGTTGTCGTCGGCGAAATGGGGCACGCCCTGGCGGAGGAAGTCCACGGTGGGCAGGAAGTCGGCGTCGAACATGGCGACGAACTCGCCCTTGGCGGTCTTGAGGCCGTTGTCCAGGGCGCCGGCCTTGTACCCGGTGCGGTCGGTGCGGTGGATGTAGGAGATGTCCCAGCCGAGGTTGCGGTACTTCTCGCAGACGGCCTGGGCCACCTTGACGGTGTCGTCGGTGGAGTCGTCCAGCATCTGGATCTCGAGCTTCTCCTTGGGCCAGTCCATCTTCACGACGTGGTCCATGAGGCGCTCTACGACATTGATTTCGTTAAAGATGGCCAGCTGCACGGTGACCATGGGCTCGAAATCCCGGCCGCCCTTGGGCTGGGGAGGGGTGCTCTTGTGCTTGAAGTACAGAAGCAGCATCCAGAGCCGATGAGCCCCATAGATGCTCAGGATGCTGAGAATCGTGAAGTAGGTGACGAGCACCACCGTCTTGAGGACGTCCATCGTTCTGTTCTCCAAGGGTGCTTGCCCTGTGGGCGAGCGATACTATATCCTCCAAGCTTGTCAGGAATCTTTCGGTTTTCCACATGTTTTTCACCCTTTTTTCGTCACAACCATGCAACATTAAACGAGAAGGCTGGGCATATCGGAATGGAAGAAGCCGGAAATTTCCCCAAGAACATCGGCCGGTATGAGATCAAAGGGCTCCTGGGGGCCGGGGCCATGGGGTCGGTGTACCTCGCGGAGGATCCCCGCATCAAGCGCAAGCTGGCCGTGAAGGTGGTCCGGCTCAACGCCATCCACAGCGAGCTTGAGCGCAAGGAGTTCCTGGCGAGGTTCCAGCGGGAGGCCGAGGTGTCCGGGGTCCTGAACGACCCGGGCATCGTGACGATCTACGACGTGGGCGACAGCGAGATCGGGCCCTACCTGGCCATGGAATTCGTCCCGGGCCGGCCCCTGGACGCCCTGATCAAGGAGGGCACCGCCCTCACCCTCAAGGAGAAGCTGGTCATCGCCGCGGGCATCGCCTCCGCGCTGGACCATGCCCACGACAAGGGGATCGTCCACCGGGACGTGAAGCCCGGCAACGTGATGATCACCGAGGACCGCCGGCCCAAGCTCATGGACTTCGGCATCGCCAAGCGCGAGGACGCCTCCCTCACCCAGACGGGCACCTTCCTGGGCACGCCCAGCTACGCCAGCCCGGAACAGATCCGCGAAGGCATCGCCGTGGCCGCCTCGGACCTCTTCAGCTTCGCCGTGCTTACCTTCGAACTCCTTAGCGGAAGCCTTCCCTTCCCAGGCACTTCCATCAACACGATCCTCTACCGGATCGTCAACGAGCCCCCGGTGGAGATCAAGCCCCCCGTGGAGGGGCTCCTGCCCGAGGCCTGGCAGCGCATCTTCACCCGGGCCCTGGCCAAGGATCCCGCGGACCGGCACCCCACGTGCTCGGCCTTCGTGAAGGACCTCCTGGACGGCGCCAGGGACCTGGGGCGCACGGATCGCATGCAGCTCCTGGGCCACCTGAAGGCCGAGCACGTGGGGGGCACCCACCACAGCCATCCCCTGGAGGAGGTCGCCCCGGAGATCCGGTCCATGGCCGCGCCGGTCCGGGGCAGGGGCGGCAAGGGCATGCTCTACGCCATCGTGGCCGCGGTGGCCGTCGTCGCCGGCGCGGGCGGGGTGGTCCTGTTCCGTTCCGGGCCCGGCCAGGTGATGCTGGACACCCTCCCCCCCGGAGCCAAGGCGCTCAAGGCCGGCGTGGAGGTGGGCACCACCCCGCTGCCCCTGGCCCTGAAGGCCGGGGACGTGCTGCGGTTCGAGAAGAACGGCTACAAGCCGCTGGACTTCCGCTTCCAGGGCGGCTCCCCTCCGCCCCGGCTCACCCTGGAGGCCATGACCTCCCGGGAGACCATCCGGACCTTCCCCGACGGGGCCACCGTGGTGCTGGATTCCGTGAAGCTCGAGGGCGTCACCCCCCTGGAGGTGCCGGCCTGGGACCAGTCCGTGGAGCACGACCTGACCTGCACCAAGGGGGACCTGCTGGTGGCCACCCGGTTCAACCAGGGGGAGACCCCCGGCTCCCGGGTGTTCACCCTGGTGGACGCCTCCCGGACCCGGGCCGGCGCCGAGCCGAAGGCCGTGGACGTCCACGCCCCCGGCACCCTGAAATTCACGGCGCCCTATTCCGTCCGGGTCAAGGTCGACGGCAGGGACGCCGGCGAGGTGCGGGAGGGCGGCACCCTGAGCGCCCCCCCGGGGAGCCACCGGCTGGAGGTTTCCAACCCCCGGGTCTTCCTCCGGGAGACCCTGACCGTGACGGTGGCCCCGGGCCAGGTGGCGGCGGTGGCGCTGCCGGGCCTGTGCAGCCTCACCGTCAACACCTTCCCCAATTCGGGGACGGTGGTGGTCGACGGGATCGCCACCCAGGCGGAGAGCGACGGCAACACGCCCATCCAGATGGTCAAGGGCCGGCACGCCGTGAACGTCCACGGACGCGCCGGCGCCGCGCAGACGGTGGACCTCACCGGCGATTTCAAGTTGAATATGCGGTTCTGAGTGATAGCTTCTTTGGATGCCCATGCCTGACGAAGCCTCCCAACCGACCGCGGACGCCGCGCCGATCCCAGCCCCCCGGGGGCCGTGGTCCTTCCTGGGCGCCGCCCTGGCCGGAGGCCTTCGCGGCTGGGGACTCCAGCTGCTCGCGGGCTGGCTCTGCTTCCACGTGCTCACCAGCGCCCTGTGGGCCGCGCACCTCAAGGCCCTGGCGGGGTGGAGCGCGCTGCCTTCCTACTGGGGCGAGCTGATCACCGTTCGCGACCTCTGGGACCTGGCGGTCAACGGGGGCCTGAAGGACCAGTGGACCGGACCCTGGGTCCCGCTGGCCGCGCTCGGGGCCATGGCCTGGTTCCTCTGGGCCAGCTGGAAGGTCCAGGCCCGGGCCGCGGGCGTGCCCGCGAGGCTCGGCGCATGGCTCTGGGGCTTCGTGGACGCCCTGTTCCTCGCGGCCCTGCCGCTGGCCCTCCTGGGCTCCGCGATTTTCTGGGTCCTCTCGGCCCTGGCGGGCACGGGCATCCAGGGCCTGGGGTGGCTGGACTGGGTGGGCGGGGTCCTGATCCGGCTCGCGTTCGTCTCCGTATTCTTCCTCCAGGCCTGGCTCTGCCGCCTGGACCGGGCCGCCGCCCCCGGCTGGAACCTGGGCGGCGCCCGGGCCCTGGGGCGCCACCTCCGCGGGAGCTTCCTGCGCCTCTGGACCCATCCCATCCAGTGGACGGCCCTGGTGGCCGGCGGGGTGGTGGTGAGGACCGGCCTGCCGTTCCTGGTGCTCCTCCTGGGCTGGCGCATGGGGGGCGGCACGCCCGTGCGGGTCTGGTCCCTCCTGGGCCTCCAGGCCCTGGCGGTGCTGGTCAACGCCTGGCTCATCGGGTGGTTCCTGCGGGTCACGGCCCTCTTCTGGAGGAACGACTCGGCCGTGGAGGCTGTCATCATGGACCTGGAAGCCCAGGCTTCCGGAAAGTGAATCATGCCCCACACGATCCTCGAGTACACCTCCACCATCGCCGAACAGCCTGATTTCCAGGCCTTCTGGGAGCAGCTTCACCGGTTCCTGTCGGAGGCGTGCCCCTTCAATCTCAAGGACATCAAGAGCCGCGCCCACCGCTGCGAAGAGTTCCGCATGGCCGGCGGAGGCCGGGACCTGGCCTTCGTCCACCTCACCATCCTCGTGCTGGAGGGGCGGGACCCCGCCGTCCTCGCCAAGGTGGGGAAGGGCGCCCTGGACCTTCTCAAGGTCCACTTCGCCCGGACCCTGGAGACGCTGCAGGCCGATCTGACCGTGGAGGTCCGCGACATGCGCAAGGACGGGTATTTCAAGGCGACGAGCGTAACGGCACCGTGACGTTCCCCGACTCCTCCTTCAGCATCGGTCCTGTCCGGGTCCAGCCCCCGCTGGTGATGGCGCCCCTCCACGAGATCACGGACCAGCCCTTCCGGCGCATGATCCGGGGCGTTGGCGGCGTGGGCCTCACCGTTTCCGAGATGATCAGCAGCGAGGCCCTCATCCGGCACGCCCGCAAGGCGGAGCGCATGATGGCCGCCGAGGGCGAGCACCCCTTCGCCATGCAATTGGCCGGGAGCGTGCCCGAGCACCTGGCCGACGCCGCGCGCATGGCCCGGGACGCCGGGGCGGACATCATCGACCTGAACATGGGCTGCCCCGCCAGCAACGTGACCAAGGGCGGGGCCGGATCTGCCCTCCTGCGCGACATCCGCCTCGCCGAGGCCTGCGTGACCGCCATGGTGAAGGCCGTGGACCTGCCGGTCACCGTTAAGATGCGCGCGGGCTGGGATCACAGCCAGAAGGAGAAGGCCGAGTACCTGGACTTCCTGCACATGTTCGACGCGGTGGGCGTGAAGGCCCTGGCCATCCACCCCCGCACCCGGGCCCAGCAGTACGAAGGGCACGCCGACTGGTCCCTCATCGCCCGGGCCGTGGACGCCGGGGTCGGCTTTCCCATCATCGGCAACGGCGACGTGAACACTCCCGCCGACGCCCTGCGCATGGCCGCCGAGACCGGCTGCCACGGCGTGATGATCGGCCGCGCCGCCCTCACGAACCCGTGGATCTTCCGCCAGGTCACCGAACCCGGCCTGGAGGTCACCGAGGTCGAGCGCATCGACCTGTGCATCTCGTTCTTCGGGATGCTCCTGGAGCTGCTGGAGCCCCGGGAGGCCCTGCACAAGATGAAGAAGATCGGGTCCTGGTTCACCAAGGGCCTGCCCGGCGGCGTCCACTTCCGCCAGGGCCTGCAGGAATGCCACGACCCCGGGACGATCCTGGCCGAACTGGAGAAGCTCAAGCACCACCGCGGGGCGCCGGAAGCCTGAGCGCTCCCGGGCCCCGGCGGGTCACTGGACCTCGACGGTGAAGGTTGTGCTCCCCAGCTCCTTGCCCTCCTTGTCCAGGGCCTTGACGGTCCAGCTCCCGTTGTCGCCGGCGCGGAAGGTGCGGTAGGCGTTGGTGCGGTAGGGGCTGTGGGGCACTTCCAGGTCCTTCTGGAACACGGCCTTGCCGTCCTTCTGGAAGCTGAGGGTCACGGTGGCGCCTTCCAGGCCGCTTACTCTCGTCCAGGCGTAGATCTTCGTGTCCGGGGCCACCTTGAAGGTTTCCGAGGCGTCCGCGATCTCCATCTTCTCGATGCCGAGGCCGACCTTGAGTTCGGCCGCGGGGTCCGCAGCCTGGAGCGCCGTGGCGGTCAGGGCCGCCAAGCCAAGGGTGTACAACAGGTTCGTGCGCATTTTTTCCTCCCGTCGCACAGGAAGTATAGTCCTTTCGCCCGGCCGGGGAAGGCGTCGCGCCCCCGGGTGCGTCTTCAGGGCTGGGGCTCCGGCAGCGGCTGGGGCAGTTCGAAGGTGAACTCAGCCCAGGCGCCGGGCTGGCTTGCGGCGTCCATGCGTCCCCCGTGCAGGTGGAGGATGCGCCAGGCCGTGTAGAGCCCGACGCCGGTGCCTTTCTGGGCCATGAGTTCCGGGGACGGGAGGCGGCTGAACTTGCGGAAGAGCCTGGGCCGGTCCTCGGCCCTGAACCCGGGGCCCTCGTTCCAGACGGCCACCTTGAGGCCCGAGGGCCCGGATTCCACCGTGAGGCGGATGACGCCCCCCTCCCGGCCGTACTTCGCGGCGTTGCCCAGGAGGTTGGACAGGACGATGCGCAGGAGCCCGGGATCGCAGGCCACGGGGGGCAGGTCCGGGGGGATCCGGCGCTCCAGCGCCATGCCCTTGGCCTGGATCTGGCCCAGGACGAGCTCCACGCAGGGGTCGGCCACCTCGGCCGCGAACGCCGCCTCCACGGGGTGGAGTACCAGGTTGCCGCCCTCCATGCGCGCCAGGTCCAGGTATTCGCCCACGAGGTCCAGCAGGTAGGTGCCCTTGGAGATCAGGCGCTCCAGCTTCCGGGCCTGGGGCGGCTCCAGGGGCCCCAGGTAGCCGCCGGTGAGGACCCGGGCGTCGGTGATCATGCTCGCGATGGGGTTCTTGAGCTCGTGGCTCACGAAGGCGAGCAGCTCGGTGTAGGCCCGGTTGGCGGCGGTGAGCTGCTCGATGCGCCAGGTCTTCTCCACGGCCTGGCTGAGGCGCTGGGCCAGGGCCATCCAGAGCTGGACGTGATAAGGGGTGTAGGCCCGGGGTTCCCGGGAGCTGAGGAAGATGACGCCGATGGCCCGGTCCTTGACCGTGAGGGGGCAGGTGAGGGAGCTCCGCACCCCTTCCTTCACCAGGACCCGCGTGGACCCGCTGCGGGGATGGTCGGCCAGGTAGCGCGGAAGGTCGTAGATGACCCGGGCGCACCCGGAGTCCAGCACCCGGCGCAGCGAACTCCCCGCCAGGTCCTCGCCGTAGCCATCCTTGAGGAGGATGGGAGCGTAGTCCGCCCGGGTGCGGTGGGCCACGATGCGCCGGCCATCGTCCTCGATGAAGGCGAGGCCGATGCGGTCGCAGGGGTAGAGCTCCCGGATGGTCCCGAAGAGGAAGTCCAGGAGGTCGTCCAGGGAGGCTTCCCCGGCGGCCTCCCGGTTCACGCGGTCCAGCACCTCCTGCTCCTGCGCGTCGAAGGCGCGGGCCGTCCCCGCCCCCGTGGGGGCGAGGAAGTGCAGGATGGGATGGACCTCGGCCATGGCGCCCCTGGGCTACTCGATGTAGCGACCCCGCTCAGTGTAGTGGGTATGGAGGAGCTTGTGGCTTCTGTGCCCGCAGGGGCCTTCGGTGAGGAACTCGTCGTAGATCTTCAGGACGTCCGGGTTCTCGTGGGACTTTCGCACCGCGTAGGAGGAATCCTCGGCGTAGATGGCCCGGGCCCGGGCCTTGCGGATCTCGGGGGACGTGGGGATGGGCTGTCCGCCTCCGCCGAGGCACCCGCCGGGGCACCCCATGAACTCGATGAAGTGGCACTGGCTGAACGGGCCGCCCCGCTTGATGTCCTCCATGACCGCCTTGGCGTTGGCGGTGCCGTGGGCCACGGCCACCTTGAGGGTGGCGCCCTTGAGGAAGTCCCAGCTGGGGAAGAGCGGCGCCAGCAGGGCCGGCACGGGGCCGACCTTGGGGATGGGGAGCTCGGCGTACTTGACGCCCTCGAAGCCGCGCACCGGCTTGATGTCCGCGTGCTCGAAGAGGTCTTCCACCTTCACGCCCACCACCAGCTCGATGACGGTGCGCAGGGCGGCCTCCATGACGCCCCCGGTGGCCCCGAAGATGACCCCGGAGCCGGTGGCGGTGCCGAAGGGCGCGTCGAAGTCCGACTTGGCCAGGCTGGGCAGGTCGATGCCGGTCTCGCTGATCATCTTGGCCAGCTCCCGGGTGGTGAGGCCGTAGTCCACGTCCTTGTACCCGGAGTCGTCCATCTCGGGCCGGTTGCATTCGAACTTCTTGGCCGAGCACGGCATGAGGGCCACCGTGACGATGTCCCTGGGGTCGATGCCCTGCTTTTCCGCGTAGTAGGTCTTGATGACCGCGCCGAACATCTGCTGGGGGCTCTTGGCGGTGCTGAGGTTGGGGATGTATTCGGGATAGAAGTGCTCCAGGTATTTCACCCAGCCCGGGGAGCAGCTGGTGAACTGCGGGAAGGCCGCGGGCTCCCCGTCCACCAGGGCCTTCTTGAGGCGCAGCAGGAGTTCGGTGCCCTCCTCCATGATGGTGAGGTCCGCGCTGAAGTTGGTGTCGAACACCTGGTCGAAGCCGCACATGCGCAGCGCCGTGTTCAGCTCGAAGGTGAGCGCGGTCCCGGCGGGCTGGCCGAAGCACTCGCCGATGGCCGCGCGGGGGCTGGGGGCGGTCTGGATGACCACGTGCTTTTTCGGGTCGTGGATGGCCTCCCACACCTCGTCGGTGGGGTCGTTGGCGCGCAGGGCGCCCGTGGGGCACCGGTTGATGCACTGGCCGCAGTTGATGCACACCACGCTGCCCAGGGGCTTGTCCAGGAAGGTGGCCACGTGGCTGGTCCGGCCCCGGCCCAGCACCTCGATGGTGCCCACGTCCTGGACGTCGATGCAGGTGCGCACGCAGCGCCGGCAAAGCACGCACTTGTTGTTGTCGCGCACCACGGAGTAGCTGGAGAGGTCGATCTCGTGGATGGGCTTCTCGGGGTGGCCGAAGCGGAAGAAATCCACCCCGTACTCCTTGGCCAGGGCCTGGAGCTCGCAGTTGTTGTTCCGGCCGCAGGCGTAGCAGTGGCCGTAGTGCTCGCTGAGCAGCAGGTCCACGATGTGGCGCCGGGCCATGCGCACCTTGCGGGTGTGGGTGAGCACCTTGATGGGGGAGGTGACGGGGTAGGCGCAGGCGGCCTGGAGGGTCCGCTGGCCTTCGACCTCCACCGAGCAGATGCGGCAGACGCCGGCCACGCACAGGTCCGGGTGGTGGCACAGGGTCGGGATGGTGATGCCGATGCGCCGGGCCGCGTCGAGGATGGTGGTGCCCAGGGGCACCTTCAGGGCCTGCCCGTCGATGGAGATGCTGACGGTCCCGCCGATGGCGGAAGGGTTCCCGGCCACGGCGACGCTCTGTCCCTGCTGGCTGGAGGGCGCCCGCTTCGGGGTCTCTGGAAGTTCGGTGGACATGGGCAACCTCGGATCAGGTCAGGCGTGGGTGGGGATTCGGCCCATCAGCTCCTCGCGGAAGTTCGCCACGACGGAGAGGAAGGCGTTGGGGCTGCTCTGGCCGAGGCCGCATTTGCTGGCGACCTGCATGGTCTCGCCCAGGCTGCACAGCTCCTTGAGGTAGGCCATGCTGCACGTTCCCTTCCGGAGCATGTCCAGGCCCTCGAGGAGCTTGGTGGTGCCCAGGCGGCAGGGGGCGCACTGCCCGCAGGACTCGTCCACGAAGAACTCCAGGAAGTTGTGGAGCACCTCCAGCATGTCGCGCTGAGGGCCCAGGACGATGACGGACCCGCCGGTGGGAATGTCCTCGAAGGCGATGGAGCGCCCGAAGTCCTTGGCGGGCACGCACTGGCCCGCGGCGCCGCCGATCTGGGCGGCCTTGGCGTCCTCGCCACCCACTTCGCGCAGCAATTCGGCCACGGTCAGGCCCATGGGGAACTCGTAGACCCCCGGGCGCGCGCAGTCGCCGGAGACACTGAAGATCTTGCGTCCGGTGGACTTCTCCGTGCCGTGGCTGCGGAACCATTCGGGGCCGTTGCCCAGGATGCACGCGGCCCAGGCCAGGGTCTCCACGTTGTTGACGATGGAGGGCCGGCCCATGAAGCCGGTGTTGACGGGGAAGGGGGGCCGGTTGCGGGGCTCGCCCCGGAAGCCTTCCAGGGCCTCGATGAGGGCGGTCTCCTCGCCGCAGATGTAGGCGCCGGCGCCCATGAAGATGCGGATGTCGAAATCCAGGTTCGAGCCGAGGATGCCCCGTCCCAGGAGGTTCCGGTCCCTCCGGCCCGCCAGCGTGGCCTCCAGGTGGCCCCGGAGGTAGGTGTATTCGCCCCGGAGGAAGAGGATGCCCTCGTGGGCACCGATGGCCTTGCCGGCGATGGTCATGCCCTCGAAGACCAGGTCGGCGTGCTCCTGCAGGATGACCCGGTCCTTGAAGGTGCCCGGCTCGCCCTCGTCGGCGTTGCAGATGACGAACTTCTGGTCGGCCTGGGCGGCGGCGGCGAAGTTCCACTTCACCCCGGTGGGAAAGCCGGCGCCCCCGCGGCCCTTGAGGCCGGAGGCGCTGATGGCGCTGATGATCCCGGGCCGGTCCATGTCCAGCGCGGCGTGAAGGCCGGCTTCGGGGATCTGTTCGGTGTAGGTGGGCAGGGAGCTCATTTGAACACCACCTCCTTCGTCTCGGCGGCGTGGACGCCGAAGACGCGGCGGCACTCCTCCAGGATCTCGTGCACCTTTTCGGGGGTGACGCGGGTGTAGATGCGGTCGTTGACGAGCAGGGCGGGGCCCTGGTCGCACATGCCCATGCAGTTGGCGTATTCCAGGGTGAACTTGCCGTCGGGGGTGGTCTCCCCGAAGCCGATGCCCAGGTCGTTCTCCAGTTGGCGCTTCACCCGGCTCTTGCCCTGCATGTCGCAGGAGATGGTCCGGCAGAGGCGGATCACGAACCGGCCCTGGCGGCGATCGCCCAGGAAGGCGTAGAAGGACACCACGCTGTTGACCTCCACGGGGTGGATGCCCAGGAGATCGGCGATGACCTGCATCGCGTAGCTGTCGATGGTGTGGTACTTGCGTTTGATTTCCAGGAGGATGGGAATGAGGGAGGTGCGGTTCTGGCCCAGCCTGGAGGCAAGGGTCCGGATCTCCTGGGCGAGGCGGTCGCGTTCGGTCATCAGCATCGGTTGCCTCCTACCTTTCAAGAAGGGCGGCGACCTTCCGCACCAGCTCCGCGGGTTCCACGGGCTTGGCCTGGAAGTCGTCCACCGGAACCATCTCGTCGTCCCGGCCGAAGGCCAGCCCCGAGGCCGAGGCCACGGAGGTGAGCATGAGGATGGGCCGCTTCCACCCCTGGTGCCGCAGGTCCTGGGCCATGGCGAACCCGTCATCGGGCTGCTCCATCATCACGTCGAGGATGAGGAGGTCGGGTCCGAAGGCGTCCACCGCCTTCATGCCGTCCTGGCGGTTGTAGGCGCATTGGATGGTATGCCCGGCCCGCTCCAGGAAGAGCGTGCTGGCTTCGACGATGTCCGGGTCGTCATCGACGATAAGGATCTTGGCCATGGCTGTCCTCCGGTGGGAATCGGATTGAGTTGTATGGGGATCGGATGGGCACAAGTCTAGGCCGGGTTCAGGCAATAGGGGAGAAATAACTGGATCCCGGATAAAAAATCCGAATACCAGATAAAAATAGTCAAGTATTTTCTTTTTCTTTTCTCCGCGATCCTCAGCGAGCCCTCAGCGCCTCCGCGTTTGATTGGTTCTATAAATATTCTGTTTGCTTGTATTTATACCAGCATTGAGAATATTTTAGAAAAGAATCAAACGCAGAGGCGCTGAGGATCGCTGAGGAAAAAAGACCTATATCAGAACCGCAGGTCCCTTTCTCCCGCCCGGATCCTCTCCAGGTAGTTGCTGGCGGCCTCCCGGGCCTTCGGGTTCGGGATTGTGGCCAGTTCCTCCTTGATCCTGTGCTCTCCGAGCTCCCTTAGTTCCTGGTCGCCATAGTCCTCGATGTATTCCATGAGCGTCAGCAGGGCGTTGGGCTGGCAGACGTTGGCGATCTGGCCGCTCTTGGCCAGCTTCATGAAGCGGTCCCCGGTCCGGCCCTCCCGGTAGCAGGCGGTGCAGTAGCTGGGGACGTAGCCGTCGCGCAGGAGGTCCTTGAGGACCTCGGTGGGGCTGCGGTGGTCGGCGGGCTCGAACTGGGGGCTGGCGTCCTCGAAGCCCAGCTTGGGGATCTGGGCGTAGCCGCCCACCCCGGTGCAGGAACCGGCGCTCACCTGGGAGATGCCCAGGGCGATCACTTCCTCCCGGTAGCCCATGGGCTCGCGGGTGGACAGGATCATGCCGGCGTAGGGCGTGGCCAGGCGGAGCACGGCCACCACCTTCTTGAAGTCCTCGTCCGAGACCAGGTGGGGGAAGTCGCAGGCCGACACGCCCGCGGCGGCCCGGATGCGGGGTACGGAAAGGGTGTGGGGCCCCACGCCCAGGGCGGCCTCGAGGTGCTCGGCGTGCATGAGCATGCCCACGGTCTCGTACTTCCAGTCGTAGAGCCCGTAGAGGACCCCCAGGCCCACGTCGTCGATGCCGGCCCGCATGGCGCGGTCATGGGCGCCGGTGTGCCATTCGTAGTTCCGCTTGGGGCCCTTGTGCACGGCCAGGTAGGTGGGCTTGTGGTACGTCTCCTGGAACAGGATGTAGGTGCCGATGCCCGCGTCCTTGAGGCGGCGGTAGTCCTCCTCGGTGGTGGCCGCGATGTTCACGTTGACTCGGCGGATGGCCCCGTTCTTGAACTTGAGGGAATAGATGGTGGCGATGCACTCCAGCAGGTAGTCCAGGGGGCAGTTCGCGGGATCCTCGCCCACCTCCAGGGCCAGCCGCTTGTGGCCCATGCCCTCCAGGACCCGGATCTCCTCGGCCAGCTCCGCCTGGTCCAGCTTGCGCCGGGGCATGGGATTGTCGTGGTTGTAGCCGCAGTAGCTGCACTTGTTCACGCAGTAGTCGGAGAGGTACAGGGGCGCGAACATCACGATGCGCCGGCCGTAGATGTGCTCCTTGATGTGCCGGGCCAGGGTGAAGACCTCGTCCAGCACGGCGGGGTCCTCGACGTTCAGGAGGACGGCGGCCTCCCGGTGGGTGAGGCCCCCGAAGGTGGCGGCGCGGTCCAGGATGGCGCGCACGGTGCCGGCGTCGCGCGCCTCCAGGGCGGCGGCGGCCAGCGTGGACTCGATCTCGGCGTGGTCGATGAATTCGTTGGGATCGGATGAGCGGGGATCGTAGGACATCAGCACTCCTTGCTTGGGGCGGGGACCTCCCTGGCCAGGGCGGTCTTGACGGCGACGCCGGGAATCCGGCCCAGGCGCCCGGTGAGGGCGCTGAGGTCGTCCGAGGTGCCGTCGACGATGAGGGAGACGATGGAAACCCCGCGCTCCCGGTAGGGGATCCCCATGCGGCCCACGATGAGGGTGGCCGAATCATGGAGGATGGCATTGACCTCCGGCGCCGAGGCGAGGTCCTCGACGACGATTCCCACGACCCCGAGGCGCTTGGTGCTGCCCATGGACGGCCCTTTCTGGCGGGCCCGGCCGGATGCGCCTGTGCGGAATGGACGTGCGGGGTCCCGCTTGTCCTTCCGCTCGGGGGATGCCTTGCGGTCGGGGTGGGGTGGAGGGTGCGACCGGCACCGGGACGGATCCCGGTACCCGACCCTTCAGAGATAGGCGCGCGCCGCGAAAAGGTCAATGAATCGGGACCAATTTGATGACCTATTGGTCTTCTTTGTGACCGGCATCACACAGAAGACCTCCGCATCTTTTGAGATCAGCTTAAACTATATCGTAACACTCTGTCACGTTGTAGCACTTTTTCACGGATGGCTCCATGAAGCTCATTTCCGGGAAGATCGTCGAGCGCCTGGCACGTTACCGCACCTTCCTGACAGAGCAGGCGCCGGGGCACCGCACCCACCTCTTCTCCCATGAGATCGCCGCGGCCATGCGAACCGCCGACTCGCAGGTGCGCCGGGACCTCATGGCCATCGGCACCCAGGGCGTCCCGCGCCACGGCTACGAGGTGGAGGCCCTCCTGGAGAAGCTGGACCAGGCCCTCAGCCTGGACCGCACCCACGCCGTGGCCGTGGTGGGCGCCGGGCACCTGGGCCGGGCCCTCATCGCCTTCCTGGAGGCCAGCCGTTCCACCCTGTGCATCAAGGCCGCCTTCGACACGGACCCCGCCACCTTCGGGCGCGTCTATTCGGGGGTGAAGTGCCATTCCATGGCGTCCCTGGAGGCCGTGACGGCCCGGGAGGGCATCACCCTGGCCATCCTTTGCGTGCCGGCCTCCGCCGCCCAGGGGGCCGCGGACCAGCTGGTGGGCGCCGGGATCCGGGGAATCCTCAATTTCGCGCCGGTGGCCCTGCGGGTCCCGGTGAATGTCGCGCTGGAAGAACTCGTCATCACCACCTACCTGGAAAAGCTCGCCTACTTCACCACTCATCCCTCAAAGGAGCGCCGGAATGGCCGACATGAAGAGCGTTGAGACCATCCTCGAGGGTCACCCGGACGCCGGGCGTGACCATCTCATCCCGATCCTGCAGGAGGTCCAGGCGGCCGAAGGCTACCTGTCCAAGGCCGCCATCACCCGCGTGGGGCTCGCGCTGGACCTGCCGGCCAGCAAGATCTTCGGCGTCGCCACCTTCTACAACATGTTCCGGTTCCAGCCCCGGGGGAAGTTCCACGTGATGGTCTGCCGGGGCACCGCGTGCCACGTCAAGGGCAGCAGGCGCGTCCTGGACATGGTGGAGAAGGTCCTCAAGATCGCCCCCGGCGAGACCAGCCGGGACGGCCTGTTCAGCCTGGAGGTGGTGGCGTGCATGGGCGCCTGCGGCCTCGCGCCCGTGGTGAACGTCAACGGCCAGTTCCACGCCAAGGTGACCCCCATGAAGCTGCAGCGCATCCTGGAAGAATGCCGCTCGGAGGAGTTCAGCCATGTCTAGCGGATCCAAGGTCTCCTGCTGGGACGTCCCGGCCCGTCCCGCCCCGGAACTCCTCGCCGCCCTCAAGGACGGCTCCTTCAAGGGCGACGGCCTGGAGGCCCTCATCGCCGGTCTGCGGCGGGAGCAGGTCGAAAGGCCCGTTATCTTCGTGGGCGCGGGCACCTGCGGCCTGGGCGCCGGGGCGGACAAGACCCTCGCCAGGGTCCGCGACTGGTGCGCGGCCAAGGGGCTGGACGCCGACATCAAGGAGGTGGGCTGCATCGGCCTGTGCTCGGAGGAGCCCCTGGTGGACATCCAGGTGCCCGGCAAGGCGCGGGTGAGCTTCGCCTCCATCACCGCCGACAAGGTGGACGCCCTGCTGGAAGGCTTTTTTGCGGGCCGCATGCCCATGGACTGGGTCCTGGGCGACTTCCCGGGCGAGGGGCTGGAGTCCTGGCCCAAGGTACGGCCCCTGGCCGAGCACCCCTTCCTGGCCCTCCAGAAGCGCTGGGTGCTGGCCAACTCGGGCCTCCTGGACTTCCGCTCCATCGACGAGTACATCGCCCGGGGCGGGTATTCGGCCCTGCACCGGACGCTCACGACCCGCACCCGCCAGGAGGTGGTGGACGACATCCTGGCCTCGGGACTGCGGGGCAGGGGCGGGGCGGGTTTCCCCACGGGCCGCAAATGGCAGATGGCCCTGGCCTCGCCCGGCGACCAGAAGTACATGATCTGCAACGCCGACGAGGGCGATCCGGGGGCCTTCATGGACCGGGCGGTGTGCGAGAGCGACCCCCACCGGCTCCTGGAGGGCATGGTGACGGGCTGCTACGCCATCGGGGCCTCCAAGGCCTACATCTACATCCGGGCCGAATACCCCCTGGCCATCGAGAACCTGAAGATCGCCATGGCCCAGGCCCGGGCCTACGGCCTCCTGGGCGAGAACATCCTGGGCAGCGGGTTCAGCCTGGACATCATCATCAAGATGGGCGCCGGCGCCTTTGTGTGCGGCGAGGAGACCGCCCTCATCCATTCCATCGAGGGCAAGCGCGGCATGCCGCGGCCCAGGCCTCCCTATCCCATCCAGTCCGGGGTCTTCGGCAAGCCCACGGTCATCAACAACGTGGAGACCTTCGCCAACGTGCCGGGCATCATGCAGAACGGCCCCCAGGCCTTCGCCGCCCTGGGCACGGCGGGCAGCAAGGGCACCAAGGTCTTCGCCCTGTCGGGCATGGTGCGCCGCACGGGCCTGGTGGAAGTGCCCATGGGCACGAAGATCCGCGACGTGGTCTTCGCCGTGGGCGGGGGCATCCCCAACGGCAGGAAGGCCAAGGCCGTGCAGATCGGCGGGCCCTCCGGGGGCTGCATCCCCGAGCCCCACATGGACGTGGCCTGCGACTACGAGGAACTGAAGGCCTTCGGCGCCATCATGGGTTCGGGCGGCCTGGTGGTGATGGACGAAAGCACCTGCATGGTCGACCTGGCCAAGTTCTTCATGGAGTTCATCCAGTCCGAGAGCTGCGGCAAGTGCATCCCCTGCCGGGAAGGCACCAAGCAGATGCTGGACATCCTCCAGGCCATCACCCAGAACCGCCGCGGCGAGGAGGGCCTGGACGCCCTCCTGCGGGTGCGCGGCGTCATGGTGCTCAAGGAACTGGGCGAGGCCATCCAGAAGAGCAGCCTCTGCGGCCTGGGCCAGACGGCGCCCAACCCGGTGCTCTCGACCCTCAAGTGGTTCCGGGACGAATACGAGGCCCACATCTACGAGCGCCGCTGCCCCGCCGGGGCCTGCCGGGAGCTGGTGGGTGCCCCCTGCCAGGCCGGGTGCCCCGTGGGAACCGAGGTGTGGAAGTACGTGGCCCACGTGGCTCTTGGCGAATACGACGACGCCTACCAGGCCATCCGCGGCGCCAACCCCTTCCCCTCGGTGTGCGCCCGGGTGTGCAACCACCCCTGCGAGGCCGGCTGCCGCTGCGGCACCACGGGCGGCGACCCCATCGCCATCCGCGACCTCAAGCGCTTCGTGGTGGACCGGGTGGATCCCAAGGTCTTCAAGGCCGCGGCCCGTCCCGCCAGGCCCGGCGCGCCCCGGGTGGCGGTGGTGGGCGCGGGCCCCGCGGGGCTCACGGCCGCCCACGCCCTGGGCATGAAGGGCTACCGCGTGACCGTCTTCGAGCGCGAGCACCGCGCCGGCGGCATGCTGGTGGCGGGCATCCCCTCGTACCGCCTGCCCCGCAACGTCCTGAACGCCGAGATCGACAGCCTCATCAACGAGAACGTCACCCTCGAGCTGAACATGGCCCTGGGCAAGGACTTCACGGTGCAGAGCCTGAAGGAGGACGGCTTCCAGGCCATCTACCTCGCCCTGGGCGCCCACCAGAGCAAGCGCCTGGGCCTGCCCGGCGACGACGCCGAGGGCATCCTCCCGGGCATCCGTTTCCTCAAGGCCTTCAACCTCCACGGCGAATCCCTGGCCCGGGGGCGGGTGGGCATCATCGGGGGCGGCAACAGCGCCCTGGATGCGGCCCGGGTCGCCATCCGCCAGAAGGACGTCACGGAGGTGACCGTCTTCTACCGCCGCACCCGCAACGAGATGCCCGCCTACCGCGAGGAGATCGAAGCCGCGCTGGACGAGGGCATCCGCCTGGAGACCCTGGTCACGCCGCTGGCCGTGAAGGCCCAGGGCGGCGTCCTCACGGGCATCGAGTTCCAGCGCAACGAACTGGGCGACCGGGACGAGACCGGCCGCGCCCGGCCCGTGCCCATCCCCGGAAGCGCGTTCACCGCGGACCTGGACACCCTGGTGGTGGCCATTTCCGAGGAGCCCGAAGCCGGGGTGCTGGAGGGCTTCAAGGTGAAGTCCTGGGGCGGGCTGGTGATCAACCCCGAGTCCTACATCACCTCCCAGAAACGGGTCTTCGGGGGCGGCGACGTGGTGACCGGGCCCGGCACCGTCATCGAGGCCGTGGCCGCGGGCAAGAACGCCGCGGTGATGATCGACCGGCACCTCACGGGCCGCCAGCTCAGGGCCCTGCCCAGGGTGGCCCTGCCGACGGTGTACGTGCCGCCCTTCTCCACCGACGAGGAAGAAGGGGAGGGACCCGGACGGGCCCATCCGGAGCACCTGCCCGCGGCCGAGCGCCGCGGGAACTTCCGGGAGGTGGACCTGTGCCTTTCCGAGGAGCGCGCCCTATGCGAAGCCCGTCGCTGCCTGCGCTGCGACATCGAATTCACGCAACCGGTCTAGGGGGAGTCACCGATGCTGGCCCTTGAAGCGAACGGACAGAAACTTGAAGCCAGGAAGGGGGACACCATCCTGCAGGCGCTCCAGCGCGGCGGAATCCACGTCCCCACCATCTGCCACATGGAGGGCCTGCTGCCCTCGGGCACCTGCCGCATGTGCGTGGTGGAGGTGGAGGGCGCGCCGGGGCTCGTCCCGGCATGCTCCTTCCCCGCCGCCGACGGGATGAGGATCCACACCAGCACCCCCACGGTCCTCAAGACCCGCAAGGCCATCGTGGAGCTCCTCCTCTCCAACCACCCTGACGACTGCCTCTACTGCGCCCGCAACGGCAAGTGCGACCTGAGCGACCTGGCCCGGGAGCACGGCGTGCGCAACCGCGTGTTCCGCGGCCTGCGCAAGCGCAAGGAGAAGGACATCTCCAGCCCCTCCATCGTCCGGGACCCCGAGAAGTGCATCCTCTGCGGCAAGTGCGTGCGGGTGTGCGAGGAGGTCCAGGGCGTCTCGGCCATCGACTTCATCAACCGCGGATCCAAGGCCTTCGTGGGCACCGCCTTCGACGAGGGCATGAACGTCAGCTGCTGCATCAACTGCGGGCAGTGCATCCTGGTCTGCCCCACGGCGGCGCTCACCGAGCGCAGCTACGTGGACGAGGTCATGCGGGTGCTCGCCGACCCCGGCAAGACGGTCGTGGTGCAGCACGCCCCGGCCGTCTCGGTGTCCATCGCCGAGGAGTTCGGGTTCAAGCCCGGCACCGACATCGACGGCCAGATGGTGGCCGCCCTGCGCCGGGTGGGCTTCAAGCGGGTGTTCGACACCTCCTTCACCGCCGACCTCACCATCATGGAGGAGGGCAGCGAGCTCATCCAGCGCATCACCCAGGGCGGCCCGTTGCCCATGTTCACCAGCTGCTCCCCGGGCTGGATCAAGTTCGTGGAGCAGTTCTACCCCGAGCTGCTGCCCAACGTCTCCACGTGCAAGAGCCCGCAGCAGATGATGGGCGCGGTGATCAAGTCGTTCTTCGCGAAGCGCGAGAACCTGGATCCCAAGGACATCGTCAGCGTCTCGATCATGCCGTGCACCGCCAAGAAATTCGAGTGCGCACGGCCCGAGATGGGCCGGGACTACGTGCCCGACGTGGATTACGTGCTCACCACCCGGGAACTGGCCGAGCTCTTCCGCATCAAGGGCGTCGACCCCGGCACCCTGGCGCCCGAGGGCGCCGACACCCCCTTCGGGGAGCGCTCCAGCGCCGGCAAGCTTTTCGGGGCCTCGGGCGGCGTCATGGAGGCCGCGGTGCGCAGCGCCTTCTTCCTCCTCACGGGCGACGAGATGAAGGACTACCGGATCCAGGACCTGCGGGGCATGAAGGGCAGCAAGGAGCTGCGGGTGAATGTGGGCGACCTGGAAGTGGGCGCGGCCGTGGTTTCCAGCCTGGGCCAGGCGCGCAAGCTCATGGACGAGATCAAGGCCGGGCGCAGCGACCTGCACTTCGTGGAGGTCATGACCTGCCCCGGCGGGTGCATCAACGGCGGGGGCCAGCCCCTCAAGGCCGACCTGGATTCCGTGAAGGCCCGCATGGCCGCGCTCTACACCATCGACAAGACCGACACCCTGCGGGTGAGCCACCGCAACAGCCAGGTGCAGCGCCTCTACAAGGAATTCCTGGGCAAGCCCCTGGGACACCTCAGCCACCAGCTGCTCCACACCACGTACCAGAAACGCGAAGTCCTGCGATAGGGAGCGATGTCCATGACCGACAAGAAGAACGTCCTTGTAGTAGACGACGACATCGACCTGCTGGAACAGGTGTCCTTCGTCCTGGCCTCGGAGGGCTACCACGTCATCAAGGCCCAGGGGCAGAAGGAGGGGGAGGATGCGCTCCTCACCACCATCCCCGACCTGGCGGTGCTGGACCTGATGATGGAGAACATGGATTCCGGGTTCGTGCTGTGCCACCATGTGAAACGCCTTTATCCCGAGACACCCGTGATCCTGCTTACCGCCGTCAAGGCCGCCACCGGCCTCGACTTCCACCCCCAGTCCGAGGAGGCCGCCTCCTGGGTCAAGGCGGACGTGGTGATGGACAAGCCGGTCCGGCCCGAGCAGCTCAAGGCCGAGGCCCGGAGACTGCTCAAGCTCTGACGCGGAGGAACCAGCCATGGCGGAACCCGAGATCGACCCTGGAAGCCCAGGCGAGCCGGTCGAAGGTTCCGCCGTGCGCGGTTTCGTCAGGACCCTCAAGAACCGCTGCCGGATCTGCTACACCTGTGTGCGGACCTGCCCCGCCAAGGCCATCCGCATCACCAAGAGCCAGGCCGAGGTGGTGGCCGAGCGCTGCATCGGGTGCGGCAACTGCATCCGGGTCTGCACCCAGAAGGCCAAGCGCATCGTCTCGACGGTGAACGAGGTGGAGGAGCTCCTCCAGTCGGGCCAGCCCGTCGCCGCCATCCTGGCCCCTTCCTTCCCGGTGGAATTCCAGGCGGAAATGGACTTCCGGGTGCTGGTGGGGATGGTCCGCAAGCTGGGGTTCTCCCTGGTGGCCGAGGTGGCCTTCGGGGCGGACCTGGTGGCCGAGCAGTACCGCCAGCTGATGATCCTGAACCCCCGGGCCCAGTACATCGCCACCACCTGCCCGGCGGTGGTGGGGTTCGTGGAACGCTACCACCCCGAGCTCATCCCCAACCTCTCGCCCATCGTGAGCCCCATGGTGGCCATGTCCCGGGTGCTGCGCATCCTGCACCCGGGGATCAAGGTGGTCTTCGTGGGGCCGTGCGTGGCCAAGAAGGCCGAAGCCTGCGACCCCGACATCGAGGGCGCCCCGGACGTGGCCATCACCTTCCGCGAACTTCGCAAGTTGGCTCAACGCAATGATTTGAAAATCGAGGACTGCGTCCCGGGCGACTTCGACCCGCCCCATCCCAACCTGGGCAGCCTGTTCCCCCTGACCCGGGGCTTCCTCCAGGCCGCCAGCATCCCCGAGGACCTGGTGGCCAACGAGGTGGTGGCCACCGACGGCATCGAAGGCTTCACCTCCGTGCTGGAGGAGTTCGCCACCGGGACCATGGACGCCCGGCTCGTGGAGCTGCTGAGCTGCAACGGCTGCATCGCGGGCCCCGGCCTGAGCACCCAGGAGACGCTTTTCCGGCGCCGGGCCCGGGTGAGCCACTACAACCGGTTCCGGGCCACCATGCTCGACACGGAACTCTGGCAGCGCAACGTCGACCGGTTCCAGAGCCTGGACCTGACGCGCAGGTTCTCCGCCAATGACCAGCGCCTGGAGCCCATGAGCCCCACGGATCTCCACGCCATCATGCAGCGCATGGGCAAGTTCTCGGAAGCCCACGAGCTCAACTGCGGGGCCTGCGGCTACCACACCTGCCGCGAGCACGCGCTGGCCATCGGCCGGGGCTTCGCCGAATCCGAGATGTGCCTGCCCTTCGTCATCGACGACAACCTCAATACCATCCGCAAGCTGAGCCACGCCAACGAGAAGCTGGCCTCCACCCAGGAGACGCTGATGCACTCCGAGCGCCTGGCCAGCATGGGCCAGCTGGCCGCGGGCGTGGCCCACGAGATCAACAACCCGCTGGGGGTGGTCCTCATGTACACCCATCTCCTGCTGGACGAGTGCGAGAACTCCTCGCCCCTGCGCGACGACCTGCAGATGATCGCGGAGCAGGCCAACCGCTGCAAGCGCATCGTCGCCGGGCTCCTGGACTTCGCGCGCCAGAACAAGGTGGCCCACAACCTCAACGACATCCGCGAGGTCATCCAGACCTCCCTGGCCAACCTCCCCGTGCCGCCGGGGGTGACGGTGGAGACCGTCCACGCCGCCGGCAGCCCCATGGTGGAACTGGACCGGGACCAGATGATCCAGGTGTTCGTGAACCTGGTGGGCAACGCCTTCGACGCCATGCCCGAGGGGGGCCGGCTCCAGATCGCGACCCGCGCCGACGACCAGTGGCTGGTCATCGAGGTCAAGGACACCGGCATCGGCATTCCCAAGGAGAACCTCAACAAGATGTTCGAGCCCTTCTTCACCACCAAGCTCATGGGCAAGGGCACCGGGCTGGGGCTGCCGGTGGTCTACGGCATCGTCAAACTCCACCGGGGCGACATCTCCGTGGAATCCAACCCCGACCCCGGCGCGGGCCCCCTGGGCACCACCTTCCGCGTCAAGCTTCCCCGCGCCGCCAGGCCGCAGGGGCACTGAGGAGCCTATGCACCAGACCCTGCACCTGCTGGTGGTGGACGACGAGCTAGGCATGCGGCTCTCCATCGAGCGCGCCCTGAAGGCCTACGCCACGAGCTTCGAGGACATCGAAGTGGACGTGGACTTCCGCATCACCACGGCCGATTCCGGCGAGGCCGCCCTGGAGGCCGCCGCCAAGGATCCCCCCCAGATCATCCTCCTGGACTACAAGCTGCCCGGCATGTCCGGCCTGGACGTGCTCCAGGCCCTCATGGAGGCCCGCACCGAGGCCCTGATCGTGATGATCACGGCCTACGCCAGCCTGGAGACCGCGGTCCAGGCCACCAAGATCGGGGCCTTCGACTTCCTGGCCAAGCCCTTCACCCCCATCGAGGTCAAGGCCGCCGTCCACAAGACCGCCAAGCACTACATGATCCAGGCCCAGGCCCGCAAGCTCGCCGGGGAGCGCCGGCAGATCCGTTTCGAGTTCCTCTCCGTGCTGGCCCACGAGCTCAAGTCCCCCCTGGCGGCGGTGGAGGGCAACCTCCGGATCCTGCGGGACCACGGCGCCGGGGACGCCATCGGCGCCTACGACCACCTCCTGGACCGGTCCATCCTGCGCCTGGACGGCATGCGCAAGCTCATCCTGGACCTCCTGGACCTCACCCGCATCGAATCCGGCCAGAAGCAGCGGTCCCTGGTGGAGGCCGACGTGTGCGCGGCGGCCACCCAGAGCCTGGAGACCTTCCAGTCCCTGGCCGCCGAACGGAACGTCAATCTCCTTTTCTGCCCACCCGGCAAGGTGTGGCTGAAGGCCGACCCCGGGGAGCTGGAGATGATGTTCAACAACCTCATCTCCAATGCCATCAAGTACAACCATGAAGGCGGATCGGTCACCGTCGAGGTCGAGGACGGGTCCGAGGAGGTGCGGGTGGCGGTCCACGACACCGGCATCGGCATCGGAAAGGAGGACCTGGCCAAGCTCTTCGGGGAGTTCAGCCGGATCCGCAACGAGAAGACCCGGAACATCCTGGGCTCGGGGCTGGGATTGTCCATCCTGAGGAGGCTGGCGAGCCTCTACGGGGGCAAGGTCGAGGTCCAGAGCGAACCGGACCACGGCAGCACGTTCACGGTGACCCTCCGGAAATAGCCCATAGAATGCGCGGATTGCCGGGCGGTCTTCCGCTCTGGCATCGTTCTTGATTCTCCCCCTCCGACCCAGCAGGTTTTGCCCTCTGAGGATTGGAGGCTTCCATGTATGCATTCGACCAGGCTCATCCGGGCACGCCCTTGTCCAGGAATGCCCGTGCAGGTCCGCGGCCCCCGGGGGGCCCGGAGCGGATGTGCCTGCGGTTCGTGGGCCCGCCGCCGGAGGAGTCGCCGCCCATGGGCCGGAGCGCCGATCCGCGTAGACAGCCCGATCCCTTCCACCCGATCTCACGGAGCACCCCATGAGCTCAATCCTGAACAACCTCTCCGCCATCGGAGCCAGCCGGCAGCTCACCATCTCCGGAAACCAGCTCGCCCAGGTCATCGAGAGGCTCACCACCGGTAAGCGCATCAACAAGGCCTCGGACGACGCCGCGGGTCTGGCCATCGCCAACAAGCTGGGCGCCGACATCAAGATCGCCGGGCAGGCCCAGCGCAACACCAACGACGGCGTCTCCTACATGCAGGTGGCCGACGGCACCCTGGATTCGGTGACGCAGCTGCTCACCCGGGCCGCCCAGCTGGCCCAGCAGGCCCAGACCGGCACCATCAGCGACTCCAACCGCGCCAACCTGGACGCGGAGTTCCAGAACATCGTGCGGACGATGATCAACATCGGCCACAACACGAACTTCAATGGGCAGGCCATCTTCACCAGCGTGCCCCAGTCCCTCACCGTGGCCGCCGGCGACTACGGCGTGCTCACCCTCAACATGCAGGTGCTCTCGCCCGACGACACCACCGCCCTGGGCATCACCACGACGAACAGCCTCACCACCATCGCCAACGCCACCACCGTGGCGGGGCTCATCAGCACGGCCCTGGCTTCCGTGAGCACCATGCGCGCCTCCATCGGCGCCTCGGAGCAGCAGCTCAACGCGACCTCCGACGTCCTGGGCATCCAGGTGCAGAACTTCACCGCCGCCATGAGCCAGATCCAGGACGCCAACATCGCCGACGAGGTGGTGAACCTCACCAAGTTCCAGATCCTCCAGCAGTCGGGGACCAGCGCCCTGAGCAAGTCCAACCAGAACGCCCAGCAGGTGCTCGCGCTGCTGCAGTAGAACCAGCATTCGGGTTCCAGATAGGCGTCCTGATCGTTTTCGTTGAAAGTGCCTGGCCCTGCGCGACTTCGTCGCTCCGGGTCAGGCACTTTCAACGAAAACGGAAACCCGGAGAGGTCCAGGAGGGCGATAGCGTGTTTGCTTGGGGTTTTAGGGACGAACGTGTTTTGCCATACCTACTTATTGGTTCTTCACGGGTAAGGGTTCAGGTAGTACTCGAAAGTATCTGCATGGTAGGCGCCGCCCACGGGCGCCCTCGTTGCCAGGGGCGTGCTGCAGCGCAGCGGCAGGGACGCATGCGTCCCTGCGACCCTTGCGAGGGTTAGCCGGACGGCGCGATCGATCATCGGGCAAGGCCGCTATTGCCCAACGCCCTCGACAACCGCGAACCTCAACGGAGCCGACCGCCGCGGATGGCCAACGGTGATGAACGGCGCATTGGAAGGACCCGTTGGGCTTTCAGCATTGCCGCCGTCAGAGGCCGCCGCCTTCCCTCTGCACGACCGCATGGGACGCGCTTGAGTACGGGGCGAGCTGGCCGGCGCCTTTGATGGAGTGGGTCGGCGCGACGAGGAGATCGGAAATGCCGTGGCCAACGCTGGCAGCTGCCTCATTCGCAATGAGGAGGTCGTCAGTTCGATACTGATCAGCTCCAGATAGCATAAGGCCCCGGAGACCCGGGGCCTTACACTACATGCACACTTACCCTACTTGCTCAGATGAGCCTCGATTATCTTCTTGAGGTCGGACAGGTCTGAAGGAGACAAAACGCCTTCGCTTCCGTCTCCCCGCTTAAGAGATCCTTGATTTTCGATCACTGCAATCACATGCATACCCTGCTGCGTTTCCTCAACCAGCTTCACCCTGACCGTTTTGTCTTCGAAGGCTTCACCCGGCGCTTTAGCAGGCCTCGCCGAATTAAGAATTTCCATAATCTTATCTATGTCTCTCCTTGTATCAATCCGGCATCTTTTCCCTCTAGATTCAAGGTCATTGGTGGTGACGCCAACAAGGGTCTCCATGCCGATTGGAAGATAGAAAACCTGTATCACATTCACCCCCGAACGTGCGGCTTTTGAATCACAGCCAACCCCTCCGAGAAGGAAGCCAGACAAGGCCATCAAAGCGATTAATTTGCGCCCAAGCCTCATGCCTAAATCACGGAGAATATCTGATTCGATCATTTGTATCTCCCAACTCTCTCATAATGGTGTTTTCATAGCGTAGGACATTGTTCATGCGGTTTGGTCCGTCGTCCCCTACGCCCATCGCGGCATGCCCAAGCTCATGCGCAATCAGTCGCTGAAGAGTAAATCCTCCACCCGGCCGCGAGAACAGTTGGCCGTACCTTCCAACTTGGCTCATATCCAATGCCATTCCCTGGGAACCCTTGTAGGTATAACTACCGTTAGGATTCCTTGCCATGACAACATCAAATGGTTTCACCTTACCGAAGATATTGGTTCTTGCTTCCAGCGCCTTAAGCTCTTGGGCTCCCTGGGCGCTCTTCGTGAAGACATCGCCCATAGCGCTCAACGCCGCAGCTCTTTCTTCGGCGGTGCCGCCATAAGCGAAAACATTCAATTTGCCAAACTTCTGTCCTGAAACAGCACCGGCTTTAATGGCTGCATCTTTGACCTGTTGTTGCAAGTCATCCAGATGGCCTGGCGGGCCAGTCAGGCCCTGTCCTGTTTGCGACAACGCAGCACCCCACCGCACTTCCCAGCCCGGCAGGGCACTTTCCCTTGTTCCGCAACGCTTTTCAAAGACCGATGACCCAGGGTAGCACTTGAGACCCCCTGACACGCCTTTCCCGCTGCGCCGGAGGCGGCTGCCTGGATGAGCGGCTAAAGAAGGAACAACGCAAAGGGGAGGCACCCCCGTAGGGTAACCTCCCCCTGGGCAGCCTCTCCCCTCAATCCTCGCCTTCCTCCTCCGCTTCCCGCTCCAGCGCCTCCAGGAGGGCTTCAGCGGTGGGCTCGGGGTCCAGGGCATGTCTACCCGCCTCCGCGAGCCTCCCGGGGTGCGTGGCGGCGTGGACGCTCTTGAGCAGGCGGATGCTGACCTGGGTATAGATTTCCGTGGTGCTGAGTTCTGCATGTCCGAGCATGGCTTGGATGAACCGGATGTCCTCCGGGGTCACTTCGATGTAGCGCAGGCTCCCATGGGTCTTCACGTCCCGCTGGAACTGATGCAGGAGGGCAATGGCGCGGATCAGCGTCAGATACTTCACGTGGTCGCGCCGGCTCCGGGTCTGGTCATCACGGAAGCTGAGCTGGGCGGCGTAGGGATTGACCACCGCCAGGGGCTGTAGGAGCCTCTGGGCGTTGCGGTGGAGCTTCAGCAGGCTATCCCGGCTCTCACGCGCCAGCAGCCCTTCCAGCGTCTCCCGGCTGCGTTGCAGGGCATGAATGGCGCGGGTCTGTTCCCTGGACTCGTTCACCGTCAGCACCAGGCAGCGGTTCAGCAGCTCCTCGTCCAGGTCGATGGCGGTGGTGGTGAGAAACAGGGAAACCGGACCCTCCACCGTGTAGTCATGCGTCACCAGCATCCCCGACTGGGGGTCCTTGCCCGTGGACGCCATGGTGACCCTGCCTTCCGACTGGAGCAGCTTGAGGGCGTAGCTGGCTTGCTTCGCGCCCTCCTCCTCCGCGATGGCGAGAATCTTGTGCTGGAGGCTGCGGTCGCCCATGTAGAAAATGCTCTGCCCAGACATGGCGGAATACCGGATCACGTCTTCCTCCGGAATCAGGTCCAGCACGGCATCCATCAAACTGGACTTACCGGCAGCACTGGCGGACTGGATCAGCAATGCCAATGGGCGATCCAGGAGCCTGGACACCGCCGCCAGGTAGCCGGTGAGCTTGTTAGACTCCTCCCCCACCACGCCCAGCGCCTGGAAATCCTGGAGAATCCGCCGCATCAGCTCCGGGGACTTCAGCAGCTCCAGGGCTTGGGCGTGTTCTTCTTCAGTGATGGGCGGCAGCTTGGTTTTCGCCGCAAGGGCTTCCGACAATGCGTCCGCCTGCAACGCCTCCACCTTGCGCAGCACCTTGCCCAGGTCCCGTTTCAGGGTTTCTTCCGACTCCCCCAGCTCCAAACCCGCCTGACGGATGAAGCCCGCCCTGGCTTTGGACTGGTAGAGGTCCAGCGTATCCACGTGGAAGGCTTCACCCCGGGACACCATCAGATTGACCTTGAGGGTTTCCGGATTCAGCGGCTTCTCCCAGCCCCGGACGCGGTAGCAGCGCCCCTCCAGGCTCAAATTCAGGTCCTTGCCGTCCAGCTCGCAGGAAAGGTCATCCCCGGGCGCTGGCGGCACCGGAGAGGCGGGAATGGGCTCCTGGAGGGGTTCAGGTGCGGCAGCATGGACCGGCGGCTTAGGGCGGGCAGCTAAAGAAGGAACAGGTTCCGGGCGGTCCTGGATGGGTTCGGGCGTCCTGGTGCTTTCTTCTTTAGCCGCCTTCTTTTCCTCCGGAACCGCACCCAGGCTGCGTTCGGGAGCCTTGCCATTGCCCATCCAGACCGCCCCACGGATCGCCAGCCCCAGGGACTTCATGGCGGGAGCCACCTTCAGGGCGTAGTCGTTCGCGTCCATCCCCTTCGGGAACTGGACCCGGAAACAGGCAATGCCATGTTCCATGAGCTTCCGGGCAAGCTTGTCCGCGGCACGGTCCCCGGCGTCATCCCGGTCGTAGGCGATCAGAACCCGCTCAACGCCGCAGCGCTTGAGGGCTTCCAGGTGGTCCGGGGTGAACCCCTCCACCCCATACGCCGCCGTGACGTTGCGGTAGAGGCGGTGCGGCTGATGTGGGAATACGTGGAACCCTTCACCCCTTACCTGGGCATCGTGGACGAAAAAGCCAAAGCCATGCAGTGGAACCAGTAGCTGGAGAACGAGGTGGTGGACCTCATCGCCTGGACAAAGCCCGGCGGCAGGGTGTGGGACAAGGAACTGGAGCAGGTGTTCCGGGAGTGGAACCCGGAACTGGGTTTCGAGTTCACGGGGAATCGCTTCACCCGCGCCGTCAAAGCCGTCACCGGGTTGGGCAAAACGTCCTGCGGAGGGCGCTATTACTGGGAGGGCTTCCACCTGCCCACGCCTGAGGAACTGGCGGCAGGTGATGGCGAGGCGGCTTGACCGGGCAGTGTACTTCTCGGGTTGCTTTTCTATAAGAGAACCAGAAATCAGATTCCACCCGTCCAGCCTGGAACTCAGACCATCATCCATGAGCCTCCGAGCGGAGCCTGTGCGCAGCCGAGGAGGCGGTTTCCTGGAAGTAGCCGAAACCTTATCAGCATCGTCCCAATGGCATTTCCACACCCCTTCGTTGCCAGTCAGCACAAGGGCAATATTCCATATTGGTTATATATGATGTTGGCGAGGACGATAGGAGCAGCGGCAGCATCACCGGCGTATCCAGGTCAGCAGCAGCACGGCAGCAGCATCACCATCACGAGGGCAGCCATCAGAAAAGCCAATCTTGGTGCGGCTTCCAGAGGATTCAGGGAAGGTCATCAACAACCAGGTAGGGCATCCTCCTGGTGAAATTCACTACCACGCAGCAGCAGTGAACAGCGCCACCAGTGCCTTTCCTAAGGGAAAGAACAGGGCACGCGCAGCCATGAAAAAGCCCCGGAGGACCGGGGCTTGACTCGTTCTCATTTCTGAAATAAAGGCTGGTTATCGCTGTTCCATCAATCCAAATGCTTCTTGGCAATTTCGACTCTGGAAATAAATTCAGAAAATACCTTGAAATCATTCTGTGATAACCCTTCACTATAGAAGTGGATCATTTCCCATGGAGATGCATCATCACTTTTGTAGCTTAGGTCGTGAAAATCAACTAGTGTTTCAATAGCCTGGCTCTTCTCAGCTTCTGCGTAAAACATTATGGAACGGTCAGCCAATTCCTTTTTGTCAGGCTTTACAGACCATTTAAGACTTGGAAACTTGGGATGACCGCCAACATATATTGTTAGGACCGGACCATTACCTGTTTCTCGGGCAAGCTTGAACAGATAAAAATCCATCATCTTCGGCGAAACATCGGTCAGGCTAAACCCAGCCGGAATGTGGAACTTGAAGTGAGCCTTCTCCTTGGTTGATTCTGCCTTTGCCTGAACCATCGCAGGTCCCCCAGAAATCAGTCCGGATAATAAAATCGGTAAAAGCATTTAATCTCCTCGTATTTCCGCTATGGTCGATTCAAGTGGTCGAGCCCTCGGCGAAACGGAACCCATGATGTCACGCTCGTGTCCAGAATTCGGGACACTTCTGCCTGTGTATTGATCGGAAGCCCCCAGGGCGTGACCGACCTCATGGTCATGCACTGCCTGAGGGGCACCTTCATGATCGCAACCTGGGGGTTCGCTCGGCTCAGATCAGGGCTTGGCGAGGCTGGGTCCAATCCCCTGAAACCCGCATGGGGTGGGGGTTTGCCGGACTCGTGCCCTTTGAGCCCATAAGGAGGGGGGCGGTGCGTCTTGGCACGGAGCCCGAGGGCAAAGCCACGGTGGTAACCAACACCATGGACAACGTTCGCCCTCTTCCGCACCCCACCCCATATCACCTTCGCCCCTCAGCGAGAGCCTGGGTTCCTGCGCCGAAACGGCTCGTGAGCCCCCATGCCCAGCCCCGCGACAACCGGACCGCTTCAGCGCTGAGATTCACTCTCAGTCATAAGGTCCGCATCCTGCGCGCGAGGGACGACTGCTGGCGGGCACCGCTTCGACCGCGAGCCATCCGGTTCAGGGCGCACAGGAGAGTAAAGCCGCCCTCCATCCGCACCGGCACCGTCAACCGGAAACCCTGGGTGCCTTCATCTGCGTCCGCCAACGTCCGGCATGGTCAGGCGATCTTCTATCTGCTGAAGGTGTTTGATCACAGGGCTGCCTACCTCCGCGACCGCCCCACCTTGATCCTGGCGAAGGTCGTCTGCAACCTCCGGAACTACTATCTCCAGGACCAGGAAAGCACCGTGGACCTGATCCAGACCTACTTCAATCCCAAGTCCTGGGATGAGCCCTGGTCAGCGGAGGCGGTGCGGCTCATGTGGGAAGGTGTGGCACCCTTCACGCCCGCACTGGGGTTGCTTGACGAGAAAGCCATTGCGATGCAGAAGGCGCAGTTCCTGGAGAACGAAGTGGTGGACCTCATCGCCTGGACCGAACCTGGTGGGCGCGTCCTAGACAAGGACCTGGAGCAGGTGTTCCGCGAGTGGAACCCGGAGCTGGAGATTGAATTCAAGGGGAATCTATTCAGCCGTGCCGTCAAAGCCGTCACCGGGTTGAGCAAGTTCTACTCCAACAGCAAAGGCTACTGGGTGGGCTTCCACCTGCCCACGGCGGAGGAGCTGTGAGCTTTCGGCGGACGTGCGCAATGCCACTTGGTTCCCAATTGGGTATGCCTTTGGTTGAGTCGTAGGGACTCACCTGGAACCAAAGCACCCAACCTTCTGAGGACTATTGGGCTTCCAGCACCTTCAGCGTGGCTTGGTAGCTCCAGGGCATCCATTCCTCGGGGTTTTCCTCGGCGAGCACGTGGTTCCTCTGGACGGCCACGAGGTAGTCGAACGGGTTCACGTCGTTTATCTCCGCCGTGTGGATCAGGCTCATGTAGATATCGCCGACCCTGGCACCCTCTTCGGTCTTGTAGAACAGGCTGTTCTTGCGGTGGAGGATGGCGCGCTTCAGGGCTCGTTCGCAGACATTGTTGTCCAGGGGCGCGCCGGGTTCGCGGAGGAACAGGGTCAGGGCCGTCCAGTGCTTGAGCATGTAGGTGATGGCCTTGCCCAGACCGGAGTTGGGCTCGACCTTCCTGGCCTCCATCTGGCTCTCCAGCCAGCCTTTCAGGGCCCCCATGACCGGGCCACTGTGGTCCTTGTGGAACTGGAGTCGCTCCTGGGGAGTCAGGGCCTTGGCTTGGCTGTCGTGATGGTAGACGTCCCGCAGGGCCTCCAGCAGGTGCCTGCACTCCTCGGGGAAGTCGTCCACCACCTCCACGAACCTGCGGCGGGCGTGGGCCAGGCAGTGGGCGACCAGAGTCTCGAAAGGTCCCTTGGTGTTGGCCGCCAACGCATCGCACATCTGGATTGGGGGCGGCAGGTCCTGGCTCCGGGAACGGAGAATCTCGGCCAGGTTCTCCCCGGCATGGTGGTGCCCGGTACGGAACAGGACGACCCCCCGGGCCCGGCCGGGCCCCGAATGCTGGAGCCGGGCCACGATCCCGGAGGTGTAGACCCCCTTCCGCTCCTTCCGGTCGAATCGGAGATCCGGACGGTCGATGAGCTTCATGGTGGTGTCGTCGTTGAACACCACATCCGCCTGGGCCGCGAGGCGTGCCAGTTCGTCCAGCACCGGGTCGAGGAGGCCGGCTTGCTTCTGGACCAGCTCCCATTGGGTGGAGGCCGGGAGGGGGATGCCCAGGTTGGCCTGCAGCCGGGCCAGGCGGTGGAAGGGGGCGCCGGTGCCGTACTTCAGCAGGGCCACCATGGCCGCGGCGGAAGCATCGAACTTCTCCCGCCCTGTCCCCTCGGGGGCCTTGGCCGTGAACACTTCGCCGCAGGCATTGCAGCGCAGGCGCTCTCGTTCGATCACTTTGGCCTGGAGGGGGGACAGGCCCACGATTCGGACCATGACGGCGGGTTGGGCCATCGGGTAGACCCGGCCATTGGGGCATTCCGGGCACTCATCCCCTGGCTTCAGGCTCTCATGGGGGACCTTGACGCGCTGGGCCCCCGGATAACTGCCCGCCCCGGCCCTGCCATGCCCCTTCCGGGGCTCCTTTGGCTTCGGCTTGGGCCTCGGGGTGGTGGGCGGGAATAGGTTCACCATGGCCTCTGTGGCGTCCCCGAACAGCATCTTGGCAAGCCTATGGATGGAGGTGCGCTTGGATTTGAGCTCCTGGGCCATGAAACCGAGGGTGGCCAGACTGCCCTGGATGATCAGGAAATCCTGCTCGTCGGTGACCACCACTCGCATGCGCTCGATGAAGGCCGTGACCTGCTCCGGGGTCAGCTTCAGGATCTCCGGATTCACCAGAGCCGACGGCGACTGGCCTTTTCCGGTCTTTGAGGTGTGTGGTTTCGAGCGCCCCATGGTACGAGCCTGCCAGCCTCGAAAGGAAAGTACAAGTCCTCATTTCAGGGCCGAGCCCGAGGGCCCCACGGTGCGCCAGGCAGGGGGGATGCCGGTGGCCGACGGATTACCGCAGCAAAGCAGAACCTGCAGCTCGTGGGCGAGCAGTTCTGTTGCTACTTCCCGTCCCTGGGGCCAATGCCGGAACCGGCCCTGGGACAGGCGCTTGTGACAGAGCCAGAAACCCTGCCCGTCATAGACCAGGAGTTTGATGGCCTGGTTCCCGCGGCTGCGAAACACGAACACCGTTCCCGAAAAGGGGTCGCTGCTGAGTTTCTCCCGGCAGAGGCTGACCAGGCCGTCGATCCCCCGGCGGAAGTCCACCGGCTCTACCGCAACCAGAACCCTCATTTGCGGGGTGATCTGGATCAACCCCGGCTCCCCAGGAAGGCGGCGACGATCCCGGCGGCCTCCAGGCCTCGTCCGGCTTCCAGAGTGATCCGCATGCGGGAACCATTGGGAGACGTGATCTCGATGGAGGTCCCGGGGAGAGGGGTCGGCACAGGTTCCGCCGCCAGGGTAGCCGGCAGTTCAACGAAGGTGGGTTTGACCAGGCCGGGCTTTACCGGAGCCTTGGACACCCGGGTTCGGAGAGCCTTGTAGTCGAGCCCGACGGCGCGGGCGATTTGGCAAACACCGTAGATCCGGGCCAAGGCCACTGCGCTCTCCCAAATATCCGCCGGGGTCTCGCCGCGGCTGGGGCGCGTCTTACGCCAGATCTCGATCTTTCTGCGAAGCAGGGCCAAATCCTCCGGCGATGGCGCTTTCCTGGGGTGGGCCATGGGTGATCTCCAGCGACCCATGAGCCTACCGGCCATCAAGCTACGAGTTCACGCACGCCTGCCGAAAGGACACGAGGAGCTTGCCATACGGGAAGGGAAGGTCGCTTGAGGGGGCAGTGAACTTCTCGGGTTGCCTTTATATAAGAACCTTCAGATGCCAGATCTTCCATCCCAGATAGACACCGAGCGGAGCGCCAGCGTGAGCCGAGGTGGCGGTGCGAATTCATATGGTTCCTTGCAGGTAGCACATACCGGCAACGGTAGGCAGGCAAAGGCTTTGAGCGTGTTTCAAGTGGGGCTTGCCCTGGGCAGCACGATAGCAATCAACAACAAAACCCCCGGCATATCCAGGGGCATAGAAGCATTGAAAGTATCGGACTGGTGTTGATGGGCACGCTTGAAAGGCAAGCCAGCAGCGGGTTTCGAGGAATTCGAGAATGCCGTAGAGATCTCTTGAACAGGATCGAGGGATACGGCACAGACGCATCGGGTCTAATCCCAACCATCAAAGTAAGCCATTCTGAACGGAATGCAGGTAGCGAGGCAATGGGCTTAAGCATGGCGGGCAGATTACCTGGACTGAGCCTCAATGGACTTCTTGAGGGTGTTCATGCCCTTTGGGGAGATCACGCCATCCTCGCCAGCCGCATGCCTCACCAGCCCGTCATTCTCCACCAGCGCAAGCAGGTTGAGGTTGTCCTATCCCTTCGGCGTGAACACAATGGGGCGAAGTTTGCGCAAGTCTTCCTCTTTGATGAATTGCGCGTCCAGGTAGTCCACCATCCAGCCGTGAGCCTCGGACCACTCACGCAGTCCTTTGTAGTCCGGCAGATGGGTAAAGTGGGTGGGGTGAGGATCTGGGCTCGGAAACAGCTTCTCGATGGTCTCGTAGAGAACAAGCACAAATTTGCACCCAGGCAGCCCCATGCCCTTCTGGACCTGCTCTGCGAGAACTTCCCGCGTGTCGATGTCGCCTCGGACCACGGCATATTTGAACTGCTCTTGGGATTCCATGGACCCTCCGGAAATGGGTTGTGGGTAACCAGAAGTCAACTCACTTCTTCAGCCAAGCCTGAATTGCTTTCTGGATTGCCGGGAGGTCCTTCGGGACTATCTCAGCAATGTGAAATCGTTCCACCGCGCCATCCTTGGTTGTCGAGAGGATCTGCCTCACCGGAGCTTCTGCCCCATTCGCTGGATAGAAGTTCTCGCCACTCAATTCCTCAATACAGGCTAGGGCAACTTCCCGAACCTGTAGCTTGGCATCCAAAGTCCCATCGGACTTAAGGACATGATCCACCTTCAGCAGTTTTACCCAAGCCGCAATTTCCCGCTTGGGAGCCTGGGCGTCACTGGCACGGCAGGTTTGGTAAAGCTTGACCGCGAGTTCTTGCTGACTCCAGGTTCTCCCTGGACGTTGGAGTTCCACCAACAAAGGGTCGGCGGCTTGGGCAATGGCTGGAATGAGAACGATCAAGGCTGCCAGCGTTCGCATAATGGGCACTCCTATTCCGCTGGGGGCGTGAAAGTTGCAGGGACAGTGTAGGTTCCCAACTTAATCGCCTCTGCATGGGTTGGCACCCAGATATCGATCCGGTTCCCCTTGATCTTCCCTCCACGGTCCTCGATGGTGCCCGTGTGTGTGCCTCCCTGGGGATCGGTCCAGGTAACGGTGGTGCCGAAGGAATACGTTTTTGGAGCAGCTAATGTCCCCGTTCCTGCGGTCGAGCCATCGGTGGTGACGCCATACGCTGGATCGCCTGGAGACTTTCCAGTGCAGATCTTGCAGTTGCAGTAGTGCGTAAATTTGGTGTCCTTAGTGGTCCCCTTATCTGCCTTCACATCCGGGGGATTACCAGGTTTGGCGCCATCGCCAGGGTGATCGGGTGGCTGGGGAGCGCCTTGAATCGGCTTGCCATCTGGTCCAACGGCAGGTGGTCCTGCCGGTGGTTTGTCTGTTTGCGACCTTGCCCTTCCTGCCTCCGAAGCATTGGCCGAGCCGACCATGCCTGCCATGTTCCCATCAGCTGACTGCTGGGCGTGCGGCGGGATGTGTTGGCCGCTTCGGAGGAATTCCGTCTTATCAAATTTGGCGTCCTCCTCTGCTAGTCCCGTCGGGTCCGTGGCCATGACCGGATTGTTCCGCACATAGCTGTAGATGTTCCAGCTTTGCGTCAATTCAAAATGCTGGTCACGAGCCGGGTCAGGGCTTGCAAATCTACCATATTGAGGTAAATACATCCGAGCCTGCATGTAAATGAGGCCGGATGCATCCGTCTGCTCGGAATATGACCGCCGATGCCCCCAGCCTGCGAAACGCGCGCGTTCCCTTGATGCAGAAGGCTTTTCAAAGATCGATGCTCCATGGTAGCGCCGGAGACCCCCTGACGCGACTTTTCCGCCGCGAGGCCCCCTGCGGCCTTCCTGCGACCCACGTCCAGGCGCCTGCGGCGGGCCAGCAGCTAAAGGAAAAACGACGAGAGGGGAGGCGCCCCCCAGGGCAACCTCCCCTCTGTCTCGGGATCCTTGGCGGCTACTCGTCCTCCTCCTCGGCCTCCAGGTCGAGCTGGGCCAGCAGGTCCTCGGCGGTGGGCTCCGGGTCCTCCTCCAGCTTCTTCCGGACGGCATCGGGCAGCTTCCCGGGGTGGGTGGCCGCGTGGATGGCCTTGAGTTGGCGGATGCTCACCTGCGTGTAGATCTGCGTCGTCGTCAGACAGGCATGGCCGAGCATGGCCTGGATGAACCGGATGTCCGCGCCACCCTCCAGCATCAGGGTCGCCATGGTGTGCCGCCAGATGTGGCAGCTGCCGCGCTTGCCCAGGGCCGCCTTGTCCACGTAGTCCCGCGTCAGCCGGGTCAGGTGCGTGGGGCGCATCTCCTCCCCCAGCTCCGTGAGAAACAGTTCCCCCTGGTCCCGCCCCGTCACCAGGTCCGGCCTGCCCCGATCCCGATAGGCCGCGATCCATGCCAGGGCACGGTCCCCGACGGGGATCATGCGGTCCTTCTTGCCCTTGCCCTGCCGGATCATCACCGTGCCCCGGTCGAAGTCCACGTCGTGGACCTTGAGGCCGATCAGCTCCAGCCGCCGCATCCCGGTGCTGTACAGGGTCTCCAGGATGGCCCGGTCCCGCAGGCCTACGGTGCTGCCCACCTCGGGGATGGCCAGCACCGCCTCGGCCTCCTTCTGGGTGAGGACCGCCTTGGGCAGGCGGTGCTCCATCCGCGGCAGCTCCAGGTTCATGGCCGGGCTGTAGAGCAGGTGCCCTTCCTTCACCAGCCATTGCAGCCAGTGGCGGATGGGGATGATCCGGGCGTGCTGGGTGGAGGTGGAGAGCGGGTCCCCGTCTGCCTTGCGGTGGTAGAACAGGTGCCGCTGGTAGCGCTCCAGGATGGGCTTGTCCAACTGGCTGGGCCGCGTAAGCCCGCGGTCGTCGCACCAGACGATGAAGTAGCGCAGGTAGTTGTCCCGCGTCCGAACCGTGTGCGCGGAGTAGTTCTTCTCCGTCAGATGCGTCAGGTAGCGCTGGAGGTGGTGGAACAGGCTGTCCGGGTCCCGGATGTCGCCCACCGGAGGCTTGGGGCGCTTGGTGGCCTTGCGGCGCAGCATCAGACCGCCTCCGCCTGTTTCTGGACCCGACGCCGGAAGGCGGGCCCCTGGGAGGCCAGGGCCTTCAGGTAGGACGGGGGCTTCGCGGGAGCGGAAGTACCGCCCTTCGGGGCCTCGTCAGGGGGATTCGGACTCGGACTTCCGGCCATGCTGGGTCCTGGCCCTTCGGACGGCCCCCGAAAGGCGTCCGAAAGCTCCCCGAAAGGTGGCCGAAAGGTGCCCGAAAGGTCGGCGTCCTCACCCCGAAAGGTCGCCATCGTAGGTTCAGGGACCTGGAGGCTCGCGCAGTCGATGAGGCCCAGCAGCAGCGCCTGGCCTTCCACCTCCTCTCCCTGGTAGAGAAGCTCGTAGACATAGGCCTGGCCGTTCTTGCCACGATGGGCCTTCAGGAATTCCAGCTCCAGCAGCCGCCCCAGGTGGGTCCAGGCCTGCGTGTCCCCCCATCCCGTCGCCTCCCGGGCTTGCCGCCGCGTGAAATGGAAATCCGCCTGATCCGTCCCGGTCCGCTCGCATTCCGCCTTCACCCAGGCGTGGAGCAGCGTCAGCAGCTTCCGGGTCTGGGGCAGCAGCTCGTCCACGGTCCGGCTGAACACCTCCTGGGCCAGCTCGTTGGCGAGGGCGATGTCCTCCGGGATGACCTCGATGTAGCGCAGCAGCTGGCCCTCGTGGGTGAGGGTCCTCACCTCCCGCTGGCATTGGTGCAGGAGCGCGATGGACCGGATGAGGGTCAGGTACTTCACGTGGTCGCGCCGGCTCCGGGTCTGGTCGTCCCGGAAACGGAGCTGGCCGGCGTAGGGATTCACCACCGCCAGGGGCTGGAGGATCCGCTGGGCGTTGCGGTGCAGCGTCAGCAGGCTCTCCCTCCGGGACCGCGCCAGAAGGCCCTCCAGGGTCTCCCGCTGGCGTTGCAGGGCGTGGATGGCCCGCGTCTGCTCCCGGCTCTCGTTGACGGTGAGGACCAGGCACCGGTTCAGCAGCTCCTCGTCCAGGTCGATGGCCGTCGTGGTGAGGAACAGCATCACCGGGCCTTCCACGGTGTAGTCGTGGGTCACCAGCATCCCCGTTGCCGGATCCTTGCCCGTGGAGGCCATGGTGACCCGGCCTTCCGACTGGAGGAGCTTCAGGGCGTAGCTGGCCTGCTTCGCGCCCTCTTCCTCGGCGATGGCGAGGATCTTGTGCTGGAGGGCGCGGTCCCCCATGTAGAACAGGCTCTGGCCCGACATGGCCGAGTAGCGGATCACGTCCTCCTCCGGCAGCAGGTCCAGCACCGCGTCCATCAGGCTGGACTTCCCGGCGGCCGAGGCCGACTGGATCAGCAGCGCCAGGGGCCGGTCCAGGAGCCTCGAGACCGCCGCCAGATACCCGGTGAGCTTGTTGGACTCCTCCCCCACGATGCCCAGGGCCTCGAAGTCCCGGAGGATCCGCTGCACCAGGTCCGGGGCCTTCAGCAGGGCCAGGGCCTCCCGGTACGCCTCCTCCGTGAGCGAGGGCCGCGCCTTCCGCGCCGCCAGCGCCTCGGCGAGCCGGTCCGACTGCATCCCCTCCACCTTCCGGAGCACGTGCCCCAGGTCCAGCTTCAGGGCCTCCTCGCTCTCCGACAGCTCCAGGGAGGCCTGCTTGATGAACGCCACCCTCGCCTTGGCCTGGTAGAGGTCCAGCGTGTCCACGTGGAAGTGCTCGCCCCTGGAGACCATCACGTTGACCTTCAGCACCTCGGGATTCAGGGGCTTCTCCCAGCCCCGGATCCGGTAGCTCCGGCCCTCCAGCTTGAGCAGCAGATCCTGGCCCTGGACCTCGTGCGCCAGGTCATCGCCTGGCGTCGGCGGCAACGGCGAGGCCGGCAGCGCCTGGGTCTCCGGGTCGGGAGTGGTGGGTTCCGGCTGGGCTGCCGTGGCCTGCTCCTGGACCTCGTCGGCCAGGGCCTGCGCGGCCACCGCCTGGCCTGGGCCATTCTTGGGGGCCTTGCCATTGCCCAGCCACTGCGCCGTCCGGATCGCCAGGCCCAGGCTCTTGGCGGCGGGCTGAACCTTCAGGGCGTAGGCGTTGGCGTCCAGACCCTTCGGGAACTGGATCCGGAAACAGGCGATCCCTTGCGCCATGAGCTTCTGGGCGAGCTTGTCCGCGGCGCGGTCCCCGGCCTCGTCCCGGTCGTAGGCGATCAGCACCCGCTCCGTCCCATGGCGCTGGAAGGCCTCCAGGTGATCCGGGGTGAATCCCTCCACCCCGTAGGCTGCCGTCACGTTGCGGTACCCGGCGCACCAGAACGTCAGCGCGTCGATCAGGGCCTCGCACAGGATGATCTCCTTCGACGCCTTCACGGCCTCCACGTTCCAGACGCCCTTGTGAGGGCCGGGGAGGTAGAGGTGGTACGGGGTGCCCTTCCTCAGGTTGTCGAGGATCTTGCGGCCATAGACCTCCGTCACGTTGCCGGCCTCGTCCTGGATCGGGATCACCAGGCTCCCGTTGAAGTGCTCGTGGCCCGACTCCCGGTAGATGCCGATCTTGGCCAGCTGGCCCCGGATCTCGCCGCCGGTCTTCCACTGCTTTCCGGGCAGGCTCAGGCCCAGGGTCCGATTGGCGAAACCCAGCTTGAACGTCTCGATGGCCTCCGGATGGTCGATCCCCCGGGCCTTCAGGTAGTCCAGGGCCTCGGGGGCGGCCTTCAGGGTCGCGTGGTAGTAGTCCACCACCTGGCGCAGCAGGGCCTGGTCGTCGGCGTCGAACGCCACGGGGGGCGGGAGCCTGCGCACGGCGCTTTCCCGCACCGGGGCGGAGGGGGACGACGGAACGATGTCCGATCTCAGCAGCTCGACGGCGTGGCGGAAGCTGACGCCGTGGAGCTTCATGGTCCAGTCGATGGGACCGCCACCGGTACCGCAGCCGAAGCAGTGGAAGAGGTTCTTGCCGGGCGTGACGATCAGCGAGGCCTCCTTGTCCGCGTGGAACGGGCACCGGCCCAGGCGGTCCTTGCCGTTCTTCGTCAGCTCGATCCCGGCCGCCGCCACCAGGCGCTCCACGGAAACCTCGGCCTTCAGGCGCTCCAGCTCGGAATCGGGGATGCGGGCCATGGTTTTCCTCCTCCTCCGAAAACCCTGTCAAGGGGTATTTCCAGAAAAAACCTGATTGGAGAGTACCCGACTTTAGGGTAATGTCAAACGCGACCTTGAAACCCGGAGCTTATCCTCATGCCTGTCACAACGACGATCGGGACGACCGTGAACGGCAAAGACGAGCACTTCTTCAAGGCCCTGGGCGCACGGATCGCCCAGGCGCGTAAGGCCCGCAACCTCACCCAGCATCAGGTCTGCGCCCAGCTCGGGATCCCCCAGCAGACCCTCGCCAACTACGAGGGTGGCCACGTGCGTCTTCCCGCATCCATGCTGCCCCTCCTGGCCGATCTCCTCGATCTGAGCCTCGAGCAGCTCCTCGGCGTGGAGGCCAGGCCCAAAGGCAAACGCGGTCCCGCGCCCAAACTCCAGCAGCAGTTCGAGCGCATAAGCCGCCTGCCCCGGGCCACCCAACAGGTCCTGATGAAAATGCTCGACGGCGTCCTGGCCGAGACGGGGCACTGAAGTCGCCGGAGCTCCTGACCTTTCTTCTTTAGCAGCTAAAAGGAAAAGCCGCCCTCCGGAACCTCTGGGGGTTGGGGGGCTGCTTTTTCTTGTACGTACTGAGATCTCCGCGCCTCACGCTGAAACCCTTCCTGCTGCGGGGTTCGGCTCGGATCCCTCCCTCTCCTGCAGCCCTTCACGGGGATCCTCCCCGTTTCGTTCCTGCTGCGTCCGTCCCGGCCCATCACCCCCCGCTCTCAGGGGTGATGGGCCGGGCGCGAGCGTGGCGCCGCCTCTGGGCGGTCTTGAGCGGGCCGGGTGGGTCGGCGCCCTCCACGGGCGCCCTCGCAGCCAGGGGCGTGCTGCAGCGCAGCGGAGGCGCGGCCCTGGCGAGGGCGAGCCGGACGGCGCGATCGAGCATCAGGCAAGGGCCACTATTGCCCAACCCACGCGCACGGTGCCCGCCCAAACGAAGCCGATGAGCCATCCGCGGGGGGAGACATAGCGAACCGTTATGTCTAGGCAGGCGGCGGGAGTTTTGATGAAGCACTCGGCAGCGCAGCTGACGAGGGGTTCAGCAAAACCAATTTCGATAAGCCAGGCTTATCGGAATTGCGACGACTGCCGACCCCCGCGGAGGGCGGAGATGGATGCTGCCACGGCGAAATGGAGGGACTCGTTGGGCTCTCAGCATTGCCGCCGTCCGAGGCTGCCGCTTTCCCTCTGCACGATCGAATGGGTCGCGCTTGATCACGGGCGCCCCGCTGCAGAGGGCGTGCTGGAGCGCCGCGCAGCGGTGCGCAGGCGCGACCTTTGCACGGGGCGAGCCGGACGGCACCTACGATGGAGTGGGTCAGCACCCCAATAGAGAATCCCTAAAACTGTAGGGTCTCGAATGGAATCTCGTTCAATTCACCTTGGAGTCGAAGCAGCCCCTCATTGTCTGATTCGAGCACCAAAGTGATAGCAATTCCCTCCTGAAGTGAGTCTCCTTCAGATCTTTCTTCGAGAACACCCAGCAAGTGGTTCAGCCAGACATGGAGACCATCTGGCTCCTTCCCTAGAACCATCTGGGAATCCAAAACACACAGCACAAGCTTATCGCAATCAATCCATGAAAGATCAGAAAGACATTCATCATAGGCATTCCAGTTTTCTCCGAAATACCATGGGAATTGAAGCGCTGCGGCAGTTTCGTCAAAAAGCCCAGAGAAGGATGCCATTTTGCTTCCTCGCAGGAACCGGACCTGAATCTTTTCAGCAGAATGTTCCTTTGCGATTAAATAATCGTATAACTTTGTCTTTTCACCCGAGTACAGCTTCACGTTTATCAAGGAATTGCCCTCACTAGTTTCATTGGGGGACGCGAGTGAATGTTTGGTAGTGATCGAACGTGTAATACGCATTTCCATCACTCCCAGTCACGAGGCGCTCAGCACCTCGATTGACACCTTTTGTGAAAGGATTAACATCCCACTCCTTATAGGTTACTGCAGCACCAGAAGAATCAGCCTGGGGAAGCACAGCACCTCCACCCCTTCCATCATTTGCAAAGGTTCTTCCTCCTTTGAAACCAGTGGGGGCCTGCCCTGTTTCGCTGACAACCTTGAGAGTATCGACAACCTTCTGGGGAATCGCCCCAAGAGAACTACTCTCGGCCGATGCCGTCCGAGTTATTGCCTTTTCTAGTGCCCCGGCGCCCCTCCCAATAAGGTTTCCTCCAACTTCCCCGGCCATCACCTGGGTTGGCACTTCCATCGAACGGCTGACAAGTAGGTCCGTTGCTCCTGCCCCCTTCTCGGCGTCCTTCCCGAGATTGCTTAGCATCGGCAAGTCTTTGTTCCCAACCGCATTGATGGTGGATGAAACCACATCGGTTACCTGGGCCACTGCTTGGTAACCGGGATTGTGGGTGACGGTTAGGGAATAGAGAGAATCAAGCGCCTTATCGACAAAGGCTGAATTTCCCCCGAGATACCAAGGCACTTTCATACCCGTTGGATCCGTAAGCATCACCGGGTTGTTCCGCACGTAGCTGTATATGTTCCAGGATTGCGTGTCTTCGAAATGCTGATCCCGCGCCGGATCCGGACTGGCAAACCGTCCATACATGGGCAGGTAGAACCTTGCCTGCATGTATATGAGCCCCGACACATCCGTCTGCTCGGAATATGACCGCCGATGCCCCCAGCCTGCGAAACGCGCGCGTTCCCTTGATGCAGAAGGCTTTTCAAAGATCGATGCTCCATGGTAGCGCCGGAGACCCCCTGACGCGACTTTTCCGCCGCGAGGCCCCCTGCGGCCTTCCTGCGACCCACGTCCAGGCGCCTGCGGCGGGCCAGCAGCTAAAGGAAAAACGACGAGAGGGGAGGCGCCCCCCAGGGCAACCTCCCCTCTGTCTCGGGATCCTTGGCGGCTACTCGTCCTCCTCCTCGGCCTCCAGGTCGAGCTGGGCCAGCAGGTCCTCGGCGGTGGGCTCCGGGTCCTCCTCCAGCTTCTTCCGGACGGCATCGGGCAGCTTCCCGGGGTGGGTGGCCGCGTGGATGGCCTTGAGTTGGCGGATGCTCACCTGCGTGTAGATCTGCGTCGTCGTCAGACAGGCATGGCCGAGCATGGCCTGGATGAACCGGATGTCCGCGCCACCCTCCAGCATCAGGGTCGCCATGGTGTGCCGCCAGATGTGGCAGCTGCCGCGCTTGCCCAGGGCCGCCTTGTCCACGTAGTCCCGCGTCAGCCGGGTCAGGTGCGTGGGGCGCATCTCCTCCCCCAGCTCCGTGAGAAACAGTTCCCCCTGGTCCCGCCCCGTCACCAGGTCCGGCCTGCCCCGATCCCGATAGGCCGCGATCCATGCCAGGGCACGGTCCCCGACGGGGATCATGCGGTCCTTCTTGCCCTTGCCCTGCCGGATCATCACCGTGCCCCGGTCGAAGTCCACGTCGTGGACCTTGAGGCCGATCAGCTCCAGCCGCCGCATCCCGGTGCTGTACAGGGTCTCCAGGATGGCCCGGTCCCGCAGGCCTACGGTGCTGCCCACCTCGGGGATGGCCAGCACCGCCTCGGCCTCCTTCTGGGTGAGGACCGCCTTGGGCAGGCGGTGCTCCATCCGCGGCAGCTCCAGGTTCATGGCCGGGCTGTAGAGCAGGTGCCCTTCCTTCACCAGCCATTGCAGCCAGTGGCGGATGGGGATGATCCGGGCGTGCTGGGTGGAGGTGGAGAGCGGGTCCCCGTCTGCCTTGCGGTGGTAGAACAGGTGCCGCTGGTAGCGCTCCAGGATGGGCTTGTCCAACTGGCTGGGCCGCGTAAGCCCGCGGTCGTCGCACCAGACGATGAAGTAGCGCAGGTAGTTGTCCCGCGTCCGAACCGTGTGCGCGGAGTAGTTCTTCTCCGTCAGATGCGTCAGGTAGCGCTGGAGGTGGTGGAACAGGCTGTCCGGGTCCCGGATGTCGCCCACCGGAGGCTTGGGGCGCTTGGTGGCCTTGCGGCGCAGCATCAGACCGCCTCCGCCTGTTTCTGGACCCGACGCCGGAAGGCGGGCCCCTGGGAGGCCAGGGCCTTCAGGTAGGACGGGGGCTTCGCGGGAGCGGAAGTACCGCCCTTCGGGGCCTCGTCAGGGGGATTCGGACTCGGACTTCCGGCCATGCTGGGTCCTGGCCCTTCGGACGGCCCCCGAAAGGCGTCCGAAAGCTCCCCGAAAGGTGGCCGAAAGGTGCCCGAAAGGTCGGCGTCCTCACCCCGAAAGGTCGCCATCGTAGGTTCAGGGACCTGGAGGCTCGCGCAGTCGATGAGGCCCAGCAGCAGCGCCTGGCCTTCCACCTCCTCTCCCTGGTAGAGAAGCTCGTAGACATAGGCCTGGCCGTTCTTGCCACGATGGGCCTTCAGGAATTCCAGCTCCAGCAGCCGCCCCAGGTGGGTCCAGGCCTGCGTGTCCCCCCATCCCGTCGCCTCCCGGGCTTGCCGCCGCGTGAAATGGAAATCCGCCTGATCCGTCCCGGTCCGCTCGCATTCCGCCTTCACCCAGGCGTGGAGCAGCGTCAGCAGCTTCCGGGTCTGGGGCAGCAGCTCGTCCACGGTCCGGCTGAACACCTCCTGGGCCAGCTCGTTGGCGAGGGCGATGTCCTCCGGGATGACCTCGATGTAGCGCAGCAGCTGGCCCTCGTGGGTGAGGGTCCTCACCTCCCGCTGGCATTGGTGCAGGAGCGCGATGGACCGGATGAGGGTCAGGTACTTCACGTGGTCGCGCCGGCTCCGGGTCTGGTCGTCCCGGAAACGGAGCTGGCCGGCGTAGGGATTCACCACCGCCAGGGGCTGGAGGATCCGCTGGGCGTTGCGGTGCAGCGTCAGCAGGCTCTCCCTCCGGGACCGCGCCAGAAGGCCCTCCAGGGTCTCCCGCTGGCGTTGCAGGGCGTGGATGGCCCGCGTCTGCTCCCGGCTCTCGTTGACGGTGAGGACCAGGCACCGGTTCAGCAGCTCCTCGTCCAGGTCGATGGCCGTCGTGGTGAGGAACAGCATCACCGGGCCTTCCACGGTGTAGTCGTGGGTCACCAGCATCCCCGTTGCCGGATCCTTGCCCGTGGAGGCCATGGTGACCCGGCCTTCCGACTGGAGGAGCTTCAGGGCGTAGCTGGCCTGCTTCGCGCCCTCTTCCTCGGCGATGGCGAGGATCTTGTGCTGGAGGGCGCGGTCCCCCATGTAGAACAGGCTCTGGCCCGACATGGCCGAGTAGCGGATCACGTCCTCCTCCGGCAGCAGGTCCAGCACCGCGTCCATCAGGCTGGACTTCCCGGCGGCCGAGGCCGACTGGATCAGCAGCGCCAGGGGCCGGTCCAGGAGCCTCGAGACCGCCGCCAGATACCCGGTGAGCTTGTTGGACTCCTCCCCCACGATGCCCAGGGCCTCGAAGTCCCGGAGGATCCGCTGCACCAGGTCCGGGGCCTTCAGCAGGGCCAGGGCCTCCCGGTACGCCTCCTCCGTGAGCGAGGGCCGCGCCTTCCGCGCCGCCAGCGCCTCGGCGAGCCGGTCCGACTGCATCCCCTCCACCTTCCGGAGCACGTGCCCCAGGTCCAGCTTCAGGGCCTCCTCGCTCTCCGACAGCTCCAGGGAGGCCTGCTTGATGAACGCCACCCTCGCCTTGGCCTGGTAGAGGTCCAGCGTGTCCACGTGGAAGTGCTCGCCCCTGGAGACCATCACGTTGACCTTCAGCACCTCGGGATTCAGGGGCTTCTCCCAGCCCCGGATCCGGTAGCTCCGGCCCTCCAGCTTGAGCAGCAGATCCTGGCCCTGGACCTCGTGCGCCAGGTCATCGCCTGGCGTCGGCGGCAACGGCGAGGCCGGCAGCGCCTGGGTCTCCGGGTCGGGAGTGGTGGGTTCCGGCTGGGCTGCCGTGGCCTGCTCCTGGACCTCGTCGGCCAGGGCCTGCGCGGCCACCGCCTGGCCTGGGCCATTCTTGGGGGCCTTGCCATTGCCCAGCCACTGCGCCGTCCGGATCGCCAGGCCCAGGCTCTTGGCGGCGGGCTGAACCTTCAGGGCGTAGGCGTTGGCGTCCAGACCCTTCGGGAACTGGATCCGGAAACAGGCGATCCCTTGCGCCATGAGCTTCTGGGCGAGCTTGTCCGCGGCGCGGTCCCCGGCCTCGTCCCGGTCGTAGGCGATCAGCACCCGCTCCGTCCCATGGCGCTGGAAGGCCTCCAGGTGATCCGGGGTGAATCCCTCCACCCCGTAGGCTGCCGTCACGTTGCGGTACCCGGCGCACCAGAACGTCAGCGCGTCGATCAGGGCCTCGCACAGGATGATCTCCTTCGACGCCTTCACGGCCTCCACGTTCCAGACGCCCTTGTGAGGGCCGGGGAGGTAGAGGTGGTACGGGGTGCCCTTCCTCAGGTTGTCGAGGATCTTGCGGCCATAGACCTCCGTCACGTTGCCGGCCTCGTCCTGGATCGGGATCACCAGGCTCCCGTTGAAGTGCTCGTGGCCCGACTCCCGGTAGATGCCGATCTTGGCCAGCTGGCCCCGGATCTCGCCGCCGGTCTTCCACTGCTTTCCGGGCAGGCTCAGGCCCAGGGTCCGATTGGCGAAACCCAGCTTGAACGTCTCGATGGCCTCCGGATGGTCGATCCCCCGGGCCTTCAGGTAGTCCAGGGCCTCGGGGGCGGCCTTCAGGGTCGCGTGGTAGTAGTCCACCACCTGGCGCAGCAGGGCCTGGTCGTCGGCGTCGAACGCCACGGGGGGCGGGAGCCTGCGCACGGCGCTTTCCCGCACCGGGGCGGAGGGGGACGACGGAACGATGTCCGATCTCAGCAGCTCGACGGCGTGGCGGAAGCTGACGCCGTGGAGCTTCATGGTCCAGTCGATGGGACCGCCACCGGTACCGCAGCCGAAGCAGTGGAAGAGGTTCTTGCCGGGCGTGACGATCAGCGAGGCCTCCTTGTCCGCGTGGAACGGGCACCGGCCCAGGCGGTCCTTGCCGTTCTTCGTCAGCTCGATCCCGGCCGCCGCCACCAGGCGCTCCACGGAAACCTCGGCCTTCAGGCGCTCCAGCTCGGAATCGGGGATGCGGGCCATGGTTTTCCTCCTCCTCCGAAAACCCTGTCAAGGGGTATTTCCAGAAAAAACCTGATTGGAGAGTACCCGACTTTAGGGTAATGTCAAACGCGACCTTGAAACCCGGAGCTTATCCTCATGCCTGTCACAACGACGATCGGGACGACCGTGAACGGCAAAGACGAGCACTTCTTCAAGGCCCTGGGCGCACGGATCGCCCAGGCGCGTAAGGCCCGCAACCTCACCCAGCATCAGGTCTGCGCCCAGCTCGGGATCCCCCAGCAGACCCTCGCCAACTACGAGGGTGGCCACGTGCGTCTTCCCGCATCCATGCTGCCCCTCCTGGCCGATCTCCTCGATCTGAGCCTCGAGCAGCTCCTCGGCGTGGAGGCCAGGCCCAAAGGCAAACGCGGTCCCGCGCCCAAACTCCAGCAGCAGTTCGAGCGCATAAGCCGCCTGCCCCGGGCCACCCAACAGGTCCTGATGAAAATGCTCGACGGCGTCCTGGCCGAGACGGGGCACTGAAGTCGCCGGAGCTCCTGACCTTTCTTCTTTAGCAGCTAAAAGGAAAAGCCGCCCTCCGGAACCTCTGGGGGTTGGGGGGCTGCTTTTTCTTGTACGTACTGAGATCTCCGCGCCTCACGCTGAAACCCTTCCTGCTGCGGGGTTCGGCTCGGATCCCTCCCTCTCCTGCAGCCCTTCACGGGGATCCTCCCCGTTTCGTTCCTGCTGCGTCCGTCCCGGCCCATCACCCCCCGCTCTCAGGGGTGATGGGCCGGGCGCGAGCGTGGCGCCGCCTCTGGGCGGTCTTGAGCGGGCCGGGTGGGTCGGCGCCCTCCACGGGCGCCCTCGCAGCCAGGGGCGTGCTGCAGCGCAGCGGAGGCGCGGCCCTGGCGAGGGCGAGCCGGACGGCGCGATCGAGCATCAGGCAAGGGCCACTATTGCCCAACCCACGCGCACGGTGCCCGCCCAAACGAAGCCGATGAGCCATCCGCGGGGGGAGACATAGCGAACCGTTATGTCTAGGCAGGCGGCGGGAGTTTTGATGAAGCACTCGGCAGCGCAGCTGACGAGGGGTTCAGCAAAACCAATTTCGATAAGCCAGGCTTATCGGAATTGCGACGACTGCCGACCCCCGCGGAGGGCGGAGATGGATGCTGCCACGGCGAAATGGAGGGACTCGTTGGGCTCTCAGCATTGCCGCCGTCCGAGGCTGCCGCTTTCCCTCTGCACGATCGAATGGGTCGCGCTTGATCACGGGCGCCCCGCTGCAGAGGGCGTGCTGGAGCGCCGCGCAGCGGTGCGCAGGCGCGACCTTTGCACGGGGCGAGCCGGACGGCACCTACGATGGAGTGGGTCAGCACCCCAATAGAGAATCCCTAAAACTGTAGGGTCTCGAATGGAATCTCGTTCAATTCACCTTGGAGTCGAAGCAGCCCCTCATTGTCTGATTCGAGCACCAAAGTGATAGCAATTCCCTCCTGAAGTGAGTCTCCTTCAGATCTTTCTTCGAGAACACCCAGCAAGTGGTTCAGCCAGACATGGAGACCATCTGGCTCCTTCCCTAGAACCATCTGGGAATCCAAAACACACAGCACAAGCTTATCGCAATCAATCCATGAAAGATCAGAAAGACATTCATCATAGGCATTCCAGTTTTCTCCGAAATACCATGGGAATTGAAGCGCTGCGGCAGTTTCGTCAAAAAGCCCAGAGAAGGATGCCATTTTGCTTCCTCGCAGGAACCGGACCTGAATCTTTTCAGCAGAATGTTCCTTTGCGATTAAATAATCGTATAACTTTGTCTTTTCACCCGAGTACAGCTTCACGTTTATCAAGGAATTGCCCTCACTAGTTTCATTGGGGGACGCGAGTGAATGTTTGGTAGTGATCGAACGTGTAATACGCATTTCCATCACTCCCAGTCACGAGGCGCTCAGCACCTCGATTGACACCTTTTGTGAAAGGATTAACATCCCACTCCTTATAGGTTACTGCAGCACCAGAAGAATCAGCCTGGGGAAGCACAGCACCTCCACCCCTTCCATCATTTGCAAAGGTTCTTCCTCCTTTGAAACCAGTGGGGGCCTGCCCTGTTTCGCTGACAACCTTGAGAGTATCGACAACCTTCTGGGGAATCGCCCCAAGAGAACTACTCTCGGCCGATGCCGTCCGAGTTATTGCCTTTTCTAGTGCCCCGGCGCCCCTCCCAATAAGGTTTCCTCCAACTTCCCCGGCCATCACCTGGGTTGGCACTTCCATCGAACGGCTGACAAGTAGGTCCGTTGCTCCTGCCCCCTTCTCGGCGTCCTTCCCGAGATTGCTTAGCATCGGCAAGTCTTTGTTCCCAACCGCATTGATGGTGGATGAAACCACATCGGTTACCTGGGCCACTGCTTGGTAACCGGGATTGTGGGTGACGGTTAGGGAATAGAGAGAATCAAGCGCCTTATCGACAAAGGCTGAATTTCCCCCGAGATACCAAGGCACTTTCATACCCGTTGGATCCGTAAGCATCACCGGGTTGTTCCGCACGTAGCTGTATATGTTCCAGGATTGCGTGTCTTCGAAATGCTGATCCCGCGCCGGATCCGGACTGGCAAACCGTCCATACATGGGCAGGTAGAACCTTGCCTGCATGTGGGAACCCCACCGCGCTTTCCGGCTGAAACCCGCACTTCCCCTTGGTGCACCGTGTTATTTCAAAGATCTCCTGCCAGGGTAGCACCTGACACCCCCCGACGCACACTCCGGCCACTTAAGGGAAGGCGGCTAAAGGAGGAGGCAGTTAGGCGGGCTTCATCACCAGTCGGCCGCCGTTCTCATCCCGCTTCTGCAATGCTTCATGGAGTCGGTGCATCTCCATTGCAATCTCGGGGATCAAGTGAACCTCACCAAGCAGTTGGAATTCCCCCGTATCCACGTAATAGCCTCGCATCAGGTGATGGGGTAGATCGTCTCCACCGGGTTTTGGGCCAAAGTATTCCGGAAAGACAATGCCGACGATCCCATCTGCCAGATACTTATCCAGGCGTTCATCGAAATGTTCCATGGCATCCCGAAGGCCGCGTGACTTCAGGGGATTTTCATCTTTGATGCCAAACGCCTCTCGGAGCTGCATCCCTCGCGCGTGGTGTTCCTTCCTGATGGGCCAGAAATACTTGGATATCGCGCCTGCATGCAGAATTAAGTTCTGGAGCTGGTTCAGGACATCGAATGTATCAATGCCTTCATAGGGAGTATCAGCCTCGGTTTCATTCTGGTGCTTCATCACCGTACCGATGATCTCCAACGACTCCATGGCCGCCTTTGTGTTGAACAGCATGCTTTGAATGTAAAAGGCCTCGCATGGAGGCCAAATTGGACCGAATTGTTTCGACATGCTCGCCTCGCCCTTCCCCTCATTCTAGGCGGCCTACCCCTCGCCCGTCAGGGCCTCCAGGTCATGGCTCCCGGCCTCCGGCATCCTCCCTGGATGGGTGGCCGTGTGGATGGCCTTCAGCGCCCGGATGCTCACCTTCGTGTAGATCTGCGTCGTCTCCAGGCTGGCGTGGCCCAGCATGGCCTGGATGTAGCGTGTATCCGCGCCGTTCTCCAGCATCAGCGTGGCCATGGTGTGCCGGAACAGGTGGCAGGCTCCCTCTTTGCCGATGCCCGACTTGATCACGAGGTTCCGCGTCAGGGTGGTCAGATGGAACGGCTTGAGCGGGTTGCCCAGGGCATTGAGGAACAGCGTCCCGTCATCCTGCAGCCCGACCAGCTCGGGCCGTGCCCGGTCCCGGTAGGCTGCGATCCAGGCCAGGGCTCGCTCCCCGATGGGAATCATCCGGTCCTTCCCGCCCTTGCCCTCGCGGATCATGAGGGTCCCGCGCTCCCGGTCCACGTCGGTCAGGACCAGCCGGGTCAGCTCCGTGCGCCGGATCCCCGTGGAATAGAAGGTCTCCAGGATGGCCCGGTCCCGCAGGCCGATGGGGGTCTCCACGTCCGGCACGGCCAGCACGGCCTCGGCCTCTGAGGCCGAGAGGATGGCCTTGGGGAGCCGGCGCACCACCTTGGGCAGTTCCAGTTCCGCCGCCGGGCTGTAGAGCAGGTGCCCCTGCTTCACCAGCCAGCTGAACCAGTTCCGCAGGGGGATGAGCAGGAACTGCTGGCTCCGGGCCGTCAGTGGCTCCCCGTTCCGCTTGCGGTGGTGGAACAGGGATGCCTGGAACCGCTCCACCAGGGCCCGGTCCACCTGGCCGGGCCGAAGGACGCTCCGTTCCTGGCACCACCGGATGAACCGCCGCAGTGCGGCTTTGCTGGAGGCCACCGAATGCGGCGACTGGCCCTGGATCCCCATGTGCGTCAGGTAGCGCTCCAGGTGGTTGACGAGGCCGTCCGGATCCTCCGCGCCCGCCAGGGGCGGCAGCACCGGCCTGCGCCCGCCTCGACCCGCGCGCCCCTTCAATGGCCACCGCCATTCGCGTACGACAGGACCGGCACATGGATCCCTGGACGTGCGTTTTCGCGGCGGGAGCCGGGGAATCCATTCGGATGCCCGTCATTGCTGGGATCCTCGGCTCTGACCGCACCCCGACCAGGCCCCGACTGGACCCCGACCGGAGCCCGACCGCACCCCGACCGCATGAGCTCCGGACCCCGACCGCACTGGGTCGTATCCAGATCCTGGACCTCGATCAGGCCCAGGAGCCTGGCTCGGCCTTCGGCATCCTCGCCGGCGTAGAGCAGTTCGTAGCGGAACGGCTGCTTGTGCCCAGCCGTGTGGGGCAGGAGCAGTTCCAGCTCCACCAGCCGCGCCAGGTGGAGCTTCATCTGCGTGTCGCCCCAGCCGGTGGCCTCCCGCGCCTGTCGGCGAGTGAACTGGAATTCCGCCTGGGTGACGTTCTCCCGCTGGCAGGCCTCGCGCACCCAGCCGTGGAGCAGCGTGAGCAGCTTGCGGGTCTGGGGCAGCAGCTCGTCCACGGTCCGGGAAAAGACCTCCTGGGCGAGCTCGTTGGCCAGGGCGATGTCGGAGGGCTGGACCTCGAGGTAGCGCAGGCCGCCGTGGGTCTTAACCTCGCGCTGGAACTGGTGCAGGAGGGCGATGCTCCGGATCAGGGTCAGGTACTTCACGTGATCCCGCCGGCTCCGGGTCTGATCGTCCCGGAAGCTCAGCTGGTGGGCGTAGGGATTCACCACCGCCAGGGGCCGCAGCAGCCGCTGGGCGTTCCGGTGCAGCTTCAGCAGGTCCTCCCGCCGCGTCTTTGCCAGCAGGCCCTCCAGGGTCTCACGGCTGCGCTGCAGGGCGTGGATGGCCCGGGTCTGCTCCCGGCTCTCGTTCACCGTCAGCACCAGGCAGCGGTTCAGCAGTTCCTCGTCCAGGTCGATGGCGGTGGTCGTGAGGAACAGCATCACCGGCCCCTCCACTGTGTAGTCGTGGGTGGTGAGCATCCCCGTCGCCGGATCCTTGCCGGTGGAGGCCATGGTGACGCGGCCTTCGGACTGGAGGATCTTGAGGGCATAGGCGGCTTGCCTCGCGCCCTCCTCCTCGGCGATGGCCAGGATCTTGTGCTGCAGGCCCTTGTCGCCCAGGTAGAACACGCTCTGGCCCGACATGGCCGAATAGCGCACCACCTCCTCCTCCGGCACCAGGTCCAGCACGGCGTCCATGAGGCTGGACTTGCCCGCGGCCGAGGCCGACTGGATCAGCAGCGCCAGGGGCCGGTCCAGGAGCCTCGAGACGGCCGCGAGGTAGCCGGTGAGCTTGTTGGATTCCTCCCCGACCACGCCCAGCGCCTCGAAGTCGCGCAGGATCCGTTCCATCAGGTCCGGCGAACGCAGCAGCTCCAGGGCCTCGGCGTGCTCGGCCTCGGACAGCGTCGGCCGGGCCTCTTTGGCCTTCAGCGCCGCGGCCAGCTGTTCGGCCTGGAGCGCCTCCACCGTGCGCAGCACCTGGCCCAGGTCCCGTTTCAGGGCCTCCTCCCCCTCTCCCAGTTCCAGCCCGGCTTGGCGGATGAAAGCGGTGCGCGCCTTTGCCTGGTACAGGTCCAGGGTGTCCACGTGGAAGGGGCTGGCGCTCCTACTGACCATCAGGTTCACCTTCAGCGTCTCCGGGTTCAGCGGCTTGTCCCAGCCCCGGACCCGGTAGTGGCGCCCCTCCAGGGTCAGGTGGAGGTCCTTGCCGTCCAGGTTCCAGGGTTGGCCCTCCCCGGGAACCGGCACCGCGGGGATCGGCTCGGGAACGGGCGCTGCGGGCGGTCCGGAGAGGGCCACCGGAGGCTCCTGGGCCTCGCCTTCGCCCAGGCCTTGCGCGCTGCGGATCACCAGGCCCAGGCTCTTGGCGGCGGGCTGGACCTTGAGGGCGTAGGCGTTGGCGTCCATCCCCTTCGGGAACTGGATCCGGGCGCAGGCGATGCCCTGCGCCCGCAGCTTCACGGCCAGCTTCGCCGCAGCGCGGTCGCCGGCCTCGTCCCGGTCGAAGGCGATCAGCACCCGCTCCACGCCGTGCTTCTTGAAGGTCTCCAGGTGGTCCGGGGTGAACCCCTCCACGCCATAGGCCGTTGTCACGTTGCGAAAACCGTTCACCCAGAAGGTCAACGCGTCGATCAGGGCTTCGCAGAGGATGAGCTCCTTGCTGTCCTTCAGGGCCTGGATGTTCCAAACGCCCTGGTGCGGGCCTGGCAGGTAGAGGTGCTTGGGCGTGCCCTTGCGCAGGTCGTCGCGGGTCTTGCGGCCATAGAGTTCAGTGACGGCGCCGGTCTCGTCCAGGACCGGGATGACCAGGCTGCCGTTGAAATGCTCGTGGCCCGACTCCCGGATCAGGCCCAGCCGCGTCAGCCGGTCCCGGATCTCCGCGCCGGCCTTGAGTTGCTTGCCCGGGAGCCCCAGGCCCAGGGTCCGGTTCGCGTAGCCCAGCTTGAACCGTTCGATGGCCTCGGGGTCGGCGAGGCCCCGGGACTTCAGGTAGTCCAGGGCCTCGGGGGTGGTCTTCAGGGTCTCGTGGTAGTAGTCCACCACCTGGCCTAGGAGGGCCTGGTCGTCGGCGTCGAACGCCACGGGGGGCGGCAGCCGCCGCGTCGAACTTGGCTTTTCCGGAACTGTATCTTCCGCTCGCAGCTGCGCCACCGCCTCGCGGAAGCCGAGGTTCTGGAGCTTCATCACCCAGTCGATGGGGCCGCCCGCGGCGCCGCAGCCGAAACAATGGAACAGATTCTTGCCCGGCGTCACCACCAGCGAGGCCTCACCGTCGGCGTGGAACGGGCACCGGCCCAGACGGTCCTTGCCGTTCTTGGTCAGCTCGATCCCCGCCGCCTCCACCAGCCGCTCTACGGAAACCTCGGCCTTCAGGCGCTCCAATTCGGAATCAGGAATACGGGCCATGAAATCCTCCGTCCGCTAAAAACCTGTCAAGTAGGTTTTTGCAAAATCATCTCGCTTGCAGGTTACTCCGGACAGGGGTAACGTCAACCCCGGAACGAACCATGGCCCTGGAACCCGACCCTATCCTCATGACTGCAACCGAAACGAGCAGGATGCCCGTGGACAGTCATGACACCGAATTCTTCAAAGCCCTCGGCGCCCGCATCGCGAGCGCTCGCAAAGCTCAGAACCTGACCCAGCAGCAGCTAGCAGATCTGATCGGCATTGCCCAGCAGACCCTCGCCCACTATGAAAGCGGGGACCGTTGCTTTCCGGCGTCCATGCTTCCCAGGTTGGCCGATAAGCTGAACGCCACCGTGGACGAGCTCCTGGGACAGTCCTTGAAGCCGGGCAAACGTGGCCCCGCACCGAGGCTGCAGAAACAGTTCGAGCGCATCAGTCAACTGCCTCGCACCAAACAGCAGGTCCTCATGGAAATGCTGGATGGACTCCTGGCCCAGACGGCCCACTGAATCGCCCGGGCCGCTCCAGGTTTTCTCTTTAGCAGCTAAAAGGAAAAGCCGCCCTCCGGGACCTCTGGGGGTTGGGGGGCTGTTTTTGGTACGTACTGAGATCTTCGCGTCGCTGGCCGAAACCGCTCCTGCTGCGGGGTTCGGCTCGGATCCCTCCCTCTCTTGCAGCCCTTTACGGGGCTCCTCCCCGTTTCGTTCCTGCTGCGTCCGTCCCGGCCCATCACCCCCCGCTCTCAGGGGTGATGGGCTGGGCGCGAGCGTCGCGCCGCCTCTGGGCGGTCCTGGGAGGGCGGGGTGGGTCGGCGCCCTCCACGGGCGACCTCGCTGCCAGGGGCGTGCTGCAGCGCAGCGGAGGCGCGGCCCTGGCGAGGTCGAGCCGGACGGCGCGATCGAGCATCAGGCAAGGGCCACAATTGCCCAACCCCCTCAACCTGATGGACGCCCAACGAAGCCAAAGAGCCCTGCGCGGCGGGAGACATAGCGAACCGTTATGTCTAGGCAGGCGGCGGGAGTTTTATGAAGCGCTCGGCAGCGCAGCTGACGAGGGGTTCACCAAAACCATTTTCGATAATGATCATTATCGAAAATGCGACGACTGCCGACCGACGCGCAGGGCGGCCATGGATGATGGACGGGCGAACTGGGGGGACCGTTGGGCCCTCAACGCTGCCGCCGTCCGAGGCCGCCGCTTTCCCTCTGCACGATCGAATGGGACGAGCTTGATCACGGGCGCCCCGCTGCAGAGGGCGTGCTGGAGCGCCGCGCAGCGGTGCGCAGGCGCGGCCTTTGCCCGGGGCGAGCCGGACGGCGCCTGCGGTGGGGTGGGTCGGGGGAAAAAGGAGAAGACCAAACCATCACTGGATCTGTTACGAAAACTCGGCTATCGTTACTTTGCGCTGGTTTTCACTATGTATATCAAACAAAATCCAGACTTCAGTCCGGCCAGTGAACACCAAACACTATTAACTCTTTCCACTGGCGTTGGAGAAGCTAAATCCGAAAATTTGTTGAAATAATCAATCAACTCAATTTTTGATTTCTCACCCATCCCTGGAATGCCTGTCGTGTCCAAATCGCGCGCCCATTGCTGCAGTCCCACCCAAGGGGTCGAGGCGCTTACTTGTCGAATGTAAATACCTTCTCGAAAGTTGAGAATAACCGTAAACAAGCTATCCATCGCGACTATTTCCCTCCTCGACCATGCGTTTCCCCAGTGTCCTCCATCTTCCTTCGGAGATGCTTGATTTCGCGTTCCAAATCGCGAAGGTTTTGCCTGCCTTCCTTGGACAAATCGTTAGCCTTTTTTGCCTTAGTAAGTTCCGCCTGCTTTGCATCAAGCTTTTCCTTGGCGGCATTTCTTGCATCAGGATTACTGTGCTTTTCATTCTTACCGCTCTTATGTCCATATTGGTCGCCGCGCCCTCCACTCATCGCTGCCACGGCAGGACTTGGGATAGCCAATGGGGTAGTCGCTGGAACTACAGGAGCGAGCGGGACGACGACACCCTCCGGAGTTACAGGAGCAAGGCCAGGACTAGCAGGTGTAGGTACTTGAACTGGGATAGGAACAATTAACGTCATCTCGTTGATGTTCCTCGCTGCTGCCATGAACTCCGGGTCGTTTTGCAGCTCATGGGCACTACTAACCCATGCATTCGCAACAACTTTAGCTCCTGCTTTAATTCCCGACCAAATTGCCGATGCCGCGTAAGCCAGATCGCCACCAGAGGGCCCTGCAGAAGGGAACCCATCCTCCATGCCATCCGGATCGATTCTCATGGCTGGGTTGTTCTGGCAATAGGAGTAGATGTTCCAACCCTGCGTGTCCTCGAAATGCACATCCCTCTTAGGATCCGGGCTTGCGAACCTCCCATACATGGGCAGATAGAACCGCGCCTGCATGTGGGAACCCCACCGCGCTTTCCGGCTGAAACCCGCACTTCCCCTTGGTGCACCGTGTTATTTCAAAGATCTCCTGCCAGGGTAGCACCTGACACCCCCCGACGCACACTCCGGCCACTTAAGGGAAGGCGGCTAAAGGAGGAGGCAGTTAGGCGGGCTTCATCACCAGTCGGCCGCCGTTCTCATCCCGCTTCTGCAATGCTTCATGGAGTCGGTGCATCTCCATTGCAATCTCGGGGATCAAGTGAACCTCACCAAGCAGTTGGAATTCCCCCGTATCCACGTAATAGCCTCGCATCAGGTGATGGGGTAGATCGTCTCCACCGGGTTTTGGGCCAAAGTATTCCGGAAAGACAATGCCGACGATCCCATCTGCCAGATACTTATCCAGGCGTTCATCGAAATGTTCCATGGCATCCCGAAGGCCGCGTGACTTCAGGGGATTTTCATCTTTGATGCCAAACGCCTCTCGGAGCTGCATCCCTCGCGCGTGGTGTTCCTTCCTGATGGGCCAGAAATACTTGGATATCGCGCCTGCATGCAGAATTAAGTTCTGGAGCTGGTTCAGGACATCGAATGTATCAATGCCTTCATAGGGAGTATCAGCCTCGGTTTCATTCTGGTGCTTCATCACCGTACCGATGATCTCCAACGACTCCATGGCCGCCTTTGTGTTGAACAGCATGCTTTGAATGTAAAAGGCCTCGCATGGAGGCCAAATTGGACCGAATTGTTTCGACATGCTCGCCTCGCCCTTCCCCTCATTCTAGGCGGCCTACCCCTCGCCCGTCAGGGCCTCCAGGTCATGGCTCCCGGCCTCCGGCATCCTCCCTGGATGGGTGGCCGTGTGGATGGCCTTCAGCGCCCGGATGCTCACCTTCGTGTAGATCTGCGTCGTCTCCAGGCTGGCGTGGCCCAGCATGGCCTGGATGTAGCGTGTATCCGCGCCGTTCTCCAGCATCAGCGTGGCCATGGTGTGCCGGAACAGGTGGCAGGCTCCCTCTTTGCCGATGCCCGACTTGATCACGAGGTTCCGCGTCAGGGTGGTCAGATGGAACGGCTTGAGCGGGTTGCCCAGGGCATTGAGGAACAGCGTCCCGTCATCCTGCAGCCCGACCAGCTCGGGCCGTGCCCGGTCCCGGTAGGCTGCGATCCAGGCCAGGGCTCGCTCCCCGATGGGAATCATCCGGTCCTTCCCGCCCTTGCCCTCGCGGATCATGAGGGTCCCGCGCTCCCGGTCCACGTCGGTCAGGACCAGCCGGGTCAGCTCCGTGCGCCGGATCCCCGTGGAATAGAAGGTCTCCAGGATGGCCCGGTCCCGCAGGCCGATGGGGGTCTCCACGTCCGGCACGGCCAGCACGGCCTCGGCCTCTGAGGCCGAGAGGATGGCCTTGGGGAGCCGGCGCACCACCTTGGGCAGTTCCAGTTCCGCCGCCGGGCTGTAGAGCAGGTGCCCCTGCTTCACCAGCCAGCTGAACCAGTTCCGCAGGGGGATGAGCAGGAACTGCTGGCTCCGGGCCGTCAGTGGCTCCCCGTTCCGCTTGCGGTGGTGGAACAGGGATGCCTGGAACCGCTCCACCAGGGCCCGGTCCACCTGGCCGGGCCGAAGGACGCTCCGTTCCTGGCACCACCGGATGAACCGCCGCAGTGCGGCTTTGCTGGAGGCCACCGAATGCGGCGACTGGCCCTGGATCCCCATGTGCGTCAGGTAGCGCTCCAGGTGGTTGACGAGGCCGTCCGGATCCTCCGCGCCCGCCAGGGGCGGCAGCACCGGCCTGCGCCCGCCTCGACCCGCGCGCCCCTTCAATGGCCACCGCCATTCGCGTACGACAGGACCGGCACATGGATCCCTGGACGTGCGTTTTCGCGGCGGGAGCCGGGGAATCCATTCGGATGCCCGTCATTGCTGGGATCCTCGGCTCTGACCGCACCCCGACCAGGCCCCGACTGGACCCCGACCGGAGCCCGACCGCACCCCGACCGCATGAGCTCCGGACCCCGACCGCACTGGGTCGTATCCAGATCCTGGACCTCGATCAGGCCCAGGAGCCTGGCTCGGCCTTCGGCATCCTCGCCGGCGTAGAGCAGTTCGTAGCGGAACGGCTGCTTGTGCCCAGCCGTGTGGGGCAGGAGCAGTTCCAGCTCCACCAGCCGCGCCAGGTGGAGCTTCATCTGCGTGTCGCCCCAGCCGGTGGCCTCCCGCGCCTGTCGGCGAGTGAACTGGAATTCCGCCTGGGTGACGTTCTCCCGCTGGCAGGCCTCGCGCACCCAGCCGTGGAGCAGCGTGAGCAGCTTGCGGGTCTGGGGCAGCAGCTCGTCCACGGTCCGGGAAAAGACCTCCTGGGCGAGCTCGTTGGCCAGGGCGATGTCGGAGGGCTGGACCTCGAGGTAGCGCAGGCCGCCGTGGGTCTTAACCTCGCGCTGGAACTGGTGCAGGAGGGCGATGCTCCGGATCAGGGTCAGGTACTTCACGTGATCCCGCCGGCTCCGGGTCTGATCGTCCCGGAAGCTCAGCTGGTGGGCGTAGGGATTCACCACCGCCAGGGGCCGCAGCAGCCGCTGGGCGTTCCGGTGCAGCTTCAGCAGGTCCTCCCGCCGCGTCTTTGCCAGCAGGCCCTCCAGGGTCTCACGGCTGCGCTGCAGGGCGTGGATGGCCCGGGTCTGCTCCCGGCTCTCGTTCACCGTCAGCACCAGGCAGCGGTTCAGCAGTTCCTCGTCCAGGTCGATGGCGGTGGTCGTGAGGAACAGCATCACCGGCCCCTCCACTGTGTAGTCGTGGGTGGTGAGCATCCCCGTCGCCGGATCCTTGCCGGTGGAGGCCATGGTGACGCGGCCTTCGGACTGGAGGATCTTGAGGGCATAGGCGGCTTGCCTCGCGCCCTCCTCCTCGGCGATGGCCAGGATCTTGTGCTGCAGGCCCTTGTCGCCCAGGTAGAACACGCTCTGGCCCGACATGGCCGAATAGCGCACCACCTCCTCCTCCGGCACCAGGTCCAGCACGGCGTCCATGAGGCTGGACTTGCCCGCGGCCGAGGCCGACTGGATCAGCAGCGCCAGGGGCCGGTCCAGGAGCCTCGAGACGGCCGCGAGGTAGCCGGTGAGCTTGTTGGATTCCTCCCCGACCACGCCCAGCGCCTCGAAGTCGCGCAGGATCCGTTCCATCAGGTCCGGCGAACGCAGCAGCTCCAGGGCCTCGGCGTGCTCGGCCTCGGACAGCGTCGGCCGGGCCTCTTTGGCCTTCAGCGCCGCGGCCAGCTGTTCGGCCTGGAGCGCCTCCACCGTGCGCAGCACCTGGCCCAGGTCCCGTTTCAGGGCCTCCTCCCCCTCTCCCAGTTCCAGCCCGGCTTGGCGGATGAAAGCGGTGCGCGCCTTTGCCTGGTACAGGTCCAGGGTGTCCACGTGGAAGGGGCTGGCGCTCCTACTGACCATCAGGTTCACCTTCAGCGTCTCCGGGTTCAGCGGCTTGTCCCAGCCCCGGACCCGGTAGTGGCGCCCCTCCAGGGTCAGGTGGAGGTCCTTGCCGTCCAGGTTCCAGGGTTGGCCCTCCCCGGGAACCGGCACCGCGGGGATCGGCTCGGGAACGGGCGCTGCGGGCGGTCCGGAGAGGGCCACCGGAGGCTCCTGGGCCTCGCCTTCGCCCAGGCCTTGCGCGCTGCGGATCACCAGGCCCAGGCTCTTGGCGGCGGGCTGGACCTTGAGGGCGTAGGCGTTGGCGTCCATCCCCTTCGGGAACTGGATCCGGGCGCAGGCGATGCCCTGCGCCCGCAGCTTCACGGCCAGCTTCGCCGCAGCGCGGTCGCCGGCCTCGTCCCGGTCGAAGGCGATCAGCACCCGCTCCACGCCGTGCTTCTTGAAGGTCTCCAGGTGGTCCGGGGTGAACCCCTCCACGCCATAGGCCGTTGTCACGTTGCGAAAACCGTTCACCCAGAAGGTCAACGCGTCGATCAGGGCTTCGCAGAGGATGAGCTCCTTGCTGTCCTTCAGGGCCTGGATGTTCCAAACGCCCTGGTGCGGGCCTGGCAGGTAGAGGTGCTTGGGCGTGCCCTTGCGCAGGTCGTCGCGGGTCTTGCGGCCATAGAGTTCAGTGACGGCGCCGGTCTCGTCCAGGACCGGGATGACCAGGCTGCCGTTGAAATGCTCGTGGCCCGACTCCCGGATCAGGCCCAGCCGCGTCAGCCGGTCCCGGATCTCCGCGCCGGCCTTGAGTTGCTTGCCCGGGAGCCCCAGGCCCAGGGTCCGGTTCGCGTAGCCCAGCTTGAACCGTTCGATGGCCTCGGGGTCGGCGAGGCCCCGGGACTTCAGGTAGTCCAGGGCCTCGGGGGTGGTCTTCAGGGTCTCGTGGTAGTAGTCCACCACCTGGCCTAGGAGGGCCTGGTCGTCGGCGTCGAACGCCACGGGGGGCGGCAGCCGCCGCGTCGAACTTGGCTTTTCCGGAACTGTATCTTCCGCTCGCAGCTGCGCCACCGCCTCGCGGAAGCCGAGGTTCTGGAGCTTCATCACCCAGTCGATGGGGCCGCCCGCGGCGCCGCAGCCGAAACAATGGAACAGATTCTTGCCCGGCGTCACCACCAGCGAGGCCTCACCGTCGGCGTGGAACGGGCACCGGCCCAGACGGTCCTTGCCGTTCTTGGTCAGCTCGATCCCCGCCGCCTCCACCAGCCGCTCTACGGAAACCTCGGCCTTCAGGCGCTCCAATTCGGAATCAGGAATACGGGCCATGAAATCCTCCGTCCGCTAAAAACCTGTCAAGTAGGTTTTTGCAAAATCATCTCGCTTGCAGGTTACTCCGGACAGGGGTAACGTCAACCCCGGAACGAACCATGGCCCTGGAACCCGACCCTATCCTCATGACTGCAACCGAAACGAGCAGGATGCCCGTGGACAGTCATGACACCGAATTCTTCAAAGCCCTCGGCGCCCGCATCGCGAGCGCTCGCAAAGCTCAGAACCTGACCCAGCAGCAGCTAGCAGATCTGATCGGCATTGCCCAGCAGACCCTCGCCCACTATGAAAGCGGGGACCGTTGCTTTCCGGCGTCCATGCTTCCCAGGTTGGCCGATAAGCTGAACGCCACCGTGGACGAGCTCCTGGGACAGTCCTTGAAGCCGGGCAAACGTGGCCCCGCACCGAGGCTGCAGAAACAGTTCGAGCGCATCAGTCAACTGCCTCGCACCAAACAGCAGGTCCTCATGGAAATGCTGGATGGACTCCTGGCCCAGACGGCCCACTGAATCGCCCGGGCCGCTCCAGGTTTTCTCTTTAGCAGCTAAAAGGAAAAGCCGCCCTCCGGGACCTCTGGGGGTTGGGGGGCTGTTTTTGGTACGTACTGAGATCTTCGCGTCGCTGGCCGAAACCGCTCCTGCTGCGGGGTTCGGCTCGGATCCCTCCCTCTCTTGCAGCCCTTTACGGGGCTCCTCCCCGTTTCGTTCCTGCTGCGTCCGTCCCGGCCCATCACCCCCCGCTCTCAGGGGTGATGGGCTGGGCGCGAGCGTCGCGCCGCCTCTGGGCGGTCCTGGGAGGGCGGGGTGGGTCGGCGCCCTCCACGGGCGACCTCGCTGCCAGGGGCGTGCTGCAGCGCAGCGGAGGCGCGGCCCTGGCGAGGTCGAGCCGGACGGCGCGATCGAGCATCAGGCAAGGGCCACAATTGCCCAACCCCCTCAACCTGATGGACGCCCAACGAAGCCAAAGAGCCCTGCGCGGCGGGAGACATAGCGAACCGTTATGTCTAGGCAGGCGGCGGGAGTTTTATGAAGCGCTCGGCAGCGCAGCTGACGAGGGGTTCACCAAAACCATTTTCGATAATGATCATTATCGAAAATGCGACGACTGCCGACCGACGCGCAGGGCGGCCATGGATGATGGACGGGCGAACTGGGGGGACCGTTGGGCCCTCAACGCTGCCGCCGTCCGAGGCCGCCGCTTTCCCTCTGCACGATCGAATGGGACGAGCTTGATCACGGGCGCCCCGCTGCAGAGGGCGTGCTGGAGCGCCGCGCAGCGGTGCGCAGGCGCGGCCTTTGCCCGGGGCGAGCCGGACGGCGCCTGCGGTGGGGTGGGTCGGGGGAAAAAGGAGAAGACCAAACCATCACTGGATCTGTTACGAAAACTCGGCTATCGTTACTTTGCGCTGGTTTTCACTATGTATATCAAACAAAATCCAGACTTCAGTCCGGCCAGTGAACACCAAACACTATTAACTCTTTCCACTGGCGTTGGAGAAGCTAAATCCGAAAATTTGTTGAAATAATCAATCAACTCAATTTTTGATTTCTCACCCATCCCTGGAATGCCTGTCGTGTCCAAATCGCGCGCCCATTGCTGCAGTCCCACCCAAGGGGTCGAGGCGCTTACTTGTCGAATGTAAATACCTTCTCGAAAGTTGAGAATAACCGTAAACAAGCTATCCATCGCGACTATTTCCCTCCTCGACCATGCGTTTCCCCAGTGTCCTCCATCTTCCTTCGGAGATGCTTGATTTCGCGTTCCAAATCGCGAAGGTTTTGCCTGCCTTCCTTGGACAAATCGTTAGCCTTTTTTGCCTTAGTAAGTTCCGCCTGCTTTGCATCAAGCTTTTCCTTGGCGGCATTTCTTGCATCAGGATTACTGTGCTTTTCATTCTTACCGCTCTTATGTCCATATTGGTCGCCGCGCCCTCCACTCATCGCTGCCACGGCAGGACTTGGGATAGCCAATGGGGTAGTCGCTGGAACTACAGGAGCGAGCGGGACGACGACACCCTCCGGAGTTACAGGAGCAAGGCCAGGACTAGCAGGTGTAGGTACTTGAACTGGGATAGGAACAATTAACGTCATCTCGTTGATGTTCCTCGCTGCTGCCATGAACTCCGGGTCGTTTTGCAGCTCATGGGCACTACTAACCCATGCATTCGCAACAACTTTAGCTCCTGCTTTAATTCCCGACCAAATTGCCGATGCCGCGTAAGCCAGATCGCCACCAGAGGGCCCTGCAGAAGGGAACCCATCCTCCATGCCATCCGGATCGATTCTCATGGCTGGGTTGTTCTGGCAATAGGAGTAGATGTTCCAACCCTGCGTGTCCTCGAAATGCACATCCCTCTTAGGATCCGGGCTTGCGAACCTCCCATACATGGGCAGATAGAACCGCGCCTGCATGTGGGAACCCCACCGCGCTTTCCGGCTGAAACCCGCACTTCCCCTTGGTGCACCGTGTTATTTCAAAGATCTCCTGCCAGGGTAGCACCTGACACCCCCCGACGCACACTCCGGCCACTTAAGGGAAGGCGGCTAAAGGAGGAGGCAGTTAGGCGGGCTTCATCACCAGTCGGCCGCCGTTCTCATCCCGCTTCTGCAATGCTTCATGGAGTCGGTGCATCTCCATTGCAATCTCGGGGATCAAGTGAACCTCACCAAGCAGTTGGAATTCCCCCGTATCCACGTAATAGCCTCGCATCAGGTGATGGGGTAGATCGTCTCCACCGGGTTTTGGGCCAAAGTATTCCGGAAAGACAATGCCGACGATCCCATCTGCCAGATACTTATCCAGGCGTTCATCGAAATGTTCCATGGCATCCCGAAGGCCGCGTGACTTCAGGGGATTTTCATCTTTGATGCCAAACGCCTCTCGGAGCTGCATCCCTCGCGCGTGGTGTTCCTTCCTGATGGGCCAGAAATACTTGGATATCGCGCCTGCATGCAGAATTAAGTTCTGGAGCTGGTTCAGGACATCGAATGTATCAATGCCTTCATAGGGAGTATCAGCCTCGGTTTCATTCTGGTGCTTCATCACCGTACCGATGATCTCCAACGACTCCATGGCCGCCTTTGTGTTGAACAGCATGCTTTGAATGTAAAAGGCCTCGCATGGAGGCCAAATTGGACCGAATTGTTTCGACATGCTCGCCTCGCCCTTCCCCTCATTCTAGGCGGCCTACCCCTCGCCCGTCAGGGCCTCCAGGTCATGGCTCCCGGCCTCCGGCATCCTCCCTGGATGGGTGGCCGTGTGGATGGCCTTCAGCGCCCGGATGCTCACCTTCGTGTAGATCTGCGTCGTCTCCAGGCTGGCGTGGCCCAGCATGGCCTGGATGTAGCGTGTATCCGCGCCGTTCTCCAGCATCAGCGTGGCCATGGTGTGCCGGAACAGGTGGCAGGCTCCCTCTTTGCCGATGCCCGACTTGATCACGAGGTTCCGCGTCAGGGTGGTCAGATGGAACGGCTTGAGCGGGTTGCCCAGGGCATTGAGGAACAGCGTCCCGTCATCCTGCAGCCCGACCAGCTCGGGCCGTGCCCGGTCCCGGTAGGCTGCGATCCAGGCCAGGGCTCGCTCCCCGATGGGAATCATCCGGTCCTTCCCGCCCTTGCCCTCGCGGATCATGAGGGTCCCGCGCTCCCGGTCCACGTCGGTCAGGACCAGCCGGGTCAGCTCCGTGCGCCGGATCCCCGTGGAATAGAAGGTCTCCAGGATGGCCCGGTCCCGCAGGCCGATGGGGGTCTCCACGTCCGGCACGGCCAGCACGGCCTCGGCCTCTGAGGCCGAGAGGATGGCCTTGGGGAGCCGGCGCACCACCTTGGGCAGTTCCAGTTCCGCCGCCGGGCTGTAGAGCAGGTGCCCCTGCTTCACCAGCCAGCTGAACCAGTTCCGCAGGGGGATGAGCAGGAACTGCTGGCTCCGGGCCGTCAGTGGCTCCCCGTTCCGCTTGCGGTGGTGGAACAGGGATGCCTGGAACCGCTCCACCAGGGCCCGGTCCACCTGGCCGGGCCGAAGGACGCTCCGTTCCTGGCACCACCGGATGAACCGCCGCAGTGCGGCTTTGCTGGAGGCCACCGAATGCGGCGACTGGCCCTGGATCCCCATGTGCGTCAGGTAGCGCTCCAGGTGGTTGACGAGGCCGTCCGGATCCTCCGCGCCCGCCAGGGGCGGCAGCACCGGCCTGCGCCCGCCTCGACCCGCGCGCCCCTTCAATGGCCACCGCCATTCGCGTACGACAGGACCGGCACATGGATCCCTGGACGTGCGTTTTCGCGGCGGGAGCCGGGGAATCCATTCGGATGCCCGTCATTGCTGGGATCCTCGGCTCTGACCGCACCCCGACCAGGCCCCGACTGGACCCCGACCGGAGCCCGACCGCACCCCGACCGCATGAGCTCCGGACCCCGACCGCACTGGGTCGTATCCAGATCCTGGACCTCGATCAGGCCCAGGAGCCTGGCTCGGCCTTCGGCATCCTCGCCGGCGTAGAGCAGTTCGTAGCGGAACGGCTGCTTGTGCCCAGCCGTGTGGGGCAGGAGCAGTTCCAGCTCCACCAGCCGCGCCAGGTGGAGCTTCATCTGCGTGTCGCCCCAGCCGGTGGCCTCCCGCGCCTGTCGGCGAGTGAACTGGAATTCCGCCTGGGTGACGTTCTCCCGCTGGCAGGCCTCGCGCACCCAGCCGTGGAGCAGCGTGAGCAGCTTGCGGGTCTGGGGCAGCAGCTCGTCCACGGTCCGGGAAAAGACCTCCTGGGCGAGCTCGTTGGCCAGGGCGATGTCGGAGGGCTGGACCTCGAGGTAGCGCAGGCCGCCGTGGGTCTTAACCTCGCGCTGGAACTGGTGCAGGAGGGCGATGCTCCGGATCAGGGTCAGGTACTTCACGTGATCCCGCCGGCTCCGGGTCTGATCGTCCCGGAAGCTCAGCTGGTGGGCGTAGGGATTCACCACCGCCAGGGGCCGCAGCAGCCGCTGGGCGTTCCGGTGCAGCTTCAGCAGGTCCTCCCGCCGCGTCTTTGCCAGCAGGCCCTCCAGGGTCTCACGGCTGCGCTGCAGGGCGTGGATGGCCCGGGTCTGCTCCCGGCTCTCGTTCACCGTCAGCACCAGGCAGCGGTTCAGCAGTTCCTCGTCCAGGTCGATGGCGGTGGTCGTGAGGAACAGCATCACCGGCCCCTCCACTGTGTAGTCGTGGGTGGTGAGCATCCCCGTCGCCGGATCCTTGCCGGTGGAGGCCATGGTGACGCGGCCTTCGGACTGGAGGATCTTGAGGGCATAGGCGGCTTGCCTCGCGCCCTCCTCCTCGGCGATGGCCAGGATCTTGTGCTGCAGGCCCTTGTCGCCCAGGTAGAACACGCTCTGGCCCGACATGGCCGAATAGCGCACCACCTCCTCCTCCGGCACCAGGTCCAGCACGGCGTCCATGAGGCTGGACTTGCCCGCGGCCGAGGCCGACTGGATCAGCAGCGCCAGGGGCCGGTCCAGGAGCCTCGAGACGGCCGCGAGGTAGCCGGTGAGCTTGTTGGATTCCTCCCCGACCACGCCCAGCGCCTCGAAGTCGCGCAGGATCCGTTCCATCAGGTCCGGCGAACGCAGCAGCTCCAGGGCCTCGGCGTGCTCGGCCTCGGACAGCGTCGGCCGGGCCTCTTTGGCCTTCAGCGCCGCGGCCAGCTGTTCGGCCTGGAGCGCCTCCACCGTGCGCAGCACCTGGCCCAGGTCCCGTTTCAGGGCCTCCTCCCCCTCTCCCAGTTCCAGCCCGGCTTGGCGGATGAAAGCGGTGCGCGCCTTTGCCTGGTACAGGTCCAGGGTGTCCACGTGGAAGGGGCTGGCGCTCCTACTGACCATCAGGTTCACCTTCAGCGTCTCCGGGTTCAGCGGCTTGTCCCAGCCCCGGACCCGGTAGTGGCGCCCCTCCAGGGTCAGGTGGAGGTCCTTGCCGTCCAGGTTCCAGGGTTGGCCCTCCCCGGGAACCGGCACCGCGGGGATCGGCTCGGGAACGGGCGCTGCGGGCGGTCCGGAGAGGGCCACCGGAGGCTCCTGGGCCTCGCCTTCGCCCAGGCCTTGCGCGCTGCGGATCACCAGGCCCAGGCTCTTGGCGGCGGGCTGGACCTTGAGGGCGTAGGCGTTGGCGTCCATCCCCTTCGGGAACTGGATCCGGGCGCAGGCGATGCCCTGCGCCCGCAGCTTCACGGCCAGCTTCGCCGCAGCGCGGTCGCCGGCCTCGTCCCGGTCGAAGGCGATCAGCACCCGCTCCACGCCGTGCTTCTTGAAGGTCTCCAGGTGGTCCGGGGTGAACCCCTCCACGCCATAGGCCGTTGTCACGTTGCGAAAACCGTTCACCCAGAAGGTCAACGCGTCGATCAGGGCTTCGCAGAGGATGAGCTCCTTGCTGTCCTTCAGGGCCTGGATGTTCCAAACGCCCTGGTGCGGGCCTGGCAGGTAGAGGTGCTTGGGCGTGCCCTTGCGCAGGTCGTCGCGGGTCTTGCGGCCATAGAGTTCAGTGACGGCGCCGGTCTCGTCCAGGACCGGGATGACCAGGCTGCCGTTGAAATGCTCGTGGCCCGACTCCCGGATCAGGCCCAGCCGCGTCAGCCGGTCCCGGATCTCCGCGCCGGCCTTGAGTTGCTTGCCCGGGAGCCCCAGGCCCAGGGTCCGGTTCGCGTAGCCCAGCTTGAACCGTTCGATGGCCTCGGGGTCGGCGAGGCCCCGGGACTTCAGGTAGTCCAGGGCCTCGGGGGTGGTCTTCAGGGTCTCGTGGTAGTAGTCCACCACCTGGCCTAGGAGGGCCTGGTCGTCGGCGTCGAACGCCACGGGGGGCGGCAGCCGCCGCGTCGAACTTGGCTTTTCCGGAACTGTATCTTCCGCTCGCAGCTGCGCCACCGCCTCGCGGAAGCCGAGGTTCTGGAGCTTCATCACCCAGTCGATGGGGCCGCCCGCGGCGCCGCAGCCGAAACAATGGAACAGATTCTTGCCCGGCGTCACCACCAGCGAGGCCTCACCGTCGGCGTGGAACGGGCACCGGCCCAGACGGTCCTTGCCGTTCTTGGTCAGCTCGATCCCCGCCGCCTCCACCAGCCGCTCTACGGAAACCTCGGCCTTCAGGCGCTCCAATTCGGAATCAGGAATACGGGCCATGAAATCCTCCGTCCGCTAAAAACCTGTCAAGTAGGTTTTTGCAAAATCATCTCGCTTGCAGGTTACTCCGGACAGGGGTAACGTCAACCCCGGAACGAACCATGGCCCTGGAACCCGACCCTATCCTCATGACTGCAACCGAAACGAGCAGGATGCCCGTGGACAGTCATGACACCGAATTCTTCAAAGCCCTCGGCGCCCGCATCGCGAGCGCTCGCAAAGCTCAGAACCTGACCCAGCAGCAGCTAGCAGATCTGATCGGCATTGCCCAGCAGACCCTCGCCCACTATGAAAGCGGGGACCGTTGCTTTCCGGCGTCCATGCTTCCCAGGTTGGCCGATAAGCTGAACGCCACCGTGGACGAGCTCCTGGGACAGTCCTTGAAGCCGGGCAAACGTGGCCCCGCACCGAGGCTGCAGAAACAGTTCGAGCGCATCAGTCAACTGCCTCGCACCAAACAGCAGGTCCTCATGGAAATGCTGGATGGACTCCTGGCCCAGACGGCCCACTGAATCGCCCGGGCCGCTCCAGGTTTTCTCTTTAGCAGCTAAAAGGAAAAGCCGCCCTCCGGGACCTCTGGGGGTTGGGGGGCTGTTTTTGGTACGTACTGAGATCTTCGCGTCGCTGGCCGAAACCGCTCCTGCTGCGGGGTTCGGCTCGGATCCCTCCCTCTCTTGCAGCCCTTTACGGGGCTCCTCCCCGTTTCGTTCCTGCTGCGTCCGTCCCGGCCCATCACCCCCCGCTCTCAGGGGTGATGGGCTGGGCGCGAGCGTCGCGCCGCCTCTGGGCGGTCCTGGGAGGGCGGGGTGGGTCGGCGCCCTCCACGGGCGACCTCGCTGCCAGGGGCGTGCTGCAGCGCAGCGGAGGCGCGGCCCTGGCGAGGTCGAGCCGGACGGCGCGATCGAGCATCAGGCAAGGGCCACAATTGCCCAACCCCCTCAACCTGATGGACGCCCAACGAAGCCAAAGAGCCCTGCGCGGCGGGAGACATAGCGAACCGTTATGTCTAGGCAGGCGGCGGGAGTTTTATGAAGCGCTCGGCAGCGCAGCTGACGAGGGGTTCACCAAAACCATTTTCGATAATGATCATTATCGAAAATGCGACGACTGCCGACCGACGCGCAGGGCGGCCATGGATGATGGACGGGCGAACTGGGGGGACCGTTGGGCCCTCAACGCTGCCGCCGTCCGAGGCCGCCGCTTTCCCTCTGCACGATCGAATGGGACGAGCTTGATCACGGGCGCCCCGCTGCAGAGGGCGTGCTGGAGCGCCGCGCAGCGGTGCGCAGGCGCGGCCTTTGCCCGGGGCGAGCCGGACGGCGCCTGCGGTGGGGTGGGTCGGGGGAAAAAGGAGAAGACCAAACCATCACTGGATCTGTTACGAAAACTCGGCTATCGTTACTTTGCGCTGGTTTTCACTATGTATATCAAACAAAATCCAGACTTCAGTCCGGCCAGTGAACACCAAACACTATTAACTCTTTCCACTGGCGTTGGAGAAGCTAAATCCGAAAATTTGTTGAAATAATCAATCAACTCAATTTTTGATTTCTCACCCATCCCTGGAATGCCTGTCGTGTCCAAATCGCGCGCCCATTGCTGCAGTCCCACCCAAGGGGTCGAGGCGCTTACTTGTCGAATGTAAATACCTTCTCGAAAGTTGAGAATAACCGTAAACAAGCTATCCATCGCGACTATTTCCCTCCTCGACCATGCGTTTCCCCAGTGTCCTCCATCTTCCTTCGGAGATGCTTGATTTCGCGTTCCAAATCGCGAAGGTTTTGCCTGCCTTCCTTGGACAAATCGTTAGCCTTTTTTGCCTTAGTAAGTTCCGCCTGCTTTGCATCAAGCTTTTCCTTGGCGGCATTTCTTGCATCAGGATTACTGTGCTTTTCATTCTTACCGCTCTTATGTCCATATTGGTCGCCGCGCCCTCCACTCATCGCTGCCACGGCAGGACTTGGGATAGCCAATGGGGTAGTCGCTGGAACTACAGGAGCGAGCGGGACGACGACACCCTCCGGAGTTACAGGAGCAAGGCCAGGACTAGCAGGTGTAGGTACTTGAACTGGGATAGGAACAATTAACGTCATCTCGTTGATGTTCCTCGCTGCTGCCATGAACTCCGGGTCGTTTTGCAGCTCATGGGCACTACTAACCCATGCATTCGCAACAACTTTAGCTCCTGCTTTAATTCCCGACCAAATTGCCGATGCCGCGTAAGCCAGATCGCCACCAGAGGGCCCTGCAGAAGGGAACCCATCCTCCATGCCATCCGGATCGATTCTCATGGCTGGGTTGTTCTGGCAATAGGAGTAGATGTTCCAACCCTGCGTGTCCTCGAAATGCACATCCCTCTTAGGATCCGGGCTTGCGAACCTCCCATACATGGGCAGATAGAACCGCGCCTGCATGTGGGAACCCCACCGCGCTTTCCGGCTGAAACCCGCACTTCCCCTTGGTGCACCGTGTTATTTCAAAGATCTCCTGCCAGGGTAGCACCTGACACCCCCCGACGCACACTCCGGCCACTTAAGGGAAGGCGGCTAAAGGAGGAGGCAGTTAGGCGGGCTTCATCACCAGTCGGCCGCCGTTCTCATCCCGCTTCTGCAATGCTTCATGGAGTCGGTGCATCTCCATTGCAATCTCGGGGATCAAGTGAACCTCACCAAGCAGTTGGAATTCCCCCGTATCCACGTAATAGCCTCGCATCAGGTGATGGGGTAGATCGTCTCCACCGGGTTTTGGGCCAAAGTATTCCGGAAAGACAATGCCGACGATCCCATCTGCCAGATACTTATCCAGGCGTTCATCGAAATGTTCCATGGCATCCCGAAGGCCGCGTGACTTCAGGGGATTTTCATCTTTGATGCCAAACGCCTCTCGGAGCTGCATCCCTCGCGCGTGGTGTTCCTTCCTGATGGGCCAGAAATACTTGGATATCGCGCCTGCATGCAGAATTAAGTTCTGGAGCTGGTTCAGGACATCGAATGTATCAATGCCTTCATAGGGAGTATCAGCCTCGGTTTCATTCTGGTGCTTCATCACCGTACCGATGATCTCCAACGACTCCATGGCCGCCTTTGTGTTGAACAGCATGCTTTGAATGTAAAAGGCCTCGCATGGAGGCCAAATTGGACCGAATTGTTTCGACATGCTCGCCTCGCCCTTCCCCTCATTCTAGGCGGCCTACCCCTCGCCCGTCAGGGCCTCCAGGTCATGGCTCCCGGCCTCCGGCATCCTCCCTGGATGGGTGGCCGTGTGGATGGCCTTCAGCGCCCGGATGCTCACCTTCGTGTAGATCTGCGTCGTCTCCAGGCTGGCGTGGCCCAGCATGGCCTGGATGTAGCGTGTATCCGCGCCGTTCTCCAGCATCAGCGTGGCCATGGTGTGCCGGAACAGGTGGCAGGCTCCCTCTTTGCCGATGCCCGACTTGATCACGAGGTTCCGCGTCAGGGTGGTCAGATGGAACGGCTTGAGCGGGTTGCCCAGGGCATTGAGGAACAGCGTCCCGTCATCCTGCAGCCCGACCAGCTCGGGCCGTGCCCGGTCCCGGTAGGCTGCGATCCAGGCCAGGGCTCGCTCCCCGATGGGAATCATCCGGTCCTTCCCGCCCTTGCCCTCGCGGATCATGAGGGTCCCGCGCTCCCGGTCCACGTCGGTCAGGACCAGCCGGGTCAGCTCCGTGCGCCGGATCCCCGTGGAATAGAAGGTCTCCAGGATGGCCCGGTCCCGCAGGCCGATGGGGGTCTCCACGTCCGGCACGGCCAGCACGGCCTCGGCCTCTGAGGCCGAGAGGATGGCCTTGGGGAGCCGGCGCACCACCTTGGGCAGTTCCAGTTCCGCCGCCGGGCTGTAGAGCAGGTGCCCCTGCTTCACCAGCCAGCTGAACCAGTTCCGCAGGGGGATGAGCAGGAACTGCTGGCTCCGGGCCGTCAGTGGCTCCCCGTTCCGCTTGCGGTGGTGGAACAGGGATGCCTGGAACCGCTCCACCAGGGCCCGGTCCACCTGGCCGGGCCGAAGGACGCTCCGTTCCTGGCACCACCGGATGAACCGCCGCAGTGCGGCTTTGCTGGAGGCCACCGAATGCGGCGACTGGCCCTGGATCCCCATGTGCGTCAGGTAGCGCTCCAGGTGGTTGACGAGGCCGTCCGGATCCTCCGCGCCCGCCAGGGGCGGCAGCACCGGCCTGCGCCCGCCTCGACCCGCGCGCCCCTTCAATGGCCACCGCCATTCGCGTACGACAGGACCGGCACATGGATCCCTGGACGTGCGTTTTCGCGGCGGGAGCCGGGGAATCCATTCGGATGCCCGTCATTGCTGGGATCCTCGGCTCTGACCGCACCCCGACCAGGCCCCGACTGGACCCCGACCGGAGCCCGACCGCACCCCGACCGCATGAGCTCCGGACCCCGACCGCACTGGGTCGTATCCAGATCCTGGACCTCGATCAGGCCCAGGAGCCTGGCTCGGCCTTCGGCATCCTCGCCGGCGTAGAGCAGTTCGTAGCGGAACGGCTGCTTGTGCCCAGCCGTGTGGGGCAGGAGCAGTTCCAGCTCCACCAGCCGCGCCAGGTGGAGCTTCATCTGCGTGTCGCCCCAGCCGGTGGCCTCCCGCGCCTGTCGGCGAGTGAACTGGAATTCCGCCTGGGTGACGTTCTCCCGCTGGCAGGCCTCGCGCACCCAGCCGTGGAGCAGCGTGAGCAGCTTGCGGGTCTGGGGCAGCAGCTCGTCCACGGTCCGGGAAAAGACCTCCTGGGCGAGCTCGTTGGCCAGGGCGATGTCGGAGGGCTGGACCTCGAGGTAGCGCAGGCCGCCGTGGGTCTTAACCTCGCGCTGGAACTGGTGCAGGAGGGCGATGCTCCGGATCAGGGTCAGGTACTTCACGTGATCCCGCCGGCTCCGGGTCTGATCGTCCCGGAAGCTCAGCTGGTGGGCGTAGGGATTCACCACCGCCAGGGGCCGCAGCAGCCGCTGGGCGTTCCGGTGCAGCTTCAGCAGGTCCTCCCGCCGCGTCTTTGCCAGCAGGCCCTCCAGGGTCTCACGGCTGCGCTGCAGGGCGTGGATGGCCCGGGTCTGCTCCCGGCTCTCGTTCACCGTCAGCACCAGGCAGCGGTTCAGCAGTTCCTCGTCCAGGTCGATGGCGGTGGTCGTGAGGAACAGCATCACCGGCCCCTCCACTGTGTAGTCGTGGGTGGTGAGCATCCCCGTCGCCGGATCCTTGCCGGTGGAGGCCATGGTGACGCGGCCTTCGGACTGGAGGATCTTGAGGGCATAGGCGGCTTGCCTCGCGCCCTCCTCCTCGGCGATGGCCAGGATCTTGTGCTGCAGGCCCTTGTCGCCCAGGTAGAACACGCTCTGGCCCGACATGGCCGAATAGCGCACCACCTCCTCCTCCGGCACCAGGTCCAGCACGGCGTCCATGAGGCTGGACTTGCCCGCGGCCGAGGCCGACTGGATCAGCAGCGCCAGGGGCCGGTCCAGGAGCCTCGAGACGGCCGCGAGGTAGCCGGTGAGCTTGTTGGATTCCTCCCCGACCACGCCCAGCGCCTCGAAGTCGCGCAGGATCCGTTCCATCAGGTCCGGCGAACGCAGCAGCTCCAGGGCCTCGGCGTGCTCGGCCTCGGACAGCGTCGGCCGGGCCTCTTTGGCCTTCAGCGCCGCGGCCAGCTGTTCGGCCTGGAGCGCCTCCACCGTGCGCAGCACCTGGCCCAGGTCCCGTTTCAGGGCCTCCTCCCCCTCTCCCAGTTCCAGCCCGGCTTGGCGGATGAAAGCGGTGCGCGCCTTTGCCTGGTACAGGTCCAGGGTGTCCACGTGGAAGGGGCTGGCGCTCCTACTGACCATCAGGTTCACCTTCAGCGTCTCCGGGTTCAGCGGCTTGTCCCAGCCCCGGACCCGGTAGTGGCGCCCCTCCAGGGTCAGGTGGAGGTCCTTGCCGTCCAGGTTCCAGGGTTGGCCCTCCCCGGGAACCGGCACCGCGGGGATCGGCTCGGGAACGGGCGCTGCGGGCGGTCCGGAGAGGGCCACCGGAGGCTCCTGGGCCTCGCCTTCGCCCAGGCCTTGCGCGCTGCGGATCACCAGGCCCAGGCTCTTGGCGGCGGGCTGGACCTTGAGGGCGTAGGCGTTGGCGTCCATCCCCTTCGGGAACTGGATCCGGGCGCAGGCGATGCCCTGCGCCCGCAGCTTCACGGCCAGCTTCGCCGCAGCGCGGTCGCCGGCCTCGTCCCGGTCGAAGGCGATCAGCACCCGCTCCACGCCGTGCTTCTTGAAGGTCTCCAGGTGGTCCGGGGTGAACCCCTCCACGCCATAGGCCGTTGTCACGTTGCGAAAACCGTTCACCCAGAAGGTCAACGCGTCGATCAGGGCTTCGCAGAGGATGAGCTCCTTGCTGTCCTTCAGGGCCTGGATGTTCCAAACGCCCTGGTGCGGGCCTGGCAGGTAGAGGTGCTTGGGCGTGCCCTTGCGCAGGTCGTCGCGGGTCTTGCGGCCATAGAGTTCAGTGACGGCGCCGGTCTCGTCCAGGACCGGGATGACCAGGCTGCCGTTGAAATGCTCGTGGCCCGACTCCCGGATCAGGCCCAGCCGCGTCAGCCGGTCCCGGATCTCCGCGCCGGCCTTGAGTTGCTTGCCCGGGAGCCCCAGGCCCAGGGTCCGGTTCGCGTAGCCCAGCTTGAACCGTTCGATGGCCTCGGGGTCGGCGAGGCCCCGGGACTTCAGGTAGTCCAGGGCCTCGGGGGTGGTCTTCAGGGTCTCGTGGTAGTAGTCCACCACCTGGCCTAGGAGGGCCTGGTCGTCGGCGTCGAACGCCACGGGGGGCGGCAGCCGCCGCGTCGAACTTGGCTTTTCCGGAACTGTATCTTCCGCTCGCAGCTGCGCCACCGCCTCGCGGAAGCCGAGGTTCTGGAGCTTCATCACCCAGTCGATGGGGCCGCCCGCGGCGCCGCAGCCGAAACAATGGAACAGATTCTTGCCCGGCGTCACCACCAGCGAGGCCTCACCGTCGGCGTGGAACGGGCACCGGCCCAGACGGTCCTTGCCGTTCTTGGTCAGCTCGATCCCCGCCGCCTCCACCAGCCGCTCTACGGAAACCTCGGCCTTCAGGCGCTCCAATTCGGAATCAGGAATACGGGCCATGAAATCCTCCGTCCGCTAAAAACCTGTCAAGTAGGTTTTTGCAAAATCATCTCGCTTGCAGGTTACTCCGGACAGGGGTAACGTCAACCCCGGAACGAACCATGGCCCTGGAACCCGACCCTATCCTCATGACTGCAACCGAAACGAGCAGGATGCCCGTGGACAGTCATGACACCGAATTCTTCAAAGCCCTCGGCGCCCGCATCGCGAGCGCTCGCAAAGCTCAGAACCTGACCCAGCAGCAGCTAGCAGATCTGATCGGCATTGCCCAGCAGACCCTCGCCCACTATGAAAGCGGGGACCGTTGCTTTCCGGCGTCCATGCTTCCCAGGTTGGCCGATAAGCTGAACGCCACCGTGGACGAGCTCCTGGGACAGTCCTTGAAGCCGGGCAAACGTGGCCCCGCACCGAGGCTGCAGAAACAGTTCGAGCGCATCAGTCAACTGCCTCGCACCAAACAGCAGGTCCTCATGGAAATGCTGGATGGACTCCTGGCCCAGACGGCCCACTGAATCGCCCGGGCCGCTCCAGGTTTTCTCTTTAGCAGCTAAAAGGAAAAGCCGCCCTCCGGGACCTCTGGGGGTTGGGGGGCTGTTTTTGGTACGTACTGAGATCTTCGCGTCGCTGGCCGAAACCGCTCCTGCTGCGGGGTTCGGCTCGGATCCCTCCCTCTCTTGCAGCCCTTTACGGGGCTCCTCCCCGTTTCGTTCCTGCTGCGTCCGTCCCGGCCCATCACCCCCCGCTCTCAGGGGTGATGGGCTGGGCGCGAGCGTCGCGCCGCCTCTGGGCGGTCCTGGGAGGGCGGGGTGGGTCGGCGCCCTCCACGGGCGACCTCGCTGCCAGGGGCGTGCTGCAGCGCAGCGGAGGCGCGGCCCTGGCGAGGTCGAGCCGGACGGCGCGATCGAGCATCAGGCAAGGGCCACAATTGCCCAACCCCCTCAACCTGATGGACGCCCAACGAAGCCAAAGAGCCCTGCGCGGCGGGAGACATAGCGAACCGTTATGTCTAGGCAGGCGGCGGGAGTTTTATGAAGCGCTCGGCAGCGCAGCTGACGAGGGGTTCACCAAAACCATTTTCGATAATGATCATTATCGAAAATGCGACGACTGCCGACCGACGCGCAGGGCGGCCATGGATGATGGACGGGCGAACTGGGGGGACCGTTGGGCCCTCAACGCTGCCGCCGTCCGAGGCCGCCGCTTTCCCTCTGCACGATCGAATGGGACGAGCTTGATCACGGGCGCCCCGCTGCAGAGGGCGTGCTGGAGCGCCGCGCAGCGGTGCGCAGGCGCGGCCTTTGCCCGGGGCGAGCCGGACGGCGCCTGCGGTGGGGTGGGTCGGGGGAAAAAGGAGAAGACCAAACCATCACTGGATCTGTTACGAAAACTCGGCTATCGTTACTTTGCGCTGGTTTTCACTATGTATATCAAACAAAATCCAGACTTCAGTCCGGCCAGTGAACACCAAACACTATTAACTCTTTCCACTGGCGTTGGAGAAGCTAAATCCGAAAATTTGTTGAAATAATCAATCAACTCAATTTTTGATTTCTCACCCATCCCTGGAATGCCTGTCGTGTCCAAATCGCGCGCCCATTGCTGCAGTCCCACCCAAGGGGTCGAGGCGCTTACTTGTCGAATGTAAATACCTTCTCGAAAGTTGAGAATAACCGTAAACAAGCTATCCATCGCGACTATTTCCCTCCTCGACCATGCGTTTCCCCAGTGTCCTCCATCTTCCTTCGGAGATGCTTGATTTCGCGTTCCAAATCGCGAAGGTTTTGCCTGCCTTCCTTGGACAAATCGTTAGCCTTTTTTGCCTTAGTAAGTTCCGCCTGCTTTGCATCAAGCTTTTCCTTGGCGGCATTTCTTGCATCAGGATTACTGTGCTTTTCATTCTTACCGCTCTTATGTCCATATTGGTCGCCGCGCCCTCCACTCATCGCTGCCACGGCAGGACTTGGGATAGCCAATGGGGTAGTCGCTGGAACTACAGGAGCGAGCGGGACGACGACACCCTCCGGAGTTACAGGAGCAAGGCCAGGACTAGCAGGTGTAGGTACTTGAACTGGGATAGGAACAATTAACGTCATCTCGTTGATGTTCCTCGCTGCTGCCATGAACTCCGGGTCGTTTTGCAGCTCATGGGCACTACTAACCCATGCATTCGCAACAACTTTAGCTCCTGCTTTAATTCCCGACCAAATTGCCGATGCCGCGTAAGCCAGATCGCCACCAGAGGGCCCTGCAGAAGGGAACCCATCCTCCATGCCATCCGGATCGATTCTCATGGCTGGGTTGTTCTGGCAATAGGAGTAGATGTTCCAACCCTGCGTGTCCTCGAAATGCACATCCCTCTTAGGATCCGGGCTTGCGAACCTCCCATACATGGGCAGATAGAACCGCGCCTGCATGTAGGTGCCCCTATGCGACTCCGGCCTTCGAGAGGGCACTTCCCCTTGTGGCACTGGGCTTTTCAATGATCTGAAACCATTGTAGCTCCGGAGACCCCCCGATGCACCTCTGGCGGCTGAAAAGCAGGCAGCTAAAGAAGGAAGCCCGGAGCGGAACGCCCCGCCCCGGGCCCCCTTCCTCGCCCTTCCGCAGCTAATCCTCACTCTCCTGCCCAGTCTCCTTGTCCTCTTCCGTCATGTCTCGCGCTCCAATGTCGAGAGCCCGGCTGAACAACTGGCTGTAGAGGTTTGCCGGGATCTCCCCCTTCTTCTTCTTGATCACCTTGTGGGGATTGAATAGGAGAACGAATTGGTAATCATGGCTTCCGGTATAGCTATCAATGAATCCCATGCTCTTAAGGGATTTCATGCGCTGCCGCCAGGTATAGACGGCTCGCTCGCCTGAGAAACCGGATTCGGACGCCAGGTCAGCGGGATTTCCGATCTCGATTACCTGCTCGTCAAAGCTCCGACACCACAGGGTGAAGTAGGTGTTCCCAGCCGAGGCGTTCTTGGTGAGCGCGTCGATGATGTTGATGATGATGGGCATGGTCCTGGGGATCGTGATCCATCCGTCCTGACGCTTGCGATGCCAGAGGTCCTCTTCGGTGATCTCCGACCAGAATTCCCCGCGTAGCTTCAGGGTCTTTGCCTGCATCTTCGAGTGCCGCGCCTTCTTCTGCTTAACGTTCATCGTATCCTCCCCCAAAGGGGGGGCTCGCGGTCAGGAGGTTGGAATTCCCGACCCCACCAGCTCGCGACGACCAGTGGTGAGCCCCACACTCAGTATCGGAATGCAAGTGCTACATATCCACGAGATACGCAATTCTATCTGACCAGCCGATGAGCGGGCAAACGCCAATTCATACCCATGAAAGGTAAACATTCCATTCGATTCGTCAATAGAGCTGCATGGATTTATTAATTCAAATCTTATAAATCCACCCGCTCGAACGTTTGGTGTCCGCAGCATGTGCTCCATCGTGCTCGCTGTTGTCCCTGTGGTCGTTTGTGCTCCTGTGCTCCTGGGTTCGGGGCAACCTCCCCCCAGCTCGATTCTGGCCAGGCGTCGTTCAGCGCCGCCAGACTGGGCCTGTCTTGGCGCAGGCGATGGCCTCCTCCAGGGTCCCGAACTTGCCCCAGACCGTGGGCCGGTCCCAGGCTCCGCCGTCCAGGCAGTAGGTGTCGAACCGTTTCCCGGAGGGCCAGGCTTCCAGCCACTTCGCCAGGTACTCGCTGCCCTCCTCGTAGGGGCACGGGTAGATGCGCACGTAGGGAACGCCCCACCACGCCCGATGACTGGGCGGCCGGTCTTCATTGCGCGTCCCGTCGAACCGCTTGGGCAGCACAGGGTTCACCGGGATTCCGTCGATGATGCGCTCGGCCCTCATTCCGGATCCTCCTGGCCGAGCTGGGCCAGCAGGTCTTGGGCGGTGGGCTCCCGCTCCGCCTCCAGCCACTTCCGGGCCGCCTCCGGCATCCTGCCGGGGTGCGTGGCCGTGTGGATGGCCTTCAGCGCCCGGATGCTGACCTTCGTGTAGATCTGCGTGGTCTCCAGGCTGGCGTGGCCGAGCATGGCCTGGATGTAGCGGGTGTCTGCGCCGTTCTCCAGCATCAGCGTGGCCATCGTGTGCCGGAACAGATGGCAGGCACCCTGTTTGCCGATGCCCGACCGCTTCACGTACAGCCCGGCCAGGATGGTCAGGTGGAACGGCTTCAGCGGCCTGCCCAGATTGTTCAGGAACAACGTGCCGTCGTCCTGGAGCCCCACCAGCTCCGGCCTCGCCCGATCCCGGTAGGCCGCGATCCACGCCAGCGCCCGCTCTCCGATGGGGATCATGCGGTCCTTCCGGCCCTTGCCCTCACGGATCATCAGCGTGCCCCGCTCCCGGTCCACGTCCTGGATCGAAAGCCGCGTCAGCTCCGTCCGCCGGATCCCTGTGGAGTAGAACGTCTCCAGGATCGCCCGGTCCCGCAGCCCCACCGCCGTGGCCACGTTGGGCACGGCCAGCACCGCCTCCGCCTCCTGCGCCGACAGAATGGCCTTGGGCAGCCTGCGCACCACCTTGGGCAGCTCCAGCTCCGCCGCAGGGCTATACGGCAGATGCCCCTGCTTCACCAGCCAACTGAACCACTGCCGCACCGGGATCAGCAGGAACTGCTGGCTCCGGGCCGTCAGGGGCTCCCCGTTGGTCTTCCGGTGATGGAACAGCTGCTGCTGGAACCGCTCCACCAGGGGCCGGTCCACCTGGCCAGGCCGCTCCACGCTCCGTTCCTGGCACCAGCGGATGAACCGGCGCAACGCGGCCTTGCTGGACGCCACCGAGTGCGGCGACTGGCCCAGCACCCCCATGTGCGTCAGATACCGCTGCATGTGGGTGGTGAGGCTGTCGGGATCGCCCACGCCGCCGATGGGCGGCAGACTCGGCTTGCGCCCCCCGACCCCCCTCATCGGGCCACCCCATTCGCATACGACAGGACGGGCACGAGGATCTCTGGAAGTGCGTTCTCGAACCTCGATTCGCGAACTCCGCTCAATGCCTCGTCAGCATTGGGTTTCTGGGGTGCGACCGCACCCCGACCACCCCCCGACCGAACCCCGACCACAGGCCGACCGCACCCCGACCGCAGGGGCTCCTCACCCCGACCGCTGGCCGTCGTAGGCAGGGAATGGAGGCTGCCCACCTCGATCAGCCCCAGGAGCCGGGCACGGCCTTCCGCATCCTCGCCCGTGTAGAGCAGCTCGTAGACGAACGACTGCTTGTGGCCACCCTTGTGGGGCAGAAGGAACTCCATCTCCGAAAGGCGGGCCAGGTGGATCTTCATCTGGGTATCGCCCCAGCCCACCGCCTCCCGCGCCTGCCTGCGCGTGAAGTGAAACTCATGCTGGGCGACGTTCTGCGCCTCACATTCCGCGGCCACCCAGGCATGGAGCAGCGTCAGCAGCTTCCGGGTCTGGGGCAGCAGCTCGTCCACGGTACGCCCCAGAACCTCCGTGGCCAGCTCGTTGGCGAGGGCGATGTCCGCCGGAATGACTTCGATGTAGCGGAGCGACTGCCCCTGGTGGACCACGGTCTTGATCTCCCGCTGGAACTGGTGGAGGAGGGCAATGGAGCGGATCAGCGTCAGATACTTCACGTGGTCCCGCCGCGAGCGGGTCTGGTCATCACGGAAGCTCAACTGATCGGCGTAGGGATTCACCACTGCCAGGGGCTGGAGCAGGCGCTGGACGTTGCGGTGCAAGGTCAGCAGCCGTTCCCGCTCCGCCTTCGCCAGCAGCCCCTCCAGGGTCTCCCGCCGCCGCTGAACGCCGTGGATGGCACGGGTCTGCTCCCGGCTCTCGTTCACCGTGAGGACCAGGCAGCGGTTCAGCAGCTCCTCGTCGAGGTCGATGGCCGTAGTGGTGAGGAACAGCATCACCGGCCCTTCCACGGTGTAGTCGTGGGTGGTCAGCATCCCGGTCAACGCGTCCTTGCCGGTACTGGCCATCGTCACCCGGCCTTCGCTCTGGAGCAGCTTCAGGGCATAGCTGGCCTGCCTCGCGCCCTCCTCCTCGGCGATGGCCAGGATCTTGTGCTGGAGGCTGCGGTCGCCCATGTAGAACAGGGACTGGCCGCTCATCGCCGAATACCGCACCAGGTCCTCCTCGGGAACCAGGTCCAGCACGGCGTCCATCAGGCTCGACTTCCCGGCGGCACTCGCCGACTGGATCATCAGGGCCAGAGGGCGATCCAGGAGCCGCGAGACGGCCGCCAGGTAGCAGGTGGTCTTGTTGGGCTCCTCGCCGACGATGCCCAGCGCCGTGAAGTCCGCGAGGATCCGGCCCAGGAGATCGGGGGTCTTCAGCAGGGCCAGGGCCTCCGCGTGGGCCTCCTCCGTGAGCGTGGGGCGGGCGGTCTTGGCGGCGAGGGCCTCGGCCAACTGCTCGGCCTGGAGCGCCTCCACCTTGCGCAGCACCTTGCCCAGGTCCAGCTTCAGGGTCTCCTCGGACGCCGGGAGTTCCAACCCGGCCTGCCGCACGAACGCCGCCCTGGCCTTGGCCTGGTAGAGATCAATGGTGTCCACGTGGAAAGGCTCGCCCCGCGTGACCATCAGGTTCACCTTCAGGGTCTCGGGGTTCAACGGCTTCTGCCAGCCGCGAACCCGGTAGACCCGGTCCTCCAGGGTGAGCAGCAGATCGGTGCCCTGAACCTCGTGGGCCAGCTCATCGGTGGCGGGTGGGGGCGGCGGCACCGGGGGAGCGGGAATGGGTGCAAGTGTAGGTGCCTGGGTGGGTGCATGGGCAGGTGCATGGGCAGGTGCCTGGGCAGGTGCCTGGGCAGGTGCCTGGGCAGGTGCCTGGACGGGTGTCTGGACGGGTGTCTGGACGGGCGACGTAGGGATGGCGGCTAAAGAAGGAAGGGGCTCCGGGAACTTCGTGGCCTCCACCTGCGCCACCACCTCTCGGACCGTTTCCCTTTTAGCGGCTTCCTTGCCTACGCCGCCCTCCGGGGCTGGGCCAGTGCCCATCCACTCCGCCGACCGGATCACCAGCCCCAGCGACTTCGCGGCGGGCTGCACTTTCAGGGCATAGGCGTTGGCGTCCAGCCCCTTGGGGAACTGGATCCGGTAGCAGGCGATCCCCTTCGCCATCAGCTTCTCCGCCAACTTCACGGACGAACGGTCCCCAGCGTCATCGCGGTCATAGGCGATCAGCACCCGCTGGGTGCCGTGCCGCTGAAAGGCGTCCAGGTGGTCCTGGGTAAACCCCTCCACCCCGTAGGCCGCCGTGACGTTGCGGTATCCGGCGCACCAGAACGTGAGGGCGTCGATCAGGGCCTCGCAAAGGATGATCTCCTTCGAGTCCTTCAGAGCGGCCACATTCCACACACCCTTGTGCGGGCCCGGGAGGTAGAGATGCAGGGGCGTCCCCTTGCGCAGGTTGTCCAGGAGCTTGCGGCCGTAGACTTCCTGCACGTTCCCGGCCTCATCCAGGATCGGAATCACCAGGCTCCCGTTGAAATGCTCGTGGCCGCTCTCGCGGTAGATGCCCACCTTCGCCAGCTGGCTCCGGATCTCGCCGCCAGCCTTCCACTGCTTGCCCGGCAGGCTCAGGCCCAGGGTGCGGTTGGCGTAGCCCAGCTTGAACTGCTCGATGGCCTCGGGATGATGGATGCCCCGGACCTTCAGGTAGTCCATGGCCTCCGGTGACTGCTTCAGGGTGTCGTGGTAGTAGCCGATCACCTGCTGCAGCAGGGCCTGGTCATCCGCATCGAACGCCACCGGGGGCGGCAACCGCCGAACGGAACTGGCCTTCACCGGAACCGCCTCCGTACCCGGCACGATGTCCGCCCGCAATTGCTCCACCGCGTGCCGGAAACTGATGCCCTGGATCTTCATGGTCCAGTCAATGGGACCGCCCGCCGCGCCGCAGCCGAAGCAGTGGAACAGGTTCTTCTCCGGCGTCACCACCAACGAGGCCTCCCCGTCCTCGTGGAACGGGCACTTGCCCAGGCGGTCCTTGCCTGACTTGGCCAACGGGATCCCAGCGGCTTCCGCTAGGCGCTCCAGGCTCACCTCTGCCTTCAAACGCTCCAGTTCGGCATCGGGGATTCGGGCCATGGTTTCCTCCTTCCGCGAAAAACCTGTCAAGTCGGTTTTTGAAAAATCATCTCTCTTGCAGCCTACGCATGACATGCGTATAGTCAAGCCTGAACTTCGAAGGAGACTTACTCTCATGGCTGTTCTAACTTCACGCAGGACGACCGTGAACAGCCATGAAATACAATTCTTCAAAGCCCTCGGAGCGCGTATCGCGCAGGCCCGGAAGGCCCAGGGCCTCACCCAGCAGCAGATCGCCGAGCATCTCGGCATCGTCCAGCAAACCTACGCGCACTATGAAATGGGCCACGTACGCTTTCCCGCCTCCATGCTCCCCATCCTGGGCAAGGTCCTGGGCCTGACCCCCGAGGAGCTGCTGGGCGAGGAAAGGCCCAAAGGCAAGCGAGGGCCAACCTCACGGCTCGACCAGCAGATCGATTACATCCGCAGGCTTCCACAAACGAAGCAACACGCCGTAATGCAGGTCCTCGACATGGTGATCGCCTCCCAGGCAGAACACTGAACCCGCCGGGGCTCTTGTCGTTTCTTCTTTAGCAGCTAAGAGAAAAAATCCCCCTGCGCGACCTTCAGGGGGAGGGGGCCTGTTTTTTTAGGTAGTACTAAAAAGGGATTTCCACCCCGACACCACCTTGAGAGGTTGGCCATGAAAACCGTGTTCGGTATCGATACCGAGGATCTCCCCACCCCGGCTTTGCCCAACCGTCCCTCGCGCCATCAGCCCCTGGTCTACCACCTCCCCTACCGGTTCGAGCGAGGCACCCTGACCTTCCTTTGGCCCGAGGGATCCCCATGGCTGGTCACCCACCAGGTGGAGGAACGGGACGAGGCCATTCAGCATTTTTGTCTCCGCGCCTTCTGGTCCCTGCATCCTTCCGAAAGGGTGTTCGCGCTCCGCATCTGGCAGACCGCCAAACCCGCCGACCTTCCGGAAACCCGGACCCTCATGGTCACGGACGAGGAAATCATCTCCCTCATGCTGCTCGAATATTCCGAGGGCGAAGCCGCCTACCGGATGCACCACCCGCCCATACTTCCTGCCGGGAAATGCCCGGCTTTCGAGGCGTTCTTCCCCACCATGAACTGAAAGGTCCACCGGATCCGAACCGAGGAGAGGGGATGCATCCTCAATTTTTCTTTTCGCGGATCATCCGAAGGCAACCCGATATATCATCGGCCATCATCCCGAATTGAACGATCACCCAAGGAGCCAGCGATGGATATGGCGACATTGGTTGCTGAACTGGTGAAGGCACTGGCTTGGCCCCTAACCTGTACCCTGCTCGCCCTATGTTTCCGGAGACAGTTGATCGGGTTGTTCGACGGCCTTCGCCTTCGGCGGCTCAAGGGCAAGGATTTTGAAATCGAGTTCGAGGAGACCATGAAGGCGACAAAGGCCATCCAGCCGCCGGGGGCAAATTCCAGAGTTGCCATCCAGAAGTTTGCCTTGGCAGACATGGACGATGATCTGATCGTCCACGCACCCCAAGGTGCGATTCTCGCCGCATGGGCAAAGCTGGAAGGAACCCTTGTCGCCGCGTCAGAGCAAGCTGGAATCAAGGATGGGCCATCTACCAACATCGGGCGCATCCTGGATGGACTGGCAGAGAAGGGCGCGCTCCAACCCTCGACAATCCAGGTCATCACCTCTCTTCGTCACTTGCGAAACCTGGTGGCCCACAGCTCCGACAATGCACAGGATAGGATTACGCCCGGAAATGCCCGGGAATTTGTCACCATGGCCAATGCTGCCGCTTGGAGCGTTCAGGTCGATGTCAAAGCCTTCCTCGCAAAAGGGGCCGAGTAGCACATGGTCACGGGCGAGAGAATCATCCCCCTCATGTTTCCCGAATAGTCCGAGGGCGAAGCCGCCTACCGGATGCACCATGCACCAAATCTTCCGGCGGGGGAAAGCCCGGCCTTCGAGGCGTTCTTCCCCATCATGAACTGAAAAGTCCACCGGATCCGAACCGAGGGGAGACCCTTCAGGGGCTCACGGAAAATGGGTCTGATCCCGGTCGAAAATGGGAATCCGGGATCCTACAAAAGGATTTCCCGGTCTCCCGGAAATGACTTTGGCCCGTACGGCGGCTCCCGGGAAAACCCCCGGCCTATTCCGGATCCTTCCGCCCCTCCCTGCGCTTGTGGAGACGCAGGAGCTTGAGCGCCTGGACCAGGAGCTGCTCGGCGGCCTCTTCGAGTGGGATCCCGGCCTCGGCGGAGGCCTGCTCAAGCTCACGATAACTCACGGGATGAAGCCTGACCCGGAGCGCCTGGGAGTTGCCGGCACTGGCCCTACGTATGAGCTGCATGGAATACCTCGGAATCCACCTTTGGTGGATGGACATCATACCTTCGAAACAAATGTCTCCGCTATGCTGCGACATTCGTTTCAAAGGTATCCCTACCCCCCACGACCGCAAGCGGTTCGCGGAGGGCTCTGAAAGGGCCAATCCGGGGCGGCTCCCCCCTCCAGGACCGTGCCAGGGAAAGCACCTGGCACGGTCCCGGAAGCCGGGGTGCCCGTGGGAGGGGCCGACCCAACCAGGTCATTCGGGACCGCAGGGACTTCGGCGCTTCACTCGCGCCCGGCCATGAGCCCCCTTGAGGTGGGGGGGCTCACGACCGGGACAAACGGCAGGGTGAAATCCAGGAAAGGGGCTCAGGCCCTTTTCCCGGAACTGCCGAAAAGCGGGAGGGGTCTTCTCCCGAACACCGGCAGGGCTTCGGGAAAGACTTTCCCGGTGACACCGAGGGCCAGCGCGGCGGCGGCCACCACCCCCAGGACCGAGGACACCGCCCACATGCCCCGCAGCCATTTCCCCAGGCGCAGGCCAGCGCCTCCCCCTGTGCGCCCAGGTCGCCGGAAAAGCGGAGCCGGAAAATCGGCCCGATGCTTTCCGAAATGGAATTCTTGTCCCCGATGGCCGGGGTTCGAAAGCCGGGAGCGGCCGTACCGAAACTCGATCAGGAACCCCATCGCCCCGGCAATGGCGGGCTCCAGAACCCGCCCCGAAAATGGAAATGGCCACCCCGCCGAATGGGATTTCCGATCTTCGGGTTCCGGGTTTTCATCGGAGCCCAGGACGGACGGAAAAGCCGAAGGGTACGCCCAGGGTCAGGGGTGGCGGCTTGGGTGACAGCTCCGGGATGGTCAACTCCTGGACCAGGGGTGGCGGCTCTACAACCAAACCCGCCTCCCTTGTGTGAGGGCGAAATCGGACGCGAAGGTAACCTGCATGAACCAGCGACCAGATCCCGGCCTTGCACACCGGAGATATCGGCCCTGACTGCATTTGAGGCCTGAAATCTTACCAACTGAAAATTTCGGTGCCTTTGGAGCCCTTGACACTACCAACCCCAAAGGCGACCCTTCTTTCATCGCCCCGCGAGATTCCTTCAACTTTCCTTTAAGGGGAAGTGTGTTCGGAGGAATCCATGGAACTGAAAATCAACCTGATCCATCTTGCCGTGCTGGCCGGAGCGATGGTGCCCCTGCTCAAACTTTGGTGGCGAAAACGAGATTAATCCGGGCATGGAGACCTGCCTCTCACCCTATCTCCGGCCAATACGACCAATGCCTTTCTCAAAAACGTCAATTGAGCCTGGTTCCCTGAGAAATGCCACAGCGTTTCAAACCGATAAGGGAGGAAACCCGTGCCACAACCATTCTCTCATCCGGAGTTTCAGAGCTACGCCTTCGAGGATATTCCTCTGGATCAGGACACCTTCTTGATGGATGAGCGCTGGCTCTCCGATTACGAGGCCGCACAAATTGACATGTTCAACGGAAGGGGCGACGGCAATGCAGGGTTTGCCAGCTACGCATCAGTTCACAGCATTGCTGCAGACTCACTCGAACTGTCCTGGTATCCCAATATATTTACGCGTTATCATGAAGTATCAATTCGATTGCCGAGAGAGGCATTCGTAACCTGTGTTGACACCCCCAGCTGCGGTGGTAAGCCATGCATCTTTGTGAAGGGCCCTTGGTTATCGAACCTACACTTGCGTCCGTATTCCGCCTTCGCACTCATAGATGCCATAGGGGTTAAGGCCGCCTTGTTGGGCAATCACCTTGATGGGCCAAAGCTTGTTAGGCTTCGAGATCGAATAGATCTAATCGCATCAGCCAATCCCGGAGTGGCATTCATAAGCTTTGCTGATAATATCCTCCTTAAAATCAACTGGTTCGTCGGCCAGTACGACAGCGATATTCACTACTCCTACGAGCCCGAAACACTGATTAAGCTAATGCCTGCCATTTCAGATGCATTTCAATCTGAAATTGGCCTTAAAATTTATGGAATAATTGTGCAAGGTGTTAATGAATACCACGACAGTGGCCTTCTCCACTACTCACCCAAAGGAAACCATGTTTCATTGAATAGCCTAGGGCTTCCATTTGCCCAACTCAGGTCGATTGATGATGCCGTTCATCGCGCCATCCATGCCGGTACCCACGGGCCCTGTGAGTTGTACCTTGAGGAGCATTTTTATCATTCCCTACGTTTTAAACTTGATCTCGACAAAAACATGCTGCCACACGCAAATTACTCTTCGCCGATGGCGACCAAGCTGAGCAAATACTTCTACACGGACTCTGAAACGATTCTAAAAAATCTTGATGGCCGGTAGCCACGGGTAGCCTGTGACGAGCGTGTCGGCCAAGTCCATCGAATCCTGGACTCCGTGCCGATGCTCGTGAAAGCGAATGCCAACCAAGCTCACCTGCAACAACAAATCCAAAGCAAATACAACACACATATCACCTGCAAAAAGCCCATCCAACTTGGAATCACAGAGTACAACTCGCCTTTATCACCCCACAATATCCATCGAAATGGATTAACCAACCACACAATGAAACGAACTACACCACGGACAGCAATCAGCCTGATTGCTGAATACAAAACAATAAGAACTAAAACCGCAATAACAAAAACAGAATCAAGGCGAAGTAGATTATGGAAGTCAATCATCGGCATGAGAATATTTTCTTAAAATATCGAACGTCGCAATAAAAGTCGAGACGATGTAAGCAATAAGTATTGAAATAACCGCTAAAACTCGAACACCAATATTGATATTTGTATACTCAAACCAAACTGAATACAAAAAGCTAACGCCCCAACCAATTGATATCACTAAAATAAAAAACAGTGACACTTGTCGCCACAAGTACATACAAGTCAGTATTGTTGACTTGGATAATGCCGATTTATCAGATGGAAATACGATGCGGATCGTTTTATTTTCGAGCATGACATCACCTTGTGCAATGCATCATTTCAGTATTTTCCTTTTGGCCGCTTCCCACATTTCTTTGAGTGATTGTATTGTGTCTTTCTTGTCTTTGGCCTTCTGGGCGTCCGATGGCTTCACCTCTCCAGGAGCTTCGCCAGCTTTTTGTTCCTTGGAGGACCTCACGAGACCGTCGCCTTTTGCGTCACTAGTTTTTGCATCAAATGCAGTCCCCGGCTTTGCCATGTCGGATGCATCTTTTGCTTCATCCTTTTTAATCTTGACATTTAAATTGATGGTTTCATCAACAACGTCTCCAGCCTCTGAAAGCATTTTTAATGCGGTGTTTTTTGTCCTGGTCTCAATGCGCCTAAATTGCGTAACAGACTCTTCATCAAAACTATCATCACTCATTGAAGCACGTTTAACTGATTCTGAATTTTCCTTCTTTTGTTGATCAAGAGACTTAACCCCCGTGTCCAACATTCTAGCTGTCTGCACCCCTGGTCGAAGCGATGGAGGAAGGAGTTTAACCAACCAATTCGGCAATCCAAACATCCCACTTGGGTCAGTCATCATTACCGGATTGTTCTGCACGTAGGAGAAGATGTTCCAGGATTGCGTCTCTTCAAAGTGCTGATCCCGTGCCGGGTCCGGGCTGGCAAACCGCCCATACATAGGCAGATAGAACCGCGCCTGCATGTAGGTGCCCCTATGCGACTCCGGCCTTCGAGAGGGCACTTCCCCTTGTGGCACTGGGCTTTTCAATGATCTGAAACCATTGTAGCTCCGGAGACCCCCCGATGCACCTCTGGCGGCTGAAAAGCAGGCAGCTAAAGAAGGAAGCCCGGAGCGGAACGCCCCGCCCCGGGCCCCCTTCCTCGCCCTTCCGCAGCTAATCCTCACTCTCCTGCCCAGTCTCCTTGTCCTCTTCCGTCATGTCTCGCGCTCCAATGTCGAGAGCCCGGCTGAACAACTGGCTGTAGAGGTTTGCCGGGATCTCCCCCTTCTTCTTCTTGATCACCTTGTGGGGATTGAATAGGAGAACGAATTGGTAATCATGGCTTCCGGTATAGCTATCAATGAATCCCATGCTCTTAAGGGATTTCATGCGCTGCCGCCAGGTATAGACGGCTCGCTCGCCTGAGAAACCGGATTCGGACGCCAGGTCAGCGGGATTTCCGATCTCGATTACCTGCTCGTCAAAGCTCCGACACCACAGGGTGAAGTAGGTGTTCCCAGCCGAGGCGTTCTTGGTGAGCGCGTCGATGATGTTGATGATGATGGGCATGGTCCTGGGGATCGTGATCCATCCGTCCTGACGCTTGCGATGCCAGAGGTCCTCTTCGGTGATCTCCGACCAGAATTCCCCGCGTAGCTTCAGGGTCTTTGCCTGCATCTTCGAGTGCCGCGCCTTCTTCTGCTTAACGTTCATCGTATCCTCCCCCAAAGGGGGGGCTCGCGGTCAGGAGGTTGGAATTCCCGACCCCACCAGCTCGCGACGACCAGTGGTGAGCCCCACACTCAGTATCGGAATGCAAGTGCTACATATCCACGAGATACGCAATTCTATCTGACCAGCCGATGAGCGGGCAAACGCCAATTCATACCCATGAAAGGTAAACATTCCATTCGATTCGTCAATAGAGCTGCATGGATTTATTAATTCAAATCTTATAAATCCACCCGCTCGAACGTTTGGTGTCCGCAGCATGTGCTCCATCGTGCTCGCTGTTGTCCCTGTGGTCGTTTGTGCTCCTGTGCTCCTGGGTTCGGGGCAACCTCCCCCCAGCTCGATTCTGGCCAGGCGTCGTTCAGCGCCGCCAGACTGGGCCTGTCTTGGCGCAGGCGATGGCCTCCTCCAGGGTCCCGAACTTGCCCCAGACCGTGGGCCGGTCCCAGGCTCCGCCGTCCAGGCAGTAGGTGTCGAACCGTTTCCCGGAGGGCCAGGCTTCCAGCCACTTCGCCAGGTACTCGCTGCCCTCCTCGTAGGGGCACGGGTAGATGCGCACGTAGGGAACGCCCCACCACGCCCGATGACTGGGCGGCCGGTCTTCATTGCGCGTCCCGTCGAACCGCTTGGGCAGCACAGGGTTCACCGGGATTCCGTCGATGATGCGCTCGGCCCTCATTCCGGATCCTCCTGGCCGAGCTGGGCCAGCAGGTCTTGGGCGGTGGGCTCCCGCTCCGCCTCCAGCCACTTCCGGGCCGCCTCCGGCATCCTGCCGGGGTGCGTGGCCGTGTGGATGGCCTTCAGCGCCCGGATGCTGACCTTCGTGTAGATCTGCGTGGTCTCCAGGCTGGCGTGGCCGAGCATGGCCTGGATGTAGCGGGTGTCTGCGCCGTTCTCCAGCATCAGCGTGGCCATCGTGTGCCGGAACAGATGGCAGGCACCCTGTTTGCCGATGCCCGACCGCTTCACGTACAGCCCGGCCAGGATGGTCAGGTGGAACGGCTTCAGCGGCCTGCCCAGATTGTTCAGGAACAACGTGCCGTCGTCCTGGAGCCCCACCAGCTCCGGCCTCGCCCGATCCCGGTAGGCCGCGATCCACGCCAGCGCCCGCTCTCCGATGGGGATCATGCGGTCCTTCCGGCCCTTGCCCTCACGGATCATCAGCGTGCCCCGCTCCCGGTCCACGTCCTGGATCGAAAGCCGCGTCAGCTCCGTCCGCCGGATCCCTGTGGAGTAGAACGTCTCCAGGATCGCCCGGTCCCGCAGCCCCACCGCCGTGGCCACGTTGGGCACGGCCAGCACCGCCTCCGCCTCCTGCGCCGACAGAATGGCCTTGGGCAGCCTGCGCACCACCTTGGGCAGCTCCAGCTCCGCCGCAGGGCTATACGGCAGATGCCCCTGCTTCACCAGCCAACTGAACCACTGCCGCACCGGGATCAGCAGGAACTGCTGGCTCCGGGCCGTCAGGGGCTCCCCGTTGGTCTTCCGGTGATGGAACAGCTGCTGCTGGAACCGCTCCACCAGGGGCCGGTCCACCTGGCCAGGCCGCTCCACGCTCCGTTCCTGGCACCAGCGGATGAACCGGCGCAACGCGGCCTTGCTGGACGCCACCGAGTGCGGCGACTGGCCCAGCACCCCCATGTGCGTCAGATACCGCTGCATGTGGGTGGTGAGGCTGTCGGGATCGCCCACGCCGCCGATGGGCGGCAGACTCGGCTTGCGCCCCCCGACCCCCCTCATCGGGCCACCCCATTCGCATACGACAGGACGGGCACGAGGATCTCTGGAAGTGCGTTCTCGAACCTCGATTCGCGAACTCCGCTCAATGCCTCGTCAGCATTGGGTTTCTGGGGTGCGACCGCACCCCGACCACCCCCCGACCGAACCCCGACCACAGGCCGACCGCACCCCGACCGCAGGGGCTCCTCACCCCGACCGCTGGCCGTCGTAGGCAGGGAATGGAGGCTGCCCACCTCGATCAGCCCCAGGAGCCGGGCACGGCCTTCCGCATCCTCGCCCGTGTAGAGCAGCTCGTAGACGAACGACTGCTTGTGGCCACCCTTGTGGGGCAGAAGGAACTCCATCTCCGAAAGGCGGGCCAGGTGGATCTTCATCTGGGTATCGCCCCAGCCCACCGCCTCCCGCGCCTGCCTGCGCGTGAAGTGAAACTCATGCTGGGCGACGTTCTGCGCCTCACATTCCGCGGCCACCCAGGCATGGAGCAGCGTCAGCAGCTTCCGGGTCTGGGGCAGCAGCTCGTCCACGGTACGCCCCAGAACCTCCGTGGCCAGCTCGTTGGCGAGGGCGATGTCCGCCGGAATGACTTCGATGTAGCGGAGCGACTGCCCCTGGTGGACCACGGTCTTGATCTCCCGCTGGAACTGGTGGAGGAGGGCAATGGAGCGGATCAGCGTCAGATACTTCACGTGGTCCCGCCGCGAGCGGGTCTGGTCATCACGGAAGCTCAACTGATCGGCGTAGGGATTCACCACTGCCAGGGGCTGGAGCAGGCGCTGGACGTTGCGGTGCAAGGTCAGCAGCCGTTCCCGCTCCGCCTTCGCCAGCAGCCCCTCCAGGGTCTCCCGCCGCCGCTGAACGCCGTGGATGGCACGGGTCTGCTCCCGGCTCTCGTTCACCGTGAGGACCAGGCAGCGGTTCAGCAGCTCCTCGTCGAGGTCGATGGCCGTAGTGGTGAGGAACAGCATCACCGGCCCTTCCACGGTGTAGTCGTGGGTGGTCAGCATCCCGGTCAACGCGTCCTTGCCGGTACTGGCCATCGTCACCCGGCCTTCGCTCTGGAGCAGCTTCAGGGCATAGCTGGCCTGCCTCGCGCCCTCCTCCTCGGCGATGGCCAGGATCTTGTGCTGGAGGCTGCGGTCGCCCATGTAGAACAGGGACTGGCCGCTCATCGCCGAATACCGCACCAGGTCCTCCTCGGGAACCAGGTCCAGCACGGCGTCCATCAGGCTCGACTTCCCGGCGGCACTCGCCGACTGGATCATCAGGGCCAGAGGGCGATCCAGGAGCCGCGAGACGGCCGCCAGGTAGCAGGTGGTCTTGTTGGGCTCCTCGCCGACGATGCCCAGCGCCGTGAAGTCCGCGAGGATCCGGCCCAGGAGATCGGGGGTCTTCAGCAGGGCCAGGGCCTCCGCGTGGGCCTCCTCCGTGAGCGTGGGGCGGGCGGTCTTGGCGGCGAGGGCCTCGGCCAACTGCTCGGCCTGGAGCGCCTCCACCTTGCGCAGCACCTTGCCCAGGTCCAGCTTCAGGGTCTCCTCGGACGCCGGGAGTTCCAACCCGGCCTGCCGCACGAACGCCGCCCTGGCCTTGGCCTGGTAGAGATCAATGGTGTCCACGTGGAAAGGCTCGCCCCGCGTGACCATCAGGTTCACCTTCAGGGTCTCGGGGTTCAACGGCTTCTGCCAGCCGCGAACCCGGTAGACCCGGTCCTCCAGGGTGAGCAGCAGATCGGTGCCCTGAACCTCGTGGGCCAGCTCATCGGTGGCGGGTGGGGGCGGCGGCACCGGGGGAGCGGGAATGGGTGCAAGTGTAGGTGCCTGGGTGGGTGCATGGGCAGGTGCATGGGCAGGTGCCTGGGCAGGTGCCTGGGCAGGTGCCTGGGCAGGTGCCTGGACGGGTGTCTGGACGGGTGTCTGGACGGGCGACGTAGGGATGGCGGCTAAAGAAGGAAGGGGCTCCGGGAACTTCGTGGCCTCCACCTGCGCCACCACCTCTCGGACCGTTTCCCTTTTAGCGGCTTCCTTGCCTACGCCGCCCTCCGGGGCTGGGCCAGTGCCCATCCACTCCGCCGACCGGATCACCAGCCCCAGCGACTTCGCGGCGGGCTGCACTTTCAGGGCATAGGCGTTGGCGTCCAGCCCCTTGGGGAACTGGATCCGGTAGCAGGCGATCCCCTTCGCCATCAGCTTCTCCGCCAACTTCACGGACGAACGGTCCCCAGCGTCATCGCGGTCATAGGCGATCAGCACCCGCTGGGTGCCGTGCCGCTGAAAGGCGTCCAGGTGGTCCTGGGTAAACCCCTCCACCCCGTAGGCCGCCGTGACGTTGCGGTATCCGGCGCACCAGAACGTGAGGGCGTCGATCAGGGCCTCGCAAAGGATGATCTCCTTCGAGTCCTTCAGAGCGGCCACATTCCACACACCCTTGTGCGGGCCCGGGAGGTAGAGATGCAGGGGCGTCCCCTTGCGCAGGTTGTCCAGGAGCTTGCGGCCGTAGACTTCCTGCACGTTCCCGGCCTCATCCAGGATCGGAATCACCAGGCTCCCGTTGAAATGCTCGTGGCCGCTCTCGCGGTAGATGCCCACCTTCGCCAGCTGGCTCCGGATCTCGCCGCCAGCCTTCCACTGCTTGCCCGGCAGGCTCAGGCCCAGGGTGCGGTTGGCGTAGCCCAGCTTGAACTGCTCGATGGCCTCGGGATGATGGATGCCCCGGACCTTCAGGTAGTCCATGGCCTCCGGTGACTGCTTCAGGGTGTCGTGGTAGTAGCCGATCACCTGCTGCAGCAGGGCCTGGTCATCCGCATCGAACGCCACCGGGGGCGGCAACCGCCGAACGGAACTGGCCTTCACCGGAACCGCCTCCGTACCCGGCACGATGTCCGCCCGCAATTGCTCCACCGCGTGCCGGAAACTGATGCCCTGGATCTTCATGGTCCAGTCAATGGGACCGCCCGCCGCGCCGCAGCCGAAGCAGTGGAACAGGTTCTTCTCCGGCGTCACCACCAACGAGGCCTCCCCGTCCTCGTGGAACGGGCACTTGCCCAGGCGGTCCTTGCCTGACTTGGCCAACGGGATCCCAGCGGCTTCCGCTAGGCGCTCCAGGCTCACCTCTGCCTTCAAACGCTCCAGTTCGGCATCGGGGATTCGGGCCATGGTTTCCTCCTTCCGCGAAAAACCTGTCAAGTCGGTTTTTGAAAAATCATCTCTCTTGCAGCCTACGCATGACATGCGTATAGTCAAGCCTGAACTTCGAAGGAGACTTACTCTCATGGCTGTTCTAACTTCACGCAGGACGACCGTGAACAGCCATGAAATACAATTCTTCAAAGCCCTCGGAGCGCGTATCGCGCAGGCCCGGAAGGCCCAGGGCCTCACCCAGCAGCAGATCGCCGAGCATCTCGGCATCGTCCAGCAAACCTACGCGCACTATGAAATGGGCCACGTACGCTTTCCCGCCTCCATGCTCCCCATCCTGGGCAAGGTCCTGGGCCTGACCCCCGAGGAGCTGCTGGGCGAGGAAAGGCCCAAAGGCAAGCGAGGGCCAACCTCACGGCTCGACCAGCAGATCGATTACATCCGCAGGCTTCCACAAACGAAGCAACACGCCGTAATGCAGGTCCTCGACATGGTGATCGCCTCCCAGGCAGAACACTGAACCCGCCGGGGCTCTTGTCGTTTCTTCTTTAGCAGCTAAGAGAAAAAATCCCCCTGCGCGACCTTCAGGGGGAGGGGGCCTGTTTTTTTAGGTAGTACTAAAAAGGGATTTCCACCCCGACACCACCTTGAGAGGTTGGCCATGAAAACCGTGTTCGGTATCGATACCGAGGATCTCCCCACCCCGGCTTTGCCCAACCGTCCCTCGCGCCATCAGCCCCTGGTCTACCACCTCCCCTACCGGTTCGAGCGAGGCACCCTGACCTTCCTTTGGCCCGAGGGATCCCCATGGCTGGTCACCCACCAGGTGGAGGAACGGGACGAGGCCATTCAGCATTTTTGTCTCCGCGCCTTCTGGTCCCTGCATCCTTCCGAAAGGGTGTTCGCGCTCCGCATCTGGCAGACCGCCAAACCCGCCGACCTTCCGGAAACCCGGACCCTCATGGTCACGGACGAGGAAATCATCTCCCTCATGCTGCTCGAATATTCCGAGGGCGAAGCCGCCTACCGGATGCACCACCCGCCCATACTTCCTGCCGGGAAATGCCCGGCTTTCGAGGCGTTCTTCCCCACCATGAACTGAAAGGTCCACCGGATCCGAACCGAGGAGAGGGGATGCATCCTCAATTTTTCTTTTCGCGGATCATCCGAAGGCAACCCGATATATCATCGGCCATCATCCCGAATTGAACGATCACCCAAGGAGCCAGCGATGGATATGGCGACATTGGTTGCTGAACTGGTGAAGGCACTGGCTTGGCCCCTAACCTGTACCCTGCTCGCCCTATGTTTCCGGAGACAGTTGATCGGGTTGTTCGACGGCCTTCGCCTTCGGCGGCTCAAGGGCAAGGATTTTGAAATCGAGTTCGAGGAGACCATGAAGGCGACAAAGGCCATCCAGCCGCCGGGGGCAAATTCCAGAGTTGCCATCCAGAAGTTTGCCTTGGCAGACATGGACGATGATCTGATCGTCCACGCACCCCAAGGTGCGATTCTCGCCGCATGGGCAAAGCTGGAAGGAACCCTTGTCGCCGCGTCAGAGCAAGCTGGAATCAAGGATGGGCCATCTACCAACATCGGGCGCATCCTGGATGGACTGGCAGAGAAGGGCGCGCTCCAACCCTCGACAATCCAGGTCATCACCTCTCTTCGTCACTTGCGAAACCTGGTGGCCCACAGCTCCGACAATGCACAGGATAGGATTACGCCCGGAAATGCCCGGGAATTTGTCACCATGGCCAATGCTGCCGCTTGGAGCGTTCAGGTCGATGTCAAAGCCTTCCTCGCAAAAGGGGCCGAGTAGCACATGGTCACGGGCGAGAGAATCATCCCCCTCATGTTTCCCGAATAGTCCGAGGGCGAAGCCGCCTACCGGATGCACCATGCACCAAATCTTCCGGCGGGGGAAAGCCCGGCCTTCGAGGCGTTCTTCCCCATCATGAACTGAAAAGTCCACCGGATCCGAACCGAGGGGAGACCCTTCAGGGGCTCACGGAAAATGGGTCTGATCCCGGTCGAAAATGGGAATCCGGGATCCTACAAAAGGATTTCCCGGTCTCCCGGAAATGACTTTGGCCCGTACGGCGGCTCCCGGGAAAACCCCCGGCCTATTCCGGATCCTTCCGCCCCTCCCTGCGCTTGTGGAGACGCAGGAGCTTGAGCGCCTGGACCAGGAGCTGCTCGGCGGCCTCTTCGAGTGGGATCCCGGCCTCGGCGGAGGCCTGCTCAAGCTCACGATAACTCACGGGATGAAGCCTGACCCGGAGCGCCTGGGAGTTGCCGGCACTGGCCCTACGTATGAGCTGCATGGAATACCTCGGAATCCACCTTTGGTGGATGGACATCATACCTTCGAAACAAATGTCTCCGCTATGCTGCGACATTCGTTTCAAAGGTATCCCTACCCCCCACGACCGCAAGCGGTTCGCGGAGGGCTCTGAAAGGGCCAATCCGGGGCGGCTCCCCCCTCCAGGACCGTGCCAGGGAAAGCACCTGGCACGGTCCCGGAAGCCGGGGTGCCCGTGGGAGGGGCCGACCCAACCAGGTCATTCGGGACCGCAGGGACTTCGGCGCTTCACTCGCGCCCGGCCATGAGCCCCCTTGAGGTGGGGGGGCTCACGACCGGGACAAACGGCAGGGTGAAATCCAGGAAAGGGGCTCAGGCCCTTTTCCCGGAACTGCCGAAAAGCGGGAGGGGTCTTCTCCCGAACACCGGCAGGGCTTCGGGAAAGACTTTCCCGGTGACACCGAGGGCCAGCGCGGCGGCGGCCACCACCCCCAGGACCGAGGACACCGCCCACATGCCCCGCAGCCATTTCCCCAGGCGCAGGCCAGCGCCTCCCCCTGTGCGCCCAGGTCGCCGGAAAAGCGGAGCCGGAAAATCGGCCCGATGCTTTCCGAAATGGAATTCTTGTCCCCGATGGCCGGGGTTCGAAAGCCGGGAGCGGCCGTACCGAAACTCGATCAGGAACCCCATCGCCCCGGCAATGGCGGGCTCCAGAACCCGCCCCGAAAATGGAAATGGCCACCCCGCCGAATGGGATTTCCGATCTTCGGGTTCCGGGTTTTCATCGGAGCCCAGGACGGACGGAAAAGCCGAAGGGTACGCCCAGGGTCAGGGGTGGCGGCTTGGGTGACAGCTCCGGGATGGTCAACTCCTGGACCAGGGGTGGCGGCTCTACAACCAAACCCGCCTCCCTTGTGTGAGGGCGAAATCGGACGCGAAGGTAACCTGCATGAACCAGCGACCAGATCCCGGCCTTGCACACCGGAGATATCGGCCCTGACTGCATTTGAGGCCTGAAATCTTACCAACTGAAAATTTCGGTGCCTTTGGAGCCCTTGACACTACCAACCCCAAAGGCGACCCTTCTTTCATCGCCCCGCGAGATTCCTTCAACTTTCCTTTAAGGGGAAGTGTGTTCGGAGGAATCCATGGAACTGAAAATCAACCTGATCCATCTTGCCGTGCTGGCCGGAGCGATGGTGCCCCTGCTCAAACTTTGGTGGCGAAAACGAGATTAATCCGGGCATGGAGACCTGCCTCTCACCCTATCTCCGGCCAATACGACCAATGCCTTTCTCAAAAACGTCAATTGAGCCTGGTTCCCTGAGAAATGCCACAGCGTTTCAAACCGATAAGGGAGGAAACCCGTGCCACAACCATTCTCTCATCCGGAGTTTCAGAGCTACGCCTTCGAGGATATTCCTCTGGATCAGGACACCTTCTTGATGGATGAGCGCTGGCTCTCCGATTACGAGGCCGCACAAATTGACATGTTCAACGGAAGGGGCGACGGCAATGCAGGGTTTGCCAGCTACGCATCAGTTCACAGCATTGCTGCAGACTCACTCGAACTGTCCTGGTATCCCAATATATTTACGCGTTATCATGAAGTATCAATTCGATTGCCGAGAGAGGCATTCGTAACCTGTGTTGACACCCCCAGCTGCGGTGGTAAGCCATGCATCTTTGTGAAGGGCCCTTGGTTATCGAACCTACACTTGCGTCCGTATTCCGCCTTCGCACTCATAGATGCCATAGGGGTTAAGGCCGCCTTGTTGGGCAATCACCTTGATGGGCCAAAGCTTGTTAGGCTTCGAGATCGAATAGATCTAATCGCATCAGCCAATCCCGGAGTGGCATTCATAAGCTTTGCTGATAATATCCTCCTTAAAATCAACTGGTTCGTCGGCCAGTACGACAGCGATATTCACTACTCCTACGAGCCCGAAACACTGATTAAGCTAATGCCTGCCATTTCAGATGCATTTCAATCTGAAATTGGCCTTAAAATTTATGGAATAATTGTGCAAGGTGTTAATGAATACCACGACAGTGGCCTTCTCCACTACTCACCCAAAGGAAACCATGTTTCATTGAATAGCCTAGGGCTTCCATTTGCCCAACTCAGGTCGATTGATGATGCCGTTCATCGCGCCATCCATGCCGGTACCCACGGGCCCTGTGAGTTGTACCTTGAGGAGCATTTTTATCATTCCCTACGTTTTAAACTTGATCTCGACAAAAACATGCTGCCACACGCAAATTACTCTTCGCCGATGGCGACCAAGCTGAGCAAATACTTCTACACGGACTCTGAAACGATTCTAAAAAATCTTGATGGCCGGTAGCCACGGGTAGCCTGTGACGAGCGTGTCGGCCAAGTCCATCGAATCCTGGACTCCGTGCCGATGCTCGTGAAAGCGAATGCCAACCAAGCTCACCTGCAACAACAAATCCAAAGCAAATACAACACACATATCACCTGCAAAAAGCCCATCCAACTTGGAATCACAGAGTACAACTCGCCTTTATCACCCCACAATATCCATCGAAATGGATTAACCAACCACACAATGAAACGAACTACACCACGGACAGCAATCAGCCTGATTGCTGAATACAAAACAATAAGAACTAAAACCGCAATAACAAAAACAGAATCAAGGCGAAGTAGATTATGGAAGTCAATCATCGGCATGAGAATATTTTCTTAAAATATCGAACGTCGCAATAAAAGTCGAGACGATGTAAGCAATAAGTATTGAAATAACCGCTAAAACTCGAACACCAATATTGATATTTGTATACTCAAACCAAACTGAATACAAAAAGCTAACGCCCCAACCAATTGATATCACTAAAATAAAAAACAGTGACACTTGTCGCCACAAGTACATACAAGTCAGTATTGTTGACTTGGATAATGCCGATTTATCAGATGGAAATACGATGCGGATCGTTTTATTTTCGAGCATGACATCACCTTGTGCAATGCATCATTTCAGTATTTTCCTTTTGGCCGCTTCCCACATTTCTTTGAGTGATTGTATTGTGTCTTTCTTGTCTTTGGCCTTCTGGGCGTCCGATGGCTTCACCTCTCCAGGAGCTTCGCCAGCTTTTTGTTCCTTGGAGGACCTCACGAGACCGTCGCCTTTTGCGTCACTAGTTTTTGCATCAAATGCAGTCCCCGGCTTTGCCATGTCGGATGCATCTTTTGCTTCATCCTTTTTAATCTTGACATTTAAATTGATGGTTTCATCAACAACGTCTCCAGCCTCTGAAAGCATTTTTAATGCGGTGTTTTTTGTCCTGGTCTCAATGCGCCTAAATTGCGTAACAGACTCTTCATCAAAACTATCATCACTCATTGAAGCACGTTTAACTGATTCTGAATTTTCCTTCTTTTGTTGATCAAGAGACTTAACCCCCGTGTCCAACATTCTAGCTGTCTGCACCCCTGGTCGAAGCGATGGAGGAAGGAGTTTAACCAACCAATTCGGCAATCCAAACATCCCACTTGGGTCAGTCATCATTACCGGATTGTTCTGCACGTAGGAGAAGATGTTCCAGGATTGCGTCTCTTCAAAGTGCTGATCCCGTGCCGGGTCCGGGCTGGCAAACCGCCCATACATAGGCAGATAGAAGCGCGCCTGCATGTATATGAGCCCCGACACATCCGTCTGCTCGTGATTCGTAAAGCCTTTGGCAGGCTGTGGCACGGCCGGGTCCAGGCTTTCCCCGAAGGGCAGGTACTTCTGTCGGACCACCTGGCCTCCGGGACGCACCAGCACCCTGGGGGTGCCCAGGTGGTCCACCTGGGTCACGGTGATGCCGCTGGCGTCGATCTCGCCGGCCACCTGGGTCCCCAGGTAGGCGATGTCCTTCTTCCATGTCAAGGATCCGGCCCCGGCCTTCTCGTACTGGGCCACCAATTGTCGCAGGTCATTGTAGACCTGGAACCGGGTCTTCTGGTAGGTGCCACTCTGGTACGCGTCGATCACCGTCCGCAGGCCGTCGGCCCTGTAGCCGTAGTCTTCCCGGGTTCCCTTGCCCAGATGCTGGACTTGGATCACCCGCCCCAGGTCGTCGTAGGCCATGAGCAGGACGTTGGTCACGTCACCCGGCTCGGCATACACCTGCGTCAGGTTCCCCTGGTCGTCGTAGATCTTGCCGGTGGCGGCGCCGTTGGTGGCATTGGCCGGCAGTTGGTTGCGCAGGAGAAGCGCGGGGTCCAGGGGGTCCAGGGTGAAGGTGGCCGCGGCGTCCACCGTGGTGGGGACCACGGCTGCGGTGCTGCTGTTTCGCGCACCGGTCCAGCCCGTGACCCGCTCGGAGGTGACCTTCACGCGGTTGCCGAAGGTGTCGTAGGCGAACGTCTGCAACTGCTCGCCGAATCCCTGGCTCTGGGTCAGGGCCGAGATCAGGCGGTTCAAGTCGTCGTAGCCGAAGGCGTCGAACCAGCCCGGCTTGAGACGGTCGTCCACCTGGTTGACGCGGCCCAGGGCATCATAGCCATAGGACCAGTCCTCCACCGCGTTGCTGCCCGACCTGTGGGTGATCCGGCCCAGCCGCTGCTGGTCTGTTCCGTATTCGAAAGCGCTGGAGGCCCCATTGGCGTAGCTGATGGCTTGGGGCAGCCAGGTCACCGGGTTGAAGCCGGTGGACCAGGCCCCGGTGGTGGCCACCTGAACCCCGCCGTGGGTCAGCGTCTGGGGCAGGCCGGCGGCATCGTGGTAGGTCTGGGCCCAGGCTGCATGGCTGTTGTTGCCGCCGGTGCGCTGGCCGTAGCCATCATAGGTGAACGACTGAACGAAGGTCTGGCCCACGGCGGTGGTGGTGAGGCGGGAAAGGCGCCCGGTGGTGTCGGCATAGCCGTAGTTGGCGCTGACCACCCCGTCGGTGCTCTCGGCCATCTGGCCCTTGCCGTTGGCCGGATCGTAGGTGAAGGACTGGTGCACGGCCCGGGCGTCGGCGGTGGCGGAGTCCACCCTCAGGGGCCGGCCCAACCGGTCCCGGGTGGTACGCACCACCCGGCCGTTGTAGTTGACGGAGCCAGGGGCGCCCTGGACGGTGAAGTCCTCGTAGAGGGTCAGTCCGCTTTCGGGCTGGACCAGGCTGGTGAGCCAGCCCAGGCTGTTGTACGTCCAGGTGCGGCCCTGGTAGCCGGAGGCGGAATAGTACTGGCGAACCTCCGTAAGGCGGTTGGAGGCGTCGTAGTGGTAGCGCGTCACCTGGCCCAGGGCGTCCGTGACCTCCATCAGCCTGCCTGCGCTGTCGTTCAGGAAGGAGGTGGCCTGCTGGCTTGCCACGGTGACCACCTTCAGGAAGCCGGCGTGGACCGGGTATGCGGTGGCGGTGACCACCCCGGCGGCATCCTGGGCGCGGATCACCCGGCTGCGGCTGTCGTAGGAGAGCCGGGTCCCCCCGGAGGCCAGGGCCGGGAAGGTGGTGGTTGTGGGCGCCACGGTTTGCCACTGCAGACAGTCCCGCTCGCCGGTGTCGGGGTTGAGCGGGCCCCACTTCTTGCAGGCGACGCCGCCGGGGGTGGTCACCACCACGTCATTGAACAGGTTCTGTTTGGCCCACCAGGTATCGCGGTCGGCGCCGGCCCCGGGCAGCCAAAGGGTGGTGCCGTAAAGGTTCCCGGCGCCGTTGTATCCGAAGATCCGGTGCGACCAGGCCCCGTCGGGGTCCTTTCGGCGCTCCAGAACCTGTTCCCCAAAGGCGTTGAAGATGTATTCGCTGGTGCGGGCACCCTGCGTCACGGTCACCTGGCGGTGGTTCGAGCTGTAGGTGATGGTCGTGGCCAGGTCCCCACCCGGAGGTTGGATGGAAGTGAGGCGGCCGGCCGCATCTCGCCCAAAGGTGGTGGTGCGCCCGTCGGCATCGGTCTGGCTCAGGACCCGGCCCAGGGCGTCCTGCGTCTGGCTGGTGGGCAGCGTCGTGGTTCCGGTCTGCAAGGTGATGCCCGCCAGGAAGCCGTTGGCGTCATAGCTGAAGGCCTGGACCCCGGCCAGACCGCTGTGGGCGAGGCCGGGACTGACGAGGGTGGCGCTTTCCACCTGGGCCGCGGCAACCCCGGAGCTCCCGTGGGGCAGGAGGGTGGTGACCGCCAGGTCCGACCCACCGGTGGTGATGGAGGTGACGGTGTTGTACACCGGGTCCAGGATCCGGCTCACGGGGGGTGGTGCCCCTGTTGCGCTGCCATGGCCGGTGTGGTCCTGGCGGGTGGTGCTTTCCTGGATGACCCGTCCAAACAGCCATTCGGTGACCAGGTTGTCGAGGCTCCGCGTGATCACATCCGTGGTGCCGGCGGCATCGGTGAGCGGACCGTCCGAGCCCTTGCTGAACGCGAAGGTCAGATCTGGGTTGTAATTGAGGTCCGTGACCCGCCGCTCCTGGGTCCAGCCTAGTTGCGCATCGCTCCAGCCCTCGATTTCGGTACCCGACAGGGTCTGGCTGTCCCGGTCCCAGGTGCGGGTGCGGGTGGCGTAGGGTGCCGGGTTGAGGCTCCCGAAACCCGCGGGGCTGGCGACGCTGCGGGCGTCATAGTGGTCGGCCACCACCACACGGTAGGCATTTCCACCGGAGCCGGAAATGGCCAGGTCGTCACGCCAATCCACCCCGGATGCGAAGTAGCGCACCTCCTGTTCCAAATGCTTGAGGTAACCCAAGGACATGGGTGCTGATCCCCCTGCGGTCTGGTTCGCGGGTCCGGGCTCCTGGAACCTGTGCAGAACGGTCAGGCCGTCCGGCCCCGTGACGGCGGTGTAGAAGGTCGGGTCCACCCAGAACTCGTCCAGGTTGTCGCCCGGCAGAGGCACACTGGTGGCCCAGTTCATGACTGGAACCACCCGGGTGTAGAAGGTGGCGCGGCCGGCGCCTGCCAGGAGATCCGAGTCGCCCACGGAGTGCACCCCGTAGGCGATGTCCGGGCGCAGGCGCGGCCCGCTGGTGAACACGGCGGAGTCGGGGCTGTAGTTGGCCTTGTAGCGGTAGGCCTCCCACTCCAGGCTGATCTTGCGGGTTGGGAAGGTAACCGCGCGCAGCACGGTGGGGGCGATGGTGATGGCGTCCCATGTGGAGGCCGGGCCGGGACCGTAGTCGAATGACACCGTCTCGTTGAGGTCGGGGTTGTCGAGGAACTGCTGGGTCATGCTGACCGGCTGAATGACCTGGGAGGCTTCGCCCCAGAATTCGTCCTGTTCCCGCAGGCCGTTGGGACCCGGGCTGGTGCCGGGCTGGCCCGTGGTGGTCAGGGGAAGGCCGTTCAGGGCCCCGACGTTAGCCAGGACCAGCCGATATTGGGGCACCGGCGCGTTGATTCCCTCGTAAGTCACCAGCACCGGCGTCACCGGACCCACGTTCAGCAAGCCTTGGGTCAGGCTGGGCATCGTTGGCGCCGGTTCCTGGGCCTGGACGGCGACCCGGATGGTGGCGATGACGTCCCCGTCCATGGGCCCCTTGCGCCAGGTGGCTTGGTAGCCAAGGCCGTTGCCGTCGTAGTTGAAGACGATGCTCTCGCCGAAGCGGTTCAGCATTCGCGTCGCCACGAAGTGGGCGCCGTTCAGGGCCGAACGGTTGCCATAGGTCAGATCGAAACGATTCTGGACGGTGTAGCGGTGGCTGACGTAGGTGTATTCGATGGCCACCTCGCCCTGCACCACCACGAGGCGCCGCGGCCAGTGGTACGTGGCCACGCTGTTCATGCCGATGTTCTCGAAGTAGGGCCAGTCCCTGACCTCCTCGGTGCCCAGGCCCACCACCAGGTGACTCGTGCTGCCCATGGCGATGAAGGGGGCAGTGGGGGTGGTCCCGTAACCCGGCAGGGCGGCGATGGGATCGGCGAGACCGAACCGGAGCAGAAGGGCCTGGACCGCCGTTGGGGTCATGGCCGCGGGCACCTGGCCCAATACGGTGCCACCACCGCCCCCGGGCAGGGCGTAGGTGCTCAACTGGCCCGTGGCGCCGCACAGGGCCAGGTCGAAGGTGCCGGCATTGAACGTGGAGGAACCGTAACCTCGCTGGTGGAGGGTGTCGACGTCGGCGGTGACGAAGTGCTCGATGCCGGCCGCGCTGACGTAGCCCAGATGGGTCTCCCTCACCGAGCTCACTCCCAGTTGCGGGGCCATGCGAAGGCTGAGGGTGGGACGGAACCGCAGGCCCCGCTCGCCGATGCCGGGGCCGCATGGCAGGTCGAGGCTGGCCGCCCCGGATGCCACATCCACCTGCACGGCGGAGAAATAATTCACCGGAGCCTTGGCGCGGTCGAATTTCACCTCGCTGAAGCTGGACTGGAAGGCCTGGGCACTCAGGGGCGGATGGAGGCCCGCGAGAAGGACGCACGAAGCCAGGAATCGAAAGGTCGCATGCCAGAGGGACATGGGGGCTCCAGGGGGGTGGGCGCCGGAGGCACCCGCGCGTGAGCGGGGTGCGAATCGATGCCGGACAGGGTGCTAGATTGCGTTGGGCCAAGCAGGTAAATAAAGAGCGGTTGTTCGCTGCATAACTACATATTACTATCCCAGTTCAACAGAACCAGAGCATTTCACGGATGAATACGGGTAAGTCCGAATCGTCCAATAGGCGCCGGTAGACCCCCTCGGCGTTCCGGCGTCCGGTCCCAGGCACTGAGCAGGTCCTCCCTTCGGCCGAGGCTCCAATCCCTGCCGGCGCTCGCGCTCGTCGCGGACGGTTCGTGGATGTTCAGGTCGTGCCACGTGATGAGCCAATGGAGTTCCATTTCGCTCAGGACGACCGGAATTCTCGGCTGGGTGATCTGTTGCATCAGCGCGCGATCCTGGGAGGGGGGCAGGTTCTGCGTCCGGGCGAGCACGCCCGCCTGGACGCTATGAAGGAACATAACGCCGGGGCGGCCGGAACCGGTCATCTTCCCCTGAACGGTCGAAAACGGGGGATGAACGGTAAAACCTAGTAACTGTTCATGGATCCTAGGCGTTCATTGCACCAAGCGAACCTTCGTCGGGGAGGATGACCCCGGCGAACGCGGCGAGCTTTCGACTGCTCCCGAACCGTCGCAGGTCACCCATTTCGGCCAGAATCACGGTCCCGGTGACGATGCCGACCCCCTTGATGGTCCTGAATAATGTGATCTGGCGGCCCACCCTGGAAACATACAAGGCGCCGAGGCGCCGGGGTTCGTCGAGAAAAAATCCTCTTTTTATCGGCGATCCCCGGCGTCTTCGGCGCCTCGGCGGTAAGCTTTTCGTATCGAACGGCCTCGATGACGGGAACATGACGGCCTTCGACCACCCGTCCCAAGCCCCTTTCCATGCGACGGACGGGAGCAGGTGAGGCGGAATGTCGGGACCCGGACCAACTTGCCTGGACAGGCTCCGGCGTCAATCCACCGGTTCGGGCACGGGGGCCTTGCGGAGGTTGTACCAGAGGATCACCGAGAGGATCACGGTGCCCCCGAGAAGTGCGTGGGGCGAGGGCCGCTCTCCCACCCCGATGAACACCCACACCGGGTTGAACACCGCCTCCAGCATGCAGGTGATGAGCGCGGCGGTGGCCGACAGGTAGCGCATGCCCGCCGTGAAGAACATGTAGGCGATGCCCAGCTGGAAGATGCCCAGGTAGAGCAGGATGAGGCCCTGGTTCAGGGTCACCTGGGGGGAGGGCAGGACCTTGGGCAGGCAGATGAGGGCCACCACCAGGTTGCCCAGCACCACCATGCCGATGGGGTCGTGGCCCGGCCGGGTCTCGCGCTTCCACTTGAGCAGCAGGGAGAACAGGGCCAGGAGGAACCCGGAGACCAGGGCCAGCACGTTCCCGGCCAGGCCCCCCTTCTCCAGGTGGCCCGCGAAGAAGAGGGCCATGCCTCCGAGGCAGGCCGCCACGGCCCAGAAGTCCCTGCGCGCGAAGGGCCGGCGGAAGATCCAGGGCTCCAGGAACAGCAGGTAGATGGGCGCGGCGTACTGGAGGAAGATGGCGTTGGCCGCGGTGGTGAGCTTGGTGGCCACCACGAAGAGCACCAGCACCAGGGCGTAGATGCAGGAACCCGCCAGGCTGAGGGGGTCCCGGGGCAGGGACCACGGCCGCCCGCGCAGGGCCAGGATGGCCATGATGGCCAGGGCCGACACCAGGGACCGGTAGCAGGCGATGTGGAAGGCGGAGAGGGTCAGGACCTTGATGAAGATCCCGCTGGAGCTCCACAACAACGAGGCCGCGACCAGATAAGCCAGACCTTTGCTCCGCTCCGGCACGCGGTCGACGTTTGGTTCCATGGCTCCAGACTACCAAAAGCCGGGCCGCCGTTGGTATCCTCTCCGTCCCCGAGGCCCCCATGAGCAACCGCACCCTGCCCCTCGACGACGCCACCTACCACTACCTGCTCGCCGCCTCCCTGCGGGAACACCCGGAGCAGGCCGCCCTGCGCCAGGCCACCCGCGGGCTGCCCGGGGCCCACATGCAGATCGCGCCCGAGCAGGCCCAGTTCATGCAGTTCCTGGTCAGGCTCCTGGGGGCGAGGCGGGCCCTGGAGATCGGGGTGTTCACGGGCTACAGCGCCCTTTCCGTGGCCCTGGCCCTGCCGCCCTACGGCCATCTCCTGGCCTGCGACGTGAGCGCCGAGTACGTCGCGGTGGGCCAGCCCCACTGGGAGCGGGCCGGGGTGGCCGGGATCATCGAACTGGCCCTGGGTCCGGCCCTGGAAACCCTGGATGCCCGCCTCGCGGCGGGGCAGGGCGGCACCTACGACTTCGCCTTCATCGACGCCGACAAGACCGTCTACGAGGCCTACTACGAATCCTGCCTCGCCCTGCTGCGCCCGGGGGGCCTCATCGCCATCGACAACGTCCTCTGGAGCGGCCGCGTCGCCCACCCCGCCACGGACCCCGACACCTCGGCCATCCAGCGCCTCAACGCCCGGCTCCTGGGCGACACGCGCGTGGACCTGTCCATGGTGCCCATCGGCGACGGGCTGACCCTCGCGAGAAAGAGATAGCGGGTCAATTTTTTAAAGTAAATTAAATAAAAACTTTAATTACACCCATTTCTTAAAGGTCGTGAATCCGGAGCGGTTTCCAATATGTTGACGCTCTGAACGGATTGTCCGGGGCGGATCGGAACAACCAACGAAAAGCATAAACGCTGGGGCGCAGAGATTTCGCTGGGGCGCTGGGTATTCTCCCTTGTGTTCCATCGGGCGCCCACCTTCTTCTTTTCCCAGCGCCCCAGCGAGCCCTCTGCGCCCCAGCGTTTGGTCTTTTTCTTCGTTTTCGAGCCGCATCGGTTCCGTGCGCCGACGTCAAGTCATTCCGGGATCCGTCATGCGCCGAGCCGTTCGGGTATTCGCCATCCAAATTCAGATTTCAGGACCAGCCCCCATTCATTCCCCCGCCCACCCCTGCCAGATCCGCTGCAGGAGACTCGAGTCGTGGTCCTCCACGATCACCAGGTGCCGGGTCTCGGGCCGGCCCCCCTCGGCGTGCTCGTAGGCCGCGGCCAGCACGGCGCGGTCCTGGGCGGTGGCGCGGTGGTGCTGGCGGAGGTGCTCGCCCATGGTGGAACTCAGGTAGGTCTCCTGGAACCGGGGCGTCCCGGCCCGGTCCGGCTCCTCGAAGAGGGCCCAGCGCAGGGCGCCGTCCCGCAGGCGGAGGCTCCGCACGGCCTCCATGGCGGCCAGGAACGCGGCCCTGCGTTCCGGGAGGACGTGGTACTCCATCTGCACCAGGATGGGGCCGGCCTCGGGGGGGATGGAGGTGGGGGCGTGGGGCGCGTCGTGGTGGGGCCCCAGGTCCAGCACCGCGTCGAAGGCCGTGATGCGAAGCCGGTGCAGCAGGACCAGGGCCGCGAGCATGCCCAGCGCCGAAAACCCCATGGCCGCGCGGATCCCGGCGTGCTGGGCCACCACGCCCCAGAAGGCCGCGCCCAGGGCCATGGCCCCGCCCCAGACGGTGTGGTAGGTGCCGAAGGCCCGGGCCTTCACCCAGGGCGGCACGGAAAGCTGGATGGCCGTGTTGATGGTGGAAAGAATCCCCAGCCAGCTCATGCCCGAGAAGAAAAGGCACAGGGCCACGGTGGGCGTGTGGGGGACGTAGGCCATGACGCCCTGGCACAGGGCCGCCAGCACCGTGTAGCCCGCCAGAATCGTGCTGGTGTCGAACCGGTCCCGCAGCGGCCCCAGGAAGAAGACGCCGGCCACGGCCCCGGCGCCCACGCAGCCCATGAGGGCGCCGAAGGCCTCGGAACCCAGGTGGAGGTGCAGGATGGCCAGCGAAGGCAGCAGGGAGAAGATCACCCCCGCGAACCAGGAGTAGCCCAGGGCGCGCAGCAGGATGATCTGGAAGGGCCGGCTGTGGCGGGCGTACCGGAAGCCCACCTTCAGGGCCCCCAGGAAGCGCTCGCCGGGGAGGCTGGAGGTGGGCGGCCGGCGCTCCCAGGACGCCAGCACCGCCACCACGGCCAGGAAGCTCACCGCGTTGAGGGCGAAGGCCCACCCCGCGCCCAGGAGGCCCACCACGAGCCCGCCCACGGCGGGCCCAAGGGCCCGGCTCATGTTGAACCCGGCGCTGTTGAGGGCCACGCCCCCGGCCAGGTGCTCCCGGCTCAGCAGTTCGGGCACGATGGCCTGGAAGGCCGGCATGCTCAGCGCCGACCCTATGCCGATGAGGAAGGACATGACCAGCAGCACCGGGGGCGTGATCTGGTGCAGGAAGGTCAGGCCCGACAGGATCGCCGCGCACCCCAGCATGAAGACCTGGGTGCCCAGGAGCAGCTTGCGGCGGTCGACGATGTCCGCCAGGGCCCCGGCCGAGAGCCCCAGCAGCAGCACCGGCAGGGTCGTCCCCGTCTCGATGAGGGCCACCAGCAGGGGCGAGGAGGTGAGCTGGGCCATCTGCCACTTCTCGCCCACGCTCTGGATCTGGGTGCCCACGTTGGAGGCCATGTTGGCGATCCAGACCAGGGTGAAGATCCGGGACGCCAGGGGGTCCAGGAGCCGTGTCCGCAGGGGCGCCGCTTCCGTCATCGGGCGATTCTAGCATGCCGGGGGGCCCGGTCCGGTGCGGGTCAGTCCTGCGGCAGGATGCGCACCCATCCCCACTGGCGGCCCTCAAGGTCGCCGCGGCGGTAGGAGTAGAGGAGGTCGGGCTCGCAGTACGTGCACCGGACCACGGACCCGTCCTTCGCCCCGTCCAGGCCCAGGTCCAGGGCCTGCGCCCGCAGGAAGCCGTGGAGGTCCAGGTGGGGCTTGCCGCGGGGGCCCGGGGTGGCCAGGGCGTCGTTCCAGGCGGGGTCCCGGAACGCGGCGTCCAGCACTTCCTCGCCCACCTCGAAGTGGCACTTCAGGATGGCGGGGCCCAGGGCCCAGGCCAGGTCTTCGGGCCGGCCCCCCTGGTCCCGGAAGACGGCCACGCCCTTGCGCAGGATGCCCGCCACCGCCCCCCGCCAGCCGGCATGGAGCGCGGCCACCCAGGGGCCCCGGGGCGTCAGGCCGGCCAGTACCACCGGAACGCAGTCCGCCACCCGCACGCCCACGGCGCACCCGGGTTCCCGGGTCCAGATGCCGTCCGCGGCCTGCACCTCCCCGGAGGCGGCCACCACCCCGCACCCGTGAACCTGCCGGAGCCGCACGGGGGGCAGGGTGGACGGGTCGTCCAGGCGGGTGGAGAACCCCCAGGCCAGGGGGAAGGGGGGGGCGACGGTGGGCTGCAGCATGGAACGGATCCTCGATTCATGAAATTACCTGCACCGGACCAAATGCGAAAATTTGGTTTGATTATGACAGCTGGACTCAATATCGTATCCAGGCAAGTCCTTTTGGATTGGAGATTCATGCGAGTGTCGGGTGCATATGGCCTGGCGGCTTGGGCCGTGACGGTCCTTGGGGCCCAGGAACCCGCCCGCAACCTCCAGATCAGCGCCTTCGGCACCCTGGGGCTGGCGCGCACGGACTCGGACCTGGTGGGCTTCCGCCGGGACGGGAACCAGTACGACGGGATCTTCACGAAGGTCTCGGGCGAGCTGGACAGCCGCCTGGGAATCCAGGCCAGCGCCCAGCTGCGCCCGGACCTCCTGGCCACGGTCCAGGTGCTGAGCCGGGAGCGCTACGACGGCTCCTTCAAGCCCGGCATCCCCTGGGCCACCCTCACCTGGAGCCCCGCGCCCGGGCTGCAGGTGAGGGCGGGGGTCTTCAACTTCAACGAGACGCCCGCCGGGGACAACATGGAAGTGGGCCACACCTACGTCTGGGCCCGTCCCCCCGTGGAGGTCATGGGCGGCGGCTTGACCACCGTGCGCGGGATCTGGGTCGCCAAGACCTTCGAGGCCTGGCCGGGCGCGACCCTGGAGGTCTCGGCCCAGTACGGCTCCATGCAGGGGAAGCAGCCCATTGACCACGTGGGCGCCTGGGACGTCTCGGGCTCCCCCACCGGCGGCGCCCGGCTCGTGCTCTACACCGGGGGCTGGCGCATCGGCGTCGGGGCCGCGGCCTTGAAGTTCACATCCAACGTGCCCGAGCCGATCCCCACCATCCAGACGTACCTGCGCGGCTTCAGCGCCATGCTGGGGGATCCCCGCCCGGCCAAGGCCGCCGATGCCCTGGACGGCCGGGGACGCACCCTCTCCACCGCCTTCGTCCACGCGGTGTGGGCGGAGGGGCCCTACGAGATCCAGGGCTACGTGGGCCGCGTCATCTCCAACGCCTTCTCATCCCCGGCCACCTGGCAGGGCTACGTCTCCATGGGCTATCGCGTGGGGAGCCTGGTCCCCTACGCCATGGCGGCACGGCTGGAGGTGGGCGCCCCCCGGGTGCCCGACCTGGGCGCGCTCCGCACGGTCACGGGGCCCCTGGCCCCCCAGGCGGCGTACCTCGCCTACGCCGTGGACACCATCGCCCGCGCCCGGGCCGCCAATCAATGGACCTTCACCGCCGGTCTGCGCTGGGACTTCGCCCCCGGGGCCGACCTGAAGTTCCAGGTGGACAGCCTGCGTTCCCCCGACCGCGGCACCGGCAACCTCTACGTCCCCACCCAGGGGGAACCGCCGCCCTGGAACGGGCGGCTGATGGTGTACAGCGTCACCCTGGACTTCCACCTCGGGGGTGGGCGATGATCCGCCGCGCCGCGCTCCTGCTCATCTCGACCTGCGGGCTCTGGGGGCAGGTGGGGGACCTGGCCGTGATCGTCAACACCGACAGCGGGGTGGTGAGCGTCAGCCCCGAGGAGGCTCGCAACCTCTTCCTGGGCCGCCAGCGGTACCTGCGCTCGGCGCTCATGGCCCTGCCCGTGGAGCAGGTGGTTCCCGAGGCGACGCGGGAGCAGTTCTACGCGAGGCTGGTGCGCATGCCCGTGGCCCAGGTGAGGGCCTACTGGGCGCGGCTCTACTTCACCGGCAAGGCGCAGCCTCCGCTGCAGGCCGGCTCCGCCGAGGAGACCCTGGGGATCGTCGCGGCCAACCGCGGCGCCATCGGCTTCGTGGAAAGGGCGAAGCTCGACCGGCGCGTGCGGGTGGTGCTCGTGCTGAGCCCGAAGGGGCCGGTGTGACCCGGCGCCTCCTGGCCCTGGCCCTGGCCGCGGCCCTGCGGGCGGAGGAACCGCTGGTGGTGATCGTGAACCCCGCCAGCGGCGTCACGCGCCTGACCCGCGCCGAAGTCACCGGCATCTTCATGGGCCGCACCCGGCACCTTCCTTCGGGGCTCGTGGCCCTGCCCGTGGAGCAGGTGGAACCCGAGGGCCTCCGGGCCAGGTTCTACGGGCTCCTGGCCGGGCTGACCCTGACGCAGGTGCAGGCCTACTGGGCGCGGCTCTACTTCTCCGGCCAGGCCCAGCCTCCCCGGCAGGCCGGGAACGCCGAGGAGACCCTGCGCGTGGTGGGCGCCAACCGGGGCGCCGTCGGCTTCGTGGAGCAGGGCCAGGTGGACCGCCGCGTGAAGGCCGTGCTGGTGCTGGAGGGGAAGGTGGAACCGTGAGGCTCCGGGACAGCATCGTGGTGAGGATGACCCTGCAGGTGACGGGGATCGCCCTGGTGCTGGGCTTCCTCTCCCTGGGGTACGGCGGGGGGGCCCTGGCCCGGCGCTGGGAGGGGACCCGGCAGAAGCAGGCCCTGGAGTCCCTGCTGGACGTGGTGGCGCCTTCGGCCAGCGCCGCGTGCTTCGCCGACGACGGGACCCTGGCCGACCAGGTGGTGCGGGGCCTCCTCGGCACGCCCGCGGTGCGGGCCGCGCGGGTTCGCGCCGGCGACCGCGTGCTCGCGGAGGCGGGCCACCCTGGGCCCGGCGCCGCCTTCCTTTCCCGGCCCCTGCAGAGCCCCTTCGCCCCCGACGCCATCATCGGCGAACTGGTGCTCTACCCCGACCCCGACGAGACCCGGCGGCAGAACGCGCACGCCGCGGGCCTGTTCCGCACCTGGTCGCTGGGCATCCTGGCCATCCTGGCCGGGGGGCTGGCCCTGTCGGTGCACCGGGTGATCATCGCCCCCATCGCCTCCCTGAGCCGCGAGCTTCACGCCCTGCAGGCCGGCGCCGGGGGCCGCCTGGCCACCCCGAAGGGCCACGAACGGGACGAGCTGGGCCTGCTGGTGCATGACGTGAACGCCCTGCTGGAGCGCATGACGGAGGCCCTGTGGAAGGAACAGGCCCTTGGTCCTGGCCTTCCCCGGGACCCGGCCTCCCGCGGGGAGGCGGGGGCCAACCTCATCGTGGTGCGGGGCGACGGCGCACTGGAAGCGTGGACGCCCGGCGTCGCGGGCCTCCTGGGGCGGGAGCCCCTGCCCGGGGTTCCGGTGGCCGCGCTGTTCGGGCCCGGGGCCGACCCCGTGGCCCAGGCCCTGGACCGGTGCCGCGCCTCGGGATCGGCGCAGGCGACCCTTCGCCTGCCGGACCCGCGGGGCCCCGGCCACCGGTGGCTGCATCTCTCGCTGGACCGCCTTGGCCCCGGCTGGTGCCAGGGCGTCCTGACGGACGTCACCTCGTACCGGGACGCCCCCGGCGCCGGGCTCGACGTGACCGACCCCCTGACCGGCGCCCTCAACCGCCTCGGCGCCGAGCACGCCCTGGAGGCGCGCCTGGCGTCGGGCGAGCCGGGCCCCGGCCTCCTGCTCCTGGCCCTGGACGGCCTGGACCGGGTCCCGGCGGCCCGGGAGGAGGTCCTGGAAGAGGCCGCGCGCCGGCTGGCCTCGGGGATCCGGCGCTGGGACACCCTGGCGCGCCTGGAGGACGGCACCTTCCTGGTCCTCCTGGACCGCCTGGAGGATGCGGAGGCCGGCCTGAGCCTCGGCCGGTCCCTGGTGGGCACGCTGGACGCCCCCATCCCCCTGGCGGCGGGAGGCCAGGCGCAGCTCACCGCCCGCGCGGGCCTGGCGCTTCCCGGGCCCGGGGAGGCGCCCCGTCCCACCGTCCTCCTGGCGCGCGCCGAAGCCGCCCTGCGGAGCGGCGCGGGCCGCGAGTAGGGGGGCCGGCCCCTGGAATGCAACGCTTCGCCCCAGCCCGGTGGCTGGCGTCGTTCGGCCGCCTAGTGTTGTTCCGGAGGTTCCCATGCCATCTTTCCCCCTCGCCCTTGTCCTCGCGGGCACGGCCCTGGCCGCCCAGACGCCCGCCCTCGTCCTTCCCCAGGCCAGCCCCCGGGCGAAGGTGGCCCAGACCGTCGGACTCACCGAGATCAGCGTCGTCTACGCGCGGCCTTCCGTGCATGGCCGCAAGGTGTGGGGGGGCCTGGTGCCCTTCGGCCAGGTGTGGCGGGCGGGCGCCAACGAGAACACCGTCGTCACCTTCTCGACCCCCGTCAAGGCCGGCGGGGTGGCGCTGCCCGCGGGCAGCTACGGCCTCCACATGCTGCCCACCGCCTCGACCTGGACGGTCATGTTCAGCACCCAGAGCCAGGCCTGGGGCAGCTACAGCTACGACCCCCGGGAGGACGCGGCCCGCTTCACGGTGACGCCGGTGGCCGCCGAGGACCTGGACCGCCTGGCCTACACCTTCGACGAGGTTTCCGACGCCGGCGCGACCCTCTCCCTTCGCTGGGAAAAGCTGCGGGTGCCCATCCGCATCGAGGTGGACACGAACCGGGTGGTGGCCGCGAGCCTGCGGGAACAGCTCCGGGGTCTGCCGCGGTTCTTCCCCGAGGGGTGGGCCGGCGCGGCCAGCTGGTGCGCCGCCCACGACGTCAACCTGGAGGAGGCCCTGGGCTGGGCGGACCGCTCCCTGGAAATGAAGGAGACCTTCCTGGGCCTCCGCACCAAGGCCCTGATCCTGGAAAAGCGCGGCGACGCCGCCGCCGCCGGGACCCTTCGGGCCCGGGCCCTGGCCCTGGCCACCGAGGCCGAGGTGAACAACCTGGGCTACGCCCTCCTGGGCCAGGGCAAGGCGGACGAGGCCCTTGAGCTGTTCCGCCGGAACGTCAAGGACCATCCGGATTCCTGGAACACGTACGACAGCCTCGCCGAGGCCCTGGCCGCCAAGGGCGACCGGGCCGGAGCCGTCCTCAACTACGGCAAGGCGCTGGAGCGGGTGAAGGCGGAGGACCAGCGCGCCCGCATCCGGGGGGAGCTGGCCAAACTGAAGGATTGAAGCCCCGCGGGGACGTACGGCTTGCGCGGACCCGCCCGGTTAAGGGAACATGAGGGTTCCTCCCTGACGCTTCCGGGAGCGGGGCAGACCGCACCCGAGTACGAAGGATCCCTGATGCTGATGATGGCCTTGGTCCCCCCTGCAACCGTGCAACCCGCGGTGGTGGCGCCCAGGTCCTACGGTTCGCTGGTGGAGGCCCTGGAAGGCATCGCCGAAGCCTTCATCGACGGCCGCGAGGCCGAATTGCCGGCCCTCGTGGCCGCCAGCCGCAAGGCCTGGGAGAATGCCCGGCGGAACCACGGCCAGGGGCTCTCGGAACTGGAGGCGCAGGCCCTCGACCGGGGCCTGGACACCATGCCCGCGCTGAAGCCGCGGCACATGGCCGAAACCGCCCTGGGCCTGGCCGGGACCGTCCTCGGCCACATGCGGCCCTCCCGCACCCGGGCGCGGCTCACCGCGTACCAGGCGACCATGCTGGCCTGGTGCCGGGTGGAGGCCCGGTCCTGGGACCAGATCCCCAACCTGACCGAAGCCTTCCAGCCCTTCCTGGACCACAGCGCCGGCGGCCGCCACTCCGCGGAGGTGCGCCGCATCAACGACTGCCTGGGGATGCTCCAGGACGACCTGGCCAACCGCTCGGTGCCCGGCGCCAAACGCGACCTCCGCCGCCTCATGGACCTCATCGACCAGGCCGAACGGCCCTGAAACGGGCGCGTTTCCGGGTTGACTCTCCCCGCCGGGCGGCGAGAATGCTGGGAATCGGCAGATTTAGCGAAAGGGCGACCGGACATGGTCTCATTGGAGGAACCGAGCCTACCCGCGGGACCGGCCTCCTCCTGGCCGGGACTCCTGGACCTGCTTCCCTTCGGGGTCGTCCTGGCGGATGCCCAGGGACGGCTGGTGGGGGCCAATCCCGCCGCGGCCCGGATCCTGGGGATGGACCGGGCGTCCCTGGACGCGCTCACGCTGCCTGACCTCACGTCCCGGGACCCCGGGGCCACGCCCTGCCTGGAATGGACTGAGGTTCCCCTGCCGGGAGGCGGCACCCTGGCTTCCTTCCAGGACGTTACCGCCGCCCTGGCCCAGGCCCGGCACCTGGACCGCATGACCACCCTGTACGCCGCCCTGAGCCAGGTGAACCAGGCCATCGTCTGGTCCCCCACCCGGGAAGCGCTCCTGGCCCGCATCTGCCAGGTCATGGTGGAGTTCGGCCGGTTCACCCTGGCCTGGATCGGCCTGGACGATCCCGAGACCCACGAGGTGCGCATCGCCAGCATCCACGGGGACACCACGGGCGCGCTGGACGGCCTCCAGGTGCGCAGCGACGACAGCGAGCTGGGCCGGGGGGGCGTGGGCGGAAGCATCCGGGAGGGCCGCTGCTGCGTCATCAACGACTTCTTCGCATCGGAGCGCCTGCGGCCCTGGTTCGACCGGGCCCGGGCGGCCGGGTTCGCGTCCATGGCGTCCTTCCCGATCCGCCAGGGCGGGCGGGTGGTGGGCGCCCTGGTGGTGTACGCCGCCGTGCGGGATTTCTTCGGGCCGGAGGAACTCAATCTCCTGGACGAGGCCGCGGGCGACGTGTCCTTCGCCCTGGACCACCTGGAGGTGGAGGGCCGCCGCCGGGAGGCCGAGGAGCGCCTGCGGGAGTCCGAGGAGCGCTACCGGACCCAGTTCGACATGGCCACCGACGGGATCCTGGCCCTCACCCCCGAGGGGGAGCTGATCGACGTGAACCCGGCCTTCGCGCGCATGCACGGCTACACCCGGGAGGAGATCCTGGCCATGCGCCTGGAGGACCTGGATACCCCCGGGACCTACCGGCACCTGGGCGAGCGCATACGCCGGGTCATGGCGGGCGAGGAACCCATCTTCGAGGTGGAGCACCGGCACCGCAATGGCCATCTCATCCAATTCGAGGTGGCCGCGGGCGGGATCCTTTCCGGAGGCCGGAACATCATCCTGGCCTACCACCGCGACATCACCGAGCGCAGGCGCGTGGAGGAATCCATCCGCCAGGCCCAGAAGCTGGAGAGCCTGGGCGTCCTGGCCGGGGGCATCGCCCACGACTTCAACAACCTCCTCACGGCGATCATGGGCAACCTGAACCTGGCCCAGGACCGGGTGGGCGAGCACGCCCCGGCCCGCCCTTACCTGGACAAAGTGGAGAGCACCGTCCTGCGGGCCGCCGAGTTGAGCCGGCAGATGCTGGCCTATTCCGGAAGGGGCCATTTCGTCGTCAAGCCCCGGGACCTCAACGGCATCATCCAGGAAATGACGGGCCTCCTGGCGGCCTCCCTCCCCAAGCTGATCCGCCTGGAGTTCCAGCCCGCACCCCACCTCCCCCTGTTCATGGCCGACGGCGCGCAGATCCAGCAGGTGGTGCTCAACCTCATCACCAACGCCGCCGAGGCCATCGGCAACCGGGAAGGGCGGATCTCCATCACCACCTCCGGCGCCGACCTGGACCGGGACGGCCTCGCCGCGGGGTTCCCCGGCCAGGCCATGGAGCCAGGCAACTACCTGGTCCTGTCCGTGGCGGACACGGGCTGCGGCATGGAACCCCAGGTGCTCTCCCGGATCTTCGATCCCTTCTTCACCACCAAGGTCACCGGCCGCGGGCTGGGGCTCTCGGCCATGCTGGGCATCCTCAAGGGCCACAAGGCCGGCATCCGCATCGCGACGGAGGTGGGGCGGGGCACCACCTTCCAGGTGTTCTTCCCCGTCCTGGCCGCCGGGGAGGGTCTCGAGGAGCCGGCACCCGGCCGCCGGGAACCCCACCGGACCGGCACGATCCTGCTGGTGGACGACGAGGCGATGATCCTGGAGAGCACCGCCTCCGCCCTGGAATCGTTGGGGTACCGGGTGATCACGGCCCGGGACGGCGTGGAGGCCCTGCAACGCTTCACCGAGCGGGCCCGGGACCTGACCCTGGTGTTCATGGACCTCAGCATGCCCCGCATGGACGGCGCCTCCGCCTTCCTGGCCATGCACCGCGTCCGCCCCGAGGTTCCCGTGCTCCTCACCAGCGGCTTCGACCGGAAGGAGGCCACGGAGGACCTGCTGGCCCAGGGCCTCGCCGGCTTCGTGCCCAAGCCCTACCGGATCCGGGACCTGGCCCGGGAACTGGACCGGGTGCTGGAGGGCAGGGGGTAGGCGACCCGGGACTTCGGGATCCGGCGACCTGCCGGCCCCGTCCGAAGCGGACACGGCATTACCTGACAGAGCCCGCATTTTCGATGCGGACCCCCCGGCATGCTGGGGAATAATGGGGATTCCTCGAGGAAGCCCTTGTCCATGCCGTCCGCGTCCCAGCCCGACCCATCCCCCGGCCCCTCCGGCCCGCTGTCCTGGTGCGAGGCGGTGGCGGCCTCGGCGCTGCCCCTGGCCATGGTGGATCACGCCACGGGGGACCTGCTCCAGGTGAACCCGGCCTACGCCGCGGCGCGGGGGTATACGCCCGAGGAGATGGTCGGCCTGAACCTGGGGCGGATCCTGGGGCCGGCTCATGCGGGGCATCTCGACGAGGTCCGCCGGGAACTGGAGCGCCACGGCCACGCGGTCTTCGAGACCGTGAACCTGCGCAAGGACGGCACCGCCTTCCCGGTCCTGGTGGACGCGACCCTGGTGCGCGACCCGGACGGGACGCCGCGCTCCCGCATCGTCTACGCCCGGGACCTCACCGAGCTCAAGAAGGCCGAGGCCGCCCGCCAGAAGGACGCGGCGTTCCTGCGGACCCTGCTGGACACGCTGCCCGACCTGGTGTGGCTGAAGGACCCCGGCGGCGTCTACCTGGAGTGCAACCGCCGCTTCGAGCAGTTCTTCGGGGTGCCCAAGGAGACCATCCTGGGGCGCACCGACCTGGACTTCGTGGACCCGGCCCAGGCGGACCGCTTCCGGGTGCAGGACCGCAGGGCCCTGGCCGCCGGCGGGCCCACGGCGAGCGAGGAGGAGATCCGGTTCCGCCACGACGGCCACCGGGAGTTCCTGGAGACCATCAAGACCCCCATCGTCGCCGCCGACGGGCGCGTCATCGGCGTGCTGGGCATCGGCCGGGACATCACCGCCCGCAAGGAGGCCGAGGACCGCCTGCGGGTGAGCGAGGAGAAATACCACCAGGCCTTCCACAACTCCCCTCTCCTGGCCTCCCTCAGCCGCCTGGAGGACGGCCTCATCCTCGAGGTGAACGACCGCTACTGCCAGGCCCTCGGCTTCGCGCGGGAGGAGGTGGTCGGGCGGACCTCCGTGGAACTGGGCATCTTCGCGCCGGAGGTGCGGGCCCGGATGATCGAGGCCCTCAGGGGCCGGCGCAGCGTCCAGAACCTGGAACTGCCGGTGGGCACCCGGGACGGCCACACCTTCCCCTGCCTCTTCTTCGCCGAGGCGTTCCAGGCGGGCGACGAGAACTTCCTCCTGGTCATGGCCCTGGACATCCGCGAGCGGCGCACCGCCGAGGAGCTCCAGCGCAAGCTGGACGCCGAGCGCCACCAGATGCAGAAGCTGGACAGCCTGGGCAGCCTCGCCAGCGGGGTGGCCCACGACATGAACAACGTCCTGGGCGCCATCCAGGCCATGACCGAGACGGTGGCCGGACGGGTGGGGAACGACGCCTTCCTCGCGGACCGCCTCGCGCTCATGGGACGGGCCTGCGCCCGGGGCCGCGACCTGGTGAGGGGTCTGACGCACTTCGCCCGCAAGGACCTGCGGGAGCCCGAGCCCCTGGACCTGAACGCCATGGTGGCCGAGGAGGTGGACCTCCTGGCCCGGACCACCCTGCAGAAGGTGGTCCTCGTCATGGACCTGGCCCAGGACCTGCCGTGGGTGATGGGTGAAGGGGGCACCCTTTCCAGCGCCCTCATGAACCTTTGCGTCAACGCCGTGGACGCCATGCCCGGTGGCGGCACCCTCACCCTGCGCACCCGCCGGGCGGAGTCCGGCCGGGTGGAGGTGCGGGTGGAGGACACCGGCGAAGGCATGACCGAGACCGTGCAGGCCCGCGCCCTGGAACCGTTCTTCACCACCAAGCCCATCGGCAAGGGCACGGGCATGGGGCTGTCCCTGGCCTACGCCACCCTCCAGGCCCACGGCGGCACCCTGGCCATCCAAAGCGCGCCGGGGCAGGGCACCCAGGTGACCCTCAGCCTGCCGGCCTGCGAGAACCAGCCCGGGCCCGCCCCGGCCACGGAACCCGCGCCGCCGCCCGCGGGACCCCTGCGGATCCTCATGGTGGACGACGACCCCCTGATCCTGTCCACGATCCCCGACCTCCTGGAGGCGCTGGGCCACGCCGTGGACACCGCCCCCTCCGGCGGGGACGGCCTGGTGCGCATCCGGTCCGCGGACGACCTGGATCTGGTGATCCTGGACCTGAACATGCCCGGCATGAACGGCGTGGAGACCCTCAAGGCCCTCCGCCAGCTCCGGCCGCGCCTTCCGGTGCTCATGGCCACCGGGTTCCTGGATGGGGACACCGGCGAGATCCTGGCGCGGGACGGCCACGCCCTCAGCATCCTCAAACCCTTCTCCAAGGCCCAGCTGGAACGCAGGCTCCTCGAGATCCGGACCCTGGCCGGCCTTGACGCGGGACTATAAATAATTAAATTATTTTCGACGAGCGCACGGACCCACGGCGGGTCCGCCGGCCGTTCTTCGCCCGGGGAACCCATGGCACCTTCCTTGACGTCCATTCTGGTCTCGACGCTGGTTCTGGCCGGCGGGGCCGCCCTCCACGCCCAGCGGACCCTGCTGGACACCGGCCAGCACCGCATGCTGAAGGAGGGCACCTACACCAACGACGCGACCCCGCCCTGGGTGCTCAACGTCCGGGACGGCAAGGCCTGGATCGCCAACCCCGCGGGGAAGGTCACCTGGAAGGTGGGCCGGGACGGCTCCAATCCCTCCGATTGGGAATCCTTCGACACCTGGCTGGAGCTGGACGCCAAGGGGACGGTGACCCTCTTCGAGAAGCTGTCGAACATCTACAGCAACGCCCAGGCCACCAAGACCCGGTGGAGCCACGTGGAGCCCGGATCCGCCACCCGGGTGGTGCGCTTCCTCAAGGACGGCCAGCTCCAGTACGCGGCGCGCTGATTCAGTTGGACCGGCCCCCCAGCAGGAGCTCGTCCACCAGGTCGGCGGTGGTCTGGCCCGCCCGGTCCGGGGTGGGGGTGGGCTTTTCGGGCACCAGCCCGATGGCGAACCCCAGGAAGCTCGAGACCAGCTCCGGCTTGTAGGCCCCCTTCGGCCTGAGGATGGCCAGCGCCCCCAGCTTCAGGAACGAGATGATCTGCACCTCGTCGGCGTTCTCCAGCCAGCCCCGGCGCCGGGTGCCGACGTTGATGAGGTTCTGGAACAGGTCCTCGGGGTCCCCGGCGGGCGGCACGAGCATCGCCTGGTCCACCGGCCACGTCCTGAGGTAGGCCTGGATCGGCGTGGCCAGCGCGCCTTCCTCCACCCGGGGCCGCAGCACGCCCACGAGCTGCTGCATGCCCGCCTGCAGTTCCTCCCAGGTCTCCCCCTGGCACCCGAACCACACGGGCCGCTCCTCGAAGGACCCCCCCGCCACCCCCCTCACCGTGCCGGTGGCCACCCAGCCCTCCATCACCGATCGGAAGCAGTCGAATGCGAAGGGGGTCGCCATGGCCGTACTCCTTGGGGAAATTATAGGACTTCGGGACCGGCCCCCTTCAGTTCCGAGGCCAGGTCCCGGAACCCCTCCTGGGCGGCCTCCCGGGCCTTGGTCTCCAGGCTGCGGAACGCCGCGAGGACCCGGCGGCCGGCTTCCGTGACGCCGGCCCCGCCCCGTTCGCTGCCGCCCCGGGAGGTCTCCACCAGGGGCGACCGGAAGGACAGGTTCATCTCGTCCACCAGGCGGCGGGTCTTGCTGTAGCTGAGCCCCAGTTCCCGGCCGGCCCCGGAAATGGAGGCGTGCCGCGCGATGGCGTCCAGGAGCGCCGCCTTGCCCGGGCCGAAGGCGAACAGGTCCTCGTGGAGGATCCGGATCTTGAGGATCAGGGAAGGTTCGGAGGCGGTCTTCACGGAACCCCCATCCTGGGCCCGCCGGCCCCGGATTTCAAGGCCTGGCGAAGCCGTGCCCGGCGAGGATGGCCTGGCCTCCGGGGCCCGTCAGGAACGTCATGAAGGCCCGCGCCAGACCCGGGCTGGCGGTGCGCTTCAGGATCACCCCGGCCTGGACCAGGGGCGGGTACAGGTCGCCGGGCACCTTCCAGGCCACCCCCGCGGACCGCAGGGACGGGTTGCGGGCCTGGGAACCCGAAATGAGCCCCGCCTCGGCCACGCCCGCCTGGAGAAACTGGGCCGCCTGGGCGATGTTGTCCCCGAAGACCAGCCTGGGCCGGACGGCCTCCAGGAGCCCCGCGCGGCGGAGGGCGGCTTCACCCGCGCGCCCGTAAGGCGCCAGGGCGGCGTTGGCCGTGGCCACCTTCTTCACCCGGGGGTCCAGGAGCACCTTGAGGCCGTCCCGGGCCGGGTCGAGGGCGAGGTCCTTGCGGACCCAGAGGGTGAGGCTGCCCTGGGCGTAGGGAAAGAGCCCGTCGGCGGTGGCGAGGCCGGCCTTCTGGATGGCCTCGGGAAACCCGGTGTCGGCCGCCAGGAAGATGTCGAAGGGGGCGCCCTGCCGGATCTGGGCGGCCAGCGTCCCCGAGGCCCCGAAGGAGAGCTGAAGAACCGCTTCCGGATGCCGGGCCTCGAAGGCGGCCTTGAGCTCCTCCAGGACGCCGCGCAGGTCCCCGGCCGCGGCGATGGCCACGGGGGCCGGGCGGCCCTGCGCCGCAAGGAGGACCGGGAGGCACAGGGCCAGCACGAAAGCCAGGAGGGCGCGGCGCTTCATGGGATCTCCTTCCGATGGGGTCGTTGTATGCTAGCACATACTTCGGCCCCCGGTTCCCCTACTTCGGAATGCCCAGGGTGATCCTGGAGCTGCCGCCGCCCAGGGAGGTGATCCTGCGCATGGAGTTCCAAAGGCATTCCCCGTCGCTCTGGACAGTCAGCTCGCCGTTGTCCTGGAGGACGAGGACGGCGGCGCCGGCCCGGCCCGCGTTGCAGGTGTCGGAGTTCCAGGCGGCCCGCCGCTCCGTTCCGCCCACCGTGTCGTAGAGCACGAGGTTGTTGTCGGCCTGCATCTCCAGGGTCAGGGTGCCGTGGACCGGGCCCGCGGAACCCGAATCCCAGTGGCTGTGCACCGTGGCCATGCCGGACGGGGATCCGGCGCCGGGCGCGGGCGGCTCGATGCGGTAGACGGCGAGCCGTCCGTCGGTTTCCACATTCATGCGGTACTGGCCGTTGGCGGAGGTCAGCGTCTCGCCGGCGGCCAGGCGCGAGCCGTTGGCCAGGGTGTTGGCGGCCAGGGCCGAGATCCCCTGGAGGAGGGTGAAGGCCAGCGCCGTCCTGGCCATCCACGGGGTCCTGCGGATGGACTTCGTCTCGTGGGACATGATCGATCCTTTCGGTGGAGGGGGACGGGGCCCAGGGCGGGCACCCCGCCCGCCGCCGTTCCCATCCCATGGGTAGATTCGAAGTGTCCGGAGGGCGCCTTTGGTTCTATCCCGCGAAAACCCGGATGCGCCCGGCGGGGAGCGCCACCCGGGCCTGGGATCCCGGCGCCAGGCCGCCCCGTTCGGCCAGGTGGCGGGTGGTGGAGAACTGGAGATGCCCGGCGGCGGGTTCCTGCACCTCCAGGACGGCCCGCACCAGGTCGCCGTGGCGCACGAGCGCGGCGATGCGGCCCTGGACGTAGGTGTGGCCGGGCCGGTCCTCCGGGTAGCCGGGACGGCGGAACCTCACGTCCCCGGGGGAGACGATCCAGGTGACGTGCTGGCCCGGGGTGAACCCGGGCCCGGCCTCCGCCGCCAGTTCGAGGCCGTTCCAGTCCAGCGCCAGGACGCCGCGCTCCGGGTCCACGGCCTTCACCACGGCGGGAAGGATGTTCCGGTTGCCCAGGAGCCGGGCCACCTCCACGGATTCCGGCGCGCCCATGACCGCCTCGGGCGTCCCGGTCTGCAGGGTCCGGCCCTTGGAGAGCACCACCATGCGCGAGGCGAGCATGGCGGCCTCGTCCAGGTCGTGGGTCACCAGCACCATGGGGATGGCCAGCCCCTGGAGCAGGGCGGCCAGTTCCAAGTACAGCTTTTCCCGGGTGACGCGGTCCACGGCGGAAAAGGGCTCGTCCATGAGGAGCACCGCCGGCTGGCGGGCCAGGGCCCGGGCCATGGCGACCCGCTGCTGCTGGCCCCCCGACATGCGGCCGGGTCGCCGGTCCTCCAGCCCCTGCAGATGCACCTTTGCCAGCCAGTGCCGGGCCTGGGCCTCCCGGCCCGGGCCGTCCGCGGCCTCCATGACGTTCTCCAGGGCCGTCAGGTGGGGGAAGAGCGCGTAGTCCTGGAAGACGAATCCCACGCGGCGGCGCCGGGTGGGCAGCCAGATCCCCGCGTCCCCGTCGAACCACGTCTCCCCCCCCGCCGTCACCCGGCCCCGGGCCGGCCGCACCAGCCCCGCCACCGCCCGCAGGAGGGTCGACTTGCCGGCCCCCGAGGGCCCCACCAGGGCGAGGATCTCGCCCGGTGCGCAGCGGAATTCCGCCGCCAGGGGGATGGGACCGGCCTGCTCGGCCCGCACGTGGAGCCCGGCGTCAGGCATGGAAATCACGGCCCCGGGCCGTGGCGTAGGAAAGGGCGATGGCGCAGAGGGAGATGGCCAGGAGCGCCAGGGCCATGGTCCCCGCGCCGGCCGGGTCGAGGGCCTGGGTGCGGTCGTAGATGGCGATGGCCACGGTGCGGGTCTCGCCGGGAATGTTTCCGCCCACCATGAGCACCACGCCGAACTCGCCCAGGGTGTGGGCGAAGGTCACCACCAGGGCGCCCAGGACGCCCGGCCAGGCCAGGGGCAGCTCGATCCGCCGGAACCGGCGCCAGGGCGAGAGCCCGCAGCAGTCGGCGGCTTCCAGGACGGACCCGGGGATGCCCGCGAAGGCCCGGCGCATGGGCTGGACCGCGAAGGGCAGGTTGAACAGGACGGAGGCCAGCAGCAGCCCCTCGAAGGAAAAGGCCAGGGTCCGGCCCGCCAGGGAGGCGTAGAGCGACCCCAGCGGGCTCCGGGCGCCGAAGGCCTCCAGCAGGTAGTACCCCAGCACCGTCGGCGGCAGCACCAGGGGCAGCGCCACCACCGCTTCCAGGACGCTCCTGCCGCGGAAACGCGCCCGGGCGAGGAACCGCCCCAGGAGCACCCCCACCGGCAGCAGGATGGCCACGGTCCAGGCCGCGAGGCGCAGGGAAAGCCCGAGGGCGGTCCAGTCCATGGTCAGGGCCGCCCCGCCGGACGAAGGCCGGAACGGGTCTGAAGGCAGATCGGGAGGGAAGCCAAGGGCATGGACCCAGCATAAGGCAACCGGGTCCCCGGGATCGAGGCGGCGGGCCCGCGACCGGAAAACCCGGGGACGTCACAAAGGTTTCACACCCGGTTCACGGGAAGGTCGGGCCGCGGGGGCATCGTAGGGCAGACGACCTCAAGGGGACCCCCATGAACACCTCCACCCGCTCCATGAACAAGCCTTCCCGCCCCGGCCGGTTGTCCTCCAGGGACCTGATGCTCGCGGCGATCCTGGTGCTCCTCACCGGGGGCCTGCTGGCGATCGGGGCCAGGGGGCAGGGCGGGTTCGACCCCCAGGGGCACGTGTTCCTGCGCTAGCCAAGCGGCTTCGGAAATGAAAAGGGCCGGTTCGCACCGGCCCTTTTCCCGTTCACTGCGTTCCGGCTAGAAGGCCACCTGGAAGGCCGCCACCAGGGTGTCTCCGCCCTGCTCGGAGGTCTGGCCCGCGGCGGTGCTGGGCTTGAGGACGTTCTTGCTGCGCAGGATGTAGTTCAGCTTGAGGTTCGCGGCCTTGAGCTTGGCGGGGCTGAAGGCGTAGGTGTAGCCGAGGGTGGTCTCGGTGAACTTGGGGCTGAAGTCGGCGGCGGGGGTGATGTAGGGGTTGGTGGCGCCGTACCACTGGTCGCCGCTGTTGTAGTTCATCTGGTCGAAGCGGGCCAGGAAGGTGTGGGCCCCGACGGTGTAGCCCCCGGTGAGGTAGAAGCCGGTGAACTTCTGGTCCAGGTGCTCGCGGCCGGCGGCGCCGGTCTGCGCGCCCACGCTGGGGGCGCGGCGGCCCAGGAGGCCCGTGATGTATTCGGCGGAAAGCTGCAGGGCGCCGGCCTTGTAGGCATAGTAGGCCCCCAGGTTGGTGGTCTTGTCCTTGGTGTCGAGCACCTGGGCGGCGCTCGGGGCGGACGCGCCCGCGAAGGTCTTGGCGACCAGGGCGCCCTTGTCGGCCTGGTCCGTGGAGCCCTGCAGCGTGTAGGCGCCGAAGGCATGGCCGCCGGGCGCGTTGAAGTCCACCCGGAGGACGAGATCCTTGCCCGCGTTGGTGTCGCCGGCCTTGCCCGAGGCCAGGTCGGACACGCCGTTGAAGGCGCCGGCGGAAACCCGGCCGCCGAAGCCCTTGGCGTCGCCGAAGGGTACGGACAGCACGAGGCCCCGGTCGCGCTTGTCCCCGAAGACCCGCCCCAGCTGGCTGCGTTCCGCGAAGAGCAGTTCGGACGAGCTGATGTTGCCCTCGTAGGTCTGGAGCGTCTTGAACTGGCCCACCTTGGCCTGGACGCCCATGAAGGTGTAGGTGATGAACACGTCCTGCAGGATGGTGGGGTTGTAGGACGCGTTGCTGTTGGCGGAGTTGGCGGAGGAGGTGTTGATGGAGGGGTCGATCATCACCTGGTAGTCGATCCCGGCCAGCACGGACCCCTTGAGGCTGAGTTCCGTGCGCCGGAGGTTGAACCCGTTCTCCTTGAACTCGCTGCGGAGGTTGTAGTAGTTGGCCCCGCTGTTCAGGCGGAGCTTGTTGTCCATCATCTGGGTGTACCACACCTGCACCAGCCCGCCGACGGTGGGGGTCTGGGCGGTCGCGGAAGCGCCGGCGAGAAGCAGGGCCAGGGACGCCACGGGGGTGAGTCTCTTCATCGGATCTCCAGTACCGGAAGTCGGTGTCGTTAGCTTCCCCGGCCGGTGTGAAGGCCCTGTGTCGAACCCGATCCTTTCTCGTGAAAGCGGGAGGGACCGCCTGCCCTCTTCAGGCGGCGAAGTCCTTCATGACGCGGGCAACCTACGTCCGAGGGCCGCGGCCCCGGGAGGCCAACGCCGCGATGGTGCCGTTGCCGATGACCAGGTACACCACGAACGCCGTGGTGCCGAAGGTGTGGGTCTGGATGGACAGGAAGCTGATCCCGAAGCCGATGGCGCTGATGGTGAAACCGACCCAGCTCTCGGAGCGGGGATGGCGGTAGGCCTTGAGGACGGTGGGAATGCCCGCCAGGATATCGGCCAGGAGCGAGAACACCAGGGCCAGGTTGGGATTGTGGGTGAGGCCCCAGAGGATGACGCCGGCCACGGCGGCGGCCATCAGGTAGTAGTCGCGAGGTTCGGTCTTCCAGTAGGCCTTCGGGTTGAAGAAGGACGCCCCGAGGATGAGAAGCGGCAGGAAGCCCGCCGCGAAGGTCGTCCAGGACAGCCCCTGGACCCCCTGGGTCCTCTGCGCGACGAAGATGACCATCGGGAAGATGCCCCACAACAGCCAGGTGATGCGGTTGGGCTGCGTACGGCCGGCCAGGGTCTCGAACAGGTAGTAGAAACCGCCCAGTGAACCGATGATTGCGCCAAGGATCGAGAAGGATTCAGGGATCATTGGACAACCATACCAAGGTCGTCTCTTAGTAGTGGATTGGCGTCCTGCCCGCCCAGGGGCTGGCCTTGTATTTCCCGTGGAGCAGTCTGTAGCAGATCTTCCCCAGTCTCTTTTCCCCGCCCACCTTCTCGGCGACGACCGCGTAGTGCAGGGCCTCGGGGATGCGGGGGTCCTCCGGCTCCCGCCTGGCCCAGGCCAGGGTGCGCTCATTCAGCCAGTCGGGACCTTCCGCCAGGGCCTGGAGCGCCTTTCCTTCCGCCTCGCCCCGGTCCCGCTGGGCCGGGGTGAGCCAGGGCAGGGCGGGCAGCCGGGTACCGGCCAGGTTGAACAGGGGGACCTCCATGGCATGGGGTTGCGGGTAGTAGAAGTACGATCCCCAAATGTAGGATTCCTCCACCTTATCGGTCTGCCCCCGGCCGTTCCCCTTCGGTCCGGGCCACCAGCTCGCGGCCAGGTAGGTGTCCCGATGGCGCAGCGGGATGGGCTTGGCGCCCGGCTCGGTGAAGGTCCGCCGGTTGATGCCCTGGTAGACCCTCCAGCGCAGGCCCGGGTGGGAGAGGAGAGCCATCAGGGCCAGGCGCTCCTTCTCGTCCCGGGGAGCCTGGGCGAAACCGGCGAGGGCGGAGCCCAGCCCCGGCTCCCCTTCCACCAGGTCCGGGGTCGCCTCCGCGGCCAGGTCCCACTGCTCGAGAAGCACCGCCCGGACCCAGGCCGCACGGCGCCACTCGCGCCGGAGGTGGTCCGGCAGGGCCGGGTTCCGGGCCAGCCCGAGGAGCACGTCCGCCGGCGTGGCCAGGTTCAGGATCCGGGCGGCATCCCCCTGGATGAACCGCGGGGGAGGCTGGACGACCTTCAGCAGGGCGCGGACGTCGGGATGGGTCGCCTGGGTCCCGGCGTCCCAGGTGGTCAGGCTGCGGTGCGCCCGGGAAACCTCCCCGCCCAGGCCGTAGGATCCGGCGGGGACCCGCAGGGCATCCGCGAGGAACGCCGCGGGGGTCGCCGCCAGGGGCATCCGGAGCGCCCGCCAGAGGTTGAGGGAGGAGGGGGTGGCGGCACCGGGGCGGTCCAGGAACGCATTCATGAGTTCCCTGGCCTCCGCGGCCCGGCCGGAGGCCGCCAGGATGCGGGCCCGGTGGAAGGCGATCGTCTCGTGCCCCGGGTGGTCCCCCTTGACCTGGGCGCCGGCCTCCAGCACCTCGTCGATGCCCCTGGAGGAAGGCTCACCGTTGGCCAGGGCCATGACGAGCCAGGGCAGGCTCCGGGTGCGGGTCCACCGGTCGAAGGCGGCGGCGTAGGCCTTCGGGCCCGTGTCCCGGAACCGGTAGACCCACTCGGTGAGGTCGTTCCCCAGGAGGCCGGGGGTGATGCTCCGCGGCCGGGCCCGGTCGTCGCCCCAGGTGTTCTCCCCGGCGATCTGCGCGTCCAGGAGGTTCGAATACCGGCCCAGGGCGTCCCCGTAATCCCGGCACGGGGTCCGCCCCAGGAGGCCGGAGGCCAGGGCCGCCCCCGCCTCCGCCGGCGCCCCCTTCGCCCAGCTCTGGAAGGCCGCGACCTCGATCGCCGCGAGCAGCTCCGTTTCGGGAAGGGGCTCCGGGGCCTCGCAGGCCGGCCGGGGAGGGAGGCCCCGTCGCGTCAGTTCCTCGAAGGTCCGATGGGCCTCCTTGAAACAGACCGTGGCCCGTTCTCCCGGAGGCGCGACGGCGCCTTCCCGCAACCAGCATCGCCCCACCAGGTAGGCCGCGAGCCGCCGCCAGGGACTGGACGCGTCGTCGCGGATGGCCTGGAACGCGTCCCGGGCCGCCTGGAAGTCGCCGGCGTAGAAATGGGCGCTGGCCACCTGGTAGGCGCGGTCCTTCAGGAAGAGCGCGTCCCGTCCGGCCGGAACCGGGTCCGGCGCCATGCGGGCGCTCCCGTTGGTGGAGAACACCTTGTCCTGCGTCCGGATCCATTCCTGGACCCACGCGGGCTTCCACCGCCGGGCCCGGTCCTGGAGGGTGTCCGAAGCGACCTCCAGGGCGTTGTCGGAAACCACGGGCCGGTAGAAGGTGGCGTTCCACTGGAACCGGCTGGGCTCGGGCTGCGGCGCCTTCGTGAAGCGTGCCCGGGTCGCCGTCCAGTCCCGGAGGGCCCGATCCTCGGGGGCCGCCGCCTTGGGTGCGTGCGGCAACTGGGCCCCGCCCTGGAGACGGGCCTCCCAGAGGGCCAGCGCGCCGGCGCGCTCCGCCCGGGTCAGGGGGGCGCCGGTGAGGTGGCGGTAGGCGACCACCAGGTAGCTCCTGGCGTAGGTCGGCTGCAGGACGCCCAGCTTCCCGGCGGCGAAATCGTTCAGGGGCAGGTCCGGGTGCCGCTCCCAGGTGAAGGCCAGCGTGGGCCCTTCCGGCGCGCAGGCGCGGATGATGGGGATCGCGGCCAGGACGCCCGCCAGGACGAGGGGGGCTGCCGTGAGCAGGTTGCGAGGTCTCATGGCTTCACCAGGAACAAGGCTCTTCCGTAGGCCGCCGGGGTCCAGGGAAGGGGATGGAAGACGAAGACCCGGGCCGTCGCGGGCGGTGGGGCGGGAAGGGGCTGGTCGGTGGAGATGCCCCAGTCCAGGGCCGTTCCGGCGGGTCCGCCCAGGGGGCGCCCCCGCCGAAGCCAGGCGAGCGCTTCCGCCGTGCCCTGGCCCATCTGGAACAGCATGGCGACCGCTCCCTCCACGGGCAGGTCCGCGATCCACCGGTCGCCCATGCACCAGGACGCCAGGGCGGTCATGGTGACGGGAACCCGGATGGCGGGATCGCCCCGGAGCTTCGCGAGCAGCCTGCGGTACAGGGGCCGCTGACTCCGGGTCGCATCGAAATCCACCTGGATCCCCTCCGTCCCGGGGACCTGGGCCCGGGTCCGGATGGCCGCCACGACCTCCCCCAGGCGCCGATCGTCCAGGTCGCGGGGGACGACCTCCAACCGCACCACCGCAATGCGGCGCATTCCCGGGGAGAGGCGGAGCGGCGCCGTCCGATGGCGCAGGGACAGTCCGCGCGCCTCCACCCGGATGCCCAGGACGAACATGGCGACCCCCGCGTCCCGGGGCCCCAGGAACCTCAGGTCCTCCGGCCTGTCCCACGCCCAGAGCCAAATCCGGGGTTCCGGAGGCCCGGAACCCGGCCCCGCGAACAGGCCGGGGCCGAGGCACAGCAGCCCCGTCAGAAGCCATCTCAAGGGCAGGGGGCCGGGCTTTGGGGGGTTCGCGAAGATCATGTGCAAGAGGGAGTGCGGGAAAGGCCGGAATGGTTTCCACCGGGTCTGATCCACCCGTGAGACGGAAGGTCCGAGGCCCGGATCATGGTTCCGGCTGGCCGTCGAGGACCTTCTCGTAGACCTCCAGGTCGGAAGGACTGAAGCAGCAGAAGATGACTTCACCGATGGGGCCGGGTTTGGCGAGAAAGGCGCGCGTGGTCGACACGGCGATCCGGCAGGCGCTTTCCATGGGGTAGCCGAAGATGCCCGTGCTGATGCTCGGGAAGGCGATGGAGTGAAGGGAATGTTTGGCGGCCAGTTCCAGGCACCGGAGGTAGCAGGACGAGAGCACGTCCGCTTCCTGCCAAGCGCCGCCCCGCCACACCGGGCCGACCGTATGGATCACGTGCCGGGCCGGCAGCCGGTAGCCCTGGGTCATCTTCGCCTGGCCCGGCTTGCAGCCCCCCAGCAACCGGCATTCCTGGACAAGGTCCGGCCCCGCCGCCCGGTGAATGGCCCCGTCCACCCCACCACCCCCCAGAAGGGAGGAATTGGCGGCGTTGACGATGGCGTCCACATCCAACCGGGTGATGTCGCCGAGCAGGGCGCGAAGCGTTGGGGTCATCGGGTAATCCTGGGGACGGGATCAGAAACTTGGGAAGGAAGACCAGATTACGCCAACACCCGGGACTTGGGATGAAGGGCAGGCGGCTTCGGTTGGAGGGTGGAACGCACGGCGATGGGGCTTCCTTGTGGGGGCGCGCCTTTGGACGGCGAATTAAATTGTTCTACAATTATTCCGGTGCCGCGATGCTTTCCCATAGTAGGGTTTGCGCGCGGGTTCCAGATGGGGGCTGCGCCCTGACCTCTCACTGGATGCGTTCAAAACGGAGGACCAACCCCATGACCACCAGGAAAAGGACTCCAGCGCCAATGCTGACGATGGATGAGATTCTTGGCGAGAGCGGGCCGGGCGAGCCCCTGGAGGTTCTCAAGAAGCGCCACAACGAGGACGCGATATGGGCGGAGCGAGCCATCAAAGGTAAGGAACCCCTAGGCCCGTCCATCCGGATTCAAAGGGGTAGACCCAGGCAGGGCGAGAAAACGGCAGAGACGGTCGTGAAGGCCGTGAGGCTGCCTGTGCATCTCCTTGAGAGCCTGCAGGCGCAGGCCGAAGAGGAAGGGCTATCTCTCAATGCATTGTTACAAATGGCGGCTGTTGAGTATCTTCGCCACCACCGGGGCGCATGAGCGCTTCCCGAAAGCTGTATCCCTGGGAGGTTGGTGATACCTAACGGAGGAATTGGCTGGACCTAAAGTGGCGGCGGCGTTCGGTTCACCAGGCGCGGCCCAGTTCCAGGTAGGCTCCTCGCGTGACCGGGATGGTGGTGCCTGTGGCCAGCCAGGCCCTTCCCGTGCCGGGCTCCATTACGACGCTCTGCACTGTGCCCCGGTTGGCCGGGGTGCGCCATGCGGAGCCGGGACCTTCGAGGCTCAAGGCCTTCTGAAGCGCTTCCGCGCTGGTTCTGGACCCCGGGGGAAAGGCCCGGGCAAGGCAGGCGATCCGGGCCTGACTGCCCGACCCAGGCGTCCACCATCCCTCGCTCTGGTGCTGCTGGAGAGCATGGCTCCAGAAATGGTTTGTAACGAAGAGCCTGCCTTGTTCGGGCTGTCGGGCCTCGAGCGCCTCGGAATCGAATTCCAAAGCCAAGGCACGGTTCCGGGGACCATCCGAGAGGGCGAGGTTGTTTCCCATGGTCCGGCGAGCCTTTTCCAGGACAGCTTGCATCTGGTCAAGGGAACTGCATTCCTCGAGCATGCGCCGGTACAGGAGGACCGAGGGCTCACCGATGCGGTTCCGCCTGCTGGCGCTGGTATGGCTGGAAAGCCCCAGGCCCCTGCTGGACATCCCCGTCAACGCCCCGATGAGACCTGGGAAGCCGAAGGTCCTGATTCGGTTGCCGCCATTCTCGATATCCGAAACCACTTTGACCCTGGCCAACCTGCCGATCGGGTAGTCCAGGTTGCGGGCGTGGAGAAGGGGCTGGCTCCCCGTTCCGGTCATCACGGCGGAACTGCAACCCGAGACGTGCTGAAGGTCATCGAAGGTGTTGATGAGAAGAAGATCGGCGTACGGGACGCCGGTGGCTTCCGACATGCCCCGGAGCTCTTCCCGGTAGCGGGGCGCGAGGAAGGCTTCGAATTTCCAGGCCGTGGACAGCAGCCAGTCACGGGTTCCCGCGCCGAGCAGGCCTTTCCCGAGGAAATCCTCCCGCAGGAACCGGGCCATCTCGCGGATCTCCCCTTTCAGGGCGCTTCCTTGGGCAAGCCCCAGTCCATACCCCTGACCATGGAGTTCCAGGTGGATCACCCCTGGCACGGGATCTTCCCTTCGCCAGGGGGTGGCGGCGGTGGGCACGACCCGGGCACCACGGTCCCGGTTCACCCACAGGTGCCAGGTCCCGAAGGCACCAGGGAGCACCAGGGCCAAGCCGAGGGCGACCGAGAGCCGGCGTCGCCAGGATGGAGATGCATCCATTTCCGGGGTCATCGGGTTCTCCGCCACAGGTGCCGTCATGTTCAGGTGAGCGCTCCAACATACCATGGGAAACCCGCAGACTAAGGAGGGCCGCGGAGTACCACGTAGCCGGAGACATGAAGCGATTCCTCATTTCATTCTGCATCACGGTTCCGGCGGTGCTCGTCCTTCTCAACCTCCTGGCAGGCTGGGCCATCCTTCCGCCGATGCTGCTGGATGCGCCGCTACCGGCCAGGACCGAAGCCGAGCGGAGTGCGCTTCGAGCCCGGTACTGTGCGCCGGGGTGTGCCTGGACCTCGGAGACGCTGGTTGGGGGCGAGGGCCGGCCCCTCACGGTCTGGCGGCTGCACCGGCCCGCTTCACGCGGCGTGGCGGTCCTTCTGCATGGGTTCGGGGACGATGCCTGGGGTGGCGTCTCCCGGGTCAAGGACCTGCCGGAACTGGATGCGGTGACCTTCACCTTCCGCAATCGGGACCTGGACCCGAGGGCACCCTCCACCCTGGGGGGGTGGGAACGGGAGGATACTGCGGCGGTCGTCCGGCATCTTGTGACCCGGGGAGTGCCCCGGAACCGCATCGTCCTCGTCGGGACCAGCCAAGGGGCCGGGGTCGCGCTCCTGGCCCTGGAGCGGCTGGAAGGGCAGGGCCCCCTTGGGGGTGCCCTGCTGGAATCCCCTTTTGAATCCCTCCAGGAGGCCGCCCGGAACCATGTGCAGGGCACCCTTGGGACTGCTGAATGGCTGCTTCGGCCCGGGGAGCGGCTCGCCCTCCTGAGGGCGGGGCGGCTCGGGCATTTCCGTCCCGCTGACGTTTCCCCCCTGGAAGCGTCCCGGCACCTCAGGACGCCCATCGCCCTGCTGGCCGGCGACGCGGATGACATCACGCCCATCCATGGCGTACGGGCCATTGCCTCCTTCCATCCGGACCTCACCCTCGTCCATGGCGCCCGGCACATGGAGGCCGGGGTGCTGGTTCCTGGCGGGTGGCGCGTATGGGCGGAGCTTCGGCTGGCGAAGTGGGGAATCCTGGGAAGCTCGACTCCTTGAGAATCCCAAAGGCCCAGAAATTGATCTGGGTCCTGCCCATCCAGGGTCTTGACTTGTCTTCACCGCGGAGAAGCATGAAGCAGGTTCAAGGTGGCCCCAGGGAACCTGAAAGGTTGTTGGGCCAATTGACCGAAAGTCGATTGCCCTCAAGATGTGCCCTGAGAGGCACGATCCTGGTTCCCGAGGCCGTACGGATCACCATGCTGCCGTCATAGTCGGAGCCGTTGCGGTGGTCGAAGGTGACGCTTTGGATGGAAACACCTGAATAATCCGGGCGCCTGGAGAATTCCTGGACAAGCAGTGGCCGGGCATCGCGCTCGACGAGCCAACACAGGAGGGGGCCTTGGAAGGCCGACAGGACAATGACGGTCAACAGTGGAACCAGAAGGCCGAAACCAATCGAGAGGGGCTTGAACCAGGATCTCTTCGGGTAGGCTCCCCCCATGGCTTCGCCCAGGAAATCTCGCTGTGAACGCGCCAGGGAACCACACGTGCCCGTCAGGGCCAGGCCGATGACCTTGATGACCCCCTGAACCGTCTTGTCTGCCTGGGGCTCAAAACCGACAAGGAAGGTGGCCGCGATACAGACGAAAAAGACGATGCACCCCCACAGGAAGAATCTCGCATTCCTGCCCCTTTCTTCCTGTCTGAGGTGGTGCCAATTCCTGTCCAGGAGAATGGCGCCGAAGAGCGGTCCGAAGAGGAAGGACCATCCAAACACCGCCATGGGGTTCCACACCTTGGCCTCCGTCGAGGGGAGACCTCCTTCCTTCCACTCGAATGTACAGTGGGGGCAGACCCGGGACCAACGCTCCGTGGAAGCGCCACAGGAGGGGCAGGCCTTCAACTCTTCTGGCGTCAGCGGTGAACCCGGGGTAGACATAAGCCTCCAGGATTTTGGGAAGGCAGGTATGGCTCCTGGCTCATGGGGATTTGGATCATAAAGCCATGAAGCTAGGCCTGGATGGCCTGCCTGCGGAGAGATGGTGCGGGTAGGGAATATGATAAATTATGATATGCCACTTAGCATGCGCTCCTACGATGTCCTTGAGGCCACCCTCAGCCTTTGCCCGACGTGCATGACCACAGTCCAGGCCAAGATCGTGGAGGAGGGCGGGCGCATCCTTCTGAGGAAGTTCTGTCCCTCTCATGGTTTCCAACAGGAGCTCCTGGAGGCGGACGCGGCCTATTTCCGCAAGCGGAATGAATACAGCCGGCCAGGTTCCGCTGGATTGACCCAGACCCAGGTTGTTCGCGGCTGCCCTTGGGATTGCGGTTTGTGCCCCAGCCATGAACAGCACACCTGCATTGGCCTCATCGAAGTTACCGATGCATGTGACAGGGGCTGTCCAACCTGCTACGCCGATTCATTGCCCGGGGGCGCCCACCTTCCCCTGGAGCGCGTCCAGGAGATGATCGATTTCTACGTGGCTTCCGAGTGCGGTCAGGCGGAAATCCTTCAGATCTCAGGCGGGGAACCGACACAACATCCCGAGATCCTGGAAATAATTCGTTACGCAAGGACCAAGAACCTGGCCTACGTGATGCTCAATACCAATGGACATCGCCTCGCCCAAGATGAGGATTTTGTGCGGGAACTGGCCGCATTCGTCGGCGGCTTTGAGGTGTACCTGCAATTCGATGCGCTGGAGGAAGCATCGGGCCAGCCGCTGAGAGGGGCCGGTGTCCAAGCTTGGAAACGGGAGGCCCTACAAGCCTTGGAGCGTCACAACGTTCCGGTGACCCTGGTCATGTCGGTGCAGGCCGGCGTCAATGACCACGCGCTGGGGGATATGGTTGCCTTCGCCATGGGTTTCCGGAATGTTCGTGGGGTCAATTTCCAGCCGGTGGCATGGTTCGGACGCCTTCCAGCAGGAACGAAAACCCAGGAGCGGGCAACCCTCACAGGAATCCTCCAAGGGCTTGAAACCCAAACCAAGGGACAGATCCTCCTCCAGGACTTCGTGCCGCTGCCTTGCCACGTGGACCGGGTGGCCGTGAACTACCTGTACCGTCACCAGGGAGGTTGGATCCCCATCACTCGAGGTGTGGATTTCCGTAAATACCTGCCATACATCCGCAACACCTTCAACTTCAAAGTCGAAGAATTCCTCCAGGAGGCCGCGACCAGCTCCTCCTGCTGTGGCCTTGCGGATCTGCTTGCGTTCATCCCCCGGACCTTCCTTCATCGTGGGCAAACGGAGCGAGTGGAATACGTCAATGAGAATTTATTCCGACTGAGCGTGGTCTCCTTCCTCGACGCATTCAACTTCGACCTCAAGGCCATGCAGAAGGAATGCGTGCACGTCATCACTCCGGACCTCCGCAAGATTCCATTCTCGGCCTTCAACCTCCACCATCGAGGCGGCCATGGGTGAAATCAGCCTCCAGGCTTTGATTCGGCAGGTTGCCCCGGCGATCGTTGCCATCTGCACAGGTGCGGCTCTGCTGGCTGTGGCTGCAAACTTCGTGTTTGCGCCCCCTCCCTCGACCATCCAATCCGAGAAGAAAAGCGCCGTGGCCACCGGGACCATGCTGGTGTATTTCGTGGTTTTGTATCTTCTGCTTCGATTCCACATTGGAGAGATTCGACTGCCTGCCAGGACGTCCAATGTCCTTCTTGATTTCGGCCTTGCCCTGCTCTTGGTTGGCACGGTAGTCAACATCCTCGGCCGCGTCGCCCTTGGCGGACAGTGGGGCAATCACGTGGTTCTGTACAAGGATCACGCCCTGGTGAGTTCCGGCATGTTCCGCTGGGTGCGTCATCCTCTTTACGCTTCCCTCATCTGGATGGCCTCCGGCGCGTCCTTGGTCTTCAGCAATGTGGCCGCCCTGGGGGCGACCCTATGCATCTTCGTGCCGGCCATGATCTACAGAGCCAGACAGGAAGAAGCCGCCTTGATCATCCTTTTCCCTGGCTACGCCGATTATCGACGCAAGACAGGCATGCTGGTTCCCTGGCCATGGCCCCACACGTAGTTCAAGTCCCACGCCGTGCCTTCGCCTTCTGCCGGTGGTCCTTGACCGGACTGCTGTGGTTGTCTCTCGCCACACGGCAGGTCTGGATCCTGGGGGTGGTGGTGGGCCTGCTTGCCATTTCCATGCTCCTGCGGGTTGACCGCTCCCCCATGGTGGTCCTCTACCGGATGACGCTGGGAAAGCTGTTTCCGCCTGCCTCCTTTGAGTTCATGGATGTCGCCGCAATGCGGTTCGCCCACGCCACGGGTGCCATCCTGGGATCCTGTGTGCTGGCGGCGATTCTCCTCCACCCCCGCGCTGGCTGGGTGGCACTCGCCTGTTTCTGCGTCCTCAAGACCATCTCCGCCCTCGGGTTCTGCCCGGCCTCCAAACTCTTCGTCTGCCTAAGGAAGGGCGGATGTTGCGCTTTGACGGGGAACCGGTGCTGACGGGCCACTGGGGGGTCTTCCCCTACCTGCACCTGGGCCCCTGGACGCTGCCCATGTATTCGCTCATGGTGGGCCTTGCCTTCATCGCTGGCGCGACCGTGTACGGCTTTCAGGGAGGCGGGACGCGGGGTGGACCCTCCCTGGCTATCATCACCGCCAGCCTGGCGGGAGGGATCCTGGGTTCCAAGGCTCCATACCTCCTCGCCAATGTTCAATCCTATCTGGCCGGAATTCGAGACCCGGAAATGCTCTTCGCGGGTCGCACCATCCTGGGCGGGTTCCTGGGGGGCATTCTCGCCGTTCGCCTGACCAAGTGGCGCCTGGGGATTCACACCCGGAAGGGCGATGCCTTGGTGCCCGCCCTTGGCCTCGGGCTGGGGATTGGCAGGGTAGGGTGCTTCTTTCGAGGATGCTGCTGCGGGAAGGTCACCAACCTCCCCTGGGGAGTGGATTTTGGTGACGGGCTGGACCGCCATCCCACAGAACTCTATGAATGCGCCTTCGGGTTGCTCTGGTTCCTTTTCACGGTTGCGCGCCCGAAGGGTGAAAAGGGTGCGCTGTTCGATCTCTTCATTGGCAGCTACTTCACATTCCGGTTCTTCCTTGAGTTCATCCGCATTGAGCCCATTTCCATCTGGGGTCTGACCAACTTCCAACTTGTTTGCATTCCGGTGGTCCTTTGGACCGCCTTCAAGCTTTTTCGGAGCCGGCCATGGATAACCTATCCGTGACACCCTCACCTGACCCCAATTTCATTCTGGGGTCCAAGCGGCGTGACCGTGTGGCCGGGATCCTCATCGGGATTGCCTGGTGGGTGGTTGGCGGTCTCTTGATGAGACTCTCCAATGGCGGCCTGTTTCCGTTGCTCCTGATCGCCTTCGTTGGCCACCTCCTCTACATTGGCCGCCGGGTGGATGGCCGGACAATGCTGGTGAGCATCATCTTTTCGACGGCGTTGGTTCCGGTGGTCGTATTCCTAGGCCTTTTCGGGATGTGCGCGTTGAATGGATTCCAGTTCCCAACGTGAACGCCCTGGCTCGTCGGTCCACTGAACCTCTGAGACCACAGCCTTGTTGGAAAAAAGTCAAAGTATGGGGATATGGGCCACCACGGTCGTTTTCGATGGAATCGTCAGCACGGATCGAAGCCGATGGGTCCTCCAGACCACGATCGGGGTCTCTGCCTAACCTTGTCTACTTGACCTCGAGGGCCAGGCTCTCGGAATGGCTGTTGAATTCAGGCGCATACATGCACTGGATGCTGGCGATCCCGGTCTGGTAGCGCCCTCGGAGCTGGACCCTGGTCGAATATTCGAAGACGTAGGTTCCCTTCGGCAGGTAATCGATGAAGAAATGGGTCGCCGTATCCCGGGTGCTCTCGTAATAGGCCAATCCGTCCTGGTACCGGTACCCGCTCAGGACCTCCACGGGTTCGGTGCCGCAGCCGCGCTGATCCTTGAGGTGGACGTATTCCATGTCCCGGTCCGTTCGCAATTCGACCCGCACGACCAGTTCATCTCCGACCGAAAGTTCCCCGGTCACTGGCTTGAGCACCTGGCCTTTGGCTGTGGTGTCCTTGATGAAGAGCGCCTTCTTGATTCTGAGGGGGGTGCCCTCATGGGGCGTGATCTTGGCCATGTCCTCCAGATACTGCCAGTGCGCGCTTCCCCAGCTCACCCCGTCATCGGGCTTCCTGAGGACGATGCGGCCCATCTGCGGCTTGACCTCATCCCGGACGAAGCGCTGCTCGTAGAACCCTGTCCCCGCCTCCACTCCGTTGGGCCGGACGGGACTACCACCGAGGGACACTTCAACCAGGGCATCGCTTCCCAGCTTGGCGGAGCCCCGCAGGAGCAGGGCGTAGATCGCGTCGGCCGTGGCCTTGGTGGTCTTCCAGTCCCGGGTCTGCTTCTGCTTGAGGAGCCAGGCCTGGCAATCCTCCACGGCTTGAGGATCGCGGGCGACTTCGTCGAAGGCTTCGATCATCATGGCCTGGGTTTCGATGGGGGCCCGGTACCACCACCAGGATTGTTCCTGGTCCCTCCAGTACCTGCCGAGTTCCTCGCTGACGAGGCTGCGCTCCTTGATGCTTCGCATGATGTCCTCGGGTGCCGGATCGTCGAGCTTGAGGACCGCCCTGAACCTGGCCAAAGCCAACGCCAGATGGGCCTGGGATTGGCGGTTCGCCAGCTTGAGCCAGTTCCTGCGGGCCTGGCTGAGGTAGAAGTCGACGGCCTCCCGGTGCGACGCCGGGATGGGCCGATCCTTCAGGAAGAAGCTTCTGCCATACAGGTACAGGGCGACAATCGAGTCCGGGACGTACGTGTCGCGATTGCGGATCCGGCGGTAGGCGTCGTCCATCCAGGTATCCAGCGCATCGATCGCGCGGAGGGCAGATCCGACATCGAGGTCGATGCCCAGGTGGCGAAGCCGCCCGAAGCCTGTGACGACATAGAGGGTGATGAAATCACTTCCTCTCCCCCCGGAGAACCACGGCCAGTGTCCATCCGGGAGCTGCATATCCTTGAGCTTCTGGAGCCCGGCGGATGTCTCGGAGTCCAGACGGTTGGCATCGAACAGAAGGCCGATGTTGCGGCGGGCGGTCTTCTCCGCCGTGGCCTCCCGCAACCATGGGGTCTCCTCCAGCATGACCGCCTTGAGATCCTGGTTCTTCTCGAGGGGGCTGTCGAGGGTGACGGTTCCCTTCCATTGTTCGAAGACCTGGCGGATTTTCGAGTTGCTGGCAGCGATGTGGCGGGCCACGGCGTTCGCGTAAAGGCGATTGAAGACCTGTTCACTGCATTCGTAAGGGAATTCCATCAGGTAAGGCAGGGCCATCACCGCATACCAAGCCGGCTGGGACACCATCTGCACGGTCAGGCTCTCCTGGCGCAGGGTCGAGGACTGGCCGGATTCCAGAAGCTTCTTGAACTCGAAGGTCTTTTCCCCCGGGGTCCGGATGGGAAGGGGAAGGGACTCCGTCACCAGGATCCGCCGGCCCAGGACGGGCAGGAAGCCCTCTTCACCGTCGCTCACCAGGGCGGCTGCGCCGACGGCCTTGTAGGTGAGAAATTCGCAGCCGTCGGGGACGCTGATCTTCCAGGCAAAGGTGCGGCTCTCCTTGGCCGGGATCTCGAAGGGTTTCTCGACCCCTTGGGTGTTCCCGAGAAGCTGATTGCGGGGCGCTCCGGTGCGGGCATCCGCGAAATCCAGCCGCACGACGCCGGATTGGACCTCCTCAGAAGGGTTGCTCACCTTGACCGTGAATTCGACGGAATCCCCTTCCCGGAGAAAGCGTGGCGGATTGGGTTGCACCATGAGGTCCTTGCTCGTCACCGATCTTCCGGTGAGGTAGCCGCTCCGCATGTCGCGATCGTGCGCGAAACCGAGGAATTTCCATTCGGTGAGCGTCTCCGGCATGGTGAATTCCAGTTTCGCGATGCCATCGGATCCGAAGAGAAGGTGGGGATGGAAGAAGGCCGTTTCAGCCATGTTCTTTCGGGCAACCACCTTGCTAAGGTCAGCGACGGGAGCCGGAGCCTCCGGCATGGATTGTACCAGTTCCAGGCTAAAGTTGACGGCTGTCATCGTTTCGGTCCGATCCATTACAGGAAGCTCTGCTACCACCTCCACAACGGCACTCCCATCGGCGCCCCGGGTTGCAGGTGCAGGAGGCGGTGGAGGCATGACCGTGCCTTTGGCGCTCCTGAGCCGGTTGCCGTCGAGGAATCCATAACCCCACAGATTCTGGGAGACCGCTCCATCAAAGCTCGGATACCGCCAATTCATGGACCGGGAAGCGAAATTCCATCTGCCGCGGATGGGGCGCAACACGGCGGCACTGTTCTCGAACCTCGAATCCACCCTAAGCCATTCGCGGCGAAAGCCGCTGAAGGCATGGATCCAGTCATGGTGAAGGAACTGGTCCAGTGACGCATCGTACATCGTCGCCGCAAGCTCTGCGGTGGCGTTCCAGGAGTCCGGACCTGAGATCGCGACGGTCCACGTTTCCTTCCGCCCGGGCGTCAACTTCGAGGTGAAATGCTCCCACTTGAGGGCAAGCTCCTTGTCGGACCAAGGCACGTCGACGATCCGCTCGTTGATGTAGGCCCGGTTCTCCCGGACGAAGGTCGTGCGGACCGTGAACCCTCCTCGCATGTCCTTGTCGACCATCTGGCGGATGGTCTCCTGGGTTCGGCCCGGCCGGGTCCAATAGCGCCTCAGGAGCTTCCCCTTGCACTCCAGTTCGACGAAGGCGCGTCCTTCTCCATAGCCGGTGCCCCAGAGGGCCGTGAAGGTCTCGCCGGGTTTGGCGGACCAGGAGGGCGAAGCGAAGTGGTCGGCCAGCTTGAGGGCGTAGTGGCGGGCTCCCGGCTTCACGACCTGGAAGTCCGATCTCGCCGTGACCGGTTTGCCGAACCTGTCGCGGGCCTCAAGGAACGCGCGGTAGATCCCGGCCTTGAGGTTCACGGGAACCTGGAGTTTGCCGCTTCGGTCCGTCTGGACCGCCTGCGAGGAAATGACCTCTCCCGGTTCCCATGTTGCGGGCAGGGAGGGGTCTGCCTCCTCCTTGGGGACGGTAAGGGGGTCCGAATTCCAATACTCCCGAACCGGCTTCAGGGATGGCCGCAGGACTTTGGCCGGTTGCCGGAGGGTACGGATCGTCAAGGTTCCGGCGGCCGCCTGGCCTTCGCCATCATGGGAGGTGGTCCTGAGCAGCACCTCGACGGGGCGGTCTGCCGTCAGCCATTCCGGGGTGGACAGGCTTGCCGCCAGCGCCGCATGGGCCACGTTCACCGTCCGTTCCTCCGAGCGGGTCTCTCCGGATGGATCCGTCACATCCACGTGGATGGTGAACTGGAACACCGGTTCATCCTTTTCCGGTACGGCCGGGTCGGACTTTGCGATGAAGGTGATCCGGAAGCTCCCGTCCCGTTCCGTGATGCCGGTTCCATGGGCGATGGACTGGCTTGAACCGGGACCTCCGACCCCGTAGCGGCCACCCCACCAGCACCAGGGCGGCAGGTGCACGCCACGTTGAACGCGCCATGCGATCCGGGCTCCATCGACCGCGGCTCCCGTGTAGGCGGTCGCTTTGCCGACCACCACCAGCTCGGAGCCGAGCTTGGCGGCATCCTTGGGCGCGGGGAGTTCAACCTGGAATTTAGGGCGCTTGTATTCCTCCACCCGGACAGACGTTGCGCCGGATGGCTCCTCGGCACGTAGGGTCATCCGGCCCATGATCCGGTCCCTGGGGGCCGTGAAGACGCCGCTGAAGGACCCCAGGCCGTTACACAAGAAGGATCTGCGTTCGATTTCCTTCCCGTTGGAATCCTGGAAGACGATGGAGACCTCCCTCCCGGGCAGGGTGCGGTAATCGGCATGGGCCTGGTCGACCTGGAGACAGATGCCCTTGAAGGAAATGGTCTGGCCCGGTCGGTAGATGGAGCGATCCGTGAACAGCACCGTCTGGGGGGTCACCTTTCCGGGTTCCTCCCCGCCGCCGGCGTAGGCATCCGCCACGACCGTCTGGCCATGGTAGGTCGCGACCAGTACGCATGAGGCGTAGGGGGTGTCCGCCATGGGGAGGCTGAAAATCCCATCCAGGTCCGTGGAGACGGTTCCGCTGGGCAGCAGGCCGCCTTGAGTCTGCGTTTTCCGCACAACGACCTTGGCCCCGGCAATGGGGGTGCCAGTGATGGCGTTGAGCACCATCCCTTCACAACCCACTTCAAGCCGGCGGGGCCGGACGACCAGGGCCAGGTCGCTCACCCAGATGGGAGTGGCGCTCACGACATTGTCGACACTTCCGAAGTCCGGGGATGGGCTGGCGAGGATGAAGTAGAATCCGGGCTTGAGACCCGTGGGAGCCTGGAGATGAGCCGTGCGCAGGCGGAAATCGGGGGTGGGTGGCAGCTCCATCTGCCAGGCAAGGGCAGGCTTGCGATCGTTCAAACCCTGATCAACGGCCCATTCATAGTTCAGGCCACCCCACCTGTGAGACCTCAGCCAGGTGTCGAAATCCGCCTCGACGGCCCGGAAATGGACCTTGGCCACGTTCCGGTAGGACACGTCCAGGGTCGGCATGGGCGCGTTCCACACACGTTCCGTAGTTATGGAGATGAATTTCCGCTCGATCTCCTGGATGAGGTTGAAGCAGGAATTCCCTCCGGGCGAGTCGGGGAAGGCACTCAAACCTTGTTGGGCATGGGACCTTGCCTCCGGGAGGGCATTCTCGTCCTTGAGGATCCCGGCCAGGATCGCGAGAGCCCGAGCCGAGACTTCCTGCCCCTTCATCTCCTTCGCCAAGGCGAGCAGGGCCGCCTTGCGGCGCGCGATCTTCCCATCCCCGACTGCGCGATTGCTGCCGAATTCCAGCCGCATGAGATCGACGTCCGCGTATGCGGACCTGTCCCGGTCCTTGGCATGGAAGGTCATCAGGTCCTGAAACAGGCGGATGGCCTTGTAGGTCGGAGAGGACGCATCGCTGGTTTCGGGCCGCCAGGCGAGGAAGGCTTCGGATTGGGAAAAGACTGGGCCTTCGGCTTCCAGTTCAAAGGAATCTTCGGACTTGGCTCCAGCCTGTTCCGCAGCGGTATAGAACGTGAGGGCATCGTGGGCAATGAAATCGAAGAGGGTAGGGCGGTAGCCTTCAGGCACGGTGCCCTTCTCGATCACATCTTCGAAGGTGGAGATGGGGATGGCCTTGAGCGCGTCGCTGGAAGCCAGGGCAAGGGTGAAGTGCCGATCGATCTCCTCGAGGATCCGGCCGAGGTCCCAGGTGTTCAGATCTCCGCCCGAACCGCCTTCCATGCGGGTCCGCCGGATGAATCGCCAGCGGTTCCTCTGGAAGAACTGCCAGTACCAATTGGCCAGGATGCACTCCATCATCGGTTTCATTTCCCCGGGTGCCTTGGCAAGCTCTTCCTGCATCCGGAGGATCTTCTCCTCCGGCTTGTTCCCCTGGATCGTCCCTTCAAGGCCGATGCGCAACCCGATGGCCTTGACGGCCTCGCCATAGGCGCGGTCTTCCATCGCCCCTTTCACGATGGGTTCCAGTTCCGTGACCGCCGTTTCGGGCAGTCCCTTCCCGATGGCGACGTTGACCTTTGTCCATTGGGCGTCACGGGTGCCGGCCACGGCCAATGCGGCGGAACACCCTACGAAGAATAGTTCTCGGAACATTTGGAATCCTTGCCGGGCATGGTGGCTTCGTGAACAAATGGCTGGTTTGCAAAGAGTATGAACCTTTTGCTCCGCCATTTAACCCCTTAATGCAAGGCCCTGTTCTCCCTCTGGTGAACCGCCGCCACGCACCTTGACAAGAGTAAATACTTACTTACATTGGCGGCATGGGCGACCTTGCTTCTCACCTCTCTCCCAAGCGTCTTGAAATCGTGGATGCGGCGTTGCGGATCATTGGCCGGCAGGGGATCGCTTCGCTGACCACGGCGACGCTGGCGGCGGAACTGGGCGAAAGCAGTGGCGCTCCCTTCCGGCATTTCGCGAACCGCGCGGAGATCCTCGAAGCTGTGGCGCTTCGGGTGGAGGAAGTGATCCTCGCAACCGTTCCCGACTGTTCCTGCCTCCCGCTGGAACGGATCCGGCTGCTGTTCAGGGCCCGGGCCCAGGCGGTGGGGAAGCAGGCGGGTATCGCCCGCCTGATGTTCTCGGACTCGTTCACCTTGGCGCTTCCCAAAACCGCGGCCGACCGCTTGAAGCGCCTCGTGAGCCGCACCCGTTTCTTTCTCCTGGAAGCCCTGAACGAGGGGGCGGACGGGGGTGAGATCCGCTCCGACCTTGGCCCGGAAGCGCTCCTGCCCATCGTCATGGGCACCTTGCAGCACCTGGTCTTCGCCGGGTCGCTGGGCCTGCTGAAGATCGGCGACACCGACGCCGTCCTCGACACCCTATTGGTCCTTCTGGAACCCCCGGGTCTGCCCCACGCTCCCTAGGCTTGCGGCGCGGAACTCCCGGGTCGACGGGCGCACTCCAGGCTTTGGGATCCTGGCTGGGCATCGCATGGCAGAAATCCCGGCCCGCCGGCCAGGACGAAACCATGCTAGCAGCTTTGATGTGTGGGGTCCCAAATAAAAAAAGCGCAATAAAATAAGCACTTAATTGAAATCGTCCTTGACTAGAGTAAACGTTTACTTACATTGATCCTGAAGGGGGAACCCCCTGGCTCCCCTCCTTCATCCCGATTCAATTCCCTCAACCTTCAGGAGGTCCCCATGCCGTCCGCCGTCTCCCTTCCGGAACTGCTTCCGATGCCCGTTGGCCAGAAAGCCCAATTGCCGCTCCTCGACGTGAAGGATGATACGAAGGTCGTGGTGGTGGCCATTCCCGGAGGCCTCGAAATCCCGGCTCACCAGGTTCCCTACCCGGCCACGGTGCTGCTCCTTTCCGGGTCCATCGACGTGATGCTGGGGGAGACCTGGACGCCCCTGGCGCCCGGGGGACTCGTGGCCGTGGAGGCGGGCCTGCGCCATGCCATCCGGGCGAGTGAATCCTCCTATTTCATCGTCACCCACCTGCGTGGTCTGGGCGCCCGGGCTGCGGCTTCACATTAGCTGCCCCGCCGTTCCCCGGGGCCCGGCCCAGGGGTGGAGCCAAAATGAGCGACCCTTTTCTTTCTCCTTTGACTGAGCTCTTCGGGCCCAATGCGGGGTACGCATACGAGAAACTCATCCAATTCCGCCTGGATCCCACCTCGCTGGATGAAGGCTGGCGCCGGGTCTTCCAGGGCCTGCGGGACCCTGGACCCGGGTCGGCCCCGCCCGGTCCCGCGCCCAGGATGCCGGCCCCGGAGCCCCGTCCCGGGGAAGAAGCCTTGCCCATCACGGGCCAGGCGGCCGCGATCGTGCGCAACATGGAAGCCTCGCTCGGGATTCCCACCGCCACCTCCACCCGGGTGATCCCCGTCAACGTGATGGAGGAGAACAGGCGCATCCTCAACCAGCACCGGGAAGTCATGGGGCGGGGGAAAATCTCCTTCACCCATCTGGTGGCCTGGGCGATCGTTCGCGCCCTGGAAAAGCACCCCGGCATGAACGATGCCTTTGGCGAAGTGGACGGCCGTCCGATGCGGGTGCGCAAGGCCGGCATCAACCTCGGCATCGCGGTCGACGTCACCCGTGAGCAGGGGAACCATTCCCTGCTGGTCCCCAATATCAAGGATTCCGGGAAGCTCGATTTCGTCGGCTTCGTCAGCGCCTTCGACAGTCTGGTCGGCAAAGCCAGGAAGGGCGCCCTCGAACCGGACGCCTTCTTCGGCACCACCCTGACGCTCACCAACCCCGGGACCCTGGGCACCACGTCCTCGATCCCGCGCCTGATGAAGGGACAGGGCGCCATCATCGCCACGGGAGCCATGGGCCACCCGGCGGAAATGTCGGCCATGCCCGATGCCTCCCTGGCGGCCCTGGGCATGGCCCATGTGATGACCGTTTCCTCCACCTACGATCACCGGGTCATCCAAGGCGCGGAATCGGGCGCCTTCCTGGCGACGCTCGAAGGGTTGCTTCTGGGCGGGGATGGCTTTTACCAGAGGATCTTCTCGGATCTCGAGGTGCCCCACCATCCCACCGCCTGGGCCCGGGACACCAGCCCACCGCCTTTCGACGCAGGGCGCGGTTCCTTCAGCGTGAAACAGGCGCGAATCCTGTCCCTCATCAACTTCTACCGGGTCCGTGGGCACCTGGTGGCCAACCTGGACCCCCTCTTCACCGGACCCGCCCGCAGCCATGCCGAACTGGATCCGGCGTCCTTCGGCTACACCCTCTGGGACCTGGACCGGACCTTCCTCACCAACGGCCTGGGTGGAACCGAGGAGGCCACCCTTCGGCAGATCCTCGAAGTCCTGCGGCAGACCTATTGCGGGAAGATCGGTGCCGAGTTCATGCACATCCAGGATCCGGAGCAGAAGCGCTGGCTCATGGAGCGCATGGAAACGACCCGGAACCGGGCGGAGCTCACCCCGGATGCGCGCAAGCGGATCCTCGGCAAGCTGGTGGAAGCCGAGGTTTTCGAGAAGACCCTCCACACGCGGTACATGGGGCACAAACGGTTTTCCCTGGAAGGGGCCGAAGCGGTCATCCCGCTCCTGGACCGCATGCTGGACCGGGCCTCCGAAGCAGGCGTCCAGGAGGCGTTCCTGGGCATGTCCCACCGGGGCCGCCTGACGGTGTTGGCCTGCACGGTGGGCAAGCCCATGGCCAGGATCTTCGCCGAGTTCGAGGACGCGCTGGAGCCGGGCTTCACCCAGGGGTCCGGGGATGTGAAGTACCACCTGGGCGCCACGGGTGTCCACAAGGCCAAGGGGGGGCGGAGCCTCCGGCTGACCCTGGCCCCCAATCCCAGCCACCTGGAAGCCGTGGACCCGGTGGTGGAAGGGATGGTCCTGGCCCGCCAGCGTCTGCTGGGCGACCTTGGCCATGACCAGGTCCTTCCGGTGCTCCTGCACGGGGATGCGGCCTTCGCGGGGCAGGGGGTGGTGGCTGAAACGCTCAACATGTCCCAGCTCCACGGCTACCACACCGGCGGGACCCTCCACGTGGTGGTCAACAACCAGATCGGCTTCACCGCCAATCCTGGGGAGACCCGGTCGTCGACCTACTGCACGGACGTCGCCAAGGGCATCCAGGCGCCCATCTTCCACGTGAACGGGGACGACCCCGAGGCGGTGGCCCAGGTCGTGGACCTGGCCGTGGACTACCGGCAGCGGTTCCACCGGGACGTTGTCGTCGACCTGGTCTGCTACCGCCGGTATGGCCATAACGAAGGGGACGAACCGAGCTACACCCAGCCCCTCTTGTACCGGAAGATCAAGGAGCACCCGGCGGTCGCCCATCTCTTCGGGGACCAGCTCCTCCGGGACGGCATCCTGGCACCGGAGGAACGGGAGGCGCTCTGGACGGCGACCCGCGAGAGGCTGTTGCAGGACAGCCCGCCATCGCATCAGGCCGCCCCCGCCGAAGCGCCCCCTTCCCGGTCAGGCCCGCCCCGCGAAGCGGACCCGGGCGACCGCCTTTCGGCCGTCGTCAGGGCGGTGTCCACCGTCCCGGAGGACTTCGCCCTCCACCCGAAGCTTCAGCCCCTGCTGCGGCGGCGGTCCGCCTATCTGGAGGGGGGACCCACCATCGATTGGGCGGGGGCGGAGCTCCTGGCCTTCGGGGCGTGCCTGCTGGAAGGCATCCCGGTGCGCCTGGCGGGGCAGGACTCCGGCCGGGGCACCTTCAGCCAGCGACACGCGGTCCTCGCGGATGTCCACACGGGCCTGGAACGGGTCCCCCTGAACACCCTCGCGCCCGGGCAGGCGCCCTTCGAGGTGGTGGACAGCCTCCTTTCCGAGAACGCCGCCATGGCCTTCGAATACGGCTATTCCGTCGCCGATCCCGCCGCCCTGGTGCTGTGGGAGGCCCAGTTCGGCGACTTCGCCAACGGGGCCCAGGTCGTCATCGACCAGTTCCTTTCGGGTTCGGAGCAGAAATGGAACCAGACCAGTGGCCTGGTGCTCCTTCTCCCCCACGGCCAGGAAGGCCAGGGCCCCGAACATTCCTCCGCCCGTCTGGAACGCTTCCTCTCCCTATGCGCGGAGGACAATATCCGGGTAGCCAATCCCACGACGCCGGCCCAGTACTACCACCTCCTGCTCCGCCAGGCCCGGGACACGACCCGGAGACCCCTGGTCATCATGAGTCCCAAGAGCCTCCTGAGGCACCCCCAGGCCGTCTCGTCCCTGGAGGATCTTGTGGATGGCGCCTTCAGGCCCGTGCTCGAGGATGTGAAGGGCGATCGGTCCGCGGTCCGCCGCGTGCTCGTGGCCAACGGCAAGGTGGCGTACGACCTCCTGTCGGCCAGGGAGGAGCGGCAGGCTTCCCAGGTGGCCATCCTGCGCCTGGAGCAGTTGTATCCATTCCCGGGTGCCGCCCTGGGAAGGGCGCTGGCCGCCTACCCTCCGGAGGCCGAGGTTGTCTTCATCCAGGAGGAGCCCCGGAACATGGGAGCGTGGCGCTTCGTGCGGGAGCAGTTCCTGGATGGCCAGGTGGGCGGTGTCCAGCGCCCCCTGCGCTACCTCGGCCGTCGGGAACTCGCCAGCACGGCCCCGGGTTCCCACCGGGTCTTCAAGCAGGAACAGGAGGCCCTGGTGGCGGAGGCCCTTGAACCCCGTTCGACCCTTCAGGAGCTTCCCCATGACTGAGACCGTCGTACCGATTGACGCAACCCGTGGCGGCCCGCGTGTGGTCGTGGTGGGGGCCGGCTTTGGAGGCCTCGAGGCGGCCAAGGCCCTGGCCAAGGCCCCGGTCCGGCTGACGGTGGTCGACCAGCGCAACCACCATCTCTTCCAGCCGCTCCTGTACCAGGTGGCGTCCGCGACCCTGTCGCCGGCCGACATCGCCGCACCCATCCGCCAGATCCTGAAACGGCAGCCCAACACCGAGGTCCTGTTGGCCGAGGTGGGGGCCGTGGACCTGGAGGCCCGGAAGGTGTCCTTCCAGGACGGCGGCGAGCTCGACTACGACTTCCTCGTGCTGGCCACAGGCTCGGGCCATTCCTATTTCGGCAAGGACGCCTGGGCCCAGCATGCGCCGGGGCTGAAAACCCTGGAGGACGCCTGCGAGATCCGCCGGCGGTTCCTCCTCACCTTCGAGCAGGCTGAGCGCGAGCCCGATCCGGAACGTCGCCGGGCGCTCCTCACCTATGTGGTCGTGGGGGGCGGCGCCACCGGGGTGGAACTGGCGGGCACCTTGAAGGGGATCGCATCCCGGACCTTGCCCCGGGAGTTCCGTCATTTCCGCACCGGAGAGGCCCGGGTCATTCTCGTGGAGGCGGGTCCCCGCCTCCTGACGGCCTTCTGCGAGGACCTCGCGGCCAAGGCCGAGGCGGCCTTGACCCGCCTGGGGGTGGAGGTGCGCCTGGGCCAGTCGGTGGCCGGAGTGGACGCCGAGGGCGTGGACCTGGGAGGCGAACGGATCCCCGCCCGGACGGTGCTGTGGGCCGCGGGCGTGGCGGCCTCGGGCCTGGGGCGCACCCTTGGGGTGCCCCTGGACCGGGCGGGCAGGGTCCTCGTGGAGCCGGACCTCTCCGTGCCCGGGCATCCGGAGGTCTTCGTCATCGGGGATCTGGCTTCGTTCTCCCATGGGTTGGAGCGGCCTTTGCCGGGCGTGGCGCCGGTGGCGGTCCAGCAGGGCAGGGCGGCGGCCCGGAGCATCCTGGCCACCTTGGCCGGCCAGGGCCGCGAGAACTTCCGGTACCGCGACCGGGGCAGCATGGCCACCATCGGCCGGGGCTCCGCCGTGGCCCGAATGGGGCCCTACTGCTTCAGCGGCTACCTGGCCTGGCTTGCCTGGCTGTTCGTCCATCTTCTCCAATTGGTGGGCTTCCAGAACCGGGTTGCGGTTCTCCTGAACTGGTTCGGGGCGTACCTTACAACCCAGCGGAGAGCGCGGCTGATCCTGAAGCCATGCCCCCGCCCCGCCAATGGGGGCCCGTCATGAAACCAGATCCCTTCCATGCCCTGCGGGACCTCGCCATTCCCGGCGGAGAGCCCCGACGGTTCTATTCCCTGCCCGCGCTTGAGGAGGCAGGCCTTGGCCCCGTTTCGCGGCTGCCTGTGTCGCTCCGCATCGTGCTGGAATCCGTCCTTCGGCATTTCGACAACGAAGGGGTCACCGAAGAGCCGATCCGTCGGATCGCCGCCTGGGCGCCCCAGGCGGCCCGCCTGGAGGAGATCCCCTTCTTCGTGGCCCGCGTCCTGCTTCAGGATTTCACGGGCGTGCCCCTCCTTTGTGATCTTGCCGCCATGCGCAGTGCGGCCCACCGCCTGGGGGCCGATCCGGGGGCGATCGAGCCGCAGGTGCCGGTGCACCTGGTGGTGGACCACTCCGTCCAGGTGGATGTCTTCAATTCCGCCGGGGCGCTCCAGGCCAATATGGAATGGGAAGCCCGGCGCAACGCGGAACGTTACCGGTTCATCAAATGGGGCAAGCAGGTTTTCGAAACCTTCAAGGTGGTGCCCCCCGGGAAGGGCATCTGCCACCAGATCAATCTCGAGCATCTGTCCCGTGGCGTCTGGCTGAAGGACGGCGTCCTCTACCCTGACACCCTGGTGGGCACCGATTCCCACACAACCATGATCAACGGGCTTGGCGTGGTGGGCTGGGGCGTGGGCGGCATCGAGGCGGAGGCGGCCATGCTCGGCCAGCCCGTATATCTGCTGATGCCGGATGTCGTCGGGGTGCACCTCCACGGGCGGCTGGCAGCGGGGGTCACCTCCACCGACCTCGTGCTGGCCATGACCGAGCGCTTGCGCCACGGGGGCGTGGTGGGGGCCTTCGTCGAATTCTTCGGGGAGGGCGCGGCCTCGCTGACGGTGCCGGACCGGGCGACCCTGGGCAACATGGCGCCCGAATATGGGGCCACCCTGGGGTATTTCCCGGTGGACGAGCAGACCCTCCGCTACCTCAGGGCAACGGGCCGCAGCGCGGCTGACGTGGCGGTCTGCGAGGCCTATTACCGGGCCCAGGGGCTCTTCGGCATGCCCAGGCCCGGCGACCTCGACTACAGCCGGGTGATCGAGGTCGACCTCGGCAGCATCACCCCTTCCGTGGCCGGCCCCAAGCGTCCGCAGGACCGCATCGACCTGGCGGACCTCAAGCGCAGGTTCACGTCCCTGCTGATCAAACCTGTTTCGGAAGGCGGGTATGGCATCCCGGAGGAAGGCCTCGCGAGGCGCCATTCCCTGCTGCAACTCCCCGCCCCCGATCCGGCCTTGGACCGCTCCGTGGCCCTGGGGCACGGCGACGTGCTGATCGCCGCCCTCACGTCCTGCACCAACACCTCCAACCCGGGCGTGATGCTCGCCGCCGGCCTGCTGGCCAAAAAGGCCGTGGAACGGGGACTCTCGGTCCGGCCGCACATCAAGACCTCCCTGGCCCCCGGTTCGAGGGTCGTCACCGATTACCTGGCCCGGGCGGGCCTGCTGCCCTATCTGGAGCAACTGGGTTTCGGGGTCGTTGGCTATGGCTGCACGACCTGCATCGGCAATTCCGGCCCGCTGGAGCCTCGCCTGGAGGAGACGCTCACGCGGCAGGGGATTGTCGGTGCGGCGGTGCTGTCCGGGAACCGGAATTTCGAGGCGCGCATCCATGTGAGCCTCAAGGCCAACTTCCTCATGAGCCCACCCCTGGTCGTCGCCTTCGCCCTCGCCGGCCGGGTGGATATCGATCTCACCCAGGAGCCCCTCGGCCACGGCAGGGACGGGCGGCCGGTCTATCTCCGTGAGCTCTGGCCCAGCCCGCGGGAAATCCAGGATCTGATGGGATTCGCAGCCGACCCGGAGGCCTATCGAACGCTCTACGCCGACCTGGAGCAGGGCGACAGTCTGTGGCAAAGCCTTCCCGTCGAAGGCGGGCAACGCTACGGCTGGCCGAACTCCACCTACATCGCGGAGCCGCCGTTCTTCGGCGGGTTCACCCGGGAGCCGGGCCCAACCTCCGGTGTGCGCGGGGCCCGGGCGCTGGCCCTGTTCGGGGATTCGGTCACCACGGACCACATCAGCCCGGCGGGAGCCATCCAGCCGTCCTCCCCCGCGGGGGTCTACCTACAGGGTCACGGGGTGGCCCCGGCGGACTTCAACAGCTACGGGTCCCGGCGGGGCAACCATGAGGTGATGGTCCGCGGCACCTTCGCCAATGTCCGCATCAAGAACCTGATGCTGCCGCCCCTGCCGGACGGCGGCCAGGCCGAGGGTGGCCTCACCCTGCTCCAGCCCGGCGGACAAGTCATGCCCATCTTTGATGCCGCCATGATTTACCAGGAACTGAACACGCCAACGATCATCTTCGCGGGCGAAGAATACGGCACGGGCTCCAGCCGGGACTGGGCGGCCAAGGGCACCCGGCTGCTCGGGGTGAAGGCCGTGATCGCCCGCAGTTTCGAGCGCATCCACCGCTCCAACCTGGTGGGGATGGGCGTACTGCCCCTGCAGTTCCAGGATGGGGACAGCCTTGGGACCCTGGGCATCCGGGGCGACGAGGTCTTCGATCTCCTGGGCCTGGAAAAGGGCCTCGAACCGCGGCAGGAGGTGACCCTGGAGGTGACGCGCAAGGATGGGAGCACCCAACGGGTCTCCCTCCGCTTGCGGATCGACTCGCCCATCGAGGCGAGCTATTACCTCCATGGGGGAATCCTGCCCTATGTCCTGCGCTCCCTGGTGGCGGGTCGCATGGAGCGTTAGGTTGGGCCCAAACCGTTCGACCCCACCGCCGTGTCATTGGATAGGGTCGCACTGCACTTCACGTGGAGGCCCCAGAAAGGGTCAGGAAAGATCTGACCATGAATTCCGGGACGTATTCCCCCCGGAGAACACCATGACGCTGCGCAGCATAGCAACCCCCCTGACCATCGGAAGCTTCGTGGTGGTGACCTTCTCGGGCCTTTGCCTCCTCTTCCATGTCCGGGGCCTCGTGAACCCCATCCACCAGTGGTCAAGCATCCTCTTCGTGATCGGGAGCATCCTCCATGGCGCGATCAACTGGAGGCCGACCCTCAATCACCTGAGTAAGCCGGCCGTGGCGGGGTTCACGTTGCTCTGTTGCCTTGTGGCCGGGGTGGGGCTCCTGCCGGCGGGGGACAGGGGTGGTAACCCCCATCGGGTCGCGGGGCAGACGATGGGAGTGTTGTTGGAACTGGATCTCCACACGCTGGCAGGAATCACCCACCAAACGGAGGAGGATCTGAAGGCGAAACTTCGTGCCCAGGGTTTCACGTTTGGGGAAAATGCCACCGTGCGTCAGATCGCCCAGGCCAGTCATCGGGATCCCATCCTCGTCCTGGACCTGGTCTTCCCCCACAACGGCTGAGGGGAAGACGAAGCTCAAGGGCAGATCCCACAAGCGCGAGCCGGTAGAACCCCCTCGGGGACATGGTTTGCGGCCTCGCCGATGATTCCGAAATTCCAGATCACGGCATCCCGGGTTCGTTCATCCTGCGCGAACTGTTCGTAGGTCATCCCGTCCAGATAGCGTTCGATCCTGGCCAGGGATTCCAGGATGTCCTCGATGCGAAGGCGCCAGTCACGCCGCATGAACGGCTTCCGCCAGGATGCGCTCGCGAAGCTGTGCTTTGAGGGCATCGGGGGTTACCAGGTCGACCTTCATCCGGAGGCGGCCCTCCAGGTCCTGCTGCAGGGTGAAGAACTTGAAGTAGCCCCCGGTCTTGCCCGGCTCGAATTCGACGAGCAGATCGATGTCGCTTCCCGGGGCCTCCTCCCCCCGCGCCACGGAACCGAAAATGGCGATGTCCTTGACGGAATAACGCTCCCGCAGAGCGGGCAGGGCCGCCTTCAGGATGGTCATCGCGTCGTCGAGCCGCATGGGAAGGGTCCCCCACCGCTAGTATCCCGCAGGCGCGAGCCGGTAAAACCCCCTCCACCGGGTTGGAACGCGGAACGCCCCGGGAGCGCAAGCTCCCGGGGCGTCTTTGGTGGTGGCTGGAGACAGACTCGAACTGTCGACCTAGGGATTATGAGACCCTCGCTCTAACCACCTGAGCTACCCAGCCGAAGGAGCTAGTCTAGCGTGATCCCGCTCCGAAATCCACGGTGGATTTCGGGGTGGCGAGAACCCTTTCGTAGACCTGCTCGTACTGGTCGACGATGGGTTTTTCCTCGAAGGTCTCCAGGGCGCGGGTCTGGGCGGAAAGGCCCATCTTCCGGCGCAGGACGGGGTCGCGCAGGAGGGTGAGGGCGTCCTCGGCCATGGCGTCCACGTCGCCCAGGGGCTCCAGGTAGCCGTCCACGCCGTGGCGGACCACCTCGGGGAGGCCGCCGACGCGGCTGGCGATGACCGGGACCTTGTGGGCCATGGCCTCCAGGGCGGCCAGGCCGAAGCTCTCGGTGGCGCTGGGGAGAAGGAAGACGTCCGTGCAGGCGAGAACGGCGTCGATGTCCAGCTGCTTGCCGGTGAAGCGCACGTGGTCGGTGAAGCCGTGGTCGCGGGCGTAGGCCTCGGCCTCGGCCCGGTCGGGGCCGTCGCCCACCATGACCAGGAAGCTGGGCTGCTCCCGCAGGACCCGCTCGAAGGTCTTCATGACGTCCATGACGCGCTTGACGGGGCGGAAGTTGGAGATGTGGGTGAGGATGGAGGCGCCGGCGGGGGCCAGCCACTTGCGGCAGCCCTGGTTGGGGTCCCGGGGGGCCGAGACGAAGTTGGGGATCACGTCGATGGGGCGGTCCACCTTGAAGGTGCGGTAGGTCTCGTCCCGGAGGAACTCCGACACGGAGGTCACGGCGTCGCTCTCACGGATGGCGAGCCTCACCATGGAAAGGTAGCTGGGATCCGAGCCCACCACGGTGATGTCGGTGCCGTGGAGGGTGGTGACCACCTTGAGCCGGCCCTCCAGGGCCATGCGCGCCAGGAGGGCGGCGGAGGCGTGGGGGATGGCGTAGTGGGCATGCATGATCTGCAGGCCATGGTGCTCGGCCACGTCGGCCATCTTGGAGGCCAGGGCGATGGAGTAGGGGGCCGCCTCGAAGAGGGGGTAGGAGCTGGCCGTCACCTCATGGAAGAGGATCTTGTCCTCGAAACCCAGCAGCCGGGGCGGGGGCGTCGGGCTGAGGAGATGGACCTCGTGGCCCCGGGCGGCCAGGGCCTTCCCCACTTCCGTGGCCACCACCCCGGAACCGCCGAACGTCGAGTAGCAGGAGATTCCGATTCGCATCCCACGGTTGTACTTCAGTTCTCCCCAATTGTCCAAGGGGACGCCGGGCCCGGTTCCGACTATCATGGCTGGGAAAGGTCCCCCACCCTATGTTCCTTGTGCTCGTGGCCGACAAACTCATTCTCCTGCTCATCATGCTCATCTTCATCACGAGCATCCTGTCCTGGATCCAGCCGGATCCCCGGAACCCGATCGTGCGCCTCCTGCACGGCATCGTGGATCCGGTCCTGCACCCCATCCGGACCGTGCTGCCGTCCTCCATGGGAATGGATTTCAGCCCGATGGTGGCCATCCTGATCCTGTACGCGTTGCAGGCCCTGCTGCAGAAAAGTGTCCTCTCCTAGGAGCGCCCATGAAATTCACGCCCTTGGACATCCAACGCCGGGAATTCGAGAAGGGGTTCCGGGGCCTGGAGGAAGGGGAGGTTCGGGCCTTCCTCCTGGAGGTGGCCGGGGAATGGGAGGAACTGCAGATGGAGAATTCCCGTCTGCGCACCGAGATCCTGGACCTGCGTGAGCACCTGAAGCAGTACCAGGACCAGGACCGGATCTTCCGGGAGACGCTGCTCAACGCCCAGCGCACCAAGGAGGAGATCCTGGACGCCGTGAACCGGGAGAAGGCGCTCATCCTCCGCGAGGCCGACTTCAAGGCCGACGAGCTCCTGCGGGACGCCACGGCCAAGTCCCAGGAGATGGAGTCCGCCATCCGCGGGCTGAAGCTGGAGCGGGTGCGCTTCCTCCAGGATATGGATTCGCTCCTGGCCCGCACGCGGCGGTTCCTCCAGGAGGAGGCGCCGGAGATCTTCCCGCCCGCGGAGCCCACCCGCAGGCTCGACGAACGGGACGCGGCCCGCATCGACCAGCTCACGGGGCAGAACCCCGCCCGCACCGGCAAGGCCGGCTTCGGGAACGACGGGGTCTGATCCCCAGCCGCATGGAACGGCCGCCTGCAGGGAAGAGTCGCGGCGTGGATAAATTAATATTTCGGAAATTTCCGAAATGACTACAATAGCCTTTGCGGGCCCCCCTGTTCGGGGCGGTCCGGAAAGGATGCGGGCATGACGGACGATCTCAAAGCGCTGGTGGAACGGCTGAAGGCGGCCTCCCACCCCCTGCGGATGCGGGTGATCGGGGTGCTGGCGCCGGGGGAGCTCTGTGTGTGCCAGGTGGCCGAGGCGCTCGCGGTGCCGGCCTCCTCGGTGTCGGAGGCCCTGCGGGAGCTGCGCCGGGCGGGGTTCGTGGCCGAGCGCAGGGAAGGGCGGTGGGTCTACGTTTCCCTCCCGGAGCCTCCGGCACCCCTGCTGGCGAGCCTGCTGGCGGAGGTGGAGGCGCTCCCGGAAACCGCCCGGGACCGCGCGCGGATCGCCGAGGTCAAGGGGATCCCCGTGCAGGAGGTGTGCCGGAAGCACCTCACCGTGGCCGGGGAGGCGTCCCGTGCCTGAGGCCCCGTGCTGCGCTGACCCCAAGACCGCATCCCCCAAGACCGGTGCCTTCCGCCGCGGGGGCTGGGTGCTCCCGGCCCTGGCCGCGTGGGTCCTGGCCTACCGCGTCATCCACCCCCTGGCGGACTGGACCGCCTTCCGCCTTTTCGGGCTGACGCCCGGCTCGCATCTGGGCGAGGCGGTGGCCTTCTTCCTGTACGACACTCCCAAGGTCCTGCTCCTGCTGACCCTTGTGGTCTTCGTGGTCACCTTCCTCCAGACCTTCGTGAGCCCGTCCCGGGTGCGGGACGCGCTTTCCAGGCGCAACGCGGGCCTAGGCAACGCCATGGCGTCGCTGTTCGGCATTGTCACCCCCTTCTGCTCATGCTCGGCCGTGCCGCTCTTCATCGGCTTTCTCCGGGCGGGGGTTCCCCTGGGCGTGACCTTCAGCTTCCTGGTGGCCGCGCCCATGGTCAACGAGGTGGCCCTGGGCATGCTGTTCGCCATGTTCGGGTGGAAGACCGCCCTGCTCTACGCGGGGACCGGCGTGGCCATCGCGTTCGCCGCGGGCCTGGTGCTGGGGCGCCTGCGCATGGAACGCCACCTGGAGGGCTGGGTCCAGGACGCGCTGGCCGCGCCGGCCCTGGGCGAGGCCGGGGAGGAACGCCTCGACCTGGCGGGCCGCATCGCCGAGGCCGTCCAGGGCGTGCGGGACATCGTGGGCAAGGTCTGGCCCTACATCCTGGTGGGCATCACGGTGGGTGCCTTCATCCACGGGTTCGTGCCCGAGGCCTTCATGGCGGGCCTGCTGGGCCGGCAGTCGTGGTACAGCGTGCCCCTGGCCGTGCTGATCGGCGTTCCCCTCTATTCCAACGCGGCCGGGGTGATGCCCATCGTGGAAGCCCTCCTGGGCAAGGGCGCGGCCCTGGGTTCGACCCTGGCCTTCATGATGGCCGTCATCGGCCTGTCCCTCCCCGAAATGGTGATCCTCCGCCGGGTCCTGCGCCCCCGCCTGATCGGCGCCTTCGTGGGTGTGGTGGCCCTGGGCATCTGCCTGGTGGGCTATCTCTTCAACGCGCTTCTATAAGGAGACACGCATGCTCATCGAAGTCTTCGGTCCCGGGTGCGCCAAGTGCGAAACCCTCCTCAAGCACGCCAAGGCCGCCGTGGAACAGGCGGGCGGCGATCACCAGGTGGTCAAGGTTTCCGACTACGCGGCCATGGCCGCCCGGGGGATTCTCAGCACCCCGGCCCTGGCCGTCGACGGCCAGCTGCGGTTCCAGGGCAAGGTGGTCTCCTCCGCGGAAATCCTCGCCCTGCTCCAGGGCTGACCTGGCACCTTCCCGCCCCGCCCATCCTTAGCCCATTGGAGGTCCCATGACCCTGCCGCGCCTCGGCGCCCTCATCCTGGCCGCCTCGGCGGCCCTCGCCGCCCAGGTGCCCGCCCTGGACCCGGCGGGCCTGACCCGGATCCTGGGGGCGGGCACCTGGACCGTCGTGGAATTCGGCGGACCCACCTGCATCCCCTGCAAGAAGATGCAGCCCATCCTGGCGGACCTCCAGCAGCATTTCGGGAACCGGGCCCAGGTGCGCAATTTCTACGTGACCGAGCATCCCCGGGAGGCCAAGGCGCACAAGATCATGGCCATGCCCACCCAGGTGGTGTTCGACCCCTCCGGCAAGGAGGTGGCGCGGCACATCGGGTTCTGGGAGAAGGGGGACTTCCTGGCCGGGCTCGCCAAGGCCGGCCTGAAATGACGGTGGGCCTCATCGAGCGCCTGGCCGATGCGGTCGCCCAGGCCCCGGCCTACCAGCAGCTCGGTCTGGTCTTCCTGGGGGGGCTGATGACCTCGGCGAACCCCTGCGTGCTGGTGGCCGCGCCCCTGGTGGTGGGGTTCACGGGGGGCACCCGGGAGGGGCGGCACCATCCCATGGTGCTGTCGGGGGTCTTCGTGCTGGGACTGGCCGCCGCCTTCACCGCCCTGGGCCTGGTGGCGGCCCTCACCGGATCACTGCTGGGGGACGTGGGCTGGGGCTGGAAGGCCCTGCTGGGTCTCGTCCTCCTGGCCGTGGCCCTCCACCTCCTGGGCGTCCTGACCTTGCCGGGCCCGTCCCAGGCCAGCCTCCGGCGTTTCCAGGGGGCGGGCCTCCTGGGCGCCTTCGCGCTGGGAGGTCTGACGGGAACCCTGTCGGCCCCCTGCGCCACGCCCGCCCTGGCGGCCGTGCTCACCCTGGTGGCGTTCCAGGGGAAGGTCCTGTGGGGCGGGGTCCTTCTATTCGCCTATGCCCTGGGGCACGTGCTCCTCCTGTTCCTGGCCGGGGCTTCCTCGGGCTGGGCCAGCCGCTATGCCCAGAGCCGCTTCTCCGCGGTGCTGGGCCGTTGGTTGCCCCGGGCCATGGGCGCGCTCCTCGGGGGATGTGCGTTGTGGGTGCTCCGGTTGGCCTGGAACGGGTTCCAGGGGCGCTGAAACCTTCCCTAGTCCGCGTGGAATCGGCCGTTTCATTCGGGAGACGGCGCTCTGGTGCCCCGGAACCTTGGCGTCCCGGTTCGCATTGGAGGGTGACGTTGGCCCGCGCAGAAGGACGTCGCCGGCCGCGGGCGAGGTGCCCGGGGTGGTGGCCTCCGGTTTGCCTGGTCACGAAGCGCGGGAAGGCGCCATGACACCTCTCTCAAGAAGCCTGACCTGTTCCGGAGCCATCCTCCTCGCGGCGAGTTCCGCGCCCCTGTGTTCCCAGGTCTGGGCGCCTCCGACGGCGACCCAGGTGGCCACCCCGACCCACCCCCTGCTGCAGGACGGGAAGGATTCCATCCTGGTCGGACACACCTGGTCCAACTGGACCTGGGTGGACCCCGAGGGCGTCCGCCACGGGTTTCCCGGGACCAGTTCAGCCAACCGGCGGATGATCGCGATCAACGGCGTCGGCATGATCCCACAGGCGGGCGGCGCCCTGGAATACACGGATCTGAACCGCGTCCAGGCCTTGGACGGCGCGCCCATCTACCTGAGCACCGAGAACGGGGGCAAAGGGAAGATCACCATCCGGAGCCAGGCCTATCCCAAATACAAAGTCCTCTCCGTCATCTATGCGCCTCCCGGCATCGGGGGTACGGTCAGCTACGGGAAGGGGGCCGGGGTGGGAACCACTTCCTCCATCAGCCAAACGTTTGCGGGCGCCTTCAACCTTTCGGCCAGTCTGGTAGGAGGCGACCAAAGGAATTTCACCACCTTGGGCGCTGGTTGGTCCACCAGCACAACGGATTCCCGCTCAATCACGATGAGCAACAACCTCTCGACGCAGAACCGTTGGACCGGCACCTCCGAAGGCATCAACCACGACCAGGACATCCTGGAGATCTGGCTGAACCCCGCCGTGGAATTGTCCTTCACGTCCTCCAAAGAAGCTTCGTGGCGGCTCATGAACCATCCGGGCGATCCCGTTTCGGCCACCGTCGGAGCCAACATCGTCCATCTGACCGTCGCCCAGCTCCTTGGCAAGGAACCGATCACCAACGAACACCTGCTGGCGCGACTGAAGCGGGAATGGCCTGGGGGCGGCGCCTTGACGGGGCCCGGAACCGATTCGGACTTCCATGCCATCGTCAAGCAGAACCCCTATCACGCCATTGGCTCGGATTTCACGGGCAACACCTTCGTGCCCGACCCAAACAGGTTCAGCCTGACGAACCTTCGCTCCGTGGACTACAGCCCCGCGTCTGGTGCGGTGCACACCTCTTCGCTCATGGTCCTCAACGAGGGGCTTGAGACGAAGGGCACCTCAACGGTGAGCAGCTACTCGGTTTCCGCTGCCATGGGCGCCGGTTTGACGAGCATGCTAGGCATCTCGGCAAACAAATCCTGGACGTGGACCGATGAAATCTCGACCTCACGCACGGTCAGGGAATCTGCCCACGCGGAGCTCTCGGTGCCCCAGCCGGGCAGTGACTGGCGCGGGCCGACCCATATCGCCGTCTACACCGATACGCTGTACGGAAGCTTCCTGTTCACCTACCTGAAGTAGGAAGGAGGGCCCATGAAGCCGTTGCTCGCCGTGCTTCCTTGCCTGGTCATGGCAGGCTGCGGGTCCCTTCCCGTGGTTGGAATCCATTCTGCGCCGGTCCTTCCCCGGGAGGAGGTCACCCGGCTCGCCGCCCACCGGGTACGAACGGTGGCCGTGGATTCGGAGGCTATTTTCCCAAAGGTCCTGGAGATCCTCCTTGACCAGGGCCACCTGGTCCTTTGCGCCGACAGGAATCTCGGGATGGTGGCCTTCCGGCAGCAGTGGCAGGACCGGGAACAGCGTGAGGCCAGCATCATCCAGGACGGCACCCTGCTGGTGACGCCCCTGGGCCGGGGCCGGTGCCAACTCAGGCTCCTGCTCACAGGCCGCTCCTCTGAAATTTACCGTTATGGGGTCAAGGAAACGGGGGGACTGGCGACACTCGCCGGCGTGCAGCACGACGTCGCGCCGGAGGAATACTGCAAGCTCCTGGATCTCCTGGAAAAAGGCCTTGTTCCGGCGGGTGCCCCGTCCACGCCTGCGGTTGTGCGCTAGGTCGGTCCGAGCGACCTCCCGCCACCAGGGCGGAGACGCGGGGCTCCGCTGAATGTGGGTATTGAACATAATTTCTAGAAGTATAGAATTACGGCCATGGACACCCCCGGCACCGCCCTCGAGCTCCAGGTCCTGCGCCTGAAGGCGCTCGGGCACGCCACGCGCCTCTCCATCATCCGGCTCGTTGTCCAGGGGCCGGTGGAGGGCACGCCGGTGGGGGAGATCCAGGCGCGGCTCGCGGTGCCGGGGTCCACCCTCAGCCACCATCTCTCGGAACTGACCCGGGCCGGGCTCCTGAAATCCGCCCGCCAGGGCACGACGATCCGGTACGCGGCGCGCTTCGACCACCTCCGGACCCTCACGGACTACCTGTGGGAGGACTGCTGCGGTTCCGGCCGCCGGGACTCCTGCTGTCCCTGAAAGGAGCACCCATGGCCACCTCCAGCCATCCCACCCACACCTTCGTGCGCAAGGCCTACGGCCGCATCGCCGCCCAGGGCGGCGGCTGCTGCGGGCCCCAGTCCTCCTGCTGTGGAGGCGGCCGCGCGGACCAGGTGGCCCAGGGCGTGGGCTATTCCGACGCGGAGCTGGCCACCCTGCCGGAAGGGGCCAACCTGGGCCTTTCCTGCGGCAACCCCACGGCGCTGGCGGCGCTGAAGCCCGGCGAGACGGTGCTGGACCTGGGCAGCGGGGCGGGGCTGGACGTGTTCCTGGCCGCGCAGCGGGTGGGCCCTGGAGGCCGCGCCATCGGCGTGGACATGACCCCCGAGATGCTGGAGAAGGCCCGCCGCAACGCCGTGACCTTCCGTGAACGCACGGGGCTGGACAACGTGGCGTTCCACCAGGGCCAGATCGAGGCCCTGCCGCTGCCCGACGCCTCGGTGGACGTGGTCCTGTCCAATTGCGTGCTGAACCTGAGCCCCGACCAGGCCACGGTCTGGAAGGAGATCGCCCGGGTCCTCAAGCCCGGCGGCCGGGTCTCCATTTCCGACATGGTCCTGCTCCGGCCCCTGCCCGAGGCGGTGCGCGGGAGCGTGGAGGCCCTGGTGGGCTGCATCGCCGGCGCCGCCCTGCGCGAGGACCTGGTGCGCATGATCGCCGCGGCGGGGCTGGTGGACCTGGACCTCCAGGCCAAGGACGGCAACGTGGAGGCCATGCTGCCCGCCGACGACCCCATGACCGCGCACCTGCTGGACCTGCTTCCCGCGGGCACCCGCCCTTCGGACTTCATCGCCAGCCTGATCATCTCCGCCCGCAAACCCGCCTGAACCGAGGATCCCCATGACCGACAGCCGGCGCCTTTCCTTCCTGGACCGCTACCTGACCCTGTGGATCTTCCTGGCCATGGGCCTGGGGGTGCTCCTGGGCTTCGCCGTTCCGGGCTTCAACCGGGCCATCAACGCCTGGAACGTGGGCACCACCTCCGTGCCGCTGGCGGCGGGGCTGATCCTGATGATGTACCCGCCCCTGGCCAAGGTGAAGTACGAGGAACTGCACCGGGTGTTCCGCAACAAGCGGGTGCTGGGCCTTTCGCTCCTGCAGAACTGGGTGATCGGACCTCTGCTCATGTTCGGCCTGGCGGTGCTGTTCCTGCGCGACCGGCCCGAGTACATGCTGGGCCTCATCCTCATCGGCCTGGCCCGCTGCATCGCCATGGTCATCGTCTGGAACGACCTGGCCAAGGGCGACACGGAATACTGCGCGGGGCTGGTGGCCTTCAATTCCATCTTCCAGGTGCTCTTCTTCAGCGTGTACGCGTGGTTCTTCGCCACGGTGCTCCCGGCCCGGCTGGGCCTCCAGGGGGCGGTGGTGGCCATCACCATCGGCCAGATCGCCCAGAGTGTCTTCATCTACCTGGGCATCCCCTTCATCGCGGGCTTCCTCACCCGGTTCATCCTGGGGCGCATCAAGGGCCTGGACTGGTACCACCGGGTGTTCGTGCCCCGGATCGGGCCGCTCACGCTGGTGGCCCTCCTGTTCACCATCATCGTGATGTTCAGCCTCAAGGGCGAGACCATCGTCAGGCTGCCCCTGGACGTGCTGCGCATCGCGGTGCCGCTGCTCATCTACTTCGTCCTGATGTTCATGGCCAGCTTCTGGCTGTCGAAGAAGGCCGGCGCCGACTATCCCCAGAGCGCCACCCTGAGCTTCACCGCCGCTTCCAACAACTTCGAACTGGCCATCGCCGTGGCCGTGGCCACCTTCGGGATCAGCCACGGCGCCGCCTTCGCCGCGGTCATCGGGCCCCTGGTGGAGGTGCCGGTCCTCATCGGCCTGGTGGGGGTGGCCCAGCGGTTGAAAGGCCGCTGGTTCCAGGGAGGTCCGGAGACCGTCGCGGACGCCGGGTGCTGCAAGTAGGAGGACCGCAATGGAGGAATCCCACCGTCCGGGCATGGTGGTCCAGGGGATCCGGTTCCTGGCCCCGGGGGAGGCCCTGGAGGCCCTCCGGGAGGGCGCGCTCCTGGTGGACCTTCGCAGCGACTACCTGATCGAGATGAAGGCCTTCGCCGTTCCAGACATCCGGCACATCCCCCACACGGACCTGCCGGAGCGGCTCCCGGAACTCCCCCGGAACCGTCTCCTGATCCTCGCGGATTCCTCGGGCGTCTATACCCGGGGCGCGGCGGGCGTCCTCGGGGCGGCCGGTTTCCAGGACGTCGCATGCCTGAACGGCGGAATGCTGGCCTGGGACCAGGCCGGCCTGCCCCTGGTGACCGACCCCGAAACCATCCTCCAGGGGGAATGCGCCTGCGTCATGCGCTCCCGGAAGGACCGGCCCGCCCGCCCGACGCCCGACCCGGAGCACCCATGACCCCGACGAGCATCCTGTTCCTGTGCGTGGCCAACAGCGCCCGCTCCCAGATGGCCGAGGGCCTGGCCCGGCGCCTGTTCCCAGGGGTCCGGATCCAGAGCGCCGGTAGCCGCCCCGGCCGGGTGAACCCCTACGCCGTGGAGGTCCTGGCGGAGCAGGGCATCGACGCCACCGGGCAGGTCTCCAAGCCGGTCCAGGGCATCGACCCCGCCACCGTGGACCTGGTCATCACCCTCTGCGCCGAGGAGGTCTGCCCCCTTTTCCTGGGAGGCGCCGAGAAGCTCCATTGGCCCATTCCCGACCCGGCCAGCGAGGACCCGGGCTTGACCCGGGACCAGCTGCTGGAGCGGTTCCGGGCGGGCCGGGACGCGATCCAGAGCCGGCTGGAGCGGCTCAAGGCCGAGCGGTTCTGACGGTCCTGTGATCCTCTAGAGTCCCAGCAGCGCCCGGGCCTCGGTCTCCATGCGGTCCAGCAGGGCCGCGTCGGTGCGGCTCTGGAGGTAGACCTTGAGCTTGGGCTCCGTGCCGCTGGGGCGGAAGGCGGCGAAGGCGCCGGATTCCAGGCGGAACTTGAGGACGTTGGAGGGGTCCATGGGACGGGCCTTGGCGCGGTTGTCGGGGCGGTCGAGGATGGGTTCGACCTTGTCCCCGGCGTGCCACTGGCCGGCCTGGAGGTCCTCCCAGGAGACGACCTTCTCGCCGCCGAAGACGGTGAGGCCGGCCTGGCGGATGCGGGTCATGGCCTCGGCGAAGCGCACGGCGCCGCCGGGGCGGGGATCCTCCAGGTTCACGAGGCGGTTGTGGAACATGCCCACGCGGGCCTTGAGGGCCTCCACGGCCTCGTAGGGGCCCATGCCCAGGGTCTTGTAGTGGCCCACCATCTCGGCCACCACCAGGGCGGCCAGGACGCCGTCCTTGTCGCGCATCTGGTCGCTGAGCTGCATGCCGAAGGACTCCTCGGCGCTGTAGGCGTAGGTCTCGCCGTTGCGCCCGAGGATGTCCATGCACAGGGCGATGTTCTTGAAGCCGGTGAGGGTCCACATGACCTCGAGGCCGTGGCGGCGGGCCACCTCGGCCAGCAGGTCGGAGGTGACGACCGTGGTGACCATGACGCCCTTGAGGCCCTTGAGGGTGCAGAGGTAGTCCAGGGTGAGGGCGGCCAGGTCGTTGCCGCTCATGAGCTCCCAGGTGCCGTTGCGGGGCGCCACGAGGCCGATGCGGTCGGCGTCGGGGTCGTTGGCGAGGATGACGTCGGCCCCGAGCCGGGCGGCATCGGCCAGGGGGGCCTTGTAGGCGGCGATCTCCTCGGGGTTGGGCCGGGGGGCGGTGGGGAAGGTGCCGTCCTGCACGGCCTGGGAGGCGCAGATGTCCAGGGGGAGCCCGGCGCGCTTGAAGAGCTCGGGCACGAAGGCGATGCCGGTGCCGTGGAAGGGGGTGTAGAGGACCTTGGCGGGCTTGAACCCGGCGGGGCGGGTCATGAGCTCGAGGCCCAGGGAAAGGTAGCCCTCCTCCAATTCGGCGGGGATGGGCACGATGCGGGCGTCGCCCTCGGCGGGGGGCGGCTCGGGCACCAGGGGGAACTGGGCCATGGCGGCTTCCACCTCGGTGTCCCAGGGGCTCACAACCTGGGCGCCCTTGTCGTCATAGGCCTTGTAGCCGTTGTATTCCTTGGGGTTGTGCGAAGCGGTGATGATGATGCCGCAGGCGGTGCCCAGCTTGCGCATGGCGTAGCACAGGAAGGGGGTGGGCAGGGGGCGGCTGCCCAGGTACACCTGGTACCCGGCCGCGGCCAGCACCCGCGCGGCTTCCCGCGCGAAGACATCGGACTGCAGGCGGGTGTCGAAGCCCACCAGGGCGGTGCGGGCCTGGGGGGCCCGGGCCTTGGCCACCTGGGCGAGGGCCAGGGTGGTGCGGCGGACGTTGGGCTTGTTCATGCGGCGGAGGCCGGCGGCCATGATGCCCCGCAGGCCGCCGGTGCCGAAGGCCAGGGGCTCGAAGAACCGGTCGTTCACTTCCACCTGGGCCGCGGCGTCGCCCTTTTCGGCGGCCTGGACCAGGGGTTCGAGCTCGGCCCTGAGTTCGGCCTCCAGGTGGGGAAAGGCGAGGTATTGGCGTGCGGCGGTCGTGGACATCGAATCCTCTCGTTAGGCTCCGACTACCTTATCACGCCCCGCCAAGGCTCATGTCCGAGAGCAGGAGGGACACGCCGGCGCTGCTTCCGTACCAGTGGAGATCGTTGCCCACCGCCGCGATGCGCGTGAGGAAGTCCCGCAGGTTGCCCGCGAAGGTCATGCGGTCCACGCTCTCGGCCAGCTGCCCTCCGCGGATCCGGATGCCCGAGGCGCCCACGCTGAGGTCGCCGGACACCGGGTCCACGGTGTGCAGGCCCATGAGCTCGGTGATGAGCACCCCCTCCCCGGCCATGCGGTGGAGTTCGTCGGGCGCGGTGTCCCCGGCCTCCGGGAACAGGTTGAAGGTGGAGACCCCGGGGTTGCTGCCCGTGCCCCGGCCGGCGGTGCCGGTGGGGGTCACGCCCATCTCGGCGGCGGTCTTGAGGGTGTGGAGGTAGGTGCCCAGGACGCCCTTTTCGATGAGGACGTTGCGCCGGGTGGGCAGGCCCTCCCCGTCCCAGGGCTCGGACCCCAGGCCCCCGGGCAGCCTGCCGTCGTCCACCAGGGTGAGCAGGGGGGAGGCGATGGCCTCTCCGAGCCGGCCAGCGAACAGGCTGCGGCCCTTGAGCACGGCCTCGGCCGAGAGCATCCCTGCGACGATGCCCAGGATGTCCACGGTCACTTCGGGGTGGAGGACGACGTTGAAGCGCCCGGCGTCCATCTGGGCCGGGTTGAGCTTGCGCTCCCCCTTGCGGGCGGCCTCGGCGCCGATGGCGGCCAGGTCCACGGCCCCGGGATGCCGGCCCATGTCCCAGTGCCAGGAGGCCTGACGGTCGCCGCGCTCCTCCACGGCCAGTTCGATGGCCGCCGAGCAGGACGAGCCCAGGTCGAAGGCCCGCACCCCGCGCTGGGTGAGGAGCAGGGAGGCGCCGTCTCCGTCGGCCCAGGAGGCGTCGCGCACGGCGACGACCTTGGAGGAGGCCCTGCGGGCGTGGGCTTCCAGCTCCAGGGCGCGGTGGATGCGCTCCTCAGGGGTGAGGGCCGAGCCGCGGGGGTCGTGGCGGGAGGGCAGGTCGTCCACGCCCGAGGGGCAGGCCTGGCGGATCCAGGGGTCCTCGTCGCCCAGGGCGGAGAGCTCCCAGGCCTGGGCGAACAGCTCGGTGAAGTCGGCCCGGCCCAGGTCGGTGGTGGTGGCGATGCCGGTGCGCATGCCCTTGGCCCCGGACCGCAGGACGCGCACCCCCAGGCCGCCGCGCTTGCTGGTGGTGAGGTCCTCCAGGGCGCCGTTCTGGACCTTGGCGCGCCGGGAGCGGGAAACGCTCACGAAGGCCTCGGCGCCTTCGGCGCCCAGCGCCAGGGCCGAACGGATCCCGGCCTGGAGCCGCTCCTCGAGGGTTTCTGAAATGAAGGTCTGGAACAGCGTCGTGTCGGACATCAGGGTAGGGCCTCTTTGAGGGCTTTCTGGTGGGCCTGGTATGTCTTCGCGTTGAAGCACACCAGGAAGACCTGCTCGGGAACCGCGTTGGCGTCCAGGAACGTCAGGATGGCCTTCACGGCCACGGGGGCGGCCACGTCCAGGGGGATCTGGGGCTCGATGCCCGAACCGATGCTGGGGAAGGCCACGGAGCGGATGCCCCGGGACCTGGCCAGCTCGAGGGCGCTCACGTAGCAGGATGCGAGCACGGCGGCCTCGGAATGGCCGCCGCCCTGCCAGATGGGGGCGACGGTGTGGATGACGAAGGGGGACGCCAGGTTGTGGCCGCCGGTGAGGCGCGCTTCGCCCGGAGGGCAATCGCCCACGCCCAGGCACTCCGCCTCCAGGCCGGGGCCCGCGGCGCGGTGGATGGCCACGTGAACCGGCCCCCCGGCGGCGAGCGTCGGGTCGGTGGAGTTCACCACCGCCTCCGTGTCCATGGCGGTGATGTCGCCCAGCTGGAGCTTCAGACGCGAGACCATGGACAGGCTCCTAGATGACGCTGGGAAGGGGTTCCGCGGTTCCGCCCACCACCAGGGCGGGGCAGAGGATGGTGGGCAGGGCGTCGGAAACGGGCACGCCCTGGCCGTCCTTGCCGCAGGTGCCGATGTCGAAGTGGTTCAGGTCCCGCCCGATGCGGGTGATCTCCTTGAGCACCGCGGGCCCGCAGCCCGTGAGGGTGGCGTTGCGCACGGGGTGCTTGACGACGCCGCCCTCCACCCAGTAGCCCTCGGTGACCTGGAAGACGAAGTTGCCGGTGACGGTGTCCACCTGGCCTCCGCCCATGTGCTTGACGAGGAGGCCCCGGTCCAGGTCCCGGAGGATGTCGGCGGGGTCCTCCTGGCCGGGGGCGAGGAAGGTGTTCCGCATGCGGGGGATGGGGATGTGGCGGTAGCTCTCGCGCCGGCCGTTGCCGGTGGGCTCGGCGCCCATGCGGCGCGCGGTCTTGCGGGACTGCAGGTAGGACTTGAGCACGCCGTTCTCGATGAGCACGACCCGCTGGGCCGCGCGGCCCTCGTCGTCGCAGGCCGAGGACCCGCGCTTGTGGGGCAGGGTGCCGTCGTCGATGATCGTGACGCAATCGGAGGCCACCTTCTGGCCCAGCTTGCCCGAGAACGCGCTCACCCCGGCCAGGGCCAGGTCGGCCTCGAGGCCGTGGCCGCAGGCCTCGTGGATCATGGTGCCCCCGGCGCTGGAGGAGAGGATCACGGGGAAGGTGCCCGCCGGGGCGGGCTGGGCGTCCAGGGCCTGGATGGCCAGGCGCACCGCCTCGTGCACCGTGCGCTCCACCTCCTGGGAATGGAAGAGCTCGAACCCCCGGGTCTGGCCCAGGGCCTGGTACCCGGTCTGAAGCAGGTCGCCGGACCCCGCGGTGACGTTCACGCGCAGGACGCTCTGGATGCGCCGGTCCTCGGTGAGGGTGGCGGTCCAGGTGCCGTCCACGCGCTCGGCGGAGGCGATCCAGACGCTCTGGGTGCTGTCGCCGTATCCCACCGCCACCTGGCGCAGGGCGCCGGGGCGCAGGGCTTCCGCGCGGCGCCGGGCGAGGTACTCGGCCCGGCGCACCAGGTCGACCTTCTCGGGCAGGGGCACGGCGGCCGGCTCCCGCTCGATGGGGCTGGGCTTGGGCAGGAGCTGGGGCGCCAGTTCCGGGATGGCGGCCGCCGGACCCGTGCCGGGGGCGGCCAGGGTGTGGGCGGCGTCCAGGAGCTCCTCGGCGGTGGGGGCGATGAGGTCGGCGAACCGCGTGGTCTCCCCGTCCATGAGCCGGAGGCCCACCCCGAAGGTCTCGCCGGCGGCCACGTCCTCCATGCGGCCGTCGTCCATGCCCAGGCCGCAGGCGCGGCGGTGCTCCACGAAGATCTCGCCATAGTCGCCCCCGCGGCTGAGCAGGGCCGCCAGGGTCTCGCGCAGCTGCCCGGCGTCGAAGGGGGCCTTCATGGGCGGGTGCCACTTGCGGCTCCGGGCGGTCTTCCAGTGGGCCAGGAGGGCCTCCTCGGCCTTGTGCAGGGACTCGTCCAGGTCGCGGCCGTCGTTGTGGAAGACCTGGTCGGCGTGCAGCAGCTTCTCGGCGCCCGCGCTCTGGGCGTAGATGCGGTCCATGGCCCGGGCGGTGTCGAGGCCGTCCCGCTCCATCAGGCGCTTGAGGCGGATCTCCTCCGGGGCGTCCACCACCCACAGCGCGTCGAAGATGTGGGCCTGGCCCCGCTCGACCCAGAGGGCGGCGTCCAGCACCACGCCCTTGACGTCGGCGGGCAGCGCGCGGAGCTTGTCGGCCAGGCGGGTCTCGATGAGGGGGTGGAGGATGGCCTCCAGGCGCTCCCGGCTGGCGGGTTCGGAGAACACCAGGCCGGCCATCTTCTCCCGGTCCAGGGTGCCCGCGTCCGAGAGGATGCCGTCGCCGAAGGCCTGCACCAGGGCGGCCAAGCCCGGGGTGCCGGGCTCCACCACCTCGCGCGCCACCTGGTCGGCGTTGATGATCTCCCAGCCCAGAACCTTCAGGCGCCTGGATGCGTAGGTCTTGCCGGCGGCGATGCCCCCCGTGAGGCCCACGACGGGGTAGGGGGCCTCCACCAGGCGCTTGTTGAGGGTTGTCATGGCAGGGCTCCGGGCATCTCTGGGCCCCGGACGGCCTACGTCCCGGGGGTGCCTGCCATTATGCCCATTTCCTACCTCCTTGCGTATCTCCAGGCGTTGAGAATGACGCAGGCCGCGTAGAAGGCGGTGAACAGGTACAGGGCGCGCTGGGGCGAACCCGCGTCCACCTGGATCTTGAAAATGGCAGGAACCAGGAAGCTGCCGTAGGCCGCCACGGCCGAGATCCAGCCCACCGTGGGCGCGGCCATGCCCGGGGCCGTGACCTGGGGCGCCATCTGGAACACCGCCCCGTTGCCCAGGCCCGTGGCCACGAAGAGCAGCAGGAACAGGCCCAGGAAGGGCGGGAAGAACACCTGGGGGGCCGGCGCGCCCTGCGCCCGCACCACGAAGTGCGCCACGCCCAGGGCGCCGATGCCCATGAGCACGAAGCTGAGCTGGGCCACGTGGCTGCCCTTCCACCGGTCCGCGAGCCAGCCCCCCACGGGCCGGAAGAGGCTGCCCACCAGGGGCCCCAGCCAGGCGTAGGCCATGGCCCGGGGCGCGTGGGGGTTCACCATGCCGTCGGGAAGGCGCCCGAAGACCACGTTGATGAGCAGGGGCAGGGCCCCGCTGAAGCCGATGAAGCTGCCGAAGGTGCCCAGGTAGAGCACCGTGAGGCCCCAGGTGTCGGGTTTGCCGAACAGCGCGAACTGCGCGGCGAGCCGCTCGCTCACGCGGCCGGGGATGAGCTTGAGCAGGCCCAGGGAGGCCAGGATGGTGCCCAGCAGCACCCCCATCTGCGCCGCCAGGCCCAGCCGGAAGGTCACCAGCAGCGCCACGCCGGCCGCCGACACCGCCAGCCCCAGGGCGTGCAGGCCGAGGATCCTCAGCACCGCGGGCCCCAGAGGCTCGGCGTCCTGGCCGGGCAGGTTGTCCATGAACACCCAGGCCAGCACGGAGAGGAGAACGAGAAGGGGCACCCACACCAGGGCCCCGTTGGCCAGGTAGAGGGGCGCCTTGCCGCCCAGGGACCCGAAGAGCCCCACGCCGATGACGGCGGGGATCACCACCTGCATGACGCTCACGCCCAGGTTCCCCAGGCCGCCGTTGAGGCCCAGGGCCGTGCCCGCGAGGCGCTTGGGGAAGAAGGCGGGGACGTTGGCCATGCTGGAGGCGAAGTTGCCTCCGCCGATGCCCGAGAGCGTCGCCAGGACGGCGAAGGTGGAAAAGGGCGTCTGGGTGTCCCGCAGGGCCAGCCCGGCCCCCAGGGCCGGGACGATCAGCAGGGCGGTGGTGACGGCGACGGTGTTCCTGCCGCCGGCCAGCGGCACCAGGAACGCGCTGGGGATGCGCAGGGTGGCCCCCGCGAGCCCGGCGATGCTGATGAGGGTGAAGAGCTGGGCCGGGGTGAAGGGGAAGCCGGCGTCCCGCATGCGCACCGCCAGGATGGACCAGAACATCCACACGGAGAAGGCCACCAGGAGGGCCGGGACGGAGACGGCGAGGTTGCGCCAGGCGACGGCCTTCTGGCCGGACTCCCAGGCGGCGGGGTCCTCGGGGTTCCACGAGGTGATCGGGGTCATGCGGGCTCCAGGGTGAGGGTCATTCCGGGTTGTCCAGGTCCTTGGCCTTGAAGGCCAGGACCAGGGCCACGGCGGTCAGGACGAGGGATACGGCGAAGGCTCCGCCCAGCATCCCCCGCTCCCCATCCAGGACCGCGCCCAGCACGGTCTCGAAAAGGTAGGCCTGGATCAGCACGATCAGCAGCACCACGGCCAGCGCGGCGCCCGTGAACACGGACCGCTTCATGCCAGCCCCCCTTCTCCGGGTTTAGGCAGGTCCCCCACGATCCAGACGTCGCCGTCGCGCAGTTCCACCCGCAGCCGCGACAGCGGCCGGGTCGGTGGGCCCGCGGTGGGGAAGCCCTGCTCCACCTCGAAGCGGCCGTTGTGGCAGGGGCACTCCAGGCCCTTTCCGTCCCAGCGCACGGCGCAGCCCAGGTGAGTGCAGGTCTGGCGGTAGGCGCGCCACTGGTCCCCGGCGGTGCGCACGAGGATGCAGCGGTCCTGCGCGTCGCGGTACGTGAACAGGTGGCTGTTGCCCGGGGCCACGTCCTCGGCGCGGCAGAGGCGCAGCTCCCGGGGGGCGTCGGCCGGCGCGGCGGGGGCGCCGTCCAGGGGCTTCCTGCGCAGGCCCAGGTAGCCGATGCCGCCGGTGAATCCGGCGCTCACCAGGGCCAGGAACCGCGCGAACTCCCGCCTGGAGAGCCGCCCCTCCTCGGCCAGGTCCACGGGGAAAAGGGACTTCCAGCCGGGCATCAGAGGCCTCCTTCCATGAGGATCGACGCGTCCAGGTTCAGGGGGATTTCGGGGTCGGGCACCATGATCGCGTTGCGGGTGCGGATCCGGAGGGCGCCGATCTGGAAGTCCCGCAGGGGCTTGGAGCCGCGCATGGCCGCCACCTCGTGGCGGGGGACGAAGAGCAGGGCCTGGCTGGGGCACACGGTGGCGCACATGGGCTTGAGGCCCACGGAGGACCGGTCGTAGCAGAGGTCGCACTTGAGCATCTGCTCCAGCCCGGGCAGCACGATGGGCACGCCGAAGGGGCAGCTCATCTCGCAGTTCTGGCACGCCACGCACCGGGGCTTCTGGCTGGCGTGCACCACCCCGTCCTCGGTGCGCTTGATGGCGTCGGCGGGGCAGGACATGGCGCAGATGGGATCCTCGCAGTGCATGCACACGGTGGGCCCCGTCTGGGTGGAGGCCATGCGGTCCATCTCGTCCAGGTGGATCATGGAATGCCCGCGGTGGGTGCCGCACTCCGCGCAGGCCGCCACGCAGGACCGGCAGCCGATGCAGCGCTGGGGGTCGATGAAGAAGCCGAATTCCTCGCTGACCATCACGCCCCCTTCACGAGGGCCATGAGCTCCAGGAGCTCGGGCGGGAAACGGTCGGGGGTGGTGCGCGTGACGCGGCAGGCGCTCACCTTGAACTCGGGAATGCGGCTCACGGGGTCGAGGTGGCGGGCCGTGAGGCGGTTGGCCCCCAGGCTCCCGGGCCAATGGTAGGGGATGAAGACGGTGTCGGGGCGGATGGTGGTGACGAGCTTGGCCGGCAGCACCAGCTCGCCCCGGCGGGTGGCGACGGAGACGGCGCTGCCCTCCCCGATGCCCAGGGTCGCGGCCAGCCGCGGGTGGATCTCCACGTAGGGGTGGGGGCACTGCTCCACCAGGAACCCGATGCGCCGGGTCTGGGTGCCCGAAAGGTAGTGGAAGACCACCCGGCCCGTGGTGAGCCACACCGGGTAGTCGGCATCCACCACCTCCATGGGGGGCCGCCAGGGCGTGGGGATGAACCGGGCCCGGCCGTCGGGGTGGAAGAACCGCCCGCCCTCGAAGAGCCGCGGCGTGCCGGGGTGGTCCTCGGTGGGGCAGGGCCAGAAGATGCCCATCTCCTGCTCGATCCGGGCGTAGGTGATGCCGGCGTAGTCGGCGGTGCCGCCCGCGGAGGCCCGGCGCAGCTCCTGGAAGATCGCCTCGGGGGAGGTGAAGTGGTCGAAGAACCTTCCCTGGCCCAGGCGGCGCGCCAGCTCCACCATGATCTCCCAGTCCGTGCGGGCCTCCCCCGGGGGCTCCACGGCCTTGCGGATGCGGATGACCCGGCCTTCGGCGCTGGTGGTGGTGCCTTCGTCCTCCTCGTGCAGGGCCGAGGGGAAGACGATGTCGGCGTGCTGCGCGGTTTCGGACAGGAAGAAGTCCAGCGAGACGAAGAACTCCAGCTTCTCCAGGGCCTCGCGGGTGAAGGTGGAGTCCGGCAGGCTCACCACGGGGTTGAAGCACAGGCACAGGAGGCCCTTGATGGCGCCGGCGTGGATCTCGTTCATGATCTCCTGGGCGCTGAGGCCCTTGCCCGGGAGCTCCTCGTCCGTGCAGCCCCACACCGAGCAGATGTGGGCCCGGTGCTGGGGGTTCTCGATGTCCCGGTTGCCCGGGAGCTGGTCGCACTTGTGGCCGTGCTCGCGCCCGCCCTGGCCGTTGCCCTGGCCCGTGATGGTGGCGTAGCCGCACCCGGGGCGGCCGATGCGGCCCGTGGCCAGGACGATGTTGATGCAGGAGTTGACGTTTTCCACGCCCTTGGTCTGGTGCTCGATGCCCCGGGCGTGGAGCAGGAAGCTCGTGCGGGCCTCGCCCCACATGCGCGCGGCCTTCTCGATGGCGGCCACGGGGAGTCCCGTCATGGCGCTGGTCCACTCAGGGGTGCATTCCCGGGCGGCTTCCAGGGCCTGGTCGAACCCGCTGGTGTGGTCCCGCACGAAGTCGCGGTCCACCAGGTCCCATTTGTCCAGGAGGTGGAGGATGCCGTTGGTGAGGGCGGAATCGGACCCCGGCTTGAGGGGCAGGGCCAGGTCGGCGGTGCGGGCCAGGGGGGTGATGCGGGGGTCCACCACGATGAGCTTGGCCCCGCGGTCCCGGGCCCGCCAGATGTAGTCGGTGGTGATGGGGGCGCACTCGGCCACGTTGGCGCCCGAGACCCAGATCACGTCGGCCAGCGGGATGTCCTCCCACGAATTGGCCGCGCGGTCCACGCCGAAGGCCTTCTTGTTGCCGGCCCCGGCGCTCACCATGCAAAGGCGGCCGTTGTAGTCCAGGTTCCGGGTGCCCAGGCCCAGGCGCGCGAACTTCCCGGCCAGGTAGCTCTTCTCGTTGGTGAGGCTCACCCCGCTGAGCATGGCGAAGGCGTCCTTGCCATAGGTGTCCTGGATGCGGGTGATCTCGGCCACGGTGCGCTCCATGGCCTCGTCCCAGCCCATGGGCTCGAAGCCGGAAGCCGTGCGCTTCATGGCGTGCAGGAGCCGGTCGGGGTGGCTCCCCTGCAGGTAGCGCTTGACGCCCTTGGGGCAGAGCTTGCCCTTGTTGAAGGGGAACTCCTCCCAGGGGTCGAAGCCCACCACCTTGTTGCCGGCGACCTTGAGCTTGATGCCGCACTGCTGGCCGCAGAAGCAGCAGTGGGTGGTCACGGTCTTCTCGGGGCGCAGGTCCGCGTCCCAGCCGCCGGGAGGGGCGGTGTTGAGGTGGGGGCCGAAGGCGTCGCGCAGGAGGCTGGGGTCGGTGGGCAGGTGGGCCATGGTCAGCTCTCCAGGGGTTCCACGGGCACGGGCGTGTCCGCGAAGGGATCGAAGGCCCCGCCCAGGCGCAGGCTCTGGGCCCTCATGAGCAGGCGGCGCCTGCAGCGGGGGCAGAGGTCCAGGTGGCTCGCGCCCGCCTCCAGGCCCAGTTCCTTCCAGAGCTGGCGCAGGTCGCGGTGCTGGTTGGCGCGGATGAAGGGCGTGGCGCAGGCCTTGCAGGGCCGGAGCCCCAGGGCGTCCCCTTCGGCCTTGTACAGTTTCACCCCGGCCTGGGCCGGGCGCTGGACGATGTGGAAGAGCTTGCCGAAGGGCAGGCTGAGCAGCATGAGGATGACGGTCATCTCGTGGAGGTAGGCCAGGGTCCCGAAGTTGCGGCCCTGGAGCCAGGTCACGGAGGCGGTGAGCAGGAGCCCGGTGGCCGAGATGGCGATGAGCAGGAGCAGGGGCAGGATGTCCAGGTCGAAGCGCTGGGTGGCGGTGTCCCCCTCGTCGCGGCTCCGGCGCACGAAGGCCAGGATGCAGCCGGCGATGACCATGGCGGCGGCCAGGTCCAGGATGTGGAAGGCGGCGAAGGCCGCGAACCCTCCCAGGGGGAAGGTTCCCGCGGGCAGGCCCAGGACCCAGGCCTGGTACCGGTCCGCGTTGAGCCCGTCGCTGGTGAAGCGCACCCACCCGAAGACCAGCGGGAAGGTGACGGCGAAGGCCAGGAGGCACCCCCAGGCCAGGCAGGCGTGGGCGCCCCAGCGCTTGAGGGAGCGCTTCCCGATGAAGCGCTGAAGGAACAACTGGTCCAGCAGGATCAGCGGAAGGCGGGCCAGCACCCGGGGCGTCAGGAGGGTGCGCAGGGTCCAGCGCCAGTACATGCCCGTGGCCGGCCGCTCCAGCCAGGTGAAGTACCGGTAGGCCACCCCGAAGCACGCGAAGAGCGACGCGATGAGGTAGCCCAGGAGGGCGGGGTCCAGCCAGCGCCCGCCACCGTTGCCCAGGGCGATGAGTCCGGCCAGGGCCAGGGTGGCCAGCGTCGCCCGCGCCAGGGGCCGAAGTTCCAACTCCAACAGGGCGAGCATCTCCACCTCGATTTCCGGGGATCCGGTCGCCCAAGCATGCGGTGGAATGCGGGGGGGGACCTTGACGCAAATCAAGGTCGGGTCAACGGGGGGGGGCCGGGGGGCGGGAAACCCGCCTTTGAATTCGATGGTGGGTCGAAATGGGGGCCTTATCCTTCATCTCGTGTTCTCGGCAAACCCAAGATGCCGGAAGTCTGCCGCGGCCGACCTGTTACCCGGTGAATCCGGCAGACTCCATCGAAGGGCCTTGTCGCCGAGGCGCCGAAGACGCCGAGGATCGCCGAATAAAAGAAGATCTTTTCCCGGCGAACCTCGGCGTCTTCGGCGCCTCGTACAAGGCTTTTTGTTTCGAACGGTCTGGATGACGGGAATATTACGGCCTTGGACCACCCGTCCCAAGGCCCGCCAGAGTGAGTGATGAGGGGATTCCTCACGGGGCGAAAGTTGCGGCTCCTTTGGGCCAGGCCGGAGCGGAACAGTCCATCCCTGGGCAGGGGCGAATAGGGGATCTAGGGATGCATGGAATCCAGGAGTCCGGCGATGGCGGCCCGGGGATCCGGCGCCTTGAAGACGGCGTTGCCGGCTACCAGGACGTCCGCGCCGGCCGCCACCAGGGCGCCGGCGTTGTCGGGGCCGACACCGCCGTCCACCTCGATGAAGAAGGACGCGTCCCGCTCCCGGCGGAGGGCATCCAGGCGGCGCACCTTGTCCAGGACACGGGGGATGAAGGACTGGCCGCCGAAACCGGGGTTCACGCTCATGAGGAGCACGAAGTCGAAGACGCCCACCAGGTCCGTGAGGGTCTCCACGGGGGTGCCGGGGTTGAGGACGATGCCGGCCTTGGCGCCAGCCTCCCGGATGGCGGTGAGGGTGCGGTGGGCGTGGGGATCCGCCTCCTGGTGGATGGAAACCCAGTCGGCACCCGCCTTCACGAACTCCAGGGCATACTTCGCAGGGTCCACGATCATCAGGTGGCAGTCCAGGGGGAGCTTCGTCTCCCGGCGCAGGGCGGCCACCACGGGCATGCCCAGGGTGATGTTGGGGACGAACCGGCCGTCCATGACGTCCACGTGGACCACGCACCGGTCGCCGAGCACCTGGAGGCTCTCCGCCAGCCGGGCGAAGTCCGCGGACAGGATGGAGGGGGCGAGGAGGGGCAGGGGGCGCGTCATGGCTTCTCCGTTCGTTCGATACCGTTCACCCAGAGCCGGCCCGGCTTCAGCGCGCGCACCTGGGCGGGCGTCAGGGCCAGGACCGGCGCCTGCACCCACAGCAGATCCGCGGCGGCTCCCGCCTGGATGGCGCCCAGGTCGGCGTGGCCCAGGGCCCGGGCGTTGCCCTGGGTGTAGGCCCGGAGCGCCTCCACGCGGGTGAGGCGGTGGGCGGGCAGGAAGCCCCCCGGCGGGTCCGGGGCCGCGTCCTGCCGCGTTTCGGCGGAGACGATGCCCACGAAGGGGTTGGCGTCGGCCACGGGGGCGTCGCTGCCCAGGGCCAGGAGCGCGCCGCCCCGCAGGAAGGTGCGCCAGGGGAAGGCCTCCTCCAGCCGGGCGGGACCGAGGCGCGCGGGGGTCCAGGCATGGTCGTCGGTGCAGTGCACGGGCTGGATGCTGGCCACGACGCCCAGGGGGCCGAACCGGGCCGCGTCCTCCGGGGTGACGATCTGAGCGTGCTCGATGCGGGGCGGCAGCGCGGCCCGGCGGGGGATCCGTTCCAGGATGTCCAGGGCCTTGCGGTTGGCGGCGTCGCCGATGGCGTGGATGGCGGGCTGGTAACCGGCCCGCATGGTGGCCTTCACGTCCGCGGCCACCCGCACGGGATCCGTGGTCCAGGTGCCCTGGGTGGGCGCGTCGGCGTAGGGCTCCAGGAGCCGGGCGCCGCGGCTGCCCAGGGCGCCGTCCAGGTAGAACTTCACGCCCTGCACCTGGAACATGGCCGTCTTGGCGGCGCGGGCCCGGCGCAGCTCCTGGAGCATGAGTTTCGTGTCGTGCTCCAGGTAGGCGAAGACGCGTATGGGAAGCTTGCCGGCCTTGGCCAGGCGGCGGTACGCATCCAGGGTCGCGTGGTCCACGCCCATGTCCGCCACGGAGGTGAAGCCCAGCCTGCGGAGGTGGTCGAGGCCGGCCACCAGCGCGGCCTCCACGGCCGCGGGGGAGGGGACGGGGCGAACCTTGGCCACCAGGTTGGCGGCGCCGTCCACGAGGATGCCGGTGGGTTCGCCCGCGGCGTCGCGGAGGATGCTGCCGTCCCGGGGATCCGGCGTGGCGCGGGTGATGCCCGCGGCCTTGAGGGCGGCGGAGTTCACCCAGATGGCATGGCCGTCCACCCGCTCCAGGACCGCGGGGCGGTCGCCCGTGACGGCGTCCAGGTCCTTGGCGGTGGGGAAGGCCTTGGTGGGCCAGAGGTTCTGGTCCCAGCCGCGGCCCTCCACCCAGCCCTTGCGCTGGGCGGCCCAGGCGCGCACCCGGTCCAGGACGGAGGCCAGGCTCGGGGTGGCGGTGAGGTCCGCCTGCTGTCCCATCTGGCCCACGCCCAGCACGTGGGCGTGGCCCTCGATGAGGCCCGGCAGCAGGGTGCCGCCGGGGAGTTCCACGCGCCGGGCCGCGGGGAATTTCGCGAGCACCTCGGCGCTGGGGCCGGCGGCCAGGATCTTCCCGCCGCGCAGGGCCACGGCCTGGCCGGCTCGGACCTCCCCGTCGCCGGACCACACCTCCGCCCCCAGCAGGATCTGGATCGCGGGAGGAGGGGGCAGGGCGTGCATGGGCATGGGTTCCACCTTTCGATCCAGTCTAGAGCAGTGTGACCCTTTCACGCACCTTCCTCTGGTACCCTGGGCGAAACCGTGGAGGCCGCATGTACCAGCCCGACTACCTTCGACAGGTCCGCGAGAACCTGGAAGTGAAGGAGGATCCGTCCAAGCTGCGGGCGCCGAAATTCGAGACCAGTTCGGGCATCGCCCTCAAGAACAGCTACACGCCCGCCGACATCGGGAACATGGATCCCCTGAAGGATCTGGGCCGCCCGGGGAAGTATCCCTTCACGCGCCACGTGCAGCCCACCGGCTACCGCGGCCGGCTCTGGACCATGCGGCAGTACGCGGGCTTCGGCACGGCCGAGGAATCCAACCAGCGCTACCGCTACCTGCTGGAGCAGGGCCAGACGGGGCTCTCGGTGGCCTTCGACCTGCCCACGCAGATCGGCATGGACCCCGACCACGAAATGGCCATGGGCGAAGTGGGGAAGGTGGGCGTGAGCATCTGTTCCATCCGGGACATGCGCGTGCTCTTCCAGAACATCCCCCTGGACAAGGTGAGCACGAGCATGACCATCAACGGTCCGGCCTCGGTGCTGCTCGCGCTGTACCTGGCCGTGGCCGAGGAGCAGGGCGCCTCCTGGGACCAGGTCAGCGGCACCATCCAGAACGACATCCTCAAGGAGTACATGGCCCGGGGCACCTACATCTATCCGCCCCGCCCCAGCATCCGCCTCATCACGAACATCTTCGAGTTCTGCGCCCAGAGCGTGCCCAACTGGAACACCATCTCCATCTCCGGGTACCACATCCGCGAGGCGGGCTGCACTGCGGCCCAGGAGATCGCCTTCACCCTGGCCGACGGCATCGCCTACGTGGAAGCCGCCCTGGCCTCGGGCCTGAAGCTCGAGGCGTTCGCGCCCCGGCTGAGCTTCTTCTTCAACGCCCACAACCAGTTCTTCGAGGAGATCGCCAAGTTCCGCGCCGCGCGGCGCATGTGGGCCCGGATCATCAAGGAGCGCTTCGGCTCCGACGACCCCAAGAGCCAGATGCTGCGCTTCCACACCCAGACCGCGGGCTCCACCCTCACCGCGCAGCAGCCCGACAACAACATCGTGCGCACCACGGTCCAGGCCATGGCCGCCGTCCTGGGCGGGACGCAGTCCCTGCACACCAACAGCCGCGACGAGGCCCTGGCCCTGCCCACCGAGGTGAGCGCCCGCATCGCGCTGCGCACCCAGCAGATCCTGGCCCACGAATCCCGCATCGCCGACACCGTGGATCCCTTCGCCGGCAGCTACCTCATCGAGAGCCTCACCGACGAGCTGGAGGCCCTGGCGGAGGCGCTCATCAAGAAGGTGGACGAGGCCGGCGGCATGGTCTCGGCCATCGAGAAGGGCATCCCCCAGCGGGAGATCCAGAACGCCGCCTACGCCTTCCAGAAGGGAGTGGAGCGCGGCGAGCAGGTGGTGGTGGGCGTGAACAAGTTCACGATCCAGAACGAGGCCAAGCCCGAACTGCTGCGGGTCGACGAGGCCCTCGGCGCCCGGCGCCGCGCCCAGGTGGCCCAGTACCGCTCCGAGCGGGACAACGGCGCCGTGCGCGCCAAGCTGGAAGCCCTCACCGCCGCCTCCAAGGGCGCCGCGAACCTCATGCCCCTGATCCTCGACGCCGTGAAGGCCGAGGCGACCGTGGGCGAGGTCTGCGACGCCATGAGGACCGTCTTCGGGGAGTACCAGGAACGCCTGGTGCTCTGAGGCGCCGGGGACCCGGCGGACGCCCTTCGCCTACTTCCTGGCGTTCTTGGGCGTGCCGTCGGGTTCCAGGAACTTGTCCGGATCCGTCATCAGCTGATCGCTGCAGGCCGTGTCGTCCACGATGTATTCGCGGCCCCGCAGGGAGATCTTGGTTCCCTGGCCGGCTTCGATGGATTTGCCGCACACGGGGCAGACCGTGGCGGCGGCGGGTTCCACGACCGCCGCAGCTTCGGCCGGGACGGCCGGGACCGGATACAGGGCAGACGTCATGAGGAACAAGGCTGAAATCAACATTGCGGACCTCCTGGTTCGTGCGGAGCTACGCTCCGCTTGGGTTGGGGAAGGTCTCGCCGACCGGCGAGGTTTTAAACTTAGGGCTGCCCAATGCTTCGTCAACGCCGTAGTTGAAAAATTCACACCGATGCGACAGTTACGCCTCTTTTTTACGGGTTGCCGCGAGGCGGCGCGGGCGGGCTGGGACGGGTCCAACATTACTGTTTCCTGATATTTTGAAATATGACCGATCGTGGTCGCCGTCACAACCCGGATAACGGGCGTGCGAGCGTAATGGAATTAAAAGCCGAATTATTGAATCAGTTGTGACGGCCAGGCAGGCACGCTAAAGGAAGCGGCCGAAGGAACGGAAGTGGCTTCGAATCATCGACATGGACCTGGAAAGCCCTAGGTTTGACCCATGGAGGATCGATGAAGCACGTTGTCCTGGCCGTAGCCTCCGCCTCGGCCGTCCTTTTCTCCGCCGACCCCCCGCCGGCCCCGTTGGTGCAGACCCCCATTTCCGTGGTCATGGCCAAGGAGGCCCCGGTTCCCCTCAAGCCCTACGCCGACGTGGTGCAGGGCGCCCGGGAGCAGCGCGGCCTGTTCACGCTCTGGCGCAAGGACGACAAGGTCTGGCTCGACCTCAAGCCCGACCACCTGGGCCCGCTGTTCTTCCTGTCCTGGACCTTCCCCCGCGGCCTGGGGGAGCGGGGCCTGTACGGCGGCATGATGGGCGACAGCCACCTGGTGTACTTCAAGCGCATCGGCAACACCCTCCAGCTGCTGGCGCGCAACGCTGCCTTCACGGCGCGGCCCGGCACGCCCATGGCCCACGCGGTGGCCGATGGTTTCTCCGACAGCCTGCTGGCCTCGGCGCCGGTGGTCTCGCTGCCCGATCCCCGGGGCAAGGGCTTCCTGGTGGAAGCCAACCTCCTGTTCCTGAAAGACCTTCCCATGGCCACCCTGGACCTGGAGGCCGCCTACCGCCAGCCCTACGCCCTGGACATGGCCAACAGCTCCTTCACCACCGTGACGGCCGCGGCCGACTACGCCTCCTTCCAGGTCAGCGCGCATTTCTCCATGGCCCGGCCCGTGATCTCCCCCGCCCCCCTGCCGGGCACCCTGGAGGACCTGCGGAGCCTGTTCCTGGGCTTCCGGTACACCCTCGCGAAACTCCCCGACGAGCCCATGAAACCCCGGGAGGCCGATGACCGGCTGGGGCATTTCGTGGCCACGGTCTGGGACTTCACCCAGGACGACCGGCCCGATCCCCGGACCCGCCTGGTGAACCGCTGGCGCCTGGAGAAGGCCGACCCCGGCCAAGCGCTGAGCCGCCCCCGGCAGCCCATCGTCTACTGGATGGACCGCAACATCCCCGAGAAGTACCGGGACGCGGTGCGGGCCGGGATCCTGGAATGGAACAAGGCCTTCGAGCGCATCGGGTTCAAGGATGCGGTGGAGGTGCGCCTGCAGCCCGGGGACGCCGACCCCGGCGCCCACGGCCTCCGGCACGCCTCCATCCGGTGGTTCCTGGGCGTCGACGCCGGGTTTGCCATCGGTCCCAGCCTCGTGGACCCGCGGACCGGCGAGATCCTCGAGGCCGACATCGCCGTGGGCGACGGTTTCGCCCGCCGCATCCGGGAGAGCTCCCGGGAGGAGCTGCCCCAGGGCGGCAGGGCCGCGTGCCGCTACCTGGCCGAAGGCCGGGACGAACTGACCTTCGGGGCCGACCTCCTGGAGGCCCGGGGCGGCCTGGAACCCGGCTCGCCCGGGGCGGAGGCCTTCGTGCAGGGCTACCTCAAGACCGTGGTCATGCACGAGGTGGGCCACACCCTGGGCCTGCGGCACAATTTCAGGGCCTCCATCGCCTATTCGGAGGCCCAGCTCGCGGACAAGGCCTTCACCTCCGTGCACGGCATCGCGGGTTCGGTCATGGACTACACCCCCGTGAACCTGGCCCTGGCCGGCCGTGCCCAGGGGGACTACACGATGCCCACGCTGGGGCCCTACGACTACTGGGCCATCGAATACGCCTACGCCACCCTGCCCGCGGACCGGGAGAAGGCGGACCTGGCCCGCATCGCCGCCCGGGGCCAGACCGAACCGGGCCTCGACTACGCCACCGACGAGGAGGCCGGATCGGGCAGCGCCGCCATGGACCCGGAGGTCAACCGCTTCGACCTGGGCCAGGACCCCCTGGCGTACCTCGCCAAGCGCATCGCCCTCAGCCACGAGCTGCTGGGGCGGCTCCAGGAGCGCACCTTCAAGCCCGGCGACGACTACAAGCAGCTCCGGCGCACCACCAGCCTGGCCCTGAACCAGATGGCCTCGGCCACCTTCAACGCCGCCAAGTACCTGGGCGGCGTGGTGTACCTGCGCGACCATGCGGGCTCCCCCCGCACCCCGCTCACCCCCGTGAGCGGCGCCCGGCAGCGGGCCGCGCTCCGGCTGATCACCTCCTCCGTCTTCACCATGGACGCCCTGCGGCTGCGGCCGGACTTCGTCTCCCGCCTCACCCTGGACCCCTTCGACCGGGGCTACGGAATCACCGGGAGCGTTCCGGACTTCTCCCTGTCGGCCCGGACCCTCTCCATCCAGAAGGCGGTCCTGGTGCGGGTCCTCAACCCCTGGGCCATGGCCCGCATCCTGGACGCGCCGGAAAAGACCGAGGACAAGGATGTCTTCCGACTTTCCGAGCTCTTCGACGGCCTGCGCACCTCCATCTGGGAGGAGCTGCGCCAGGGCGTCGAACCCACCGCCACCCGCCGGGGCCTCCAGAAGGAGCACCTGCGTCAGCTCATCGCCCTGGTCCTGAAATCGGGCCCGGTCACCCCCGACGACGCCCGCGCCCTGGCGCGGGAGGACCTGGCGACCCTCCGCACGCAGCTGTCCGCCGCTTCCCGCAGGCACGCCTTCTCGCGGGAGACCCGGGCGCACCTCGCCGAATGCCGGGCCAGCATCGAGGAAGCCCTGAGGGCCTCCCTGGTGCGGACCGCCCTGTAGGGCGCCGGAAGCTTTTTCCGGCCGGGCGCCGGAATGGCTAGAATGGACATTCCACCTCGCCTTCGAGCCCCCCTTGAGCCCTGACGTCCGCCGCCCCATTGATCGCCTGCTCCTTTTCTTCGCCCTGGCCCTCATGGCCGTGGGCATGGTCTGGGTCTTTTCCGCCTCGGCCTTCAAGAACCACAGCGCCGCCACCACCTTCCTGGTGAACCAGATGGTGGGCGGGTTCGTGGGCGTGGGCATCATGCTGGCCCTCACCCAGACCGACCTGACCGTGCTGCGGGAGAACCCCCGCATCCTGCAGGTGCTCTACGTGGTGTTCCTGCTCCTGCTGGGGGCGGTGTTCTTCTTCCCGGCCGTCAACCACGCCCACCGGTGGATCCGGTTCGGCCGCCTCAGCCTCCAGCCCTCCGAGCTGTTCAAGCCCATCTCGGTGCTCATCACCGCCTGGTGGATGATCCGGCACCGGGACCTGTGGGGCAAGGGGAGCCGGGAATCCGTGCCCAAGCTGGTGACCCTCTTCGCCATCCTCCTGGTACCCCTGGCCCTGATCCTGCGCGAGCCGGACTTCGGCACCACGTTCCTCATCCTCTTCGTGGCGCTCCTCGTGACCTTCCTGGGCGGCGCGCAGCGGTGGATCTTCGCGGTGGCGGCGCCGGCGCTGGGCGCGGTGGGCTTCGCTTTCGTGTGGTTCGAGCCGTACCGCCGGGCCCGGGTGCTCAGCTTCCTGAACCCCGAGGCCGATCCGCTGGGCAAGGGCCACCAGGCCCTGCAGAGCCTGATCGCGGTGGGCAACGGGGGCATCACCGGCGTGGGCCTGGGTGCGTCCATGCAGAAGCTCAACTACCTGCCCGAGGCGCACACCGACTTCATCTACGCCGTCATCGCCGAGGAGGCCGGGCTCATCGGTAGCATCCTCGTCCTGGCCCTGTTCGTGGGCATCCTCTGGCGGGGCTACCGCATCGCCCACCGGGTGCGGGACAGTTTCCTCAAGCTCTGCGCCATGGGTTTCACCCTCCTGCTGGTGGTGCAGGCCCTCATGAACCTCAGCGTGGTCCTCAGCCTCGCCCCCAACAAGGGAATCCCCCTGCCGTTCATCAGCTACGGCAGCTCGAGCCTCATCGCGAGCCTCGCGTCCCTGGGGCTGCTGTTGGCCATTTCCAAGGAAGCCAGCGAATGAGAAACATCGTCATCGCCGGGGCCACCGGCCTCGTGGGGCGCGAGCTGGTGCGCCAGCTGGATCCGCGCAAGGACGTGGAGTTCACCGCCCTGGTGCGGCGCCCGGGCACCCTCCGTTCCCTTTCGGGCCGCGTGAAGGAGGTGGTCTTCGACTACCGCTCCCCGGCCGACCTGGAGCGCCTGGGAACGGAGATCCCCTGCGACCTGCTCCTGTGCGCCCTGGGCACCACGCTGAAGAAGGCGGGATCGCCCGAGGCCTTCCGGGAGGTGGACCTGGGGTTTCCCGCCGCTCTCGTCACCCGCCTGGCCGCGCTGCGCACCGATCCGGCCTTCGCGCTGGTCTCCAGCGCCGGCGCCGGCCACCCCAGGGGCCTCTACCTGGAGACCAAGGCCGAGGCGGAGAAGGTCCTGGTGGCCAGCGGCCTCCCCTACCTGATCGTTCGCCCCTCGCTGCTTCTGGGCGACCGGGAGGAATTCCGCCTGGCCGAGCGCCTTGGCGCCTTCCTGCTGGCCAAGCCCTACCTGGCCGCCGCCCGCTACCTGGCCCCCCGCTCCCGGTTCCTCTGGCGCTTCGCCCCCATCGAGGCCTCCCAGGTGGCCAAGGCCATCATCTGGATGACCCTGGACAACCCCCATGCCTCCGGCAGCCGCGTCCTGACCGGGCTGGCCCTGCATCACCCCATCCTGGCCTAAAGCTTCTTCCCGATCTTGAGCACCGCGTCGGAAAGCGTGATGCCCGACGCCGCGATGTTGCCCATGCTGAGGATGATCTGCGGCTTCCCGCCCTCCTCCACGATGGCGATGCTCCCACCCGCGGCCAGCCATTCCAGCTTGCCGCAGATGACCAGCTTGCCGGCGGCCTTGAGGGCCTTCACCTCGGCCTCGGATCCGGCCCAGGCCACCTTGGCGCCCGGATCGCTGGCCATGCCCAGCTTGGCCAGTTCCCCGGCCAGGGCCGCGTCCCTGCAAGCCACCTTGCCGGTGGAACCGGCGCTGCTGGCTAGGATCTTGATGAACTTGGCCTGCTGGTCCGGCGAGAGGTCGCCGGCGGCGAGGGTCGCGAAGGCCAGAGCCGCCGCAACGGGAGCTAGGATCCGGGTGCCCATGGGTTGCCTCCGCGGAAATGGCCGAGCGGAAGGCTTATCGGCATCCCGGGAGGAAAGGTGAATTTCAGACCTTGAACCTTGAAACGAGGTTGTTGAGGGTCTCGGCCAGGTTGCTCAACTCATTGACGGTGCGGGTAGTTTCCCGGATGGTGGCGGCCATCTGCTCCGTGGCGGCGGCGTTCCCCTCGGCGATGCTGGACAGGCTGCCCATGGCGTTGACCACGGTGGAGCTGTCCTGGCTCTGGGTCTGGCTCTGGCTGCCGATGGTCTTCATCCGCTCGGCGCTGGCCCGGATGGACTCCTCGATGCTGCGCAGGGCGGAACCGGCGGTGTTCACCATGGAGGTGCCGTCGTCGATGCTCTTGCTGGAGGTCTGGATGAGGGCGGTGATCTCCTTGGCGGCCTGGGCGCTGCGTTCGGCCAGCTTGCGGACCTCCTCGGCCACCACGGCGAAGCCCTTGCCGTGCTCGCCGGCCTTGGCGGCCTCGATGGCGGCGTTCAGGCTGAGCAGGTTGGTCTGGTTCGCGATCTCGGTGATGACGTTGAGGATGTTGCCGATCTGCTTGGAGTTCTGGTTGATCACCTGCATGCCGCTCACGGCGGCGCCCACGGCGGTCCCGCCCTTGCCGGCGGCCTCCTGGGCCTGGTCGAACACGTTCAGGGCGTCCGAGACGGTGGAGAAGATCACCTTGGAGGAGTTGGCGATGGTGCCCACGCTGTCGTTGGCCTGGCGCACGCTGGACTTCTGGTTCTCGGCGGTGTGGGCGATGGCGTCGGCGGTGGAGGCCATCTCGGTCATGCCCGCGGTCATCTGCAGGGAGCCCGAGGCGATGTTGGTGGAGATGGTGATCACCTGGTGGACGATGCCCTGGATGTTCTCCACGAACCGGTTGAAGTGCACGGAGAGCTGGGCGATCTCGTCGGTGCCGGCCACGTCGAGGCGGGCCGTGAGGTCACCCTCGCCTTCGGAGATGTCGCGCATGCGGGTCTGGATGGTCTCCAGCGGCTTGACGATGGCGTTGCCCAGCACCTGGGAGGCCACGTAGCCCAGGGCCACCATGACCAGGCCCAGGACGAACATCATCCCCATGCTCTTCATGTTCTCGCGGGAGATGCTGGCGTCGTTCATGACCAGCACCTGGTAGATCTTCTTGGTGGGGTCCTGGGCCTCGGCCCCGAGGGGGGAGGCGGTGACCATGAAGCCGCCCTTCTCGTACTTGACGGCGCCCTTGCCCAGGGGCTCGCAGAGGACCGCGGTGTCGACCTTGGCGTCGGCGCGGTAGCGCTTCTGGAACTTCACGGCCACGGCCTTGGTGGCGGTGTCCACGGCCACCACGGCGGCGATGCTCACGTCCGCGTCGTCCTTGACGAACTCCAGGGCGCGTTCCGTGGCGCCCGTGGTGGTGCCCAGGTCGTCGGAGAGGTAGGAGGAGGTGGTGGCTTCGGCCAGCACCGCAGAGAGGCTGTGTCCCTTGGACCAGATGCCCTCCGTCTGCGTCGAGGTGAGCTTCCACCCCGAGACGATGCCGGCCGTGACGGCCAGGATCAAGGTCAGCGCAAGGATGGAGTAGCTCAGCTTCTTCCTGATGCTTAGGGTTTTCCAGAATTCCATCTCAGACTCCTAGCCAGACAGGTTGGGAATGCGCAACTGGTATATCGAAGCATAAATCGTCGAGCGCGAATTGTGGCGTCAAAGTTCGGTTATCTCTGGCCAAAGAACGCCGTGCCGATGCGCACCTGGTCGCTTCCCGCCCGGATGGCCTCGTCCATATCCCCGCTCATGCCCATGGAAAGCTTCAGCTTTCGCCCCGTTTTGTCCTGCCAGCGGGCCCTGAGCGCGCCCAGGGCCTGGAAGGAACCGGGGTCCTCGGGCGGCGGGATGGCCATGAAGCCCTGCACGGGCAGGCGCGGGTCATTCTCCAGCGCGGCGAACAGGGCCTCCAGGTCCCCGGCGCCGGCCCCGCCCACCTTGGTGGCCTCGTCCCAGAGGTCCACCTGGAGCCAGATGTCGCGCACCAGGTCCAGTTCCGCGGCCAGGTGGCGCAGGCGCAGGGCCAGGTCCGGGCGGTCCACGGTCATGATCTGCCGGAAATGGACCAGCGCCGCCTTGGCCTTGTTGCGCTGCAGGGGGCCGATGAGGACGAAGTCCAGGCCGGGGGCCTGGGCGATCTTGGCGAGGGCCTCCTGCACGTAGTTCTCCCCGAAGCTGGAGAAGCCCAGGTCCGCGGCCTCCCGCACCAGGTCAAGGGGCTGGCGCTTTGAAACGGGCAGGAGCTCCACCGAACCCGGATCCCGGCCGCACTCCAGGCAGGCCCGCTGGATGCGGGCACGCAACCGGGCGACACGGGCGCTGAGCGGGCTCACGGGAGTTGGGCGGGATCGTAGATGATGCGCTGGCAGGACTCGCAGTAGAGGTTCTTCTCCTCGCGGAGCTTGGCCAGGAACGGCGTGCGCAGGCGGGTGCGGCAGCCGCCGCAGGAGCCCTTGTCGATGGGCACCACCGCGCGGCCCTGGCGCTGCTGGAGGAGGCGGTCGAACTTGGCGATCACGGCGGGGTCGATGGCCTCGGCGAGCTCGCTCCGGCGCTTCTGGAGGCGGCGTTCGCCCTCCACCTGGTTCTCGTGCTCGGAGAGGAAGACCGCGCGGAGCTCGTCGAACTGCTTGCGGGCCTCGGTCTGGCGGGCGCGCATCTCGCCTTCGGCCCGCTCCAGGGCCTCGATGCGGGTCTCCACGTCCTTCAGGGGGCGGGCGATGGCGGTCTTCTGGCGCTGGCGGTCATCCAGCTCCCGGATGGCGAGGGTGAACTGCGCCTTCTGCCGGGTTTCCTTCACGGCGGCCTTGGACAGGTCCTCCTGCTTCTGGGCGGCGGCGAGGCTGCCGGTGAGGCTGGCCTGCTGCGTCCGGGCGGAAACCAGGGCCCTGCCGGTCTCTTCGAGTTTCTTCGCCAGCATCTTCAACTCGGAATCCAGGGCGGCCAGGTCGGGCGGGAATGCGCTCAGGTCCCTTTGGATAACGTGCAAATTGTCGTGCACGGTCTGGAGTTCGATCAGGAGGGAAAGCTGACTCATGCTTCTAGCCTACCCCTAAGCGGACCAGGTAGGCGGGGCAATCTCCCGCAAAGATCGAAATAAAAAATGTAATAAAATTTGAGCCGAAAAGACTCAAAAGCGGATTGCACCCCTTGACATCAATTTGGACGCGGGCTAGATTAGCACTCGCTGATAGTAAGTGCTAACAGCCGCCCCGGAGGAAGCTCCCGGGTCCCTTTTATTCACGGAGGCCAACATGGCAATCAAGCCCCTTTACGATCGTGTCCTGCTCAAGCGCAGCGAGCCCGCCGAAACGGTCAAGGGAGGGATCATCATCCCCGATACCGCCAAGGAGAAGCCCATGGAAGCCGAGGTCGTGGCGGTGGGCGAAGGCAAGTTCGCCGAAGACGGCAAGCGCATCCCCATGTCCGTCAAGGCCGGCAACAAGGTCCTGATCGGCAAGTACACCGGCACCGAAGTGAAGATCGAGGGCGTCGACCACGTCATCGTGCGCGAGGACGAGATCCTCGCCATCGTCGGCTAGAAACGAATTCCGGAACCCTTTCAGGAGATAAACGATGTCCGCCAAATCCATCATCTACGCCGAAGAAGCCCGTCAGGCCATCCTGCGCGGGGTCAACAAGCTCGCCGACGCCGTGCAGGTCACCCTCGGCCCCAAGGGTCGCAACGTTCTGATCGAGAAGAAGTTCGGCTCCCCCCTCATGACCAAGGACGGCGTCACCGTCGCCAAGGAGATCGAGCTCAAGGACAAGCACGAGAACATGGGCGCCCAGCTCGTGCGTGAAGTGGCCTCCAAGACCTCCGACATCGCGGGCGACGGCACCACCACCGCCACCGTGCTGGCCCGCGCCATCTACAAGGAAGGCATCAAGGCCGTCGTGAGCGGCGCCAACACCATGGAGATCAAAAAGGGCATCGATCTCGCCGTGGATTGCGTCGTGGCCGCCATCGACGAGATCAAGAAGCCCGTCGAGGGCAACGCCATCGCCCAGGTGGGCGCCATTTCCGCCAACGGCGACCAGGAGATCGGCAAGATCATCGCCGATGCCATGGCCAAGGTCGGCAAGGACGGCGTCATCACCGTCGAGGAGGCCAAGGGCCGCGACACCGAGCTCACCGTCGTCGAAGGCATGCAGTTCGACCGCGGCTACCTCAGCCCCTACTTCGTCACCAACCCCGACCAGATGAAGGTCGAGCTGGAGAGCCCCCTCGTCCTCATCTACGAGAAGAAGATCTCCAACATGCGCGATCTCCTGCCCCTCCTGGAGCAGGTCGTCAACAGCCGCCGCCCCCTGCTGATCATCGCCGAGGACGTGGACGGCGAGGCCCTGGCCACCCTGGTGGTCAACAAGATCCGCGGCACCCTCAACATCGCCGCCGTGAAGGCTCCCGGCTTCGGTGACCGCCGCAAGGCCATGCTCGAGGACATCGCCATCCTCACCGGCGGCAAGGCCGTCACCGAGGACCTCGGCCTCAAGCTCGAGAACCTCAAGATCGAGGACCTGGGCACGGCCAAGAAGATCGTCATCGACAAGGAGAACACCACCATCATCGAGGGCGCCGGCGCCGCCGACGCCATCCAGGGCCGCGTGAAGCAGATCCGCGCCCAGGTGGAGGTCTCCACCAGCGACTACGACAAGGAGAAGCTGCAGGAGCGCCTGGCCAAGCTCGTGGGCGGCGTCGCCGTCATCAAGGTTGGCGCGGCCAGCGAGACCGAGATGAAGGAGAAGAAGGCCCGCGTCGAGGACGCCATGCACGCCACCAAGGCCGCCGTCGAGGACGGCATCGTGGCCGGCGGCGGCGTCGCGCTGCTCCGCGCCCTGGCCAAGCTCTCCACCCTGAAGCTCGGCGGCGACCAGGCCACGGGTGTGGCCATCGTCCAGAAGTCCCTGGAGGAGCCCCTCCGCCAGATCGCCAACAACGCCGGCGTGGAAGGCAGCGTCATCGTCAACCGCGTCAAGGAGGAGAAGGGCAACTTCGGCTTCAACGCCGCCACCACCGAGTTCGGTGACATGGTCGCGTTCGGCGTCATCGACCCCGCCAAGGTGACCAAGAGCGCCCTGCGCAACGCGGCCTCCGTGGCCTCCATGATGCTGAGCACCGAAGCCATCGTCTGCGACCTGCCCGAGGACAAGAAGCCCGCTCCCATGGGCGCCCCCGGCATGGGCGGCGGCATGGAAGACATGTACTAGCCCCTGTTCCACGACCCAAGGAAAGAGGCCCTTCGGGGCCTCTTTCCTCTGGGGTTTGTGAGAACTGAATTTAAGCACAATTATTAATGCAGTTGTTTAATCGATGGGATGGCTGGTCGTTGTCAGCGACTTCGATATTAGGGTACCTGTTGCCTCGGACCTCTGGTTCTGGTCTCCTTGGGATTCAGCGGGGCATGGATCGGCAACTTGACAGTGCTGGAGCCGTATCGCCCGATCTTCATCGGCGCAGCGTTGGAAGCGTTGTTCTTCGCCTGGCGGCGCATCTACCGCCCGGCGCAAGCTAGCAAACCAGGTGAGGGCTGCGCGATTCCCCAGGTGCGACTTAATTACAAGCTCATTTTCTGGCTTGTGGTCGCGCTGGTCCTGGTGGCACTCGGCTTTCCCTGCGTCATGTCATTTCCCTATTAATTATAGGGGTTCATCCTGGAAAAACTGTTTGTCTCCCTCATCCTCGCTGCCGTTGTTGCCCCCGAGCAGGCCGCCACCCAGACTGTCACACTGTCTTTACCGGCCATGACCTGCTCCGCCTGCCCGGTAACCGTCAAGAAGGCGATTTCCAAGGTCGAAGGCGTCAGCAAAGTCTTCGTGACCTTCGAGACACGCGAAGCGGTTGTCATTTTCGATGATGCAAAGACCAGCGTGCAGAAGCTGGCCAAGGCCACCGGAGACGCAGGCTATCCGTCCAGCATCAAGCAGTGCACCCGCTGGACCCGAACCTGGGGCGATCATGGGACTGATGACACGCATTGAAGGGCAAACGGGCCTGCCTGTGGCCACCTTCCAGCAAACCGATTTGGCCGGAGTATTGCCAAACATTAAAATTTCGTTAGAACAAAATGAAACAGCTTGTGATGGGATTTGGCTGGCATAGGATGGGGAATAGGTGATTTCCATGCGTTCCATCCTCCGCTACATCGCGCTCGCTGTCCTGGCCCTAGTCGGTCCATTGGACGGCGTCCAGGCGACAATGGCGCCTTCAACCCTGGCCTGCCGGTGCGGTTGTGCAGTGTCGACGGATGAACCCTGCAAATGCCATGCTCCAGCCCGCCCCCAGCCTGCCGGAAAAGTGGATTCCCCCTGCCATCCTGGGTCCGCGACGTGCAGTCCATCCTCGAATGTGGTCCGGAAAACGGCATCTGACATCACTGCCGAACCGGACTCTCCCCCGGTCAAACAGGCCGAGGCACACCCTTGGCCCACCGAAACGCCGAGAACGGCCCAGGCAAGCCGTTCCGTGGCGGGCACGCTCCGGCGATGGGCTGGCCAGCAGAATCCACCTCCCAACCTTGATCGATTGGCGCAACTAAAACGTTTCCTAATTTAAGACGAAGAGAATGCCTGCCGATAGGCAGGTGGCTATGTTTTCCCATCTTGAATTCATGGAGACCGCTATGCGCCAATTCGTGCGCTTGGCGTTGGGCATCATCCCGGTTGTCGGGTGGGCCCAACTTCAAGCCCAATCCCCCATTCCCCCATCTGCTCCGTACCAGCAATCCAGTTCGATTGACGATCCCCTTCTCGGGCGCTTGATCCAGGAGGCGCTCGACCGAAACCCGAGCCTGGCCCAGGCAAAGGCCCTGGTCGAGGCGGAAAAGGAACGGATCCCCCAGGCCAAGGTCCTGCCGGATCCCAGCCTCACCCTAGGGCTGCAGAACGACGGGTTCAAGGGGATCCAAGTCGGCAAGATGGAGACCAGCTATTACCAGGTGATGGTCACCCAGCCCCTGCCCTGGCCCGGCAAACGCGCCCTGAGGGGCGACATCGCCACCCTTGGGGCGGAAGCAGCGCGATCGACAACCGATCGCACTCGCCTCACCCTCATCGCGGATCTCAAGCGTGCCTACTACGGCCTCCTCCTGGTTCGCGGGCAATTGGATTTGCTGGACCAGCAGGCCATGTTCTGGCAGAAAGCCAGCGACATCACCCGTGTCCGGTACGAGGTCGGGCAAGGATCCCAGGCCGACCTGCTTCGCGCCCAGTTGGAACAGAACCGCATCCGCCAGGCGCGGTTGGCCCTGAACTCTCAGGAGGGCGTTCTCCTGGCGACTTTAAACCGCTTGCGCGGCGCCGGTGCCGCGGAACCGGTCCCAACCACGGCTCGGATCGCGGACCTCGCTCCCCAGGCGCCTGCCGTTTCCGATTGGCTCCAGCGAGCCGAAAAGGAAAGCCCGGAACTCCAAGCAGCCAGGATTGGGGCGCGGCAGGCTGAACGGAGCCTGGATCTTGCCAAGCGCGATCGATATCCCGATTTTGCGGTCAGCGCGGGCCTGATGCCCCGTGGTGGCCTGGACCCCATGTGGCAGGTGGGCGTATCGATCTCGCTGCCCATCTGGTCCCGGCAGAAGCAGCAACGGGCGGTTCACGAGCAGGAATACCGTCGCACCGCCCAAGGTTCGGAAGCCGAGAATGTGCGAAACATCCTCGGCCAGAGAATCCAGGAGCGGGCCGCGCAATTCCAGGCCGCCCAGGAAACCCTGAAGCTGTACAAAGAAGGTCTCCTGGTCCAGAGCGAGTCCAGTTTCCAGGCGAACCTGGCCCAGTATGAAGCCGGCCGCGCCCCCTTTCTGAGTGTGCTGGAGGCCCTCAACGGATGGATCGCGGACCGCGGGGGCTACCTTCAGGCGGTCGCCCAGGTCCTATCCCTTCAGATTGCCCAGGAGGAATTCAACCTCACCGGAACCCCCACCATTTCGGCCCAGAGTTTGAATTCGGCCGCCATGGGTATGGGTGGCAGCCCCTCCGGGGCAAGCTCGGCCTCTTCCCTGAAATCCGGTGCTACCCCCGCCTCCGGTGGCGATGCGGGTTCCGGCATGAAATCGATGTAACCAGGAGCTGAACATGATTGACGAACCCGTTGAGACCCGCACTGAGCGCCCTTCCCGTTTTCGGACCATAAGCCTGATCGCCCTGGGCGTGGTTGTTGGCATAGGCGCCACCCAGCTCATCCCCACCCATCGCCATGGGGATGAGCATCCGCAGGGCGCAACTGCCCCTGCAGCCGCCAGCAAGCAGATGTACCAGTGCCCCATGCACCCCCGGATCATCATGGATCATGAAGGGAACTGCCCCATCTGCGGCATGACCCTGGTGGCGATGGAGAACGCAAAGCCCAAGGAGAAGGGCAAGATCGTCTTCTACCGCTCGCCCATGAATCCCAGCCTCACATCCCAGGTTCCCATGAAGGATGAGATGGGCATGGATTACGTACCGGTCTTCGAAGGAGACCTCCAGGGTGAAGGGAAAGGGACCGACACCCATGCGGCCGTGACCATCGATCATGAACGCCAACAGCTCATCGGGCTCACCACCACGAAAGTGGTTGAAGGCCAGGTCAGCGGAGAATTGCGGGCCGTCGGACGCGTGGTCGTGGACGAAACCCGGGTCCGTAAAGTGAACGTGAAAGTTGATGGGTTCGTCGAAAAGCTGTACGTGGATTTCCTCGGGAAGCCGGTGACCAAGGGGACTCCCTTGTTCAGCCTCTACAGCCCCGAATTCGTCAGTGCCCAGCGGGAGTTCCTCCTGGCCCTGAAGACCCAGAAGGCCCTGGCTGGAGGCACCATGCAGACCAGCGGCGGCGATCTGCTGGAAGCCGCACGCCGCCGGCTGTCCCTTTGGGACGTGCCCAAGGAGGCCATCGAGCACCTTGAAAGCACAGGCGAGGTTCTTCGGGCCTTGACGCTGAGGAGCCCGATCTCTGGCGTCGTCACGGCCAAGAATGTCGTGGAAGGCGCCCGGATCACCCCCTCGGACATCCCCTTCGAGATCACCGACCTCAGCAGCGTGTGGGTCCAGGTGGACATTTATGAAGCGGAGATCGCCCGCGCGAAGGTCGGCATGGCCTCGGACCTGACGATTTCGAGCTACCCCGGCAAGGTATTCAAAGGGCGGGTCGCCTTCGTCGACCCCCTCATGGACCCCAAGACCCGGACCGCGCGGGTCCGCCTCGAAGTTCCGAACCCCAAGGGTGAGCTCAAACCGGAAATGTTCGGCGAAGTGGTGCTCCGGGGCCAGGGGCACAAGGGCATTCTTGTCCCCCTGGATGCGGTTCTGGATGCCGGGACTTCCAAAGTGGTCTTCATTGCTCTGGGCGACGGAAAGTTCGAACCCCAGGAAGTCACCGTGGGCGCAGGTGCAGGTGAGAAGGTCGAAGTCCTTTCCGGCCTGAAGCCTGGAGATGAAGTTGTGACCCGTGCCAACTTCCTGGTCGATTCCGAATCCCGCTTGAAGGCGGCCCTGGCCCACATGAGCCAGAAGGGCTCCTCCCAGCCAGCCGCTGCCCAAACGGGCGGCCACCAGCACTGAGGAGCCTCCCATGAGCGGAAACACGGCCTACGACCCCGAACATCCAACATTCCTTCAACGCATCATCCGTTTTTCAGCGGAGAACCGCTGGCTGGTGATGGCCGCCACCGCGGTGATGCTCGTCATGTCCTTCTGGACCATGCGCAACATCCCGATGGATGCCCTGCCTGACCTCAGCGACACCCAGGTGATCATCTACAGCAAGTGGGACAGAAGTCCCGACATCGTCGAGGACCAAGTCACCTACCCCATCGTCACGGCGCTCCTGGGTGCACCCAAGGTAAAGGCAGTGAGAGCGCTGTCAGATTTCGGCTTCTCCTACGTCTACATCGTCTTCGAGGATGGGACGGACATCTATTGGGCCAGGTCCAGGACACTGGAGTACCTCAGCAAGATCACCTCGAGCCTGCCGACCGGCGTCGTGCCAACCATCGGCCCGGACGCCACGTCCGTGGGATGGGTCTACCAGTACGCCCTGGTGGACCACAGCGGAAAACACAGCAGTGATGAATTGCGCTCCCTGCAGGACTGGTTCCTTCGATACGGCATCCAGAGCACACCAGGCGTGGCGGAAGTGGCCACGGTTGGCGGGCAGGCGCGGCAGTTCCAGGTGCAGGTCAACCCCAACAAGATGGCGGCCTACAAGATCCCCATCGAGTCCGTCATCGGCGCCGTGAAGTCGGCCAACTCGGAAGTCGGAGGACGCCTGGTCGAGTACTCCGGCCGGGAATACATGGTCCGAGGTAGGGGCTATGTGAAGACGACCAAGGACCTGGAAGACGCCGTCCTGAAGGCGGAAAATGGCACCCCCATCCGGCTTGGGGAGGTTGCCACCGTCTCCCTCGGCCCAGAAATGCGGCGGGGGCTGGCGGACCTGGACGGCCATGGTGACGCAGTAGGTGGAATCGTCGTCATGCGTCAAGGCGAGAACGCCCTGAATGTCATCGAACGGGTGAAAACCAAGATTGCCGATCTCAAGCAGGGATTGCCGGAAGGCGTGGAGGTCGTCACCACCTACGACCGGTCCGAATTGATCCACAAAGCCATCGAGACCGTGAAGCATAAGCTCATCGAGGAGATGATCGTCGTCTCGATCATCATCCTGGTCTTCCTGTGGCACATCCCCTCGGCCATCGTTCCCATCATCACCATCCCGGTCAGCGTGGCCTTGGCCTTCATCCCGATGTTCGGCATCGGCCAGAATGCCAATCTCATGAGCCTCGCCGGCATTGCCATCTCCATCGGCGTCCTGGTGGACGGGGCCATCGTGGAGGTTGAAAACGCCTACAAGAAGATCGAACGGTGGATCGAAGCTGGAAAACCAGGTGACTTCCATACGGTCCGGTTGGAAGCCCTGATGGAAGTCGGTCCGTCGGTATTCTTCTCCCTGCTCGTGGTGGCAGTGAGCTTCCTGCCCATCTTCACCCTGCTGGACCAGGAAGGCCGGCTCTTCAAGCCCTTGGCCTTCTCCAAGAACTTCGCCATGGGCATCGCAGCACTTCTGGCCCTGACCCTCGACCCAGCCATGCGCATGCTTTTCGCCCGGGTGGAGCCGTTCATGTTCAAGCCGAAATGGCTTGCCTGGACCCTCACCCAGGTGGCGGTCGGCAAATATTACGCCGAGGAGAAGCATCCCATCAGCGTATTCCTCCACCGCATCTACGAAAGGCCTTGCCGCTTCGTGGTGAAGCACGCCAAGGCGACCATCGGGGTTGCCGTGCTGCTGGTCCTGGGCACGATTCCGGCGTTCCTCCATCTTGGCAGTGAGTTCATGCCTCCCCTGAACGAGGGAACCCTACTCTACATGCCTTCCACGCTGCCGGGTCTCAGCCAGACCGAAGCCCAGCGCATCCTCCAGGTGCAGGACCGGATGATCCGGACCGTACCTGAGGTGGACACCGTCTTCGGCAAGGCAGGCCGGGCGGATACGGCCACGGATCCGGCGCCCTTCTCCATGATGGAGACCGTGATCAACCTGAAGCCTGAGGATCAGTGGAGAGAAAAACCCCGGTGGTACAGCAACTGGGCTCCCAATTTCCTGAAGGCCGTGCTCCGTCCGATCTGGAGGGACAAAATCTCCCAAGAGGAGATCGTGGCCGAACTTGACCGGGTGGTGAAGTTGCCCGCCATCCCCAACGCTTGGACCATGCCCATCAAGGCCCGCCTCGACATGCTCTCCACAGGCATCCGGACACCGGTGGGCCTCAAGATCAACGGTGCGGACCTGGAGAGCATCCAGAAGATCGCCGTGGACGCAGAGCGTATCCTTCAGGGGGTTCCGGGCACCCGCAGCGCCTTCGCGGAACGCACGGCCCAGGGTTACTTCCTGGACTTCGTCCTGAAGCGGGACCAACTGGCTCGCTATGGGCTAAGTGTCGAGCAGGCCAACATGCTGATCATGACCGCCATCGGCGGCGACAATCAGAGCACCGTCTACGACGGTCGCGCCCGCTACCCCGTGAACGTCCGGTATGCCCGCGATTATCGTGAGAACCCCGACGCCCTGAAGCGCGTCCTCATTCCAGCTCCCAATGGGGCCCTCATTCCCATGGAGGAGATCGCGGACCTGAAATGGGCCAATGGCCCAGCCATGATCCGGGACGAGAACGGGCAAATGAACGGCTATGTTCTGGTTGATTTCGACACCGCCAAGGTGGACGTCGGCACCTATGTCCACAATGCCAAGGCAGCCATTGAAAAGGAACTCAAACTCCCTGCTGGCTATAGCCTGACCTGGTCGGGCCAGTACGAGAACATGATCCGCGTGAAGGAACGGCTGAAGCTCATCCTGCCCATCACGCTCGTCCTGATCTTCGGCCTTCTTTACGCCAACACCAAAAGTGCCTTCAAGGCCTCCATCGTCATGCTGGCCGTACCCTTCAGCGCCATTGGCGCCTTCTGGTTCCTCTACATCCTCGGCTACAACATGAGCATCGCCGTATGGGTGGGCCTCATCGCCCTGATGGGCCTGGACGCGGAGACCGGCGTATTCATGCTGCTATTCCTGGACCTCAGCCACGACGAAGCCCGCAAGGAAGGCCGACTCAAGACCACGACCGACCTTGTCGAAGCCATCATCCACGGCGCTGTGAAGCGGGTGCGGCCCAAGGCGATGACGGTGTTTGCGGCCTTCATGGGCCTTCTCCCCATCATGTGGAGCACCGGCACCGGGGCGGACGTCATGAAGCGCATTGCAGCGCCAATGGTAGGCGGTCTCGCCACCAGCTTCATCCTCGAGTTGCTGGTCTACCCATCCATCTACTACCTCTGGAAGCGAAAGGAAGTGGTGGAAGGGCCCCTCACCGAGGTTTTCATCGCCCACGACCCCATGGCGGAATTCAAAACCCAGCATTAGCCCACTTCTGGAGACCTGATGAAGCGCATTCTTATCACAACGCTGATATTTCCCATAGCCCTGGTGGCGGCGCCGGGGGGAGCCATGGCCGACCCTAGCCACCTTGCCGAAACCTGGGTCAGGGAAGCTGTGAAACTGGGGAAAGCCCGGGGCGTCGAAGGTCTGGTGGCCGAGGTTCGGAATCCTAATGGAAAGTTCTGGCCCGGCATGCCAGGAATGGATCCCGAGCTCACGGTCTATTCTGAATCCTACGTCGTCCTTGCTGCGAATCGCCCGAGCAAACACGTGGGCATGGATCACACCAGGATGCCCGATGCGGAGGGCAGTCCTGTCCTCAAGCGGATGCGCGCTTTCGTCGAGAAGTCTGGGCATGGCTGGTTTGAATTCGTCACCAACGACCCTTCAGGCCACCCGAAAGCCTACAAGGCATACGTCGCCATCCAAGGCGGCAATCTGATCACGGCTGTCCTAGCGAAATAAAGGAGTTCCCAATGTCTCTTCGAACCTTATCCCTTTTCGGCGCCATGGCATTCTATGCTGCTGTGCCCTCCTTCGCCCAATGCTCCGGGCACAGCGGCCACGGCGATCATTCTGGCCACCAGGGTCACTCCGGGCATCAGGACAGTGGGCCTAAGGTCACCGCCACCAATACCCTGTGCCCGGTCATGGGCCGCCCCGTCAAGGCTGGGCGTGACAAGGAAGTGGTGGTTGGTGGCAACACCTACCTGGTTTGCTGCGATGGTTGCGGCCCCGAAATGGCCGAACACAAGGACAAGTACCTCGATAAGGATGGGAAGCCCTTGAACGCCCCCAAGGCGGACGAGGCCGCTCCCGCCCCCGTTCCACCCGCTGCTCACGAGGGGCACCAGCACTGATCCACTTCTCCTGAAAGCCAGATAGCTTTCCCGCCCCTGCGGGGAGGATTCAACGGCGGGTCCCGCGACGGCCCGTGGCCCGCCGTTGTCTAATGGCCGTCCTGAATGGGAGGGAACACCATGTTGAACCTTCTGCTTTCCCTGGCGCTTGGCACGGCCCCTCAGACCCCGCCACCCGCCTCCAATACCGAATGCCCCGTCCTTGGGGAGAAGGTCACGGAGAAAAACCAGACGGTGACCATCAAAGGCCACACCTACCGCATCTGCTGTGCTCCGTGCGAGGATCGGCTCAAGGCCGAACCAAAGCGCTACCTTGACGACGATGGCTCCATTAAACGGGCCTGGGAACCGTCCGGGTACGGCCAAAAGATCGAGCCCTTCCGACATCACTGACTTTCCTCAAAACCGGACCCCGATACCGGCCCGGGGTGCGCGTTCCTTCATTGGCCGTGATCCCGAAGGAGTTTCATGCTGAATCTACTGTTTGCCCTGGCTGTCGCCGCTGCGCCCCAGGCGACTCCCGCCACCAACATGACCTGCCCGGTCCTGGGGCTCAAAGTTAACGAGAAGAGCCAGATCGTCACCGTCAAGGGACGGGAATACCGGATCTGCTGCGCGGATTGCGAAAAAAAGCTGACGTCGAAGCCGGATGCCTACTTGGGCAAGGACGGCACTCCGAAGAACGCACCCATGGCCATGGGCTCCATGGATCATGAAGGCCACAAGCACTAGACCTTGACGTGGGAAAGGTAGGAGCATGAGCAAACTGGTTCCGATCGGTCCCCGCACCGGCCGACTCTGGATCCTTGGAGTCGTTACCCTACCTTTCCTCGGTTTGCTGGTTTGGTCATGGTTTCTGATTCACGGCACCAGGGACGCATTTCTGGGCTTTGCCCACTGCAGCACCTGGACCTTGGAAACCTCCCGCCATCTTGAAGTCCTGGAGGACCTCCAGGATCGTGTCTCGCACTTCCCCTATTCTTCCAGCCCAGACGCGGACTCGGCACCCATGGAGGTGGCCCTGGATCGGCTCCAAGCATCGCGGAAGGAGCTGGGACGGCGGCTCCAAAGTGACACTGACCCTTACCTAGTGGCTGTCGACCAGGCCATGGTGGAATACCTGAAGGAGGTCGACCGGGTGCGCAGGTCGGTCCACGCAAGCGCTGGATTGGCCGACGGGTCAGGTGGTCGGTCACGTCGGGAGAAGGTGTCGGCTGCTCTGGCTCACCTTGATCACTCCCATCGGACCTTACTATCAGCTTTGAATGAATTGGTGAGATACCACCGGGAGATGCTCGAGGGCTCCATTCAAGACAGCCGCCGAAACGCGGCCCAGCTTTCTGCCTTCGCGGGCGCTTCGCTTCTGGCAGCGTTGGGTTTCGGGATTGCTCTGTGCATGGCCATTCTCCAGCGGGGTCAAAGGCGTCAAACGGACCGTTTCGTGCAGACCCTTGTGGATACGATTCCGGATGGGGTCGTGGCTTGGGGCCTGAACGGGGGCATCCTTACGGCCAACCCCGGGCTCTTGGATCTGGTGGGGAAACCCGCAACAAGTGTCCATGGTGGGCTGGACCTGGGCCTCATAATGCCGACGGAGGCGCGGTGCCGCCTTGAGGCAGCCCAGCCTGACCGCGTTGTACGGATCAATCTGATTCATGCCAATGGCTCCCTACGGGCCATCGATGCGAGGGTGGGATCGCTAGTGCGGGCGGGTGACACACTTCGCGTTGCGGTGTTGCGGGATGTTTCGGCCCAGCTTGAACGAGAGCGCCGTCTGGTGGCATACCAATGGCAGATCCAGGTGGGCAGGCAAGTGGCTTCCACCGCCCGCGACCTGGAACGCGCCCTCCACCCCATGCTTTTTGCCCAGGAGCTCCTCCAACAATCCGTCCCTCTGTGCCCATCTCACGTGGATGCCCTTCAAACCCTCCAACGCAGCTCCGAACAGGCCGCTATTCTTCTTCGACAGTTCACGCGGATGGCCGCCAACGCGAGCGAAGCCCCAGATGTGAGGTACTTCGATCTCCAGGCCTGCCTGATGGAAGTCATCGAGTCCTTCCATGCGGAAAGGGGCACCATGCATGGAATCGAGATGAACCTGGACCCGTCCCCGTGCCCGGTTAGAGGTCCTGTGGGTTTAGTGAGGAGATGTTTCGAAGTGCTGATCCAGCGAGCTCTTGATGCCGCGGCAGGACGAGCTTCTATCCGGGTAAGCAGTCAAAAGGATCGGGATATTGCCACGATCCAGGTTCTGGACCCGGCCGTTCTGCATCCCGAATCCGACCTGGCTCGTTTTTTTGATCCTTTGTTCTGCCTGGCCGCCACCGAACCCGATGATGCCTTTGGCTTGTTCAATGTCTCGGAAACCATGAAAAGCCTCGGGGGGAGCGCAGAGGTTGGGCGGACGCCAGACGGCTGGACGGTTTTCACGCTGCGTTTTCCATTGGGGGAGGGGGCATGAATCGAGGATTCGTAGGCCTTCCCCCCACCGCACCGCCTCCGGACGGGGATCAAGGATCCGCGCCAGGAGAAGGAGACACCTCCGGTATAAACGAGCGGATGCGGTGGCTGCTCCTTGTAAGCGCTGCGCTGGGAGTGGCATTGGCCCTGGTCTGGTTGACACGTAGCGGTGTTCCTCCTTTGGAGAAAGAATCGCGCCCATTAAGTTGTTCAGGTGGTTGCGGCAAATGAATCGAAGAGGAACGGAGTGGAGCATGAAGCGACCAGGAGACCCCAACCCCGTACGATGGGACCCACATAGGCCGCATAAGCGTTTTTTCAAGGGTCTCATGATGCCCCCGGTGGGCCACGCTCCGGGAGTGGTACCTGAGGCCTTCCAGCCTAAACCGGACGCTAGGAATTTCCGCCTTGCCTTGGGGTTTATTGCTGCGGCGATCCTGACCATTGGGTCCTGGTATGGCGTAATGGAATTCCGGAGAAGCCTTCGCAGGAAGGCGATGGGAGGGGCGATCTGCTGTGGTTGTGACCAACAACCCGGGAAAACGGGTTGCGGTGGCAAGCGTGGTTGCCTGACCCAGGCGGCCGGGGCCCGTTCCTGTAAATCGGGAAAGGAAACCCTCAAAGATCGGCCGGCACCCTCGGACAACCCACCCGCTCCTCCCAAAGGAGGAAACGGCCATGAATCCTGACGAAGCCGTGGCCGCTCACACCCGGTGGAAGCTCCGTCTACGGCTCTTCTTGAATGGAGGGGCCGATCTTGGGATCGATCCGGGGACGGCCCACAGGGATGATCTTTGTGAATTAGGTCGCTGGCTCCACGGGCAAGGGGAAATGGAATACGGCGAGGGAATAGACTTTGAGCAATTGAATTGTGACCACCGAGAATTCCACGAGGAAGTCGGCATGGTGGTCAGGCTCCATTCAACTGACCCTGGTAAAGCGATGGAAAGGCTGGATGGTCCAAGGTTCACTGCTCTGTCAATCGCCGTGGTGACGGCCATCCTGAAATTGAAAGTTGATGGGTTCCAAAAGCGCTAGGTGGTGGCCCGAAACGCAGATCTTACCTGACTGAGGCTGACATGGACCGCGAAGATATCCTGAATTGGCTGTTGAGTTCGGTAGAGACTACCCTCCAGGAACTGGGATCTCTCGCGGATCAAGTCCGCGACGCCCACGTCGGCAGGGAACGCCGCCTCCAGGGGCAGATCGATTTTTCAAACTACTGCGGCAAGGAATGCTTATTCTGCAGCCATGCCGTCAATAGCTGGGGCACCAAGAGATACCGAATGGAGATCCCGGAGATTATCGCTTGCGGCGTCCAAGCCAAGAGCATGGGATGCGAATCCATCATCCTAAGGGCAGGCATCGACCCTGCGCTGGATACGGGATTCGTTACAAAGTTGACACGATGGATCAAGGAAGAAACGGGACTGCCCCTCACCCTGAGCCTTGGAGATCGGAGCCCTGCCGAATTGTTCGCGTGGAAGAGGGCCGGGGCGGACCGTTATCTGCTCCCCCTTGTCACCACTGACCGGATTTTATTTCGCCAAATACATCCCCCCAACCTGAAGTCACTCAGGGGGCGCATCGAGTTGCTCCGACGTGTCCGTAAGATGGGGTATTCGCTTGGTGGTGGCATCCGGATTGGCCTCCCTGGTCAAACCTGGGCAGCCCTCGCCCAGGAACTCCTTGCGATTCGAGGGATAGGTTTCGATTTTATCGAGGTGGGGCCGTTTCATTCCAGACACATTGCTGGCCCAGGTTCGTACGATCGGCACCCACTGATGGCACCACCTGATCTCCAAGTGCCAAATGACGAATTGACGACCTCGAAGGTCTGCGCCTTGGCTCGACTGCTTTGCCCGCAGGCCAAGGTCCTTCGGCCGCCGAGGAACTCTGTCCCTGAAGGGAGTAAGACGGAGCAAGCATGCGTAACATATGGGGTCAATGCCGTCATCATGAACATGACACCCAGGAGGTTTTGGGCGAGATTCCAGAAGTCCATGGAATACGTCAATCGATCTCCCAGCCCTTTTTGCAACGAAATAGATTTCCCTTTCGCAATCGGTCATTGAATCGGTGATACATGAAATCTCATCCGGCGCACACCGCTCCCCCCGGGGTTTCCGCGCCAAGGCTTAAGTTTGAAGGTGAGGGAAGAACCACCCCTGAAATCAGGCAAACCCATCCAGGAGACAACTTGGTCACGTTCGTTACTATCCGATTCCGTCAAGGTCGCCAAACGACCCAAGTGGGGAGGCATGCCCATGCGTAGATTGGGGCTGGTTCTTCCTGTCCTCATGCTTACTGCACGCGCGCAGGCCCAATCGAGTCCGCGCCCTTTCGAAATCCAGGCTGGTCTGCTTGTCATCAACGGCAGCCCCGACAGCATCACCCCAGCTTCTTTAGAGTCCCTTGGCATCACCCATGTGATCGACCTTCGCAAGCCGGACGAGGGCTACATAAGTCTCGAAGGGGATCGGGTGCGAACCTTTCACGGGGCCTACTTGAACTGCCCCACGGATCGGGAACCTTCGGCCAAGGAATTGGATTCGTTCCGCTCCAATATTAAAGCTTTGCCTCCGAGTGCCAAGGTACTTGTCTATTGCGCTTCGGGCAACCGGGCTGCTGGCGCACTGCTGGCCTATTGGGTTCTCGACGTGAGGCGGCCGATGGAGGAGGCTTTGGTACTCGCCCATCGGGCCGGGTTGCATAACCCTGCCACGGAGGCCGCCGTGATGGCGTATCTGGCGATCAGGATGAAGCCACTGGAGGGGAGGGGGGACCAATGAACGAAAAGGCCCCAGCCTCCCTCTCTGCACCAGAACCTTAGACGCGGTGGTGTGGATGTTCGTCGTGCAGTCAGGAAATTACCTGTCCATTCTCCCGGCTGAGGACTTCGGGGTGGTGGGAAACAACGGGACCAGCCCGCCACCACTTCTTGCGAAGCCTTGCAGGTCTTTGGAAACCTCTTCAACTTGGGCCTGGTCCCACAAAAAACAACTTATCACTTGGTTCAGGCCGATAATTCTCATTGTAGGCCTTGGCTGATATGGAGCCCGGAATGCCCTTGGAAAGCGTTGACCAAAGACGGCGGAGGCTGGCGGCACTCCGGCCCTATTTCACTGCAGGCCTTGCGTGGAGCCTGGTTCTCCTTGGCCTCGCCTCTATGACTGCGGTTTGGACCATACACCGGGGGGTGAGCACGCGGGTTGAGCCCACCCCGGCTGAGGCGTGGCTGGCTCGAGGGCTTAGGCACCTTGCAGTGCCTTCCTCTTACCGGAAACTTGCAAACCCCGTCCCCTTGTCCTCTGCGGTGGTGGCCGAAGGAATGGCCCACTGGGCCGATCATTGTGCTACCTGCCATGGCAACGATGGCCGAGGTGCCACGGAAATCGGCGTTCATCTGTACCCGCGGGTGCCGGACATGATCCTTGCCGCAACCCAGGACCTGACTGATGGGGAACTCTTCGGCATCATCAGGAACGGGGTGCGTCTCACGGGCATGCCTTCTTGGGGGAACGCCGGCATTGACGGAGACGCTCAAACATGGCAACTCGTCCATTTCGTTCGGCACTTGCCCAACCTGACGCCGGCGGAACTTGATCAGATGAAACTCATGAATCCTGTCTCACCCATGGAACAGGAGCAACAGCAAAAAGAAAATGAGTTCTTGAATGGGGGCGAGGCCCCCGAATCAGCACCGTCCCACTCAAAGTCCCACACCGCCCGAAAGGGGAAACCATGAAATTTGCCTCCAGCTACCTTCTGGCTTCGGCCATCCTCCTTGTTCCTGGCATCGCGTCTGCCCATACGCATAAGGAAATCATGGGGACCGTAAAATCCATTGATGCCAGCCGGATCGAACTCGTTGGCAAGGACGGCAAGGCCGTCTCCATCCCGCTCTCCAAAACTACGATGTTCATGCGGGGCAAGGACATGGTCGGCGCCGATCAGGTCAAACCCGGTCAGCGTGTGATCGTGGTCCTCGGGGAAGACGACAAGACTGCGGAAACGGTCAAACTGGGGCCCGTCCCCAAGGGAAAGTGACCTTGGGAATCCGGTTCTAAGAGTTTCCTAGGATTTCGTCCCTTCTCGGGATTTATCACCGGTCATGGAGATCCGGTTGGTTTCTGGCCAGGGTCAATTGGAGGAATTGGGCATGCGGATCCTCATCATCGACGATGAAGCCAAGTTCGCGCGGGTACTGGAACAAGGGCTCAAGGAGCATGGGATCACAGCCGAGGTGGCCTTCGATGGGCTTTCGGGACTTGAGAAGGCTCTCGCCAGGACCTTTGATGCCATCCTGCTGGACGTGATGCTGCCGGGAATGAACGGGTTCGAAGTGCTGAAAGCAATCCGGTCCGCCGGTTGTCCGGCCCCCGTCCTCATGCTGACCGCGCGTGGAACCGTGGACGACCGCGTCCGAGGTCTGAACATGGGAGCAGATGACTACCTGCCCAAGCCCTTCGTATTCAAGGAACTTCTGGCCCGCCTCCAGGCCATCACCCGGCGCCCCCAGGTGGAGCCCCAGACCCTTCTCCGGGCCGGAGACCTGGAGATGGATCCCCAGAAGCGCGAAGTCATACGAGGCGGTCAGCTCATCGAGCTCTCAACCAAGGAATACGCGCTCCTGGAGCTGCTCCTCCAACGGAAAGGCACGGTCGTCACCCTTGCTACGATCCTGGACCGTGTTTGGAATTCCGACTACCGCGCCACCGAGGACAGCAACGTTGTGGCCGTCTACATCACCTACCTGCGGAAGAAGATTGACAAGCCCTTTGGCTCGAATCTGATCCAAACCGTGCGAGGCACGGGTTACCTTTTGCGCGAGGAGACGTGATGCGCCTGATCCGGACTCTCCGCCTACGCCTCACCGTCTGGTACGGGCTCATCCTGACGCTGGTCCTGGCCGTCTTCGGCTCCCTCGTATACCAGGCGACGCGCCACCGGATGCTCCAGCACCACGACGAGCCCCTGCGCGAAATGGCGGCGGCCGTCGTGCACATCCTCAACGAGCACGAGGACTGCCACGATCTTACCCCTGACCAGCTCCGGACACTGGACCAGCTCGGCCACCTGGTGCTCGTCCACGAGGTGGAAGGGGGACGCGAAGTCTTCTATAAATCTCCGGAGATGAGGGCCAACGTCCTGGCTCCCGCCGTGGGAGCTTTGGGCTGGGAGGCCGTGCCAACCGCCCGCCTGGTGACCATCCGGCAGCAGGGCGCACCCTGGCGCGTGTTGTCGATCCCCTATCGCTCAAGGTCGGGGCGGCCCGGCATCGTCCGGCTCATGGAAAATCTCGGAGACATCGAGCTGACCTTGACGAATCTCCGGCTGACCCTGCTTCTCATGACCCCCGCGGGGCTTCTTCTTTCCCTGGCCGGGGGTTACTGGATTGCCGGGAGAGCGCTGGCTCCGGTGGACAGGATCGCCCGCCAAGCCCTTGCGATCGAGGCCAGCCAGCTCCATCAGCGCCTGCCTCATCCCGGGGTGGACGACGAGATCGGCCGTCTGGTGGATACCCTCAACCGCATGATCGAAAGGCTCGAGCAGTCCTTCCAGGCCATGAAGCAATTCACCGCGGACGCCTCCCATGAGCTGCGCAGCCCGCTGTCCACCCTCCGGAATACCATCGAGGTGCTGCTGGACCAACCCCGCACGGTGGAAGAACACCGGAAGGGCCTGGAAAGCCTGGGCGAAGAGGTGGACCGCCTGCACCGGATCGTGGAGGATCTCCTGCTCCTCGCCAGGGCCGACACGGGGCGCCTTTCCATGTGCCGGGAGACGGTGGAACTGGGAAAGCTGACCTCCGCCATCGCCGAGACCTTCGAGCCCCGCGCCCTTGAGGCGGGAATCGTCATGAACGTCCGGACCCTGGGGGATGCGAGAGTGCTGGGCGACGAGCGCTGGCTCACCCAACTGGTCATCAACCTGCTGGACAATGCCCTGAAATTCACCCCTGGAGGAGGCGCCATCGACCTGGAAGTCGAATCCGGGGAGGGATGGGTCCGCCTGACGGTGAGCGACACGGGGCCCGGCATTCCAGAATGCGACCTGGTGCGGGTCTTTGAGCGGTTCTACCAGTCGGATCCCTCCCGGTCCCGGGAACATCAATCGGGCGCGGGCCTAGGATTGGCCATCGCAGCCTGGATCACCCAGAACCACGGGGGAACAATCCGGGCGGCGAATCGCCCTGGGGGAGGCGCACGCCTGGAGGTTAGCCTTCCGCTTCAGGACCGGGCCTGATACGCCGATTCAGGATTTCCCTCCCGCCATCGCTGCGAGGAGCGACGAAGCCTGTTCCGCCTGGGTCGAGGCAGGGGCCATTTCGATGACGCGGGTGAAGGCTTGACGGGCGGCGGGCAGGTCCTTGAGGTCCTGATAGCAGACGATCCCCAGGTTGAACACGCTCTGGACGTGCCCGGGGTTCGCCTTGTTGGCCTTCTTGAAGTTGGCCGTGGCCTTGTCGAACGCCTTCATCTCCCGGTACATGATCCCCTGGTCCGTGAGCACGTCAGCGACGTGCGCGCCTTTGGGCTCCAGTTCGAGGGCCTTGTCGTAGGCCTCCACGGCCTTCTGGGGCTGGTGGGTATCGAAATAATCGTTGCCCAGGGAGATCCAGGCTTTGGCGTTTTTCGGATCCAGGGCAAGGCTGGCCAACACGCCCTGGATGCGCTGGTAGGCATCGACGGAGCCGGCCGCCGATGGCGCTGCCGGACCTGGAGGAAGCGGGCTCTGGACCTGCGCCACCGGTTGGGTGGTCCTGTTGTTGCCCAGGAAGAAGCCGGCGACAAAGCCGGCGATGACGCCCGTAAGAAGAGCAATGGTGATGTCGCGGTTCACGAATGGACCTCCGGCCCGACGTTGGTGGGCCACATGTGGGTTGGGCCGAACCTCGCGGCGAGGTCCAGGTGGAAGAGAGGAACGCTGGCTCATCAGGGCGCACCGAAAGCAAGGTAGAGCAGGATGCCCCCGACGATCATGCAGGTGATCCACACCACGGTCGGAGATCGTGTTTCGTTGCAGCAGGGCTGGGACATGGGAAGCGCAATCACTTGGAGACCACGACGGTGATCAGGTGCTCTTGAACACTATGCAAACGATCCGATTGAACAGGAATCAGTACCGTTCCCGCACCTGCCGGCCCGGCCCGCTCTGGGATGCGTTTTTCGGGCTGCCGTCCTGGTTCAGGAACTTTTCGGGATTCTTCTCGAGATCGGTGCGGCATTCATCGCAGCAGATCCGGTACGAATGTTCCCGAACGGTGGTGGTCTGGTTGCGCTCGGACACGGGGTTGCCGAGGACGGGGCATCGCCCGTTGGTTGGGGGTTTCGACGGGCTCGGGCTTGCGAGCATCGTCAAGGTGATCAGGGTTGCAGTCAACATGGTCGACTCCAAGGAAAGGTCCGGTACCGGGCCTCGGGCATCCGCTGATCCAAGGGCTGGATCCCGCGTGCCATCAACGTCCCAACATGGAGCAACGCTGGAGTCAGGGCAATGCAATCCTGCTATTTTTAATGATTCTTTAAGAAACACCAGGATCAGTGAGTGGACCGTTTCCACTCCCATTTTCATCACCTGGACCTTCGGCAATATGAGGGCGAGACCTCAGACCTGCCTCGCAAGTTTCTTCATGACGGTAATGTCAGCGCCGAACCGGCATAGCGCTTCGCAGTGGGCCTCCAGGTCGCTGAAGGTGATCAGGCATGGACGAGCTGCCAGCCCTGCAAACGTCGGCCTGGCCAACTGGGCTCGCACCTCCCCTTCCCTGTTGTCGGGGGCTACGAGGAAGAGTTCGGGATCGTCGCCGCGAATGGAGAGGCTCAGGTCCTGAAGCCGCAGGATCCCTGAATAGATGGAGGTGCTCTTCTCCACCTCGAAGGCGGCGACGATGCGCCCTTCGGAAATCCAGAGCACATCGATCAGCTCGATGGTCGAGATGGTCTCCCCAGGGAGGTCCGGCAGGGGCAGCGACTGGATGCAGCACTCCCCCAGGCTTCCACCGAAGGGGCTCGCGGCGTTCCGGTCGTTCCTCGCCACCCATGTCGTCAGCCCGAGGGCTCGGCCAATCCGGAGCAGATGCGCCTGCATCCGTGCATGGGCGCCTGTTTCGACCGCATCGTCCTGGATCTCCTGGTGGCGCTTCCGGAGCAGGGCCTCCCGCTTCCGGGCTTCGAACTGGAGGGCCGCATCCACGTTGCCCTCGATGGCCACCTTGCCGATTCCGATTTCGAAGAGGAATCCGCAGATGGCCCCGAGGTCCTTGGAAAAGAGGGCCTGGTTCGCCTCATTCATCGCCAGGACCGCATCCCTGAACACCAGGTAGTCGCTCCAGGAACCCAGGCCGAGACGCGTGCCCGCAAGGGCGTTGAACCCTCTCAGAATCGCGGTGTTGAATGGGGGAATCCGGGTTGGGTGGAGAAAGTAAAGGATATTGGCGGTGGCTGGCCCCAGGCCCTTGATCTTCCGGGCATCCAGGGCCCCGAGAATCTGGAGCAGTTGGTCATCCCGGGTCGCCCGCAGGGCCTCCGCCAGGAAACGCCCGAAAGCCTGCTGGTTTTCCCGGTTTTCGTAGATGTCCGGGATCCGCAGCTTGGGCTTCCAGTAGAAGGCGTGGGCTGCTCCCTGAAACACCTGCTTTTGCTCGGTGATGGCCGTCATGACCACTTCAAGACTGGAGCCCCGGTAATCCGGAGGGAAGCGCCCGGCGGCGATGTCCTCGACCACGATCTGCACGCCACGCCGGATGGTTCGGAAGGCCTTCAACCGGTCGGTGGCCAGGAACCAAGTCCCATGGACCGATTCAACGTCGGCACGGTAGCGCTCGGCGAGGGGCCGGATGGCATCTTGGTGCATGGGGGGACTCCTTGAGGAAATACCTCCCAAGAGCCTACCGGGGGTAACCCCAACAAAGTGCAATGAGCCGCCATTTCTCCTTGAGAAGTCACCTTGAGAAGTCAGACCCCAAGCTCCAGCAGGCATCCAGGTCCAGCTCGAAACGCCCGTAGTTCCGATAGCGCGGCGCAATCGAAGGGTAGCGCTTCAGCAAGCCCCGGCAGCAGGGGCGGTCAAGCGTGCCCGTTCCAGGAGCCTTGTCTGACCTGACGCCTGAATCAATTCGGCAAATATGGAGCCTTGAATTGCTTTGTAGATAACATTAACATTGGTTTTGGATGTATCCATAAAAGTGATTCGAATGACGCAAAACCTTGACTTCAGCCCTTCTTTCTTGGCCACTTTCGACTCCGAGCGTGCCTGCCGGCGGTTTCTGTTTAAGCAAAAGTGGCCTTCTGGGTTCACCTGCCCATTCTGCGGCTATGCATACGCTCAGGAACGACAGGGCGGTCGCCGCTGGGTCTGCGGAAGGCGGGGGTGCACCTACAAGGAATCCGCGACGCAGAGGACCCTGGCAGAATCGCTCAAGAAGCCGCTTCGCACCTGGTTTTGGGGGCTCTGGATCTATGCACAGGCTCCCGCAGGGATGACAGCCAGGAAGCTTCAGGCCGAACTCGGGCTCGGAAGCTACCAGACCGCGTGGACCTGGTGTCGGCAGTTCCGCGAAGCGCTACTTCGCATGCCGGAAATCGTTCGCATGACCCGAAAGGATCTGGCCGGCCGGTCCCAATTGGTGGACCTGCCAGCCGCTGGACTTCACGGATGGCACGACGGTGGCGAAGGGCCAGTGAGTGTGGTTACCTGCCTGACGAGAGGAGCAAGGGGCCTTCAATGCTTCCTTTCATGGCTGAACGACCTGAATCAAGGGCGGGTGAGCAAAAAGCACGGTCAGGCCTACTTGGCGGAGTATTTGTTCTGGGAAGAGCACGCCTGCCCCAAGGAGCGCTGGGCGAGGCTGAGCCGTCACCTTTGTGGTGGACCGGCGCCTTACTGGGGATTGGTCGGAAGGGTGAACCGAGGGATGCCTCTTATCTCAAATTGCAAAAAAACGACAGACGTTCAGACGGCGATCCGGAAAGTAATCAGGAGCGAACTTGAAACAAGTTAGCAAAAACATCCTAGTTGAACCAGATCGGGCCACTCGCAGGACCATTTCCGGAGGGTGCGGTAGCCCCCAATGCTACAGTGGGTCGGGGGCTGCGGTGACCGGGGAATTTCGTACGGAACAGGAATTGGTGGATGTGCTCCTCGACTTCCTCGCTTCGGGTGAATCACCTTGGTCCCTGTCGAAGATGAAAACTGAGTTCGAATACAGCAATGGCCGGACGGATGTGATCGGCCTTCTGGGCCCAGACATGGTGCTCGCACTGGAAGCCAAGCTGAGCCGATGGCGAGAGGCCCTTCAGCAGGCATACCGGAACACCTGCTTCGCCCACAAATCTTTAGTTGTCCTCCCCTCTAAAGCCGCCCACCGCGCGAGTGCCTACCGGCAGGAGTTCGAGCGACGCCAGGTAGGTCTTTGCAGCGTTGGACCTGAAGGTATCCAGGTTTTAATTGAACCTTGCGGTCTTGAGCCCTTAATGCCTATGCTTACATCCAAGGCCCTTGCCAGCTTGGATTACTGAGGCACTCATGACCCCAGAAAATGAGAAACGGCTTGCCGTGGTTGCGGCGGCGTACTGCCGCGCGAAGGGCGCCATCTTTTCGGGTTTGGCTGGGCATGGGGAGTTCAAGGCAACCTACCGCGTTGATACGCCTTCCGGTGCTGCCATAGCCCTCAAGGTGTACCTGCCGGGAGCGGTGACTGAACGGACCAAACGGGAAATCGAGGCCCTTGCAACGCTGTCAGCCACACGGCATCCCTCCTTGCCCCGGTTCCTGGCGATCGAGTCGTTCTCACATGGCGGGGCCGACTATGTTCTATCCGTGGAAGAATTCTTGGACGGAGGCTCGCTGACGGACGCGGTTCGGTCCAAGGGCCCCATCGATCGCGACCGGCTCGTTTCCATCTGCCGCCAGCTATCCTCGGCCTTGGCGGAAGTGGAGAAGGCGATGCTCGTCCATCGGGACGTGAAGCCCGACAACATTGTGCTTCGTGGGGACGGGACCCCGGTCCTGATCGATTTCGGCCTGGTCCGGAACCTTGCCCAGCTTTCCCTGACCCAAACCTGGCTCGCTCAAGGGCCTGGAACGCCCTTGTTCGCCGCGCCGGAACAACTGAACAACGACAAGCAGATGATCGATTGGCGAACCGATCAGTTCTCCTTGGCTGTTTCCCTGGCCTTTTGTGCCTACGGGAATCACCCGTATGCGGATCAGGCCGACGGCGTGGATACCCTCATCGCAAAGGTGGCCACCCGGCGAGGACCGAGCAAGGCGTTCCAGACGTGGGCGATCGCCAACCGGCTGCCCCCCCTGCTGCGAATGGTGGATCCATGGCCTGTGGGCCGGTATCGGACCCCTCAAGACCTGCTAACCGCCTGGGCCGCCCTGTAACGCATAGGAGCCTTCATGCCCTCTTACCACCAAATGGGAAATGACAGCACCAACCTCCTTTTCGAGGACGAACTAAAGTCCTATAAAGGTGCAATCCTGAGTCCAGTCAATGTGGATCAGGACAAAGTGGCCGCTCTCTTGGCAAAGGTCCGGCAGAAGCACCCCGGGATGGAGATGATCTTCGATCCCCAGCTTTATTTCCCCACCAGTGACCGGGGTGAATTGCGGACTTGGCCGCACTTCCCCAAAGACGTAGATACGGCCGATCTCAGTTCCGACGCCTGGTGGACAAAAACGAACCAGCTCTTGGTCAACGTCGTGAACAACCTGCAGCCCAATGCGGTCTGCTCTCCAGCAGTTGTCCCCAAGACCTTCCGGAACGGGTTTTACGACAAGATGGTCACCGTCGGCGACGAACTGAGGCTCCTCCTCCCGGGCATGGTGGTCCTTCAGACCGTCATCATCAGCCTCGACGACATCACCGCAACGGATCGGGCCGATGAGATCGCCTCGATCGTGTCCCGCTCGAAGTGCGAGCGAATATTTCTCGTCATCGTGACCGAGGTCGACCCCCGCCATGAGCTCAGCGACCCCGAGGGTCTGAAGGGCGTGATGCGGATGATCCACCGCCTGGAGCAGAACGGCCAGAAGGTGCTCGTGGGCTTCTGCTCCACAGACATGGTCCTTTGGAAGGCCGCAGGAGCCACCGATTGCGCCACGGGGAAGTTCTTCAACCTGAGGCGGTTTACCCGCTCCCGGTTCGCTCCCCCGAAAGGGGGTGGCGGCCAGTTGGGCTACATGTGCGAGGAGCAACTGCTGGCCATGCTTCGGGCCTCGGACGTAGTCCGTGTTCAGGCAGCTGGCGCCTTTTCGGACGCCACAATGAGGAATCCTTTCACCCAGCCGATTCTCGACAGCATCCAAAGCGGCGAGGCCTGGGTAGGCCTGGGCTGGCGCCACTACCTCTGGTGGTTTGCAGACTTCGAACACCGGGCCAAGGCCAGGATGATCAGCCGTACCCTCAAGTCCGCCGATGACAAGTGGAAGGAATTCGACAAGAAGCCCCTGTACATGGAAGAGCGTTCGAACGATGGTTCCTGGGTCAGGCAGTGGCTTCGGGCCGATACCGAGTTCAGAGCGTCAATCGGCGGAACCCCATGACACCTTGACCTCCACCGGTCATGGTAGAGCACCCTTCAAGCATCTTGTTAGACCGGGCGCCCAGGGGGGCTGACCTTCTGGCTTGGAGCAGGCATGAAGAATCAGGATCCGGACCAGGACTTTGTCAACCATCTAGCCCTCAACACCCTCGACCACTTGGTCGCAAGGGCTCCAGTGCCTTCCCCTGGCCTTGATAAACGTTTCCGATGTCCAATTGACGGATCAACCACGACACAAGCAATCCAGCAAATCTTGGATGAAGCCTGTACCTCCTGGGTGGTGGATGGGAAGACCGTTGCGGCCCAGGCCAACAGCCCGCTGCTCCAGAAATACCGGCCGGGTCAAAAGCCTCGAATCCGCTACGAATTCCTCCCTGTCTCCTTCTTGCTATTGTTTTTTGCTTTGGCCACCGCCCAGCAGTGGAGCAGTAGTGTCGGGCTTTTCCAAAGCCTGCTGCTCCTTGTCTTCGCCGGGGGCGCATTCCTCCTGTTTTGGGCCAGCCGACAGGATTTGCCGAGGGAGATGGCGAAATGGGAAGTCCGTGGGCCGCGCCCCAATTTCCTGGACCACCAGGAGGGGGTAATCAATGGAAGGCAGTCATGGAACCGGCAAGGCCATGCCGGAGGCGAGCCGCTGCGTAGCAGCCGGCGACAGGGTGCGGCTCATGCCCTGCTGCTGCTTGAAGGCCCAGCGGCCCGTGTGGAGAACCCGTAGGGGTCTCCAGCCGCAGGCCGAGGCTGTGGGAGGGGTGTTGACCCGAAGGGCGGGCGCCAGCCCGTTTCCTGTGGACCCGGAGGGCGAGCGCAGCGAGTTCCGCGGAGCGGAATCCAGCAGGAAATCCATCACCCCTTCCATGGCCGAGCACGGGCCGCGGCGTGTGGGTCGGCCCCTCTCGGATGGGCAGAGGGGGGGCCTGGGGGGGAATTCCGCGCTCCAGGCCGTTTTGGCAGCCGTCCAGGTTGGCGTCACACCCATTCCTGGAGGTAGGAATGTCCGCTGATGTTCAGCGCTGGAGCAAGCGCCGGAAAATGGAGGCCGTGCTGCGGCTGCTGTGCGGAGAGACCCTGGACGAGGTTTCCCGCGACCTGAAGGTCGAGATCAGCCGCCTGGAAGCCTGGCGAGACAAAGGTATCCATGGCATCGAGGAAGCCATGAAGGAGCGTGAGGGCGATCCCCTGCAGGCCCAGCTCAACGAGGTCAACCGCCGCCTGGGCGAGCTGATGATGGAGAACGAACTGCTGCGGATCAAGGCCAGCCGGGCGCCGGGTTTTCTGTCGGGGAGGTCGAGGAAATGAGCGCGGCGATCTCTCCGAGCACCGGCCTGCGCTACGGGGTGCGGCGTGTCTGCCGCACGTGGGGGGCGCCGCGGGCGACGGTCTACTTCCGCCGCCAAGTTCAGCCGGAGCCCCGCAGGCGAGGCCCCAAGCCCCTCGTCCCGGATGCCGTCCTGCTCCCCTGGATCCAGGAGGACCTCGCCAATTCCCCCTTCCGCGAGGAGGGCCACCGGAAGGTCTACTACCGGCTGAAGTTCGAGCGGAAGGTCAGGGTGGCCCCCAAGCGCGTCCTGCGTCTGATGCGGGAAAACGCCTTGCTTTCGCCTCAGCGGGCGCCCCAGGGCGAGCCCAACACCCATGACGGCACCATCCTGACCCAGAGGCCGCTGGAGCTGTGGGGCACCGACGGAACCACCGTCCAGGTGGTGGAGGAGGGCACCGTCTGGATCTTTGGCGCGGTCGAGCATTTCAATGCCGAATGCGTCGGGATCCACGCCTCCAAGTCCGGTGACCGGTTCAACGCCATGGAGCCGATCAAGCAGGGCCTCCGGAAGCACTATGGCGCCGTGGGCAAGGGGATCGCGGCCGGCCTGGCCGTGCGATCCGACCATGGCAGCCAATACGTCTCGGACTACTTTCAGCGGGAACTGAAGCACTTCGGCGTCCGCCAGAGCCTGGCATATGTCGGCGAGCCTCAGACAAATGGGGTCATCGAGCGGTTCTGGAAGACCCTCAAGAAGCAGGTCATCGAGGGCCGGATCTACCAGACCCTGGCCGACCTCCGGCAGGCCCTGGCCAACTTCATGGACCTCTACAACCGCGCCTGGCGGCTGGAAAAGCTAGGCGGGCGCACACCCAACGAGGCACGCCAAGCCTGGGTTACCGGGCAGGCAGCGTGATGCTAATCTCTGGTCTAAACAACCGGGCGCGGTACAAAATGGGAAGTCCGCCAGGAAATCGCCCATACCCACTGGCATTGCCACCAATGCGGCCAGCCCTTCCTTCCCAAACCTCCGCCCCAAGGGGTAACCCCAACAAACGTGCAATCAGGGATCAAGTAGCGTCCCTGTGCCGGTGGGCGATTCCCATGACGGTGGTGGGACTTAGGCCAAGCTCCCGGGCGACGAAACGGTAGGAGCGGCCTTCTTCCAGCAAGCGGATCACCATGGGAGAGAGACGATCCGACTTCGGGCGTTCCCCGGCTTTGCGCCCAAGGGTGCGCCCCTTGGCTTTGGCAGCGGCGATCCCAGAGCGGATCCGCTCCCGCAGCAGGTCCCGCTCGAACTCGGCCAAGGCGGCCATTAGGGATGCGATGAGCTTGCCCTGCGGTGTTCCCAGATCGAACTGGAGGCCGGTTTGGGCGATGAGGGAGACGTTCCATGCCTGAAGATCATGGAGGGTTTGCACCAAGTCCATGGTGCTGCGCCCCCAGCGGGTGAGTTCGGTAACGAGAATGGCGTCGATGCGCCGGTCCTGGGCCAGGGCGAGGACCTTTCTGCGCTCGGGGCGTTGGTCCTTGTTGCCGGAAGCCGTTTCCTTCCAGACGCCCACCACTTGGAAGCCGGCCCGCTCCACATAGGCATGGAGGTCCCGTTCTTGCCGTTCGCAGGACTGGTCCGCTGTGGAGACCCGGCAATAGATGGCCACCTTCTGTATCAATTGAACCCCTCGGATTTTGGCCCTTGGAAATGTAGGGCTGGCGTGGCCCTCGCGTCATGCCAATATGACTCTACTTCAACTGGTGCATTCTGGGAGGCTGGGATGAAACTGGCGTGGTCTGAAGACGACCTGGCGGAGGCATGGTCCCTGTGGCCGCATGAGCGGGGGCTCCTGAAGAACAAGACGGGCTCAACTCGCCTTGGATTCGCCATCCTCCTGAAATTCTTTCAATCGGAGGGGTGCTTCCCGAGCGAGGCCGGGGCAATCCCGCCGATGGTCATTGGTTTCGTGGCTGACCATGTAGGGGTGGATCCGGAGGCATTCAACCGCTACCCATGGGAGGGTGCCACGATCAAGCGCCATCGAGCGGAAATCCGCGAATGGTGCGGGTTCCACGAATTCACCCTCAGGGATCAAAAGGCATTGAAAGGCTGGCTCATCCAGGAGGTCATTCCCCAGGAGCACCGCCCGGATCGCTTGACTCAAGCCATGCACCAGTGGTGCCGGGAGCTCCGGACCGAGCCACCAGCGGATGAGCATGGCCAGCGCATCCTGAATTCCGCCCTCCAGGGGCATGAGACCACTTTCACCCAGGGCATCTTTGAGAAGCTGGGCCGGAAGGCCTCGGACCGCCTGGATAGCCTCCTGAAGACACAGCCCTCCGAGGAAGAGCCGGAGTGGACGCCCTGGCAGGCCCTCAAGGCCGACCCAGGCAAGGTGGGCGTGGAAAGCGTGAAGGCGACCGCTTCCCGTCTTCGGGAGCTGAAGGACGTGGGGCTCCCGCGAGACCTGTTCAAGAGCGTTCCGCCCAAGCTCATCGAACGATACGCGAAGCGTGCAGCCGTAGAAGAGCCCCACGAACTGCGCCGTCACGGCGGCCCCCTGCGGGCCACGCTGCTGTCTGCCTACCTCAACCGCCGGGGCGAGGAGTTGACGGACCACCTGGTGGACCTGCTCATCGAGACCATCCAGAAGATGACCAAGCGAGCGCAGAAGAAGGTGGAGGAGGAACTGGCGGGCCAGCTTCAGAAGGTGCCAGGGAAAGTCGGGGTGCTGGTCCGGATGGCGGAGGCCTCCCTGGATTCTCCGGAGGGAGCCGTGAAGGAGGTGATCTACCCCGTGGCTCCCGAGAAGCTCCTACGCTCGATCCTCCAGGAGATTCGCACAACCGGTCCAGCCTACCAGGGCACGGTGCGCCTGGTCCTCAAGCGGTCCTACGGTGCCCATTACCGACGCATGCTTCCCGAACTGCTGGAGTCCCTCGCGTTCCGCTGCACGAACCCACGCCATCAGCCAGTGATGGAGGCCCTGGCCCTGCTGAAGACCCACATGAAGACCAAGGGCACGGCCTATCCCGAGGGAGCAAAAGTGCCCCTGCAGGGTGTCGTGCGTCCGGCCTGGATGCCCCACGTCGTGGAGGCGGAGGGCGATCCGCCGAAGATCAACCGGATCGCCTATGAGGTCTGCGTACTGCGCGCGCTCCGGGATCGCCTCCGCTGCCGGGAAATTTGGGTGGAGGGGAGCCGCCGGTACCGCGATCCCGAAGAGGACCTGCCCCAGGACTTCGAGGTCAAGCGGGCGACCTACTATGCGGAGCTAGGCATTCCCCTCGACGCGAAGGCCTTCACGGGGGCGATCCGCGCCGAGCTGGCCGAGGCTTTGAAAACCTTGGACGAAGGGATGCCCGCCAACCCCAAGGTAAGGATCCTGCCCAAGAAGGGGGGCTGGATCTCCGTCACCCCCTTCGAGGCGCTTCCGGATCCGGAGAATCTGGGCAGTCTGAAACGGGAGGTAGGCCAGCGGTGGCCGTCCACCAGCCTCCTGGAGGTGCTCAAGGAGGCAGATTTCAGGACGGGCTTCACCAAGGCCTTCCGGAGCCCCACACCCAGGGAGCGCATGGATCCCGCGACCCTCCGGCGCCGCCTCCTGCTCTGCCTCTACGGGTCGGGCACCAACACGGGCCTGAAGAGCATGGCCGCCGAACCGGAAGACGACTACAAGGACCTCCTGTACGTGCGCCGCCGCTACCTCTCCATCGAGGGCTTGCGGCATGCCATCGCCCAAGTAGTGAACGCCACGCTGACAGCTCGTCTGCCGCATATTTGGGGCGAAGGGACCACGGCCTGTGCCTCGGACTCCAAGCAATTCGGGGCCTGGGACCAGAACCTGCTCACCGAATGGCACCACCGCTACGGCGGGCGCGGCGTGATGGTCTACTGGCACGTCGAGAAAAAGTCAGTGTGCGTCTACTCACAATTCAAGCGGGTGTCCTCCTCGGAGGCCTCCGCGATGATCGAAGGAGTCCTTCGCCACTGCACGGAGATAGAGGTGGAGCGCCAGTACGTGGACAGCCACGGGCAATGCGAGGTGGCTTTCGCCTTCTGCCGTTTGCTCGGGTTCGAGCTGATGCCGCGCATCAAGGCTATCCACAGCCAGCGGCTCTACCGGTCCGAGGCGGGCCAGGCCTACCTGAACCTTGACTTGGTACTGGCCTCCCGGAGCATCGACTGGGAGCTGATTGAGCAGCAGCTCAACGCCATGGTGAAGCACGCCGTGGCCATGAAACGCGGCATGGCCGACGCGGAAAGCCTGCTCCGGCGTTTCACTCGGGCGAACGCGCCGCATCCCGCGTACAAGGCCCTGGCGGAACTGGGGAAGGCCATCAAAACCCTCTTCCTCTGCCGCTACCTGGCTTCCGAGGACCTTCGCCGGGAGGTGAACGAGGGCCTGAACGTGGTGGAGAGCTGGAACGCGGCCAACGGCTTCATCTTCTACGGACGGGGCGGCGAGCTGGCAACGAACCGGCGGGAGGATCAGGAGATGGGCCTGCTCTGCCTTCACCTGCTCCAGTCCAGCCTGGTCTACATCAACACGCTGATGATCCAGCGCGTGCTGGCGGACGATGGCTGGTCTGAACGTCTGACGCCCAGGGATCTCGGGGCTTTGAGCCCCCTCCTCACCCAGCACATCAACCCTTACGGGCGATTCGAGCTGGATCTGGAAGCCCGCATGGAGCTGGAAGCCTGACACCCTCCAAGGAAGAAACGGCTGGTGTCACGTTTGTTGGGGTACCCCTTATTCGGTTTATGTACCGGCGTGCCCCCCCGGCGCGTTTGATTCTCCCTCCGCACGGCGGCACGTCGTGGTGGTTACGTCTTGGGATTCAGCAGCCTTAGGCCGTTGAACACCACTAGCAGCGACGCTCCCATGTCCGCAGCGATGGCTGCCCACATGGATGCATGGCCGGAGAGGGTGAGAACAACGAAGGCGGCCTTCACGAGAAGTGCGAAGGCGATATTCTGCTTGACCACGCGCAGGCAGCGCCGGGAGTGGCGGATGAGCCACGGGATCTTCGACAGATCATCAGACATCAGGGCCACGTCTGCTGTCTCGATGGCCGCATCGCTGCCTGCGGCTCCCATCGCAATGCCCATGGTGGCCCGCGCCATTGCGGGCGCGTCGTTCACGCCGTCTCCGACCATGGCGACGCTGCCGTGCCGAGCGAGCAGATCCACAATGGCTTCGACCTTGGAAGCAGGGAGCAATTCCGCCCTGCAATCATCCACGCCGACGGCGCTTGCGGTGGCCTGGGCAGTACTGCGGTTGTCGCCCGTGAGCATGGCAATGTTTTTGATGCCAGCCCGTCGGATGTCCTGAATGACTTCGGCAGCCGAAACTCGCAGGGCGTCTTGAAGGATGATGAGCCCCATGACTTCGGTCTCGTTCCCCATGTAGACCAGTGTTCGACCGGCCCTGGCGCAGGCAGCAGTCGCATCTGCCACCCTTTCGTTCTCCATTCCCTTTGCGGAAACCATCCGGTGGGAACCCAGCCAGCAGTTCCTTGCCTGCACGTGCCCAGAGGCTCCCTTTCCGGGGATGATCTCGAAATCCTCCACCTTGGGTGCTCGTGCACCACCTTTGAACGCATGGGACGAAATGGCGATGGCGAGCGGATGGTCGCTCTGGGATTCGAGAGCACCCGCGAACTGGAGCACTTCGCGTTCGGAATACCCATTCAATGCCACCACCTGTGTGACCTCCGGCTTTCCCTCGGTCAGGGTTCCGGTCTTGTCGAAAGCAATGGCATTCAGGTGAGCAGGTGCCTCCAGGTAGGCGCCTCCTTTGATCAATACGCCGTGCCGCGCAGCCGCCGCCAGACCGGAGACGATGCTGACGGGTGTCGAGATCACCAAGGCGCAAGGGCACGCAATCACCAGCAGCACCAGGGCGCGATAGAGCCACGGCGACCATGCACCGAGCCCGAGGAGGGGAGGCATCACGGCCACCAGGAGCGCCAGGATCATCACGATCGGGGTGTAGACCCTGGCGAAACGGTCCACCCACTGCTCGGCGATGGCGCGTCTGCCTTGAGCCTCTCCCACCATTCGAATGATCCGGGCCAGAACCGTGTCCGTGGCGGTGTGGGTCGTGGCGACAATCAATGTCGCGTTCCCATTGATGGCACCAGCGTAAAGGGCAGCCCCTGGGCCTTTAAGGACGGGCATGCTCTCCCCGGTGATGGGGGCTTCGTTGACCTCGCTTTCTCCCTCCACGATGGAGCCATCCAGAGGAATGCGTTCACCTGGGCGGATCTGAATCCTCGTTCCCACCGTGACTTCACCGGGCTCCGTATCTTTGACTTCCCCACAAGAGCATCCACATGACGCCAGGACGTGAACGGTATCCGGCGTCAGCTTTAACAGCGCCTGCACGGCACGCCGCGCTCTGCCAAGGCTCCAGTTTTCCAGGGTGAGGGAGACGGAGAAGAGAAATGCGACCGTCGCGGCCTCGAACCATTCCCCGATTGCGATCCCGCCCACAACAGCGATCGTCATCAGAAGGTTCATGTCCGGACGCAGCGTTTTGGCGGAATACCACGCCTTGGGAAGGATGAACCAAGCGGCGAGGACAGAAGCAGCCGCATAGAGCACCTTCACAGTCACAGGAACATGGTGAAACCCTTCGGCCTCTCTCCAGCCGAGGGCTCCAAGGATTCCAGCGCCATCCATGGCATGCGTGGCAAGTGCGATCAGGATGATCAATACGCTCGCAAGGGTGGCCAGGGTTCGGGTTCGAAGCGCCAATGGGCGTCCGTGGCCATCCCCTTGGGCGCTTTCAGACCATGGCTCGGCCTTCATTCCGGTTTGGGCGATGGCCCGAAGGATGACCTCCGATGAGGACGGATTCTCACCCGATACGAACAACCGCCCATTAAGCAGGTCGCACCGGAGATGGTCCTCACCCCCCACCAAAGGACCAAGGGCGCGTTTGAGAACGGCGACTTCCTCGGCGCAGTCCATGCCGTGGACTTTGAACACCAGGGATCGAGTCATGGTGTATCCCCCATGAGAATGTCCAGCGTCGCAGCGAGGGTGTCGTTCCAGTCTTGGCGCTGAAGGGACAGGTGATATTTGGAGATGTCGAAGCGAGGGTGATCTGCGTCGAAGGCCCATAATGATGCCGGTCCAACGCATACCTGCCAAAAGACAGACCAGCAGCGCCCTCGTTGACCTGAACGACCTTGATGCGAGCGGGCGTTCCATCCCGTTTCAGGAGAAGCCTCGCCTCTCCATTCTTGTTGCGGGAGTAGTAAAACATCCCTTCCGGACGAGGCGGAGTAAGCTGATAGCAGAGGATGTGACCTTCCGGCTCCGGGCTGTCCGACGTCGTGGGGACTGTCGATGCCGGACCAAACTGCTGCGACACCCTTCTGAGAAACCCTGGAGGGTCATAGAAGTTCAGCATGTTGGACGGATCGAAGAAGCGGTGTAACCAACACTTCCCCTCAGGCCACCGGACGGCCTCACCCAGCGCACATTCCTCCGGATTCACAGGAGTGGCCACCCAGGGGAGACAATCTCCCGTGATTCCAATGCGGATTTGGCCGCTCTCGTCGAACTGATCCTGGGCCTTGCGCCGATGCCCGGAATGGAACTTGAAGGAGTAGTCCATCCTGGTCGGGGTTCGGGAAGCATGGGCGCATTGGCCCAGGAAATGCTCGAATGCATCAACCGCATTCGGGAGTGGTTGACCCGAGGATTGGGTGGGATGGTCCGGTATGGCCTGAGGGGAGTGCATACCTACTTCTCCGTTGCTCCCGCGTCGCCGTTAGGTTTGGGGCGGCCCACCCAGGCGTAGAAGCTGGGCAGGGCCACCAAGGTGAAGAGCGTGCTGGTGATCAACCCGCCGACCATGGCAATGGCGAGGGGCCGCTCCAACTCGGAACCACCAAGCCCAAACAGCATCGGCATCAGGCCCAGGATGGCGGCCCCGGCGGTCATCAGCTTGGGGCGAACACGGCCCAGGCTGGCTTCCCGAAGGGCTTCCTCGAAAGGCATTCCAGTATCCATGAGTCCCTTAGCCTGGGTGATGAGCACCAAGCTGTTCTGCACGGCCACACCGAAGAGTCCGATCATGCCGACGATGGAACTGATGTTCCAGGTCTCGCCTGCCAGCCAGAGCGCAAATAGGGCTCCAGCGAAGGCGTCCGGCAAGGTGGCGACAACCACCAGAACTTCCCGCCAGCGTTTGAGGGCGATGTAGAGGAGTCCCACCACTAGGGCCAGGGCCGCTGCGATGGCGATGCCCAGACGGCGCTGGGTCTCGCGGGCCTCCTCGATCTTGCCACCCAGCTTGAGGAAGGTGCCCTCCGGGAGTTTTACGCCTTCAAGGGCCTTTTCGATGCGCTTGGCGGTGCCCCCCAGGTCGCCCATGGTGCGGATGTTCAGTCCGATCCTTCGCTGGCCGGACTCGCGCCGAACCAAGGTGGGTGTGGAGGTCTCCTCGAAGCGGACCACCTGACCGAGTGACAGGGCGCGACCATCCTCCAGGACCAGCGGCGTGTCCTTCAGATTCTCGGGGCTCATTCGACCATCGTTCGGGAACTTCACGATGCGCTCGATGCGCTGAGGGCCATCGAAGCGGATCTCGGACTCCAGGCCCTGAAGGGCCGCCTGGAGGGTCTTGGCGACCAGGGGACGAGGAACGTCCAGGCGTCGAACGGCTTCCTCGTCAAAGACTGCCCGCCAGCGCGGCATGGGGTCCGGCGTATCGGGTGTCACGCTCCGGACGCCCTCGACTTTCAACAGCCGCTCCCGCAGTGCCGGGAGTTCCTTCCGCACGGCTTCCAGATTCCGGTTGAAGAGCTTCACCTGGATGTCGGCGGGCGTGCCACCGATACCTTCCGCGATGCGTTCCTGCATGGGAGTATTAACCTCCACGGGGAAGGGCATTTCCTCAGCAGCTTCCAACACTTCGCGTCCGACAAATTTCTCGTCGGCGTCCTTCTTGAGGATCACCATCACCTCGCTATCCGTGATGGGGCAAGGATCTTCCGTGACCTCGGCCCGACCGCTGCGGCGGTAGACGGACTCCACACCGGGGACCTTGCGGAGCCGCTCGTCCAGCAGCAGGTTGGCCTTGTCCACGGCCTCCAGGCTGCTTTCGGAGGGCACCTTGGAAAGCAGCATGAACGCCCGCTCATCCAGCGTGGGGAGAAAGTTGGTCCCCAGGCGAAAGGCCAGCCAGATGCTGGGGATCGTCAGCCCGAGGGCTAGGACGCGGACCAGTGCGCCGTGGTGGAGCGCCCAGTCGAGGCCGGGCTGATAGAAGCGCTTGATGGCTATCACGAGCCGAGGCTCTTCGAGGGAAGCTCCAGGGGGCAGGAACCGCTCCACGAGAGCGGGAACCAGGGTGAAGGTGAATACGAGGCTGATGGTCATGGCCGAAGCCACCGCCATGGCCAGGGGGGCGTAGAGCTTGCCCGCGATGCCGCCCATGGAAAGCAGCGGGATGAAGACCGCCAGGATCACGAGCACTGCGATGAGGATCGGCGTGGCCACCTCCGCAGCAGCTCGGGTCAAGGCGACCCGCCGAGGCTCGATGTGTTCCTGGTGCTCATGCAGCCGGTGGGCGAGGTTCTCCACCATGATCACGGCGGCATCCACCAGCAGGCCCACGGCAATAGCCAAACCGCCGAGGGTCATGGCGTTCAGGCCCAGACCCGAGAACTGTAACGGAATGGCCGCGCCGAAGGTGGCGAGGGGCAACACGGCGAGCACCAGGGTCGCACCCCGGAAACTCCCGAGCAGGATGATCAGCACGATGGCCACGAAGATTCCGCCGACCATCAAGGCGAGGGTCACGCCGTTCAAGGCATGGGTGACGAGGTTGCCCTGGTCGTAGATGGTCTCCAACTTCATGTCTTCGGGAAGGCCTTTCTGAAGTTCCCTGACCGCATCCCGCACACCCTCGGCCACGTCCAAGGTGGCGGCGGTGGGCTGTTTCACGATGCGCAGGCTCACATCCTCGTGGGCGTTGTGCCGTGTAAGGCCGCGTCGGAATGCGGGAGCTTCGTGAACCTCCGCGACTTCGCCGAGGGTGACGGTCCCCTTAGCCGTCTGGACGCGCAGTCGGCGAACTTCCTCGGGGCTGGCGGCAAGGCTACCCACGGACATATACCAACCCTTGTCCTGGATCTCCAGAACACCCGCAGCCAGATCCTGGTGGCTCTGCTCCAGTGCGGCCATCACCTTGTCCAGGCTGACGCCCAGACTGCGGACCTTTTCGGGAACGAGCACGATCTGAAGTGAGCGTTCCTGTCCTCCGAGCTTCTCCACGCGGGCCACGCCCGGAACGGCCTGGAGTCGTGGCACCAGCACCTGATCGGTGTGGTCACGCAGGCGCAGGGGATCGACCTTCTCCCCCTCCAGCACGATCTCCATGAGTTCATGGAGGCGCCCGGAAGCGCTGCTCATCAAGGGGGGGCGCGTCCCGGAAGGGAAGCTCCCGATCACGCCGGAGAGGCGCTCGGCCACAAGCTGGCGGGCACGCCAGGGGTCCGTGTCTCCCTCGAAAGTCACCACGGTCTGCACCAGTTCTGGCAGGACGATGGTGTTGACCCGCTTCACGCCCGGCATGCCGCCCAGGGCCTGTTCCGTGGGCTGGGCCACGGAAAGCTCCAGTTCCGGGGTGGCCCGTCCAGGGCTCTGGATGAGCACGCTCAGAATCGGCAGGCTCATGTCCGGGAAGAGATCCCGCTTGAGATTGACGAAGGATAGGATGCCCGCCAGCCCCCAGGCGATGCTCAACGCGAAGATCCATCCCTTGCGCGGCAACAGCCAGTCGAACCAGCGGCGGATGGGTGTCCGGTGTTGAGGTGTGTAGACCGCATAGGGGTCATGGGGCATGGTCGGATCCAGGGGCACGTCGGAGCCGTTCGGCAGGTTCGGATCAGTGGCCATGGCCTTCCTCCCCTTCAGGTTCGGAACGCTTCTGCTGGAACGCTTTCAGCAGGTAGGCCCCCTCGGCCACGACGGTCTCGCCGGGCTTGATCCCTTCGAGGACCAACACCTCGTCCTTGATCTCGACGCCCCGCATCACGGGACGGAACTCGGCCTTGTCCTTCTCCACGACGAAGACACCCCACTTCCCATCCATCTGCTGAAGGGCCGCCTGCGGCAGATAGATCCCCTTCTCCATGGGTACCTTCACCTCAACCGGAGTGCCGGGGATGGGCAGCGGTCCCCCGACAAATCGGAGCCGGAAACCCAGCCGCCGCGTGTCCGCCGTGAGGGCCGTCGGTGTCCCTTCCAGGCGGGCCTTCCAGACCTTGCCGCTGGTGTGGCGCACTTCCGTCTCTGAGCCCGGATTCCAACCCACCGGACCCGGCTGGGGAACCTCCAGCTTCACGATGGAAGCCTGGGCAGCCTGGAAAATGCCTAGTTCCTGGCCAGCTTCGACGCCCTGGCCCTTCTGGACCTTCCAGGCGACCAGAGAACCCGCAGAAGGGGCTTTCACCTGGAAGGTGGCCCCCGCCTCTCCAGGCTTGAGGCCCACAGCCTCCAGTCCCAGGCGTGCGGCCTCTTCTTCGGCCTGTGCCGTTTCCGCTTCGCTACGGACGGTTTCAAGATCCCTGCGGGCTCCAGCCCCGGCCTTGTAGAGCTTCTCCTCACGAGCCAGTTCCGATTGAGCCCGCGTCAACTTGGATTTGGCGGAGATCCACTCCGCCTTGAGGCGTGCCAGTTCGGGGCTCTGAATGAGGGCGAGGGTCGTGCCCGCCCCCCGGCCCTGTCCGGGAATGGCCACAAGCTGGCTGATGATGCCTTTGACCGGGCTACTCAGTACCGCCTGTGCCGTCTCATCCCCCTGGGCCTCGCCGGGCACCCACCGGGTTTCCACGCGACCTTCGGATACCTTCAGCAGCTTGATGCCCCGCATTTCCTGGATCGAGATATGGGCTCCCTCGCCCGCTTCGCCTTGCTCATGCTCGTGTTTCTCGCTCACTTCCTTCGCGGAGGATTTCTTCGAGCATCCAACGCCCGCCACCAGCAGCAAGGCCAGGGGAAGGCTCATGACGATCCGGTTCATGGGTTCACCTCGGGGAGCAGGGTCTGAAGTTCGGCCACCAGGAGGTGCTGCGTGTGAACGCGGCGAAAGGAGGCCATCTGGGATTCGAGCAACTGGCGGCGGATGGGCAGCGCATCCGAGGGACGTTCCCGCCCCTGCTGGAGGCGCAGGCTGACGGCCTCCAGGGATTTCGCAAAGTCCGGGACGACCGTGGCGGCAGGGGTCTTCTTGATGCGTGAGAAAGCCGATTCGACCCGGGCATCCAGTTCCGCGAGTGCCTGTCTGGCCTCGCCCTGGACCGCACGAAGCTGGACCTCGGTGTTCCGTCGTATCGCTGCGCTCTCGCCGGGACGCGGAAGACGAATGGCCATCCCAATTCGAGTGACTTTCTCGTCTCCCTCCTGGGCGTAGCTCCCCCGCAGGCTCCAGCGGCTGAGTGCCTGGGCCTCTTTCAGGCGGAGGCTTTGGGTTTCCAGGTCGGCTTGGGCCAGGAGAGCCTTTCGCAACGGGCTTTCCTGCAACTGCCGATCTAGATCGACGGTGTAGATCACCGGCACAGAACCGGGCTCCGCCAATGCCACGGGAGCGACCGGGAGATCGGCCAGTGCCACCAGGGCACCCCAGGTCTTGGACTCCTGGATCCGGGCCTCATCCAATTCCTGTTGGACCTTGAGGCGTTCTCCCTCCACTAGGGAGACCTGGAAGGCGGGATCGGCTCCGGCCTCCAGGCGTGCCTTCGCGGCCCCCAGCCAGCGGTCCACGGTGCCGAGATCAGCTTCGCGTAGGACCACCAGACGGGCTGCCAGCCAAGCATCCAAATAGGCGCTTCTGAGCCGAAACTGACCCTCCCGACGAGCGGCTTCGACCATCAGGGGATGAGCCTTGCCCAGGCTGGTTTCGAGGGCTGAGCGGGTCCGGGGGGACAGGAAAAGAGGCAGATCGACCTCGAAGCCTTTGTCGGTGCTCGTGCCACTTCCTGGAGTCCGACGTGGACCGGCCAGAAGGGCGACACTCGGACCTTCCCGAAGAAAGCCTTTGCTTTCCAAGGATTGGAGCCCGCGCTCCGCGAGAAGGGCCTCTGCACGCCATTGTTCAGGCGCAGGCCGCGCCTTGCCTTGGATGTCTTGAAAGGTGAGTGGAGCCTGGGCCGCTGCCTGCACGACCAGCAGGCAGGGCAGTGCCCCGATGAATAGGGTTCGCATGGAGTCCTCGAAGGATATGGAGAAATAGGCTCATAGAGAGCCGACCCAATTGCGCTACGGCAGGGTCATGCTCGAGGAGGGGCTTTCTCCGGTTCGAGGTCCAGGTTCAGGACGGGCCGGACGGCAGTATCTTCGTAGGTCGGTTCCGGAAGCGGGTCTGGAGATGGTGGGACCGGAGTCTTCGCGATCACAGCGGGAGCACAGTCATCCAGACAGAGAATGTGTGGGGAAGAGGGTTGATGTCCGTTCCCACCATCGTGGCAATGATCCTGCCTAGAGGCCGCCAGGAAGCTGGCGACCACCACGAGCAGGAGCATTGCGATCCACCGTCTCATGCCTGAACGCCCCCAAGATGCTTCTGGCGTTCTTCGTTGAGGCAGAGACCGTGATAAAGCAGCTTGGCCACACATTCGTCCACGATTCGGTAGTGAATGTGACTGCCGTGCCTACGGGTATCGAGAATGCCCATTTCGGCGAGGCGACGAAGCTGGTTGGAAACCGCCGATGGCTTCATGCCGACGGCTTCGGCGAGGTCGCCCATGCAGGGATCGTCCATGCTGCTGAGGGCATGAAGAAGCCGAAGTCGGGTCGCACTGGCCAGCACCTCGAAAATCCGCTCCAAGCTTGTGGCATCCCGCTCCGTCAGTAACGGGCGAGACGGCAAAGGCGTTTTGGGAGGGCAAGGTTCAGGGAGCACGGGGCACATTCCACGACTCAGTGTAGTCTTGAAGTCGTGCCGTGCAACGGGAAATTCGAGCAGGGATGCCCCTGGCTCCGGCAGAGCGGCATGATCTTCAACTGCCAGGCTGATATGGCGGTGGGTCGGGCCTGGACTCGGTAGCCGGCAGGCCTCATGCACGACCCCGGGGTAGTCACCGACCGGTTGCTGGATTCCCGACGGCCTTCAGGCCAAGGCCGGGGTCTCCCTCATCGCCCAAACCGGCCTCCAGTTCGATCTGGGAACACCGCAGGGCAAGCTCATCGCATCCCTAATGGCCGCCTTGGCCGAGTTCGAGCGGGACCTGCTGCGGGAGCGGATCCGCTCTGGGATCGCCGCTGCCAAAGCCAAGGGGCGCACCCTTGGGCGCAAAGCCGGGGAACGCCCGAAGTCGGATCGTCTCTCTCCCATGGTGATCCGCTTGCTGGAAGAAGGCCGCTCCTACCGTTTCGTCGCCCGGGAGCTTGGTCTAAGTCCCACCACCGTCATGGGAATCGCCCACCGGCACAGGGACGCTACTTGATCCCTGATTGCACCTTTGTTGGGATTACCCCCCCAAGGGTACGTGCCTCCGCGGCCCGCCGAGGCTGTATTCTTGGGGCAGGTACAGCCAGGACCCGAGGAGTCGACCGGGGCTGAAGTGGAGAACGTGAGCCCGTTTATCCCAAAAGACTTAGGCGCTGAGAACCTTCAAAACCGAATCCCGTAAACGAGCCTGAAAGGCGAGCGAATCGTATGGAAATTCCTTCAACTGAAGTTGGTAGGCCACAGCGTAGATGGAGGCGACCACCTGGAAGAAGAACAGATCCTCTGATTCCAGTGCCCGCTCATCAAAAGCCTTTTTAACCACCGCATGAACGGTGGCGAGCAGGAAGGGGTCCACATTGGAGGTCTTTCCCGGCTGGGTTGAACCTGCCTCGCCAAATGCGAGCCATTCGTAGGGGACTTCCAGGGCCTCCGCCAGGCGCTTCAAGGTGTTGATCCAGGGATGCCGGGCCCCTGTTTCCCATTGGGCGATCATGGGCCGAGCAACGCCCATGCGGGCAGCCAGAGCCGCCTGGGTGAGCCCATGCCTTTCCCTAGCCTCTCGAATGCGTTGGGCAACGGTGGGTTGGTCTGGTTGGCCTGAATTCTCTTGACTCATCATAGGGGAAGGGTAAGTTGGTAAGCGCAAGGTAAGCAATTGTAACATCCCAACCGGTTCCGGGTAAGGAGAACGAAATGGCCACCCTTGGCTGGCACCCCCAGGACATCATCGCCGCCATCAAAAAGCAAGGATGGACGCACCAGCGGATAGCGGACCAGCTTGGGATCAGCCGGGCCACCGTCAGCCTCGGTGTGAAGACAGGAAGTTCTCCGGTGGTGAGAGCTTTCGTCTCGCAACTCCTGGGCGTTCCGGAGCAAGAACTTTGGTCCTTCCGCTTTCCGTCTGGGGCAAGCACCCATCAATAACCAAACTGCCCTGGCCGTGGCTCGACCCCACAGCTGGGTAACGAAGAAGAAAGGAGGCTTCCAGGCAACCCGGGGCACCCGCCCCTCCGAAACCTAACGAGAGCAGGGTTCTCTCATCGTGTACCGGGTCTTTTACGGGTAGGGACTTCGTCTGCCCGTCCCGAACACGGGAATCGTAAAAGGGTCTTCCATAACAAAAAAGGAACGGGTCTCGACCACCCGTTCCTTTTCGAAACCTCTGGAGCTGGATATGAACTCCGCACCCCATCATGGCGACTTCGAGTCGCCTACGCAAGATCCTTCTGTCCCTTCAGGCCCCCCAGCCATCGCAAAGGGCGTGAAGTCGTCGCCGCCCGCCAGCATTGCCAGGCAGAGACTCGTCCAGGAGGTCCTGGATTTGAGTCAGCGCCACCATCGGCCCGCCTTCAATCGGATCAGTGTTTACCGCATCGTCAGCAACACGGCCCTGGGAATCGTGGCAGGAATCACGACCGGCACCCTCACAGGGGTACTCACCTTGGATGGACGTGAGTCCGAGAGCGGATATGCCACCGTCTACCACGCCTTTTCCCGCGGGAAATGGGACCTCAACCTTGTACACCGGGGGACTCTGGAAGCAGCCCTTCCTCTGTTCCCGGGGTCCGGCCCAATCACGACGGCCCTTGACGCGACAGTGGTCAAGAAGACATCTCAAAACCTTTTCGCTGCCCGCTGGTGTCACGACGCCGCTGGGCCCAAGGGCATTGGAGTGCAACTGCTTTGGGGCCTGCCACTGAGCCACATCGCCTTGACCATCCCCACACGGATCAATTTCAGAGCGGCCGCCGTGACGGTGGGGCTGGATCTCATCCCCGGCAAGGGCAAGAAGAAGCGCAAGAAAGTTGACTCCACGACAGAACCTACCGCTCCTCGCCGTCGGGGCCGACCGACGAAGGCGGAGGCGGCCCTCAAAGCCCAGGAGCCGAAGCTTCCCAAGGCCACCGAAGTGGGCTTGACGCAGATTCAAAGGCTCAGGGCGGACCTGGATGCCTTGGGGGCTGAAGACAGACAGCTTGTTGTAGCCACTGATGGCGCATACATCAACAAGACGCTGCTGCCCAACCTTCCTGACCGGGTAACCCTCGTGGGGCGCGCCAGGAGGGATGCGATCCTCTACGCGCCTCCCACCTCTCCTGGAGCCCTGCATGGCGACCGGTTACCCACGCCGGAGCAGATTGCCAAGGACCCCGCCTTCCCAGCCTCCCACGGCGACTTTTTCTATGGCGGTGACGTGCGGAACCTCCGGTACAAGATCCTTCCGCATCCCGTGATCTGGCGTTTCGACAAAAGCCACATTGGCGTATTACGGTTGATCCTCCTGATGCCCATTCCCTACATCGGCCCATCGGGAAGGTACGAATACAACGCTTACTACTACGTCCTCACGAACGATCTCACGGGTCCCGTGGAGACGCTGGTACAGGCGGTCCTCGACCGGTGGCAGATCGAGGTTCTCCACCGGGAACTGAAGCACGACATCGGACTTGGCGAAGACCAGTGCCGGAATCCAATTTCGATGGCCAGGGTACCCTCCATGGTGGCTGCAACGTATGCGCTGGTGAAGGTGGCAGCCCTCCGTGTCTTCGGTCCGAATCGAACCGAGGGCATATTCGAGGCGTTGCCACGATGGCGCCAAGATCTCGAGCGCTCGCGGGCTCGCCGGCGAGAGGCTAAGGGCAAAATGGCCCCCGTTCTCCGCCCTTCCGTCCAGGACCTCCTAGCTCTCCTCCGGAAGGAACTGGCGTTTCGGTGGGTGGCGGGGAAATCCCGCCGGAAATAGAAAATCAAAAATGGGATCACACTTTTTTGCGACCCCATTATTGAATTCAACAAAGGCTGAAAAGCCGCATGGGTTTTGAATGGTGAATGACCAAACTCTCACAAACCCCAGAGGAAAGAGGCCCTTCGGGGCCTCTTTCCTTTTTTCCGGGGAAGCGAACCTGCAGCCGGATGAGGGCATTCTTCCAGCGGGCCGGAAGGCTGCCCTCCAGGTGAACCATGCGCAATCCAACAACCCCCATTCTTCTGTCCCTGGCCCTCGCCGCGGTCCTTGGCGCCCAGGACACCCTGGCCGAGGGCGCCAGTCTCGCCAAGGGGCAGTCCCTCACCTCCCGCAACGGGACGTACCGCCTGGACGTGCGTGACGATGGCAAGGTGGCCGTGTACCGCCTGGCCCCGGCCGTGGCTCTGCACTGGGAGTCGCCCGGGGAGGGCTTCCAGGGCGTGGGCGCCCTGACCATGCGGGAGGACGGCGATCTGGTACTCACGGACGCCGACGGCGCCACCCGCTGGCACAGCGCCACCGCGGGGCCCCGGGCCCGCCTGGTCCTGGGGGACGACGGGTCCCTGTCGGTGCGCGCCGGGACCCTCAGCCTGTGGACCGCGGGGGCCGTGACGGTGCGGGTCGTCCTGCCCGTGCCCGAACTGCGCAAGGCCATCGCCGACGCTGAGGCCGCCCGGGCGAGGTGCGTGATCCTCTGAGCAGGTCAATCCGCTCCGAAACGTCCGGCCAGGTCCCGCACCACCTCCGGGTCGGCCTCGGCCTTGAAGTTGAAGAACACTTCCGAGGTGACCTGGGCGGCGGGGACGCCGGCCAGCGCCAGGGCGGCCTTCATCTCCGCCAGCATGGCGCCGTTGCCCACCAGGTGGAAATGGGTCGTGCGGGGATCTCCCACGAGGGCGGCCGCGCTTTCGCCGACCCGGCCCCGGAGGCCCCGCCACTCCGGCCCGCCCTGGGTGAGGGTCGGGCGCCAGGCGAACCCGGGGTGCCCGGCCTGGAGCGCGTCCAGTTCGGGCGCCAGGCAGATGTCCGCCTCCTCGCGGAAACCGGCCACCAGGGTGATGGGGCGCTGGAAGCCCGAGGCCAGGGCGCGCTCGGCGAAGCCCCAGAGGGGGCCGATGCCCGATCCGGTGGAAAGGCCGGCCACGGCCCGGGCCTCCGGGGCGATCATGTCCGCGATGGGTTCGTGGTGCAGGCCGTTGATCTCCACGACGGCGCCCGGGGCCGCCAGGGCCAGGGACGGCGTCAGGCGCCCGCCGGGGACCACCCGGAACAGCAGGCCCAGCCTGCGCGCCGCCGGGTCCACCCGGGAGAGGGTGTAGGGATGGCGGTGGCCCCCGTGGCGCAGGGACACCACGTGGCCCGGCTCGAAGGGGAAGGGCAGGGCGTCGGCCACCTCCAGGTGGAGGAGGTGCGCGCCCCTGCCCACCTCCCGATTGTCCGTGACCGTCGCGGTCCGCCAGGCCTGGGTCCAGTCTTCGGTCATCGTGCACGCTCCTACCCGAGCCTACCGGGAACCTGCCGGGGCGCGATGACATAAATTAATTATGAATATGCCGCGACCCGCCAGCACCGTCCATCTGCACGTGGCCCTGGGGTTGCTGGCGCTCCTGGCGGGTTGCCAGGGCGGCGGCGCCAAGAGCTCCTCCGTCACCCCGGCGGGCCCGTCCATCGCGGGTTTCGAGGCCGACCCCAACCCGGTGGAACCCGGCGACACCGTGACGCTGCGGGCCACCTTCACGGGGGGCAGGGGCGCCCTGGACGAGGGCCTGGGGCCCATCACCAGCGGCAAGCCCCTGGTTTTCGCGCCCGCGGCGGACACCACCGTCGTCCTCACGGTCACGTCCCCCTCGGGCCAGGCCGTCTCCGAGGCCCTCAAGGTGCGGGTCAAGGCCGTCGCGGACGTGGAGGATGCGGGGAGCTTCACCGTCCCGCCCTGCCTCCAGATGGGGGACGCGCCGGACCGCGCGGACCGGCTCAACCTCGCCTGGCACGCGCCGGCGGACGCGGCCGGCACCTGGGCGGTGGAGGCGCGCACCACCCGGGGGTGGTTCCGCACGGCCGATCCGGTTTCCGTGCGCGTGGACGTCCCCGGCACGAAGGTGCCCGCCCAGCGGGTGTGGACGGCGGTCCTGACGCCCCTGGAGCCCGGCAAACCCTTCGACTACCGGGTCCTCAAGGACGGCAAGCCGGTCTTCCAGAAGCGCGGCGCCCGGGCCCGGGTGGCCCCGGGTCAGCGCCAGCGGGTGGTGGTCGCGGGCGACCTGGTGGAGCCTGCGAACCCCGCGTCCCGGTCCATCGCAAAGGCCATCGCGGCGGAGAATCCCGATCTCATGCTGGCGGTGGGGGACCTCGCCTACGCCCACGGAACCTACAAGGAATACCTGACGCACTTCTATCCCACCTACAACGGGGGCGAGGCTCCCCTCATGCGCGGTTCGCTCATGGTGGGCGTCCTGGGCAACCACGACGTGGCCCACGTGGACCGGGGCGCGCCGCCGCCCCTGGGCAGCCTGGCCTACTATTACTGCTGGGACCAGCCCCTCAACGGGCCCGGCCTCCAGCAGGGGGGCCACGTGGCCAACCTCGCCCCGGCCAAGGATTGGGTCCCCTTCCGTGAGGCCGCGGGCCCCCGGTACCCGGCCATGGGCAACTTCTGGTTCGACTCCGGCGACGCGCGCTTCGTGGTGCTGGACTCCAACAGGTACATGGACTGGGACGACCCGGCCCTGCGGCACTGGGTGGAGACGGCCCTGGACGGCGCGGCCGCCACCAGCTGGCGGATCGTCCTCTACCACCACCCCGGCTTCAATCCGTCCAGCTATAAACATACGAATGATTGGCACATGTCCAAGCTGTGGCCGGTCCTCCAGGCGCACCGGGTGGACCTGGTGCTCAACGGCCACCTCCACGCCTACGCCCGGACGCGCCCCATCACCCTCGCCCCGGGCGGCACCACCGAGGCCCACATCATCCCGGACCTGGCCTTCGACGGCGTCGCCGTCACCCGGGCCGCGGGTCCCATCCAGATCATCACCGGGGCCGCGGGCGGCATCAGCCACGCCAACCGCTTCCGGATCCCCAAGGCCGGCCCCAAGCCCTTCCACCAGGCCCTGGTCGCCGACCGGCACTCCTTCTCCGTCCTGGAGATCGAGCGGGGCCGGCTCCGGTTCAGGCAGGTGGACGAAGCCGGGGGAGTCCTCGACCAGTTCACCCTCACCCGCTGACACCCGGTAGAATGTCCATTTGCGGTGGGTGATGAAGTACCTGATCGAGACCTGGGGTTGCCAGATGAACGACCACGACAGCGAGAAGCTGGCGGGTCTGATGGAAAAGGAAGGCTTCGAGGCCGCCGCGGGGGTGGAGGACGCCGACGTGGTGCTCCTGAACACCTGCTCCATCCGGGAGAAGGCCGTGAACAAGGTCTACACGGAGCTGGGGCGGCTGCGGGAGGAGAAGAAGCGCCGGCCCCTGCTGGTGGGGGTCACCGGCTGCCTGGCCCAGCAGGAGCAGGCCGGGCTGTTCCGCAGGGCGCCCCAGATCGACTTCGTCCTGGGCACCATGGCCATCCAGCAGCTGCCGCGGCTGGTGGAGGAGGCCCGGTCCGGCAAGGCCCGGGTCATCGACACCGGGGACTACCCCGACAACCACCTGTTCCCGCCCGAAACCACGCTCCGCCACAGCACGGCCAAGGCCCTGGTGACCATCATCGAGGGCTGCAACCACGCCTGCACCTACTGCATCGTGCCCACCACCCGCGGCGCCGAGCGCCACCGCCCCTGGAAGGACGTCGTGGCCGAGGTGGAGGACCTGGCCGCCATGGGCTTCCGGGAGGTGGAGCTTCTGGGCCAGAACGTGAACAGCTACATGGGCGGCTGCACCTTCGCGCAGCTCCTGGACCGGGTCGCCGGCGTGGAGGGCCTGGAGTGGATCCGCTTCACCACCAGCCACCCCATGAACTTCACCGAGGAACTGGCCCGCACCCTGGCCACCAATCCCAAGGTGGCCCCCTTCCTCCACCTTCCCGTGCAGAGCGGCAGCGACGCGGTGCTCAAGCGCATGCGGCGGGAATACACCGTGGACCAGTACCTCGAGCGCCTGGCCTACCTGGGCGAGGCCCGGGAGCGCATCTGCCTCTCCACCGACTTCATCGTGGGCTTCCCCGGCGAGACCGACGAGGACTTCGAGGACACGTTGGCCCTGCTGGAGCGGGTGCGGTACGACATGTCCTTCAGCTTCGTGTACTCCCCCCGTCCCGGGACCCCGGCGACGCGGCTGGCGGACGACCTGCCACACTCCGAGAAGTCCCGGCGCCTTGCGCGCCTCCAGGCCCGCCAGGCCGAACTGACCCTGGAGAGCAACCTGCGCATGGTGGGGCGTTCCCTTAAGGCCCGTGTGGAGAGCAAGGGCGCCCTGGACGGCGGCCACTGGCTGGCCCGCACGGGGGAATGGAAGAACGTCCACCTGTCCGTCCCGGAAGGCCGGCGCCTTCCCTTCGGGGAGCTGGTGGACATCCAGGTGACCGGGGCCGGCCCTCATTTTCTTCGTGCTGAGTTAGCCTAGAGTTACTGGGTATACTCGGATCGGAGAAAATCCATGGCGGCTTCCGCGGTACCCAACCCTACCTTGCGTCGGTTACCGAAGTATTACCATTACTTGAAGCGCATACAGGGCGAGGGCCAGGAGATCATTTCCGCCACCCAGATGGCCGAGGACTTGGGCATCCACCACACCCAGGTGCGCAAGGACCTGGCGGCCACCGGCAGCCAGGGCAAGCCCAAGGTGGGCCACCGCGTGGCCGACCTGCTGGCGTCCATCGAGACCTTCCTGAACTGGAACTCCGCCTCCGACGCCTGCCTCGTGGGGACGGGCAACCTCGGGTCGGCCCTCCTGGGCTACCCGGGCTTCGACAAGGCCGGCATCCGCATCACCGCCGCCTTCGACGCGCACCCCTCCAAGGTGGGCAAGAAGATCCACGGCGTGCCGGTGTATTCCGTGGACAAGCTGGAGGAGGTGATCCGCCGTCTCCACATCAGCATCGGCATCCTCACCATCCCCGCCGATCGCGCCCAGCACGTGGCCGACGTGATGGTCCAGGGCGGCATCCGGGCCGTGTGGAACTTCGCCCCCATCACCCTGGACGTCCCGGACGACATCATCGTGGAGAACGTGGAGCTCTACGCCAGCCTGGCCATCTTCAGCCGGAAGCTCTCGGAGCGGAGCCGCCTTAAGGGATAAGGTCGGCGAGGGCGTCCTCCACCCGCTCGAAGCGGAAGGAAAACCCCAGCTCCTGGGCCTTCCGGGGGTAGACGAAGGCCCCTTCCAGGAGCATCTCCCGGCCCATTTCGCCCAGCAGGATCCCCAGGGCGGCGCGGGTCACCGGGGCGGGAACCGGCAGCATGGGGCGGTGGAGGCGGCGCGCCAGGGCGCGGGTGAAGGTCTCGTTGGTCACGGGGCGGGGGGCGGTGGCGTTCACGGCCCCGGCGTAGGCCGGGTTCGAGGCGGCCTCGCGGATGAGGCGCACCAGGTCGTCCACGTGGATCCAGCTGATGCCCTGCTGGCCGCCGCCGAGGCGGGTGCCCTGGAACATGCGCACGGGAAAGGCCATCTTCGGGAGGGCGCCCCCGTCCCGGGCCAGGACGACCCCCAGGCGCAGCCGCACCACCCGGATTCCCGGAGGGGCGGCGTCCGCCGCGGCCTCCCACTGGCGGCACACCTTGGCCAGGAAGCCCCGGCCGGGGCCGCGGTCCTCGAGGATGGGGCGCCCGTCCATGGGGCCGTAGAAGCCCACGGCGCTGGCGTTCACCAGCACGGGGGGCGGGGAGGGCAGGGCGGCCAGGGCCGCCACGATGCGGCCCGTGGCCTCCACCCGGCTGCGGAGGATGGCCTCCTTGCGCGCGGCGGTCCAGCGCTTGTCGGCGATGCCCTCGCCGGCGAGGTTCACCACGGCGTCGGCCCCCTCCAGGGCCCGGGGCAGGTCGTCCCAGGAATACCCCGCGTCCGCCCTGCGGCTGAGAATGCGCACCTCCACCCCGTCCCGGGCGAGGGCCTCCGCCAGGTGCCTGCCCACCAGACCCGTGCCACCGGCCACCACCACGCGCTTCAATTCCGTCATCGACGCCCTCCCTGGAAATGGGATGCCGCCGGAGGGTCCTGCGCTCCCGGCTATTCGTACTCGATCGTCGCGGGTGGCTTGCTGGTGATGTCGAAGACCACCCGGTTGATGCCCTTGACCTCGTTGACGATGCGCTGGGCCACCTTTTCCAGGAGGTCGTGGGGCAGGCGCGCCCAGTCGGCGGTCATGAAGTCCTCGCTGGTCACGGCCCGCAGGGCGCACATGTTCTCGTAGGTCCGTTCGTCGCCCATGATGCCCACGGTCTGCACCGGCAGCAGCACCGCGAAGCACTGGGAGGTGTTGCGGTACCAGCCGCTGGCCTTGAGCTCCTCGATGAAGATGGCGTCGGCCTCCTGGAGGATGGCCACCCGCTGGGCGGTGACGCAGCCGGGGATTCGCACGGCGAGGCCGGGCCCCGGGAAGGGATGCCGCCAGACCATGTCCTCGGGCAGGCCCAGGGCCAGGCCCGCGCGGCGCACCTCGTCCTTGAAGAGCTCCCTCAGGGGCTCCACCAGCCGGAGCTTCATGACGTCCGGGAGGCCGCCCACGTTGTGGTGGGATTTCACCAGCACCGCCCCGCCCACGCCCGAACTCTCGATGACGTCGGGATAGAGCGTGCCCTGGGCCAGGAAGTCGGCCTGGACGGTCCCGGCCTCCCGGTCGAACACCTCGATGAAGGTCCGTCCGATGATCTTGCGCTTCTGCTCGGGGTCGCTCACGCCCTCCAGGGCGCCCAGGAAGGCTTCGCGGGCGTCCACCCACTTCACGGTCATGTCGAAGGGCGCGAAGGCCTCCTGCACCTGGGCCATCTCGTCCTTGCGCATGACGCCGGTGTCCACGAACACGCAGGTGAGCTGCTTGCCGATGGCCTTGTGGAGTAGCACCGCGGCCACGCTGGAATCCACCCCGCCCGAGAGGCCCAGGACCACGCGGCCCGCGCCCACCTGCTCGCGGATGGCCCGGGTCTTCTCCTCGATGAACTGGCCCGTGTTCCAGTCCAGCTTCATGTCGCAGACGTGGAGGAAGTTCATCAGCACCTTGGAGCCGTGCTGGGTGTGCGTCACTTCAGGGTGGAACTGGATGCAGTGGATGCGCCGGGCCCGGTCCTCCATGGCCGCCACCGGGACGCCCGCCGTGCTGCTGGTGATGGTGAAGCCCTCGGGGGCCTTCTCCACGTGGTCCCCGTGGCTCATCCACACCTGCAGCTCGTCCTCCAGTCCCCGGAAGAGGACGCTTTCCCGGTCCAGGACGCGGATGGAGGCCTTGCCGTACTCCCTGCGGCTGGAGCGGTGGATGACGCCGCCAAGGTTGCGGGCCAGGAGCTGCTGGCCGTAGCAGATGCCCAGGATGGGCACCCCCAGCGCCAGGATGGCCGGGTCCAGGTCCGGGGCGCCGGCTTCCATGACCGAGTTGGGGCCGCCGGAGAGGATCACCCCCTTGAGGTCGGGTCCGCCGATCTCCTGGGCCGTGGCGCCCGGTCCGTAGACCAGCCCGAAGGCCCCCAGGTCGCGCAGGCGGCGCGTGATCAGGCGCGTGTACTGGGACCCGAAATCGAGGATGGCGATGCGTTCATGGTGCATGGGGGCCCCTAAAATTTGATGATACCAGAGGCTACCGTGCCTTCTTAAGGGTCTCGTCGGTGCCCTGCAGCACCCAGCTCCGCCCTTCCTTCCGGTAGGAGGCGTGGCGCTCCTTGGTCTCCCCGGGCCGGACGCCGGGGTGGAGCGTCTGGAAGAGCCCGAACCAGGCCGTGGGCCGGGTAAGGCGCACCTGGTAGGTGACCCGGGCGGAGTCGCGCATGTATTCGATCCTCAGGGCGCGGACGAACTCGGCCTCGGCGGCGGGGAGCTCGTAGCCCTTGGGGGAGAGCCGCAGGTCCCGGGGGGCCGATGCGCCCGGCTTGAAGGCGAAGGACTCCCGGTCCCCTTCCGCCTTGCGGGTCACGGCGAAAGCGCCCTTGGCGGCCAGGGCCTCCTGCAGGGCCACGAGCCTGGCGTGGTCAGGCGAGCCCTTGATGGCCGAGACGGACTCGGGGACGGTCACCACGATCTGCACGGGGTAGTCCTTCCGGATGTCGCCTTCGGCCTCCCGGCGGGAAAGCTTGGCCGAACCGCAGGCCAGAAAGGTGACCAGGACGGGTAGTGCGATCAGCATGCGCATCGGGAGGGCCCTCTGGCCAATTCTAGTGGGGCCAGGAGTACGTGACTAGTCTCACGAACTCCCCGTCCTATAATGGCCGAGCCGAAAAGGGGTCCAACGTGAACAAGCGCTTTCTCGAACATCTCACCCAGGAAACCCGCGCCCTGCGGGAGCAGGGGCTCTACAAGAACGAGCGGGTGATGACCAGCCCCCAGGGGCCCTGGGTGGAGGCCAACGGGAAGAAGGTGATCAACCTCTGCGCCAACAACTACCTGGGCCTGGCCAACCACCCGGCCCTGGTGGAGGCCGCCAAGGCGGGCCTGGACCGGCGCGGCTTCGGCCTTTCCAGCGTGCGCTTCATCTGCGGCACCCAGGACATCCACAAGGAGCTGGAGGCCCAGATCAGCGACTTCCTGGGCATGGAGGACACCCAGCTCTACTCCAGCTGCTTCGACGCCAACGGCGGCGTCTTCGAGCCCCTCCTGGGCGAGGAGGACGCCATCATCTCCGACGCCCTCAATCACGCGTCCCTGATCGACGGCATCCGCCTGTGCAAGGCCCAGCGCTTCCGCTACGCCAACAACGACATGGCCGACCTGGAAGCCCGGCTCCGGGAGGCCTCGGGAGCCCGGTTCAAGCTGGTGGTCACCGACGGCGTGTTCAGCATGGACGGCTACCTGGCCAACCTTCCCGCCATCTGCGACCTGGCCGAGAAGCACGGCGCCATGGTGATGGTGGACGACAGCCACGCCGTGGGCTTCGTGGGCGCCAAGGGCCGGGGCACGCACGAACACCACGGGGTCATGGGCCGGGTGGACATCCTCACCGGCACCCTGGGCAAGGCCCTGGGCGGGGCCTCGGGCGGCTACGTCTCGTCCTCCAAGGAAGTCATCGACTGGCTGCGCCAGAAGTCCCGGCCCTACCTCTTCTCCAACACCCTCGCCCCGTCCATCACCGCCACCAGCCTCGCGGTCCTGGGCCTGCTCAAGGAGGGCGACGGCCTCCGCAGCCAGCTGCGGGCCAACGCGCTGCACTTCCGCACGGAAATGGGCAAGCTGGGCTTCAAGCTCCTGCCCGGCGAGCACCCCATCATCCCCGTGATGTTCTACGACGCCCCCCTGGCCCAGGCCTTCGCTTCCCGGCTCCTGGAGGAGGGCGTCTACGTCACCGGATTCTTCTTCCCCGTGGTGCCCAAGGGCCAGGCCCGCATCCGCACCCAGATGTCGGCCGGCCACAGCCGGGAGGACCTGGACGTGGCCATCGCCGCCTTCGCCAAGGTCGGGCGCGAGCTGGGCGTCATCAAGTAGCTTACGGAGGCATTCCATGAAGGCATTGGTCAAGAGCAGGCGGGAACCGGGACTGTGGATGGAAGACGTCCCCATGCCGGAGATCGGCCCCAACGACGTGCTGATCCGCATCCACAAGTCCGCCATCTGCGGCACGGACATGCACATCTGGAACTGGGACGCCTGGAGCCAGAAGACCATCCCCGTGCCCATGCACGTGGGCCACGAGTACGTGGGCATCATCGAGAAGGTGGGTGACGAGGTCGAGGGCTACAAGGTGGGCGACCGGGTCTCGGGCGAGGGCCACATCGTCTGCGGCCACTGCCGCAACTGCCGCGCCGGGAAGCGCCACCTCTGCCCCAACACCCGGGGCGTCGGGGTGAACCGCCCGGGCTCCTTCGCCGAGTACCTGTCCCTGCCGGCCACCAATCTGTTCAAGGTGCCCGACGGCATCTCCGACGACCTGGCCTCCATCTTCGATCCCTACGGCAACGCCGCCCACACCGCCCTGTCCTTCGACATGGTGGGCGAGGACGTGCTGATCACCGGCGCCGGCCCCATCGGCATCATGGCCGTGGCCATCGCCAAGCACGTGGGCGCCCGCAACGTCGTCATCACCGACGTGAACCCCTACCGCCTGGACCTGGCCCGCAGGATGGGCGCCACCCGGGCCGTGGACGTCTCCCGGGAGAAGCTGGCGGACGTGGAGAAGGAACTGGGCATGACCGAAGGCTTCGACGTGGGCATGGAGATGAGCGGCAACGGCGCGGCCTTCCGCGGCATGATCGACTCCATGGCCAACGGCGGCCGCATCGCCATGCTCGGCATCCTGGGCGAGGACGTGGCCGTGGATTGGGGCCAGGTGATCTTCAAGGGCCTGTTCCTGAAGGGCATCTACGGCCGGGAGATGTTCGAGACCTGGTACAAGATGGCCGCCATGATCCAGGGCGGCCTGGACATCAGCCCCATCATCACCCACCACTTCCCCATCGACCGGTTCCGCGAGGGGTTCGAGGTCATGGGCAGCGGGAAGTCCGGCAAGGTCATCCTGGACTGGGGCGTCCAGTAGGGACAGCCCCTCCATTCCGGATTTCCGGCGTCCTCCGCTCCTCCCTCGCTGCTGTCGCGGGGAGGGGCGGGGGCGGTGTCCGGGTGCCTGTCGCCGCCGGTCTTCAGTAGTTGAGGCCAAGCTTCAGCAGGTGCAGGCCGAGGGCGAGCAGTGACGCCAGGACGCAGGCCACCGCGAGGGCGGCGCTGTTGGCCTTGCGCCACCAGCCGCTGGGTTCCTTCCAGGCGAGGACCGCATTCCCGATGGCCGCCACCGCCCCGGCCAGGGAGACCAGCCCGAGGATCTGGAACAGCCACTGGAGGGCATCCGCGAAGACCAGATGGTGCTCGCCCATGGACTGGAGCCAGTAGGCGAACCCTCCGGCGCACGCCAGGTTCGTGAGCGCCGCCATGCGGCTGGCCCGGTACCAGGCCAGGGCCCGCGGGGAGAGTCCGGACGGCTTCCCGCACCGCCAGCGGACCAGGGCCGCCAGGGGCCAAAGCGCCAGGGCGGCGAGGAGCACGGCCAGCGTGAAGGCCAGCACCCCCTTGCTGCCGAGGAAGGACTGCCAGGCGGTCGCGGGGAAGAAGATCATGATGGGCGAGTAGGGTTCGATGGCCATGTGCTGGACCTTGCCGCCTTCCACCACGAAGATCAGCCGGTCCTGCCCTTGGAGGTCCTGCCATACGAAGGGCGCCACCTCCCGGAACTGCCGGGGCCTGCCCGTCAGCAGGTCCTTCCACACCAGGTCGCCCTGGGCGTCCTGGCTGAATTCCTGCATGCCCAGGAACCGCAGAGCATAGAGGAAACTGCTTTCGGGATTCCGGCTGCACCAATAGTTCCCCGCCACCAGCGCCCCATGCTCGCGCGCGGTGGGCAGCGCCACCGGCGCGGGGGCCGGGGCCATGGGGAAGTAGCGGTCGAGGAAACCGTCCTCGATGGCCTGCCGGAGGCGGTAGGCGGTCCGGTCCTGGCCGACCCCGTCGATGGACAGGTAGAGCCCCACCTTCTGTCGGGGGAGCAGGATCAGTTCGCTGTGGAAGAACATCGTGTCCCCGCCGTGGGCGATGATGGTCTGCCCGTTGCGGTCCTGGCGGTAGAAGCCCAGCGCCATGGGGTGGGCCCCCGGCGTGCAGGCCAGTTCGAATTCATGCATCATCCGCACCGTGGCCGGGCTGAGGATCTGGGTGTCGTTGAAGCGGCCTTCGTTGAGGTGGGCGATCATGAAGCGGCCCATGTCGTCCGCGGATGCGGACAAGCTTCCGGCCGGAGCCATGGAGATGAGTTCGAAGTATTTGGGGGGCTCCGAGGCCAACTGGTAGGTGGTGGCCATGTGGCTCTTGAAACGGTCCGGAAGGGGCTGGACGAAGGTGCTGTGCTCCATGCCCAGGGGACGGAAGATGTTCTTCTCCACGTAGGCCTCGAAGGGCATGCCGCTCACCCGCTCCACCAGGTACCCGGCGACCGAGGCGCCGTAGTTCGAATAAGCGGGCACCTTGCCGGGCGCGTAGACCCGTCGGGGGACCCAGCGCTTCAGGGTCGCGCCGTTGCTCATGAAATCAGTCTGGTCCGGGATGATGAGGCCCCGGATGCACTCCTCGAAGCCCGCCGTGTGGGTCATGAGGTTGCGCAGGGTGACGGGGCGGCCTTCCCGGTCCGGGATGCGGTAGTCAAGGTAGGTGTTGACATCCTTGTCCAGGTCCAGCTTCCCTTGCTCGACCAGCTGCATCACCGCCGTCCAGGTGAGCAGCTTGGACACCGACCCGGGCCGGAACAGGGTGGTTGCAGGATCCACGGGTTTCCCGGAGGCGATGTCCGCGGAGCCGTAGCCGCGGCTCACCAGGATCCGGCCGTCCTTGACCACCGTGACCACGGCGCTGGCCACGTCCGCGGACGGGATTCCGTAGCTGAGCAGCCCGTCCAGCCATGCCTGGGCATCCTGGGCCGTCAGGGCGGGCGGGGCGGCCGGCGCGGGCCGGGGCGTTTCCGCCTGTGCGAGCAGGGTGGCCAACCCCATCAGGAGCAGGCCGGGAAGGTTGGAAAGGCGGGAAAGCATGGACATGGGGCATCTCCCTGGGGATCAGGCCAGTCCCCGGTTCACGGGGTTCGCGGTGGCGTTCATGGCTGGAATTGTCCTGACATTATGACGCGGCCGCTTGGTTCCGATCGCGCCGCCCCTTGTCAATTCCGACCAATAGGCGGGATTTCGCAGGTTCCGCAGGGCTTCCCGCCAAGCGCCACCGGTGGGCCATCACGGAACATGGTGCCCTGCGGAGGGCGGGATATGATCTGTTCCAGGATGGAGTTTCTGAAGATGTTCGGCATGGGAAGCATGGCCTGGGCGGTGGCCCAGCCGTCCCTCCCCACCCGGGCCGCCGGAGGTGGCGGGGCGCTGCCCGAAGCCCGGGCCCAGGCGGCCAGGCTGCGGATCCGGGACGTGGAGATCTACCCCTACGAACTGAGGATGAAGGAACCGTTCACGGTCGCCTTCGAGACCTTCGACCGCTCCAAGGGCGTCCTGATCCGGATCCGCACCGACGCGGGCCTCACGGGGCTTGGGGAAGCCAGTCCGCTGCTCAAGGTGACAGGCGACACCCAGGCCACGGCGGTTCACGCGGCCCGGCAGATCCGGGATCTGCTCATCGGCAAGGATCCCCTGGCCATCGAGCGAACCCTCGGACTCATCGGCGTCCATCTCCACTCGAATCCCGCCATCGTCGCCGCCTTCGACATGGCCCTGTGGGATCTCCTCGGCAAGGCGGCGGGACTGCCGGTGTACCGCCTCCTTGGCGGCGACACGGCCACCTTCGAAACGGACCTGACCATCGGCCTGGAAACCCCCGAGGCCATGGCCGCGAACGCCCGGGCGGCCCTGGCGCAGGGGTTCCGGACCCTGAAGATCAAGCTCGGCCAGGAACCCGCGGCGGACCTCGCCCGGCTCCGGGCGATCCGGGAGGCCGTGGGCGGCGTGGTGACCCTGCGCGTCGACGCCAACCAGGGCTACACCGTGCCCCAGGCCCGGTATGCCCTGCAGCACATGGAGCGGTTCAACCTCCAGTGCTGCGAACAGCCGCTGGACCAGAAGGACCTGGAGGGCATGCGGTACCTTCGCACCGTCAGCCCGGTTCCGCTCATGGCCGACGAGTCCCTCTTCTCGCCCGCCGACGCGCTCCGGCTCCTGAGGGAGGAGGCCTGCGACTTCTTCAACATCAAGCTCATGAAATGCGGAGGCATCACCAACGCCCTGAAGATCGCCTGGATCGCCGAGGCCGGGGGCGTGCCCTGCATGGTGGGGTGCATGCTGGAAAGCCGCCTCGGCCTCACGGCGGCGGCCCATGTGCACGGTGCCAGGCGGGGCATCACCATGGCCGACCTGGACAGCCATTTTGACTTTTCCGTGGACCCCATCCTCGGGGGCATCCAGGTCGCGCAAGGCCTCGTGACCCTGCCCGGAGAGCCCGGCCTGGGAGCCGAGCTCGACCCGGCCTTCCTCCGGCAACTGGAACGCGTTCGCTGACGCTGGACCCACCGGTTGTATGAAATTCACAGGAAAACACGGGCGGTGGACCAAGCGGAAGGCCTCGTTTCCTCTGATGATTGGTAGAACCCAATCCCTTATTTGAATTGATGTTCCCCCCTTGCTCGCCGTTCCCGCGGCGAACGCTTTCCAGGAGCTTCGATCATGAGCCGATCACTTCCTAGGGTAGGCGTCCTCACGCTGATCCTCGCCGCCTCCGGTCCGGCGGTCTTTTCCCAGAGCATGACCACCGGCGCCATTTCGGGGATCCTGCGTGGCCCGGACGGTTCGCCCGTGGCCGGGGCGGTGGTGACGGTCTCCAGCAACCAGGTGAGGCGCTCCACCGTGTCCCAGGCCAACGGAACCTATCACTTCGGCCTTCTGAACCCGGGCGATTGGGTGCTGGAGGTCACCAAGCCCGGCTTCGTGAGGTTCCAGACCCGGTTGTCCGTGGTCACCAACAACGACCAGACGGTCAACGTGAAGCTGGGCGTGATGAAGGAGATGGTCGTCGAGGTGGTGGAGACCGGCGGCACCGTGGACTTCACCAGCACCACCCAGGGCCTGAACCTGGACCGGAAGACCATCGATTCCCTTCCCAAGACCCGCAATTTCAATTCGCTGGCGCTCCTGGCCCCGGGCTCCTCCACGGACTACAGCCCGGGCGTGATGGGGGTGTCGGGGGTGAACATCAGTGGCGCCTCCGCCGCCGAGAACCAGTTCGTGATCGACGGGATGAACACCAACGACTACCGGTTCGGCACCCAGAGCTCCGGCCTCAAGACCGATTTCATCGAGCAGGTCGAGGTGCAGACCGGCGGTTTCCGGCCCGAGTACTCCGCCCTGGGCGGGGTGGTCAACGTGGTGACGAAATCGGGCACCAATGCGAGGCGGGGAAGCGCCTGGATGACCTGGGATCCGGGCGGAAGCCAGGCGGTGGCCAAGGGCAACGAATTCGTGAAGCAGGAACCGCCGCGGTCCCGCACCGACTTCGGGTTCGAACTGGGCGGGCCGGTCATCAAGGAGAAGCTCTTCTACTTCGCCGGGGTGGATTCGGAATCCTCCAAGGGCCAGCGGCCCCTTCCCAACGACGATCCGGGGCTCGTGGGCGGCCGGCCCACCCTGGATCGGCTGCAGGCCCTGGGCAAGATCAACTGGTTCGCCACCCAGGACATCCAGTTCACCTTCGCGGCGTCCACCGACGTCACCAAGGCCAACCAGGATCCCATCTACCAGGGGGGCGGAACCCTGAACCAGGGCCTGGACCAGCGGGACACCGTGACCAACCTCAGCCTCAGCTTCGACTGGACCATCTCCCCGACCCTCCTCCTCTCCGCCAAGGTGGGTTCCGTGAAGATCTCCACCGACTACGACTATGCGGCCGAGTCGGTCCAGCCCACCCAGGCGGTTTGGGACTACTTCTACTACATCGGGGGACCGGGCGCGGCGACGCACCCCGAACTGGCGGGCAAGGTCGCACGATACAGCGGAGGCCGGGGCGTCGTGAACACCGCCCCCACCGACAGCACCAGCAGCCAGGCCCGCATCGATCTGTCCTGGCTGTGGAACCAGCATTCCTTCAAGTTCGGTTTCAGCCAGATCGACGCCACGGTGCACAACGGACAGACCACCACCGGGCCCCTCAACCCCCTGAGCGAGAACGGCCGGTACCCGCTCCTGTACTACATCCTCCCCAACGACTGGCCCATGCTCGACCTGGTGGAACTGCACAGCCAGACAACGGGGAAGTCCAGGTATTCGGCCTTCTATGCCCAGGACATCTGGGAGGCCATGCCCGGCCTGCGGTTGATGTACGGGGCCCGCATGGAATCCCAGAGCGTCCGGCAGGTGGGCGGTCCGGACATCCTTTCCTTCAAGGGGAAGGACTACATCCAGCCGCGGCTCGGCCTCACCTGGGATCCGGCCAACGACGGCAGGACCAAGTTCTCTGCGAGCTATGCCGTGTACTACGAGGCCATGCCGAGCTTCATCGCCGTGGCCCTCGCGGGGGACCAGACCTTCACCCAGCGCATCTACGGGTACTTCGGGCCCAGTTCCGCCTTCGCATACAACGACGGCCACCCGGTCATCCTCGACCCCAATGGCTACGACCTCATGCAGGACTCCAGCGGCCAGACCAAGTCGGCCCCCGTCGCGGACGGGATCAAGCTGCCCAAGCGCACGGAGTGGATTCTCGGCTTCGACAAGGACCTGTCCCGGGGCTGGTGGCTGGGGCTGCATGCGAAGTACCGCAAGCTCACGGACCCCATCGAGATCTCGGCCCTCGCCGACGCGGCGGGCAACTACTACGATTCCGGGGTCGCCAGCGCCTTCATCGGAGGCAGCCCCGTGCAGTGGCCCGGCCAGGGCATCCTCTGGAATCCCGGACCGACGGCTTCCTGGACGGCCCGCACGGATCCCAGCAGCCTGAACAGCGGCCGGAAGATCACGGTCAATGACACCCTCTATCCGAAGATGTACAACGAGTACAAGTCCGTGGACGTCTCCCTGTCGAAGCGCTCCGACCGCGATGCCCTGCAGTTCAGCTATACCTGGTCCCGCCTGAGCGGCAACTACCAGGGGGTGAGCTACAGCGCCAGCCCCAGCACCACCTCCGCGGGCTTCGCGAACATCGGCCAGGCCTACAACAGCGCCTTCATGGTCGGCACGGGCCTGCTCGTCGGGGACAGGACGCACGCCTTCAAGCTCCAGGCCTCCCACCGCTTCACGGTGGCGGGCAACGACCTCAACGTCGGCCTCAACGGCGACGCCTCCAGCGGCGTGCCCATCACCCACTTCGACAACCACGGCGATTTCACCGGGGCCGGCGCCGCTTCCCCCGTGGATGGGCGCCTGGGCCAGTTCGGCCGAACCCCCTGGATCACCCATTTCGATCTGCACCTGGACTACCAGGTGAACCTGCCCATGGGCCTCAAGGCGACCCCCTTCCTGGATTGCTTCAACCTTTTCAACACCCGGAAGACCACGTACGTCTACGAGACGGCCACCCAGGCCTTCACCGGCGATCCCGGCGACCCGGACCCGAAGCTCGAGCAGCCCAGGGCCTGGGTCCAGGGCCGGCGCTACACCCTGGGCGTGAAGATCCAGTTCTGAGTCTCCTTTCCGAGGTATGACATGCCATTCACGCGCAACGAGTTCCTGAAGACCCTGGGCGCAGGGGCCCTGGCCGTGGCCGGCGGCGGCCTGGCCCTTCCCGCCGCCACCGCCTCCCGGGCCCTCACGGACGCCCGGAAGGTCACGGGGCGGATGAAGATCAGGGACGTGGAAATCTACTGTTTCGACCTGAAGTTCATCCAGCCCTTCAAGATCGCCTTTGACGTCATCGAGGGCACCCAGGGGGTCCTGGTCCGGATCCTCACGGATTCCGGACTGGTGGGCCTGGGCGAGTCCAGCCCCCTCCAGTCGGTCACGGGCGACAACCAGGCCACCAACCTCGATGTGGCCCGCCACCTGCGGGACCTGCTCAAGGGCCGGGACCCCCTGGCCATCGAGGGCGCCCAGAAGGTATTCGGCGGCTATCTCCATTCGAACCCGAGCATCATCGCGGCCTTCGACATGGCCCTCTACGACCTGCTCGGCAAGGCCGCGGGGCTCCCCCTGTTCCGGCTGCTGGGCGGCGACAAGACGACCTTCGAGACCGATTGGACCACGGGACTGGGCACCCCGGAGAGGATGGCCCAGGAGGTGCGCGACCATCTCGCCAAGGGCTACCGGATCCACAAGGTCAAGCTGGGGACGGAACCGGACGCGGACGTCGCCAGGCTCCAGGCCATCCGGGACGCGGTGGGCTACGACTGCACCCTCCGCGTGGACGCCAACCAGGGGTATTCCGTCCCCCAGGCCGTGCAGGCCCTGAGGCGCATGGAGAAGTTCAATATCCAGTGCTGCGAGCAGCCCCTGGCGGCCTCGGACCTGGAGGGCCTTCGCCACGTGCGCGATGCCAGCCCTATCCCGATCATGGCGGACGAGGCCCTCTTCTCCCCCCACGACGCCCTCGCGCTGATCCGCGCCCAGGCCTGCGACTACTTCAACATCAAGCTCATGAAATCCGGCGGCATCAGCAACGCGCTCCGGATTTCCTGGATCGCCGAGGCCGCGGGCATCCCCTGCATGGTGGGGTGCATGGCCGAAAGCCGTCTCGGCCTGACTGCCGCGGCCCAGGTGCACGCCGCCCGCCACAACATCACCTTCGCCGATCTCGACGCCTTCCTGGAATTCGGGGAGGATCCGGTCGTGGACGGCATGACGGTGCGCAACGGCGTCGTCACCCTGCCGGAGAAACCCGGGCTGGGCGCCGACATCGACCCGGCGTTCCTGAAACGGATGAAGCGGGTTTGACCCCCGTGGACCTGGATGGGACGCTCGCGCATGCCGCCGAAGGGTGGCGGGAGGCCTACGGCCTGCCGCTCCACATCACCTTCCTGCCCGTGGTGCAGGACAACCTGCGGGGCTTCGCCGAGGTTTTCCGGGACGCGTACCCCAGAGGCTCGATCCGGTACGCCGTGAAGGCCTCGGGCCATCCGGCGCTGCTGGCCGCCGTGGCGCAGGGCGGGGCAGGGGCCGACGCCGCCTCGCCCTTCGAGGTGCGCTGCGCCCTGGAGGCCGGGGTTCCCGCCCAGGCCGTGAACGTCAACGGAAACGGCAAGGAGGACGCCCTCATCCGGGAGGCCGTGGCCGGGGACATGCTCCTGGTGGCCGACTCCGTGGAGGAACTGGTCCAGGCGGAGGCCGTGGCCCGCGGCCAGGGGTGCCGGGGCCGCGTGCTCCTGCGCCTCTCGGGGTTCGACCTTGGGGAGGTGACCGGGGCCCGGATCCTCACGGGCGGCACCTGGTCGAAGTTCGGCATTCCCATCGGCGAGATCCCGGATCTGCTGGGGGGCCTCGCCGCTTTTCCCTCCCTCCGCATCCTGGGTTTCCATGCCCACATCGGCTCCCAGCTGACGCGCCCGGAACCCTACCTCGCGGTGCTGGGACGCATGGTGGAACTGGGCCTGGCGCTGAGGGCCCGCACGGGGAGCTGCCCCATCCTGAACCTGGGGGGCGGCTTCCCCGTCAACTACCTGGACCGCCCGGCCTGGGACGCCCTGCGCCGGCGCCTCGCCGCCCGGGACGGCTTCGGCTGGAACGGGACCACGGGCGGCCTGCGCGTGGGCGCCGACGGCGTCCTGGATACCTCCCGCTGGCACGGGACCGCCTTCCACAGCCCCTGGCCCAAGGCGGCGATGCTGAAGGCGATCCTTCAGGGCCGGGTCCAGGTGGAGGGCCGGGCCCTGGGCGCCCGCGAAGCGCTGGCGTCCCTTGGGGAGCCGGAACTGATGGTGGAGCCGGGGCGCAGCATCGTGGAGGACGCGGGGATCACCCTGTGCACGGTGGCCCAGGTGCGGCGGGTGGCCTCCGTCCACAACCTCGTGACCGTGGAAATGGGCATCACGAGCCATGCGGACGCCCTCCTGGAAGGGGGGGCCAACCGGTGGCAGCTCCTGGGGGGCGCGGCCGAGTCCGAACCCTTCGAGACCTTCATCGCCGGCAACCTCTGCTTCTCCGGCGACCTGCTCACGCCGTTCAAGACGAGCCTGCACCGTCGCCCACGCCGGGGCGACACCCTGGTCCTCCGGGACACCGGTGCCTATTCTGGCCATTTCCTGGCCAGCAACGCCAATGCGTTTCCACGCCCGGCCCGGATCCTGGCGGAGGGGGACGGGAGGATCACCGTCATGAAGCTCCGGGATCGATTCCAGGACCTCTTCAGCCAATAGGGCTACCATCAGATTATGAATCTCTCGGACACCTTGAACCCAGGCCGGCCCAGCCCGGCGCCCCCGAACCGGGGGGGGCCGCCGTTCGCCCCCCCCGATGTCTCGGCCCTGTTCGCCGGCCAATCCGCCATCGAGGAGCTCTTCGACCAGCAGCCCAACACGGTCTTCGCGATCAAGGACCTCAAGGGCCGGTACGTGGGGGTCAACCAGGCCCTGGTGGCCCGGGTGGGCCTCAAGAACAAGTCCGAGCTCTACGGCCGGAGCGTCTGGGACATCTACCCCAAGGAACTGGCGGCGATCTTCGAGGCCCAGGATCAGCTCGTCATGGAATCTGGAAAATCATTCATAAACCACCTGGAGCTGGATTGGTACTCCTTCCGGCGGCCGGGGTGGTGCCTCATGACGAAGATCCCCGTGATGGACCAGGGGCGGAGGATCGTCGGACTGGTGGCCACCAGCCGTGTCCTTCTGGCTCCGGGCGAACACGTGGAGATCCCCCCGACTCTGGCCGAGGCCCTCAACCACCTGGAGAGCCACTTCGACGAGCCCATCTCCCCGCTGAACCTCTCGGCGCGCTGCGGCATCCCCCCGGTGCGTTTCGCCCGGCTCATCAAGCGCATCTTCCGGGTCACCCCCAGCCAGCTCATCAACCAGGTGCGCCTCACCGAGGCCACCCGCCAGCTGCGGGACACGGACCTGAACATCGCCGAGATCGCCCAGAACTGCGGCTTCTACGATCACAGCGCCCTGACCCGCGCCTTCCGTTCGGTCACGGGGGTCACACCGTCCCACATGCGGGGCATCTCGAAGCGGATGAGGTCCTAGCGCACCGGCTGGGGGGTGGGGATGGGCGGGGGGGCGCTGCCCTTGTACCACTCGCCGTTCACCACGTAGGTGTCGGCGGCCAGGTCGTCGCCGCCCACCTGCATGTCCACGCCCAGGGACACCAGGATGTAGCCGTCAAGCTTGGTGCCGAACACCTGGGCGACGCGGCCCTTGCGGTCCTTGACGTCCATGATCGGCACGGTCACGTAGGGCCGGTAGAGGAAGGGGTGCTTCCACGGGGTCTCGGGCATCTGGTCCAGGTACTCGGGCACCAGGGAGGCCAGGAACCGCGGGTATTCGCCGTGGTTGCCCTTGTAGCGCGTGAGGGCGTCGGCGATGCGCTTCATGGTGCCGTGGAGCTGCCGGGTGCGGTCCCGCAGGTCCTGGCGGAGCAGGGCCTCCAGGGTGTAGAGGTCCTTGGTGGCCTGCTGGCCCTTGGGGGACTCCGGATACTGGGAGGCCAACTGCTTCATGAGGCTCTGGGCCTCCTGGTTCCGTCCCTGCCGGTTGAGTTCGATGGCTTCCTCATAGAGCTTTTCCGGCAGCCGGGGGTCTTCCGAACTGCAGCCGGTGAGCAGCGCCACCGCCAGGGCCAGGAACGACGCTCGTGGGTAGTCCATGGCGGAACCATAGCACCTTCGGCGGGCGGAATGAAGATTAGACTGGTCCCATGCGCCTGATCGCCCAGCACTCCCCCGGTTTCGATCCCACCCGCCCCTGGCTGGACAAGGTTGTCGAGTCCAAAGGCGAGACGCGTCTGTTCCAGCACATGCTCGTCCACCGCGCGTCGCCCCACACCGGCCGGGAGCATGGCTTCACGCGGCTGCTGTGCCCGGACTGGGTGAACGTGGTGGCCTTCACCCGGGAGGGAGAACTGCTCCTGGTGGAGCAGTTCCGCCACGGGATCGGGGCCAGCACCCTGGAGGTGGTGGGGGGCGTGTGCGACCCCGGCGAGGACCCGGCCACCTCCGGGCGCCGGGAGCTGCTGGAGGAGACCGGCCACGTCCCGGACCGGTGGATCGGCCTGGGCAGCTGTTCTCCCAACCCCGCCATCCAGGACAACCGGTGCCACTTCTACCTGGCCCTGGGCTGCCGCCCCGAGGCCGCGCTGGACCTGGATCCCTCCGAGGAGCTGCGGGTCTGGGCCGTGCCCTGGAAGGAGGCCGAGGCGATGCTGAAGGACGGCCGCATCGACCACGCGCTGGTGCAGGTGGCCCTGCTGCGCATGTTCCTGTGGGAGGGCTGGGAGGACCTCCGGAAGGACCTGGGCCTGGGCGGATGATGCCCATGCCGGTTCTGCCCGGCTCCTAAATTGTCACGGGGATGCTACATTGGAGGATCGCGGAGGGGTTGATGGCCAGTGATTGTTCGTTCGACGTTGTCTCCAAGGTGGACATGGACGAGGTGAAGAACGCCGTCACGCAGGCCATGAAGGAGATCGGCCAGCGCTTCGATTTCAAGGGATCCATCTCCAAGATCGACCTGAAGGACGAAGGGGTGCTCACCCTCACCAGCGACGACGAGGTGCGCCTCAAGGCCGTGGTGGACGTGCTCCAGAGCAAGCTGGTCAAGCGCGGCGTGAGCATCCGGGCCATGGAATTCGGCAAGGTGGAGCCCGCCAGCAAGGGCACCTGCCGCCAGGAGGTCAAGATCCTCCAGGGCATCCCCTCCGAGAAGGCCAAGGGCCTGGTGAAGGTCCTCAAGGACGCCAAGGTCAAGGTGCAGGCCTCCATCCAGGGCGACCAGCTGCGGGTCTCGGGCAAGAACAAGGACGACCTGCAGGACGCCATCGCCCTGCTCAAGAAGAACGACCAGGGGCTCGACCTCCAGTTCACGAACTACCGGAACTGAACGATGGCCCGCATCGACCTGCTGCGCTATTTCCTTCCCATCTCGGGCAAGCTGGCCGAGGTGGAGGAGGAGTTGCAGCGCAAGCTCACCTCCGAGGTCGCCGTGATCGGCAGGCTCGCCGCCCACGTGGGCTCGGGCAAGGGCAAGCGCCTGCGGCCGGCCCTGGTGCTGCTGGGAAGCCGGCTGTGCGGGGTGGACTCCAGCGAAGACGTGCGGTTCGGCGTGGTCTTCGAGCTGGTGCACACGGCCACGCTCATCCACGACGACGTCATCGACCACGCCCAGACCCGCCGGGCCAAGCCGACCCTCAATTCCCTCTGGGGAAACACCCTCACGGTGCTCTTCGGGGACCTGCTCTACCTGCATTCCATGTCCTCGGCCATCGCCGGCAGGTCGTTCCGAATGCTGGAGATCATGGCTGACGTCACCACGCGCATGATCGAGGGCGAGCTCATCCAGAACGACTGCCTGTTCAACCTGGAAACCACCCGCAAGGACTATTTCGACATCCAGGAGCGCAAGACGGCGCTGCTGTTCGCGGGCTGCACCGAGACCGGCGCCGTGCTGGCCGGGCGCCCCGAGGCCGACTGCGAGGCCCTGCGCCGCTACGGCCTGGAGATCGGCAGGGCCTTCCAGCTGGTGGACGACCTCCTGGACTACACGTCCACCGAGGCGGAAATGGGCAAGCCGGTCTTTTCCGACCTGCGGGAGGGGAAGCTGACCCTCCCCATGCTCACGCTGCTGGAGCGGGCCCCGCGGGAGGCGGGCCCGGTCATCGCCCGCATCTGGGAGAACGGCGAGAAGGTCCCCATCACCCCCGCCGACGAGAAGGCCCTGCGCGACCTCCTGGAGCGCCACGACGCCCTCAGCGAGACGCGGGAACTGGCCCGCCGCGCCTCCGGGGCCGCCACCGCCGCGCTGGCGGGGGTGGACGGGCACGAGGGCACCAAGCGCCTGCTGCTGGACATCCCGGACATCCTCCTGGCGCGAAGCAACTAGTAGCCCGATCGAAATAGCGGAACCTTCCTAGCCCGGTTTGAGGTTTCGGTTTGTTCGGGTAAAGGACCCGTACGGTGCGCCAGGCAAAGCTTGGGCGAGGAGGACGGATGACCTAATCACCTGAAACCTCGCAATGGGACCCGATGGGTAGCCAACCCCATCTGGCAAAGCTGGCCAGCAGCCAGAAGCGAGTCTTGCGTGGTGGTGGGGTGACCCACCCTTCGAAGCGTAGACAGCGAGCGTATAGGCCGTGTGATCGAGCCTCGAAAGTCTTATTACCGTGGGAGCCGACGTTTTCGTACGAACGGAAGGCCGCACCTTAGAGCCGCAACGGCCTGGCTCAAAGGTCCCGCCGGGGTCGCAGAGCAGGGCATGTCCGCAGGGGGTCCCCCAGGAACCTGGGAGGCCCTGTCGTTTCCGCCTGGACCCGTGGTTGGGGACGCCACGATCCAAACAACCCTGGCCTGGACGGGGGGCACCGACCCGATCAGGAGCGAACAACCGGATGCGAAGGCGGTACCGCCAGCCGGAACCAAATGACGGCGGCGGGAAGGGCGGCAGGGAGTCGGAGCAGCTCGTAGTAGCGATGAAGGTGGGGAACCGTTCCGAGGGACCCGCTGGAGCCAAGGGGCTGCCAGATCACGGAATCGTCGGAGGGAAAGACCATGGGAATATCGACTCCCAGCTCGGTCTGCACGAAACAACAACGGATAGCGGAACTGTCCCGGCAAATGCCGGAGGCGGCAATTCGCAGCTTGTCCCACCACATGGACATCGAATGGCTTCAGGAAGCCTACCGGCAAACCCGTAAGGACGGGGCAGTAGGGGTGGATGGCCAAACAGCCCAGGAATACGCGGAGAATCTGGAGGCAAATCTCCAATCCCTGCTGAACCGAGCCAAAGCCGGCGACCCCTACAAGGCCCCTCCGGTGCGAAGGGTATACATCCCCAAAGCGGATGGAACCCAGCGTCCTCTGGGCATCCCCACCTTCGAGGACAAGGTCCTCCAGAGGGCGGTGGTCATGCTCCTGGAACCCCTCTATGAGCAGGACTTTCTGGACTGCTCGTATGGATTCCGGCCCGGGAGGTCGGCGCACCAGGCACTGCAGGCGATCTGGCAGCAGACGATGAACCTGGGCGGTGGGTGGCTGCTAGACGTGGATATCCGGCAGTATTTCGACACGCTGGACCACGGCTGCCTGCGGGAAATCCTGGACAAGCGGATGCGGGACGGAGTGGTAAAGCGTCTGATCGGCAAATGGCTGAAGGCGGGGGTTCTCGACCAAGGATGCATCACGCACCCGGAAACGGGCACTCCCCAGGGGGTGTGATCTCCCCGACCCTGGCCAACATCTACCTCCACGAAGTGCTGGACGTATGGTTCGAGCGGGAAGTGAAGCCCCGTCTGCGGGGTCAAGCCTTTCTGGTCCGCTACGCGGACGACTTCGTGATGGGCTTTGCCCTTGAGGAAGATGCCCGGCGAGTCCTGGAGGTGCTGCCGAAGCGCTTCGAAAGGTTCGGACTGAGGATCCACCCGGACAAGACCCGGCTGGTGGAGTTCCGGAAACCGAAGGAACCGCGGGACCCCGGAGGGGGACCCGGCAACTTCGACTTCCTGGGATTCACCCATTACTGGGGCAAGTCCCTCAAGGGGGCTTGGGTGGTGAAGCGGAAGACCTCGAAGAAACGGTTCAGCCGCGCCATCAAGGCCACAGGGGACTGGCTGAAGAAGAACCGGCATAACCGGCTCTCGGACCAGCACAAGACCCTGCGCCAGAAGCTAATTGGACACTACAACTACTACGGGATTACGGGGAACTTCAGATCCATCAGGAACTTCGCTCGGGAGGTGAGTCACCTCTGGAAGAAGTGGCTGGGCCGAAGATCCCAAAGGGCAGTCCTGACCTGGGAGGCCATGGAGAAGGTGTTGAAGCGGTTCCCGCTCCCGCCCCCAAGGCTGAAGCGGACAGTGACGCTCATGCCCGCAGCTACTCACGTGATCTGAGGAGCCGGATGCCTTAATCGGGCACGTCCGGATCTGAGGGGGGCCTGGGGCGGCAACGCCCCGGGCCTACCCGACCCGAGCACGCCGAGGCGCAGAGTTGCGCAGAGGTGGCTTCGCATCCTTGGCGCCGACCCATGCCGCCCAGGCCCTGCCCGCTTTCGCGGGCCGCGCCGTGACCGGCGCGCGGCAGGGGACGCTGGCCCTTCCGCATGCGAGCCTGTGGCGGGCCAGCGCCCCCTGCCTTGAACGGGCCTGGGCTCAGCAATCGGATCAGATGTCAGGTCGGGGGGCCTTCCTAGGGGTCGAGGGACCCTCCCGGAAGGGGTCTGGCACGCAAGAAACGACCTTGCGTTCCTCGAACGTCATCTCCAGGGCACCGCCTTTCTGCATGACCTCCTCCAGAACCCGAAACGCCTCGGAAGTCTGATAGCTCGGGGTATTCGAAAAAGCTCAGGCCATTCCTGGCGGGATGCACTTGCCTCGCCGGTTTCCGGGATCCGGCGCATCAAGCCCAGGCCCGTCAAAGGCAGGGGGCGCTGGCCCGCCACAGGCTCGCATGCGGAAGGGCCTGCGCCCCCTGCCGCGCGCCGGTAACGGCGCGGCCCGCGATAGCGGGCAGGGCCTGGGCGGCATGGGTCGGCGCCGAGAATGCGAAGCTACCTCTGCGCAACTCTGCGCCTCGGCGTGCTCGGCGTACGTGTTCTTTACTCGAATATTTCTCAACATTCCATTTGGGCGAATTGGTTCCACAAATCCAATGGCCCTACACTACCCCTGCTGCGCCTCGTGCGCGCGCAGGTCCCACTCGATGCCCGCGCGCTTCAGTGCGTTCATGTAAGATTCCTTGTCCGGGCACTTGAGGTAGCCTTCCTTGGCCTCCACCTGCTTGGCCAGGATCAGCTCCACCAGCGCGTCGTTCATGAGCTTCTGGCCGTAGGCGCGGCCCGTCTGCATGGCGCTGGGGATCTGGAAGTTCTTTCCCTCCCGGATGAGATTGGAAATGGCCGGCGTGATGAAGAGCGTCTCCAGGGCGGCGATGCGGCCCCCGCCCATGCGCTTGAGGAGGGCCTGGCTGATGACGCACTTCAGCGCGTCGGCCAGCATCACCCGGATCTGCTGCTGGCGGTCCGCGGGGAACTGGTCCACGATGCGGTCCACGGTGCCGATGGCGCTGGAGGTGTGCAGGGTGCCGAAGACCAGGTGGCCGGTGATGGCCGTCTCCAGGGCGATGGAGATGGTCTCCAGGTCGCGCATCTCGCCCACCATGACGATGTCGGGGTCCTCGCGCAGGGCGGCCCTCAGGCCGGACTTGAACGACTCGGTGTGGGTGCCCACCTCCCGCTGGTTCACCAGGCACCGCTTGCGGGGATGCACGAACTCGATGGGGTCCTCGATGGTGAGGATGTGGTCGTCGCGCTGCTGGTTGGCGAGGTCGATGATGGCGGCCAGGGTGGTGGACTTGCCCGAGCCGGTGGGCCCCGTGACGAGCACCAGGCCCTTGTTGAGGGCCGCCAGGCGCCGCACGGGGTCGGGCAGGCCCAGCTTGTCCGGGTCGGGGATCTCGTTGGGGATGACCCGGCACACCAGGCCGGGCCCCACCCTGTCCATGAAGTAGTTCACCCGCAGCCGGCAGCCCCCGGCCTCGAAGGGGTAGGCGAAGTCGGCGTCGTGCTTGTCGTTGAACTGGCGCCAGGCGGCCTCCGGTGCCAGGGACTCCATCATCTCCATGAGCTGGGTGGGCCCCAGGATCCCGAAGTCCGTGAGGTCCTCCAGGTCCCCGTGCACCCGGACGATGGGCGCCTCGAAGGAGCTGAGGTGGAGGTCGGAGCCCTTGCGCTCCAGGAGGGCCCGGAACAGAGATTCGGCCAGGGGGTGGGTGCTGTTGGCGGGCTGGGCGCGGGTTCCGGCGGCCGGATCCGGCGCGGGTTTCGCGGGCGGGAGGGAGATGGTCGCGGCCGCAGGCGCCGGGTTCGTGCGCCGGGGCAGGGGCTGGGTCTCCGTGGCGGCGCCCCGGGAGGGCTCCGCGGTGATGCGGGTGCCCTGGGGCCCGCGGCTCACCAGAACGCGATACAGCTCCCCGCCGGCCTCGTGGTCGAAGAAGGCTTCGCCGGTGGCGGCGAGGCCGGCCTCCTTGGCGGTGGGCACCACCTCCTTGGCCAGGGCCTCGACCATGGTCGGGGGCAGGGGGTTGGCCAGGAGCGGCATTTCCACCCCCCCGGACAGCTCCAGGACGGGCGGGGCGTTGGGCTCCAGGCGAAGCCGGAGGCCGCCCCGCGGGGTGATGTGGGCCAGAAGTCGGTCCAACTGGGGCATGGCGGGCTCCAAGGGGGGACACCTCCAGTCTATCCGCCGGACTCGTTGATACAAAGACCCAGGATCCGGCTACACTATGCGCTCCGCGACCCGCGCCACGCTCCAGGAGACCTGATGAACATCCACGAATACCAGGCCAAGGAACTACTCAGGCAGTACGGCGTTGCCACGCCGGGGGGCCGGGTTGCCCGGGACGCGGCGGAGGCGGCCGCCATCGCCACCGGGATGGGCGGCAAGGCCGTCGTGAAGGCGCAGATCCACGCCGGCGGCCGCGGAAAGGGCGGCGGCGTCAAGTTCGCGAAGACCCCCGAGGAGGCCGCCGAACTCTTCTCGAAGATGAACGGGATGAATCTGGTCACCAAGCAGACCGGGGCTGAGGGCCGCACGGTGCGCACCGTCTTCCTCTCCGACCCCGTGGACATCGCCCGGGAGCTGTACCTGAGCTTCCTTGTGGACCGCGCCACCGGGAGGGTCACGGCCCTGGCCTCCACCGAGGGCGGCGTGGAGATCGAGGAGGTCGCCGAGCACACCCCCGAGAAGATCGTGAGGATCGCCGTGGATCCCGCCCTGGGCCTCACCGGCCACCAGGCCCGGGAGCTGGCCTTCGCGCTGGGCCTGGAAGGCGAAAGCTGGAAGAAGGGCGCCGCGTTCTTCCAGAACCTCTACCGCCTGTTCGTGGAGAAGGACTGCTCCATGGTCGAGATCAACCCGCTGGTGGTCACGGTCCAGGGCGAGGTCTGCGCGCTGGACGCCAAGATCGCCTTCGACGACAACGCGCTGTTCCGCCACCCGGAGATCCTGGCCTACCGCGACCTCAACGAGGAGGCCCATGCGGAGATCGAGGCCTCGAAGTTCGGCCTGAACTTCATCAAGCTCGACGGCAGCATCGGCTGCATGGTCAACGGCGCGGGCCTGGCCATGGCCACCATGGACATCATTCAGTACCACGGTTCGAGTCCGGCCAACTTCCTGGACGTGGGGGGCGGCGCCTCCGAGGAGGCGGTGAAGAACGCCTTCCGCATCATCCTCCAGGATCCGGGCGTCAAGGCCGTGCTGGTCAACATCTTCGGCGGCATCATGCGCTGCGACATCGTCGCGGCGGGCGTGGTGAAGGCGGCCAAGGACATCGGCGTGACGATCCCGGTGGTGGTGCGCCTGGAAGGCACCAACGTGGAGGAGGGCAAGCGCATCCTCTCCGAAAGCGGCCTGCGCATCGAAGTGGCCGCCAATCTCGACGACGCGGCGCGCAAGGTCGTGGCCTCCATCCGATGACGGCCGCCGACCCCAAGGCCGAGTACGAGGCCAAATGGGCCGAGTACCAGTCCGTCATGCACCGGGGAGCCTGGCGCATCGGATGGGGCTTCTTCTACGTCACCGTGGGCTTCCTGCCCATGATGTGGCTCTTCATCTGGATCGTGGGGGCGGGCAACTGGGAGAAGACGACCTTCCACGCCCCGCTCCTCATGTGGATCGCCGTGCCGCTCAACCTGGCGGTGGTGGTGGCCCTCGTGCTGCAGCTGTACCGCAGGAACCTGGAGCTCGACGCCGTCAAGCGCCGGTACCTCACCGAGCTCCGCGCCCTCAAATCGAGGCTGCCGGACCCCCGCATCTCCCCGTCCCGGCCCCAGGCGGGGCCGGATCCCGACTCCTTCCGCGACGACGCCTGAACCCCTTCCCCGAGGTCACCCATGTCCATCCTTCTCGGCAATTCCACGCGCTTGATCGTCCAGGGCATCACGGGCCGGGAAGGCCTGTTCCACGCCAAGGGCTGCCGGGACTACGGCACCCAGGTGGTGGGCGGCGTCACCCCCGGCAAGGGCGGCACCGAGGTGGAAGGCTTCCCCGTCTTCGACACCGTGAAGGCCGCCCGCAAGGCCACGGGTGCCAACGCCACCATGATCTTCGTGCCGCCCCCGGCGGCCGCGGACGCCATCCTCGAGGCCCTGGACGCCGGCATCGAGCTCATCGTCTGCATCACCGAGGGCATCCCCGTGCAGGACATGGTCAAGGTCAACCGCGTGCTGGCCGAGCACCCCGGGCAGCGCCTGGTGGGCCCCAACTGTCCGGGCGTCATCACCCCCGGCCAGGCCAAGATCGGCATCATGCCCGGGCGCATCCACCTGCCGGGCCACGTGGGCATCATCTCCCGCTCCGGCACCCTCGCCTACGAGGCCGTGGGCCAGCTCACCGCCCTGGGCATCGGGCAGAGCACCTGCGTGGGCATTGGCGGCGACCCCATCAACGGCACCAACTTCATCGACTGCTTCAAGCTCTTCCAGGCCGATCCCGACACCCACGCCATCGTCATGGTGGGCGAGATCGGCGGCAACGCCGAGGAGGAGGCCGCCGCCTACGTGAAGGCCCACGTCACCAAGCCCGTGGTGGCCTTCATCGCGGGCCAGACCGCCCCTCCGGGCCGGCGCATGGGCCACGCCGGCGCCATCATCAGCGGCGGCAAGGGCACCGCCAAGGAGAAGATGGCCGCCCTGGAGGCCGCCGGCATCACCGTGGTGGTGAGCCCCGCTGAAATGGGCAAGGCCATGGCCCAGCGCCTGGCGGCCAAGGCCTGATGCGGGCCCTGGCCCTCGCCTTGGCCAGCACCCTGGCCTGGTGCCAGACGCCTTACGACCGGGATGGGTTCACCCGGCTCCCGGGCCTGGCCTGGGAGGACGCCACGACCGTGGCCCGGGCCCCGGGCGCCTGGACCACCTCCGACTGGCAGGCCCTGGGCGTGGGCGCCGCCGCCGTGGTGGGCACGGCCCTGCTCCTGGACCGGACCCTGGCCGACGCCTCCACCCGCAACCGCACCGATGCCCGGGACCGGCTGTTCCGGAACCTCTCCCAGCCCGGCGGCACGGGGGGCCTCATCCTCATGGGCGCCGGCTACCTCGGTTTCAGCCTCGCGGGGCGGGACGAGGCCCGGTCCGTGGTGGTGGACATGGGCGTGGCCACCGTCCTGGCCCAGGTGGCCATCCTGCCCCTGAAGTACGGCCTCGGCCGGGCCCGGCCCGACGACGGCAAGGGGACCCACGATTTCAGGCCCTTCTCCGCGCAGAACGCCTTCCCCTCCGGGCACGCCGCCCAGGCCTTCGCCATGGCCTCCGTCCTGTCCATGCGCTCGACCGAACCGTGGGTGGGCTGGTGCGCCTACGGTGCCGCCGGCCTGGTGGGCCTGGCCCGCCTGGGCACCCGCGAACACTTCGCCTCGGACGTGGTGGCCGGCGCCCTGGTGGGCACCGTCATGGGCCGCGGGGTGGTGCGCATCAACCGGGGGATCCGCTCCCGGGCCGGCCGCGCCGAGTTCCAGGTGGCGCCCGCCTTCTCCCCGGGGTTCCAGGGCCTGACGCTCACCGCCCGGTTCTGATCGGGGCCTTCGGGTATAATGCTTCCATGTCCACCATCGCACTGGTTCTTCAGGACCCGGCCGCCAGCCGAGTCCGCGGGGTGTGGACGCAGCTGGAGGCGGAGTTCGGCCTGTCGGGCGTCCACAAGGTCCCCTTTCCCCACGTGACGCTGCTGGCCTTCAACGGGCTCACCCACTTCGACGTGAAGGAACTCCTGGAGCGCATTTCCCAGTCCCTGCCGCCGTTCATGTTGGAGACCAGCGGCATCGGCCTGTTCGGCGCGCCCGCCCGGATCCTCCATGCCCCCGTCGTGAAGACCCCCGTCCTGCTCGACCTGCACCAGCGGGCCTGCGTGGAGCTGGCGCGGCTGGGGGGCGAGATCCCGCCCCTGTACCGCCCGGAACGCTGGATGCCCCACGTCACCCTGGCCCAGGGGGACACCGCGCGGGGAACCTACGGCCAGGCCGTGGACCTGATCCTGCAGCAGGACCTCCGGCTCGCCTTCGAGGTGCGCAACCTCACGCTGTTCGACTGGATCGGCCCCCGCTACGAACCCTGCGACCGGTTCCCCCTGATGGGACGGCCCGAGGCGGCCGGCGAACCCTGAGGAGCCTCAGCTCCGCGTCTCCACCCAGTTCACGTTGTGCCTGGCCAGGTCCTTCCGGATGAACTCCCAGCACCCCTCCACCTTGCCCACGTACTCCGGCGGCGCGATGCCCTTGCGGCTGAAGAGCCCCGCCGCCACCAGGCGCACCGTGGCGGTGCAGGAATAGCCGGTGGCGCGCGCCATGGAGGTGATCTTCGTCTCCCGGTCGTAGCGGTCCAGCAGGTCCCACACGTGGCGCTCGGGCTTGCCGTCCTTCGTGCCGTCCACGATGACGCGCATGACGGTGAAATCCTCGTCGTTCTCTTCCATCTGCCACATGGGGAAGAGGAGCCGGGTGGTGACGTCCATGGGGGCCACCTTCACGCCGCCCACGTCGATGGGCTCCAGCCCGAAGAACCCCGCTTCACGCAGCATGCGCATCTTCTCGATGTGGCCGGGGTAGCGCAGGGTCTTCTCCTTCTTGAAGGGCGCGTCCACGGTGTGGATGAGCGAGCGCAGGCCGTCGGTGTTGAAGGCTTCCAGGGTGCCGATCCCCGGGAAGTCCATGAGCTCGGGCTCGCTGAGGGCGGGCATCACGATCTCCTTGCCGTGGGCCACGTACCGGGCCGGGCGGGTATACTCCTCCACCACGTCCACGGGGCTGAAGCCGGCCTTGTATTCGAAGGGCCAGGTGCGGATGGCGGGGAGACCGCCCACGTAGCACTCGAAATTGCCGATGGTGTCCAGGCGTCGCTGCAGGTCGCCCACGATGAAGTTGTCGCAGCCCGGGGCCACGCCGGCGTCCATGATGGCGATGAGGCCCTTCTCCCGGGCCAAGTCGTCCAGGAGGAAAGGGTCCTCGGGAAAGAAGGAGATGTCCACGACGTGCTTGCCGGCCTCCAGCACGGTCTTCAGGGTCCGGAAACCCATGAAGCCGGGTACGGCGCCCACCACCAGGTCCGCGCCTTGGACGGCCTCGGTGACCTCCCCGGAGTGGGAGAGGTCGCGGGCCGTGACCTTGAGGCCCCTGGCCGCGAGGCGGGCCAGGGCGGCCTCGGAAAAGTCGGCCACGGTGACGTCGAATTCCCCGTCCCGGGCGAGGTCCAGGGCCATGGTCGCGCCCACGCGGCCGGCTCCGAGCACGGTGATCCTCTTCATGGGAAGCCCTCCGCGGCAGTACTCTGGAAAGCCCATTGTAGCCGCTCCCCAACGGGAAGCGGGGAGCGGACCCGGGACCCGTAGTATCCTTCAGGCATGAGCAAGCTCGTCACAGCCCACCTGGACCACCGGCGCACCTGGCAGGACTTCGACTACTGCTACCCGGTCATCTCCCGCCGCAGCAAGGGGGTGAGCCTGGGGGTGAACCTCAATCCGGACAAGGTGTGCAACTTCGATTGCGTCTACTGCGAAGTGGACCGCGCCACCCCGGCCCGGCGGCGGGACGTGGACCTGGACCAGCTCGAGCGCGAGATGGAGGTGCTGCTGGACCTCACCCAGTCGGGCGAACTCTTCGCCACGGCCCCATTCAACACCGCCGAGCCCCGCCACCGGCGCCTCAACGACATCGCCTTCTCCGGGGACGGCGAGCCCACCACCCTGCGCGAATTCCCCCGGGCGGTGGAGCGCATCGCCGCCCTGAAGGCGCGCAAGGGCCTCCAGGACGTGAAGCTGGTGCTCATCACCGATTCCTCGCGGCTCCAGGCCCCCGAGATCCTGGAGGGGCTGGGCCTCCTGATGGCCGCCAACGGCGAGATCTGGGCCAAGCTGGATGCCGGGACGGAAGCCTACTACCGGGAGGTGAACCGCTCCAAGGTGCCCTTCTCCCGCATCCTGGAGAACCTGGCGGCCACGGCGGAACGCTGGCCCATCGTGATCCAGACCCTCTTCCTGGAATGGCGGGGCCGCGGCCCCTCCGACGGCGAGGTGGAGGCCTACCTCCAGTGCCTGCGGGCCGTGCGGGAACGGGGCACCCTCCAGGGCATCCAGCTCTACACCGTGGCGCGTCCCACGCCCGAGCCCGAGGCCAGGCCCCTGCCAGCCCGGGACCTGGACCTGCTGGCGGCCAAGGTGATGGACGGACTGCCCGGCCTGCCCGTGGAGGTCTTCTACGGTCCCGCCTAGAACGCTCCTGGCCGGCATCCTGGTCCTGACCCTGGGGAGCCGTGCCCCGGGGGCCCCGGGCATCCCCGAAGGCCGCCTCCCGGAGGAGCTGGCTCGGGTGGAACTGGTGGCGGTGGGGGATATCCTCATGCACCAGGACGTCAAGACCTCCGCCGCCCAGGCGGGGAGCCTCACCGAGCTCTGGAAGGAGGTCACCCCCCTCTTCAAGCGGGCCGACATCGCCTTCGCCAACCTGGAAACCCCCATCGCCCCGAAGACCGGCCGCCCCGGACGCCCCTTCCAGTTCAACGCCCCCGAGGACCTGCCCGCCGCCCTGAAGGCCTCCGGCATCACCATCGTCTCCACCGCCAACAACCACGCCTTCGACCAGGGGCCCCGGGGCCTGGCGGAAACCCTCGAGCGCCTGGAGGCCGCCGGTCTTCCCGCCGTGGGCAGCGGCCCCACCCGGGCCCAGGCCGAGGCGCCCCGGATCCTGGAGGTCAAGGGCCTGAGGATCGCCTTCCTGGCCTTCACGGACATCTTCAACGTCAACCTCAACCAGAAGGCCGGAAGCCCTTGGGTGCGCTCCCTGGATCCCGCCGAGGCCGAGAAGGCCGTGGCCGCCGCCCGGGCCCGGGCCGACGCCGTGGTGGTGAGCCTCCACTGGGGCGCCGAGTACCTCCACGCGCCCCTTCAGCGCCAGAAGGACGTGGCCCGGGGCCTGGCCCGGGCCGGCGCCGACCTCATCCTGGGTCACCACCCCCACGTGCTCCAGCCCGTGGAGGTGCTGGAGACCGGCGCCCGCCGCACCGTCGTGGCCTATTCCCTGGGCAACTTCATCTCCAACCAGGACCGCATGTACCGCGCCGACCTCTTTCCCGTGGCCGGGGGCGACAGCCGGGACGGGGTCCTGTTCCACTGCCGGTTCGTGAAGCTGAAGCTGGCCGATGGCACCGAGCCGGTGCGGGTGGAGGACGCCCGCTGCGAGCCCCTGTGGACCCGCAACAACTGGAACGAGCGCAACGCCGGGAAGACCAAGGTCCGTTCCATCCAGGTGATCCCCCTCAGCGCGACCCTGGCCCAGGCGGAAGGCGAACTGGACCGTCTTCGGGCCGCCGAGCCCATGGACAAGGCGAAGGTGGTGGAGCAGCAGGAATACCTGCGCACCCTCTACCTGCGCCGGGCCCGGGCGGGCGGGATCCTCGGGGCCGCCTTCGTGGAGGGCGCCCGGGACTGAACGGGAACACCCCCGGTCGTCCGCAAGGCGAACGGCCGGGGGCGTGGGGCAGGGAGGGTTAGAACCCGCCGGTGGCGCTTTCCGGGCGGTAGGTGATGCTGGCCTTGATGAAATCGCGGTTCATGCGGGCGATGTTGTCGAGGGTGATGCCCTTGGGGCAGGCGGCCTCGCACTCGCCGTGGTTGGTGCAGGTGCCGAAGCCTTCCTCGTCCATCTGGTTCACCATGGCCCGGGCGCGGGTGTAGCGTTCGGGCTGGCCCTGGGGGAGCAGGGCCAGGTGGCTGATTTTGGCGGCCACGAAGAGCATGGCGCTGGCGTTGGGGCAGGCCGCCACGCATGCGCCGCACCCGATGCAGGCGGCGGCGTCCATGGCCAGGTCGGCCTTCTCCTTGGCCACGGGCAGGGCGTTGGCGTCGCAGCAGCTGCCGGTGGGCACGCTGACGAAGCCGCCCTTGGCGATGATGCGGTCGAAGGCGGAGCGGTCCACCATCAGGTCCTTGATCACCGGGAACGCGTCGGCGCGCACCGGCTCGATGGTGATGTCGTCCCCGTCCCTGAAGCTGCGCATGTGCAGCTGGCACGTGGTGGTGCGTTCCTTGGGGCCGTGGGGGCGGCCATTGATGACGAGGTTGCAGGCCCCGCAGATGCCCTCGCGGCAGTCATGGTCGACGACGATGGGCTCCTCGCCCTTGTGGATGAGGCTCTCGTTGACCACGTCGAGCATCTCCAGGAAGGACATCTCGGTGGAGATCCCCGGGGCGTCGAGATCCTGGAAGTGGCCACTGTCCGCGGCGTTCTTCTGGCGCCACACGTGCAGCTTGACGTTGATGTGCTTTTCCATGGGCTGCCTTCCTTACTTGTAGCTGCGGGTCGCGAGGTGGACGTTTTCGAACGCGAGCTGCTCGGTGTGGCGGATGGGGGTCTTGCCGTCGCCGGTGTACTCCCAGGCCGCCACGTGGCAGAAGTTCTCGTCGTCGCGCTGGGCCTCGCCGTCGGGGGTCTGCCATTCCTCGCGGAAGTGGCCGCCGCAGGACTCGCGGCGTTCCAGGGCGTCCAGGCACATGAGCTCGCCCAGTTCGATGAAGTCGGCGACGCGTCCGGCCAGTTCCAGCGACTGGTTCACGTCGGACATGCTTCCGGGAACCCGCAGGTTCGACCAGAACCGCTCCTTGAGGGCGGGGATCTCCTGGAGGGCCTGCTTGAGGCTGGCCTCGGTGCGGCCCATGCCGCAGTATTCCCACATGATCTTGCCCAGGGCGCGGTGCAGCTCGGTGGGGGTCTCCTTGCCGTTGATGGAGAGGAGGCGGTTGTTCTTGGCCCGCACGGACTCCTCGGCGGCCTTGGCCGCGGGGTGGTCGGTGGTGATGCGGGTGCCGGGCTTGATGGTGGCCAGGTAGCCGCCGATGGTGGCCGGCAGGACGAAGTAGCCGTCCGCCAGGCCCTGCATGAGGGCCGAGGCCCCCAGGCGGTTGGCGCCGTGGTCGGAGAAGTTCGCCTCGCCCATGCAGAACAGGCCGGGGATCGTGGTCATGAGGTTGTAGTCCACCCACAGCCCGCCCATGGTGTAGTGGCTGGCGGGATAGATGCGCATGGGCACCTTGTAGGGGTCCTCGCCCGTGATGCGCTCGTACATCTCGAAGAGGTTGCCGTACTTCTCCCGGATCTTGTTCTCGCCCAGGCGCTTGGTGGCGTCGGCGAAGTCCAGGTAGACGCCGCGGCCCGTGTCGCCCACGCCCCGGCCCTCGTCGCAGACCTGCTTGGCGGCGCGGCTCGAGATGTCGCGGGGGGCGAGGTTGCCGTAGGAGGGGTACTTGCGCTCCAGGTAGTAGTCGCGCTCATCCTCGGGGATATCGCCCGGGGCGCGCTTGTCGCCGGCCTTCTTGGGCACCCAGATGCGGCCGTCGTTGCGCAGGCTCTCGGACATGAGGGTCAGCTTGGACTGGTGGTCGCCGGTGACGGGGATGCAGGTGGGGTGGATCTGCGTGTAGCAGGGGTTCCCGAAGGCCGCGCCCTTCTGGTAGGCCCGCCAGATGGCGGTGGTGTTGCAGCCCTTGGCGTAGGTGGCGAGGTAGAAGACGTTGCCGTAGCCGCCGGTGCCCAGGGCCACCGCGTCGGCCACGTGGCTCTCGATCTTGCCCGTGACCATGTCGCGGGTCACGATGCCCTTGGCCACGCCGTCGACGACGATGACCTCCTGCATCTCGTGCCGGGTGTACATCTTCACGGTGCCCAGGCCGATCTGGCGCTCCAGGGCCTGGTAGGCGCCCAGCAGCAGCTGCTGTCCCGTCTGGCCCCGGGCGTAGAAGGTGCGGCTCACCTGGGCGCCGCCGAAGCTGCGGTTGTCCAGGAGCCCGCCGTATTCCCGGGCGAAGGGCACGCCCTGGCCCACGCACTGGTCGATGATGTTCACCGACACCTGGGCCAGGCGGTAGACGTTGGCCTCGCGGGCGCGGAAGTCGCCGCCCTTGACCGTGTCGTAGAAGAGGCGGAAGGTGCTGTCGCCGTCGTTGTGGTAGTTCTTGGAGGCGTTGATGCCCCCCTGGGCGGCGATGGAGTGGGCGCGGCGGGGGCTGTCCTGGTAGCAGAAGCAGTGCACGTCGTAGCCCAGCTCGGCCAGGGACGCGGCGGCGGCGGCGCCCGCGAGGCCTGAGCCCACGATGATGATCTTGTACTTGCGCTTGTTGGTGGGGTTGACGAGCTTCAGGTCGAAGCGGTGCTTGTCCCACTGGTTGGCGATGGGTCCGGTCGGGCAGTTCGATTTCAGTTCCATGGTCATGCCTTCTACAGGTGGATGATGCCGGCGAGGACGGCGATGGGGAACGAAATGTTGACGGCGGCCACCAGGATGGCCATCACGTAGGCGAACCCGCGGCGCAGGCGGTCGTAGCGCGGATGGGACCAGCCAAGGGTCTGGGTGAGGCTCCAGACGCCGTGCCACATGTGGAAGCCCAGGCAGAGCTGGGCCACGATGTAGAACGCCGAGGCCAGCGGAACCTTGAATCCGTTCACGAAGTTCTTGTAGGGGTTGGCGGGGTCGAAATCGGGGTGCACCGTGCCGGTGGTGAGGTGCAGCAGGTGGTAGATGATGAACAGGCCCAGGATCACGCCCGTCCAACGCATGGTGCGCGAGGCGAAGGTGGCGGCCTGGTGCTGGGTGGCGCGGTAGCCCACGGGGCGCGCGGCCATGTTGGAAAGGGTGAGGCTCAGGGCCGCCCAGCCGTGGAGGACCACGGCCACGAGCATCACACCCCGGAACACCCAGATGCCCATGCCGTGGATCATGGTGTGCAGGAACTCCGCGTAGTGGTTCATAGGCGCTTCGCCCATGTAGGCCTGCAGGTTCCCCAGCATGTGGACCGTGACGAAGCCGAAAAGCATGATGCCGGTCACGGCCATCACCACCTTCTTCCCCACGGATGAGTCCAGGAAGCCTGGACTGGTCTTGGCGGCACCGGCCAGGCTGGGTTCAGCGACGGACATGGGTACTCCTTCCTTCCGCATTAACGGATGCGCCGCATCCGGCGTTCGTTGGGTTGTGTTCAGTCGTGCCGGTTGGCATGGCCATGTGGATCGGCTCATTATGCGCTGAGCGATTCGAATCTCAAATCCATTCCAGAGTCGATTCTCCGCAACGTTCTGATTCCTTTATTTATCAGGGATAATTCGATACAAAAAAATCGAATTCGGGGCGCACCTCCCGCACCGGCGGGTCGGATGGGTGGAGCGAATGGAGCATCCTTCGGGATGACCCGGACCCGGGGGCGCCGGGGCTGGTCAACGCCCGGCGGCGGGCCTTTGCCACGTGAATTCGGAATGCGGATCGGGAGCATGGACGAGGGTCAAGAGGGTGGGGTGGGCCCGCAGCAGGGCCTCGTCCATGGGGCCTTCCTTGGCTTCGACGAGGGCCGTCAGGGCTGTGCCCCGGGCCTCGGTGATGGCCAGGTGCGCCAGGTTGGGCAGGCCGGGGAGGGCGGTCAGCATGAGAGGCATCGTCACCCCTGGACACGCTTCCACCCGCAGGTCGCGGAGGGTGGCGGGCAGGCCGAAGCAGGTGAACCCGCCGGATTCCTCCACCGCCAGCCGCGTCAGCAGCAGAGGCCCCAGGGCCTCTCTTGTCAGGTTCGGGCAGTCACGGATTTCCAGGCACCTCAGGCTCAAGGGCAGGCCCTGTCCGGAAAACGTAGCGCTTCCGGCCACGGACAGGTGCTCCAGCCGGGCAAGCCTAGCGAATGCACCATCCGGCAGCATGCCTCGCTCCGGGTCACCCTGGATCCGAAGTTCGGTGAGGCTGGCCGGCAGGGCGGAGATCAGGTCGGGTGCGTGGGAATCGAGTTCCACCCGGGTCAGCGAGGGCGTGTTCTTCCACAGCGTCACCAGGGCCTCCTTCAGATTTGCCGCCCAGTTCAGGACGGAAAGGGTCCGGAGCCTGGGCAGGGGGCCGAAGTCCGGAGCCGTGAAGACCGTTTTGAGATGGAGTTCCTCGAGCCCGGCTGGCAACCGCCTCCCCGTGAATGCCCAGCAGGCCGTGATCCTGAGGCTGGTCAAGCCAGCGGGGAGATCGTCGCCATGGAAGGATCGGATGTTGTTGGATACAGCCAGCCTCCGAAGGCCCTGGAACCGGCGGAGCGTTTCGTCCCGCACGTCGTCCGCCGGGAATTCCAATTCCTCCATCCGTTCAGGAAGGAGTGCCAGCTGCGCGTCCGTGAGCATATCGACCCGGAGCATCCTGTCCTCCGCCGCCGGTTCCAGGTCATTCGTGATCCGGAGGCAGACCAGTTGGTCATGGGTATCGATGATCGCCTTGATGAGAGGGAAGGTCAGCTTGAGGCTGTCGCCGACCACGAGGGTCCTCAGCTGTCTGCAGTGGGCCAGGGCCGCCAGGATTCCCTTGGGGGAGAGGTGCGGGGTGAAGCCGAAGGCGAGGGTTTCCACATGAGGGTGTTTCAGGATCAGGGCATGCAAGTCCTCGTCGTCGATCTCCCCGCGGATCGTCAACTGCCGGGTCGCCGTCTCGGCGACCTCGTTCAGGCGCTCGCTTAGGTAGCGCAGGGCTCCGGGCCCGGTGAAGTCCGCGATCGTCACCAGGGCGTCCACGGGCAGGGCGGCCAGCCCGCACGGCACCGTGGAGCTGGTGGAGGAGCTGGACGCGGCCTTCCCTCTCCTGCCAGAGGGAGCGGGGGCCTCCGGGGCCTCCATCCCGATGTCCCCGAACTCGGGCTGCGCGATCAGCGGGATCTTCCGGGGGACAGGCCGGCGCCAGATCCGTGGCGAATGGTTGATGGTTGGGTAGCAGGTCACTTCCCGCAGGGCGGGGTGGGCCTGCCACCGGCTGGCGTCAGGGTTTGGCTCCCAGACGCCGTGAATGGTCAGGCTCTGCAGCCCCTTCAGCTGATCCACGAGGGCCATGAGGGCGTCCAGCGTGAGCGCGCGGAGGCACTCCACCTCCAGGGACCGAAGGCTGCCCGGGAGCCCCTGGCCGGAGAAGGAGGCGCACCACAAGACCTGCAGGTTTTCCAGGCGGGCGGGAAGGGGGTTTAAGCCGAAGTGGGGACATGCCGTCACATTCAAGACGGTCAACCCTGCGGGCAGATGGGCTCCGGTGAACCCCGGAGCCGACTGGATGTCCAGCACCCGGAGCTGGGCGAACCGCGCGAAGGCGTCGGGGGCGACACCGCCCGCATTGTGGAAGTGGAGTTCCCGGACGCCTTCGGGGAGGGCCTCCAAAAGGATCCCGGCGGCCTGGTCGGTGGAAAAGGTCTGAAGCCCGGGAGCGTGCAGGACCGCCTCCCGCAGGTTCTCGAGGGAGACCCCTGCGCATTCGCGAATGGACAGGTCCTGCAGGCGGGGCAGGCCGGATAGGCCCTGGAACCGGTCCGCGCCATGCACCTGGAGGTTCGTCAGGGAAGCCGGCAAGCCGTTGCCCGTGAACAGGGGGCCATTCTCGACCTGGAGCGACTGGAGCCCGGCCGGAAGCCGGTCGCCGGTGAAAACCTGGCTGTTCCGGATGCGAAAATCCTTGAGGTTGGCGAACCGGAGGAGCGCCTCGTCCCGAAGGCCGGCAGAACTCAGGGACAGGCTTTCGAGCCGGTCGGGCAAGAGATCTACCTCCGCCGCCTGGACGTCCAGCTCATTCTCATAGATCAGGTGGATCACCGTCGGGTGGGCCGTCAGGATTTCCCTCACCAGGCCGAAGGTCAGTTTCGTGCAGGTGACCTTCAGGGTGGTCAGGCGCCGGCATGGGGCCAGGGCCCGGAGGATGCCCTTGGGGGAGAGGTTGGGTGTGTCCTGGAACCAGATGGAGCGAATCATCCTGTGGTTTTGCAGCAACCGGGTGAGCTCGGTATTGTTGATCCCACCCTGGATCGTAAGGTGATCCGTGGCGAGCTGGGCGGCCTGGTTCAGCTTCCTGCTGACCATGCGCAGGGCGCCAGGATCGAAGGTGGCCACATGCCTCGCGAGGCCCGGAGGCAGGGCCGTCAGGCTGTCCAGGGGGCTGGTGCTGGAGGAGGGCCGGATCACGCTCCTGGAGTGCTTGATGGCAGCCGGAGCCTCATCTCCGCCCTCGACGGGAAGCAGGCCCGCCACCGCGGGGATCAGCCGGAAGGCCACGCGCGGGGAGTGCACGGTTCCGGCCCTGGCCTGGACGACCAGGTCCTGGGCCGTGGTCTTGGGCGGGATGGGCATCGTGAACCTCTCACGTGCGAACCCCAGCAGCGGCCGTTCCGACCGGTAGACCACCTGGTCCCCTTCCCAGGCCAGCAGGGTGAGCGTCCCGGAGCTTGCGCGGTCGGTCACTTCCACCTCGATGGACAGGGTCGTGCCGCTTTGGACCATGGCCGGGAGCGGTCTGATTACCAAATGGGCGGAGAGGGGGGCGCCAAGGACGAGGGCCGGAATCAGTGCGCGCAGGCATAGCGAATGAGGTGACGGCATGGAGCGTCCTTTGCGAAATCCAAGGCGGGCGAGACACCCCACCCACGCAAATTAATAATGCATCACTCCCTCTTCCGGTTCCGCATGAAGGTCTTGAACGGAAAACGCCGCCCGGAGGCGGCGTTTTCCGTGAACGTGAAAGGAACTACTTCATGTCCTCGTCGGCGATGAGGCCGGGGGTTTCCTGCTTGCTCTTCACGATGGACCAGGCGATGGCGGCGATGCAGATCACCGCGCCGAGGATCCCGCCGAGCTTGTTGCCGTTCAACTGGCCGGCCACAGGGAACAGCGTGAACTTCATGAGCACGGCCAGGGTGAGCAGGCTGACCATGTTCATGACCTTGATCAGGGGGTTGATGGCCGGGCCCGCGGTGTCCTTGAGGGGATCGCCCACGGTGTCGCCGGTGACGGAAGCCTTGTGGGCTTCGGAGCCCTTGCCGCCGTACAGGCCGTCCTCGATCATCTTCTTGGCGTTGTCCCAGGCGCCGCCGGCATTGGCCATGAAGACCGCCAGCAGCTGGCCCACGAGGATCATGCCCGCCAGGAAGCCGCCCAGGGCGTAGGGGCCCAGGAGAAGGCCGACCAGGAGGGGGGCGGTGATGGCCAGGAGGCCGGGGCCCACCAGCTCCTTCTGGGCGGTGTTGGTGCAGATGTCCACCACGCGGCCGTAGTCGGGCTTCTTGGTGCCGGCCCAGATCGCGGCGTCACGGAACTGCGTGCGGCACTCGATGACGATGTGGTAGGCGGCGCGGCCCACGGCGCGGATGAGCTGGCTGCTGAAGAGGAAGGGCACGCAGCCGCCGATGAGGAGGCCGATGAAGACCTTGGGTTCGGCCACGGAGAGGAAGCCGGCCTGGTCGTGGTACTGGCCGAGGGTCATCTTGCTGATGTTTGCTTCCGAGCCCACCGCGATGACCGCGATGAAGCTGGAGAAGAGGCTCACGGCAGCGATGACGGCGGAACCGATGGCGATGCCCTTGGTCTCGGCCTTGGTGGTGTTGCCCACGGCGTCGAGGTCGGCGAGGATCTGCCGGGCGCGCTTGTAGGAACCGGGCTTCTCCTTCTCCATCTGCTCCTTCTCGTAGCCCATCTCGCCGATGCCGTTGGCGTTGTCGGCGACGGGGCCGAAGACGTCCATGGAGATGGTGTTGCCCGTGAGGGTCAGCATGCCGATGCCGGTCATGGCCACGCCGTAGGCCACGAACATCGGCGGGGCGCCGTGGTAGGTGAGCACGGAGAGGAAGATGGCGACGACGATGACGACCATCATGGCGACGGTCGACTCATAGCCCAGTGCGAAGCCCTCGATGATGTTGGTGGCGTGGCCGGTGGTGCAGGCACGGGCCAGGCTCTTCACGGGGGCGTGGGTGGTGTGCGTGTAGTAGCTGGTGACCTTGTTAAGGGCCACGGCGAGGAACACGCCGATGAGGCAGGTGATGGCCGGGCGCATGTCCAGGCCGGGCACGCCGAAGTTGAACCACACGGCGAGCTGGTTGGGATCGTTCATGGGGAAGCCCGCGGCGGCCAGGGGATTGTTGGCCAGGTACGTGGGGGTGAAGTGCAGGTAGAAGTAGCCGAGGATGAAGAACCCGGCGACCGAGATCAGGGATCCGATCCAGAAGCCGCGGTGCACGCTCTTCAGGGCGGTGTCGGAGGTGTCCTCGCTGCCGGCCTTGACGGTGTAGGTGGAGATGATAGAACCCAGCACGCCGATGCCGCGCACCAGCAGGGGGAAGATGACGCCCTTGTGGCCGAAGGAGGCCATGCCAAGGATCATGGCGGCCACGATGGTCACTTCGTAGCTCTCGAAGATGTCCGCGGCCATGCCGGCGCAGTCGCCCACGTTGTCGCCCACGTTGTCGGCGATGGTGGCGGCGTTGCGCGGATCGTCCTCGGGAATGTCCTTCTCGATCTTGCCCACGAGGTCGGCGCCCACGTCAGCGGCCTTGGTGTAGATGCCGCCGCCCACGCGCATGAACAGGGCAAGCAGGGTGCCGCCGAAGCCGAAGCCCAGCAGGGCCTCGTAGGCGTGCACGCCGTAGATGATGAAGATCATCGTGCCGCCCAGGAGGCCGAGGCCGTCCGTGAGCATGCCGGTGACGGTGCCGGTGCGGTAGCCGAGCTGCATGGCCTCGCCGTAGCTGTGGCGGGCGGCGGCGGCGACGCGCAGGTTGCCGGTGGTGGCCAGGCGCATGCCCACGAAGCCCACGGCCCAGCTGAACAGGGAGCCCATGAGGAAGGCCCCGGCGCGGCCGAAGGCGAAGTGCTTGTCCTCCACCGTGAACCAGAGGATCACGGTGATGATGACGATGAGGGGCCCGATCTTCTTGAACTGGGCCGCGAGGTAGGCGTTGGAGCCCTCGCGCACGGCGGCGGCCACCTCCTGCATCTTGGGGGTGCCCTCGTCGGCGGCGTTGACCTGCTTCATGAGCAGGAGCGCGTACATCAGGCCGATGACGGCGATGCCCAGCACGAACAGCAGGCCGATGCGCTCGGCGCTGGTGAACTCGCCGCTGAGCTTGTTGAACAGGGCGAAGTACTCGAACTTGGCGCCCTCAGTCTCGGCGGCGACCGCCGTCGGGGCCGAGACCTGGCCCCAGGCGTAGGCCAGGGCGAAAAAACACGCCATTACGCCCAGGTAGATCCTGCGCGTCAAGGGTGTGACCTTGAGTTTGTCCATCCAGGCTCGAAGCATGGATACTCCTATGAAAAAATGTGAAACATAGCCCAGCCCGGAGGCCGGGGAGCTAGCAGAAACGATTTCTCAGAGGAAACGTGAAAGGGTATTCGGCCCCAGCCTATCACTCCCCCCCTCAAAGTCAATGCGGGATTGGCATTCTTGGGGGCCGGGAGCGGCCCGGGGATTTATGCATTACCCTGGTTGGACATCGTTATTACAAGAGGCCTTCCATGTCCCGACTCTGCCCCTGCGAATCCAAGCGGACCTTCGACCGCTGCTGCGAACCCTACCTCCTGGGCAGGGCCCTCCCCGAAACGGCCGAAAAGCTCATGCGAAGCCGTTTTTCCGCCTACGCCATGGCCCGCGCCGACTACCTGGTGGCCACCACCAGCGAGGAGGAGCGCGCCAAGATCGACCGGGACGAGTTGGAGCGCTACTGCCGGGCCGTCAAATGCATCTCCCTGCGAATCCTTGAGACCGAACAGGGCGGCAAGGACGACGACAGCGGGGTGGTTGTCTTCCACGCCAAGCTCCTGATCAACGGCAAGCGCATGCTGCACCGGGAGCGCAGCCGGTTCGTGCGGGAAGACGGGAAGTGGGCCTATGTGGATGGGGAAACGAACTAGGCCCGATGTCGGGTCGGGCAGGTACGCCATGGGGTGGCGGGTTCAAGCAAAAAACCCGTACACCGAGCACGCAGTGGCGCTGAGTCACGCCGAGGTGGCTTCGCCTCCTTGGCGCCGACCCATGCCGCCCAGGCCCTGACCGCTCACGCGGTCCGCGTCGCTGCCGCGACGCGCGGCAGGGGGCGCTGGCCCTTCCACATGCGAGCCTGTGGCGGGCCAGCGCCCCCTGCCTTTGACGGGCCTGGGCGTGACGTTGGGGGTTTCGAGGGGTTGCAGGGCGTGCATCGTTCGTCCCTGCCGCAATCTGTCGGCGCCGGTCGTGTTCCGGCCGATGCGGATCAATGCCCCACGATTCCAGTCACCAAGGAACCACGGCGCTGGTTCCCATCCAGTTCGATGAGCCCAGGCCCGTCCAAGGCAGGGTGCGCAGGTCCTTCCACAGGCTTGCATGCGGAAGGACCTGCGCGCCCTGCCGCGCGTCGCCTGCGACGCGGCCCGCGTCAGCGGGCAGGGCCTGGGCTGAATGGGTCGGCGCCACGGATGCGAAGCCACCTCGGCGTAACTCAGCGCCTCCGCGTCCTCGGCGTACGGGCTTTTTACCCGAAGTCACCGAGCCATCAAAATCCATCAGAGCCAGTCGACTAATTAAGGTCGCCCCAACCCACCTAAAGGTTGGCCTTCAGGAATTCCCACATCCCCGCGTACATCTCCCACTGGTTCTGCGCCGCCCTCGGGCTGTGGTCCGACCCGGGCATGAGCACCAGCGGCGCGGTGAGCCCCGCCTTGCCCAGGGCGTCCAGGAACTGCACGGAGTTCTGCAGGTGGACGTTGGTGTCCAGGGTACCGTGGAGGAGCATCACCTTGCCGCCGAGGTTGGCGGCGGCCTTGAGGGTGCTGGAGGCGTCGTAGCCCGCGGCGTTGTCCCTGGGCAGACCCATGTAGCGTTCGGTGTAGACGCTGTCGTACAGGCGCCAGTCGGTGACGGGGGCGCCGATGATGCCCAGCTTCCAGGCCTTGCTGTGGGTGAGGGCATAGGCGGCCAGGAAGCCCCCGTAGCTGTAGCCGTGCAGGGCGATGCGGTCCATGTCCGCCCAGCCCTGGGCCTTGAGCCAGGCCAGGCCGTCCAGCTGGTCCTGGAGCTCCAGGGCGCCCAGGTTGCGCCAGGCGCCGAAGGCGGCGGTGCCCTTTCCGGAGGCGCTGCGGTTGTCGCAGATCCAGGTGACGATGCCCTGCTGGGCCAGGAACTGGTACCACAGGGCGGTGCGGCTGAAGGCGTTCCTCACCAGGGGGGCGTTGGGGCCCCCGTACACGTAATGGAAGACGGGGTATTTCTTCGAGGGGTCGAAGCCCGGAGGCAGCACCAGCATGGTTTCCATGGGGAAGCCGTCCCGGGTGCGCACCTGCTGGAAGACCACCTTGGTCTTGGGCAGGGCTTTGAAGGCGTTTGAAGTCTTGCTCTCAACCTTGTGCAGGACGACGCCTTCGGCATCCAGGAAGAGGTCCTGGGGCGGGGTGTCCACGGTGCTCCAGCGGTCCACGGAGGCGGTGAAGGTGGCGTTGAAGGTCACCGCGTGGGTGCCGGGGGCCTGGGTGAGCAGGCGCATGTGGTCGTTGACGCCCTCCAGGCCCGCCCGGTACACGTCCACGCCCACAGAAGTGCGCAGGGTGCCCTCGAAGTACACGTGGGAGGCGTCGGTGCCCAGGACCCGGTGGACGTCCCAGGGGCCCTGGGTCACGGCGGACAGCAGCCGCCCCTGGGGATCGTACAGGTAGAGGTGCTGGAAGCCGCTGCGGGAGGACTGCCAGAGGAAGCGCCCGTCCTTGAGGAAGTGGGGCAGGGGGAGATGCTCGACCCAGGCCCGGCTCCGCTCCACCACCAGGGGCCTGCTGGCGGTGCCCTCGAAGACCCGGCACTCCAGCCAGGACTGGATGCGGTCGGTGAAGTGCACCAGGAGCCGGCCCGAGGGATCGAAGCCCACCCGGGGAACCAGGGTGTCCTGGCCGGGGAAGGGGTCCTCCATCCAGGTGGTCTGGCCGTCCAGGGTGGCCAGGCCCACCCGCACCGTGGGCAGGGGATCGCCGGCCTTGGGGTAGTGGGTGTCCACCCGCTTCTGGGGCTGGGTCCGGTCGTCCATGACGGTGAAGACAGGCACATGGCTTTCGTCCAGGCTGAGGTAGGCGATGCGCTTGGAGTCCGGGGACCACCAGTAGCCCTTGAAGTTCCCCCGCTCATTGAAGACCTCCTCCTGGTAGACCCAGTCCAGGCGCCCGTTGAGGTGCGTGGCATCCCCGCCGGTGGTGACGGCCACCTCCTTGCCGGAAGCCAGCTCCACGGCGCGGATGTCGGATCCGTCCAGGAAGGCCACCCAGGCCCCGTCGGGGCTGAAGGAAGGCGTGTCCCCTGCGCCCAGGCGGCGGGCCTTGGCGGTGCCCACCTCGACGAGGTAGAGGTCGCGCGAGCCCCGGACCACGAAGGCGTTCCGGGCCGCGTTCCAGGTGAGCCCGCCGGCGGTGGCGGCGGCCTTCTGGTCCGCGGCGTCCGCGCCCGCCGCCGCCAGGGCCTCGCCCAGCTGCGCGCGGTCCAGGAGCCGGGTGGGGGCGAAGGTTCCCCCCTGGATGCGGTTGATGGCGTCCAGGGCGCCCTTCTCCGTGCGTTCCTCCAGCAGGGTCCCGTCAGGGCGCCACAGGTAGCGGGAGCCCAGCGCCTCCACATAGGAAGCCTTGCGTGTGGGGTGGTAGAGGCTTTCCACGGAGAGCCTCGTGTCGTCCGGGGCGGCGTGGGCCAGGACGGTGACCAGGGCGAACGGGACTTTCCACATGCAGACTCCGGATGATGGTTAAGCGTAGCCGTAACCGACTTTGAAGGTGCATGCGTCAATCCTGAGAAAATGTCTCAACATCATGACCGGAATCACGTAAGCCCTTGCAGGTCTTGCGCATGGATACCCGGAGGCCGAACCTTGGGTTGCGAGGCTGAGTTGGAAAAAAAGCCCGGCGCCCCACCTTGAACAACCGGCGCCGGGTTCCTCCCTGCCTCCTGTCCGCTTCCGGGTCGACCCTGACCCGTTCCCAGCCACCTGCCGGCAGGCCGTCGGCGCGCCCAACCCCCACCCCGGAGTCCGAGATGAACAAGTCTCCCCTCATCAGCACTTTCGCCCTTGTCCTGGCCCTGGCGGCCCCCATCGGCCTGGCGGCCCAGGAGCGCGGTGTCCAGCAGTTCGACCCCCAGCTCACCACCCGGGTGGACCTCCTCCGCCAGGAGCTCCGCGCGCAGGGCAAGGACTTCGAGGTGGGCGTGAACCCCGCGATGCAGTACAGCCTCGAGCAGCTCTGCGGCCTCCGGCCCGAGCTCCGCCAGTACGACTTCGCCGCCCGCGCCGAGGGCGGGCATCTCAACTTCGAGGTGGAGGAGCTGACGGCCACGGCGTACCCGGCCACCTTCATCGGCTGGTTCAGCCCGGTGAAGGACCAGGGCCAGTGCGGCTCCTGCTGGGCCTTCGCCACCATCGGCAACCTCGAGGGCGCCGCCCTCAAGAAGCTGGGCGCCCCCCGGGGCCGGGTCAGCGCCAGCGGGAGCATCATCCCCAGCGGCCTCGTCACCAACCTTTCCGAACAGCAGGTGCTGAGCTGCAACCCCGATGGCTACGGCTGCCAGGGGGGCTGGTATTCCTACGACATGCTTATGCCCAGCAACCTCAACCGGGGCGCCGGCTACTACAAGGGCGCCGTGCCCGCCGCCGCCTTCCCGTACGTCTCCAACCGCGTCGCCTGCAGCTTCAGCGCCCAGACCTCCTACACGCCGGTCAGCCAGTGGGGCTACGTGGGCAACGGCTACACCGTCCCATCCGTGACCGCCATCAAGGCCGCCATCTACAAGTGGGGCAGCGTGAGCATCGGCGTATACGCGGACCGCGCCTTCCAGGCCTACCGCAGCGGCGTCTTCACCGGCACCGACAACCGCTCCCAGCCCAACCACGCCGTGCTCCTCGTGGGCTGGGACGACGCCAAGGGCGCCTGGCTCCTCAAGAACTCCTGGAGCAGCCAGTGGGGCATCAACGGCTTCATGTGGATCAAGTACGGCGTGAACTCGGTGGGCACCGCCCCCGCCTGGGTCATGAACTAGCCCGGAAAGGCCGAAGCGCCGGATTGCCCAGGCAATCCGGCGCTTCGGCGTTGGTTCTGAGCCTAGTTGGGCAGGTGGGGGCGGGTGAGGTTGCGCCCGCCGGTGGCGGTGACCAGCATGTCGTCCTCGATGCGGATGCCGCCGTTGGGGGCCAGCGCGTCGATGAGGTTCCAGTCGAAGCGGGCCTTGTGCTCGTTTTCCCGGAAGGGGCGCAGCAGCATGGGGATGAAGTACAGGCCGGGTTCGATGGTGATGACGTGACCGGTCTCGAGGGTGCGCGTGGTGCGGAGGTTGGGGTGGCCCGGGGGGGGCGGGGCGATGCTGCCGTCGGGGCCCGCGAGCTTGCCGGCCACGTCATGCACCTGGATGCCCAGGTGGTGGCCCAGGCCGTGGGGGTAGAAGGGACGCGTGAGGCCCAGGGCCACGGCCTCCTCGGGCTCGGCGAAAAGCAGCCCGTGCTCTTTCAGGAGCCCGGCCAGCTTGAGGTGCGAGAAATGGTGCAGGTCGCCGAAGGGCAGGCCGGGGCGCACCGCGGCGCAGATCTCGAGCATGTTCTTCTCCATGCCGTCCACCAGGGCCTTGAAGCGCGGGTCGCAGGAGGGGGCGGGCGTGGTGCGCGTGATGTCCGAGGCGTAGCCCAGGTGGCGCGCGCCGCAATCCAGCAGGAGGGTGTCGCCGCCGCGGAAGGAGCGCTTGTTCTCGTAGTGGAGGGTGGCGCCCTTCTCGTTCTGGGCCACGATGGAGGCGAAGGCCAGTTCGAATTCCAGGCAGCCCACGGCCTCCATGAAGGCATAGTGGATCTCCAGCTCGGAGGCGCCGGCCAGGAAGGCCTTGCGGCCCGCGGCGTGTCCCTTGGCGGCGGTGACGGTGGCCTCCTCGATGCAGTGGACCTCGTAGGGGGTCTTGTAGCTGCGGCCCCAATCCAGGAAGGCGGTGAGGGAGGCGGGGTTCACGTCCAGGCCCGCGAGGGCCGCGCGGTCGGTCTCGTTGCCGATGTAGGCGGCCCGCCGGGGATGGCCCACGTGCTCCCACACCGCGTCGAGGCTGGGGGCCTCCACCAGGTCGAAGCCCTCCGCCCAGAAGGGCGTGCCCAGGGGCAGCTGCTCGTACCAGAAGTCCTCGGGGGCGTAGCGCACCAGCATGGGCCGGGCGCCGGGCTTGAGGACGAGCACGTGGTGGGGGCCGTTGAGGGGGCAGTAGTGGCGGAAATGGGGGACCGTGTTGAAGGGGGCGTCCTGGTCGTCGGAGAAGTAGGTGAAGGGCTGTCCGCTGGAGATCACCAGCGCGTCGAAACCGGTGGCCGCCAGGGCCTTCTCGGCGTAGGCCGTGCGGGTGGCGAGGTGATCGAGGAAGAGACCTTTGAGGGGCATGCTTACTCCATGATGGCGGTGGGCCTACGGCGATTATGGACCAGAAGCCTTGCCCTGGAACGGCGTTTGCATTCCGGAACCGTGGGGGGCAAAACATGTCCAGTGTCAACTCTATCAATAACTTGGCTTACCTCGAAAAGCTCCGGGCCTCCCAGGCCGGGGGAGGCACCCCTGAAGCCGGAACGGCAAACAATGCCTTCGCTGAGCTGTTCCAGTCGATCCTGGACGCCTCCGCCCCGGCACAATCGACCGCGGCGAACCCTGCGACGGCCTCGGGCGGGGATGCCCTGGCCCCGGCCCTGGCCGGTGGGAACCTGTCGGCCGCCCAGCTGGCCTTCGAGTCCCTGCGGCCTGACGCCGCCCGGAAGGCCCATCCCCACCTCCAGGCCGACGAGGCCGCCGTGGCCCGGACCGCCATCCCCGCCGACGCCGCCGTCCCCGCCGTGGCCCCCGCCACCCCCTCCGACCTGCTGAACCTGCTGCAGGGATCCTAGAGAAAAGCCAGGGGGCGGTTCTCCGGCGCGAAGCCGTTGGACACGGCCTTCTCGAAGAACATCGCCAAACTGTCCCGCTCGGCTTCGCCCAGGCTGTAGGAGATGTTCTGGGTGAGGTACTCCCGCAATTCCGGCTTGGTCCAGCCGATGGTGCGCCAGGCCTCGTCCACGATGGCGGCCAGGTTGTCCCGGCCCATCTCGAGGCTCCTGTGGAAGAAGGGGCCCACGCCCCCGGGGACATCCAGGGCCGGGGCGTCCTCCCGCACCTGCCACAGCGCGAACACGAAGGGCAGGCCCGTCCACGCGTGCCATTCCTCGGCCAGGTCCAGCACGTAGAGGCCCTCGCGCCGGGTGCGCATGGCCACGTCGCCGATGAGCAGCGCGGCGTCGCACTGGGCGAGCATCGCGCCCTGGTCGGGGGCCATGTCCACGGCCCGCGCGTCCACGCCGAACCGCTCCCGCAGGAGGATCTGGGCCAGCACCACCGAGGTGCGGCTGGAGGTATCCAGGGCGAGGGTGCGAATCTGTTCGGGCGGGACCTTGGAGAGGATCACCACCGAGCCCACGCGCTTGGGGGAGGCGATGCACAACCCCGGTACGATCTTCAATTTGGGGATACGAAGGTACTCAATTGAACTGATGAGACCTGCATCCACTTCGCCCGATTTCAGCTGGTTGGCGCACAGGGAAGGCACGTGGAACTTCAGGTGGAAGTGCTCGTAGCCCAGGCCGTGCTTGAATCCATAATTCAAGGGCGCCGCGTTGAGGTAGTCGATGATCGAGATGCGGAAGGGATTTGTGCTTGCCATTTTTTCATTTTATCTAGACTTGGGGGATGGAACAGCCCACGGGAAAAATCGGCCAGGAGAATCCGGACCGCGCGCTTCTGGAAAAGCTTCTTTCCAGGGTGCGCGCGAGCCCGGGGGAATATCGCACCGTCGCCGCCATGGCCGCCTCGGCGGGCGTGGGCCTGGGCCGGCTGGAGGAGCTCTTCCGGCTCCACGTGCACCGGTCGCCCGAGGTCTTCCTGGACCAGGCGCGGGTGGCCCACGCCTGCAGCCGCCTGCTGAACCACTTCGGCCCCACGCTCCAGGCGGGGGAGAGCTGCGGGTTCGCCAGTCCCGCGGCCTTCCAGGCCAGCTTCCACCGCCTCACGGGGATGACCCCGGGGCGGTACCAGGACCTGGGCCGCGAGGGGGCCTCCTTCACCGTGGACCTGCCCGAGGGCTACCGGCAGGAGGACGTCCTCGCCTACCATGGGCGTGATCCCCTCAGCCTCTCCGAGCGCGTGGAGGGCGCGACCCTCTTCAAGGCCCTGCGGGTCGAGGACACCGACGCGCTCCTGGAACTGGCGTTCCGGGGCAGGGCGGTGAAGGTGCGGGTGCGCCCCCCGGAAAAGGCCGACCCGATCTTCATGGGCAAGGTGCACCACCGCGTGGTGCGCATGCTGGGGCTGGGCACGGACCCCGCCCCCTTCGAAGGGAGCACGTCGGCCGATCCGGTCTTCCGGGCCCTGGTGGAGACCCGGCGGGGCCTGCGCATCCCGCTCACGGCGGATGTGTGGGAATCCCTGGTGTGGGCCATCCTGGGCCAGCAGGTGAACCTCGCCTTCGCCTACACCCTGCGCCGGCGCCTGACGGACCTGAGCGGCGGCGCGGTGTCCGGGGGCCTGAAGGCCCATCCCACGGCGGGGGCCGTGGCGGCCCTGGACCCCGCGGACCTGGCCCCCCTGCAGTTCAGCCGAAGCAAGGCGGAGTACCTGGTGGAAGCCGCCCGGGCCGTGGCCGCGGGCGAACTCCCGGTGGAGGCCCTGCCCGCGGGGGCCGCCACCACCGCCGAGGCCAGGCTCTCCGCGCGCCGGGGCATCGGACCCTGGACCACCCACTACGTGATGATGCGGGGCTGCGGCTTCGGGGACTGCGTGCCCCTGGGCGACGCCGGCCTCACGGCGGCCCTGCAGCGCCACTACGGCCTGGATCACCGCCCCGACGCGAAGGAGACCGCGCGGCTCATGGCGCCCTTCGCCCCCCACCGCAGCCTGGCAACCTTCCACTTCTGGGCGAGCCTCAAGGGCGTGCCCGCGTGAGGATCTGGGCCAGCCCCCTGGGCCCCCTGGCCCTGGCCGTCGACGCCCGGGGCGGGCTCGTCTACCTGGGCTTCGCGGACCACGAGCCCCGCCGGCGGCTGCTGGACCCGGTGGCCGCGGCGGGGGACCCCGCCTGCGGCCCCGGGGCCTACGCCCGCATCGAGCGCCAGTTGGACGCCTATTTCCGCGGGGCCCGCACCCCCTTCGACCTGCCCCTGTCCCCCCGGGGCACGCCCTTCCAGCTGCGGGTGTGGGAGGAGCTGCGGCGCATCCCCTGGGGCAGGACCCTCACCTACGGGGAGCTGGCCAGGCGCCTGGGGGATCCGCGCCTCGCCCGCGCCGTGGGCGCGGCGAACGGCGCCAATCCCATTTCCATCGTCATCCCCTGCCACCGCCTCGTGGGCGCCGGAGGGGACCTCACGGGCTACGCCGGCGGCCTGGACCGCAAGCGCGCCCTCCTGGCGCTCGAGGCCGCCCAGGCGCCAGGGGTGAAGGCCTGATCCGTCTTCAGGCCCGCTGGAACCACCCCACGCACTCCACGTGGCTGGTCAGGGGGAACAGGTCCGCCACGGCCAGGCCCGCCAGCTTCCAGGTCGGCTCCAGGCGCTTGACGTCCCGGCAGAAGGCGGCCCCGTCGCACCCCACCAGCAGCAGGTCCCGGGCGCCTGCGGCCTGCAGCTTCTCGCACAGTTCGGGCGCGAGGCCCGTGCGGGGCGGGTCCAGCAGGATCAGGTCCCCGGGCTTGCCCAGGCCCTCGGCCACCCATTCCGCGGCATCGGCCTGGACGCACTGGGTTCCGGGGAGGTTCCGCGCGGCCCAGGCCACGGCCGGGGCGTCGAATTCCACCAGGACGCTGCGGGCCCCGGCCCCGAGGAGCGCCGTGAAGAACCCCACCCCCCCGTAGAGGTCGTAGAGCGTGCCGGTGGGCAACTCCCAGCCTTCCAGGATCTCGCCGAAGGCCCGCCAGGCCCAGGGCGGACACACCTGGAAGAACCCTCCGGGACGGTGGGAGAGCCGGACCTCGCCGAAGCGGTGCTGGATGCCGCCGGCGTGGGGCTTCCAGCCGTCGGGCTCCAGGATCCACGTGCGGCCCTGCTCGTCGGTGGCGTACACGTCGCCCGCGGGCGTGCCGGTGGCCAGTTCCCACCGCTGGGGCCGGGTGGGCAGCATGCGCCCCTCCAGGGCGTCCAGGAACCGGGGAATGGCCTGGGACAGGGCGGAGGCGGCCGCGGGGCAGGCCGAGACCGGCACGAGGGCGTGGCTGTTGCGGCGATGGTAGCCCAGCTCGCGCCCTGTCCAGTGGAGCTGGATGCGGTGCCGGCGCGCGTCGGCCGGGGCCTCCAGCCAGCGCCAGTCCGGGGCCCCGGGCAGCGCGCGGCCCAGGAGGTCCTCCACCATGGAGCGCTTCAGGGCCGAGGTCTCGCGCCCGGCCTCCCACAGGTCACAGCCGCCGCAGGTGGCGGCCACCGGGCAGCCGGCCTGGGCCCTGCGGGGATCCCGGCGTATCCACCGGGTGACCTCCCCTTCGCCGTGGCGGGGCTTCCAGCGCACGTCGGCCTCCACCTGCTCCCCGGGGAACAGGGCCAGGGCCGCCGAAAGCAGGACGACCCGGCCGTCCTCGGCCCGGGCCACGCCCTTGCCGCCCCAGGCCAGCCGCTCGACGGTGAGGATCGATTTCACTGCGGGCACGGCCGGCTTCCGGTACACTTCAGCCTGACCTTTTGCCTTCATTGGTGGTTGTACATTGCGTCTCACGGTCGCCATCCCTCCCATGCACCGTAGCAGCCTCGAGGCGTCCCTGGGCCGAGAGGTTCGAAAAGTGCTGGAATGGACCGAAGGGGGACCCTCGGACGTGGTCCTGGGGATGGAAGGGGAGGGGCTCCTGGCCCATTGCGATGTCTGGCCCGGGGACGACGCCGCTGCGGCCCTGGTGAAGGTGGGCTACGAGCGGCTCCTGGACCGCAGGAACATGGAACGGCTCCACGAGGTGGGCAAGGCCCTGGCCTCCGAGCAGGACCTGGACCGGCTCCTGGACCAGATCCTCACCCACGGCCGCAACCTGCTCCAGGCCGAGGCGGGGTCCATCTACCTGGTGGTCCAGGAACACGAGCTGCTGTTCGCCCACACCCAGAACGCGGCGGTGAACCTGCCGTACACGCGCTTCCAGATGCCCATCACCGGCCAGTCCATGGCCGGTTTCGCGGCGCTCACCGGCGAGACCCTGAACCTGGAGGACGTGTACCGGGTCCCCCCCGAGGCACCCTACCGCTTCAACGAAAGCTACGACAAACAGGCCGGTTACCATTCAACCTCCATGCTGGTGGTGCCCATCCGGGACACCCGGGGCGAGATCCTCGGGGTGCTCCAGTTCATCAACCGCCTTTCCGAAGAGGGCACCGTCCCCTTCCGCCCGGGGGACGTGCACCTGGCCCAGAGCCTGGCGGGGCAGGCGGGGGTGGCCATCAAGAACGCCAATCTGCGCAAGGATATCGAGATCCTCTTCGAACGGTTCGTGGACGCGTCGGTCAAGGCCATCGAGCAGCGCGACCCGGTCACCCGGGGCCATTCCGGGCGCGTGGCCTCCCTCACCGAGGGCCTGGCCCAGGCCGTGAACCTCACGCACCAGGGCCCCTTCGGGGGCGTGTTCTTCAGCGACTCCCAGCTGCGGGAGATCCGGTACGCCAGCCTCCTGCACGACTTCGGCAAGGTGGGCGTGCGCGAGTCGGTGCTGGTGAAGTCCAAGAAGCTGGGCCCCAACCGCCTGGAGATCCTCCTCCAGCGGCTGCGGCAGCGCCAGCAGGAGGAGATGCTGGCCCTCCTGCGCGCCGACTGGGAATCGGGCCGGCCCTTCGAACCCGGCCACTGGACCACCCTCCAGGCCCGCCACCAGGCCGAGGCCGACGCCCTCATCTCCCTGCTCATCCGCAGCAACGAGCCCACCGTCCTGGCCCAGGACACCCAGGACGGCCTGGGCCGCCTGGAAAACCTCCTCTTCACCAGCTGGGACGGGGCCACCGCCGCGGTCCTGGAGCCCGCCGACCTGGACTGCCTGAGCATCCGCCGGGGCAGCCTCTCGGACGCCGAGCGCCTGGAGATCGAGAGCCACGTCACCCACACCTACGAGTTCCTCCAGAAGATCCCCTGGACCGCGGACCTGGCCATGGTCCCCGCCATCGCCTACGCCCACCACGAGCGCCTGGACGGCCGGGGCTACCCCCGCCGGCTCACGGCCCCCGAGATTCCCCTGCAGAGCAAGGCCATGGCCATCTCCGACATCTTCGACGCCCTCACCGCCCAGGACCGTCCCTACAAGTCCGCGGTGCCCCTGGAGCGAAGCCTGGACATCCTGCGCCAGGATGCCAACGAGGGCCACGTGGACGGCGACCTGCTGGACCTCTTCATCGAGGCGAGGGTCTATGAAAGGACCGTGCCTGGCAGGGCCTGAGGCTACGTCGAAGTCGACCGGCCTCGGCCTGGATGTCAGGCGCCGGAATTCCTAGGCCGGGCGATGCGTCTTAAGCCATTCCTTCAGGGCAGAATCGATGCGTGTCTGCCAGCCCTCCCCGAAAGCCTTGAATCCGTCCAGAACCTCGCGGGAAAGGCGAATGGAGATCTGTTCCTTGGTCGGAGCTTTCTGGGGCCCGCGGGTTCGGAGTTTCGCCTGGAGAGAACCCGGCAGTTGGTCGAACCGAAGCGCATCCTTCAAATCCGAGGACTTGATTTCACGTACCTCCCCGGAATCATCGGTCATGGGTTTGCGCTTGATCATAGGCAATGTTTCGAGCGTTCCTGGAGGGGTCGAAGGAGATCTCCACGTTCTAATTGTATATACGGAATGTTGAGAGGCAAGCCTTGGGTTCCCGGAAATCCTGCAAACTGGATTCGGCCATCCCGACTTTGAAAGCCTGAAGTTTTTCCTCTGCGACCCTCCGCGAGTCCTCAGCGCCTCCGCGTTCAAGTGGTTCTCGAGATGGGTCGGCGCATTGCGTCAGTGGACGGTCGCGCCGGCACACACCAGCAGCCAATTGGACGCGGCGCTGAGATCACGCAGAGGTACTCGGAGAACTGCCTTTTGGATTTCTCCCGCCCATACACCGGGACCATGCGATGCCGGCCTTCCAGCCTCAGTCGCTTTCGGGGGAACCACCCCAGGACGCGGCGCACTGCTGGGCCCGGGGTTTCATCGCGCCCCATGGCCCAACTTTGGGTTCGGGTCCCCAGGCAGGCTATGCCAAAATGGACCCTTGGAGTCCTCATGCCCGAAAACCCCGAACGCACGCCCAGATCCTTCGACGTACTCGCCATCCAGGACCTGCTTCCCCACCGGTACCCCATCCTCCTGGTGGACCGGATCCTGGACTACGAGCCCGGCGAGTGGATCCGCGGCGTCAAGAACGTCACCATCGGCGAGCAGATCTTCCTGGGGCACTTCCCCAAGAACCCCGTCTTCCCCGGCGTCCTTATCGTGGAGGCCATGGCCCAGACCGGCGGCTGCCTCGTGCTCCAGACCCTTCCGGATCGTCATGACAAGCTCATTTATTTCATGGCCATCGACAACGTGAAGTTCCGCAAGCCCGTGGTCCCCGGCGACCAGCTCGTCATGGAGGTCAAGGTGCTGACCAACCGCGGCAAGGTGGCCAAGCTCCGCGGCGAGGCCTTCGTCGACGGCCAGAAGGTGGCCGAGGCCGAATTCATGTCCATGCTGGTAGATGCCCCGAAAAGTGAGGCCAAATGAGCGCACAGATCCACCCCCTCTCCGTCGTCAGCCCTGATGCCGTCCTCGGGGACGGCGTCGTCGTCGGGCCGTTCTGCGTGGTGGAGGGCGGCTCCCGCATCGGCGCCCGCACCGTCCTGCGCAGCCACGTGGTGATCGGTCCCTTCACGGAGATCGGCGAGGACAACGACATCTACCCCCACTGCACCCTCGGCATGGGCCCCCAGGACCTGAAGTTCAAGGGCGCTCCCACCCGCCTGAAGGTGGGCGACCGCAACGTCTTCCGGGAGAGCTGCACGCTGCACCGCGGCACCGAGGGCGGCGGCGGGCTCACCACCGTGGGCGACGGCAACTTCATGATGACCGGCTCCCACGTGGCCCACGACTGCCACGTGGGCTCCAACTGCATCTTCGCCAACAGCGCCACCCTGGCCGGGCACGTGGAGGTGGGCGACTTCAGCAACATCGGCGCCTTCTCCGCCGTGCACCAGTTCTGCCGGGTGGGCCCCCACGCCTTCATGGGCGGGTTCACCGTGGCCACCATGGACGTGCTGCCCTACATGAAGACCGCCGGCGCCCGGGATACCAAGAGCTACGGCGTCAACACCATCGGCCTGCGGCGCAAGGGCTTCCCCGACGCCGTCGTGGAGGCCCTGGTCAAGGCCCACCGCATCCTCTTCCACTCGGGTCTGCTCCGGGAGGAGGCCCTGGCCAAGGTGGAACAGGAATTCAAGGGCATCGCCGAGGTGGAGGTGCTCACGCGCTTCATCCGCGAAAGCAAGCGGGGCATCCATCGTGGTTGACGCCCCCCGTTCGGCCACCGTGGCCCTGGTGGGGCTGCCCAACTCCGGCAAGTCGACCCTGCTCAACACCCTCGTCGGCGAGAAGCTGGCGGCCGTGAGCCAGATGCCCCAGACCACCCGGGGCCGGATCACCGGCATCGTCAACCGCGGCAACGCCCAGCTCGCCTTCCTGGACACCCCCGGGGTGCACCTGGCCCGGCACGCCCTCAACCAGCGCATGCTCCACTACGTGGACATGGCCCTGGACGAGGCGGACCTGCTGCTGTGGGTGGTGGACGCCAGCGGCTTCCTGGGCCCCGGCGAACGGGAGCTGGCCAACCGCCTCAAGGGCGCCCGCCAGCCGGTGTACCTCGTGCTCAACAAGCTGGACCTGGTCTCCAAGGGAACCCTCCTGGCGAAGATCGCCGAGTACAAGGACCTCCTGGAATTCAAGGAGATCATCCCCGTGGGCGCCAAGCTGGCCCAGAACCTCGACCCCCTGTGGGCCGTCCTGGAACGGGACGCCCTGGACCACGCGTGGACGTACGGCGACGAGACCTTCACCGACCAGACCGAGCGCACCATGGCCGCGGAGTTCATCCGCGAGAAGATCCTGCGCAAGACCCGCGAGGAGGTGCCCCACGGCGTCGCCGTCTCCATCCAGGCCTGGATCGAGGCCGGCGAGGCGGACTACCCCGAGGACGCCCCCGGGGACGGCACCTACATCGAGGCCCAGATCCTCGTGGAGCGCGCCGGCCACCGCAAGATCCTCCTGGGCTCGGGCGGCGAGATGATCAAGGACATCCGCCAGAGCGCGCAGCGCGAGCTGAAGAAGCTCCTCCAGCGCCCCGTGCGGCTGGCCCTGCACATCAAGGTGGCCGAAGGCTGGCGGGACCGCCCGGACCAGTTGGACAAGCTGAACCTGTAGGCGGGATTTCATCACATCCGGCCCGGACCGGCGGTTCCGCCGGCCCGGGCCGGTAGAATGGGACGCAACCCTTTCCCCGTCCATCGCAGGAGCATGCATGCGTCCATCCGTCAGAGCCGCCCTCGGGCTCGTCCTCATTGCCGGGTCCCTCGGCGCGGCCACGCCGGGCGTCGACCCCGCCCTCATGGACCGAACCGTCGCCCCCACCCGCGACTTCTACCGCTTTGCCAACGGCGCCTTCGACGCGCAGCCCATCCCCCCCGAGCGCTCCTCCAGCGGTGTGAACCTGGAAATCGACAACCGGAACCGGGCCATCCTCAAGGAGATCGCCGAAACCTGCGCCCGGGAGGCCGCGGCCGAGGGCACCCCCGCCCAGCGCATCCGCGACTTCTACCTGAGCGGCATGGACCAGGCGGCCGTGGACAAGGCCGGCGCGGAGCCGCTGGCCCCCATGCTCAAGGCCATCGCCGCCGCCCGCACCCCCGCGGACCTGGCCGTCCTCATGGGCCGCCTGAGCCGCATGGGCGTCACCGCGGGCTTCGCCTTCGGCGTGGAGCAGGACCCCAAGTCCAGCCGCACCCACCTGCCCGCGGTGTCCCAGGGCGGCCTCGGGCTGCCCGAGCGGGAATTCTACTTCCGCCAGGACGCCACCACCCGGGATCAGCGGGCCGCCTACGTCAAGCACATCGCCCGCATGTTCCAGCTCGCCGGCGTGCGGCCCGGCCCCGCGGCCCGGGTGCTGGCCCTGGAGACCCGCCTGGCCCGGGTGAGCCGCAAGCTGGTGGACCTGCGCGACCCCGAAGCCAACTACCACAAGCTGGACCGCCCGGCCGTAGCCGCCGCGGCCCCCGGCTTCCCCTGGGCCGCCTGGTACCGGGCCGTGGAACTGCCCGCCACCGAGGCGTACCTGGACCTGGGCCAGCCCGAGTACCTGCGGGGCCTGGGACGCCTCCTGAACCAGGCTCCCCTGGCCGACTGGAAGGCCTACCTCACCTACCGGCTCCTCAGCACCCTGGCCCCCTACCTGGGTTCCGGGCTGGAGGCCGAGGACTTCGCGTTCTACGGGAAGAAGCTCACCGGTTCCCAGGAGATGCGCCCCCGGTGGGAGCGCGTCCTGGGGGTGGTGGACGCGGGCATCGGCGAGGACCTGGGCCAGTTGTACGTGCAGCGCGCCTTCTCCCCCCAGGCCAAGGCCAAGGTGCAGGAGATGGTCAAGTTCCACGTGGAGGCCCTGCGGGCCAGCGTCCGGCGGGCCACCTGGATGGGCGAGGCCACCAAGCAGCAGGCCCTGAAGAAGCTGGATTCGCTGAACGCCAAGGTCGGCTTTCCCGACACCTGGCGGGACTACCGCTCCATGGGGCTCAAGCCCCAGCCGTACGTCCTGAACGTCCTGGCCGCCCGGGCCTTCGAGGCCCGGCGCGCCCTGGCCAAGCTGGGCCGGCCCGTGGATCCGGGCGATTGGGAGATGAGCCCCCAGACCAACAACGCGTACTACAACCCCTCCCTCAACGAGATCGTGCTGCCCGCCGGCATTCTCCAGCCCCCCTTCTTCGACGAGCGGGCCGATGACGCCAGCAACTACGGCGAACTGGCCTCCACCATCGGCCACGAACTGCTCCACGGCTTCGACGACCAGGGCAGCCAGTTCGACGCCGAGGGCAACATGCGGAACTGGTGGACCCCCGAGGACCGCAAGGCCTACGAGGCCCAGACCGAGGCCGTGGTGCGGCAGTACGAAGCCTACGAGCCCTTCCCGGGCGTCCACGTGCAGGGCCGCCAGACCCTGGGCGAAAACCTGGCCGACATCGGCGGCCTCAAGATCTCGCTGGAAGCCTGGAAGCTGGCCTCCGCCGGGAAGCCCCAGGCCACCGTGGACGGCCTCACGCCCGAACAGCGGTTCTTCGTGGGGTTCGCCCAGAGCTGGCGCACCAACATGCGGCCTGAACTGGAGCGCTACATCCTCCAGTCCGACGTGCATTGCCCGGCCCGGCTGCGGGTGACCGGGTCCGTGGCGGCCCTTCCGGAGTTCCGGGCCGCCTTCCCCGGCGCCCCCGCCGACCGCAAGGCCTCGGACGCCCAGTTCACCCTCTGGTAGGGGGCACGCGTGAAGCGAACTTCTGATTCCACAATGAAATACATGGATTTTGTCCAGCGGTTTCCCGCCCTCGGGGAAGCCTGGGAAACCATGCACCGGGAGGAAGCCCAGGGCCCCCTGGACGCCCGTACCCAGCGCCTGGTGAAGCTGGCCGTGGCCATGGGCGCCTTCCGGGAAGGGGCCGTGCACTCCGCCGTGCGCAAGGCCCTCCGGGCCGGCATCACCCGGGAGGAACTGGAACAGGTGGTGGCCCTGGGGGCCTCCACCCTGGGCATGCCCTCCTCCGTGGCCGTCTACACCTGGGTCCAGGACGTCCTGGACAAGGTCGAGTGAAAGCCGGCCTGCTTCTCCTCACCGGAGGCCGGGGCCGCCGCTTCGGCGGTCCCAAGCATGCCCAGCCCCATCCCCGGGGCGGCACCTGGGGCGGCCACCTGGTGGGCGTCTTCGAGGCGGTTTTCCCCGGCGGCCCTGTGCAGGTGCTGGGCGAGCCCCTCCCGGACCGGCCGGAGCTGATCCCCATGGCCGACCCCGGCCAGGGGCCCGCTGCCGCCCTGGCCCACTGGGCCGGCCGGGAGGTCCAGACCCCCGAACGCTGGTGGGTGGTGGCCTGCGATCAGGTGCGCTGGACCCCCGAGGCCCTTGCCGCCTGGCATGCCAAGGTCCTGGAGGCCGACCCGGCGGCCCAGCATTGGGTCATGGCGCAGGTGGACGATTACGCCCAGTACCTGGGAAGCTTCCTCCCTTCCGGCCTGCTCGGGACCCTGGCCACCCTTCAGACCGCCAGCCTGAGGGAGCTGTCCGGCGCCCTCCCCGCGCTGGCCGTTCCCTGGCCCCACCCCTGCTGGGCCGACGTGGACACGCCCGAGGCCCTGGGCGATTGGCTCCGCCAGGGGCCCCCTCACTTGTGATAGACCACGAATCCGACCCGGCGGGACTTCTCCTCGCCCGGGTCCTCATAGTCGTCCAGTTCGGCGGGGGTGGCGGGGCGGGGGGGCAACTCGTCGTCCTGGATGAACCAGCCGTCCTTCCCGCGCACGACCGCCCAGGCATGGCAGTCCGAGTCCATGCCCAGCGCCGTGGGATGGAGGGTTGCGCGGTCCAGGGGGGTGGCGGTGCCCTGGACCTTGTCCACCGTGAACGTGGGGATCTGCACGGTGGGCGAGAAGGCCACGGACATGCCCGGGGCGGGGACCCGGTTCACGTCCAGGAAGACGGTGTCCGGCACCCGGGTGGGAAAGGTGTGGACGCGGGTGGTGTGGTCCCCTTCGGTCCAACGTTCGGGCACCGTGATGACCTTGGATAGGAAATCGCCCAGGGTGGTCACGGACGCCAGGTCCCGGCCGCCAGGGAAGGCAAGGTTCACCCTGAACGGCACGGAATCGTCAAGCGTGACAGGCGTCGCCGGGTTCGTGGAGGTGGTCCGGACCGTCGCTGCGATGCCGAAGACGTCCGGCTTCCCGAGGACCGAGAGGAGCAGGCTGATGAAGTCGCCCGGATGGCCTCCATAGGCCATCGCCCGTTTGTAGGTGGTGAACGTGCGTTCGTGGTTCTGGAGGGCGTCGAAGAACCCGGCGAGGACGGTCTTTGCCGGCGGCTGCCCGGGGGCATCCGCGGACCGGATGAAATTGATCACCAATCGCAACTGGCGGCGCAGGTTGGCCGTGGGGACGTCGTCCCCGGGCGTGTCGGCCAGGATGGGATCCATGGCCGGGACGCTGGCGAGCAGCTTGAAGGAAGCATTGGTGAAACACGATCCGCCCAGGTTGGGCAGGCCGGGCCAATGACCGACCTTGGCCGCGTCGAAGGGCACCACGCGCGTGTCCGGGGAAGAGGGCAGGGGCTTGGGAGCCTCCTTCTCCTCCTTGCGTTCGGAGGGGGGAGGGAGCGGATTCGCGGCCAGGGGAAGGGCCAGGAAGGTGAGGGCAAGCAGGGACAAAAGGGGCCGGGGCCGGTGCGGAGAGGCGGGGAAGGGTCGCATGAGATATGTATGGTAAATAAATCGCAAAGGTTCCAGCCCTCCCCTGGCCGGATGCCGATGCTAATTTGCCCCCGTCCCTACTTCGCCGCCGCCTCCGGCGCCTTCCCCCGGGTGAAGGTCAGCACGTAGGGTTCCCTCCCCCCCAGGATCTCCGTGGTGTCCACCACGAAGTACACCGTCACCGTCTGCTTGCCCGGATTCTGGTAGGACGCCTCAGGATTCCCGGTGCGGATCAGGTTCTGGAGCATGCCCTGTTCCAGCTGCCCGTTCCGGTTCACGCACTTCACCACGTACCACGCCTCGTGTTCCGAACGCAGCCTTGCGTGGACCTTCTCGCCGGGGGCCGTTTCCACCCGGTAGGCCTGCCAGCCGGCAGGACCGGAAACCTCGTGGGTGATGGCGATGGCTTCCCCCTTGGGGACTTCCACGGCGGGCAGGAAACCGGTGCGCCTGGCGGAACGGCGGATCCTCACATCGATGCTGGAATTGCCGGGTCCCCCGGCCATGTCGCGCAGGCGCTCCGACGGGATGGGACCCGGCACCACTTTCAGGGCCGAGCCCAGCACCTCGACGGCGGGGGTCTCCGCCATCGCCAGTCCCGCCACCAGAATCCCCATGACCCAGGCTCGCATGTCGCACCTCCAGCCCCAAGGATGGTCGCCCCGGTCGCCGGCCGCAAGGAAGGCGGCGCTGGTCTTTGGGGGCCGGGGCCTCTAAACTGGACTTTCCATCCTTCCGAGGTGCTTTTGAGCGGACAAACCACTGACCTTGCCGATCTGGAACGGCCCATTCTCGACCTCGAGGCCCAGATCCGGGCCCTGGAGATGGATCCGGCCAAGACCAAGGAGCGGGACCGCCTCCGCAAGAAGGTGGACAAGCTCAAGGCCGAGGTCTTCGCGTCCATCACCGACTGGCAGCGCACCCAGCTGGCCCGGCACCCCCGCCGGCCCTACACCCTGGACTACATCGAGCGCATCTGCGACCGGTTCGAGGAGATCCACGGGGACCGGAACTTCGGGGACGACGCGGCCATCGTGGGCGGCATGGGCTGGATCGGGGGCCAGGCGGTCATGGTCCTGGGCCAGCAGAAGGGCCGGGACACCAAGCAGAAGATCATCCGCAATTTCGGGATGCCCAAGCCCGAGGGGTACCGGAAGGCCCTGCGCCTCATGAAGCTGGCCGAGAAGTTCCGGCGGCCCGTGCTCACCCTCATCGACACCCAGGGCGCCTATCCGGGCCTGGATGCCGAGGAGCGGGGCCAGGCCGAGGCCATCGCCCGGAACCTGAAGGAGATGGCCCGGCTCACGGTGCCGGTGGTGGCCGTCGTCATCGGGGAAGGGGGCTCGGGCGGCGCCCTGGCCCTGGGGGTGGCCAACACCGTCCTCATGCAGGAATACGCGGTCTACTCCGTGATCACCCCCGAGGGGTGCGCCTCCATCCTCTGGAAGGACGCCGCCCAGGCCCCGGCGGCCGCGGAGGCCCTGAAGATCACCGCCCCGCACCTCCTGGCCCAGGGCCTCATCGACGGCATCATCCCGGAGCCCCTGGGCGGCGCCCACGGGGACTGGGACCAGGCCTCGTCCCTGCTCAAGGACGCGGTGCTCAAGGCGCTGGAGGCCCTGCGGCCCCTGGGCCCCCGGGAGCTCATCGACCAGCGCTACGAAAAGTTCGCCCGCATGGGCAGCGTCGTCCGATGAACCCGCTGCCCTGGCGCATGCGCCGGGCCCATCTGCCGGGTGCCAGCCCCTGGATCCCCTTGGCCCGCGCCTGGGACCTCAGCCCCGAAGGGGCGCGCCTGGCCTGGCTGCGGGACGCCGACGGCGATGAGCTGGGGTGGCGACTGGATCCCTCCTGGGCCCGGTCCACGGACCCCTTCCTGCTGCCGGGGGTCGCCGGGGCCGTGGCCCGCATCCGCGCGGCCCTCGAACGGGACGAGACCATCTGCGTCTACGGCGACTACGACGTGGACGGCGTCACGGCCTCCGCGCTGCTCATGCGGGTGCTGGAGAAGCTGGGGGCCAAGGCCAGCTTCTTCATCCCCAACCGCTTCAACGACGGCTACGGCCTCAACCTGGAGTGCATCCGGGAGGTGGTGGCCCAGCGCGGACCCACCCTCCTCATCTCCGTGGACTGCGGGGTGCGCAGCCTGGCCGAGGTGGAGGCAACCCGGGACCTGGGCGCCGACTGGATCATCACCGACCACCACGCCCTGGGACCCGAACTGCCGGCGTGCCCCGTGGTGCACCCGGGGCTGGAGGACTACCCCAATCCCGCCCTGGCCGGCGTGGGGGTGGCCTTCAAGCTGGCCCAGGCCCTGCTGGACGCGGCGCCCACGCCCCGGGCCGGGGACGGACCGTTCCTGGATGGGCTCCTGAAGCTCGTGGCCCTGGGCACGGTGGCCGACATGGTTCCGCTGCGGGGGGAGAACGCCCTCCTGGTCAAGCGCGGGCTCCTGGCCCTGGCCGGCGCCAACGGTCCCGGGCTCTCGGCCCTCCTGCGGGCCGCCAAGGTCGACGGGGCGGTGCGGGCCAAGGACATCGGCTACCAGATCGGTCCCCGTCTGAACGCGGTGGGCCGCATGGGCGGGGCCGAGGACGCCGTGCGCCTCCTCCTGGCCCGGGACGCCGCCACCGCCGCGAGCCTCATGGAGCGGGTGGAGGCCCTCAATCTTGAACGCCGCGAGATCCAGCGCGCCCTGGGGGAACAACTCCCACCGCCCGGGGAGGACGCCTTCGACCTGGTGGTGGAGCCCACCGCCCACAAGGGCGTCATCGGCATCGTCGCGGGCCACCGCATGCGCGCCGCCCAGCGCCCCTCCGCGGTGTGCACCGTCATCGAAGGCGTGGCCCACTGCTCCGTGCGGGCGCCGGAGCCCTACGACCTGCGCGAGCTCCTGGAACGTGCCCGGCCCTACCTCACCACCGGGGGCGGACACCGCTACGCCGCCGGCATGACCTTCCCCATGAACAACCTCCGCATGGTCAAGCGCACCCTGGAACTGGGCGCCCGGGACCAGGCGGTGGACGCCCCGGACGCCGCGGTGGTGGTGGACGGCGCCGGCACGCGCCTGGCCCCCTCGCGCGCCGAACTGGAGCGCCTGGAGCCCTTCGGCCAGGGCTTCCCGGAGCCCCTCCTGCTGGTGGAGGGCCAGATCGCCGGCCAGCCGAAGACCTTCGGCGCCGGGTACCGCAAGTTCCGCATGGCGGGCGAGGCAGAGGAGTTCACCCTCTTCGCCGAGGAACCCCGCAGCCTGGAAGGCCAGCTCTGCCTGGCCGTGGCCCCCCAGGACCACCCCCGCTGGGGACGCTCCTGGCGCGTGGACGGGGCGGTGGACCCCCGGGAGGCCCCATGAGCGCCTGGGAACTCCTGGGCACCCGGAGCCCCTTCTGGCGGGTGGCCGGCGGGGCGCTTGTGCTGTCCATCGTGGGCATCACCGGCATCTACATGGGCCGGGGTCCCCGCCCCCTCAAGCCCGAAAGCGGGGAACCGCTCTTCCTGGGCTCGGGCACCCGGGGCCGCTTCGGCACCTTCGTGGAGCAGCTGGGGGCGGGCAAGTTCGCCCTGTCCTACGAGACCATCCAGGGAACCCAGGAGGAGATCACCCTGGACAAGGTGAACGGCCGCCTGGAGGAACCCCAGACGGTGTGGGGCATGGTGTCGCCCGCCGCCCAGCGCATCAAGGGGATCTGGACCCTCATGGGACCCATGACCGTGGACGCCCGGGACACCGCCCTCCAGGCCCCCGCCGGCCGGGGCTTCATGGCCGCGGCCGGCCCCGCCCTGGGCTGGGACCACGGCGTGTGGACGGGCCTGAGCACCCTGGTGTGGGATGATCTCCAGGGCAATGGCCGCGGCCGCTGGACGCTCCCGCCGGGCTGGCACCGGGGCCTGGACGGCCAGTTCCGGGTGGACAAGGGCCCCGTGGACTGGGTGGCCGCCGATCCGGGCGCCCTCCGCAACCTCAGGGCCCAGCGCATGCAGGCCGCCCTGGGGTTCCAGGACGGCCGCCTGGAGGAGGTGGACGCGACCCTCGAGGGCGGCACCGTGCAGGCGGCCCTTGTGCGCATTCAGCCGGCGGAAGTCCGGTTCGACGCGCCCATCCGTTTCCAGCGGGACGACGGCTGGTCCGGCGGGTCCGCCCACGCGCTGGCGCCCCGCCCGGCCAAGGGGCAACCCTTCGACCGCATGGAGTTCAGGGACTTCAAGGCCACCCGGGCCACGGAAAACGGCCCCGAGACCCTCACCTCCCTGGGCGCCCGGTGGACCCCGGACGGCCTGCGGCTGGAGGGCGACGTGCGGTGGGAACAGCCCCTGGAGGGCCTCAAGGCCACCCTGAGGGCCCCCCGGGTCCTGCAGCGCACCGCCCCGGGGCCTGACCTGCCGGCCGATCTCCAGGTGGGCCAGACCTGGGCTGAACCCCAGGCCGTGCTCACCTGGGGCGAGCGCTCCCTCAGCAGCCCGCGCATCGAGGGCCGCCACCGCCAGCGCACCTGGCGGATCCATGCGCCGGCCCTGGGCCGGGGCGAGATGGGCACCTTCTCCGCCGGGGAGGGCACGGGCAACCCGCTCAAATGGCAGTTCAAGGGGCCCATCCAGGCCCGGTTCTTCGACGGGGCGCAGGTGCGCAGCGACGCCCTGGCCTGGGAGGGCAGCGTCATGACGCTCACCGGCCGGCCCGTCACCTGGACCCGCCTCCGGCAGCGCCTCACCGGCCTCAAGGTCGTCAAGACCCGGGACGAGGTGATCTTCCCCCAGGGCGTCGCCGGCGCCCTGGCGGCCCAGGAGGGGGACATCAACCTGCGGGCGGACCGGGGCCAGGCCAAGGGCTCCCTCCTGACCCTGGACAGCCGCGTGGAGTGCCAGGGCCAAGGCTGGCACTTGCAAGCGGAGCACATCTCGGTAACGCTGGGGCCAGGGAATGTCGTGAAGCAAATGACTGCGAATGGATCAGTTGTATTAAGGGGCCGCATGGGGGAGGGCAGGGGGGACACCCTGGACCTGGATCCGGGCAGGCAGGTGGCCACCTGGCACGGGAACGTGAAGGCCATCACGGAGGTCCGCCCGTGACCCAGGACATCCGCCTCGAGGCCCGGAACGTCTCCAAGCGCTACGGCGACCGCACGGTCGTGCGTGACGTGTCCCTGAACGTCTCCCCGGGTGAAGTGGTGGGCCTGCTGGGCCCCAACGGCGCCGGCAAGACCACCACCTTCTACATGGTCGTGGGCGTGGAGGCCCCCGACCGGGGAAGCATCATCTGGCAGGGCCAGGACATCACCCGCATGCCCATGCACCGGCGGGCCCGCCAGGGCATCGGCTACCTCCCCCAGGAATCCAGCGTTTTCAGGGGGTTGACGGTCTGGGAGAACCTGTTGGCCCTGGCCGAGTTGCAGCCCGTCTCCAAGGACGAGCAGGTGGCCCGGTGCGAGAAGCTCCTGGCCGATTTCCACCTGCACAAGGTGCGGGGCACCCTGGGCATGTCGCTTTCCGGTGGCGAACGCCGGCGGTGCGAGATGGCCCGGGCCCTCGTCACGGATCCGCGCATCATGCTGCTGGACGAACCGTTCGCGGGCGTCGACCCGAAATCGGTACTGGAGATCCAGGGTCTCATTGCCGATCTGAAAGCCAGGGGAATCGGCGTGCTGATCACGGACCATAATGTTCGGGAAACCTTGCAGATCGCCGACCGCGCGTACATCCTTGCAGATGGAATGATCATGAAGCACGGCCTGCCCCAGGAGATCGCTGACGATCCAGATATCCGCCGGGTCTACCTCGGCGATCGCTTCAGGCTGGATTGATGGCGAACCTCGGCCACCACCTCTCCCAGCGCCTGGCCCAGAGCCAGACGCTTGCCCTGACGCCCGCCATGCAGCTCAAGCTCAAGCTGTGGCAGATGAACCTGCTGGAGCTGAGCCAGACCATCGAGCGAGAACTGGGCGAGAACCCCCTGCTCGAACTCCTGGAGGACGGGGACGAGACCCCCACCCTGGAGGCCCTGGAGGAGGGCCACGACTCCGAGGTCGCCGAGGCCGGCGCCGAGGTCCCCGAAGGCACGGATTCCGTGGACCTGGGCCCCCTGCCCGAAACCCCCGGGGAGATGAACCCCGAGGCGGACCTGGAGGCCTTCACCGAGGCCGGCATCTCCCAGGTGCAGGAAACGGAGATGGGCGCGGAGAATTCCTGGGACCTGGACCTGCCCCGAACCAGCAGTCTGCCGGACGACGAGCGCACCAGCTGGGAGGATCGCCTCAGCAGCACCGAAACCCTGCAGGAGCACCTCATCAGCCAGCTGTACCAGACCCTGGATCCCGACGATCCGCGCGCGGTCCCCTTCGAGGCGCTCATCGACCACGTGGACCCCAAGGGCTTCCTCCGGCTGGATCCCGACCAGGCCACGGAGACGAACCCCAAGGAACTGGCCCGGGAACTGAACATCGACGAGGCGCTGCTCCGGGAACTCCTGGAGATCCTCCAGGAATTCGATCCCTCCGGCGTGGGCTGCTTCAACGTGAAGGAGAGCCTCCTGGTGCAGCTGCGCCACGCGGGGGCCGAGCCCGACGACCTGGCGGTGCGCATCATCCTGGAGCAGGCCGACCTCCTCAGCCAGCGGGACAACGCCAAGTTGCGCAAGGCCATGGGCTGCACCGAGGAGGACCTGGGCGAGGCCCTGGCGGTCCTGCGCCACCTGCACCCCACCCCGGGCCGGGCCTTCGATCCGGAGAGCGAGCGGGTCGTGAAGCCCGACGTGGTGGTCCTCAAGGGCGAGGACGGCACCTGGAAGGTGTACCTCAACGACGAGACGGTGCCCCGCCTGCGGGTGAGCGGCGAGTACCGCCACTTCCTGGCCAGCGCCGAAGGCAAGGACGACAAGGATTTCATCCGGGACAAGTACCGCTCCGCCCGGGATTTCATCCGGGGCGTGGAGGACCGCAACCGCACGGTGCTGCGCGTGTCCGCGTCCATCGTGGAACTGCAGCGGGAATTCCTGGAGCACGGCATCGAACGCCTGCGCCCCATGGTCCTGCGGGACGTGGCCGAGTCCACGGGATTTCATGAGTCAACCATTTCGCGCGTGGTGAAGGCCAAGACCATCCACACGCCCCAGGGCCTGTTCGACCTCAACTACTTTTTCAGCGCCAGTCTCGGTTCCAACAGCGGGGACGACGTTTCCGCCACGGTGGTCAAGCACAAGATCAAGGCATTGGTGCAGGCCGAGGACCCTGCCAAGCCCTTGTCGGACGAGACCATCGCCAAGCTGCTGGAACGGGACGGCATCAAGGTCGCCCGGAGGACCGTCAACAAGTACCGCGAGGAATGCAAGATCCCGCCCGCATCCCGGCGCAGACGCCGTTGAACGAAACCCCCGGTCGGCGCACCCAAGACGTAGTGTCGTTTTTCACCGGACCCGCAAGGTCCCCCCTTCAAAGGAGTCCACGATGAAGGTCATCTACACCGGCCGCCACGTTGAAGTGTCCGACAGCCTGCGGCAGTCCGCGCAGGAAGGCCTGGACAAGATGCAGACGTACCTGGACGACATCATCGACGTCCATGTCACGTTCAGCGTGGAGAAGCACCGGCACGCCGCCGAGATCACCCTGAAGACGAGCGGCGGCGATTTCATCGCGTCCGCCGAGAGCACCGACATGTACCAGAGCCTTTCCCAAGCCTTGGACAAGCTTGAGGTGCAGGCACACCGCCATGCCGGCAAGCGTCAGGCGGGCTACAAGGGCAAGCTCCCCGAAGCGCTGGCCACGGAGGCCGAAGCCGAGGCCTGAACACCGTCGCCGGTACCAGGAAAAGCCCAGGCTCGCGCCTGGGCTTTTCCTTGCCGCCCGTCCTCCGGCAGTGGACCTGCCAAATGGGCTTGCACTTTGTCGCTTTTAAGCTACCATTACTCCATGACCGAGGTCCGAAAGACTCTCGAATTCCAAAAATGGTTGGATGGCCTGAAGGATCCAAGGGCCTATGCCCGCGTCGAAACCCGGATCTTTCGTCTGGCCCTGGGCCTTCCCGGTGATGTGAAGCCCGTGGGCCAGGGCGTCTCCCTCTGAGGAGGATTCCATGGAACCCACCAAGCGCCGCACCCCCCGCGCACCCAAAGCTCCGGTCCGCGTTCCAAGAACCCTGACGACCCCCTATGATGCTGCCGCGAACCTCGTCAGCGATGAACGCATGGCCGCCCTCCTGGAAGCCGCCCTTGAGGACGGCCACCCCAAGGTCATCGCCGCCGCCTTGGGAACCATCGCACGTGCCAAGGGGATGGCGAAGATCGCCGAGGCCACAGGGCTGAACCCCAAATCCCTCTACCGGGCCCTATCCGGCGAGGGGAACCCCGAACTGGACACATTCATCAAGGTCGTTCATGCCCTGGGCCTCCAACTTCACGCCACGGCCACAGCCTCCTAGAGGATCGGGCTGGCCGCGTCGCGTCCCACGACGGTCAGCCACTGGCGCACCTGCCACCGGGTCACCAGGCCGTTCTTCACGTAGGGGTCGGCCTTGGCGAAGGCCTCGGCGGCCTCGGGGCCGTCGCCCTGGAACAGCAGCAGTCCGGTGTCCACCGGCTCGGTGAGCACACCGCCCAGCAGAAGCTCGCCCCGGTCCTGAAACTGCCGCGCAAGGGCCAGGTGCTCCGCGCGGACCGCGCCGCGCCGTTCCATGATTTCGGGGATGTAGTCGTAGATCAGAAGATAGTGCACCTGCACCTCCTTCCCAGACTCTAACGGCCCCGCCCGGCCATGGGAATTCAACAAAGGAACCAACAATCGTTTATGCGCAATTCATGGGCAAGGAGGACCCAATGACTGGTCTCGAGATCGCAATCATTCTTTCCGTGTGGAGTTTCGCTGCCGTGACGATGTATTCCATCCACCGGCTCACGTAAGGTGGCCCGCCGGGGTCAGGCTCCCGGCAGGTTGGGGTTCATGGCCACCGCCCGGGCCCGGACCCGGTCCGCCTCGGCGCCCCGGCCCAGGGCGGACAGGAGCCCGGCCTGGGTGAGCAGGACCTGGGCCGACCAGGGAAGTCCCGCGAGGGCCGGACGCAGGGCCGCGAGGCCCTGCGCCGCGCCCGGGCCCCGGGGGTCGGCGCGGTGCACCAGGAGCCAGGCCTGGGCGATGGCCACGGCGGCCTCGGGGCGGCCTTCCGAAAGGACGGCGGCCCTGGCCAGGTCCGCCCGGGCCGCGGCCAGCGGCGCGGTGGACCCGGAGGCCAGGGACTCCAGGGCGCGGCACCGGGCCCGGGCGGGGAGCGCTTCGGGACCGATGCGCGCGTTCACCTTCAGGGCGACCTCCAGGTGGCCGGCGGCCTGGACCAGGTCCGTCCCGGGGGAGGCGCCCCGCTCCAGGGCGGTTTCGGCGCGGTCCAGCAGGAGGTTGGCAAGGCCCAGCCGGCACAGGTAGGAATTGGCGTTGAGGGCCAAGCCCGCCTCGAAGGCCCGGCGGGCCTCCTCGTACCGGGGCATGGGATCCTGGCCCGAGAGCTTCAGGTAGGCCGCCAGGTCCGCCAGGGCATAGCCCTGGGAGGAGTTGTGGCCCACCCAGGGCTTGAGGGCCGCGGCCTGGCCCAGCAGGTCCACGGCCATGAGCACGGCCCGGGTGGGATCCTGGCCGTGTTCGAGCTGATAGTGGGCCAGCAGGGCGTGGCAGTTTCCGATGCTGTCCAGGAGCCAGTCCTTGTACTGGGGCCGGTCCAGGGCCTTGCCCAGGGCCTCCACGGCGCGGGCGAGGGTGCGGGTGGGGTCCAGGCCCCGGCGGCTCTCCCAGTCGGCGCGGTTGCGCAGGCAGGTGCCCAGGTTGTTCCAGAGGGGGTTGTCGGTGGGGCGGAAGGCCAGGCCCTTTTCCGCGTCGGCCACGGCGGCGTCCAGGCTGGCGGTGGGGTCCTGGTTCCGGTTCATGAGCGTGACGCCCCAGCGCCGGTTGATGGCCGCCCGATAACCCAGGGCCTTCCAGTCCCCCGGGTTGGCCTTCAGGCACAGATCGGCGGCCTCCAGGGCCCAGTCCCGGTCGGCCTCCGTGGCCCGGCCCCGGTCCAGCCGCACCGTGAACAGGAGGATGCGCCGCTGCAACTCCCCCAGGTAGGCCAGGGGCGCGCTGCGGGCCACGTTGCGCGCCTGGGCGAGGGCGTCGCCGGCCAGGGCCAGGCGCTCCTCGGTGCCGTTGTAGTCCCCGGTGCCGTAAGCCTGGGCCGCCAGGGCCCGGTGGGCGTCGGCCTCCAGGAGCCAGGCCTCGTAGGCCCAGGGGGCCAGGCGCTGGTATTCCTTGGCCTTGGCGATGGCGTCCTCGTAGCGGTCCTCCACCAGGGCCAGCATGCCCTCCACGTAGGCGGGGCCGTCCTGGCGGGCGCCCTGGGCACGGCGCAGGCAGGCCAGGGCAGGGCGTCGCAGGTCCTGTTCGGTGTCCCTCTTGCGCTCCTCGAGGGCCTTGCCCCGCAGGCCCTCCAGTTCGGACTGGAGGAGCCGGGTGAGGGTGAGGCCCAGGGCCAGGGCGTTGTCCGGATCCTGGGGGGTGGCCCCGGGGGCGGGTTCCAGCTCCCGGCGGGCCTCCTCCAGGCGGTCCAGGGCCAGGTAGCCGCGCCCCAGCGCCTGGCGCGCCGCGGGCCGCGACCAGCGCCCCAGGCCCGGCATGGAGGCCTGGATGCGGTCCAGGTGCTGCTGGACGTAGGCGCGCTCCATGCGCACGTCGTGGAGCGGCAGGGTGTAGGCCTTGAGGAGGATGCCCTCCATGTATTCGGCCTCGCGGCCGTAGCGCTGGATGCTCTGGGCCTGCACCCGGCCCCGCACGGCCATGGTGACGCCGAAGGCCGCGAACCCCACCACCGCCAGGGACGACACGGCCAGCACCAGGGCCAGCACGCGGTTCTTGCGGATGCGCCGGGCGATGCGGTAGCCCAGGGTGCTGCGGCGGGCCAGGATGGGATCGCCGTCCAGGTACCGCTGCAGGTCCTCGGCCAGGGCCCGCGCGGACTCGTAGCGGCGGCCCGGGCTCTTTTCCAGCGCCTTCAGGACGACGGTCTGGAGGTCCATGGGAATGCCGGGGACGCGGTCCCGGGGCGGGGCCGGATCCTCCTCGACGATGCGCCGGATCAGGTCCACCAGGGCGCCGCCGGAGGGGAAGGGGGGCTCTCCCACCAGGCACTCGTAGAGGGTGGCCCCCAGGGAGTACACGTCCGAACGCCGGTCCACCTCGCCCATGCGGCCCTGGACCTGCTCGGGGCTGCAATAGATAGGCGTGCCGATGAGCATCCCGGGCACCGTCAGGCCCTCGTCGCCCAGGTCCCGGGCCAGGCCGAAGTCCATCAGGTAGGGCCACCAGGAGCCGTCCTCCCGGGCCTCGAGCATGATGTTGGTGGGCTTGATGTCGCGGTGGACGATGCCCTCCCGGTGGCAGCTGTGGAGTGCCTGGGCCACCTGCGCCAGGATGCGCACCTTCTGCTCCAGGCTCAGGCGCGGGAGGGCCGCCCGGAGGGTGGGACCGGCGATGAAGCGCATGGAAAGGTAGGGCTGCCCCTGGTATTCGTCCACGGAGTACACGTTGCAGATGTTGGGGTGCTCGATGCGGGCCTGGGAGCGGCCCTCCTGGAGGAAGCGCTCCATGGGGGCACGCTCCAGGCGCTTGAGGAACTTCAGGGCCACAACCCGCTTGAGCTGCTGGTCAAAAGCCTTGTACACGCTGCCCATGCCGCCGTCGCCCAGGAAGGCCAGGGGCAGGTAGCGCCCGTCCCGGGGCAGGGAGAACCCCGCCAGGTCCTCGGGGTCCATGGCGGCGGCCACCTCCCCCATGGCCCGGATCCAGTCGGGCGTCGAGGACGTGACGGCCGTGTCCGCCTGGTCCCAGGCGATGGCCGTCTCCATCACGCCCTGGAGGCGCCCGGCGGCATGGAGGGCGTTGAAGCGTTCGGACAGGTCCGATTCGGAAAGGGTGGCCGCGTCCTCGTGGGTGCTCAGCCCGATCTCCTCCTGGGTGAGCAGGCCCCGTTCCATGGCCCACTTCAGGATTCTGGCCTGCTGGCTGACGGTCAGCGTCTGGGTCATCGGACCTCGGGAGGGGTTCTTGTGAAAACCTTACAATCCCTTCGGGGCCCAACCAATCAATAATCGATCCGGAGGCCACAGGCCATGCTCTGCCCGCGCTGCCAGAAACCCCAGGACGACGGACGCGAGGAATGCCTCGACTGCGGCGTCGTGTTCAGCCGCTACCGCCCCAGGCCGCGGCCGCCGGAGCCGGAGCCCTCCTGGCTGGAGGAGCGCATGTTCCGCATCGCCCCCAGCGAGGACCGGGGCCTGGTGGCCCTGCGCGGCGCCTTCCTGGTGCTCCTGGGACTCGTCAGCATCTGGATCCTGCTGCTGCCCATGCAGGGGCCTTGGCTGATCGGCTCGTTCCTCCACTGGATCGACCTGCCCTTCCACGAGGCGGGCCACGTGGTCTTCGGCCCCCTGGGGAGCTTCCTGGGCATCCTGGGAGGCACCCTGGGCCAGCTGCTGGTGCCCCTCCTGGTGGCCGGCGTCTTCCTGAAGCAGGACAACCCCTTCGGGGCCAGCGTGGGCGCCTGGTGGCTGGGCCAGAGCCTGATGGACTGCGCGCCCTACGTGGCCGACGCCCGGGTGCGCCAGCTGCTGCTCACCACCGGGGAGACCGGCCGAACGGATTGGGAGAGCCACGACTGGTTCCAGCTCCTCTCGCGCACCGGGCTGCTGAACCACGACGTGCGCATCGCGCGGCTGTTCTGGATCGCCGGCGCCGGCCTCCTGCTCGCGGCCCTGGCCTGGGGGGGCTACATCGTCTGGAAACAGTGGGGCCCTGGAACCGGCGGTGCGGAGCGCGCACCCTCCTAGGGAGGGACGATCATGGACAGGGAAAACGCCTTGCCGGGAGGCGCAGCCAAGGGGTTCATCAGGGACAACCTGGAAATCGTCCTTTTCGCCGTGGTGCTCATCACGTTCTTCAAGACCTTCGTGGGACAGCAGTTCACCATTCCCTCGGCCTCCATGCGGAACACCCTCCACATCGGGGACCACATCCTGGCCAACAAGTTCCTCTTCGCGACGCCCCAATGGGCCTGGGAAGCAAGCCTCTTCCCCATGCGCGCCCCCGCCCGGGGCGACATCATCATCTTCCGGTTTCCCGGCGACCGCCGCGAGGACTGGGTGAAGCGGTGCGTGGCCTTGGCCGGGGACACCGTCGCCGTGCGCGGCAAGCGCCTCCATGTGAACGGCCGCCTCGTGACGGGCCCCTGGGAGCACCATGACCCCCAGCCCGGGGCTGATCCTTCCCCCGGCCCCTGGCCAGCCGACCGGGACGTGGGTCCCCCCGAGGGCCTTCCCCCGGAATCCGTCTCCTCCGTCTGGCCCTTCGCAGAGCCCCGGTTCCACCAGGGCCCTTCGGTGTTCGGCTACCGGGACGACCTCCCACCCGTCACGGTCCCCGAAGGTCACGTCTTCGCCATGGGGGACAACCGTGATCACAGCGCCGACAGCCGCTATTGGGGCTTCCTGCCCACTGACCACCTGCGCGGACGCCCCTTCATCATCTGGTGGAGCTTCCGCGAAGGCGGCCGCGACGACGTGAATGCCACCGTGCCAAAGGGCCCCAGGGACGTGCTCATGAACCTGGTGGACGGGGTGCGGCATTTCCTGGTGTGGACGCGGTGGGAGCGGATGGGGACGATTCCCAGATAGCGCTCACACCCGGCGACCCATGCGTGTTCCAGACAAACCCAGGATGCCGGAAGTCTGCTGCTGCCGACCTGTTACCGGGTGAATCCGGCAACCTCCAAAGCCCATTCCAAGCGCAGGCCAGAGTGAGTGCGGGTCGAGGTCTTCACTCGATTCCGTGAAGAACCCAAAAAACGAAGACCTGAATCACCCGGCTTATCGCCTCAAACACCGTGCCTCGGCAACGGCAGGTTCCGGGTCAGGTGCGCGCCCGTCGCGGTTCCGCGGCCCAGGCCACGAGGACGGACACAAAGTAGAGGCCCAGCAGCACCAGGCTGAAGAACACCGTGGTCAGCACCACGTCCCCGGGAGTGAAGAAGGCCGAGGCGACGATGATCGCCAGCGTGGCGTGGCGCCAGAACCTCAGCATGAGCCGGGCCGTGACGAGGCGGAAGCGGGCCAGGAAGAAGGTGAGCACCGGCAGCTCGAACATCAGCCCGGTGATGACCATTGTGGAAAGGAATAGATCCAGATAGCTGTCGATGTGGAGGTTGGCGCGAAGCCCCGCGCCGGCGGCCTCCTGGAAGAGGATGTCCCCCAGGAACCGGAAGGCCTGGGTGTACGCGAAGGCGAGGCCCAGCAGGAACATGCCGCTGGTGGCCAGGAGGAAGGGGATGCAAAGGCGCCGTTCCCGCGGGCCCAGGGCGGGCTTGATGAAGCCCCACACCTGCAGGAAGATCACCGGCGCCGCCAGGAAGGCGGCGACCCATACGGAAAGGCGCATGAGGCTGAAGAACGGCTCGGTGAGGTCCGTGAAGGCCCAGGGCTGCAGCCTGGCGGGGTCCTGTTTCATCTGGCGCCCCATGGCCTGCAGGAAGGGCCACTGGGCCCACGTCCACAGCCGGAGGCGGAAGGCGTACGTCAGGGCGAAGGCCCCCGCCACCGTGAGGGCCGAGCGCACCAGGCGCATCCGCAGTTCCTGCAGATGCTCCCGGAAGGACATGCGTTCATCGATGGTCGTCGCGGCGGCGGAGTCCATGGCCTAGGCCTTTTCGTCGGTGACGGAGCTGGTGAGCTCCTTGCTGGCCTTCTTGAACTCCTGGATGCCCCGGCCCAGGGACTTGCCCAGCTCGGGCAGCTTGGACGGCCCGAAGAAGATCAGCAGGCAAACGCCGATCAGGAGGATTTCAGTGATGCCAAGGTTGCCCATGGGGTGCTCCCGGAAGGTTCGCTCGTGCTCAGGGCACGGGCCAGTTGTAGGAATGGCAGGTCAGACAATAGTTCTTGGAGGGTTTGTGCTGGTGGTGGCACAGGTTGCAGTTGGCGGCGTACCCGTGCTGGTCGGCGTGGGGGTTGTGATCCTTGGCCTGGGCGGTCTTGGCCACCAGGGCGTCCATGGCGTGGCAGGCCACGCAGGCCTCGGGCTTGGCCTTGGCGGCGGGCTTGCCCTTGCCGTGGCAGTCCTGGCAGGTCACGCCCGCCAGGGCGTGGCGGTGGCCCAGGGGAAGCTTGGTGCGGAGGCTCGTCTCGCCGGTGTGACAGGTCGCGCATGAGCCGGACTTGGCCTTTCGGATGTCCTCGTGGCCCGCGGGCAGGACCTTCTCTTTTCCGTGGCAGGCGGCGCACTGGGTCGCCGGCGCCCCGGCCAGCCGCTTGGGAGCGGCGGCCAGGGGCAGGAGCATCCCCAGGGAAAGCAGGATGGCGACGACCTTCATGACTAGCCCCAGGCCTTGGCCTTGGCGGCGTTGGAACCGGCGGCCCGGCCCATCACCAGGCAGTCGATGACCGCGCAGCTGCCCAGGCGCACCGCGCCGTGCACGCCGCCCGTGGCTTCGCCGGCCGCGTACAGGCCCTCGATGGGCTTGTCCGTGGAGATGTCCATGGCCTGCGCTTCGGTGTTGGTGTAGATGCCGCCCATGCAGTGGTGGACCTTGGGGAGCAGGCGGGAGACATAGAAGGGTGCGGTCTCCAGGGGCAGGGTGCCCTGGGGGAGCTTGGTGCTGACCTTGATGTCGTCCTTGGGATCCTTGGGGTCGCTGTTGCGGATGTTCGTGTTGTACTTGGCGACGGTCTCCAGGAAGGCCGCCCTGGGCATGCCGTAGGCGTCCGCCACGGCTTCCAGGCTGTTGTAGGCCTTGACCACGCCGCTCTTCTGCAGCTTGTCCATGACGCCGGGGGTGAGCCGGGAGACGGCCTTGGCATCGGCGAAGGCGACGCACTTGTGGCCCTGGTTCATGAGCATCATGATGGCGTCGGCGCGGATCTTGCGGTTGGCCAGCTCATCGATGAAACGCTTGCCGGTGGTGGCGTCCACCCAGATGCCGTACATCGAGGCCGCCTCCTGGGCGAAGTGCGGGGCCAGGCCGAAGCCCTTCTCGTCCGGGCTCGCCCAGGGGCCCACCTGGATCCAGTCGCCCTGGATGATGTTGCAGCCGATGCGGGAGGCCTCGCGCCACATCTCGGCGGTGGCGCCGGGCTGGTTGGTGCTCTCCACCTTGGCGGTGAGCTTGGGGTCCTGGATCATGCGGTAGGCCACGTCCTGGCCGAAGCCGCCGTGGGCCAGCACCACGCCCTTGCGGGCCCGGATGGTCCTGAGCTTGCCGCTGTCGGCCTTGGGGAACTCGTAGCCTTCGCGGACCTGCAGGCCCTTGACCCGGCCGTCCTTGTCCCGGTAGATCTTCGTGACGAAGGTCTCCAGGCGGGGCTCCACGCCCAGGGCCTTGAGCTTGGCCAGCTGGGGGAGCACGATGGCCGAGCCGCTGGAGTTGTAGGTCTTGTAGCTGCGCTTGACGGTGTGGCCACCTTCCTGAACCAGCTCGTTGTCCAGGTACTTCACGCCCAGTTCGCTGATGGTCCACAGGACGGTCTCCGTGGACTTCTCGGAGATGAGCTTGACCAGGCCGGGGTGGTTGAGGCCCAGGCCCGCCACCATCATGTCCTTGGCCATGAGCTCGGGGGAGTCCTTGATGCCCATCTTCGCCTGCAGGGGGCTGCCGGCGGCGGACACGATGCCGCCGTTGATGATGGAGTTGCCGCCCGGGGTGGGCATCTTCTCCAGCACCACCACGGAGGCCCCCGCCTTCTTGGCCTCGTACGCCGCGGCCAGACCGGCGAAGCCGCTGCCCACGATCACCACGTCGAAGGTCTCGTCCCATTTGCGGGGCATGGTGGAATCCACCACGGCGCCCTTCGGGGCCGCGCCGTCCAGGGGCAGCTGGGTCAGGGCCAGGCCGCCCATGATGGCGCCGCCGGCGCCCAGGAAGCCCCGCCTCGACAGACCGCTCTTCTCGTCACTCATGATGTTCCTCCTTGCGGGCCCCAGGGCCCGGATGATGGGTTAGAAGATGTAGAGCACGCCCACGCCGAAGGCCTTGGTGTCCGCGCCGGGGTTGATGCCGGCCAGGACGGGGAAGGCGCCGTAGGTGGATGCGGCCTTGTTGACGATCGTGTAGTAGGTGGCGAACACGTCCATGGTGCGGGTGACGGCGTAGTTGTAGCCCACGGTCGCCTGGGTGGCCCCCAGGCCCTCGACGTTGGCGCTGGCGCCGCCCACCAGCTTGGCGCTGCCCTTGTCGGCGGTGCCGTAGAGGCCCCAGATCTTGTGCTGGCCGAAGCTCTGCTGGGCCGAGACGCCCCAGGCGGTGCGCTTGTATTCGCTGACCTTGCCGGCCACGGTCTCGTCGTTGTGGTAGGTGAGCTGCTCGGCGATGGCCGTGAAGCGGGTGCCGGTGGAAGGAATGGCATAGAACACCGCCAGTTCGTGGCCCTCGTCCTTGGAGGAGGCGTTGGCGAGGCCGGGGGCGGTGGCGTTGGCGGTGAGCTGGGAGAGGCCGAAGTAGTCGTTGTGGCGCTCGTAGCCGTAGTGCACGGTGAGGCCGCCGGTGCGGTAGCTGAGCAGCGCGGAGATGACGGTGGGGGAGTACTGCGCCTGGGAGGCGGCGTCGGAGGTGGGCTTGGACTCGTTCACCGAGTAGGCCACCCGGGCGCTGAAGCCCGACATGTCGGGGGTCCAGTACTGGATGCTGTTGCCCTGCCGGCGGTTGAAGGACGCGTCGTTCTTGGTGCCGGCGCGGCCCGAGTTGGTGACGGTGCCGGGCACGTTGAAGCCGGGGTTGCCGGTGAGGCCGTTGTCGAAGGGGAAGAGCCCGCGCTGGGTGCCCGTGAACAGGGTGGGGAACTTGTAGGGGGTGTCCCAGTTGCCCACCAGCACGGTGCCCCAGGAGGCGCCGGAGAGGCCGATGGCGCTGTTGCGGCCGGCCAGGACGCTGGGGGCGTCCCCGTCCACGCTCACGGAGCTCTCCACCTGCCAGATGAGCTTGAGGTCCTCGCCCTTGATCTTGAAGTCGCCCTTGAAGCCCAGGTTCGAGGTGCTGCAGGTGATCCGCAGCTTGGAGGGCACGTTGGTGGCCGAAGGCGAGACGGTCACCAGGGAATTGCCGTCGGTGGCGCGGGTGCTGGCGTCCGAGGCCTGGACGTTGTCCGCGAAGGCGATGAGGGTGCCGTAGATGGTGACGTTGGGTTTGTCCTGGGCCTGGGCGGCGGCGGCGACCGCGAAAAGGCCGGCGGCGAGGGAGAGAGAACGCCTAGAAATCATGGGAACTCCTTCATTCGGGCAGGCCACGGGCCGCCCAGGTGGGGTAGGGGATTCAGGCTTGACCTGAGTCAATTGACCACGAGGTCTTTAATTAATCCTAGGGCCGGATATCAGGCCCACCCAGGGAACAACCACTCATGTTCCGGTGGAATCCCGGCCGGTTTAAAAAATCTTCAAACCCGCACCAGCAGAGGGTTCGAGAGGGTACACCCTCCCTTTGCGGACCCGGCTCCGGGCGGTCCTGGTATTAATTGGACCTTTCCTGGTGAATCTTCGCCCATTCCGGGTTCAAACCCATGCGCTGGTTGCGGTAATCCGTGGGCGTCTCGCCCACCACCCGGCGGAAGGCCTTGGCGAAGTAGGACGGGTCCTCGAAGCCCAGGTCCAGGGCGATCTGCTGCACGGACTCGGCGCCCTGGGTCAGCATGCGCCGGGCCTCGATCATGCGGCGCTCCTCCAGGGCGGCGTGGGGGGACTTGCCCAGGGTGCGCTGGCAGATGGTGGCCAGCTTGCGCTGGGAGCAGCGCAGTTCCCGGGCGAAGCGCCCCACCTCCCACCGGGCCCGGTACGCCTCGTCCAGGAGCCGCGTGAAGCGCTGGAAGAGAAGGTGGTCCGCCAGGGGGAGGCTTCGGTCGGCGGGCTGCTGGCGCTGGCAGGCGTGGTGGAGCAGTTGCAGGAAGGCGGCCAGCACATGGAACTGCACCGTGGGGCAGCTGCCGCCGGCCTCGTCCTCGCCCTCGTGGAGGATGCGGGCCAGCCCGCACAGCCGCTCGGCAATTCCGGGCACGGGCAACGCCAACCCACCGGGGGGGAAGGCGTTGGAAGCCAGGAGGGTGCTGCCGGGGGGCAGGTATTCGTCGGTGAACCCGATGGCCCAGCCTTCCGAATCCGCCGACGGCAGGTAGAGATGCGCCTGCCCGCGGGGGACCACCAGCACCCAGGGGGCCTTGAACGTCACGGTCTCGCCGTGCATGGTCTGGCTGCCGCCGCCCCGGGTGAGCACGAAGATCTGGTGGAAGGGGTGGGCGTGCAGGGCCGGCTCGCTGCACTGGAAGCGCAGGTTCTTGACCTCGGTGAGGGGGAAGATGGACAGGGCGGTGCGGGGCATGGAAAACCTGGACAGGCCCGCAGAATAACAGGATTCCGGCTATTCGTGAAATAAAGATCGATTAGTCCGGAAGGCGCGGCATGGCTGGATCCGGTCGGGATGGTATCCTGGCTGCGATGGAGGAACGCATGGCCGAAGCAGTGCCCGCCACGCCCGCAGCGGAAAAGCAGGAAGTCCCCAAGCAGGTCTGCCAGAAGTGCCGGAACGAGTACCCGCTGGAGGCCTTCGCCCACGCCGTGGAAGGCCAGGAATGCGTGTGCAGGCGCTGCCTGGCCGTGATGGGCTACAAGGTATAGCCATGGAAACCCAGGCAGCGAGCACCTCGTCCATCCTGCAGGCGGTGATGGCGGGCCGGCGCATCGACGAAGCGGAGGCCCTGCGCCTTTTCGAGGACGCCAGCCTCCCGGACCTCTCCGCGGCGGCCTCCAGCGTCCGCAGGCGCCTGAACGACCCCGCCCGGGTGAGCTTCGTGGTGGACCGGAACGTGAACTACACGGACGTGTGCAACGTCTACTGCACCTTCTGCGCCTTCTACCACAAGCCCGGCAGCCGCGACGGCTACCTCCTCACCCGCGAGCAGCTGCGCCAGAAGGCCGAGGAAACCAAGGCCGTGGGCGGCACGGGCTTCCTCCTGCAGGGCGGCGTGAATCCCGACCTGCCCTGGAGCTACTACCTGGAGCTGTGCTCGTACCTGCGCTCCCTGGGCATCTGGGTGCACGGGTTCAGCCCGGTGGAGATCCAGATGATGGCCAGGCTCAGCGGCCAGTCCCTGGAAAAGACGATCATGGACCTGCGCGACGCGGGCCTGGGGAGCATCCCCGGCGGCGGCGCCGAGGTCCTGGTGGAGCGGGTGCGCAAGCGCATCGCCCCCCTCAAGGGCGGCCCGGAGAAGTGGCTGGAGGTCATGGAGGCCGCCCACGCCGTGGGCATGAAGACCACCGGCACCATGATGTTCGGCATCACCGAGACCCTGGCCGAGCGGGTGGAGCACTTCCGGGTGCTGCGGGAGCAGCAGGACCGGGCCCTGGCCCGGGCCAACGGGGGCGGCCACACGGCCTTCGCGGCCTGGCCCTTCCAGAGCGGCCACACCCCCTGGGAGGGCAAGGTGCCCAGGCCCACCGACGCCGAATACCTGCGCACCATCGCCATCGCCCGCATCTACCTGGACAACATCCCCCACATGCAGAGCTCCTGGGTCACCATGGGCCGCAAGACCGGGCAGATGGCCCTCCACTACGGCTGCGACGACATGGGCAGCCTCATGCTGGAGGAGAACGTGGTGAGCGCCGCGGGCACCTGCTACTCGGTGAACCGGGAGGAGATGGAACGCATGATCCGCGGCGCGGGCTTCGAGCCCTGGCAGCGGGACAACATCTACCGCCCCGTGGCCTGACCATGGTGCCCGCAACCGCACTCAGCCTGGCCCTGGTCCTGGCGCCGGGCGCCGTGAAACCCCGGCCCCCCAAGGCCCCCAGGGCCGCCAAGGCCCCGGCGTCCGCCGCCAAGGCCCCGGCGTCCGCCGCCAAGGCCCCGGCGTCCGCCGCGAAGGGCGACCCGTCCGTTCCGTCCGCAGGCAGCGCCGCCGAGCGCGTGGACCCCGCCACCGGCAGGGGCCGCTCCGTGGGGGCATTCCGGGAATCCCGCACGGATTTCCAGGCCACCCCCATGCCGGACGGCCGCGTGCTCATCACCGGCGGCACCCTCAAGGGCCCCACCACCGAATGGTTCGACCCCGCCACCAACCGCTTCAGCCCGGGTCCGCCCCTGACCCGCTCCCGCCAGGGACACCGGGCCCTGGCCCTGAAGGACGGCCGCGTGCTGGTCCTGGGCGGCACCGAAGCCCCGGCCCCCGCGGAAGTACTGGAACCGGGCGCCGCGGCCTTCCAGCCCCTGCCCGGGGGCGCCGCCTTCGCCCTGTGCGCGGACGCCGTGGAAATGGACGACCGCGTGCTCCTGGTGGACGGCGCGTCCGGGGCCCTGTTCACCTGGGACGGGCGGAAGAGCCCTTCCCACAGGGGCACCCTGGCCCGTCCCCGGAACTTCTTCCGCCTGGTGCGCCTGAAGGACGGCCGGGTGGCCATCACCGGCGGCTGGCCCTCCGAGGCGGCGGTGCGTGGCCGCGCGGCCGCATCCGGCCCCAGCCTTCCCGTGGAGGTCTACAATCCCCGCTGGTCCTCGCTCACGTCCTGGTCCCAGATCCCCCAGCCCCGGGCGCGCCACCAGGCGACCCTGCTCGCCGACGGCCGGGTGTGCCTGTGGGCGGGCGTGGGCCTGGACCCGGACGTGCCCGTGAACGAAATGGAAATCCTGGATCCGGCCAAGGAAACGGTCACCCGCGGCCCCGTCCTGGACCTGCAGGGCAACCCCAGCCCCGCCCTGGCGGGCGGCTTCTACCTGCCCGAGCGGGGCCGGCGCCTCCTGGCCTGCTCCGATCCCCTGAACCTGGCCGCGGCCGTTCCCGGCCCGCGCCTGGCCAACGGCTACCTGGGACCGGTGCTGGTGCCCCTCAAGGACGGAGGCGTCCTGGTGCTGGGGGCCCCCGCCTTCGGCGATCCCCTGGACCGCTGGGACCCCCGCACCCGCCAGGGCGCCGTGGTCGGCACCCTGCGGGAGGGCACGGCGGGCCTGGGGCTCCTGCCCGACGGCCGGGTCCTGGCCCTGGGGGACGTTGTGGATCTGGTGGATCCCCGCACCGGCAACCTGACCCCCCTGGGATGGCGGGAGGACCTGCAGCCGCTCCTTGCCGCCCTGCGCCCCGCGCCCGCGGGCCCCGCGGTGCCCGATCGCCCGGGAGCCGCCGTGGTGCCCCTGGACAGGGCCCGGGCCCTGGTGGTGGGCGGGGGTTCCCCCGACGCCCCCTCGGGCACGGTGGAAATCCTCGACCTGAAGAAGAAGACCCTCGCCCCCGCCGGATCCCTGCGGATCCGACGCGCCCGGCCGGCGGGGCTGAAGCTCAATGACGGTTCCGTCCTGGTGTGGGGGATGGGCAAGGAGTGAATTCCGTGGAAAACAAGACCCTACTTTTCGGCATCGTCGGCGGCTCCGGCAGCGGCAAGACCTCCATCGCCAACGCGCTCCTGCGCCGCATGGGCGAAGAGAAGGTGGATGCCCTCCTGCTGGACATGGACGCCTACTACGCCCCCCTGGAGGTGGTGAAGGCCCGCTTCCACGGCGGTCCCATCAACTGGGACCATCCCCACGCCTTCGACCTGGAACTCATGGCCTCCCACCTCAAGGCCCTGGGCCAGGGCCTGCCCATCCGCAAGCCCATCTATGATTTCAAGACCTCCGACCGGGTGGGCTGGGAGGAGCCCCTGTACCCCGGCCAGGTGGTGGTGCTCGAGGGCCTGCTGCTGTTCGCGCTGCCCGAACTGCGCGACCAGATGGACGTGAAGATCTTCGTGGACACCGACGCCGACATCCGGATCCTGCGCCGCATCCAGCGCGACACCGCCGAGCGCGGCCGCTCCATCGAAAGCGTCATCGACCAGTACCTCAACTCCGTGCGTCCCATGCACCTGGAATTCGTGGAGCCCAGCAAGCGGTGGGCCGACCTCATCGTCCCCGTGGGCGTGGAGAACACCACCGCCCTGGACATGCTGTTCCACCACGTCCTGGGCCGCCTGGGCGCCCAGGGCTAGCGACGCAGCGCCCGGGCCACCACCTGGGCCAGCTCGACCCCGCGGAACGGCTTGTGGAGGAAACCCGCGAGGGCGTATTCCCCGAGGTTGGCGAGGTCGTCCCCCTTGGAGAACCCTGAGCACATGACGACGGGTATGTCCGGGTCCAGGTCCCGGATCCGGGCGAGCGCTTCCCGCCCTCCCATGGCGGGCATGATCATGTCCAGGAGGATCAGGTCGATCTGGCCCTTCCTCGCCCGGAAGAGTTCGATGCCCGCACGCCCGTCCTCCGCGGTGAAGACGGTGTAGCCGAGCCGCTCCAGCATCGCCCTGCCGGTGACGCGAAGGAGGTCGTCGTCATCGATGAACAGCAGGGTGCCCGTGCCCTCCTCGGGCAGGGCCGTGGCGGCGGGGGTCACCTGGTCCCGGGAGGCCAGGGGCAGGTAGATGTGGAAGGTCGTGCCCCGTCCCGGCTCGGAATCCACCGTGATGGCGCCATGGTGATCCTGGACGCTGCCGTAGACGGCTGACAGGCCGAGCCCGGTGCCTTTGCCCTGTTCCTTGGTGGTGAAGAAGGGTTCGAATATCCGGTCCCTCACCTCCGGGCTCATGCCCGTCCCCGTATCCCGGACCTCTATTTCCAGGAAATCGCCGGGCGCCAGGTCGAAGGGCACCGCGTCGCAAAAGGCGCCGTCGAGGGTCCGGGTCATGAGCTTGAACCCAAGGGCTCCACCCGCGGGCATGGCGTGGCCCGCGTTGATCCCCAGGTTCAGGAAGGCGTTCTGGAGCAGGGCATCGTCTCCCACGACCCAGGTGTTCGCCGCCTGGGCATCGACCCGGATCTGGATGTTCCTGTCGAGGGTCCTCGCGAGGATCTCCGTGACGTCCTTCACGATGGCAAGGACATCCACCGGCGAGCTGGCCTTGGGCGCCTTGCGGGAAAAGGCCAGGAGCTTCTGGGTCAACTTGCCCGCCCGTTCCGCGGCAAGGATGATGAGATCCAGCAGGTTTTCCCGTTTCTCGACGGCACCCGCTTCATACCGCAGGACCTCCGCGGCCCCGATGATCCCGGCAAGGGAATTGTTGAAGTCATGGGCTACGCCGCCCGCCAGTTGCCCGATGGCCTCCATCTTCTGGGCCTGGGCCAGCTGCTCGGAAAGGCGCTTCCGCTCCGTGATGTCCACCAGGAACCCGCTGATCAGGCCCTGGTCCCGGTCCAGGTAGGCAAAGATGGCGTGGAACTTGGGTTTCCCGTCCACGAGCCGCACGGCCACCTCGCGGCCCATGACTTTGCCGGTGGCCAGGATCTCCTTCTTGTAGTCGGCATAGGCGTCGAGGGAAGGCCACCGGGCGGCGGGATTTCCATACCGCTCGTTCAGTTGCTCCAGGGAGTCGCATTCAAATTGACGCAGGGTCACCCGGTTGGAAAACTCGAAGGGGCCATCCAGCCGCAGACGGAAGACGCCGATGGGGGAATCCTCGACGATCTGGCGGTACCTCGCCTCGCTCGCCTCCAGGGCCTCCCTCATCAGGAGTTCCTCGGTCACGTCCCGGCCCTCCGCCAGGAGGTGGGTGATCTGCCCTTGGCTGTCCCTGAGCGGCGAGATGAAGAAGTCGGCCTTCTTGAGCTGGCCGCCCTCGCCAAGGTAGCTGGCCTTGCTGTGGAAGACGGTGCCCCCCACCGCCTCGGCCACGCCGCGGCGGATCATGGCCTGGGCCTCCTCCGAATGGGACCACCAGGCCAGGTCCCAGAAGGGGCGGCCGGCCACCGATTCCAGGGGTGCGCCGATCGCTTCCAGGGCGGTCCGGTTCGCGAATTCCAGATCCCCTCCGGGCGAGAGCACGGAGAAGAAATGGACCGAATAATCGATCGCCTCCCGGCGCAGGTTCTCGCTGTCCTTGAGCGCCCTCACGGACGCGGCGATGCGCCGGGTCATGAGGTTGAACGCCACGGCCAACCGGTGCAGCTCGTCCTTGCCCGGGATGTCCAGGTCGTCCGGCTCGGCGCCGAGGGCAAGGTCTTCCGTGGCCTGGGTCAACCGCTGGATGTTCCGGACGACCTTGTGCCGGATCAGAAGGAGCGAAGCCACGATCCCCAGTAGGCAGAAGGCCGATGCCCCCGCCACCAGCAGGGCGATCCTCCGATCGGCCTCCGCGGTGGTGAGGTGGCTGGGCACCGTCAGGACCACGGTCCAGCGTTCCGCAGCGGACCCGACCTGGATGGTGGTGAAGGCGAGAATGGACCCCCGGGACGTGAACACCCCTTCCCGGGCCCCTCCGCCTGGCAGGGAGAACGCCTGGCCCGCCTCCTGGGTGTGACCCACCCGTTCCGCCTGGCCGGTGGCACCGGCGACCACGCCGCCCTGGGAGAGGATGTACAGCTGGCCCGCCCCGCCGTACAGGTGGACCTGATCCGCCAGGTGCTGGAGGTAGCCCAGGCGGTAGTCCACCCCCACGATGCCTACGGAACGGCCCTGGCGGAGGATCGGCACCACCAGCGACGTCATGAAGACCTTCTCGCCGCGAAGGGGATATTCGTACGGCTCCAGCAGGCATTCCCGCCCGGACCTGAGCGGAAGGAGGTAATAGTCGCCCTTGCCAGGGGTGTCGTAGAACTGGGCGGGCTCACATTGGATGGAGCCGTCCTGGGCCCGGTTCCACACCGGAATGAATCTCCCCGTGCGGTCATGCCCCGGCTTCCCGGCGAACCGGGCATCGGATCCGTCGAAGGCATCGGGTTCCCACACCGAGAACAGGTCGAGGAAATCGGGATTCTGTTCCAGGATGCTGCGCATCAGGGTGTGGGCCTCGGCCCTCGAGCCGCTCCCCGGCGCCTGGGTAAGGGCGCCAAGGGACTGGGCCACGACCCGGGCCACATCCATCGCCTTGTTCAGCTGGCCTTCAAGGCGTCCGGCCTCGCGGTGTGCGGAGGCCAGGAGGATGCCCCGGGCCTTGTCCAGGGATTCCGCCCGGGTGACCCAGGCGAAATAGCCGATCAGCATCGCGCACACCGTTCCCATGACCAGCCCGAACCAGATCGACAGGCGGAATTGGAGGGAGGAGTGCCGGCTCATGCTGGCTCCTGGGCGGCCAGGGAGGAAAGGCAAGGCTGGGGCAGGGTGCCGTGTTGGAAGGGTGGGGCGAGAGACAGGGGCAGGATGAACTCGAGGGCCCTCCCATGCAATCCATTAAACGTGGAATCGCGAGGCCTCCCGGGAGCCGGCGGCGAGGAGCGTTTCATCTTCCTTAACCAGGTAATCCTGCCCGACCCTTCGTCCCACCTTCCGGTCAAAGCGCGCCCGGCGGGCCCGCCCCAGGAGATGGAAGCCGTAGGCGGCCAGGAACAGCAGCGACGACGGACCGTGGACCCAGGCCAGGGCGGTGCGCCAGGCCGGATCCACACAGATCTGCATGCCGTAGCCCGCCATCACCATGGGGGCCAGGACCGCCGCCACCCCGAGCCCGGACCGGCGCCCCCGGCGGGTCCCCGAACGCAGGGACGGCACCACGTGCCCCCGCACCATCACCCCCAGGGTGAACACCAGCACCGGCCCCAGGAACACGTGGGCGTGCTGGCTCCAGCCCTGCAGCCGGTAGGGCTCGGGACCGAATTCCCCCGCGCGCTGGTGGAAGTACTTGAGCCAGCCGTACAGCAGGCCGGTGAGGGCCATCCCCGCGGCCGAAAGGTGGAGGCTCCACCGCTCCAGGGGATTCATTTCGGCGCGCCGTAGAGCGCCAGGAACTGGGCCCGGGCGCGCTTGACCGCGTCGGTCAGGGCCGTGGCCGTGAGGGTGGAACCGGCCAGGGGCTTGATGGTCCGTCCCAGGGCCACGTCGTCGCCCCGGCCGTCGAACTGGCGCAGCCAGGCGGCCCGGGCCAGGTACTCGGGCGGTTCGGAGAAGGCCACCACCTCCACCCGCAGGACCCGCCCGTCGGCACCGAGGGCCATCATGGCCGTCTCCGTCTGGGCCCGCACCCGGTGCGTGTCGAAGAAGGCCACCCCCACCAGCCGGCCGCCGCTGCGGGCCTCGAAGGCGGGCGGGTTCTCCCGACGGGTCACCGCGGCGCCGGGAAAGGCCAGGGCCAGGGCCTCCTTCTGGGAGGGCAGGGCGGCGGAAAGGGGCAGGGCGAGGACGAACAGGAGCCGGCGCACGGGATCACCTCGCCTTCAGGGCCGCGAAGGCCCGGGTTTCACGCACCTCGCCGCCGTGGAGCAGGAAGGCCGCCGCCGTGCCGTGCTCGGACGCCCACCGCAGGCCCCGGTCCGGCCCCATGACGTAGAGGGCGGTGGAGAGCACGTCCGCCTCCAGCCCCGACCCCGCCGCAACGGCCACCGACCCCCAGTCCAGGCAGGGCCGGCCCGTGGCCGGGTCCAGGATGTGCCGGCCCCGCTCCGCACAGCCGCTGGCCGCGAGGGACATGCCGTCCGGGAGCAACCGCTTGAGCCGGGTGGCCCGGCGGTCGTCCGCATCGGCCACCGCCACCTCCCGCGGGGCGCCCCAGGTGAGGATCTGCCCTCCGAAATCCAGCCACCCGGTGGTTCCGGCCGCCGCGCGCCGGGCCGCGTCCAGGGCGTACCCCTTCAGGAAGCCGCCTTCCTCCAGCGCCGCCTCCGGATCCAGCAGCCGCGCGCGGCCGGGGCCCAGATCCAGGAGGGCGCTGCCCGAAGCCCGCCGGGCCCGATCCAGCTCTCCGGGCGAAGGGACCCGTTCCCCGGACCGGATGCCCCAGGCCGCCAGGAGCCGCCCCATCACCGGATCGAACGCGCCTCCGGTGCGCCGGCTCCAGGCCTGGGCCTCGCCCAGCAGTGCCAGCCATTCGGCGTCCAGGTCCACCGGCGCGCCCTTGGCGGCGTTGAGCCGGCTCCAGGGGGTGGCGGGATCCCAGGTGGAGCAGGCGCGCTCGATGCGATCCAGCTCCCGCAGGATCCGGCCCGAAGCCTCCACGGCCCCAGGTCCTTCCAGGTGGATGCCCAGGCGCGTGCCCATGGAGAGGACCTCCCGGTCCAGGGTCCCGGCGGGGGCAGCCAGGACGGCCAGGGGAAGGAGAAGGGTGGACAGCGGCATGAGTCTCATTCTCAATAAATTCTGGAACCTGTCAAGCTTGCCTCCCGCCCCCCGGCCAGGAGAGCATGGCATTCATGCGACGTCCTGCCCTCCTCCTCCTCCTCTCCTGCGCCCTGCTTTCCGCCGCGGACCGGTTCCCGGTGCCGCCCGCCCCCGCGGAACGCGCGGCCCCCGCCCAGGCCGCGGTGACGGCTTCGGGCCTGGCCTCGGTGGTGCTGCGTCCCGGCGCCGGCGCGCAGCCGGGCCCCGAGGATCTGGTGACCGTGGAGTACACCCTCTGGGATCCGGAGGGCAAGGTGATGGATTCCACCGCCCGCCACGACGGCCCCTTCACCCGGCCCGTGCCAAGGCTCATGAAGGGGATGGCCGAAGGGCTCCAGCTCATGCACGCCGGCGAGAAGCGGCGGTTCTGGATTCCTCCTGCCCTGGGCCGCCCGGGCGGAACCCTGGTGATGGACCTGGACCTGCTGGAGACGGGCCCATCCCCCTTCAAGGCCCCTGAAGACGTGGCTGGTCCGGGCGAAGGCGCCCGCCTCCTCGGCTCAGGCCTGGCCCTGCAGATGCTCAGGGAAGGGAAGGGGGCCCACCCCACCTTCAAGAGCCGGGTCCGGGTGCACTACACCGGGTGGACCACCGACGGCCGCATGTTCGACAGCTCCTGGAAGACCGGCCAGCCCGCCACCTTCGCCCTGGACCAGGTCATCCGCGGCTGGACCGAGGCCATCCCGCTGCTCTCCCCCGGCGGCAAGGCCCGGCTCTGGGTGCCCGAGAAACTGGCCTACCGGGGCGAGAAGGGGATGCCCGCGGGGATGCTGGTGTTCGACGTGGAGCTGCTGGACATCCTCTGATCCGGGCCCCGGGAATTGTCGCCGCCTCCGGTCACAGGGGGTGGCGGAGGACATCTAAGCTCCTGTTCCACCGTTGACGCTCCCCGCCGGCAAGCCGGGAGGGTCTGTCGTAACTGCGTGCATCCAGGAGGATTCCATGGAAAAGCGAAAGCATTCCCGCACGTCCCTCGTCACCGACTACACCACCCAGTTCAACCTGGGCGGCAAGGACTTCCGCAAGGTCCAGGTGGCCAACATCGGCACCCACGGGTGCTGCCTCAGGCTGCCCATCGGCTCGGCCCCCTACCTCAAGGGCAAGCCCTTGCTGGAGAACATGATCCTCTTCCACTCCGACGCCAAGAAATACTCCCTGAAGGGCAAGGTGGCCTGGCACGAGGACGCCGCCGGACCCAAGAGCCAGTGGATCACCGCCGGCGTGGAGTTCCTGGACACCCCGGCGGAGTGCGAGCGGGAGATCTCGGAATACGTGATCGCCACCGTACCCAAGTAGGTCTGCCTTCCTCCCCCGCGCCCCCCGATCCCCCGGGGGGCTTTTTTTATGATAATTATTTTTCATGCGGCCTTTGAGGAGTAACATTTTTATCACCTCACACATGGGAGCGCCGCATGGGCCGTCAGATCTTCTTCAACGGGGAGTTCCACGAGGAGACCGACAAGCTCCTGAGCATCCAGGACCGGGGCCTGTGCTTCGGGGACGGGTTGTTCGAAGTGATCCGCTGCGTGGACGGCCGGTTCCTGATGTTCGCCAAGCACATCGGCCGCATGCGTGAAAGCGCCGCCGCGCTGCGCATGGATTTCCCCTATTCCAACGCCGAGCTGCTGGAGGCCTGCCGGGAGCTCTCCCGGCGCAACGGCGTCCGGGACGGCGAACTGTACCTGGAGATCACCCGGGGCGAGGCCCCCCGCTACCATACGTTCCCCGAAGGCGTGCGCCCGACGTTCTTCATCGTCCTCATCCCCCTGCGCAAGATGCCCGAGAACTGCTGGAGCGTGGGCGTGAAGACCGTCACCTTCCCCGACACCCGCGGCGGCTACTGCCACCTCAAGACCATCAACCTCCTGTCCAACGTCCTGGGCAAGCAGCACGCCAAGGAGAAGGGGGCCTTCGAGGCCCTGTTCTTCCGGGAGGACGCCCGGGGCCCCTACCTCACCGAAGGCCCCAGCTCCTCCATCTTCTGCATCAAGGACGGCGTCCTGCGCACCCCCACCCTGGACAACATCCTGCCCGGCACCACCCGCCACTGCGTCATGGACCTGGCCCGCCAGGACGGCATGGAGGTGCGTGAGGAGCGCCTTTATCTCCAGGACTTCGCCACCGCCGATGAGAACTTCATCTCAAGCACCGTCTCCGAGGTGATGCCCGTGATCCAGGTGGACGACACCGTCCTGTGCGGCGGCGCCAAGGGCCCCCTCACCGACCACCTCCAGAAGCTCTACGCGGTCTTCAAGGGCGACCATCTCGAATAGCGCGCGAGATACGGATCCGTCGCCTCCGTTTAGTTCAGAGCAACTGGCTCAACAACGTCCGAGCAGGCACCACGACCGGTTGATGCGTAGTGAAGCAGTCCACATCCTCGAAGGGCAGGTTGAGAACAGCCTGGAAAGCGAATGGAGCCGTCGTCTGGCCCTGGAAATGGGCAAGCGAGGACGACAGCCGGGTGTCGCTCGTCTTCACTTCCACCAGGAACCAGGGCTTCTGATCCTTGACGACCAGGAAATCCACCTCGCGCTTCTGCTTGTCCCGCAGGTAACGCAGTTCGAAATCCCCGAATCCGAGGTCGGACCATCCTTCCACCGCCTTCAGAAGATGGCAAGCCACCAGCGTTTCGGCCCGTGCGCCATCGTCCGCAAGCCCACTCCAATCGCGAAGAAACCACTTCGGTTCCTTGCGAAGGGCTTTGGCGACGTTGGCGAACCAGGGCCTCACCAGGAATCCGTAGTGAAGCCGGCCCAGGAGGTCGATCCACCGTCGGATCGTATCCACGGCTACGCCCAGGTCCCCGGCGAGGTTGGCATAGACGAGCTGCTGGCCGCTTCGTTCGGCCAGCACCCGCATCAGCGTTTCCATGGCACCCAGGTCCTGGACGCGGGTTACCTCCCGGAGATCCTCCTTGCCGAGTTGATCCATCCGCAAGGAGCGCCACCGGCGCGTGAACCGCATATCCCGGCGCAGGAAGGGCTCGGGAAACCCTCCGTGCAAAAGCAAGGCCTCCCAGTCCTCCGCCGGAATGGCCACCGGAGGCCGGATTTCCTGTTCCGGAATGTCGGTCCGAACGCATTCAGCCACGGACCATGGATGCATGCGGTAGAGCAAGTACCGGCCCATGAGGCTGTCGCCTCCGCGCCGGAACACGTCCAGGCGGGAACTCCCGGTAACCAATACCTGGACGCGTTCCCCATAGGTATCGAAAAAGCCCTTCAGAAGACTCTTCCACTTGGAATCCTTGTGGAGTTCATCGAGCACGACCCGGACAGGCGCAGTCCGGAGGCGGTCCAATTCCAGGTGCTCAGCGAGGGCTCCCGGTCCCTTCAGGAGTATCCGGCGGTCGTCCTGGTTGTCCCAATTGAGGTAGATCCCACCCGATTCCCGACAGGCCGTGGTCTTGCCGACTTGCCGTGACCCGCTCACCCAGGCCATCTGGCGGTTGCGCTGGAAGTGCTCCTGAAGAACCGTGGTGTAGAATCGAGGGCGATTGACCATGGTTCCATTATCGCGCATATCGTATTTTGGTCCAGACCATTTTACGATTAATCTAATTATGGTCCCTTGGGCTCTCGTTGCCAGATGTCTGCTGCTGCCGACCTGCTACCCGGTGGATCCGGCAAACGCCATCGAAGGGCCTTGTCGCCGAGGCGCCGAAGACGCCGAGGATCGCCGACGAAAGAAGAAGATCTTTTCTCGGCGAACCCCGGCGCCCGCGCAGGGAGCGCCCGCCTTGCCCTACCTTCGCGCCATTGGCGATTCGAATCCATCCTCCCCGACGCAAACGGGCCCCAGGGGGGCCCGTTTGGTTGGGGAGGAAGGATTCGAACCCTCGATAGGCAGGATCAAAACCTGCTGCCTTACCACTTGGCGACTCCCCAGGTGAAGTGGATTCTAGCGTGGGCGGGGGGTGCGGGTCCAGTCAGGGGTTGGCTTTGGGGGTGAACCCGAACTCCTCCACGCCCAGGAGGTCGGCCCGGACGGTGGTGGTTTCGCCCTCTTCGATGCGGGAAATGGTGCGGTTTCCGGTGGCGGCCTCGTAGGCCAGGAGGACCTTGCGTTCGATGAACTCCTTGGCCTCGGGGTTCAGGGGGTAGGCGATGTCCTTGAAGGAGCCGTCGCGCTTGCGCTTGCTGGGCATGGTGACGTAGTAGCCCTCTTCGTTCTCCATGACCCGCAGGTCGCCCACGAGGAAGCAATCGTCCAGGACCATCCCCGCGAAGGCACGGAGTTTCTCGTCTCCGTCCACCTTGTTGATCCGCACTTCGGTGATGTTGAGCATGGCGCACCTTCCTCAGACCTCCAGTCTACCTGGGTTTGCGCCCATCGTGGGCCTCCCGGCCGCGCCCTGCTACCATGGGGCGATGTGCGAGAACGCAAGGAGGGCAGGGTGACGCAACGTTCCGGTTCATCCCAGACCGGGCCCCAGGCCCCGTCCCTGGCGGCGTTGCACGTCATCACCGCCACCCGCCGGGCCATGGAGGCCCTGGAGGCCCGCTGGGATCCCGCGCGCCTGGAGTCCTTCACGGACCACCTGGCGGGACGCCAGGGACGGCTCGTGCTCACGGGAGTCGGCAAGTCCGGCCTCATCGCCCAGAAGATCTCCGCCACCCTCGCCTCCACCGGGTGCCCCAGCTTCTACATCCATCCCACCGACGCCCTCCACGGGGACCTGGGCATGATCACCGCCCAGGACACCGTGCTCATCCTCAGCAACAGCGGCGAGACCGAGGAGGTGCTCAAGCTCCTGCCGAGCCTCCTGCGCCTGGGCGTGGGCATCGCGTCCATCACCTCCAACGGGGAGAGCCGCCTGGCGACGGCTTCGGGCTGGTGCTTCACCTATGAACTGCCGGACGGGGAAGGGTGCCCCCTGAATTTCGCCCCCATGGCTTCCACGACCCTCCAGCTCCTGTGGGGCGATCTGCTGGCCGCCTACTTCATGACCCGCACCGGGTTCACCCTCGAGCGCTTCGCCCAGTTGCACCCCGCCGGAAACCTGGGGGCCCGGCTGCTGAAAACCCGGGACCTCATGCACGCCGACTTCCCGCGGGTGGCCAAGGACGCCTCCCTGGTGGACGCCCTGGCGGCCATGACCGGCGGCAAGCTGGGCATGACCACGGTCATGGACGGGGAGCGCCTGATGGGGATCATCAGCGACGGGGACATCCGCCGCGCCCTGGAAAAGGCCCAGCGCCAGAACCTCAATCCGCTGGACCTGTCGGCCCAGGCGATCATGACCGCCAACCCCGTGGCCGTCGCCCCGGACACCCTCGCCCAGGAAGCCGCCCGGATCCTGGAATCCCGGAAGATCACCTTCCTGGTGGTGAAGGATGGGATCCAGGCGGCCGGCATCCTCCACATCCACGATCTCCTGGGCGCCAAGGTCATCTAGCGGCGAGAACGTTTCTCAACTTCACCGGTCTGGGTCCAAGGTTACATAATATACATTATCGAAAGTTAGATCGTGCGCTCGACAATCGGCAAATACCTCCTGAAAAGCTGGACCTGGCCCTTCCTGGGAGCCCTCGTGTTCTACGGCGGGCTGCTCATGGCCTACGAGGTCGTGGGGCTGTCCAAGGAGATCTTCTCCATGGGCGCGCCCTTCCGGTGGGTGGTGCCCCTGCTCCTGCTCAGCGTCCCGGACAACCTGGGCATGGTGCTGCCCATGGCCGCGGTGCTGGGGGGACTCATGGGCATGCAGCACCTGTCCGAGGGTTCCGAGATGGTGGCCGCCCAAGGGTTGGGCGTAGGCATGCGGGCCATCGTGAAGCCCTGGCTCCTCCTGGCTGGGATCCTCCTGGCGGTGGCCACCTTCAACGCCCACGTCGTGGTGCCCTGGGCCAACGGCACCCAGCGCATCGCCCAGGCCAACATGATCGAGGAGGCCCGCACCCGGTTCCTCCGTCCCGGATCCCCCCCCTGGTTTCCCAGCACCTCCCCGGGCGATGCCGTGTGGATGGCGCCGGATGGCCAGGTTCACCTCATGGAGGTCAATCGGGAGGGCGTGCAGCACCTGGTGGCCCGGTCCCTGCTCTGGGGACCCGGCGACAAGGGACTTGAGAAGACAAATATTAATCTAAAAATGATTGATCTTAATGGCTGCGTCTACCACCGCAAGGACGGCGGGATCGTGCACATCCAGGAAAAGGAACATGTGTACGCCATCAAGGTTCCGGAGGTCCCCAAGCTGCTCCATGCGACCAGCGCGCGGTTCCGGTCCACCCGGGACCTGCTGGATAACCCCGGCGTCGAGGCTTCCGTGGAACTGACCCGGCGGTTCACCCTTCCCATCGCTTCCTGCGCCCTGCTCCTGCTGGGCATCGCCCTGGGACTGGGGCACCCGCGATTCCAGCGCGGGGGCGCCATCCTGAAGAGCCTCGGGGTGATCCTGCTCTACTATTTGATCCTTAAGTACTTTGAAAGCCAAATTATATACGCGAAATCCGAACTACTCTTTCCGCGGCTGGCCCTGGTGGCCCTGCCCTGGATCTTCCTGGGGGCGGGGATCATCCTGCTCAGGCGGAAGTTGAGGCCCCACCATTCCAATCGCCTTGTGCAGCTGCTGCCGGTGAAGGCGGTCACCCGCCTGGAAGAGATGCGCCACCAGGGCTCGGAAGTCTGTCTAGGTTTTGTTTCCAAGTATTTGAAAACAGCCGTTTCATGGGTTTCGTCGCTGCGGAAGCGGCAGCCCCGGCGGGAGATCCTGGCCGCCTGGACGGCGGGACTCTGGTGGAGGAACTGGGGCGGCGTCATGGGGACCTTCCTGGCCCTGAGCCTGCTCATCGAATATGCGACCCTGGCCGGCGACCTGGCCCACAACCATGTCTCGATCCTCGTCTTCCTTAAATACTGGGCCTGGAATCTGCCGCCCTTCCTGTCGGTGGTGCTTCCCCTGGCGTTCCTCCTGGGGGGCGTGCTGGCCCTTTCGGATGCCGCGGTCTCCCGGGAGTGGGTGGCCCTGCGGGCGGGCGGAACCAGTCTGGCCCAGTGGTGCCGGGCGGGCTTCAAGGCCTGGGGGAGCGTGCTGGTGCTGACCCTGGTGCTGCAGACCTTCCTGGCGCCCTTCGCCTATCGCCGGGCGGACCCCCTCTACCGCCAGATCCTGGGGCGCCCCGCCCGCTCGGCCACCAGCAAGCCTTGGCTCTACCTCGGCTCCACCGGGGTCGTGTGGTTCCTGGACGGTTCGGCCCGCTGGGGTTTTCCCCTCAAGGCCCCCGGGGAGGCCTTCATCCTGCTCAAGTGGCGGATGGGGGACGTGCAGTCCGAGGGCCTTCCCTGGGGCGGCATGGCCTTCGAGGAGGGTCCCCAGGCCTCCCGCCTCTTCCCCAGCCGGGCCCTGCGGGACGCGGCTTCGGCGGACAGCGCGGCGACCCTGGACCTCTTCCAGTGGCAGCGCTGGGCACCGGATCCTGAAAGAGCGACACTGATTTGGAGCCGGATCCTCAACTGGCTTGCGGGACCCTGCCTCCTCTTCGCCATGCTTCCCTACGCCTTCCCTTCGCCTCGGGGCGGACGGGGGGCGGCCCTGGGCTACAGCCTGGTGGCGGGCCTCGTGTTCATGGGCCTGCAGGCGCTGTTCAGCGGCGCGGCCAAGGCGGGGGACCTGCCCTCGGCCTGGGGCGTCCTGTGCCCCATGCTCCTCCTGTTCGGGTTCGGGCTGCTGCGCCTGAACCGGCTCCGCACATGAGCGCCCGCCGGCATAAGGCCCGGCGCTCCGTGCAGATCCTGGTCCTCTTCCTGGGGACCCTGGTGCCCTGGCTGGGGGTTTTCCGCCTGGACATGCCGGGGGCGCAGGTGGTGTACCTGGGCACATCCTATCCCCTGGAGTGGCCGTACGTGCTGGGGATGATCATCCCCTTCCTGGTGGTGGTGTGGATCCTGGCGCTGCTTTCCTACCTCAAGGGACGGGTGTTCTGCGGGTGGGCCTGCCCGTACGGGAGCCTGGTGGAGTTCTTCGAAGGGATCCGCACGGCGGCCGGGTGGGGCTCCAACCGGCTGGTGGCGGCGTGGATGAGGCGATCCCCCCTGCACCGCCTGGGCCTGAGGGCAGGGGCCCTGGCCACCCTGGTCGCGGCCCCGCTCCTCCTGGGCGCCAGCCTGGCTGCCTACCTCTATCCCCCCGCCCGGATCCTCCGGGAACTCTCTACGCCCCTGGACCTGGGCAACCGGGGCCAGGTGGTGCTGTGGGCGTGGATGGCCCTCGTCCTGGCTTCCAGCTGGCTGGCGGGTTTCCTGGTGCGCTTCCACTTCTGCCGCATGGTCTGCATCTACGGCATGGGCCAGGCCATGGCGGCCTCCGCCGCGGACCCGGCCAAGGTGCTCCGCCCGCGCTTCCGGCCCGGGGACCTGGGCGCCTGCGGCTCGTGCCAGGCCTGCCTGAAGGCGTGCTTCGTGGAGGTGGACCCCCGGGCCAAGGACCTCCACCTGGGTTTCTCCGCCGGCTGCTTCAACTGCGGGGACTGCGTGGACGTGTGCGAGACGGTGCAGGCGCACAAGGGGCGCCCTTCCCTGCTCACCTTCGAGCGCCCCGAAACGCCCCGGAAGCCCGTCAGGCGCGAGGATCCCGGGGAATCCTGGTAGCTCACGCGCCGCGGTAGGCCCGCTCCAGGACGGCCAGGTCCAGCTTCTTCATCTTCCAGACCGCCTGGACCATGCGCTGCACGGCGGCGGCGTCCCCGCTGGTCATCATGGCCGCCAGGGACCGGGGGACGATCTGCCAGGACAGCCCGTAGCGGTCCGTGACCCAGCCGCACTCCACCTCCTGGCCCCCTTCCGAAAGCAGGGCCCAGTACCGGTCGATCTCCTCCTGGGTGTCGCAGTTCACCATGAAGGAGACCGCCGGGGAGAACGTGAAGGCGGGGCCGCCGTTGAGGCCCATGAAGGTCTGGCCGTTGACGGTGAAGTGCACGGTCATGACCGTGCCGGCGGGGCTGGGGGCGTTCTCGCCGTAGTGGGTGATGCCGAGGATCCGGCCGTCCTCGAAGACGGACACGTAGAAGCGCGCGGCCTCCTCGGCCTTGCCGTCGAACCAGAGGCAGGGGGTGATCTTCTCCATGGGGACTCCTTGGAAAGCCCTCAAGGGTAGTCAAGGCGGGCCGGCGATTCAAGCCCCGGGCAGGATTCAGGGCTGTGCGCGCGACCGCTTCCGGCGAGGTTCCCCGGCCGGCTCGTCGCCCCGGTCCACGTAGGGCTTGAGCCCCAGGCCGGCGAGCCGCGGCTGGAGTTCCTGGAGGCGGGCCTTGGCGGCGTGGGGCGTGGCGAAGGGGCCGAGGCGGACGCGCTGGAGGGTGCGGCGGGGATCCCGGGGGTCGGGCACGGCCGAAAGCGTGGTCGCAAGGCCCGCGGCCCGCCGCAGGTCCTCCTGGAGGCGGGCGATGCCCTCGGGGAGGGACAGGGCGGCGAACTGGATCCAGATGGAACCTGCCTGGGGGACGAGCGATGGCGTGGGCGCCGGCACGGGCGGAGGAGCGAGGCGGACCGGTGCGGGCGGTGGAACGGTGTGCACCGGCGGGGGCGGCGCGATCGGTGCGGGCGCCGGTTCATCGGGAAGCACGTCCACCACCACGGGCAGGGTCTGGCCGCCCCACACGTTGACGGCGCTGAGCCAGAAGGTGGTGCGGCCGATGAGGGGGTGGCTGATGGAACCCTTGGCGGGAAGTTCCACGCCCAGGGGATGGAGCTTCACGCGGTCCGTGCCGGTGGCGGTCCACGCAAGCGTCACCGGGCTGCCGCGCCGCACGGCGGCGGGCATGGCCGTGAAGGCCTCGATCCGGGCGGGTTCGTCGGCCAGAAGGATGCCCAGGGCGGCGCTCAGCAGGATCGGGACACGGGGGTTCATCGGCGGGCGAGGGCTCCTGGAAGCGGGGTAATACTCAGCCCATCCAGTGGGATAAATCAATCTTTTTTCTTTTCGGGGCGCACAGGTCACCTTCCGGGCCGCACCGGACGGCGTAGTCTTTCAGCCGATCAAGGTTGAAAAAAGCGTTATGAAACCTTTGTAGCGCCTGCGCCAAGTATCAGGTGCTGACACCCACAGGCTGGACCGCCTGGAGGGCACCCAACATCTTTTAGCCGGCTCAATCCCGAGCCGCCCGCAGCGTTCTGCGGATCCGGAGGCCCACCGTGCCGAAACGAATTCTTGCCCTATGCATCCTGGCGGCTCCGGCCGCCCTCCTTGCCTACGATACCAGCATCACCGTGGAGGCCCGTGCCACCATCGTGCCTTTCGCCCACCTCCAGGAACTCCAGGCCATGGACTTTGGAGCGATCGTGCCAGCCCCTGCGCCCGCACCCGGAACGGGGGCCACCCCCCAACTCGCCGCGCTTCGCCCCTATTCGGCGCGGAACCTGACCGGCACCGCGCTGCGGCCAGGCCCCGGGGGCAACGCCGGCTCCAGCGCCCATTTCCGGTTCACGGGCCCCGCCAACCAGGGGTTCCGGGTCCGCGCCATTCCACCGTTTCGGGTCACCAACCTCACGAATCCCACGCATTCCATGGTCGTGGTCGTGGATGACATGCGGGCCGCTGGCACCGGAAATGATGTGAACCTGGGTTCGAACATCCCGAATACAAACGGGCTCAGGGAATTCCAATTGGGGTCTAGCCTGGCCGTGGCGCCCGGGCAGGCTTTCGGCGTCTATTCGGGTCGCTACACCGTGACCGTGGATTACGACTAGACCCATGCGAGCCAAGCTTCTCTTCATGCTGCCCGCCCTCTGGGCCCTTCCGCTTCCGGCGGAAGGGCCCCGGGCCCAGGCACCGCCGATGATCGGCGGCAGCCTCATGCTCGCCCCCACGCGCCTGGTTCTCGAAGGCCGGGAGCGGTCATCCGAGGTGATGGTGATCAACGGCGGAGACCGGCCGGCGACGTTCCGCCTTTCCGTGACCAACCTCGAGATGGGTGAAGACGGACAAATGACGTCCCTGGAGGGTCCCCCGGGTGACCACAGCGCGCAGCCCCTCATCCGCTTCGCGCCCCGGCAGGTGACCCTGGCCCCGGGAGCCTCCCAGTCGGTGCGGATCCAGATCCGGAAACCCGAGCACCTGGCGCCGGGGGAATACCGCTGCCACCTCCTCTTCCAGGGCGTGCCCCAGGCGATGGCCGCCGCTGCGGAACCCCAGGAGGGCGCCGGGATCTCCGTGAGCATCCAGGCGGTGTGCGGCCTGACGATGCCGCTGATCGTGCGGCACGGGGCGACGCAGGCTCGCGCCACCCTCGAGCGGCTGCGCCTCGTGGCGGGGGGGGAGCGCCCCCAGGCCACCCTCGAGATCCACCGGGAGGGGAACCGCTCGACCTTCGGGGATCTGGTGGCCACCTGGACCCCCACGGGCGGCAAGGCCGCTCCGGTGGGTCGAATCAACGGCCTGGCTGTCTACCGGGGCCTTGCCATGCGCAGGGTGACCGTGGAACTGGACCCGCCCCGGGCTCTCGCCGGGGGCACCCTCAAGGTCGCCTACGTGGAGCACGGCGGAACGAAGGTCCTGGCGGAAACCCGCTTGACCCTGCCCTGAGGACGTAAGATGCGACTCAATGACCTGGCCCTGGCGGGCCTTCTCGCGTGGCCGGGCCAAGGCCAGGTCCCGCCCGGCCGCCTGGAATCGGCGGAGGACCGGCTCCTGCTTCTGGCCCTCAAGGCGGGGCCGGTGGACGTGCGGGACAGCCTGCCGGCCTACACCGACGGGGCCGGCTCCTGCCGGCTGCCGCTGGCAGGCCTCAGCCGTGCCCTGGGCCTGGGCATCCGGGTGGAAGGCGCAAGGGCCTGGGGGCACGTGCGCAACCCAGGCCAGACCTTCGCGCTGGACCTGGACGCGGGCACGGTTCGGACGGGCGGCAAGACCCTGGCCGTGGACCGGTCGCGCACGGAGTGCCTGGACGAAGACATCTACGTGGCCATCCCCCTCCTGGAGGCGTGGCTGGACCTGGAAATCAAGGTGGATCCTTCCCGGGCCGTCGCGGAGGTGACGTCCCGCGAAGAGCTTCCCGTGCAGGTGCAGTGGGACCTGGACCGCAAGGCGCACCTGCTGGGGCTGCGCAAGGAGGCCCCGGCCGAAGAGGCCCTGCCCCGGATCGCTTCGCCCTACGCCCTGTGGGACCCCCCCTTCCTCAACCAGACCCTGGACGCGAGGCTGGACCGGGGGAGGAAGGGGGACCTGTCGGGGTCCACGTTCCTGGCGGGGGACCTCCTTCACATGACCTCGACCTTCCACTTCACCAGCACCGGGCAGGACCCGGTGGGGAACGTCCGGGGGGCGCTGGCGCGCCGGGATCCCGAGGGTGGCCTGCTGGGGCCCCTGGGAGCCACCGTGGTGGAACTCGGCGATATCCACGTGGAACCGCTGGCCCTGGTCGGAGGGACGCCCACGGGACGGGGGGTTCACGTGGGCAACGGCCTGGACCGCTGGCAGGGGCAGAGAGAACGCACCACCTTCCGGGGCGACCTGCTGCCGGGCTGGGCCGTGGAACTCTACCAGGACGGGGGCCTCCTCCGCTTTCAGCGTTCCCGGACGGACGGGGTTTACGTGTTCGACGAGGTTCCCCTCCGATTCGGGCTGAACCTTTTCCGGCTGGTCTTCCATGGGCCCCAGGGCGAGCGCCGGGAGGAGACGCGGCGCTTCGACCTCCGCCAGCCCCTCACGCCGCGGGGCGCCTTCCGGTATCAGGCCGCGGCCCTCCGCCCGGGCCCAGGCATCGCCCGGTACCAGGGGGAGTTTGCCTACGGCCTGCACCGCCACATGGACCTGACGGTGGGTGCGGCCCAGGTGGCCTCGGGCGCGGACACACAGCGCTTCGGCCTGGTGACCCTCCAGGGGTACCTGCCGGGGTTCACCTTCACCGGCGGCGCCGCGAGGGATCTGGCGGGCGGCACGGCCCTGACGGGGAGCCTGGGAACCGGTTGGGGCCCGCACGCCCTGACCCTCCAGCACACCTGGCTGCAGGGCTTCGCCAGCCCCGCGTTCCGTCCATCGCACGGGGCCATCCGGTCCCGCTCCCGGGGCCAACTGGACCTCGCCCTGCCCTTCCACTTGACGCTGGAAGGGTCGCGGGACGCGTTGGCCTCGGGAGGGCACATCAACCGGATTTCGGCCCTGGTGCTGGGGCAGACGCGCGGGTGGAGCCTCACCAACAGGGTTTCCCTGGACCGGGGCCCGGGGCTGGACGACGCCCACGGCGCCTTTCGCCTGGGACGGGCGTGGAGTGGGGTCGTCCTGCGGGGGGAGGCGGAATACGGCATGGATGCCGGACGGTCACGGCTACGGACGCTGGGTTTCCAGGCGGATACCGGGTGGTGGCGTCCGTGGACCGTCCAGTTGGGCTGGCAGCGCATCCTGGCCGGCGGTGAGAACCGGTTCAGCCTCCAGGCGAACCGGTTCCAGGGCCGGATGGGGCTGAGCACACGGGCGGAAGTGGGGCGCTCCACCGGCTATTCCGTCGGCATCGGGCTCCAGGTCTCCCTGGGGTGGGAGCCCCGCACGCGGCGGTGGCTTCCCTCGGCTTCGCCCATGGCCTTCGGTGGGGCCGTCTCGGCCGTGAGCCATCGCGAGGGTGGCGCTCCGGCCCCCCTGGAAGGCGTCTCCCTTAAGATCGACGGCACCCCCGTGCCTGGCCTGTCCGCCCCGGCGGGGGTGATCTTCCAGCCCTTCCTGGGCTGGGGGCGGCCGGTGTCCGTGGCCCTGAACCCCGCGAGCATCGAGGACCCCTTCCTGAAAGCCCGGCATCCGGGGTTCTCCCTGGTGCCCCGCCCGGGCAAGACGGTGCTGCTGGACTTCCCCCTGATCGTGAGCGGGGAAGTCAACGGCACCGCCTGCCTCCTGGATCCCGATGGCGCCAGGCCCTTGCCGGGCCTGACGCTGGAACTGGTGGATGCCCAGGGCGGAGTCCAGCAGGCGTCCGTTTCCGCCTTCGACGGTTTCTTTGAAATGACCGGACTGGTCCCGGGCACGTACCTCCTGCGGGTAGCCGAACGGGAGGCCTCCCGGCTGGGCATCATCCTGCCGCCCTCGCGCACGCTCACGCTCACCGGCGACGAACCCCTTCTGGAAGGCATTTCCATGAGGGCCGTTCCGCTCCCACCGGAGGAACCTCCGACCGGACTCGATCCTTGGCCAGGCCCCACCGGACAAACCGCCCCGGCCAGGCCGGAGCCCAGCCCCCACCTGCGGAAAAGGGCCACGCGCATCCAGGCCCGGCCCCCGCGGCTGGAACCCGCAACCCCCAAGGCCCCGGCGGCCCCGGACGCGCGGCCCCGCTCCCGGTGGGCGCTGACGACCCTCCCGTTCCTGGCGATCCCCTTCGGGGCTTTCACCTTCCACTGGCTCAGGCGGCTGAGGCGCCGCTCCGGAGGCACGTCATGACCTGGAAACCGCTGGCCCTGATCCTTGCCGCACCTTGCCTGGGCGCCCCGCCCAGCGAGGTTCTGCGGGCGGAATCGGTCGAGGACCTGGATTTCGGCGCCCTCGTGACCCGCGCCGAACCCGGAGGCACCACCCTCTCGCCCCTGGGCGGGGTACACGCCTGGGGCGGGCTGAGCCGGGGCCCAGGCCTGCCCCGTCCCGGCCGGCTGATCCTGAAAGGGCCCGCCGGCGCAACCTACACCGTTCGGTTCAGCCCGGCCGCCGTCCGCGGAGGCGCCGCGCCATCCGGAATTTCGGCACTCCACGCCCCGGGAGGTGTCTTCGATGGAGCTGGCAACGCGGTCATCCCGGTGGGCGCAACCCTGGTGAAGCCCGCCGGCGCCCCGGCCGGGGCGGAGCCCCTGGTGTGGGTGACGGTGGAGTCGCCGGCCGCGAACCCCGTGACGGTGGCCCTTCCGGTCAGGGTCCGGTTCATGGCGGCCCTGCAGGCCACGGTGGAAAGAGCCCTGGATTTCGGCGCCATCCTCGCGCCCGAGGCGGATGCGGCCGTTTGGCTGGAGCCCGGAGGGCGGAGGGTGTCCGAGGGCAAGCTGTCCCTGGGCGCCCGGAGCGGCCATGCGGCACGTTTCCGGATCCATGGGGAGCCGGGCGCCCCCTTCTCGGTCCTCCTCCCCCCTCGCCTGCGCCTGGAGGGGCCCGGCGCGCCGCTGCATGGAATGGCGTTCGTGGCGGATCCGGTCCGGGGGCTCCTGGTGGGTGGCCGGGCCTGGGTGGGGGTCGGGGCGACCTTGAAGGTGCCGGCGGGCCAGAAACCTGGCGCCTACCGGGGAACGTTCGTGGTGAGCTTTGCCTACGAGTGAGCGGGTGCCGCACCGGGCCGGGTTTGTGGAGTAAGAAAATTTTAAGGAGACGTGAACCTATTCTTCAGTTTTTCCAAGGGCCTCCACGCCGTAGCTTGGTTGTGGGACTTTCCTGACCCATCGGAGGCAATCATGAGCAGCGACGCCAATTCCAAATCCACCCCGGCGGGCCGGTTCGACGGCTACGCGGATATCCACAAGGCCCTGCGGGCCTTCATGGGCGACACCCTCGCCAAGGTGGGACGCCTGGACCTGGACGACGCGGCCGAGTCGGCCGCCGTCCTGGGCCAGGCCGCCGACCTCCTGCGGCTGTGCCGGACCCACCTGGAGCACGAGAACGATTTCATCCACACCGCCATGGAGGCCCGCGCGCCGGGATCGACCCGGTCGTTCGCCGAGGACCACGAGCATCACGAGCGCTCCATCCGGGGGCTCGAGGCCGACCTGGCCGCCGCGGCCACCGGTGGCGAGGCGGCGGCAGCCCGGCTCTACCGGGGCCTGGCGGTTTTCGTGGCGGAGAACCTGGAGCACATGGACCGGGAGGAGATCGAGAACAACGCCGTGCTCTGGGCCGCCTACACGGACGAGGAGCTGATCGCCATCGAGAAGGCCCTGGTGGCGTCCGTGAAGCCCGATGAGATGGCCCTGGCCCTCACCTGGATGATCCCGGCGCTCACCCCCCGCGAACGCGCCGCCAAGCTCTCGGGGATCCGGGCCGGGGCGCCGGAGCCGGCCTTCCTGAAGGTGCTGGACCTGGTGCGCCCGGCGCTGGGGGGGACGGGCTGGGAGAAGCTGAAGCGGGACCTGGCCCTGGCGGTTTGACGGGTCCGGGCTTGATCCTTTGGCTGGCAATTCCCGGCGAAGGGGGGCATCATGTGCGCCGCAAACCACCTTCAAGGAGAATGCCCATGAAGCTCTTCGCTGCCGCCCTCCTGCTCGTCGCCGCCTCGGCCTTCGCCCAGGCCCCCGCCACCAAGAAGCCCGCCCCCGCCCCGGCCCCCAAGGCCGAAGCCAAGCCCGCGGCCGCCACCGGCTTCGTGGCCAACAAGGCGTCCATGGTCTATCACAAGGCCGACTGCGCCGTGGGCGCCAAGATCAAGGCGGAGAACAAGGTCACCCTGGCCACCAAGGCCGACGCGGACAAGGGCGGCTACAAGCCCTGCAAGGTCTGCAAGCCGTAGGTTCAGGGCCGGAGGCCGTCCACCACATAGAGGTCGCTGAACCGGCTTTCGCAGCCGAGCACGAAGGCTCCGTCCCGGGGTTCCGCGAGGAGGGTTGCGGTACGCCCATGGCCGGGCACGCCGTGGGGGGCGAAGGTCGCCAGCGGCGTGCGCCGGGCGTTGCGCAGGTCCAGGGTGAAGAGGGTCACGGCCGGGTCCTGGCCGCTCCGGACGATCAGCGACCGGCCGCCGGCGTCCCAGGCCACGGGCCGCTCGCCGAGGGCCAGGCCGGGGACGGGCCGGGGTTCGCCCCCCGCCATGGGTAGGATGACCCAGTCCCGGCCATTGCCGGACACCAGGCATTGGGTGCCGTCCGGGGAGACCTGGGGGCCGCCCGGGAACGCGCCGCCCAGGCCCGCGGGGGTCAGGATGACCGGCGGACCCCCGGCACGGTCCAGCAGGACCCAGCCCACCGGTCCCCAGGCCAGGTGGGCCAGGATGTGGCGCCCATCCGCGAGCAGCTGGGCCCCGCGGCCGGTGGCGGAAAAGCCCGCGGGCACGGGCACCGCGAAGGGACGCCCGATGCGGGTGGGCACGAACAGGAGGTACTTCGCCCGGGCTTCGGGATCCCCGGCGGCCTTCGCAGGCAGTCCCGCCGAGCGGTAGGCCTCGGCCCAGGCGGGATCCAGGGGGCCGGCACCCAGGGCGCGGGTGTCCACGGGAACCCAGCGGCCGTCCGGGGACAGGGCTCCGGGCCGGCCGGGGCCCAGGGCCAGCAGCGGTCCGCCCCCGGCGCTGCGCAAAAAGAACCGGTCCCCCCGGGTGCCCCCGCCGGGGCTCGGGGATTCCAGCAGAAGCACGTCCTGGCCCGCCAATCCCAGGACCTGGGTGCTCCCCTGGACGGACAGGTCCCGGGCGGGGCCACCCCCCGGGTCCAGGGCCAGCACGGAACGGCGCACATGCTGCTGGGCCAGCAGGAGCCGCCCGCCGGGGCCCACGTCCAGCAGCTGCAACTCCCCCTGCCCCCGCCAGACGGTGCGCCGGCCTCCGCCCAGGGTGAGGGTCCACACCTCGGTCTGGTCGCCGTCGCGTTGGGAGCCCCACAGGCTCTCGTCCCCCCAGGCCAGCCCCGTGATGGCGCCGTCGGGGCCCTCGCCGTCCCGGGCCAGGAGGGTCCGGCGGCTCCCGTCCCGGTCGAACACGGCCACCTCGGCGCGGCCCCGGGCGGGGTCCCCGTCCACCAGCGCCAGGTGGGCGCCGGCCCGGTCCAGGGCCAGGTGCGAAAGGGTCCGGGTGGCGGCGTCGCATTCCACCAGGGGCCGGCCCCGGGGGAACTCCAGGCGGCAGGTGCCGGCCGGCGTCAGGGTGAGGGTGGCCAGACCCTCGCCGTCCCACACGGCTTCGGCCACGTCGGCTCCCTCCTCCCGGGGGATGCCTCCGGATTCCCCGCCCACGGCCAGGGTGCCCGCGACGCCCGGGGCGCCGGCGGGCCGGGGACCCCGGATGAACGCCAGTTGGCCGCGGGCGGAGACGTCGGCCAGAAGGGCATCCCGGAGGCCCAGGGAGCGGAGCGCCTCGGCCGCCGGGTCCCAGGCCAGGACCTCCGGCGGCGTGCCGTCCCCGCGCAGGGACAAGAAGACCGTGCGTCCGTCGGGCCCGAAGCGGGCGGTTTCGATGGCGCCGGCCGGCAGGTCCAGGCGCCGGAAGACCGGTGGGGGCCCGGACCGGCCGCCCAGGGCCCAGGTGATGAGCCCCACGCCCAGCAGGCCCCCGGCCGCGGGCCAGGCCAGGCGGAGCATCTGCCTTCGCAGATCCGAGCCGGCCAGGAGCGGTTCCTCCGCCGCGAAGGAGGCGTCCTCCAGGGCGAAGGCGATGTCTCCGGCGCTGCGGAAACGCCGGGAGGGCGCCTTCTCCAGGCAGTGGACCAGGATCCGGCGGAACCCGGGGGGCAGCGCCTCCAGGCCGGGCGAGATCTCCGAGGTGCGCTCCCGGAGGATCGCCGCCATGGTCTCGGCGGGGGTGTTCCGGCCGAAGGCCCGGCGGCCGGTGAACAGCTCGAACAGCACGGCCCCCAGGCTGAAGATGTCGCTGCGGGCATCCACCCGCTCTCCCCGCAGCTGCTCCGGGCTCATGTAGCCGAGGGTGCCCAGGACCGTGCCTTCCCCGGTTAGGGGAGGCGCCGGGGTGGCGGACCGGGACAGGGAGAACAGGCTCATGAGGGGGCTCGCGCTCCGGCGCGGCACCTGCCGGGCCAGCCCGAAGTCCAGGATCTTGAGGACGCCTTCGGTGGTGATCCATAAATTGCTTGGCTTGAGGTCCCGGTGCACCAGGCCCTTCTCGTGGGCGGCGGCCAGGCCCCGGGCCATCTGCGCCCCCAGGTCCACGGCCCGGCGCAGGGGAACCGGGCCGGACTCCAGGCGGTGGGACAGGGTTTCGCCTTCCAGGAGTTCGGTGACGAGGTAGGCGAAGGGGCCCCGGGTTTCGAATTCGTAGATGCGCAGGATGTTGGGGTGGTTGAGCGCGGCGGCCGCCCGGGCCTCCCGTTCGAAGCGCGCCAGGGCCTCGGGGCTGCGTTCCCGGTGGTCCAGGAGGAGCTTGATGGCCACGAACCGGCCCAGGCGGGGATCCCGGGCCTTGTAGACCTTCCCCATGCCGCCCGAGCCCAGGGGGTTGAGGATCTCATAAGGGCCGAGAAGGGTGCCGGGCGCCAGGAACATGGACTCAGGGGGAGGCCAGACCGTCGACGAGGTAGAGCTCGCTGAGGTTCTTGCGGTAGGACAGGACCAGGACCCGGCCATCGGCGGACATGCTCACCTCCGGGCAGCCCTGGTAGCCCGCGGGGTCGGGGATGTTGAAGTCCAGCACCGGTTTCCGGGCCCCTGTTGCCAGGTCCAGGCGGCTGATGGCCACGGGTGTCTGGGCGAAGCCGGTGCGCACGAAGACCGCGCCGTCGTCCGTGCTCCACCCCACGATACGTTCGCCCGGTTGGATGCCCCGGATGGGCACGAGGGGGCCGCCGGCCAGATTCGCCACGAACCAGGCGCGCCCGTCCTGGGAAAGGATGAACCGAGTGCCGCCGTTGGAAAGGGGGTACACGGTGGCGAAATTCGCCCAGTTGCCCTGGGACGCCAGGGGGACCGGAGGGGCGCCCCGCCGGTCCAGGACCACCCACAGGGCCTGGTCCCCGTGCTGGACGTGGGCCACCACCCGCTGCCCGTCGGGGAGCAGGTAGCCGGCGCCGGCGATGGATTCATAGCCCTTGGGGATGGCGATGGCGAAGGGACGGCCGAGTCCCGTGGGCACGAAGACTAGGAAGCGGGAGCGCGCCTTGAGGTCGTCCAGGCTCCCGGCGGGCAGGCCCGCCTCCTCCAGGGCGCGGACCCAGGCGGGATCCAGCTTTCCGGCCGGCTGGGGCCCCAGGACCAGGTTCACCCAGCGGCCATCCCGGGACAGGGAATCCCCGAAGCCGGCGCCCAGGGTCAGGGGCGGTCCGCCGTCCGGCGAACGCAGGTAGGTGCGGTCGTCCACCGTGCCCCCGTCCATGATGGGGGATTCCGACAGGAGCACCTGGCGGCCGTCCGCGCTCAGACCCCGCACCTGGCTGCGCCCCTGGAGGGAAATTTCCCGCGGGGCTCCGGACGCCCCGGCCCGGAGGGCGTAGGCGCCCCGGCGAACCGTCTGGGTGGCCAGCAGGGCCCGTCCCTCGGGCGACACGTCCAGGAGCTGCAGGTTGCCCAGGCTGCGCCAGAGGATGCGCCGCTTTCCCGCCAGGGAGAGCGCCCAGATCAGCGTCTGGTCCCCCTGGACCTCGGACCCCCACAGCTCGCGGCCGGGGCCCCAGGCCAGACCGGTGATGGTCACGCCCAGGCTGTCTTCCGCCTTGGTGAAGAGAACCTTGCGCACCCCCTTCCGGTCGAACACGCACACGTCGGAAACGGACCGGGCGTAGTCCCCGTCCACGCACGCCAGCAGCTTGGCGTCCCGGGAGAGGGCGAGGTGCCGCAGGGCCCGGGGGGGATCGTTGTAGGTGGCCAGGGGCTTGCCCACCGGGAATTCCAGCTGGAACTGCAGGAGCCCTTCCAGGGTGCCCAGGGTCGCCAGGCCCGCCCCGTCCCACACGGCCTCGGCGACCCCCTCCCGCAGGGCGCGCTGGGCGCCGCCGCCCCCGGGAACCTGGGTCAGGGTGCCCAGGAAGAGCCCATCCAGGGTGAAGCGGGGGTGCTTGAGGACGGCCAGTTCGTCGGTGGACGAGACGGCCAGGAGCATGGCGTCGGAAAGGCCCAGGGCCTTGGGTTCCGTGCTGCGGGGGTCGCACACGTAGACGTCGGGCGGCGCGCCGCCCACGCGCATGGAGAAGTACACGGTCCGGCCGTCGGAACCGAAGCGGGCCGCTTCGATGGTGCCCACTTCGTAGGTCAGCCGCTGGAAGGTGGGCGGTTTCCGGGGCCCCGGACGCAGGAACCAGAGGCCGGTGGCCCCGGCCAGGAGGAGGCCCAGGGCCAGGGCGGCGGGGCGCCACGCCACGGGGCGCCGGGCGGCCACCACGGGTTCGGTGGTGCCCAGGGAGAGGTTCTCCAGGGCGAAGGCCAGGTTCTGGGCATCGTGGAAGCGCCGGGCGGGCACCTTCTCCAGGCAGTGGTCCAGGATGCGGCGCAGGGCGGGCGAGAGGGGGCGGTCCCCCGGCTCGGGTTCCTCCTGGAGGATGGCCGCCAGGGTGTCCGCGGACGTGGACCGCACGAAGGCCCGGCGGCCCGTGAGCATCTCGAAGAACACCACCCCGAAGCTGAAGATGTCGGTGCGGGCGTCCACCTCCTCGCCCCGCACCTGTTCGGGGCTCATGTAGCCCGGGGTGCCCAGCACCGCGCCCTCGTGGGTGATGGAGGGCCCCTCGTCCGCGCGGGCCTGGCGGGCCAGGCCGAAGTCCAGGATCTTCAGGCGGCCGTCCTTGGTGATCCAGAGGTTGCCCGGGGTCAGGTCCCGGTGGATGACCCCCTTCTCGTGGGCGGCGGCGAGTCCCTGGGCCATCTGGATGGCCAGGCCGGTGGCCTGGCGTGAGGGAAGCGGTCCCCGGGCCAGGCGCGCCTGGAGGGATTCGCCCTCCAGGAGCTCCATCACCACGAAGCGCACCTCGCCTTCGGTGGCGAAGTCGTAGATGGCCATGATGTTGGGGTGGTTCAGCGCCGCGATGGCCTTGGCCTCCCGGTCGAACCGCGCCAGGGCCCGGGGATCCCCGTCCAGGTGCCCCGGCAGCACCTTGACGGCCACGAAGCGGTCCAGGCGGGTGTCCCTGGCCTTGTACACCTCCCCCATGCCCCCCGCACCCAGGGGGCCGACGATTTCGTAGGGGCCCAGGCGGGCGCCGCGGGTCAGTTCCATGGCTCGATCATTTCGAAAGGCCCTCCACACGGTACAGTTCGGTGAGCGTGGCCCGGTAGGCCAGGGCCACGGCTTGGCCGCCGGGCGAAACGACGATTTCCTGGGCCTCCACGAACCCGGCCGGATCCCCAGGGGAAAGGGACGCCAGGAGCGTCCGCCCGGCGGTGGCGAGCCGCACGCGGGTGACGGTCAGGGGCAGGCGGGTGGCGGCCGAGCCCACGTAGGCCGAGCCCCCGTCCGCGCTCCACCCCACCACCCGCTCGCCGGGAAGGAGGCCCGGGACCCGCCCGGGCCGCGCGGGCGCTTCGGTCCCTTTCCCGCCGGTCCCCGGGGGTTCGTCCGAGATCGCCGGGCGCCCCTCGGTGTCAAGACCCCCCAGCCGGGCCCGGGCCCGGAGGGGCAGCTCCCGGGACGGGCCGCCGCCGGGCCCCCACGCCAGGATGCCCCGGCGCAAATTCTGCTGGGCCAGGAGGGCGGTGCCCCCGGGGGCCACGTCCAGCAGCTGGAGGCAGCCCTGGCTGCGCCAGAGCACCCGGGCGCGCCCGCCGGGCGTCAGGGCCCGGAGGACGGTCTGGTCCCCTTCCCGCTCGGAGATCCACAGGTCGCCGCCGGGCCCCCAGGCCAGCCCGGTCATGGGGCTGCGGCCGTCCTCCCAGGCCCGGGTGAGGAGAACCTTGCGGCCGCCCATGCGGTCATGGATCGCCACGTCCGTGGCGGCGCGCCCGGCATCCGCGTCCAAGCAGGCCAGCAGGTCATGGTCCCGGGACACGGCGATGGCGCCGACCTCACGGTTGGCGGGGTTCCAGGACGCGGCCAGGCGGCCCTCGGGAAATTCGAGGCGCCCCAGGGTTTCCGGCGAGGCCACCGTCGCCAGCCCGGCTCCGTCCCAGCGGGCCTCGGCCACGTTCTCCCGCACCACCCGGGGCAGCCCCCCGCCCCCGGGGACCCGGAGGAGGGTGCCCAGGCCTCCCGGCCGGGGCTCCTGGAGCAGGGCCAGTTCGTCAGTGGGCGACACGTCCAGGAGCCGCGCGTCGTCCAGGCCCAGGGGCTTGGGTTCGCTGCCGCGGGGGTCCAGGACGAAGATCCCCGGAGGGTTTCCGGCCACGCGCATGCTGAAGTACACCGTCCGGCCGTCGGCTCCGAACCGCGCCGCGTCCACGGTGCCCGCCGTGAAGACCAGGCGGTGGAAGACCGGCGCCGCGGCCGTCCGGGGGCCCAGGACCAGGCCCAGGGCCCCCAGCACCGGCAGGAGGCCGGCCGCGGCCGCCAGGGCGGTGCGGCGCCGGTTGCCCGGAGCCAGGGGGGCGGCGAGAACGGAGGGGCCCAGGGAGAGATTGCCCAGGGCGAAGGCCAGGTCCTGGGCGTCCCGGAAGCGCCGGGCGGGCTCCTTCTCCAGGCAGTGGTCCAGGATGCGCCGAAGGGCGGGCAACAGGGGAGCGTCCGGCTCCCCGGGCTCTTCCTGGAGGATCGCGGCGAGGGTCCCTTCGGCAGTGGGACGGGCGAAGGCGGAGCGGCCCGTGAGCATCCAGAAGAACACGGCGCCGAAGCTGAAGATGTCGCTGCGGGCGTCCACGCGGTCACCGCGCGCCTGCTCCGGGCTGAGGCAGGCGAGATCCTCCGCCGGCCGGGAAAGGTCCGGCGGCGTCCGGGGAGCCCACCCGAAGTCCAGGATGCGCAGCGAGCCGTCCTTGCCGATCCACAGGCGGGCCGGGGAGAGCCCGCGGTGGATCACGCCTTTCTCGTGGGCGGCGGCGAGGCCCCGGGCCAGCTGGACGGCCAGTTCGGCGGCCACGCGCGGCGCCAGGGGCCCCTGCGCGATCCGGGCCAGGAGCGTCTCCCCCGCCATGCGCTCCAGGACGACGAAGGGCGGCTCGTCCTGGAACCGCCGGTCGAGGAGCGGGGGGAGGCCGGGATGGCCGAGGGTGGCCAGGGCCTCGGCCTCCGCCTCGAAGCGGGCCAGGGCGCGGGGATCCCGGGCCAGGTGGTCCGGCAGGATCCGGACCACCACGGAACGGCCGTCGCGCGCATCCCGGGCGAGGAAGGCCCGGCCACCCGCCCCCAAGGGGCTGACAAGCTCGTAGGGACCGGTCCGGGGTCCAGGGTGGATGGGCGGGGTGGGCATTCTGGCGGACAGCATAGGGCAGTTTTCGGGAATTGAAAGTCATTCTCAACTTGGTTGAAAACGGCAAGATCCTTCAGGGGGGCGCCCTGGCCGGGCCCCGGGCTGGAAATCATCTACAATGGAGGTTCGAAAGGGGGGTCTTCCCCGTGGGTGGCGAGTCTTCCCTTCTGCTTGATCATGCGCTGGCGTGTCTCCGGGCCCATCCGGGCCTCGCGGAGGGCGACCGGGTGCTGGCGGCCATGTCGGGCGGCATCGACAGCTCGGTCATGGCCGCCCTGCTCCACCGGGGCGGGTTCGAGGTGGTGGGCGTCTCCATGCAGCTCTTCGACAAGACCCGGGGCGGCACCCGGCCCGAGACCGAGGGCAAGTGCTGCACCCTCGATGATTTCCAGGACGCGAGACGGGTGGCCTTCCAGGCGGGGTTCCCCCACTACGTGCTGGACCTGGAAGGGCCCTTCAAAGCCACGGTCATCGACCCCTTCGTGCGCGGCTACCTTGCGGGGGAAACCCCCAGCCCTTGCATACGTTGCAACCAGCACCTCAAGTTCCGCGCGCTGCTGGACGCGGCGGCGGAAATGGGTTGCGGCTTCGTGGCCACGGGACACTACGCGCGCATCACCCGGGACGCAGCGGGCTATCACCTCCTCAAGGCCACGGACCCCCAGAAGGACCAGAGCTACTTCCTCTTCACCCACGACCAGGCCTCCCTGGCGCGCACCCTGTTCCCCCTGGCGGGCTTCACCAAGGTGGAGGTGCGCCAGTTGGCCCGGGACCTGGGCCTGCACCTGGCGGAAAAGGCCGAAAGCCAGGAGATCTGCTTCATCCCCGAGCGCTACGACCGCTACATCGAGGAGGAGGGGCTGGCCCCGGCGCGGGGGGGCGACGGCCCCATCCGGCACGTGGACGGCCGGGTGCTGGGCACCCACGGGGGCTACTGGCGGTTCACGGTGGGCCAGCGCAAGGGGATCGGCGTGGCCTTCCACGCACCGCTGTTCGTGATCCGCGTGGATCCCGCCACGGACACGGTGTGGGTGGGCGAGGAGGACCGGCTCCTGGAGACGGCGTTCACCGTCCGGGAGGTGTCCTGGTGCGGCGAGACGCCGGAAGGCCAGCTGGCCTGCCGGGTGCGCATCCGTTCCCGGGGGGCGGAGGCCGACGCCCAGGTGCGGCCCCTGGGGGACGGCCGGGCCCGGGTCCTCTTCCGGGAGCCCCAGCGCGCCATCGCTCCGGGGCAGGCGGCCGTCTTCTACCTGGGAGACGAGGTCCTCGGCGGAGGCTGGATCGAGCCCCCGGCCGTGTGATAATGCTCTCATGGCGAGGTGGGTTCGGGTTCTGAGTGTGCTAGTGGCCTGCGTGGCCTCGGCGTCCGCCGGGGCCCCGGAGCCGGGCCGCCGGCCCTTCGTCATGGTGGGCACGGACCAGGGCCTCTCCTCGGGCGCCGTGGTGTGCATGGCCCAGGACCAGGACGGCTTCCTCTGGATGGGTTCGGAGAACGGACTGCTGCGCTACGAGGGCGGGCAGAGCCGCCAGTGGAGCGCCGAGGACGGCCTGCCGTCGGCCTCGGTGGGCCGGCTCCTGGCGTGCCCCGACGGCGGCGTGTGGGTGGGCACGCTCCGGGGACTGGTGCGCTTCCGGAACGGTCGTTTCGAAAAGATCACCCTCGACGGGCAGCCCCAGGGCAACGCCATTTCCGACATGACCCTGGACCGCCGGGGCCGCCTCTGGGCCTACACCTCCAGCGGCCTCATCCGCCAGAAGGAGGGCCTGGCCTTCGCCACCGTGCCCTGGAAGGAGCCCGACACCCTCCATTGCGTGGTCGCCGGAATGCGCTCGGGATCGGTCTACGCGGCCGGCCAGCGCGGCATCCAGGAGTTCCGGGAGGACGGCTCCGTCCAGGCCTGGGGCCCCGACCAGGGGCTGCCGCCCAAGGGCCCCCTGCTGGTGGCCGAGGACGGCAAGGGCCGCCTGTGGGCCGGCTCGGGTGCGCAGCTGCTGGTGAAGGGCCCGGGGGACCCGGTGTTCCAGGACGCCTCCGGCCGCCTTTCCGCGAGCATCTCCCCCAACGGCCAGGCCTTCCTGGACCGGGACGGATCGGTGTGGATCCCCACCCAGAACGGCGCCCAGCAGATCGACGGCGAGCTCCTGGACACGGCGCGGGGCCTGCCCTTCCGCTGGGTGAGGGGCCTGTTCCGGGACCGGGAGGGGGCGCTCTGGGTGATGGGGCCGGGCCTCGCCCACATGCTGGGCCGGGGACGGGTGCTGAACCATCCCCTCACCCGCGGGGATTCGGGCGCCGTGGTTTGGTTCATGGTGCGCGACCTCCAGGGGCGCATGATCGCCGCCACCGACGACGGGGCGGTGCGCATGGAGGGGCCGGTCCCGGTGGCGATCCCCGGCACGGAGGGCATGCGCATCAAGGGCATGGCCCTGGACGGCGCCGGCACCCTCTGGATGGTCAATACCCGCGGGCCCACGCTCCGGTTGCGCCCGGGGCGCACCCGGGCCGAGGTGGCGCCCCTGGGCGACCTGGGCTACGGGGCCAACAGCGTCTTCACCGACGCCGGCGGCACCGTATGGATCGGCGGGGTGGGCCAGGGCCTCCTGCGCCTGGACCCGTCCACCGGCAGGCTCGTGGTCGAGGTGGGGCCGGCCTTCCTGGGAGCCGCCCAGCTGGGGGTCTACGAGATCCATGAGGATTCCCGGGGCGGCCTCTGGGCCGGCTGCGACGGGGGGGTGCTCCAGCGACCCCGGGGCGGCGCGTGGACCTTCCATGCGGGCAACCCCGGTTCCCGGGTGCGGGGCATGGCCCTGCTCCCCGACGGCACCGCCTGGATCCATTACGAGGAGCCCCTGGGCATCGCCCGGGTGCGCCCCGCCGGCGGGACCCTCCAGGTGCTCGAGCGGCGCACCAAGGGCTGGGGCCTGCCCAGCAACATGGTCTATGCGGTGCGCCTGGACGGCCACGGGCGCATCTGGGTGTCCACGGACAAGGGCCTGGACCGCGTCGAACCGGCCCTGCACGTGGGCCGGCGGGACGGGATGGTGAACGAGGACTGTTCCATCAGCGCCCTCCGGGTGGAAAGGGGCCTCGTGTGGGTGGGCACCTCCGGCGGCCTCGTGCGCTTCGACAGCACCGGGGCCGAGGCCCCCAGCCAGGTGCCGCGGGCCTTCGTGATGCGGCTGGCCTACGGCAACCGCGTCCTGGAACCCCCCTTCGGCCAGGTGGATCCCCTGCCCTACGACCAGGCGACGGTGGATTTCCAGGTGGCCTCGCCCAGCTACCTCAACGAGCAGGACGTGCGGTTCCAGGCGCGGCTCCTGGGGCTGGAGGATGGCTGGCGCGACCTGGACGGGCGGCGGGTGCACTTCCCGGCCCTGAGGGGCGGGCGCTACCGGTTCGAGGTGCGGGCCGCCCTGGGCCAGGGGCCCTTCGGTCCCCCGGAGGGCGTGGCGTTCCGGGTGACGCCCCCCTGGTGGCGGACGGGCTGGGTCTACGCCCTGGCCCTCCTCTCGGGCTCCACGGCCGTGGCGGGCATCGTCCGTGCGCGGGGCGCCGCGCTGCGCCGGCGGAGCGAAGCCCTGGAGGCCCTGGTGGCCATGCGCACCCGGGAGCTCAGCCTGCGCAACGCCGAGCTGAGCGAGGCCCTGGGCAACGTCAAGCAGCTCTCGGGACTCCTCCCCATCTGCGCCCATTGCAAAAAGATCCGGGACGACCAGGGCTACTGGAACCAGCTTGAGCAGTACCTGTCCAAGCACGCGGAGGTGGGCTTCTCGCACGGAATCTGCCCCGAATGCGCCGCCGAGCAGTTTCCGGAGTTCCGGCGGAAGCCCGGCGGGGCCTGATAGACTGGTACCCTCACGATCCTTTGCGGAGCTGCGCGTGTCCCACCACAAGATCATCATCATCGGAACGGGCCCGGCCGGGTATACGGCGGCCATCTATGCGTCCAGGGCCAATCTGGCCCCGCTGGTCTTCGAGGGCGCCCAGCCCGGAGGCCAGCTCACCATCACCACCGAGGTGGAGAATTTCCCGGGCTTCCGCGACGGCGTCATGGGGCCCGCGCTCATGGACGAGATGCGCGCCCAGGCCGAGCGGTTCGGCACGGTGATCAAGGCCGAGACCGTGCTCAAGGCCGATCTGTCCGCCCGGCCCCGGAAGCTCACCACGGACCAGGGGGAGTACACCTGCGACGCCCTCATCATCGCCACCGGCGCCAGCGCCAAGTGGATGGGCATCCGCAAGGACGAGGAGCTCAGCCGCACCGGCGGCGGGGTATCGGCCTGCGCCACCTGCGACGGCTTCTTCTTCCGCGGCAAGGAGATCGCCGTGGTGGGCGGCGGCGACACCGCCCTCGAGGAGGCCACCTTCCTCACCAAGTTCGCCTCCAAGGTCACCCTCATCCACCGCCGGGACCGGCTGCGGGCCTCCAAGGCCATGCAGGAGCGGGCCATGCGCAACGAGAAGATCACCTTCAAGTGGAACGCGGTCGTGGAGGACATCGTCACCCGGGACCAGGCCCTGCCCACCGGCGAGCTCATCCCCAAGGTCTCCGTCCTCAAGCTCAAAGACACCGTGACCGGCGCCAGCGAGGACCTGCCCGTGGAGGGCCTCTTCGTGGCCATCGGGCACCAGCCCAACACCAGCCTCTTCACCGGACAGCTGCCCATGACCGAGGCGGGCTACCTGGACGTGGAGCCCGGCTCCACCCGCACCCCCGTCCCGGGGGTCTTCGCCTGCGGGGACGTGCAGGACCACCAGTACCGCCAGGCCGTCACGGCCGCGGGTTCGGGCTGCATGGCCGCCATCGACGCGGAACGCTGGCTTTCGGAGAACGGCCTGGCCGAGTGAAAGGGATCGAACCCAAACCAACCCCATGGACATCCTAGCCATCACACGACACCAAGGACTGGTCGAAGCGCTGCGTACCGCCTTCGGCTCCGCGGGGCGTCGGGTGGAGCGGATCGAGGATCCCCTGGAGGCCCTGGCGCTGGAGGCCTGGAACCGGGCCCGCCTGATCCTGGTGGACGCCGAGGCGGACCCCATGGACGGCTACCGGCTCTGCGGGCTCCTGCGGGGCGAGTCCCGCATGCTCTTCCGCAACCTGCCGATCTTCCTGGTGCTGGACCACCTCCCCACCGAGGCCGACCGGGAGGCGCTGGCCGCCGCGGACGGCGACGGGTTCGTGGAGGTCGACAGCGGCGTGCACCGGCTCCAGCACACCCTGGGCCCGCTCCTGGAAGGAACCGCCATCCGCAACGGGGGTGAGCCCGTCCCCGTCCTGGCCGTGGGCCTCGACCCGGAAACCGCCGGCTGGATCGGGGAGGCGGTGGAACCCTTCGGACTCGAGCTGCGGGCCTGCGGCCGCCCCGATCTGGAGACGGCCCTGGCCGAGGCGGTTCCGCCCCTGCTCTTCCTGGGGGTGGACGCCAGGGGGGAGGAGGCCCTGGAGGTGCTGCGGCGGCTGGATGCGGCCCCCCAGTCCCCCTACGTCATCCTGGTGGGCGGCGCGGTGTCCGAATCCACCCAGCGCAAGCTCCTGAGCGCCGGGGCCCGGGACTGGATCCCCCTGCCCCTTTCCGGCCCCCTGCTGCAGCTGGGCTGCCGCCGCGCGCTGGAGTGGGTGCACGTGAAGCGGCTGAAGCTGGAGTACCAGCACCAGCTGCGGGACATGGCCGAGCGCCGGGGCGCCCTGGAGCGGGAGGCCAGCACCCTGCGCAGCGAAGTCCTCACCGATCCCCTCACCGAACTCCTCAACCGCCGTGCCTTCAGCCAGCACCTGGAACACGCCCTGAGCCAGTGGGAGCGCAACCGTCGGCCCTTCGTGCTCATCCTGGGCGACCTGGACTACTTCAAGCTCACCAACGACCGCTTCGGGCACCTGGCGGGGGACGCGGTCCTCAAGGCCGTGGGCCAGCGCATCCGGTCCGGCCTCCGCCGCAGCGACCTGGCCTTCCGCATCGGGGGCGAGGAATTCGCCATCCTGCTCATGGAAACGAGCCTTCGCGCCGGCACCGAGGTGGCGGAAAAGATCCGCGAGCGCATCGAGGCCGCGCCCCTGAAGGTGGATTCCGGCCAGACGGTCTTCCCCACCATGAGCTTCGGCGTGGGCGCGCCCGACGGGGAGGACACCGGGCAGCTCTTCCTGCGGGTGGACGAGGCGCTGTACCTGGCCAAGCACAAGGGCCGGAACCGCGTCGAGGTCATGGGCGCCGTCTGACCCCGCCGGTCAGAAGGTGTACTTCCCCAGGTCCCCGAGGCTGCGCAGCGTGACCACCAGGTCCAGCCGGTCCTCCTTGGTGAGCGAACCGGGCACGGTGATGCCGATGTGCGAGAAGCGCACCGAATAGGCCACGCAGGGGGTGACGTAGGCCAGGGCCACCTGGCTGCCGGCGAATTGGCGGCGCTTGAAGTCGTAGTTGGCCTGGAACTCCAGGCGCACGTCGTCGTTCCAGAGGCGCCTCAGCCCGCCCACCTGGATGCCCTTCTGGCGCACCAGGAGGCGGTTGATGCCCGTGGAGTAGTAGGCCAGGTTGAACCGCGTGCCGTCCCCGGCCTTGTAGTCCGCCGACAGGGACTGGTCCGCGTCGCTGTCGGACACGTCGCTGCTGCGGCGGAAGCTGATGCGCAGGGTCTCGTCCGGTTCCACGTCCAGTTCGTTGTCCAGGGTGGCCCAGCCCTTCTTCACCCGGCCGTCGTTGAGAAGGATGGGGGCGATGTGGTACTTGGAGGAGATCCGCCAGCGGACCAGGTCCAGGAACGGCAGGTTCAGGCCGGGCCGGCCCAGGAAGTGCTGCTTCACGCCCAGTTCGAGGCTCCGTTCCCCGGCGGCGCTGCTGGCCACGCCGGGCATGGAGTCCACGTCGTCGAAGTGGGGGATCCGCCCCTCGGCGGAGGCCTTGCTGGTGGTGACGAAGGCGAAGAAGGGGTTCATGACGTGCTTGATCTCCCCCTTGTACCCGAACATCTTCACGTCCGTGTAGGACCGGCCGATGGGGGGGGCGGAAAGCTGGAGCCGGGCCGATCCCAGAACCCGGTCCACCCCCGGGGCGTCCACCTGGAAGGGACTGGTGGTGATGGCCAGGTTCCCGTCGGTGACGTTGCCGGTGTCGAACAGGGACCGGCCCAGGGACCGGGAGTAGCGGGTGTAGCGGCCGAGGGTCTCCAGGTCCGCCCGCAGGGGCCCCCACTGCCCCACGCGCCCCTGGAGCCGCAGGAACCCGTCGTCCCGGCGCCAGGCGTAGGTGTCGTTGGGGACGGTGCCGGTGGTGGTGGGCAGGATGTCCAGCTTGTAGGTCATGCGCCCCAGGCGCATGCCCGCGTCCAGGTAGAAGGGGCCCAGGGGCACGGGGTACAGGGAGCCCTGGACGCTGGGCAGCACCTGGCGCCGGAGGGAATTGGGGAAGTTGGGGTTGTACAGGGGCGAGGAGGCGTCGGAGGTGAAATAGGTCAGCTGCTCGGATGCGTTGAAGGAGAAGCTGGCCCAGGGGAAGTTTCGGCCCAGGTACAGGGCGCTGTCGAAGGGAGTCCCGCCCAGGCGGGCCATGCCCTGGCCGTAGTCCGTCTCCAGGAGGGCGTCCGAGGCGCGGTTGAGGTCGGCGGCGAGCTGCCATCCGTCCTCCCGCTGCCAGATGTCTTTCAGGGAGAACCGGTAGCGGTGTATGTCGTCGGTCCTCTGCTTGATGAACTGGCCGGCGAAGGACCCCTGGTGGGTGGGTTCCGGGTTCCACCTCGCCTCGCCGCCCCAGAGGGTGCCCTGGCGGGTGAAGTACTCCGGGGACACCGTCACGTCCGCCGTGTCGCCCAGCACCTGGTAGTAGGGCATCTGGACCGAGGCGCCCATGGGGCCTGAAAAGGAGAGGGCCATGGGCAGCAGGCCCGAGGTGCGCTCGGCCTTGGCGGGGTAGATGGCCCAGGGCAGGTAGTAGAAGGTGGGGACGTTGCCCACCCAGATCCACAGGTTTCGGATGGTGGCGTACGCGTCCAGGTCCACGGTGAGGCGCGACACCAGGGCCTTCCAGCCGGGCTTTTCCTGGGGGCACGGGCTGAGCTCGACCTTCTCGAACTCCCAGTGCTTGAGGGTGGTGAACGCCACCTTGTCGGATTTCAGGTACCAGCTGGGGGGCAGTTCCATGTCCAGGGCCCAGGCCTCGCCCATCTGGCGCTTCCAGTCCATGCGGAGCCTGGAGCAGCGCAGGCGCAGGCCCGGCCCCTCCAGGCGGATGTGGCCCTCGGCCGCGATCTCGCCGGTGAGGGCGTTGTAGGTGATGTGGTCGGCCAGCAGGAGCAGGTCGGGGCTGGCCACGGCCCCGTCGTCCATCTCCCAGCCGCCGGGGCTCTCCTTCACGTCCTTGCCCCAGTAGCGCAGGGACACGGCCCCTTCCCGGGATTCCGCGGCCCCCTGGGGCCGCAGGGGCAGGAGTTCGCCGGGGCCCGGCGCCCGCCAGTCGGGGCCCAGGGGCGGCAGGGATGGAAGGGGTGGCGCCTGGGCGGCCAGGGGCCCCAACAGGGCCGACGCCAGGCCTATGCGGAGTCCGAGCTCACGCGCCATGGTGGTGATGCGGAGTCAGGCCCAGCACCGCCATGAAGAGGAGGATCCCCACGAGGAGGCCGGCGGTGCTCTTCCAGCCCTTCTCCTTCTGGGCTTCGGGCAGGAGGTCCGAGCACGCCACGTAGAGGCCCAGCCCCCCGGTCAGGCCAAGCACGGGGCCCAGCTTGATGTTCAGGTACTCCTGGCTCATGGAGCCCACCAGGGCGGCAAGGGCCAGGATGCCCGCCGCGATGATGGACTTCCGGTTGCCGAAGCCCCGCACCAGGAAGATGGAGGAGATCGTCGCCCCCTCGGGGATGCGGTGGAGCATGACGCCCATGAACACCATGAGGCCGAGGCCGCTGTGGGTGCGCATGGCGGCCGTGATGGACATGCCGTCCATGAAGCTGTGGAGGCTCAGGCCCACCAGGGCGATGACCCCCGTCAGGGCCGAACCCGAGTGGGTATGCGTTTCCTCGCCGTAGTGGAAGTGGGGGCTGATGCCGTGCTCGATCAGGTGGATCAGGAAGAAGCCCGCCACGGCCCACAGGGCCATGCCTTCCCCGCCCTGCTCCACGGCCTCGGGCAGGACCCGCACCAGGGTGACGGACATGAGGTAGCCGGCCGCCACGCCGGACATGTGGCGCATGAGGCTGGCCCGGCCCTGGAGGAAGCGCACCACGAGCCACCCTCCGAAGAGGGTGGCCAGGGCGGCGATCGGTGCCAGCCAGTAGAGATGGTCGAGGGTCGTCAGGGCGTTACCTCACGATCATTTCTTGCGGGCACGGGGCTTGGGAGCCGCGGGCGCCGCGGGAGCCTCAGGCTCGGGGGCAGGCTTGGGCTTGGGGGCGCGCTTGGCGGGCTTCGTGTCGGCCTTGATGGCCACGGCGGGCTCCTCGGCCTCGGCCTTGGAGGCCTTGGCGGGCTTGGCTGCCTTGGGCGCCTTGGGGGTCTTGGGGGCCTTGGCCTTGGCCTTGGCGGGGGCTTCCGGCTCGGGTTCCGCCTTGGACTGGAACTTCACCCGGGGGGCCGGGGTGAGCAGGTCGGCCAGCAGGTCGGCGGTCAGGAGCAGGGGGGCGGGTTCGGGCTCGGATACCCGGGGGGCTTCCACCACGGAAACCTGGGGTTCCGCCACGGCGACCACGGCCTGGGGCTCCTCCAGGGCCACGGCGGCCGGGGTGGTGGCTTCGGGCGCGGCGGCGGGCTTGCGGCCGCGGGAACGCCGGCGGCCACCGGGGGCCTTCTCCTCCGCGGCGGGTTCGGTGGCGGGGGCGGCCTCCTCCTCGTCCAGGGGCTTGGCGCTCTCGAAGAGGGCGCGCAGGCGCTCCCGTTCCTCCAGGGCGGCCCGCTGGGCGTCGCGGCGGTCGTACTTCATTTCTGCGTGGGTGGGGGCGGCCACCGGGGCGGGCGCGGCCTCGGGCTCGCGGCGGGACTCGTTGCGCGGGGCGCGGCCGCCCTTGCGGGGGGTGTCCTCGCCCAGGGCCTTGTCGAAGGAAATGGGGCTGTCACCGCCCAGGACGACCGTCTCCTCCTCCAGGTCGCGGGGGCGCTCGTTGCGGGCGGCCACCTTCTCGGCGGGCTCCTCCTCGGCGCGCTCGATCTCCGCGGCCATCTCGCCGAAGGGGATCTCCGGATCGGCCACGATGATGATCTTGGAGTCGTGCATGTCCTCCAGCGCGGAGAGGTCCTTGCGCTTCTGGTTCAGCACCGCCAGGGCGATGGCGGGCATGAGCTTGACGCGGATCTCGGCGATGGCGTCCCGGCTGAGGATGGCCTTGATGCGGCGCACCACGGACAGGACCAGGGCCTCGAGGCTCTTGACCTTGCCGGTGCCCTGGCAGGTGGGGCAGGCCTCGTGGGTGACGTGCTGGAGCGAGGGACGCAGGCGCTGACGGGTCATGACCAGCACGCCGAAGCGGTTGATCTTGCCCACCTCCATGCGGGCCTTGTCCTCTTCCAGGCACTCCACCAGGCGCTCCATGACCGCGCGGTTGTTGCCTTCGCGCTTCATGTCGATGAAGTCGATCACCACCAGGCCGGCCAGGTCGCGCAGACGAAGCTGGCGGGCAGCCTCCTCGGCGGCCTCCATGTTCGTCTTGAAGGCCATGTCCTCCACGTTGTCACCGGTGGTCTTGCCGGAGTTCACGTCGATGGCCACCAGGGCTTCGGTCTGGTCGATGGCCAGGGCGCCGCCGGAAGGCAGGGACACCTTGCGCCCGTAGACGCGGTCGATCTGCTCCTCGGTGGAGAACTTGCTGAACAGGGGCTTCTTGCCGATGTAGTGCTTGAGGACCCCCAGGTGCTGGGGCATGGTGCGCTTGAAGAAGCCCTGGGCGGCGTGGAAGGTCTCCAGGTCGTCGATGTGCACTTCCTCGATGTCCTTGGTGAAGGCGTCGCGCAGGGTGCGGGTGACGACGTCGTCCTCCTGCCACACGAGCCCCGCGCCCTGGCGGTGCTTGTAGCGGTTCTGGACCTCCTTGTAGGTGTCCAGGAGGTAGTCCAGGTCGCGCTGGAAGTCCTCCTTGGTCACGCCGAGGCTGGCGGTGCGCACGATCACGCCGAAGCTCCGGGGGATGTCCAGTTCGTCGATGAGGCGCTTGAAGTGCTCCCGCTCCTCGCGGCTCTCGATCTTGCGGCTGATGCCGTTGGTGGGGTTGCCCGGAGTGAGCACCAGGTAGCGGCCCGGCAGGGAGATCTGGGCGGTCATCATGGCGCCCTTGGATCCCAGCTCCTCCCGCACGGCCTGGACCATGATCTCCTGGTCCCGGTTCAGCAGGTCCTGGATGCGGCCCCGGCGGCCGTCGGGGCTCACCAGGTCCTTGGGCAGCTCGCCGATGGGCAGGAACCCGTTCTTCTGGCCGCCGTAGTGGATGAAGGCGGCCTGGAGGCTCTGGTCCACCCGCACGACCTTGGCCTTGTAGATGTTTCCCTTGATCTTCTCGTTGTGCACGAACTCGATGTCGAAGTCCGACAGGACGCCGTCCACGAGCGTCGCCACACGGATCTCCTCCGAGTCCGTGGCATTGATAAGCATGGTTTTTCTGGGCAAAACGATCTCCTTGGAATAGACCAGCGGCCTTTCAGGAGGCGGTTGGTCTTCACGATGGGGTTGTGGATGGGGTTCTGAGAATGGGTCGATTGGGATGGTATTGGGGGGTCCGAATTCGTCAAGACCTTCCCGGATAGGGATTTACCAAAGTGACGCGCTGGCTCCGGCCCGCTTTGGCTTGGGGCATTGTCCCATCTGTGGGCCCCGGCGGCAAGGGGGCATCCGTTAAATTCCCCCAAATATTCGCTTTGGAGGCCAAAGTTAAAAAAAGGTCGCGGGTTACATGGAAGTAACACATGTGTCTCAACATGGTTGAACGCCCGTCGGATGCTTGTTGACGTTGCTAAAGGAGCATCCCATGAAGAACATCCTGAGTCCCATCGTTCTCCTGGCCCTTGGGGGGACGCTTTCCGCCCAGGCGGTGGTGAAGGTCGATCCCAAGCTGCCGGCCTACAAGAAGGTCGCCGGGGTCACGGGCACCCTCAATTCCGTGGGCAGCGACAGCCTGAACAACTGCATGACCTTCTGGGTGGAGACCTTCAAGTCCAGCTACCCGGGCGTCAAGATCCAGGTGGAAGGCAAGGGTTCGGGCACCGCCCCCCCGGCCCTCATCGCCGGCACCTCCCAGATCGGCCCCATGAGCCGGGAGATGAAGGCGGGCGAGATCGACCAGTTCGAGAAGAAGTTCGGCTACAAGCCCACCCGGATCTCGGTGGCCCTGGACACCCTGGGCGTGTTCGTCCACAAGGACAACAAGATCAAGTCCCTCTCCATCAAGGACCTGGACGGCATCTTCTCCAAGACCCGCAAGTCCGGGGTGGAGGACATCTCCACCTGGGCCAAGCTGGGCCTCAAGGGCGAGTGGGCCTCCAAGCCCATCTCCATCTACGGCCGCAACAGCGCCTCGGGCACCTACGGGTTCTTCAAGGAGCACGCCCTGGGCAACGGCGACTACAAGGACACCGTCAAGGAGCAGCCTGGCTCCAGTTCCGTGGTGCAGAGCGTGGGCACCGACAAGTTCGCCATCGGCTACTCGGGCATCGGCTACAAGACCTCGGAAGTGCGCGCCCTGCCCCTGTCCAACCCCGCCAAGAACGACGGCAAGGCCTTCGAGGCCACCTACGAGAACGCCCTCAACGGCAGCTATCCCCTGGCCCGGGCCCTCTACATCTATGTGAACATGGACCCCAAGAAGGGGCTGGATCCCCTGGTGAAGCAGTTCATCACCTTCATCCTCAGCAAGCAGGGCCAGGAGGTGGTCATCAAGGACGGCTACTACCCCCTGCCCAAGAAGATGGTCGACGAGCAGCTCAAGAACCTCAAGTAGCCGAAGGGAATTGCCCAGCATGGCGAGCGCATCCTCCATCCTGAACAGGGCCAAGCGCCTGGACCGGGTCATGGACTGGGTCATCACCCTCGGGGGGATGACCATCATCGCCGCCGTGCTGGGCATTCTCGTCTTCATCGGCAAGGAGGCCTACCCCCTCTTCCGCCCGGCCCGGGTCCAGGAACGGGCTGCGGTGACGCTCCCCGCCTTCGCGGCCCTGGCCCCGGACGAGAGCGGCCAGGCGATCCTCACGGCGGACCCGGCCGCGGGCATCCGGGCCTTCGCCCACGGCCGGGAGCTGCCCGTGCCCGCCGGGGGGCCCGCCCTGCCCTGGCGTTCCAGCACCGCCATCGACGCCCACGGCGCCTTCGCCGCCCTGGGCGCCGACGGGACCCTGGCCTTCGCGACCCTCGCCTGGGATCGGCCCGACGGCGAGAAGGACCCCGCCCGGTGGACGCCGGATCCCGTCTGGAAGGGCGCCCAGGCTGCCCCGGGGGCGGCCGTCCTGCTGGATGTGCGCGCCCTGCCCGCCTCGGGCATCGCCCCGGGCGCCGTGTGGCGCGTGGCGGGCCTGGACGGGAAGGGCCACCTGGTGTGGGCCGAAGCCACGGAGGAGGCGACGGCCCCCCTCGCGTGGAAACCCGTGCCCCTGGAGGAACCGGCCGCCTGCGCCAGGTGGAGCGCGGACGGGACCCGGCTCTTCGCGGGGACGCCCACGGGCCGGATCCTGGCCTATGGCCTGGGGGACGAGCCGGTGCTCGAGGCCTCGGGCTCCCTGGGCGAGCCCGTCACGGCCCTGGGTTTCGACCTGGGGGACGCCGCCCTCTTGGCGGGCGGAAACCAGGGCGCCCTGGCGGCCTTCCAGCTCCTCAACCGGGACGGGGCCTTCACCCTCCAGGAATTCCACCGCTTCAAGCCCATGGCCGGAGCCGTGGGCGGATTCATGCCGGGCCAGCGGGACAAGCGTTTCCTGGTGTGGTCCGCGGGCATGGTGGCCGTGGACCACCTGACCACCGAGAAGCGGCTCTTCCAGGCCCGGGGGGGCGGCATCCGCACCGGCGCCATCACGGCCCGGGGGGACGTGATCCTGGCCGCGGACACCCGGGGCGCCGTGCGCACCTGGGACCTGGACGCCCCGCACCCCGAGATCAGCCTTCGCACCCTGTGGGGCAAGGTCCACTACGAGAGCTACGGCAAGGCCGAGTACGTCTGGCAGAGCAGCGGCGGCACCGACGACTCCGAACCCAAGCTCAGCCTCGTGCCGCTCCTGTTCGGCACCCTCAAGGGCACCCTGTACGCCATGCTCTTCGCCCTGCCCCTGGCCGTCCTGGGGGCCCTCTACACCAGCCAGTTCGCCACCCCGCGGCTCCGGGACGCCATCAAGCCCATGGTCGAGATCATGGCGGCCCTGCCCTCGGTGGTCCTGGGCTTCCTGGCCGGCCTCGTGCTGGCGCCCCTGTTCGAGCGGGCCGCGGTGACGGTCCTGGTGCTGCCCGGCGTCACGCTGCTCCTGGCCCTGGCCCTGTTCCCGGTGTGGAGCCGGCTGCCCCGGCGCATCCGCCTGGGATGGGGCACAGGGTGGGAGGTGCTCTGGATCCTTCCGCTCCTGCTGGCCGGTCTCGGCCTTTCCACCTGGATTGGGCCCCACTTCGAGTGGGCCTTCCTGGGGGGCGACTACCGCAACTGGCTGCTGGCGGCCCACGGCATCACCTACGACGTGCGCAACAGCCTGGTGGTGGGGTTCGCCATGGGCTTCGCGGTCATCCCCATCATCTTCACCATCAGCGAGGACGCCCTGAGCGCGGTGCCCCGGTCCCTCACCTCGGCGAGCCTGGCCTGCGGGGCCAGCCCGTGGCAGACCGCCTGGCGCGTCGTGCTGCCCACCGCCAGCCCCGGCATCTTCTCGGCGGTCATGGTGGGCCTGGGCCGGGCCATCGGCGAGACGATGATCGTGCTCATGGCCACGGGCAACACCCCGGTCATGGACTGGAGCCCCTTCAACGGCATGCGCACCCTGGCGGCCAACATCGCCGTGGAGACCCCCGAGGCCCCGGTGCACGGCACCCTCTATCGGCTTCTCTTCTTCACCGCCGCGCTGCTGTTCTGCCTGACCTTCCTCCTCAACACCGCCGCCGAGCTGGTCCGCCAGCATCTGCGCAAGCGCTACGAGTCCCTGTGATGATGAACGTCCGCGAATGGTGGCGCCGGGGCAGCGCCCTGATCTGGTTCTCCGGGGCCACCCTGGGGTTCTCCCTGCTGATGATCCTGGGACTGGTGGGCTACATCGGCGCCAAGGGCCTGGGATTCTTCTGGCCCGGGGCGATCGTGGCCACCACCACCGGCCAGGGCCCCATCCTGGGGGAGATCACGGGGCAGGAGGCCGACAAGGTCCAGTTCCACGTGGCCAACCGGGACCTCTTCGGCCAGGACTACCGGTGGGTGCCCCGGGCCGGGCTGGGGCCCCTGACCACCCCCGCGGACGCCGTTGTGGTGGAGCGGCTGGAGTACGGCCCCTTCATCGGCCGGGTCCGTAGCCTGGAGAAGGACGGCCAGGTGCTTCCCGGCAACCCCATGGAAACCCTCCGGCGCCTGCGCCCCGCGGCCCTGGCCATGAGCCGGCATATCCGGGACCTGGACAAGGTGGAGATCGGCGGCCTCAACCGGAAGATGGAGGACCTCCGCCTGGAGATGAAGTCCCGGCCCGGCCTGGAGGCGCGCATGGCGGCCCTGAAGGCCCGGTACGACGCCGCCGAGGCCCGCCTGGAGATCCTCCGGACCCAGGCGGCCTCGGTCACCGTGACCCTGGAGGCCGCGGACGGCCAGACCAAGTCCCTTCCCCTGGCCTCGGTGGTGCGGCTGGTGCCTTCCAACGCCCTGGGCGTGGCGGGCAAGATGGGCACCTACCTGTCCCGCCTCTGGGAATTCGTAGCCGACGACCCCCGGGAGTCCAACACCGAGGGGGGCATCTTCCCGGCCATCTTCGGCACGGTGATGATGGTGCTCCTCATGTCCGTCCTGGTGGTGCCCCTGGGCGTCCTGGCGGCCCTCTACATGCGGGAGTACGCGGCCCAGGGCCTGCTCCTGCGCACCCTGCGGATCGCGGTGAACAACCTGGCCGGGGTGCCCTCCATCGTCTTCGGCGTCTTCGGGCTGGGGTTCTTCGTCTACTTCGTGGGCGGCGGCATCGACCGGCTCTTTTTCGCGGAGAAGCTGCCGGCCCCCACCTTCGGCACCGGCGGCATCCTGTGGGCGGCCCTCACCCTGGCGCTCCTGACGGTGCCGGTGGTGATCGTGGCCACGGAGGAGGCCCTGGCGGCCGTGCCCCGCAGCCAGCGGGAGGCGAGCCTGGCCCTGGGCGCCACCCGGTGGCAGACCCTCTGGAACGTGGTCATCCCCGGCGCCATGCCCGGGATCCTCACCGGGCTCATCCTGGCCATGGCCCGGGGCGCGGGGGAGGTGGCGCCGCTCATGCTCACCGGGGTGGTCAAGCTGGCCCCCTCCATGCCCCTGGACGGCACCTTCCCCTTCCTCCACCTGGACCGCAAGTTCATGCACCTGGGCTTCCACATCTACGACGTGGGCTTCCAGAGCCCCAACAGCGAGGCCGCCAAGCCCATGGTGTTCATGACCGCCCTGCTGCTGCTCCTGGTGGTGGTGGTCCTCAACCTGTTCGCCCTCCGCCTGCGCAGCCGATTGCGGGCGAGGATGGGCGGAGGAGCCTTCTGATGCAAGCCGGAGACACCATGACGGACGTCGAGCCCAGGCAGGGCGCCCCCCGCAAGACCGAGGTGCCCCTCACGGATGCCGCGGTGCTGAGCGCCAAGCCCCTCCTCCACATCGAGGACGTGAGCCTCTTCTACGGGCCCAAGCAGGCCCTCTTCAACATCGACCTGGAGGTGCGCGAGCACTCGGTCATGAGCCTCATCGGCCCCTCGGGCTGCGGCAAGAGCACGCTCCTGCGCTGCATCAACCGCATGAACGACCTCATCCCCAACGTGCGCATCCAGGGCAGCGTCAAGGTGGGCGACGACGACATCTACGACCCGGCGGTGGACGTCATCAACCTTCGCAAGCGCATGGGCATGGTGTTCCAGAAGTCCAACCCCTTTCCCAAGAGCATCTACGAAAACGTGGCCTACGGGCTGCGCATCCAGGGGGTCAAGGACCGGGCCGTGCTGGACGAGGCGGTGGAACGCAGCCTCATCGCCTCCGGGCTCTGGGACGAGGTGAAGGACCGGCTCAAGGAGAGCGGCCTGGGACTTTCCGGAGGCCAGCAGCAGCGCTTGTGCATCGCCCGGGCCATGGCCGTGCGGCCCGAGGTGCTCCTCATGGACGAACCCTGCTCGGCCCTGGACCCCCTGGCCACCAGCCGCATCGAGGAACTGATCTTCGAGCTCAAGCGGGACTACACCATCGTAATCGTGACCCACAACATGCAGCAGGCCGCCCGGGTCAGCGACTTTACGGCGTTCTTCTGGATGGGTAAGCTCATCGAGACCGGGCTTACGGAGATGCTGTTCACCAATCCGAGGGTGCGGATGACCGAGGATTACATCAGCGGGAGATTCGGTTAATGGCGCGCCACTTCGACAACGAGCTGAGGGACCTCAAGTTCAGCCTCCTGGCCATGGCCGGGCAGGTGGAGGAGATGATCCTGCTCACTCATAATTCACTTATCGAGCGCAGCGACGCCGACGCCCGCCGGGTCAACGACCTGGACAAGGCCGTGGACGAGCTGGAGCTGCGCCTGGACCAGGCGTGCATCGACCTGCTGGCCCTGCGGGCGCCCTTCGCCTCGGACCTGCGGCTCATCGCCTCCACCCTCAAGATCGTGCCCGAGCTGGAGCGCATCGGCGACCACTGCACCAACATCGCCCGGCGGGCCCTGATCCTGAATCCCATGCCCCCGCTGTCCCTGGGCGACGGCCTGCGCAAGCTCGGCGAGGAGACGCTCTCCATGGTGCGCCGGGCGGTGGACGCCTTCGTGAACGGGGACGCGGATCTGGCCCGGGCGGTCATCCAGGCCGACGATTCCGTGGACGCCCTCTACGTGGACATCAACCGGGAGCTGCTGCGGCTCATGCTGGCCGACCCCATGACCATCGAGCGGGCCAGCCACCTCATCATCGTCATCAAGAACTGGGAGCGAATCGCCGACCAGGCCACCAATATCGCCGAGGAAGTGCTCTTCATCATCGGCGGCGTCAGCGTGAAGCACCCCTACCTGCAGACCCCCCCCGAACAGGCCTGACCGGAGTCCCGATGCCCCACCTCCTCCTCCTTGAAGACGATGCCGACATCCGCCTGGGGCTGGAAGAGCATCTCAAACGGGAGGGGTTCTCCCTGAGCACCTTCGGCACCGGCCGGGAGGCCCTGCGGTTCATCTCCCAGTCCTCCGCGGGGCAGGCCTCGCGCCTGGACGTGGCCCTGCTGGACCTCACCCTGCCCGACGTGGACGGCCTGGACGTGCTGCGGGCCATCCGGGCCGACGCCAGCTACCGCGCCCTGCCGGTGGTGCTCGTCACCGCCCGCAACGAGGAGATCGACCGGGTCCTGGGCCTGGAACTGGGCGCGGACGACTACATCTCCAAGCCCTACTCCAGCCGGGAGCTGGTGGCCCGGATCCGGGCCATCCTCCGCCGCGCGGCCTTCATCGACACCGGCGGCAAGGTCCAGCAGATGACCTTCGGGCCGATCTCGGTGGACCTGGACATGCACATCGCCCGGGTCAGCGGGGAAGCCATCGAGTTGACGCGCAGGGAGTTCGAACTGCTGGCCTACTTCCTCCAGAACCCCCGGCGGGTGCTGAGCCGGGAGAAGATCCTCCAGCAGGTGTGGGGGCTGGAATACCTGGGCGAAAGCCGGACCATCGACGCCCACGTGCGCCGGGTGCGCTCCAAGCTGGGGGAGGCGGCGAGCCTGATCGAGACGGTGGTCGGGGTGGGGTACCGGCTGGGCAGCGTGGACGCGTAGAGGGTCGATGGGATTTAATAAGTGAAATTAAAAGTTAAATTGAATTGATATCTGTTGCTTCGGGGCCGGGCTTTATCCTGTGGGTTGAGGCTCTTTGCGGATTGTCCGGGGCGGATCGGTGAAGACCACCGAAAAAATCAAACGCTGGGGCGCTGAGGACTCGCTGGGGCGCTGGGAAAATAAAAAGATGGGTCTTTCCTCGCCCTTGACGGGGTAACCCCAACAAACGTGTAACCAGGGGCAAAGTAGCCGGATCAGCCCACTGACCGCAGGTACTGATACAAAGTTTCCCGGCTGATGCCGAACTCGCGGGCGAGGCTAGCCTTCGGTTCTCCGGCCTGCGCCCGCAAATGAAGGGCCTTGGCTTGGTCTGGGCCAAGAGCCTTCTTGCGGCCCTTGTAGGCCCCGCGCTGCTTTGCCAGGCTGATGCCTTCCCGTTGACGTTCGCGAAGGTAATGAGACACCCTTTAACTCTGGCCTGTCGGGCCCGCCTGTTTTCGAGGCCGAACATGATAAAAAGCATGCTTTCATTCCTGTTTTGCTGTACTTGGCTGCTGGCCCAACAGGCGGAAGATGCCCTAGCCTTGGAATCACGAACCCGCCACGAGCGAAACATTCAAGAAGGCTACAATCTCACGTACGGCCTGACCCTTCGATCCAAACCCCTCAGGGTGGAGTTCCTGGTGCCGCCCCACCGCAGTGCGCATCGTTTGAATCTGTGGCTAAAAACCCAGGGGGGCGAGGCGAACGTTCGGCTGCGTTGCGAGGATGCCGCCGAGGTGTTCGCCTGGTCTGGCCGGGAAGGGGAGTTGACCCTGGTGTGTCAACTTCCCGTGGGGAAGTACACCCTGGAGATCACCTCACCCCAAGGCGGCCGGGCCGAATTCGCGATGAAGGGGCCACAGATGGAGGTCTGCGACCTGGACGCTGAGCGCTGCGCCGAACGGCCGGCAGACCCCGCCCAGGGGTTCCGCTGGCCCTACCTGCTGTACACCCCCAAGGAAGTGAAAGTTCCGTTCCTCCTGGTGGTGCCCAACAACACCGGGTTCGCGGTGGAGAACCTGGACCTGATCCGGGCCTCCGGGCGATGTGAATTACAAAGGCAGCGGGCCTTAGCTGATCGCCTTGGCTGCCCGCTCCTGGTGCCGCTGTTCCCAAGGCCGATCCTGGACCCGAAGGACACGGACGAGGGCAATCTGTATTTACACGCCTTGAGCCGCGAGGCCTTGCTTGCCGAACTGCCCGAATGGCGGCGGGTGGACCTGCAGCTTCTTGGCATGATCGACGACGCCCGGGCCCTACTGACCGCCCAGGGCCGGGCGGTCCAGCCGAGGATCCTGCTTTCCGGGTTCTCCGCCTCGGGCATGTTCGTCAACCGGTTCGGTCTGCTCCATCCCGAGCGGGTCCTGGGCGTGGCCTGCGGTTCCCCGGGAGGGTGGCCGATCGCCCCGGTGGAGACCGTGTCCGGAGAGAGACTGCCGTATCCTGTGGGCAGCGCCGACCTCGCTGCGCTAGGGGGGCGGCCCCTGGACCTCGAGGCGCTGCGGAAGGTGAACTGGTTCTTCTACCTGGGGGCCGAGGATAGGAACGACGCCGTGGTGTGCCGGGACAGCTTCGCCAAGTCCGACGAGGAGCTGATCTTCCGCCGTTTCGGCCCCACCCTACAGGACCGCTGGCGGAAGGCCGAACAGTTATATACGGCACAGAGTCTGTCGGCCACGTTTCGGCTCTACGCCAAGGCTGCTCACGTGGTCAACGATCCCATGGCGGAGGACATCGCCCGGTTCTTCGAGGGGCAAATGAGACGATCGGTCGGTCAACACTAGAAAACGATCCGGCGACTTTGCCCCTGGTTACACGTTTGTTGGGGTTACCCCTTGACGCACGAGGTTGAAAACCCAGCGCCCCAGCGAGATCCCAGCGCCTCAGCGTTTGGCTTTTCATTCGGAATTTTTCGGCGCTGGCGGTCGATGCAATGCCAATCCAGAAACCCAACGGGGTTGTCTGGTTGGGCCGGCGCCAAAGGGGGGACCAGGCCCGTTCAACCATCAAGAACCCGCCCTTTCCAAATCCAGTCTTAGTCATAGCCTCTCCTGGGAAAAAGCGGCGGAGTGCCGGACCTTCGCCCATTCCGGCTAGGGATCCGGGGCTTCCCAAGGCACAATGGTTTCATTGGCCTACCTGGAGCCCCGATGTCCCTGAACTCTCTCATCAGCTGGCTGAAACCCCACGAAATGGTGTTTTTCGACCTGCTCGAATCCTCCGCCTCCAACCTCGTGGAGTCGGCCAAGCATTTCGAGGCCGAGTTCAAGTCCCGGCAGACCCCCGGCGAATGGGCCGGGATGCGCCGCAAGATGAAGGACCTGGAGCACGTGGGGGACGAGATCACCCACGAGATCGTGGACCGGCTCAACCGCACCTTCATGACGCCCATCGAGCGCGAGGACATCCTCCACCTGGCCCACAGCCTCGATGACGTCGTGGACTGCCTGGACGGGGTCTGCGAGCGCCTGGTGCTCTACAAGATCACCACCGTGATGCCCACGGCCGTGGAACTGGGGCGGCTCATCGTCGCCGGCGCCGAGGAGGTCAGGCCCCTCATCGGCCACCTGCGCAACATGTCCAACGGAAAGGACATCAACAAGCGCATCCAGTACTGCAACGAGCTCGAGAACCAGGCCGACGCCGTCTACCACGCGGCCCTGGCGGAGATCTTCGAGAACCCCAAGGACCCCATCGAGCTCATCAAGTGGAAGGAGATCCTCAGCCTCCTGGAGGACGCCACCGACCGCATCGAACTCGTCTCGAAGGTCGTGAGCTCAACCGTCATGCGCAACGCCTGAGCGAGCCATGATCCCGACGCTCATCCTCATCATCCTGATGGCCTGGGCCATCGACTACATCAACGGCTTCCACGACACCGCCAACGCCATCGCCACCGTGGTCTCCACGGGAGTGCTGTCGGCCCGCAACGCCATCGTGATGGCGGCCTGCCTGAACTTCGGCGGGGCCCTCCTGGGGACCCACGTGGCCACCACCATCGCCAAGGGAATCGCCGACTCCCAGTTCGTGGTGCCCGAAGTCCTCATCGCCGCCCTCACCGCGGCGATCCTGTGGGACCTGGGCACCTGGTACTTCGGCATCCCCTCCAGCACCAGCCACACCCTCATGGGCGGCCTGGCCGGGGCCGTGGTGGCCCACGCGGGCTTCGGGGCCCTCCACATGACCAAGCTGGAGGAGATCACCCTCTTCATCTTCGTCTCCCCCATGCTGGGCTTCCTCATGGGCGCCGTCCTGATCCTTCTCATCCAGTGGATCTGCAGGCATGCCTCGGGCACCAGGATCAACAACGCCTTCCGGAAGCTCCAACTGGTCTCTGCCAGCGCCATGGCGTTCACCCACGGCCAGAACGACGCCCAGAAGGCCATGGGCGTCATCTGCCTCGCCCTGATCATCTACGGGAAGATGACCGTTCTCCCCGGGCACCAGGTGGCGGTTCCCCTGTGGGTCAAGGTGGGCTGCGCGGGCATGATGGCCGCGGGCACCGCCAGCGGCGGCCTGCGCATCATCAAGACCATGGGCAGCCGCATCGTCAAGCTCCGGCCCATCCACGGGTTCGCCGCCGAGACCGCCGCGGCCATGGTCCTGTTCACCACCGCCCACTTCGGGATCCCCGTGTCGACCACCCACTCCATCACCGGCGCCATCATGGGCGTGGGCGCCACCATGAACGCCAACGTGGTCCGCTGGGGCGTGGCCGGGAACATCTTCGTGGCCTGGGTGCTGACGATTCCCTGCAGCTTCGGCATCGCCTACGGGACGCTGCGACTCCTGCATCCGCTGTTCGTGCGATAGTACGGACCACCAGAAATCCTGGTTCAAGCATTTCTTGCGCCTCATCTGCTTCTCATCCCCGGGGTGGTGACGGGCGGTAAGGGGCTACAAGAAATCCAAAAGGCAGTTCTCCGCGTTCCTCTGCGAGATCTCAGCGCCTCCGCGTCCAATTGGCTGCTGGTGTGTGCCGGCGCGACCGTCCACTGACGCAACGCGCCGACCCATCGCGAGAACCACATGGACGCGGAGGCGCGGAGGACTCGCGGAGGGTCGCAGAGGGAAAACTTCACGCTTTCATTGGCGGGAAGGCCCAATCCAGTTTGCAGGTTGTGTTGCCACTTCTTATGGCGGCCTACACGAGAAGTCACAGGAGCGTAACCGCATCGGACAAAAGGAGATACAGGGATCGGGAAGACTGGGTCCCTGGAGGACCCATGTCGCCGTTGCCCGCCGTCCTGCTCTTCGTTTCCATGGCCATGGCCGCCCCGCCCCCGGTCGCCCCCGGCGAGCTGACGCCCTTCCTCAAGGTCGTCACGGCCAGCGCGGGCGCGCCGGGCCGCATCGCCTGCCGGGACATGGACCTGGCCATGGCCCTCAAGAAAGGCGGCGTCTCACCCGACGCCAAGGCCCCGGTGGCCTGGGCCGCCAACCGGGACCAGCTGAAGGACTTCCTGGCCGAAGGCAAGCTGGTGGTGGCCGGCGACGCGGCGCTGCTGGCGGCGGGAGCCGCGGTCGCCATCGTCCTGGAGAAGGGCCGGCCCGTGATCCTGGTGGACGCGAGGAACGTCCAGGCCTCGGGCGTCACCCTCTCCGACGCCCTCCTGAAGATCGCCCGAGTCCGGTAGCGCCATGCCCACGGTGTTCACACCCAATTTCCACCGGATTCTCCAACCGGGCTGAAACCTTCGTGGAGCGCCGCCAGCCGCGGCGGTTAACAAGGAATTCCCAGGAATGATCCGGGGCGTTGCCCCCAGGGCCACGGCCCGTAACGCCCGGACGCGATGCTTGGACCAGGAGGTGATCCGATGACGATCCCGCTCATGGAACCCCGGCAGCCCCGCTACGAGATCCGCCCCCTGGAGCCCGGCGACTTCCCCCACCTGCGGCGCCTGGAGCGCGAGATCTGGGAGCAGGACGAAGTGGGCGAGCTCTGCCCCTACTACCAGCGGCTCTGCACGGACTTCTACTCCGAGTGGTGCTTTATCGCCCTGGACGGCGACCGCCCCGTGGGGTACGTGCTGAACTTCCCCAACGGCAAGGCCATCTACTGCGCCACCCTGGCCGTGCACCCCGACTACCAGAAGTCCCGCGTGAACTACCTGCTCATCCGCGCCATGGTGAAGAAGCTCCTGGCCGAGGACATGGAGTCCTGCCGGTTCCTGGTGGAGCCCGGCAACCTCGACGCCAGGTCCATCCACGAATCCCTGGGCGCGCGGGTGGTGGCCGAGGCGCGGGACTACTACCACGCGGGCGACGTGCGGCTGTGGTCGGTAATCGAGAAGCAGGACATCGACCGCCTCCGGGCCCGGTACTCCCGCCTCAAGCTGGTTTCCTGAACGGAGCGCGCGTGAATTCCGAAGACCTGCTCCTGGCCCTGCGCACGGGCGTCACCCCCTTCCTGGGCCTGCCCCAGCAGCTGGAGCCCTCGGCCGTGCCAGGCGTGGTGCTGGGGGCCCCCTTCGACGGCGGGGTCCTGAACCGCCCCGGCGCGCGCCTGGGCCCCTGGGCCCTGCGGGCGGCCACCCTGGGCCTGGGCCGCGCGGCCATGCCCTTCCGCCTCCAGGGCCACGACCTGGGGGGCCGCACCCTGGCGGCCCTGGACTGGGTGGACGGTGGCAACATCCCCACCCGCCCCTTCAGCATCGCCCAGGCCCTGGACGCGGTGGAGGCGGCGGTGCACGGGTGGAGTTCCCTGGGGGCGCGGACCCTCCTCCTGGGCGGCGACCACCTCATGACCCTGGGCGCTCTGCGGGCCCACGCCCGCACCCGCGGGCCCCTGGGCCTCCTGCACCTGGACGCCCACCCCGACGCCGGCACCGGCGAGGCCTGGGGCACCGAACACCACCACGGCACCTGGCTCCGGAGCGCGATCCAGGAAGGCCTGGTGGACCCCCGGCACACCGTGACCCTGGGGGTGCGCGCCCCCCGGTTCGACAGCGAGGAGATCGTCTTCCTCCTGAACGCCGGCGTGCGCCTGTGGACGCCCATGGACCTCAAGGACCCCCGGCTCCTCTCGCAGCTCCAGGGCGACATCGCCCGGGTGGGCCAGATGCCGGCGTACGTGAGCGTGGACCTGGACGTGCTGGACCCGGCCTTCTGCCCCGCCGTGGCCGAACCCGTCCCCGGCGGCCTTTCGGTGCTGGACGTCTTCACCCTGCTGGCCTGCCTCCGGAACGTGGCGTGGGTCGGCGCCGACATCATGGAACTGGCCCCCACCCTGCCCGGCGCGGACGACAGCGCGCGGGTGGCGGCCCACATCGCGCTTCAACTGCTCAGCTGAAGGAGACGGGACATGTGGCTTTCGCTGCTTGAACGGCAAGGCATCGCGGTGGGCTGGGACGAGCTCGTCACAGGCTACGACTTCGGCCTGCTCACCCAGGCGGAGATCCAGGACTGGCTGCTGGCCCACGGCCCCCTCGCCCCCAAGGCCCTGGCGGCCCTGGAGGCCCGGGAGCTGTTCGAGGCCGCCCTGTGGGAGGCCAGCCGGGAGGCCACGGGCAAGGTGCCCCGCCCCGGCGGGCACCGGTGGGGCGCCGCCCAGGACCGCTGGCGCCTGGCCCTGCTCCGGGACGTCATGGAGGCCCCGCTCACCGCCGAAGCCCTTGCGGTGGCCGTGGAGACCATCTACGAGAAGGTGGGGTGCCCGGAGGACATGCTGGGACTCTGGACGCGCGGCTGCCCCTGGGAGAAGCGGGCCCCGGTGGCGGACCGCTCGGCCATCGAGCGGTTCATCCAGGACCGCAACGGCATCGGCGTCGCCCCGTGAACTACCCCCCGGGCCACCCCGCCCCCGCCCTGCGGCTCCTGGCCGCCCTGGGCGGCGCGGCCCTGGCCAGCGGAGCCATGGGCTGGCGCCGGCGCCCCCAGTGGGCCCTGCACCGCTGGGCCGGGCGGATCCTGCGCCGCCTGGGCGTGGAGGCCACCCTGGCGGCCCCCGTGCCCGAAGGCGGCCAGTTGTGGGTCTCCAACCACCTGAGCTGGCTGGACCCGGTGGTCTTCCTCAGCCTCCGCCCCAGCGGGGCCCTGGCCAAGGCGGAAGTGGCCGCCTATCCCCTCATCGGCTCCGGGGCCCGCAAGGCCGGCCTGCGGTTCGTGGACCGCGACAACCTCTTCAGCCGCGCCGCCGCCCTCAAAACCCTGCGCCGGGACCTGCGGGGAGGGCAATCCTTCCTGCTCTTCCCCGAGGGCACCACCACCACCGGCGACCTGGCCCCCCTGCGGGAGGGCGGCCTGCGCATGGCCTACCGCCTGGGCATTCCCGTGCTGCCCTTCCGCCTGGAGGGCGCCGACCCGCAGTACCCCTGGGTGGGCGCCGCGACCCTCCTGCCCCACCTCCGGGGCCTGGCCCGGGCCCGCCGGACGCGCATCTCCGTGCGCCCCGGAGAGGTGATGGAACCCGCCGCCTTCCCCACCGAGGACGGCTTCGTGGAATCGATCCGGTGCCACCTCGACGGGGCGTGCCGGACTTGAGGAAATGCCGACCCTGCTTCCTGCGCTCTCCGTGTGGTTCAGGCATGGGCGGCATGGAGCCGCAGGCCCAGTGCGTTGATGACCTTCACTACCGTCGCGAATTCCGGATTGCCGTCTGGAGCGAGCGCCTTGTAGAGACCTTCACGGCTGAGTCCAGTGTCACGGGCCAGCTGCGCCATGCCTCGAGCCCGGGCGATGTCCCCCAGGGCCGCGCGGATAAGGCTGCCGTCCCCGGGGTCCTCCTCGAAGCAGGCTTCGAGGTAGCTGGCCATCTCCTCCTCACTCTGGAGGTGTTCGACCACATCCCATTTCTTCAGATTGATGCCCATCGCGTTCTCCTAAAGTTGCTTCGCCAATTCCAACGACCGTTTGATGTCCTTGGCCTGGGCGTCGGCAAGTCCGGCGAACCAAGCGTCAAAGACCTCCGTGGTGAGAACCGCCCTCATTTTTAAAGTGTGAACCAGAGTTCACGCCTGTCCAGGGCCGACAATGCTGTCTGATTTGTAGTTGCACCGGTTTCCTCAGGAACGGCCTCCAGGCTTGAATTACGAACCTCATGACCCTAAGATTTCCGAATCCATACCTCCCGGCGCCCCCACGAGGGTGAGATAGATGAGCTATTCCGAGGTATGTCCCCCTTCATTACCCAACTTCAATTTCCGATATTTCTTAAATCCTACTGGCAATCTGACTCACCCAGTTCGTAGCGTCAGCAAAGGCAGCATTGGGGTCTGTTCCCACCATGCCTTATGCATCCGAAGACTACGTCTGTCCCAAACGCGACAAGTTACGCCTAATGCAGCCTGTGCGCGAAATCATAGAAAAAGAAGGAGAGCAGCAAAAGGTATAAAATACCCATCGCCCGAATTATCCTTACCTTCTGCTTGTCCCGTACATCACCAAATACCTTTAGCCACCAACCCCAGCCTATATCCCAAACAAGCAACGGCTTAACAAGAGACACTATCCCAACTGCGAATAGCAAAGCCAGAATAAATACTGCGGCCACCTTGTTAGCCACGCCTCACCATCCTTTCAACAAGTCAGAGTTCCACGTGAATGAAAATCCTGGACCACCTGCGCCAATTTCATAGGCGCTAGTTCCCGTATCAACGGAAGTTGTGAATCCCCCCGCAGCGCCAAAATCGCCTTGAAAAGTAAAAGAAGTTGAATTAAGAAAGGCAGCAACGGCGGCTTTGTCGTGCGGACCATCGAAAATTGTGCCAAAGACGATGCTTACACCTTTGCCTATTCCAAATCCCTTATTGAGGTTCCAGTAACGCCGCCCCCATTTGTCAATGGTTAGCGAAATCCCTCCACCAACACCAGCAAATATGGCACCAGTAACCGTAACGTAATCAGGGGTCCGTACCGGCTCATCAAAAGTTATTTGCGGCCGGATCCACCCATAAGAAGATTGTCCAGAGATTTCTCCGACCACCCCCCAGGTCATTCCCTCAGGCGCATTCCCCGACGGAGAGCTTGACGAGGAGCTGCCACCCTGGCTTGTTTGCATCCAATAGTTGCGCGAACCCCAAACCGATACCGATGGAATTGGAGCCCCGAGATACCCACCAACCAATTGCGCATACGAAAAACCTTCGGTCCCCTTTGGGCCAATATACAGAATTACCCGCGTAGACCCGCCGGCCCAGAAGTCCGCGCTCCGGTCCCACCCTGCCGGCGCTTCCTTGTAGGACAAAGGAACACCACCCGCCATTCCGCTCGGGTCCGTGACCATGAAGGGGCTTCCGCCTGCATACGCATACTGGTTGGCCTGGAACGGATCGGCGCCCTGATCGCTGTTGACGAACCGGTGCCAGGGCGCGCAATAGAACCTGCCCTTCATGTACGTCAGTCCGCTTGGATCCGCCTGGAGGTGGCCCGTGTAGCCGGTGGAGGGTTCATACCCGGTTTGAAGGATCCGTTCCCCAAAGGGGCCGAAGAACTGGCGCCCCTCCTCGGCACCGTTCGATCGCGAGGTCACGAGGATCGGCGTTCCCAGATGGTCCGCATGGAGTTCATGCACCCCCGCCGAATCGATCTCAGCGATGGCGAGGCTCCCCAGGTAGACGATGTCCCGGGAGGCGAAGGTGGCCGGCGCCGGGCTGGTCTGCCGGAATTCCGTAAGGAGTTGGCCACCGCTCGAATAGGCGTAGACCCGGTTCAGCAGGGCATCGCCGGTGTTCGTCCGGCTGGATCGCATTCCGGACGGCAAATAGGCGGCCCGGTCGGCCCCGGCGGCCTGGAGCCACCCCAGGCCATCCCATTCGAGGGAAACCTGGGGGATCCCGGCACCCGGGGCCATGGCGAACGTCTGGGCGTTTCCGTTGGCGAGGTAGGACCATCCCGTCACGGCGCCGTTGGTGGCGGTGGGAGGCGTCCGGTTGCTGGCGGAGGGGACCGCCAGGGAGAAGTTGATGAGGGCGTTCGAACTGGACATCAGGGCCGAAGCATTGTTGCCGAATTCATCGTGGCCAAATTCCAGGGAGCCCACCGTGGTTCCCACGGCTATCCCGGAACCCGGGGAAAGCGTGGCCCCGCCCAGCCGCCCCTTGACGTCATGGGTGAGGGAAGTCCATTCCCCCGCCTTGGTCAGATGAAGGTTCAGGTCGAACTCATAGGACCGCGTCAGCGGAGCGGATCCGTAGGGGCCGATCTCCTGCTTCTCGACCTTCCCTCCCGTTGCGGAATAGGTCCAGGAATTGTAGGCGCCGGATCCGAACAGCAATTCCTGGCGATTCCCCCAGCCATCGTAGGTGACCGAAGCCAGGGTCGTGGCAGCAGGCGCAGTACCCAGGAGAACCTGGGAAATTCGCCCAAAGCTGGCGGCGCCGCCGTAGACGTACGTGATCGTCCTTCCGGACGGGTAGGTTATGGACGCCAGCCTTCCCGCGGAGTCGTAACCGTATCCGATGCTCCATCCGGACATCCCGGCTCCCGACACGGTTGCGCTCTCGTCGGTGATCCGACCGAAATCATCGTAGGTGAACGTACAGTCCGTGGAGCCATTCGGGTTCGAGGCCGAGGAAGAAGCCAACAGGGTCCCCGCGTACGTGTATTTCACCTCCGCACCAGTCCCGGAAACCTTCCTGATCCTGCCCAGGCCATCCCACTGGGTGGTGCGTTCAAGGCCGGAGGCATCCCGGGTCGTCTGGGGGCGCCCCTGCGCATTGAACTGGCGATAGGTGGTGGTCCCCGTTTCCGGCATGGTTTTGGAGGTCAAAAGACCGAGCCCATTATAGGAGAAACTTCGCGTCTGGGTGGCGCCACCCGCCGGGGTGGTCGAGGCGGAAAGCAGGTGCCCCAGGGCATCGAAGGTGGATGCCGTCACCGTACCGGAGGGATCGGAGGAACGAACCACCTCACCCCAGAGATTGGATGACGAGGAGGTCGAATAGGGCGTTCCCGCTTCCGGAGTATAGGTCACCGTGACCCCACGATTTTCCGCGGTGGCCGTGTAGGAATACCCCACAGCCGGCCCTTCGGGCGGAACGATGCGCGTGGGGCGCCCCAGTTCATCGTATGTGGTCACGACGGATCGGCTGGCGCCGTCCTTGTTGGTTTCGGTCCGGGTCACGGGATTGCCATTCGAATCGTACGTGTAGTGCTCCGTCACGCCATCCCCGCCCCGTTTGCGGGTCAGGATCCGGCCGAAGCCATCCCGGGTCTCTCGCGTCTCCAGTCCGTTCTGGGTTGCGACCTGGGTCCACGCGTTCGGATAGGCTATGGCGACCGGTGCCTGCCCCTGGGTCTCCCGGGTCAGGACCCGGCCCCGGCTGTCGTAGGTCAGGGTCGTTTTCACACCGTTGGGATCCACGGCCTCCAGGGGACGATCCGCGCTGTCGAACTGTGCCCAGGAACGGGTAAGGCTCTCATTACCGCCCGGGACATCATAGGTCACCGACAGGAGCGTGGGTTGGCCGCTGGAGGGATCCAGCGTGTACACGCTGGAGGCCACGCCCACGTTGTCCGGAAGCGCCCCGCCCGCGAACGTCCGGTTGCCGAGGAACCGCCCGGAAGGCGGATCGTAGGTGAGGACGGTTCCCATCTTTCCGTCCGCGCCGCCGTCCAGGTACTGCTTGTTCGGCAACCAGGTGACGGGGTCGTATTCGATCCTTTGTACCGGCGCCGTGCGCGTCGTGCCTCCACTCGTGCGGCTTCTGGTCACGGTGATGGGCCGTTTGGGGTCCAGGAGGTCGGGATGATCCTCGTACGTGTACGTCGTGACGTCCACATCCGCGCCCGCGGTGGTCGTGACGGTCAGGGGGGCGCCGGAATCCGGGTCCAGGTTCGACTGGACGGCGATCGTCGGGCTTCCGCTGGACGAGGTCGAACTGCCGGAGGCGAGCGAGAGGGTGTCGTCGATCCCAAAGAAACCATAGGCCGTGCTTGTGGTCGAAAGGACCTCCCCCTGCGCTCCGAGGAGGGTGGTGGTGATGGGCGCCGCGTTCCCGAAATGGGGATCCGAGGGGGGAGCGAACTGGTAGCGGACCGTCGGGACCGGCACAGGGGTTATCCCCGGGCCGGACCAGGATTGGGAAGCGGTCGTGACCCAGGAACTCAGGCTTCCAACCCTGGGAAGGGACCAGGTCCAGGTGCGGTTCAAGGTGGTGTTGGACTGGGGATCGTGGGAGGCGGCCGCCGCGACGCTCTGGAAATGGCCGTCCATGCCGAGTTCGGGGTTGTTGAAGGGGGCGGTGGTCCAGGTGAGGCTCGTGGCCACGCCGAGGGCGTCGGTGAAGCTTCGCAGGTCCCAGGTCCCGGAATCATAGGTGAAGGTGCTGAACTGATCCGCAGCCCAGCCTCCGGACGAAACGGAAGGCGAAGGCAACGGAAGCGCCGCCCCCATCCAGCCCGGCAACGCCAGGGTCGCGGGATTGCCGAACCGGACCTCGGTGGGCCTCAGGACCGGGCCGCCGGCCACCGGCGTGGGATTCAACCTTTGCGCCAGCCCGGAGTAGCCGGTCACCTGCATGGAGGGGGCCGCCACGCCCAGGTAGTCCAGGCGCGCCAGGACCTGCTCATTCGAGGAGGAGCCCGCCGCCGGGATGGCCCACTGCACCTGGAGTCCTTTGGCCCGGGAGTTCAGGACCTTGACGGTGCGGACCTGGGAAATGCCGGCGGGGAGCCCCGTGGTGAAGACCTGATACCTGAAGGTGACCGCATGGCCGAACCGGTCCAGCCAGAGGATCGGGACAAAGGTCCCGTTTTCCCCCAAGGGCGCGAAGACCCGGGCCTTGTCACGGTCCATCACGACCCAGAAGGCATCAACGCCCGGAGCAAGGATTCCGGCTTGGGCCGCCCAATTTCCCAAGCCGGCCTGGTTCGTGTAATAGGCGGCCAACTTCCCGCCGGAGGCCACACCGAAGGTGCTGGGATTCCGCGCGGCCAGGCCGAAACATTGAGCCAGGTTCACGCTGCCGGTGGTGCAGTTTCCCAGAGCCGGGAAATCCTCCATGGAAAAGGTCCTGCCATCCTCCAGCACAAAATACTGCAAGGGATGGTAGACATCGTCCTTGGTGGACGTGCTTCCGTCCGAAATCATTTCCATGTCGCCCGTTGTGATGAAGCCGAAATGAATGGTCCCGAATGGGTTACGAGTCAGTCCCTTGGCGGTTGGAACGTAGGTGCGGTAGTTCCTGCCGCTGTCGGGGTCCACGACAAGCGTCCACACATCCAGCATGGCGATTTCCGTCACCGGCGACGCGTTGTACCGGAAGACAACGGGGATGGGAAGATCCCCGGGAACCGGGGCGCCGGCCATCGTCAGGGTCAGCGAGCCGGTGGCGGGGTCCACCCCCCACCCCGTGCCGAAACCCGTTGCCTGGAGTGGGTACATGACCCGCATCGGCGCCGCGGGTTCGAGGGGGTGGGCGAGGAGCAGGGACGCGGCGACCCAGCCCATCCTCGCCACCCTGGCCAGACGCGGGAGCAGGCCTTTGCGGGCTTGCTGGAGTATAAAAAGCGGATTGCAGAGGCGTTCCATGGAATCCTTCCTGCCGGTCCTGAATGGGCTGTTTTGATTCGTGAACGGTACTGCCTCCGTGGAGGGAACGTCAAGCCGTCCTTCGCATGTGAGAACACCTTCCCCAAGGGCGATGGAAGATTGACCGAGGTGGCCAACCAAGCGCCAACTCCCACGATCCGCCCAGGACCGCGCAGCCCGTGTGTCAGGCTCGCGTCCGGGGCCCTTCCGCCCGCAAAAATGCATCCGTCCCCTCGGAAACGGCCTCCAGGCTTGAATCACGAACCTCGTGACCCTAAGATTTCCGAATCCATACCTCCCAGCGCCCCCACCCAGTTTTAAATAATTCCTAGGAAGGAGTGAATCCCGTGAACCATGGACTGTCTGCGGCGATGTTGTGCGTTTGCCTTGCGCCCAATCCCGCCCCTGCCCAGACCATCCCCCTGGATATGCTTCCCGTCGTTCTCAAACTCCAGGACCAGTCGATCTTCACGGAGAAGGCCTGGATCTTCCTCCCCCTGGAAGGGGACCCCCTCGTCATCACCGGCGAGGAACCCGGAAGCCACGACGTCCGCCTGCCCACGGAGGGCTTGCGATTCGGCTACCGGTCCTTCCGGAACGGCTTCTTCTGGGACATCCGGAGGGCCGTCACCCGGGAGGACGGCAAGGAGGTCAGCCAGTCCATCCTCCTGAGGCAATCCGTGAACGCCCATTCCGGCCCATGGGAACGGGTCGGCCAGATCGACACGAGCTGCGGACTCACCAATTACCTGGTGCCCCTGGACAAGGAAGGGCGCTTTCTGGGGATCAGTCCCTTTTTCGGGTATGTGAAGGACGGCCAGGCTTCGCTGGTGGCCACCTTCAGCCTCCGGAACGGGAAGCTCGAACTCCAGGAGGTGATCGGCCTTCCCTTCGGCACGGCGAAGAACCTCGCCAGCGTCAAGACCACCACCTTCCCCCTGCCCCCCCTCCGCCCCGGCGAGTCGCCCAACCGTGAGCCGCGGCGGCTCCAGTCGTGCCTCTTCTCGCCTGCGGCCCTGCGCCCGGACCTGTGGTTGCCGGTCCTGCTGCCGGACCACCTGGCCCTGGCGTCCTCCAGGACGGGGGTCATCTGGCTCCTCAGCCTGAAGGACGGTGCCGTCCACCGCACCGTCGACCTGGGGCACCTGGAGGTCGGCGACATGGAGAAGCTCGGCCACCTGGATCATTTCCTCCTGGCGGCCACCCCCGACGCGGACAACCGCCTGATCGTCGCGACCCGTTCCCCCGACGTGCTCCTGTTCGCCAAGTCCCTGCACACCCCGCCGGGGTCCCCGGAGGAGGTGGCGGTGGAAAACAGGCGGCGGTTCAAGGAAATCATCAAGGAGAAGACGGACATCCATTGGTGGGCCCTGGATCCCGAAACCGGCGAAAAGGAGAGCCTGGACGAGGGCGGACGCTTCCCGGACCGCGTGCCCTTCGACCGGCAGGGCCAGCTGCGCTTCCTCTTCACCCCCGCCGGGAAAGTCCATCTGCATTCCCCCGGCCCCTGGACGGACCTGGTGCGTGGCATGGGGTTGAAGATGCCCGTGCCGCCCCGCGAACCCGGCGAGGTGGAGCCAGCGGACCGGCCGAAGCCCGCCGGAAAGCCGAACTGAATTCACGTTTGCCTTGGTGGAGTCGGAATAATTTCACTGACGCTGAGGGCCCAGCGTAAGCGCCGCCGGCCTCAAACGCCCCCCCGGAGCTCCTTCAGCGGCCCCAGGCCGGGATCCATGCGCTCCACCCCCGCCAGCAGCTTCCGGGCCGTGGCCCGCAGGGCCGGGGCCTTCGCCGGCAGCAGTTCCGCGGCCAGGAGGTTCGCCCGGGCCAGGGCCAGCTCGGTTTCCCAGCTGGGGATGCGGTTCAGGGTCCGGGCCCGCTCCAGCTTGGCCAGGGCCTGGGTGAGCGCGGGCTCCGGAGAGGCGTGCTGGGACGCGAGCCAACGGGCTTCCACCAGGGCCAGGAGGCCCGCCTGCAGGGGATTGTCGTAGAAGGTCGGATCCAGGGATTCGCCCTTCTGGCAGGCGCTCTGCCCTTCCTTCAGATAGGCCACGGGGCTCCGGCCCACCTTCAGTTCCTGCTCGGCCATGATGCGCGCCGCCAGGGCCCAGGTGCCGTGGCCCAGGGCCGCCTTGGGGTCCAGCTGCACCGTGAGGCGGGCGAAGTCCAGGGCCCGGGCCAGGGTCGGGCCCGCGAAATGCCCGGTTTCCATCTCCCACTGGCCGCGCCGGGCGGTGTAGTAGGCGACGTTGTTCAGCAGGGCCTGGTCCCGGGGGTTGATGGCCAGCCCCCGTTCGAAGGCCTCCATGGCCCTCTGGAACCAGATCCCCGGATCCTGCCCGTGGTCCAGGAGGAATTCCGCCTCGGCGCCCGCGAGGCCGCCCACCCAGTCATGGTTGCTGGCCAGCTCCGGCTGGAGCTGCACGAGGCGGGCCCCCAGGGCCAGTCCCGTCTCCACCGTGGCCCGAGGGTCCCGGCCCTTGCGCCGGTCGTCGTCGGCGGCCACGAAGCACAGGAGGATGTGCCCGCGCAGGACCGTGATGTTGGCCGGTTCGAGGGCGGCCGCCCGCCGGAAGTGGTCCGCGGCGCCCTGGATCCAGGGCTCCGGCTGGCCCCCGTGGTAGCGGAGGTACTCGGCGTTGGAGCGCTGGAGGCCCGCCATCAGGATAAGGGGGCCGGTGCCGGTGTCGGACACGGCCGCCTTGCGGGCGGCCTCCAGGGCCTTGGCGTTGGCCTCGATGGGCGAAGCGCCCCGGTGCCGCAGGGCCTCGGCCCAGGTGCCCCAGATCTGGGCCCGCATGAGCTGGGCGTCGGCGGCCTGGGGATCGCAGACGAGGGCCTGGTCCACCCGGCGCAGGGCTTCGTCCCGGCGGGTGGGGTCCAGGGTTCCGGTTCCATGGATGGCCAGGCGGAGGGCCAACAGGCACCGCCTGGCTTCCGCCAGGTACAGGTCCGGGTGGCTCCGGGCGATGCCCAGGGCCGTGCCGAAGGCCTGCGCGGCCCGCCCCACCGCGGCGGCCGAATCCTGGAAGAGCCCCCGCTGGAAGGCGGTCTCCGCCTCGTCCAGGGCGGCATCCCCCATGAGCTTGTGGGCCTCGAATAGGGCCGGGTCCTCGTCCAGGGCCTCCCGGGCCAGGCGCGCGGCATCCCCGTCGCGCCCTTCGTAGTAGGCGAGCAGCCCCTTCAGGTAGGGCTCGTCCCCGGCTAGGCGGATGAAATCCAGGGCCGGCTTCCGGTAGGTGCGCTCCAGGTCCTGCTTCATGGCCGTGCGGGCATCTCCGATGCGCTCGCGCTCGGCCTCCTCCAGGCCGCGCCGGTACAACTCGCCCAGGGTGGAGCCCAGCGCCTGGGCCACCTGGGGCTCCCGGGCGCCCAGTTCCCAGGCCCGCATCAGCTGGTCCCGGGCCTCCCGGTACTCGCCCAGGACCAGGTGCCCCCGGCCCAGGGCATAGGCCCCCGGAGCGTCCGCCAGGCCCGGCCGGTCCGCCATGTCCTCCCGGATGGCGGCCATGGCCTGCCGCACCCGGGCGAGGTCGCGCCCGAGGTCGTGGGCGGGAAGGAGATGCGCCACCCGGAGCGACCACTCCAGATCCTTGACCTGTTCCCCGAAGCGCCGGGCCAGTTCAGCCTGGGCCCGGGCGCGCCAGGTGCTCCGGGCATTCCAGGCGGTGGCCGAGCCGCCCAGCAGGACGGTCAGGGTCAGCAGCAGGGTGGCCACCTTGTGCCTGCGGGCGGCCTTCCCGGCCAGGTAGAAAAGGGACGGGGACCGGGCGAGGATGGGTTCGCCCCGGCTGAACCGCTCCAGGTCCTCGGCCATGAGGCGGGCGCTGGCGTACCGGCGGTCCGGTTCCTTCTCCAGGCACTTCTGCACGATGACGGCCAGGTCCACGGGAAGGCCGGGCACCAGGGAACGCAGGCCCGGCGCCTCCGTGCCGGACAGGGCCACCAGGGTCTGGGCGGCGTTGGGGCCGCGGAAGGGCGGGCGGTTGGCCAGGAGGAAGAAGAACGTGGCCCCCAGGGCGTACACATCGGCCCGGGCGTCGATGCGGCCGGTAACCCCCATGGCCTGTTCCGGCGCCATGTAGGCAGGGGTGCCCACCACCTGCTCGTCGATGGTGAGGGAACCGCCCTCCTGCTCCCGCGCCAGGCCGAAGTCCATGAGGAAGGGCGTGACGCCCCCGGGGCGGTCCTCCAGCATGATATTGGAAGGCTTGATATCCCTGTGGATGAGGCCAGCCTGGTGGGCGGCCTCCAGGGCGCCGGCGGCCAGGGTGATGATGCGGACCTTGTCGGCGAGAGCCAGGTCCTTCCCCCGCTGGGCCAGGTTGCCCCCCTCCACGTACTGCATGGCGATGAAGGGAACCCCTTCGAACTGCCCCACTTCGTAGACCTTGCAGATGATGGGATGGTCCACCCGGGCCTGGGCGCGGGCTTCCTGCTCGAAGCGGGCCAGGATCTGGGGATCCTGGTTCCGCACCAGCTTGAGGGCCACGATGCGGTGGAGGTAAGGGTCGTAGGCCTGGTAGACGCGCCCCATGCCGCCCTCGCCCAGCAGCGGCCCCAGGACGAACCGCCCCACCTGGCGCCCGGGTTCCGGGGCCTGCCCCAGCCATTCCGGCAGGGTCAGGGGGCGCTCGGCGACCGTGTCCGGGAGGGTGGGGTCGTCCTGGGAGGGCGCGCCCGCGCCCGTCCAGTCCATGTCCGGACCAGGCCATCCAGGCGAGGTGATCCTCCGCTTGTCCTCACTCCCCATCCAGCCATCCCTTGCGATGCTCCTAGTCTACCTTGGATTCGCCCGCCTCCTCGGCCAGGCTGCCCAGGTACTCGGGCAGCCGGATGCCCGCCAAGCCCGCCACGTCGTGCAGGGGCGGCAGGCTCTTGATGAGGCCGGCGAGGAAGGCGGAGGTGGCGGTGCCGTCCTTGCCCGCGCCGTCCCACACGGTGACCTTGTCGATGCGGATGTTGCGGATGGCTTCCACCTGCAGCTGGACGATCTGCTCGATCTTCTCGGTCATGAGCAGGGTGGCGGCGGCCTTGGCGTCGCCGTTGCAGCTGGCCACCAGGTCCTGGTACCCGGCCGCCTTGCTGGCCAGCACCTTGCGCAGGCCTTCGGCCTCCGCCTGGTACTTGAGCAGGATGGCGTCGGCGGTTCCCCGGGCCTCGCGCCGGGTGCGTTCGGCCTGGGCCTCGGCGGCGATCTCCACCTTGCGCTTGTCCACCTCCTGGCGCACCACCTCCTGGGCGTTCAACCGCTCCAGCTCGGCCTTGTACTGGGCCTTCTGGATCTCCGCCTCGGCCTCCCGGCGGGCCACTTCGCCCAGGCGCGCGGCCTCGGCCTGGCGCACCGCGAGCCCGGCGTTGGTGCCGGCGATGGCGGCCAGGGCCTCGTTCTCGCCGCCCACGGCCGTGGCCTCCTGGTGCTTGATGTAGACGCGCTGGTCGGCCTCGGCCCGCTTCTTTCCCTTCAGCGCCTCGGCCACGTTCTCGGCCACGCGGATTTCCCGCTCCCGGCTGGCCTCGGATTCGCCGATGCTGCCGCACTTCTCCTGCACCGCCACGTCCACCTTGGCCTGATTGATGGCCTCCGCCGCGGCCTTCTTGCCGATGCTGTCGATGTAGCCCGACTCGTCGGTGATGTCCGTGATGTTCACGTTGATGAGGTAGAGCCCGATCTTGTTCAGCTCGGGGGAGACGTTCTTGCGGATGGCCTCCAGGAAGCTCTCCCGGTCCTGGTTGATCTGCTCGATGGTCAGGCTGGCCACCGTCAGGCGCAGCTGACCGAAGATGATCTCCTTGGCCATCTCCTCGATGTGCGAGGGGCTGAGGTTGAGCAGCCGCTCCGCCGCGGCGGTCATGATTTCGGGTTCCGTGGAGACACCCACCGTGAAGGTCGATGGAACATTGATTCGTATATTCTGCATCGAAAGGGCTTTTTGCAGCGGAATGCTGATGGTCATGGGCGTCAGGCTCATGAAGGCCGAGCCCTGGATCAGGGGCAGCACCAGGACGCCGCCGCCGTGGATGCACCGCGCCGACTGCCCGGCGCCCACCTTCCCGAAGACCACGAGGATCTTGTCGGACGGGCAGCGCTTGTACCGCGAGGCCAGGAAGACGAGGGTGAGGAGGAGGAGAAGGGCGAACCCGAGGACCGGGAACACCCAGAGGTTGATGGATTCCAGCATTACATCTCCTGGGAGAGGGATTGGACAATGGCGAGGGAACGCTCCACGCGCACCACGCGGATGGGGGTACCGGTGGGGAGCCCGCCGCCTGACGCCTCCTCGGCGTCCATTTCCCGGATGCGCTGGCCGATGCGAACGTTCACGCGGCCGGTCCCCCTTTCGGGGATGCGCTCGTGGACCGTGCCTAAGCACCCGACGGCGGCCCGGGGCGGGATCGTCCCGCTGGACTGCAGGTTCTGGGCCAGGCGGAAGACCCGGGCCAGGATCCCCACCGTGGCCGCCCCCGCCAGGAACCCGCCCAGCAGGGACGGCACCGCCCCGGCGCCGGTCTGGCGAGCCAGGGCGATCCCCACCAGGCCGGACATCAGGAAGAACGACGAGAGGCCCTGGACGCTGAGCACCTGGAAGTCATCCCCGTCATCCCCGTCGTCTCCGTCCATGCCGGCGAGCATGGTGACCAGGCGCGCCACCGCGCCCAGGGCCCCCAGGACCGCCAGGCCGAGAAAGATCACTTCCAGGCTGGATAAGGAACCCACCGTGCCTCCCTGGTGATTACCTGTCCCCACTGGCAGAAAAAATCCCGCCCCGGTGCGGGGCGGGAGGGAGGTAGGAAAGAACCTAGAAGGTGTAACCGGCCACCAGGGACAGGACCGACATGTCGTACTTGAACCTGCCGGTGTTGCCAGAAATGGTGAAGTCATTCTTGAAGGTCGAAGCGCGGTAGCCCAGTTCCACGCTCCAATGGGGGCTGAACTGGTAGCCGGCGAAGAGGCCGTGGGCGAGGCCGCTGGAGGTGCGGGAAAGGGTGAGGCCGCCCATGGTTTGGGGCAGTTCAAGTTCCAGTTTGGTGGATCCGTAGCCCAGACCGGCGCCCGCGTAGAATCCCTTCGCCGGGCTCCCGTTGAAGTAATGGAGGTAGTCCGCTCCCAGGGTGTTGAGGGATGCGGTCGTCTCCACCCTGCCGTCGGTCGACACATTACCGAGAGGCGTGTTGATGGATGAGGGCTTGCCGATGGACGCCGCGCCGTCCAGTCGCGCACGGATCATGTGGCCGGCGCCCAGGTCCCAGCGCCCGAACAGGACCACCTGGGCTCCCGAGGAACTGTCCGTCAGCTTTCGCATGTCCCTCTGCGGCAGGGCCACGCCGAGTTGGAGGCCGCCGGTGAAGTCTGCGGCGGACAGGGACGCGGCACCGAGGAGGAGGGTGGTGAGAAGGGGGATTTTCATGGATACTCCAGAGAGGCCAGGATCGGCCAGCAAGTCCCCTCCATTGTCATTAATTATTAATTGATGTCAACGCTAATTAGGCTATATTTATCACTTGGAATCACCATCTATTGCATTATTTATAATCCAACCAATCCAAAGCGCGCTCTGGACCTTGATCTACCGGATTGGGCCTTCCCGACTTTGAAGCCTGAAGCCATTCCTCCGCGCCCCTCCGCGAGTCCTCAACGTCTCCGCGTTTCAAGTGGCTCTCCAGGCGGGTCGGCGCGTTGCGTCAGTGGACGGTTGCGCCGGCACACACCAGCAGCCCATTGGACGCGGAGGTGCGGAGGATCTCGCGGAGGGTCGCGGAGAACCGCCTTTTGGGATACCGAGCGCCCCAGCGGTACTAGTCGACCCGGAACGTGTCCAGGAAGGCCCGGAGCCGCGGGTCATCCGCCCGTTCCACCGTGGCCTGGGCGTGGTGCAGGCGGCCGCGTTTGAGGACGACGATGCCCTCCACCCGGGCCCCGGAGGCGGTCCTGGCCCGGTAGAGGAAGCCGGGGCCACGGCCGGCCGGCAGGTCCTCGCGTTCCAGGGCGCCCAGGCGCTTGGCCAGGAAGCCCTGGAAGGTGGCCAGGGCGGCGGGGGTGGTGTCACCGCCCTGGGTGCCGGGGGGGAGGTTGCCCACGTCCACCCGGAAATTCAGGTCCATGCGCCCGGGAGGCGTATAGGCGTAGCTGTGCCATTGGATGTAGCCGAAGGGCGTGTCCTCGGGGTAGATGGCCTGCCGGGGCTCCCCCGGGAACGTGGCGTGGACCTGCAGGTTCGGCTGGTCGAAGGCGTAGGGCGTTTCCCGGGCGCAGGCCAGGAGCAGGGCCGCACAGGCCAGGGGCAGGACCGACCGGGCCTTCATCGTCCGGCCTTCAGCGGCTGTAGCGCCGGAGCATCCGCATGTTCCGCCGGTAGGCCGCGCCCCGGGTGAAGTTGATGGCCACGGGCTTGGGGAAGCGCGTGATGGAGCTGGCGAGGCTGATGAAGGTGCGCACGGTCTGGGCGGCGACCCGGCCCTGGCGGGCCGCGTTGTCGTAGTAGACCATCAGGGCGCTGCGCATGATGGACTTGGGGAGGTTGAAGAGACCGTACGATTCCAGGACATCGTGGTTGATGCGGCGCGTGCCGTCATTCTCCGTGACGATCAGGTCTTCCGGCTTGATCTCCTGTCGCATTCCTGAGTCTCCTACCCTGCTATCGGCTGGGCTTGGGTTCAAGCTAAGCGTAAATCGCGAAGGCTTCAACAAGAATTAATGATTACTGGGCATGGTCCAGGAAGGTCAGGTCCGGATTCTTCTCCTTCGTGGTGCGGCGCTGCCAGTCGTTCTCGAAGAGGATGGCCGGGTTGCCGTCGGCGTCCTCCACCAGTTCGCCCCAGAACCGGCTGGGTTCGGGCCAGCCGCCCTGGAGCCACCGGGCCATCTGGAAGCTGCGGGGCTCCATGATCACGGGGCAGGCGTACTCGGTCTTGAGGCGGTGCTGGAGCACATCGAACTGCAGGCGGCCCACGGCGCCCAGGATGGGCAGGGGCGCGCCGCCCCGGGGCCAGAACACCTGGACCACGCCCTCCTCGGCGATCTGCTGCACGCCCTTCAGGAAGCCCTTGCGGGCCCCGGGATCGGCCAGGCGCACGGATACGAACTGCTCGGGGGAGAAGCGGGGCACCGCGTGGAACTCCACGGGACCGGCGGCGCTCAGCACGTCCCCGATGCGGAACATGCCGGGGTTGATGAGCCCGAGGATGTCCCCGGGGAAGGCCTCGTCCACGATGACCCGCTCGCGCCCGAAGAACATGTGGGGGTAGTTGAGCTTGATGCTCTTGGCGCCGCGCACGTGGAGGGCGTCCATGCCCCGCACGAACCGGCCCGAGACGATGCGGGCGAAGGCCACCCGGTCGCGGTGCGCCTTGTTCATGTTGGCCTGGACCTTGAAGACGAAGGCCGTGAAGGGGGCGTCCACGGGCACCTCGCCGCCGTCCATGAGGGGGCGGGCATGGGGCGCCGGGGCCATGGCCAGGAACTCCTCCAGGAATTCCGCCACCCCGAAGTTGTTCAGGGCGCTGCCGAAGAAGAGGGGGGACTGGCGCCCGGCGAGGAACTCCTCCAGGTCGAAGGGGGGCAGCACGTGGTCCATGAGGTCCACGTCGTCGCGCAGCTGCTGCAGTTCGGCGGGGGTGAGCAGGGCCTTGATCTCGGGGTCGTCCAGGCCCCCTTCCCCGGCCACCCGGGCCTTGCGGCCGGCCTTGGTGCGCTCGAACACCTGGATCTGGCCGGTGGCGCGCACGTAGACGCCCTTGAAGTCCGTGCCCGAACCGATGGGCCAGGTCATGGGCACGGCGTGGAGGCCGAAGAGCTCCTCCACCTCGTCGATGAGCTCCACCGGCTCCCGTCCCGGGCGGTCCAGCTTGTTCACGAAGGTGAAGATGGGCAGCGCCCGCTCCCGGGCCACCCGGAACAGCTTCTTGGTCTGCTCCTCCACACCCTTGGCGCAGTCCAGGAGCATCACCACGCTGTCGGCGGCGGTGAGGGCCCGGTAGGTGTCCTCGCTGAAGTCCTGGTGGCCCGGGGTGTCCAGGAGGTTGATGACGTGGTCCTGGTACTCGAACTGCATGGCGGCGGAGGTGACCGAGATGCCGCGCTCCTGCTCGATCTCCATCCAGTCGCTCTGGGCGTGGCCCGCGCCCTCGCGCCCCTTGACGCTGCCGGCGCGGTCGATGGCGCCGCTGTAGAGCAGGAGTTTTTCCGTGAGCGTGGTCTTGCCCGCGTCGGGGTGGCTGATGATGGCGAAGGTGCGCCGGCGCTTGATTTCTTCGTTCAGATGCATGGGTTCCGTCACAAAAAGGGAGCGGCGCCGGGTTGGCGGCGACCGCTCTCCTTCATTCTAACCGCGATGGCCGGCGGGAAATCGGAAGGTGCGACACACGATTCGGAAATCCATGGCACACTTCCAATCTGTCATTTCGCCTTAAGCCAAAAGGGTGCACCATGGTAATAACCGACACCGACATCCGCGATTCTCGGCCCAGGGCCCGCAAGGCGGCCTGGGAGATCCGGGAATTCCGCGGGCGGGACGGGCTCCAGCGGCTGGAGGAGGACTGGCGCCGCATCTGGTCCTCGCTGCCGCTGCGCACCAGTTTCCTTTCGTACGAGACCTGCGCGGCCCACGTGGACCACATGATGGCCGACCCCGGCCAGCTCCGCTGCCTGGCCCTGGACGACGGCCAGGGGGTGCGCGGCATCTGCCTGCTGGAACCCAGGGTGGAGGGACGGCTGGGGGTTCCGGTGCCGGTGTGGGGCGTGCTCTGGCCCCGGCACGGGCATCAGGCGGACGTCCTTTGCGCCGACGACGAGGCGCGCCGGCGCTTCCTGCCGGCCCTGGCGGCCCACGTGCGGCGCAATCCCCTGGGCCGGCCCCTGATGGCGCTGGGGCCCCTGCCCTCGGGTTCCCCCTTCTGGGAAGGCCTGCGCCACCTGGGGCCCCCCTGCCTGGACCCGAAGGAGAGCGTGCGCTTCCTGGACTGCGGCCGCCCGTACCGGGACCTGGCGGAAGGCCTGTCCGGCAACTTCCGCCGCAACCTGAAGACCGCCCGGAACCGCCTGGCGGCCCTGGACGACGTCCGCTTCATCACCGCCCGCGAACCCCGGGACCTGGAGGCCGAATTCAGGACCTTCCTGGAGGTGGAGGCCTCCAGCTGGAAGGGCCGGGCCGGCACGGCCGTGAAGTTCCGCAAGAAGCAGCCCGCCTTCTTCGCCGCCCTGGCCGAAACGTTCCAGGGCGAAGCCGGCCGGTTCGAGATCCACGCGCTGTACGCCCAGGGGCGCTGCCTGGCCTCGATCCTGGGCACCCGCACCGGGGCGGTGTTCTCGGCCCTCAAGACCGCCTACGACCCCGCCTTCGCGCGGGTCTCCTCGGGGCAGGTGCTCCTGGCGCGGGTCATCGAGCTCTGCTGCGAGGACCCCGAGATCCAGCGCATCGACCTGGTGAGCGACGCCCCCTGGCTGCGGGGGTGGCGCACGGAGCAGGTGGATCTGCAGCTGGCCTACGTGGACACCGGCGGGTGGCGGGGGCGGGCGGCCGTGGCCCTGCTGCGGCTCCGCCTCGGCCCGCTGCGCAGGCTGGCGCGCTGGCTGCGGGAGCGAACGGCGAAGGGCTGACGGCGCCTCAATACTCGGTGGCGTAGTCCCCGGCCTTGACGTTGCGCTGGAAGGGCAGGAACGGCGCGGCGCCGCAGGTCTGGGCGATCCATTCGGCCACCCGGATGCCGTCCACCGCGGCCGACGTGATGCCCCCGGCGAACCCGGCGCCCTCGCCGCAGGGGTAGAGCCCGGGGTGGCTCACGCTCTGGCCGTCCTCGCCCCGGATCATCTGCACCGGGCTGCTGGTGCGGCTCTCGATGGCCAGCAGCAGGGCCTGGCGGCTGGTGAAGCCGTGGATCTTCCGGTCGAATTCCGGCAGGGCGCCCCGCAGCTGCTCCTGGACGAAGTCCGGCAGGCAGGTGCCCACGTCGCCGGGCACGGCGAAGGGCCGGAAGCTGGTGGGGGGAAGGTTCCCGGAGGCCCGGCCCCTGAGGAAGTCCTGGACGCTGGTGGCGGGCGCGCCGTACGTCTCGCCCGCGGCGCGGAAGGCGGCCTGCTCCCACCGGCGCTGGAAGTACATGCCGGCCAGCAGGTGGTCGGAGCCGAAGTCGGAGGTGTTCACCTTGGCCACCAGGCCCGAGTTGGCGAAGCCCGAGTCGCGCCTGGCGTTGCTCATGCCGTTGACCACCACGCCGCCCGCCTCGGAGGCGCACTGGATCACCTCCCCGCCGGGGCACATGCAGAAGGAGTACGCGGCCCGGGCGGGGCCGAAGTTGCACACCACCTTGTAGTCGGCGGGGGCGAGGCTGGGGTGGCCCTTGGAGGGGCCGTACTGGGCCTGGTCGATGAGCACCTGGGGATGCTCGACCCGGACCCCCATGGCGAAGGCCTTCTGGCGCATGGCCACCCCGTGGCCGTGGAGCATCTCGAAGGTGTCCCGGGCGCTGTGGCCCGGGGCGAGCACGATGGCCTCGCAGGGGAGCTCCTCCCCGTCCTCCAGCACCGCCGCGGCCACGGCCCCGTCCCGGAAGCGGATGTCGGCGAGCCGGGCCCGGAACCGGTACCGGGCGCCCCGGGCCTCGGCCTCCTTGCGGATGAGCACGGAACACTTGCGGATGACGTCGGTGCCCACGTGGGGGCGGGCCAGGTACAGCACCTTGGGATCGGCCCCGAACTTCACGAAGGTCTCGATCACGAACCGGATGGCGGGGTGACCGATGCGGGTGGTGAGCTTGCCGTCCGAGAAGGTGCCCGCGCCGCCCTCGCCGAACTGGGCGTTGGCGTTGGGGTCCAGCACGGCCTCGTTCCACAGGCCGGCCACGGCCCGCACGCGCTCGGCCATGGGCGCGCCCCGCTCCAGCACGATGGGCTCGATGCCGTAGTCCAGGAGCCGCAGGGCGCAGAAGGTGCCGGCGGGGCCGCTGCCCACCACCACCACCCGGGGCTTTTGCGCCACCTTCGCCACGGTCCACGCCACGGGCCGGGGCGCGGCGTCCAGCTGGGCGCCCTTGGGAAGGGGCGCGTCCGTGAGGTCCCGGGAGGTTTCGAAGGCCAGGGTGGCCAGGAAGCGGATGGAGCCCTTGTGCCGGGCGTCGAGGCTCAGGCGCTCGAGGACGGGGTCCAGGTAGTCACCGGGCTGGCCCCCGAGGTGGGCGGCCAGGGTCTCCCGGAGGGGGTGCTTCTCCTCGCCGAGCGCCAGGGGGAGGTTCGAGATCAGGTGTCGCATGGCGCTCCTCGGCGAAGGGATTCTTCGGAATCAAGGCCGGAACGAGGATTATACGATCGGAGACCCCGGCGTCATAATGAAGTTCCACCCGACCCAGGCGAGGCCCATGAACCGATCGTTCGATCCCTATGCCCTCCTCCGGCCCCTCATCTTCAGGATGAATCCGGAGCTTGCCCATCGGACCGCCTTCGCCCTGGGCGGATTCGCCCAGCGGATCCCCGGCGCCCTGGGAATCGCCCGTTCCCTGTGCGGACAGCCCGAGCCCACCCTGGCCCGGGAGGTGTTCGGCCTGCGGTTCCCGTCGCCGGTGGGCCTGGCGGCCGGCCTGGACAAGGGGGCCGAACTGCTGCCCCTGTGGAAGGCCCTGGGCTTCGGCTTCGTGGAGATCGGCACCGTGACCCCCCGGGCCCAGGCGGGAAACCCCAAGCCGCGGGTCTTCCGGTTCCCGGAGGAGAACCTCATCCTCAACCGCATGGGCTTCAACTCCGAAGGATCCGAGGTGGTGGCCCGCAGGCTGCGGCACCGGCCCCCGGGGCTGATCGTCGGGGGCAACATCGGCAAGAACAAGGAGACCCCCGAGGAGGAGGCGCTGCGGGACTACGCCGCCGCCTTCCGCGCCATCGCGCCCCTGGTGGACTACGTGGCCCTGAACATCTCCTCCCCCAACACCCCCGGCCTGCGCCGGCTGCAGGCCCCCGAGCAGCTCAAGCCGCTCCTGGAGGGCATGCTGGAGCTGCGCCGGGAGGTGGGGCTCGAGCGCCAGCCCCTGCTGGTGAAGCTGGCCCCCGACCTGGACGCCCGGGAACTGGACGCCACCGTGGACGTGATCGTCGCCAGCGGGGTGACCGGCCTGATCGCCACCAACACCACCCTGGACCGGAACATCGTCTCGGAGATGAACCGCGCCAAGGTGGAGGCCCTGGGCATGGGCGGGCTTTCCGGCCGCGGCCTCAAGATCAAGGCGCGGGAGGTGCACCGCCAGGTGCTAAGCCGCATCCCGCCCCACATCCGGCTCATGGCCTGCGGCGGCATCGGCAGCGGCGAGGACGCGGCGGTGGCCCTGCAGGACGGCGCCGCCCTGGTGCAGATCTACTCCTCGCTCATCTTCGAAGGTCCCATGCTGGTGGGGCGCATGAACCGGGACCTGGCTGAGCGCACGTACTATTCGGGTTGAAACGAGGACGGCCATGAAGACCTACGAATACGCACGACTCGGCCTGGAGAACCTGGCCCTGGTGGAACGCCCCGTGCCCGTGCCGGGTCCCGGCGAGGTCCAGGTGCGGTTCCACGCCGCCTCCCTGAACTACCGCGACCTGCTCTTCGGGCTGGGCTCCTACAACCGCAACCCGCGGCTCCCGGCCATCCCAGGTTCCGACGGGGCCGGGGAGGTGACGGCCCTGGGCGAGGGCGTCACCCGCTGGAAGGTGGGCGACCGGGTGTTCCCGTCCTTCATGCAGGACTGGCAGGACGGCCTCCTGACGCCCGCCCTGCAGCGGTCCGCGCTGGGCGCCGGCGACCGGGACGGGGTGCTGCGGGAATTCGGGGTCTTCCCCGAGCAGGGGCTGTCGGCGATTCCGGAGCACCTCTCCTTCGAGGAGGCCGCCACCCTGCCCTGCGCGGCGCTGACGGCCTGGAACGCCCTGGTGGAGATCGGAGGCATCAAGGCCGGCGACACCATCCTCACCCTGGGCACCGGCGGGGTCTCGCTCTTCGCGCTCCAACTGGCCAAGCTGCACGGCGCACGGGTGATCGCCACCTCCGGCAGCGACGCCAAGCTGGAAACCGCCCGGAGCCTGGGGGCCGACGCGACCATCAACTACGTGGCCACCCCGGACTGGGACAAGGAGGTCCTGCGCCTCACCGGCAAGCGGGGCGTGGATCACGTGGTGGAGGTGGGCGGCGCGGGCACCCTGCCCCGGTCCCTCAATTCGGTCCGCATGGGCGGCCTGGTCACGGTGATCGGCGTGCTGGCCCAGGGCACCGGCCTGGATCCCACGAAGATCCTCATGAAGGGCCTGAAGCTCCAGGGCGTCTTCGTGGGCTCCCGGCGCATGTTCGAGGACATGAGCCGGGCCATCGCCCTCGCGCGCCTGAAACCGGTCATCGACCGCACCTTCGCCTTCGACGAGGTGCCCGAGGCCCTGGCTCGCATGAAGAGCGGGGCCCACACCGGGAAGATCGTGATCCGGATGGCCTGAAGCCTTCCCACGAGAGGAACGCCGCGGCCGCCGATCTTGTCATCCCATAGGTCCACTTGATGGGGACCTATGTCGGGACAAGATCCCGAAGGGCGGCATCCTTGTTCGCGCCCTGAACATTTGAACCCACCCGCGCCCCAAGCCAAGGATCCGCGGCAAGGCGCCAAACCGATCCAAGGCTGGCGGAGATCCCACGTATTGATGAATTATTAAACGTTGACGAAATATCAGATATTTCCTTGCAAGCAAACATTAAAAACATATTTTATTTATAACAATTTCGGAGACGCCATGCCGCGCCCCTCCCTCCGTGATCCGCATTCTGGAACCATTACAGCGGTAATTTTGGCAACCCTCACTCTGGCCGTCCTTTCCGCCTGCGGCGGGGGTTCGGGAGGCGGCGCCCCGCCGTCCGGGCCGGACAACCCCTCCACCCCCAGGCCCAGCATCCGATCCGTCCTGCCTTCCAGCGGGGAGGTGGACACGGCCGTGAGAATCACCGGCCAGGGCCTGGCGACGGTCTCCAGCGTGACGTTCAGCCCGGGGGTCGCCGCCTCCTTCGACGCCTCGGACCTCGAGGTCACCACCACGGTGCCCCGGGGGGCCCAGACGGGTCTCCTCACGGTCACCACCCTCAAGGGAGAATCTGCCAGCACGGCCTTTACCGTCCCGGTGACCCCGGAGGCCCCGGTCCTGGACAGGTTCGAACCGGTCAGGGCCCAGGCCCACACCCCCATCACGATTCTGGGGTCGGGTCTGGCCAAGGCCACCTCCGTGACCGTCGGGGGCGCCGCCGTGGGCTGGTTCAGCGCCACCGACACGAAGGTCCTCACCTCCGTCCCGGCAGGCGCCGCCAACGGGAAGGTGACCGTGACCACGCCGGCGGGCGTCGCGACCTCGGCGGCGGATTTCACCCTCGATCCCGGGCTGCCGGCCCCGCCGTCGATCACCAGCGTCGACCCCCTGAGTGGGCCCGTGGGCACGCTGGTGCGCCTTTTCGGCACCGGGCTGCTCGCGGTCACCCGGGTCGAAGTGTCCGGGAACGCCGTCGTCTTCACGCCCGTGAACGACACGGAACTCACGTTCACGGTCCCCGCAGGGGCCTCCACCGGTCCGGTGGCGATCACCGGCCCCACGGGCGCCGCCAGCGCGACCCCGACCTTCACCGTCACCTCCGGAGACCGCCCCGCCCCCACCATCACGGGCTTCAGCCCCCAGGCAGGCCCCCCGGGGCAGCGGCTGGAGATCACCGGCACCGGGCTCTCGGCGATCACCGCCGCGACGATCGGCGGCCAGAGAGCCGCCACCGGTCCGGCGGGAGACACCACCCTCGTGGCCTGGGTTCCCGGCAGCAACGCGGTTTCCGGTCCCATCGTCCTGACCCACAAGGACGGCACCATCACCCACCCCACGCCCTTCACGGTCGTGTACGCCGCTCCGGTCATCACCCGCATCAGTCCGGTCACGGGCCCCGAGGGAACGTCCGTGGGAATCCTGGGAAGCAACCTGGATCCGGCCACGGAGATCCTCTTCGGATCCACCCGGGCCGTGTCGGTGCCCTACAACCTGGGTTCAATCCTCCGGGTCCTCGTGCCCAGGGGGGCCACCTCGGGCCCTATCACCGTGACGGGCCCGGGCGGCAGCACCCAGTCCACCCAGACCTTCACCGTCCTGGCCGGAACCTCCACCGCCAACAGGCGGATCGCGGGGCTTTACGTCACCCAGGCCACCCAGCGCATGGACCGGTCCGTGCCGCTCGTGGCCGGCCGAAGCGGGCGGGTGCGGGTCTTCCTGGAGAGCGACGCCTCCCTCGCCCCGGCCCCCGCGGTGCGGGTGACCGTCACCGACGCCGCCGGCGGGGTCCTCGTGACCCGGGACATCCCCGCCCCCCTGGCGACGGTGCCCCTTTCCACCGACGACACCCGCGAAGGGTGCTCCTGGGACTTCACCCTGGATGGGGCGTTCATCCAGCCCGGCAACGCGATCCGGGCCCACATCCTCAACGCCGGGGCCGACCTGTCCGCCGCCGACGACGACTACCCCCAGGGCGGCGCGCCGCTGCCCCTGAACGTGGTGAGGGTGCCCCCCATAGGGATCACCCTCATTCCGGTCCAGCAGGGCGGAACCGTCGGGCGTGTGAGCGATGCGGCCCGTCCCCTGGAATCCTGGCTGACCCTGGCTGGGCAGATCTGGCCCCTCAAGGACATCGATCTGGTGAAGGCGCCGGTCATGACCTGGAGCGAAACCATCACCGGTGACGCCATGACCTTGCTCCGGCTCCGCACGGCCATCGAGGCCAGGAGGCTGGCCGCCGATCCCAGAAGCCGCCGGTACCATTACGGCGTGTTCAACCGCGGCAACTATTCCACCATCGTCGGACTCGGGGACATCCCCGTGGGTCCCGACAACCTTGCCCGGTCCGCGGTGGGCTGGGACGCCGAGGGCAGTCCCCTCGGACCATCCTATTACGGAACCTTCGCCCATGAACTGGGGCACAACCTGCGCAGGTTTCACAGCCCCTGCGGCGGAGCGGGCGTGCCCGACCCGTGGTATCCGTACCCGGATGCCGAACTCGGCGCCACCGGCTTCAATGTGGCCACCGGCCGGGTGATCGCCCCCCAGGCCCAGTCGGACATAATGAGCTACTGCTACCCACGTTGGATCAGCGACTACGTCTACAAGGATGTGCTCGCCAACCGGGCCTGGGAACTCGGCCCTTCGATATCGACCACCGAAGCCCAGCCGGGCCTCGTGGTCTGGGGCTCGCTCTCGAAAAGGGGCGTGGTGCTGGAGCCAGCCTTCCGGGCGGCGGGCTGCTCCGACCAGCCCGGTCCCGGGGACTGCACCCTCGTGCTCCGGGACGCCACCGGCGCGATCCTCCGGGAGATTCCCTTCGAAGCCCAGGAACAGCCCGACCTGCCCCAGGGCGAACCCGTGAGGACCTTCGCCTTCTCCATCCCCCTGAGCCCGCAGATGGAAGCCGCGCTGGCCAGCATGGAGGTCGTCGACGCTTCCGCGAAGGCCGAAGGCACGGTGCGCCGGGCTTTCCGGTTCTTTGCATCGCCTTCCGGCGCGGAACTGCCCCGGGACCCCGTGGCCACCGCATGGGGTCCGGGCACGGTCCACCTGAGCTGGGACGCCGCAACGCATCCCATGGTCATGGTGACCGATCCCGCCAGCGGTGAAGTCATCGGCATGGTGGAAGGCGGATCCGCAGAACTGGCCACCGGGGCCACGGAACTGGACCTGAATCTCTCCGCCGGGGTGCGCAGCGTGCGGATGCGGGTGAAGGTCACGCCGTAGGAAAGTGCTTGCGCAGGATTCCCTGCAACAGCCTGGGCAGCAGGCCCGAGGACGTAGGCCCCAGCACGTAGACGCTGACGGCCTTGAGCTCGCTGCCCAGCTCGAACAGGGCGCCGTTGTCCACCCCCGTGCCCAGGAGCAGGAAGGGCACCCTGCCGCCCAGGGCCTCCAGGAGGATGCGGATGCGCTTGCGGTCGTCCATGCCCAGGGACGCCACGTGGAAGAGCACCAGGCCGCGGCCCGAAGCCGCCAGGTCCTTCATGGTCTGGGTGGCCGGGGCCACCCGCTTCATGGCCGGAAGGTCCTTGAGGAGGTCCCGGAGCCGGGACTCCAGGTCGGCATCCCCCGACACCAGGGTCAGGACGGGCGGGGGGTCCGGGCTGGCCGCGGCGGCGTCGCGCTCCTCGCCGGCCTCGCCCCGGCCGCCGCGGAGCACCAGGGCTTCCTCCTGCTTCTGGAAAACCCATCGGGAGAAGGCGTCCAGCAGGGGCCCGTCGGGCCGGGGGCGGAACTCCAGGCCCAGGATGCGGTCCTTGAGGTAGCGCACCTTGGCCTTGGAATTGATGACGACCTCGGGCGTGACGGTGAGGGCGACGTGGATGGTGTCGTCCACGGCCACCTCCCCCTCCTCGAAGTCGCGCTGGGCGAAGATCCGCACCCCGGTGGTGCTGAGGTTCACCACGTTGGCCATGAGGAGGTCGTACTTCCGGGAGCTGAACGTGGCCATGAGCCGGCCCACCCGGTCCACCCGGTAGGCCCCGCGCTGGTCGTCCATGCTCATGAGCGCCGGCAGGGCCAGGGCCAGGGACTGGCGGCCCCGGGTGAGGCCCACGCCCAGGGTGCGGGTGGGGGCCTCGTAGAACTGGTGCCCGAAGGGGAACCGCATGCGCAGGTCCGGGGAGCGCAGGCCGAAGATCGCGTCCTCCCGGCTCATGAGCGCGGTGACGTGCACCGAGTCCTGCTCCAGGCGCAGGAAATTCGATTCCAGGCGCAGGTAGGGCGTCACGAGCAGCAGGAGCTCGCCCTTCTCGCATACATTACGCATCGCCTCACGTATGACGTCAGGGTTGCGGATGGTGGCGTCGGCCTGGTTCTGCATGGGCCTCGGGTGGTTTCATCCGATCATAATGCAGGAACGCCTTCGCTGGCCGAAAATCAGCTGTATCCGCCCATCTGACGACGGATGATCGGGCTAACGAGCACCCACAGGATCAGGGAGGCCGCCAGGGCCACCGTGGCGCAGAAGCCGAAGAGCGTCGCCAGGGGGATGGTGCCCATGAGGCCCGCGGCCTTGCCGGCCAGGTAGGACCCCAGGCCCGTGGCGAAGAACCAGGCCCCCATGAGCTGGCTGCTCATGTGCTTCGGGGCCAGCTTGGACACGTAGCTGAGCCCCACCGGGGACAGGCACAGCTCGCCGATGGTGTGCAGGAGGTAGACGCCCCCGAGCCAGCCCATGCTCACCTGGGTCACCTGGCCGGGCACGGCCTGGGCGATGAGGGAGGCGGGGACCAGCAGGTAGAAGCCCAGGGCCGCGAAGAGCAGCGCCAGGGCGAACTTCACCGGGCTGCTGGGCCATTTTCCGGCCCTGCGGGTCCAGAGCCACGCGAATACCGAACCCAGGAGCACGATGCCCGTGGCGTTCACGGACTGGAACCAGGAGGCCGGGATCTCGAACCCGAAGATCACCCGCTGCGTGAATTCCTTGGCGAAGAGGTTCAGGCTCGAGCCGGCCTGCTGGAACACGGCCCAGAAGGTCATGCTGAAGCAGAGCATCATGCCCACCACGCCCAGGCGCTTGAAGTCCTCGGGGGTCAGGGTGGGCGCGGCCACGGCCTCGCCCGTGGCGGTGGTGGCCGCCGCGCGGCCCTTGACGATCCCCTTCTTCAGCAGCCAGGACACGGCGGCCATGGTGCTGATGGAGGCCGCGGCGCCGCCCAGGAGCTGGATGGGCCAGTTCCGGCCGCCGATGACCATCCAGGCCGAGGCCAGCAGCACCAGGAGGAGGAGGACCAGGAAGCCCAGGCCCGCGGGGGCGGGCTCCTTGTGCCCTTCGGGCATGTTCACGTCGACGATGAGGTTGCGCCGCAGGACGAAATTGGCCAGGCCCAGGAGCATGCCGAAGCCCGAGAGCCCGAAGGCCCAGGCCCAGCCCGAGGGGGAGTGCAGGCCCATGCGGGTGAGGAAGGCGATGAAGGTGGGCTGCTCGGCCATGTAGCCGCAGAAGATGGGGGCGATCATGGCGCCCAGGTTGATGCCCATGTATTCGAAGGTGAACGCGCCGTCCCGGCGGGGATCCTCCTTGGTGTAGAGCCGGCCCACCGAGGCGCTGACGTTGGGCTTCAGGAGGCAGGTGCCGATGGAGATGAGCACGAGGCTCGCCACCAGCCCGTTGAGGCTGCGCACCTGCAGGAGCAGCTGGCCCGCGGCGATGAAGAGGCCGCCGAGCACGATGGTCCGCTTGGCGCCCAGGAAGCGGTCCGCGATCTGGCCGCCGGAGAGGGCGAACAGATAGATGGCCAGGAGGTAGCCTCCGAAGATGCCCGCGGCCTGGGGCTTGTCCAGCCCCATGCCGCCCAGGGCCACGGGGGCCGTGAGGTAGAGGATGAGGATGGCCCGCATGCCGTAGTGGCTCCAGCGTTCCCATGTCTCGGTGAAGATGAGGACCCATAGGCCCGCGGGCTGGCCTTTGGGGGGTGCAGGGGCATCCGTGCGAAGATCTCCGCTCATTGGCAAGCTCCGAGTGATTGGCACTCTCTTTATACCGTCATTTCCTTCCAACGCTTGTCACAACCGCCCGGGGCGGGTTCAGCGGACTTTCACGGGATCCGCGGGCTTGGCGGGAAGCTTCATGCCCTTGGCCTCCACGGCCTTCATCACCTCCTGGACGCCGCGCTCCAGCTGCAGGTCGTGGCCGTCCCGCAGGGAGGCGGGGTCGTTCTCCACCTCGATGTCCGGGGTGACCCCCTCCCCTTCGATGATCCACTCCCCGGTGGGGGCGTTCGTCCCGGACTGGGGCACGAAGACCGTGCCTCCGTCCAGGAGCGGGCCGGAATCGCTGATGCCCACCACGCCGCCCCAGGTGCGCTTGCCCACCAGGGGCCCGAGGCCCGCCAGGCGGAAGTGGTAGGGGAAGATGTCGCCGTCGGACGCGCTGGTCTCGCTCACGAGGCAGGCCATGGGACCGTGGAAGACGGTTCCCGGGTAGGTGGTCGGGACCTCCGACGTACGGCCGAAGCGGGTGCCCAGGAGCTTCCTGCCCAGGCGCTCCAGTACCATCTGGCTGACGTTGCCGCCGCCGTTGGCCCTGTCGTCCACCACCAGGCCCTCCTTGCGGATCTGGGGGTAGAACCACTTGATGAACTCGGCGATGCCGGGCGCGCCCATGTCCGGGATGTGCAAGTAGCCCACACGGCCCCCGGAGAGCTTGTCCACGCGCTCCTTGGAGGCGAGGACGAAGTCCAGGTACAGCAGGGCGTCCTCGCTGGCCACGGGGGTGTAGGTGACGCGCCGGGCCCCCTCGGCCACGGGCCGGGCGTTCAGGGTGAGGGTAACGGGGTCCGGGTGGTTGCGCAGGAGGGTGTAGGGGTCGGTGCCCGCCCCCAGGTCCACGCCGTCGATGGCCAGCACGTAGTCGCCCTCGCGGGCGTCCACGCCCACCTCGGTGAGGGGGCTCCGGTACTTGGGCTCCTCGTTCTGGCCGCGGAAGATCTTCGCGATGCGGTAGCGCCCGGCCTTGGCGTCCAGTTCGAACCGGGCCCCGGGCAGGCCGTACCGGGCGCGCTCAGGCACCAGGTAGTCCCCGCCTTCCACGTAGGCGTGGCCGATGTTCAGTTCGGAGACCATCTCCGTGAGGAGGTAGGTGAGGTCCGAGCGGTGGGTGACGAAGGGAAGGAGGGCGCGGTACCGCTCGCCCAGGGCCTTCCAGTCGTAGCCGTGCATGTTCTTCACGTAGAAGAAGTCCCGGTAGCGCCGCCACACCTCGTCGAAGATCTCCTCCCATTCCTGGGAAGGCACCGCGTCTACCTGGAGTCCCTTGGTGGAGACGGGCTTGCGGTCCTTGGCGTCGGGCTTGACGTCCACCATCACGAAGGCGTCCTTCACCCGGGCCAGGGCCTTTTCGCCCGTGGCGCTGTAGGCCACGCCCCGCACGCCGGCCACCAGCTCGGACTCCTTGCGCTTGTGCAGGTCGAAGACCGTGAGGCTGCCGCCGGGAGCCGGCTCGCCGCCGTAGAACCGCGGGCCGCTGCGGACGTAGGAGAGCACGCCCTTGCCGGCGTGGAGGCCAGAGAGGTTGCCGGGGGGCACCGGCACCCGCACGCACCGCTGGCCCAGGCCGTCGAAATCGATGGAGACCGGCCGGAGGCCCCGGGCCTCCTCCTTCTTCGCCTCGGCGCCCACTTCGTCGCTCTCGGGAAGGAAGGGGTGCGGGACGTCCCGGCGCAGGGCGAAGGCGAACACGCCCGTGTTGTTGGCGCCGGCGTAGTCGAATTCCAGGTTGGACACCAGGGGGGCGTAGTCGCGGCGGCTGAGGGCGTAGAGGTACCGGCCCTCGGGGTCCCAGGCGGGGGACGCCACCGGGGCCTGGTCGGAGGTGACCCGGTGCAGCTGGCCGTCCCAGATCCACAGCGAATCGAAACCGTTGGCGTTGCGCAGGGTCAGGGCCAGGCACTTCCCGTCCGGGGACCAGGCGTGGTCCGGGATTCCGCCGTGGGTCTCCCTCGCCGCCTCCACCACCTTCCGGCCGGCCACATCCACCACGTAGAGCACGCCGTTCTTGTCCGTGAAGGCCAGGCGCTTGCCGTCGGGGGCCCACTCCAGGGACGTGAGGAACACCGACAGGCCCGAGGTGAGGGCCACGGGCGGGTTCCGGCCGTCCTGGTCCATGACGTACACCTGTTCCTCGCCGCTCATGTCCGAGATGAAGGCGATGGTTTTGCCGTCCGGGGACCACTGGGCCCGCTTGTCATGGTGGCGCGAGGAATGCGTGAGGTTGCGGGTGGGACCCTTCTCCGCGGGCGCGGTGAACACGTCGCCCCGCGCCACGAAGAGCGCCCGCTCCCCCCGGGGCGACAGGCCGAAACCCTCGATGAACTTCTCCGCCGCAAGGCGCGTGGGCCGCGAGGCGCCGCCGTCGGTGGGGACCCGCACCATGATGGCCTTGTCCGATCCGTCGCGGGTGTCCAGCACGTGGAGCTCGCCGTTGAGCTCGTACACGATGCGGGCCTGGTCCGAGGAGGGCCAGCGCACGTCCCAGGTCTTGCTGAAGGTGTGCTGCTTCACCTGGTCCGTGGCCGGATCGGCGCTGTAGAGGTTGAGGGTGCCGTCCCGGTCCGAGGCGAACCAGATGCGGTTTCCGATCCACATGGGGTCCCGCTCCGTGCGCTTCGTGTGGGCCAGGGGCCGGCGCTCCAGGGTGGCGGGGTCGATGACGTAGAGGTGCTCGGCCCACCCCCCCTGGTAGCGCTTCCAGTGGCGGAAGTCCCGGAACTGGGGGCTGTAGACGATGCGCTTGCCGTCCGGGGAGAAGCAGCCCGCGCCGGATTCCTGCATGGGAAGGGCCGTGGGCAGGCCGCCCTCCCGGGGCACCGTGTAGAGCCGGCCGTGGACGGAGACGCCGTTGGCGTCCCGCATGGACCGGAAGAGGATGGAATTCCCGTCCGGGCTCCACCCCATCACCTGGTTGTCGTACCCGCCCCGGGGCTTGAGGGGTCCCCGGGCGGGGTAGAACGTCAGCTGCCGGGGCACGCCGCCCTCGGCGGGGATCACGTACACCTGCTCGTCCCCGTCGTACTGCCCCGTGAAGGCGATCCACCGCCCGTCGGGACTGTACTTGGCGAAGAGCTCCAGCCCGGGATGGGCGGTGAGCCGGGTGGCCACGCCCCCCGTGGCGCCGGCGGTCCAGAGGTCTCCGCCGTAGGTGAAGGCCACGCGGTCGCCGGAGATGTCGGGGAAGCGCAGAAGCCGCGTCTGGGCGCCCAGACCCGCGGCCAGGGCCAGGGAGAGTACCGGGGTGAGCAGCCGGGTCGCCGGAATGGACATGGGGCCTCCTGGGGGATGGAGGCTATTGTATTGCGAGGTATGGCCGGGCGGTCAATGTATCTGGGGAAATCCGGCCCTCAGGCCGCCGTGCGCCGGAACTCCGCGAAGCGCCGGTCCGCCCCGCCCAGGTGCGAAGCCAGCCAGAAGTTGAAGAAGGTGAGCAGATCCGGGAGAACGTCGGAATGGCCGTCCCGCCACTTGTCCATGAGGATCCCGATGCGGCGGGAGCATTCCCGGTGCTGCGCGGCGTGGCCCGCCAGGCCCGGGTAGCCCGCACGCTCCATGGCCTCCTCCTCCTCCCGGAAGTGCACCTCCACGTACATCATGAGAAAGGTGATGGACCGGTTGATCCCCTCCTTGGCCCTGCCCTCCTCCAGGCGCCGGGTCAGGTGGTTGATGGCGCGGATCATGGCCATGTGCTGTCCGTCGAGGCGGTCGTCGCCCATTTCCCAGTCCTGCTGCCAGCTCAAGGCATTCATGCACTTCCCCCGATTCCCCGATTCTCCCAGGGGAGCCGAGGCGATTTGAATACGGTAGATTACCTAAAGCACACCGGCAAATTCCAAGAAATTAATAATTAGGCAGACCGGCGGTGGCCCGGGCGGTCCCCTCGTCAGGGCATCGCGCCTGCCCACAGACGATCCGGCCCATGGGGACGGCACCATGAAACCAAATTATTCATATGAGCACAAAACGAATGCCCCATCTGGGTGTGGAGTTCCACCATGTTTCGAACATCTTACCGGGCCGCCGTATGGCCCTTGCTGGCCGCCGTCGCGTTCCTGGCGACCCCGGCCAAGGCCGCGGACCCTGTTTTCCTCATCAACGCGACGGACAAGCCCTGGCGCCTCCTTTCCCATCGCGGCCTCCACCAGCCCGTGGAGGTGACGACTCAGGGCGAAGGCGCCCAGGCCACCCGGCGCGTGCATCCGGCCCTGGACTTCCAGACCTGGGTGGGCATCCGGGGAACCACGTTGGCCAGTTCGGGCGAAATGCGAAGGGCCTATACGGACTTCTTCGTGCTCGACACCATCCTGCCCCCGGGCAGGACCATCCAGATCGAGAACGCTGGCGTCGACCCCCGGGTCCACATCAATTTCTTCCTCTGTGATGTGAAGGACCGCGCTATCGACCTGGGAAGCGGCGTCGACGGCAAGGAGCCGACGCTGCTCTACGAGGTGAATCCGCCCGCAGGATCCGGGCCGGGTGCGAGGGTGGTTCGCTGGAAGGTCTACCCGAGCGCCGCCGAGACCGCGCCGGTGCTCCAGTTTTCCGACGCCAATCCGACCGTCCTGACGATCGTCGGTTCGGACTGGGGCCTTGCGCGCACGTTCATCTGCCATTCCCCCACCAAGTGGTCGGAGCGGGCGGAGCCCTGGGAAGCCGCGGCCAAGGCGAGCGGAGCCGATCCCATCCGGGACGAAATCGCCTGGGTGGCCCTGAAGGGCTCCTCCAGCTCCTCCACCCGGGACCTGGAAACCAAGACCCCCGCGCCGACCTCAAAGTCGCCCGCCCCGGAACGCAAGGATTGAGGGTCGAGAACGTCATGGAAGGGGGGGCCGCCTGGCGGCCCCCCCTTCCTCAACGCTGCAGCGCGACCTCGTGCCGTTCCTCGCGGTGGAAGCCCTTGGCCACCGTCTCGGCGCCGCGGTAGAGCGCCCAGCCCGGAAGACCCCGCTGGAAGAGGTGGGTCATGTGCCAGAGCTCCAGGCGGCTGTTGGCCGTGTAGAGGAAGAGGGTGCGCTTGGGGTTGTAGGGGTTGGGCAGGGCCAGGGCCAGGCCGTCCCGGGAGCTGCCGTAGGTGCGGCCCTGGAACCGGAAGAAGCCCTTGCCGAACGTCACGGGCAGCGGATGCTCGGCGACGATGCGCGCGAGGAGGCTGTTGGCCTCGGGCCCTCCGTAGACCACCAGGTCCCGGGAGGCCAGCTCCTCCTGTGTCACTTCCGCGTCGGGCTTCACCGGGGGCAGGATCTCCGTGAACGCGTCGGCCATGAGGTCGCGGAAGTTCAGGGCCAGGGAACGGTTGGCCTCCACCTCCCGCGAGGTGCCGTACACGTGGAGCGTGTGGTCGAAGTCGTCCATGAGGTTGGGAAGGGTGTAGGGGTTCTCCTGGCGCACGGGAAGGTCGCGACCGGCGTTGAAGATGACGTGCGTGGGCTTTTCGGCCACGTGGTAGGTGGTAGAGGCCATGGCCGCGTCCGTCTCCAGGCGCACGAAGCGGGAGCCCTTGGCCGAGCGCAGCTCCAGGAAGGTGACGAAGTGCCAGGGCGTGCCGGGCTGGGTCACCTTCACCGTCACGTCGAAGCCCTCGGTGGCGGGGGCCACGGCGGCGGTGACCACCGGATCGGGCAGGTCCTCCCGGCCCACCCACTGCTGCACGAAGGGCGCCAGGTCCCTTCCCAGCGACCGGGAGACGGTCTTCGTGAAATCCTCGGTGGTCATGGGGCGGTTGCCGAAGGCTTCGTGCACGGCGCCCATGGCCTTGGCGAAGGGGGCGTTGCCCACCAGGAGCCGCAGCTGGTGCAGCAGGAAGGTGCCCTTGATGCGGGGGATCTGGTAGGCGCCGTAGCGGTCGTAGGCCACCTGCGCCTTGGCGGGGGCAAGCGAACCCTCCCGGGACACGACGTAAGCGTAGCGGGCGTTGAGCTCGGCCAGGCTGTCCCGCAGGGATACGGCGGCCTTGTCCTGGGCCTCGGGCAGGCGCTTGAGGAGGCCGTGGTAGGCCGCGGATCCGCTCACGAACCAGTTCTCGCCGTCGGTGGCCGGGAACACGGTGTTGGACCACAGCAGGCGCCGGGGGAAGGCGTAGACCTCCCGGGCCGCGGCCAGGTCGGCCTTGGCCGCGGCGGCGGCCGCGGGGGTTTCGGCGGCCCGGGCCTGCTTGAGCTTCTCGGCGACGTACAGGGGGCTGAACGTGGTGAAGCCCAGGGTGAGGTGCGGCGTGGCCCCGGGCAGGTCGGCCATGAAGCGCCCGCCCACCCACTTCTCGCGCAGGGTGGTCTTGCCGAAGTGGGCGATGAACATCAGCTTCTCGGCCATCTCAGAGGTGGTGAGCTTGCCGTCACAGGCATGGGGGCGGTTGATGGGGCTCGAGGCGTTCAGCTCCACGCCCACCTGCAGGTCGAACTTGCCCTGCCCGAAGCGCTTGTAGAAATCCTGGAAGGCGATGTCGCGGTTCCAGGTGTTGAAGGCCAGGTCCACCGGCTCGTTCTCGGCGTTGGGCACGCGCTCCTTGCGCACGCCCAGGTCCCGGTTGTTGTTGTCGGCCCACACGAAGTCCTTGAGCCCGCCCGGGGTGTCGGCGGGATGGCCCTTGCTGCCGGTGCGCCAGAGCTTCGTCTCCTTGGTGCCCAGGAGGAAGACGGCGCCCTCGTCGGTCTTGGTGTCGGCGATGGTCCAGTCGTTGGTGTAGAGGCCGTTGTTCCCCTTCTTGAGGATCTCGGCCACCTGGTCGATGCTCGTGGCGTACTGCGCGGCCTGGCGGATGCGGTTGGCCTCGGGGGTGCCGTCGGGGTTGAAGGGGGTCTGCTGCACCGTCGTCTCGCCGATGACGATGCCCGCGTCGTTGAGGTACCAGTCCGTCCCCGAGCTGATGCCGCCCGGGAAGGTCTGCATCACGAAGCGGTGGCCCTGGGTGGGCTGCACGTCGACCATGACGTTCCAGTCCACGCCGGTGTATCCCGGAGGCCACATGAAGATCTGCCCCATGACCACGCGGCCGTCGGCGGAGGCGGATTTCGTGGCGATGAAGGAGGAGCAGCGGTCCCCCTTCCCTCCCGTGGCGGCCTCGTCCTCGGCCTTCAGGAAGGTCTTGCCCGTCAGGGGCGACGCGGTGACGCGGATGGCGGAGGCGATCTCCCCCAGGTCGATGTCGGAATTGGCGGTGACCACGTCCAGCACGTCCAGGTCCCGGCCCCGGAACTTCGCGCCGGCCTTGGCGGCGCCGTCGGCGATGCCCTTCATCTCCTCCAGGAATTCCGGCTCGTACTTGCGCAGCATGAGGGCGTCGGCCAGGGTCCGCTGGCGGTCCCAGCCCCGCACGGGGTCGGCCTTGTCCTGGAGGATGGCCAGCTTGTCCACGAACTGCGCCAGCTCGGAGGCCACCAGCTGGCCGTACTGCAGGCCCCGCTCGTAGGGCGCGCCCTCGATGTGCAGGACGATCCAGCCCCCGTCGTCGTAGCGGAAGCCCTTGCCGGCCCACCGCACCGTCTCCATGGGGATCATGGCGCCGATGTCGTCCACCTGCTCCAGCTTGAGGTCGTCGAACCAGGCCGCGCCGGCGGTCTTCCCGTTGCGGCCCAGGTGCAGCTGGACCCGGTCGCTGGCCGTGGTGGCGAAGAAGGCCACGGATACGGCCTGGGATCCGTCGCCCGCCACCGTCGCCGAGGCGTTGGTGAAGGGGAAGCTCTTCATGGAAAGGCAGGCCCCCAGCGCCGTGGGGTACCGGGCCGTGGGGTCGGGGTGCACGCCCTTGGTGCGGATGTGGGCGCTGAGCCGGTAGAGGCGGCCCACTTCCAGCTTGACCGGCTCGGACTCCACCGTGGACTCCGCGCCCTCCGCCGGGTTTTCCACCCGCAGGCTCCGGAACCCAGGCTTGTGCCCGAGCCCGATGGAAACAGTGGCCCCTTTGCCCTTGGCCAGGGTCCAGCCTGCGGCCTGGTTGTCCTGCTGCTGCTCGAACCCGGCGTTCACCAGGGGCAGCACGACCGGATCCGACGCCACCAGCGCCAGGGCGGAAAAACAGATACCCAGGAACGTCCAGGATCCACGCATCATGTAGTCTCCAATTACCTCAAACCATGATGCAGCATTCTGGCTTTTGCGGGAATGGGAACCTGGAAAGGCACGCTTCGGCGAAAGGCAAATGGCTCGTCCCTCCTGGACTGCCACAATTTTTTGCATAATCTTGTGGCAGGAAGGGCATTTCATGACACACCCACCAAGGAAGGAAAAGGGATCAAAACCGGCCAAGGCCTCGGAAGACAAACATTCCTCTTTGCCCGAGGAGATGGCTCACCCTCTGCCTCTGGAGACGCAGACCCTCTATGCCGAAATGGTCGAGCACCTCCGCGGGGCCGACTTCGTGCGTTCCTTCGCGGATCTGAAAGGGGCCTTCACGCTCCGGGAGCGCGCCGACGGCCGCTATTGGTACTTCCGGACCTCCGAAGGCGTCGGCCGCAGCGTGGCCGACCTCTTCGTGGGACCGGATGACGAGGCGACCCAGGCCCTCATGGGGGCCTACAGGGAAGGGCGCGGAGCGGCCGAAGAGAGCGCAGCCCGCATGACCCGTCTGGCGGCCATGTTGCGCAAAGGTGGCATCGCCGCCACGGATTCCGGGTCCCTGAAAATCATTCGGGGGTTCGCCAATGCGGGCGTCTTCCATCTGGGGGGCGTCCTCATCGGCACCCATGCCTTTGTGGCCATCGGAAATGCCCTGGGGGTCCGATGGCCTTCGTCCATGCAGACGCAGGACGTCGACTTCGGAAGCTTTGCCACCAGCCACGTCGGCTTCGGAATTCCCCAGACCCCCCAGACGCTGGCCGACGTTCCCAAGGCCATCGATGCCCTGGCCATGGGCTTCGTGCCCAACGTGCGGCTGCACGCCGCCATCCCGGCCACCTCCTACATCATCCCCGGGAAGGAATTGCGCATCGACCTCCTGACCTCCCCCCAGGGGCGGGACCGGGAAGCCCCCGTGTTCATTCCCCGTTTGGGGGCCCATGCCCAGCCCCTGGAATTCATGGACTATTTGCTTCAGGAGACCACCGACGCGGCTTGCATCGGCAACAAAGCCGTCCTGGTCCGGATTCCGGAACCGGCAAGGTACGCCGTCCACAAACTCCTTGTGGCGAGCAATCGCGACACCCGCCATGCGGCCAAGGCCGCAAAGGACCGCATTCAGGCGGCCTACCTCATGAACTTCCTGGAAAAGAACCGTCCTGGCGACGTCAGCCTGGCCGTGGAGACGGCCCTGGGGCGGGGCCCAGGCTGGAAGCGCAGGATCCAGGCACAGGCGCGGCTCCTGCCCTTTGCCATCGAGGAACTGATGGAGGCCCTAGGCGGCTAGGGCGCGATCAAAAGACAAGGTCCTAAAACCTGAACCCCAGGGACCCCACGATCGAATTCGCCATGAACCCGGAATCGGACGTGCCCGGAAGCGCGTAGTCCAGCCTGCCCATGTCCAGGCCCAGGAACTTCACCTCCGCCGTGACGTTGCGGTTGAATGCGTAACCCAGGCCGACGGCGTAGGCCAGGCCCGTGTGGGTGGACTTGGCGCTGGTCTGCGTGGGGCCGAAGCGCTTGGCCGCGTCCAGGCGGGTGGAATGGAAGCCGAGGCCCGCAAGGAGGTAGCCCCCTTCGGCCTCCTGGGCGACGAAATAGGTGTAGTCGGCCATGGCCACCAGGGAATCGCTCTTGTAGCGGTTGTTCCCGCCGCCGCGGCTGAAGGTCAGGTAGTCGAGCCTGGGGCGCAGGATGTGGCCGGCGCCGAAGTCCACGGGGACCTGGATTCCGAGGCCGAAGCCCATGCGGCCGTCCAGGTGGCCCGAATCGGAGAAGGTCCCCAGCGGCTTGGCCAGGTTGATCTGGCCGCCGAAGGAGGCCTCGGCAGCCGCCAGGGGCGCGGCGGCCAGGAGGGGTGCGGACAGGAGCATGCGCAACGAACGTGACATGGTGACTCCGGGGCAAGGGTTGGGGTTCGCGGCCTCCCGGGCTCGGGTCCGGCCTTGGTCAGGTGTGCCGGAACCCGGGTGCGGGTTCCGGCGCCGCGCCCCCCGGAGCGGGCTGGTATGATCCCCAGGTGAACGTGAACGCGCCCGCCCGGAGCTTCCGGGACATGGATGCCCCGAAGCTCGCCCAGCTCCTGGACGCGGCCGCGGAGCTGGGCCCGTGCAGGGACCTGGGCTCCCTGGGGCCGGCCCTGTTCCGGGTGCTGCAGAAATCCCTGCCCGTCCACCGCATGGCGCTGTGGCTGGGGGACGCCGGCGAGGACCTGCCCGAGACGCTCTGGGCCGCGGAACGGGGCGAGGACGGATTCCTGGAACGGGTCGAACCGTCCCCCGGGCTGGTGGAGCTCACCCGGAACCTGCAGACGGACCTGTGGGACCCCGACGGCACCGGCGGCCCCGCGGGCCAGACCCTCCGGGACCGCGGCTTCCGGTCCTGCGTCCTGCTGCCGCTGCGCACCCCCGAGCGGCTCGTGGGGGGCCTGGCCCTGGCCAGCCGCTCCCGGGCGGCCTTCCGGGAGGCGGGGCCCGCCTACCTGGTCTACCTGGCGAAATTCGTGGCGTCCTACGCCGTGAAGATCCAGCGCCTGCGCCAGCTGGACGAACTCAACGCCAGCCTCGTGCGGGAGCGCGACCAGCAGCGCATCCTGCTGCAGATCACCAACGAGCTGGTGGAGCACCGCGACCCCCGGGACCTGTTCCAGGCCATCGCCGCGAGCCTGCGGGAGCGCTTCTCCTTCGACGGCATCGCCCTGGTGCTCGTCCAGGAGGACGCCGATCCCCTCCTGCGCTTCCTGGACTACCCCACGAACCGCGGGCACATGCAGGAGAACCAGGCCTTCACCGTGAAGAACGGCCCCAGCCAGCGGGCCATGGACCTGCGCCGGGCGATGGTGTTCACCCGGGCCGAGCTGGACCTGTTCGAGGGGCCCATCCCCCAGGTGCTGGTGCAGGGCGAAGGCCTGGCGGCCATGTGCTGCATCCCCCTGATCTCCCGCAGCCGGGTGATGGGCGTGCTCTCCTTCCTCAGCCGCCGGCGCGACGCCTTCCCGGAAGCCACGGTGGACCTGCTGAGCCGCGTGGTCGCCCAGGTGTCCATCGCCCTGGACAACGCCTTCGCCTACGAGGAGATCCAGACCCTCCGGGACCAGCTGGCCCAGGAGAACCTCTACCTGCAGGAGGAGATGGACAAGGATTTCGGCATGGAGATTATCGGCCGGAGCCCGTCGCTGCAGAAGGTGCTGCGCCAGGTGGAGACCGTGGCCCCGTCCGACGCCACGGTGCTGCTGCTGGGCGAGACGGGCACGGGCAAGGAACTCATGGCCCGGGCCATCCACTCCCTGAGCCCTCGGGCCGAGCGGGGCTTCGTGCAGATCAACTGCGCGTCCATCCCCGCGGGCCTGGTGGAAAGCGAGCTCTTCGGCCACGAGAAGGGGGCCTTCACCGGCGCCATCGCCGCGAAGACCGGCCGCCTGGAGCTGGCCCACCAGGGGACGCTCTTCCTGGACGAGATCGGCGACCTGCCCCTGGACCTGCAGCCCAAGCTGCTCAGGGCCCTCCAGGAGCGCGAATTCGAGCGGGTGGGGGGGAATCGGCCCCGCAAGGTGGACCTGCGCCTCATCGCAGCCACCAACCGCGACCTCACCGCCATGGTGGAGGCCCGGGAGTTCCGCGCGGACCTCTTCTACCGCCTGAACGTCTTCCCCATCCGCGTCCCGCCCCTTCGCGAGCGCAGGGAGGACATCCCCACCCTGGTGCGGTACTTCACCCAGAAATTCGCCCAGCGCATGCACCGTCCCATCGAGTCCATCCCCAGCCGGGCCCTGGAGCGCCTTACGGCCTGGGACTGGCCGGGCAACATCCGGGAGCTGGAGAACTTCATCGAGCGCTCGGTGATCCTCAGCCGCGGCCGGGAACTGGAGATCCCCTTCGCGGAACTGGAGGCTTCCCGCCCCGCCCCGGCCCCGGCCGCCACCCTGGAGGAGGCCGACCGCGCCCACATCCTCAAGGCGCTGGAAGCCTGCCACGGCAAGGTGGGCGGCCCCGACGGCGCCGCCGCGCGCCTGGGCCTGAAGCGCACCACCCTGCAGAGCCGCATGCGCAAACTGGGCATCTGAAGGATCTGCCGATATTTGGGCATAACGCCGAAATATCGGCAGTTCCGTTCGGCACCACCTTGAATCCCGCTTCATATGTATTGATATATTGCATGTTCTCATTTCGGCATGATTCCGGCAAACGTCTGAACGGACGGAGGTTTCCATGCTTCGAATCACCCCCAGGGACCGGGACACCGGGCTCACCCTGGTTCTGGAAGGAAAGTTGGCCGGCCCCTGGGTGGCCGAACTGGCCCAGGCCTGGAGCGGCTGGCAGGGGCGCATCGACCCCGCCAAGGCCGTGCTGGACATGCGCGGGGTGGCCTTCATCGACGAGGCCGGCCGCGAACTGCTGGCCCGCATCCACGCCGAGGGCGCGGACCTGGTGGGCTCCGGGTGCTACGTGGGCCCCATCATCCAGTCCATCCTCAACGGCGGCGAACTGGGCGCCGCGGGCCTGCGCTTCCTGTGGCTGCCCATGCTGGGACTGGCCGCCGCCGGCGCCCTGGCCGCGGCCGAGCCGTCCGTGCCCCTCAGCCTGGCCCAGGCGCTGGACCAGGCCCTGGCCCGCAACCCCGAGATCCACAAGTCCCTGATCGCCATCGCCCAGAGCCAGGACGACCGGCGCCTGGCGGCCTCGGCCCTCATGCCCTCCGTGGAGGGTGTGGCGGGCTACAGCCGCTCCAAGCAGAACCTGGACGCCTTCCTGGGCATCCCCAGCCCGGGCGGGCCCGAGGTGGTGGGGCCCTTCAACGCGGGCCAGGTGGGCATCCGCGCCGAGGCCCCCCTGTTCGACCTGAGCCTCTACAAGCGCTGGGCCGCGAGCCGCCACGGCGAGGCCTCCGCCAAGGCCCAGTCCCGGGTGGCGCGCGAAGGCATCGCCGCCCTGGTGGTGGGCCAGTACCTGCGCTCCCAGCGGGCCTCGGAATCCGTGAAGGCCGCCCAGAGCCGCGTCGAGCTGGCCGCCGCCCTGGAGAAGCTCGCCGAGGACCAGCAGAAGAACGGCCTCGGCACCCGCCTGGACACCCTCCGGGCCCAGGTGCAGGTTCAGAACGAGCGCCAGCGCCTCATCCAGGCCGAGACCCAGGCCCGCACGGCCCTGTTCGGCCTGGTCAGGCTCCTGGATCTGGAGCCCTCCACCCGCCTGGTGCTCACCGACCCCCTGGCCGCGCCCGAGGCGGTGGCCTTCACCTTCCAGGAAGCCTACGGCGAGGGCCTGAGCCACCGCCCCGAGGTGGCCGCCCTGGACGCCCGGGAGCAGGCCGCCCTGAGCCTTCGGGATTCCGCGCGCAGCCTGCGCCTGCCCTCCCTGGTGGTCTCGGGGACCTACGCTTCCATGGGCCTGGCCCCCAACCAGCCCTGGGTGCCCACCTACACCCTGAGCCTGGGCGTCAAGGTGCCGCTGTTCACCGGCGGCAGGATCTCCGCCCAGACCGCCAAGGCCCGGCTCGAGCTGGACCGCGTCGCCGAGGAGCGCAAGGACCTCAAGGCCCAGGTGGGCCTTGAGGTCCAGGTGGCCCAGGCGGAAATGGACGCGGCGCGCAGCGAGGTGGACGTGGCCTCCCAGGCCGTGGGCCTGGCCCAGGAAGCCCTGGTGCAGTCCCGGCACCGCTTCGAGGCCGGAGTGAGCAACAACATCGAGGTCATCAACGCCCAGGACGAACTCGCCCGGGCCGAAGACAACCGCATCAACGCCCTCTGGCGCCTCAACCAGTCCCGAGCGGACCTGGCCAAGGCCATGGGCCAGCTGGAACCCCTCTTCGCAGGAAACCGGAGCCGATCATGAGCGAGACGACTGAACAGAACCCCCGGAAGGACCGCACCCGCATCGTGCTCCTCACCGCCGCCGTGCTCGCGGCGGGGGTGGCCGGCGGCATGGCGTGGCACTACAAGGACCGCGTCTCCACCGACGACGCCCAGGTGGACGGCCACCTCGTTCCCGTTTCCTGCAAGGTCAACGGCAGCGTGGAGAAGGTCTTCGTGGAGGACAACCAGGCCGTGAAGGCCGGGGACGTCCTGGTGCAGCTGGACGCGCGCGACCTGCAGGCCCGCGTGGACCAGGCCCGGGCGGCCCTCGCCCAGGCCGAGGCCCAGGTGGCCTCCTCCCACGCGGACACGGAGCGGGCCCGCAGCTCGTACGAGCAGGCCCGCAGCTCGGACCTGCAGGTGGCCGAGGCCAACCTGGAGGCCAACAGGTCCACCCTGGCCACGGCCAAGGCCGACCTGGAGCGCACCCGGCCCCTCGCCGAGCGCCAGGAGATCTCCGCCCAGGCCTTCGACGCCTACAAGAACCGCTTCGAAGTGGCCGAGAGCCTGTTCAAGGCCGCCGAACGCCGCCTCGCCAGCGTCCGGCAGGAGTCCGACATCCGCCGCGCCGGCGTGGGGGCCCAGGAGGCCCGCACCGTGCAGGCCAAGGCCGGCATCCTCGCGGCCAAGGCCAACCTGGAGGCCCTGGAGCTCCAGCTCTCCTACACCCGCATCACCGCGCCCGTGGACGGCCACGTCACCCGCAAGTCCGTGGAACTGGGCCAGATCATCCAGCCCGGCCAGGGGCTCCTGACCCTGGTGCCCCTGCACCAGACCTGGGTCACCGCCAACTTCAAGGAGACCCAGCTGCGCAAGGTCCGCGCCGGCATGGAGGCCGAGGTCTCGGTGGACATGAACGGGAAGGTGCTGCGCGGGAAGGTGGACTCCATCGCGGCCTCCACCGGCTCGCGCCTGTCCCTGCTGCCCCCCGAGAACGCCGTGGGCAACTTCGTCAAGGTCGTGCAGCGCATCCCCGTGAAGATCAAGCTGGACCCCCAGGACGCCGCCGACGTCACGCTGCGCCCGGGCATGAACGTCGACGCCACCATCATCACCCGCTGAGGCGCCGCCCATGACGACGGACACGCGGCATCGGGCCGTAAACCCGTGGCTCATCGCCCTCGTGGTGATGATCGCCACCTTCATGGAGGTGCTCGACACCTCCGTGGCCAACGTGGCCCTGCCCCACATCGCCGGCAACCTCTCGGCCACCGTGGACGAGGCCACGTGGGTGCTCACCTCGTACCTGGTGGCCAACGCCGTGGTGCTGCCCCTGGGCGGGTACCTGGGCGGGATCTTCGGGCGAAAGCGCTTCTACATGACCTGCGTGGGGATCTTCACCATCTCCAGCATGCTGTGCGGCCTCGCGCCCAGCCTGCCCTGGCTCATCTTCTTCCGCATCATGCAGGGCCTGGGCGGCGGCGCCCTGCAGCCCACCTCCCAGGCCATCCTGGTGGAGAGCTTCCCCCACGAGAAGCGCGGGGCCGCCATGGCCCTGTACGGCATGGGCGTGGTGCTGGCCCCCATCGTGGGCCCCGTGCTGGGCGGCTGGATCACCGACAACTACAGCTGGCACTGGATCTTCCTCATCAACATCCCGGTGGGCATCCTGTCGCTGTTCCTCACCTACCGCATGGTGCACGATCCCCCGACCCTCAAGCGCATGTCGGTCAAGGAAGGCTTCAAGATCGACTACCTGGGCATCGGCGTCCTCACCCTGGGCCTGGCGGCGCTGGAGATCGTCCTGGACGAGGGCCAGCGGCGGGACTGGTTCGCCTCGAGCCTCATCGTGGTCTGCGCCGTGCTGGCGGTGGTGTGCCTGGTGGGGGTGGTGTTCTACCTGCTGAAGAAGGACCACCCGATCCTCGACCTGCGCCTCCTCAAGGACCGCAACTTCGCGGTGTCCACCGTGATGCTCTTCGTGCTGGGCTTCGTGCTCTACGGGAGCCTGGCGCTGCTGCCCATCTTCCTGCAGACCCTCCTGGGCTACACGGCCAGCCTCAGCGGCTGGATCCTCAGCCCCGGCGGCATGGTCATCCTGCTGATGATGCCGGTGGTGGCCATGCTGCTGCGCAAGTTCGACACCCGCATCCTCATCGCCGCGGGCTTCACCACCTGCGGCGCCGGGCTCCTGTGGATGTCCCGGTTCAACCTGCAGGTGCCCTTCGACACCGCCATGTATTCCCGGTGCCTCCAGAGCTTCGGCCTGGCGTTCCTCTTCGTGCCCATGAACGTCACCGCCTTCCAGAACGTCCCCATGGAGAAGACCAGCTACGCCACCGGCATGATGAACCTGGTGCGCAATATCGGAGGGTCGACGGGCATCGCCCTGGTGAGCACCATCCTCTCCCGGCGCAGCCAGGTGCACCAGGCCAGCCTCGTGGCCAACCTCCACCCCGGCAGCCTCGCCTACCAGGGATTCCTGAACAGCGCCTCGCACGTGCTGGTGGCCAAGGGCTCCTCGGGCCCCGACGCCGCGCACCAGGCCCAGGGCATGGCCTACGGCCTGCTCCAGAAGCAGGCGGCGATGATGGCCTTCTCGGACACGTTCTGGATCATGGGTGTGCTCTGCTTCGCGCTGCTGCCGCTGATCTTCCTGATGCGCAAGACCATCGCGGGCCGGAAGCCCGTGGTCATGGACCATTGAAGGGGATCATCCCACCCAACGCGCCATGAGCCGTCATTCCTCCTGCTGTGCGGTCAAACGCTCCGATGGTGGGTAAGGAATTCCGGGGCTGCGATCTGGATCGGCCTCCTGGCGATCCTTCAGGGCCTCTAGGGGCTCCCCGGGGCCGGAGGCCTTCAGGAAGAATTGTGGTATGGGCCCACGTCAGGCAGTGGTTTACACCGGGTTGGCCAGTTGCAACCGGCTGGCCATGTCCATCTCGACTCCAGCAATAACCCTGTTATTTCGGGTTGTTTTCACCCTGATAACAGCTATACTTGCAGTAAGGGGATGAGGTATATGCAGGTTAAGATGAACAAGGGGGCAAGAGAAGATTTTGAAAACCTAGATTCGTCGCTTCAGGTTGCCTTCCTGGAGGTGAAGAAGAACCTCAAGGCCTGGCCCGAGTTGTCCGGGGCCAAGCGCCTTTCAGGCCGCTGGCACCCGTTCTCGCGGGTCAAGCTGGCGGAGGATTGGCGGGTTATCTACTTGATCCTGCCCAACGAGGTCAATCCGACCCACTTGACCGTCGTCCGGATCCGTCACCGTTCCGTCGTCTACAAATAGGAGGTGACCCCCGTCCCACCCGCCTCCGAACGCTTCACCTCAACTCCTTAACTTTCCCACCACAGACCTTACTTTTCTACTTGAGGGCGTGATGCCTACCGCATTTCTGGAAGTCAAAGGTGAACGCTTCGTTGTCATCCCCGAATCCGAGTACAACGAACTCATCCACCTTTCGGGGGATGAGGAACCCCTGCCCGCCTCCCTCTTCGATGACACCGACACCGAGGATGCGGACTCCTTTGTCGCCGGAATCGTGACTCGGAACCTTAAGGCGGCGCGTCTTGTCGCCCGCCTCACCCAGGCCGAGCTGGCCAGGAAAATGAAAAAGAGCCAGGCCATGATTAGCGGGGCAGAACGGGGCGTCATCGAAATCGGCGTCCGCTACTGGGAGGACGTCCTGAAGGCCTGCAAACTGCCGAAGGACTGGAAACCTGGGCCCAATCAGAGCCAACCCTGACGTGGCAACAAGGCCTTCGCCCTAGCCCTCCACAGTTATTGGAAGGCCTTCCCTATTTCGCCACGGCCTGCACCCGGCGGCGCGCCGGTCCCCAGGACGTGCCAGCCCCACCCCAGCCCCGCCGCGAGCAGCAGCCAGCCGATGGGGGACCGCGCCGCGATGCGCACGTCCTGCCAGGACGGCACCGCGGCGTAGACGAGGTTGGCGATGACGTAGATCGCGAGCCCCTCCCGCCACCCGAACGCGGGAACCCCCCGCAGGCGCCACACCACCAGGGCGTAGGCCGCGGGCAGCAGGAGCAGCGGGGCCATGCCGATGAAGAAGGCGTTGTACCACCGGATGTGGTTGAAGCTCACCGAGCCCATGGCCCAGCCCGTCCCCTCCCGCCGGGGCAGGAGGCGAAAGCCCACCGGCCCGCCCTTGAGCACCAGGCCCGTGAGGAAATGGAGGCCCTCGTGGGCCATGGTCCCCGGAAGCACCAGGAGCGAGAAGAGCCAGAAGATCCGGCGGATCCCGTGGAGGCCGAAGAGGGCGGCCACGATGACGGCGATGTAGAGCCATTCGCGGGGGTGGCTAGGCATCCGTGGGCTCCAGCAGGGAGGGGTCGTCGTTGCGCACGTTGCCCACCCGGGGACCCACCGGATGCACCTCGAGCCAGGCCTCGGGACACGGCCGGAGCAGCGCCGTCCCCCCCTCGTCCAGCCAGCGCCCGTAGTCCTCCCGGGCCAGGATCACGGGCATCCGGTCGTGGATGGGGGCCATGGCCCCGTTGGCCGCGGTGGTGATGATGGCGCAGGTCTCCAGGACCCCGTCCGGCCCCTCCCAGCGGTCCCACAGGCCCGCGAAGGCCAGCAGCCCGCCCCCCGCGGCGCGGATGGCGAAGGGCTGCTTGGGGGCGCCGGCCCGCCACTCGTAGAAGGCGTCGGCGGGCACGATGCAGCGGCTGCGCTTGAAGGGCCCCCGGAAGCTGGGCTTTTCGGCCACGGTCTCGGCCCGGGCGTTGGCCATGCGCGCGCCCACGGCGGGGTCCCTCGACCAGGCGGGGATCAGCCCCCAGCGCTGCAGGACGATGACGCGGCCCGAGGCGCCGTTGCGCACCACCGGCACGGGCGTGGTGGGCGCGACGTTGTACCGGGGCTGGAGCAGCGCCTGGGCCTCCGCCTCGAACTGGGCTTCAAGGGACTCGACGGGGGAGGACAGGGCGTAGCGGCCGCACATGGCACCGATTCTACCCTTGTGTCCACGCATCCGGGGGAACCTCGGGTCCGCAGGGGCCACTGATGAGGCCTCCGCCGGGATCGCGCCGCCATGCCCTCCGTCAACCTCCTGACCCTGTTCCTGCGCTTCGCCAACATCTTCTTCGTGGCCACGGCGCCGCTCCTGTGGCACAGCAACGCCGCCGTGCTCAAGAGCACCCCCCTGCTGGGCCTGGGCGCGATCCTGGTGGTGGCCTGGGTGATCTACCGGCCCGGAACCGTGCCCCGGGTGCTGGCCCTGGCCTGGATTTCCGACGCCCTGTGCGGCGCGCTCCTGCTCGGCCTGTTCGGCCTGCGCCTGCCGGCGCCGGGCTGGGTGTTCGGGGCCTTCGCCCTGACCCTGGGCGTGGGCATGGCCGGGACCGAGGTGGCCGCCATGCGCCTGGCGGTGCGGTCCAGCCACCCCCCCGAGCTGCGCAGCCGGATCTCCTGGTTCAGCTTCACCAAGGCCCTGGGCGTGGGTTCGGGCTTCCTCCTGGGGGGCGCCGTGGCGGGAACCCCCCGGGCCGCGGCGCCCGCGCGGGTGGTGGTGGTCCTGGCCGGCGCGGCCATCGTCGCCCTGGCGGCGGCCACCGCCCTGGCCCGGGGGGACCCGGATCCCCCCGACCCCGCGCCGGCCCTGGAGGAGGGCCCGCCCCTGGCGGCCCTGGCCGGCATGGGCCTCATCGCCCTGAACTTCACCGTGATCAACCTGGCCAACGCCCTGATCCCCTACCGGCTCTCCCAGGCCTCCGCCCTGCCCAAGGAGTGGATCGGCATCCTGCTGGCGGTGGAGGCCTACGCCCACGCCCTGGGCACCCTGGTGTTCAGGAACGGGCTGGGCGCGCTGGGGGAGCGGCTCTCGTACGCCGTGGGCCTGGGGGGCAGCCTCGCGCTCCTGGGCCTGCTGGTGGCCTTCCCCCGGTGCGGGCCCGGCGCCGCCCTCACCCTGCTGGCCGGCCTGGGCCTGACCTCCGCGCTCGCCTACATGGCTTCCACCCTCCGGTTCTACGCCTGCGGGTTCCCCCGGGCCATCTTCCCCAGGGTCGCGGTGCAGAAGCTGGCTTCCAGTTCCGGGCGGGCCGTGGGGAGCTGGCTGGCCTGGCGCGCCGTGGCCTGGCTGGACCGGGGATCCTGATTTTTTCCGGGCGCCGCCCCGACTGGACAGGGCCTTGCGCCCGGAGGACAATGCCACACCTTCCGGAGTCACCATGCCGCCCATCACCCGCGCCGAAGCCACCCGCTACGAGGAGACCTCCCGCCACGCCGACGTGATGGCCTTCATCGCGGAACTCGCGGCGCGGGGGGACCGGCGGCTCCACGTCACCTCCTTCGGGGCCAGCCCCCAGGGGCGCGAACTGCCCCTGCTGGTGCTTTCGGCCCACGGGGCCGCCACGCCCGCGGAGGCCCGGGCCCTGGGGCTGCCGGTGGTGCTGGTGATCAGCGGGATCCACGCCGGCGAGGTGGAGGGGAAGGAAGGCTGCCTGATGCTCGTCCGGGACCTGCTGGACGGCGCCCACGGCGGGGACCTGCTGGCCGAGCTGACCCTCGTGGTCGCGCCCCTCTTCAACCCCGACGGCAACGACGCCATCGATCCGGGGAACCGCAGGCTGCACCTGCCCAAGCTCACCGGCCAGCTGGGCCCCGACAGCGGCGTGGGCACCCGGGTCAACGGCTCGGGCGTCAACCTCAACCGCGACTACATGCGCCAGGAGACCCTGGAGATGCGCCTGCTCCAGACCCGGGTGTGCCAGGTCTGGGAACCGGACCTGACCATCGACAACCACGCCACCAACGGGTCGGTGCACCGCTTTTCCATGACCTATGACATCCCCCACACCGGCGAGAGCGGCCGCGCCGAGCCCGTCGACTACATGCGCGAGGTGCTCCTGCCTCCGGTCACCGCCGCCCTCAAGGCCAACCACGGCCTGGACGCGGGCTGGTACGGCAACTTCGTGGAGGACGAGCGGGTGCTGGACGCCGACGGCGACGCCGACCCGCGCTCCCCGGTGCGGGAAGGCTGGATGACGTATCCCCACCATCCCCGCTTCGGCAGCAACTACCGAGGCCTCACCAGCCGCATGGACCTCCTGCTGGAGTGCTACTCCTACATCACCTTCGAGGAGCGGGTGCGCACCGCCTACGCCTTCATGCTGGAGACCCTGCGCTTCGTGGCCGCCCACCGGGACGACGTGGTGCAGACCGTGGCCTCCTGCCGCACGCCCAGGGACCGCATCGCCGTGCGCTACCGCCTGGAGCGCGCCAAGGCGCCCGTCACCATCCTAACCCGCACCCCCCGCACCCTGGAGGGCGAGCCCACCTCCATCGTCCTTCCCCACCTGTCCCGCTTCGTGGGCAGCCTCGTGGTGCCCCGGCCCCGGGCCTACCTGGTGCCCGCCGCCGTGGGCCAGGCCCTGAGGGGCCACGGCCTCGCCGTGGAGGCGCCCTCGGGCACCTACGACGTGGACGTGCCCACCGTGGAGGCCCTGGGCGCCCAGGCCGGCCGGGCCATCCTGGAGGCCGCCAAGGTGGGCGAACTGTCCGTGTCCTGGCGCCGCGCCGCCCGCATCGCCCCGGCCGGTTCAGCCCTGGTGCGCACGGACCAGCCCCTGGGGGCCATCGCCGTCTACCTGTGCGAGCCCGAGAGCGACGACGGCGCGGCGGAAAACGGCCTGATCCCCCCTCCGGCCCCCGGGGCGGAGCTGCCCATCTGGCGGGTGGAAGGGGACCTGCCGTGAGGGGGATGAGGGGGGACCGTACGGCAGCCTGGTCACGGTAGGGACCCCGGGTGCCCGGGCCCACTACCACCCGGATCCATGCAAGCGCTGGAAGCGCACCCACGGCTCTTGTCGAGGAACCGGTCACTGGACCGCTTTTCAGAGGGTGCCTGCCAAAAGGGATATCCCACGATGAAGGAATTCATTGCCGGGCGACATTCGAAACTGACACGGGGGGCCAGCTTCAGATTTCGACCGGTAAATGTCAAGGCCGAGGACCAGGAGAGGGTGGGCAAACGCAAGCCGGGCGGCAAATATCCCACGCTGACTCCTTCTGCACGAATGGTCGCAACAGGGTAGCCTTCCCACATGCGGTGTGCCCAACGCGGCGTCTAGCTGGTCGCTGAAAGCCTAAATGATACAATGCTTTGGTGGCCTTTGGCCAGAGCATACAAAGCGACCCCACGGAAAGCCATCTCCGGCTCACTGGGGGGCTCTGCAAGCCTATAACCAACTATTCTTTGATCACAACCGGTTCCGAACCGATCAAAATCAACTTATTTCCGTCAAATTTATAATAATGTCGAGACGCATCGTTTTCCTTGATTTTACTATCAAAAATCCTTCCAGTAAGTATAATAAGGCTGCTGTCGCGACGAATTTCAATCTTTTTAAAATCATCCCACGATGGCTCTGGCAAACAATAGATGCTAGGCATGTCATACATCTTGCCTGTCGTTGCATCTACAATCCAACCAGCTTCACACCCAGCACCACACGAAATTGTTACAACGACATACTTGCCCGAGAAATTGATAGGACTTTCGCTATAGCGGCGCTTGATGTCACTATAACCAGATCCATCTTTTGGAATTATAAGTGGTGCCTTTTTTTTGATTTTTATTGACTTTGTTTTGTATTTATTGAATGAAATTTTGAATGGTGGTTGAGCATCCTGTCCGTATGCCAATCCAGATAAAGCAATCAGCACAACAACACAAAAAATTCTCCTGAATCCGTGCAATTTGCCTGAGGCGAATTACCGGATGTACAACACCCATGCGGGTTTGCCATAATTCGTCGGCCCTGAAAAACCCTCAAGTTGAAATTCTTCAAACATTTGAAGGAACTTTTCAAGTATCTGGTACACCAGAAAGATAGGGACGAACCCCCTTATTGCGGTGTACCGATGAAGCCAAAAGCCAAGCCCAGGACCTACGAGCAGCCCCTGATCTCCACCATGCGCCTCGACTTGGCCCTGGACATGGATCACGAGCTGGTTCGCCTGGCGGCCACGATCCCCTGGGACCAACTGGCGGAGGAATTCGGCCCCCTGTACTGCGCCGACAACGGAAGGCCGGCCGTACCGATCCGGCTTATGGCAGGCCTCCACTACCTCAAGCACCTCAAGGGCATCTCCGATGAGCAGACGGTGCGCGGGTGGGTTGAGAACCCCTACTGGCAGTTCCTTTGCGGGGAGGAATTCTTCCAGCATGCCCTGCCCATCGATCCGAGCCAGATGTCCCGATGGCGGCAACGGATAGGCGAGGATGGCGTGGAGAAACTGCTCCAGGCCACGATCACGGCGGGGATGAAGGCTGGCGTCATCACTGAAACCAGCCTGGAAAAGGTCATCGTGGACACCACGGTGCAGCCCAAGGCCGTGGAGCATCCGACCGATGCCCGGCTCTACCGGAAGGTCCACGCCGCCATGCTCCGCATTGCCGAAAAGGAAGGCATCATCCTTCGCCAGAGCTACCGCAAGCTGATGGCCCGCGCCTTCCAGAAGCACGGCGGCCATGCCAAGGCCAAGCAATACGGCCGGGCCAAGAAGATCCTGCGAACACTGAAGACCATGACAGGCCGGGTGATGCGCGATGTCGAACGGAAGATGAGCGATGCGGCCTTCGAGAACCACAGAGGCACCTTCATCCTGGCCGAGCAGATCCTTACCCAGAAGCGCTTCACCAAGGGCAAGGTCTACAGTCTCCATGCCCCGGAGGTGGAGTGCATCGCCAAGGGCAAGGCTCACAAGCCGTATGAGTTCGGGGTGAAGGTGAGCCTGGCCGTGACCCACAAGGAGGGCTTCGTCGTGGGCATCCAGACCTTCCCGGACAACCCCTACGATGGCCATACTCTGGACGGGCAACTCGACCAGATCGAACGACTCACTGGCAAGGTCCCCGGGACCACCTTCGTGGATCGGGGCTACAAGGCCCATGGGGTCCCCGTGGAACGAAGCCGGGTCCTCATCAGCGGCACCCGCAAGCTCGGCTACACCCTGAAGCGCCACCTCCGGCGGCGTTCCGCTGTGGAACCCGAGATCGGCCACATGAAGAACGACGGACTGCTGGGACGAAACTTCCTCAAGGGCATGCAGGGCGACGCGATGAACGCCTTCCTGTGCGGAGCTGGCCACAACCTGCGGAAGATCCTGGCCCGGCTGCGGTCAGGCCTGTACCGATGGCTTCTGGCCTACCTCAAGCCCACCTCCGGGCTGCCCCTGCGGTGGCTCGGAGGGCTTCAGGCGGCCTGAAACTGCCGGCCGGGCTCGGGCGTCCTCAGAAGCTGTTCTGCACCCCGAAACCGCGGGATGGGTTTTTCACGGCCGACTAATTCTTAAGGGGTGATCGGCGTCACCCAATGGGTGACCCGGATGGAAATCAAATTCATCAAGTCTGAGAGGATGGAACTGGTTGGAGGCGCAGGGCTTGCCTTGGTGGGGCAGATCCTGAACCGCTGCACGACCCTCGGCAAGGATCTCACCCGGCAGTTCCCCAAGCGGACCGGGGCCGTGCCGACCGGGGATGTGGCGCTGGCCTACGTCGCGACCCTCTGCACGGGGAAGAGCGACTTCGAGGCGGTCTCGACCCTGGAGGATAAGGTCCTCGCCCCGGAGAGCCTGGGCCTTCAGGCCTTCCCGTCGCCGGTCACCGTCCGTCAGCGGCTGGATGAAGGGGCCGACCTTTACATGCCCTACGTCCAGAAGGCCACCGGCGACCTCCTGCGCAAGAGCAAGGCCCCCATCACCGCCCTCTCCACCGGGCACGTGGCCCTGGACGTCGACGTCACTCCGCTGGACAACTCCAACACCAAGAAGGAAGGCATCGGGTGGACCTACAAGCAGTTCGACGGCTACGCGCCGATCGCGGCCTACCTGGGCGAGGAGGGCTGGGCCCTGGGCTTCGAGCTGCGGGAGGGGACCCAGCACTCCCAGAAGGAGACCCCGGCGTTTCTGGCCCGGGTGAGCGCCCTCGCCAAGAAGTTGGTGAGCGGGAGGAGGATCCTGCTCCGCATGGATTCCGGCAACGACGCCATGGAGAACTACGCCCTGGCCGCCGAGGAAGGTATCGACTACCTGGTCAAGCACAACTGGCGCACGGAGAACCTGGAGGTCTGGGCCGACAAGGCCGCGGCCATGCCGGAGTCCGCCTGGAGTCATCCCCGGGAGGGGAAGCGGGTGGTGCGCTTCTCGGAATGGGTGGAGCGGACGGCGAAGTTCAAGGGCAAAGAGGTAGTCGTTCGCTACCGGATGGTGGTGGAGGTTTCCGAGCGCACCACGGACGCCAAGGGCAACACCCTGCTGCTCCCTCTGGTGGGCGTGGACGCCTGGATCACCAGTCTGGACCTGCCTGAAGCCGAGGTGATCGCCCTCTACCGGGATCACGGTACGAGCGAACAGTTTCATTCCGAGATGAAGGGAGAGTTGGACCTGGAGCGGCTTCCCAGCGGCAAGTTCATGACCAACGCCCTGATCCTGGAGATGGGCGTCCTGGCCTACAACGTCCTGCGCCTCATGGGCCAGATCGGCCTGAAGGGCTACAAGCAGCGCCACGAGAGCAAGCGCCGCCGGATCCGGACGGTAATCCAGGAACTGCTGTGCGTGGCGGCCCGGGTCGTCCACCACGCGGGTCAGTTGGCCTACAAGTTCGGACGGACCTGCCTGGCCTTTGAACGGCTGGTCCTGCTGCGAGCCCATTTCTCCGAAGCCTGACGCTTCCGAGACCCCGAGCCAACTTGTCCAGAAACCACCGAAGCCAGGCCGGAGGCGTATTCGAAGTTTGGGGTATCCCGCCAAACACCCCCGTTTCCCGGCCCGAAAAGGGCCCGCCGTGCCGCAAAGAGGGTCATCAACCTCTCAACATCGCACCCGGTCGGCGATAATGGCCCCATCCGGAGCGTGATCCGTCGGATCCCGCAGGGATCCGCACGGATTCACGATTCTACTACGCATAATCAACCACGGAGGCTTAAGAAGCTCCATATTGGTCCAATAGATATTATTGCAGCAGCAATAAGATTTGGCACCAACTGGGCGCTTGCGAACATGCCGTTAATTATGGCCATCGATGCGTAAATACTAATTCCAGATAACAATCCACAGCAGGCAGGCCATACAGCATTTTTATTCGGCAGCTTGTTAAAGATATACCAAAAGGCAAAATGCACAATACAATATATGACAACAAAAAATACAATTTTGGTGAATGTGTCAGATGATGCGCCTATATTTGTCTGGCTTCTTACATGCACAACCATAAAAAGCAACATCACCCAAAGCGATAAAACAATGGATGATCTAATCAAAAATGCTCGTTGATGCTTGTTTGACATCAGATTACTCCGGACAAAGCTGAGGCAGGAGTTCCGGCGAAAACAGGTCGGACAGGCTCTTTCCAGCCCAGTACGCATCAGCTGCCAATGCTTCGCCAGGATCACCTTGGAATGGCGTTTCCCATCGTTTATCGCCAGCCACCCAATACCCAGCATTCCATACTTGCTTCGCAACTGCTCCTATCGAAATGCCCATCCATCGTGTTGATGCAACACCCTTTAAGTGAATAAACCAATCTAGATCCATCGGTCCCATGGTTGTTGGTGTTGGTGAAGAATTGTTCTGTGATGCAAAATAAATCGAATTGCCCCTTGATGTGTTTCCAATCATTCTGTCGAATATGTTCAACATGTATGCCTGCCTTAGTGCCATCCCGGTTGTTCCGTACTTTTTTTCTTGGGACAGCATCAACTTCAATGCGCGACATTTGTCCTTAGAAAGTGGATCGACCTTCGGTGTTTGCGGCTTCGGACTCGATGAACCATCAGATCCAGCAGGGGTCCCGCCGCCTCCCTGTGCCCCTCCCGCAGGCGGCTTGGTGCCAATCTCAAAGCAATCGCCGGTGTTGGTCCGGAGCGTCTTGACCGTACCGTCCGCATAAGAATACGTGATGTTAAGAAACCAGCACATGTACTTGTTGCCGGAAGGATCCTTGGCATGAAAGGGCGTGCCGCCAGCGTAGGCGAACTGGTTGGGCGAATTGGCGTCCAGGCCCTGGTCGGAGTTCACGAAGCGGTGCCAGGCGGGGCTGTAATACCGTCCCCTCATGTAGATCAGCCCCGTGTCGTCCTCGTGGACATGCCCAGTGTAGCCCGTCAGCGGCGTGTAGGCTCCTGCGGTGTAGCCGCCGAAAGGCAGGATTTCGCCGTACGGCCCGAAGGCTTGGCGCGCTTCCTCCTCGCCCCTTCGAGGGTGGTCTGGTCCGTAGGTGATGACCCGGGGCGTGCCCAGGTGGTCATTGTGAAGTTCATGGATCCCGCCACCATCGATTTCAGCCACGGCCTCCTCGCCAAGGTAGATCACGTCACGTCGCCAGATTCCGGATCCATTGAACTCGGAAAGGAGCTGGCCACGATCAGTGTAGGTGTATCGGCGGTTGCGGGAAGGGTCGAGCTGGTCGGTGAGGGAGACGCGGTGGCCCGACGGGGCATACGCATAGCGCTGCTGGGCTGCTGGGGTGTCCACCCCCGCCAGACTCCCCAAGCCATCCCAGACCAGGCTCATCACCTGGGCGGCCCCGCTTCCCATCCCGACCTGGACGGCCTCTCCTCGGCCATTGGTCGACCACCCGGTAAAGGCTCCCCTGGATGTCATGGCCGGAACGCGATTGTCCACCATGGGCGGGAATGAAAAACCATTGAAGGAGGAGGCCTGGGCATTGGTCGAATGCAGGACGTTGTTGCCAAAGGCGTCGTGCCCGTGCTGGGTCGTAATGCCGAAACCATCCGCTCTGGCAAGCTGCCCATTCCCGTTGTGGGTCAAGGTGGTCCATTCGCCCGCTTGGCTTAAGCGGCCTCCTTCGTCATACCGGTACGCGCGGGGGTTCGGCGGGGCGAACATGACCCCGGGAGTCCATTGGACCAGCCTCAATCCGAGGGAGTCCATCTCCCATTCGTCGAAGGCGTCCGAACCGAATACCAGTTTCCGGCGGTTTCCCCAGGCGTCATGGAACACGCTCTTCACGAGAGGCGTTTCGGAAGGGGATATCTGGACGAGGGATACGGCCCGACTCAAGGCGTCATAGTCGTATCGCACCTTTCGGCCGGAGGGGTAGGTCAGATATTTCAATCGCCCCTGGTCGTCGTACTGGTACTGAACCACCGCCGTAAGGCCGTCCTGAATGAGTTTCTCCTGGCTAAGGCGCCCTCCGGCGCCCCCATAGGTGAACTCCTGCCGCACCTCGGCCCCGCCAACTGCCCGGGTGGCCCAGGAGAGTTCGGCTCCGGCGTACCCGAACGCAAGGCTTGTGTTTCCGCCCGTGAGGTTCACGGGGCGCCCAAGGGCATCGTAGCGGATGGTCCGAGTTCGGGCATCGGCGGTTCCGAAGGCCTCGATCACGGTGCAAGGCAAGCCGGAAGCCGTGAAGCCCTGGAAGACCTGCCGGCCCGTTTCAGGCTCCGTCTTCTCCCTCAGCCTTCCCAGGTTGTCGTAGACGAAGGTCCGAACCTGCGTGTTTGCGGTGGTTCTGGTCGCGTTTCCGTCCCAGGACTCGACTCGCAGCGGCTTGCCCAGCCCATCATAGAAGAATTGCGAAACAGCTCCCATCGGCTCGATGATCTTGACCGTTTCTCCGAGGGCATTCACGAAATCTTGGCTTTGCAGATAGAAACTTCCCTTGGTGGCGATGGAAGTTCGCTTGTTCCACACTGCGCCATCTGGCTGGGTTTCCGTTTCGTAGATATAGCTTATGGCTTTCCCGTCAGACTGGGAGGTGGCCTGGACTCGGTCCAGGTCGTCATAGGTCGTAGAGGTCAGGCGAGTTGAACCCTCCGCATTGCATTCCCGCACCGCCTCCAACCTACCGTATCGATCATAAATAAGGTCTTCCGTCAGAGCGTTGGGGAGGTCCCGGCGAACCACGCGACCGAATCCGTCCCTTTCCTGTACCATCGTTATGAGGCCACGGCTCACGGTTTCGCTGCGGCCGTCCAGCCCGTAGGAGTGGGTGGTCGAAGGACTGCCGGACGGTTTTTCACTCGTCACCCTGCCAAACAAGTCCAGATCGAAGGCGGTGGTCACACCGTGGGTGTCGGTCGTTTGAAGGGTGCGCCCACCGCTGTCCAAAACCATACGTTGTTGAACAAGGGTCTGTTGGGCTCCATCGAGCACGCTCTGGGTAAGGGTCCGCCCGTCCAGGGAAAACTCATAGGTCGTTGAAGCGGGTGCAGGTACCGGACCCCAACTCGCACCCGGCTTTGAAGTGGATGGCCGCCCTTCTCCATCATACGTATAAGCGACAGTGACGTTGCCATCCGCCCCCCCTTCCCAGGTCATCGTGGAGGGGAGGTCAGAGGATGCGTCGAAATCCAAGGACTTCGCGGTCACCTGGGGCTGCGAGCCTCCGGGGCCCGTCCGGGACCATGTCACTTTCCTAACCCGCGAGGGAAGGAGACGCTCGGGCTTGGCGTCGTATTCGTAGGACGTGATCGCCCGCAACGCGCCAGAAGGCTCCCCGAAACTTTGAGTCATCAATTTCCCTGAAGTGTAGGAATTCACCGCAGTCCGGGTTCCTTCCCCGGCGCGGCTCGAGGTTTGAATTGCCAGGAAAGAAAGGGTGCCGGCGACGCCTCCGCCTTCGTAGGTAAAGGTGTCGGTCGCCAGAACGGTGCCATTGCTCCCCACCCGTTCGATCCGTTTGGGCACTCCATTCCAGTAGTCCCGTCCTTCCCAGGCAAGGGGGTAGGTATAAACGTGGAATCGAGCGTCCGTGGGGTCGCTGCTTCCGGCAGGTATGAAAAAGTCCCAGGCCTTGACGGTCCAGTTGGGGTCCGTCCAGACGCCATCCCCGGCTTCGGTGCCCAGTTGGGTCCAGATCGGAAGGTGCCGTTCCCACTTCTGAACCCTTTTCTGGACGCCCTCTCCACCCTCGGCCCGGATAACCCCACGGAGGTGGGTTTCGTTGGACAGGACACCATCCTGTTCCTGCAGGATGTGAGTGTCATAGGTGAAGGTGGTGGTGGTTCCCAGGGGGTCTGTCAAGCCAACGAGTTCCCGGCCGCTCCCGTCGTAGTTGAAATGCCAAACTTGTCCTGCCTCCATGGAGCCGACGGGAGGCGTTGGCGAAGGCGCGCCGGCGCCTTGCCAGGAAGGTGAGGGAATTCGCCGGGGATCCTCAATCCGGATATCGGTTGGCCGGAAAAGCAGGCTGGTGCCTTCCCACCGGGTTTCCTCGGTCACCTTTCGATAGGAACCGACCAATTGGGTGAAGGCCGGGATCATATTGGACGTCGCGCCTTGGTTGTTCATGAGGGTGATGAGCGAACCCTTGACCACCACGGAAGGCGCTTCCACCCCGATGTAATCCACCCGCATCAGCCAGTCCGGAACAATCCCGGCCTGAGGTTCTGCCCATTGGACTTGAATGCCCTGACCCCGCTGGTTGGTGGCCACGCCGATCTCGATCGCGCTGAGGCCGGACGGCAGGCCTGTGGTCCTCCGGGTCCATTGGAACTGAACGTAGTGGCCGAACCGGTCCAGCCAAAGGAGCGGCCGGTAGCCCGACCCGGCCGGTCCGAAAATCCGGGCCCGCTCGTGATCCATGACCACCTTCAACTGCGGACTCGGGGGAGTGGGGTAGCCTACCGGGGCTTTCAACAGAGCCGAAGGGCCGCCAAGGGCCGAAGGCGATAGAACGTATTTGGCGAGGGTGCCATCGCCACTCAGCCTGACCTCGCTCCCCGCGACCGGAGGTAGCCCGAAGGCGGCCGGGAAGCCAAAGGTGCCAAAGGCGCTGGTTACCCAACTGGCAATAAACCTCCCGTCCTCCAGGAGGACGTTCTCCCCCTTCGTAGCCCCGCCGAAGGTTAGGCTCCCTGCCAAGGGGTGGTGAGTAAAGATCACCTCCTTGAGCACGGGCGGCTGGTCAGGGTACTTGTAGACCATGACATTGGTCGGCTGGATCCATGAGGACGCGTCCATCTGAAGGGATACCGGGATATTGATCTCCCCCGGAACTTCAGCGAGGCCGAAATTGAGGTGCAGGGTTCCGGTTCCCGGGTCAACGGCCCATCCGGTTTCGGCGCCGCTCAAACCCCGCGTATTCAGGACCTGGGGTGCGCCGGCCAAGCCTTGACGCCCACTCAGGGCAAGGCCGAAGACCAGTGAAGGGAGGACAAACGCAAGCCGGACGGCAGCCTTCATTGTTGATCCTATGGGGATGGAATTCCATTGAGCCGTGCGGGGCCATCCCAGGTCAACCCTTCTTTTCGAACCTCCGTTCCCACTCCCGCTCCGCCCCGGAAACCTAAGGCAGCCCTGGCGCAGGTGAACGGTGGACGCGGGCTTCGCCCTGCCAGGAGAACCCCCATGCCCAAACGCCCCTTCCTCGCCCTCCTGGGCCTCGCCCTCTCGGCGGGCGCCCTCCTGGCCACGGATCCTCCCGCCGGGAACCCGGCGGCCGTGGCCAAGGCCATGGCCGCCCGCTACCGCAGGAACGTCCTGGAGCACGTCCACCCCGCGGCCTCCCCCGAGGTCGCCCAGGCCCTGGCCGAACCCCTGCGGGCCCTCCAGGCCAGCTGGACGCGCCTCGCCTCCGCCTACGCCATCCAGGCCAAGTACGCGGAGCGCCTGGCGAGCCCTTCCACCACGGAGGGCGACCGGGCCAAGCTGATCACCCTCCTGGATCAGTGCGAAGCGGCCCTGGCCGAGCAGACCCGCATGGAATGCACGGTCCACATCGCCCTGGTCCAGAGCGAAAGCCTGGCCATGGCCCGGAGGGCCCAGGGGCCCCTGCCGGGAGCCCCCGCGGAAGGGGCGGACCCGGAACGGCTGGTGCGGCGGGTCCTGGTGACCGCCGAGGCCCGGGCCGTCAGCCTCTGGCTGAACCGGGAGTGGGACCGGATCGCCCTGGCCTCCCCCTGGACCGCGTGGCGCACGGCCCTGGGCGACCACCGCCCAAGGGCCCTCGGGGACCTCCTCCGGGACTGGCGGCCCGTTCCCGGGGTGGGGCTGCCCTGCTTCCTCGCCAAGGCGGAGGGGACCCCGGACTTCGTCTTCGCCCCGGCCGGAATCCGGGAGGCCTCCGCCGAGCGGCTGTCGGCGGACCTGGGATCGGCCCGCAAGGGGCCCGCGGGTAAGGCTCCGAAGCAGGGCCTCCCGGCCCCCAAGGACATCCGGCACACCCACGCTTGGCACGAGGCCAACCGGGAACGCAAGGAGAAGCGCCGGGAGGAAAAGGTCCAGCGCGACCAGGAGGAGGCCCAGCGCAAGGCGGCCGCCCTGCGCGCCCACCAGGCCCGCGAGGCCCTGGAGGCCGAACGCGTCCGGGAGCACGCCGAACGCCAGCGCCTGCGCGCGCGGGAAGAGCGGGCCGCCGCCCATGCCCGGCTCGTGGCCAGGCGGGAAGCGCGGGAACGGGCCGAGGCCGCCCGCGCCCGGAAGGAGGCGCGGTGGAGCCGGGCCCGGGAAGCCGCCGCCATGGCCGCCGCCGACACCTGGGCGGGGGCCGGCTCCACGGCCGCCGACGATGGCAGCCCCAGGCTGGATGCGGGGCCGGGTCCCTCCCCCGCGCGCCCCGGGGCCCGGCACGCCCTGCCCCCCACCGCCGGAGAGCTCGAGGACCTGCGGAACACGCCCGACTACGTGGCGCGGTTCTGGGAACTGGCCTACACGGACGAGGCCGCCTTCGCCCAGTGGCAGCGGAACCTCCTGCGCGAGGCCACGGCCGCGCTGAGGCCCGAGTAGCGCCGCGGAATTCATTCCAATGCCCCCCTCCCGCTCCCCGGACCGGGCCTGGATTTATCCAACATCCGGTGTAACAGTGGATACGTCCCTCTTTCCCGGAGCCCCCATGCACCCCACCCGGCTCATCCCGGCCCTGGCGGCTTTCCTGCCCGCCCTCATGCCCGCCTTTGCCCAAGCCCCCCTGGCCTTCCGGACGCCCCCCAAGGCCATCCAGGACCTGGTGGACGTGGAGACGCCCCCGTCGGCCCTGGTGGACCCCCGGGCCCGGGTGCTGGCCCTGGTCAAGCGCCCCGCGCTCCTGGGCCTCGCCGACCTGGCCCAGCCCGAGCTCCGTCTGGCGGGGCTGCGCATCAATCCGCGCACCCACAACCTCTCCCGCACCCGGACCCTGCGGGGCCTGGAGCTGCGCGACGTGGCCACGGGCAGGCCCATCCCCCTGACGGGGCTGCCGGCGGACCTGCGCTTCGAGCACCCCCAGTTCTCTCCCACGGGAAGCCATCTGGCCCTCGTGGAGATCCAGGCCGAGGGCATGGCGCTGTGGACCGTGGACACCGCCACGGGCCGGGCCCGGCGTCTCACGGAACCCGTGCTGAGCGCCGTGCTGGGCGCCCCCTTCGCGTGGGCCCCGGACGGCTCGGGGCTCTACGTGCGCATGCGGCCCACCCTCGCCCCCTGCCCCGGCGACGCCGCCCTGCCCCTGGGCCCCGCCGTCCAGGAGGCCACCGGGGTGCGCGCCCCCGCCCGCACCTGGCAGGACCTGCTCCATTCCCCCGCGGACGAGGCCCGCTTCGCCCATTACGCCACCACCCGCATCCAGCGCGTGGACCTCGACGGCAAGGCCGCCGACGTGCTGCCCCCCGCCCTGTACCGAGGCATCGCGCCCGCCCCCGGCGGCGCCTACCTCCTGGTGACCGAGCTCCGGCGGCCCTTCTCCTACCTGTTCCCCGAAAGCCGCTTCCCCTCCACCGTGCGCGTGGTCACCGCCGCGGGCGCGCCCGTGGCCACCCTGGTCCAGCGCGACCTCCAGGACCGCATCCCCGTGGACTTCGACGCCTGCGAAGCCGGGCGCCGGCGCTTCCAGTGGCGCGAGGACGAACCCGCCACCGTGGTCTGGGTGGAGGCCCAGGACGGCGGCGTGCCCAGCCGGGACGTGCCCCTGCGCGACCACGTGTACCAGCTCCGGGCGCCCTTCGCGGGCGAGCCCGCCCTGGTGTTCCAGGCGAAGCACCGGCTCCAGGAGATGATCTGGGGCGACGCGCACACGGCCGTCGCGGTGGAGGGCTGGTGGAAGACCCGCCGCGCCCGCACCAGCCTGGTGGATCCGGCCCAGGGCGGCCCGGGGCGCCCGCTCTTCGACCGGTCCTCCGAGGACGCCTACGGCGACCCCGGGACGTTCGTCACGGCCCGCAACGCATTCAACCGGAACACGCTGCTCTTCAGCGCGGACCGCACGCGGCTGTACCTCGAAGGCGAAGGCTGTGGGCCCCAGGGCAACCGCCCCTTCCTGGACGCCTTCGACCCCCGCGCCGGCAAGGCCGAGCGCCTCTGGCAGGCCGACGGGGCCGCCACGTACGAGCGCATCGTGCGGGTGCTGGATCCCGCCAGGCTCCTCACCCAGATCCAGGGGCCCGCGCGCTTTCCCGACCTGCACCTGCGCACCCTGGGCCCGAAGCCCTCCCTGACGGCCCTCACGCGCACGGAAAACCCCTACCAGGCCCTGGCCGGCGTCACCCGGCGCACCCTGCACTACAAGCGCGCCGACGGCGTGGACCTCAGCGCCGTGCTGCACCTGCCCCCGGGCTACGATCCCGCGCGCGACGGACGCCTTCCCGTGCTCATGGAGGCCTACCCCACCGAGTTCAAGGACGCCGTCCGCGCCGGGCAGGTGAAGGAATCCCCCAACCTCTTCTCGGCCCCCCGCTGGTCCATGCCCCTCTACTGGACCCTGCGCGGCTACGCGGTGCTGGAGAACGCCAAGTTCCCCATCGTCGGCCAGGGCTCGGCCGAACCCAACGACACCTACGTGGAGCAATTGGTTGCCAACGCCAAGGCGGCCATCGACGAGCTGGACCGGCTGGGGGTGGGCGACCGCCGGCGCGTGGCGTGCATGGGGCACTCGTACGGCGCCTTCATGGTGGCCAACCTGCTTGCGCACTCCGACCTCTTCGCCGCGGGCATCGCCCGCAGCGGCGCCTACAACCGCACCCTCACCCCCTTCGGCTTCCAGGCCGAGGAGCGCACCTACTGGCAGGCCCCGGGCGTCTACCGCGCCATGTCCCCCTTCGACGCCGCCGACCGCATCAAGGCGCCCATCCTCCTCATCCACGGGGACGCCGACAACAACCCCGGCACCTTCACCCTGCAGAGCGAGCGGCTCTTCCAGGCCATCAAGGGCCTGGGCGGCAAGGCCCGCCTGGTGCTGCTGCCCCTGGAATCCCACAGCTACGCCGCCCGGGAGAACATCCTGCACATGCTCTGGGAGCAGGACCAGTGGCTGGAGACGTACGTCAAGGGGCGGTGACCGCGCCTGATCAGGGGGCCGTCACCGGCCTGGAATCGATCCCCTCCAGCCTCCGGAGGAAGCCGACCCAGGGCGGGACCGGGCCGGCCTCCTCCCACCCCAGCACCCGGTGGGTGGGCACCAGGATCGCCACCGGGTTGGCGCGCAGGGCGGCCGCGGTCGCCCCTTGGTCGGCGTGCGCGCGGCCGGCCAGGGCCTTGAGGTCCAGGCCCTGGCCGAACCCCAGCAGGAGCGTCTCGGCCCACACGCGCTGCTCCAGGGCGTCCCCCGCCAGGTGGATGGGGAGGTTGAAGGTGCGCAGCGTCCGGCGGAAGTAGCCGTCCATCTGCGTCTTGAGGAACGCGAGGACCCGCGGCTCGCGGCGGTTCCGGGGCGTGAGGATGAGGGTGTCCTCGGATTCGGGAAGGATTTCCAGACGGATGATCCGGCCCCCTTCCGCAAGGCCCACGCCCATCCACCCCAGGGGGCAGTGGAGGTAGTGATGGAAGGGGGTGGGCACGGCCACGGATCAGCTCCTCGCAACCTTGAACATACGCACCGGACGGCCCCGCGCTAGCGCGTGAGCTTGCGGTAGTGGATCCGGTGGGGCCCGGCGTCCAGGCCCAGCTGCTCCCGGCGGTAGGCCTCGTACTGGGAGTAGTTGCCGTCGAAGAACTCCACCCGGCTGTCGCCCTCGAAGGCCAGGATGTGCGTGGCCAGGCGGTCCAGGAACCAGCGGTCGTGGCTGATGATCACGGCCGAGCCCGCGAAGGCCTCGATGGCTTCCTCCAGGGCGCGCATGGTGTTGACGTCCAGGTCGTTGGTGGGTTCGTCGAAGAACAGCACGTTGGCGCCGCTCTTGAGGGTGAGGGCCAGGTTCAGGCGGTTCTGCTGGCCGCCGGAGAGCTCGCGCACCTTCTTGGTCTGCGACTCGCTCGAGAAGCCGAACTTGGACATCCAGGCCCGGCCGTTGACGAGCTTGCCGCCCATCTCGATCATGTCCGAACCGCCGGTGACGGCTTCATAGACGCTCTTGTCGGGGTCCAGGCCCTGGCGCAGCTGGTCCACCACCGCCATCTTCACGGTCTCCCCGATGCGGATGGAGCCGGCGTCCGGGGTCTCCTGGCCCGCCAGGAGGCGGAACAGGGTGGTCTTGCCGGCGCCGTTGGCGCCGATGACGCCCAGGATCCCGCCCCGGGGGATGGCGAACGAGAGGTCCTCGAAGAGCACCTTGTCGCCGTAGGCCTTGGTGACGCCGGTGAGCTCGGCCACCAGGTCCCCCAGGCGGGGCCCGGCGGGGATGTAGATCTCCAGTTCCTTCTCCCGCTGGAGGCCCTCCTGGCCGAGCAGGGTCTCGAAGCTGGAGATGCGGGCCTTGCTCTTGGCGTGCTGGCCCTTGGGCGACATGCGGATCCACTCCAGCTCGCGCTCGAGGGTCTTCTGGCGGGCCTTGTCGGCCTTCTCCTCCTGGGCCAGGCGCGCCTGCTTCTGCTCCAGCCAGCTGGAGTAGTTGCCCTTCCAGGGGATGCCCCGGCCGCCGTCCAGCTCGAGGATCCATTCGGCCACGTGGTCCAGGAAGTAGCGGTCGTGGGTGATGGCGATGACGGTGCCCTCGTAGCGCTGCAGGTGCAGTTCCAGCCAGGCCACGCTCTCGGCGTCCAGGTGGTTGGTGGGCTCGTCCAGCAGCAGGATGTCGGGCTGCTGGATGAGGAGCCGGCACAGGGCCACCCGGCGGCGCTCGCCGCCGGAGAGGACGCTCACGGGGGTCTCCGGGTCCGGGCAGCGCAGGGCGTCCATGGCCTGCTCCAGCTGGGCGTCCAGGTCCCAGCAGTCCAGGGCGTCGATCTGGTCCTGCAGCGCGCCCTGGCGGGCCAGGAGGGCGTCCATGTCCGCGTCCGGCTCCCCGAAGAGCTCGCCGATCTCGTTGTATTCCCGGAGCAGGGCCACCTTCACGGCGGCGCCCTCCTCCACCACCTCGCGCACGGTCTTGGTGTCGTCCAGCCGGGGCTCCTGCTCCAGGAGGCCGGTGGTGTAGCCCTTGCTCAGCACGGCCTCGCCGTTGAAGTCCTGGTCCACGCCCGCCATGATGCGCAGCACCGTGGACTTGCCCGAGCCGTTGAGGCCCAGGACGCCGATCTTGGCGCCGTAGAAATAGGACAGGGAGATGTCCTTGATGACGGGCTTGTTGTTGTAGAACTTGCTCACCCGCATCATGGAATAGATGATCTCGGGCTGGTCGGTTGTCTTCTTGGCCATGAACGGTCTCCAGGGACCATCATAAGCCAGGGCGCCCCCCCTCGGGCGCGGGGGGCGGTTTTCCCGTTCTTGATGCAGATCAAGGCGCCCTTTCCGCCCGCCCGTCATGCTGGGTTCCAGGGAGACGCCATGGAACGCCAGATCATCCGCATCGACGAGGAGCTTTGTGACGGCTGCGGCCTGTGCGCCGAGGGCTGCCCCGAAGGCGCCCTGCAGATCATCGACGGCAAGGCCCGGCTGGTGAGCGAGATCACCTGCGACGGCCTCGGGGCCTGCGTGGGCGAGTGCCCCCAGGGCGCCATCGAGGTCGAGGTGCGGGAGGCCGCCCCCTACGACGAGCGCCGCACCGTCGACAACATCCTGCCCATGGGGGCCAACACCCTCAAGGCCCACCTCAGGCACCTTCACCACCACGCCCAGACGGCCTACCTGCGGGAGGCCGAGGCCTACCTGGCCGAACTGGGCGTGGCCATCCCCGACTACAAGGAGAAACCCATGGGCTGCCCCGGTTCCGCCCCCCGCAACCTCGAGCGCGCCGCGGCCCCCGCCGCCGCCGAAGGCCTCCAGAGCCAGCTCACCCACTGGCCCGTGCAGATGCACCTCATCTCGCCCATGAACCCGGTCTTCCACAAGGCCGACCTGCTCCTGGCCGCCGACTGCGTCGCCTTCGCCCTGCCCGACTTCAACCAGCGGTGGCTCCCCGGCAGGAAGGTGGCCATCGCATGCCCCAAGCTGGATTCCAACCAGGAGTCCTACGTGGCCAAGCTCACCGCCCTCATCGACGAGGCCCAGGTGAACACCATCACGGTCATGATCATGGAGGTGCCCTGCTGCGGCGGCCTCCTGCGCTGCGCCCAGGTGGCGGCCCAGGCCGCGTCGCGCCGGGTGCCCCTCAAGGTGGTGGTGGTGGGCGTGGACGGCGAGGTGCGCAAGGAGGAATGGGTCGCATGACGCTTCCCCGGCGCGTCTGAGTCCGCGTATCATCATGGAGTCGCGGAGGCTCCATGAAGATCGCCGTCCCAGTCGAGGTCCGGCCCGGTGAGAACCGGGTGGCGCTGGACCCGGAGTCGTGCCGGAAGCTGGTGCAGGCCGGGGCCGAGGTGGTGGTGGAGCCTGGCGCCGGGGCGCGGGCCTTCTTCCCTGACGAGGCCTACCGCCAGGCCGGAGCGGCCCTGGGCGAGCCCTGGGACGCCGACCTGGTCCTGAAGGTCAACGCCCCCCGGGAGAGGACCGGCGGAGCCCACGAGGCGGATCTCCTGAAGCCCGGGGCGATCCTGCTGGCGTCCCTGTTCCCCACCCGCGACCCGGCCGCCATGGAGCGCCTGGCGGCCCGGGGCGTGACGGCCTTCTCCACCGACTGCATCCCCCGCACCACCCGGGCCCAGGCCATGGACACCCTGTCCAGCCAGGCCAACATCACGGGCTACAAGGGGGTGCTCCTGGGCGCCGCGGAATTCCCCGGCTACTTCCCCCTGTTCATGACCGCCGCGGGCACCACCCCCCAGGCCAAGGTCTTCGTCATCGGCGCGGGCGTGGCCGGGCTCCAGGCCATCGCCACCGCCCGGCGCCTGGGGGCCAGCGTCAGCGCCACCGACGTGCGCCCCGAGGTGCGCGAGCAGATCGAGTCCGTGGGCGGCAAGTACGTGGGCATCGACGTGAAGGCCCAGGCCGGCGGCGGCTACGCCGCCGAGCTGTCCGCGGAGGACAAGGCCCTCCAGGCGAGCATGCTGGCCACGCACTGCGCGGGCATGGACGTGGTGGTCACCACCGCCCTGATCGGCGGCGTCTTCGCGCCCAGGCTCCTGGACGAGGCCATCGTCGCCACCATGAGGCCCGGCTCCGTGATCGTGGACCTGGGGGCCGACGGCGGCGGCAACTGCACCCTGAGCCGGCCCGGCGAGACCGTGACGGCCCACGGGGTGCGCATCCTGGCCCCCCTCAACCTGCCCGCCACCCTGCCCCGCGCCGCCAGCACGCTCTTCGCCCGCAACCTCCTCAATTTCGTCCTGGCCTTCTGGGACAAGGAGGCCCGGCGCCTGCGCCTGGACCCGGAGGACGACATCCAGCAGGGCTGCGCCATCACCCGGGACGGCGGGATCGTCCACGGCCCCACCCTCAAGGCCCTCGAAAGGAGCCGCCCGTGACCCACGGCACCCACGGCACAACGGACCTCATGGGCGCGCTCTTCGTGTTCATGCTGGCCAGCTTCATCGGCCTCATGGCCATCCAGCGCGTGTCCAGGCTGCTGCACACGCCCCTCATGAGCCTGACCAACGCCATCTCGGCCATCGCCGTGGTGGGCGCCATCATCGTCGCGTCCGGCGCACACCAGCCCTGGTGGGTCACGGGCCTGGGCCTGGCGGCCATCTTCTGCTCCACCACCAACATCGTCAGCGGCTTCCTCATCACTGACCGCATGCTGAAGATGTTCAAGAAGCGGGAGGGCGGCAAGTGAACCTGGAATCCCTCGTCCAGCTCCTGTACCTGGCGGGCACCGCCCTTTTCATCATGTCGCTGCGGTGGATGAGCGACCCGGAGACGGCGCGCAAGGGCGTGCTGTCCGGGGTGGCGGCCATGGCCCTGGCCGTGGCGGGCACCCTCGCGGGGGTCCTGGCCACCGGCGGCACGCACTACCTGTGGATCCTGGGCGCCTTCGTCCTGGGCGCCGCGGTGGGCTACCCCCTGGCCCAGGTGCCCCTCACCGCCGTGCCCCAGCGGACCGCCCTGAGCCACGCCTTCGGCGGCATGGCCGCGGGCCTCGTGGGCACGGGAAAGTTCTTCCTGTACTACGGCCAGCGCGACGCGGCCGCCCTCACGCCCTTCATCATGGTGGCCCTGGTGGCCGAGGTGCTGCTGGGCTTCCTCACCCTCACCGGCTCCCTGCTGGCCGCGGGCAAGCTGCAGGAGGTCAAGTGGATCCCCCAGCGGCCCGTGACCTACCCCTTCCAGAACGTCATCAACCTGGGGCTCTTCTCCCTGGCCCTGGCCCTGGGCGCGGCCCTGGTGCTGCACCCGCTGGCCCCCTGGGCCCCGGCGGCCTTCGGCGGCGTCCTTGTCCTGTCCCTGGCCTTCGGCGTGCTGCTCATCCTGCCCATCGGCGGCGCGGACATGCCCACGGTCATCTCCATCCTCAATTCGTACGCAGGCCTGTCCGCGGTGGCCATGGGGTTCGTCCTGGACAACAAGCTCCTCATCACGGCCGGCGCCCTGGACGGCAGTTCAGGCCTGATCCTCTCGATCATCATGTGCAAGGCCATGAACCGGTCCTTCACCAACGTGCTCTTCGGGGCCTTCGGCCAGACGCAGGCGCAGGGCGCCGGGGCCGCGGCCCAGGCCTACAAGGAGGACACCGTCGAAAGCGCCGCCCAGATCATGGCCGAGGCCGACCTGGTGGTGATCGTCCCCGGCTACGGCATGGCCGTGGCCCAGGCCCAGCACAAGGTGCGCGAGCTCTACGACCTGCTCAAGAAGCGCGGGGTCAACGTCAAGTTCGCCATCCACCCGGTGGCCGGGCGCATGCCCGGGCACATGAACGTGCTCCTGGCCGAGGCCGAGATCCCCTACGACGACCTGCTGGAAATGGACGACATCAACGGCGACATGCCCCAGGCCGACGTGGCCCTCATCATCGGCGCCAACGACGTGGTGAACCCCGCCGCCCGCACCGACAAGACCAGCCCCATCTACGGCATGCCCATCATCGACGCCGACCGCGCCCGCACGGTGTACGCCATCAAGCGCTCCAAGAACCCCGGCTTCGCGGGCATCGACAACGGCCTCTACTTCCTGGACAAGACGTTCATGCTTTTCGGGGACGCGAAGGCCGTGGTGGGGGAACTGGGGCGCCACCTGGGCGGCGAGGGCCACTGAGCCCGGGTTTTGCAGCGTAGGATCCAGGGCTTGCTGTTTTGCGCGGACTCGCCGCACCCTGAAACCATTCATAAAACTTCGGCACCCTTCCCGTAACCGACGACCGGGAGGCGTGCCATGCCCTTGACCTCGAATTCCCCTTCCAGGCTGCTGGCGGGGCTGGTTTGCATCCTCGCCGCCGGGGCCCTGGCCCAGGCGGCGCCCACCAGCCGCCAGAAGGCGCTGGCCCATTCCCGGCGCCTGCAGCGGGAAATCCGGGTTGCCAAGCAGGCCGGGCGGGAGGCGCGCCGGGCGCTGGAACCGGCGGCCCTCCCTGTCCTTCCCGCCCCGTCGCCTCTCCCGGAGGCCCGGCCCGCGCCGCCGCGCCCACGGCTCAGCGGCGTCTTCTGCCTGCTGATCCTGGGTCTGGGCGCCTGGACCGAACCCGCGGTGCTCCCATCGCTCGCCCAGACGGAACCCTTCGACCCCTACCTGGACGAGGCCTCCCGCGGCCTGGACGCCCTGGACGCGGTGTGCGGGCCGGCGGCCCTGGCGGGGCGCGCCCTGCCCCCCTGCGAACCGGGGTACCGGTCCGGGGTGGCGGTCCAGGCGCGGGAGGTCATCGCCCGGGCGCGCCGGCTCTTCCAGGCGCCGGAGGCGCTGGGCGCCGGCTGGTGCCTGGTGGGCGAGTCCGTGCCCGAGGCCAAGGAGCGCATCGCTCTGATCCAGAGCGACCAGCTGGCCGAATTCGACCGCCTCGCCGCCCAGGGCTCGGCCCTCATGTACCAGTTCAACCGCGACGCCTTCCTCCTGCAGGCCGTGGGCTCGGGCCTCCACACGGGCCAGGCGGCGCTGCTGGCCGCGGACGACGGGGCCCTCGCCGCCACGGCCGCCTTCACCCTGGGCCAGGTGGGCGACGGCCTGGCGGTGGCCGCCTACGTGCTGGGGGCCGTGGGCGACGCCTACGGGGAGCTGAGCGGCCTGGCCGGCGCGAAGCGCTCCATCTACCAGCGGTACGCCAACGCCCAGGACGCCAAGGCGCTCAATTGCACCGGCGCCCCCGGGCCCGGGGAGCCCGATGGCCTCACCGGCGTCGTCTCTCCCCTGCCCGCCCTGGAGACCGCCCTCCTGGGCATGGACGAGGGCTGCGCCCTGGCGGCCCGGCACCACCTGGACCTCCCGGTGTGCGGGGGCACCCTGACGGAGACCTTCCGGAACCGGAACGCCACCATCGCCCACCTCTTCCAGCACGGCATCGCCTGCCTGACTGCGGGCATCCTGAGGGGCCGCCAGGCGCCCTGCCCCACGACCCCCCTCTCCGACGCCCGGACCCGCACGGACACCTTCACCTACTACGACGAGTTCGCGGGGCTGGTCACCGCCGCCGGCGACCGGGCCCTGGGCTTCGGAAACGGCCTGTTCGCCGGCGCCCGGGGCCTTCTCATCGCGGGCAACGCCGCCTCGCGGGCCGGAAACGCCCAGGAGGCCGCCGGCCTCATCACCGCCTCCAGCGCCGTGGCCGTTTCCGCCTCCTCCGTCTATTCCCAGGGCTTCGACCTGTTGCGGATCGCGGCCCTTTCCCGGGCCTGGCTGGCGGAGGTCATCCAGGCCTTCAACGCCGAGAGCATGGCCCACCTCGACGGGCGGGAAGCGGAAGGTTCCAGCTCCGGGCCCGTCGCCTCCACGGCGCCCGGGGCCACCTCCAGCACCGGCCCCGCCGCCTGGGTCCTGGCCGGGGTCTCCAGTTCGGCGGAGGAGGCTCCCGGCAGCTCCACCGCCCTGGCCGCCCCCACCGGCGGCGGGCCCACCCCGGCCGCCCCGGAGGAACCCCTGGCCAGCGCGGCCAGCCGGGCGCGGAACCCCGGGCTCCTGGACGCCCTGCGCCGCCTCCTCCCCTGCCCGAACCGGACCGCGGAAGGGGAATTGTGATTCATTGAGTCCCATTCTCCTTGAACCGGCGCCCGGCCCGTTCCACAATGCGGATCGCATTCCCGAAGGAGGTCGGCGATGGGCAATCCCGTGGGCTGGTTCGAGATCTACGTCCAGGACATGGAAAGGGCCAAGGCGTTCTACCAGAAGGTCTTCCAGACCGAGCTGGCGCGCCTGGGCGTCGAGGACGATTCCGAGATGTGGGCGTTCCCCGGCGAAATGACGAGCTACGGCGCGCCCGGGGCCCTGGTGCGCATGAAGGGCTGCCCCTCGGGGGGCAACGCCACCCTGGTGTACTTCAGCTGCCAGGACTGCGCCGTGGAGTCCGGGCGGGTCGCCCAGGCCGGCGGCAAGATCGCCCGGGAGAAGTTCGCCATCGGCGAGTACGGCTTCGTGGCCCTGGCCCTGGACCCCGACGGGAACATGTTCGGCCTGCATTCCATGGCCTGAAGCGGGATCCTTGATCCCCATCAATTCGCCGGCGGTCCGCAGGGTTCAGGGTGGAAGAGGAGGCCGAGGCCTCCGGAAAGGCCCCCATGAACCTCGATCGCTACGTTGAGCACCACGCCGAAATCCACGGCCTCCTGGAGGACCTGCACCACCGCCTCCAGCCCGGATCCTTCGACGCCCTGGGCGCCCGGCAACTGCTGGTGACCCTGGGCGCCCGGCTGAACATCCACCTCGCCTTCGAGGACCGGGCCCTGTACCCCACCCTCCTCAAGAGCCCCGACGCCGCCGTGCGGGAAAAGACCCTGGCCTACATGGGCGAGGTGGGCGGCCTCAAGGACGCCATGGCCGCCCACCTCAAGCGCTGGCTGGCCACCACGGACGTCCTGGCCGACCCCGAGACCTTCCGCACCGCCACCCTCGACGTCCTGCGGTCCCTGGAGCGCCGCCTGCGGGCGGAGGACCAGGACTTCTACCCCTTCATCGAGCGGCTGGGGTAGGCATCCTCCTCGTAGCCCACGAGCATGGCCTTCAGGTTCGCCAGCGGCGTATGCCCGGTGGTCGTGAGGTACACGTGGCCCACGAGGAAGGCCAGGAGCCCGAACGCCCCCAGGACGTGGAGGGTGGAGACCCCCCACAGGAAGCCCGCGGGCCAGGCGTGGGCATTGAGGTTGGGGTAGAAGAAGTACAGGGCCCCCGTGGTGAACTGCACGGGGATGATCAGCACCTTGAAGCCCAGGTAGGCCAGGCGCTGCAGGGGGTTCAGCTTGGCGGTGCGTTCCTTGCGCACCGGGTGCGGCGCGCCCCGGAAGATGCCGGTGAGGTAGAAGGCGGCCATCTCCTTCAGGAACACGCGGGTGGGGAGGTACTGGCGCCATTCGCCGGTGGTCAGGTGCCAGAAGGCCGCGAACAGGACGAGGGTCATCAGGGCCAGGGACAGCCCGTGGTGCAGGTTCACGGCCCGGAGGTACCCGAAGATCCGGAAGGTGCCCCTCACCTCGAACCCCGTCACGGCCAGGAGGAGGATGAGCAGCGCCTGGGTCCAGTGCCAGAACCGGTTGAATCGGGTGTACAGGATGATCCGGCTCATGGGTTCCTCCGGGAGCGGCTGGCGAGGACGCGGCTGGCGCCGTGGACGAGGGTGGCGCAAAAGGTCAGGAGCACCAGGCCCCAGCCGAGGAAATCCAGCCCGGGTGCGCGGTCCCGGCCCGGCAGGTAGAACCCCTTCACCCGGGCCAGCCGTCCCTGGCGGGAATGGCACTCCCCGCAGGCCAGGGCCTGCTCCTTGGGGGCGACCATGTGCGTGATGGGCCACCACATGGAGGTCTTCACGAAGCCGAATTTCCCGCTGTAGGGGAGGCCCGCCTTCTCCATGCCCAGGCGGATGGCGGTGTCCCAGTCGTAGTCGCCCCAGTAGGCGCCGGACCCCTTGGGCCCCGCGGTCCAGGGCGCCACGAGGCGGTTCTGCACGGGATCGAAGGGCTGGTCCCCCTCGTGGCGCTTGAAGGGCCAGATCCGGGCGTCCGGGTCCGCGTACGAACCATGGAGCGGGTTGAGGATGACGGGGCGGGTGGCGGGGAGCGTGTCGGTCAGGAGCGTGAAGTCCATGCTGCCGTCATAGAAGACGTACTCGGGCCGGACGTTCTTCGCCCAGACCATGTCCCCGTGGATGGTGTTGTAGGTCACCAGTCCGTTCGTGTCCTTGTCCTCGTAGGGCCTGCCGTCCTTGAGGCGCCCGGCCGTGGACCAGGTCCAGCTCAGGTTGCTGGCCAGCCCGCCCCGGGCATAGGCGGGAATGTGGCAGGTCTGGCACGCGACCTTGCGGTAGTGCCGGTTCAGCACGAAAGAGGCATGGGGGGTCGCCGTGTGGCAGGCCGTGCAGGCCATGCGGCTCACGGCCTCCCCGGCGAACCTCGGCTGTTCGCGGCGGTCCGCCGGGGCGCCGTAGTCCGGGCCGGCGACCTCGTGGGACCGGGCGCCGTGGCAGTCGGTGCAGCTCATGGCGGCCCCGTCCCGGGAGAGATGCACGTCCAGGGAACGGGGGGCCTTGAGGAGGGTGTCGTCCAGGTCCCCGTGCTTGGTGGCGTCCGCCCCCCCGCCGAAGAAGTGGCATGCGCCGCAGGTCTGGTTGCTGGTGCGGCCCACCTTCTGGGCGATTTCCGCCAGCGGCACGGCGGGGTTGGGATAGCCGCCCTTGACCTTCTCGTAGTCCCCCGTGGTGTCGTGGCACACCAGGCAGTCCACGTTCTCGGCCTTCGTGAAATCGAAGGTCCGGTCCGTCATGCCGTAGCCCGCGTGGCAGCGGGAGCAGGCCTCCTGGTTGCCGCCGAGGGTGGAGATGCAGAAGTTGTTCACCAGGTGGGTGGACTTGCCGTACCCCTTCCGCTCCGTGGCGGCGGGGCGCCAGTTCCAGTGCCGGGTCGCCATGACCTGGTCCGCCGCCTTCACGTGGCAGGTGAGGCAGGCGCGGGTCACGGCCGATCCGTCCCCGTCCTTGAAGGGACCCTGGAGGATCTTGAACTTGGTGTGGTCGGCCGTGACGTCGCGGTTGCGCTCGGCCCGCACGCGGCCGTAGGCGCCGTGCGCGGGCCCTGGCGGCGGCTGGGCGGCCAGGACCGGCAGGGAAAGAACCATGAGGCCCGCCAGGGCCTGGATGAACCGCCCCGGCCGGGGCGGACGGATGGGGCCCGACGGGCTCGTCATGTGCGTCATGGGGCCTAGAACCTCACTTCCAGCGAGAGGTAGGTGTTCTTCATGGTCGCGGGGGAGGCGTATTGCAGCATGGGGTTCCGGTCCAGGTTGTAGGCCGGTTCCCAGCTTCCCGCCATGGGCGCGGGCGCGATGTGCCAGCCGCTGAAGGCATGGCTGTAGGTGTAGTCCAGGTACCCCACCTTCAGGATCACGTTCTTCACGAACTCCCAGCTCACGTAGGCCTCCAGCACATCGCCCCGGGTGCCGAGCTTGTCCGTGGGTTCACCCACCGCGGGATCATAGGTGAACCAGCGCGGGGAGCCGTGGTTGAATTCGAGGCCCAGGCCAAGGTTCGCGCGGGGGTCCCAGCGCATGCCCAGGTAGTAGGCGCTGGCGGTCCGGCTCTGGTGCGCGTCGCCCAGGAGGCCGCCGAAGCCCGTGAGCTGGTAGCCGGGGCCGCCCATCTGCGCGGGCATGTCCCAGTAGGCGCCGTACTGGGACGTCTTCCCGTTGGGGTGGCTCTTGATGTAGCCGAAGCTCCCGAAGTACGTGAAGGTGTCGCCGATCTTGTGCTTCCAGGTGGCCGTGAACTGGTCCATGTCGCCCAGGTTGTTGGTGGCGGTCACGTACTGGATGCTGGGCATGCCGCCCATGCCGGGCATGGCGGGCACGGGGAACTGGGTGAGGTTCCCGAAGGGGATGTCGGTCATGTTGCCGAAGCGGTTGTAGCCCACGTAGATGTTCGCGGAATGCACGGTGCCCAGCCCTTCGAAGAGCAGGGGCACGTCCAGCATCGCGCCCAGGACGGTGCTGTCCTTGAGGGAGGCCACGGGGTTCACCTGCAGGGAGGCGCCCGCGGGATTGGACGCGGTGGCGTTGGTGAAGTTGAAGCCCACGGGCACGTAGGTGTTCTTCACGGAACCGCCGCCGCCGAAGCCGCTCTCGAAGCCCACGCCGTAGCAGAAGCCCAGGAGGGAGTGCTCCGGGAAGCCCAGCTTGTCCAGGTGGAACTTCCAGCCGATGCCGTCCACCAGGGCGTTGACCGCCAGGGCCTGGGGCGTCGCCTGGCGCTCGGTGCCTTCGCGCACTTCCAGGGGCGGGCCGTCGGAGGTGTTCTGGCGGCCGATGGAAAGGACCCCCAGCGCGGGCCAGTCGTACACGAAGCTGGCCCGTTCGACGCGCAGGACATCGTTGCCCGGGACCTTGGCATCGTTGAAGCCGTTCTGGACGGTGTTGGGCGAACCGTTGAAGACCGGGGTGTCGGCCCCACCATGCACCTTGAACATGGTCAGGCGCCCCATGATCTTGGCGTGTTCGCTGATGTTCATGGTCATGCGCAGACGCAGGCGGGTGGACCATTCGACGGAGTTGGACCAGTCCTGGGCGCCCATCTGCTGGGTCACGGGCATGAACGGATAGGGATTCGAGGCGCCGGGCGCGGGGTTCTGCACGAACCCCAGGAACTGCTGGTAGGGCTTGTAGTGCAGCTGGAGGCTGTCGAAACGGGTGCGCAGGTCGCCGCCCCAGGCGATGTTGTCCTGGGCGACCTTGGTTTCGACCTTGGTGAGGACCTTTTCCTGGTCCTTGGCCCTGGCTTCCAGGGGGCGACCTTCTCCTTCAGGTCGGCCAGTTCCCGCTTCACGTCCTCCTGGGCGGAAAGGCCCAGGGGCGCGAGGAAGGCGAGGGTGAGGGCGAGACGGGTGATTCGCATATCGGGCTCCGGGTTCGGGAAGGGGATCAGCCGCCGCAGGTTTCGGGCTGGGGGGAATCGGAGGCGTGGTTCATGAGGAAGGTCTTGATGTCCAGCGCCTGCGCGGGGGTGCAGGTCTTGGGCGTCAGCTTCTCCCCGCCCTTTCCGTGCACGCCGGCGTCGAAGAACTTCTTCCACTGGGCCTGCGTCCTGGAAAGGGGCGTGAGCGCCGCGGCGGAGCCTCCGGCCACGTGGCAGACCTTGCAGTTCTTCTTGAAATAGTATTTCCCCTTCGTGTCGCTGCCCTTGTCCTCCGCGGCAAGGGGGGCGGCGAGCAACGCCGCCAGGGGGAGCAGGGCGAGGATTCTCATGGGCATTCCTTTCGGGAAAGGCGCCTTCGGGCGCCTGGTTGTTCGAGCGGTCAAAGGCATAGGTAAGCTAGCCCATCCCAAGGGATGGACTGGCGGAGGCAGCTCCAGGAAGCGAGCGACACCCTCCAATAGAGGATGATCAGATCGCCTTTACCTTGCAATGCTGTTTTTTTATAAAATTGTTTAAGTAGTTTCCATTATTCCCAAATAGTTGTTCATGGCGGCGGACCCGCGCCGGCGCTTCAACCTGCGCCCGCAGCCCTTTTCCCCGTGATGGGCCTACTTCGCCCCCGGCAGGTGCCGCCCCACCGCCGTGGCGAATTGGCGCGCCACCGGCAGCGGGTCGTCGAGGCTCCAGAAGGCGTCGGTGCGCGCGTTGCGGAAGCCCTCCAGCATCTCCCGGAAGCCCAGGGTCCCGTGGACGAGTTCGCCCAGGCTGTCCTCCAGTTCGTGCTTGAGGTCCGTCCAGCGCACGCCGTCCTGCTGCCGGGGGCCCTGGATGGGGCTGCCCAGGGCGTCGCGGTAGGCGATGAGGGAGAGGTTCACGCCGGCCTCGGTGGAAAGGGTGTGGTGGAGCCAGTGGCGGGCGTTCACTTCCATGAGCTTGAGGCGCCCGTCGCGGGGATCGAGCTTGAACTCGGTGCCGGAGACGCCGTGGAAGGAGAGCTCCGTGAGCAGGCGCAGGGTGGCGGCCACCACGTCGTCGTTCCATTCGCTCTCGGCGATGCGCGCCTCCCCGAAGTCCCGGGGATGCTGGCGCAGCTTCCGGGAGACGAAAAGGCCCAGCGGCTGGCAGGCGGCGTTGTGGTACGCGCCACAGGTGAAGAAGGCGGTGTCCCCCCCGGGAATGATCTCCTGCAGGAGGAGGGGGCCGCACACCCGGGCCTTCTCGTAGGCGGCGGGGAGGTCGGCCGCGGTGGGGACGCCGATGACCTTGAAGCCGAAACGCCGGCGCATCTCCTGGGGCCGGATGGGCTTGAAGAGGGCCGGGAAGACCATGTCCGCGGCCGCGGCCGCCAGGTCCTCGGGGCCGTGGACGTAGGCGGTCCTGGGAATGTCGACGCCCACGGAGGCGGCGGCCTTGAGCTGGAGTTCCTTGTCCTCCACCCGCTGCATCACGTCCCAGCCGGCCAGCGGGATCAGGTAGTACTTCGAGAGCCGCTCGATGTGGCGGGACACCGCCCACACGTGGTCGTCGAAGGCCGGGAAGAGCACCGCGCGCTGCGGCAGGGCCTCCCCCAGGCGCTCCAGGTCCTGGATGAGGGCCTCCTCGCCGTGGTGCCGCGGGTCATGGCACACCAGCGGCACCGCGTAGCGCGACGTCAGGCCGATGGAGGCGGGATTGTCGTCCAGGGCCACCATGGGCACGCCGAGGCGGCCCAGGTTGCGCAGGATGCCCAGGCCCGTGCCCCCGCCGACGGGCAGGACCACCGCGGGAGCCACCGCCTCCATGCGGGCCTGGACCTCGGGCTGCAGCACGGGCCACAGCGCCGGCGATTCCCGTTCCAGATATCGTGACAGCCAGGTCATGCCCGTCCTTCCAGGAGACAGCACCATTCAGTTAAGACTACCGGCGAGATGGGGCGCCGAAGCCCCGGCGTTGATAAGTACGACCAGGGTACCATAGGCGGTCAGATCCACCCGGGTTCCCTCCGCCAGTTTGCCCTGCACCTCCCAGTCCGCGAGGTCCCAGGAGCCGGCCCGCGTCCGCGCCGTGAAGGGGCCGCTGCGGTAGACCGCGCCCGCTGGGCCCGCCTCAAGGCGGTGCTCCCGGCCCTGGATGCGGGCTTCCAGCACCAGGGTCTCCCCCTCGCGTTCCATGCGGAAGGCGTCGTCCGGGTCCTCCCGGAACCCGTCCCGGTCGATCCAGAGGCGCGGCTTGTCGCGGTAGGGCGCGCCCGCGGTCGGGCAGAAGGAGGTGCAGTTGCCGCACGCGTTGCAGAAGTCGGCGACGTTGTAGGTCTGCACCGCCTGGTCCACGGCGAAGGGGCGGTGGCCCACCACCTCGAGGCGGCCGCCGCGCTGCTCCAGGACCGGCAGCGACAGGCGCAGGGGGACCATGGGAAAGGCCAGCATGGCGCGGTTCGGGCAGACGGTGACGCACAGGCTGCACAGGTCGTCGCAGTCCAGGCACCGGGAGGCCTCCTGGGCCGCCTCCTCGGGGGTGAAGACGTGGAGCACCTCCTCGAAGCCCCGGCGCTCGGCCACCGGCAGCACAGGCACCTGCCGGGCGGGAGCCACCCGGGCCTTCTTCTCCAGGAGGGCGGCATCCGTGGCGCCCTTGGGGAGCGGGGCCTCCCCTGGCACCGGGATGCCGTGGCGCCGGGCCAGGGTTTCGGCCATGGCCCGGCCGTCGGCGATGGCCTCGATGATGGAGGAGGGACCGTGGACCGCGTCCCCTCCGGCGAAAAGGCCGGGCACGGAGGTCTCCCGGGTGGCGGGGTCCACCTCGAAGGTGCCGTCCCGGCGCAGGGCCACCGGCAGGCCCTCCAGGAAGTCCAGCACCGGTTCCTGGCTGATGGCGGGGATGAGGGTGTCGACCGGGAGCAGCTCCTCGCCTCCCTCCACGGGCACGGGCCGGGGACGGCCCGAGGCGTCCCGCTCCCCGAGGGCCATGCGCGCGCAGACCAGGCCCGTCACCCTGCCCCCTTCGGCCACCACCCGCACCGGCGCGAGCAGGTCGCGCAGGTCCACCCCCTCCTCCAGGCAGTCCACGACCTCGGCGGGATCCGCGGGCATCTGCGCCCGGGTGCGGCGATAGACGATGGTCACGGTGCCGTCCTTCACCAGGCGCCGCGAGCAGCGCGCGGCGTCCATGGCCGTGTTGCCCGCGCCGATGATGATCACGCGCCGGCCCAGGTCCATGGGCGTGCCGGCCCGGACCCGGTCCAGGAAGTCCAGGGCGTCCACCACCCCTTCGGCCCCTTCGCCGGGGATGCCCAGGCGCTTGCCCCGCTGGGCCCCCACCCCCAGGAATACGTACGGGAACGCCTCCCGCAGCCCGGCCAGGGTCCGGTCCCGCCCCAGGGCCTGGCCCAGGTGGAAGGTGACCCCCAGGTCCGCCAGGCGGCGCAGGTCCGCCTCCAGGGCCTCGCCCGTGAGGCGGAAGCCCGGGATGACCCCGGACACCATGCCCCCGAGCTCCCGCTTCGCCTCGAACACGTGCACGTCGAAGCCGAACCTGGCCAGGTAGTACGCCGCCGAGAGCCCCGCGGGGCCGGCGCCCACCACGGCCACGCCGGGGCCGGTCCGGGGGCCCGGGGCCTCGGGAAAGGCGCCTCCCTGCTCGAAGGCGAAGCGCTTGATCTCGCGGATGGCCAGGGGCGCGTCGTAGAACATGCGCACGCAGGTCCCGGTGCAGGGGTGGTCGCACACGCTGCCGGTGATGCCCGGCTGGGGGTTGGTGCGCAGGATCACCTCCATGGCCTCCCGGGGCCGGCCGTGGGCCACCAGCCAGAGGTAGTCGGGGATGTTCTGGTTGGTGGGGCAGCTGTCCACGCAGGGCGCGAAGATGCAGTCGAAGGGCCCCAGCGCCCGGGGCCCCTTGAAGCGCAGGGGCCGGGGGCGGCGGGCGTAGGCGTCGTCGCCCACCACCTTCACCGCATGCCGGGCCAGGTTGAAGCGCGCCCCGTGCCCGCCGGAGGCCGCACGGACGTATGCGTCCAGGTCGGCGGCGTCCCCCATGGCCGTTTCCAGGTTGCGGAGGTACTGCTGGAGCCGGGCGTAGCCGCCGGGCTTGAGGAGGTCCGTGCACACCGTGACCGGGCCCAGGCCGTCGGCCACCAGGTCGGGGAAGTTGCCCGCGTCGGCGCCGCCGCAGAAGCTGATGGGCACCTGGCCGTCCAGCTCCTGGGACACCAGGTGGGCCAGGTTCAGGGTGAGGGGGTGCAGGGCGCGGCCGGAGAGGTACATCATCTTCTCGGCCGGGGGGAACACCGTGCGGTGGTTCGTCACCTCCAGGGTGTTGGTGAGCTTGAGGCCGAACTGCAGCGGCAGGTCCCGGGCCACGGCGGCCAGGTTGCGCACCATGGCCATGGCCTGGTCGAACCCGGGGTCGTGGTCGAAGGCGCTGTCGGGCACGTCGATGTCGAAGCCCTGCGAGGCGTTGAGCAGGCCCCGCAGCCGGCTCGCGCCCAGGAGCGTGGGGTTGAGCTTGACCCAGGTGTGCACCCCCACCTCCGTGAGCAGGAAGGTGGCGATGCGCTGGATCTCCTCCGGCGGGCACCCGTGCATGGTGGAGAGGGTGACGTGGTTGGAGAGCTCGGTGGGGATGGGCACGTCCTTCACGGCGGGGTACACCCGGGCCACCTGGGCCACGGCTTCGTCCAGCGCCGCCCCGCCATTGCGCATGGCCGCGATGTAGGCCTGCACCCGCGGGGTCTGGATGCCCTTGAGGTCGTAGCCCACGCTCATGTTGAAGTGGGTGCCGGGACCCGGCAGGCCCAGCCTGTGGGCCAGGGCGTGGATGAGCACCCAGGCGTTGAGGTATTCGGTGAAGGATTCCTCCAGCTTGAGCTCCTGGCTCCACTCGCAGTTGTAGCCCTCGTCCTCCACGTCGATGCAGGGCCGGCTCACCTCGATCTCGTCCAGGATCTGCACGGTCTTGAGCTCGATGAAGCGCGCGCCGCAGAGCCAGCTGGAGACGATGTTCTGGGCCAGCTGGCTGTGGGGGCCCGCGGCCACTCCCAGGGGGGCGGCGACGGTGTGGCCGAACATCGTCTGGGCCATGGCGGGGGTGGGCACCTGGAAGTTGGCCTTGGGGATACCCATGACCGTGTCCCGGGCCTCCAGTTCCCGGAAGATCCAGCCGGCGAGCATCTCGAGCTTGGCCACGCGGAAGGGTTTGCCCATCATGGTTCCTTTCAGGTCCGGTTCTTCCTGCCCAGGAGGCGCATTTCACGAAGGGGGAGGGAGGTGCGCCGCACGCCGTCGAACTGGCGCAGGGCGTTGGCCACGGCGGGGGCCGTGGGGACCAGGCCGATCTCGCCCACCCCCTTGGCGCCGTAGGGACCGTGGGCGTCGGCCACCTCGACGCCGATGACCTCCAGCTCGGGCATGTCCCGGGTGCGCAGGATGCCCAGATCCGCCATCTTCCAGGACACGGGCCAGCCGTCCTTGTAGGGGAAGTCCTCGGTGACCGCGTAGCCCAGGCCCATGTGCAGGGAGCCCTCGATCTGGCCCTCGAAGAGCGTGGGGTTCAGGATGCGCCCGGCGTCGTGGGCGGCGGTGACCCGCTCGATGCGCCCCTCGCCGTCCAGCTCCACCAGTTGGGCGGCGTAGCCGTAGGAATAGTGGGTGACGATCTCCCGGCCCTCGGGGGGCTGCGCGCCCACCTTGGTGGTCCAGTCGCACACCCATTCGCCCCGGTACGTGCGCCCGGCGAGGTCCGCCAGCGAGGCGCCCGCGGCCAGGTCCGCCTTCAGGCCCTTGGCGGCCTCCCGCACGGAGTTGCCCACCAGGGAGGTGCCCCGGCTGGCGGTGGTCATGCCGCACCAGGTCTCGGCGTCGGTCTCCACCCGCACCTCGATGCGGCCGGGGTCGATGCCCGTCTCGGTGACCAGGGTCTGGAGGGCCATGTTGTGGGCCCCCTGCCCCATCTCGCACCAGCCGTGGTGGAGCACCACCCGGCCCCCGGGCAGGATCTCCACCTTGGCCTTCCCGGAGTCGGGCATGCCGCAGCCGATGCCGGTGTTCTTGATGCCGGCGGCGATGCCGGCGTACCGCGCGGCCCGGAAGCGGGCTTCCAGGGCCTCCAGGCACGCCCGCACCCCCACGCCGCTCCTCAGCACCTGCCCGGTGGCCGTGGCCTTGCCCTCGGTCAGGGCGTTGTCCCAGCGGAACTGCCACCGGTCGAACCCGCCCAGGGCGCACAGCTCGTCCACGCTGGACTCGATGCCGAAGCAGGCCTGGTTGGCGCCGAAGCCCCGCATGGCCCCGCAGGGGGCGTTGTTGGTGATGACCGCCGTGCCCGTGACGTGGACGTTGGGGATGGCGTAGGCCCCGGCGGAGTGGGCCACGGCGCGCTCGATTACCTTCATGCCCACGCTGGCGTAGGCGCCGGAGTCGGAATGCATGCGGGCCACCAGGGCCACCAGGCGCCCCGAGGCGTCGCAGCCCACCTCATAGTCCATGACGATGGGGTGGCGCTTGGCGTGGGTGCGCAGGGAGGTCTGGCGGTCGAAGCGGACCATGACGGGGCGGCCCGTGGCCATGCAGAGCAGGGCCGCGTGGTGCTGGCCCATGAGGTCCTCCTTGCCGCCGAAGGCGCCGCCGTTCTGCACGAGCACCACGTTCACCAGGCGCTCGGGAAGGTCCAGGAGCTCGGCGATCTGCCGGCGGTCCTCGTAGCCGCCCTGGCCCCCGTCGAAGATCTTCACGCCGGCCTCGCCGTCCTTGGTCCAGGGCACGGCCAGGGCCGCTTCGGGCTCCAGGAACGCGTGCTCGATGCGCTGGGTGGTGTAGCGCTGGCGGGTGACGTGGGCGGCGGTCTTCAGGGCCTCCTCCGCGTCGCCCAGGCGCACCTCCGTGACCGACAGGACGTTGCCGTGGTCGGTGAGCTGGGGGGCCCCGGGCTCCAGGGCCTCGAAGATGTCCGTGACGGGCTCCAGCACCTCGTATTCCACCCGCACCAGGGCCGCCGCAGCGTGGGCGGCCTTTTCCGTCACCGCCGCCACGGTGGCCAGCACGTCGCCGATGCAGCGGGTCACCTCGCCTTCCAGCACCATCACCGGCCAGTCGCGGTAGATCATGCCGTTGACGCGTTTGCCCTTGATGTCCCGGGCGGTGAGCACCGCCAGGACGCCGTCCACCTGGAGCGCTTCCGACACGTCCACCTTCAGCACCCGGGCGCGGGGGTGGTCCGAGAAGCGCAGGGCCCCGAAGACCATGCCGGGCTCCACCATGTCGCCCACGAAGACCCGTTCGCCCAGCACCGCCTCCCGGGCGGTGTACTTGGGGTGGCGGGTGCCCACGGCCCCGGTGCCCCCGGGGAAGACCACAGGCCGCTGGAGGCGCAGGGCCTCGGCCGCGCATTCCACCGAATCCAGCACCTTCTTGTAGCCGGTGCACCGGCAGAGGTTCCCGTGGAGGCCGTCGCGGATCTCCTGGCGCGTGGGGGCGGCGTTCTTGCGCAGGATGGAGGCCGCCTTCATGACGATGCCGGGGGTGCAGAAGCCGCACTGCACGCCGCCCTTCAGGACGAAGGCGTCCGCGAAGGCGTCGCGCTCCGGGGCGGTGAGCCCTTCCACCGTGGTGATCTCCCGCCCCTCGGCGTCCTTGACCTCCATGCGGCAGCTGAGCCGGGCCTTGCCGTCCACCAGCACCGTGCAGCACCCGCAGACCCCTTCGCCGGAGCAGCCGTCCTTGGGGCTCTTGAGCCCGGCCTCGTCCCGGAGCCAGGCCAGGAGCTCCATGGAGGGATCCCCCTCGAACGTCCGGGTCTGGCCGTTGAGCGTGAATTCCATGGGATCCCCTTTCCGGATATGACCCTTGGACTCCGGCCGCGAGCCTCGGGTTACAACATCAAAGAAGGATAAGTACCCGGGCGGGGCCCGGGGGGCTTCATGCGAAAATTCGGGAATATTCTTGACGCCCGGCCATTTGGCTCCAAGCTTGAAGAGTCCAAATGTTCCGTCGAAAGGGCGGGACGCCTTGCCGTGCAGATCCACGTTCTGCAAGTCGAAGGCGCGAATTCCATCGATCCTTTCCTGGGCTGGAAATCGTGCCGTCTCCGCCCCGCCTCCCCCCGAAACCGAACCCCCAAGGCCCCGCATGGCAATACCCGAGGGAACGCCCACGCCCCCCGCACCCGGCCGTTCCCGGCCTTCCTGGCTCGCCGAGGCCCTCGCGGCGCTTTCCGCCGTCATCGCCGGGGCGGCCCTGACGGGCAGCCTGTTCCATGACCCGGTGCTCGGCGGCCTGGGCCGGGGCTTCGTGCCCCTGTCGCCCCTGGCGGGAGCGCTCTTCATCCTTCTGGACGCGGCCATCCTCCTGCGGCGCCTGGGCCGCACCCGGCCCCTGCGCAGCCTGGGCACCCTGTGCGGCGCCCTGGTGGTCACCCTGACCCTGGGCATGCTGGCGGGGTTCGTCTTGGGAGGGCCGCTGTGGGCCGCCCTGGAACTCCGCGTGGTCTCCAAGGTCACCGCCGTGACCCTGCTCCTGGGCGGCCTGGCCTACGCCATGTCCGGCGGCTCCCCCCTGGCGCCCCGGTGGAAGCGGCAACTGGCGGCCCTGCCGGCCCTCGCCGCGGCCATCATCTGCGCCGTGGTGCTCCTCAGCTACGCGGCGGGCGCCCCCCTTCTCTACCAGTCCGGCAACACGCCCATGGCCCTGCCTTCGGCCCTGGCGGGGCTCATGACCGCCCTGGCCCTGGCGGGGCTGCCGGGACGGGACACCTGGCCCCGGGCCCTCTTCCGGGCCCCGGGGGCGCCGGGGCGGGGCCTCGGGCGGGGCCCCATGGCGGCCTTCGCGCTCATGGCCATGGCCCTGCTGGTGGGCGGCTCCTTCTACCTGCGCGGGCAGCTCGCCACGGCCCGCGCGGCCACCCAGGACGGGCTGGCGTCCATCGCCGACCTCAAGGCGGGCCAGATCGCCGCATGGCACCGGGAGCGACTGGCCGACGCCCGCCAGATCGCGGGATCCGCGCTCCTGCAGGGCCACCTGGCCCGGTTCCTGGCGGGAACCGGTCCCGAGGGGGAGATGCGGGAGTGGCTGGACGGCCTGCGCCGCGGGGGCGTCTACCGCGACGTGGCCCTGTTCGACGCCCAGGGCCGCCGGCGCCTGCCCGAGCATGGACCGGACCCCGGGGACCGGGTGCGGTCGGCCCTCGCGGCCCACACCGTGGTCCTGGACGACCTGGTGCGGGACGCTGCCGGCATCCACCTGGACCTGTGGGTGCCCGCGGGCCCCGGCATCCTCCTGCTGCGGGTGGACCCGGCGCCCTTCCTCTTCCCCCTGCTGCAGTCCTGGCCCGGGTCCAGCGCCAGCGCCGAGACCCTCCTGGTGCGCCGGGAGGGCGGCGACGCGGTCTTCCTGAACGAGCTCCGGCACCGCGCCGGCACGGCCCTGGCCCTGCGGATGTCCATCGCCGCGAACCCCTCCCTGCCGGCCTCCCACGCCGTCCAGGGCGTCGAGGGCCTGATGCGGGGCCGGGACTACCGGGGCGTCCCGGTGCTGGCCGCCACCCGGAACATCCCCGGCACCCCCTGGTCCATGGTCGCCAAGGTGGACGAGGAGGAGATCTTCGGGCCGCTGCGCACCCAGGGCTGGGTGAGCGGCGCCACCCTCCTGGGCCTGGTGACGCTCCTGGCCCTGGGCGTGAGCCTGTCGCTGCGCCAGTTGGAGACCGCGCGCGTCACCGAGCAGCTGGCCCGGGAACGCAAGGCGCGGATCCTGGAAGGGCGGTTCCAGAGCCTCCTGCGCCTGGCCAACGACGCCATCCTCACCTTCGACGCCCAGGGCCGGATCCTGGACGCCAACGACCGCGCCCTGGAGTACTACGGCTACACCCTCGGGGAGTTCCGGGGGCTTTCCGTGCCGGACCTGCGCTCCCCCGGGGACGCGCCCCTGGCCCGGAGGCAGTTCGCCGAGTTGTCCCTCACCGGCCGGGTGCGCTTCGAGGCCACCCACATGCGCAAGGACGGCACCACCTTCCCCGTGGAGGTCAGCTCGCGGCTCCTGGAGATCGAAGGGGAGCCGGTGGCCTTCTCCATCATCCACGACATCACCGACCGGCGCGCCCGGGAGCGGCAGGCCCAGGAAAGCGGGGAGCAGTACCGCAGGCTCTTCGAGCAGTCCCCCGTGGGCTACCTGACCCTGGACGAGGCGGGGCGGATCCGGGACGTGAACGGGACCCTGCTGGCCATGCTGGGCTGCGGCCGGGAGGACCTGGCGGGACGCCCCTTCTGGGACCTGATGACGCCCGAATCGGCTGAGGCGGCGCGCAGGCTCCACGGGACCGGCTCCGGCCGGATCCCCCCCACGGATTTCACCCTGGTGCGCGGCGACGGCGCCACCCTCGTGGTGACCCTCGAGGGCGCGGCCGCCTTCGACGCCTCAGGGCGGTTCCTGCACACCCAGTGCGCCCTGTCCGACCTCACCGACCGCCTCGCGGCCGAGGCGGCCCAACGCGAACTCCAGGCCCAGCTGCACCAGTCCCAGAAGATGGAAAGCCTGGGCAGCCTCGCCGGGGGCATCGCCCACGACATCAACAACGTGCTGGCCGCCATCCTCAGCCTGGCGTCGGCCCACCGGGAGGCCCTGGACGCCGGCGACCCGCTGGCGCAGTCCATGGACACCATCACCCGGGCCTGCCTTCGTGGGCGGGACGTGGTGAAGAGCCTCCTCTTCTTCGCGCGCAAGGGCCCCGCGACCCTGGGCCCGGTGGACCTGAACGGGGTGGTGCGCGACCTGGTGCAGCTCCTGGCCCGCACCACCCTGAAGCGGGTCCGCCTGGAAACCGACCTGCAGGAGCCCCTGCCCTTCGTGCACGCCGACACCGGCACCCTCAGCCACGCGCTCATGAACGTCTGCGTGAACGCCAAGGACGCCATGCCCCAGGGCGGCACCCTGCGCATCCGCACCCGCATCCTGGCCGACGGCGCCATCCAGGTGGCCGTGAAGGACACGGGCGAAGGCATGTCCGAGGACGTGCGCCGGCGCGCCATGGAGCCCTTCTTCACCACCAAGCCCCAGGGCCAGGGCACCGGCCTGGGCCTGGCCATGGTCTTCGGGACCCTGAAGGCCCTGGGCGGATCCACGGAGATCCACAGCGAGCCCGGCCAGGGCACCGAGGTGCTCTTGACCTTCCCCGCCCCCGCGGCCGGGGCCAGCGCCGCGGCGCCGGAGGCCGGGACCTCCGGCCACGCCCATCCCACCCGGCCCCTGGACATCCTTCTGGTGGACGACGACGAGCTCATCCGCGGGTCCGTGGTCCCCATGCTCCAGCTCCTGGGCCACCGCGCCAAGAGCGTGGACAGCGGCCTCAAGGCCCTGAACCTCTTCCAGGGGGGCCTGGAGGTGGACCTGGTGATCCTGGACATGAACATGCCCGGCATCAACGGCGCCGAGACGCTGCACGGGATCCTGCTCCTGCGCCCCGGCCAGGCGGTGATCATGGCCAGCGGCTACAACGACCACGACCTCGCCAAGCTGCTGGAGGGCAGGCCCACCGTGGTGAGCGTCCAGAAGCCCTTCCACATCCAGGAGATCCAGAAGTGCATCGCGGCCCTGGGACTTTGACCGCGCGGTGACCCTGCGCCCGCGTCAATCCTCGGGCATGCCTTCCACGATCACGGGATCGCTCTGCTCCTGCAGGTGGGGCGTGCCCGTAAAATCGATGTAGTGGCCCGAGCGCCGCGCCTTGGTCTCCAGGTAGAAGCGGTTGTGGACGTTGGGGGGCAGCAGGTGCGGCAGGCGCCGGCTGACGTTCACCCCGTAGCGGGTCAGCTGCTCGACCTTGGAGGGGTTGTTGGTCATGAGGTGGATCGAGCCGATGCCCAGGCTGTGCAGCATGTGGGCCGCCACGGCGTAGTCCCGTTCGTCGTCCCGGAACCCAAGGGCGAGGTTGGCCTCCACGGTGTCCAGCCCCTGGTCCTGGAGGGCGTAGGCGCGGATCTTGTTGGCCAGGCCGATGCCGCGGCCCTCCTGGCGCATGTAGAGCACCACCCCCCGCTCCAGCTGGCCGATGCGCATCAGGGCCGTCTCCAACTGGTCCCGGCAGTCGCATCGCAGGGAGCCCACCACGTCGCCCGTGAGGCACTCGGAGTGCATGCGGGTGGCCACGTCCTGGGCGCCCACCACGTCCCCGTGGATGATGGCGATGTGGTCCTTCTGGTCACGGTTGTTCCAGAACGCCGCGATGCGGAAGTCGCCGAAGCGGCTGGGGAGCTTGGCCACCGCCACGATGCGCACGCACACCTGGTCGGGGCCGAAGCCCTTGCACTCGTGCTCGCGGTCGCGCTCGACCAGATCGAGAAGCTTGGAATCCATGCTCATGAAGGCTCCTGCGTGAGGCGACCCGCCAGGCGGGTCCCGGAAAGCCAGGCGGCCTGCAGGCCCCCTCCCGGCGAGAAGACGTCCCCGGCGAGCCCCAGACGGGCGCCTCCGGGAAAATCGATGCGAAGGGGTCCCGCCAGCTCGCTGGTGGGGCTCAGGCGGGCGTAGCGCCAGCGGTGCGGGTAGGTCCAGAGGGGGGTGGAAGCCCAGTCGCCGAGGTGGCCGGCGGCCTCGTCCAGCAGTTCCCGGCTCCACTGGGCCGGGGGGACGTCCAGCCGCTGCCGGGACCATTTCGGCCGGGCCTGGGCCACGAAGGTGCGAAACCGGGGCGCCACCCGCTTGGAGGAATCCTGGGCCACCAGTTGCAGCACGTCCGAGGCCTCCGGGTAGAGCACGTCCCAGTCGGGCGCCGGCACGTCCAGCGCATAGCCCGCCAGGACCGTCAGGCAGGGGATGCTGCCGAAGAGGCCCAGGACGGCCTGGAGGCCCGCCGCCTGGGGAAAGGGTTCCAGGGTGCGCAGCAGGCGCCGGGTCTGCTCCAGGGCCAGGGCGAGCACCAGGTCGCGGCAGCGCAGGGGCTCGCCCTCGCCGCAGGTCACCTCGAAGCCGCCGTCGAAGGCGCGGATGGCCGTGACCCGCGTCTCCAGGCGGATCTCCAGCCCCTGGGCCAGGTGGCGCGGCAGGGCCTTCATGCCCTGGGCGAACGCCACCCTGCGCACGGTGGGCTCCAGGGCTCCCGGCTGACAGGGGGGCCCCCCGCCCTCCACCCGCCGGGGCCAATCCCGCAGGGGATTGGCGTCCACCTCCCGCAGCACCCGCAGGAAGTCCGGGTGGTGGCCGTGGGCAAACAGGGGGCCGAAATCCACCGCCTGCCCATCGAAGCGCCGGGTGGCGCACCGGCCGCCCACGTCGTGGGCCCGCTCCAGGACGACCACGCCCCGGCCCGCCCGCCGCAGGGCCCCGGCGCAGCTCAGGCCGGCCACGCCCGCACCCACCACCAGGGTTTCCAGGATGGGGGACGGCGCCCGGGAAGGGGAGGAATCGGCCATGGCGAAGTCTAACACCAGCAAGGTCCCATCCTTCCAGGTCCCGGGTAGAATCCCGTCATGCGACCCTTCCTGATCCTGGTGACCGCCATGACCCTGACCGCCCAGACCCCGGGGCCGAACGTCCGCCCCCTGGTGGACGGCACCCTCTCCCTGGAGGCCTCCCTCCTCAAGGGCATCGCCCCGGCGGAGGCGGTGCGGATGCTGGGCGACCGCACCGCCGCCACCACCCCCGTCAACGCCTTCCTGGTGCGCCAGGCCGGCAAGGTCATCCTGGTGGACACCGGCATGGGCAAGGATCCGGAGGAGGACTCCGGCCACCTGGCCGAAGGCCTTGCCGCCGCCGGGGTGACCCCGGCCCAGGTGGACCTGGTGCTCATCACCCATTTCCATTTCGACCACGTGGGCGGCCTGCTCCTGCCCGGCGGCGCCCGGGCCTTCCCCCGGGCGAAGCTCTGCGTGTCCCGGGTCGAGCACGACCTGTGGACGACCCGGGAACGGCTCCCCGAGCGCCTGTGGGATCGCATCCCCAAGGTGCGGGCCATCTTCGCGGCCTACGGGTCCGATGTGGTGCTGACCCGGGACGGCGACACCGTGGCCGAAGGGGTCACGGCCCTGGCCGCGCCCGGCCACACCGCCGGGCACACCGTCTACGCGTTCCGGTCCAACGGCCAGGAACTGTGGTGCATCGGAGACCTCATCCACTTCGGGGCCGTGCAGTTCGCGCGCCCCGCCACCGGCATCAGCTTCGACCTGGAGGGGGACCGGGCCGTGCGGACCCGCCTGGATTTCTTCCGCAGGGCCGCCGCCGGGAACGTGTTCCTGGCCGGAGCGCATCTGCCCGGCCTGGTGCGGATCGTCCCGGATGGGGACGGGTACCGCACCATCCGTGTCGCGGAGCCCCGTCCCTAGCGAACGAGGTCAGGTCGTACGCCGACTCGGTTTCCGGCGGGGCGCCTCCAGGCCGTCCGCCGTGGCCCGGGCCAGGGCCGACAGCCGCTCCCGGTCGTCCCAGTCCTCCTCCGCAATGAGGAAGCAGGGCTTCGCCCCCGGGTAGGGCGCCGCCTCCACCACCTCGCCCAACAGCCCGCGCCCCGCCGGCGTGGGCTTGAAGAACAACCGGTCGTCGCAGATCAGGGCGAACATCTTGCCGTCCAGGAAGACGCCGTACTCCCCGAACATCTTCTTCACCGAGACCGCGCCGGCCTCGCTCAGTTGGTCCAGGATGTGGTCGACCGTGCGCTTCTGGGTGGCCATGGGTAACCTCGCGGGGAGGATCTTACCGCGAACGGCTGGGGCAACGCAGCGGACCTTGAAAGCCCATCGGCGGCTTCTGGATTGTTCTGGGCGATGAAACCCAGGACCTCATCCAGCTCCCGCGATGCCGTGAGGGTAAGGCGCAGCTTCAGCGCCGCCATTTGCGCAGCCCTGCTTTGGCGTCCTCCCAATCCTGGGTCCGACCTTCCGCAATATCCCGCTCGCCTTCATCAAGGCCCTTCAGAATCTCGTATCGCCGGGTGATCGCCTCGTAGCTTGCCACATCCAAGAGAATCGCCGCCGCCCTTCCATGCTCCGTGATGATCACGGGGGAACGGTCCTGGCGCACCTCATCCAGGACCTTCCTGCCGAGGCGCATCAGGTCTGTGATCGGAACCCATCGTGGAATCATCGAGTCACCTCTAAGCCCAAAATTTGATTGTGCACAAAGGAACAATGCAGAATCAGAACCCATCTTGGATGAGCCGGCAAAACAAACTGCATTATCACCCTTTTCCTTCATCGAATGTAAAATAGGAGTATTCCATGCATTTGAGAAATAATATCCTGCTATTATCCGCACTTTTCTTTGTTGGACCATGTGTTCATGGCGCTCTACCGGCCTGTCCAACGTCCTGCAGTTGCACGTGTGGATTTGGATGCCTAACAAATCATACTTGCATCCTCAGATCAAGAAGCGTGGTCCATGCGCCTCTACCCGGAATTAGTAATAGGTATTTAATTACATGCACCTTTAGAGGTGGATTGGTTGCAGATGGGCATGCCACCTATTTTTGCTGCAACCACACCCTTCACGTTCATGACCATTCTGGATATTTCTCCAACTGACTCACGGTGCTTGGATGTCTATAAAACCAACTTTATTTGTGATTTCTCTCTCACTGCCATCCCTGGTCGCACAATCCCTTGGAGGAGGGCGGGCGGAGGCTCCGCCCGTTCCAACGCAAACCGACCCGCCCGAAGGCCCGGTCCTGGATGTGGGCTATCAATGGAAGCCATACACATTCATCGATTCGACCTTCCCCGATTGGGAATACCCCGGGGAGCCCGGCCTCGTGGCGGAGATCCAGGGGTCCCGCCTTTTCCTTTGCCGGGGCCGGCGTTACGGCTTCCTGGACCTGGGCCGTGCCGGGGAGGTGGACCTGACGAAGGGTGTGAGGACCGTCCCCTTGCCCTCCGCCGGCTTCAGTCCCTACCTGTCGGGGTTGAAGTTCAGGCAGGGCGCCTTCTTCCGGAAGTCGGGCAGGACCCTCCTGCGACGGGATCCGGAGACGGGCCTGTGGATTCGTTATTTCAAGTCCGACCGTGCCTTTTCCCAGTTCGAGATCCTGGCGGACGGGAAGATCGCCCTGATCTGCCCCAACGAACGGCCCTCCGGGGATTGGCCGCCATCGGCCCAGTACCTGGAGATGCTGGGATCGGGCGCCAATGACCGGATTCCCCTCCTGGAGATCTTCCACCCCCGGAACCCGGCGAAGGCCGAAAGGCGCATCCCCTATCCGCCGGGGTTCTCGCGAAGCCTTGCAACTGTGAACAGCTATCCGCTGATCGATCGAACAGCAGCCCTGGGGGATAAGCTATTGTTGACAAGCTCCCAGACAGGCCAGGTTTTCCAGTTCAATACCGCCACCGGGGCCCTTCACGCCGTGAATGTTCCCTGGCCAAGGCTCGACGACGATTTCATCGCCCGACTGGACCAGTCCAGCCGCCAACCCGGAAAGCCGTTTGGTGAAGTCCTGGTTTCCCAGTTCTCGTTCCCCCTGAAGCTCCATTGGTACCCCCAGAACGCCAGGGAGATCCTTGTGGCGGCGGTCATGAATTCGATGCCCGAGCCCGGCCACAGCCTCCAGCGGGATGCCGAGGCCATGCGGTCCGGCAACCGCTTCGCCAGCCTCGCCCATGAGTTCACACCCGAGGAGCGGGAACGCCGGGCGTGGCTGCGGTACTACCGGTATGACCCGGGCAGCCGGACCTTCACACCGCTGAAGGACCCCAGGCTTGACCGCCTGCGGCTGAATCTAAACGACCATTGGCTGGCCCTTTCCGGGAAGGCGATTCCCCTGGTGTCGCTGGGGCTGGATGTCGATACCCAAGCCCGGTAGGCACTTGCATTTATGTCTGGTGGCCCCACAGGGATTCGAACCCTGGACCAAGCGGTTATGAGCCGCCAGCTCTGACCGCTGAGCTATAGGGCCGTTCCGATTCTAGCCCGACCGGGGAGGAATCCACAAACCCAGGACTGGAGGCGTTCAAGGGATCTGCCATGGGAAATCCAACCCCGGGAATTTCCAGGGCCTGGTTGAAACGTCTGCCGGGGGTAGAGCATTAATGAATCATGGCACATCCTCTCCCCCTCCTCGCCCTTTCTGTCGCTTCCATCCTGGCCCTCGGGTGCAAGGGTGGCGGTGGTTCCTCTTCCAGACCCGTGGCCCCGGTTGACCCGAGACCGGAAGTGACGCCGGCCGCTCCGTCCATCACGGACGTGTCCCCCGAGTCGGGTAGGCCCGGGGACCCGGTCCTGATCCGGGGAACCCACTTCGAGGGCCCCCTCCGGGTCGAGATCGGGGGCGTGGCGGCCGCCGTCGTCGGGACCGGCGAAGGTCAGGTCACGGTGACGGTTCCGGACCAGGCGAGGACCGGCCGCGTCATCGTCTACGCAAAGGGCGGACGCGTGGCGTCCAGGGCGGATTTCCAGGTCAACCTCAAGCCCTTCGATCCGCGGGTGGACGTGGTGCCCTTCAGTTTCGCCCAGGTGGAGCATTGGCCGGGACTGGGCAACACGGGTACATCCTGCTTCATCAATTCGGCCATCAAACTGCTGGCCGCCATCCGCGAGGTGGACCCCGCGCTGGCCGACCACACCGGTGACGATGCGGCCCTGGCGGAGGTCCGCCGGCAACTCCGGTTCACGCTCAACTTCATCCGCCTGGGCGACAAGCGCCCCGCGGACGCCCAGGACCCGATGCGCGGGCTGATCGATTCGTTCCAGCACCACCCGACCCTGGCTCCTTTCGCGGCCGCAGCGGGGAACGGCGGCACGGACACTTCGGAATTCCTGGGTGCCCTCCTCCAGGCGCTGGGGGTGGACACGTCATTCAGGATTGGCGTGAGGGTGAAGTTCACCAAGACCGGGGGCACCCCCACCTACTCGGACGATGCGTTCACCCTTCGGGTGACCGAGTCGAAAACGGACGATGGGAAGCAATACCAGGGCCCGAAAACCCTGGAAAGCTACGTTCATTACGTCACCCGGAACGCCTCGGCAAGCGATTCGAAATTCACCTATTTCGATTACCCGGTCAAGGTCCCGGCCCTTTCGATCATCAACGTTCGGCACGACGAAACCGCTCTTGGGCTGGCCTTCTCGCCCCTCGTGCGCATTCCCGTCTACCAGGTGGACGAGACCCACCACAGCGCCAGGATCCTTCAGGAGGCGACCCTCCACCCGATCGCCGCCTCGATCACGAAGGGCGGGCACGCTTACTCGGTGATCCTGGGCCCCGGCGGGTTCTGGATCAACGATGACGCGAAAAAGCCCTACATGGATCCGCAGTTCGCGATCGACGGAGACCTGGCAAAAACCAGGAACCTCGTGACAGGCATGACCATCATGGTCTTTCGCAGGGACTCCTGAACCTTTTGCATGGGTCACGACATAAATTAGACATGAAACAAGTCCTCCCCCTCCTCGCCCTTTCTGTGGCCTCCCTCCTCGCCTTCGGGTGCAAGGGGAGCGGCGATCCCTCCTCCAGGTCCGCGATTCCGGCCCCGGTTCAGCCGGGACCGGACGGCACCCCGGCCGCTCCGACCATTTCGGACGTCTCGCCCGAATCGGGAAGGCCCGGGGACCCGGTCCTGATCCGGGGAACCCACTTCGTGGGCTCCCTCCGGGTCGAGATCGGAGGCGTGGCGGCGGCCGTCGTGGCGACCCGGGACGGGCAGATCACCGTGACGGTTCCGGACCACGCGCGGACGGGGCGCGTCATCCTCTACGCCAAAGGCGGCCGCGTGGCTTCCAGGGCGGATTTCCAGGTGAATCCCAAGCCCTTCGATCCGCTGGTGGACGTGGTGCCCTTCAGCTTCGCCCAGGTGGAGCATTGGCCGGGGCTGGTCAACACCGGGGGCTCCTGCTTCCTCAATACTTCGATCAAGCTGCTGGCTGCCATCCGCGAACTGGACCCCGCGCTGGCCGACCACCCCGGCGACGACGCGGCCCTGGCGGGGGTCCGCCGGCAGCTGCGGCTCACGATCAACCACATCCGCCTGGGCGACAGGCGCCCGGCGGGCGTCCAGGACCCGATGCGCGCGCTCATCGATGCATTCGGGCATCATCCGCTTCTTGCCAAGCACGTTGCCGGCACCCAGGGCGGCGGCGGAAACGACCTGCTTTCCCTGCAAGACATCCTCAAGACGCTCGGATTGGACGACTCGTTCAAAATTGCCTGCCGGAAGAAATGGATGGCGGAAGGAAAGCCACCCGTGTACCAGAACATGCCGCTCGGCCTGATCCTTTCCTCGAACAGGCGGATTTCAGGGTTCGACCCCCAGGGCCCGCAGACGCTGGCAACCTACCTCGATCATGTCACCCGGAACCCCGGGGACCCCGGGGGTGGATCCTCCTGGTTCCACTATCCGGTCAAGGTCCCGGACACCGCCCTCCTCACGGTGTTGAACATGAAGCCCAGGCGGGACCTGGCCTTCTCGACCTCGGTGCGCATTCCCGTCTACCAGGTCGACGAGACCCGCCACGAAGCGAAGGTCCTCCAGGAGGTGACCCTCCGGCCCGTCGCCGTGTCGCTCCTGCGGGGGGAGGGACACGTGGTTGCCGCCATCCTGGGCCCCGGCGGGTTCTATGTGAACGATGACGCGAAAAAGCCATACCTTGAAGAACAATTCATGAATGACGACACCCCGGACCGGACCCAGAAACTCGGTACGGACCTGGGGGTCATCCTCCTTCGCAGGGAACCCTGACGGCCATGCCGGGATTTCTTCCGCCTCGGGAATGAAACGTCCGCGTCGGCCGTTGCATTAATAAGACATGAAGCAACGGCTCCCCCTCCTCGCCCTTTCTGTCGCCTCCCTCCTCGCCCTCGGGTGCAAGGGCGGCGGCGACGCCTCCACCAGGCCCGCGACACCGGCCCCTGCTCCGGCCCCTGCCCCGTCCCCGGTCCAGCCGGAACCGGATGAAACACCGGCTGCTCCTTCCATCACGGACGTGTCGCCCGAATCGGGCCGGCCCGGGGATGTGGTCCTGATCAAGGGAACCCACTTCGCGGGCCCGCTCCGGGTGGAGATCGGCGGCGTTTCGGCCGCCCTCGTGGCGACCGGGGACCGCAAGATCACCGTGACGGTTCCAGAACAGGCGAAGACCGGACAGGTCGTCGTGTACGCCAAGGGGGGGCGCGTGGTATCCAGCGCGGTCTTCCAGGTCAGCCTCAAACCCTTCGACCCGCTGGTTGACGTGGCGCCGTTCAACATCGACCAGGTGGAGCACTGGCCGGGGCTGACCAACGCCGGGGCCTCCTGCTTCCTCAATACGGCCATCAAGCTGCTGGCCACGATCCGGGAGGTGGACCCCACGCTGGTCGACCATCCCGGGGACGACGCGGTCATGGCCGGGGTCCGCCGGCAGCTCCGCTTCACCCTCAACCACATCCGCCTGGGCGACAAGCGCCCCGCGGACGCCCCCGACCCGATGCGCGCCCTGATCGACGCGTTCCGGCACCACCCGAAGCTGGCGGAATTCGCGACGGCCTCCCAGGGCACGGGCGGATACGAGATCGACACCCTGAAGGGCATCCTCAAGGTGCTCGGGTTGGACCATTCGTTCGATATCAAGCTGCGGGTGAGGTACCTCAAGAACGGGACCCCCTTGAACTACAAGGACCATCGGTTCGACCTGACCCTGTCCCCGTCGAAGAAAGCCGTTGGCTTCGACTTCCAGGGCCCGAAGACCCTGGATGCCTTCGTCAGCCACATCACCCGGAATCCCGGAGGCACCGACCAGGAGCTCTCCTGGTTCAACTACCCGGTCCAGGTTCCGAATACTTCCATCATCAGCATCACGCACATGACGCCCAGGCTGGACCTGGCCTTCACGAGCTACCTGCACATTCCCATCTACAAGGTGGACGAGACCCTCCATAACGCCAGGATCGTAAAGCAGGCGCTCCTCCACCCCGTCGCGGCCTCGATGTGGAAGGGAGGGCACGTGTACGCCGTCATCCTGGGTCGCGGGGGATTCTACGTGAACGACGACGCCAAGAAGCCCCAACTGGAGGACCGGTTCCTCAAGGACGGCATCCTTGCCGAGACCCAGAACCTGGTGAACGAGATGGGCGTCATCATCTACCGCCGGGACTCCTGACGGCTCAGCCCTTCAGGCGGTAGCCCACGCCCGGCTCCGTGAGCAGGAGCCGCGGCCGGGCGGGATCGGGCTCCAGCTTCTTCCGCAGGTTGGCCATGTAGACCCGGAGGTACGTGGGCTGGGCCGAGGCCACGCCGCCCCACACCTCGTGGAGCAGCTGGCGGTGGGTGAGGACCTTGCCGGCGTGCCGAGCCAGGACGGCCAGAAGCGCGAACTCGTTGGGGGAGAGGTGCACCTCGACGCCGTCCACGGTGACCTCGCGGCTGGGGAAGTCCACCCGGAGGGGGCCCAGTTCGACCACCGGCTCCGGGGCGGCGCCCGCGGCCTCGGCGGCGTGGCGCAGGGCCACGCGGATCCGCGCGAGCAGCTCGCCCGAGCCGAAGGGCTTGGTGAGGTAGTCGTCGGCCCCGACGTCCAGGGCCTGGATCTTGTCCTCCTCCTTGCCCCGGGCGCTGACGATGATGATGGGCACCCGGCTCCAGCCGCGCAGCTCGCGGGCCAGGTCCAGGCCGTCCATGTCGGGCAGGCCCAGGTCCAGGAGCACCACGTCGGGGTTCAGGCGCGCGGCCATGCCTCTGCCTTCGGCCCCGGTGGCGGCCTCCTCCACCCGGTAGCCGAAGGACTGCAGGGTGGCCCGCAGGTAGCGCCTTAGGGGGGGCTCGTCTTCGATGACGAGGATGAGGGGATGGTCGGCGGTCATGGGCAGTCGTCCAGGGTGGGAGGCCGGCCCTCCAGGGGCAGGGTGACTACGGCGCGGGTGCCCCCCCGGGGCGTGCTCCGGGCGGTGATGGAGCCGCCGTGGGCCTGCACGATGCCCCGGCAGATGGCCAGGCCCAGGCCGGCCCCCGGGGCCGAGGCCGAGCGGCTTCCCCGGTACAGCTTCTCGAAGATCCGTTCCTCCTCGCCGGGTTCCAGGCCGGGGCCGTGGTCGGTGAGCGTCAGGGTCGCCGTGTCCCCGTCGGTCCAGCATTCGAGTTCCAGGGGGGAGCCGGGGGGGCTGAACTTGAGGGCGTTGTCCAGGAGGTTCACGAGCACCTGCTCCATGAGCACCGGATCCAGGGGGATCCAGGCGTCCCGCAGGTCCAGGGACACTTCGCGGCCCTCCAGTTGGCCCTCCAGGCGATTCAATGCCGAGCCCACGATCTCCTCCGCCGGAACCCATTCCTTGCGCACCTGCACCTGGCCCGTCTCCAGCCGGGTGAGGTCCAGGAGGTTGTCCACGAGCTTCTCCAGGCGCCGGGACTCCTGGTGGATGGTGGCCAGCAGCATGCGCCGGTCCCCGGCGGTGGCCTCCGGGCCGGGGTCCAGCAGAGTGCTGGAAGCGCCGGTGATGGTGCCCAGCGGCGTGCGCAGGTCGTGGGAGATGGAGCTGAGGAGGATGCTGCGAAGGTGCTCCTGCTCCGCGCGGATGCGGGCCTCGGCCCGCTCCGACACCAGGCGCGCCCGTCCCAGGGCCAGGGACACCTGGGCCGCCATCCCCTCCAGCAGGTCGCGCCCGGCGGCGGCGGGGGGGAAAACGGCCAGGACGCCCTCGGCGAGGCGGGGGCTGCCCATGGGCAGGAACAGGGCCCGCGCGCCCGGGAGGTTGGGGGTGCCGGCGCCCGAGGCCTGGCGGTTGGCCAGGGCCCACTGGGCCACGCCCAGCTCGTCCGCGTTCAGCCCCGCCCGCGGCAGGAGCGCGCCATCCGGGCCCGGGAGGAGGATCAGCACCCGCACCCCCAGTTCCTGGCCCAGGTAGGCCTCCACCCGCTCCTGGATGGCCGGGGCGTCGCCCCCTTCGGCCAGGATGCCCCCCAGGCGATAGAGGGCCGTGGTGTGCCGTTCCCGCTCCCCGGCCTCCCGGGCCTGGGTGCGGATGCGCCCGGCGAGGTTCCCCACGATCCAGCCCACGCCCAGCATCATGCCGAAGGTGCCCAGGTACCGCGTGTCGTGCACCGAGAAAGTGTAGAAGGGCCGGATGAAGAAGTAGTCCAGGCAGCCCACACACAGGGCCGTGGCCAGGAAGGCCGGGCCCTTCTCGAACCGGGTGGCCACCACGGTGATGCACAGCATGTAGAGCACCACCAGGTCCGCCAGTTGCAGGTAGCGGTTCACGACGAAGCCCGCCGCGGTGGTGGCGGCCACCGCGGCCGCCGCGGCGAACCACGTCCATCGGGGCGTTCCGGGTGGAGTCATCTCAGTCCTGCGTCACGAACCAGCTCAGGATCCAGCATACGAGGGGCAGCCACGCGAAGACAGGGAGAAGCCACAGGCTCCGGTCCCGCGTTCCGGGGAGGGAACGCCGCTCCTGCATCCAGGTCCGGGTTCCCGCCGTTCCGACGGCCAGCGCCAGGGGAAGGAGGAGGGCCGCCATCACGGCCTCGCCTCCTCCAGGGCGAGGTTCACCGCCAGCACATCCACCCGGGGTTCCCCCACCAGGCCCAGGAAGCGTCCCGACGTGGCCCGGGCCACAAGGGCTCTCACCTCGGCCTCGGGCAGCCCCCGGACCCGGGCCACGCGCCGCACCTGGTACTCTGCGGCGGCGGGGCTGATGTGGGGATCCAGGCCGCTCCCCGAGGCCGTGACCAGGTCCACGGGCACCGGCGCCCCGTTGCCGGGGTCGGCCCGGAGCAGCGCCTGGATGCGCCGCTGCGCCGCATCCTTCAGGGCCGGGTTGGACGGTGCGAGGTTGGAACCGGCGGAATGGGCCGCGTCGGTGGGAAAGGCCGCCGCCGACAGGCGGCCCCAGAAGAAGGCGGGGTCCTCGGTGTGCTGGCCCAGGAGGCGGCTTCCCAGCACCCGGCCGTCCTTGACGACGAGGCTGCCCCGGGCCTGGAAGGGGAACGCGGCCTGGCCGATCCCGGTGAGGGCGAGGGGGTAGGCCAGGCCGGTGAGAAGGATCAGGGATCCGGTGACGACGAGGGCGGGGCGGAGGATGGACATGGCGGACCTCAGACCAGACGGGCTGCGACGAGCGCGAGATCGATGAGCTTGATGCCGAAGAAGGGCGCCACGAGGCCGCCGGCGCCGTACACCAGGAGGTTGCGCCGGAGCACGGCGGCCGCGCCCAGGGGACGGTAGGCCACGCCCCGCAGGGCCAGGGGGATCAGCACGACGATGACCAGGGCGTTGAAGATCACCGCCGAGAGGATGGCGCTGCCGGGGCTGTGGAGCCCCATGACGTTGAGGATCCCCAGCCGGGGGTAGGTGACGGCGAAGGCGGCGGGGATGATGGCGAAGTACTTGGCCACGTCGTTGGCGATGCTGAAGGTGGCCAGGGAGCCCCGGGTCATGAGCATCTGCTTGCCGATGCGCACGATCTCGATGAGCTTGGTGGGGTTGGAGTCCAGGTCCACCATGTTTCCGGCCTCCTTGGCGGCCTGGGTTCCGGTGTTCATGGCCACGGCCACGTCGGCCTGGGCCAGGGCCGGCGCGTCGTTGGTGCCGTCGCCGGTCATGGCCACCAGGCGCCCCCCGGCCTGGTAGTCGCGGATGAGCTTGAGCTTGGCCTCGGGGGTGGCCTGGGCCAGGAAGTCGTCCACCCCGGCCTCGGCGGCGATGGCCGCGGCGGTGAGGGGGTTGTCGCCGGTGATCATGACGGTGCGGATGCCCATCCCCCGCAGCTCGGCGAAGCGTTCCCGGATGCCGCCCTTGACGATGTCCTTGAGGTGGACGACCCCCAGGGCGCGGGCCCGGGCGCCTTCGGCCTCGGCCACCAGGAGCGGCGTTCCGCCCGCGCGGGCGATGCGGTCCACCTCGGCGCGCAGGGATTCGGGGAACCCGCCTCCGGATTCCAGGACCCAGGCCTCGATGGCGCCCGCGGCCCCCTTGCGGATCTCCCGGCCTTCCAGCACCACGCCGCTCATGCGGGTCTGGGCGGAAAAGGGGATGAACCGCGCGGCCAGGGCGTGGATGTCGCGCTCCCGCAGGCCGTGCAGCTCCTTGGCCAGCACCACGATGCTGCGGCCCTCCGGGGTCTCGTCGGCGAGGCTGCTCAGCTGCGCGGCGTCGGCCAGCGCCTGGGCGTCGACGCCTTCGGCGGGCACGAACGCCACGGCCTGGCGGTTGCCCAAGGTGATGGTGCCGGTCTTGTCCAGGAGCAGCACGTCCACGTCGCCCGCGGCTTCCACCGCGCGGCCCGAGGTGGCGATGACGTTGGCCTGCACCATGCGGTCCATGCCGGCGATGCCGATGGCGCTGAGCAGCCCGCCGATGGTGGTGGGGATCAGGCACACCAGAAGGGCCACGAGGACCGTGAGGGCCACGGGGCTGCCCTGTCCCGCGGCCTTGACGCTGTATACCGAATAGGGCAACAGCGTGGCGGTGGCCAGCAGGAAGATGAGGGTCAGCGCGGCCAGAAGGATGTCCAGGGCGATCTCGTTGGGAGTCTTCCTGCGCTTTGCGCCCTCCACCATTGCGATCATGCGGTCCAGGAACGTGTCGCCGGGATTGGAGGCGATGCGCACCACCAGCCAGTCCGAAAGCACCTGGGTGCCGCCGGTGACGGCGGAGCGGTCTCCGCCTGATTCGCGGATCACGGGGGCCGATTCGCCGGTGATGGCCGCCTCGTTCACCGAGGCCACGCCCTCGATCACCTCGCCGTCGCCGGGGATCGTGTCGCCCGCCTCCACCAGCACGGCCATGCCGACGCGCAGGAAGGACGCCCCCACGCTCTCCCAGGGGGCGCCGTACTTCGGCTCCTTGAGCAGCTTGGCGGTGACGTCGCGCTTGGCCTTGCGCAGGCTGTCGGCCTGGGCCTTGCCCCGGCCTTCGGCCATGGCCTCGGCGAAGTTGGCGAAGAGCAGGGTGAACCAGAGCCAGAGGGAGATGGCCAGGATGAACCCGGCCGGGGCGTCCCCCCTGCCCTGGAAGGCCTGGACCCAGAGCGCGAGGGTGAAGGCGCTGCCCACCCACACGGTGAACATCACGGGGTTCTTGAGCTGGTGGACGGGGTTGAGTTTGGCGAAGGCGGCCAGGGCCGCGTGTTTGACGATGGCAGGTTCGAACAGCGGTCTGGGCTGGAGTTCCCCGAAGGAAGTGGAGGTGCGCATGGGTATCACCTAGAGCAGGGAAAGGTGCTCGGCGACGGGGCCGAGCGCCAGGGCGGGGATGAAGGTCAGGGCGCCGACCAGGAGCACCACGGCCACCAGGAGGGCCACGAAGAGCGGCGTGTGGGTGGGCAGGGTCCCAGCCCCCGGCGGGGTGCGCTTCTTCTTCGCCAGGGAGCCGGCCACGGCCAGCACGGGCAGGATGGTGCCGTACCGGCCCAGGAGCATGGCGATGCCCGTGGCCAGGTTGAAGAAGTTCGTGTTGGCGTTGAGTCCCCCGAAGGCGCTGCCGTTGTTGTTGGAGGCGCTGCTGAAGGCGTAGAGGGCCTGGCTGAAGCCGTGGGGACCGGGGTTCGACAGGCTGGCCACGGCCGCGGGGAGGGTGACCGCCAGGGCCGTGCACACCAGCACCGAGGCGGCGGGGATGAGGATCACCAGGGAGGCCATCTTGGTCTCGAAGGCCTCGATCTTCTTGCCCAGGTACTCCGGGGTCCGGCCCACCATGAGCCCGGCGATGAACACCGCGATGATCGCGAAGATGAGCATGGTGTATAGCCCGGAGCCCACACCGCCGAAGGCCACCTCGCCCAGGTCCATGAGGAGGATGGGAACCATGCCCCCCAGGGCCGTGAACGAGTCGTGCATGCCGTTGACCGCCCCGCAGGAAGTGGCCGTCGTGGCCGTGGCGAACAGCGTGGAGCCGGTGATGCCGAAGCGCACCTCCTTGCCCTCCATGTTTCCGCCGGACTGCTCAAGGCCCGGCGTTGCAACGGCGGCCTGCGCCACGGGCAGGGAGCGGAAGGCGGCGTTCCCCTTCTGCTCGGCCAGGTGCAGGGCGCCCAGGGCCACCACGAAGATCACCGTCATGGCCGAGAGGATGGCCCAGCCCTGGCGCCGGTCCCGCACCATGCGCCCGAAGGCGTGGCAGAGGCCGGCGGGGATGAGCAGGATGGCCAGCACCTGGGCCAGGCTCGTGAGGGCCGTGGGATTCTCGAAGGGGTGGGCGGAGTTGGCGTTGAAGAAGCCCCCGCCGTTGGTGCCGAGGAGTTTGATGGCCTCCTGCGAGGCCACGGGGCCCACGGCGATCACCTGGTCCAGCACCGGCTTGCCGTCGGCGCCCGCCACCGGCGTAAGGAAGTGCGCCACCGGGTTCGGGCCGAGGGTCTGCACCACGCCCTGGCTGATGAGGAACAGGGCGAAGATGATGGAAAGGGGGAGAAGGATGTAGAGGGTGATGCGGGTGAGGTCCACCCAGAAGTTGCCCAGGAAGGTCGCCTTCCGGCGCCGGATGCCACGGGCGAGGGCCGCCAGCACCGCGATGCCCTTGGCGGCGGAAAGGAAATTCTGCACCGTGAGCCCCAGCATCTGGGTGAGGTGGCTCATGGTTGATTCGCCGCCGTAGGCCTGCCAGTTGGTGTTGGTGACGAAGCTCACCGCCGTGTTCAGGGCCACCCCCCAGGGCACCGCGGGCTGGTGCTGGGGGTTGAAGGGCAGCCGGTGCTGGACCAGTTGGAGCCCGAAGAGGAACAGGAGGCCCAGGAGGCTGAACACGATCACCGCCCCGGCGTACTGCTTCCAGTCCATGCGCGCGTCGGGGGCGATCCCCGCCAGGCGGTAGATGCCGCGCTCCAGCGGGCCCGCCACGGGATCCAGGAACGTGGACTCCCGGTCCAGCACCCGGCCCATGTAATCGCCCAGGGGTTTGGAGACCAGGAGGAGGATCCCCAGGAACAAGGCGAACTGGATGATGCTGTTGGCCGTCATTGGAAGCGCTCCGGAAGGAGAAGGGCGATGCCCAGGTAGATGAGAAGCCCAAGGGTCAGGGCCGCCGCGACGATCTGAATGGCTGACATGGATCCCTCCTGCACCAGCGTGCGGGAACCACCGTCAATTCGGCGTTAACGTTGCGCGGCCGCACGTTAAGATTCCGTCAAGGGAACGGCCGGCGCCGGGGCTCCCCCTCCGGCCGCGCGCGGGTGGAACATGCGGTCTTCCCCCGCCTCGGTCCACAGCCTAGAATTGCACAGGCACAGTCTTACCCCTGCCTTTTCCCATGCTCCGGAGCCCCATGTTCAAGGTCACGTTAAGAGGCAGGCAGACGGTCGAAATCGACCTGGAGCGCGAACTTTCCATCCTGGCCGCCGCGGCCCGCGGGGAGGTGCCCCTGACGCACACCTGCGGGGGCCACGCCCGGTGCGGCACCTGCCTGGTCACGGTGGAGGAGGGCGCCGAGCACCTTTCGCCCGTGGGCGCCAGCGAAGCCCGCATCCTCAAGGTGCTCAAGGCCGCCCCCAGCCAGCGGCTGGGGTGCCAGGCGTGGGCCAACGGGGATGTCACCTGCAAGGTGGATTAACCGCCTCGCCGGATTTTAATGAACGGGGTTCCCGGCCGATGCCTGGAACATGTCCGACTCCCCCACCATCTACCGCTATTACCAGGCGGGCGAAGTGCCGCCAGCGCCGCCGGCGGACGGGTTCCGCCTGCAGTTCTGGCGGCCCTCCTGGCGCCAGCTCCTGCACCCGGCCCTGCCGGCCCTGCCCTTCCTGGCCCTCAGCCTCCTCCACCTCCTGCACCTGTTCGCCAACCGGGACTTCAGCGTCCTGCTGATCTCCCAGGGCAGCCTCCTGGTGCACCGCGCCTGCCTGTTCCCCGCCCATTTCCGGTTCCCGTTCATGGCCGCCCGGGACCTGCAGATCGCGGGCCTCTGGACCCACCCGGCCCTGCGGGGCCGGGGGCTCGGGCTCCTGGCCCTGGCGGAGATCCTGCGGCGGTACGGCGGGCGGACCCTCTGGTACCTGGTGCGGGAGGAGAACACGGCCTCCATCCGGCTGGCCGAGAAGGCCGGCCTGCGCCTGGTGGGCCGGGGCCGCCGCAGGAAGCGGCTGGGGCTCCGGGTCCTGGGCTATTTCCATCTGGACGGCCAGGTGCCGAAGGAAGGAACCGAAGGAAGGCTTTGAACTGAACGGTGCCGAGTTCCCGATCGCCCGTCCCTGCCGGGTCATGCCACCTGTCTCGATTTTGAACCGGTAGCCACCAGGCGGATCCGACGTTCGCAGTGGGTCCAGGATGTTCTCCTTTCCGGGACAGGTAGTCCCATGAATGGGACGATTGAATCGTGCGCCGTCTACCGTAAATCGTACAATTATTGAGTGTTATAAAATGGCATAACTTTAGCTCATTAATTGAAAATCAGCGAAATTCAAGAGAACCGACCAGGATTCCCCATGCGCCTTCGTTCCCTACTCAAATCCCTCTTGCGTGATCCGCGCACGGCCCTGCCGGCCCTGATCCTGCTGGGATTGGGCATTGGCGGCTTCGCCTGGATGATGGCCCTCCACCGCAGCCTCATGATCCGGAGCCTGCCGGCGCCCAGGCCTGATCGCTTGGTCAGCCTCTTCAACGGCATGGCCTCCATGCCCGATCAGCACGGCACGCCCTCCACGGGCGACCTTCAGTTGATGCGGGGATTTCCCGGCACGTTCAAAGGGGTGGCGGCCTGGGAACCCACCAACGCAAACCTGGGACTGGAGATGCCCGTTCGCGTGCGCCTCGACCGCGTGACCGGCGATTTCTTTGATGTGCTGGAGATCCGGCCCGCCCTGGGCCGCGCCTTCCATCCCGCCGATGATGAACCGGGAGCCCCGCCCACCGTGATGATGTCCCACAGAACCTGGCGAGATCACTTCGGCGCGGATCCCAGCCTGGTGGGACACAGCATCACGGTGAACGGCGAGAGCGCCCAGGTGATCGGCATCCTCCCCGCAGGGTTCCACACGACGCACGGAACGGACCTGTTCCGCCCTTTCCAGTGGACGCCCGAACGGCGCGATAACCACGGCCCCCACTTCCTGCGCGTGGTCGCCCGCCTACAGGACGGTGCGACCCTCGCCCAGGCCCGCGCGGCCATGGGTCAGGTGGCGGCGCGCATCCGCCAGATCTTCGCGCAAGAAGCCCCCAAGGAGATCCTCGACCAGGTGCGCTACGACGCCACGCCCCACATCGATGAGGTGCTGGGCCAGGGTCTTCGCGTGTTGCGCGTCTTGCGCATCGCCACGCTCCTGGTGCTGCTGTTGGCCGCCTACAATGCTGCCTCGCTGCTTCTGACCCGGGGCCTGGGCCGGCGCAACGAGATGGCCGTGCGCAGCGCCCTCGGGGCCCAACCCGAGAATCTTCGCCACATGCTGATGATGGAAGGCGCCCTGCTGGGCTTCATCGGTGCACTGGGAGGCCTGCTGTTCACCCACCTCAGTCTGGGTCTCACAGGACACGTGCTCGCGTGGAGTTTCCCGGACCTTGCCCTGGAAGGCCTTTCCCTCGATGGACCTTCCGTTCTGGCTGCGGCTTTGCTGGGCCCGCTCCTGGGGGCCCTCTGCGCCCTCGCGGCCCAACCGGGCAACCAAATCGCCAACATCCTTCGAACGGGCGGACGTTCCCCTCGCCTGGGCGGCCCCGGCCGGGCACGGCGCGTGCTGGTGGGCACGCAGCTGGTGCTGGGCGGAACGCTGCTCATCGTGGCCCTCTCCCTGCAACACGGCCTGGGGCGCCTCATGGCTTCGAACCCGGGCTTCGATCTGGATCGAGTCTGGACGTTCCAGATCCAGCCCGGCAAGGGGACGCCCCTGGCCGCGCGCAATCGGTTGGCCCAGGCCATCACGCAGCGGCTTGGCGCCCTTCCGGGCGTACAGGCCGTAGGGGCCAGCAATGGACTGCCCATGAGTGGTTTCCGTAGTGACCTCAACGCGCTCCTGCCCGATGGCCGGAAGGTCGATCCCGAGGCCCGCGCCCTGACGCCCGGCATGGTCCGTGCCTTGGGTTTGCATCTGCTGCGGGGCCGCGATGTGGAACCCACGGATAGCGCCGATGGCGAGAAGGTGATGCTGGTGACCCGCACGCTGGCCCAGCAGGCCTTCGGCACCGACGATGTCGTGGGCCGGCGTCTCAGCCTCCTGGGGCAATCTTTCCGCATCGTGGGCTTGCTGGCGGATGTGCACGAGTTCGGCCCTGCACAAGTCGCCCCACCCATTTTCTATGTGCCCCTTGCCCAGTCGAGCATCGTGTGGAACCAGGATCTCCATGTGGCCTTCCGATCGATGGGCCCTCCGCCCTCGGAGCAGCAGATGCAGGCCCTGCTTCGCGAAGCGGCGCCGGGCCAGGCCCTCTTCCGATACCTGCCCATGCGGGAACTTCTGAAGGCTCAGTTGGGCCCCCAGCGAATGGCCCTGGCTTTCATCGGGGCCTTCGCGAGCCTGGCCCTTCTGCTGGCGACAGGCGGCGTGTTCGGCATCATGGCCGCGTCGGTATCGGCCCGGCGAGCCGAGTTCGGCGTCCGTTCGGCCCTGGGTGCCACACCCCTTTCCATCCTTGGCCAGATCCTTGGAGAAACCCTCCGGTTGGCCTCCCTGGCGGGCGTGGCGGGCGTGTTGCTAGGCGGCCTGTTGGAACGGGTGGGCCGCGATGTGCTGGGCACCTGGCCCGACCCACCCATCCTGATCACCGTCGTTTCCCTCGCCTCCCTGGTGGGCGCGGCCCTGGCGGCGGCCTTTCTTCCGGCTATGCGTGCCGCAAGGGTTTCACCTTCCGAGGCCCTGCGGGAAGGCTAGGCCGACCCGAACCTGCCTCCTGGACCTTACCGGCTAGTCGAGCTTGAAGCCGACGCCCTGCCAGACCCGCACCCGGGTCGTTCCGTCCGCACCCCTCGCCGGGTCGAAGACGATGCGCCGGGCGGCCTCCAGGCAGGCCTCGTGGGCCTTCTGCACCCACTCGCCCTCCCCGGGCAGGCCCTGCAGGAGCCGCGTGTCCAGGACCTCGCCGTTCTCGCTGATGAGGACGTTCACCACGACCACGCCGCTGACCTTGCGGGGGGACGGGGTGACCTTGTTGAGGTTCATGGGCTTGGCGGGGGTGATGTCGGGGGTGATGGGCACCACGGTCTTGGCGGCGTCGGCGGCCTTGCGTTCGTTGGCCTTGGCCAGTTCCTCCTTCAGGGCCTCGTTGGCGGCCTGGGCCGCGGCGGCGTCGTCCTTGGCCTTCTGGAGCTCCTTCAGGATGGTGTCCGAGCTGCCCTGGTTCTCGGCGAGGGCGCCCTTGATCTGGTCCAGCTGGCGCTTGACGGCCTCGGTCTCCTGGCGGGCCAGGTCCCGGCTCTTCTGGGCGGCGGCGAGGTCCTCCTGCATGCTTTCGGTGGCCGCCAGGCGCTCCTTGAGCTCGTCCCGCTCCTGGGTGAGCTTCCGGATCTGGGCCTGGGCCGGGGTGGCCTTGGGGGCGGGCTTGGGCTTGGCGGCGGCTGGCACGGCCAGGGCCAGGGCCAGGATGGCGTTGAACCAGGGGTTGGGCATTCGCACAGGGCCTCCGGGGCTCGGGGGACCTAGCGCCGGTAGCCGGGCTGGGCGCCCCCAGGTGATTTCTGCACTTTCAGGATCCCACGCTTGAGCAGCTTGGAAAAGATGGCCAGGCACTCGTCGTGGGGAAAGGGGGAGATGGAGATGATGTCGTGGATGCTCCACACCGCGTTCACGCGGGTGGCCAGGAACGCCTCGTTGGGCCCCAGTTGGGCCTGCATGAGCTCCTCGATGCTCACGGCCAGTTCGGGCACCAGCGTCTCGTCGATGGTGTTCTCCTCCATCATGTGCTCGACCACCTGGAGCATGCGGGTGGCCTCCTGGAGCCGGGGCTGTTCGGCGAGGAGGTTCCGGAGCTCCACCTGGGCCTCCTGCAGCTTCTGGCGCTCCACCAGCTGCCGGGCCCGCTGCAGCTGCAGGCTGGACTGATCCCCGAGCTTGCCGCCCGGGTGGAGGATGCGCACCATCCCCTTCTCGGCCAGGTCGAAGATGAGCTTGTTGGCCTTGAATTCGGGCACGCGCATCTCGATGACGAGCTGGTCGATGGTCTTGTGGCCGTCCATGCGGGTGAGGATGTCGGCGTCCTCGGGCGCCAGCGGGAGCATCTCGGCGATGGCCTCGGAGACCCCCACCACCACGGCGTCCCCGCCCTTGATGACCTTGCGGATGCGCTTCCACTCGTCGGTCCTGCGGGCGCCTTCCAGGACGATGCCGGTCACCTCCAGGCTGAGCAGCATGGATTTCTGCAGCGGAGGCTGGCCGTCGTGGAACTCGAAGGTGCCGGTGTCCCAGAGGAAGGTGTCGTAGACGGACTCCTCCACCTTGAGCTGGACGATGCGGCGGATCTCGGCCTCGGTGACCAGCTGGCGGTTCACCAGGATGCGCCCCAGGAGCTGGTTCTCGTCCTCCTGGGTGGCCAGGGCCTCGCGCAGCTGCTCCTCGGTGATGCGGTTGTAGGCCAGGAGGTACTGGCCGAGGTACTCCCGCGGGTCCGAGGACCACACGCTGGTGATGCGCCCGTCGGAGAAGGCCACGCGCTTGGTGTGGAGGAAGCCCTTGAGTTCGAGGATGCCGGTCTTCTTGCCCACCGACAGCCATTGGAGGATGTCCTCCAGGCCCATGGTGGAAAGATCGCCTTTTATGCCCATTCCTCGACTCCGGTACCCCAATGGTATCTGTATTCGGGCCCGTGGCTACAACGTTGCGATGACCTCCCGCAGGGCCCGGTTGAGGAGCACGGGGTGGTGCCTGACCATCTCCGCCTCCGGATCCAGGAGGGCATAGGCGAAAACCGGCACCCCGCAGAGGACCGGGGCGCCGGGGACCAGGGGGGTTCCGCCCTCCTGCCGGTAGCGCCGCAGGAGGTTGTCCGGCAGGGGCGCGGTGTTGGCGATGACGGCGGCCACGGCCAGGTGGGCGTGGGACTGGATGGCGGCGAGGTGGGCCTCCAGGTCCAGCCCGGAGCTCTCGCCGGGCTCGGTCATGAGGTTGGCCACGTAGACCACCGGGTGGCCGGTGCGGAAGACCGCCTCCCGCAGTTCGGTCACCAGGAGGGAGGCGATGGTGGAGGTGTAGAGGCTGCCCGGGGCCAGGAGGATGAGGTCGGCCTGGAGGATGGCCAGGATGGCCTCGGGCAGGGGCTCGGCGTCCAGGGGTTCGGCCCAGAAGCGCGCCAGGGGCGGCGTGCAGGCGTTCACGTTGGTCTCGCCGGTGTAGCGCCGGCCTTCCATGTCCTCGGCCTTGAGGACCACCGGCACCACCGTGGAGGGGTAGAGGCGCCCCACGGTCACCAGGACGTTGGAAAGCGCCCGGATGGCGCGCACCCAGTCGCCGGTGAGGTCGGCCATGGCGTGGAGCATCAGGTTGCCCAGGGAATGCCCGGCCAGCGAGCCGTCCCCCGTGAACCGGTAGTTGAGAAGCTCGGAGAGCACCGACTCCTCGCGGGTGAGGGCCGACAGGCAGTTGCGCAGGTCGCCCGGGGGGATCCCCCCCAGCTCGTCCCGCAGGCGCCCGCTGGAGCCGCCGTCGTCGGACACGGTCACGATGCCCGTGAGCCGCCAGGGGTCCCGGGCGCGCCCCGCCTCGGGCTTCAGGGCCCGCAGCAGGGCGGCCAGGCCCGTCCCGCCCCCGATGGCGACGACCTTCAGGGGCTGGTCGGCGTGGAGGCCCCTCCCGCCGTCCACGGGTGCGTCAGCCGCGGTTGAAGACGGCGAAGGGGGCGCTGTGCCGCACGCCGTCGAAATCCGCTTCCAGACGGAACTGGTAGATGAGGCCGGGATCCAGCTCCGTGGCTTGGCTCAGGGCGTCGGCGGCGGGCTGGGCCTGGTCCAGCTGGGCCAGGGCCAGGGCCTTGAGGTAGTGCAGGCCGGCGTGGCCGGGATGGGCCTTGAGGGCCTCCTCGACCAGGGCCAGGGCCGCTTCCGGCGCGTGCCGGTTGAGTTCCACCTGCACGGCCAGTTCGGCGGTCTGGGGGAGGCTGGCGTCCAGGTTCTCGAGGCGCGACTGGATGGCCTTGAGGTAACCCTGGGCGGTGCGGCTGAGCCGCAGTTCCTCCCGCTTGAGGGCCTCCTCCATGAGGGTCCCGAAGGCCGCGGAGGCCTCCTTGAGCGCGCCGGCGTTGAACTGTTCCAGTGCCTTGGCGAGCAACCCGTCCAGCGATGCGTCCTTCAGGGGAGCCTGGCTTTCGGATGTCTTGGGCTTTGTGGCCATGCTTGATACCTCGGAATGATCGACGGATTTCAACTATACCCTAAACCTTGAATATAGCCGATTCGCGCCTGAGCATGCGGGTGGATAGCCAGGTCATGAGGCAGGCCAGGCCGATGGTCATGAGCAGCGCAACCGTGTATTCCCAGTAGTTGGCTTGCTGGCTGAACAGTTTGCGGATGGCGAGGCTGACGTTCACCACGGGCACGTAGGGCAGGAAGGCCATCTTCTCGATGCCGGGCGCCATGGAGAAGACCCCCAGGAAGATCACCACCACCATGCCCGGCATGATGGCCGTGCCGGCCTCGACGGTGTTCTTGGCCTGGATGCCCGCCAGGATGATGAAGTTCGCAAAGAAGAGACCCAGGGGAATCATCAGGATGAAGGTCAGCCCGAGGGTCCCCGGCGACGCCAGGGCGCTCAGTCCCGGCATGGCCTGCGCCCCCTGCCCCGCCGCGGCCGCCTCGGACCCCACCAGCCGGCTCACGGCGAAGGCCATGCTGAGCAGGTTGATCATGGCCACGATGATGCCGATGGAGAAGACGTACAGGAGCTTGCCGATGATGATCTGGCTGCGGGGGATGCTGGTGGAAAGGAGGCTGAGTAGGGTGCCCCGCTCCTTCTCGCCGGCGGTGGCGTAGATGCCGTGCTGCATCGCGCCCGCGAACATCATCATCATCACCATGTAGGGGAGGAAGGAACCCAGGGCCTTGCCCAGGGCCCGGCTGGTGCCGCCGGCGTCGTCGGGCTCGATGCGCGTGGGAACGGCGAGCTGCGTCGAGGCGCCCATGGCCTTCAGGCGCTCCTGCACCACCACCTTGTCCCGGCTGGCCACGGCCTTCTTGAGGCGGTCCAGGGCGAGGGTGGAGGACTCGTCGCTGCGGTCGTAGACGGCCTTGACCGACCAGGTCTCCTGCCGGCGCTGCTTGTCGGCGGCCTGGGGCTCGATCTCCAGGGACATTTCCAGCTTCTGGTCGCGGATGGCCTGCTTGAGGTCCCCGGAGGGCCGCTCCACCACCTGGAACTCCTTGGGGTTCGCGGTCAGCACGCCCGCGAGGGCGCCGGAGTCGTCCACCACGCAGACCCGGCTGGGGCGCCCGGTGCGCTCGGCCTTGTCGCTCTTGCCCAGCTTGCCGATCATCCCGAACAGCAGGGGGAACAGCACCAGGGGCATGACGAAGGTGAAGAACATGGTCTTGCGGTCCTTGGACAGCTCCATGAACTCCTTTTTCACGATCAGCAGAGCCCCCCTCATGCCACGCCCCTTTCCTTGTTGGCAACCAGTTGGAAGAACACTTCGTCGAGGGTCCGGACCTTCCACCGGTCCAGGATCTCCCGGGGTGAGGCGTCCCCGTGCAGGGTCCCCTCGAAGATGATGCCCACGCGGTCACAGATGGCTTCCACCATGGGCATGACGTGGGTGGAGACGATGACCGAGCGCCCCTCGGCCTTCATGATCCCCAGGAGGTCGAGCACGGTCTTGGCCGTGAGCACGTCCAGGCCCGTGGTGGGCTCGTCGAAGATCACCACCTTCGGGTCGTGGAGCAGGGCCCGGGCGATGGACACCTTCTGCTTCTGGCCCCCGGAGAAGCCTTCCATCTTGACGTCGGCGAACTCGGCCATGTGCAGGCGCTCCAGGAGGTGCAGGCCGCGGCGCTCGGCCACGGCCGCGTCCACGCCCTGGAACTCGCCGAAGAGCTTGAGGAGCTCCCTGGGCGTGAACCGGTTGTAGACGCTGAGGTCGGTGGAGAGGTAGCCGATGGTGCTCCGGGCCCGTTCGGGCTCCTTGGCGGAATCGATGCCGCACACCTGGATGGTGCCGGCGTCCGGGAGCATGAGGCCCGCGATCATGCGCAGGGTGGTGGACTTGCCCGCGCCGTTGGGACCCAGGAGGCCGTAGATCTCGCCCGGCTTCACCGTGAGCGAGATGCCCCGGACCGCTTCGATCCGCATCCGGGAACGCGATTTCTTGTCCTTTACATTGAAGGACTTATAGATGTCAGAGATCTGGATCAAGCCGTCTCCTTCTGTTTCAGGGGTGAAAGTTCAACAAGTCTAGTCCCGCAAACGGTAATAGGCGAGGGCAGCGACCTTGGTCACGGCCATGATGCACAGGATGGCGAAGAGGTCCTTGCGCAGGCCCTCGCCCCGGTACTGCGCGCGAAGGCAAAGGAAGGCCGTGGCGAGGCTTCCGGCCACGGCGGCGTGGCTCGTGGCCTTGTAGCGGTGGAGGATCATGCGTTCGTCGAACATCCTCAATGCTCCTTAAGCTCGAACAGGGCGTCGGTGGCCATGGCGAAGACCCGGGCCAGGTGCAGGGCCAGCGGCAGGCTGGGCACGTACTTCCCCTGCTCGATGGAATTGATGCTCTGGCGGGAGACCCCCACCGCGTCGGCCAGGTCCTGCTGCGTCATGCCGAGGCCCTGCCTCGACTCGCGGACTCGATTGTGCACGACCAGCCGTGCCATGGGTCTCCCGGATAGTGTCAACTCGACTTGACATCAATCTAGGGGCATCCGAACGCTCTGTCAAGCAAACTTGACTAGAGGGAAACACCCTGGGCGAAAAAGAAGCCCTTGGTCCCCACCGTGCCCAGGATGACCAGGGCCACGCCGACGCAAAGACAGTAGAACGCGAAGGGGTTGAGCTTCGGCTTGCGGGTGAACCGGTCCAGGAGCCCGATGGCGAGGTAGCCCGACACGGCCGACACGGCCACGCCCACGGCGCAGGCCACGGCGGGGCTGATGGAGCCGGCGGGGAAGGCCAGTTCGGCGGGCAGGGGCTGGTGCAGGAGCAGGGGCTTGAGGATGCGGGAGCCTTCCAGGACGGCGGCGCCCAGGATGGTGGGCATGCCCAGCAGGAAGCTGAAGCGGGTCGCCGAGGGCAGCTTCAGGCCCCGGAACACGCCCATGGCGATGGTCGAGCCGCTGCGGGAGAGCCCGAAGCCGCCGCCGATGCCTTGGATGGTGCCCACGGCCAGGGCGTCCCAGGGGCGCATCCCCTCCAGCCCGCGGGCGTCCTCGTTCCGCGCGCTCATGGTGTTGGCCGCGAAGAGCAGGGCCGCCGTGACCAGGAGGCAGACGCCGTAGATCCAGAGGTGGTCCTTGGCGGTCTCCTTGAGGTGGCGGGTGGCGAAACCGAAGACCACGGTGGGCGCCATGGCCAGGAGGATCCACCCCGCCAGGCGCAGCCCCTCGGGGTCCCGTCCCAGCAGGCCGCGGACCATCTGGAGGACTTCGGCGCGGAAGTACACCAGCAGCGCCAGGAGGGTCCCCACGTGGAGGAGCACGTCGAAGGCCAGGGGCATGCTCTGGTGCAGGAGCAGGTTCTCCGCGAGGGTCAGGTGGGCGGTGGAGGAAACCGGCAGGAACTCGGTGAGGCCCTGGACGAGGCCCAGAAGGATCGCGATGAGAAGGGTCATGGAGGCTCCGTAGCGTCCAGGGTAGCAAAAAAAAGGGCTACAATCGGGAACATGAGAACCCTTGATTTCCGCTCCGACACCGTCACCCGGCCCACGCCCGGAATGCGAAAGGCCATGGCCGAGGCGGAGGTGGGGGACGACGTCCTCGACCGCGACCCCACCATGGACCGCCTGGAACGGCGCGTGGCGGAACTCCTGGGCAAGGAGGCCGGCCTGTGGACCCCCACCGGCTGCATGGCCAACGCCATCGCCCTCATGCTCCACCTCAAGCGGGGGGAGCGCTTCCTGGCCCCCGCCCAGGCCCACGTGCTGGGCTCGGAGCTGGGCACCGCGGCTTGGCTCGCCCAGGGCATGCCCGAAGCCCTGCCCTGGGAGGGGGGCCCCGGCAGGATCACCCCCATGCAGGTATGGAAGGCCGCGGGCGCCCCCGGTCCCTACTACACGCTGCGCACCACCCTGCTCTGCCTGGAGAACACCCACAACTTCGCCGGGGGCACCTGCCTATCGGCCGCCGAGCACCGGGCCCTGGTGGAACAGGCCCAGGGACGCGACCTGAAGGTCCACCTGGACGGCGCCCGCCTCTGGCACGCCGCCGCGGCCTGCAACGCGTCGCTGGCGGACCTGGCCTGGGGCGCCGACACGGTGAGCGTGTGCCTCAGCAAGGGCCTGGGCGCGCCCATGGGCTCCGTGCTGTGCGGAACCCGGGAGGCCGTGGAAGGTGCGCGGCGCCTGCGCAAGATGCTGGGCGGCGGGGTGCGCCAGGGCGGCGCCATGGCCGCGGCGGGCCTGGAGGCCCTGGACTACCTGCCCCGGATCCCCGAGGACCACGAGAAGGCCCGGCTCCTGGCCGACGGCCTGCGGTCCATGGGTTTCCAGGTGCCGGCGCCCGAGACCAACATCCTGCTGGTGCCGGTGCCCGACGCCCCTTCGGCCCAGGCCATCCTGGAGGAGGCCCGGGTGCGGGTCCTGCCGGTGGGCGCGGCGCTGCGGTTCATCACACACCGCGATCTCGCCCTGGAGGACGTGGCGGAGGCGGTGGAGCGCATCCGGGGCATCTCGGACCGGCTTGTGACCACCTGGGAGGGGGTCCGGCCGATGATCTAGGGGCCGGGAGGGAATAGTGGAATTGGCTTTGATGGATTTTTTGGCGTCGGTAGCTTCGGGTAAAAAACCTGTACGCTGAGGACGCTGAGGCGCGGAGTTACGCCGAGGTGGCTTCGCATCCTTGGCGCCGACCCATTGCGCCCAGGCCCTGCCCGCTGACGCGGGCCGCGTCGCAGGCGACGCGCGGCAGGGGTCGCCGGCCCTTCCACATGCGAGCCTGTGGCGGGCCAGCGCCCCCTGCCTTGGACGGGCCTGGGCTGGACGTTGTGGGTTTCGAGGGGTTTCGGGCTGGACCTCGTTCGGCTCTGCCGCAACGTCTCGGAGCGTGTGGTGTTCCAGCCGATGCGGTTCGATGACCCACGATTCCAGGCGCCAAGGAACCACGCCGCCGAATTCCATCCGGATCGATGAGCCCAGGCCCGTCCAAGGCAGGGTGCGCAGGTCCTTCCGCAGGCTTGCATGCGGAAGGACCTGCGCGCCCTGCCGCGCGTCGCCTGCGACGCGGCCCGCGCCAGCGGGCAGGGCCTGGGCGCCATGGGTCGGCGCAATGGGTCGCGAAGCCACCTCGGCGTAACTCTGCGCCTCGGCGTGCTCGGCGTACGGGTTTTTTACCCGAATCCACCGAACCAAATATTTCCAGCCAAGCCAGTTCCACTATTCAATTCGACCGGAACCCGAAGCCCCTACCCCTGCCCCTTCCCCATCTTCCGCATCATCTCCTCCTTCAGCGCCACCGCCGCCGGGTCCCTGGGCGTGGCCGGGGCCACCCCCACGATCTCGCCCACCTTGTCGGACAGCAGCACCCCCAGCAGGCTCTCGATGAGGTTTCCACCGCCGCCCGAGCCCGCCATGTTGATCTTGGGCACCACGTCCACCTGGGAGGACTGGATGGCCTCGGCGAACCGGTTCATCACCTGCTGGACCAGCTGGAACTGCGGGCCGCCGTAGGCGCGCACCTGCTCCTCGATGGCCATGGCCTGGGCGATGCCCACCCGGGCGGCCTTCTCGGCCTCGGCCTCGGCCAGGGACTTGATGCGCTTGGCCTCGCCTTCACCCATGAGCCGCAGCTTCTCGGCCTCGGCCGAAGCCAGGGTCTGGATCTGGGCGGCCTGCTGCTGGGCGCGGGCGTAGTCGGCCTTGCCGGCGTTGCTCTGCACGTTGATGGCGATCTCGGACTCGGTGAGCAGGGTCTGCTGTTTGGCCTTGGCCTCGGCCTCGCGCAGCTCGCGCTCCTTGACGGCCGCGGTCTCCTGGCGCTCGTAGGTCTCCACCTGCTCGTTGGCGATCTGGCGGCTGCGGAGCTGGGTGAGGATCTGCTCGATCTGGCCGCCGGCGGCGCCGCTGGTGGGGGTGCCGATGAGCACCTCCTGCAGCTCGAGGTTGTACTGCACGAACTTCTCCTTCATCTGGACGCCGCTCTGGTCCTGGATGGCCGAGCGGTCCTGGATGAGCTGGATGAGGGTGCGGGTCTGGCCGATGTTCTTGAAGTAGGCGCTGACCATGGGGTCCAGGGTCTGCTCCACCAGCTTCTTCACGTCGCCGAAGCGCTGGATGACCAGGGGCGCCTTGCGGTAGTCGATGTGCACCACCACTGACAGCGGCAGGCTGGGCTCGAAGGCGTCCTTGGTGATGAGGCTCACCTCGGTGAGGTTCTCGTCGTACTTGTGGGAGCCCACCTCGGACCGGTTCCACTTGAGGATGAAGTTGGTGGTGGGCACCACCAGCACCTTGCCGGCGTAGGTGTTGAAGGCGTACTTGCCGGGCAGGAGCGGCTCGCTCCAGACGCCCCGCTGCCCCGGCGTCACCAGCTCGCCGTGGCGGTACTCGGAGCCGCTGATGTCCGTGCCGGCCTCGCCGGTATAGGACACCACCACGCCCACATTGCCCACCTCCACGACGGTCTTGGGGATGAGCTCCACCGTGGCGAAAAGGCGGTTGATGTAATAGGTGCCTTCCACCAACACCTGGTACTGCCGGCCCCGGAAGCCGCCGGCCTTGAGGAACTTGTCGGCATCCTGGAAGTTGTTGTGGTAGCTGGCCGCGCTGTTGAGGTCCTGGCCCACGGTGGGGGCGATGATCTCGCCCGAGGGCAGCGAGGGGCCGTCGTGCACGGTGGCGATGCCCACGGCGTCGTCCGTGCCCCGGATGATCACGGGGCGGTAGCCGCCGCGCTCGGCGATGACGGCGGACATCTTGGTGAAGGAGTCCAGCTCGCTGCGGTCCATGGGCAGGTAGTACATCTGGTCCTCGGTGAGGACCACGAACTGGGCGAGGTTCACGGCGTAGGTGCCCTCCCGCAGCAGCCCGCGCTGGGGACCCTTCTGGCCGCCGGCGCCCAGGAAGGCCCGCACGTCCTGGAAGCCGTCGGTGGTCGCGTTGGAGGCGAGGGTCTGGGTGGGGGGCAGGTCATGGCCGTCCCGGGCGAAGACGTAGCCGATCTTGCTCTGGGGGATGGTGACCAGGGGCACCTTGTGGATGCGGTACATGAAGGGCATGAACAGGTGCCAGCCGCCGCGGAGCACCTCGGGCTGGAACCCGGCCTCGCCGTTGAGGGCGATGAAGCCGGACTTCACCGAGCCCCGGCCGCTGATGAGCTTTTCCACGATGCCCACGCGGGTGTTGGGGATGTAGCGCACCGTCTTGGAAAGGAGCAGGAGCAGGACCAGGGCCGCGACGGCCCAGGCGAGAACCTGGAAGACGGGAAGTCCTGGCACCAAATCCATGGCGGCTCCTTGGGGTGGGGATCACCCAGTCTAGCAGCCTGGAAATTATCGGGGGGATCAGGCCCCCAGGTACCGGTCCCGCAGGACGGCGCGCGCGTCCGGGCCCAGGCCCAGGCGCCCCTCCAGGTAGGCGTCCACCGGGCCCATGGCCCGGAAGGCCGACTCCAGGTAGCTCCTGCGCACCTCGAACATGGGCCGGATGCCCTCCCGGGTCATGGGCGGCTTGAGCAGGTGCGGCGCCACGGCCAGGACTGCGTCCATTTCCGAGTCCGCGTCCAGGAAGCGGGAGGTGAGGAGGTAGTCCTCCATCGCATCCTCCGGGGAGACGCCCAGGGCCAGGAGGAGGAGGGCGCTGCCCAGGCCCGTGCGGTCCTTGCCCGCCGCGCAGTGCAGCAGGACGCGCGCGTGGGGGATGGCCAGGATGTGGGCGAACATGGCGCGATAGGTCCCGGCGTGCTCCAGCGCCAGGACCCGGTACAGATGCTCCATGAAGTCGGCGGTGCGCGCCGTGCCGTCGGCGTCGAACAGGCCCTCCGGGTTCCCGGGGACGATCTCCAGGTTCTCGGTGCGCGGCGCGGCCCCCGGGGCCCAGGCCGAGGGTTCGAGCTCGCACTCCGAGCGCTGGCGGAAATCCACCACCAGGTCCAGGCCGAGGGCTCCGACCCGCGTCCGGTCCCGGCCGGTGAGTCCCGAGAGGCGCCCGCTGCGGAACAGCCGGCCCCAGGCCACGGGCCTCCCGCCATGCCCGCGGTAGCCGCCCATGTCACGGAAATTGCGGACGCCTTCGAGGCGGAGATGACGGTCGTGGGTCTGGGTCTGGCCATCCAGGGGCATTGCGTCTTCCTGTCGAACGTGGTCATCCAGGATACACCAGGGCCCGTTTTTTCCTGGGGTCCCCCGGAACCGGGACCGCCCCACGGGTTACGAATGATGAATATAACTACCGTCAATTTATGGCTTTCCGCGCGGGCACGGAATCCCGCGCCTGGGCATCAGAACAGGAACTCACCCGAATCAAGGCCATTCGCCTTGTCCTCCCGGGCAGGCAGGAGCGTGCATGCGTTCAATCTTCCCCATCCTCTTCCCCATCCTGGCCCTGGGCCCCCTCCCCCTCCGCGCCGCGCAAGGAAACCCCTCCTCCCCGGGACGTTCCGCCGAGGTCATCGCCCGGTTGCGGGAGGCCCGGGCCCACCTGGGCCTGGAAGCCTCCGACGACTTCGTCCCCAGGGACGAGTTGCGCGACGAACGGGGCCGGGTCCATGTGCGGCTCCAGCAGACCCACCGCGGGCTCCCGGTGTGGGGGGGACAGGCCATCGTCCACGTGGCCCCCTCGGGGGACGCGTCGCCCATGACCGACGCCCTGGTGCGGGGCGTCCGGGTGGAGCCCACCCCCAACCTGGCCCCCGCGGAGGCCCTGGCCCTGGCCCAGGACCGCCTCGCGCCCCGGGGCGCCTATGCGGACCCGCCCCGGGCCGAGCTGGTGATCTGGCCCGAGACCGCCCTTCCCCCGGGGGCCGGGGACGCCCCGGACGCCACGGATCCTTCGGTGGCGCCCGTGGTGGTGGGGCACCGCCTCGCCTACCACCTCCACGCGGCCCTGGCGAACGGCCCCGGCGAGACCCGCAGCGAGGATTTCCTCGTGGATGCCCACACGGGGGCCATCCTGAAATCCTGGTCCACCCTCTTCACGGCCCGGCGCAGGCGCCCGTCCACCCTTCCGGGAAGCCCGGCCCGCGGGACGGGGAACTCCCAGTACAGCGGCAAGGTGCCCTTGCACATGATGTGCGCCCCGGACGGCTTCGAGCTGGCCGACCCCACCCGGGGCGGCCTCGCCACCCGCAACCTGGCCGGCACCACGGAGGGGCCCGGGGAGCCCTTCCGGAACGCCACCCGCGACTGGGGCGACGGCCAGAACTACGACCCCGGCCGGGGCCCGGCGTCGCCCAACGGCCAGACCGCGGCGGTGGACGCCCACTACGGCCTGCAGTCGGCCTGGGACTTCTACCTCAACGTGCTGGGCCGCAAGGGGCTGGACGGCCATGGCACGGCGCCCACCAACTACGTGCACTACGCCCAGGGGTACGACAACGCCTTCTGGTCCGACGAATGCTTCTGCATGACGTACGGGGACGGCCTGCGGCTCGGGGCGCTCACCTCCCTGGACGTGGTGGGCCACGAGGTGTCCCACGGCCTGTGCACCGCCACCGCGAACCTGGACTACGAAGGCGAGGCCGGGGGGCTCAACGAGGCCAATTCCGACATCTTCGGCGTCATGATCCGCTTCTACGCCCGGGACGGGCAGGGCCGCGGCACCCGGATTCCCGAGGCCCGGGGCCCCTGGACCATCGGGGCCGACCTGGGCGACACCCCCTTCCGCCACCTGGACCGGCCCAGCCTGGACGGCCTGAGCCCCGACGAATGGACTCCCGGGCTCAAGGACCTGGACCCCCACCACGCCTCGGGCCCCATGAACCGCGCCTTCTATTTCCTGGCCCAGGGGGCCAGCCCGGACCCCGGGAGCCCCGCCTTCAGCCGGTGGCTGCCGGAAGGCATGGAGGGCATCGGCAACGACAAGGCCCTGCGCATCTGGTGGCACACCCTGGCCACCCGGCTCACCCCCACCAGCGGCTATCGCCAGGCCCGCGCGGGCGCGCTCCAGAGCGCCCGGGAGCTCTACGGCGACGGCAGTCCCGAGATGCAGGCTGTGGGAAAGGCCTTCCGGGCCATCCACGTGGGGAGGAAGACGCGGTAGGAACCAAGCAGGGGCTTCCGGCATCCAGGTAGGATCGTTCTGATCGGGGAGTTCCATGGATGCGGTAGTGGCACGACAGGTATCGAAGTCCTTCGGCGGGGGGCGCCAGGCCCTTTCCCGGGTGGACCTCACCATCGCCGAGGGGACCATCCACGGCCTCCTGGGACCCAACGGCGCCGGCAAGACCACGCTCATCGGCACGATGGTGGGCCTCACGGCCCCGGACGAGGGCACCGTGGAGGTGTGCGGCCTGGACGTGGGCAGGCACCTGCACCGCGTCCAGATGCTCGTGAACATGGTGAGGGGCTTCAGCGGCGTGATCGAGAAGGTCACCGCCCGGGAGCTGCTCACCTATTACGCCCACCTGTACGACGCCCCCCTGGCCCGGGTGGACGAGGTGCTGCGCCTCACGGGCCTGTGGGAAAGGCGGCACCAGGAGGTGGCCCTCTTCTCCAGCGGATGGCGCCAGCGGTTCTTCATCGCCAAGGGCCTGATCAACCGGCCCCGGGTGCTCTTCCTGGACGAACCCACCGTGGGCCTGGACGTGGACGCCGCCCTGGCCGTGCGCGACCTGATCCGGGAGATCAACCGCGACGGCTGCACCATCCTGCTGACCACCCACTACATGCGCGAGGCCGAGGACCTGTGCTCCACCATCGCCCTCATCGCCGACGGCCGCATCGTGGCCGAGGGCGACCCCGCCTCCCTCAAGGCCCTGGTGCGGGGCCCGGACCTGCCCGCGCCCACGCTGGAGGACGTGTTCCTGCGCCTGACCCGCCAGACCCTGGAGGTGGCCGATGCTTGAGCTGAAGGCCCCGTTCCGGCGCGTCTACGCCCACGCCTACCACATCACCTTGAGCCTGCGCCGGGACGCCTTCCGGCTGCTGGACGTCACGCTCTGGCCCCTGGTGCTCTTCCTGAGCATGGGGCTGTTCGCCCAGTCCTTCACCCGGGACCCCCGGGTCATCGGCCTGGTGGTGCTGGGGGCCCTGGGATGGCGGATCATCTATCACTTCCAGATGGAGGCCGTGCAGCTGTACATGGACAACTACTGGCAGGGGATGATCGAGCACGTGATGATCGCGCCCCTCAAGTGGTGGGAGTTCGTCCTGGGCGGAGCCATCAGCGCGGTGGTGAAGATCCTCGTCATCGCGTTCTCCTTCCTCCTGCTGGGCCGGGTCCTGTTCGGGTTCACGGTGCGGGCGCCCCTGGCCACCCTTTCCGGCTTGCTGGCGTGCGCGGCCTGCGGCCTGGTGCTGGCCATCTTCAGCATGGGCGTGGCCTTCCTGAAGCGGGGGGACGCCTTCGCCTTCATTTTCGCCTTCCCGGACGTCATCGCGGTACTCAGCGGGGTGTTCTACCCGGTGACGGTCTTCCCGCGGCCCGTCCAGGTCTTCGCGCAGATCCTGCCCACCACCCACGCCTTCAACCTCCTCAAGGCGACCCTCGGCCAGGCGCCCGGCGAGCCCGGGATGTTCCTGGCGACGTTGTTTCCCTGGCTGGTCGCAGGGGCCGCCTTCACCCAGTGGGCCCTCGCAAAAGCGCGCCGGGAAGGCAAGTTAGTGAAAATGAAGTAGTACGGAGGACCCGTTGCGGGCTGGCCTGGGGAAATTCCCGTATGGGCAAGGGATTATTCCGCCAAGAAGTCCTTGCATCCAAATGAGGACGCTCCCATCGTTTATGTCAGGCGTTCACGCCTCATTTCCGGGACTCCACCTTGCACCCACTTTCCCAATCCGCCGGTTACGCTATTCTTGCCCTCAGCTGCCTCGACGACCCCGGGGGCGAACCCATCATGGTCCAGGATGTCGCCCAGTGGATCGGCGCGCCGGGACCCTACCTTTCCAAGGTCTTCCACGCCCTGGGCAAGGCCCGGCTGGTGGACACCAAGCGCGGCCGCAAGGGCGGCGTGATCCTGGTCCGCCCGGCCAAGGAGATCACCCTGGAGGAGATCGCCAACGCCATGGACGGTGACGAGTGGAGGACCAGCTGCCTGCTGGGCCTGACCGTCTGTTCCGACGAGCGCGCCTGCCCCGTGCACGCCTTCTGGACCGAGGAGCGCACCCGCATCTACAACGAGCTGAAGCAGTGCTCCCTGGCGGACGTGGCCCGCTTCGAGCGCACGCACCGCCTGGCCCACCCGCCCGCGGAATCCGTCAGCCAGGAGTAGGAAGAGGATGCCCGAGTCCTTTGACCTCGCCGGCACCCCCCTGGACCTGCACCCGGAAATCGGCGAGTTGCTCGCCCAGGCCCCGGACATCGAGGCCCGCGTCTACCGGGACGGGGAATTCCTGGTGCGGGAGGACGAGGAGTCCCAGGACATCTTCGTGCTCCTCACCGGCGGGCTGGTGGTGGAGCGCGCGCCGGCGCTGCCCGGCGGCCCCCCCACCGTCCTGGCCTGCCTCACGGCCGAGGAGGGCGTGGCCATCGTGGGCGAGATGGCGTACCTGGGCGCCCTGCGGCGCACCGCCTCGGTGCGCAGCGCCGGCATGAGCCGCGTGCTGCGCCTGGTGCCGGCCCACATCGACCGCATCATCGAAGGCTTTCCCATGCTCACCCGGGTGATCTGCATGCAGTTCTCCCGGAGGCTCCAGGAGACGCTCGGGTCCCTGTCCCGGCTCCAGGCGCGCTTCGCCCTGAACCCCGGCCGGCGCGTGGCCCAGGACGGCGAGGTCCTTTTCCACCGGGGCGATCCCGCCCCGGACCTGCACCAGCTCCTGGCCGGGACCCTGCGCCTGGAGCGGGACGGCGCCGTGGAGACCTTCACCCCCGAGAGCGGGCCCCAGGGCTTCGTGGACCTGGACGCCTACCTGCGGGGCGGCGGCCACGGGGCCACGGCCACCGTGGAAGGCATGGCCTTCCTGGCCGTGCTGGGCGCCGGTGACCGGGAGAACCTGGTCCGGTGCTTCCCCGACCTGGCGCTCAAGGCCATCGCCCAGGCCCCTCCCCCGGCCCCCCCCGGCGCCCATCCGAGGGCCGCCCCGCATTGACCCCGGCGCCGCCCTCCCGGCCTGTCGAACCGTCAAATTCAGGGATGCGCATTGGCGTAATGCTCCGTCACCAGCTAGTCTGATTAGCTACCCCTGCCAAGGACTCACCCCATGCAGCCATTCCGAAGACTCATCCTGGGGCGCCGACTGGCCAGTGACGAGACGCAACACACCAAGGTAAGCAACTTCGTCGGACTGTCGGTGTTCAGCTCCGACGCGCTCTCCTCCGTGGCCTACGCCACCCAGGAAATCCTGGCGAGCCTGTCGAGCAACCTCCACGGCCTGGCCGGGGTCAGCCTGGCCGCGGCCGCCACCGCCCTCTACGGCCTGTCCATCCCCGTGGCCCTGGGCATCGCCGGGCTCCTGGTCATTCTCGGCATCAGCTACCGGCAGACCGTCATGGCCTACCCCGGCGGGGGCGGCGCCTACATCGTGGCCAAGGAGAACCTGGGCGAGCTCGCGGCCCTGACCGCCGGCGCCGCGCTGCTGACCGACTACATCCTCACGGTGGCCGCCAGCGTCTCGTCGGGCGTGGCCGCCATCACCTCGGCCCTGCCCTCCCTGGGCGGGCACAACGTCCTCATCACCATCCTGGCCATCTGCTTCATCGCCGTGCTGAACCTGCGGGGGCTCAAGGAGTCCGGCGCGTTCTTCGCGGTGCCGACCTACGGCTTCGTGCTCCTGATCCTGGTGATGCTGGCCACGGGCCTGGTGCGCACCGTCTTCACGGGCGGGCCCACCCCCGCGATGGTGCACGAATCCGTGCGCAACGCCACCCACCTGGGCAGCTTCGCCATGGTGTGGATCTTCATGCGGGCCTTCAGCGCCGGGTGCACCGCGCTCACCGGGGTGGAGGCCATCAGCAACGGCGTGACGGCCTTCCGGGATCCCGCCGCCAAGAACGCCGCCAAGACCATGGTGTGGATGATCGCCCTCCTGGGCGTCATGTTCCTGGGCATCACCTTCCTGGCCTCCCGGCTCGGCGTGGTCTACCACCACAGCGCCGACGCCAGCCAGGTGGGGGAGACCCTGCTCTCCATGCTGGCCAAGGCCGTCTACGGGGACGTGACCCACGGGCTGCCCAAGGTGATGTACTACCTCACCCAGGGCTTCACCTTCGCCGTCCTGGTCGTGGCCGCCAACACGGCCTATGCGGATTTCCCGCGCCTCGCAGCCCTCCAGGCCTCCGATGGCTTCCTGCCCAAGCAGCTCTCGAGCCAGGGCGACCGCCTCGTGTTCAGCAACGGCATCCTCATCCTCACCTTCGTGAGCTGCGTGCTGGTGTGGGTCTGCCACGCCAACACCGACCTCCTGCTGCCCCTCTACGCCCTGGGCGTCTTCATCGGGTTCACCGTCAGCCAGACCGGAATGGTGGTGCACTGGGTGCGGCGGAAGAAGACCGAGCCCCGCTGGCAGTTCAAGGCCATCCTCAACGGCGTCGGCGCGGCCACCGCGGGCGTGGTCATGCTCGACATCGCCGTCACCAAGTTCGTCCACGGCGCGTGGATCATCGCCGTGCTCGTGCCCACCCTGGTCATCATCTTCTTCCGCATCCACCGGCACTACATCCGCATCCGTTCCCTGCTCGCGGCCAGCCGCACCGAGGAGGTCTACCCCCGCAAGAACCGCGTGGTGGTGCTCGTCTCGCGCATCCACCGGGGCACCCTGGAAGCCATCCGCTACGCCAAGGCCATCGCCGACCGCGGGCAGGTGGAGGCCCTCACCGTGGACTTCCCCGATGCCCACGGGCACCACAGCACGGAATGGGAGCGCCTGAACGCCGACTGGCACCGGTACTGCGAGGGCATCCCCCTGCGGGTGGTGATGAGCGAGTTCCGCAAGACCGTGGAGCCCATCATCGCCGAGGTGGACCGCATGGCCAAGGCCGAGCCCGAGATCACCATCACCGTGATCGTGCCGGAGTTCGTCACCGACAACTGGTGGGGCCACCTGCTGCACAACCAGACCGCGCTGCGGCTCAAGGCCTACCTGTACACCCGGCCCAAGATCGTGGTGATCTCCATTCCCTACCACCTGGATCCGCACCTGCTGTAGGCCCCGGAGCTTCCAGGGACGATGATCCGCAGGGTCAGGGAGCCCGGCCTTTGGGAGGACGTGGCCTGGTGCGGAGGTCGATGAGGATCTTCATCCGGTCCAGCGTGTCCTGGAGATCCTTCCTGAAGGCCGGGGGCGCGATGGCCAGGGCTTCCATCATGCGCGCCACCGCTTCCTCATAGCGTTTGTCCTTGAAGGCGTTGTTCCCGAGGCTGGCCAGGCGCTCGGCCTCCTTTGCGGCCATGGCACTGAGTTCCAGGTCCGCGGCCCGGGCCAGGTGAGGCTCCAGGGTCTGGGCGGCGATTTCGCGCAGGAGCCCCTTGGCCTGTTCCGGACGGGAGGCATGCTTGTAGACGGTGGCCAGGCTCAGCTTCAGGCCGTAATGGCCCTGCAGGGTCCCGCAGGCAGTCTCCAGCAGGGCCAGTTCGCCCGGCTCGGCCGGCCCGCCCGCCGCCGCCAGGTTGGCCAGCGCCAGGATGGCGTCCGGGTAGGGGCAGCCCAGTTCGATGGAGCGCCGCAGGTGGCTGCGTGACTCGGGGTTGCCGCGCGCGGCCATGCCGGCGAAATAGTGATAGATGGGATTGTCCGGTTCCGCCAGGGAGGCCTCGTGGAACAACCCCGCCACATCCGAGGTGCCGGGAGCCAGCGTCCCGAGCAGCCCCTTTCCGAACCGGGCGGTGGCGCACCGGGGGTCGGCCTCCAGGGCGGCCTCGAAGCTCCGCCCGGCAAGGTCCAGGTTCCCGTGGCCCGGGGCCAGCCGGAGCAGCCCCAGCCTCGCAAGCGTCTCGGCCTCCGTCATCTGCAGCCAGGCGTAGGCCGCATCCACCTGGAGGCTACGGAACGTGAGCACCCACACCTGCACCCTCCCCATGTGCCTCACGCGGGCGAAGTGCTCCGCGAGTTCGCGGTCCAGGGCCTGCGGGGTGCACTGGAAGGCCCGGTCGAAACTCTCCTGGGCGGACCGGCCCGCGCGGATCATGTCCAGGAAGGCGCCCAGCTTCGCGCGACGCTCGTCGCCCGTCGTCATCAGGTAGGACGTGAGGAGCCAGACCGTGGCGTACACCCGCTGGCGCTCCGGGCCCCGGACGTACTCGGCCGAACCGGGTTCCAGGGCCAGGAGGCGCGCGGCCGGAAAGCAGCCCCCGTCGGCGAGGGTGGACAGGCAGTGCGCGGGCGGCGTGCCCAGGACCACCTCCTGCCCGTCCAGGCGCAGCGTCTGGAAGAAACACGCCATTCCCTCGTTCAGCCAAAGGGGGACGCCCGGGTAGTTGAGGAGCATGAACTGGTGGAGGTACTCATGGTAGGCCGTCTCCGTGGCCTGCGCGGAATCGGAGTTCATGGCGATGTACTCGCCGTCGGGGTGCGGGACGAAAAAACCGGCCTCGTCGGGGGTGGCGCTGAAGGACCTGAAGCCATCGCCTGATCCGAAAAGGTACACGAAGGACGGCAGTTGGAGGCCCGCCCGGGTTCCCGGCTTCCGGAGATCCGGGGACGTGGTGCGCAGGATGCCATGCAGGGTCTCGAAGGCGCGCACCCGCTCGGAGGCATCCTTCTCGCCGCCGTTCGTGAAGAACCGGAAATGGGCGCTCCGGGCCTCATGCCATGCGGGCGCGGCCGCGGAAAGGGCGATGGCCGCCAGGACCAGGATGCCGGCCGCGCGAAGGCTCACCGCCGGCCCTGGACCGTCTTCGGTGCGCGGTAGGCAAGGTACTTGTCCGCCGCCTCGATGTTCATCTTGAGGTTGCGCACCAGCGCGGGGTCCTTGGGACCCAGCGCCAGGGCCGCGGCGTAGTCGTCCCGTCCCTGTTTGTAGTGCTTTAGGCCGATGCTGGCCCGGCCGCGGTTGCACCACCCCTCGATGAGCCGTGGGTTCAGGGCCACCGCCTTGTCCGCGGCCTCGAAAGCCTCGGCGTAGGCGGCACGTTCGTTCATGCAGCAGGCCAGGTCCGCCCAGCTCATGGCCCGCTTGGGCTCGAGGTGAACGGCCTCGTCCAGGGCGGGCTCGGCCTCCGCGTACCGCCCCAGCTTGGCCAGGGCCTCTCCCCGCACGCCCAGGTAGGTCCCGTTGGTGGGATACCGGTCCACCAGGGCCTCGGCGCATTCAAGCAGGGCCTTCCAGTCCGCGAGGGCGGTGGCCGCGTCGGCGGCGCCCAACCAGGCCGTGACGTCCCCGCCCTTGCCCGCCTCCCGGTAGCCGTCCAGGGCCTCGCGGTGCCTTCCGAGGCGGGACAGCGCGACGCCCCTGAAACGCACCAGAAAGGACCGGGAGGGCCCCTGCCACGAGCGTGCCAGCTCCTCGGTCACCGCCAGGAGCCGTTCCCACTGCGAGGCCTTCGCGAGACACTCAAGCCGGGTGAACGCGAATTCGACCCGTGCCGGGGCCGGAAGGGACTCAATGAGGTCGGCGCTTCCGGCCCAGTCCTTGGCGGCGGCCAGAACCTGCAATCGAGCCCGGATCGAGGCCAGGTCCGACTGGACATGCGGCGCAGGCTGCAGGCAGAGCAGAAGCGGGAGGATGGGCACAGGGATCACGGGCATGTCCGGGAGAATGGCAGAACTATACCATTGCGACGCCCTTCAGCGCGCCGTCGCCAGCAGGATGTGCCCCCCCCGCTCCAGCGGCGCGCCGCCCCGGCCCGCGAAGAACCGGTTCCGGATTCCCGAGGGCCCCAGGTCCTCGATGGACGAGAAGCCCAGGGCCCGCAGCCTGGCATGCAGCTCGTCGGTCTCGAAGCGGCTGCGAAGGGGCTCGCCCACCGCGGCCGCGCGCCGCTCCAGGTTCTCCGTCGCCGCGCCGGGGACCTTGCCCGGAGGGTTCCCGTAATCGAAGACCACCTGCGCGCCGCCCGGCAGGGACGCGATGAAGGCCAGGGTGGAGAACACCACCTCCTCCGCAAGGTAGGGCACCACGCCCAGCCAGGTGAAGAAGGTGCGCTTGCCGGGGTCGAAGCCCTCCAGGGTCAGGCCGTCCTCCAGCGTCTCCCGCTCGAAGTCCACGGGAACGTACGTGAGGTTGCCGGGCACGGGAATGGCCGCTTCGGCCAGGAGCCGGCGCTTCCAGTCCTGGGTGTCCGGGTGGTCCACCTCGAAGATGTCCAGGTCCTCCCCCAGGGGATTGCGGTAGGCGTAGGTGTCCAGCCCCGCGCCCAGCACCACCAACTGCCGTGCCCCGCGGGCGAAGGCCGTGCGCAGGGCGTCCTCGGCGAAGCGGGTGCGCACCGCGATGAAGAGCCGCAGCTGCCGCTGGGAGACGTCCCCTTCCGCCCGTTTGGCAGCTGACGCCGCCTCGGACCCCAGGATCCGGCCCGCCAGGGGATCCGTGAAGATCCGCCCGTGCTCCAGGACCTGATGCACGGCCCGGTGGGTCGCGGCTCCCAGGGCTGTTCGGCTCGGCTCTCCAGGCTGCATGGGGGCTAGCCTAGTTGGAGCGCGGACGGGAATCAAGCCGGGATTCGGCCATCCCGCGCCGGGGCGCAGGAATCCGTCCGGAAGGTTCATTTCTTGCGTCCGGAGAGGATCCGCCGGGTTCCCCGGGGGCTCCGTCCGGCCATAATGGGATCGCGGCCTGCTTTCGCGGGCGCCCGGAGGACGTTTGGACACACAGCAGGAAAACCCCCGGCGCTGGGCCCTCCTGGCCCTCACCTCCGTGGGGGCGTTCATGGCGCCGCTGGACGGATCCATCGTGTCGGTGGCCCTGCCCCGCATGGGGCCGGCCCTGCACCTCAGCTTCGCGGCGTCCATGTGGGTGCAGGCATCCTACCTCCTGGCCATGGCGGTGACCCTCATCCCCCTGGGGCGCCTGGCGGACCAGTGGGGCAAGGTGCGGTTCTACCAGGCCGGCCTGGTCGTCTTCACCCTGGGCTCGCTTTCGGCGGCCCTGTCCGTGGACGGCGCCACGCTCGTGGCCAGCCGGGTCATCCAGGGCGTGGGCGGGGCGCTCCTGAGCGCCACCTCCGCGGCCATCGTCACCAGCGCCTTTCCGGCCCGGGAGCGGGGCCGCGCCCTGGGCATCAACGTCATGGCCGTGTACGCGGGCCTGAGCGTGGGGCCGCCCCTGGGCGGATACCTGGTGGACCACTTCGGCTGGCCCTGGATCTTCCTCATCAACCTGCCCATCGGGCTCGCCACCCTGGTCTGGGGGCTGAACCTGCTGCCCCGGGCCGAGGCCCGGCACGGGCGCGGCGCGAAGATGGACCTGGGCGGCGCGGCCCTCATGGCCGTGACGCTCGTGACCCTCATCGTGCCCCTCACCTTCTCGTCGGCGTGGGGATTGGGGTCCCGCCGCACCTGGGGGATCCTCGCCATCGCCCCCTTCGCCCTGTGGGGATTCCTGGCGGTGGAAAAGCGCTCGGCTTCGCCGCTGATCGACCTGGACCTGCTCCGCGGGAACCGGCTCTTCGCCGCGGCCAACCTCGCCGCGCTGCTCAACTACATGGCCCTCTACGCCGTGAGCGTGCTCACGGCGGTCCAGCTGCAGCTGGTCCTGGGCCACCCGGCCCGGGTCGCGGGGTGGGTGCTCATGGGGCAGCCCGTGATGATGACCCTCCTGAGTCCCTTCGCGGGCCGGCTCAGCGACCGCATGGGCTCGCGCACCCTGGCCACCTCCGGCATGGCCCTGGTGGCCGCGGGCATGGCCCTCCTGGGCTCCCTGGGACGCGCCGCGGGCCTGGGCCAGGTGGTGGGGTCCCTGGCGGTGGTGGGCCTGGGGATGGCGGCCTTCAGCGCGCCCAACACGAGCGCCATCATGGGCAGCGTGGAGCGCACCCAGCTGGGCGTGGCCAGCGCCTTCCTGGCCACCATGCGCGTCACGGGCCAGGCGCTCTCCGTGGCCTTCCTGGGCGGCATCGCCGCCAGCCGCCTGGGCGGCGGCGGGTGGCGCCTGCTCCTGGCCAAGGCCTCGGGGCCCGCGGCGGGCGCTTTCGCCTGGGGCTACAGCGCGGCCATGTTCACGGGCGCCGGCCTGGCCCTGCTGGGCGCCTGGGCGAGCCTGGCGCGCCGCGGCGGGGAGGCCTGACGATGTTCGAGCGCATCGAGATCGACGGCAGGACCTTTGCCCCGGCCCTTTTCCTGGCGCCCATGGAGGGCGTCACCAACTCCGCCTTCCGCCGCCTCCTGTCGGACTTCGGCGGCTACGGGGCGCTGTTCACCGAGATGCTCTCGGCCGGGGCCTTCCTCCAGGAGAAGACCCGGGAGTCCTCCTTCACGAAGCGCCGGGACTGCGAGGGCCCCGTCATCTACCAGTTCGGCGCCTCCGGGCGCGAGGACCTGGAGGCCGTCATCCGCAAGCTCCCGGAACTGGGCGCGGCCGCGGTGGACCTCAACCTGGGCTGCCCCGCGCCCAAGGTCAAGGCCAACGGCTGGGGCGTGGCGCTGTGCGCGGACTTCCCCCGTCTCCGGGACGTGCTGGAGCGGCTCCGCCGCGGCTACCAGGGCACCCTCACGGTGAAATGCCGGCTGGGCGACGACCCCGGGAACTGGCGCGAAGGCTTCCTGGAGCGGGTGAGGCTCTTCGAGGACGTGGGCGTCGACGCCCTGACCCTGCACGCGCGCTTCTCGGGCGAGAAGCTCAAGCGCCGCCCCCGGTGGGAGGAGTTCCCCTGGATCGCCGCGCGCACGAAGCTGCCCGTCATCGGCAACGGCGACATCTGCTCGCCCCTGGACATCGAGCGGAACCGGGCCTTCTTCGAGCCGCTGGCGGGGCTCATGCTGGGCCGGATCGCCGTGGTGAAGCCCTGGATCTTCCGCGAATTCGCCGGCCTCCCCGTGGGCGAGATCGACCATGCCGAAATCTGGGACCGCCTCTACCGCTACACCCTCGAGGACATGCCCCCGGAGCGCGCCTTCGGCAGGCTCATGGACTTTTCCTACTATTTCGCCAAGAACTTCCTGTTCGGGCACGGGTTCCACGCCAGCCTCCAGAAGGCCACGACCCCCGCGGAGATCCGCGAGGCGGCCCTGCGGTTCCTGGCGTCGGGGCCGGCGCTGAACCCCGGCAAGGGCTTGTCCTTTACCTGAAATTTTCAACCTACCCCTTGACGGATCCCTCCGGATTCCTCATGGTCAGGCAACGTTCAACCGACGAAGGAGGCAGCATGAAGATCCACGAACGTGACGTCAATGGCGTGCACATCATCGCCCCCCAGGGCAAGGTGACGCTGGGCGACGGCGACCAGGAACTGGGCGAGGCCGTGCGGCAGTGCCTGGAGCAGGGGCACCGGAAGATCATCATCGACTTCACCAAGGTTTCCGTGCTGGATTCCTCGGGCCTGGGCGAACTGGTGGGCTGCTACACCTCCATCAAGAACCGCCAGGGCGTCCTGCGGATCTGCGGGCTCAATTCCAGGATCTTCAACCTGATGCAGATGACCAGCCTGCATTCCGTGTTCGAGGTGAAAGACACCGAGGCCGAGGCGCTGGCGGGGATGTAGGAGCCGGGCCAAAGCAATCGCGCGTGTCCCGGATACGCGCGCCGCGAGGTTCATTGGCGCAGGCGAGCTGCGCCAACGGAAAGCACCGTCTTTGGGACTTGGGAGAAGTGCTGCCGCATTCGTTCTTCGATGGGGGGGGAGGCGATTGCCCCGTCAGGCTCCCCGGGACGACCTATGCCTTTTGATCACGCTTCGAGTTCAGCGGTTTGAGGACGGTTCGCGCCGACGTTGATTTGAGCCCTTCTCCTGATTTTTCAGGCCATCGCTTCAAATCAACGTCGGCGCGAATGGCCTTCCTCCCGGCTCACTTGAAGCGGCCCGACGATGGATAGGCCTTCCTGGAGAGCCCCAGATCGAGACCACCTCTCTCCCCGATCGAAGGACGAACGCGGCAGCACTTCTCCCAAATCCAAGGCCGGGGGCTTTCCGTTGGCGCAGCTCGCCTGCGCCAACGAACCCTGCGGCGCCTAAATCCGGGACACGCGCGACGATTCGACCTCTCCCCAGGAAATCCGGGCGGCCGCGCTAACGGGGTGCAGGATTTTGCCGATGAGAAGGCAGGAAGGCCGCCCCCATGGACGTCACCGCCATCACAACCGCCCTGCCCCTGACCCCCACCACGGTCAGCCAGACGGTCACAAGCCCGGATCCCTCGGCGGCCACCACGACCGCCGCACCGGCCGCGACCCCGGCCTTCGACGTCGCCCTCACCGCGGTCACCACGGCCAACAACCCGGCGGCGACAAGCACCCTCGACCTGAACGCCGGGGACGTGGCCGCGCAGGTGGAGCAGGCCGCCATCGCCCGGCAGACCGTGCTTTCGGCCATGCGCTCCGGGGCGGACGTCTCCACCCTTCTGAGCGGGCTGCCCCCCGGGGCCACGGCCACGCTTCTTGGGGGTGGCTTCGTGAGGACCCCCGCCGGGGTCAACCCGTCCGAACTGGACGCGCTGTGGGAATTCCACTTCCCCTTCCGGAGGCGGTACGTCCCGGCGGTGACGTCGTCCACGCACCCCGAACCCACCCGCGAGAAGGACAAGCACGGGGCGGGCAGCTCCCCCCTGACCGGCTACGGGCCCCACGGCGAGAAGGAGCCCGTCGCGGGCGAGCAGCCGGATGCAATCCTGGATATCCTGGACTGACGGGCCCCGGACCCGTCCCCATGGCCTTTTACAGCCCACGAACCCTGCTGCCCACCCGCACCACCCGGCTGCGGTTCCTGGCCCACACCCGCCACATCGTGGGGGTGATGCTGCCCCTGGGCGCGACGGTGGGGTTCCTCGTGGCCCTGGCCCTTTTCGCCCTGGACCGCTTCGAGCCGTGGATCCAGCAGGTGGGATGGCGCACCCGGCTTTCCCTCCTTCTTCCGGCGGCGGGCCTCTTCCTCACCACGGCCTGGCTCCGGCTCACGGGCCTGGGGGAGGTGGCCCTGCAGCGGGACCTGGACCTGGCCCGCACGGATCCGTACCAGGCCTTTCCCTTCCTGCGGTCCCTGGGCAAGGTGGTGGGCTGCGCCCTGACCATCGGGTTCGGGGGCAGCGCCGGCACGGAAGGGCCCGGCAAGTGGTTCGGGGCGGCCATGGGCCTCCAGTACCACCGGGTGCTGAGGACCTCGGCCAACTACCTGGGCGCGGTGAGGCGCCTGGCCCGGCCCCCCCTGGTCATGGCCCGGGCCGGGGCGGCCTCGGCCCTGGCCGCGGTCTTCCGGGCGCCGCTGTCGGGGGCCCTCATGGCCGCGGAACACCGCGGGCACCTGGCCGCCGAGTCCCTCATCCCGTGCCTCGTGTCGGCGGCCTCGGGCTACGTGGTCTTCTCCGGCGTCATGGGGTACGAGCCCCTCCTGCCCCTGCCCAGCGGCATGCCCACGCTCCGGCCCCGCGAGCTCTTCTGGGCCCTGGGCCTGGGCCTTCTCTGCGGCCTGGCCGCGACCCTCTACCTGAAGCTCCGGCAGGCCCTGGGCGCCCTGATGGGGAGGTCTCCGCTGCTGTGGCGGGGCCTGGCCGCCGGCATCGGACTCAGCGTCCTGGCTATGCCCGGCAACCTGCTCTTCCACGACCTGCCCGTCACCCAGGGCGGGGGACTCGAACTGGTGCGGGTGCTCCTCCAGGGCGGGACCCTGCCCGGCCACGCCACGGCCTACCTGGCCCTCAAGCTCGCCGCCACGGCCCTGACATTTGCCGGCGGCGGCATCGGCGGGCTCTGGATGCCGTCGCTGACGATGGGCTGCGCCCTGGGCACGGCCTACGACGGCTTCCTGCACCTGGGCACCCAGGGATACCTGACCCTCGTGGGCGGCGCCGCCATGGCGGGGGCCACCAACGAGAGCCTCCTGGTGCCGGTGGTCTTCCTCGCGGAGACCACTGGGCAGGCGGCCCTGGTGGTTCCGGCCCTGGTGGCCACGACGGTCTCCTACGTGGTGGTGCGCGAAGGGAACTGAAGGGAGGGCCGGGTGTTTCTGGTCTATGATGTTGGGATCCCACCCACACGACTGGGTTTCGAGACGAGGTGATATGAGCGCGGAAACTGGAAAGATCATCTGGACGGCCATCGACGAGGCTCCCGCCCTGGCCACCCACTCCCTGCTTCCCATCGTCAACGCCTTCACGAAGGCGGCCGGCGTGGTGGTGGAGCCGCGCGACATCTCCCTGGCGGGCCGGATCCTGGCGGCGTTCCCGGAGAACCTTGCCGAGGGCCAGCGCGTGCGCGACGAGCTGAGCTACCTGGGCGAGCTCACCCAGCTGCCCCACGCCAACATCATCAAGCTGCCCAATATCAGCGCCTCGGTCCCCCAGCTCAAGGCCGCCGTCAAGGAGCTGCAGGGCCAGGGCTACGCCATCCCCGACTATCCCGAAGCCCCCGCCACCGAGGCCGAGAAGGCCGTCCAGGCCCGCTATTCCAAGGTCCTCGGCAGCGCCGTCAACCCGGTGCTCCGCGAGGGCAACTCCGACCGGCGCGTGGCCCTTTCCGTAAAGCTCCACGCCCGCAAGCACCCGCACCGCATGGGCGCCTGGACCCCCGACTCGAAGACCCACGTGGCCCACATGGAGGCGGGCGACTTCTACGGCAGCGAGGCCTCCGTCACCATCGCCCGCGCCGGCAACGCGCGCATCGAGTTCGTGGACGCCGCCGGGGCCGTGAAGGTCCTCAAGGAGAAGCTCTTCCTGCAGGAGGGCGAGGTCGTCGACGGCTCGTTCATGAGCGTCAAGGCCCTGCGCGCCTTCATCGCCGGCCAGCTCGAGGCCGCCCGCAGGGAGGGCGTGCTGTTCTCCGTGCACCTCAAGGCCACCATGATGAAGATCTCCGACCCGGTGATCTTCGGCCACTTCGTCTCCGTGTACTTCCAGGAGGTCTTCGAGAAGCACGCCGGGCTCTTCGCGGAGCTGGGGATCAACCCGGACCTGGGCCTGGGCGACCTGTACGCCAAGCTGGCCAGGCTGCCGGAGGCCCAGCGCGCCGCCGTGGAAGCCGACATCAAGGCCGTCTACGCCTTCCGCCCGGCCCTGGCCATGGTGGATTCCGACAAGGGCATCACCAACCTGCACGCCAGCAACGACGTCATCATCGACGCCTCGATGCCGGTGGTCGTCCGGGATTCCGGCAAGATGTGGGGCCCCGACGGCAAGCTCCAGGACGTCAAGTGCGTCATCCCCGACCGCTGCTACTCCACCTTCTACCAGGAGGCCTTCGAGGACTGCCGCCGCAACGGCCAGTTCGACCCGGCCACCATGGGCAGCGTCTCCAACGTCGGCCTCATGGCCCAGAAGGCCGAGGAGTACGGCTCCCACGACAAGACCTTCAAGGCCCCCGCCGACGGCGTCATCCGCGTCGTGGACGAATCCGGGACCGTGCTGATCCGGCACGCCGTGGAGAAGGGCGACATCTGGCGCGGCTGCCAGACCAAGGACCTGCCCATCCGCGACTGGGTGCGCCTGGCCGTGAGCCGGGCCCGGGCCACCGGCGCGCCCGCGGTCTTCTGGCTGGACCGGAACCGCGCCCACGACGCCCAGATCATCGCCAAGGTCGAGCGCTACCTGAAGGACCACGACACCGCCGGCCTGGAGATCCGCATTCTCAGCCCCGTGGAGGCCATGCGCTACACCCTGCCCCGCACCCGCGCGGGCCAGGACACCATCTCGGTCACCGGCAACGCCCTGCGCGACTACCTCACCGACCTGTTCCCCATCCTGGAGCTGGGCACCAGCTCGAAGATGCTCTCCATCGTGCCCCTTCTGGCCGGCGGCGGGCTCTTCGAGACCGGCGCGGGCGGCTCTGCCCCCAAGCACGTCCAGCAGTTCCAGCAGGAGGGCTACCTGCGCTGGGACTCCCTGGGCGAATTCCTGGCCATCGGCGTCTCCCTGGAGCACCTGGGCGCGACGACCGGGAACGCCAAGGCGCTCCTCCTGGCCGAGACCCTGGACCGGGCCAACGCCAAGTTCCTGGACAACAACCGCAACCCCGCCCGCAAGGTGGGGCAGATCGACAACCGCGGGAGCCACTTCTACCTGGCGCTCTACTGGGCCGAGGCCCTCGCCGCCCAGACCCGGGACGCCGACCTCCAGGCCCGCTTCGCCAAGGTCGCCGCGGCGCTCCAGGCCAACGAGGCCCGCATCAACGAGGAGCTGATCGCGGCCCAGGGGAAACCGGTGGACATGGGCGGGTACTACCACCCCGACTTCGGGAAGACCTCCAGGGCCATGCGGCCCAGCCCCACCCTCAACGCCATCGTGGACGCCATCGCTTAAAAAAATCTTTTCACCGCGATCTTCACCGAATCCACAGCGTTTGCGCGTTTGTTTCTTTCCCTGGAATAGCCTGGAAGCCCAGGCCTTGGATTAATATTTCCACCAAGCCAAGGAAAAGAATGAACGCGGAGGCGCTGCGGACCCGCAGAGCCTCGCGGAGAAAAGAAAGGCAGCCATGACCCAGAATCGCCGTTCCTTCCTGCAGGCGTCGCTCCTCGCGGCCGCGGCGGTCCCCTTCGCCCCGGGCCTCCTGGCGGCGCAGGGCTCCAAGGCGGGGACGTTCAGGGCCCGGCGCCTGGCCCAGGGGCAGACCGTGGGGCTCGTGAGCCCCGCGGGCGCCACGTGGCAGTCCGACGAGATCACCATCATCCAGGAGGCCCTGGCCGCCCTGGGGCTCAAGGCGAAGGTGGGCAGGCACGTCCTGGACCGCTACGGCTACCTGGCCGGCAGGGACGAGGACCGCGCCGCCGACGTCAACGCCATGTTCGCCGACGACTCCGTGGACGCCATCCTCTGCGTGCGCGGCGGCTGGGGCTGCAACCGGATCCTTCCCCTCATCGACTACCGGGCCATCGCCCTGCATCCCAAGATCCTGCTCGGCTACAGCGACATCACCGGCCTGCTCAACGCCGTCCACGCCCGCACCGGCCTGGTGACCTTCCACGGCCCCGTGGGGGCCTCGGTGTGGAACGCCTACTCCGTGGACTGGCTGCGCCGGGTGCTGTTCAAGGCCGAGGCCGTCGTCATGGAGAACCCCAGGGCCACGGGCGACAGCCTCGCGCAGATCCAGGACCGGGTTCGCACCATCACTCCCGGGAAGGCCCAGGGACGCCTCCTGGGCGGGAACCTCACCGTCCTCGCCGCCATGCAGGGCTCGGCCTTCGTGCCGGACTTCACCGGGGCGATCCTCTTCCTGGAAGACACCAACGAGCACGTCTACCGCATCGACCGCATGCTGACCCAACTCAAGCTGGCCGGGGTCCTGGGCCGCATCGCCGGCTTCGTGTTCGGGAACTGCACCAAGTGCGGCCCGGGCGACGGAAACGGCTCCCTCACCCTGGAGGAGGTCCTCAACGACCACATCCGTCCCCTGGGGATCCCCGCCTGGTCCGGCGCGATGATCGGGCACATCGAGAACAAGTTCATGGTCCCCGTGGGCTCCCTGGCGGAGATCGACGCCGGGCGGGGCACCATCACCATGCTCGAGCCCGCGGTGCGGTGATGAGGCCCCTCGCCGCCCTCCTGACCCTGGCCTGCTCCCTGGCGGCCGCGGCCCCGTGGTCCCCGCAGGCCCTCTGGGACCAGTGGCCCCAGGCGCGGGTGTCCCCGGCGGATCCGTGGTCGCTCCGGCACGCCGGGCTCCAGCTGGCCCTGGCGTCCCTCCAGGCCCGGCACCCGGGGCTCTTCACGCTGGTGGAGGAGGGCAGGAGCGCCGAGGGGCGCCGGATCCAGGTGCTGCGCGCGGGCACCGGTCCCCGGGGCGTGCTGCTGTGGTCGCAGATGCACGGGGACGAGCCCACCGCCACGTCGTCCCTCCTGGACCTCATGAACTGGCTGGGGCTGAACCGGGACGAACCCGAGGTCCAGCGCTTCCTTTCGCGGGTGAGCCTGTGGATCATCCCCATGCTCAACCCCGACGGCGCCGAGCGCGGGCAGCGGCGCAACGCCCAGGAGATCGACATCAACCGCGACGCCCTGCGGCTCGCCACGCCCGAGGGGCGCCTCCTCAAGGCGGTGCGGGATCGCACGCGGCCCATCCTGGGCTACAACCTCCACAACCAGAACCCCCTGGTCAAGGCCGGCGCCGGGGGCCGCCAGGTGGCCATTTCCCTCCTTTCCGTGCCCGGCGACGAGGCCTGCTCGGAGACCCCCGGCACCCGGCTCACGCGGCGCCTGGCGGTGCGGGTCCAGCAGCTCGTCACGCCCTTCGCCCCCGGGCGCGTGGGTCGCTACGACATGGACTACACGGCCCGGGCCTTCGGCGATTCCATGACCCGCTGGGGCACCGCCACGCTCCTCATCGAGACCGGGGGCTGGGCCGGCCCCAGCGAGGCCGAGCGCCTCGTGCGGCTCAACTTCGTGGCCCTCCTGGGCTCCCTTTCCACCTTCGCCGACGGCTCCCTGGACGACCTGGACCTGGCCGACTACGGGAAGATCCCCCTGAACGCCCGGGACGCCGTGGCCACCCTGGTGGTGCGCAACGCGCGGATCATCGAGGGCCGCGGCCTGCCGCCCTTCACCGCGGACCTCTCCTTCGTGAGCCAGGGCCCCTTCCGGGGCGACGCCCCCCGCAGGGACCCCGCCGTGCACGACCTGGGCGACCTTTCGCACCTCCTGGGCCTCACGGAGCTGGACGCCAGCGGCCTCCTGGCGCTGCCCTGGCCCCTGGGCCCCGGCGAATGGACCGCCCTGCGCGCCGACCTGCAGGCGCGCGGCCTCGCCGAGGCCAGCGAGGCCCGCCTCGCCGCGACCCTCCGCGGCCTGGGCGACGCCGCCGTGGCGCACCCCGGCTACCGGGGCACGGTGCTCCTCTACCGGCCCGGGCCCGGGGGGCTCATGACGCTGGCGGGCGCCGTCATCCGGGGCAAGGTCCGGGGTCCCGTCTCGGCCCAGGTCAACTAGAAGATTCCGCATCTTTGTTCAGACGCCGATGAACGGGGATAAAAAGATGGATCTTGATCGCCGGGCTTAGGGCTTCAAGCAGCTTGCCCCGGCACTGGACGCAGGCGCGATGCCCGGATCCGATGAGGGCTTCAGCCGGGCTTCCGGGCGGTTTTCCTCGGAAGATCGCAGCAGCGGACCGCCAGGTTCGCGGCCAACTCGGCCGACTTGGAGACGGCCTCGGAGAGATCCTCTCCCCAGTACGTGGTCTCGGCGGTCTTGTGATTGAAGAACTGCAGGTGGATGCAGCATCCGTACAGGCCGGCCCCACAGCCGGCGGCCTCCGACTTCCAGTAGAGGGACACCTTCTCCACGTGGTTCGTGAACGCGGCCAGGGCCTGCTGCACCCGGTCGGTGAGGTGGTGCGTCAGCCGGGGATCGGACTGCTCGCCGTGGATCTCGATCTGCATGGGGGCCTGCCTTTCTCCGGGGGCGCAGCGTCCGCGCCGTCCCCGACCAAGGCAATCCGGGTGCCAGGTCGCGCCAGGGCCCATTCCCTGGGGATGGCGGCCCCTTCCGGGAACGGGCCGGGGCGCCGCCCGGGGAGAAACGCCCCACCTGGGGGAATCTCCCCGGACGGGTTCAGCTCTCCGCGGGGGCTTCCAGGCGGTAGCGCCTGACCTTCTCCCGCAGGGTCTTGCGGTCGATGCCCAGCATCTCCGCCGCCCGCGTCCGGTTCCCGCCGGCGAGCTCCAGCACCTTGCGGATGTGGCCGGCTTCCACCTCGGCCAGCGAGACCGGGGCGCCCCCGCCCCGCAGGGCCGAGAACCGCATGAGGTCGGGGAGGTCCGACGCCTCGATGCGGTCGCCTTCGCTCAGGACGATGAGCCGGTGGATGACGTTCTCCAGTTCGCGCACGTTGCCGGGCCAGGCGTAGTCGCGCAGGGTCCCGAGGGCGCCGTCGGAGAAGGCGGGAACGGGGCGGCCGGCCTCCGCGGCGTATTTCCGGGCGAAATGCCTTGCGATGAGGATGACGTCGTCCCCGCGCTCCCGCAGGGGCGGGATGCGCAGGGCGATGACGTTGAGGCGGAAGAACAGGTCCTCCCGGAAGGCGCCCTTGCGCACCAGGGCCTGCAGGTCCTTGTTGGTGGCGGCGATGACCCGCACGTCCACCTTCCGGGCCCGGGTGGTGCCCACCATGGCCACTTCCTTCTCCTGGAGCACGCGGAGCAGCTTCACCTGCATGGCGAGGCTCATCTCGCCCACCTCGTCCAGGAAGATCGTCCCGCCCTCCGCGGCCTGGAAGAACCCCGCCTTGGCGCTGGAGGCCCCCGTGAAGGCCCCCTTCGCATGGCCGAAGAGCTCGCTTTCCAGCAGCGATTCGGGGATGCCCCCGCAGTTCACGGGGACGAAAGGCGAGGAGGCCCGCGTCCCGCCGTAGTGGATGGCCCTGGCCACCAGCTCCTTGCCGGTGCCGCTGTCGCCCGTGATGAGCACCGTGGCGCTGGCGGAGGCGACCTTGGCGATCTGCTCGAACACCGTGCGCATGGCGTCGGATCGCCCGATGAAACCCTTCATGACCTGGGCGGCCAGGGGGGAATCCTCCTGGAGCAGGCGCTGGCGCTTGAGCTTTCCCAGGGCGCGCCGCACGGCGGCCAGGAGCTCCTCGTCCGTGAAGGGCTTGGCCAGGTAGTCCTCGGCGCCGTGGCGCAGGGCCTCCACCGCGCCCTGGATGGAGGGATAGCCGGTGATCATCAGCACCTCGACGCCCGGGCAGTTCTCCCGCACGTGCCGGACCAGATCGAGGCCCGAGGGGCCCGGCATCCGGAAGTCCGTGATCACCAGGTCGATGGGCCTGGCCGCCAGGAGGGCCAGGGCGGAGGCCGCGTCCGGGGCCGCCAGCACCTGGTAGCCCCGGGACATGAGGTTGCGGCGGAGGACCTCCAGCGTGTCGGGGGTATCGTCGACGATCAGGATGTAGGGCGCCGGTTCACGCTTGGCCATGCTGCAGATCCCCCTCGTTCGCCGGCAGTTCCACGGTGAAGCGGGAGCCCAGGCCCGGCCGGCTTTCCACGCGGAGCTTGCCCCCGTGGGACGCGATGATGTCCTGCACGATCCCCAGTCCGAGTCCCGTGCCTTCCCCGGCGTCCTTGGTGGTGAAGAACGGGGTGAAGATGTTCCGGATCGTCGCATCATCCATGCCAATCCCGGTGTCCGACACCGAGAACCGCACGGTCCCCTTCGCCCCGTGGGTCCGCAGGCGCAGCGTGCCCCCCTCGGGCATGGCCTGGATGCCATTGACGATGAGGTTCGCCAGGACCTGGCGCATCTGGGCGGGCACCGCCAGGATCCGCGGGAGGCCGGAGGCCATGTGGAGCCGGACGGCGATCTTCTCCCGGGCGCAGCGGACCCGGAACAGGTCCACGGCCTCCGTCACGAGCCCGTTGACGGGAATCGGCGTCCGCTGGGGCTTCCCGCAGCGGGCCAGGGCCAGGAACCCCCTGATGACCTCCCGCGCGTGCAGGGAGGCCGAGACGATCTTGCGCAGGTCCGCCTGGGCCTGGGAGGAAAGCCCGGGGTCCTTCGCCGCCAGCTGCGCCAGGCCCAGGATGCTGCACAGGGGCTCGTTCAGTTCATGGGCGAGGCCCGAGGCGAACTGGCCGACCGTGGCCAGCCGGTCCATGTGGCGGACCTGCTCCAGCAGGTGCTCGCGGTCCTGCTCCAGCCGGCGCCGTTCGATGGCCTGGGCCACCTCGTGCCCCAGGCCTTCCAGGAGGGTCCACTCCTCGTCCAGGAACGGCGGGGACTGGCCGGGCTCCCGGCAGAACACCTCGAGGCCGCCCCGCGCCTCTCCCCGGATCACCAGGTCCACGCGCTGGCCCAGGGGACTCTCCTGGAACCCCGCGCTCACGAAGGCATCCCCGTCCAGGGTGACGCGGCAGGAGGTGCTTTCCGGAAACTGCCAGGCCGGGGGCACGAGATCGGCGACCCCCTGCAGCAGTTGGGGCAGGGACAGGTCCGGCCGCTGGGCGAGGCGGGAAAGGCCGAACAGGCAGGTGAGTTCCTTGACCCGCTCCGCGAGGGCCGTCTTGAGCGGCTGGCGCCCCTTCCTGCTCGCCATCGGGCCTCCCGGGATCCCGACAGTATAGTCAATCCCCGCTCCCTCAAGGGGATGGCATGGGGCTTGCATTGATTGCCTGGCGCGATCCGGGGTCCCGTCGGTCCCCCATCCGCCCCCATGGACGTTTCCGTGGCGAAAGGGAGTCCCGCAGCGTGTCCAGCCCACCCCGTCCAGATTGGCCCTTTCCCCTGCTGCGTTCGGGGCGGGACCGGGATCTCTTCGACCTCGGGGACCATGTGCTGGTGGTGACCGCGGACCGCCTGAAGCTCCTTTCCCGCCTGGCCCGGTTCTGGTTCCGCGCCACCCGGGACATCGTGCCCAACGCCATGGTCTCCCTGGCGGCCGAGGGCCTTCCCTGGGCCCTTCGGCCCTACTGGCCGGAACTTGCGGGGCGAAGCACCCTGCTGCGGCGGGTGCCGCCCTGCGAGGTGCGGTGCGCCGTCCACGGGTGCCTCACCGGCGCAGCCCACGAGGAGTACGTGGCCCACGGCGGGGTCTTCAGCACCCGGCTCCCGGCCCGGCTCCGGAGGGGCGCCCGCCTCTCCAGCCCGCTCTTCGCCCCCTTCCTGGAGGACGGCCAGGGAAGGCGCCGGATCATCCCCGTGTCCGAGATGGCCGACCGGGTCGGCTTCAGGACCATGCACCACCTGCGGGAGCGCTGCCTGGCCCTCTTCCTGAGGGGCTACCGCTACGCCTCGGACCGGGAGGTCATCCTCGCGGATGCGGAGTTCACGTTCGGGCGGGCGCCCAACGGCGCCTGGATCCTGGCCGACGAGGCCCTGACCCCCGGCACGAGCCGCTACTGGTCCCTCCACGCCTGGCGCCCCGATGCTGAGGCCCCCCGCATGGACGAGGAGGACCTGGCCCGAAGGTTCGGCATCGTCCCCTGAGGGCCCCCTCGCGTCGCGCGGCAGCGCCGGGGTGCCGCGCCGAAGGCTGCCCCGGAGAGGTCCCAATCCGGGGGGTCCGCCCGGGGCGCGGGGCGGAAAGGTGATAAAGGGGATAAAGGCAGTAGCCGTTAATAACGGCAGATGTATACTCCAAGTCAGCACACCAAAAAATCCAACCTGTATCAACCGGGGGCACGCTGCCCTCCCAGCCGTGGAGAATCCGATGAGACTTCGGCATCTTGGTGCTTTTGCGATGGTGATCGTCGCGCTACCGGCATCCGCCCAGCAGGTGGGCACCATCTTCGGCAAGGTGACCGCGAAGAACGGGAAGGCCCTGGCCGGCATCCACGTGGATGTCACCGGCAACGTCCTGCCCCAGGGACGCAGGGTGGTCACCAGCGAAAACGGCGAGTACCGGCTGCCGTTCCTGCCTCCGGGCGAGTACAACCTCACCTTCACCCATCCGGCCCGAGCCACGGAGAAGCGCAAGGTCTCCGTGGCGCTGCAGCAGACAACCACGATCAACGTCGTGATGAACGAAGCCGCCGTGCAGGGCACCGTCGTCGAAGTGGTGGGCCAGGTCAGCCAGGTGGATCCTTCCTCAGCCGAATTGAAGACCTTCATCGGTTCCGACGTGCTTGCCGCCATGCCGGTCGGCCAGGGCTACCGCGACATCCTCAAACTTCTCCCGGGCGTCGCCCTGACTTCCCAGGGCATCCGCGATCCCAACGCGGGCGGCAGCGGCCAGGACAACGTGCACCTCATGGACGGCGTCAACATCAACCTGCCCATGTATGGGTCCATCGGCCTGGGATCGGGAACCGCCTCCTACGACATCGACCAGGTCGCCGTCACCAAGGGCGGCGCCTCGGCCACCGATTTCAACCGGTCCGCTGGCTTCACCATGAACACCATCAGCAAGTCCGGCACCAACACCTACGCCGGCGAACTCTCCTTCATCGCGGTGCCGGCGAATCTGGTGGCCCGCCGTCCCTTTGGCAGCACCCAGAGTTTCGAGACCAATTCGACCTACGCCATCGCCAGCGTGGGCGGCCCCATCGTCAAGGAACGCCTGTTCTTCTTCGCCTCGTTCTACAGACCCAAGGACACCCGCAAGAACGGTTCCAACCTTTACGGCCCGGTGCCCGAATACAGCACCAACCACACGGAGTACTTCGGCAAGCTCACCTATTCTCCCCTCAGCAACCTCCTACTCCATGTCAGCCACCGCCGGTCCGAGCACACTGACAACAACACCAGCATCGGCTCCTTCTCACCGCCGTCTGTGGCCAACGGAGGTGATTCCAATACCTACATCACCACCCTCGAAGCCTCCTGGTCCTTCACGCCCAACAACTTCCTGAACTTCAAGTACACGAACTTCGCCCTATACACCCAGGACCATCCGAACACCTTCTCGAGCGCCAAGCCGGCCCTAGACGGAAGTGTCGTGCTCGACATCAACAACCTGGAGACCCAAGGCAATCTCACGCTCCCCACCGTGGCCACGGCAGGTTCCAACGCGACCCTCATCGCCCTCATCAACCGTTACGGGTATCCCGGCACGGGCCCCACCGCGACCGCGGCAGGGTTCATCGGCGGCGGCAGCGTCGGCGTAGCCCCCTCCATCAACACCGACAATTTCTTCCGCAAGAATTACCAGCTGGCCTGGGACGGCACGTACGGTTCCGCCGTGACCCACGATCTCCATGTCGGCTTCCAGTACTGGAAGGAGATGGAGGATCTCTACCGGGTTTCCAACGGCTGGGGCTCCATCGCCACCAACCCCACCGGGGTGAAGATCCCCACCACCGCGGTCAGCGGCGTGGGTCTGGTCTACGCCTACGTGGCCTCACCCTACCAGCAGGGCCTCGGCCACGCCCCTCGGATCCATTCCGAATACGAATCGCAGAACTTCGAGGTCAATGACAAGATCCGGTGGCAGAAATTCACCTTCAACGTCGGTGTGCTGGTCAGCAATGACAAGCTCTACGGCATGGGCATCCGCTCGGATTCAACCACTGCGGGTGGCTATTCGCTGGCCCCTGGAGAGAAATACCTCGAGCATGAGATCAAGTGGGCCGACACGCTCCAGCCTCGCCTGGGCGTGACCTGGAACTACCACAAGGAAGACACGATCTACGCGAATTACGCCCGCTACGTGCCCTCCACTTCCTCCCTGCCTCGCGCGTCCTCCTGGGCCAGGAACCTCGTCGGCTCCATCAATGTCTATTTCGATTCCACGGGCCACATGATCGGCCAGGGCGCGGACGCCGTCTCCCAGGGCAAGCTCTACCAGGACGGACTCAAGCCCCGCCACACCGACGAGTTCATGGTCGGCACCACCCGGGACTTCGGCCACGGCCTCACGTCCCGCCTCTACGCCCGCTACCGCAAGAGCGTCAATTTCTGGGAAGACACCCCCAACAACTCCCGGGTCGTCTACAACGCCCCCTCCGACGTCCCCCACACCCTCTACATCCCCGACCTCGCCACGAAACTCAGCAACCTGGGGGCCAACGGTGGACCCATGAACGGCAACACTTCCGCCGTCATCGCCATGCTCGACGGCGCCTTCACAAAGTTCTATGAAGTGTCCTCCGAAACGGAATGGTCCCGGGGCCCCCTCTTCGCGAGCCTTTCGTACACGTGGAGCCACTACTACGGCAACTTCGACCAGGACAATTCGGCCAATGGCTCCGCCAACGACTCCAACGTCTTCGTTGGCTCTTCAAACATCGCCGACAGCGCCGGCACCCAGATCTGGGACAACAAGTACGGCAACCTCGCCGGCGACCAGCGCCACAAAGTCAAGCTCTATGGCAGCTACAACTTCTCCTGGAACGGCAAACTCGGCGTCTACGCCGTCTACCAGACCGGGCAGCACTGGCAGAGGACCGACTACAAGGTCTACGAGACCCTCATCAGGGCGACCGGATCCTCCAGCACGAGCGACACCGCCCGCTACGCCGAACCCGCCGGTTCCCGCGTGAACCCCTCCCACTACCAGATGGACCTCAGCTACACCCAGACCTTCTGGCAGCAAAAGAAAATGGGCCTCTCTGCCACCGTGGACCTGTTCAACGTCTTCAACCGCCAGACGGTCACCTCCTACAACCAGAGCGCCAACGGCGGCGCCTTCGGTTTTGCCCAGACCTACATGCTTCCGCGCCGCACCCAGTTCGGCGTGAAGTTCTGGTTCTGATCCAAAAGGCATTTCAGTTGGAGGGGGCGGCCTTGCCGCCCCCTCCAACTGGATGGGAATCGGAACCAGCGGCACGCTCCGTCGGAATTCACGCGAAGGGTCACCCCTTCGTCAGGGAGCTTCGAATAGTCGGCTCTCTTCGCCCTCCCGGCGGAATGCCTGGACCATAGCTATTTCGCCGGGATTCGAGTGAATTGCCCGGAGGATGGTGGGATGATCTTCCCTTCAAGCGGTGCGAAAGGAACTGCATTGCCATCTCTCTCCCCACCCAACATCGAATCGGAACTCAGCTACGCCTACCTTCACGCGGTGGCCTCGAAGGCCGGGATGTCGTGCCGGGATGGCAATCGGCACGAAGACGGCGCGGGCATCGACGCCCTGTTGACCGCCTGGGGGCCCTTCCCGAACGAATCCTACCTCACCGAGGTTTCGCTGAACATTCAGTTGAAGGCCACCGTCGCCGAGCCTTTGGAAGACGGTTCTTGCCTCAGCTATTCCTTGAAAGGGATCGAAAGATACAGGGACCTATGCAGTGAGACCAAGGCGACGCCGAGGATTCTGGTGGTCCTTTTCCTTCCCAAGGAACCCCAGGAGTGGCTCAAACACTCCGCCGAGGAGTTGGCTTTGCGGAAATGCGCCTATTGGGTCAGCCTGCGCGGCGCACCGGAAACCCCCAACACATCCAGCGTTACGATCAAGCTTCCCAAGGCGCAGGTTTTCTCTCCAGCGGGTCTTTCAGGAATAATGACGCGAGTTGCTCGGCGAGACATCCCATCCTGGGAGGCCCGATGAGCATCACCAAGAACATTTCCCCCACCGACCTCCGGGATTACCTGAAAGGCCGTGGTTGGATCATGGTTCCCGAGGCTTTGCGCGAACGTCTGTACGTGCTCTACCATCCACACTTCAAGGGGCGACAGCTGATGTTCCCCATGGACCTCGCTGCTCCCGACTACGCCGAGTCCGTCTCCCTGGCTCTTGAGAAACTGGCCGAAATCTCATCCGTTCCAATGGAAGTCATTTTTTCCAATCTGGGAGACCTCCGGTCGGACGCGATCCGGTTTCGGCTGTACGCCGATCAGGATTTTTCGGCCAGCCTCCCCTTGCCGTTCGCTTCCACAGCCCTGGAAGCAGCACAGAAATCGCTGATGGCGTCAGCGTGTTCCGTACTTCGGCCGAGGTGCCACCACCCCCGACTGGCCCTTTCAGAGGCCACGCAACTTGTGAACGCGGCCCGATTCAGGCATACGGAGGCTGGCAGTTTCGTCCTGAAGGTGGTCTGTCCCATTGACGCCGTCGATGCCGGATCGGCCCTGATTCCCGATGAGGTGAACGCCCCCTTTGCTCGGCGCACCGTGTTGAACCTCCGGAGCGGGTTGAAGGATCTGGTTCGGGCAATCGAAGAGGATACGCTCGATCAGCTGGTGAGCACCGCGAAGACCAGCCCCGCTTCCTCCCTCTCCTCCAACCTGTGCGAGGCCATTACCCATTTCCACGATGAAGAAATCAAGAATTCCTTGGATGTGTCGTTCGCGTGGTCCGGGGCAATCCCCCCGCCCATGGATGGAGGACCCGGAGACACGATCCGCATTCAACGCGATTATTTTCCCCGGATTGAAGAGGTGCGGCGCGGCCTTCTCCCTCATGCCAGGCACCGGGAGGACCTGTTCGTCGTTATTCCTGATGGACTCGACGCTTAGGCCCGCATCGCCTCAAGCGTTGCGCGAAGATCCGGCCGCGTGGCCCGAGGCGGCCGTGAACCATCCCCTCGCCACCCTGCAGGCGTTCCCCGCCAGGATCGTCACCGCGCACCCGATGAGCGTGTGCCAGGTGTAGTCGATCCGCGTGAAGGCCAGCACGGCCACCATGGCCAGCAGCCCGCACACGAACCCGGCGAGGGCGTCGGCCTGGTTCGTCCTGGGGAAGAACAGGCCCAGGAAGAAGGTCCCCAGGAGCCCGCCGTAGGTGACCGAGGCGATCTTGAGGCCCAGTTCCACCACGGGGTTCCGGGTGTCGGTGAAGAGCATGGCGCCGCCGATGAGGAGCACGCCCCACAATAGGGTGAAGATCCGCGACCAGCGCACCTCGCCCCGGGCGTCCAGGCCCCGCGCCAGGGGCGTGAGCTGGAAGAGGTCCAGGTACGTGGCCGAGGCCAGGGAGCTGATGGAGGACGAAAGGGTGCCCATGGCCGAGGCCAGGACGCCGGCCACCACGAGGCCCGCCACGCCCGTGGGCAGGTTCTCCACGATGAACTTGGGGAAGACCTCGTCGGAGGTGGCCAGGCCCAGCTGCTGGAAGGTGACGCCGCCGTAGAAGGCGTAGAGGCACAGGCCCAGCACCAGGAAGAAGCCGAACTGGAGGAGGATGAACGTCGCGTCCAGCATCAGGGCCTTCTGGGAGTCGCGGCGGGTGCGGCAGCCCAGGAGGCGCTGCACCAGGAGCTGGTCGGTGCCGTGGGAGGCCATGGTCAGGAAGGTGCCCCCCAGCACCCCGCCCAGGAGGGTGTAGGGCGCGGCCAGGAAGCCCCCCAGGGAGCCCCCGGTGGCGGTGTTGAGGAAGGCGAACTTGTCCTGGCCGTGGGCGGTGGCGAAGGAGGCCACGTCCGCCCAGCCATGGGGGAGGCGGTGCAGGATCAGCACCATGGCCGCCACCGCCCCGCCCAGGTAGATGAAGAGCTGCACCACGTCCATGGCCACCACCGCCTTCAGGCCGCCCAGGTACGTGTAGAGGAGGGTGAAGCCCCCGATGAGCAGGATGCTGGCGGGGTAGTCCAGCCCGGTGATCAGGTGCACCGGGATGGCCGTGGCGAAGAGCCGCACCCCAGAGGCCAGCACGCGGGTCACGATGAACACGCTGGAGGTGAACTTGCGCAGCGGCAGGCCGAAGCGCCTGCCCAGGAAGTCGTAGGCCGTCTCCAGGTCGCCGCGGTAGTAGGCCGGGATGAACACCGCGCTCACGATGAGCCGGCCGATGAAGTAGCCCGCCACCAGCTGCAGGAAGTGCATGTTCCCCTTGAAGGCCAGGCCGGGGATGCTGATGAAGGTCAGGGTGCTCGTCTCGCTCGCGACGATGGAGAAGCCCACGGACCACCAGGACATCTCCTTGCCGCCCAGGAAGTAGTCCCGGGAGGAGCGCTGGCGTCCCGAGATGAGGATGCCCGCGGCGGTCACCCCCAGGAGGTATACGATCACGATCACGTAGTCGGTGAGGCTGAAACCCATCGCTTGCGCCTTTCTTCAGACGGAGGCCTGCCGCACGCGGGCCACCCAGGCGTCCCAGGCGGGCTGGTCGAAGGGAGTCGCCCGGGGCCTGGCGAGGGTGCGCCGGTAGGCGCGGCCCGCCTGCGCCAGGGCCTCCACGGGGCCGCGGGGAAGCCCGCGCAGGGCCGCCACCGTGGCCTCCAGGGCCTCCGGCGTCTGGCACACCAGCAGGCCCAGGTGGCCGGCCTCCACGGCCAGGCGGATTCGTTCGGGCCAGGGGAAGCCGCTCACCCCGCCCATTTCCATGTCGTCCGTGACCCAGGCTCCCGGGATGCCCCAGGGGTTGCCGGCCACGTGGCCCCGGTACAGGCTCGCGGGCAGGTTCCCGCTCCAGGGCGTGCGCACGTGGCCCACCATGGCGAGGCGGTCGGGGCGCGCCAGGGCGCGGAAGGGCTCCAGGGCGCGCAGGACGGCGTCCCTGTCCGTCAGTTCGGGCAGGGCGCGGTGGCTGTCCACCCTCGTGCCCCCCAGGCCCGGGAAGTGCTTGAGGCAGCCCTTGACGCCCCGGGACTCCAGCCCCAGGAGGAAGGCCCCGGCGGCCCGGGCGGCCTCGGCGGGATCCGGCGAGGCGCGGCGGTCCCCCAGGCCCGTGCCCGGGATGCCGTCGTGGAGGTCGACCAGGGGCGCGAAGTCCACGTTGAAGCCCAGGAGGGCGAGGCCCTCGCCCCAGATTTCGCCCCAGGCCTGGGCCCCTGCGGTCCCGGACGTCGTCCAGATGGCGCGGAACGAGGGCGTCTCCCCCACCCAGCACCGGAGCCGCGACACGGGCCCACCCTCCTGGTCGATGGCCATGGCCAGGGGCGCCTCGCCGCCCCAGCGCGCCTGCAGACCGCGGATGAGCGCATGGCAGCGGGCCGGGCCGAGGACGGGGTCCGGGTCGAGGTTGCGGGCGAACATCACCACGCCGCCGGGGACGGGATCCGCCGGCACGTCCGCGGCGTCAAGGGCATGGACGCCCATCCAGATCAGTTCGGTGGCGGCAGGGATCAAGGGATCTCCCATAATTGGGGCTCGTGGGGGTTGGGAATACTGTAACATTTTTATAAACATTCACTAAGCCGGGAGTTCTCGTCACCATGGCCCTGCCCCGCACCGAACAGACGTCCCCCGGCCACGCGCGCCTCGACGAATACGGCACCCTGGAACTGGTCGAAGCGTTCATCGACGACCAGGCGGCGGCGGCCCGGGCGGTGCGCGCCGCGGCCCCCGACCTCGCCCGGGCCGTGGAGGCCGCCGCCCCGCGCCTGGAGCAGGGCGGACGGATCATCTACGTGGGCGCCGGCACCTCGGGGCGCCTGGGGCTGCTGGACAGCGTCGAGCTGCACCCCACCTTCTCCTGGCCCACGGACCGGGCCCTGGCGCTGCTCGCGGGAGGCCCCACCGCCGTGCACCTGGCCGTGGAAGGGGCCGAGGACGACCGGGAACGGGGAGCGTCGGATCTCGCCGCGCTGCGGCCCGGCCCCAACGACGTGGTGGTCGTGCTGGCCGCCTCCGGGGCGACGCCCTTCGCCCTGGGCGCCCTGGACGCCGCCCGGAGCGCCGGGGCCCTCGCCATCGGCATCGCCAACAACCCGGGGTCGCCCCTGGCGGCGGGGGCCGACGTGGGCGTCACCCTGGACACCGGGCCCGAAGTCATCTCCGGCAGCACCCGGCTCAAGGCCGGCACCGCCCAGAAGATCGCCCTCAACACCTTCTCGTCGGCGGTGATGGTGCGGCTCAACAAGGTCTACGGCAACCTCATGGTCGACGTCCGGCCCACCAACGCCAAGCTGGTGCGCCGCGCCATCCGGCTCATCGAGGCGGCGTCCGGGGTTCCGGAGGCCAGGGCCCGCGAAGCGTTCGAGGCCAGCGGGGGCCAGGTGAAGACGGCCATCGTCGCCCTGTGCCTGGGCCTGACCCCCGGCCAGGCCCGGGAGCGCCTCGCCGCGGCGCGGGGCAGCGTGCGCGCCGCCCTGGCGGACCGCGCGTGAAGGAGCGCTCGCCCTGGGCCTGGGTGCCCTCCCTGTACTTCGCCCAGGGGCTTCCCTACGTCGCGGTGATGTTCCTGTCGGTGGTGTTCTACAAGAACCTGGGCGTGGGCAACGCCGACATCGCCCTCTACACCAGCTGGCTCTACCTGCCCTGGGTCGTCAAGCCCCTGTGGTCGCCCCTGGTGGACCTGCTGGGGTCCAAGCGCGGCTGGGTGGTGGCGCTCCAGGCGGCGCTGGCCGCGGCCTTCGCCCTCCTGGCCTTCATGGTTCCGGCCCCGGCCTTCTTCAGGCTCACCCTGGCCATGTTCTGGATCCTGGCCTTCGCCTCGGCCACCCACGACATCGCCGCCGACGGCTTCTACCTCCTGGGCCTCACGGAAAAGCGCCAGGCCGCCTACGTGGGGCTGCGCAGCGCCTTCTACCGCGCGGCCATGATCACCGCCCAGGGCGGCCTGGTGTTCGCCGCAGGCTGGCTCGCGGCGCGCACCGGCGACCCCCGGCGCGCGTGGGCGGCGGTCTTCCTGGGCCTGGGGGCGGCCTTCCTGGGCTTTTTCGCCTGGCACCGCTTCGCCCTGCCGCGTCCCGAGGCCGACGGACCCTCCCGTGGCGCCGCCGGGCTCCTTCGGGCGTCCCTGGACACCTTCACGTCCTTCTTCGCGCGCCGGGACATCGCCCTGGTCCTGGGCTTCCTCCTCACCTTCCGCCTGGGGGAGGCCCAGGCCATCAAGATGGTGACGCCCTTCCTGCTGGATCCCGCCGCCCGGGGGGGGCTGGGGCTCACCACGGCCCAGGTGGGCCTGGCCTACGGCACCGTGGGGATGATCGCCCTCACCGCCGGCGGCATCGCCGGGGGATGGGCCATCTCCCGCCACGGCCTCAGGCGCTGGATCTGGCCCATGACGATGGCGGTGCACCTGCCCAACCTGGCCTTCGTGTACCTGGCCGCGTTCCGGCCCCAGGGCCTGCTGACCATCGCCGGGGCCGTGGCCGTCGAGCAGTTCGGCTACGGCTTCGGGTTCACGGCCTACATCATGTTCATGGTGATGATCTCCGCCGGCACGCACCGCACCGCCCACTACGCCATCGCCACCGGCTTCATGGCCATGGGCATGATGCTTCCGGGCATGGCCAGCGGGTGGATCCAGGAGCACCTGGGCTACCTGCGCTTTTTCCTGTGGGTCTGCTGCTCCACCCTGCCCTCCATCGTCCTCACGGCCTTCCTGCGCATCGACGAGGCCTTCGGGCGGCGGGAGCAGGCGTGACCAGGCGCCTGGCGTCCCTGGACGCCTTCCGGGGCTTCGCGGTGGCGGCCATGGTGCTAGTGAACAACCCCGGCAGCTGGAAGCACGTCCACGCGCCCCTGGAACACGCGGCCTGGAACGGCTGCACCTTCACCGACCTGATCTTTCCCTTCTTCCTGTTCGCCGCGGGCCTGGCCATGACCCTCTCCCTGGCCTCCCGGGGAGGGACGGCTCCGGCCCTGTACCGGGCCCTGCTGCGGCGCGCCGGGATCATCTTCCTCATCGGCCTGGGCCTCAACCTCATCCCCGCCTTCGACCCCGCCACCGTGCGGGTTCCGGGCGTTCTCCAGCGCATCGCCCTGGCCCTGGCCCTGGGCGGGCCCGTGGTCCTCTGGGGCCGGGCGCGGGCCGCGGCGGCGGCGATCCTGGGGCTTTGCGCCCTCTGGCTCGCGCTGGAGCTGGCGGTGCCGGTGCCCGGCGCGGACGGCGCCGTGGCCTCGGGGCGCCTCCTGCCGGGCATGGACTTCGGCGCCTGGCTGGACCGCCTCGTCCTGCCGGGCCACCTGTGGGCCCACGCCCGCACCTGGGACCCGGAAGGCCTCGTGGGCACCCTCCCGGCCACGGCCACCCTGCTCCTGGGCTCCCTGGCCGGGAGGCACCTGGCCGCGCCCGGGAGCCGCCCCAAGTGGGCCGGGCTCCTCCTGGCAGGCGCGGCCCTGCTGGCCCTGGGCTGGGTGCTGGGACGGGTCCTGCCCCTCAACAAGAGCCTCTGGACCCCCACCTTCGTCCTGTTCACGGGGGGCTGGGCCCTGCTGGGCCTCGCGGCCTGCCACGCGGCCCTGGACGAGGCGCCCGCGGGCTTCCGGGAGGCGGCCCGGAAGGCCTGCCTGCCCCTGACCATCTTCGGCATGAACGCGCTCTTCCTGTTCGTGGCCTCGGGCGTGGCCGCGCGGGCCGTCCAGGCCGCCCGCGCCGGCGGCGCGCCCCTCAAGGAGCGGGCCTTCCTGGCCCTCGCGGCCCTTCCTGTCTCCCCGGAGAACGCCTCCCTGCTCTTCGCGGTCCTTTTCGACCTGGCCCTGTTCGCCCTGGGATGGGCCATGTGGAGGAAGAAGTGGTTCGTGAAGGTCTGAAGCGCCTGGCGGCCCTGGCCGCGCTCGCGGCCTTCCTGGGCTGCGCGCCCCTGCGCCGCACGCCGCCCCGCACCCCGCCTCCCGCGCCACGCGAGTTCCGCGGCGCCTGGGTGGCCTCCGTGGCCAACATCGACTGGCCCAGCCGCCCCGGGCTGGACGCCGAGGCCCAGCGGCGCGAGGCGCGGGAACTCATCGCCCTGGCCCGGGACCGGGGGCTCAACGCCCTCATCCTGCAGGTGCGCCCCGGCGCCGACGCCCTCTACCCGTCGGCCCTGGAGCCCTGGTCCGAGTACCTCACCGGCGAGCAGGGCCGGCCCCCCAGCCCGTACTACGACCCCCTCGCCTTCTGGATCCGGGAGGCCCATGCGGCGGGCCTGGAGCTCCACGCCTGGTTCAACCCCTACCGGGCGCGGCCCTCCTCCGCCCAGTCGCCCCTGGCGCCCTCCCACGTGGCCAAGGCCCGGCCCGCCCTGGTGCGCTCCTACGGCGACCAGCTCTGGATGGACCCCGGGGAGCCCGGGGCCGTGGACCGGGCCCTGGCGGTCATCCTGGACGTGGTGCGCCGCTACGACGTGGACGGGGTGCACATCGACGACTACTTCTACCCCTACCCCGTCAAGGACGCCGAGGGCCGGCCCCTGGAATTCCCCGACGACGTCCCCTGGAAGGCCTACCTGGACGCGGGCGGCACCCTGTCCCGGGCCGGCTGGCGCAGGCGGAACGTGGACACCCTCGTGGAGCGCATCCACCGGGAGGTCCACCGGGTCAAGCCCGGGGTCCGGGTGGGGGTGAGCCCCTTCGGGGTCGGCCGGCCCGGACCGGGCTTCTCCCAGTACGACGAGCTCTTCGCGGACGTGGAGACCTGGCTCGAGCGCGGGTGGCTGGACTACCTCGCCCCCCAGCTCTACTGGAAGCGCGATTCCCCAGGGCAGCCCTTCGGGCCCCTCCTGGACTACTGGCAGGGGCGCAACGTCCAGGGCCGCCACGTGTGGCCCGGACTTTTCTCCAGCCGCATCCTCGGGCCCGACGCCTGGCCCGCCGAGGAGATCCTGGGCCAGATCCGCGAAGCCCGGGAGCGCCGGAGCGGCGGCCACGCCCACTTCAGCCTGAAGGCCCTCCGGGGCGAGGCGGGCGCCGCCCTGGCCCGCGCGGCCTACGACGGGCCCGCCCTGGTGCCCGCCTCGCCCTGGCTGGGGGGCGAAACGCCCAAGGCCCCGGCGGTGCGCGCCCTCCGCACGGAGGCGGGCCTGCGGGTCGGCATGGACGACCCGCCCTGGCTCCTGGCCCTGTGGGCCCGGTACGGCAGCGTATGGCGGTTCTTCACCCTACCCGGCGGCGCGGGGACCCTCCCCGCCGCCTGGGAAGGCTCGCCCCTGGGGCCCGTCTGGGCCTTCTCCGTGGGGCGAACGGGGGCCGCGGGCCCGCCCGCGGCCATCCTTCCGGAGGCAACCCATGGAACCCCATGATCACGAGCCGCCCCGCTTCCTGGCCCTGGGCATCGACGCGGGGGGCACCGCCACCCGCTGGGCCCTGGCCACCCCGCCCGGGGACATCGTCGCCGAGGGCTCCGTGGCGGGTTTCAGCGCCATGGACCTCTACGGCCCCGGCCAGGGCCGGGTGGCGGCCCTCCTGGAGGAGCTGGCCCGGGACGTGCTGCGTTCCGGCAGGCCCTCCCGGGCCCACGCGGGCCTGACGGGGTTCAGCGCCTCCGGCGACGTCCTGGCGCGCCTGGTTGCCGCGCCCCTGGGCCTGCCCGAAAGCGCCGTCTCCCTCAGCAGCGACATCGAGACCACCTACCTGGACCTGTTCCCGCCGGGGCAGGGCTACGTGGTCTACGCGGGCACCGGCTCGGTGGCCGTGTTCATCGACGCCGCGGGGGAGATGCACCGCGCCGGGGGCCGGGGCGTCCTCATCGACGACGGGGGCGGCGGCTTCTGGATCGCCCGGGAGGGCCTGCGCCACGTGTGGCGCGCCGAGGACGAGAGCCCCGGCGCCTGGAAGGCCTCGCCCCTGGCCCGGGAGCTCTTCGAGCTGGTGGGCGGCTCCGACTGGGCCCACACCCGCCGGACCGTGTACAGCGGCAGCCGCGGCGACGTGGGCCGCCTCGCCCTGGCCGTGGCCCGCGCCGCGGACCGCGACCCCGCCGCCCGGCACATCCTCCGGGCCGCGGGCCTCGAGCTGGCCAGGCTCGCGGGGGCCCTCCTGGCCCGGTACGGCCCACGCCCCGTGGCCCTCAGCGGCCGCGCCGCCACCCTCCATCCGCTCATTTCCGAAACCGTGCGCGAAGCTCTGCCGCCGGGCACCGACTTCGCCCTCCGCTCCAGCCGCGGCGAGCACGCCGCGGCCCGCCTGGCCCTGGCCGCCGCCGGGGTCCCACCCGAGGACCTGACGCCATGAGATCCGCCCTTCCCTGCCTCCTCCTCCTGATCGCCGCGGGCTGCGCGCGCCCGGCCATCGACGCCTCCCACCGCGCCAAGAGCCAGGACAGCCGCGCCCAGTTCCTCATCCTGCACTTCACGGGCGAGCCCTGGGAGCGTTCCATGCACATCCTCACCGAGGAGAACGTGAGCGCCCACTACCTGGTGCGGGACAACCCCGTGAAGGTCTACCGCCTGGTGGACGAGGACCGGCGCGCCTGGCACGCCGGCGTCAGCTCCTGGAAGGGCCAGACGCAGCTCAACGCGGCCTCCATCGGCATCGAGATCCAGAACCTGGGCGACGTGGCCGGGCCCGGTGGCAAGGTCGTCTACCACCCCTATCCCAAGGAGCAGATCGACACGGTCGTGGAGCTGGTGCGCCAGATCGTGGCGCGCCACGGCATCCGCCCCGACCGGGTTCTGGCCCACAGCGACATCGCGCCCATGCGCAAGGTGGACCCGGGCCCCACGTTCCCCTGGAAGCGCCTGGCCGACGAAGGCCTGGTCACCTGGCCCGACGCGGCCAAGGTGGCCGCCCGCAAGCCGGCCTTCGAGGCGGCCCTGCCCGACGCGGCGTGGTTCCAGGAGCGCCTGGCCACCCACGGGTTCGACATCGCCCGCACGGGAACCTTCGACGCGGCCACCACCCGGATCCTGGGCAACTTCCAGATGAAGTACCGCCCCGCGGCCTACGACGGCAGGCCCGACGCCGAGACCGCCGCCATCCTCGACGTGCTCACCGCGCCTTGAGGGCCCTTGCCAGCCAGGCCCACACCGCCTTGTTGAAGTCCAGGCTCCGGGGCGTCCCCGCGAGAAGCGCGTTGTAGCTCACCGGGACGTCCTCCGGGCGCTGGCGGAAGCGGGCCCCGGTATCCCAGAGCTGGTGGTGCTCCGGGTGGAACTGCACCCCCAGGACATTGGGGAAGCGCCGGTGCTCCATGGCCTCCACGAGCCTGCCGTCCCGCGAGGTGGCCAGGACCGTCCAGCCCTCGGCCACCGTCACCACCGCCTGGTGGTGCGAGCTGAGGACGCGCGGGTGGTCGGCGGGACCGAAGCCGGCCCCCTTGAGGAACCGGCCCTCCCTCAGCTGGAGGGTATGGAAGTTGTACCCCATGAGCTTTTCCTGTGGATAGAGGCGCTTGAAGGGATTGCCGTGCCACTGCTCGGGGCCCAGGGCCACGGCGTCCTCCAGGCTCGCGGCGCCGTAGACGCCGGTCCAGATGTCCTGCACGAGGCCACCGCCGGTGCCCACGTTCAGGCTTTGGAAGCCCAGGCAGATGCCCAGCACGGGGAAGTCCGGGCGCGAGGCCAGGAGCGGCATGGCGCGCGGGTCCTGGGTGCCGCCCAGCAGGTGGAAGATGGCCGAGAGTTCCAGGAGGTTCCGGTGGGGGTCGTCCACCTCCGTGAGGAAGCCGGTCTTCTGGCCGAAGAGGGCCGGCGGGATGTCCGGGCCCCCGAAGAAGACGGCGCCGTCGGACCTGGCGGCCACGGCCTCGAAGTCCGGCGTGCACGCGTTGGGCCCGAACAGCCCGGCCTCGGCCAGGGGCGCCGACACGGCGTGGAACCGCACCCAGCCGTAGCCGTTTTCCCCGGCGAACTTCCGGGAGGCCTCGAAGTCCTCCTTCTGCAGCACGTGGTAGACGCCCACCACGGTGAGGCCGGGCACGTCGAGGATGCCCCGCTCCCGCAGCGCGGCAAGGCACCGCAGGTTCCACACCGTGGGGTTGAAGACCACGAGCCGGGGCCCGTCCTGCGCGGGCCGCGGGGCGTCCAGGAAGCGCTCCTGGGCGGCCAGGCCCAGGCTGAAGGCCAGCGCCAGGACGAGAAGCCTCATCGCGCGAGCCTCACGCCCAGGCCCGGGGCGTCGGGAAGGATGAGCTTGCCCTTGCGCACCGTGACGCCCGCATAGGGGTCGTTGCCGATGAGCAGGAACCCGTCCAGGTCCGCGTAGTCCGCCAGGGGCGAAAGGTGCGCGGCGGCGGTGATGGAGCAGGAGCTGGAGACCATGCACCCGATCATGGTCTTCATGCCCAGGGCCCGGGCCACGGTGAGCTGGCGGTGGGATTCCAGGAGGCCGCCGGCCTTGTCCAGCTTCACGACGATGCCGTCGAAGGCCTCGCGCAGCTTCGGGATGTCCGAGGCGTCGTGGCAGGCCTCGTCCGCGAAGATCGGGATGTGCACGCGGCTCCGGATCCAGCGGGTCTCCTCGACCATGTGCGCGGGCAGGGGCTGTTCCACCAGCTCCACGCCCTGGGACTCGAGCCAGTTGATCTTGCGGACCGCCTCCTCCTTGGTGGTCCAGCCCTCGTTGGCGTCCACCCGGAGCGGCTTCTTCGTGACGCTGCGCACCGCCTCGAGGGTGGCTTCGTCGGTGGCGAGGCCCACCTTCACCTTGAGGCAGGGGAAGTCCTCGGCCTCCCGGACCTTCTGGCGGGTGATCTCCGGGGTGTCGATGCCGATGGACATGTTGGTGACGGCCGCGTCCGCCGGGTCCAGCCCGAAGTGGCGGCACACGGGAATCCCCAGCTTCCTGCCCATCCAGTCGAAGAGCGCCAGGTCCACCGCGGCCAGGGCCGCGCGCTGCCCGGGCAGGCGCCGGTCCAGCTCGGCCAGGAGCTTGTGGAAGCTCCAGGGGTCGCAGTTCTTGATCAGGTCCGTCACGGCCTCCAGGGCCTTCCGGCCGCCCTCGGCGTCCTGCTTGTAGCGCACGATGCCGGCGCCCTCGCCGAAGCCCGTGATCCCGTCCCGGGTGAACTGGGCGTGGAGCGTGTCCCGGTAGGCGCTGGAGGACATGGTGGTGGTCCAGGTGTGGCGGAGCTCCAGCCGGCGGATCCGGGTGGTGAAGGCCGCGGCCCCGGAGGCCGGGGGCTTCGCGGCGGGCGGGTCCGGGAGGCCGCGCCCGAGGAGCGCCGGACCCGCGGTGGCCGCGGCCAATGCCTGGAGTAGTTCGCGTCGCTTCACTTGAGCCTCCGCATCGCCACGAGGATCGCGGACCATTCGGGGCTTTGGAGCTCCGAGATCTGCACCATGGGGCGGTTCCTGGGTGTGTCGTGGATGAAGGCGCCCTTGCCGAGGTAGATGCCGGTGTGGGTGATGTGGTCCTTGTCCTTGCCGAAGAAGAGCAGGTCCCCGGGCGCGAGCGAAGCCCGGTCCGGCACCGCCTCCAGGCCCTTCCACGCCGCCTGGACGCTGGCGTCCCGGGGCATGACCACGCCCCGCCGGCGGAAGATGGCCTGGGTGAACCCCGAGCAGTCGAACCCGAACGAGGAGCACCCGCCCCAGGTGTAGGTGACCCCCAGGAAGCGCCGGGCCAGTTCCAGGGAGGCCTCCACGCCGATGGGCCGGAAGTCGGTGCGCACGTCCCCGGCCTGGATCCAGGCGCCGCGCCCGTCGGGGAGCCTCACCCCCAGCCAGCGCGGGCTGTCCAGGGCGCTGGGGGCCCGCTCCAGGCGCGCGCCGAAGGGCGCGGTGAGCAGCGGCGCGTGCCGGGTCACGTCCGGCTCGCGGTACAGGTTCGCGCCCAGGACGTCCACCTCCACCATCGTCCCCGCGGGGTAGGCCTCGCCGGCCTTCAGGGCCCGCAGCGCCGAGGCCTCGGCCCAGCCGGCATAGTCGTCGTCCCCCTTGACGCGCACCCACCCGTCCTTGCGTTCCAGTTCCACCACCCGCGCGCCCAGGAGCGCCTGGGACACCACGTCCGCGTCATCCCCGGGCCCCGAGAAGACGTTCACCACGGGCCGGGTCACCACGTGGGCCAGGGGATCCCCCGCCCGTGCGGGCAGGAGGATCAGGAGGGAAGCGATGAGGCCTCGGAGGAAGGCAGTACGCATGGGAAACCTCGGGCTGGGACGGAAGGGCTGATGCAGCATGACACAAGCCTAGGGAACCTGCCGAGTGCCCGAGACCCTGCCTTCCGGCGACGAGGCCCCGGCCAGCTCCATCCAGCCCGCGGCCTCCCGGGCGATGGCGGCGATGACGGCCTCCCCCTCGCGGTCGTCGCGCAGGTGGGAGGCCATCACGGCGATGACGAAGGGGCGGCCCTTCACGAACACGATGCCCACGTCGTTGCGCACGCCCGGGAGGGAGCCGGTCTTGTCAGCCACCGCGAGGCCGTCGGGAAGGAGCCGGGAGAGGTAGCTGTCCTTGGGGATCTCCAGGAGCCTCATGAGGCCGGTCCGGGAGGCCGGGGAGAGGGTGGGGCCGCCCTGGATCTCCAGGAGGAGCCGGGCCAGTTCGCGGGGGGTCGCCACGTTCTCCCGGCCCTGGCGCGCGGCCTCGGCGTCCATCATCTTCCGGCGCAGCCGAGTGCGGCGAAGGCCCAGGGCGTCCAGGGCCGCGTTCACGCGGTCCATGCCCACCCGGTCGATGAGGACGTTGGTGGCGCTGTTGTCGCTCACCACCACCGTGAACAGGGCCAGGTCGCCCAGGGTGAGCCGGGTGCCCGGGGCCAGGTGGCCCAGGATGGCGCTGTCCTCGGCCAGGTCCCTGGGGTCCAGCAGGTAGGGGTCGGCGAGGCGGGGCCCCGGCTTGTCGCACTGGCGGAAAAGCTCCAGCAGCAGGGCCAGCTTGATGGTGCTGGCCGCGGGGAAGACCTCGTCGCCCCGGAGGGAGAAGGCCCCGGAGCCGTCTAGGGCCTGGATGTACACCCCCACCCGGCCCCGGGCGCCCTCGGCGATGCGGGTGACCTCCCGGGCCATGCGCTCCCGGGCCCAGGAAGGCCCTTCCTGGGCCCCCAGGCCGGCCGCGGCCGCGAGGCAGAGGGCGCACGCAAGCAGGGATCTGAACATTTCCACTCCCGGGACAATTCCATTATGCTCAGCTTATGTCCAGCCCCAGCAGCCGCGGAATCCTTTCCTTCCCAGGATGGGCGAGGCGCGCCCGCATGGCCCTGGCGGTCCTGGCGGTCCTGGCCGCGGCGGAGCCCCGTGGCCTCGGCGCGGAGCCCCCCAGCCTCGACACCCCGATCACCGGGGCCAGGGCGGACGCCTCCGCCGTGCCCAGGGACGCCATCCGGGATCGGCCGGCGGAGTTCGCCGCGGCTGGCCAGGTGATCCTGGTCACGGCTCCGGGCTGGAACGCCCCCCGGGGCCGAATGCAGCGCTTCGAACGTTCCGGGGGCGTCCTGGTCAAGGTCGGCCCCCCCATGCCGGTGTGGCTCGGAAAGTCGGGCATGGCCTGGCGCAGCGACGACGGCGCGCCCGCGGCCCCCGGGCCGGGCCCCGCCAAGCGCGAGGGCGACGGACGGTCCCCCGCGGGCGTCCTGACCTTCGGCGGCATGTGGGGCTACGCGGCCCAGGCCCCCGAAGGCGTCAAGCTGCCCTACCGGTCCTCCACCGAGTGCGACCGCTGCGTGGACGACCCCGACCACGCCGACTACGGGCGCATCGTCAGCACCGCCGCGGCGGTCCCCACCTGGCGCTCCGCGGAGCGCATGCGCCTCGGGACCGACCACTACCGCTGGCTCGTGGTGATCCACTACAACGACCAGCGCCCCGTGCGAGGCGCCGGGAGCTGCATCTTCCTGCACGTGGCCCCGCCCCCCGGCGAGGGCACCTCGGGCTGCACGGCCCTGGCGCCCGAGGACCTCCTGACGGTCCTGACGTGGCTGGACCCCGCCCGGAACCCGCTGCTCGTGCAGCTCCCCGAGGAGCTGCTGGACGCCGCCCGCGCGGCCTGGCACCTTCCTTCCGCCCTCAACCCCTAAGCACCGGGAGACCCCGTGTCCATGCGCCCCCTCAGCCTCGCGCTGCTCCTGATCGCCCCGGCCCTGCTCCAGGCCGCCGCCCCCACCCTCCACGAGGCCCTGGTGGCCGTCCGGGAGGACAGGGCCGGCGATGCCGGCGTCGCCCGGGCCCTCCAGGGACTGGCGAAGGCCCACGGCACCCCCCTCTACGTGTACGACCGGGCCCACATCCGCGGCCAGGTGAAGGCCCTCAAGGCCGCCTTCGCGCCCAGGTTCCCCCGCCTGCGCCTGCTCTACGCCCTCAAGGCCAACACCAACCCCGCCATCGTCGGCCTGCTGCGAAGCGAGGGCCTCGGCGCCGAGGTGGTGTCGCTGGGCGAGATCGAGGGGGCCCTGCGCTCGGGCCACGCCGGACCGGAGATCATGTTCACCTCCTCGTCCAAGAGCCCCGCGGAGCTGCGCCGCGCCGTCGCCCTGGGCGCCGTGCTCAACGTGGACTCCATGGACGAGCTGGGCCAGGTCCAGGCCGAAGCCCTCCGCCAGAAGAAGGAGGCCCGCATCAGCTTCCGCGTCAACCCCGGCGTCGATCCCCACACCATCCACCAGATCAACACGGGCATCGCCGAATCCAAGTTCGGCCTGCACCTCCAGGACGGCATCGCCTTCCGGGCCTATGAGAAGGCCAAGGCCATGCCCGGCATCCGCGTCGAGGGCGTTCACTGCCACATCGGTTCCCAGATCACCGAGACCGAGGGCTACGCCCTCACCGCCCGCAAGATGATGGGCTTCGTGAAGGAGCTCAAGGACCGGCTGGGCCTGCGCCTGGCCTTCGTGGACCTGGGCGGCGGCCTGGGCATCCCCTACAAGGACGGCCAGGAGGTCATGTCCCCCGAGGACCTGGCCAGGACGCTGGAGCCCATCTGGAAGGAAGGCGTGGCGGCCGCAGGCTACGAGCCCACCCTCTGGCTGGAGCCCGGACGCTTCTTCGTGGGCGGGGCGGGGTTCCTCCTGGCGCGGGTGAACACCGTCAAGCAGACCCCGGTCAAGACCTTCGTGAACGTGGACGCCGGGTTCAACACCCTCATGCGCCCCATCCTCTACCAGGCCTACCACCGCGTGCGCGTCCTGGGCAGGTCCGCCGACCCGGTCACCGTGGACATCGCCGGGGACGTGTGCGAGACCGGCGACATCCTCGCCGAGGCCCGCACCCTGCCCCGGGCCTCGGCGGGCGACCTCCTGGCCATCCTGGACACGGGCGCCTACGGCTTCTCCATGGCCAGCGAGTACAATTCCCGGCCCATGCCCGCCGAGGTCCTGGTGGACGGCGACACGGCCCGGGTCATCCGGCGCCGGGGGTCCTTCGGCGACGTCTTCCGGAACACGGCCCGATGAGGGCCCCCGCCCTTTGCGCCTTGGCGCTCGTCCTCGCCGGCTGCCACCACGCGCCCCGCAACCCGCTGGCGCAGTGGTCCCCCTCGCCCAACTTCAACGCCCGCCGGCCCCAGATGGTCATCATCCACCACACCGCCTGCACCACCTTCGACGAGGCGCTCCGGATCCTGAAGACCGAGAACTCCGGCGGCCCCGTGAGCTCCCATTACCTCATCGGGCGTGACGGGCGCGTGGCCCAGCTGGTTTCCGACGACCACCGCGCCTGGCACGCCGGGGGCGGCGGCACCTGGGGCGCCTCCCGGGACATCAACTCCCTTTCCATCGGCATCGAGCTGGACAACAACGGCTTCGAGCCCTTCGCCCAGCCCCAGATCGACCAGCTGCTGGTGCTGCTGGACGACCTGGTGCGCCGCTACGACATCCCCCGCAGCCAGATCATCGCCCACGCCGACGTGGACCCGGTGCGAAAGCACGACCCCAACGCGTCCTTTCCCTGGAAGCTCCTGGCCGAGAAGGGCTTCGGCCTGTGGCCCGACGCAGAGCTCCCCGAGCCCCCGGCGGGCTTCGACCCCTGGGCCGCCCTGCGGATCCTGGGCTACTCCCTGAAGGACCCCAGCGCCACCCTCCGCGCCTTCCATCTCCACTACCGCGCCACCGAGGCCGGGGAGCTGGACGACCTGGACCGGCGGATCCTCTTCAACCTGCAGTCAAGGCAGCTTGGGACCGCGGGTCTTGCGCAGGAGGATCTCGGATTGCCCGGCCACAAGGTAGTCCGTTAGCTCCCCCACCTCCCGGTAGCCCAGGCGTGCGTAGAACCGCCTGGCGCCGTGGTTGAAGGCGGAGACGCAGAGGAAGACGTTGGGGAACTCCCGGAAGATCCGCTCTTCCGCGAAGGCGATGAGCGCGGCCCCCATCCCCCGGTTCCGGAACGCCGGGGCCACGCAGATCGTCTGGACGTAGCCCACGAAGGCCCCCTGGAGGTTGACCATCAGGAACCCGGCGAGGGCGTCGCCGGCCAGCGCCACGTAGCGTTCCCGGCTGGGGTCCTCCACCTGGGCCAGGAGGGCGGTGCGGCCCAGACCCAGGGTGCGCCAGGGATCGGAATGGGCGAGCATGTCCGCGCACGCCGCGGCCTCGCCGCCGGCCAGGAGCGGGCGGATCACGGGGGCGTCCATCACGGGTAGAGGAGGAACGGCGCGCGCCGCTTCAGGAAGGCGGCCCGGGCCTCCTCCCAGCCCCGCACGGCGTCCCGGAAGGGCCTGCCCGCGGCCAGCGCGGCGAGGGTGGCGTCGTCCCGCAGCAGGCGGTTGAACTTCTCCAGGTCGAAGGCGTCGCCGTAGAGGCGGCGGAGGGTGTGGGCCACCGCCAGCCCCAGCTCCACGGGCCGCAGTGCGTCCCGGTCCGTGAGGAGGATGCGCACGCCGCCGCAGTCCTGGTCCTTGAAGACGCTGGCCGTGGGCCGGAACCGCTCGGGCACGAAGCGCACCCCGGGCAGGCCCAGCCGGTTGAGTTCGTGGGCCAGGACGCGGTCGTCCACGTAGGGCGCGCCCAGCACCTGGAAGGGCGCCGGCGTCCCCCGGCCGACGCTGACGGCCGATTCCAGGAGGCCCACGCCGGGGTAGAGCGCCGCGGCGTCCAGGTTGCGCATGTTGGGCGAGGGGTCCGTCCAGGGCAGGCCCGTGGCGTCGAACCACAGGCCTCGCCGCCAGCCGTCGGCCCGGATCACCTCGACCTTGGCGCCGGGCTTGAGTTCCGCCCGGAACATCAGCGCGAGCTCGCCCACGGTCATGCCGTGGCGGATGGCCACGGGATGGCAGGCGGTGAACCCGGGCTGGGAGGGCACCACCGGGCCTTCCACCCGGTCCCCCCGCACCGGGTTGACCCGGTCCAGCACGATCAGCCGCACCCCCGCGTCCGCGGCGGCCTCCAGGCAGCCCTTCAGGGTGGCGATGTAGGTGTAGAACCGGCAGCCGATGTCCTGCACGTCGAAGACCAGCGCGTCCAGGCCCGCCAGGTCCCCGGGCGCCGGGGCGCGCTTGCCGTCCTGGTAGAGGCTGATGACGGGAAGGCCCGTGCGGGCGTCCACGGAATCCGGGATGCCTTCCTGGTCGAGCTGGCCGCGGATGCCGTGCTCGGGGCTGAACAGGCGCTCCAGGCGCACCCCGGGAGCCGCCTTGAGGACGTCGGCGGTGGCCCTGCGCCGGTTGTCGATGCCCGTGGCGTTGGTGACCAGGCCGATGCGCAGGCCCTTGAGGGCGGCGAAGCCCGTGCGCTCCAGCACGTCGATCCCGTTGAGCACGGTGGGCACCTCGCCCTTTTCCCGGGGAAGGATCGTGCCTTCGGGCCGCCGCGTGAGGCCCGCGGCGCGGGCCGCCAGCGTCCCCACCTCGTGGTACAGCTCGCGGGTGACGCCCTTGCCGTCCGGGTGCAGGCGCGTGGTGAGCAGCACGAAAAAGGTGCGCGAGGCCGGATCCACCCAGAGGGCCGTGCCCGTCCAGCCCGTGTGCCCATAGGAGCCCAGCCCGAAGAGGTCGCCCCGGGGCTTGCTGAAGGGGGAGTCCAGATCCCAGCCCAGCCCCCGGCGCTCGAACACCGTGGCCGGCGTCTGGACGCTGCGCATCATCGCCAGGGTTCCGGGCCTGAGGACGGGCCCGCCGTCGAGCAGGAAGCGCGCGTACTTCGCCAGGTCGGAGGCGGTGGAGAAGAGCCCGGCGTGGCCGGCCACGCCGCCCATGCGCCGCGCCGTGGGATCGTGCACCACGCCCCTCAGCATGGCGCCGTGCTCGTCGCGCTCGGTGGGGGCGACGTTGGCCGCATCCGGGTGGAAGGTGGAATGGGTCATGCCCAGGGGCCCGAAGACCTCCCGGGCCGCGAAGGCGTCCAGCCCCTGCCCCGACACGCGCCGGACGATCTCGCCCAGGAGGATGAAGTTCACGTCGCTGTAACGGAATTCCAGGCCCGGGGGCGGATCCGGCCTGCAGGCGCAGGCGCGCCGGATGCCTTCCTCGTGGCCGCTCCAGGGATCCGTGAGCGCCACGTCGGGGATGAGGCCTGAGGTGTGCGTGAGCAGGTGGCGCACGGTCACATCGGAAGCGGCGAATTCGGGGAGGTAGTCGCGCACCGGCGCGTCCAGGCTCACCTTGCCGCGCTCCACCAGCACCATCACGCACGGCAGGGTGGCGACCACCTTGGTCAGCGAGGCCACGTCGAAGACGGTACCTTCGGTCATGGGCTCCACCGAGGGCCACAGGGCCCGGTCGCCCTGCGCCCAGTGCGCGTCCCTCGAGCCGGCGCCCACCCACAGCACCGCCCCGGGCGTCACGTGGCGCGCGATGGCTCCGTCCAGGGCGGCCCTGAGGTCCGCGAGCCCCTTGGGATCGAAGGCCTGCGCGTTCAGCACGAAGGCGGAAAGCAGGATGACCATGATTCGCATGCCCCAGCCTAACCGAAGTTCCCCGCGGCCGTCCCCGGAACATGGGCCTCCGCGGCGTCGATTCGCCTGAGAAAAAACCGCACCCGGCAGACCCGGTCTTCCTGGCCGCGCCGGCGCGGGGGAGCCCCAGGGGCGCCCAGGGCCCGTCAGGCCTTGGCCGCCTCCATCTCGGCCGCCCTGGGGAACAGGATGTGGCTCTCCAGGTAGATGTGCAGGTGCAGGTCCTCCTCCAGGTTCTGGAGGCCCATGAAAAGCGACCGGTAGCTGCCGCAGGCGTCCTCGGGGAGCTCGAACGCGTTCGTGAGTTCGCGGATCTCCCGCAGCAGGTCGCCGGCGGCCTCGTGCTCGCCCTGCATGACGCTGATGGGGCCGCGCACGCTGCCGAAGCAGGTGTCGCAGGCGGGCGCGCCGGCCTCCATGCCGCGGATGAAGGGGAACAGGATCCGCTCCTCCTTCTCCAGGTGCGGCATGAGGTCGTCGTAGAGCGCCGTGAAGAGCCGGGCCACCTGCGCCAGTTCCGGGTGGTTGGCGCCGTGGACCCGGGCCACCTTCTCCATGAGCGGGGCCACGCGGTTCAGCTCCTCCCGGGTGAAGACGTGGTGGGTCGCCTCGATGTGGGCGATGAGGTCGGTCATGCTGCCGGCGGCCAGGACCTTGGGGTCAAGGGGCTGGGAGGCCGGGGCCTCCAGCCCCTCCAGGGCCGGCAGGATCTCGGAAACCTGGCGCCCGGCGTGGGTGCACGCCTCGGCGAGGCTGCGGTGGCCGCCGCAGCAGTAGTCGATGTTGTGGCGCTCGAAGAGGCGCATGGTCGCGGGGTGTTCGAGGACGATGTCGCCGATGCGGGTCTGGCTGGTGATGGTGCTGGACATTGGGGGTCCCTCCGCAGACGAATATCCGACCCGTTCAGTCAACTTGCCTTGACGGAGATCAAGGGCGATTCTCCGAACAGGTTTGACCCCGCCCCCGATCCGCCCAACGCAGCCGACCGAAATGAACACAAGCTATTTTATATCAATTCTTTCATCCTGTTTATCCCCGTCCATCCCCTTCATCCCCGGCGAAAACACCGCAGAAATGGGTCGGCGCATCCGTTACCCGATTGCCCCGACCCATCCCTGCTTTTTCACTGGCCGGGGATGAAGGGGATGGACGGGGATGCGGGGGATGAAAGGCGATATGGCTGAACCCGGTTTCCGCTTCGAACGTTGGAGCCAGGTCGTCGCTCCGGCACCGCAGCCTTGGGCCGCCGTGATCAGAACAGCGGCCTCGGGGCCCCCTCGGCCACGGGCTTGACCAGGGACCCGGCCCGCACCCCCAGGAGCCGCAGGCGGCGGTCGAAGGTCACGCGGCGGAGGCAGTCCCGGGCGGCGTCCCGCAGGCCGTCGGCGGAGGCCACGGCCCAGGCCAGCGTCACGTCCCGGGACTGGATGGAGAAGTCGTCGAAGCGCAGCTTGACGCCCACGGTCCGGGCGGCGAGGCCCTTGCGCTCCAGGTCCTGGGCCAGGCGTCCGCAGAGGTCCAGGAGGATGCCGGTGAGGCGCTCGCGGTCCTCCCGCGGGTGCAGGTCCCGCTCGAAGGTGGTTTCCCGGCTCATGGACTTGGCTTCCCGCACGATGGTGAGGGCCCGGCCGTCGCGGCCGTGGGCGGCCTCGTGGAGCCAGGCGCCGTAGCTCTGCCCGAACCGCCCCAGGAGCTGTGCGGGATCCGCCGCCGCCAGGTCCCCGATGGTGCGGATGCCCATGGCCCCTAGCTTTTCGAAGGCCTTGGGCCCGATGCCGTTGACCGCCGAGGCCGGCAGCGGCCAGATGCGCGTGGGGATGTCCTCCAGGCCCAGGATGGTGACGCCGTCGGGCTTCTGCAGCTCCGACGCGATCTTGGAGAGGAGCTTGTTGGGCGTGATCCCCACCGAGCACGTGAGGCCCGTGGCGGCCTTCACGGCCTCTTTTAGCCGCCGGGCCAGGTCCTCGGACGACCCCGCCACCCCGGTGAGGTCGATGTAGATCTCGTCGATGCCCCGGTCCTCGATGAGGGGCGCGATTTCCGCCACGGCGGCCTTGAAGGCGCGGGACACGCGGGAATAGGTCTCGTAGTCCCCCGGCAGCAGGATGGCGTCCGGAGCCAGGGCGGCGGCCTTCATGAGGCCAATGCCCGAGCGGACCCCGAAAGCCCGCGCCGGGTAGGTGCAGGTGGTGACCACCCCCCGCCCCCGGTAGTCCCGCAGGCGCTGGAACCCCTGCTCCCCGGGGCGCCGCCGCCCGCCGATGACCACGGGAAGGCCCTTGAGTTCGGGAAACTTGAGGAGCTCCACCGACGCGAAGTACGCGTCCATGTCCAGGTGCGCGATTCGCCGGGGAGCGCCGGTATCCATGGTTTCTGTGGGGTGCATAGGGTCGGCCCCGGAGGGAATGACGAAATTATAGCGAACCGGCGCCTCAGCTGCGAGGCAAGGATTGAACCCCCGTGGCCTTCACCGCATCTTTGACCCAGGATTCAACCCCCGCCGGACCGAGGGGGTCCAACCAGACGAAAGGAGCGGACCATGGCCACTTCCAGCAGGTTCCCCACCATCCTCCGTTTCGCGGCCCTTTCCCTCATCGCCTGCTCGGCCTTCGCCAGCCAGCCCTGGTTCCGGGGCGGCGGCCATCCGGGCCGAAGCGGCGGCTACCATCCCGGCTACGGCGGCTTCCGGGTCCACCCCGGCTACCACGCCGGCCCGGGCCTGCGCGTCTACGGCACCATGGGCGTCCTCCCCCGGGGCTACGTCACGTACCGCTGGGGCGGCTCCCCCTACTACATGCACGGCGGCCATTGGTACCGCCCCTGGCGCGGCGCCTACCTGGGCTGCTACCCCCCCGTGGGCCTCTACCTGGACCTCCTGCCCCTGGGCTTCGCCACGGCCGTGTACGGCGGGGTGCGCTACTACACCTACGAGGACGTGTACTACACGGATTCCCCGACGGGCGGCTACGTGGTGGCCGATCCTCCCGAGCGGGAGGAGGCCCGAAGGCCCGCGCCCGAGCAGGACGCCCTCCTGGTGAGCCCCCGGGAAGGCCAGAGCGCGGAGAAGATGAAGGCGGACCGTGCCGACGCCCAGCGCCACGCCCGCAAGGTCAGCGGCTACGACCCGGCCTACAGCGACCCCTCCGACCCGGGAACGCCCCGGGCCCGCCGGGCCTACCAGAAGGCCCTGCGGTCGTACCTCGAGGAGCGCGGCTACACGGTGGATTGAGCCCGGGCGCCCACCTCGGCTACCATGGCTCATCCCTCGCAAGATGAGGCCTGGAGGCCGCCATGCTTCGCTCCATCCCCCTCGCCCTGGCCCTCGCCGCGGCCCTGCCCGCCCAGGAGGCGCCCGAAGCCCGCATCAAGCGCCTGGAAGCCCAGGTGGAGAACCTGACCTGGGAGCTGGACCAGGTGCGCAAGTCCGCCGACGACGCCCTCTTCTGGCTGCGCCTTTCGGACGTGGCCGAGGTGGACAAGGTCATCCTCACGGGCCCGCCCAACCCCAAGGGCCAGGAGACCTACGGCATCCGCAACGAGCGCCACCCCCTGCGGATCTACGCGTACACCTTCGTTCCGAAGAACCTGGACAAGGCCCGCAAGCACCCCGCCATCCTCCTCAGCCACGGCGGCGTCCACGCCGACTTCGGCACCTACCACGCCCACCTGGTGCGGGAGATGGTGGCACGCGGCTACATCGTCGTGGCCCCCGAGTACCGGGGCTCCACGGGCTACGGCAAGGGCCTGCACGACGCCATCGACTACGGCGGCCTGGAGAACGGCGACGTGGTGGCCTGCCGCGACTGGGCCGTGGAGGAGCTGCCCGTGGACCCCCGGCGCGTGGCCCTGGTGGGCTGGAGTCATGGGGGCATGATCAGCCTCATGGCCGGCTTCGACCATCCCGAGAAGTTCGCCTGCATCTACGCGGGCGTTCCCGTGAGCGACCTGCTGGCCCGCGTGGCCTACGCCGGCGAGGAGTACCGCGACGACCGGACGGTGCGGACCATGTTCGGGAAGGCCCCCACCGAGGACGTGGAGCTCCTGCGCCGGCGCAGCCCCATCTGGAACGTGCACAAGCTCAAGCTCCCCCTCATGGTCACCAGCACCACCAACGACCGGGACGTGAACGTGGTGGAGGTGGAACAGCTCATCACCCACCTCAAGGCCGCCGGCAAGGCCTTCGAATGGAAGATCGAGCAGGACGCCCCCGGCGGCCACGGCTGGGACCGCATCGACACCAGCTACGCACGAAAGGCCCGCAAGGCGATGTACGACTTCCTGGCCAAGCACCTGGGCCGGTGAGCAGCACGCCGCACGCGGAAACGGACGCACCGCTTTTGCAATGTTTTGGAATCGAGCTACGTGGACAGCCTCCTAGTGACAAGATGACATCTGAAAAGAGGGCGAACCCCCCTGTGGGTGGCAAACCGAGAAAGGCATTGCCGGTCTCACGGTTGGGTTGAGGATGCGATCCGTGGTGTGGTAGATGCCTCCAAGCAAGGCGCCTTCAAGGGCGCCTGGGCCGAACCCAGGCCCTGATGTCGCGGCTGCGCCGGCCAGTCCTCCCGTGATCCCCCATTGGGCCATGGTTTTGGCCAAGTCCATGGGGTTGATGGAGTAGTCATTTGAAGGCCCGGCTTGTGGCCGATACGGATAGGTTGGCGGCGGAGCCATCCCGCCGCGGATCTGATTCAAGGCGTCTTCGGCCAACAAGGAGCCGGAGAAAATCGGCTGTGGCATTTTTACCTCCCTATGCGTTTGGATTGATGCGTTGGAAGTTGACATGTTCGCGGCGTCCTGGCTACTCAGACAATGTCCGGCCGGTGCGCGAGAACCAAGTGGAGCACTCAGGACATCGCCAGTCGCCCCAGAAGAATTCACGAAACGTCCTGGGCAGGCGGAATGTTGGGATGGGAAAATTGCATTTCGGACAATACCGGTCCGCTCGGGCCTTTTCCGCGAGGATGGCCAGGAACCCAATGAATATCCCGATGGCCGCCTTGCGGATGGTCAGATCCATGTCCACCTCCCGCGCATCGAAAGCCCAGGTCACCCCCGGAAATTCCTTCCCGGTACCATCATGTACGGAATGGGCGTGGTAGGTTCCCATTCCGCCACATCCCTCCCAGCCACGGTTGTCCCTGGGGCTCGGCCTTGGGTTCACCCAGGGCCTGCTTGGCCTGCTCCAGCAGCCCTCCGGGCTGTGCCGAGGCGTAGAGGTCGGCGTGCCGGATCTTGCGGAAGCCGGGCGGCAGCACGTGCTGGACCAGGCGGGCCACGAACTCGACCGGAGCCAAGCTCAGGGTGCGGCCAAACTTGCTGCGGAAGGTCACCTTGTCATCGGTGACCTCGACCAGCCGGGAGTTGGCGATGCCCACCCGGTGCGTATAGCGCCCGAGGTACTGGAGGACGTGGCTGGACTTGCGAAACGGCTTCCTGACGTGGGCGACCCAACTCTTGTCCCTTGGGTGGGCCTGGTCTGATTGGGGCCATTAGGAATTGACGCATCCCTGATACAGGACTAATCAAAAGGGCCACCTTAAAAGTGGCCCTAAGTATTGATTCTATTGGAGGCGCCGATCGGAATCGAACCGATGAATGGCAGATTTGCAGTCTGCGGCCTTACCACTTGGCTACGGCGCCAGAACCCTCATGCTACCACAGTCTGGCCGGATCGGCCCTCCCAAAGTCGAGGTCGGGCCCGCGGCGCGGAGGGGGCCGCGTTCCGGGGGGGGGCGGCGGCGGCCGGCGGGACGTATATTGGGGCATCCCCCCGTCCCGATGGAGGTCCCGTGGTCATCCTGGACGTGTGCGGCCTTTGTGGAGGCCTGGGCTTTCTGCGGATCTATGCGGGGGACGGGCGGACCTCGGCCCGGTGCCCGGCCTGCCACGGCGGGGGCGGGGTGGAGCCCTGGCGCCAGGCGGGCGGAACCGGGCGGGAGGGATGGCGGTACGGCCCCACCCGGCGGCGGGACGACGCGGACGTGCGCTTCGCGCTGCGGGTGCGCGCGGAGCGGGAATTCCGGTGGACGAACCGCTGAAGGGACGGCTATGACACGCCCCGGATGGGGAATTTTCATCCGGAATTCACGGTCCGGGCCTCGCGCAGGTGCCCCATTTGCCTAAATTGGGGGAACACCGCAGGCCGGACCGGAGGAGGCGACATGTCGCGAACCGCGCCGCACACTGTCCAATGCGCAGGCTGCCGAAGGATCTTCGTGAACCCGTTCTGGATGCGGGAACGCAGGGAGTACCACGTCACGTACCGCACCAGCGTGTGCCCCCAGTGCATCGACCTGGGGGGCGGCCGGCGGCCCCTGCCCCGGGATTCCGCGTCTCCCCCGAAGAAGGCGAGCCAGGCGTGAAGCAAATCAGGGCCTCCGAAGAGGCCCTGATTTTTCTGGAGCGGGTGAAGGGATTTGAACCCTCGACTTCAACCTTGGCAAGGTTGCACTCTACCACTGAGTTACACCCGCGGGGGAGATTCAAGACTACCACATCCGGCCGGAACGTCAACCCCGATTTGCTTCGCCGCAGGCGGGGCAGATGCCGAAAAGGTTGAGTTGGTGCCGAGTTATGCGGTACCCGCTCATCTTTTCCATGCCGGCCAGGCTCGATTCGATGCCGCAGGCGTCCACCTCAACGGTCCGTCCGCACGACTCGCAGGACAGGTGGTGGTGGTGCGACGAGGAGCGGCACAGGACGAACCGCATCACCTGGTCGGGTCCCTGCAGGCTCTCCGCCCAGCCCTCGGCCACGAAGCGCTCCAGGTTCCGGTAGACGGTGGGCACGCCCGACCGGCCCTTTTCCAGGCGCTCCCAGATCTCCTCCACCGTGAGCGGGCGGTCCGAGGTCTGCAGCACCTTGAGGATGGCCTCCCGCTGCGGCGTCTGGCGCATGCCTGCGGCCCTCAGGGAAGGGGTCTGGGAATGGGCATGCTCGGCGTGCGACATGGTCCCAGGATGCCAAAAAAGGCAGGCTCCCGGATATTTTTCTCTGAAAACCGCGCGGGGGAAGGCATCCTTACCCCATGACCCTCCAGGAAACGGTCCCGAAAGCGGCGAGGGAGAGCGCCCCGCCCTTCCTGCCCCTGGCCTTCAGGCTGGCGGCCTCCTTCGGCCTGGCCGTGCTTCACCTGGCCCTGCCGGGGGAGGCGCCGGGCCCGTCGGAAGGCCTCTACCTCGCCCTGCTGGGCGCCCTGTTCCTGGAAAGCGTCTGGGAGGCGGCGCGGGGGCACAGCCGCGGCGGCGCGCCCTTCGCCCAGCCGGGGCCCGCGTGGATCCGCGTCAACCTCATCCTCGACCTGGCGCTGGTCACCCTCATCATCGCCTTCCACGGCGTGGACCAGGAGCGCCTGGCCACCATCTACATCTTCCCGGTTCTGGCCTCGGCCTTCTACCTCCACATCGCCGAGATCGTGGCGGTGGGCCTGCTCAGCTCCGCGGCCCACATCGCCTGCGTCCTGCTGTTCACCTCCGGCGCCCTGCCGCCCTTCGGCCACTCGGGACCCATCGGGGTGGAGCCCTACCAGATCGCCTACCTCCTGGGCTTCGCCTCCCTCCAGATCTTCGGGGCCACGCTGGTGGTGGTGGTGATCCGCAGCCACATGGAAGGCCTGCGCACCGACCTGAGCCGCAGCGAGGCCGCCGTGGACGAGCTGAGCGCCCTGTACCGGCGGGTCTTCGAGTCCATGTTCTCGGGGCTGATCACCGTGGACCTGCAGGGGCGGATCACGTCGGCCAACCCCGCGGCGGAGAAGATCCTCCATTCCAGCCTCGTCCCGGGGTCGCCCATCGGGCCCGCGGGATTCGGGGACCTGCAGGACCTGGGACACCAGGTCAAGGAGCAGCGCTTCGAGATCGCCTTCCAGGCCGCGGACGGGGAGCGGCGCATCGTGGGCGGCAACCTGGCCCCCCTGCTGGGTTTCGAAGGCGAGCCCACCGGGCACCTCCTGGTGTTCCAGGACCTCACCGAGATCAAGGCGCTGGAGGAGCGCACGCGCATCTCCGAGCGCATGGCCACGGTGGGCGAGCTCTCCAGCGAGATGGCCCACGAGCTGCGCAACCCGCTGGCCTCGATCCTCGGCTGCGTCCAGCTCCTCAAGCAGGGCGAGCGGCCCCGGGCCATGACGGAGCGGGTGCTCACCATCCTCCTGCGGGAATCCGAGCGCGTGAGCGCCATCGTGACCGACTTCCTGGACTTCACCCGCCCCCGGCCCGCGCGCATCCAGCCCATCGCCCTGGACGCCGTGGCCGACGAGCTCAAGGCCAGCTGGGAGACCGACCCCCGCACCGGGGGCCTCGCCCTGGAGGTGGAGGAACCGCCCCCCGCGATGGTGCTGGGCGATCCCGCCTGGGTGCACCAGATCTTCACCAACCTCCTGAGCAACGCCCGCAAGGCCGTGAGGGACGTGCCGGCCCCGGCCATCCGCGTGGGGTTCCGCGTCCAGGGCGCCTCCGTGAGGGCCACCGTGGCCGACAACGGCTGCGGCATGACCGCGGAGCGCCGCCGCACGATCTTCATGCCGTTCTCCAGCGGCTTCGAGGAGGGCACGGGGCTGGGCATGAGCCTGGTGTTCCAGTTCGCCCAGCAGATGGAATGGGCCCTCCAGGTGGAGAGCGAGGTGGGCGCGGGCACCACCGTGACCCTTAAAATTCCGCTTGCCCCGGGAACTTTTTTCCCGCCCGGGAAATATCAATTATGAATTCTCGGAAGTGGCCGGAATACCTTGCCAATTCCCCTGGAAGGTGGGACATTGCCTTTACTTTTTGACGTCGGTCACGGGGTAGGGGAATTCCCCATGAGGATTAACCAACCCTTGCCGTTTTAGCATTTTCAGGATCCACCATGAATCGAAAGCTCATACGTCCCAACCTGACGGCCATCAAGGAAAAAATCGGGCGCACGCCCAAGGCCCCGGCCCCGGCCGATGCCCCCACCGTGGTCAAGCCCCCGGCCGAGGCCGCCATCGCCGGCAACGGCGGGCCCGGGCCCGACGCGGCCAGCCTGCCCCAGGGCACCAGCAGCCCCCGCCGCAAGATCGCGCCCCCCGAACAGACCAACGCCGAGAGCTTCTACTACCTCAAGCAGATGCAGGCCAAGACGCCCATGGTGATCGTGCTCCAGGACGACGAGAAGCTCAGGGGCGTCATCGAGTGGTACGACAAGCACTGCCTGAAGATCAACCGGGTGAAGGAACCCAACGTCGTCGTCCCCAAGCACAACATCAAGTACATCTACAAGGCCGACGAGGAGCCCCGCATCCGCCGCAGCCGCGGGGGCAAGAAGGAAGACGCGTCCTCCCCCGACGTGGAACTGCCCCTCTACGACTGAACATGACGCTTCCCCGCATCGTGGTCACGCTCGGCGATCCCTGTGGGATCGGCCCCGAGCTTCTGCTCCGCACCCTGCCGGAACTGGCCGCGGGCGCCTCCGTCACGGTGGCCGGGGCCCGCGCCGGGGTGGACCTGCTGGCCGGGGGCCCCGTGCCCTTCGCCTGGGAAGGCGACCACCTGGTCACCGGGGGATGCCGGGTTCCCTGGATCGACCCCACCCCGGACATCGGGACGGCCGCCCTCGTCCTGGGCCAGGGCGGCGCGGCCTCGGGACGCGCGGCGGTGGAAGGGGTCCGGGCCGGCGCCCTGCGGGTGCAGGCGGGCCTGGGCGACGCCCTGGTGACCCTGCCCCTTTCCAAGGCCGCGGCCCACGCGGCGGGGTACCCCATTCCGGGCCACACGGAGTTCCTCCAGGCCCTGGCGGGGTCGCCCATCACCCGCATGGCCTTCGCCAGCCCGGGGCTTTGCGTGGTGCTCCACACCGTGCACCAGAGCCTGCGCTCGGTGATCGACGAACTGGACGAAGGCGCGGTGGCCGAGACCCTCTCCTTCGCCGCGGACCGCTTCGGGCAGCTGGCGGGCCGCCCCGGGCTGCGGGTCGCCCTGTGCGCCCTGAACCCCCATGCGGGCGAAGGCGGCGCCTTCGGGCGCGAGGAGGAGCTCCTGGAGCGCGCCCTGGCCCGGGCGGAGGCCGCGTGCCGGGAGGGCGCCTGGTCCCGCGTGCCGTCCCCCTTCCCGCCGGGCCCGGCCCCCGCGGGCTGGGAACTGTACCCGGGCCGGCCCGCGCCGACCGGGGACACGCCGTCGTTCTCCGGACCTCACCCCGCCGACACCGTCTTCCTGCGGGCCTGGCGCGGCGAGTTCGACCTGGTGGTGGCGCTCTACCACGACCAGGGGCTGATCCCCATCAAGGTCCTGGAACCCGAGACGGCGGTGAACCTCACCCTGGGCCTGCCCTACGTGCGCACCTCCCCCGACCACGGCACCGCCTTCGACATCGCCGGACGCTGGAAGGCCGACCCGGCCAACTTCCTGCAGGCCGCCGCGCTCGCGGTGCGGCTCGCGAGCCGCGCCAAGGGGGGCGCGTGAGGACCCAGGACCTCTTCCTGGCGCTGCTCCTGGCCGTCCCGCCCTGGGTGGGCTTCCTCACCTACCGCTGGAAGGGGCGTGTCGGGCTCAGCTACGGCTACTTCCTGGGCGGCATCCTGGCCATCCTCGCCATCCCCTGGCCCGCCCTGGGCACGCGGGGCCTGCCCGCGGCCCACCTGGGCGGGGCCCTGCTGGGCTTCACGTTCTTCCTGCAGGCCAGCCGCGACGGCCGCAACGGCGTGCGGCGCCTGGCGGTGGGCCTGGGCGGGTCGACCTTCTTCGCCTGGCTCCTGGGCACGACCCTGGGGCTGGACATGCGGAGCGTGCCCGCCTTCTGGGGCACCGCCATCCTGGAAGGAAGCCTCTGGCTGCTGCTTTCCGACCTGGGCTACCGCCTCACCCGGGGCCGGTGGCTCTCCATCCGCATGCCCGCGGCCGGCGGCGCCGCCTTCCTGATGGCCACGGCCTGCTTCCACGTGTTCAACCTGGGCGCCCCGCCCCTTTCCTGGACCGCGTCGCTGCTGGCGGGCGTCCTGCTGGGGCTCGTGGCGCTCCACCAGCTGGCCTGGCTCCGGGACCAGGGCATCTGGGTGGAGGGGCGCGGCGACGGCTTCCGCACGGCCCTTTCGGCCCTGGAAGGGGACCGTCCCCCTGAGGGGCCCGCCCTCGCCTACGCCATCGAGGCCCGCCAGCCCATGTTCCTGGTGAACGAGAAGGGCATGCTCCTGGAGACCAACACCGCCTTCAGCCGCCTGGTGGGCCTCCCCCGCCACCAGATGAAGGGCTTCCAGGTCCAGGACCTCTTCCAGGGCCAGGAGACGCCCGCCTGGGACGGCCTGCGGGCCGAGCTGCTCCAGGAATCCCGGGGCCGCGCCGAGGCCACCCTGGTGCGCCGGGACTCCGGATTCCAGACCGTGAGCCTGGAGGCGGTGGCCTTCGACCGGAACATGGCCCTGGTCTGGATCGCCGACACCGGTCCGGGCACCCTGACCCTACGCGGGGAAGGCGTGGTGCCCCTCTACCCCGCGGCCCCGTCCCCCCGCCATGGCGCCGCGCACCGCCTTCCCGCCGTGCCCGCCCTGGAGGCCATGCTGCCCCGGCTGCGGCGGATGCTCCCCGAGGGCGTCACCGCCGCGCTGCGTGTGGAACCCGTCACCCTCCTGCTGGAGGAGGAACCCCTGCGCCGCGCGGCCACCCAGATGCTGCTCCACGGCCGGCAGGGCCTGCGCGAAGGCGTGGTCACCCTGGCGCTTTCGGCCCGGTCCCTGGCCGGACGCCCCTGGGCGAGCCTCGAACTGGAGCTGGCCGGCCCCCCCGCGGACGGGGCGGGCGACTTCCTGGGCCTGAGCTGGCTGCACAAGACCGTCCAGGAATGCTCGGGCATCCTGGAACTGGACCAGGACGACCGCGGCTTCCTCCTGCCCCGGGTGCTCCTGCCTTGCGTGCCCCCGGCGGCCGGGGCGGCCCCCGGGCCCCTGGCGGGCCGGCGCGTCTGGATCCTCCACCAGGACCCGGCCACCCGGGCGGCCCTCGGGGCGGAGGTGGCCGACGCCGGGGGCGCCCCGGCGCCCTTCGGCACGCTGCGCGAGCTCCTGGGGGCCGCCCGGCACCAGGCGCCGCCCGACGTGGTGGTGCTGGAGCGCACCCCGCACCTGGAGCGCTGGCAGGGCCGCCTTTGCGCCCTCGGGGGCCGCGGCCTCCCGGTGGTCCTCCTGGACGACGGGCGCCCCCTGCCCCAGGGCGGGCGCGGCCCCCGGCGCATGGCGCTCCTGGGGCGGCCCTTCCCGGGCCCCGACTTCATTTCTTGTATCCTGGCCCTGTTGTAGGAGCATCCCATGCCGACCCTCGCCCTCATCCTCGCCGCCGGCCTCGGCAAGCGCATGAAGTCCACCCTGCCCAAGGTGCTCCATCCCATCCTGGGCGACCCCTCCCTCCTCTGGGTGCTGCGGGCCCTGCCCGCGGAGGTGTCCCACGCGGTGGTGGTGGTCCACCACGGCAAGGAGCAGGTGGAGGCGGCCCTGGCGGCGTGGGCCTCGGCGGGCCTCCTGCCCTGCCCGGCGACCACCGTGGACCAGGGCGAGCCCCTGGGCACCGGCCACGCCGTGGCCCGGGCCATCCCGGAGCTGGACCGCCTGGGCGCCGAGCGGGTGGTGATCCTCTGCGGCGACGTGCCCCTCATCCGCCGGGAAACCGTGGCGGCCCTGGCCCGCGCCGAGGGGTCGGTGCTGGCCATGGACCTGGACGACCCCGCGGGCTATGGCCGCGTGGTGGAGGAGGGCGGCGCCCTGAAGGCCATCGTGGAGCACAAGGACGCCTCGGAGGCCGTGCGCGCCATCCGCCGGGTCAACGGCGGCGCCTACGCGCTGCCCTGGGCGCCCCTGCGGGAAGCCCTCGGGCGGCTCACCAACACCAACGCCCAGGGCGAGTACTACCTCACCGACGCCGTGGTCGACGTGGCCACCCGGGTGCGGGTGGCGGTGGACCTCTGCGAGCCCGCCGAGATGATGGGCATGAACTCCCGCGTGGACCAGGCCACCCTCCAGCGCTTCGCACAGGAACGGGTGAACCGGGCCTGGATGGAGGCCGGGGTGACCTTCCTGGATCCCGCCGCGACCCTGGTGGGCCCCCGCGTGACCCTGGGGCAGGACGTGCTCCTGGCCCCCGGCGCGCGGCTGGAGGGCGCCGTCACGGTGGGCGCGGGCACCCAGGTGGGCCAGGGCTGCGTCATCACCGACAGCGACCTGGCCGAGGGCGTGGAGGTGCGCCCCTACTGCGTGATCAACCGCTCCCAGGTGGGCCCGGGCGCCATGCTGGGGCCCTTCGCCCACCTGCGGGAAGGCACGGTGCTGGACCAGGGGGTGCACATGGGCAACTTCGTGGAGACCAAGAAGACCCACATGTACCCCGGGTCCAAGGCGAACCACCTGAGCTACCTGGGCGACTGCGAGGTGGGCGAGCGCACCAACATCGGCGCCGGCCTGATCACGTGCAACTACGACGGGGTCAACAAACACCGCACCATCATCGGCAAGGACGTCTTCGTGGGCTCGGACTGCCAGCTGGTGGCCCCCATCACCCTGGGGGACGGCTGCCTCATCGGGGCGGGCTCCACGCTCACCCAGGACGTGGCCCCCGACGCCGTCGCCCTCACCCGGGCGCCCCTGACCGTGCGCGAGGGCGGGGCGAGCCGCCTCAGGGCCCGGCTGAAGGCGCTCAAGCAGAAAATGAAGGGTTAGGCTAAAGTTGAACAAGCGACCAAGACCCCTCCCCCCCCCACCCCTCCCAGGTACCGAATGATCCCAAGGCTCCTTGAACAGATCGGCGCGAAGATCATCCAGATCCTCGACGACGTGGGCGACCTCGTGACCCTGGGCCTGCGCACGTTCGCGGGGTTCTTCCGCAAGCCCTTCGACGGCCCCAATTTCCTCTACCAGCTCCAGGCCGTGGGGGTGAACTCCGTGCCGGTGGTGGTGCTGACCTCCGTGGCCGTGAGCATGGTGTTCGCGGTGCAGCTCTCCTTCGGGTTCAAGCAGTTCCAGGCCGAGGGCCTCGCGGGCCAGGTGGAGGGCCTCGCAGTCGTGCGGGAGCTGGCCCCGGTGATCACCGGGCTCATGATGGCCGGCCGCGTGGGCTCGGCCATGGCCGCCGAACTGGGGACCATGCAGGTCACCGAGCAGATCGACGCCCTGGAATGCCTGGCCACCGACCCCGTGCACTACCTCTTCGTGCCGCGGGTGCTGGCCAGCCTCGTGATGCTCCCGCTGCTCACGGGCCTGGCCATCTACGTGGGCTACCTGGGCGGCTACCTCCTGCTGGTCATCGTCCAGGGCCAGAGCGCGGTGGTCTACAGCCAGGACTTCTACAAGCTCATCAAGGGCCGCGACCTGCTCATCGCCCTGACCAAGGGGCTGTCCTTCGGCCTGATCATCGCCATGGTGGGGTGCTGGCGGGGCTACCGCACCCGGGGCGGCGCCGAGGGCGTGGGCAACGCGCCCACCTCCAGCGTGGTGACCTCCAGCCTCTGGATCCTGGTCACCGACTTCTTCCTCACCAAGCTCCTCCTCGTCTGAGCCCCGCCGTGCCCGTCATCAACGTCTCCCACCTTTCGAAAGCCTTCGGCAAGCTCGTGGTCCTCGCCGACGTGAACCTCGCGGTCGAGGAAGGCGAGAGCCTGGTCATCCTGGGCGGCTCCGGCACCGGCAAGACGGTGCTCCTGCGCTGCATCATGGGCCTCCTCAAGCCCGACTCCGGCCACGTGGCCATCTCCGGGAAGAACATCCAGGACATGACCCGCGACCAGCTCTTCGAGGCGCGCAAGGAGATCGGGATGTGCTTCCAGATGGCCGCGCTCTTCGACTCCATGTCCGTGGAGGAGAACGTGGGCTTCGCCTTGAAGCGCCACACGACGATGACCCGGGGCGAGATCCTGGACCGCGTGGACGAGTGCCTGAACCTGGTGGGCCTCAAGGGCACCAACAAGCTGCGCCCCGCGGAACTCTCGGGCGGCATGAAGCGCCGGGTGGGCTTCGCCCGGGCCATCGCCCTCAAGCCCAAGATCCTCCTCTTCGACGAGCCCACCACGGGCCTGGACCCGGTGATGACCGACGTCATCGGCCGGATCATCATGGACCTCAAGCGGGAGCTGGGCGTCACCAGCATCACCATCACCCACGACCTCAAGAGCGCGTTCGCCATCGCCGACCGCATCGCCCTGCTGTTCCGGGGCCAGTGCCTGGCGGTCCAGAAGCCCGAAGACTTCAGGGAGAACCCCAACGAGGTCATCCAGCAGTTCCTCAGGGGCGACGCCGACGGTCCCTTCCTCCAGGACCCGCCGCCGCCCTCCAAGAAGCCTTCCCCGTCCGAGGCCCACCCATGAGCATGAAACTTGAAACGAAAGTCGGAGCCTTCTTCGTCGCGGCCATCGGGGTCCTGGGAATCCTGATCCTTCGCATGGAGAAGCTCGAACTGTTCGCCGGCAACGGCCAGAACCACGTCTCCACCTCCTTCGCCCAGGTGGCGGGCCTGAGCCTGCAGAGCAAGGTGCGGGTCGCCGGCGTGCCGGTGGGCGCGGTGACCACCATCGAGCTCCAGGGCAAGTCCGCGCGCGTCGTCCTGTCCCTGCCCCAGGAGTTCAGGATCTACAAGGACGCCTCGGCGTCGCTGAGCTCCATCGGCATCCTGGGCGAGAAGTACATCGAGCTGGATCCGGGCCACCCCGAGGCCGGCGCCCTGCCCACCGACGGCACCATCCCCAGCAAGGCCGGCATGGGCATGGACACGATCATGGAGTCCCTGGGCTCCATCAGCCAGGACGTCAAGAGCATCACCGGCGCCCTGAACAAGAGCATCGGCGGCGAGGAAGGCCGCATGAAGCTGGACGAGATCGTGGACAACATCCGGGTGCTCACCGGCGAGTTCCGGGCCATGAGCCAGGAGAACCACGGCGCCATCAACGCGACCATGGCCAACGTGCAGCAGATGAGCTCCGAACTCCGGGAGCGCCTGCCCCGCCTGGCCCAGCAGTTCGAGGACCTCGGCAAGAACCTGAACGCCATGGTCAACGAGGGCCGGCCCGAGCTCAACGGCATCCTCAAGGACGTGCGCAGGCTCTCGGCCGACCTCCACGTGACCGTGGACAACGTCAACCAGATCACCGGCAAGATGAACCGGGGCGAAGGCACCATCGGCAAGCTGCTCAACGACGAGACCACGGTGCAGAAGATCAACCTCGCCGTGGACAACGTCAATTCCATGCTGGGCGGCTGGAAGGCCATGGACCTGAACCTGGACCTGAACGCGGCCCGGTGGACCAAGCGCGGCGACTCCAAGGTGGGCATCGGCATCGACATCGTCCCCGCCCGCGACCACTGGTACGCCCTCGAACTGTCCTCCACCCCCGACGGGAAGATCTCCGACTCCACCCGCACCGCCACGGTCATCGACCCCAAGACCGGCCTTCCCACGCAGGTGTCGGTGGCGGAGCGGTCCATCAACGTGGACCAGTCGTTCACCGTCTCGGCCCAGTTCGCCAAGCGCCTGGCCGAGAACTACGTCTTCACCGCCGGCCTCGTGGACGGCAGGGGCGGCGTGGGCGCGGAGTTCCGGGCCTTCAACGACCGCTTCCGGTTCGGCGGCCTCGCCTACGACTTCACCAAGCGACCCGACAAGCCCAACCCCCGCTACCGCCTGACCACCAGCTACCAGTTCTACAAGGGGTTCTACGCCATGGCCGGCCTCCAGGACATCGCCAATTCCGACCTGCGGACCTTCTTCGTGGGCGGCGGCATCCGCTGGAAGGACGAGGATCTCAAAAAGCTTGTGGGCCTCGCCAGCGTTGGGAAATAATGGCGGGATGACGCAGCACCCCCTGCCCCAGGAAAGCCACCGGCTGTTCATTGCCGTGCGCCGGGGCGTGCCGCTGACCCTGGCCGCCGCACTCATGGTGCTCGCGGTCCTGGAACCGGCCGGGCTGGGGTGGCCCCGCGGCTGGCTCATCCTGGGAGCCATGGGCTGTCTGGGCGAGGTGTGGCCCACCTTCAAGATCGGCCGGGCCTACGCCCGGGGCCGCACGGCCATCCAGCGCTGGGACGCCGGCTGGGTGTGGGCCCTGCGCCCCCTGTTCCGGCGCCTGGGCCTGGAGGAGGCCTGGATCCTTTCCTTCTGCGCCTGGAACAACCACAAGGTGCGAAGCCTCTTCCGGAGCGCCCGGGCCCGGCGGGCCCTGGTGCTGCTGCCCCACTGCATCCAGATGGCCCGGTGCAAGGCCGACGTCCTCACGGATCTCTCCAGCTGCTACGAGTGCGGCCTGTGCGCCGTGGGCGACCTCCTGCCCCTGAAGCTCAGCCTGGGCTGGGAGACGCGCATCTCCAACCGCAGCCACAAGGCCTACCGCGAGGCCCGGGAGCACCGCCCCGACCTCATCGTGGCCGTGAGCTGCACGGACCGGCTCTTCAAGGGCCTGGTGAAGCTCCCCGAGGTGCCCTGCTACGTCATCCCCCTGCAACTGCCCCACCGCATGTGCGTGGACACCACGTTCTCCGTCCCCCACCTGCTGGCCGCCATGGAGAACCTCGTGGAGCCCAGGGATGCCGACCGGGTGGTGCCCCTGCGCCGGGAGGGCATCGCGTAGTGGCCTACCCCATCCGCACCGCCTGCGAGCGCATCGCGGGCCCCGAGGTCACCGCGTACCTCCTGCACCTGCGTCCCATGGAATGGCCCATCATGTCGGCCCACTTCCTCCTGGGCGCGCTGCTGGCCACGGGCTGGCGCACGCCCCCCGGGCCCGCCCTGCTGGGCTGGTTCGTGTTCGTGGCCCTGCTCAACGGCGGCACCCTCGCCATCAACAGCGCCTTCGACCGGGACGAAGGGGACATCGGCTACCTGAAGGCCCCCCCCAAACCGCCCCGGTACCTGCTGCACGTGTCCGCGGCGATGCTCGCCCTCTCCCTTTTCCTGGGCTTCCTGCTGCCGCCGGTGTTCGCCTGGAGCAACGCCGCGTGCGTGGGGATGTCCATCCTGTACTCCGTGCCCCCCGCCCGCCTCAAGGCCCGGGCCGGCTGGGACCTGCTGATCAACTGCCTGGGGTTCGGCGCCCTGGCGCCCCTGGCCGGCTGGGGCCTCACGGGGCTGCCCGTCACGCCGGGCATGCGCAGCGTGGCCGTCGGCTTCGCCTTCCTCTTCGGCGCCCTGTACCCCGCCACCCAGCTCTACCAGATCGCCGAGGACCGCGCCCGGGGCGACCGCACCCTGGCCATCGTCCTGGGCGAGGGCCCCAGCCTGGGCTTCGCCTCCGGCCTGGCCGTCGCGGCGCACCTGTGGTTCGCCTGGGGCGCCCTGCAGACCGGCCGCAATCCCCTTCCCCTGGTGATTTCCCTGGTGGCCTGGCTGGGTGTGCTGCTCCCCTGGTGGGCGACCTGGCGCTCCTTCACCCAGGCCCAGCATGAAAAGGGAATGTACCGGTGCCTGATGGCCTGGGCCATTACCGATGTAAGCATCCTGCTCCTGCTCTGGCCCCGCTGATCCCCCGGGGCCCGCGGACACCGGGGAAGAATATGCGTACATGCGGTGAATTAAAGAAATGGATTGGAATTTTAAATTATTTGCACTGAGTCTCTCTCGCAGCATACTGGGTTCATGATGCCCTCATCATCGTGCCCATGGCCCACGACGCCCTGAAGCTCCAGCCCGCGTGGTTGGACGCCCAGTGCCCGCGCATGGGACGCTACGTCCTCGGCCCCCTCCTGGGCAAGGGGGGCATGGGCGAAGTGCTGGAGGGCTGGGACGTGGTGCTCTGCCGCGTGGTGGCCCTCAAGATCCTGCGGAACATGGACGCCACGGCGGTGATCCGCTTCATGCACGAGGCCCAGGTGCACGCCCGGGTGGCCCACCCCAACATCTGCCGGGTCTACGACGTGGAAGTGTCGGACGGCACCGTGATGATCGCCATGCAGCTGGTGCGGGGGCTCAACCTGGACCAGGCGCGCCCCGACCTCGCCACCCACGAGGCGGTGACCCTCATGGCCCAGGTGGCCGAGGGCGTCCACGCGGCCCACCGCCTCAAGCTCATCCACCGCGACCTCAAGCCCTCCAACATCCTTTTGGAACGGGGGGAGGACGGCCAGTGGGTGCCCTACATCTGCGACTTCGGCCTGGCCATGGCCCTGGACGAGCCGGCCTTCACCGCCAGCAACGGGATCATCGGCACGCCGGCCTACATGGCCCCCGAGCAGTTCCGGGGCGACCGGGCCCTGATCGGTCCGGCCACAGACGTGTATTGCCTGGGCGGGACCCTCCACTACCTCCTGTACGGCCGCCCTCCGGGCGGCTCCCTGACCACGGCGGGAGGCCAGGCCGGGCGCAAGCGCACCATCGAGCTGCCCACGAACCGCGAGGTGCACCGGGATCTGAAGAACATCCTCATCAAGTGTCTCCAGCCCGACCCCGGGCTCCGGTACGGCACCGCGGCCGCCCTGGCGGAGGACCTCTGGGCCCACCTGAACGGGGAGAAGGTGAACGCCACCCTTCCCGGCCCCCTGGGCCGGCTCTGGCGGCGGTGGCACACCCGGGTGGCCGCGGGCCTTCCCTTCCTCCTGGGGGCAGGCGGCCTCCTGTGCGGCGCGGCGGCCACCGGCCTCTACCTCGGCCTCGTCCGGGAACGGGAGACCTCCCTGGCGAACCGCTTCGCGGAGGCGACCCGCCAGATGGAACTGGGACTCCTGCTGGAGCGGACCCAGCCCATCCACGACCTCCGCCCCGCCCAGGCCCGGGTGCGGGCCCGCATGGAGGCTCTCCAGGCGGAAATGGCGGCCCTGGGTCCAGGCGCCGACGGCCCCGGCCACCTGGCGTTGGCCCGGGGCGCCTTGAGCCTGCGCGACTTCAGCCTGGCCCGGGCCGAGGCCGAGCGGGCCTGGGAGGCCGGCGGCCGCACTCCCGCCCATGCCCGGGCCCTGGCCCGGGCCCTGGGCCTGGAAGCGGCCCTGGGCGAAGGCCAGGCCTCCGATCCCGGCCGCCTGGAGGCGCTCCACCCCAAGGGACGGGGCCTGACGGGAGGCGGAGAGGCCCTCGGCCGGGCCCTGGCGGCCCGCCTGCGCCGGGACGATGCCAAGGCCGCCGCCGAGGCCCTGGCCGACGCCCAGGTCAACCCCTGGCGGACCGAAGCCGTGGCCCTGGCGTCGGCGAGCCTGTGCGCCCTGGGGCAGCTCGCCCAGGACGGCGGAGACATCCCCGGGGCCGTGGCGAAGTACCGCGAGGCCCTGGACGCCGCCCAGCGCTGCCTCGCCCGGGTGCCCAGCGACCCGCTGGCCCACCACGCCGCCCTGGCGCCCGCGCGAAGCCTGGCCGCGCTCCAGCTGGACCAGGGCCTGCTGACCCCCGAAGCCCTGGCGGCGGTCGAGGCCCAGTGCCACCAGGCCCTCAAGCTGGACCCGGACGAACCCGGCCTCCAGGCGGACTGGTTGGGGCTTCGCACCCTGAGGATCCTCCTGCTCCGGAACCTGGGCAAGGACGCCCGGCAGGAGCTGGACGAGGCCATGATCTTCCAGGGCACCCGCCTCAAGGAGCCCCTCACCCGGGCCCTGCGCGCCGGGCGCATGGCCATTCTCCTTCTGCAGGCCCAGGCCGCCTTCCGGCGGGGGGAGGACCCCGGCCCGGCCCTGAACGAGAGCCTCAGGATCGCCGACCCCGCCCCCTTCCTGTCCCGGGACCTGCGCCGGGACGCGCTGGTCCTCAAGGCCCGGGCGGAGGCCGCCCGCGGCCTGGACCCGGGCCCCACCCTGGCCGAGGCCCTGGCCCGCGTCCCGCCCACGGACCACCCCTCCTGGACGGCGGCCCAGAGCGCCTGCGAGGCCTGGCTGGTGCGCGCCGAGTGGGAGATCGCCCGGGGCCTGGACGCCGCCGACAGCCTGCGCAAGGCCCGCACCTTCATCAACTCGGCCCTGCAGCTCAACCCCGGTTCCGTGGCCGGGCGTGCCCTGGAGGCACGCATAAAGGGTCGCCTGTGAAGGCCCGCATCCTCCACCTGACGCCCCACGAGGACGCGGAGAAGGCCGTGGCCGCCCTGCTGGCGGGGGACTACATCCCCTGCGACCTCACCTGGGTCGCGGAGCCCACGGCCTTCCTGGCCGCGCTCCAGGGCGGCATCCGCCCCGACCTGGTGCTCCTGGATCTCGACGCCCCGGACGGCGCGGCCTGCCTGCGCGAGGCCGCGCGGCTGCATCCCGGGATGCCGGTGATCCTCCTGTGCGGGGACGACGGCGAGGACGGCGCCCTGGAGGCCCTGCGCCAGGGCGCCACGGACTACGTCCTCCGGAACCGCCTGCGCCGCCTGCCCTCCCTGGTGCGCCGCGCCCTGGCGGAGGCGCGGGAGGTCGCCGCCCGCCGGGAGGCCGAAAGCGCCAACGCGCGCCTCAACTCCCTCCTGCGGGCCATCCTGGACGCCACCTCCGAGGGCATCCTCGTGGGGGACCTGGCGGGCCGGATCACCACCTACAACCGGAAGCTCATGAGCCTATGCGGCATCCCGGAGTACATCCTGGCCACCCTGGAGATGGACAAGGTGATCCAGTTCCTGGTGGACCACTTCCAGGACCCCGGCGCCTTCATGGAGGAGGTGCGCCACCTGGGCGCCCAGTCCGACCGCGAGACCCAGGGCCTGCTGCGGTCCCTGGAGGAGCGCCAGATCGAAGGCGCGGGCCGGCCCTACCGCCTGGGCGGCGAGACCGTGGGCCGGGTCTTCAGCTTCCGGGACGTGACGGACCGGGAGCGCAGCGCCGAGCGCCTCAAGCTGGTGATCAACGCCCAGCGTCCCTTCCTGGACGCCGCGGTGGACGCGGGCCTGGTGCTCTGGCACGAATCGGGCGGGGCCCTGGCGCTGTCGGAGGCCGCCAAACCGATGCTGGGCCTGGAGGAACGGGACCTGCCCCAGACCCTGGAGGCCCTCCTGGACCGGGTCCACCCGGGAGACGTGTCCACCCTGCGGGAGGCGCTGGACGCACCCCGCGCGGACTGCGAGGTGCGCCTTCGCACGGCCGCCGAGACCTGGATCCCCACGGGCTGGCAGCTGGCCCGGGACCCTGAGGGCCGGCGCGGCGGCGCCTTCCGGGACATCACGGGCGTCCAGCTCGCCCGCCGGGAGGCCGAGGCCCGCGCGCACAACCAGTGGACGACCGCCCTGGCCTCGAGCTTCGCCCGCGCCCTGCGCACGCCCCTGGAGAACCTGCACGGCCACCTGGCCGCCCTGCCCGCCCAGGGGGGGCGCCTGGAGGAGGCCCGGGCCTGCGCGGGCGTCCTCTCCGACCTCCTGGCCCAGGCCGCCCGGGCCGCCCAGCTCGGGCCGGCGCCGGATCTCCTGCTGGAACTCAACACGATGGTGGAGCGGGTCCGCCCCTGGGCCGAGGGGCTCGCCGGGCCCGGCATCACCCTGGCCTGGGACCTGCAGCCGGGCCTTCCGGCCCTGCCCATCAGCCCGGGACACCTGGAGCCCGTGCTCATGAACCTGCTCCGCAACGCCCGGGAGGCCCTGGACGCCCCGGGCGAGATCCGGGTGCGCACCTTCCTGGCCGAGCCCGGGCCCGGGGAGAAGGCCCCCCCGCACCTGGTCCTGGAAGTGCGGGACAACGGCCCGGGCATTCCGCCCCGGGTGGCGGAACGGATGTTCGAGCCCTGCTTCACCACCCGGGCCGGGGCCCGGGGCCTGGGGCTGACCGTGGCGCGCTGCCTGGTGGAGGGCGCCGGAGGCCGCATCGAGGTGGACACCGGACCCATGCGGGGCACGGCGGTGAAGGTCAGCCTGCCGCTCGGATCCATGGTATAACTGCCCCACAGGTGATGGTGTCCACCCCAAAACCGCCCTTTCCGGCTGATGGCGCCTACGTGACAGGACCCGGGGGGCACATGGTCGGAGTGAGGTGGAGGGCGGCGCGGACCGTCTGGGATCTGGGAATGGGCGCCGCGGTGGGCCTGCTCGCGGGCACGGCGAGCTACCTGTTCCTGTGGCTGCTGGAGGGTACCCTCCGCCTGCGGGAGGGGCACCTGTGGCTGGTGGGCCTCCTGCCGGTCTTCGGCATGGTGAGCGCCTGGCTCTACACGCGCTGGGGCGGGGAATCCGAAGGGGGCAGCACCCTCGTCCTGGACGAGGTGATGGAGTTCCAGGGCCGCGTCCCCTCCCGCATGGCGCCCCTGGTGCTGGCGGGCACCCTCCTGACCCACCTGGGCGGCGGCTCGGCGGGGCGCGAAGGCACCGCGGTGCAGATGGGCGCCAGCCTGGCCCGCACCCTGGGCAAGCTCCCCTGGGCCTGGCTGCGCCTCACCCGCAGCCGCCAGCGCCTCCTCCTCATGGCGGGGGTGTCTGGGGGCTTCGGTTCGCTGTTCGGAACCCCGGCGGCCGGGGCCCTGTTCGGCATGGAGGTCATCACCATCGGGAAGATCCACTACGAGGGCCTCCTGGTCTGCACCATGGCCAGCTTCGCCGGGGACGGCATCTGCCGCTGGCTGGGGGCGCCCCACGCCCACTTCCACCCCGCGGCCCTGGGCCTGACGCCCGCGGTGGCCATGAAACTGCTGCTATTCGCGCTGCCCGTGGCCCTGGTGGCCGGCGGGTTCTCGGAGCTCACCCACCGCCTGGCGGCCCTCACCCGCCGGATCCATCCCTACCTGCGGGCCGCCCTGGGAGGCGGCGCGGTGGGGGTGCTGGCCCTGGCCTTCGGCACCCCCGACTTCCTCAACCTGGGCACGGTCTGGCTCCCCCGGGTCTTCGACGGGGCCGGGCCGGTGCCCTCCTGGGCCTTCGCGGCCAAGCTCCTGTTCACGGTGGTGACCCTGGGCTTCGGATTCAAGGGCGGCGAGGTCACGCCCCTGTTCGTCATCGGCGCGCTGCTGGGGGCCGCCCTGGCGCCGGCGCTGGGCCTGCCCGTGCCCTTCCTGGCGGCCGTGGGCTTCATCGCCGTGTTCGCCGCGGCCAGCAACACCCCCATCGCCTCCACCCTCATGGGCATCGAGCTGTTCGGCGGCGCCTTCGCGGGGCCGCTGGTGATCACATCCTTCCTGGCCTACATCCTGGTGGGGCACCGGGGCATCTACGGGGGCACGCGGGTCCACACCCGCAAGGACGCCTGAGCGGCCACCCGGACAGGCCGGGACCTTTTGGTCCATAATGATTCATTCCCCAACGGTCCCACCGCCCTCCCCAGAGGTCCCCCTTGCCCGGATTTCCCCCCTTCAGCCGACCCGCAGGCACCTGGGCCCCCAAGGCGGCCCTCGTCGCCTTCTGGCTTGCGGTGGCCCTGGCCCACCTGGCCTCGCCGCCGGGGATGCGGGAGCGGACCTGGCCGGCGGCGTACGGGCTCCTGGAGCTCCTGGCCTTCGTCAGCCTGTTCCTGCGCGCCTGGAAGACCACGGGCCCCGAGCGCACCGCCTGGGCCTTCCTGGCCGCCTCCACCCTCACCGACACCGCCAGCCTGGCCCTCACCCTCCTGGCCGCCCTGGGCGTGCCGCTGCCCCTGGACGGGCTCTTCGCGGGGCTGAACCTGCTGAACCTGGCCACGGGCCTGCTGGTGGTGGTGGGCGTCCTCAGCTTCCCCCGGGCCCGGGAGCGCCGGAGCCGGGGCAAGCGCCAGCTCCTGGACAGCCTCATCTTCGCCACCTCGCTTCTGCTCCTCCTGTGGGTGATGGGCGTGCAGACGTCGGTCCGCTCCGCGGGCATGGGGTTCCGGGTCTTCCTGGCCTACCTCAACGCCGCGCTGCTGGGCGGAGGCGTCGTGTTCATCACCTCCGGCCACCTGGGCCGGGCCCGGGGGGCCTTCGGCTGGCTCGCCATGTCCGCCCTGGCCTGGCTGGCCTCCCTGACCCTGTGGACCCTCGCCGGCCTGCCACCCCAGGTGAACCGGGAGGCGTGGATCGTGGTGGCGGGCCTGATCCCCCTCTGCCAGGGCCTGGCCGCCTGGACACCCCATTCCGCCGAGGAGAAGGATCCCCGGTCCGAAAGCCCCTTGCGGTTCTTCCGGTCCCTGCCCTACCTGCCCATGGCCGCCTGCATCGCCGCTTTGAGCTGGATCCTGGCCTGGCGCCCCCAGGACGTGACCCGGGAGACCTTCGGGATCTTCCTGCTGATGGTCGTGTTCATGGTGCTGCGCATGCTCCAGGCAATCCATGACCTCCAGGCCTCCAACACCCACCTGGAGCAGCGGGTCCGCCAGCGCACCCAGGCCCTGGAACACGCGCAGGAGGCCCTCCTGCGCACCGAGCGCCTCAACACCCTGGCCACCCTCGGCGCCGGCCTGACCCACGACCTGAACAACCTCCTGGGCGCCCTGCGCACCACCGCCGAACTCATGAACACCCACCTGGAGGAGGGCCAGGAACCCAGCCGCCGCGACGTGAAGCGCATCATCGACATCGCCGGGAAGGCCAGCGGCACCACCCAGCGGCTCATGAACTTCGGCCGGCGGGCGGCGGCCCCCGGCAACACCGCCCGGGACATCGCCGACGCCCTGGCCGCCAGCCGAGAGACCATGCGGATGCTCCTGCCCGACAGCATCACCCTCTCCCTGGGCATCGACCCGGGCACCTGCCCCGCCCTGGTGGAGACCTCCACCCTCGAGCAGGTGCTGGTGAACCTGGTGAGCAACGCCAAGGACGCCATGCCCCAGGGGGGCGAAGTGGCCATCCGGCTCTTTTCCGGCACCACCGCCGGGGGCGGCTCCGCGGCCATCCTGGAGGTGAGCGACACCGGCCACGGCATCCGCCCCGAGGACCAGGCCTCCATCTTCGACCCCTTCTTCACCACCAAGCCCGAGGGCAAGGGCACCGGCCTGGGCCTGGCCTCGGTGCGGGCGCTCATGGAGGCCCAGAACGGCACGGTGGACGTGGTGAGCTTCCCGGGGAAAGGGACGACGTTCAGATTGGCCTTTCCGGCGTTGCCTTGAAAGGGGAGATGGGGTCGGGTTATGCAGGCCGGGCGGGGGTGGCTGATAACCGATCGGGCCGGTGCAGGATGGCAATAAAAATTGTTTGATTTCATCGCATGAAACCGAAGCGCCGCGAATACCTGGCAAAAGGATGAAACGCTGGGGCGCTGGGGGCTCGCTGAGGCGCTGGGTTAACTGATTTCATTCTTCTTCTCCCAGCGCCTCTGCGAGACCCCTGCGACTCTGCGTTCAATTTTTTCGCTTAACCTTCCGATCCACCTCGGACAACGCGTTCACGGCCAGACAAACACCCCTTCACCCGATGACCACCCAGGACCCCGATTCAGGTCCCCATTCCCTTGCCCTGATTTCTTCCCAGTTCCACCAAAGCCAGTGCCGCGAATGGGTCGGACCGTGAATTCGTGGTGAGCCCGGGTACACTATTCCAATCCATTCCTTCGCCCCGGCCCCCGGGGCCCGCCAACCGCCGGCCCGGTCCGGCGCGGGAGTCCTGCGATGACCATCTGGAACCTTGAACCCTCCGAAAAGCAGGAGCTCCTCGACCGATTCCTCCGCTACGTGGCGGTGGACACCCGCAGCGACGACAACGCCACGTGCTTTCCGTCCACCGAAAAGCAGAAGGACCTCGCGCGCATCCTGGTGGCCGAACTGGAGGCCCTGGGCTGCGAGGGCGCGGCCATGGACGCGTGGGGCTACGTGACGGCCCGGGTTCCGGCCAACCTCCCCGCGGGGCACCCGGCCTTCGGCAAGGTCCCGGTGGTGGGCTTCCTGGCCCACCTGGACACCTACCACGCCACGCCGGGTGCCGGGGTCAAGCCGCGCATCGTCCGGGGCTACGACGGGGGCGACCTGGTGCTGGGCGCGGGCGAGACCCTGGAGGCCGCCCGGAACCCGGCCCTGGCCCAGTGCGTGGGGCACACCCTGGTGACCACGGACGGCACGACCCTCCTGGGCGCCGACGACAAGGCCGGCATCGCCGAGATCCTGAGCCTCCTGGCCTGGCTGCGGCGCAACCCGGGGTTCCTGCACGGGGAGCTGCGCATCGGCTTCACCCCGGACGAGGAGGTGGGCCGGGGCACCGAGCACTTCGACGTGGCCGCCTTCGGGGCGCAGTACGCCTACACCCTGGACGGCTCGACCCTGGGCGAGGTGGAGGACGAGACCTTCTGCGCGGACACGGCGATCTTCACCATCACCGGCCACGACGTGCACCCGGGCTACGCCAAGGGCGTCATGGTCAACGCGGTGCGCGTCGCGGCCAAGCTGGTGGACCTCCTGCCCCCCGACAGCCTGCCGGAGACCACCGAGGACCGGCAGCCGTACCTCCACCCCTTCTCCCTCACCGGCGACGTGACCCGGGCCGAGCTCAAGCTCCTGGTGCGGGCCTTCACCGAGGAGGAGCTGGCCGGGCGCGAGGAGGTGCTCGCCAGGCTCAAGCGCGACGCCGAGGGCGCCTTCCCCGGCGTCTCCATCGGACTGGAGATCAAGGAATCCTACCGGAACATGATCTACCGCATCGCCGAGGATCCCAAGGTGCTGGACTACGCCCTGGAGGCCGTGACCCGCCAGGGCATCACGCCCATCCGCAGGGCCATCCGCGGCGGCACGGACGGGGCCCGGCTGTCCTACATGGGCCTGCCCACGCCGAACATCTTCGCCGGCGGGCAGAGCTTCCACTCCGTGCAGGAGTGGGTGTCCCTGGAGTGGATGGCCGCGGCGGTGGAAGTGTGCATCCAGCTGCTGGGCGTGTGGGTGGAGAAGTCGGGCCGGGAGGCCTGACCGTGACGGCTGCGCTGCCCCTGGGCCTGGCGTTCGGCCTCGCCCTCCTCGTTGTCCTCCTCCGGCGGCGCCGCGCCCCCGCCCCGCACCGGGTGGCCTCGGGCGACATCCCCGAGATCCTCGCCCAGCTCCAGGTTTCCGCCCGGGAGGGGAACGCGGGCATCCTCACGATCCCCCAGGAGGGCGTCCCGGAGGGGGAGGGCGTCCGGCTCCGGTTCTCCATCGACCTCGGCGTGGTCGGCCTGGACTGGATTCCCCCGGGCCCGGGCGACGCGGAGGACCGGGACCGCATCGCGGAGATGGCCGCCGCCCTGGGCTATCACGTGGCGGTGGCCGACACGGAACCGGTGGGCCACCTGCGCATGACCGGGCCGGGCATCGCGGAACTGGGGATCGCCATCATCCGGGATTTCTACGGCATCGCCCCGGCCACGCGCATCGCCATGGTCACGGTGGGCTTCGCGTGGGATCCGGAGGCCCGCTGGAACCAGACGGGCATCTGAGACCGGCCTCCGCGGGCCGGCGTTGAAATGGGTGCTGGCATCGATATATCGGATGGGATATAACGAATCCATCCCCGATCGATCCGGCCGGTCCCGTTGACGATGCCCTGAGGAGTCCGAATGCACCGCTGTGCCCCATCACGCCTTGTCCTGGCCCTCGCTTGCTTGGGCGTCTCCGCCCTGGCGGCGGATCCGCCCCCCAAGGAGGCGCCAAGGCCCGCGCCCAAGGACGACGCCTTCAAGCTCGGGGAGGTGACGGTGGTCGTCACGGACAAGCAGGAGGCCCTGGAGACCGTCAACACCCGCATGGACGCCGAGCAGATCCGCGCGCTCAACCTGGACACCGTGGGCGCGGCCCTCACCGCCCTGCCCGGGGTGAGCCTCACCGTCAATTCCCGCAACGAGCAGATGCTCTACGTGCGCGGCAACGATTCCCGCCAGGTGCCGCTGTTCGTGGACGGGATCCCGGTGTACGTGCCCTACGACGGGGAGATGGACTACGGCCGGTTCACCACCGCCGACCTCGCGGAGATCCAGGTGGCCAAAGGCTACAGCTCGATCCTGTACGGGCCCAACACCCTGGGCGGCGCCATCAACCTGGTGACCCGGCGCCCCTCCCGGAGCTTCGAGGGGGACCTCACGGCGGGAATCGCCGACGGCGGGGGGCGGCGCGCGGCCTTCAATGCCGGCAGCCGCCAGGCCTCGTTCTACGTGCAGGCCGGAGCCTCCTGGCAGACCAGTGACCATTGGCGCCTATCCTCGCACTTCGCGCCCACGGTGCGCGAGGACGGGGGCTGGCGCGACAACGCCTTCTCCCGCGACACCAAGGCCTCCCTGAAGGTCGGCTGGACCCCCAACGCCACCGACGAGTACGTGGTGGCCTACCAGGGCCAGCGGGGCCGCAAGGGCAATCCGGTGGGCACGAATCCCCAGATCACGGCCAACTACTGGCAGTGGCCCACCTGGAACAAGGAAAGCGCCTCGCTTTCCACCCGCACGGCCCTGGGCGCGCAGAGCGACCTCAAGGTGCGGGCCTACTACGACACCTACGAGAACACCCTCGTGGCCTACACCGACGGCACCTATTCCACCGTCAACACCACCGGCAGCCTGAAACCCACGGGCAGGAGCCTCTACCGCGACTTCACCCACGGCGCCCTGGCGGAATTCCAGACCACCGCCGTGCCTTCCCACAGCCTCCGCGCGGTGCTGCAGACCAAGACGGACGTCCACCGCGACGGCACCGGGGCCATCCCCTCCACCAAAGGATGGACGCACTTCGAGGACCACTACCTGGCCGCCGGCGTGGAGGACAGCATCTCCCTGGCCCAGGCCTGGGACCTGTCCCTGGGCGGGGGGTGGGACCAGCTGCGCCCCGTGGCCTCGGGCGTGTGGAACCTGCCGCGGCCTCGGGCCTACTGGCACGGCCAGGCGGGGCTCTTCTGGAGGGCCGCGCCCGCGCTCCAGGTCTACGCCACCGTGGCCCAGAAGGAGCACTTCCCCACGCTCAAGGACCGCTACTCGCTGCGCCTGGGCACCTACGTGGACAACCCGGGCCTGGCCCCGGAACGCTCCCTCAACCTGGAGACCGGCGCCAAGCTGGCCCTGGGCGCCTGGCTCCGGGTGGAGGCCGCCCTTTTCCGCAGCACCATCCAGGACCTCATCCAGGGCATGCCGCTCCCCAGCGGCCTGATGCAGATGCAGAACATCGGCGAGGTGCGCCACACCGGCGGGGAACTCTCCGTGGGCTTCAGGCCTTCCGGCGCCTTCGAGGCGGGCCTGGGCTACACCTACCTGGACCGCAAGAACGTCACCAACCCCGCCGTCAAGCTCACCAGCACGCCCCGGAACCGCGTCTCGGGCCACGTGAAGGTGCAGGCCCTGCCGACGCTCCACATCCTGGCCTCGGTGCAGAGCCAGGACGCCCTCTGGGACACCTACGCGAACCTCGCCAAGCAGTCCGTGACCGCGCGGCTGGGCGGGTTCACCACCGCCAACCTCAGCGTGGGTTGGAAGGCCACCGCCGCCCTGCAGGTGGACGCGGGCTTCACCAACCTCATCGACCGCAACTACCAGCTCTCCACCGGCTACCCCATGCCCGGACGCATGGGGTTCGCCAACGCGCGCCTGCGCTTCTGAACCCGGAGGTTTCATGTTCAAGCCCCTGCTCCCGCTGCTCTGCGCCGCCCTGGGCGCCGCCGCCCCCCATGCCCTCAAGGTCCGCGGCTGCGTGGAGCGGGAAGGCGCGCTCGCGCCGGCCGCGACCCGGAACCTCCCGCGGTACCGGCGCCTCGTGAAGATCTCCCACGCGGACGGCTCCTACCGCTGCGCCCTGGAGGTGGACGGGTGGTCCCTGCGCGACGTGCTGGCCGCCTTCAAGCCCGCCAAGAAGCACGACGACGGCTTCGACCGCCCCCTGGACACCTTCATCGTCGTCACGGGCCGGGACGGCCGCAGGGCGCTCTTCTCCTGGAGCGAGGTGTTCCTGGCCGGGGACGGCGGCCCCCTCCTCGCGGAGAAGGCCCGGTTCATCCTGCCCCACCACCACGACCCCCTGGGCCGGAGCGCGGTGGATCCCATCGCCCTCCAGACCCCCGCGGCCCGGAACGCCCTCAAGCTGGAAAGCTGCGCCTCCTGCCACGGCCAGGGCAAGCTCCTCGGCCTCTCCATGCCCAAGGGGCTCTGTCTGGTGTTTCCCCAGGACGGGTTCGGCGGCCGGTTCGTGGAGGACGTCGCCGACGTGGAGATCCGCCAGGTGGGCCTTCCCGTCGTGGCCGACAAGCCCGCTGGAAAGAAGGCGCTGGTGGACGCGCCCGAGCTGGTGGGCCCGGACGGCGCCCGGGTGCGCCTGGACCGGGACCGCTTCCAGGCGGCCGCCGCCGCCCGCTACCGGGACGCGGCCTTCGGGGAGGGCATGGGCTACCACGGCCTGCGTGTTTCCACCGGGGCCGACCTGGGCTCCCTCCTGAAGCCGCTCCTCCCGGCGGGCACCGACCCCCGCTCCACCTGCGTCCTGGTCACCGCCGCGGACGGCTACCGCTCCGTCTATTCCGGCACCGAGGTCTTCGACGGCCGCGGCGCCATCCTGGCCGACCGGATCAACGGCGAGGCCCTGGGGGCCGGATCGGGGCGCTATCACGTGGTGCCCCGGGGGGACTTCTACATCGACCGGGATGTGCGCATCGTGAAGGAGATCCGGATCATCACCGCCTTCCGGTGAAGCCGCGGGCCTTCGCCAGCTACGGCACCGTCGTCGAAAGCCCGGGCGCGTGACCCCGGCCCCTCACTTCCCCAGGATCCGCTCCAGCGTCTTCTCCAGCTTGTCCCCGTGCAGGTCGCCGCCCGTGGCGGCGATGCGCCCGTCGGGTCCCACGAGCACGGGCTTGGGGATGCTGCGCACGCCGTAGGCCTCGCTGATGGGGTTCTTGAAGCCCTGGGGCAGGAAGGCGTGGGTCCAGGGCATGGAGGTGGCGGGGTTGGCCCGGTAGGGGGCGATGTGCTCCACCTTGCGGTCGAAGGAAAGGCTGAGGACGTTCAGGCCCTTGTCCTTGAAACGGGCATAGGCCTTCATGAGGTGGGGCATCCCGGCGCGGCAGTCGGGGCACCAGGTGGCCCAGAAATCCATGAGGACGAACTTGCCCTTGTAGGTGTCCAGGGTGATGGGCGTGCCTTCCAGGGAGGTCACGGCGAAGGCGGGGGCCGGGATGCCCACGGCGGTCTTCAGCTCGGCCTTGAGCCGGTCCTGGGCCTTGAGGGCCTCCACGGTGCCGGGGAAGTCCTTCTGGAGGGCGTCGTAGGACGGCTTCCAGTCGGCCTCGGCGCCGGTATCCACCATCACGGTGAAGTGCTCGAAGAGGAGGTTCCGGCGGGTGGGTCCATCGGGGTGGTGGGCCCGGGCTTCGGCGAGGTATCCGGCGGCGTCCCCGTGCGCCCAGCCGTCCAGGGCCGGCAGGAGGCCCTTGTCCAGGGTCCAGGCGGAGGCGGTGGGCGGGACCTCCTTGAGGGTCATGGCCAGCTGCTCGGCGGTGGGGGCCTGGCGGGCCAGGCGGAGGTAGTACAGCCGGGTCACCAGGAGGGCCTGGCGGACCGCAGGCTGGGTCTCGGTTCCCAGGCGGGCGGCGATCCCGGCCAGGTCCTTGGCCACGTCCGCCTTGAAATCAATGGAATTCCGGCCGGCCTCCACGTGGGCGGTCCGGGCCTTGGCCACCGCCTCGCCCTTGGCCCGGGCCTCCTTGAGGATGGCGTCGGCGTCGGCCGCCGCCAGGGGGAGACAGAGAACCGCGATGGGAAGGGCGCGCAGGATCATGGGAGGCTCCTCAGCCGCAGTGCAGGTGCAGGTTCACGAGGTCCTTGAGGGAATCCGCGTGCCCGAAGATCTTCTCGCTCATGTTGAGGTCGTCGAAGGCCTTGAGGCTGCGGATCTGGGCGTCGATGAGGCCGGCGGGGAAGACGCCGCCGTCCTCGTAGCGGGCCCGGTCGCGGGCCAGGCAGTCGGCGGATTCGAAGCAGGAGGCGGGCAGCTGCTTGAGGCCCTCCACCTTGGAGGCGTCGGCACGGACGTAGAGCTCCTCGGCCACCTTGAGGGCCTCGGGGTGCTCCAGGCCGAAACGCCCGGCCACGGCCATGCCGGCCAGGAGGTGGTGGGCGTTGGCGCTGCCGTCGGGGCTGCGCAGCTCCACGGTCTGGTTGTTCTCGAAGGCGCGCGTCCCGTTGACGGGCTCCTGGGGGTTGGCGGTGGTGAGCATCCGGTCGCCCACGCCCTGCCAGCCCAGGGGCACGCGCACCAGCACCGAGCGGTTGCGGTCGCCCCAGCAGATGCTGGTGGGGGCCTCCTGGTGGGGCACCAGGCGCAGGAAGGAGGTGGGCACCGTGTTGCCGAAGGCCGTGAGGGACTCGGCGCTGAGCAGGAAGCCGGCGATGACCTTGCGGGCCGTGTCCGTGAGGCCGTTCTCGTCGGCCATCTGGTTCTGCCCGTCCTTCATGAACCGGGTGTGCACGTGGAGTCCGCTGCCGGCCTGGCCCGCGATGATCTTGGGGGCGAAGCTCACTTCCAGGTTGTGCTTGTAGGCCACCTCGCGGATGGCCCACTTGGCCATGACGATCTGGTCCGCGGCCTGCTCGATGGGCACAGGGAGGAACTCGATCTCGTGCTGCACCATCTCCATGCCGTTGGCGAGGATGTTGCCCACCTCGGCGTGGCCGTACTTGATGCTGCCGCCCATCTCGCTGATGACCTGCATGGCCTCGCGGCGCACCAGGCCCCACTTGGAGAAGGGGTGGGACTCGTGGTAGCCCTTCTGCTCCACGATGGGGTAGATGGAGTCGACCTCGGAGAACAGGTAGTACTCCAGCTCGCCCAGGGCCTCCATGGTCAGGCCGGTGCGCTCCCGGAGGCTGCGCTGGGCCTTCTGGAGGATGTACTCCGGCGCGCTCTCCAGGGGGTCCCCGTGGTTGTCGAAGAAGCTGCACAGCAGGTCGATGGTGGGCACTTCGCTGAAGGGGTTCACGTAGGCGGTGCGGAAGCGGGGCACCACGTAGAGATCGCTGGAATCCGCCGACACGAAGGGGAAGAGGCTGGAGCCGTCCACGCGCTCGCCCATGCAGAGGATCTTCTCCAGGTGGGCCTTGCTGTTGATGACGAAGTTCAGCTTCTTCAGGCGCCCGTCCCCGGCCACATAGCGGAAGTTCAGCATGCGGATGTCGTTCTGCTCGATGAAGCGGACGATGTCCTGCTTGGTGAAATCCTCGGCCGGCTTCTGGAGGGCCTTGACGATCTTGTTGGGGTTCAGGGCGAGCTGGTCGTTCATGTCCGTGAGCCTTGAAGGGGTTGGCGGGATTGCCGGTCCGGGAATGCCAGGATAGGCCAGTAAACGCTTGGCCGCGCGGCGGTTCCTGTGATACCCATCACAGGGCCGGGGAGGCCTTGCGATATTTCGAGCATATGACCACCATGGTCCCAAGGAGTTCCCCATGCGCATCGCCATCCCCTCCAATGCCCCCGGCGGCCTCGATGCCGGCGTGCACGGCCACTTCGGCCACTGCGACCTCTACACCCTGGTGGACGTGGACGGCGGGGCCGTCACCCGGGTGGCCACGGTGCCCCCCGTCCCCCACGAACAGGGCGGCTGCCTCGCGGCCGTGGCCTTCCTCGCGGGCCAGGAAGTGGACTGCCTCATCGCCGGCGGGCTGGGAAAGCGCCCCCTCATGGGCTTCAACCAGGCCGGGATCGAGGTCTACCGGGGGGCCGGGGCGCCCACGGTGGGCGCGGCGGTGCAGGCCTTCCTGCGGGGCGACCTGGACGTATTTTCAGGCGAATTCACGTGCGGTGGGGGGAACCATCACCACTAGACTGGTTGGTTCAGGAGGCTCCATGCCCGAACCCGCCTTCCAGGACTACTACCCCGAGAACGTGTCGCACTGCTACGGCTGCGGCGCCCTGAACGCGCTGGGACTGCGCATCCGCACCCGCTGGGAGGGCGAGGAGTCCGTCACGCGGTTCACGCCCCGGCCCGAGCACACGGCGGTCCCGGGGTTCGTGTACGGGGGGCTCCTGGCCTCCCTGGTAGACTGCCACTCCACCGGGACGGCCGCGGCCGCCATGTACCGCCAGGAGGGCCGCGCCATGGACACGCTGCCCGCCTACCGCTTCGTCACCGCCTCCCTGCACGTGGACTACCTCGCGCCCACCCCCCTGGGGGTGGAACTGGAAGTGCGGGGGAAGGTCAAGCGGATCGAGGGGCGCAGGGTGGTGGTGGAGGCCACGGTTTCCGCGCTGGGCAAGGTGACCGCCCGGGGCGAGGTGGTGGCGGCGCAGATGCGGGAAGGGTTTGGACTTTAGGAAAGCTAGCCCGCCGGCCGGACCCGCGCCATTCTATAAGGTGTGCGGAGGAAGCATGTCGGACACCGAACGTTTCGATCAGGCGGCCAAGGACTGGGACCTGGAGGACCGGCGGGTGATCCTGGCCCGGGCGGTGGCCGCGGCGATCCGGGCGCGGGTGGCCATCTCCAAGGACGATTCGGTGCTGGATTTCGGGTGCGGGACGGGGCTGCTCACCCTGGAGCTGGCGCCCCTGGCCGGGTCCATGACGGGGGCCGACACGTCCCCGGGCATGCTGGAAGCCCTGGCGGCCAAGGCCCCGGTGGCGCGGATCCTCCTGGATCCTGAGAAGGACCCGGACCTGGGCGGGCCCCACAGCCTCATCGTCAGCAGCATGACCCTGCACCACATTCCCGACGTTCCCGCCCTGTTCCGGACCTTCGCGCGCCACCTGCGCCCCGGGGGCCGCGTGGCCCTGGCGGACCTGGACACCGAGGACGGGAGCTTCCACACCGACGCCCAGGGCGTGCACCACCTCGGGTTCGCGCGGGAGCAGGTGATCGCCTGGCTCCGGGAGGCGGGGTTCGGCGACGCGCGGGCGGAGACCGCGTGCACGACCCGCAAGGAGGGACGGGACTACTCCATCTTCCTCGCCCTCGGAACGAAGGACTGAAGCAATGAAAAGCATTCCATACCTGGCAACAGCGGCCCTCATCGCGGCCCCGGCCCCGGCCGCGCCCCTGGTGGAGGCCTTCCAGAAGGGGCCCATCGCCATCACCGCCCGGGTGGTCCGCGGCCAGGGCACGCCGGAGGCCTCCTCCCTGCCCCTCTTCCGGGTGCCGGTGCTGCAGTACCAGGACAGTCTGGAGCTGTCCTTTTCGGGGGAGGCCTTCGATCCGCGGGTGACGCGTGCCGACTGGTCCCTCATCGTGGTCTTCCTGCCCCGCACCGTGGCGCCCACGGACCAGGGGGTGGTGGACTTCCGCCTCAAGCGCAAGGGCGGGACCATGGCGGCGCCGGCCATCCCGGTTCCCTATGATTCCATCCCCATGATCTTCCTGGTGCCGGACAAGAACGGCCGCAAGAAGATCCTGGCCGACCTGAACGCCCACCTGGAGGCCTTCCGCACGCTGTGCGCGAAGATCGCCGACCTCTCCGGGGAGCGCGCCACGGCCGACAAGTTCATCGAGGACCTGGGCGCCATCGACAAGAACCTCACCCCGGCCCAGTACGACAACGCGGTGCTCGGCTTCCTCCACACCTACGGCGGCGCGGTGTCGGGGGACCTGCAGGCCTTCGTGGGCGGCAGCCGCACCAACCTGGAGAAGTTCCAGTTCCTCACCCAGCAGTTCCGCAAGACCAACATCCTGGTGCCCGAGGCCGCCGCCGCCACGCCAGTGGAGGCGCAGATCACCGCGGGCTCGCGGCCCTCCTCGGCCTACGTCTCGATCTTCTTCGACCTGGCCGCCATCATCAAGAACCTGTGGCCGGGGCACCAGTTCAACTACCTGCCGGCCCTGGCGCGCAACTTCCAGGACGACGGCGCCGAGCTGTACTACAGCGACTGGATCCAGACCGCCGGCGCCACCCGCAGCGCCCTTCTGTGCTGCCCGGGCAACTGGGAGGCCAAGACCCCGCCCCCCTTCTCCCTGGAGCTGGCCCCGGGCGAGTCCCTGCTCAAGGACCAGGCCGAACTGAAGGTGGTCGCCAAGGAGAAGGGGCGCACCCCCTTCGCGCTGTACGGCCAGGACTGGAAGCTCGTGGTGGCCGGCCTTCCGCCCCTGGGGCTCGCCCCCAGCCCCGCCAAGATGAGCTTCGTGGCCTCCTGCGCGCCGCTGCGGGAACCGCTGGGCAAGCTGCCTGCGCCCGCCGTGAAGGTCAAGGTGGTGGGGCGCTGGGGCTTCACCAGCATCGCCACCGATCCCCTGGAGGTGCCCGTGGCCTGCGACCCGACCTGGGCGCCCACGGCCCCGGAGCGGGCCCGGTTCCAGGTGGGCGGGGCCTGCACGTTCAAGCTGCCCGCGGCCTGGGCGGGGATCGTGGAGAAGGTCGTGTTCAGGCCCGCGGGCGCGCCCCCGGTGGCGGCCCAGCTCAAGGACATCCCCGGCGGGGCCCGGGAGGCCGTGTTCCAGACCGTGCCCGCCCAGGCCGGGGCCGGAACCCTGGAGATCACCGCGGCGGGCCGGCCCCCGCTGACCCTGCCCCTGACGCTCCTGGAGGCGCCGCCCCAGCCCGCGGGCTTCGAGGCCCGCCTGGGCGAGACGCGGATCCTCCTCAAGGGCCGCCGCCTGGAAGCCATCCGCGCCGTGGAACTGGCCGGGCGCACCTACATCCCCGACGGCGAGGCCGCGGAGGGCCGCTGGTTCAAGGCGGAGGACGGCAAGCCCCTGGAGGGCGCCGTGGGCCGCACCCTGCCCGCGTCCCTGACCCTGGCTTCCGGCAAGGCCCCCGCGGGCCCCGCGGCCCTGCAGCCGGCCCGCCCCCGGGTGGGGGACCTGCGCGTGATCCCCATGGACGTGAAGGGCGCCGGGCTGCCGGTGACCGCCTCCCAGCCCATCGCGCCCACGGGCGGCCCCAGCCTCGTGAGCCTCCTGGCCGTCAAGGGCTACCGCTTCCCCCCCGACGGAACCCTGCGGGCGGCCCTGCGCAACGCCGGCGACGCGGGCGTGGTGCGGGTGGTCCCCGCCGCCCGGATCCGCATGATGGGCAACAACCAGAAGGCCACCTTCGTGCTGAACCCCACCGAGCTCCTGGGGGGCCGGGCCGCGGGCCGGCTGGAACTGCAGGTGCTGGACGACGCCGCGGGCGCCAGCGACTGGATCCCCTTCCCCGTCACCTTCCTGGACCTTCCCACCATCACGTCCGTGCAGGCCGCGCCGCCGGGGCTGCGCCTGGCCGGGCCCTCCCTGGACCAGCTGGAGGCCGTGGCCGCGCGTCCGGAGGGCCCGTGGGAGCCCGCCTCGGTGCGCATCGAGGAGGGACGGGAAACCCTGAAGGTGGCTTCGCCCCCGGAGGGCAACGCTTGCTACCTGAAGGTCTTCGGCTGGCCCGACCTGGTCCTCACCCTGAAGTTCCCGCCCCTGAAGGCTCCGGAGCCGCCAGCTGCCGCCGCTCCGGAATCAGGCACGACCACACCGGCCAGTCATCCCCCTTGCTGAGGTTGTTCTGCCATTGGAGGGGCTGCAGGTTCTCCGGGGCATCGGTGCCCCCCAGGGCCACGGGGCGGATGTGGTCCACCTGCCAGCCACAGCCGCCCGCCATGATCTCGCCGTACTTCACCCAGTGGATCCAGGCGCCGCAGGCGTCCTTGCGGAAGTAGTCCGGGTTCCACCCCGGCACGGGGACACCCCGGTTCCAGGCCGCCTTGATCTGGTCGCCGGTGAAGGAATCGCCGCTGGCTTGGGTTCCAGGGAATCTCAAGGGTCCTCCAGGGCACACGGGCCGGCCCCATCCTGAGTCCGGTTCGCCGGAAAAGGCCCGAAAAAGGATGAACGGTCGAAAACGGGGGATGAACGGTTTTAGGTCAGACCGGGGACAGCCGGCTCCGGAGCACCTTGGCCATGGCCCGGCTGACGATCAGCTTGGTGCGCTGGGCGAGCCTCACCTCCAGCCGCCCCCCGATGAGGTCCTTGATGCCGATGACCGCCTCGGGCCTCAGCAGCAGGTTCCGCTGGATGCGCACCATGCCCGCGGCCGGGAAGGCCTGCTCCACCTCGCGAAGGGTCGCCCAGGTGGTCTCGTGGCGCTTGGTGAGGGAGTGGGCCCACACCCGTTCCTCGGTGTACTCGAAATGGGTGACGAACTTCAGGTCCAGCAGGACCGTGCCGAACCCCGCCACGACGGGCACCCGCTCCAGGGGCGGGAGGATGGCGTGCCATTCGGCGGTGGTGAGGCGGTGGACCTTGCGTTCCCGCACCCGCTGGAGGGTCCGGGCGAGGCGGTCCTCGTACACCGGCTTGAGCAGGTAGTCCACGGCGGCGGCCTCAAAGGCCTGGATGGCGTAGTCGGCGTGGGCCGTCACGAAGACCGTGAGCGGCGGGTTGCGCAGCTCGGCCAGCGCTTCCAGGCCCGTGAGGCCGGGCATCTGGATGTCCAGGAAGAGCACGTCCACGGAGGCGTCCTGGTTGAGGGCCATCCACTCCAGGAGACCGGCGCCGTCCTCCAGGGAGGCCAGCAGCCGACAACCCGCTTCGCCCAGGAGGCGCGCCAGTCGCTCCAATGCGAGCGGTTCATCATCGGCAATGACGACGTTCAACGGGTCCATGCCCTCAGTGTAGCAAGACGCCGGACAGCCGAATCGTGGCCAGGGTTCCGCCTTCCCGGGGCCCGATGGTGAAGGTGGTGTCGCCGCCGAAGTGCAGCGCCAGGCGCGCCTCCAGGTTCCGCAGGCCGACGCCGCCGCCGGGCTTGTCCAGGTACGGCGCGCCGGTATTCCACACTTCGAGCTTGAGGTCGCGGCCTTCCCGGCCCACCCGCACGACCAGATCCCCGCCTCCCCGGTTGGGCGAAATGCCGTGCTTGATGGCGTTCTCCACCAGCGGCTGGATCAGGAGGGGCGGCACTTGATGGGCGTCCAGGCTGGCGTCCCAGTCCCACTGGAGGCGGAGCCGCACCCCCAGGCGCAGGCCTTCGATGAAGAGGTAGTCCTCCACCAGGGCGCGTTCCTCCCCCAGGGAGAAGGTGGGCGCCTCGGACGCCCGGAGGATCCGGCGCAGGAGGTCCGCCAGGTGCTTGACGCTCTGCTCGGCCGTGGGTGGATCCTTGTGGATGAGCTCCGCCAGGCCGTTGAGGGCGTTGAAAAGCACATGGGGGTGCAGCTGGCTCTGGAGGAGCCGCGTGCGGGCGATGTTCGCTTCTGCGACCATGGCTTCCTTTTCATCCAATGCGTTGGCCCTGGCGGCCACCAGTCCGCCGGCGGCCGCCATGGCGGGCGCCACGACGAGGAGATAGGACATCAGGACCCCCGACGCATTCGGGCTCGGCATCCCGGCCTTGCTGCGCAACCACAGGTCCAGGGCGACGATGAGGATGCTGGAGGCTTCGGCCCCCGCCAAGGCCAGCGCCAGCTTCTGGACGAAGGCCAGCGCCCCGCTTCCCTTGGCCCGGATCCGCCACGCGGGGGGCACCACCAGGACGACCGTGAGCACGTGGAGCCCGGGGCCGAGGATGGCGGCCACGTGGATCCAGAGGCTCCCGAGGACGCCGAGCCGGTGGTACGCCCTGAACGCGACGGCGCTGAAGACCAGCCAGATGCTGAGGATGACCCAGGTCTTGAGGTGGAGCGCGCGCATCCACCCTTCGATCCTCCCGGGGGATCCTGCGCGGGACGGATCCCCATCACCAAGGCGTGGTCCAGATGGTCGTGACACTGGGGGCGGTGGCTTCATGGGCTCCTGTCCGGGCACCGGGCGAACCGGCGAGCACAGCGCCGTCCCTGCGTGATGGTGAAGCGAGAACGTGGAGGGTTTCCTTGCGAAGGACGAGCTTGGACGTCATGGCCTTCTCCTGGAAGGTGCCACAGGGCACGGCAACCGTTTTACGAGATGGCCTTGTTAATTCCCCAGAATATCCCCAAACGGTCCCAAACCGCCCCCGAACCGTTCATCCCCCAAAAACGACCGTTCAGGGAAATTCCCAGGGCTGAACCGCGCCACCCTCTAGCCTTGAGGAACCACCCCCCCGCCGGCCGGCGGGAATCGCAACGGATTTTACAACCATGGCCTCCTCCACCGTTCGAACCGCCCCCTTCTTCGTCCTGCGCACCCCCGGCCTGCCCGCCGAGCTTGGCCGGTGCTGGACCCCCGAGCGCCTGCGCGCCGAGGTCCAGCGGCCCGAGGTGCGGGAGGCGCTCTTCCTCGCCTCCCCGGACCTGGACGCGGCCCTGGATCCGTGGCTTCACGGGGACCTTCCCGGGGACCGCGCCGCCCGGGTGGAGCGGAGCCTGGTGCGGTACCTCACCCGCATGGGCGCAAGGTCCACGCCCTTCGGCCTGTTCGCGGGGTGCGCCGCCGGCACCTGGGGAACGGGCAGCGACCTCCGCGTGCCGCCCCTGGGCGACTGCACCCGCCGCACCCGGTTGGACAACGACTACCTGGCCGCCCTGGTGGCGGATCTGGAACGCGACCCGAACGTGCGCTCCTTCCTCACCTGGCGGCCCAACACGAGCCTCCACCTGGCCGCGGGCCGCTGGCACTATGCTGAACCCCGGGTCCGGGCGCGGGAGGGCCGGGAGTACCACCTCGTGGCCCTGGAGCCCACCGGGCACCTGGACGCGGCCCTGGCCTGCGCCGCCGGCGGCGCGGGCCTGGGGAGCATGGCCGGGCGCCTCGCCCAGGTCGCGGACGTGGAGCCCGGGGAGGCCAACGGCTTCCTGGACGAGCTGACCGAAGGCCACATCATCACCAGCGACCTGGAACCGCCCGTCACCGGCGGCGAGCCCCTCCCGGCCCTGGCCGGGCACCTGAAGGCCCACGCCGCCACCCGGGACCTGGGCGATAAGCTCGCAGGCGTCCAGGCCGCCCTGGGGGACCTGGACGCCGAGGGCGTGGGCCTGGACCCCGGGCGCTACCGCGCCATCGCCCGGGACCTGGAGACCCTGGCGGTGCCCGTGGACCCCAGGCGGCTCTTCCAGGTGGATCTCTTCAAGCCCTCCGCGGACCTTCGGCTGGGCCCGGACGTGCGCAGGGCCCTGGAAGAGGCCGTGGAGGGCCTGCGCACCCTCGCGCCCCGGAGGCCGGAGGGCGCCCTGCACCGGTTCCGCGAAGCCTTCCGGGCGCGCTACGGCACCCGCACCGTGCCCCTCCTGGAGGCCCTGGACGCCGAGGCGGGCATCGGTTTCGGCCCCAAGCCCCCGCCGGGCCTGGACGGCTCGCCCCTGCTGCAGGGCCTGGCCTTCGACGCCGCGCCCGAAGATGACCCGCCCTTCACCGCGCGGGACCGGCACATCCTGAACCGCCTCCACGCCCTCGGCGATGCCCGGGAATGGGCCCTGGACGACGCGGACCTGGCCGCCCTGGCCGACCCCGAGCCCGGGCCCTTCCCGGCCACCTTCTCGGCGGTGGCGGCCCTGGCTTCCCCTTCCCCCGCGGCCCTGGCGGCGGGCGACTTCCGGGTGCTCATGGAGTCCTACTCGGGCCCCTCGGGGGCCCAGCTCCTGGGGCGGTTCTGCCTGGGGGACGCCCAGCTCGCGGGGCACGTGGAGGAGCTGCTCCGGGTGGAGGAATTCCGCCGCCCGGAGGTGGTCTTCGCCGAGATCGTGCACCAGCCCGATGGCCGCATCGGCAACATCATCGCCCGCCCCCGTCTGCGGGCCTACGAGATTCCCTTCCTGGGGGCCAGCGGCGTCCCCGAGGACCACCAGATCCCCCCCGCGGACCTGACCCTCGCCCTGGAGGGGGACCGGTTCGTGCTGCGCTCGGCGCGCCTGGGCGTGGAGGTGGCGCCGCGGCTGGCTACGGCCCACAACCCGGCCCTGGGCCTCCCCGTGTTCCGGTTCCTCGCGCAGCTCCAGGAACAGGACGGCAGGGCCCGCGGCTGGAGCTGGGGTCCCCTGGACGCCCTGCCCTTCCTGCCCCGGGTGACCCGGGGCCGCCACGTGCTGTGCCGGGCCCGCTGGCGCGTGGAGGCGGCGGAGCTCCAGGCCGGCGGCATCCAGGCCCTGCGGGGCCCGCGGCGCCTGCCCCGGCACGTGGTGCTGGAGGACGCGGACAACACCCTGTGGGTGGACCTGGACGATCCCCTGCGGGTGGCTACCCTCGAGCACCTGGTGGAGCGCCGCCCGTCCTTCACGCTCCTGGAGGCCTTCCCGGGCCCGGAGGAGCTCGCGGCGGCGGGGCCCGCGGGACGGTATTTCCACGAGCTCGTGGTCCCCTTCCAGCGCCAGGATCCCCGCCCCCCCGCAAGGCGTCCCAGGCTCGCCCCCCGCGCCGCCGCCGAGGCCCGCTGCTACCCCCCGGGCTCCGAGTGGCTCTACCTCAAGATCTACGCCGGCGCCGCGGCCTCCGACCGCATCCTGACCGAACTCATGGCGACCCTCGGGCGCATCACGGTGCAGGCCTGGGACCGGTGGTTCTTCGTGCGCTTCGCCGACCCCGAGCCCCACCTGCGGCTGCGCTTCCACGGCACGCCCACCCAGCTCACGTCCACCCTGCTGCCCCTGGTGCGGCGCATCCTGGCCCCCCACCTGAAATCCGGGGCCTGCTGGAAGCTCCAGGTGGACACCTATGAGCGCGAGATTGAACGCTACGGCGGCCTGGAGGGCATGCTCCTCTCGGAGGCCTGGTTCGAGCAGGAAAGCGCATGGGTCCTGAACCTGCTCCGGGACTGCGAGGGCGACGACGGCGCCGGGCTGCGGTGGCAGCACGCCTTCCGGGCCGCGGACACGCTCCTCACGGGCCTGGGGCTGAGCCTCACCGGCAAGCTCCGGGTGGTGGACGCCATCCGCGGCGGCCTGGGCCGCGAGATGGGCGCCGACGGGACCCTGGGAATCCAACTGGGCGAGCGGTACCGCACCCTGCGCAGGGACCTGGAATCGTGGATCCCGGCCCCGGGCGCGCAAACCTACCCCATGCTGCCCGACCCCGCCGCGCACACCCGGCGCGCGTGCCTGAACCGGCTGGCCGACGCCTCCACCCAGGGCAGGCTCTCCGTGTCCCTGGAAGACCTGGCCTCCAGCCTCGTGCACATGCAGGTCAACCGCTTCATGCGCACGTCGCAGCGGGCCCACGAGCTGGTCCTGGCCGACTTCCTCGGCCGCGTCTACCGCTCGCAGGTCGCCCGGGTCGGGCTCGCGCGCGATAAGATGGAAGGTCAGGAAAGGAACCGTACATGCCAGCCTATGAAGCCCTGAACACCTGGGAGGCCCTCACGGCCGTGCGCGCCCAGTCCCCGGTCGTTCACAACATCACGAACTACGTCGTCATGAACACCACCGCCAACGCCCTCCTGGCGCTGGGCGCCTCCCCGGTGATGGCCCACGCCGAGGAGGAGATGGAGGACATGGTGGGCATCTCCTCCGCCCTCGTTCTCAACATCGGAACCCTGAGCCGGGACTGGATCAAGGCCATGTTCCTGGCCGCGGAGCACGCCACCCGGCGCGGCATCCCCATCATCCTGGACCCGGTGGGCGCCGGCGCCACCCGGTACCGCACCGCCACGGTCCGGGACTTCCTGGCGGCCTTCCGGCCTTCCATCATCCGCGGCAACGCTTCCGAGATCATGGCCATCTGCGGCGCGGGCGCGGGCACCAAGGGCGTGGACAGCCTGGACGCGTCCCAGGACGCCGTCGCCGCGGCCCGGTCCCTCTTCGAGGCGCACGGCTCGGTGGTGTGCGTCAGCGGCGCCACCGACTTCATCGTGGGCGCGCGCACCGTGCGCATCCACAGCGGCCACGCCCTCATGACCCGGGTCACGGGCCTGGGCTGCACGGCCTCGGCCCTGTGCGGCGCCTTCGCCGCGGTGACCCCGGACCCGCACCTGGCCGCCGCCCAGGCCATGGCGGTCATGGGCGTCTGCGGGGAGATCGCCGCCGCCAAGGCCGACGGCCCCGGCACCCTGCAGTTGCATTTCCTCGACGCCCTCCACCGCCTCACGGAAGCCGACCTCAAGGGCCGCCTGCGGTCCGACGTCGCGTGAACGGCCTGCATCTGGTCACCGACCGCGGCCTCTGCCGCGGCCGGTCCCTGGAGGCCGTGGTCCTCGCCGCGGTGCGGGGCGGCGCGGCCAGCGTCCAGCTCCGGGAGAAGGACCTGGACACCCGGGCCTTCCTGGAGGAGGCCGCAAGCCTCAAGGCCCTCCTGGCGCCCTGGAAGGTGCCCCTGATCATCAACGACCGCGTGGACGTGGCCCTGGCCGTGGGGGCCGAGGGCGTCCACGTGGGCCAGCGGGACATGCCCTGCGCCACCGTGCGCCGCCTCCTGCCCGGGGCCCTCATCGGCCTTTCCGTGGAGACGTGGGAGGACGTGGAGCGCGCCCAGGACGAACCCGTGGACTACCTGGGCGTGAGCCCCGTGTTCGCCACCCCCACGAAGACCGACACCCGCGGGGCCTGGGGGCTGGAGGGGCTGGCGCGCATCCGCGCCTTCTCCCGGCACCCCCTGGTGGCCATCGGCGGCGTGAACCTGGACACCATCGCCGCCGTGGCCGGGGCCGGCGCGCACGGTGCGGCGGTGGTTTCCGCGATCTGCTCGGCCGGGGATCCCGAACAGGCCACCCGGGACCTCCTGCGGGCCTTCTACTCCAGGGTGTAGGCTCCGCCCTCGATGCGCAGGGCGAGGCCCCCCACCAGGGCCCGGGTGACCTTCCTGTGGGCGGCGTCCAGGACGCGGCCGAAGGTGGCCCGGCTCACGCCCATGCGCTGCGCGGCCTCCTCCTGGTACAGACCCTCCTGGTGGGCCAGGCGCAGGGCCTCCAGTTCCTCGAAGGCCAGGCTCACCTCCTCCAGGTCCATGAGGGGCACCCCCCGGGGCTTGAAGTAGCGCACTCCGGGCAGTTCCTCGACTCGTTTGCAGCAGGGGCGGCGCGGCACGGGGGCCTCCGGCGGATCAGTCCCGGATCAGGGCAAGGTAGAGCTCTTCCACCTTGCGCCGGGCCCAGGGGGTCTTGCGCAAGAAGGCGAGGCTGGACTTGAGGCTCGGGTCGACGTTGAAGCAGCGGATCTCCACGGCCCGGCCCATGCCCTCCCAGCCCACGCGGTCCACGAGGACCGTGAGGATCGCTTCCAGGGTCAGGCCGTGGAGGGGATCCTTGGGATGGGTTTGGGTCATGGGCGGCTCCGGGCGCGGAAGAGGGCCGGACGCGGTGGTCGCGTCCGGCCCTCTTCCATCATTCACGGCCCGGGGGGGGTTGTCACCTAGTGATGGTGGCCCCGGCGTTCCTCGCGGCGGTCCTCGCGACGCTCCTGGCGGCGCTCCTCCCGGCGCTCCTCGCGGCGATGTTCGCGGTGGTCCTCCATGCGCTCCATCTTCCGGCGCTGGCCGGGGGGCATCCATACGCCCCGGGGATCCTCGCGGCGCCAGTTGCGGTAGTGGCCCCGGGGGACCTCCACGATGTAGCGGGGCACGCGGCGCACCTCGACCCACTCGAAGCGGGCCCGGGGGCTGCGGGCGCGGTACCAGCCGTCGTCGCGCCGGCACCAGTACCACCCGTCGTTGAAGAAGACCTCCTCCTGGAAACCGGCCACCACCGAAATGCCGGGGGAGATGACCTCCAGCCGGGGCGCCACGGGCAGGCCGATCTGGATGCCGATGTGCACCTGGGCCTGGGCCGCGAAGGGGCTGAGTCCAAGGAGAAGGGCGATGGGGAGGGCGTAGGATCTCACTGGAATCTCCTATCTGGGCGGTGGGCCCGCGGAAGGAAGGTGTGCATTTATCGTTCCAATATTACAACCTCATTATTTTCAACGGAAGCCACCGGACGACCTCCGGGGGCCTTTCCATCATGTTGCATTCCGCCCCCTCCGCAAGGGCCGCGAAGGAGAAATGCCACAGGCCGGGGACCCCGCTACAATGACTCCACGTTCGAGGAGAACCCCATGATCAGCCCGAAGATGCAGGCCGCCCTCAACACCCAGATCAACTTGGAGCAGTTCTCCGCCCAGCTCTATCTGGCCATGAGCGCCCATTGCGACGGCCTCAGCTTCAAGGGGTTCGCCCACTGGCTGCGCATCCAGGCGGGAGAGGAGACGGCCCACGCCATGAAGCTCATCCAGTTCGTGCTGGACCGCAACGGCAAGCTGGAACTCCACCCCATCCCGGCGCCCCCCACCGAGTTCGGCGGCGTCATCCAGGTCTTCGAGAAGACCCTGGAACACGAGAAGGGCATCACCGCCAAGATCAACGCCCTGTTCGAGCTGGCCCGCGCGGAGCGTGACTACGCCAGCGAGATCACCCTCCAGTGGTACGTCACCGAGCAGGTGGAGGAGGAGTCGAATGTCGGCCAGATCGTGGACCACCTGCGCGCCGTGGGCGAGCAGGGAGGCGGCATCTGGTACCTGGACTCCCGCATGGGCAAGCGGGTGGCCAAGTAGGGATGGGCTTAGACCCCCAGACCCACTCGCACCTCTTCGATCAGGGCAACCGGGCCGGAGAACGTGGAACCCGCCTGGTCATGGTCATCACGGCCCTCATGATGGCCGTGGAGATCCTGGCGGGGTGGCGCTTCAATTCCATGGCCCTCCTGGCCGACGGCTGGCACATGAGCTCCCACGCGGTGGCCATCGGGGTGAGCGCCCTCGCGTACGCCCTGGCCCGCCGCCACGCCGGGGACCGCCGGTTCGCCTTCGGCACCTGGAAGATCGAGATCCTGGGCGGCTTCGCCAGCGCCCTCTTCCTGCTGGGCGTGGCCGCATGGATGGTGCTGGGCTCGGCCCAGCGGCTCCTGGAACCTTCGCCCATCCACTACCGCGAGGCCATGGCCGTCGCCGCCGCCGGCCTGGTGGTGAACGTCGTCTGCGCCCTCATCCTGGGCCAGGCCCACGACCACGGCCACGACCACGGGCACGGGCACGACCTGAACCTGCGCTCGGCCTACATCCACGTCATCGCCGACGCGGCCACCTCGGTGCTGGCCATCGTGGCCCTGGCCGGGGGCCTGGCCCTGGGCTGGGCCTGGCTGGACCCGGTCATGGGCCTGGCGGGCGCGGCACTGGTGACCGCCTGGGCCGTGGGCCTCCTGCGCGACACCACGCGGGTCCTGCTGGACGCGGAGATGGACCACCCCGTGGTGGACGAGATCCGGGACGTGGCCGGCGCCCATCCCGAGTGGGGCCGTATGACGGACCTCCACGTGTGGCGGGTGGGCAAGGCCAGCTACGCCTGCATCCTGGCGCTGGAAGGGGGCCCGAAGGACCTGACGCCCGCCGCCGTGCGCGCCGCCGTGGGCGTGCACGAGGAACTGGTGCACATCACCGTGGAACTGGGGTGAAGGCGGCCAGCCCCGCCAGGCGGGGCTTGTAGCGAATGAGGAACTGGCCCTTCTCCGCCGTGTCGGAGAAGCTGCTGCCCGCGAGCAGGAGCCGCGTTGCGGCCCGGGCGCGTTCGTTGGACCAGTGCTCGAATTCCATGCGGTAGATGGCCACGAACAGCTCGGTGCGGCCGACGCCGTGGTAGCAGTGGATGAGCGCGGGGCGGTTGGCGGGGTCGCGGATGGCCATGAGGAAGCGGTCCACGGTGGCGTCCGTGGGCACCTGGGGCGTGGGCAGGTGGATGTGCCGGACGCCGATCTCGGCCAGGGCCCGGGCCTCCTGGCGGATGGTTCCCAGGTCGGTGGTGTTGGTGCTGTCCTCCCCCGGCTGGAAGGTGCGCAGATCGATGACGGACCTGAGCCCCAGGATCCGGGCCTGGCGCTGCAGCTCGGCCGGAGGCATCACCCCCGACTGGTACACCTGCCCCAGCGTCACGGTGCCCAGGCGGTGCCGCACGTGGATGTGGTAGAGCGCATAGGACCCCAGCCCCGCCAGGACGACCAGGACGGCCGCCCCCACCCCCCGCAGGAGCATCGATCTCGCAGACCTCGTCCGGCGATTGGGCATGTTCATTCATCCTTTGGTTGACAAGATCATTGTGACCGGAGGCCCCACCCGCCGAAACCGCAAATCCGGTGTTTGCAAAAGGATGGCTTTCCACTCCCCACCCGGATCAGCTCAAACCCCGATCCCCCATTCACCCCCTACCGAAGCGAAGTGTTTATGCCCGACAGCCAGGAGACGCATATCTTCTTTTTCATCCCCGTTTATCCCCTTCATCCCCGGCAAAAAACCAGGCCGGGGCGGGTCGGCGCCCTCGGGTTCAGCCCAGACCACAAGCCTCGGCCCCCCGCGGCAAACAGCTCGCCTACTCCCGACCCGGGCTACTGCCGTTCCACGCGGTCCACGTGCCCGATGATCACCACGTTCGCGGGGCAGTCCTTCAGCCCCACCACGTCGTCCACGGCACCTCCATTGCGTGCAACCAGTACCCGATCCCCGGGCCCCGCCTGGACCCCGTCGAGGGCGACCATGGTGCGGTCCCCGGCCGTGCCGTCCTCCAGGACCTCCCGCACCAGCAGCAGCTTGCGCCCGGCGAAAAAGCCCAGCTTCTCGGTGGCGACGACGGGGGCGAGCACTTCGGCGATGAACATGGCGCGCTCCTCAGGTGGCCGAGTCCACGAGGCCCACGATGCAGGCGTCGATGGCCCCGTAGCCGCCGGGGAGGGCCTTGGGGGCCTCCCGGGCGTCGATGTACATGACCAGGTCCCCGTCCCGCGAGGCCACCAGGTCCACCGCGGCCAGGGGCTCGCCCACGGGCCGGCCCTCGGCGTCCACGCCCTGGATCATGCGGAAGGTGTAGCCCGACAGGGACTCCAGCTTCCGCGTGGCCACCACCAGGCCCTTCACCCGCGCTAGAAGCATGAGCTCTCCAGGCCTTCCAGGACGAGGCCCTGGATGATGTCGTGGGGCCGGGCCAGGATCTCGCTGTTCACGAAGGCCGCCTCCTCCCGGAGAAGCTCCTCGGCCGAGGCCAGGGCGGCCTCCACCTCGGACAGGTCGCCGGTGAAGGTGAAGTAGCCCTTGCCGCCCAGGTCCAGGTTGTACGTGAGTTCCAGGAGCCGCACGGCGGTGGTCTTCACGGCGCGGTCCGCGGCCTGCACCAGGGCGGCCAGGGCCTGGCCCTCCACGATGCCCACGGCGTCGGTGGTGAGCTCCGTGCCCTTCTCCTTCTGCAGCGCCGCCAGCACCTGGGGGTGCAGGTTGGGGATGTAGGTCCAGGACACCAGGAAGGGGTCCGAGTGCAGGTGGCCCTCCTCCACGGCCTCCAGCAGGTCGGCCTCGTCGCCGGTGAGGTGGATCATGAACTTGCCGGAGCCCACGGGGCCCGCCTTCAACAGGCGCACCTCCGCCTTCTTCAGCATCAGGTCGGCCACCTGCAGGCCTTTGGCGATGCTGGAGAGCTCGAGGATGCCGAGGGTGGGGACCAGGTTCGGGTTCGGAGTGGCCATGGGGGGGTCCAGTCGCGGGATCAGACGATGCGGAAGTGGTCCTTGAGGGTGCAGCGGCGGCGCCGGGCGAAGTGCACGGCGTTGGTGAGGCCCTCCCCCGTGGGGGAGGCGATGGTGAACGAGGTGGATCCTGGCCCCTCGAAGCCCAGGCCGTTGAAGTTGGGACCGTTCTTCACGAAGATCGAGCAGTCCACGGCGCGGGCCATCTTGTCCAGGTGGTCGATGTTCTTGGAATACATGCTGGCGGTGTGCCGGAAGCCGTGCTCGGCCTTCAGGGCCAGGGCGATGGCCTCGTGCACGTCCCGGGCGCGGGTGAAGCCGATGACGGGCATCAGGAGCTCGGACTGGATGAAGGGGTGGTCGAAGGGCACGTCGGCGAACACCAGCCGGGGCTCCCCGGAGAACGGGATCCCCGCCGCCTTGAGGATGTGCGTGGCATCCTTGCCCACGAATGCCTTGTTGGGATACCGGCCCTCCATCACGGTGCGCTCCACGGCGGCGATCTCGGCGCCGCGCAGCTCGTGGGCGCCCGCGGCCGCCATGCAGGCCTTGAGCCGGTCCGCGATGGCCTCCACCGCGATGACCTCCTTCTCGCAGATGCACACCACGTTGTTGTCGAAGGAGGCCCCGGCCACGATGCCGCGTCCGGCCTGCTCCAGGTCCGCGGTCTCGTCCACCACCACGGGGGGGTTGCCCGGGCCGCCGGCGATCACCTTCTTGCCCGAAGCGAAGGCGGCCTTGACCACCGCGGGGCCGCCCGTGACCACCAGGAGGCGGATGCCGGGGGCCTTCATGAGCTCGGCGGCGGTCTCCAGGGTGGGTTCGGAAACGCAGGTGAGGAGGTTGGCCGGGGCGCCCTCGGCCACCAGCAGCCGGTTGATGAGGTCGATGGTGAAGGCGTTGGTGCGCTTGGCGCCGGGGTGGGCATTGAAGACCACCGCGTTGCCGGCCGAAAGCATGCCGATGCCGTTGTTGATGACGGTCTCGGAGGGGTTCGTGGACGGGGTGATGGACCCGATGACGCCCCAGGGGGCAAGCTCCTCCAGGGTCAGGCCGTGCTGGCCCGAGACCGCGTCGGCCCGCAGCACTTCGGGACCGGGGGTCTTGTTGATGACCAGGAGGTTCTTCTTGACCTTGTCCTCCACGCGGCCCATGCCGGTTTCGCCCACGGCGAGCTCGGCCAGGTCCCGGGCGTGGCGGCGGAGCCCCACGCGCAGCTCCTGGATGATCTCCGCCCGGCGCTCCAGGCCGATGGCCCGGAACGCCTGGAAGGCGGCCTCGGCGGCGCCGATGGCCGACGGGATGTCGGTGAAGCAGCCCATCTGGGGTCCCGGTGCCGGGGCGCCCTCCAGTTCGCGGAGGACGCGTTCGGCGATTCTCGAGACCAGGGCGCGATCGATTTCCATGGCTCAGCCTCTGGGGATCAGGATTTCCTGTAGACCTCGGAGCCCTCGAACTGCACGGCGTCCACGATACCGATGACGACGGCGTCCACGGGCTTGCCCTCGCTCACGGGCGTCATGCGGGCCGAGGAGCCCTGGCACACGAGCACCCATTCGCCGGAGCCGGCGCCCACGCCGTCGGAGGCGACGATGGGGTTGCCCTTGGGCTGCCCCTTGGGGTCCACCGGCTGGATCAGGAGCAGCTTGTGGCCGGCGAGGGCGCCGACCTTCTGGCTGGCGACGACGTCGCCCACCACCTTGGCGATCAACATGGCCCGCCTCCGATGAACCTAGGCGTTCGCTTCGGTGCGGCCCAGGGGGAGGACGGAGTCCACGTTCTCGTGGGGACGGGGGATGACGTGGACGGAAACGATCTCGCCGACCTTCTGGGCGGCCAGGGATCCCGCTTCCACGGCGGCCTTCACCGCCGCCACGTCGCCGCGGATGATGGCGGTGACAAAGCCGCCGCCGATCTTCTCGTAGCCGACCAGCTGCACGCGGGCAGCCTTCAGCATCGCGTCGCTGGCTTCAACCATGGCGACGAAACCCTTGGTTTCGATCATGCCGAGCGCTTCACTCATGGGTCTCTCCCTGGAGTTGGGGTGGGGGGATCAGGCCTTGGTCCGGTACGGACGGCCGTGGATGGAATTGATGGCTTCGATGGCTGCCTTCATTGCGCTGTCGATCTCGGACTCGCTGCCGGCCATCATCAGGCGCCCCACCGCCCCGTAGGGCTTGAGGTCGATGAGGGAGACGTCCGCGGCCTTCTCGGCCTCGTTGGCGGCCAGCACCGCGTAGGCGGCGGGGTCGCACTCGAACAGGAACAGTGACTGCCCGGGCAGGATCATGTGCCCGTAGCGGTTGCGGTTGATGATCTGGGCGTGCATGGGTTCCACGGACCGGATGACTTCGCAGGTGGCCACGTAGGGGGTGAGGCGGTCGGCCTCCACCAGCCCGAAGCTCCCGATGGCGGCCTCGCCCGCCACCCGCACCTCGCCCTTGTCGTAGGCGTGCACCTCGAGCATGCCGAAGGTGCGCTCGACCACCTGGGCCGCGGGCTGAACGTTGGCGGCCTTGAGGGCCACGTCGGTCATCTTGTTGATGGCGATGCCGGGGGCCACTTCGATGTAGACCGAAGCCTGCTCCTTGAGGGGCGGGAAGCCCCGGGCGCCCAGGCCCACGAAGGCCGCCAGCTGCGGCTGGAGCGAATCGATGAAGCAGTAGGCCCGGAGGGTGAGGGCGCCGTCGCTCATGTCAGTATCCCTTCCCTTCGCCACCGGTGACGATGGCCACGCCCGAACTGGCCCCGATGCGCGTGGCGCCCGCGGCGATCATCTTCTTCGCGTCGGCCAGGCTGCGCACGCCGCCCGAGGCCTTCACGCCCATGCGGGGCCCCACCGTGCGGCGCATCAGCGCGATGTCGGCCTCGGTGGCGACGCTGCCCTTGGCGAAGCCCGTGGAGGTCTTCACGAAGGTGGCGCCGGCGTTCTTGCAGATGGTGCAGGCGGTCACCTTCTCCTCGTCGGTGAGCAGGCCGGTCTCCAGGATCACCTTGGTGGTCTTGTTGCGGGCGGCCTGGACCACGGCGCGCACGTCCTTCTCCACCAGGGCCAGGTCGCCGGACTTCAGCGCCCCGATGTTGAGCACCATGTCGATCTCGTCCGCCCCGTTGGCGATGGCTTCGCGGGTCTCGTAGGCCTTGGTGCGGCTGTCCATGGCGCCCAGGGGGAAGCCCACCACGCAGCAGACCTTGACCTTGGAGCCGCGGAGGAGGTCCCGGCACCGGGACACCCAGGAGGTGTTCACGCACACGGACCAGAATCCGTACTGCCGGGCCTCGGCGCAAAGGGTCTCCACCTCGTCGGCGGTGGCTTCGGGCTTGAGGAGGGTGTGGTCGATCATGGCCGCCAGGGCCGAATCGACGTTGCCGGGGGCCTTGCCGGCCTCCGGAGCCTTCGGGGCCGTCGGATCAAGGGCCTTCAGCACTTCCTTGGTGATCAGGTCTACCAGTTTCTTTTCATCCATCTCGACTCCACGTTCATCGTTCGATCTTGTCCACGCGCTTCTGGTGGCGCCCTCCCTCGAAGGGGGTCGCGAGCCAGGTGAGGACCATCTGCTCCACCACCTCGGGCGGGTTGGCCCCCGCGCCCAGGGTGAGGACATTGGCATTGTTGTGCTGGCGGGAGTTCAGGATGGTCTTCATGTCGTAGCACAGCGCGGCCCGGATCCCCGGGAAGCGGTTGCACACCATGGAGGAGCCGATGCCCGCCCCGTCGATCATGACGCCCATGGCGCAATCGCCTTCCAGCACCGCCCGGGCCACGGCCTTGGCGTAGTCCGGGTAGTCGCAGGCGGTCTTGTCCGGGCAGCCCACGTCCACCGCCTGGAAGCCCTTGGCCTCCAGCACGCCGGCCAGGCGCTTCTTCAGGTCGAACCCGCCGTGATCGGAGCCCACGGCCACCCGCATCCGGGTTCCCCGCCGGGAGAGGACCTCCCGCAGCACTTCGGAGACAAGCTGTTCGACCCGCTGTGGATCCATGGAAGTCCGTACGGAAAAATTCGAAACGGCGGACAGCGTCGGTCCGCGGGAGGCCCGGTGCAGGGAAAAATTTTTACCTGTCGGGGGAAAAACAAGCCTAGCACTACCTCCGGGGGGTGACAACCCGTAAACGGGCCCGGCGGTGGCGGCGCGGACGCGGCGGGGGATCCCCTTCCATCCACTGGCGGATCCGGTTGGCGTCGTCGAACCGGGAGTGCCGGCCGTTGGCGTCCAGGAGAACGATGAGCACGGGCCGCTGGGCCAGCTGGGCCTGCATGACCAGGCACTGCCCCGACTCCTCGATGAACCCCGTCTTGGAAAGGCCGATGCGCCAGCGGGGGCTCGCCAGGAGCATGTTGCTGTTGTGGAACTCGATGGGCCGGCCCTTGAAGGACACCGTGGCGCTGGACCGGGTGGAGTAGGTCCTCACCTGGGCGTGCCGGTAGGCCTGGTCCACGATGCGGGCCATGTCCCAGGCGGAGGCCCGGTTGCCCGAGGAGAGGCCCGTGGGGTCCTCGAAATGCGCGGTGGCCAGGCCCAGGGCCCGGGCCTTGGCGTTCATTTCCGCCACGAAGACCCCCACCCCGCCCGGGAAGGTGCGGCCCAGGGCGTGGGCGGCACGGTTCTCGGAGGCCATGAGGGCCAGCTGCAGCGCCTCGGCCCGGGTGAGCACGGTTCCCACCGGCAGGCGGGAGCGGCTGTGGCGCAGCGTGTCCTTGTCCTCCTCCAGGATGGTCAGGCGCTCGTCCATGTCCACCTTGCTGTCCAGGAGGACCATGGCGGTCATGAGCTTGGTGAGGGAGGCCACGGGAAGGACGTCGTCGCAGTGCTTCTGGAGGATGGGCTCCCCCGTCTTCTGGTCCTGCACCAGCACCGAGGCGCTGCGGAGGGCCAGGCGCTGGTCCACCTTGGCGCCCGCAGGCAGGACGGCAAGGAAGGCGGCGGCCAGGAAGGCGAGTTTCCCGGTTCGAAACTGGATCATGGGGCTCTCGAAGGGGCGTTTCCGGGGTTGGAAAAAGGTCAGACCCGTGAATGGGATAGTGACTGATAGCAATTAAGATACCATTCGGACAGGGCAAGCCGGCCGACAACTTACCAGCCTATCGGCGGAAAGGTGTCGGGCCTTGATCACATCGCTGATGGCGGGACCCTACCGGATTTCCCTGATGGTCATCCTCCCGGCCAGGATGGGTGCGGGCCCCGTGGGATCGAGACTGAGGGTGATCTGGGAGACGGGGCTGGAAGGCGTCACGACCAGGGCCACGAGGGTCTGGGTGGTGCCGTTGGCCACCGGCAGGGTCGTGCCGCTCGTGAGCACCGTGGTGCCGAAATAGACCAGATTGCTGACCACCCCCAAGCCGCCGCTCCAATCCTCCAAGCGGAAGATGTAGGACGCGCCCTCGTCAAAAGACGAGGCGGTCAAGGCGAGGGTGATCTCGTAGACCTTGCCGGCGCCCAGCACCACACTGTTTCCCGACAAGGGAAGCCCGCGCTGGGCGAGGGCCGTGTAGGCCCCAGGATAGAGGCCGGTGATGGAATAATAGCCGTAGTCGGCAGGTGTCACTGCCGCCGGCGCCGCGCTCACCCAGGCGCCTCCGGAGACGGTCAGGACGTTGCCGTTGGCTACCGGAGCCACGCCCTGCACCGCCGAGGTGCCGTTGCCCACCAGGACGGAGCCCGAGGTCAGCGAGGTGGCGCCGGTGCCGCCGTTGGCCACGGCGACGGTGCCGGTGACGTTTCCGGCGGTGGTGGCCGTGGTCGCGGTGGTCGCGGTGGTGGCGGCGGTGGCGGTGGCGGCGAGGGTCGCCGTGGCGGCGTTGCCGGTGGTGTCCTGGTTCAGGGTGGGCACGTCCGCGGCCTGGATCCCCGAAAGGGCGATGCCAGTGCCGTTGCCACGCAGGTACAGGCCCGACGTGTTGCCTCCGGCCAGGGCCGCCAGGGCGGCGGCGGGCGTGGTGGCGCCGGTGCCGCCGTTGGCGATGGCCACGGTGCCGGAGACGTTCCCCGCCGTGGTGGCGGTGGCGGCGTTGCCGGTGGTGCTCTGGTTCAGGACGGGCACATCCGCGGCCTGGATGGCCGAAAGGGTAACGTTGGTGCCGTCGCCCCGGAGGTACTGGCCTGTGGCGGTGGATCCGGCAAGGGCGTTGAGGGCCAGCTGAGCGGTGGCGGCGCCCGTGCCTCCGTTGGCGACCGGGAGGGTCCCGGAGACGTCCGTGGCCAGGTTCACGGCGGCGCCGTTGCTGGCGGCGGTGAGGCGGCCTTGTGCGTCGACGGTGAGGCTGGCGCGGGTATAGGAGCCGGGGGTCACGGCGGTGTTGGCCAGGGCCAGCGATCCGCTGACGGTGATGGGGCCGCCGGTGAGGCCCGTGCCCGCGGAGACGCTGGTGACCGTGCCGCCGCCGCCGGCCGCGCCCACCTGGGCCCAGGCCGTGCCGTTGAACTGGTAGATGCCGGCGGTCCCGTCGGTCTGGTAGACCATCAGGCCCGCGGCGGGCGTAACGATGGCCAGGCGCTGGGCCTGCGTCTGGCGGGGCATCAGGAAGCCCTTGGTGGTGCTGCTGAGGTCAAGGAGGGCGCTCGCGTCGGGTGGAGTGATCCCCAGGCCCAGGGAGCCAGTGGTGAACACAACGTCGCTCCCAGCCAGGGTCAGCGGGCTGACCCCGGCGGGTCCGGCCGGTCCGGCGGGTCCAGTCAGACCGGTGGCGCCCGGCAGGCCCATGGCGCCGACGGGGCCGACGGGGCCGGCTGGGCCGGCGGGGCCAGTCACGCCTGCGGGGCCGGCGGGGCCCGTCGCACCTGTGGGGCCGGCGGGGCCCGCGGGCCCCGCGGTGCCGGCCACGGAGGAGGCGGTCCAGGAGGTCCCGTTGAACACCAGCGCCTGCCCCGTAGTGGGCGCGGTGGCGAGGTCGATGGGGAAGCCCTGGAGCTTGCCCACCTTGGTCAGGCCCTGGGTGCCGGTGACGTCGCCGTCGAAGGCGCCCACCAGCTCCCAGGCGCTGTGGGCCTGGAAGGCCGGCAGGAGATCCACGTCCGGGGAAAGCGCGACGCCCGCGATGGTCATGTGGAGCTTAAGTCCGGAGCGGCTGAGCACCGACTGCGGAATGGCGGGCATGCCCGAGGTGCCCAGCACGATGCTGTAGAGGCCCCCTTCCACGTCCAGGGACTGGTCCCCGGAGCTCCACAAGGCGGTGCCGCTGGAATCCAGGATCGAGAAGGTGAAGACGCGCGCGCCGGTGACCGGGGTGGAGCCGTCCAGGAGCCGGCCCTGGTACGCCACCAGCGGAAGGGGCGTCACGTCCGCGGCCTGCTGGGCACGGACCGGCAGGGCCGCAGCGCCCAGACCGATGATCATCGCCATGGTGGAAGAGAGGAAAGGGAATCGCATGGGAGCCGCCTGAGATGGAATCGGGGAGAAAGGGAACCGGGATCAGTTGTGGGTGGGGGGTTCGAAGCCGTGACGAACCCGCAGGGCCCCGTCGGCCGTCACCGAGGTGCGGGCGGGAACGCCTTCGCCCACCACGATGGCGTTGCGCAGCGTCCCCTGGACCTGGAGCTTGCCGGAAGCCTGCACCAGGGCGGGGTTCACCTGGGCCGGAATCGCGGTGAGCATGTGCACGGAGGCGGTGGCGGTGTAGCGGGGGTCGTTGTCGTACATCGCCACGATCCGGCAGGTGCCGGGGGTGGTGCCGGCCGTGAAGGTTCCCTTGGCATCAATGGTGCCCGCGGTGGCGGGCAGGACGGACCAGGTGGCGCCTCCGCCCCAGGGGGAGCTGGCGGAGAAATGGAAGGTCTGCCCCAGGAGGACCTGCGCGGTCGGGGGCGTGATGGCGAAGGGGCCATTCAGCTGCCCGGCGCGGTCGCCGGGGGCCTTGTCGCCCCCCATGGTGCAGCCCACCATGCCGGAGACCGCCAGGGCCCCCGCCAGGAGGAACCGGCGCGGGCCGGGGGATTCGGGAAGGAGGATCATGGTCGTTCCCCTAGAAAGTCCAGATGATGCCGACGGTGCCCACGCGGGCCTGGAGATCCTCGTAGCCGTAATGGCTGGCGATCCACCGCGCCTCCAGCTCCAGGCCCGGCCGGAACCGGCGGGTGACGGCGAAGCCCAGCCCGGCCCGGGTCCAGTGGCTGGTGCCCGAGCGCCGCGCGACGCCGGCGTCGGGAACCTCCAGCTCGTTGGTGCTCTTCACGCTCCAGCGGATGGCATAGATGCCCGGGCCCAGGGCCCATTTCCCATGGGCCCCGTCGTTGCGGAAGAGCAGCTCGACGCCCAGGCACGTGGCCTGCACCTTGGTGTCGATGCGCTGGGTGAACGGGGTGGTGACGACCTGGTTCCGGGCCCCGAAGGCCATGAAATCCGCCCGCGGGCGCAGCGCGTGCGTGGCGTCCAGGTTCCAGTCGAAGTGGATCCCCCCCTGGAAGCCCGCGCCCGCGGTGGTGCGGAGCTGGTTCTGCGCGGGCACGGCGGCGCCGGCCTGGATGCCGATCCATGGGGTCTCCGCGGCTCGGAGGGCCGCTGATCCTGCCAGCAGTCCAGCCAGGAAAACCAACCCTGTCGAATGCCGCATGGTGCCTCCAGTGCCGTTTCGCCTGTGTTTGGATTAATGGATAAAGGTTATAACGATTGATCCTATTTCTCTATTGATTATTATTTCCAAGGCCGCTTTCATCGCAGGGTTGACGGCTTTTCATCCACTCGCTCTGGCATGCGCTTGGGAAGGGGCTTGGGACGGGTGGTCGAAGGCCGACCTGATCCCGTCATCGAGGCAGTTCGAAACGAACAGCCTATCGCCGACGCCGAGGCGCCGGGGTTCGCCGAGAATAGATCTTCTTTTTTTATCGGCGATCCTCGGCGTCTTCGGCGCCTCGGCGATAGGCCCTTCGATGGAGTTTGCCGGATTCACCAGGTAACAGGTCGGCAACAGCAAGAAGGCGATCGCGGTTCCAGCCTCAAACCGGGCAGGCGGAACGGTTACCGGCTCCGGGAAGGAGCATGGCGGGAAATGCGGGTAGCATTGGGGATCGCTTTTCCCGCAGCTTCGAAGGCGCACCGCCGCCACAGCCCTGGGCCGCTGGGCCCTCCACGGAAGGACACGTTCGATGAAGGCACTCGGAACCCTGGCGCTCTCCCTGCTGCTCCTGGCGGCGTGGCCCCCGGCCTCGGCCCAGGCCGCCCGCGGCAGGTATCCGGAGGCCACCCGCAACTATGTGGACCCCGCCACCCTGGACCTGTCCGAGCTGCCGGCGCCGCCCCTGCCGGGAACCCTGGCGGCGGACACGGACCTGGAGACGATCCTCCAGATCCAGGCCTGGCGCACGGAGGCCGAGGTGGCCTGGGCCCGGGCGATGGACCAGTTGGACATCTTCGGCGCCGGCGCGGCCATCGGGCCCTGGTTCACCCGGGAGGCCCTGCCCCGCTGCGCCCAGGTGCTGGGCGAAGCCCTGGGAGACGGCGAAAGCCTCAACAAGGCCGCCAAGCTGAAGTTCCGCAGGCTCCGGCCCCCCTACATCGACGCCCGGGTGAAACCCTGCGTGAGGATGTTCCCCCTGCCCCCGGGCGAGCCCCCGGCGGGCTTCTACTCCTACCCCAGCGGACATTCCACGTCCATCTTCATCCTGGCCGAGCTGGTGTCGGACCTGGTCCCGGACCGGCGCGAGGCCATGACGGAATGGGCCCACAAGGCCGCCTGGAGCCGCATGCTCGCGGGGGTGCACTTCCCCTCGGACGACCTGGGCGGCATGCGCCTGGCGGCGATCGCGGTCAAGGGCATGAAGGCCAACCCCGCCTTCCGCGAGGCCCTGGCGTCCTGCGCCGAGGAGATCCGCCGGGCCAGGTCCCTGCCCCGGTAACCGCGCGCCACCTTCCGGAGCCGGACCCCGCGGACGGACTTCAGGTGGAGGGCTGGAGTTCCCCGCCCTCGGTCTCAGGCTCCGCCTCCGGCTCGGCCTCCGCCCCCTCCTCGCCGAACACCCCTTCCCATTTGGCGATGACCGCGCTGGCCAGGCCGTTGCCCGTGACGTTCACCGTGGTGCGCGCCATGTCCATGATCTCGTCCACCGCCAGGATCATGGCCACCCCGGCCTCTCCGGGCAGGCCGAAGCTGGCGCAGGTGGCGGCGATGATCACCAGGGTCGCCCGGGGCACGCCCGCCACGCCCTTGGAGGTGAGCATGAACATCACCATCATGGAGATCTGCTGGCCCAGGCTCATGTGGATGCCCGCGGCCTGCGCGATGGCGAGGCTGGCCAGCACCAGGTAGAGCGTGGACCCGTCCAGGTTGAAGCTGTAGCCCGTGGGGATCACGAAGCTCGCCACCCGCCTGGGCACGCCGAAGCGCACCATCTCCTCCAGGAGCTTGGGCAGGGCGGCCTCGCTGGAAGCGGTGGAATAGGCCGTGAGGGCCGGATCCTTGATGGCCCGGAAAAAGCCCGCGATGGGAATGCGGAACAGCAGCATGACGGGGATGAAGACCAGGACCACCAGGAGGATCAGGGCGAAGTACAGGCTCCCCACCAGCTTGGCGTACTGGCCCAGCAGGTGCGCCACGGCGGTCCAACCGTGCACGAACACGCCGTTGAGCGTCTGGCCCGCGGCCATGTGGCTCACGTTGTAGGCCATGGCGCCGAAGACGCCCAGGGGCGTGAGGGTCATGACCATGTCCGTGTACTTGAACATCACCTGGGCGAGCCCTTCGAAGAAGGCCAGCACGGGCCGGCCCTTGTCAGGCACCCGGGTGAGGGCGATGCCGATGAGGGCCGAGAACACCACCACCGGGAGCACGTCGGCCTCGGCGGCGTGCCGGAAGAAGTTGGTGGGGAAGGCGTGGAGGGCCACCTCCCACCCGGATTTCTGGGCCGCCAGCGCTAGGTGCTCGGTGGCCTTCAGGGGCAGGCCCGCGCCTGGGCGGACCCAGTTGGCCACGAACAGCCCGATGAACAGCGCCAGGGTCGTGATGATCTCGAAGTAGAGGAGGGCCTTGCCGCCCATGCGGCCCACCGCCTTGAGGTCGCCGGTCTGGGCGATGCCGGTGATTACCGTGGCCACCAGGATGGGGACGATGATGCTCTTGATGAGGCTGATGAAGGCCTTGGACATGAACCGAAACGATTCATAGGCCACCGGATGCCGGTCGGCGGGCAGGAACCCCCCCAGGACCACGCCCATGAGCAGGCCGAAGAAGATCCAGAAGGTGCTTGAGCGGTACCAGGGCTTGCGGTTCACGGGAGCTCCGGGGAACGGCGGGACGGTGGGGCGTTGGGGCGCTGGGACAATGTCCAAGCATGACATGGGGCCCGGCGCCGCGCGCCGGGCTTCCTTGGCGGGGATCGGGGATCCAGGCCGCCATGGCGGAATAGGTAATTTAACCTAGCGGAATTTCATGGCGGGACCTGACCCGGCCGTAGAGACTGGGATGCAGCCCATCCCCCGCGCTGTGACCGGCCGGGCGCGGATTTCTGGATCGGATCCCATGCGAACGAACCTGCCCATCACCACCAACGAGATCCACCTGAAGGAGGGCGCCTTCGTCGTCTCCATGACGGACCCCCAGGGGCGGCTCACCTACGTGAATGATGAATTCATCCGCATCAGCGGCTTCACCGAGGCCGAGCTCATCGGCCAGCCCCACAACCTGGTGCGCCACCCGGAGATGCCCTCGGCGGCCTTCGAGGACCTGTGGCGCACCGCCAAGGCCGGCAAGCCCTGGTACGCCCTGGTGAAGAACCGCTGCAAGAGCGGCGATTTCTACTGGGTGGACGCCAACGTCACCCCCATCACGGAGCGGGGCGTCCTCAAGGGGTTCGTCTCCATCCGCAGCAAGCCCAGCCGCTCCCAGATCCGCGAGGCCGAGCGCGTCTACGCGCTGCTCAACCAGGGCCGGCGGTGGGAGGACACCCGGGCCCGGCGGTGGGAGCCCTTCGGGGGGATGCCCGCCACCACGCAGCTGCGGGTGGCCTTCTTCTCCATCATGGGGCTCTTCCTGCTCATCCAGGGCTTCACCATCGCCACCTCGGCGCCGGCGAACGTGGCGCCCCGGGTGGCGGCCACCGCCTTCGGCCTCGTGGCGAGCCTGCTCATGGCCTGGCTGGCCATGCGGGGCATGCGCATCCGGCTCGGCGCCGCCCCGGAGAAGGCCATCGAGGTGGTCCGGTCCATGGCCGAGGGCGACATGCGCGTGGAGATCGCCACCTACCCGGGGGACGAGGACAGCCTCATGGCCACCCTGCGCACCATGCAGTCCCACCTCAAGGGCATGGTGAACCGCATCCGCTTCGACGGCATGCGGGTGCAGACGAATGCCTCGGGCTTCGTCTCCGCCACCCACGAGATCGCCACCACCAGCCAGGAACTGGCCCGCAACGCCGAGGACCAGCGCCTCTCCGTGGAGCGCATGGCCTCGGCCATGACCGAGCTCTCCGCCTCCATCCACGAGGTGGCCGGCAACGTGCGCGCGAGCCAGGCCCAGACCGAAGCCGCCGTGGCCGCCGCCGAGGCCGGCGACGTGTCCGGCAAGGCCGCCATCCAGGCCATGGCCCAGGTGGAGGAGGCCACCACCCGCGTGGTGGATGCCGTCAAGGTGATCCAGGAGATCGCCCGCCAGACCAACCTGCTCTCCCTCAATGCCGCCATCGAGGCCGCCAAGGCCGGCCACCTGGGCAAGGGCTTCGCCGTGGTGGCCGAGGAGGTGCGGAAGCTCGCCGAGCGCAGCGCCCACGCCGCCCGGGAGATCGCCGCCCTCATCGAGACCAGCAACCACGCCGTCGTCCAGGGCCGCACCACGGTGCTGGAGGCCGTGGAGGCCCTTGGGGAGATCCGGGAGCACATCGGCCAGGTGACCTCCATGGCCCTGGAGATCACCTCCTCCACCACCGAGCAGGCCCAGGCCAGCTCCGAGGTGGCCCACCTGGTGGAAGCCACCGCCGACAAGGCCATCTCCAACGCCAGCGCCAGCACCCAGCTCAGCGCCACGGTGGTCCAGACCAGCACCAACTCCGACCAGCTGGCCGCCACGGCGGAAGGCCTGGCGGAACTGGTGGCGCGTTTCCGGACCTAGATCTCATTGATCCAATGGAAGCCATCTTGAGCATCGCGGTCTGGTTGAAGCTGTGATCGGCCTACCCGCGGCGATTCGGCAAGACCATGGAAAAGATTGAACGCTGGGGCGCTGGGGGCTCGCTGGGGCGCTGGGAAAAGAAGGTGCATCTTGGTGAGGCTGAACCCCCAGCGCCCCAGCGAGTTCTCTGCGACTCAGCGTTTGGTTTTTCTGCCTGGCTTTCGCGGCGCGACGCGTACCTTCTTTGCCGAAGAGCCTTCCTTGGATGCTCCTTGCGCCGAGCCGTTCGGGTATTGGGCATGCCTTGTGCAGCTATTTAGAACAGGCTCTACCAGATCGATTTCCTCAGGCCCGGGCGAACCACCCCTGCACGCACGCGGCCACCCGCTCCGGGCCGTCCCAGGCGTCCAGGGCCAGCGCCACCATGCTGCCGGCCAGCACGTTGGCCGCCCGGGACAGGGAGGTGGCCAGGGTCGCCGACAGGCCCGCCCGCTCCGCCACCAGGGTCACCGGGAACAAGGTTGTCAGGGCCGCCACCTTGAAGGCCTTGCGCAGTCCCAGCAACTGGCAGCCCAGGATCGCCACGAAGATCGCCACGCTGGCCGCCACCATCGTATGGCCCACCAGCAGCACCGTCGCCACGCCCACCCCCAGGCCCACCAGGGTCCCGCCGGTGCGGTTGAGGCCGGCCTTGAGGCTGCCGCTGGTGCTGCCCGTGGACACCACGATGGCGCTGATGCCGGACCAGTAGAAGGCATGGAGGCCCAGGATGCGGCCGGCCACCAGGCCCAGGGAACCCGCCAGGGCCAGCCGGACGCCAGGCCCGACCTGGAGCCGGGCGAAGCGGAGGTGGATGCGGCGGCGGGTCCGGACCAGGAGGTGCGTGCGTTCCATGGCCCCAGGATACCAGCGAAACCGCGCCTCACGGCGTCACGGTTGACAGGCGCTGGCGAACCGGGCAGCCCTGTGCCATGCTGGGGGCCGATCCCCATTCCCCGCCGCATCCCATTCCGCCCGGAGGCGCCATGCCGCCCGCCACCTCCTCCTCCATCCAGACCCAGGGCCTCGTGGGCTCCGACCGGCTCCGGGAGGCCCTGGCCCTCCTGCGGGAGGCCGGCGCGGACGGCATCAGCCGGGAGAAGCTCCGGGCCCGCATGGGCGGCCTCAGCCTGCGCACGGTGGACCGCGCCATCCTCGTCCTGCAGGACCAGGGGGCCCGGTTCGACCGGGTGCGCCGGGGCAGTCCCGCGGTGATCCACTTCGTGCTGAAGAAGGGTCCCTCCTGGGACGAGCACGTGTCCAGCGAGGCCCGCATGGCCCTGCGGGTGGCGGGGCTTTCCCTGGCCCAGTGCGGCACGCTGCTCTGGCAGGACAAGCTCGAGGCCCTGGAGCAGCTCGCCAGCGAGCGCATGTCCACCCGGGACCGCCGGCTCTTCGAGAACCTCAAGAAGGCCATCCTGGTGCAGGGCGGCGTGGACGACCCCATCGAGGCGCCCGACATCCTCGAACCCATCCTCAAGGCCCTGGACGGCCGCCGGGAGACCGAGGTGGTCTACCAGGCCGCGGGCGCCGACGCGGCCACCGTGCACCGGGTGGTGCCCTACGCCCTCACCCACGACCTCTTTTCCGGCGGCACCTTCCTCCTGGTGTGGGACCCCGCGCGCCGCCTGCCCAAGCACCTGCGCCAGAACCGCATCGTGAGCGTGAAGGTGACGGCCCGGGTCGGGGCCTTTCCGGAAGACCTCATGGCCCGGGCCGCCCGGTACCAGATCGGCGGCTGGACCAGCGCCGAGCCCCCGTTCCAGGTGGAGGCCCTCATCCGGGGGTCCCACTGGATCCAGGCGTTCAAGGAGGCCCCCCCGGCCCTGCCGGATTTCCAGACCTTCCCGGGGAAGGACGGCGCGTCGGCGCGGGTGATCTTCAAGGCCACCCACGCCAACGGCGCCTCCCGCTGGATCATGCAGTTCGGCGCCGCGGCGGAGGTCCTGGCGCCGGCCTTCCTGCGGGAGGAGGTCGTCGCCCAGTTCCGGAAAGCCCTGGCCGCCTACGAATAGGTCGACTGAACCGGCGAAGGGACGTACCTTGGGCCAGGAGGCCGCCATGAAGATCCGAGAGAACCTGGACGCCCTGATCGCCACCCACCCGGAAATCTACGAAGCCTACGAGCGGTACGGCAAGGCCGTCCACGAGCAGGGCGGACCCCTGGACGAGAAGACGCGCTGGCTCATCAAGCTCGCCGTCTCCGCCTCCCAGGGCCTCGCCAAGGCCCAGCTCACCCACATGGCCAAGGCCCAGGCCGCGGGCTGCACGGCCCAGGAGATCGAGCACGCCATCCTGCTCATCGCCCCCACCGCGGGCTTCCCCCGCATGATGGAGGCCATGGAGCGGTTCCGGGAAGCCCGTTAGCGGGTCAGGGCCGGAAGGCGACGAGGCGCACCCGGGTGCGGGCCACCGCGCCGTGGTGCTCGTAGGCGAACCCCGTGATGCCGATCCCCGGCGCGAATTCCAGCGTCCGCACATCCGGGTTGGTGGTGAAGGAGGCCGTGAAGGCGGGGAACGACGCCCCCCGGGCCACCCCGGGGGCCGAGAAGGGCCTGGGTTCGCGGCCTTCCACGACCCAGGAATACATGCTGTCGTCGCGGCCCGGCGCATGGGCCCAGTTCTTCCCCGGGCGCAGCGGCAGGTCCAGGAAGGGTTCCGCGCCCTGGGGCGGATAGGCACGGTCGGCCAGCAACTGGCGGGCCTTGGCCGCGGCCCCCTTGGGGCTGCGGGAGGATTCCTGGTAGAGGCGCCCCCGCTTGCAGATGAGGACGGAAATGGAATTGCCGTGGCCGGGTTCGAACCAGGCCAGGTCCATGGGAAAGCCCCGCACCACCGCCGCGAAGCCCGTTTCGCCGGGGATGAACTGCAGCACCTCCATCACCGTCCGCACCCGTCCCGTGCGCACCTTGTGGGTGTCGGGAACCGTCCACTCCGCTTCCCCCGCATAGGTCCACGAGGCGCCCTTGTTGAGGGGGAACTGCTGGAGCACGGCGGCCGTGTCCAGGGTCGGGCCCTCATCCGCCAGGGGCGGCCGGTGGAGAAGCGTGGCAAGGAGCATGGAAAAAAGCATGGAATCTCGAATCGCCTTCCATAGTGCCAGAAATCCCGCCGGGCCGCCGGCTCAAGGCAGGAAACGTCCCTGGAGCGAAGGCGGCACCCGGGGGCAGGTCCCCTCCGGGCGCCGGAACAACCGGTTCCGCACGCGGGCCACCCCGTCGTAGAGCCCGTCCCTGAGCCCCCGGGGCACCCATCCCCCCAGCCGCGCCAGGAGGGCCCAGCCGCCGCCCAGGCTCCGCAGCAGGTGAAGCGCCGCCCCGGACCGCAGCAGGACCCGGTCCCCGTGGAGCACCACCAGGCTGGGGGGCGGATCGCCCTCCGGGAAATGGGCCCGGTAGGTGGCCCCGCCCAGGGGTGCGAACCGGCAGCTGCCTTCCCGGAACGCCAGGAAGCGCACCAGGGCATGGCACAGCCCGCAGCCGCCGTCGTAGAACAGCAGGTCCGGGGGTTCCGGCGGCGGGGTCATGGGTTGAGTCTAGGGCAATGTGACCGCCTTCGCATTTTCCCCCGGGGTGGTAGTCACGGGCCTTGCCTTCCTCCACTATCAAAGAATGGCCGGCCCCCGGCCGGACCGCCCCAGGAGCCTCCGTGAGACCCGATACCGAAGCCACCCTCGTCACCGAAGCCGTCGCCGAGCTCATCGCCCTGGGCGCCGCCATGGCCGCCAACAACGAAGAGGCCTTCCAGCGCCACAACTTCCGCCTCCACAAGCTGGGCATTCCCCGGGAGGACCGCATCCAGGCCGTGAACATCGCCCTCCAGGTGAAGATGGCCCCCCACCGCAACCTGGTGGAGATGGCCGAGGGCTACCTCACCGGCGGCCCCGAGCCCGAGGGCGGCTGCTGCGGCGGCGAGTGCGACTGCGCCGGGGAGGAGGCTGCGGGTTCCTGCTGCGGCGGGGACGAGGGCTGCGGCTGCGGGCACTGACCTACGTCTGGGCCAGGACCGTCCGGATCTGGCCGAGGGTGAAGGGCTTGGGGATCACCCGGGTGTGGGGGTCTCCCGCCATGGCCCCTTCCACGGCGGCGTCCACGTTACCCGTGGCCAGGAGCACCGGGAGCTGGGGCCTGAAGGTCCGCAGGCGCCGCAGGGTCTCGACGCCGCCCATGTCGGGCATGGACACGTCCAGGATCACCAGGTCCGGTTCCGGCGAGGATTCCAGCAGCGCCAGTGCCTTGGCGCCGCGGTCCACGGATTCCACGTGGTGGCCGAGGATCCCCAGGAGGCTGGGCACCGAGGCAAGGATGAGGTCATCGTCGTCGACGAGAAGGATATTCAAGCAACACCTCTGACAGCGGGAAGGGGAAACCGGAACAGGATACTCCCGTTCAGGGTCCGCGAGCCGTCTTCGACGGGCATGCGGTATCCTGGAGCCCCGGAAAGCGGTCGAAACCCCCCAGGAGCCCCGAAAATGCAAATCGTTCCCACCCTTCTCACCACCGGCGCCCTCGTGCTGGCCGGCCTGGCCTGCTCCAAGTCGAAGCCCGCGGCGCCCGCCGCCGCCGCTCCCGCCGCCAAGAACGCCATCCAGGGCACCGTGCTGGAGACCGTCTCCGCCCCGCCCTACACCTACCTCCGGCTGAAGGCCGCCCAGGGCGAGGTGTGGGCCGCCGTGCCCGCCGCCGACGTCAAGGTGGGCGCCCAGGTGGCCGTGGACGTGTCCGTGGCCATGGACAAGTTCGAGTCCCCCTCCCTGCACCGCACCTTTGAGCGGGTCTACATGGGCAACCTGGCCGGCGCCGGGGACGCCGCCCCCATGGGCATGGGGATGGGCATGGCCCCCAAGGCTCCCGCCGCCCCCGACGAGAAGGTGGCCAAGGCCGCCGGCGCCGATGCGCGCACCGTCGCCGAAGTGTGGGCCCAGAAGGACGGCCTCAAGGAGAAGACCGTGACCCTGAAGGCCAAGGTCGTGAAGTACAACCAGGCCATCATGGGCCGCAACTGGCTCCACCTGCGCGATGGCAGCGGCGCCGAGGGATCCCGGGACAACGACATCGCCGTGACCACCATGGACACCGCCAAGGTGGGCGACGTGGTGACCATCAAGGGCGTCGTGCGGACCGCCAAGGACTTCGGGTCGGGCTACACCTATCCCGTCATCATCGAGGACGCAAAGATCGTCCGTTAGACGACTTCGGACACCGGACCGCCGGCGGTCCGTTTGCACCCGGGCCTCTTCCGACTTGGCAGGGGCGCCGGGTGCGGTCATGCTGTCGGGCAGGTGATGCCATGCGGCTCCTTGAACCGGTTTTTCCCCTCTGCCTGATCCTGCTCACGGGCTGTTCCATCAAGCGGGTGGCGGTGGACCGCATCGGGGACGCCCTGGCCCGGGGCGCCGGCGTCTACGCCTCGGACGACGACCCGGAGCTGGTGCGGGACGCCACGCCCTTCGCCCTCAAGAGCCTGGAGGCCCTCCTCCAGGAGCGCCCGGCCCACCCGGGGCTCCTCTACGCGGCCTGCTCGGGCTTCACCCAGTACGCCCACGCCTTCCTCCAGGACGAGGCGGACTACGTCGAGGCCAAGGACCCGGCCCGGGCCGCGGAATTGCGGGTCCGGGCCAAGGGGCTCTACCTCCGGGCCCGGGGCTACGGCCTGCGGGGCCTGGAGGCCGCCCTGCCGGGGTTCGGGGCCCAGCTGCGCGCGGCCCCGGACGCCACCCTGGCCCGGGCGGGCCGGGAGCAGGCGCCGCTCCTCTACTTCACGGCGGCCTCCTGGGCCTCGGCCTTCGCGCTGGACATCTCGGATTCCACCCTCGCGGTGGACCAGACCCTCATGGAAAAGCTCATCCGCCGCGCCCTGGCCCTGGACCCGGAATGGGACGGCGGCGCCGCCCACGAGTTCCTGGTGGCCTGGGAGGCCGCCCACGCCCAGGCCGGGGGGTCCGCGGCCCGGGCCCGGGCCCATTTCCAGGAGGCCGTGCGGATCTCCGGCGGCCTCCGGGCCTCGGCCTACGTCACCTTCGCCGAGTCCGTGGCCCTGGAAGCCCAGGACCGGCCCGCCTTCACCGCCCTCCTGGGCGACGCCCTCCGGGTGGATCCCGGCCGGGACCCCGCCCACGCCACCGCCATCCGGGTCGCCCAGCGCCGGGCCCGGTGGCTGCTGGGGAGGACCGGCGAACTCTTCAACGATCCCGAGGAAACCCAGCCATGAGACCCCTTCGAATCGCTTCCTTCCTGCTCGCCTCCCTGCTGCCCCTGGGCGCCCAGGTGACCCTCAAGATGGCCACCCTGCTGCCGGAGAACTCCTCCTGGTTCCGCATCGTCAAGGACATGGGCGACACCTGGGCCAAGGTCTCCGGCGGCCGGGTCAAGGTGGTGTTCTACCCCGGGGGCCGCCAGGGCGACGAGCCCGACGTGGTGCGCAAGATGCGCCTGGGTTCCCTCCACGGCGCCGTGCTCACCTCCCAGGGCCTGGCGGAGATCGACCGGTCCGTGTTCGCCCTGAGCATCCCCCTGGCCTTCGAATCGTCCCAGGAGGTGTACGCGACCCTGGAGGCCATGCGCCCGGGCCTGGAAGCCGGGATCCTGGCGCGGGGCTTCGTGGCCCTGAACTGGGCGGACGGCGGCTGGGTGCGCATCTTCTCCCGCAGGCCCGTGGCCACCCCCGACGACCTGCGCCACCAGAAGCTGTTCCAGTGGGCCGGCGATCCCAGGACCCTGGAGATCTGGAAGACCGGCGGGTTCAACGCCATCCCCGCCCCGGCCACGGAACTGGCCACGGGCCTCCAGACCGGGCTCCTGGACGCCTTCCTCACCTCCCCGCAGGTGGTGCTGGTCACCCGGTACCACGAGCAGGCCCCCCACATGACCGACCTGAAGTGGGCCGTCATCATGGCGGGCACCGTGGTCACGAAGGCCGCGTGGGACCGGATCCCCGCCGACGTGCGCCCCGCCCTCCTCAAGGCCGCCCAGGACGCCGGGAACCGCCTCAGGGCCGACATGCGCGCCGCCGAGGAGCGCGATCTGGCGGCCCTGAGGGGCGCCGGGGTGAAGCTGATCCCCGTGGACGCCCGGGCCCGGGAGCAGTGGAACCGCATGATCGCCGGCGCCGCTTCCCGCATCCGCGGCGAGTTCGTGCCGGCCCAGGCCTACGACGAGGCCCTCAAGGCCCGGGACGCCTTCCGGCGCCGCGGCCGATGACGCTCCTCAAAAAGCTCCTGCTCGGCGGGGAGGGCATCGTCCTGGTGGCCAGCTTCCTGGCCCTGTGCCTCCTGCCCCTGGTGGACGCCGCGGGCCGGAGCCTTGGGGGCTTCCACGTGCCGGGTTCCGCGGACCTGGTGCAGGCGGTCACCCTCTGGCTCACCTTCGTGGGGGCCCTGGCCGCCACCGGCCAGGGCGGTCACCTGACGCTCTCCACGTCCCAGTGGCTGGGGGAGGGCCGCCTGGGCCGGACGGCGCAGTGGGCCGCCAGCGCCGTCTCCGCGGCCGTGGCCGGGCTGCTGGCCTACGCTTCCGCCCAGGTGGTCCTGGCCAACCGCCTCGACCCGCACATGCTCTCCATCGGCATCCCCGCATGGGTGCCCGAAGCCGTGATGCCCCTGGCCCTGGCGGCCATGGCGGTCACCTTCGCCTACCGGGCCCACCGCACCTGGCGGGGCCGCGCCGCGGCCCTGGCGGCCGTTCCCCTTGCCTTCGCGGCGGGCCTCCTGCCGCCCCAGCTCGCCTCCAAGGCCTGGATCGCCGCCGCGGGCATCCTGGCCTCCCTCCTGGTGGGGACGCCGGTCTTCGTGGCCCTGGGCGGCGTGGCCATCTGCCTCTTCTTCGCCCAGGGGACCCCCGTGGCCGCGGTCTCGGCCGAGATCTACCGCCTGGTGGCCTCCCCCACCCTCCCCGCCATCCCGCTGCTGGCCGGCGCGGGCTACGTGCTGGCCGAGAGCGGCGCCTCGGAGCGGCTGGTGCGGTTCTTCCGGGCCTGGCTGGGCTTCCTGCCGGGGGGCATGGCGGTGATGGTGGCCATGGTGTGCGCCCTGTTCACCACCTTCACGGGCGGCTCGGGCGTGACCATCATCGCCCTGGGCGGCCTGGTGTACCCGATGCTGCGGAAGGACGGCTACTCCGAAGGGTTCTCCCTGGGCCTGGTGACGGCCTCGGGCGCCCTGGGCCTGCTGCTGCCCCCGAGCCTGCCCGTGATCCTCTACAGCATCGTCGCCAGCAGCCGGGACAGCGTCGTCCCCGCGGACCGGCTGTACCTGGCCGGACTGGTGCCCGGGTTCCTGCTCATCGCCATCACCGCCGCCTACGGCGTCTGGGTGGGGCGGAAGGCGGAGGGCCCGCGCACCCCCTTCGCCTGGGGCGCGGCCCTGGACGCCACCTGGAAGGCCCGGTGGGAGCTGCTCCTCCCCCTGGTGATCATCGGCCTTTTCGCCAGCGGGCGCGCCACGATGCTGGAGACCGCCGCGGGGGCCCTCGCCTACGCCATCGTCGCGGAGTGCCTGTTCACCCGGGATCTCCACCCCGCCCGGGACCTGCCCCGGGTGCTGCTCAAGGCCTCGGCCCTCATGGGCGCGGTGCTGATCCTCCTCAGCGTGGCCATGGGGCTCACCAGCTACCTGGTGGACGCCCAGGTGCCGGACGCGCTCCTGGCCTGGACCCGCGCCCACGTCCACTCCCGGCTCGTTTTCCTCCTGGCGCTCAACGTCCTCCTCCTGGTGCTGGGCAGCGTGCTGGAGATCTACTCGGCCATCATCGTGCTTGCCCCCATCATCGCCCCCATGGGCGCCCTGTACGGCGTCCACCCGGTGCACCTGGGCATCATCTTCCTGGCCAACCTCGAAGTGGGCTTCCTGCTGCCGCCGGTGGGGCTCAACCTCTTCCTCGCCTCCAGCCGCTTCGGCATCCCCCTGCCCCGGCTGTACCGCACGGTGCTGCCCTTCCTCCTCATCCTGGGCATCGGGCTCCTGCTCGTCACCTACGCGCCGGACCTGTCCCTGGCCCTCCCGCGATGGGCCGGCAAAGGGTAGAGTGGGGAATGCCGCGCGCCGTGCTCTTCGACCTCGACGGGACCCTGGTGGATTCCAGGGCCGATCTGGCCACCGGGGTCAACCTGACCCGCGTGGACCTGGGCCTGCCGCCCCTGGAACCGGCCCAGGTGGCCGGCTTCGTGGGGGACGGCGTCCGCAAGCTGCTGACCCGGTCCCTGCCGGAATGCCCGGAGCGCCTGGAGGAGGCCCTTGAGTTGAACCGGGGCCACTACGGACGCCACCTGCTGGACGCCACAAGGCTCTACCCCGGGGTGCGGGAGGCCCTGGAGGCCGTGCGGGCCGAGGGCTTCAGCCTGGCGGTGGTCACCAACAAGCCGCGGGAGTTCACCCTGCCCATCCTGGAGGGGCTGGGGATCCTCACCCTGTTCGGCGCCGTGGTGGGCGGGGGCGACAGCCCGCGCCTCAAGCCGGACCCGGGGCCTCTGCTGCTGGCCCTGGAACAGTGCGGGTGCGAAGCCGCGGGCTCGTGGATCGCCGGGGACCACCGCACGGACCTGGAGGCCGGAAGAAGGGCGGGGATAAAGCGGTGCCTGTGCCGGTATGGATTTGGAACACCAGGGGAAGAAGGCTGGGATTTGGCCGTGGACGATCTGGGGGCGCTGGCGTCCTATTTGCAGGGACGTGCGTAGGCGGGACCGAGTCCCGGCGACTATGATGGAGGGGAACCCTCACCAAAGGCCCCCCATGAACCTGCGCAGACTCGTCCCGGCCGTCTTCTTTCTGGTTTTGGCCGTTGCGGTGGGCACGGGGCTCTTCCTGACGCGGGGGCCGGAGGCGGCGGTGGTGGCCAAGCCGCAGCCCAAGGTGGCCGAGACGGAGGTGGACCAGGAGCCGAACCTCACGGCCCGCCGGTTGGCGGCCTTCGCGGTCACGCAGGAGGAGAAGCAGTTCGCCCACGAAGCGGAGCGCCTGGCGGATCACGAGGTGGACCTGGCCTTCAACGACGCGCTGCGCCAGGCCGCCTACGCGGCGCCCCCGCCCACCGCCGCGGTGCGGGAGCTCCAGGAGGTCAAGGACCGGCAGGAGAAGGCGGTGGACGAGGGGCGGAAGACCGTCGCCCGGCTCACCAAGGCCGTGGCCGATGCCCGGGAGCAGGACAAGGACGCCCTGGAGGATCAGCTGGAGGTGGCCAAGGCCCAGATGGAGCTGGACAAGGACGAACTGGACGCCACCGGCGCCATGCTGGAGAAGCTCGGGGCCGACCCCGTCGCGCGGATCCGCCGCCTCAAGGCCGCCTTCACCGCCAAGGAGGAGAACGCCGAGGACGAGAGCGCGTCGGCTCTGGGGCGCTTCCAGCCCGGAAGCCTCCTGCAGCGCCTGGACACCTGGAACCGCCTGCGCCGGAAGTCCGTGCTCCTTGCCCAGGCCCGCGCCAACGCCCTGGCCAAGGCCGATGACCTCAGCGCCCGCCAGCAGGCCCTTTCCAAGGACGTCGCCCAGGAGAAGGAGGACCGCGACTCCGCGCGCGAACAGGCCAAGGGCTTCGCCCGGGGCGACCGCGGCGCGGCCGAGGTGGTCGGCACCTCCCGGGAGACGGCCCGGGCCACGCTCATGACCCTGAAGTACTTCACCGAGAACCAGCGGACCCTGGCGGACCTGGGCAAGCGCTTCCAGGACGAGAGGGACCTGGCGCGCGTCTACCAGGACTGGGGGAGCCTGGTGCGCCTGGAGCATCGCGCCGCGGCCCACGCCGCGCTCCGGCACACGGCCTGGATCGTCCTGGTGCTGGTGCTCATCTGGTTCGCGGGACGGATCTTCGAGACGATCTTCGGGCGGATCACCGCGGGACGCAAGCGCGTGAGCCGCAACCTCAAGGTGGTGAAGTTCGCCGCCCAGGTGCTGGGCGTCCTGGCCATCATCCTCATCGTCCTGGGCACCCCGAGCCAGCTCACCACGCTCTTCGGCCTCGCCGGCGCCGGGCTCACCGTGGCCCTCAAGGACTTCATCATCTCGTTCTTCGGGTGGTTCATCCTGGTGGGCCCCAAGGGCATCCACGTGGGCGACTGGGTGGAGATCCGCGGCGTCAGCGGCGAGGTCATCGAGATCGGCCTCCTGCGCACCCTGATCCTGGAGACCGGCAACTGGAGCGACGCCGGGCACCCCACGGGCCGCGTGGTCTCCTTCGTGAACAGCTTCGCCATGGAAGGCCACTACTTCAACTTCTCCTCCGCCGGCCAGTGGATGTGGGACGAGCTGGACGTGAACGTGCCCGCCGGCAAGGACCCCTACCCCCTGGTGGACGGCGTCCGGGCCCTGGTGGACGCCCGCACCGGGGAGAACGCCGCGCAGGCCTTCAAGGAATGGGAGCGGGCCGACCGCGGCTACCGCATCCAGGGCCTCAAGGCCGAGCCCAGCATCACCATCGTCCCCGCGGGAACCGGCGTGGAGATCCGCGTCCGCTACATCACCCGGGCCCAGGACCGCAACGTCCTCCGCAAGGAGCTCAACGAGGCCCTGGTGGAGATGCTGCACGGCCGGCGGGAGGAGCCGACGACCGTGTAGGCCGGCGACCGCGAACAGGGGTTGCGTCGGAGCCGCCGGAGGCCCATCCTTCGGAAGCTTTCCTTACGGTTCCCTTTTCAGCCCCTTTTATTGAGTCGCCCATGCGAACGACGGCCCGCTGGACCTTCCTCCTGGCCCTGCTGCTCCTCCTCACCCCCGCCTTCGGCCAGGTCCCGCTGCGCCTGGCCTTCACCAACCTCACCCGGGGCCCCCAGGCCCGGCGCCCCGTGTTCGTCACCGTCACCGCCCAGGACGGCGCCGGACGGTTCCTGCGCATGGACCGCGCCGGCGCCTTCCACCCGTGCCTGCCCGCCGACAACACCGTCCCGCGGGCGGGAAGGCTCTGGTGCGCCTATTCCTTTCCCCTCCCCCGGGCCGTGGAACTGGACGGGGACCTGGACCTGCGGGGCGGGCGCATCTACCTGAGCATCGGCGCCCCCCTGTGGCTGCGGGTGGATCCCGCCACCGGAGGCCTCGTCCAGCCGGACCCGGGCAACGGGGAGGACCCCAACCGACACACGCTCTTCGATTGGGCGGAGTTCGCCCTGGGCCCCTCGGGCCTGCACGCCAACACCACCTGCGTGGACCAGTTCGCCATCCCGATCACCCTGCGGGCCCGGGGGCGGGACGGCACGGAGGCGGGCCCGGTGGGGCTGGACGGCCGCCGCTCGGACCTCATGCGGGACTTCAAGGCCGCCGTGCCCGCCCCCTTCCGCAGCCTCGTGCAGGACCTGCGCATCACCGCCCCCGGCCACGCCCCGGAGGGGCCCCTGTACCGCCACCTGGACGCCTACATCCGGACCATGTGGGACCGCTACCGCAGCCAGCCCCTCGTCCTCACGCCCGACGAAGGCACCTTCACGGGGCGGGTGGAGCCCGGCGGGGTCCTGGTGTTCACCCGGGCGGGCGACCCGGAGCGCCACCTGATCCACGCCATGCCAACCACCCTGGAGGCCTTCCGCTGCGACGGCCCCTTGGCCCGGGGCACCACCACGGAACGGGTCCTGGGAGCCCAGCTCGCGGCGATGCTCAACCGCCACGTGCTGGAGACCCCCATGAAGTGGCGGGATGCCGCCGGGTACTACGCCTCGGTCCCCGCCAACGCCTACGCCCGCTTCTGGCACCAGCGCGGCCTGGGGGGAAAGGCCTACGGCTTCCCCTACGACGACGTGAACGACCAGGCCACCTTGATCCACGTGGCCGAACCGGTCGAACTGGCGATGGGGTTCAGGATCGATTAGCCGCGCTGCGGATTCAGAAGGAGTACGTGACCCCCAGGTTCAGGGTCGCCAGGGTGACGTGGTCCGTGTTGTGCGTCGTGTAGCGCGCCTGGATGCCCACGTGCCGGTCCAGGTCGTAGCCCACGCCCAGGTCCAGGCCCAGGGCGGTCCTGGAGTCGGAGCCGCCGTGGGAGATGCTGTAGCTCATGAGGGACAGGCCGCCCAGCAGGTAGACGCCGCGGCGGTTCCGGTCCGGGTGCCAGGTGTAGTCGGCGCCCACGCCGAAGCTGGTGGTGGAGGCGCCGTTCTTGGAGCCGAACACCGTGACGTCGCCCCGGGCCATGAGGCCGTGGCCGCCACCGAAATCCCACCGGCCGTGGCCGCCCACCTGGAGGCCCAGGTTGGCCACGTTGGTGAGGTCGTTCACCGGGAAGGCCAGGGCGCCCTGGACCCCGAACACGGGTTCGGCCGCCTTTGCCTGGAAGGGGCAGGCCGCCATGAAAGCCGTCGCGAGGAGGAATGCGGAAATTTTCAAGGGAGATTCTCCTGGAAGGGGCCGGCATGTCCGGCATGGAATGCATTGTATATTCCAAGAGACCCCCTGTGGAACCGGAAGTTCCCTTTCTTGAGGATCCCAACAGCCATGAACCCTCCGTTCGATTCCCGCCCCCGCTGCCCCTGGTGCGGCGACGACCCGGCCTACGTCGCCTACCACGACCAGGAGTGGGGCGTGCCCTCCCGGGACGACCGCCATCTCTTCGAGATGCTCATCCTGGAGGGCGCCCAGGCGGGGCTGAGCTGGTCCACGATCCTGCGCAAGCGGGACGCCTACCGCCTGGCCTACGACGGGTTCGACCCCCGGGCCGTGGCGGCCTACGGCCCGGAGCGCCTGGAGGCCCAGCTGCGGGACCCCGGCATCGTGCGCAACCGCCTGAAGGTGGCCGCCGCCGTCACCAACGCCCGGGCCTTCATGGCGGTGCAGGCCGAGTTCGGGTCCTTCGCCGCCTACCTCTGGCCCTTCGTGGGGGACCGCCCCCGGGTGGAGCGGCGCCGGACGATCGCCGACGTCCCCGCCGTCAGCCCCGAGGCCCAGGCCCTCTCCCGCGACCTCAAGCGCCGGGGCTTCACCTTCGTGGGACCCACCATCATGTACGCCTTCATGCAGGCCGTGGGCATGGTGGATGATCACGTGGACACCTGCTGGCGGCGTATAATGGCCCCATGACCACCGAGACGTTCAAGGCCAGCCGCTGGACCCGGGGGAACCGGCTCTTCCCCACCTGCATCGAGGTCACCGACACCTCGGTGACGCGGTGGAAGCGCTCGTGGTTCTCCCGCGACGAGATGACCATCCACCTGCTGCGGGTGGCCAGCGTGCGCATCAACACCGGGGTGTTCTGGTCCGAGATCCTCATCGAGTCCACGGGCGGCACCGACCCCCTCACCAGCGCGGGCCACCGCAAGAAGGACGCCCTGCGCATCAAGGAACTCATCGAACAAGCCCAGACCCGGCAACTGGCCCCCTGAGGCCCCCGGGCAGGACCGGTCCGCGCCCCTTCAGGGGCGGCGCCGGCATGGCCGGAGGCGTTCCCGGTGCTAGCATGGCTTCCTACCCGACACGTTCAATGGAGGTGGCCCATGGCCCTTGACACCCGCTTCGGCGTACCGATGGACACCGACCGCATGGTCACCCAGTTCATGGAGATGGTGCGCATCGACAGCGAGTCCGGCGAGGAGGCGGCGTTCATGGCCTGGCTTCTGCCGGTCCTGCGGGACCTGGGCGCCGCCGCGGACCTGGACGCCTACGGGAACCTCATCGCCAAGGTCCCCGGCAAGGGCAGTTCCGCCGCCCCCATCCTGCTCTCCTGCCACGGCGACACCGTGAAGCCCGGCAAGGGCATCCGCCCCGTGCTGGCCGACGGGGTGGTGCGCTCGGGGGGCGACACCATCCTGGGCGCCGATGACAAGGCGGGCATCGCCGAACTGCTGGAGACCCTGCGGGTGGCGCCGGTGCACCCGCCCCTGGAGATCGCCGTCAGCCGCCAGGAGGAGGTGGGCCTCCTGGGCGTGAAGAACCTGGACTACGGCCGCCTCACGGCCACCCGGGGCTTCCTGCTGGACAACGACACCCTGGACACGATCATCACCGGCGGCCCCTCCTACTTCGCCATCGACGCCACGGTCATCGGACGGTCCGCCCACGCCGGCATGGAACCGGAAAAGGGCGTCAACGCCATCGCGGCCGCCTCCCGCGCCATCGCCGCCCTGCGCCTGGGCCGCCTGGACGCCGAAACCACCTCCAACGTGGGCGTCATCCAGGGGGGCCTCATCCGCAACGGCGTGCCGGACCGCTGCTCCTTCCTCGCCGAATGCCGCAGCCTCGACCACGCCAAGGGCCAGGCCCTCGCCGACGAGCTGGTGGCCACCATCTCCCGGGAGGTGGAAGCCTTCGGCGCGACGGTGGAGATCACCGTGAACAACCTCTGCCGGGCCTCCCGCATCGACCCCGCCACCTCCTGGACCGTGGACGTGGCCACCCGCGCCCTGGCCACCCTGGACATCCAGGCCCAGCCCGCCCTCATGTGCGGCTTCACCGACGCCTCCATCTACAACAACCACAGCATCGAGATGGCCGTGGTCGGCATCGGCGCCCGCCAGGAGCACTCCACCGACGAGCACATCCGGGTGGAGGACATGGAGCGCGCGGTGGCGATGATGGTGGAGATCCTCCGCCTGAGCGCCTAGCGGGAGACAGGCTCGGAAAGCGCCCGGGCGCGCGTCTGGAACTGGCCCATGGTGTAGGGCTTGGGTAGCACCTCCACCTTCGGCATCCCCGCCAGGAGCGCCGCGGTGGTGTCGTCCAGGTAGCCGGTGGCCAGGATGGCCGCGAGGCCGGGGCGGAACGCCCGGATGTTGGCGAGGGTCTCCACGCCTCCCATCACCGGCATGTTGAGGTCCAGGAGCACCAGGTCCACCTCGAGCCCCCCCGCGAGCTTCGCCAGGGCCTGGGCGCCGCCGCCGGCTACCGCCACGCGGTGGCCGAGCTTGGCCAGCATGTCCGGCACCGAATCGCGGATGAGGGCGTCGTCATCCACCAGGAGGATCGACAGGGGCCGGCAGACGGGTTCGGGCCCGTCCGGGGGCGGTGCCCCGGGCGCTTCCCGGGGGGCCGCGGGGAGATGGATCAGGACCGTGGTCCCCTCCCCCACCCGGCTCTGGATCTGCACGGTGCCGCCGTGGGCCTTGACGGTGTTGAACACCATGGAAAGGCCCAGGCCCGTCCCCTTCCCGAAGGGCTTGGTGGTGAAGAAGGGCTCCATGGCCCGGCGCACCACCTCGGGCGGCATGCCCTCCCCCGTGTCGGCCACCTCCACCTGGGCGCCGCCGTCGGGGGCGCGGCGCGTGCGAAGGGTGAGCGAGCCGCCTTGGGGCATGGCATCCCCGGCGTTCACGCAGAGGTTCAGGATGGCGCTTCCCAGGGTCCCGGACTCCCCCCGCACGGGCGGCAATTCCGCGTCCAGGTCCTCCACGACCCGCACCTTCTGGAACAGCGTGCGGCGCAGCATGGCGGCCTGCTCCCGCACCAGGTCGTTCAGGTCCAGGACCTGGGCCTCCCGGAGTCCCTTGCGGGCGAATTGGGTGAGGGTCTGCACCAGGCTGCGCCCGCGGTCGCTGGCGCGGTCGATGGTCCCCAGCGGGCCCGCCAGCTCAGGCTCCCCGCCGTGGACGAACAGCAGCGTCTGGGCCACCGCCTGGATGGAAGCGAGGACGTTGTTCATGTCGTGGGCCACGCCGCTGGCCAGGCTCCCCAGGCTCTCCAGGCGCTGGGTGTGCTCGAGTTCCTCCTGCATCTGGCGGCGGTCCGTGATGTCAAGCAGCGTCCCCAGCAGCCGCGAGGCCCGCCCACCCGGCGCATTTTCCGCCCGGGCACGGCAGTGCAGCCACCGCACCTCGCCGTCGGGCCGACGGATGGGAACGTCCATGTCCAGGGGCTCGAAGGTGTCCACGGCGTTCCGGATCCCCCGCGCCACCGTCTCCCGGTGGCTGGGCTCCACCAGGGCCAGCCAGGCGTCGAAATCCTTCCGTGCGCCCTCCTCCTGGCCCAGGATCCGCGCAAGGGTGGCGCTCACCCGGATCTCGCCGGTGGCGAGGTCGAATTCGAACGTGCCCACCTGGGCCGCCTCCTGCGCTTCCCGCATGAGGCGCTCGCCCTTGCCCAGGGCCAGCTCGGCCCGGGCCCGGCGCCGGTTCGCCACGAGAAGGGCCGCGATCAGGGCCGTGAGGATGCCGAACACGATGCCCGCGACGATGACGTAGGGGCGGAACAGGCCCCACAGGGTCGGGGGCCGGTTCACCAGGACCGCGTTCGCCGGAAGGACCGAGAGGTCGCATCCCCAGCGGGTGAGCTGTACCCAGTCGTACATGGGCTTCACGAAGGCGCCGGTGGAAAGCCGCGACAGCGGGCCTCCCCCCTGGAGCTCCATGACCGCCTGCCCCAGGAGGGCGCCGGCCGCCTCGGAATCCACCATCTCTCCCCCCACCACGCCTTCGCCCAGGAAGCTCGAAAGGATCGTGAAGACCGGGGCGTTGGCCTCCCGGGCCAGGGCGCGCACCACGTCGGTGGGCACGAAGCGCTCCCCGCTCACGTCCGACGTCACGATCCCGAAGATGACCAGGGTATCCGGAGCAGCTCGCGGCTCTGGGCCAGCACCTCCTTCACAGTACGGCCGCTGGTGTAATCAAAGGTGATCCTTCCGGCCCACGGCGCGAACTCCCGCCGGGCCTGCGCCTCGACCCGCAGGTTGGACTCGGCGTTCCCGCTCACGAAAAGCACGTGCCGGGTGTCCGGGAACAGCTCCAGGCCGCGCTCCAGGGTGCCCTTCACCCCGTAGCGGAGGGGCAGCGGAATGGTTTCCCGGCCTTCCACCTCCGCCCCCTCCTGGCCGAAGAGCGCCACCGCCGGCGTTCCGGGCGACAGGTCCCGGCCTTCGCGGGCGAGGAAGTCCCGGGCGGGATCGAACACCGTGATGATCAGCCCGAACCGCATTCCCGCGTACTTGTCCCGGAGGAGTTCTCGCAGGTGCGCTCGCTGGTTCGGTGTCCGGGGCGGATTGATGTCCAGGTACTCGGGATCAAAGGTGCCGTTCACCAGCCTCCGGGCCGCGATGGCCTTCGCGAGGCCGGCGCTGATCTGGCCCTGGGCGGGGATGTTCTGGCTGAAGGAATAGAGGATCAGCACATCCTGCGGAGGTGCCGGGGAAGCGAACGACCCTACCCAGGACAAGCCAACGAGAATCCGCACAGACAACCGCTGCATCCAGGTCCTGGATTTCCCGCGGGCAATCATGGTTGAACGACCTCCAAATTCCGTCATGGCTCAGGTTCAGCTTCGGCACAAAGGCGGCGCCGCTTCAATTTCGGACGCGTGTCCGGGTTCCCTTGGAATTTCAGGGTCAACTCGGGCCTTGAATGGCCGATAAGAAGGGCAGGATCAGGCGATCAGCCTGACCCGTTTCCCGCACAGTCCGAGGTCAGTTCCCGGGACCGGCATGGGCTGGACGACTTGAGCCCCCGGCGGCTCACCCAAGGTGCCCATGCTCCCGTTTTTCGCCCTTCTTCTCCAGCCCGCCCTGGTCGCGCCCGAGCCCCCCCGCGCCGCCCTGGTGGAACTCCGCCCCGGGCTCTTCAGCCTCAACGGCGCCCCCTCCCCGGAGCTGTACCGGCTGGTCAAGCAACACCGCATCACCCACGTCATCGATTTCCGCACCGACGGCGAGCTGGGCCCCGACGGGGCCCTGGAGAACGAGCGAATCCAGGAGCTGGGTTCGGTCTACATGCGCTTCGCCCTGGCCGAGGCGCCCCCCGCGGCGGATTTCGTTTCCATCCGCACCCTTCTCCAGGGCCTGCCCGCCGGCTCCCGGGTGCTGGTCCACTGCGCCACCGGCAACCGGGCCGCGGCGGCCCTCTGCCCGTGGCTGGTGCTGGACCGCGGCATGGCGGCCCCGGAGGCCCTGCAAGCCTGCAGGCAGGCGGGCATGCACATGCCCAGCACCGATGAGGCCGTGCGGAACTACCTGAGCACCCGCTAGCGCAACCCTTCCACGACACGCCCGTCCGGCTGTTTATCCCAGTGGATATCCAACCAAGCGGCCACCGTGGGGGCGATGTCCCAGAGGGGAACGGCGGGCAGCGCAGTCGTCCGTCCGGTGCCCAGGGCCACCAGCCAGGTGTGCATGAGCGGCGTCGCCGCGTCGAAACCGTGGGCGCCCGCACGGCCGATCTTCTCCTTCTCCGCCGCCTGGGGCGTGGTGGCGGAGCTGATCCAGGTGCCCGCCGGACCCTCCACGATGAGATCCCCGATGCGCGGGTTGCCGGCCAGGTGGTACTCGGCCGGAAGGTCCGCGGGGCGCCAGGCCTTCAGCCCCGCCGCGGCCAGGGCCCGCAGGGCCTCGGGGGAGACGGGGGCCTTCAGGTAGGCGTAGGCGCTTCCGCCGTGGGCCACCACCGTGGCGGGCTGGCCCAGCAGGGGACGGATGTCCACGCGCCGCTCCATGGCGCCCATGCCGTGGTCGGCCAGGAGCAGGACCCGCAGGCCGGGGTGGGCGGCCAGCATCCGCTCCACCCGCGGCGCGATCTCGGCGTCCAGGCGCCCCAGCTTACGCCGCACCTCGGCGCTCGCGGGCCCGTGGTAGTGGCCTTCGGCGTCGGTGCCGGACAGGTAGGTCATGACCAGGAGGGCCCCGTCCTTGAGCGCTCGCTCGGTGAAATCCATGGCGACGCTGTCGGGCACGCCGTCCTTGAAGACCTCCAGGCGCCAGGGGGTCACCCCTTCCCAGGGGCCGGTGGCGCAGGGCCAGCCGTAGACGGCGGTGCGCACGCCGCTGCGGGTGGCGGCCACCCACAGGGGCTCGCGCTGGAGGTATTCGGCCCGGGCGGAATGCCCCACCGTGCCCAGGACGGGATCGATGAAGCCGTTGGCCACGATGCCGTGGTGCTCGGGCCAGCAGCCCGTGGCCAGCGTGGCGTGGCCGTTGAAGGTGGTGGCCGGGAACGGCGGGCGCCCCTCGCCCCGCTGGCCCTTCTGGGCCAGGGCCCAGAAGCGCGGCATGGACTCGGCGGTGAACTGGGTGGCCCCCAGCCCGTCGAAGCTCATCACCAGCACCGGGCTGGCCGCGCAAAGGCCCATGCAGGCCGAGAAGAGGAGTGTGATCAGCATTTTCATGATGACCACTATACCGTGCTTCCGGCGGGCGCTTCGCCTCCCGGGGATCGCCGCCGCTCAGGCCTCCGGCCGGTCCGAACTCACCTGGAGATCCCGGATCAGCCCGTCCCCCAGGTCGTAGATCCAGCCGTGGAGCGTGAGCTGGTGCCCCCGCTCCCACGCGCCGCGCACCACCGGCAGCCGCCGGAGGGTGGCCACCTGGTGGACGACGTTGAGCTCGCAGAGCCGGCGCACCCGCGCCGCCTCATCCGGCAGGGCGTCCAGTTCGGTCCCGTGGGCCCGCCTCAGGTCCCGCAGGTGGTGGATCCACCCCTCCAGGGGCTCCCGGGCCGGGGGGCCGAAGGCGGCCTTGACGCCCCCGCAGCCGTAGTGGCCGGTGACCACCACGTGGGAGACCCCCAGCTCCTCCACGGCGAACTGGATCACCGCCTGGCAGTTGGAGTCCCCGGGCAGGACCAGGTTGGCGATGTTCCGGTGGACGAACAGTTCCCCGGGCGCCAGGCCGACGATCTCATTGGCGGGCACCCGGCTGTCCGCACACCCGATCCACAGGTGCTCAGGGGCCTGGATCGCGCACAGGCGGGAGAAGAAGTCCGGATCCCGCGCCACCTGCTCGCGGGCCCACCGGCGGTTGTTCTCGAACAAGGTTGGAAGAAATCGCATGCACCGTCCTGGACCCCACGGTAGGCCAGGTGGGTGCCCGGCGGCAAGGGTCAGTTGTCCCCGGCGCGCACCGGAACCCGCCCGCCCGAGACCGCGTGCAGCAGGCGGCCCAGGGGAAGCAGGGTGAAGCCGTAGAATAAACGGTACATGGAGCCGCTCTGGCGGCGGTCGAACAGGTTCTTGCGGCGCTCCGGGGCGTTGGCGCCGATGCGCGGGGTATGCCGGTGACGTCGACTCATGAAGACTCCATTCGTTAGCGGATGTAGACGAGTTTATCGGAAGGCTGCCTGGCCGGGCCAGGGACAAAAACGGCAAGATGATCCTTTTGGTCGTATACTTCCTTGAATTACAAGCCTGACAGCCGCTCTTACAATCGCTATGCTGGGTCCAGGACCCAACGATCTGTCCGATGACGATCCGGTGGCCCTCGCTCACCAAGACGGATATCGACCATGACTCAACCCGAGGACGACCAGGGCTCAGGCACCGACGTGCGCTGCCCGTGCATCCAGGACCGCAAGGTGCTGGTGATCGACGACAGCCGCCTGGCCCGCCTGCAGCTCACCACCCTGGTGCGCAAGCTGGGACCGGCCCAGGTGACCGAGGCCGCCGACGGTGTGGAGGCCCTGGGCATCCTGGCCGAGGAGCCGGATTTCCACCTGGTGATGTGCGACCTGCAGATGCCCCGCATGGACGGCGTCGCCCTGATCGGGCGCATCGCCGGCCTGGGACTGGCCCCGCAGCTGGTCATCACCAGCGGCCTGGAGACCGGCATCGTCGAGACGGTCCGCCACATGTCCCTGAGCTACGGGTTCCCCTGCGTGGGCGTCCTGGCCAAGCCGGCCACCTTGGAGGACCTGGTGAACCTCCTGGCCTCCCCGGACTTCACCGATTGCCTGGCCGCCGCGGGGCCCCGGTCCTCCAGCCACGAGACCCTGCCCCTGCAGGACATCCGGACCGGCATGCGCAACCGGGAGTTCGAGTGCTACTTCCAGCCCCAGGTGTCCATGCAGGACAACCGCATGAAGGGCGTGGAGGCCCTGGTCCGCTGGCAACACCCCGAGCTGGGCCTCCTGCGGCCGGGCCGGTTCCTGCCCCAGTTGGAGGACGCCCCGGAGGCCATGTCCGAGCTGACCCTCCAGATCCTGCAGAACATCGCCGCCAAGCGGGCCGAGTGGCAGAAGGAAGGCCTCGACCCCGACTTCTCGGTTAACCTCTCCGCCTCCTCCCTCAGCACCGATGGGTTCGCCGACCGCATCTTCGACGCGGTCTCGGCCCACTCCCTGGAACCCGAGAAGATGATCCTGGAAGTGACGGAGTCGGCCAGCACCGCCAACCTCGGCCACTCCCTCTCGAACCTGGCCCGCCTGCGCATGCGCGGCTTCCGCCTGAGCATCGACGACTTCGGCACCGGCTACGCCACCTACGAGCAGCTCGAACGCATCCCCTTCACGGAACTCAAGATCGACATGTCCGTGACCCGGGAGCTGGGCAAGTCGAAAAAGCACGCAATCCTGGCCAAGAGCCTCCTGCGGCTGGCCCGGGACCTGCGCCTGCACACCGTCGCCGAGGGCATCGAGACCCAGGAGGGGTGGAACGTCCTCAAGACCCTGGGGTGCAACTGCGGCCAGGGCTACTTCCTGGCGCGGCCCATGCCGGCGGGCCAGGTGCCGGGGTGGAGCCGCCAGGAGCGCCCCCACCTGGACGCCTACCACCCCGGCCACGACCGGCGCGCCGTGCCCCGCACCTGACGGTGGCATACTGAAGGCACGGGCAATCGAACGTCCGGAAAAGGGGGCCCCATGGTCCGATGGTTCACCGCCCTAGCCCTCCTGGGACTGGCCTGCGCCCGCCCCCAACCCGCCATCGAACCCTACGTGGGCAAGGATATCCAGGCCTTCATGGCCCGCAACGCCCTAAAGCCCAGCCTGGTCCGCCAGGAGGCCGCCGGCGCGACCTACGTGTTCGAAGTGGTGGACGTGGTCCAGGTGGCGGTTCCGCCCGGGGCCCCCGCCCGGCCCCAGAACATCGAGAACCGGCCCACGGCCCTCCCCATGGCGCCGGGCAACCCCTCCCTCAACGCCTTCGAGCCGCCCCGCGCGGTCCCCGGCACCCCCACGCCCGAGGCGCTGCGGCAGGCACCGCAAACCCGCACCCGCTACCTGGACGTGCGCACGGATCCCGCCGGGATCATCCGCTCATACACCTTCCGGGCCGGCCTCAGGTGACCCGGATCCGCACGCCCCGCATGTCGGTGGCCGGAACCACCCCTCCGAAGAAATAGTTCACGCACTTCCTGCAGATCACGTTGGCGTAGGGGCCCGCGTCCTTGCGCCTGCGCTCGGCGATCCACCCCCGGCCGGGGTTGATGAGGAAGCACCAATTGCAGCGCACCGTTTCCGTGGCGATTCGTTTCTCGTTCATGGCTGTCTCATTCCGATAAGGGAAGCAAGCGAGCGTATCCGCACAAAAGGGAATCCCCCGTTGCCGGGGGAGAGTGCGAGCGGGCAAATGCGCCCAACGCCTGGAGCACGGGTAGTATCGGCCCTGAATGGGCCGTGTCAACCCGGCAGGATCAGCCCGTCCACCAGGCCGATCTCCAGCTCAAGGGCGCCGTCGGCCGTCGTGCGCGTCATGGGCGCGAAGCTCGCTCCCCACACCACGTCCTCCGCCGTGTACGACGTGCGCTGGTAGATGGTCTGGGAGAAGGTGTCGTCGAAGGCCTTCACGAGGACGATGAATTCCGGATTGATCTGCCGGAGGGCTGCGGCGTCCATGCCGGCCAGGGGGCTGGCGTCGTCGATGGGGTGCACCACGGTCCAGTTGGCGGGGAACAGGTTGATGCGGTTCCGCTCCAGCGCGAGGGTGTGGAAGCGCCGCGCGCCGGTCTGGGGGTCCAGCCGCGACAGGACCACCGTGGCCTCCACCTCGATGAGCTGGTTGCTGCGCTTGTTCACGAAGCGGAACATGAACCCGGCGCCGCCCCGGTAGGGGGCCACCACCGCGTGGCTGCTGAAGCGGATCTGGGCGTGGGGGCGGGAGAAGCGCCCGTAGAGGAGCCCGGTGGCGAGGGCGAAGCTCAGGAGCCCCAGCAGCGATTCCAGGGCCGCCACGGCGCTGGCCAGGTGGCTCTGGGGGCTGATGTGGCCGTAGCCCACCGTGGTCAGCGTCTGGGCGCTGAAGAAGAAGGCGTCCAGGAACTTGTCCGCGAAGCCGTTCCCCCCGGGCCGCAGGAAGTGCTCCATGCCCACCGCCAGGTACACGCCGGCGAACAGGAGGTTGGCGAGCATGTAGCCGATGAAGAGCAGCGCCAGGAAGCGGGCGCCGCCCATGGTGATGAGCCGGTGGTAGAGCTCGTACGGACGGAACCAGGGCAGGCCCGCCCGGCGCACGTTGATGCTCCCGTCCTTGTTCATCCAGCGCCGCGCCCCGGACCGCAGACCCAGGCCCAGGTCGTCACCGGGCGGAAGCCGTTCGAAGGGGGGCTGGGCGGTCATGGGGCCCCAGGCTACCATCACCGGCCGGCCCATGGCCATATGCCCCCATTCCGGTCATCTTCGAGGGGGAGGACCGGAGCCGTCCGCACTGCTACCCTGGGGGTTCGCATCGCCGCCCGCGTTGCAGGAAGGCGCCTTGGATGATAACCCCCGAAGAGCTCGACCAGCCCAGCATCGTCGTGGAGGCCCGCCAGCGCCTGGACGAGGCCCGGAGCCAGGCCCGCCGGGACCTGGAAGCCGATCCCGGAAAGGCCTCGGCCTTCGGCGAACAGGTGCCCCGGCTGCGCCTCAACGGCATGCACGGAAGCAACCACAACCCCAAGGCGGTGGCGCGGACGCTTTCCTCCGCCGGCGACGAAGGCCGCTGGTACCTGGCCCTGCTGGGCCCGGGCGACGGCCTCGCCAAAATCGTGATGGAATTCCTGCCGAACTTCGACCTTTCCCCGGAGCGCCGCGCGCTGGCGGCCCTGGCCTGCGCGGAGCAGGAACCGGAAAAGACCCTGGAGCACCTGGACAAGGCGGCCCTCGGCTCCCTGGATGACCTCCTCGCCGTGGTGCGCACCGCCCTGGCCCGCCAGCCGGCCCTGGATTTCGAGGAGCAGAAGAAAGTGGAGATCCTCTACCGTTCCGGCGGTGAGGAGGGCGCGAAGGACCTCCAGCGGCGTTACGAGCAGGCGCGCTCACGATTCCAGGCCCACGTCCAGCACCACCTGCTGCGCCGGGTGCCCGAGGCCGTGCGGCAGGATGCGCCGGCCTATGCGCAGGTGCTGCGGTCGCTCCTGCGCACCGATCCCTACGGAACCCTGGAGTGCCTGCGCGACCCCGACCTGGCCCCGCCCTTCCAGACCATCCCCCAGGCCGAACGCCTGGACCTCCTGGACGCCGCCGCCGCCTTCGGCCTGGGATTCGCCTCGAACTACCTGGACCTCTTCGGGCTGGAGGACACCCCGGAGACCCGCGCGCGCTTGCAGGCCGCGTTCGCCGAGGACCTCACGGCCGGGTCCAGCATCTACGGGGCCTACGCCCTGGAGGGCATGGCGAACTACCCCTTCGGCCTGGGCCGCATCGAGCCCGTGTTCCCCCGGCGCATCTCCAACGCCGAGGCCCTGGCCTACCTGAAGAAGGACGACCCTGAGAGCGTCCTGCCCAAGACCTACGGCGCCGCCGAGGTGGGCAACGCCGTCAACTTCCTCCAGGAGCGCGAGGTGCAGCGGTTCCTGGAGATGCTCAAGGCCGACATCTTCCTGGAATGGAAGGCGCAGTATTCCGAGAACAAGCGCGCGGTGGTCTTCGGGGACATGGAACTCAAGATCCGCAACATCCTGTTCCTCATCGCCCACGCCACCTTCCGGGACAACGCCTACTTCGACGACCTCCTGGCCAACATCGCGGCCACCCACCCTTCCACCGTGGGCAACGAAGCCCATCTGCACCTCCTGGCCAACCGCCACTTCTTCCTGGAGGTCCTGGGCATCAACCCCGGCCTGCTCTTCAACAGCCCCCAGAGGGGCGCCGCCGCCCTCAAGGCCCCCATCGAGGAGGTGAAGAACTTCCGGGTGCTCTTCATGCTCCACGTGGCCATGTCGATCCACCTGCACGTGGGCGACACGCTGTTCCGCAACGTCCCCATCGCCTGGAACATCCTCCAGAAGCAGGGCGACGGCCTCCTGGACACCGCCATGCAGGAGGTGCTGGGCTTCTTCGACACCATGGACACCCTGCTGGTGCTGGGCGCCACCGTGGTGCCCGACCTGCGCGTCTGGCTTCCCCGCATCACCGACGCCCTCGCCGAGGCCCTCCCCGAAGTGCCCCTGGACGCCGCCGAACCCGGCCGCAAACCCGCCCTGCGCCTGCTCACCCGGGACGCCGTGGCCCGCCACCGGGACCTGCTGAACGCCTACTGCCTCCAGGTGCTCCGCGAAGGCGCCTCCCGCTCCGGCGTGGGCGTGACCAACGCCATCCAGAACCTCCGCCTGCCCCGCACGAAGACCGACAAGCTCTTCGCGCTGCTGGAGGAGGACCGCAAGCGCTAATGTAAATCCAGTAGCAGCCGGCCCAGGGTCTTCTTCACGGAGTCCCGGTGGATCGTGAAGACGGCGCTGATCTGGTAGTCCACCTCCGGGTAGGAGATCGCCACGGCCTCCTGGTCGGGGACGCCGTTGTGGGGGCGGCAGTGGGCGTCGGTGCCCTCCGCGAGCTGGGCGCGGCACACCAGGGGCCGCACCGGCCAGATGGCGCAGGCCCGGTCCGGGCCCAGGAACGCGCAGGCGCGGTCGGCCTCGGGCTGGTCGTCCCAGGTGGTGGCGCCGGTGTGGTCGCCGGCGGCGTCCACCTCCACGTGGCGCAGTTGGCGCTCCAGCCGGGCGTAGTCGATGGCGATGCCCCGCTCCCGGCAGTGGGCGTGGATGTCCCGGGCCTCCTCGAGGGTGCAGTACACAAGTTGATTGCAGCAGTTGGCGCAGCCCTTGTGGCAGAACGGGGCCGGGTAGCCGAACCGCGCGTCCCGGGCGAGCAGGGCGGCGATGGTTTCGTCCACCCGCGCCTGGGCCGCCCGGGCGCGGCCGGGGCCGCCGCCCGCGTAGGGCGCCGCGGCCCGCCGGAGCGCCTCCCAGAAGGCCTCCGCGTCGGCCTCCTCCAGCTCCGGGCCCAGGTTCCCGTAGAGGAGCAGGTCGCCATCCCCCATGACGTTTTCCTCGACCCATTTCCGGGCGTCCACCATCGCGCCTCCCCGGCCAGGGTAACCGGAATCCGCGGGCCTCATCCGGATCCCGCGCGGCCCCGAAAATCAACTATGCTGGTGGCAATTCCCCGATTGGCCCCGCGGGTGCGGGCTGCCGCCTCCCCCCTCCCCATGAACCCCAGAGACCTGCTCCAGAGCGGTGACGAATGCCGGAAAGCCCGGGATTACAAGGGGGCTCTGCCCTACTATGCGCGGGCGGTGGAACTCGCTCCGGCCAACCGGCGCGCCCACGTTTCCCTGGCCGACGCTTACCGCGGCCTGGGCGAGACGGAGAAGGTCATCGAGGTCCTGGAGCGCTTCCTGGAGACCAGCCCCGCGGACGCCGAAGCCCACTGCCGGCTGGCCGACGCCCACAAGAAGGCCTGCCACCGGGAGCCGGCCCTGGACCACTACCGCCGGGCCTTGGCCCTGGAACCCCACAACCGCTACGCCCTCATGGGCCTGGGGGACCTCCACCACCGGGCCAACGCGTGCGGGGAGGCCCTGGCCTGCTGGGAGCCCCTGCTGGCCCTGAACCCCGCCCAGCCGCACCTCCAGACTCTCGTGGGCAACCTCCACCGCAAGGCCCAGGCCTTCGACCGCGCCGCGGCCTGCTATCACCTCGCCCTGGCCCACGACCCGGGCAATACCTCCGCCCTCTTCGGGCTGGCCGACAGCCTCCGTGGCCTGGGCCGCTTCCAGGAGGCGCGGCCCCTGTGGGAGGAGCTCCTGCGCCGGGATCCCAGCCAGCAGGTGCTGACCCGGGCCGGCGACTGCTACCTGCGCCTGGGCCTCCTGGACCTCGCCCAGGAGATGTTCGAGCGCAGCCTCGTCTCCGGGTTCGACAAGGCCACCCTCCTGGGCCTGGCCAAGGTCCAGCGCCTGGGCGGCCAGTACGACGTGGCGCACCAGATCTACCGACAGATCCTGGAACGCCACCCGGGGGATCCCCGCACCCTCGCCCTCCAGGCCGAGACCGTGGCCGAGCGGACCGCCGCGTCCTGACGTTCCGGCGCATTGCGCCATGGTCAAAGAGCCGCGATGGGACTAGGGTTGAAGCATGGACATCGTCGGCCGGGCCCTCGCCCTCGTTCTCTCAACCACGTCCCTTTTCGGCCAGGTGCCGCTGGACCGCATGGACCTGCCGAACCGGATCCTGGCCGAGGAGATCCTCCGCAAGCCGCAGTTCACCTTCCAGACCACCACCCCGCCCGTGGACGTGCGGGTCTCCACCATGGAAAAGCTCTTCGACCACCCGCGGCTGGCGGCGGCCATGTGGCGGGAATGCCAGTTCGCGCCCCGGCTGTTCGCGTTCCCCCTGCCCGACAGCGGCCTGATCGTGGACGACACCCGGGGGCTCAAGGGAACCCTCACCCTTGCCCACCGGGAGCCCGGCAGGCGGGTGTACCTCATCGACGGGCGGGTGGAGCGCTGGCGCATGGGCAACCCCTTCGCCGTGAGCGCGAAGATGGTGGTGATCTACACCTACTGGCATGGGCCCAAGGGCTTCCAGAGCCACCTGCAGGCCTGGACGGCCCTGGACAGCGCCCTCCTGGGGACCCTCACCCGTCCCTTCAAGAAATACATCCAGCATCGCCAGGAGGAATTCATCGGCTACATCCTGGCCAACATGTCCCACGGCGGGGAGTTCGCCGAGCACAGCTACGAGAATTTCCTCGGTCCCATCCAGCGGGAGGGGGACCCGGTGGCGGTGCGGGACTACCTGGAGGTCTTCGGCAAGCGCAAGTGAATTCGGCAATGGGCCAGCCGACGGTCATCGCCTGGGCCCTTGTGACCCAAAGCCGTGGTCATCACCTCATAATGGGACAAACAGGTAGTTTGAGGTGACCATGAGCGAGTGGAGGCTTATCGAATCCGCCCCCAAGGACGGGAGCATCCTGATCGGACGCGGGGCCTTCGCCCAGGACGAAGTGGACACCATGCTGGCCGCCGCCATGCGGTGCCAGGACGGGCAATGGATGCGGGACGCGGACGGGACCGGGTTCCACGTCCCCTGCTTCCCCACGCACTGGATGCACATGCCCCTCCCGCCCAAGCCCCAGGACCGCCTGGTGGGCTTCAAGGCCTGCGATCGCGACCGGGAGGAGTTCTTCACTGAAGGAAAGTCCTGGGAACGGTGCTGCGACGCGGATGCGGAGGCGTGGTTCCCCTGGCCGGTCAAGCCGTCCTGAACGTCGGGAGGAGGTCCTGCGGGATCGCCTGAACCTGGCGCTAGGCCGGGTGGCCGTTCGTCGTGGCCGCCGGGTAGACTTGGAGCCATGCAGGAATGGAACGAGGACGAAAGGACGCGGCACAATCCGGAGGATGCGACGCAGGAAGGGCGCGGTGACGGAGCGCTGGCCTTCGGCTCGCTGCCCACCCAGGCGGGCGTGAATCCGGGGGCGCCCACGGCGCAGCCGGGCTCCTGGAGCCACTACGCCGACCTTGAGCCCCTGGGCCAGGGGGGGATGGGGCGCATCTACCGGGCCTTCGACCTGGTCCTCAAGCGGGAGGTGGCCCTGAAGTTCCTGGCCCGGGACGACCCGCGGCACATGCGCCGGTTCTTCCAGGAGGCCTGCAACCAGGCGAAGGTGGACCACCCCAACGTCTGCAAGGTCTTCGAGGTGGGCGAGCTCAACGGCCAGGTCTTCATCGCCATGCAGCTCATCAAGGGCAGGACCCTGTCCGACGCCCGGAAGGACCTCACGCCCCGCGACCTGGCCTCGGTCATGGAGACGGTGGCGGCCGCCATCCACGCGGCCCACCGCCAGGGCCTCATGCACCGCGACCTCAAGCCGGCCAACATCATGGTGGAGGAGGACGAGCGGGGCCTGAAGCCCTACGTCCTGGACTTCGGCCTGGCCCGGTCCCTGGAGAGCACGGGCCTCACCCAGCAGGGCGTGGTGCTGGGCACCGCGGGCTTCATGGCCCCCGAACAGGCTGCCGGCCTCGACGGCGAGGTGGGCGTCCCCGCGGACATCTACGCCATGGGCGCCACCCTCTATGCCCTCCTGGCCGGCCAGGCTCCCTTCGCGGGGCGCACCGGCCTGTCCTGGATCAAGGCGACCCTGGAGGAGGCGCCCCGCCCCCTGCGCCAGCTGGTGCCGTCCGTCCCCCGGGACCTGGCTACCATCATCGGCAAGTGCCTCGAGAAGGAGCCCCGGCGGCGCTACGCCTCCGCCCTGGCCCTGGCCGAGGACCTGCGGCGATTCCGGGAGGGGGAGCCCATCCAGGCCCATCCGCCCACCCTGGCCTACCGGGCGCGCAAGCTCGCCCAGAAGCACAAGGCCGTGGTGGCCGTTTCCGCGGCGGCCCTGGCGGCGATCCTGACCCTGGCGGGCTTCCAGGTCCAGGCCCGGCGCGAGGCCTCCGCCCAGGCGGGGTGGGCCCAGCGCTTCGGCCAGGAGGCGGAGCGCTACGAGGCGCTCATGCGCTATGCCCACCTCCTTCCCGCCCACGACATCCAGCAGGAGATGGCCCAGGTGCGCTGGCGCATGGCCCAGCTGGAGCCCAACGTGGCCGGCCCCTCCCGGGTGATCGCGGGCCCGGCCGCCTACGCCCTGGCCCGGGGCTACCTGGCCATGGGCGACCTGGCCCGGGCGGGGAAATACATGGAAAGCGCCCTGGCCCGCGGATTCCGGTCCCCGGAGGCCTCCTACATGCAGGGGCGCATCCTGGGCTACCAGTACCAGGCCGAGCTGGACCAGATCCGCAAGCTCCCCGACCCCCGGATGCGGGAGGCCCGCCGCCGGGCCGCGGACCAGGGCCTGCGCAGCGCCGCCCTCTTCCACCTGGAGCAGGGCCGGAGCGCGGCCCTGGAATCCGCGGACTACACCCAGGCCCTGCTCGCCTTCTACGGCAGCAACCTCGAGGAGGCGCTGGCCAAGGCCCGGGCCTCCTTCAACCAGACCCCCTGGTTCTACGAGGCCAAGGGCCTGGAGGGGGACATCCTCCTGGAGCAGGCGGGAGCCGCCCGCCCGGAAGCCTTCCGGGGCCTCCTGGACGCCGCGGTGGGCTGCTTCCAGGCGGCCCAGGCCATGGCCCCCAGCGATCCGGGGCTGTGCCTGGGCGAGGCCCGCGCCTGGCGCCTGGCCATGGAGAAGGACTGGCAGCTGGGGGAGGACGCCGCCGTGCCCTTCGCCCGGGGCCTGGCGGCCCTGGACCGGGCCAAGGCCCTGGACCCCACCCGGCTCGAGGCCCAGGCGCTGGAAGCCTGGTTCCACTTCGCCCGGGCCCGGGTCCTGAACAACCAGGGCAAGGACCCCATGGACGAACTGGGCCGGGCGCTGTTCGCCAGCGACGAGGCCCTGCGCCGGGACCCCTCCTACGCCGCGGTCCATGAAACCCGGATGGCCGCCTTCGGCGAGATCGCCCTGGTCCGCTGGCGGGCGGGGGGGAATCCCATCGAACCCTGGGAGAACGCCATCGAGGCGGGCGCCAAGGCCGTCACCGCGACCCCCAACGACCCCCAGCTCCTGCCCGCCCTCAGCCGGATCCACCTCCGCCTCATGGTGTACAAGGCCCAGCGGGGCCTGGACTACGCCGCGCACTGGGAGGCCGGCCGAAGGCTCATGGAGCAGGCCGTGAAGGCCTACCCGGACCTGGCCACCTTCCACATGGGACTGGGCGCCGCCCACGAGGAGTGGGCGGAGCAGGAGCTGATCCACGGCCGGGATCCCTCCACGAGCGCCCGGAACGCCATCCATGCCCTGGAGGAGGCCATCCGCCTGGACCCGAGCCTGGTGGACGCGCACTACTACCTGGGCGTCGCCGCCAAGCTCCTGGGGGAGTATCAGCTGACCTCGGGCCAGGACCCCCGGCCCTCCCTGGGCCAGGCCCGCACGTCCCTGGAGCGGGCCCTGCGCCTGAAGGGCGACCTGGTGGCCGCCCTGGTGGACCTGGCGGCCTGCCACCTGGACCTGGCCAAGGCCGAGGCCGCCCAGGGGCGGTCCCCCCTGGGCGAGCTCGCCGCGGCCCGGGCCGGGCTCGCCGAGGCGGTCCGCAGGAACCCCCGGGCCCCCTACCCGCGGTTCCACCGCGCCCAGTGCGACCTGGTGGAAGCCCGCTGGCAGCTCTCCCACCAGCCCCTCGCCCGGGTCCTGCCCCTGTTCCAGCGCGCCGAGGCGGACCTGGTGCGGTACCTGTCCGTCGCGGGCGACCAGGTGACCTGGGGCGTCCTGGCCGAGCTCTACGAGGCCTGGGCCGCCGCCCTGCCCCGCTCCGGCGTGCTGGAACGGGGCCTGCGGGCGGCACGCAAGGCCGTGGCGCTGGACCCGTCCTACGGCGAAGGCTACCTCCGCCTGGGCGCGCTGGAGGCCCTGGCCGCCCAGGAGGAAGGCGCCGACGAGAAACGGGCCCTCGCCATGGCGAGGGCCCGGGAGGCCTATGGGCGGGGCCTGGAACGGGGCCCCCTGGTGGCGGCGGCCGCCCGCACCCGCCTCGCGGCCCTCAGATGATGCCGGGACCGGAACCGCACTCCGGGTACTTGACCATGAAGGGCGGCAGGGTGCCGTCCTCCTTGGCGGTGTTCCAGGCGGCCAGGACGCCGGAATCCGTCTGGCCGGTGGGGTTGGGCAGGCCGGAGCGGTAGTAGCTGGCCAGCAGGTTCTCCACCGTGTTGTCGGTCCAGAAAAGGGCGGAAACCTTGGCGGGGTCCACGTCCACCGTGACCTGGCGTCCGTCGGCCTCGTAGGTGATGGCGATCTTCACAAGTTTGGGCCGGCTGGGCATCGATCCTCCTGGGTTGGTTGGTTGTTCATCCGCCAGGATGCGCCCGACCTCCGGACTTCCGCAAGCCCTTCCGCCGCGCCCGCCGGTACCTGGCCCCCGTCCCGGGAGGTCGTGTAGACTTGGGGTCTGCTGTAATCGAGTTCCATGTGTTTTGGACGGTCTACCTGTGCGGCGGCCGATCCCCAGCCCAGTCCACACCGGAAAACCGACCTGCCCGGAGAACCCGAAGGATGTCCCGTCCCACCAGTCTGGTGCTGTGGAAAGCCATCGTCCTCACCGCCTTGTGCGCCACGGCGGTGGGCAGCCTCTGGTGGTGGAGCCTGGTCCACTCCCCCCGCATCCAGGTGGAGGCCCGCGCCCGGGAATCCCTGGTCCTCATGGACCGGACCATCGCCAGGGAGATGTCCCGGGCCGAGGCCATCGGGCTGGCCCTGGGCGCCTGGTGGGCCCAGGAGCGCGGCAGCCTCGACGACCCCGCGAAGCTCCAGAACGTGATCACCTTCCTGGACAACGGCGCCATGGTCACCAACCTCATCCTGAGCCGGCCGGATGGCGATTCCGCCTGCATCGTGAGGAAGGAGGGGGAATGGAACCTGATCCTCTTCCGCGCGGGCCGGGTCCCGCGCCGGGAGGTCCTGCGGGGCGGGCACTGGGTGCCCGCGCAGGGGGACGACCGCGAGACCTATGACGCGAGGGAACGCCACTGGTTCCGGTTCGGGTCCGCCCAGGCCGCCCCCGCGTGGACCCCGGAGGCCTACCGGTTCGTGCGGTCCAGAGCCGGGGGCTACACCTTCACCGTTCCGGTGCGGGACTCCCGCGGCACCCTCCAGGGCGTGGTGGCCGTGGACATGGCCCTGGAGGACCTGACCCACCTGATCTGGGAGCACCAGCCGACCCCGGGCACCCGCCTGGTGGTTTCGGACCCCGCCGGGCGGCTCCTGGTCCCCCCCCGGATCCCGGACATGCTGTCCCTGGCCGCGCGCCTGGACCACCAGCTCATGCCGGTCCCTCCCGCGTTCCTGCCCGGGGGGACCCCGGGGCCCAACGCCGTCAAGCCCTCCAGCGGCGCCCTGGTGGGCGTCGCCGGCGCCTACACCGCGGAAGGCAAGCCCCGCATGAACCTGCAGGTGGCGATCCCCGAGACGGACCTGTTCCCCGGCCTCCCCACCCGGCGCATCGCCGTCTTCCTGCTGGCCCTGGCCATCGTCCTCGCCGTGGCCTGGAGCTTCCTGGACCTGCACCGCCGCATCGTGCGGCCCATGCGCGACCTGGCCATCGAGGCCAGCACGCCCACCACCGCCGATTCCTCCAGCGAGGACTACCATTCCGACATCTGGGAAATCGAGCAGGTGGGCCAGCAGCTCAGGGTGGCGGGCCGCGCCCTCCAGGAGCGCAACCTCCTCCTGAGCCACGCCGAGCACAGCCAGCGGGTGGATTCGGTGGGCATGATGGCGCCGGGCATCATGCACGACGTGAACAACCAGCTGGCCGTGGTCCTGGGCCAGATCGCCCTCTGCCAGACCCTGTACGGCGACCATCCCGAGCTCCAGCCCCGCCTGCGCCAGGCCGAGGAGGCCGCCTCCCGGTGCGGCGAAGTGCTGCGCGGACTCCTGAACTACAGCCGGGTGGACCCGGGCGGAAGGGAGCTCATGAGCCTGAACGCCTCCGTCCAGGAAGCGGTCGCCCTGCTCCGGCCCATCCTGGGCCCCTCCATCGAAGTGGAAAAGGACCTGGACCCCGACACCCCCTTCCTGTTCGGCGAACCCCAGAAGCTTCAGCAGGTGCTCGTGAACCTGGGCATGAACGCCCGGGACGCCATGCCCGGGGGCGGCCTGCTCTCCTTCCGCACCTGGCGCACCGAAACCCTCGTGGGCCTGGAGGTGCGGGACACCGGTTGCGGCATGGCCGAGGACGTGAAGGCGCGGGTCTTCGAGCCCTTCTTCTCCACCAAGCCGCGGGGCCAGGGCACGGGCCTCGGGCTGGCCATGGCCCGGAACATCGTGGAAGCCCACGGCGGGCAGATCCGGGTGGAATCCCAGCCCGGCGCGGGCACCACCTTCCACCTCGAATTCCCCCCGTCCCTGCGCAAGGGGAGCGAGCCGCGCACCGGAACCCGCACCGCCGCCGGGGCCGTGGCATCCCGCCCGGTGTCCTGAGCCGGCTCAAGCCTCCAGGGGAAGGTGGATCCGGAAGGTGCTGCCCTCCCCCACCCGGCTGGAGAGGGTCACGGCTCCCCCGTGGGCCTGGACGATGCCCAGGGCCACGGGCAGGCCCAGGCCGCGGCCCGTGAACCGGGTGGTGTAGAAGGGGTCGAACAGGTTCTCGATGTCCCCCTCGGGGATGCCGGTCCCGGTGTCGGTCACCTCCACCCAGGCGTAGCGCGGGGCCTGGGGCTGCCAGTTGATGGGGAAGCGGTGCCCGGCCGGCAAATCCCCGGCGGGCAGGGTCCGGACCCGGAGCCGGAGGGCGCCCGGGTGGGACCCCAGGGCTTCCACGGCGTTGTGCACCAGGTTGGACAGCGCCTGCCGGAGCTGGTCCCCGTTGGCCAGGACAACCGGCCCCGGCCGCGGGAAGTCCCCGGAGGCCTCCACGGTTCCGGGCAGCTGGCCCCGGAGGGCCCCCAGGGCGTCCTCGCAGAGGTCCGAAAGGTCCAGGCGCGCCTTTTCATGGAGGGTCTGCCCCAGGTAGACCAGCATCAGGCCGCTCATTTCCGCGGCCCTGTCCGTGGCCTGCCTCGCCCGGGCCAGGACCCGGGTGGGGTCCGTCACCCGGGCGGGTTTCCCAGGATCTCCAGGTTGCTCATGACGGTCTGCAGCTGGTTGTTGAAGTGGTGGGCGACGGCCCCGGCCATGCGCCCCAGGCTCTCCGCCTTCTGCAGCCGCTGGCAGGTGGCCTCCATTTCCGCCCGCTCCCGCTCCACCTTGAGCCGCTCCGTGATGTCCCGGGTGACGCTGAGGATGTGGGGAACCCCATTGAGGCAGAGGATCCGGGCCGAGACCATGCCGATGAATTCCGTGCCGTCCTCGTGGAGGAAGGCGTATTCCAGGTTCTCGCACTGCCCGTCGGTCCCCAGGGCGGCCAGGAACGCGTCGTGCTCGTCCGGATGCTTCCACCGGCAGACCTCCCGGACCGGCTTCCCCAGGATCGCCGCGCGGTCCTGGCCCGTCATCTGGAGGTAGCCCTGGTTCACGTCCACCACCACCCCGTCGTCCACCCGGATGAGCAGGGCCGCGTCGGGACGGGCGTTGAACATGCGCCGCAGGTTCTCCTTCTCCCCCTGGTTGTCGGCCACCAGGCGCTGGTTGACCATGAGGATGAACCCGAAGGTCCACAGGATGCTGGTGATGGAAGGGATGACGAACAGCATGACCTGGGGGAGCGCGTAGTCGTGGTAGGACTTCATGGGCCCGGACAGGACCGTGTCGACCGCGACGTAGAAGAGCTGCAGGCCCGCGAACAGGAAGAGGCCTCCCGTGAAGGCCGACACGTTCGTGTACCGGCCCCGGCAGCTCCGGAAGAGGATCCGGGCGGTGAGGAGGGAGTAGGTCCCGATCCCCAGGGAGCCCGTGACGGTCCGCCACGCGATGGCCTCATGGATCACTAGGAAGTAGTAGTACACCGCCGCCAGCAGGAAGAAAGAGGATCCCACCCAGACCTTGTGAACCTTTTCGCCCAGATACCGGCTCGTCCCGACGAAAAGGCAGATCCGCGCGAGCATCAGCAGGGGGATGCTCACCACCGCAACGAACGCCAACGACTTCACCACCCCCAGGGAGAGCGTCACGAACCCCAGGGCCGCGCACAGGGAACCCACGAGCCACCACCCGATGCCCCGGTAGGCGCGGTTGACCCGCACCTGGATGAGGATGGCCACGACCTGCGTCAGGTTGACCAGGCTCAGGATGAAGACCAGGGTTGGGACGTCGAACTTCATGGCTTCCTTTGGTGCGGCTAGTCACTCCGGAGGGCCCCGGAAAAGGCCCCGTGCGCGTTGATGAAATCCTGGGAATATCTTCCCAGTGATGAGACTCTGTTACCAGCAAATCGGCGTGCTCCGGTCAACTTGTAACCCGCCTGGGCACTTCGCGGCTTATGACAACTTGATTTTCCAAGGAACGTGAAGTGCTCACTCCACGCTTGATCGACCCCCAGGATGGGCAGGTCCGCCCTGCCCTGTCCGGCTGGACCCCGCTGTTCGACGCCCTGCACCAGGGGGTGCTCCTCCTGGGCCCGGAGGGCGAGTACCTGGAGGCCAACCAGGCCGCGTCGCGGATCCTGGGCCTCGACCGGGAGGCGCTCCTGGCGGGAGGCCTCGAGGGAAGCCAGGCGGGGCTGTTCGCCCAGGGCGGGTCGATCCTCGCCCTGGAGGAGGCGCCGGGCCGGGTCGCGCTGCGCACGGGGCAACCGGTGCGGGGCAAGGAACTGGTGTGGGCCGGCAAGGATGGCCGCAGGCAGTGGCTCCAGGTCTCCGCGGAACCCCTGCCCGGGGGCGGCGTCCTGGTGAGTTTCGCGGACATCACCCGGCGCAAGCTGGCCATCGACACGCTCCGGGCCTCGGAGGAGAAATTCTCCCGGAGCTTCCACGCGAACCCCGACAGCGTCTCCATCACGAGGCTCTCGGACGGGACCTACCTCACCGTGAACGCGGCCTTCACGCGGACCACCGGCTATGCCGAGGCGGAGATCCTGGGCCGCACCGCCCGCCCCGGCGACCTGGAGATCTGGGCCGAAACCCGCGACCGGGAACACTTCCGGGAACTCCTGGCGGAGGAGGGCATGGTCCTGGGATTCGAGGCCCGGTTCCGCCGCAAGGACGGCGAAGCCCTCATGGGCCTGGTGTCCGCCAGCCTCATCGAAGTGGACGGCGAACCCTGCGTCCTGGCCATGGTCCGGGACATCACCGACCTGCGGACCCAGGCGCGCCAGTTGGAGCGCCTCACCCAGCTGTACGCCGCCCTCAGCCACGTCAACCAGGCCATCGTGTGGGCCCGCACCCCCGATGCCCTCGTGGACAAGATCTGCAAGGCGCTCGTGGAGGACGGCCGGTTCGCCATGGCCTGGATCGGCTGGTTCGACACGGCCACCCAGGAGGTGCGCGTGGCCAGCAGCTTCGGGGACACGCACGGCTACCTCCAGGTGCTGGGCCTGGGCAACGGCTCCGCTCCCCTGGGCCGGAACCCGGCGTCAGCCGCCCTCCGGGAGGCGCGCCCCGTGATCGAGAACGACCTGCTGGATCCGTCCACCCCCGTCTCGCGGCGCGCGGCCGCGGTGCGCTCGGGCTTCGCGGCCTCGGCGGCGTTCCCCATCCGCAAGGCCGGCGAGGTGTGCGCCGTCCTCGTGGTGTACGCCCACGAGCAGGGCTTTTTCGGGGCCAACGAGATCGCCCTCCTGGAGGAGGCCGCCAGCGACGCGTCCTTCGCCCTGGACCACCTGGAGCTCGACGGGAAGCGCAAGCTGGCCGAGGCCTCCCTGCGCCGCATCAGCACGGCCGTGGAGCAGAGCCCCCTGTGCATCGTCATCATGGACCCCGAGTGGAGGATCGAGTACGTGAACCCGCGGTTCTCGGACCTGACGGGCTACTCCCGGTCCGAGGTCCTGGGCAAGAACCCGCTCTTCATGAAGGCGCCCACCACCCCCCTCAAGAGCTTCGTCCACATCCGGGAGGCCCTCACCCAGGGCGACGTGTGGGTGGGCGAGTTCTCCAGCCTGCGCAAGAACGGCGAACCCTTCCAGGAGCGCGCCACCATCGCCCCGGTGCGGGACCCTTCCGGCGCCGTCACCAACTACATCTCGTTCACCGAGGACATCACCGAGCAGAAAAGGGCCCGGGAGATCCGCAGGTCCCTGGAGGAGCAGCTGGCCCACGCCCAGAAGATGGAGAGCCTGGGCAACCTCTCGGGCGGCATCGCCCACGACATGAACAACGTGCTGGGCGCCATCCTGAGCCTGGCCTCGGCCAAGCTCAAGGCCCTGCCCGCCGAGACCCCGGGCTACGGGGCTTTCGAGACCATCGCCAAGGCCGCCGTCCGCGGCGGAAAGATGGTCCGGCGGCTGCTGACCTTCGCCCGGGCCACCGCCACCGAGGAGAAGGACCTGGACCTGAACGCGATCCTCCTGGAGGAGGCTGAGCTGCTGGAAGGCACCCTCCTGGCCGGCATCCGCCTGGAGATGGACCTGGCGCCGGACCTGCAGCCCATCCGCGGCGACGCCGGGGCGATCGCCAACGCGTTCCTGAACCTGTGCGTCAACGCCCGGGACGCCATGCCCACCGCCGGCACCCTGACGCTGCGCACCCGGAACGCCGGCGCCGGGTGGGTGGAGATCCACGTGGAAGACGACGGAACGGGCATGACGCCCGACGTCCTTTCCCGGGCCATGGAACCCTTCTTCACCACCAAGCCCCAGGGCAAGGGCACGGGCCTGGGCCTGTCCATGGTCTACGGCACCGTGAAGGCCCACCGCGGCGAAATCGGGATCCGCAGCCGCCCCGGATCGGGCACCGTGGTCACCCTGCGCTTCCCCGCGGGCGAGCCGCTCCCCCCCAGCGCGGGCCCAGCCGGCCCCCTTCCCATGACCGACGCCGGCCCCCTGGAGGTCCTGGTGGTGGACGACGACGAGATGATCCTCACCTCCATCCAGGAGGTGCTGGAGGTCCTGGGCCACACGGCCAGGACCGTGACCTGCGGCGAGGCTTGCCTCGCGGAGCTCGAGCGGGGCCTCAGGGCCGACCTCGTCATCCTGGACATGAACATGCCGGGCCTCGGCGGCGCCGGCACCCTCCCGCAGCTGCGGACCCTGCGTCCGGAGTTGCCGGTGCTGCTCACCACGGGCCGGAGCGACACCTCGGCCCTGGAACTGCTCGACGCCTACCCGGGCGTGGCGATGCTGGCCAAGCCCTTCATGCTGGAGGACCTCCGGCAATCCATAGAAAAGCTGAGGGGGCCGGTTCCGGCGATGGGGGGCTGAGCGGCGGACGGGGCCCATCCGGCCGTCAACCTTCCAGCAGGGAACGCACCCGGCCCAGCAGCGCCGCCAGCGGGAAGGGCTTCTGGAGGAACCCCGCCAGGCCCAGCCCCTCGGACCGGCACAGGGACTCGGTCTCGTCGAAGCCGCTCATCAGGAGGATGGGGATGTCCACCCCCTTGCGCCTGAGCTCGCGGCAGGCCTCAAGGCCGTCCATGACCGGCATGGTCAGATCCATGACGATCAGGCGGATCGTACGCGGGTTGGCCCAGAACGCCCCCAGAGCCTCCTGGCCGTTCCCCGCCTGGAGCGGATGGAATCCGGCCCGGTCCAGGGCGCGCGCGATCATGGCGCGCAAGGGCTGTTCGTCATCCACCACCAGGATGTCCCCGGCGGCCCCCAGGGGCTCGCACTCCGTGGTGGGGGCCGCCCCCCCAGGGGCCCCCAGGGCCGCGGGCAGGAGAATCCGGAACGCGCTGCCCCTTCCGGGCTCGCTGAGGACATGGATGGCGCCCTTGTGGCCGCGGACGATGCCGTGGGTGGCGGCCAGGCCCAGGCCCCGCCCCGTGAACTTGGTGGTGAAGAAGGGCTCGAAGATCCGTTTCCGGACCTCGGCGGTCATTCCCTTGCCGGTGTCGGAAACCTCCAGGCTGACGTACAGACCCGGCCGGCAGGGCGGATCCATGCAGTAGGCTTCCATGTCCTCCGGCTCCAGCACCACCTGGCGCGTCGTGATGCGGATCGTTCCGGGCTGATCGCCGATGGCTTCGGAAGCGTTGATGACGAGGTTCATGACCACCTGCTGGAACTGGGACGCGTCGCCCTCGACGGACGGCAGGGCGGGATCCAGATCGAGCTGGATCACCGCCTTCTTGGAAATGGACGTGCCCAGAAGCTGCGTGAGGCCAGTCACGAGCCGGTTCATCCCGACCTCGCCCACCACGAACTTGCCCCGGCCCGAGTAGGCCAGCAGTTGCTTGAGCAGGTCCGTCCCGCGGGCCACGAGGCCCCCGATGGTCTCCAGGTAGGGCCTCACGAAGGGGACGGAATCCTCCATCAGGGCCAATTCGAGGTTCCCCTGGACGGCGCCCAGGAGGTTGTTGAAATCGTGGGCGATGCCGCCGGCGAGGACGCCGAGTGATTCCAGTTTCTGGCTCTGCAGCATGGCCCGGTCGGATTCCTTGCGTTCCGTGATGTCCGTAGCGATGACCCCGAGTCCCCACACCTTGCCGTGGGGGTTCTCGAGCGGAAAGGCGTTGACCAGGTAGTCGCGCTCGGGCCGGCCCCCCGGAGCCCAGCCCTCCTCCCCCTGGAACGACTGCCCTGAGCGGAGGATGGCCTCCTCCCGGGCCTGGGCCCGGCTGCAGGAAGGCTGGGTAAGCAGGTCCGCATCCGTGCGGCCAAGGATGGACGAGGCCGGGCGGCAGAACGCCTCCTCCATCCGCGGGTTGATGAGGACGTAGCGGCCGTCCAGGTCCTTGAACGCGATGGCCGCGGGCGAATGCTGGATGAAGGCTTCCAGGCGCGCCTGGCTCTCCCGGAGCTCCCGCACGCGCTCTTTCACCTGGTCCTCCAGACGTTCCGCCAGGCCCTCGAGAGCTGCCTGGTTTGCCCGCTGCTCCGTGATGTCCTGGATGATCCAGGCGAAGCCCTTGACCCGGCCGGCCGGATCATAGAAGGCCGTGAGCACCCCCTTGGCCAGGAACCGGCTCCCGTCCTTGCGGATCCGCCAGCCCTCGTCCTCCTGGCGTTCCATCTCCGCGGCCTTCCTGAGCACTTGCGCCGGGAGGCCTGCAGCCACGTCCTCCGGCGGGTAGAGCCGGATCAGAGGCTGCCCCAGGATGTCCCGGTCCCGGTAGCCGAAGGCCTTCTGGCCCCCGGGGTTCCAGCTGGTGATAAGGCCTTCTGCATCCACAAGGAAAATGGCGTAGTCCCGGATGCCCTCCACCAGGAGCCTGAAACAGTCCTCGCTCTCCCGCAGCCGCCCTGCCATTCGATCGTTCTCCCTCCGTTCGTCATGGAGGGCGGCGTTGAGGTTCAACACATCCGAAAGCGCAGGAACGGCCAGCAGCTTGGGGAGAAGATCCATGAGCGGGCCCACCGTCAGCAGGCTCACGCCCGCGGTCACGACCTTGACCGCTCCCGCCAAGCGGAAGAAGCCGTTCCAGGTGTTGAAGACTTCCATGGCGTGCGTGCACCCGCAGCAGAGGATGAAGGCGCCGAACAGGACCACCACGGGGTTGGAGATCACGTCCTTGCGCTTGGCCGCGACCTTGAGCAGCGTCGAGCCGATGATCAGGTAGCAAAGGAAGATGAACAGGTCCGCCATGACATTGGTCCAGACCACCCACGGCTCCCACTTCCAGCAAAAACCGTGCGGCATGAAATCGGACCGGAACATGCGGTAAAGAAAATCGCCCATGCGCCACCCCCGGCCAAGTCCCCGGACGACCCGGCGGAATCGAGCCCTTCTGCCTTCAGGGGTGCCTACGTTCCTTGGAAAGTGACCCCGCGTTCCGATGCCGGCGCAAAAAGCGCATGACGCCGGTGGAAACCATGAAGATGAACCCCGTTCCGGCCAACGAGGCCGCCAGGCACCCCAGGGGGCTGAACCGGTGGGCGGCCGGGCCCGGCGGTACGCAAGGCGATTCGGGCGGGAGCCCCGCCGCCATCCGCCGCACCAGATCCTCCAGCCGTTCCGGATCGTAGTCGACGCCGGGAAGATAGTCCACGACCCTGCCATCGGAACCCAGCGCCACCAGGACCGCCGGATGGAGGAAGTCCTCGCCCGCGGCCTGGAATGAAAATCCCACGGCGTCGGCCAGGGCCTTGGTGGCGGGGCCGTCCCCCGTCATGAAGCGCCAGCCCTCCGGGGGAATGGGACGCGCGGCCCTACGCAGGTAGTCCGCCCGCCTTCGCGCCGCCACCTCCCATGTGTCCCGCGGATCGAAACTCACCGTGAGAATCGTGAAATCCTTGCCGGGTCGAGCCTCCATCCGGCCCAGGACCCTGGCCAGCCCATCCAGCTGGGACGAGCAGATCCCCGCGCAGCGGAAGTAGTTGAGGGTCAGGAACGTGGGCCGGCCCAGCAGGTCCGATAGGACCACCGGCCGACCAGCTTCATCCTTGAGCACCCGGTCCCCCGGCACGGCCGCTCCGACCCGGGGGACCAGCCTGGGCGCCTGAGCCACGAGCATGATCACCGGGATGGCCGTCAGAAGCGGCGTCCATCCCGGCCGCCCGGAACGGCTCCCGCCTGCCCGGGGGCACCTGAGGAATGGCAAGGGTCCAGAATCCATGGCCGTCCGCCCAGTGGGCATGGCGCACCCACGTTGCCCATGGGGGATGCCCTGGGAAGGGGCGAGGTTCCCCACATCAGTTCTTCACTGCCACCGTAGGCGGGAGACGTCCGGGAAGCTCGCCACCAGGCCCAGGTCCTCCCGGGTCCCCGCGTGCTCGGGCGAGATCATGAAGGCATCCACGGCCCCGACGCCGTCGGCCTTGCCTCCGAGCCCCACCCAGCCGTCGCGGCCGCTCTGCTTGGCCGCGTAGAGGCACCGGTCCGCCACCGCCACCACCCGCGACCAGCACAGGGCGTCGGGCTGGGAGGGCACCAGCGGGTACGAGCAGAACCCCACGGAACAGGTGAGGGGCGTCTCCTGGCCGCCGCCCAGGTCGAAGGGACGGGAGCGCATGGCCTCCAGGATCCGTTCCGCGAGCGCGCCGCCCTGGGCCCGGTCCATGCGCCGCGCCACCACCAGGAACTCCTCGCCCCCCCAGCGGACGACGGTGTCCGAGGTGCGGGCGACCTCCTGGAGGCGGTCCCGCACCTGCTGCAGCACGAGGTCGCCCGCGGGGTGGCCGTGGCCGTCGTTCACGGCCTTGAAATGATCCAGGTCCACCATGAGGAAGACCATGTCCAGGTTGCGGGCCGGGCGCCCCTCCCGGGACGCGGTACCGTGGTCCCGGCGCACCTGGGCCAGGTCCTCCTCCAGCGTCAGGTCCAGGAAGCGGCGGTTCTTGAGGCCGGTGAGGGGGTCGGTCACCGTGAGCTGGTGCAGGGCCTGGTTGGCCTCGGCCAGCGCGACGGTGCGCATCTCCACGAGCCGCTCCAGCTCCTGGTTGCGCTCCCGCATGGCCTTCAGGCGCAGCCGCACCGCGAGGTAGCCCAGGGCCAACAGGACCACGGTCGCCACGAAACGGAACCACCCTGCCTGGTACCAGGCCGGCAGCACCTGGAAGGGGAAGGCCGCCACGGGGCCCCAGGCGCCCTCGGCCAGCCCCGACCGCACCTCGAAGCGGTACGCTCCGGGCGGCAGGTTGGCGTACCGGATCTCCCGCACCTTCGTGGTCCGCCAGGCATCCTCCATCCCCACCAGCCGGACCTGGTTCAGGACCCGCGCCTCGTTGAGATACGTGAGCCCCGTGATATGGAATTCGAAGGTCGCGTCCCGCTTGGGCACCTCCGGGACGCCGGTGAACGGGAAGGCGAGTTCGGTCTTTCCGTAGGTGGCCGAAAGGATGAATGCCGAGGGGGGCGAGGCCGACCCCTTGTACCGGTCCTGGTGGAACCGGGCGAGGCCGCCCAGGGTGCCCACCCACACGTCCCCGCCCGGTTCGGCGAGGAAGGCGCTGCCGTTGCATTCGTCGCCGGGAAGGCCGTCCATGGTGCCGAATTCCTGGAAGCGGGAGCCGTCGAAGAGCACCACCCCCTGGGAGGTGCCCACCCACAGGCGCCCCAGGGTGTCCTCGCGCATGTAGTACGCCTTCCGCGCGGTGATGCCGGAGGCCGCGTCGAAGTGCTTCACCAGCGTGAGCCGTCCCCCGGCGTAGCGGTACTGGCTCAGGCCCTGCCGGGCGTGATAGCTCACCCAGAGGTCCCCCCCGGGGCGCTCGTAGACGGCGCGCGCGTCCGGGTCCACCAGGCCCTCGGCCTTGCCCAGGCGCCGCCACTGGCCGCCCTCCAGCACCAGGAGCCCGTTGGCGCTGGCCAGCCACAGCCGGCCCCCCTGGCCGCGGGTGATGGACGTCGCCCTCTCCCCCGGCACCTCCCCGGGAAGGGGGAACGGCTCCACGGCGAAGGAAGGGCCGCGAGGCGTCACCCGGAACAGCCCCTGGCGGCGCGTGGCCACCCAGAGGGTCCCCCGGTCGTCGAAGGCCAGGCTGGTGATGGTCGAGGTGGGCTGGGCCCATTCCTGCCACCGGGACGTGCCCGGCACCCACCGCCGCAGGCGGGCGGGAGCTCCCCCCATCCAGAGGGCGCCGTCCGGCGCCACCGCCAGGGAGAGGACGGCCTGCTTGGCCGTATCGGGCACCAGGGACCACCGACCGTCCCGGGTCTCGCACAGGCCGTTGCTCGTGCCGGCCCACAACCGGCCCTGGCCGTCGCGGGTGATGGACCACACCACGCCGCCCTCGATGCCGTTCTGGTAGGTGTGCTGCCCCCAGGCCTCCCGGCTCAGCGTCCGGTGGAGGCCGAGGCCGGCGATCCAGAGGCAGCCCTCCCGGTCCTCCAGCGCGCGGTTGACGAAGGGCGTGGGCAGGCCCTGGGCCCGGCCCAGGTGCTCCCAGCGATCGCCCCGCACCCGCACCAGGTCGGCCGTGGTGGGAATCAGCAGGGCCCCCGAGGGGGTCAGGCGCAGGCAGCCGTCGTAGGCCGCCGTCTCCACCCGCCCGGAAAGGTCCTGGAAGGGCGCGCCGGCGGCGGGGCGCATCCAGAGTCCGCTGCGCGACCGCACCCACATCCGCCCCGCGCCGTCCTGCACCACGGCGTCCAGGCGTTCCCGCCAGGGTCCCGCCACCTCCGCGGCCGGCCCGGGCCGCCCCGCGTCATACCGCAGCAGCCGCTCCTGGGACCCCACGTACACGGCGGATCCCACCACCGCCAGGCAGCGGGCGGGTTCCTCCGCCTTCCAGCCCGGCGCCGGTTCGAAGGCCGTTTCGCCGGCGCGCTGCCGGAACAGCCCGCGGTCCGTGGCCACCCACACCAGGCCACCGGAATCCAGGGCCAGGGCGAAGACTTCGGCCTGGGGCAGGCCCTGGGCGGGACCGAGGGGCCGGATCTTCCCGTGTTCCCGGAGGGCAAGGCCGCGGGTGGTGCCGATCCAGAGGCGCCGCCGCCCCGCCGCGCACAGCGCGCGGACCCACACGTCCTGCAGGCCCGACTCGCCCCGGAAGACCCGGAACCTCTGCACGTCGTAGCGGAACAGCCCGTCCTCGGTGCCCACCCAGAGGAACCCGTCGGAATCCTGTTCCAGGCACCAGACGGAGAGGTTCTCGAGGCCCTGGCTGATGCCGTAGCTCTGGAAGGGCATCTGCTCCGCGGGCGTCTGCGGCGCCCGGGCCCCCTCCAGGGGCAGGCGGGGCCCCAGCGCCAGGACCAGCAGGAGCGCCGCGGCGCGGACGAGGATCGGCAGGATGCCGCGGGAAGGGGACGTCATGGGGCTAGACGGGCCGGAAACGGCCGGCGATGCGGTGCCGGATCCGGGTCAGGCCGAGGCCCTGGGGGACCCAGAATTCCAGGAGGGTTCCACCGGCAGTGCCGTCCGGAAGGCGCTCCAGGTTCAGCTGCCCCGTGCCGGCCTCGTCGTGCAGGACGCGGGGGTAGGTGGTCCAGGTGGAGCCCTCGTCCCAGGACCACCGCAGCCAGAGGGAGGAGGCGTCGAACTCCGATGGACGGACGAGGACCCAGCCGATGGAGGCGTCCCGCCCGTTGATGGAATCGGCAAAGTCCATGGTGGCCGGCGCGAGGTCGCGGGGCGACTCCAGTCGGGCCAGGACCTGGCTGCCGCGGACCACCGTCAGGCTGCGGAGGGCGGTGCCCTCCGGCACCTCCACGCGCCAGTCGGCGGTTTCCCCCTGGTCGCCGGCGAGGGCGTAGGTCTGCACCTCGCAGGGCACTTCGAAGGCCCTGCCCGCGACGTCCTTGAGGAGGGCCCGCCCCGGCAGCGCCAGGCCGTCGCGGTGGGCCCGCAACTGGATGCTTCCCACCGACGTGGACCGCAGGGTCCCGCGCCGGAGCGTGGAATTCCCGAAAAAGACCTGGACATCACCCGCCTGGAGGCCAAAGGCCGCGATCCCCAGAAGGAAACCAAGATTACGCACGGATAGCATTCAGAACCCCATTTCGATTCCCTTACAGTTTCCCAGGTCCCTGTTGCAAATGTGTGAAGAAAGGCACAAATATTCCAACTTTTCCAATCGCGGGCGTCCCCGGACCGGAAACGGGCCCCGCCCCGGGGCCGGGAGGGCGTCCCGCGTCAGTTCTGGAGGGGCAACCCCTTGCCCAGGTCGCCGGCGCTGACCGTGCGGTTCCGTCCGAGCCCCTTGGCCTCGTAGAGGGCCTGGTCCGCGAGGGGGAGGAGCGCCTCCCGGCTCCGGGTGTGGTCCGGAAAGCAGGCCAGGCCGATGCTCGTGGTGATGTGGCAGTCCGGCGGGAAGGTGGCCTCGGGCAGGGCGAGCGCCTGGATGCTGGCCCGCAGGCGCTCGGCCAGCATCTGCGCGAACGCCGCGCCGGCCTGGGGCAGGAGGATGGCGAACTCCTCGCCCCCGTACCGCGCCACCACGTCGCCGCTGCGCACATTGCCCTGCAGGCACTGGGCGAAAATCCGCAGGACCTGGTCGCCCCCGTCGTGGCCGTAGGTGTCGTTGAAGGCCTTGAAGTGGTCGATGTCCAGCATCAGGACGGACAGCGGCAGGCCGTTGCGGACGCTCTGGTCGAAGGTCTTGGGCAGGACCTCGTCCAGGAACCTGCGGTTGAAGGTGCCGGTGAGGCCGTCGCGGATGGACCGCTCCTGGGCCAGCTCCAGGGCGCGCAGGGTCTGGAGGGCCGAGGCGCTGGCCGTCACCAGGGACGCGGCGATGCGGCGCCGTTCCGGCGTCCAATGGTCGGGGTTGCGGGCCTGGAGGTTCACCAGGCCCAGGGTGCGGCCCGAAGCCACCATGGGCAGGCAGAGGTAGGCCCCCGAATCGGGCACGCCCAAGGGGCAGAGGCAGGCGGTGGGCGCCTTGCTGTCCAGGCACACGGGCGTGGTCTGGCGGATCGCCCGGCACCGGCCGGCGTCCGCCAGCACGGGGTTCCGCGCCGCCTCCTCCGGGGACAGGGTCGGAAGGACCGCGTCCAGGCCATCGCCACCCTCGGCGTGGAGGAGGATGCGCTGCGCGCTGGACCGCACCTGCCGGTAGAGCGCCTGGTCCAGGGCCGCGAGCAGGTCCTCCTCCCGGGCCACATGCTGGATCAGTTCCTCGAAGGCCCGGGTGGCCAGGGCCTCGTCGTGTTCCTGGCGCAGCAGGCTCTCCCGTTCCCGGTTCCGCAAATCCAGTTCGTAGAGGGCCCGGCCCAGGATCTCCACTTCCTTCACCGACTGGTTTCCCGTGGGCTCCTCGTAGCCGTCGCCGGCCCGGGCCTGCTCGGCCAGGTTGGCCAGGGGCACCGAAACCCGCAGCAGCATCCAGCGCGCGAAGAACAGCGCGGTGATGAAGAGACCGGCCTCCGTGGCATAGCCCAGCCACCGGGCAAAGGCCAGAGTGTCCTCGATGTTCTGGAACCGCTCCTCGTCCCGGGCGTCCAGGACCCGGGTGAGCTCGGCGCTGGCCGCCTTCACCTCGGCGAAGGCCTGGTTCTCCCGGGTCAGGGCGCCGGGAAGGTCCCCGAGAGGGCCCTGGAGGCGCTGGCGGATGTAGGGAACCGCCTCCTCCTGCCAATGGCGCACCAGGAACTCCAGGCGGTCCATCTGCGCATGGTCGCCGGGCCTCGCGTTCTCCGGGAGGTTTCCCCGCAGCGCCCGGAGCGGCTCATCCGCAAGCCTTCCCCCCCGGCCGAAGGCCTCCAGGAAAGCCTGGTTCCCGCTCCCCAAGTAGCTCCGCAGATCCCCCTCCTGCTCCAGGAGCACCACCAGCAGCTCCTGCTGGGCCCGGTACCGCACCAGCGACCGCCCCTGGGCGTTCACCTCCTCCACCAGATGGGGATGGACGAAGAACCTCAACTCCAATGAAACCAGGACGAAAGCCAGCCCGAGGGAACCCAGTCCCCAGATGAGGTAGGTGCGGAGGGAACGCGTCCGATGGGTAAGCAGCACGACCGGCCCCCGGTTTCCAGGAATCCTGGATGGGCAAGAATACCTTAAGTCGCCAGGTTATCGACCCGTTCATGGTCTCGCATAAATTTGTGGCGCGCCCCATGGAGGCCTACGGCGCCTCGCGATACAAGACGTAGGTGGCGGGCCCGGTGCCCGGGTCATAGCCCAGCTTCTGAAGAAGGTAGAACTTGTCGTTCTTGTCGAAGCCGAAGTAGGGGCGGGTGGACTCGCTGGGCCCCAGGATGATGGTGGACCAGGTGTCCTGGTCCAAGGTGAACAACTGCTGCCCGGTGGTACCGTGGAACCGGATGGCGATCCGGTCGCTCATCAGGGACCGCGCGCAATAAGTCGGCGAACTGGAACCGGTGAACCCCTTGGTGGCCAGGACCTGGATGGAAGTCCAGGCGCCGCCCACCTTCCGCACATCGCACAGATCCGAAACGTTAACCGAATCCAAGGGAACATGGGCGCGGGTGAAGAAGACATGGAGGTCGCCCCGGTAGCTGAAGACGAAATCCAGGGTGTCGTACCACCCCGCGGTGGCGGTGCCGCTGGGGACCTTTTCCCAATTCCACTGGGCCGGGCCCTGGCGCTGCAGCAGGAAGATATCCTGCCACGCCCCGACCAGGACATGCGGAACCCCGCTGGCGTCGACCGCCAGCCGGAAAGAGCCGAGGGTAGAGGGGGCCGGCGTGATCACGTCCAGCGATTCGGTCTTCCAGGCGCCGTCCGTGCCCTTGAAGGCGTATTCGAGCCCGGCGGCGCTCATGCTTTCCTTCAGCCAGACCAGGTGGAGCCCGTCCGTCCCGTCAAGGGTGAACGTGATGCCGCTCGTGGCAGAACTCTGGTAGAGGATCCTGCGCGCCACCTCTTCGGTCTGCCAGGCCGCTCCGTCGAACCAGGCGTGCGTGATGGCCACCTCGTCGCTGCCCTGCATGACCTTGCGCAGGTACACGGTGTGGGGATGATCGAGGGAATCCAGCTGGAGCATCGGCGCGACCAGGGCCGAGGCATTGGCCAGGGGGTGGGAAACCCAGTCCGTCCCGGAGGGCGTGGCGATCCCGAGACCGCCGTAGTTCAGGTTCTGCGCAAAGGTCCAGGCGCCGCTGGCGTCCATGGCGCCCATCACCGAGGGGGGCATGGACTTGATGGCGGGAGCCGCCAGGGCCAGGGCGCCCGGGGTGGGCAGGGTCATCACCTGCACGGGAAGGCTGGCGGCCACCATGGAAGTCCCCCTCCGGGCCTCGACGCGGTAGGTGTAGAACCCGGTTGCCAGTTGGAGGTCCTGGTAGAAGGCGGCGGTGGGGGCGAGGTGCGCGATGTCCTGATAATAGGGGTAGGCGGAATAGCCGCTGGCCCTTGAAACCACCACTTCGGTCGCCTCCGTGCTGCGGTTGTCCCAGGTGAGGATCACCCCTTCCACCAGCGGCGTCGCGCCCAGGGCGACCGGGGCCTTCAAGGAGGTGGAAAGGATGTAGCTGACGGCCTGCGCGGCCTTCGACCCCTTGGAATAGGTCACGCGATAGTTGACGTAGGTGTTCTCGGGAGCCTGGGCATCCAGATAGGTGGTGCTTCCGAACGGGACGCCGGGAATCACGGTCCAGGTGTTGGCCCCGCCGTAGGTGGTGCTCTCGCCTCGCTCCAGCGTCAAGGAATCCGCAAGGGCACTGTTGTTGGTCCACTTCAGGGCGATTCCCTCCGCACCGCTGACGGCGCTGTCGAAGGTGGGCCTTTTGAGCCCGATGGAGGAAGAGACCACATTGCTGTACGGCGAAGTGGCCGTTCCCTGGACGGCGCGCATCCGGAACTTCATTTCCGTATCCTCAGGCAGCGCCGAAGGATCAAAGGAAAGGTAGCCGAAGGTCCAGCTGGCCGGGATGAGGTCCGTTCCCACCCTCGCGAACGTGCCGGCGCCCACAGCCGATTCGAATTCATAGCCGTCGATCTTGTTCGCAGGCGCGGTCCAGGTGAATTCGAGGCTGGGCGAGGTCCCAAGGTCTCCTGTCACCTTTAGGTTGGTGGGGCCGTTCAGGGACGGCGTGCTCCCTCCCCCCCCGCCCGAACCGCAGCCCCACAATCCCAACAACGGGAGCAGACCAAAGAGGACAATTGACCAGAGGGAGGACCGGGCCATGGGTTTTCTCCAAGGATGACGCTGCGGGATGTCCCGAGTTTGACCGCCCCGGGGAAACGTTTCAAGCCTCAACGCTGCCCCGAAACCCTGGAGCGCCTTGACGGGGCCGGGATCCGGACCTATTTTTAAGCGCTTTCGTCGAGATAATGAGTGCTTCAAATACAAGGGCTTCACCTTCAGCCCGGACGCCCGTGCCGGGAGCGTGGGGTATCGCCAATGGAACCGAAGCCCGAGTCCATCACCCACCTGCACCTGCTGGCGATCGTGTTGACGGAACTGGGGCGCTTCGAACGGGAGCCGGTCATCCGGATCCTGGATCTGGGTTGCGGCAACGGCCACCTCATGGGCTATCTGCATGAAATGCTCACCTCCCGCTACCCGGAGAAGCGGTTCGAGATCTGGGGGCATGACGTGGAGGAGTACAACGGCCATGGCCCGGACCTGCTGGCCACGACCCTGGCCCACCTCCACCAGCACCACCCCGACGTTCCCTGGGAAGGGTTCGTGCGCGTCATTTCCGCCACCGGGCCGTGGCCCTACCCCGACGGGTTCTTCCAGGTGATCCTCACCAACCAGGTGATGGAGCAAGTGGAGGAACCCGGCCGGATCTTCGCCGAGATCCAGCGGGTCCTGTGCGAGGGGGGATTCTCCGCCCACCTTTTCCCCTTCACGACCCACATCCAGGAGGGCCACCTGAGTCTGCCCTGGGTCCACCGCATCCAGAATTTCGAATTGCTGATGGGCTACATCCGGTTCATGAGCAGGCTCGGCTTCGGCCTGTACCGCAGGCGCCGTGAGCGCTACTCCCTGGAGGAATACACGGAGAAATACGCCGACTTCCTCCGCCTCTGCACCCACTACATGCCCGCCCGGCGCGCCTTTGCCCTGGCCAAGGAGCACCACCTGCGGATCTCCTTTCCCTATACCCAGAACTACTACTTCCAGAAGCTCCGGTCCCTCCTCGCCCTGGCGCCCCGGTACCGCTACCGCCTGCGCCGCAGGCCCATCCTCGACTGGCTGGCCTATTCCACCCTCAAGTACATGAATTGCATCACCATGTTCCTGGAGAAGAAGGACGCCTACAGCCTGCCGGACCCCGTTGGGCGGGCGCCCATCCAATCCGCCGCGGCCGCGTTGCCGGGCCGGGGTTGACTCCGCCCACCCCGCCGCAACGGCGGGCGGCCGCGGGGATCCAGGCTCACCTCAGGCCGATCTTCTCGACCTGCTTCCGGAGTTCCTTCAGGCCGAAGGGTTTCGAAAGGATGGTGACGCCCGGATGGGCGGCGGCCAGGGTCAGGGAGGTCTGGTCCACGCGGCCCGTGGCGAGCAGGACAGGCACCTTGGGGCGCAGGGCCCGCAGGCGGGGCAGCGTCCCCATGCCGCCCAATCCCGGCATGTTCATGTCCAGGATCACCAGGTCAGGCTCGAGCCCGCCTTCCAGCAGCGCCAGAGCCGCCTCGCCGCTCAGGGCCGGCGTCACCGCCGTGCAGCCCAGGAACTCCAGGATGGCCTGGGTGGAGCTCTGCACCAGGTCGTCGTCATCCACCAGCAGCACCTTCAGGGATCCGGGGGCCGGCCCGGCCTCGTCGGAAACCGCGGGCGCCGGGGAGTGGGCGTCGGTTTCCCGATCGCAGGCCGGGAAGCGAAGCCGGACGCGGGTGCCCTTGCCGGGCTCGCTCTCGATCGCCATCCGCCCCCGATGCGCCTTCACCGTGCTGAAGACCATGGAGAGGCCCAGCCCCGTGCCCTTACCGGTTCCCTTGGTCGTGTAGAAGGGCTCCATGGCTTTGTCCAGGACCTCCTTGGACATCCCCGTCCCGTTGTCCTGGACCACCACCTCGATCCCGTCCTCATCGACATTGCGGGTGTGCAGCGTGAGGGTGCCGTTCTCCGCCATGGCATCCACGGCATTCACGCAGAGGTTCATGAACGCGGGGGCCAGGGCGCCGGCGTCGCCCATGATGGGCCGCAGATCCGCCGCCAGGTTCATCTCCAGGCGAACCTTCGCCATGGTCGTGCGCTCCAGCAGGGCCGCCTGCTCCCGGAGAATCGCATTCACGTCGAGCCGGTTGTTCTCGGCAGGGCTCTGGCGGGCGAAGCTCAGCAGGCTCTTGACCATCTTGCCGCCCCGCTCGGTGGCCTTGCAGATGGTGTCCAGGGCCTGGTGCAGCGGGCTGCCCACGGGCTGGGTTTCCAGGTGGGCCGAAGCCAGGCCGAGGATGGCCGCAAGCACATTGTTCATGTCGTGGGCGACCCCGCCCGCCAACGTGCCCAGGCTTTCCATCTTTTGGGATTGCTGAAGCTGGGCCTGGAGTTCGCGGTTCCTCTCTTCGGCCGCCTTCCGCTCGGTGATGTCCTCGTAGATGCCGAGCACCGCGAAGGGATGGCCGTTCCCGTCCAGCAGCGGTGCCTTGGAGGTCTCCACCTCCAGATGTTTGCCGTCGGCCTGCTGCTGCGTCTCGAGGATGCGCAGCTTGGGCTGGCGGGTTTCCAGCACCATCCGGTCATCGGCCCGGTAGGCTTCGGATTCCTCCCGTGTCCACGGCAGGTCGAAGTCCGTCTTCCCGATGATCTCCTCCGGATCCTCCACCCCGGCGGCCCGGGAGAAGGGTTTGTTGCAGCCCAGGTACCGCCCCTCCGGGTCCTTCCAGAAGACGGATTGGGGAATCGTGTCCAGGATCATGAAAAGCATCGCCTGGCTCTCCCGCAGGGCCGCCTCCGATTTGCGCAGGGCCAGGGCCGACCGGGACTGCTCCCGTATGAATTCCGCGGACCGGATGTTGCTCATGGTGAACCGGGACACCAGGTCGGTGAACTTCACCAGGAAATGCATCAGCCGTTCGACCTGGTCATGGCTGAACCGGGGCACCCGGTCGAGGGCCGCGAGGTAGGCCTCCTTGTCGTAGCCGAAGGCTTCGGCCTGGGCTTCGAAGGCCTGCCGGTCGATGACCTCGTCGTCATAGAAGAACTGGCCCGTGTAGATGTTCCCCAGGTGCCGGTCGCCCACATAGAGCGGGGTCACCACGTCCCAGAGGCCGTTCTTGCACTTGTACGCGACGAACTCGCCCCTTCGCACGTGGCCGGCCAGGTACAGGTCGCTCTCGATGCAGTTCTTGCAGGAGGCCCCATGGGCACGGTGGAACTTCGTGCAGATGTCCTGCCAGCCCACCGCCACCAGGACCTTTCCCTTCAGGTCGAGGATGGCCGTGACCGTGAAGGTGATCCTGGCGTAATCCTCCATCAGCGACTGCAGCACCGGGGCGTTGAGCAGGACCTCCAGGTCCCACTCGCCGGGCGCCGTTTCACCATCCCCGGCCCACAGGGGCTCCAGACCTTCCCCGTCGCCCGGGATCGAACCTTTGAGGTCCCCCGCGTTCATTTCAGGTGCCCTTTCAGAAAGGTTGCGTGGCCAGGTTGTTGAAGTTTAGGGCCGGGGGCCCCGCCCCGGTGCGCGGATTCGGGCTGGGAAGGAAATTCAGGCCCGGACGGATGGGTCGGCCCCGGATCCGGCCATGTTCATTACACAGGTAATCCTACCTGGATTTCGAGGCGAGGATTGGCCCCCGGTCCCGCGCGACCGCCCCGGATGCGTTCAGCCCCCCGCCACCGCCGCGGCCTCCGTCGCCTCCACCAGGGCCTCCACCGTCAGGAGGGGAAAGCCCTGTTCCCGCGCGAACCGTTCCAGTTCGGGCCCCCGCATCATGGTGCCGTCCGGGTTCATGAGCTCGCACAGCACCGCCATGGGCCGGAAACCGGCCATGCGGGCCAGGGCGATGGAGCCCTCCGTATGGCCCTGGCGCCCTTTCAGGCCGTCGCGGTGCCCCTGCAGGGGGAACACGTGGCCCGGCCTGGCCAGGTCCCCGGGGACGGCCCCCGGCCTGATGGCCGTGCGGATGGTCACCACCCGGTCGTGGGCCGAAACGCCGGTGGTGACGCCTTCCTTGGCCTCGATGGACACCGCGAAGGCGGTCCCGTTCCTGCTTTCGTTGACCTGCACCATCTGGGGCAGGTCCAGGCTCCGCGCCGTCTCCTCCTCGATGCAGAGGCAGACGATCCCGCTGCACTCGCGGATCATCATGGCCATGATTCGTTCGTCGATCATCTCCGCGGGGATGATCAGGTCCCCCTCGTTCTCCCGCCCCGGATCATCCATGAGGACAACCGCCTTGCCCGCCCGGAACGCCCGGACGGCACTTTCAACGTCGCCAAAAGGCATGAGTCACTCCTTCTCTCATCCGGACTCTAACCGTCGGCTCCGGACTTGGACCGGATCTGCTGACCCCGTGATTGACGGGCGCTCGCGGGCTCGGCGGGTCCTCGGACCTCGCCCCACCGCCGGTGGGGACTTTCACCCCGCCCTGAAGAAAATGGTACGTTGCCGAAATGCAACCTGATTAGTATGACCCCTTTTCACCGTTCGGGGGAACCTGCTGGACCGGCGGCCCCGGATCGCCCCCCACTGGGCGCCAGCAGATCCTCCAGGAAGAACGCCGCCAGTTCCGCCCGCCCCACCAGCCCCGCCTTCCGGTAGATCCCCTGGGCCTGCTGGCGGGCGGTGGCCTCGCGGGTGTTCCGCAATTCCCCGATCTCCCGGGTGGAAAGCCCCTTCAGCAGCAGCAGGGCGATCTCCCGTTCCGCCGGGCTCAACCCCCACCGGTCGAACTGTTGATCGATGGCCAGGGAGAGGCCCTGCACGAAGGCGCCGGCCTCCTCCTGCCAGCGCCGCGATTCCTGGCGGGTGGCCGCCAGGTCCGCGGTGAGCCTTCGCACCTGCTCCCGCCGGGTCCTCAGGGCGAACAGCACCCATCCCGCGGCGCCCAGGGCCGCCAGGGCCGCCAGCGCCTCGACCAGCAGGTGGGCCGGTCCGGTCGCGTGCTGGGCCCGGTCCGTGACCAGGTCGGCCACCAGCAGGCCGGCGATCAACACCAGGATGACCCCCAATCCGATCCGGTGAGGCCATCGGCCATCTGTCTGATCCGCCATGGTATTCCTTTGGATTTCAACAGTATAAACGATAATGAGACATTCGTCGGATGGCGCAGGGCCCCCGGGAACCGAGCCTGGGGGTCTCAAGGAGGCTCGAATGCAGCAACCCCCCGATCCCCGTCCTCAGGAAGCCGAGGCCAGCCAGGAGAAAGCATCGAGTCTGCTCTGGGACGGGCCGACCCGGATCCTCCATTGGGCCATGGCCGGCCTGTTCCTGGGGGCCTTCTCCATTGCCGTGACCAGTTCGAAGCATGGCACGGTCTTCCCGGCCCACGCCGCCCTGGGCCTGCTCCTGGGCCTGGCCATCCTCCTGCGGGTCCTGTGGGGGTTCGTGGGTTCCAGGCCGTCCCGGTTCGCCTCCTTCCTGCACCGCCCCACCGCCCTGGTGACCTACCTGAAGGAAGCCCTGTCCGGCCAGGACCGGCCGGCCAATGGCCACAATCCCGCCGCCAGCTATGCCGCCTACGCCATGCTCCTCCTGCCCCTGGCCCTGGCGGCCACCGGCATCGCCATGGGCCGCGGCGCCGAATGGGCCGAGGAGGTCCACGGGGCCCTGGCCTACACCATGCTTGCCGTGATCGCCGTCCATGTCCTCGGCCTGGCCTGGTACACCTACCGCCACGGCGAACCCATCGCCCTGAGCATGGTCCACGGCCGGCGCCGCCTGCCCCAGGGCGATTCCATCCCTTCCTCCCGCCCCTTCATGTCGGTCGCCGTCCTCCTCGTCCTGGCCGGCGGCGGCACCCTGCTCTGGAAGGGCCTGGACACCCGCAAACGGACCATCCACCTCCCGGGCCTGACGACGCCCCTGGCGGTGGGGGAGGTCGAGAAGGACCGTCAAGGCGAGGGCGGCCATGGGGAGGGCCATGACGAGGACGACGACTGACAGGCGGGTGGACCCGATTGGAGAACGTTTGATCCAGTTAAGGCCAGCCTCTTCGGCATGGATCCCCGGTCATGAGGCGCGCCCTGCCCATGACAGGCGTCGTCGTGACGGCCCATTGGACCCTCCTGAATCGGGTTGAAGCTCTGACCGGCCTGTCCGGGGCGTTTAGGTGAACCCGTCGAAAGAATCAAACGCTGGGGCGCAGAGGACTCGCTGGGGCGCTGGGAAAAGAAGGAGAACCTTGGGGCGGATGCCTGGTTGTGCCGGCGCTGAAGGGGGAGGCATGACCGCCAAAAGAATTCATATTTGCCTTATTTTCCCGCTCCAAAACGCAGTCCATCCACCAGCAAATCGACCATCCGGCGCGCGTGTTCCGGGTCACGGCCACGGCCGGCGCTGCATAGGTTCGCGACGGCCACCAGCAGGTCGTCGGGATCGGTGCCTGAGCGCAGGCTTTTGGCTTCGACGGCGGCGTCGAGCAACGAAGTCAGCGCCGGGCGCAGTCGTTTGTTGAAGTAATCCGGAAGCGCCTGGTACGCGGGGTCGCCGGAGTACAAGGCCTTGCAGAGCCCCAGCTTCGTGCGGATGAAATCCACGTAGCGCCCCAGCCAGAGGGAGAGGGCCGTGACGGGGGGGTGCTCCTTTGCGAGGGCCACGGCGGCAGCGGCGCAGGCGTCGACGCTGCTCTGGAAGACCGCCACGATGAGGTCGGACCGCTGCGGGAAATGCCGGTACACGGTGCCCAGCCCAACCCCCGCGCGTTCCGCGATTTCGCGCACCGGCGCATCCACGCCCGATTCCATGAAGACCTTCGTCGCCGCCTTCAGGATGGAATCCCTCTTGCGCCGGGCATCGGCCCGTTTCGGGCGGGGTTGCCCTTCCTCGGGAACGATCGGTGGATTTTTCATGAAGGAGCCCTTGCATATGGAACAATGTTCCGTATATTGGCAATCGGAACACCGTTCCAGGTACCCCCAGCATAAGAGAAGTCCCACACCAAAGGAAGGAGTTGTCCATGCCAGAACATCGGGTTGCCCTCATCACCGGGGCGAACAAGGGAATCGGTCTGCAGATCGCCAAGGACCTGGCCAGCCACGGCCTTACGGTTCTCGTCGGCTCCCGGAATCCAGCAAACGGCGAAACGGCGGCCGCGACCATCGGCGAAAAGGCCCACGCCATTCAGCTCGACGTGACGGACCCGGCCTCCATCACCGCGGCGGCCGAGCGCATCCGCAAGGAATTTGGACGCCTCGACGTGCTGGTGAACAACGCCGGCATTGTCGGCGAGTTCCCCGAAGGCACCTCCTTCGAGGACCGCCTGGCGTTCAACGCGCCCAGCCTGGCGCCGCTCAGCTACATCCGCGCGGTCTACGAGACGAACGTCTTCGGCGTAATTGCCGTCACCCAGGCCATGCTGCCTCTGCTTCGCGAAGCCCCGGCCGGACGCATCGTGAACATGGGAAGTTCCTCGGGTTCGCTCACCCTGAATGCGAACCCCGAGTTCCAGTACCGCCACGTCTTTGGCGCCGCCTACAGCCCCTCCAAGACCGCCCTGAGCGCCACCACGCTCGCGTTTGCCATCGAGCTGGAGAAGACGGCCATCAAGGTGAACGCCGTCTGCCCCGGCTTCGTCGCCACGGACCTCAACGACCACCGCGGCTTCCGCACGGTCGAGCAGGGTGCGAGGCAGGCGGTGAAGATGGCGCTCATCGGCCCCGACGGCCCGACGGGCACGTTCACGGACGAGGATGGCACCGTGCCCTGGTAGGAATGCGTTCGGGCCTCCTCGCGGGCGCCAGTCTCCGTTCAGGACCGGAGGAGGCTGGTGCCATAGGAGTTGTCCACGGCGCAGCGCCAGGCCCCCTCCGGGTCCCGGATGAAAACGTAGGTGGCCTCCCGCTCCTCGAGGACTTCGAGGCCCGCGGAATCCTTGAACCGGATTTCCACCCTGCCCAGGACCAGCGCCGTGGGTCCGCCCTCCAGGACAACCAGCTTGTCCTGCCGGACCTGCAGGGTATGGTTGAAGTGCTCCGCGATGGCCGTGAAGGCCCTCCTGATCTGCGCCTTTCCCGTTGCGTTCACCCCAGGCTGGACCACAAGCGTGGCGTCCTCGGTGTAGAAGGCCGCGACGGCGTCCAGGTCCTCCCGGTTGATGGCCTCGTCGGCGGCGTGAATGATGGCCTCGAGTTCATGCATGGCTTGGCTCCCCTTCCCTCCAGGGTCGCCTGGATGCCCTTCCAACCGCATGAGTATGCGTGCAGATAGTCGCACCATTTGAAGTTCGAATAACTTCCCGGCCGGTTCGGCCTGCAAAGGTTCAGGGGAAGAAGGCTAATTCACTATTGCACGGTATCCGTGTATGCCTACCATGAAGCTTGGAGGCTGGCGAGTGATTGTGACCTTTGGTGATTTGTCAACGAAGGCCCTTTACGACAGCAGCCCTCGAAAGGACTTCAAAACCTTTCCGCCAACCATCCACGGATCAGCGCTGAGAAAGCTCGACATGCTCAATGCTGCAACGACTCTCGGTGATTTGAGATCGCCGCCAGGCAACCGTCTTGAAGCCCTTGACGGAAATTTGATCGGTTGGCACAGCATCCGGATCAACGATCAATGGCGAATCCTTTTCCGCTGGCAAGGTTCCGATGCCGCAGACGTTCAAATAGTCGATTACCACTGAGGCTTCCATGATTCCGACCCACCGCATTCCGACCCATCCCGGAGAAATCCTTCTTGAGGAGTTTCTGGTCCCGATGGCAATCACCCAGGTTCAGCTGGCAAGCCATATCGGGGTACCAACGCAGAGGGTAAACGAGTTGGTGCGCGGCAAGCGTGGCGTGACGCCCGATACCGCCTGGTTGCTGAGCAAAGCTTTTCAAACAAGCCCCGAATTTTGGCTTAATCTGCAAACGGCCTATGACCTGGCCAAGACTCGTCCGCATCGGACGGTGAGGCCGATGGGAAAGGTCAGCTAGACGTTGATGTGGGTCGTACAAGTCAAGCCCGACTCCGGCCTCTCTCTGCCGAGCGCCAGGGAACACCTTGCCCTGGACTCGATCAGGAGGGGGACACCCCATCCCTTCACTTTGTCACCGTGCGCACTCCAACCCGACCTGAAGCTATCGCGTCATACAATTCGCGCGTCTTCTTGTCGTCAGGATGCTTGTCGAGGTAGGTCTTGAGGCTTTTCGTCGCCTTCTCCTTGTCTCCCAGTTGCAAGTAGGCAATCCCCAAGGAGTAGGTTGCCCGGGAATCTCCAAGGGATACAGCTTTCTCCAGGTAGGGTATGGCCTCCAGCGCTTTGCCTGCGCCACCCAGGAAGGCTCCGTACATTTGATTCCCCGTCAGATCGTCCGGCCTCATCGATAACCACTTCTGGAAGATCGCGTCCGCCTTCTGCGCCATTCCAGGGATATCAAGGTTGTGCCCAATGGAGCCCAACATCGCGGCTCTCTGCAGGAAGTAGATGGGTGGGGTCGGGACGTTGATGAGGGTGTCCAACCAGGTCGAGAGATTGACGACATCCTTGGCTGCCCTTTCATGGTCACCAGGACTGTCGAAATGAACGGGGTAGTCGATGGCATGGCGGGCCAGGTCATCGAGAACTTGATCCAGGAACTTCATCTTCCCGTTCGGGTCCATCTCGGGCCCTGCCCCGCCCTTTCCGACCAGGGGTTCAAGCGCGTACGTTCCATACGCCTGACCAAAGAGGGAGAAGGACCCTCCGATGGCAATAATGCAAGCAACCAGTGCGGGCCTAATAAGCATGAGTGAGCCCTTTCGGGGTGGATGAGCGGATTGCTCAGCAATGGCCATTCAGGCTACGGCATGACTGGGAAACGCCGGAAGGGAATGTTGACCGGCCCGGCTTGCGGTGCGGCTGGCTGAGATGGACGAATGACTTCATCAAGGCCGGAGCCGAAGAGAGAATGGTTGGGACAACGTTACCATCGGCAGCCAAGCTCCCAGTCCTCCACCAGACGCCCACCCGAGGGATCCAGTCTCCCCTAAATCGCTCCCGGGTTTCTCCCTGGACCCAGGGCCTGGGTCCAGGTTGGGATTCCCGTGCCAGATTTGGTACCACCCCCCCCCCCTCCGTCCAAAGCCTCCCGGAAGACAAGGATTCCCCTCGGAACCCCAGATTTCCCATTTCTCCGTTCGCCTTCTCTGTTAATTTCGCTTTTTGCCCTTGACAAGGTACGGACAAAAAGCGAAATTAGTCCAGAAGGCAGTTCCGAAAAGGCGAAATCGAGGGGTGCTCGAATGTCTAAATCCTTTGGCTACAAGCTTCCTGGTTACTTCATGGAATACGGTCCCATCGCGGCGGCCAGCGAAGAGGCGGCGCGGGTGGAGATCCGGCGGCGGCTGGGGGTGCGCAGGCTGCCTTGGGGGCTTCAGGTTTGGGACCTCAAGGACCGGCCCCTGGTGCGGTGGAAGGTTGACCAGGCGTCCTGAGGGGCGGGGAGGGGAACCTTCCCCCGCGTGGCGCGGGTCAGGCAAAAACAGATTCATTCATAATTTCATCTGATTTCCGGGAACCGGCGGGGGGTTCGGCGCACCTTGGGTGAGCTTGAAACCTCACAATCCGTTCGACCGGAGGCATGGATGATTCCGTCGTCACAGTCTTCCTGTGTGCTCTCCCCCAAGCTCGTGGTCTATTGCGATGAGGAGATCGTGAGCCCCCGGCTCAAGCGGTTCAGTTCCCTGATCCCGTTCCGGCCCTGCGAGAAAAGGCCGCCGGGGGAGAAGGTGCCCCGGGGGATCCGCAGGACGGATCTCCAGCGGTGAGGATGTAAATTTTTCATAAAAAAGGCTGGACACACCGTTCCAGGTGATTGAGCCTTGAAGAAGGCAACCGCCTTTAGACGGTATTTTCATGGTCATACATCGGCACCCAGCCAAGGGTTTGCCCTCCGACGGGGAGGAGCCAAAGGAGGGGTCCGGCCCCGGAGAACTGCTTTCCGGAATGGATCACGTGTGGCGGAGCACCTTCGACGCGGTGCCCGATCTCCTGGCGGTGCTGGATGAGAACCGGAACCTCCTCCAGGTGAACAAGGCCCTTTTGGGGCGGCTGGGCCCGGCGGGTAAGGAGATCCTGGGCAGGCCCTGCTATGAGGTCTTCCACCATGCGGACGGCCCGGTGGAGGGTTGCCCGCTCCACGAGACCCAGCGCGACGGCCTCACCCACGATGCGGAAGTGCGGGTGGAGGGGCTGGGCGGGGACTACCAGGTGCGCACCTCTCCCATCTTCGACGACCAGGGCCGCATCCGCGGCACGGTCCATCTGGCGCGGGACATCTCGGACCGCCGGTTACGGGAGCGCGGGCTCCAGCAGTTGAACCGCATGGTGCAGGCCCTGAGCCGGAGCAGCCAGGCCATGGCCCGGGCCCAGGACGAGGCGGGCTACCTGGACGAGGTGTGCCGCGTCGTGGTGGAGGACTGCGGGTGCTTCCTGGCCTGGATCGGCTACAAAGTCCACGACCCTGAGCAGTCCATCCGCCCCATGGCCTGGGCCGGGTTCGAGGACGGCTACCTGGGGACCCTGCGCCTCACCTGGGGCGACCACGAGCGGGGCCGCGGGCCCACGGGGATGGCCATCCGCTCGGGGCAGGCCAGCCTGTGCCGGAACATGGATACCGATCCGGACTTCGCCCCCTGGCGCCAGGAAGCCCGCGCCCGGGGCTACGCGTCGTCCCTGGCCCTGCCCCTCATGGAGGGCAGCGAGGTCTTCGGGGTGCTGACGGTCTACGCGGCGGAAGCGGAAGCCTTCACCGACCCGCAGATCCGGGTCCTGGGCGAACTGGCCGGTGACCTGGCCCGGGGCATCCTCAACCTCCGGCTGCGCGAGTCCGAGCGCAAGGCCCAGGAGGCCCTCCGGGAGAGCACGGAGGACCTCAAGCGCCTCAACGACGAGCTGGAGCAGCGCGTGCAGGAGCGCACCGCGGACCTGGTGCGGGCCAACGAGGCCCTCACGGCGCGGATCCTGGACCGGGACCGGGCCCTGGCGGCCCTGCGCGAGAGCGAGGAGAAGCTGCGCCACGCCCAGAAGATGGAGGCCATCGGCACCCTGGCCGGCGGCGTCGCCCACGACTTCAACAACCTGCTCCAGGTCATCAACGGGTATTCGGAGATGTCCCTGGAGCGCCTCGAGCAGGACCACCCCCTGCGCGGGCACCTGGAGACGATCCAGAGGGCGGGCCAGAAGGGCGCGGCCCTCACCCGGCAGCTGCTGGCCTTCAGCCGGAAGCAGGTGCTCGCCCCGGAACTCCTGGACCTGAATTCGCTCTTCCGGGAAATGGAGATGTTCTTCCAGCGGGTGGTGAAGGAGGACATCCGCCTGGTGTTCGCCCTGGATCCGGGCATGGGACCCGTGGAGGCCGACCACAACCAGTTGGAGCAGGTGATCATGAACCTGGTGGTCAACGCCCGGGACGCCATGCCCAAGGGCGGCACCCTGACCCTGGAGACCCGGAGCCGCCAGGGCTTCGCCACCTTCTCGGTGACCGACACCGGCGACGGCATGGCTCCCGAGGTGGTGGGGCGGATCTTCGAGCCGTTCTTCACCACCAAGGGCGTCGGCAAGGGCACCGGGCTGGGCCTGAGCACGGCCCTGGGCATCGTGGAGCAGAGCGGCGGGACCCTGGAGGTGCATTCGACGCCGGGCCTGGGCACCACCTTCACCGTCAGCCTGCCCTTCGCGACGGACCTGGTCGCCAAGCCCCAGGCCGCGGAGGAACCCGAGCCGGCGACGGGCACCGAGACCATCCTGGTGGTGGAGGACGACGAAGGGGTCCGCCAGCTCACCGCCCACCACCTGCGGGCCGCGGGCTACCAGGTGCTTGAGGCCCAGGACGCCGCCACGGCCCTGGAGCTGCTCCACACGTTCGGCGGCGCCGTCCATCTCCTCCTGACCGACGTGGTGATGCCGGGCATGGGCGGCCGCGAACTGGCCCACGCCGTCCGCGGCCTGCGGCCTGACATGAAGGTCGCCTACATGTCGGGCTACCCCGATGCCCTGGCCGCGACCGACGACGCGTGGACGGAGAGCATCCTGATCTCCAAGCCCTTCGACCGCGCCAAGCTCCTGTGCATGGTCCGCACCGCGCTGGACTAGGCCGGTAAGGCTAGTCCAGGTCGATGCTGATCGGGCAGTGGTCGGACCCCATGACGTCCGCGTGGATGCGGGCGTCCTTCACGCGCGGGGCGAGGTCGCGGCTCACCAGGAAGTTGTCGATGCGCCACCCGACGTTCTTCTCACGGGCGCCGCCCCTCGCCGTCCACCAGGTGTAGAGGCCCGGGACGCCGGGGTTGCGCTCCCGCAGGACGTCGACCAGGCCTTCCTTCAGGTAGAGCCGGAAATCCTCCCGCTCCTCGTCCGTGAAGCCTGGGCTCATGCGGTTGTCCTTGGGGCGGGCCAGGTCGATGTCCTCCGGGGCGACGTTCATGTCGCCGGTGAGGATGATCCGCTCGCCGCGGGCGTGGCGGGCGTGGATGTCCGCGGCCAGGTCGCGCGCGAACTGGCGCTTGAAGGGCAGGCGCACCAGGCCGGAGGAGGCGTTGGGGAAATAGCCGGCCATGAAGGTCAGGTCGCCCCGGGTGCTCACGACCATTCGGCCCTCCTGGTCGAACAGCTCCAGGCCCAGGCCGTGGGTGTGCTTGAAGCCCAGGTCCTTCTTGGTGAGGGTGGCGCTTCCGGCATAGCCCTTCTTGCTGGTGGAGGGGAACCAGGCCACGTCGAAGGCGCTTTCCAGGTCGCGGCGGACGCCCAGGTCCACCTGGTCCCAGTCGGCGCGGATCTCCTGGAGCGAGAGCACGTCGGGATCGGCCTTCTCCAGCCAGTCCATGAAGCCGCTCTTGAGCACGGCGCGGAAGCCGTTGACGTTCCAGCTGAAGAATTTCAAGGCAGCTCCTTCACGATGCGGTCCAGGAGGCGGTCCGTGCGCCAGCGCATCCAGCCCAGGAGGAGAAAGGCCCCCCAGCCCCGGAGCCTGCCGTCCAGGCTCAGGTGCGCGCCCCGCTCATGCGGTTCGGCGCGCAGGGTGCCTTCCTCCACGGCGCCCAGCGCGTGGTGCTGCCAGCGGAGGATGAGGGCCTCGCCGGCGCGTTCCGCCGGATGGAGGCCAGGGCAGGCCCGCAGGCAGGGCAGTCCCGCCTGGAGCCGTTCGCGCACGAGTTCGAGGGGAGCGTCGGTCAGGACCTCCTCCTGGAATCGGAATACGGGTGTTTTCATGGCTATCGGACGACAAACCCGGGGCGGGCATCGTCGGGGGGCGCGACGAGGTAGGGTTTGGAGTTGTTGTCGCTGGCGGCCAGGAGCATGCCGTGGCTCTCGATCCCCATGAGGGCCCGGGGCGCCAGGTTCGCAACCACCACGACCTTGCGGCCCACCAGGTCCTCGGGGCTGTAGGCCGCGGCGATGCCGCCCAGGATGGTCCGCTTCTCGAAGCCCAGGTCGACGGTCATCTTGATGAGTTTCTTGCTCTTGGGCACCGCCTCGGCGGTGAGCACCTGGCCCACCCGCAGGTCGGTCAGGGCGAAGGTGTCGTAATCCACCACGTCCTTCAGGGCGGGCACCTCCAGGGGCGCCTCCGTGACGGGGGCGGCGGGAGCGGGGTCGGACCCCGCGAGGTCGCTCATTGCGGTCTCCTTGTCGATGCGTTGGAAAAGGGGCTCGGGGGCCAGGGCGGGGCCGGGGGCCGGCGCGTCGTAGGCGAAGTCCGCGAACCGCTGGGAAGCCACCTGGCCGGCCTGGCCCAGGCAGGCCCAGAGGGTCTGGGCCAGTTCGGGCATCACGGGCGCCACCAGCACGGCGGTGGCCCGCAGGGCCCGGTAGAGCACGCAGAGCACCGCGTCCAGCTTGTCCTTGTTGGCGTCGTCCTTGGCCAGCTTCCAGGGCTCGGCCTTGACGATGTAGCCGTCCAGCTGGCGCAGGTAGGTCCAGAGCCCATCCAGGGCGCCGTGGAAGTCGTTGGCCTCGGCCCGCTCCAGGTAGGCGGCGGCGGCGAGGCGCCCGGCTTCCAGCGCCTCCCGGTCCTGGTCGTCCAGCACGGAAGGGGTGGGCACGACGCCCGCGCGGTACCGCTGGAGCATGCTGAGGGTGCGCGAGGCCAGGTTGCCCAGGCCGTTGGCGAGGTCGGCGTTGAGACGGTCCATGAAGCCCTCGAAGGAGAAGCTGCGGTCGAGACCCACGGTCATCTCGCGCATGAAGAAGAAGCGCACCGCGTCCACGCCGAAGGTGAGGAGCTCGTCCGGGCGCACGACATTGCCCTTGGACTTGGACATCTTGTCCTCGCCCATGAGCCACCAGCCGTGGGCCAGGATGGTGCGTGGAAGCAGCTCGCGGATGCGCGCGGGCAGTTCCCCGTTCAGGTCGTCGCCCTCCTGGCGGTGCATGGCCATGAGGAAGGCCGGCCAGTAGATGGCGTGGAAGCGCAGGATGTCCTTGCCCACCAGCTGGAAGGTGGGGGGCCAGAAGCCCTCCCGGCACGCGGAGAGGTAGTTGAGCAGCGCGTCGAACCACACGTAGACCACGTGTTTCTCGTCGCCGGGCACCGGAATGCCCCAGGTGATGCTGGTGCGGCTGATGCTCAGGTCCTCCAGGTGGCCCCGGGCGCCGCCCGGGGCCACGAACTGCTTGACCTCGTTCAGGCGGAACTCGGGCCGCACGAACTCGGGGTGCTTCTCGTACAGCTGGATGAGCCAGTTCTCGTAGGCCGAAAGCCGGAAGAAGTAGCTCTCCTCCTTGAGCTCCACCAGCTGGTGGGCGAGGCCCTGGGCCTGCAGCTCCTTGGCCTGGGTCTCGGTGACGTAGGCCTCGTCGCTCACGGAATAGAGCCCGACGTAGGTGTCCTTGAAGATGTCGCCCGAGGCCAGGAGCTGCTGGAACTTGGCCTGGACGGTCTCCTTGTGCCGGGCGTGGGTGGTGCGCACGAAGTGGTCGTGCGTGAGGCCCATGCGCTTCCAGAGGTTCTCGAAGTTGGGCACGACCTCGTCGGCCAGGGCCTTGGGGGTGATGCCCCGGGCGGCCGCGGCCTTCTCGATCTTCTGGCCGTGCTCGTCGGTGCCGGTGAGGAAGTACACCTCCTCCCCCATCATCCGCCGGTGCCGGGCCATCACATCCGCCAGGACGGTGGTGTACGTGTGGCCGATGTGCGGCCTGTCGTTCACGTAGTAGATGGGGGTGGTGATGTAGCAGCGTTCCGACACGATTCCTACTCCTCGGTGACTTCGGCCTTGATGATGCGGTCGTTGGCCCTGATGGCCTGGACGACGGCGATGTCCTCGGCGCTCACGCACTTGCCGAAGACGGTGTGGACCCCGTCCAGGTGGCGCACGTTGGACGCGTCGCCGTTGACGATGAAGAACTGGCTGCCGCCGGTGTCCTTGCCGGCGTGGGCCATGGAGAGCGCGCCCAGCTCATGCTTGTGGGGATTGCCGGCGGTCTCGCACTTGATCCTCCAGCCGGGGCCGCCGGTGCCCGGGGCGCCGCTGGCGCCTTCGCGGGTGTTGGGGCAGCCGCCCTGGATGACGAAGGAGGGGATCACCCGGTGGAAGGACAGGCCGTCGTAGAAGCCCTCCCGGGACAGCTTCACGAAGTTGGCCACGGTGCCCGGGGCTTCCTTCGGGAACAGATCCACATTGATGTCGCCCTTGCTGGTTGTCAGTTTCACGCGGGTCATGGTCGCTCCTCGGGTCAAACAACCAGCATAGCTTGTGGCGGCGAGGGTTCAAAATAGGTAGTCTCAAGGCTGGAGGTTTCCATGATGGGATCCCTGAGTAGAGCCGCCTTCGCGGGCTGCCTGATCCTCGCGGCCGGCCTGGCTTGCGGCAAGCCCAAGGCCATCAAGCCCGGGAAGCCCGTTCCCCCGGGAGCGGTCATGCTCCAGTTCACCAAGAAGGTCGGCGGTCCCGTAGACCTCACCATCGACGGCATGCGCATCCCCGTCCAGCAGACCAGCAAGAAGTGCAAGCGCCTGACCGTCACCGGGCTCCCCGCCGGAAAGCACCGGGTGGTGCTCCTCAGCCCCTTGGACGCCTTCGGTCCCGACCAGCTGGACGTGGAGATCACGCCCGGCAAGGGATCCTTCCACGTTCTCTACTCCCAGCAGTTCAAGGCGGTCCTTTACGGAAAGCCCGAACCCACCCCCACGGCTGAAGGCATTCCCGGAGTGGTGGCGCGGCTCGAACCTTGAGGGTCCTGAAGTCCCCGGCCTGGCTCATCCTGGGACTCGCTCTACCGACCCTGGCGGTCCTGGGTGTCTTCGTGGTCGCCAGAGCCCGGTCCGTGGCCCGGGAGCTGACGGACCCGCCCTTCTACCACGTGCCTTCCCTGGAGCGGGTGGAGGCCACCTATCGCGACCTGGCCCGGGGCGGCTACGGCGACCCGGGCGGGACCTGGGAGACCTTCGACGCCGGACCCCGCCGGGTCTGGTACCTGCGCCGCGCCGAGCCCGCGCGCGGGGTGGTGCTCATGCTCCACGGCTTCGGCGACGACCGCTGGGGCACCAGCCCCGCCCTGCGCCAGTTCCCGAAGCTGGACGCGGCGATCTTCACGTACCTGGGCCGCGACGACGCCCTGCGCGAAGGCCGGCCCGCGCCCCCCATCACCCTGGGCGCGAAGGAATCCAGGGAGGTGGCCGCCGTGGTGCACGCCCTGGAGGCCCGTGGCTACCCCCGCCGGCACATCATCCTCCTGGGCCGCAGCCTGGGGGCCAGCGTGGCCCTGCTGGCCCTGGCGCAACTCGAGCGGGAGGACCGGGGCCCCCTGGGCGGGGTCATCTGGGAAGGCGCCCCCGCCAGCAGCCGCGACTTCGCAGAGCGCCTGGTGCGCGGCCCCGAGGACCGCTTCTGGCACCGGTTCCTGGCCCCGGTCATCGGCAGCCTGGGCAGTGCCTGGGCCGCCAGCCGGGGCGGCTACGATCGCGACGACACCGACCTGCGCCTGCGCATCGACGACCTGCGCCTGCGCACGCCGAGCCTGTGCTTCCTGGCCTCCCAGGACCGCCTGGCCTCGCCCCCGGTGCAGCGGTGGGTGGCGTCGCGCTTCAAGGTGAACCGCACCGTGGAGGTGCCCACCTGGCACCTCCACTGCGCCGAGATCCTGGGCGCCGGCTACGGGGAGGCGGTGCGGGCCGCCACCGAAAGCTGGATGCCGGGCACTGACTAATCGTCGATGAGGCGGCTGCGCAGTTCCTTGCCGAGCTTGAAGTAGACCACCCGCTTGGGCGGAACATGGATGGACTGGCCGCTGCGGGGGTTCCGGCCCTGGCGCGCCTTGCGGTCGCGCAGGCGGAAGGAGCCGAAGCCGCGCAGTTCGACGCCTTCGCCGCGATGGAGGGATTCCACGATGCTGTCGAGGAAGGAATTGACCATGAGGTCGGCATCCTTCTTGGGCATCTCGAGGTTCTCGATGAGATGTTTGGACAGGTCCGCTTTGGTGAGGGTTTCCATCGTTTCCATGAATGTCTCCGGGCACGCGGATGGGGGTACGTGTCACCAATAAGATCCTCTGATCCCGCAATACGTCAATAGCACAAATGCCGAGGCATAAAAAAACCGGGAAGGCCCAGCCCTCCCGGTTTTTTTATATGAGCGATAAATCGCTGATTAAGCCAGGATCCAGTCCAGCAGCCAGCGCGGGCCTTCCCCGGTGGCGCCGTGGGGACGGAAGTCGCGCTCGGAGGAGGACCAGTTGCCCGAGAGGTCCACGTGGGCCCACGATCCCACGGAGACGAACTCCGAGAGGAAGAGGCCGGCGGTGATGGACCCGCCCCACTTGGTGCCGGTGATGTTCTTCACGTCGGCGACCTTGCTGCGCAGGGCCTCCTTGTATTCCTCCACCAGGGGCAGCTGCCAGAGGTACTCGCCGGAGCGGGAGCCGGCGTCCAGGAGCCGCTCCACCAGCTTCTGGTCGGTGCCCATGACGCCCGAGACGCCGTCGCCCAGGGCCACGACGCAGGCGCCCGTGAGGGTGGCCAGGTCCACGATGTGGTCGGCGCCCATGCCCGAGGCGTAGTCCAGCAGGTCGGCCAGCACCAGGCGGCCCTCGGCGTCGGTGTTCAGGACCTCGATGGTCTTGCCGCTGCGGGCGCGGATGACGTCGCCGGGCTTGTAGCTGGTGCCCGAGGGCATGTTCTCCACCAGGCCCATGAGGCCGGTGACCTGGATGGGGGCCTCCAGCTGCGCGCAGGCCACGAGGGTGGCCAGCACGATGGCCGCGCCGGTCATATCGTCCTTCATGGTCTCCATGCCGCCGGCATCCTTCAGGGACAGGCCGCCCGAATCGAAGGTGACGCCCTTGCCCACCAGGACGATGTGGCGCTTGGCCTTCTCCTTGGGCTTGTACTCCAGCTTGACCACCCGGGCGGGACGCGCGGAACCCTTGGCCACGGCCAGCACGGCGTTGAAGTTGCCCTTGGCCAGCTCGTCGGGACCCATGACCTCGATGCCCAGCTTGTGGGCCTTGGCCAGCTTCTGGGCTTCGGCGGCGAAGGACTCGGGGTGCAGGTCCGAGGCGGGGGTGTTGGCCAGGTCCCGCACGCGGTGGCAGGCGCCCACGCCGGCCTCGATCTGGGGGAGGCGGCGCCGGGCCTTGCGGGTGTCGTCGCCGTTGGTGAACACGTCCAGGCTCTCGAAGCGCTTGGGCTCGGGCTTGCCCTTGAAGGCGGCGAAATCGTAGTCGGCCAGGAGGGCGCCTTCCAGCACCGCCACCTGGACTTCGTCGTGGTCCAGGGAGGAGGTGGAGGGGCTCACGATGCCCACCCGCTTCCAGCCCTTCTTGAGGGCGTTGCGGGCGGCAGTTCCCACCGCCTTGCGAATTTTGTTGTGGGTAACGGCCTCTTCTTCACCCAGGCCGACGAGAAGCATCCAGCGGCAATCTTTCACTCCATTGGGGTGGTGGAGCGGCACAACTTCAAGATAGTCCGCCTTGAAATCGCTTTCGTCCATGACCTGCCGCGCGACCTTGCTGATGGCGAGGGGCAGCCTGTGACGCTCGCGGCCCGAGAATACCGGGACGATCAGCACATCGCCCGAGAAGTCCTTGCCTGTCTGGGAACTGATTTCGATGGTAGGCATAGCGCTCCTTGAGGATTACGGAAACCATACTAATACGGAACGAGCCTGTGGAAATTCTTTTTTTGGCCCCTTATTGGCACCAGGGGATCGAATGTCTAGCGTTGATTTTTTTGAGATCGCCATCGCCACCCTTGCCACCGGCGAGGTTCTCAAGCAGTCTTGAGGGCGGGGATACGGGGAATGCGGGACAGGGAACTCGTGCAACGCATCAAGGACGCGACGGACTTGGTGGCGCTGGTGGGACAGGCCGTCAAGCTCAGGCGCCAGGGTTCCGCCTGGGTGGGACTCTGCCCCTTCCACAGCGAGCGCAGCCCCAGCTTCCAGGTGGTGGCCGACCGGGGGTTCTACCACTGCTTCGGATGCGGCAAGCACGGTGATGCCTTCACTTGGATCATGGAGCGGGAGGGCCTGCCCTTCCCCGAGGCCCTGGAGCAGCTCGCCCGGTCGGCAGGCATCGACCTGCCCCGGCAGCGGGAAAGGCCGGCCGCCGAGCTGGACCTGGAGGCCCGCCTGCGCCAGGCCCTGGAGACCGCCCAGGCCTTCTACGAGCGCAAGCTGGCCGAATCCCCCAAGGCCATGGACTACCTCAAGGGCCGGGGCATGACGCCCGGGTTCATGCAGGAAGCCGGCCTGGGCTACGCCCCGGACGCCTGGGAGGCCCTGGTCACCCACCTGAAGGCCCAGGGCTTCTCCCTGGAGCTCCTGGAGCAGACCGGGCTGGTTTCCCGCAGCGAACGGGGCAGCTTCCTGGACTTCCTGCGGGACCGGCTGGTGATCCCCATCTTCGACGCCCGGGGAAAGGTCATCGCCTTCGGAGGCCGGGCCTTCGGGGACGCCAAGCCGAAGTACCTCAATACCCGGGAGACCTCCCTCTTCCAGAAGGGCTCGGTCCTCTATGGGTTCCACCGGGCCAAGGGGCAGCTGCGGGACGGCGCCCTGGTGGTGGAGGGCTACTTCGACGTGCTCCAGCTCCACCAGCAGGGCATCCACCAGGCCGTGGCGCCCCTGGGCACCGCGCTCACCGAAGGCCACCTGCAGCTGGTGGGGCGGTTCACCAAGCGCCTCATCCTCTGCTTCGACGGGGACGCCGCGGGCCTGCGCGCCATGGAGAAGAGCCTCAAGCTGGCCCTGCCCATGGGCTTCGACGTGCGCCTCCTGCTCCTGCCCCAGGGGGAGGACCCCGACACCTGGTGCATGGCCCTGGGGGCCGACGCCTTCCGGGAACTCATGGGCAAGGCCCCGGACTGGACCAACTTCATCATCAATCGTGCCCTGGAGGGCAAGGACCTGCGCAGGACCGCCGAGCGCATGGAAGCCCTGCGGGAGCTGGCGGGCTTCCTGGCCTACCTGCCCCACACCCCCGAGCAGCGGGAGCTGTTCGCGAGCCTTGCCCACGAGCTGAAGATCCCCCTGGAGGAGCTGGACAAGGCCATCAAGGCCCGGGCCCAGGCGCCCCAGGCCGCCGACGCGGTGGCCCCGCCCCCGGTGGCGGAGGTGGACGACCTGCTGCGGCCCCTCCTCCTGCTTGCCAAGGATCCGGCGTTCCTGGCCCGCCTCGCGGCGACCCCCCCGGCCTGGTGGGAGTCCCTCACGGGGGCGCCCCTGCTCCAGTGCCTCCTGGACGCCGCCGGGGACGAGTCGCACATCCCGCCCGAGGCCCTTGCCCAGTTGCGGCACCTGGAGGCCCGGTGGAGCGTGAAGGATGACGCCGAGCTGGTGCCGGACCAGGTGTTCCTGAAGCTGGAAATGGCCTTCGTGGAGCGGGAGAAGCAGGCCCTGAGCCGCCAGCTCCTGGACCCCTCGGTGATGGTGGACCCCGAGCTTTCACGGCGCCTGACCCTCACGGTGAACGACCTTCTCCAGCGCGGGGCCAGGCTGGGCAAGGAACTGGCCGGCCTGAGAAGGAAATCCTTCTCGCGGTAAACATTTCCCGTGAATCGCGCATCTAATTTGTAATTCCCCCTTGCCTGGGGGGATTGATTTCCTATACTGAGTAATTCTAGGTGCCTTGTCACGATGGGTTAACTCTGCCCTCGACTCGGCTCCGAGACTCCAATACGCGACAGACACCTTGGATCCTGTGATCCCGTGGTTCTTTGAGGTATTAATGGTCCCAAACCCGGCCCGTGAAAGCTACTACCAGCTCACGAAAGCACTCATCTCCCTGGGTAGGACCCGCGGATACGTCCTGGTGGACGAGCTCAACTCGTTCCTCCCGGATTCCGCCTCCTCCCCCGCGGACCTCGACAACCTGATGGGCATGTTCGCCAAGCTGGCCATCGGCGTGGGCGCCACCGAGGCCGAGGCGCTCATGGCCCGGGAGCAGTCCGAGGCCGAGGCCGTCTTCGTCGACGCCCCCCCCAAGCTGGACAAGGACCTGGAAATCGACATCGACGGGCCCGACGGCGACAAGTTCAACGACCCGGTCCGGATGTACCTCAAGGAAATGGGCACCGTCCCCCTCCTCAAGCGCGAGGACGAGGTGGAGATCGCCAAGCGCATCGAAGTGGGCGTGCGCAGCGTCATGAGGGCCCTGTCCCGGTCCCGGCTGGCGTCCAGCCTCCTCATCGACATCGGCCGGATGCTCAAGGAGAATCCCGGCAAGATCCGCGAGGTGGTCGGCCTCTCCGACGAGGTGGACGAGGACGAGGATGCCGAGAACACCTCGGCCACCCAGCACGTGCACCACCAGTTCGAGAAGCTCCTGGTGTACGAGCAGGCCCTGCAGGAGCTCCTGGAGCTCAAGGCCAGCGGCAAGCCCCTGCCCAAGAAGCGCCACCTGGACCGCGAGATCCTCATGGCCCGGGGCCGCGTGAGCCGGCAGATCCGGCGCCTGGGCCTCAACAGCCTGGCCGTCACCCGCCTCATCGACAAGATCACCCACCACCACATCCAGGTGATGAACGGGGAGCGCAAGCTCCGCGAGCTGAAGGACCGGCTCAAGAACCCCGCCTTCGCCAAGATGAAGGAGCGCTACACCAACGACATCGCCCACATCGAGGCGGAAATGGCGCGCTTTTTCGCCAAGTTCGAGACGGTGAGCGAACAGTTCCACGCGGACTACAACATCCTCAAGCAGGCCGAGAGCATCAGCAGGGCCGCCAAGGCCGAGCTCATCGAGGCCAACCTGCGGCTGGTGGTCTCCATCGCCAAGCGGTACACCAACCGCGGCCTCCAGTTCCTGGACCTCATCCAGGAGGGCAACATCGGCCTGATGAAGGCCGTGGACAAGTTCGAGTACAGCCGCGGCTTCAAGTTCTCCACCTACGCCACCTGGTGGATCCGGCAGGCCATCACCCGCGCCATCGCGGACCAGGCCCGCACCATCCGCATCCCGGTGCACATGATCGAGACCATCAACAAGCTCATCCGCACCCAGCGCGAGCTGGTGCAGAAGCTGGGCCGGGAACCCTCCAGCGAGGAGATCGCCCACGCCATGGACATGCCCGTGGGCAAGGTCCGCAAGGTGATGAAGATCGCCCAGGAGCCCATCAGCCTGGAGACGCCCATCGGCGAGGAGGAGGACTCCCACCTGGGGGACTTCATCGAGGACAAGGGCGTCGTCTCCCCCGTGGAGCAGGTGGTGAGCCAGCGTCTGAAGGAGACCGTCAACCAGGTGCTCCAGACCCTCACCGAGCGGGAGGAAAAGGTTCTCCGCATGCGCTTCGGCGTGGGGGACGAGGCTTCGGAGCACACGCTGGAGGAGGTGGGCAGCGAGTTCGCCGTCACCCGCGAGCGCATCCGGCAGATCGAGTCCAAGGCCCTGCGGAAGATCCGGCACCCCCGGTATTCCAAGACCCTGAAAGCATTCCTGGGTTAAGGGCCGGAACGCGGACAATGGCGGGGAACACGTGCTCAGGCATGTGTTCCCCGCTTCCGTTTCAGGGGGCGCCGCGGCTCGAATGGTTTTCATTTGCCGGGGATGAACGGCTCTACTGGGGCGCGCGTCTGCCATTCCCGGAATCTTGGATTGGCAGGGGTTATGGATGCTGGGGGGAGGATGTAACCCTCGGTCCCGATGCGGCAGTAGAGATTACGGGGTCTGGAGGTGTCAGATGACCGTACAGGACATCGATCAGGCCAAGGTAGTGGCATTTGCCAGTGCTCTGTTGGTGCCGGCCTTGCGGAAGGCCAACTGGTGGGGTCCGGAGCAAGTCGTTTGCGACTATTGTCGAGGGCTGGCGCTGCCCGGCGAGCGAAAAAGCATGGAGCCCATGGCGGCGCGGCTCGCACCCGGGAGCACCCAGGCCAAGCATGCGTCGCTGCAACGATTCATCACGGATTCCGTCTGGGATCACCGGGCCATTCTGCGCGGGGCCCGGGACTATGCCTTGCCATTTCTGCTCTCCAGGGGTGCCCTGGAAGCCTGGGTCGTGGACGATACCTCCTTCCCGAAACGCGGTTCCTGCTCCGTAGGGGTGGCCAATCAATACTGCGGCGAGCGGGGCATCGTCGCCAATTGCCAAAGCGTGGTTACGATCAACCTTGCCAACCAATTTGCGAGCCTGCCTACCGCCTACCGGCTGTTCCTGCCCAAGGAATGGACGCAGAATTCAGCCCGCCGCCGGATGACCGGCATCCCGGAGGACATGAAGTTCCTTTCCAAGCCGGAGATTGCGCTTGGACTGATCGATGACCTGATTGCAGAAGGAACGGACTTGGCGCCGGTAGTCGCCGATGCGGGTTACGGCGACAGTGGCGCCTTCCGCAAGGGGCTGGCCGATCGAGGTTTGAGTTTCATGGTGGGAGTCCGCTCCAGCATCTTGGTCTGGAAGGAGGGACAAGGTCCGCTGCCACCCCGGCGGCGGAGGCCCAAGCGCGGGAGATACTCGCAATGTTTCAGGCCCAACCCGAAGCAGCCGACCCGAAAGGTCCTGGTCCTGGCCCAGGGGCTACCGAAGACGGCTTGGAGATCCATCGAATGGCGAGAAGGCTCGAAGGGACCATTGACCTCCCGATTCGCCGCCTGCAGGGTTTTGGTGCCGGGGCTCCTGCGCTCCAAGGGCAACTATGTGTTCATCCATCCGGAGCAATGGCTGCTGGTCGAGTGGCCACCGGAGTCTCCCAGCCCGGTGCGGTTCTGGCTCTCCAACTTACCGGCCAACACCTCGTTGCGAGCCCTAGTCCAGGTGGCCAAGCTGCGCTGGCGGGTCGAGCGGGACTACCAGGAATTGAAGGGGGAACTCGGCTTGGGACACTTCGAGGGCCGGACCTGGGCCGGCTTCCACCACCATGGCAGTTGTTGCTTGGCCACCTTTGCGTTCCTGGTCACCGAGCGAGCTCGGGTTTTCCCCCCTACGATTCACGAACTCCTTGGATCTCCGAAACCTCCCTTTCCCGAAGCCCGTTCCTGGCGGACCCCCGCTGGTCCGGCCCGAACGCCATAGCCCGTTTTCCATCCCCACCCTGAGGGCCTGGGTCGCCCGAGAGGCAATCCGAACCTTGCCCTGGTGTCCCTTCTGTGGCCGACCTGATCCTCGACCGCCTCCCGGAATGCCTCGGCCCGACGTAAGAGCTCCCTGACGCCCCAGTAGAGACGGGGATGAACGGGGATGGGATCGCTGGATGAGCGGGCTCCGACCCAGTCCCGCCAGGGCGCCCAAGCCCCGCCTTCGGCGGGGTCCCTGGGCTTCGCCCAGGGAGTTCAGATGAAGGGCCATGCCGTTTTCACGCTAGCGTGAAAACGGCATGGCCCTTCACCTGAACCTGGGGTGCCCTGGCTCGCGGCGCGGCACAGGATTACGCCAGATCCGGTAGAATCATCTCTTCATCCCCTTCATCCCCTTCATCCCCGGCAAAACAAGCGCTTAAGCAACCGGCGCCCCCGTCGGGACCCGTTCCCGCGATGGAGATCCAGCTCCCCGGCATACGCCCCCGCCCCGGCCAAAGTGACCAGTTGACTTCCCGGTCCACCTACATGACGCTCATTCCAGAGGCTAAAACGTGCTGTCCAAAGACCAGATGCTGGGGAAATACCAGATTCTCGACCGCCTGGGCGCAGGCGGATTTGGAACTGTTTATCTTGCTCAGGATAGGCTCCTGAACCGCAAGGTTGCCCTGAAGGTGCCCCATCACCAGACCGACGACCAGAACATGCTCCTGGAGTCGCAGATCATGGTGCAGCTCAAGCACCCCAACATCGTCGACCTGATCACGGCGGAAAAGAAGGACGGGCTGTTCTTCATGGTCATGGAGTACATCGACGGGGAAAGCCTGGACAAGGTCATCCGCAGGGAGCGCACCATCCTGCCCTCCCGGGCCCTGGAGATCGCCACCGACGTGTGCGCGGCCATCGGCTTCGCCCACGCCCACCAGGTCATCCACCGGGACCTGCGCCCGGCCAACATCCTCATCACCCGGGAAGGGGTGGCCAAGGTCACCGACTTCGGCACCAGCCGGATCCTGGAGCTGCAGAAGGAGGAGTTCGCCCGCACCCGCATCGGATCGCCCCCGTACATGTCCCCCGAGCATTTCCGGGGCCGCGCGGTGTTCCAGAGCGACCTCTGGAGCCTGGGCATCACCATCTACGAGATGCTCACGGGCACCGTGCCCTTCTACGACGCGGACCCGGTCAAGATCGCCCAGGCCTTCCAGAGCACGCCCATCGTGCCGCCCCACCTGCGCAACCCGGCGGTGCCCAAGGCCCTCAGCGAGGCGGTGATGAAGGCCCTGGCCATCAACCTGGGCGACCGCTACCTGTCGGCCCAGAAATTCCTGGAGGCCCTCCGGCCGCTTCGCGAGGGGGTGGCCCGGGAAACCCGTCCCCTGGGCACCGCGGTGCTCGCCTCGCACCTCAACACGCCCGGCCGGGCCCCGCGCAGCCCCGTGGTGACGCATGCGCGGCTCTGCCGGTTCTGCTATAAACCCTTGTCAAGGACGGCAGTGACCTGCCCAGCCTGCGGCGAGAAGAATTGACCCCTGAAGAAGCCCCCCCCTCCCTGCTGAAGAGGACCTGGTCCCGCAGGTGGGTGCGCCGGCTCACCTACGTCCTGGCCTCGGGGGGTGTCCTGGCGATGATCACCGCCTGGGCCGTGCAGCAGCCCTACGTGGACGCCTGGATCGTGGGCAAGGTGGACGCGTACCTCCAGAAGGAGACCGGCCTGCGGTTCACCGCGGAGCGGCTGGAGGTCCATCCCTTCCAGGGCCGCGTGGCGCTCCACAACTTCTCCATCGGGGGCGACCTGTTCCGGGCGCCGCTCCTGGAGGTGGAGATCGACCTCACCACCTTCCTGCGCACCCACCACTTCAAGCACATCCTCCTGCAAAGCCCCCGGCTCGAAGTGGACGCCGCGCGCCTCTCGGCCATCCACCTGCGGGAATCCGACCCCAAGGCCGAAAGCCCCACCTGGCGCATCGACCACGTGGAGGTCGTGGACGGCCAGGCCCGGGTGGACGAGCCCGCCTGGGGCATCCGCAAGGGGGTTTTCACCTTCAAGGTGGACGGCCGGGGCCGCCTCGCGCGCCAGGAGTGGCTGGACGTGCGCATCCTGCGGGCCGAGTTCGGGGAGGAGCCCGACCGCGCCATCGGGGACGCCTCCTTCAAGTTCCGGCTCACCGACAAGGGGGTCGACACCGTCAACGTGCGCGCGCACCTGGGGGACAGCTCCCTGGCGGTGCTGGGTTCCTACGAGTTCAAGACCCAGGCCCTCAAGGCCGAGGCCACCGGAGGGCTGAACCTGGGCGAGGCCCTGCGCTACCTCCCCGGCAGGCCCGCCCACGCCACGGGGTTCGTGGACTTCAAGGCCAAGGCCCAGGGCACGGCCACCGACCCCACCTGGAACCTGTCCCTGGACGGGCGCCAGCTCCAGGCCCGGGGCACGCCGCTGCGCCCCGGCACCTTCCACGCCAACGCCTCCGGCAGCCCCGGGCGCATCCGGGTGGAACGCGTCGCCTGGGATTCGGCGGACGGCAAGCTCTCGGGCGAAGGCTCCTGGACGCGCCAGGCCGGCACCTCCCTGGAACTCACCGCCGAAGGGGTGTCCCTGGCCCCGGCGGCCGCCTACGCCCGCGCCGACATGCTCAAGGGCCTCACCGCGCGGTTCCGGGGCACGGCTTCCATGGCCACGCCGCCGTGGGTCGCCCCCGACCTGGAGAAGTTGACCTTCACGGGCAGCGGGCAGTTCATGAAGGACGGGCAGCAGGTGGGGACCATGGACCTCGCCCTGGCCGACGGCGCGTTCAGAGCCCCTTCGCTGGACCTCCAGCTGCCCGGGGCCGGGTTCCGGGGCAGTGCGGCGGCCGTCCTCCACCACCGCGGCCTTTCGCGCATCGAGGCCGAGGGCGAGGTGCGCACCGACGCCGCGGACGTGGCCAAGTCGCTCACCGCCTGGAAGGTCACCGAACTGGACATGTCGGGCCCCACCAGCGCCCGCGCCACCTTCCAGTGGGACCCCCGCGGCGGGATCCGCCTGGACGGGCGGGTGGAGGTGGACGGCCCCCGGTGGCACGGGGCGCACGCCGACCGCGTCGCCGCGGACGTCACCCTGTCGGACACGGAGATCCGCATCACCGGGATCGAGCTGGAGAAGGGCGAGGGCCACGGCTACGGCGACATCTGGATCTCCTGGGCCAAGGGCGCCCCCGACGCTGAGGGCATCGACATGTGCTTCCGCGCCTTCCGGCTTCCGGTGGCGGAAGGCCTGAGGGCCGCGGACCAGGGGGACCTGCCCATCACCGGCATCGGCAGCGGCTGGGCGAGGCTCCACGGGCCCCTCGGCGCCATCGTCATGGAAGGCCAGGCCGTGGCCGAGCAGGGCGAGGTCTACGGCATGAAGGTGCCCGCGGCCTCGGCCTCCTTCGACATGGACATCAACGCCCTTCGCCTGCGCACCACCGACGTGCGGGTCGCCGACAGCCTCGACCACCTGGAAGGCGCCCCGGGCCCGCTGAACCTCCGGGGCTCCATGGACATGGACGCCCACCGGGAGCGCTGGACCGTGGAGATCAAGGGCGACGTGGACACCTCCGTGCTGGGCCTGCCCGGGCCGCTCGTGCAGGGCCGGATCGAGGGCGGCCTCTCTGGCCCCCTCACGGCGCCCCTGGGGCCCTCCCAGGCCCCGGAAGGTGCCTTCACCCTCAGCCAGGGGCGGTTCTCCATGGAGGGGCGCTCCCTGGAGGGCTTCCAGGCGGGGCTGATCTTCCGGGACGGGCACCTGGACGCCCACCTTCTCATGGCCGGGAAGACCGTTCCGCTGGTGACCTTCGAAGGCACCCAGGTGGGCAAGGAGCTGCTCTCGGGGGACCTCCGCGTGCACCTGGGCCCCGATTCCGCCGAGACGGCCGCGGTCTCCTCCCGGCTCACCGAGGGCTTCCTCAAGGACGTGAGCCTCGACTACCACGGGCGCGGGGACTGGACCGCCTCCGGGATCCAGTGGCAGGGCGAACTGCGCAACTTCCTGGGCAGCTTCCAGGGCTTCGAACTGGTCCAGGGCCGCCCGGGCGTATTCAAGGGCGACCTCACGGGCATGGACATGTCGCTGGAGGTGCAGGGGCGGACCGCTCCGGTGCAGGGCAAGCCCCAGCTGGCCACCTCCACCATGAGCCTGGCGGGATGGCTCCCCTTCAACCCCGAAGGGAAGCTGGACCTGCGGCTGGAAGGCGCCGCCGAGCTCTCCAACCTCAAGGCCATCCTCGACCACACGCTGAACCCGGGCCCCTACAGCCTCATGGCGGACCTCAAGCCCGAGGGCAGCGCCACCTTCAAGCTGGACCTGGGCGGCAAGCCCGCGGAGCCGGGCCTGGAGGGCCGCCTGGACCTGCACGGCGGAAGGCTTTCGGCCCGGTCCTACCCCCAGAGCATCGAGAACGTGGACTTCGCCGCCTTCTTCCACGGCCGCGACATCACCATCCCCCAGGAGACCCCCCTGAAGGGGATCATGGCCCAGGGCGCCCTCACCGCCTGGGGCCGGCTCACTTGGGGCTTCCGGGGCCTCACCGCCTACGATTTCGGCGCCACCCTGGACAACTTCCAGCTGCGGGACATGCCCGAGGGCTTCGAGATCCAGGGCGCCTTCAACGGCACCCTCCGGGGCAACGACCGGGACGGCGGGCTGCTCAAGGGCTCCATCCGCGCCAAGAGCATGCTCTACCAGACCGACTTCAACATCACGGACATCCTGCTGGCCACCACCACCGGCGGCTCGGGCCTCCTCACCTCCCTGGATCCCTCGGATCCCCTGGCCCGCATCGACCTGGACCTGGACCTTCACATGGCCCGCCCCTGGGAGTTCGACACCAACTACCTCAAGCTCCAGGGCCGCCCCGCCGGGAGCTTCAGGATCATGGGCACCCTCGCCCACCCCGGCCTCAAGGGCCGCATGGACCTCCTTCCCGGGGGCCGGCTCACCAACCTCGTGGCCGCCGGCGACCTGGTGCTGGAGCGGGGTTCGGTGGAGTTCACGGATCCCGCCGTGATCAACCCCGTGGTGGACCTCCACGGCCGCATCGAAGTGGATCCCTACCTGGTGAACCTCGACATCAACGGCACCCTGGACGCCATCAGCGTGCATCCCAGCTCCACCCCCGCCCTGCGGCCCGACGAGATCCTCACGATCCTGGTGGACCCCGCCGCGGTGAGCAAGGTGGGCGGATCGCTGGGGGCCTCCTCCACGCAGACGTCCATGAACACGGGCATCCTGAGCCAGGGGGCGGGCCTGCTCTCCTCCCTCATGCTGGCCAACACCCTGGAGCGCCTGCGCAAGACCCTCACCCTGGACCGGGTGAACTTCTCCCTCCTGGGCGGGCCCAACCTGAGCCTGACGCTGGAAAAGAGCTTCGACATCTTCGGGCACCGCACCCCCCTGATCTACAGCTACAAGCAGGAAGGCACCCAGAGCACCGTCAGCGGCAACGTGGAGTGGCGCTTCGGGAACCTGGTGCTCACCCTGGGCGCGCGCCAGATCACCGGCGCCTCCCAGACCCCCGGCGACACCACGGTCCAGGGCGTGCAGCCCTCCGGGGAAATCCGCTACACATGGACGCCCAAATGATCCACGTTCAAGCCTTCGCCCGGTACCGCGAGCGCCTCGGCTTCCAGAGCCGGGACCTCCCCCTGCCCTCCCCCGCCACCCTGGAAGCGCTCCTGGCCGACCCCGCCCTGGCGGATCTGCCCGCCGACGCGCTCTTCGCGGTGAACCGCACCTTCGCCGAGCGGTCCGCTATCCTGGCGGACGGCGACGAGGTGGCCCTCTTTCCGCCGGTGAGCGGAGGCTGAGGCCAGCCCTGGGCTGCGGGTGGATTCACCGGATTCCGTTTTCGAAACGGGGAACCTCGCAATACTATGGAGGTTCAACCCAAGCGGACGACGGGATTTCCGATGAAGATGCTCTTTCCACTGACCTTGGCCCTCCTCGCCGCGGGCTGCTCGCCCAAAGGCAAACCCATGGCCCCGGCCCAGGTGGGCGTCACCGCCGTCCTCCAGCAGGACGTGCCGGTGGTGCGGGAATGGATCGCCAGTCTCGACGGTTTCGTGAACGCCGAGATCCGGCCCCAGGTGGAGGGCTACGTGCTCCGCCAGGCGTACCGCGAAGGTTCGGCGGTGCGCCGGGGCCAGACGCTCTTCGAGATCGACCCCAGGGCCTTCAAGGCCGCTTCGGACCAGGCGCGGGCGGCGCTGGCCCGGGACAAGGCGGCCCGGGACAAGGCCCGCCTGGATGTGGACCGGTTCACGCCATTGGCGGCGCAGAAGGCCATCTCCCGGCAGGAGCTCGACAACGCCGAGGCGGCCCTGAGGCAGGCCCAGGCGGCGGTGGACGCCTCCCAGGCGGCCCTGGACAAGGCTTCGCTCAACCTGGGATGGACCCGGGTGACCGCCCCCATCGACGGGGTCGCCGGCATCGCCAAGGTGCAGATGGGCGACCTCGTGAACGGCACGCGGGTGATGACCACCGTGTCCACGGTGAACCCCATCAAGGCGTTCTTCAGCGCCACGGAACAGGAGTACCGCGACTGGGCCCGGGACTGGGCCAAGGGCGGCGGAAAGGGCAGCCTCGAACTGGTGCTGTCCGACGGCTCCGTCTACCCCCGGCGCGGCGACCCGCTGCTCACCGACCGGGGCATCGATCCCCGCACCGGCACGATCCTGGTGGCCGGCACCTTCCCCAATCCCGACGGGCTCCTGCGGCCCGGCCAGTACGGCAAGGTCCGGGCGGCGGTGGCCCTGGCGCGCAACGCGCTCCTGGTGCCCCAGCGGGCCGTGTGGGACCTGCAGGGCACTTCGCAGGTGGCCGTGGTGGGCAAGGACAACAAGGTGGAGATCCGGGTGGTGCAGACCGGGGCCCGATCGGGACCGCTGGTCGTCGTGGAGAAGGGCCTCAACCCGGGTGAGCGGGTGGTGGTGGAGGGGACCCAGAAGGTCGCGAGCGGCCAGCTGGTGACGCCCGTCCCCGGAAAGTAGCCCGTGCCCGAATTTTTCATCAAGCGCCCCATCGTCGCCATGGTCATCGCGGTGATCACCCTCATCGCGGGGCTGGTCTGCATGCGCGGCCTGCCCGTGTCCCAGTTCCCGGAGATCGTTCCGCCCCAGATCCAGGTGTCCACCAGCTACACCGGCGCCGACGCCGTCACCATCGAGCAGTCCGTGGCCGCGCCCCTGGAACAGCAGATGAACGGCGTGGACAACATGCTCTACATGCAGTCCACCAACGCCAACGACGGCACCATGAGCGAGCTGGTGACCTTCGACGTGGGCACGGACGTCAACCAGGACCAGGTCAACACCCAGAACCGGGTGGCCCAGGCCCAGCCCTTCCTGCCCGCCGAGGTGAACCAGAGCGGCATGACCATCCGCAAGTCCACGGGCACGGCCCTGCTGCTCATGGCGCTCTATTCCCCCAAGGGCACCTACAACGCCCTCTTCCTCAGCAACTACGCCACCATCAACCTGGTGGACCCCCTGTACCGGGTTCCGGGCGTGGGCCAGATCAACATCTTCGGGGCCGGTGACTACGCCATGCGGGTGTGGGTGAAGCCCGACCTCATGGCCAAGCTGGGCATCACCGTCACCGAAATCAACCGGGCCCTGGCCCAGCAGAACACCGTCAACCCCTCCGGCCAGCTCGGGGGCGAGCCCATGCCCGCGGGCCAGGAGATGACCTACACCGTGCGCGCCCAGGGCCGCCTCCTGGCGCCCGAGGAGTTCACCCGCATCGTCGTGCGGGCCAACCCCGACGGTTCCGTGGTGCGGGTGGGCGACGTGGCCCGGGTGGAGCTGGGCGCCCTCTCCTACAAGCAGGTGGGACGCTTCAACGGCCAGCCCAGCTGCATCGTGGCGGTGTACCAGACGCCGGGCTCCAACGCCCTGGAAGTGGGCGACGCCGTCAAGAAGGAGATGCGCCACCTCCAGGCCCGCTTCCCCGCGGACCTGCAGTTCACCACCTCGGTGGACACCACGCTGCCCGTGAAGGAGGGCATCAAGGAGATCATCTGGACCCTGGGCGAGGCCATGATCCTGGTGATGCTGGTGGTCTACCTCTTCCTGCAGAACTGGCGCGCCACCCTCATTCCCATGATCGCGGTGCCCGTGAGCCTCATCGGCACCTTCGCCGTCTTCCCCATGCTGGGCTTTTCCATCAACACCCTGTCGCTCTTCGGCCTCGTGCTGGCCATCGGCCTGGTGGTGGACGACGCCATCGTCGTGGTGGAGGCCGTGGAGCACCACATCGAGCAGGGCATGAAGCCCCGGGAAGCCACGGTCCAGGCCATGAAGGAAGTGGCGGGCCCCGTGGTGGGCATCGCCCTGGTGCTGTCGAGCGTGTTCATCCCGGTGGCGTTCCTGGGCGGCATCCAGGGCCGGCTCAACAAGCAGTTCGCGGTGACCATCGCCATCTCCGTGCTCATCTCGGCCTTCAACGCCCTGTCCCTTTCGCCGGCCCTGTGCGCCCTGATCCTGCGGCCGCGGGAACGCATGCAGGGGCGCTTCGCGAAGTTCTTCGGGGCCTTCAACGACCACTTCCACGCCGCCACCAACGGCTACGTGAACGTCTCCCACCGCCTCATCCGCAAGGCCGCCATCCCCCTGGCCCTCCTGGCCGTGTTCGCGGTCCTGGACTTCGGCCTGGGCAAGGGACTGCCCTCGGGCTTCGTGCCCACCGAGGACAGCGGGTACTTCTTCGTGAACTACCAGCTGCCCGCCGGCGCCAGCCTCCAGCGCACCGACGCCGTGGGCCGCAAGGTGGAGAAGGTCGTCCTGGAGACCGAAGGCGTCCGCTACATCAGCAACGTCATCGGCTTCAGCCTCCTGGCCCGGGTGTCGGCGCCCTACAACGGCTTCGCCTTCGTCACCCTCCAGCCCTGGGACGACCGTTCCGGGCACCACATGGAGGCCGGGGAGATCCTCAGGCGCCTCAACGCCAGGCTGGCCCGGGAGATCCCCGAGGCCAACGTGGTGGGCTTCCTGCCCTCGGCCATCCCGGGCCTGGGCGTCTCCAACGGCTTCTCGCTGTGGCTGCAGGACCGCAGCGGCGGCGACCCGGACTACCTGGACCGCAACCTCAAGGCCTTCCTGGCCGCGGCCCGCAAGCGGCCCGAGCTCACCGGGGTCAATTCCCAGTTCTCCACCGCCGCTCCGCAGATCTTCGCGGAGGTGGACCGGGACAAGGCCCTCAAGCAGGGGGTGGCCGTGTCCGACGTGTATCAGACCCTCCAGGCCTACCTGGGCGGGCTGTACGTGAACCAGTTCAACCGCTTCGGCCGCCAGTGGCGGGTCTACCTCCAGGCCGAGGGCCAGGAGCGCAGGGGCGTCGAGGACATCGGGCGCTTCCACGTGCGCGCCAGCGACGGCACCATGGTGCCCCTGAGCGCCCTGGTCACCACCCGGAAGATCCAGGGCCCCGAATACACCAACCGCTTCAACCTCATGCGCAGCGCCCAGGTGCTGGGCTCGGCGGCCCCGGGCTACAGCTCCGGCCAGGCCATGGCCGCCCTGGAACAGGTGGCCAAGGAGACCCTGCCCCGGGACATGAGCCACGACTGGGCCGACCTCTCCTACCAGGAGAAGAAGGCCGAAGGCACCACGGGCCTGGTCTTCGCGCTGTCGCTGGTGTTCGTGTTCCTCATCCTCGCGGCCTTGTACGAGAGCTGGTCCCTGCCATTCTCGGTGCTCCTGTCGGTTCCCATCGCCATTTTCGGGGCCTTCTTCGGGCTCTGGATCCGCAAGTACGACTTCGGGGTGTTCGCCCAGATCGGGCTGGTGATGCTCATCGGCCTTTCCGCCAAGAACGCCATCCTCATCGTGGAGTTCGCCAAGGACGAGCTGGAGAAGGGCCGCGACCTGGTGGACGCCGCCCTGGAGGGCGCCCGGCTGCGCCTGCGGCCCATCCTGATGACGTCGTTCGCCTTCATCCTGGGCTGCGTGCCGCTGTGGACCGCCTCGGGCTCGGGCGCGGTGTCCCGGCGCATCCTCGGCACGGTGGTGATCGTCGGCATGCTGGCGGCCACCCTCATCGCGGTCTTCGTCATCCCGGTGCTCTTCGTGATGGTCGAGCGGATCGCCACCCGGAAGGCGGGCCTCAACCCCCGCGTCCGCAAGGACCTGGACGAGGAGGTACCATGATGCGCCGCCTTGCGCCCCTGGCCGCGCTGCTCCTGGCGGGCTGCGCCATGGGGCCCAACTACCGCCGCCCCGAGGCCCAGCCTCCCACCGCCTTCCGGGGCCAGGCCCAGGCCGAGGCCGCGTCCCTGGCCGACCAGCCCTGGTGGGACGTCTTCGGCGACCCCGCCCTGAAGGAGCTGGTGGCCGAGGCCCTCAGGAACAACTTCGACGCCCGGGTGGCCACGTGGCGCGTGGAGGAGTACCGCGCCCGCCTGGGCATCGAGCGCGCCGGATGGCTTCCCGCCATCGTGCCCGGGGCCACCTGGAACCGGGGCCGCCAGTCCACCTACTCCCTCAGCGGCCACGGCCTGGGCCAGGGCTACGACGTGCACGCCGGGGCTACCTGGGAACTGGACCTCTGGGGCCGGGTTCGCCGCCTGAACGAGGCCGCGCTCGCGGGCTACCTGGGCGCCCAGGACGCCCGCAGGGCGGTGTTCCTCGCCACCCTCGCCCAGACCGCCGCGGCCTACTTCGAACTGCGCGAGCTGGACCACCGCCTGGAGATCGCCCGGGCCACCACCGCGGCCTTCGGGGAGACCTACGACCTCTTCAGCCGCCGCCTCGCCGGCGGCGCCGCCTCGGCCCTGGAGACCGCCCGGGCCCGGGCCGCCCAGGCCTCGGCGGCGGCCTCCATCCCCGCCCTGGAACGCCAGATCCAGGCCCAGGAGAACCTCCTGTGCCTCCTGCTGGGCCGCAACCCGGGACCGATCCCCCGCGGCGCGGACCTGGCCGGCCAGCCCCTGCCCCCCGCCATTCCCGCGGGGCTGCCCTCCACGCTCCTGGAACGCCGCCCCGATCTGCGGGAAGCCGAGGCGCGCCTGGTGGCCGCCAACGCGGCCGTGGGCGTGGCCAAGGCCAGCCAGTTCCCCACCTTCAGCCTCACGGGCCTGCTGGGCGGCGTGGCCCCGGAGCTGAGCCGGATCACCGGCCCCGGCACCGAATGGGCGGTGGGCGCGTCCCTGACGGGGCCCGTCTTCCAGGGCCTGCGCCTCCAGCGCCAGAAGGACGCGGCCGTGGCCCAGTGGGAGCAGGCCCGCGTGCGCTGGCAGGCCGCGGTCTCGGGCGCCTTCGGCGAGGTGTCCACGCTCCTGGTGGCCAGCCGCAAGCAGGCCGAGGCCGAAACGGAGCTGGCCTCCGCCGTGGACGCCCTGAAGTCCGCCGTGGCCCTGGCCAACCTCCGCTACACCGCCGGGCTCTCCAACTACCTGGAGGTCCTGGACGCCCAGCAGCAGCTCTTCCCCGCCGAGAACGCCCTCTCCCAGGCGCGGCTGGGGCGGCTCCTGACGATGGTGCAGCTCTACAAGGCCCTGGGCGGCGGGTGGAACCTGGCGGATCCGGGGGCCACCAAGCCTCAGCCCTTGCCGGGGGCGTAGTTGGGCCGGCTCGCCGGCGCCGGCTTGCGGCGCTTGGGGGGCGGACCGTCCCGGTGGCGGATGTAGTCCGGGTCGTAGGTGAGGTTGCGGGACAGGAACACGTGCGGCGTCTCCTGGCCGAAGCCCTGCTTGCGGAAGAACCCCAGGGCGGCGTCGTTCTCCGCGTCCGTGTCCACCATGATCATGCGGGCGCCCAGCTCGATGAAGATCTCCGTGATGCGTTCGAAGAGCCGCGCCGCGATGCCCTTGCGGGCGATGCCCTCGTCCACGCCCAGCCAAAGCAGGTAGCCGTAGCTCCAGGCGCTCCCGCGCTTCTCCAGCACCGTACCCAGGGCGAAGCCCACGACGGCCCCGTCCAGTTCGGCCACCAGGCAGGTCTCGCTGTCGGAGGCGAAGTGCACGGCCAGCTCGTACTCGTCCCAGGTGCGGTAGAGCGCCGGCCACTTGTCGGCGGGGAAAAGCCGCTCGCCCAGGGCGAAGACGCCGGGCAGGTCGGACAGGGACATCTCCCGGATGACGGCGCTGGCGGGGGAGGGACGGGACTTGGATCGGGCCGGGCCGGACATGGGACTTCCTCGCGGATGCCTCCATTATGACTTGCCATTAATGGGTTGCCAGGGGCAATTTTATCTGTATTTTACAATTCACGGGTTCCCGAACAGCGCGATGGAGGACCGGCCGTCGCTCATGCGCAGGCCCCGGAACATGCCCGGCGTGTTGAAGGGCTGGGTGACGCGGCCCGCGGCGTCCAGGGCGACGAGGCCGCCCCCGCCGCCCAGCTTGAGGGCGGCGTCCAGCGCCGCGGCGGCGGCCTTCTCCAGGGACGCGCCCTGGTAGGCCATGCGCGCCGAGATGTCGTAGGCCACCACGGTGCGGATGAAGAACTCCCCCCAGCCGGTGCAGGACACGGCGCAGGTGCGGTTGTCGGCGTAGGTGCCCACCCCGATGAGGGGGGCGTCCCCCACGCGGCCGGGGAGCTTGTCCAGCATGCCTCCCGTGGAGGTGGCCGAGGCCAGGTTGCCGTGCCGGTCCAGCGCCACGGCGCCGACAGTGTCCCGGGTGGTGGGCTTCGCGCTCTCCTTCTCCTTCAGCTTGCGGAACGATTCCCACTGCCCCGGGGTGCGGAAGTAGGTGTTGGGCACCGGCTCCAGCCCCTGGGCCCGGGCGAAGGCCTCCGCCCCCTCCCCGATGAGCATCACGTGCGGAGTCTTATCCATGACGAGCCGCGCCAGCCCGACGGGGCTCTTCACGTGCATGACGCCCGCCACCGCCCCGGCCTTGAGGGTCCGGCCGTCCATGATGGCTGCGTCCAGTTCGTGGGTCCCCTCCCGGGTGATGGTGGCCCCCACGCCGGCGTTGAACAGGGGGTTCTCCTCCATGGACCGCACCGCCGCCTCCACGGCGTCCAGGGCCGGCCCGCCCTTCTCCAGGATCGCGTAGCCCGCCGCCAGCGCCTTCTCGAGACCCGCGCGGTAGGCCTTCTCAGCCTCGGGACCGATGCGTGCGGCGGTGACGTTGCCGGCCCCGCCGTGGATGGCGAGCCCGAACGGGGCCTGGGCGAAGGCGCAGGCGGCGGCCAGGAAGAGGGTGGCGGTTCGCATCATGGGACCTCCGAATGTCTTTCCTATCCAGAATCAGGTAATTGGATTATCCATGATAGCTTCCGGAATCGCCCTGCTTACCCGAACGCAAGCCCCGGCATGACGTGAAATGCGACCAACCGGACAACCTCAACCAAGGGCCATTGCAACTCAAGCAGACTGAATCCCATTCGTGATTCTTGCGGCGGCCCTAGATTAGCTGCTACTTGTGGTGCAGGAACGTGTGGAGAAGGTTTAAATTTCGTTTAATTCAAGGACCATCCTGCAGAACCACCGCAACAACGCATGGGGTTAAAACAAGTAGCAGGATTAATGTTGCGCCAAACGCCAATATTATAGGTAGATATTCGAATTTAAATTTTAATCTTAGGATTCCAAAAACAGCCGCCCAACACAAAACAAGTATTCCAATAATTTTCCCATCCCTACTCGAAGCACCAAACATTGCGGTAGCCCGCAGGGATAAAATCATTGCGATTAAAGAAACAATAAAAAAAGCACAAAATGCCTTTATTGTGGCTTTCCCATGTTTGTTCATCCTGCCTCCTAACCTCTAGAAACACATTTTTCAATTAACTCTTCTTTCTTGTTTTCTGCAATCTCTAATTCTCGCATTTTAGCTTTTTCAACTCCAGACGGACCCTCAAATTCCTTCTTTGGAATCGGTTTGTTCCATCCAGGAGCTTCCCGCCAGACATAAGATCCCTGAACAAATGGATAGCCCCCTTGACCATGCTCACGACATCCTTGCCTGGCTCGCTCCATCCCGGTACCGCCCAGATGCGGGAACGCACCCTGGAGTTCTTTCGGGAAGGCAACCACGCTCCCGAGCCATCCCGCGGAGGGCGGCGATCACTGCTGCCACGGCGAAATGGAGGGATCCGTTGGGCTCTCGGCGTTGCCGCCGTCTGAGGCCGCCGCTTTCCCTCTGCACGATCGAATGGGTCGCGCTTGATCACGGGTGCCCTGACGCAAAGGACGTGCTGCAGTGGAGCGCAGCGGAACGGAGGCGCGGCCTTTGCACGGCGCGAGCCGGCCGGCGGCTGGATGGCGTAGGTCGGCGCACTGAATGGAGCCCGACTGGACAAGCCTAGCTTCAGATAGGAAAAGGCCCCACATGGTCGGAATGCTAATTCATCTAAGGAATTCATTTATCAGATGAAGGCAATTCAATTTTTGGTTCAAAAATCCTCAATGTCCCTGGCAAGTCGTACTCATTAGCTCCTTTACGCTTTCTCCACTCATTCATTGAAACCAACTCGAACTTAATGACTAAAACCCATTTCCCTGAGCCTGAATATCTCCAAGATTTTACCGCCTCGATTGCGCTTTCTACAAACTCCTTTTCCCCGGCTATGGGAACTACTGAAACCACATTCCCATGGCGATCGGATCGAACTTGAAGTTTCACCTCGCCCTCGATACCAGCAGAATGTGCGGCAGTGGGGTAGTAGGGGAAAACGACATGTCTGGGGGATTTCGCCTTAGCAGGGTACCAGCTTGTCCCCAATGCTAGAACTAATAAGGTACATGCTATACGCATTATAACTCTCCTTTCATGGCCACAGAGTTTCATCTTGATTTTCCGGGGTTACACCATAGCTATTTTTTAAAAAATTATTCAAAAAGTCAGTATTGGACTGTCCCGGCGCCGGACTTACTCCATAAATATTTCCAAACAAACTAAGTTGCAATGAATTGGCCTTGAATTCTCGCGAGTACTTGGTCGGATTCAACTGGGGATTGCCAAGCACCCATTTCCACATGCCGCGAGCAGAATTCCCCAAGCCGATTGCCTCTTTCCTGTCAGCCACATGAGTCCCTTCATGCTCGAGCGCCTGTCCCACCCCACCTTGTGGGATTTGGCCAAAGGAAAGTCCAATTTCGTGCACACCAACACCACTGTTTTGAGCAATTGTGTTCGTGACGCCAACGTCACCGCGCTGCCCAGGCTGCCCGGCCACAATTGATACTCCGTTTTCCACTCCCTCAGTTCCAATTGCATTCCTGCTTCGGCTAGCTTCACTTCGCACCGAAGGATCAGCGCAATTGTCAATCTTGGAATCAATCTCTGAAAGCCCAGCACGAACATCCATTCGATTCACCAGCATATCAAGCGCCTGATTAGTCTGATTTACGGGAGTATTTAGCGCTGTTCGCAGCAGGTCCTCGTCACTCGAGCTTCCACCCAGTGACCGCCCCCAGGTGTATAGTCCGGTCGGATCTATCCGCATGGTGGGCATGTTTCGAACATAACTATAAATGTTCCAACTCTGCGTTAGCTCGAAGTGCTGATCCCGCGCGGGATCCGGGCTGGCGAAGCGTCCATACATGGGCAAGTAGAACCGAGCCTGCATGTAGATCAGTCCCGACACATCCGTCTGCTCGTGATTCGTGAACCCCTTCCCAACCCTGAAAGGGTCCCCCGAAAGCAGTTCCCCAAACGGGGTGTACTTCTGCATCGATTCCAGGACCCCGCTCCCGTTCGTGATGAACCTGGGACTTCCCAGGGCGTCGGTGTGCGTGACATGGGTTCCAGCGGGGTCCACCTCGGCGATTTCCTTATCACCGAGGTAGACGATGCTTCGAACCCATTTCAGCTTCATGCCCACCTTCAGGACGAAGCTTCGAGTCACCTCCTTTCCCGCGGCATTGCGGACGGTCAGTGTATAGGTGGTGTCATCGGCGGGTTGAACGAGCATGGGCTGACCGGGCTGGATGGCTCCCAGGGCGGGAGAGATTTCTCCGGAACCCCCGGTGAAATTGGCGGTCAGGTAGGTGGAACCCCCGGGTTCGATGCGGGGTACGTCGGCCGTGAACCCTTGGATGGCCGGAAGGGGCTCGACGGTCACGGTGGCCGTAGCCGTTGCCACGTCCGAGGCGGGATTGGTGACCGTGAGCGTGTAGGTGGTCGTGGATGCTGGCATCACGGCGGCAGGCTGTCCCGTCGACACGCTTCCGGGTTGCGGGGTGATGTTGGCGGGGCCCCCTGAGAAGGTGGCCGTCAGGGTGACTTGTTCTCCCTGGGTGATGACCGGCCTGCTGGCCGCGAACGCGGAAATGACGGGGGCGGGAACGGCCTCGACGGTGAGGGTCCGCGTGGTCACGTCGCCCGCGGCATTCTCAACGCGAAGCGTGAAGGACCTGGTCTGGCCGCGGTAGATCTTGGCTGGGGCGCAGGAATGGCCCGTGATGACCGGAAGGGCACATACAGGATTCGAGGCTCCCACCCCCGAATCGGACCCGGTGAAGGAGACGCTGGCGCCGGACGAGGAAACCGTTGTGTCAGGTCCGGTGAACCGGACGTGCTGGGCGCCCAGGGGGAGCATGAGCATGAGCATGAGCACCAGCGCAAGATGTCGCATAACCGGCATCATCATTCCATCACCCACTGGCTCACCATCTGCCGCTGATCAGTATGGATACACCCTATCCGAAATCGGCGCCCCCCCCTGGGTTTTCCCTGAACGGTCGAAATCGGGGGATGAACGGTTCGGCCTGGCCCAGGTGGGTCCCTGGCGACGTTCCAGGAATTCCGGGCAACCGATCCTAAAGGAACGGATCCGCCACCGTCCGCCCCGCCGCCGCGTGGTTCAGCGCCCGCAGGCCGATGTCGCGCCGCCTCTGCATGCCGGGCCAGTTCACCTCCGCCACGGCCGCTTCGACCCGGGCGCGGGCGGCCTCCAGGTCGCGGTCGGTGGCCACCAGGTTGAGCACGCGGCCGCCCGCGGTCACCCAGCCCTCGGCGGTCCTGCGGGTGCCGGCGTGGATGACCTTGACGCCGTCCGGGGCGCCCAGGGCGATGGGGACGCCCTTCTCGGCGCCCTCGGGGTAGCCTCCGGCGGCCAGGACCACGGCGATGGCGCAGCCGGGGCGGAGCTTGACGGAGCCGCGGCGCAGGCGGCCCTCGGCCACCTCCAGCAGGAGGGCCGCGAAGTCCTCGTCCAGGAGTTCCATGAGCACCTGGGTCTCGGGGTCGCCGAAGCGCACGTTGTACTCGAGGAGCTCGGGGCCCCGGGCGGTCCACATGACGCCCAGGAAGAGCACGCCCCGGGCGCGCAGGCCGTCCTGGCGCAGGCCGTTGACGGTGGGCTCCACCAGGTCCCGGCGCAGCCGCTCCAGGTCGGCGGGGGTAAGGAAGGGGATGGGGCCGAAGGCGCCCATGCCACCGGTGTTGGGGCCCTGGTCCCCGTCGAAGATGCGCTTGTGGTCCTGGCAGGGGGGCAGGACGGCGTAGGCGGCGTGGTCGCCGTCCACGTCCACCAGCACGTGGAGGGAGAGCTCCATGCCCGAAAGGGGCGCTTCCAGCACCACCGTGCGCGAGGCTTCGCCGAACTGGCCGGCCATGAAGGCGCGCACGGTGGCCAGGGCCTCCTCGCGGCTGCCGGCCAGCACCACGCCCTTGCCCGCGGCGAGGCCGTCGGCCTTGAGGACGATGGGCAGCCCCAGGCCCCATTCGCGGATGGCCGCCTCCGCGGGCTCCAGGGCGTTGAACGTCATGCTGGCCGCGCAGGGGATGCCGTGGCGGACCATGAAGTCCTTGGCGAAGGCCTTGCTGCCCTCCAGGCGCGCGGTGGCGGCGTCGTGGCCGAAGACGGCGATCCCCTCGCGGCGCACGGCATCGGCCAGGCCCGCCACCAGGGGGACTTCGGGGCCCACCACCACCAGGTCGGGGCGGTTGCGGGCGCACCAGGAGGCGATGCCCGCGACATCCTCCACCGCGTGGGGAAGGCAGGTGCCCAGCGCGGCCATGGCATCGCTGCCCGGCGCGGCGAAGAGCTCCACGGGGACCGGGCCGGCCTTGAGCTTCACGGCCATGGCATGTTCCCGGCCGCCGGAGCCGATGAGAAGGATCTTCATGCTTCACCCCTTTCAAGAATCCTACTTCGAGTGGGCTATCCTAGGGGCATGATCGGACGACTGCGCGGCACGCTTATCCACAAAAGCCTCAACTCCGCCATGGTTGAATGCGGCGGCGTCGGGTACCTCTGCTCCATTTCCCTGGGAACCTTCGGCCTCCTGCCGGAGGAGGGCCAGGAGGCCATCCTCCACGTGGAGACCCTGCTGCGGGAGAACGACCTGAGCCTCCTGGGCTTCGCCACGCGGGAGGAGAAGCAGCTGTACCGCCTGCTGGTGAAGGTGGACGGCGTGGGCCCCAAGCTGGCCCTGGCGGCCCTGGGGGCCCTGCCCCTGGCCGACCTGGTGCAGGCCATCCGCACCCGGGACGTCAAGGCCCTCACCCGCGTTCCCGGCGTGGGCAAGAAGACCGCGGAAAAACTCTGCTTCGAGCTCTCGGAAAAGCTCGGCGGCATGGGGGGCCTGGACGGCCTGGCCGGGGGCGGGGCCCCGCGGGACGCCTGGGAGGCCGACCTGGCCTCGGCCCTCACCAACCTCGGGTTCAAGGAGGACGCCGTGCTGCCCGTCGTGAAGGACCTCGCCGCGGACCGGCCTCCCCTGCCCGAGGCCCTGCGCCGCGCCCTCAAGGCCCTGCAGCGATGACCGTGCGGATCCTCTCCACCTCGGCGCTGGCGGGCCCGTCCCTCCAGGGCCTGGGCGCGAGGTTTCCGGAACTCTCCATCGCGCCGTTCCGCTCCATCGCCTGGAAGATGAGCCTGGCCAACGCGGAGGCCCTGGTGGTCCTGCCCACCGAAGCCCTGTCGGAAGCCGACCTGGACTACGCCCCCAAGCTGAAGGTCCTGGGCACCTGCTCGACCGGGGTGGACCACCTGCCCGTCGAGGCCTGCGCCCGGCGGGGCATCGCGGTGGCCACCACGGCGGGGGCCGCCACGGACGCCACCGCCGACCTGGCGCTGGCCATGCTCCTGGCCCTGGCCCGCCGCCTCAAGGACGGCGAGGCCCTGGCGCGCTCGGGCGCGTGGAAGGGATGGGCCATGGACCAGATGCTCGGCACGGGGCTGGCCGGGAGGGACTGCGCCATCCTGGGCACCGGCGCCGTGGGCAAGGCCTTCGCCCGGCGGGTCTGGGCCCTGGACATGAAGCCTCTCTTCTGGGACCGGGAGAGCAAGGGGACGCCGGTGGACTTCGGCGCGGGCATCGCCCGGCGGCTTCCCCTCTCCGACCTCCTGCCCCGGGCCGCGGTGCTCAGCGTCCACTGCCCGCTGACACCGGAGACGCGGGGGCTCCTGACCCTGCCCATCCTGCAGCTCCTGCCCCGGGGTGCCTTCATCGTCAACACCGCCCGGGGGGGCATCCTGGACGAGGATGCGGCCATCCAACTGCTTCACCAGGGGTTCCTGGGCGGGGTGGGCCTGGATGTGTTCGAGGACGAACCAAATATTAATTCAGCATGGATGAAGGCCCCCCGCACGGTGCTTTTACCACACCTGGGAAGCGCCACCGTGGACACCCGCGAGGCCATGTCCCGGGTTCTTTGCGATGGCATCGCCCGGACCCTGGAGGGTAAGCTTGGGTGATTCCGCTGGAGGTTCACTATGCCCCGTCAATGGCTCCGGCTGCTGGACCCAGAAATTCATGAACTTCGCCAGGAGGACGGCACGTCCCTCGCCGCGAGCCTGGCCTACGGCCGCGCCCTGAACGGACGCAGCCTCCACGAGGAGGCCCAGGAGGTCCTCGACAAGGCGCTGGCCGCGAACCGCTGCGACGGCGACCTCTGGTTCGAGCGCATCATGGCCCAGGGCGACCACGGCACCCTCGAGGACCTGGATGAGCTGCACTCCCAGCTGGAGGCCATCCGCACCGAACGTCCCGGGGACGCCGCGGTGCTGCGCAACATGGGCTTCGTGCACATCCTGCAGCAGCGTTCCGAGGAGGCCGAGAAGCTCCTCCACCAGGCGCTTTCGCTCAACGGGGCCGATCCCAAGGCCCTGGAGCTCCAGGGGCTCCTGTGCATCCAGCGGGAGAATCCCCAGGAGGCCAAGACCTGGCTCCTGAAGGCCCTCAGCCTCCAGCCCCGGGACCCCCGCTCCCTGCGGCTCCTGGGCATCACCTGCATGGACCTGGGAGATGCGAAATCCGCCGAGGTCCAGTTCATGGCCGCGCTGGAGCACGATCCCGACTATTTCTGGGGCTGGCACAGCCTGGGCGAGCTGCTCCTCAAGCGCGGCGACCTGGAGGAAGGCCTGCGGTGCATCCACCGGGCCCGCTGCATCCAGCCCCGGGAACCCGCCAGCTACTTCATCCTCGCCGAGCTCTTCTCCGAGCAGGGCCACATGGAGCTGGCCCAAGGCGAACTGCACCAGCTGACCTCCATGTCCGCCCCCACCGAGGTGCTCTCCGAGGCCTACTCCATGCTGGGCGAGATCCGGCGGGACCTGGGCGACGCCGAGGGCGCCACGAGCTACTTCTCCCTGGCCACCGAGACGGACCCCGAGTCCGCCGAACCCTGGGCGGCCCTGGGCGACATGGCCCGGGCCGAATGCCACTGGGAGGAGGCCCTCCGCTGCTACCAGGAGGCCCTGGCCCGCCGCCCCGGCGCCGCCGACCTGCTGGTGCAGACCGGCTACGCCCACCTGCATCTGGGCATGCCCCAGGACGCCGAGGGGCTCTTCCTTTCCGCCCTGGAAGCCGATCCCGGCGAGTACAGCGCGTACCTGGGCCTCTCCGAGTGCTACCGGAACCTGCAGCGCTGCGAGGACCAGCTCGCCATGGTGCGCCTGGCCATGGAACTGGCCCCCGAGGATCCCGACGTGTGGAACGCCCGCGGCGTCGCGCTGGAGGTGGCGGGCCAGGCCAACGAGGCCACGGAGGCCTACGAGCATGCCCTGGGCCTCGACCCCATGCACCGCAAGGCCGCCAACAACCTGGGCTTCCTGCTGGAGAAGCGCATGCAGGCCGGCGAGACGGACCTGCACGCCCGCGCCATGGACGCCTGGAAGCGACGGCTCCTCATCTGCAGGGACGAGGGCCAAAGCTTGAAGATGGCAACGGAACACCTGGTGAAGCTGGGTGTCGGGGAAGACACCATCCGGCGATGGCTTGAGCGTGACCCGGCCCTCGGTTCCTGATATGCTTGGGGGTTCGGAGTACCCATGAACGGATTGCTGTTGACTTTGCATGTGATCGTGAGCCTTCTGCTCATCGGAGTCATCCTGCTCCAGCCCGGATCCAAGGGCGGCGGGCTGGGGGCGACCTTCGGCGGCGGCGGCGCGAATTCGGCCTTCGGCGCCCGGGGCGCGGCGCCCTTCCTGGCCAAGTTCACCTACTACCTCGCGGCGGGATTCATGGTCACCTGCCTGATCATCGAGGTCCTCATCGTGAAGGACAACCGGTCCGTGCTGGACCGGACCTCCGCCGCGAAGACCGTGCCCGCCAAGCCCGCGCCCGTGGTTCCCGTGCCCGCGGTTCCCGAGGCCCCGGCCAAAAAGTGAGGATTGACGGGTGCCGCAACCCGTGGCATCCTTAGTGTTCTGCCCGCGTGGTGAAATTGGTAGACACGCCATCTTGAGGGGGTGGTGGCCACAAGCCGTAGCGGTTCGAGTCCGCTCGCGGGCACCAAAAGGGAAAGCGCTCCGATGGAGCGCTTTTTTTTTGTCCCCGCGGGGCGGGCCGGGCGGCTTCGCGCCTTATGCTGGGGAATGCCCTTCGCCGACGCCGCCGTCCTCCTGGCCCCCCTCGCGCCCTGGTTCGATGCGCTGCGCAGGCCCATGCCCTGGCGGGCCCTGGATCTGGACGCCCCCCACCCCGACCCCTACGCCGTCCTGGTGTCGGAGATCATGCTGCAGCAGACGCAGGTGGCCACGGTGATCCAGTACTTCCTCAGGTGGATGGAACGCTTCCCCGACCCCGCGGCGCTGGCGGCGGCGACGGAGGAGGAAGTCCACGGCCTGTGGGCGGGCCTGGGGTACTACCGCCGGGCCCGGAACCTCCAGGCCGCGGCCGTGGCCATCGCCGCCGGCGGCTTTCCGCGCACCCTGGAGGGCCTCCTGGCCCTGCCGGGCCTGGGGCCCTACACGGCGGCGGCCGTGGCGGCCCAGGCGTTCCAGCTGCCCACGCCCGCGCTGGACGGCAACGCCTTCCGGGTGGCGGCGCGGGTCCTGGCCCTGGAGGAGGAGCCCCGCCGCCACGCCGCCGCCCTCAGGGATTGGCTGGCCCCGGCCCTGGCCGCCCACGGGCCCTCGCGGCTCACCCAGGCCGTGATGGAGCTGGGCGCGACCGTGTGCACCCCGGCGCCGCGCTGCGGCTCCTGCCCCCTCCAGGGGGCCTGCGCCGCCCGTTCCCGGGGCATCCAGCACCGCATCCCCCCCGCCCAGCCCCGGGCGAAGGTGACGGAAGCGGAGATCCACCTCGCGGCCATCGGGTCCGGCGGGGCGTGGCTCCTGCGGCCCCCGGGCGCCAAGGGACTCCTGGCCGGCCTGTGGAGCTGGCCGTGGACGGCCGCCGCTGCGGATCTCCCGGGCGCCGCGGAAGCGGCCTCCGCCTACGGCATCGAGGCCCGGGAGCCGGCGGGGTGGACGCAGGTGTATTCCCACCGCCGCGAGGCGGTCCGCCCCATCGTGGCGCGCGTGGAGCCCGGAGCCGCGCCGCCGGGCCTGGAGTGGGTCCCGGAGGCGCGGCTCGCAAGCCTCCCCATGGGCCGGCGCGACCAGCGCCTGAGGGAGGCCGTGGACGCGCCCGGGGAGCCGCTCACCGCCGCAGGCCTGGAGGCGCTGCGGGTGATCCTGGAAGGCCGCTGACGCGTCAGAGCGTCATCGCCAGCAGCGCCTGCGCCAGCACAATCTTCAGGATCGTCGCCAACGGGTACACCGCGGCAAACCCCACGTTGGGCAGGTCGTTCTTCGACTGCTGCGTGGCGTAGCCCAGGACCACCGGCTGGGTGTGGGTGCCGGCCACGATGCCGAACAGAAGGCTCAGGGGGATGCGCAGCACGCGGTGGCCCAGCCAGTAGGCCAGGGTGTCGGCGAGGGTGGCCACCACCAGGGCCGAGGCCATGAAGATGGGCAGCCAGCTGATGTTCCGCGAAAGGATCTGGCGGAAGCCCTCACCGGAGATCACGCCGATGCCGGCGGCGAACAGCACCAGGCCGAACTGGCGGATGGTGTGGTTGGCGCTGTAGGGGATGTTCCACACGAAGTGGCCCAGCTTGTGGAAGCGGCCCAGGACGAGCCCCACCACCAGGGGCCCGCCGGCGAACCCGAGCTTGAAGATGATGCCGTGGCCCAGGGGAATGGGGATCTGGCCCACGGCCAGGCCCAGGGCCATGCCCATGGCGAAGGTGAGGAAGCTGGCCTCGGAGAGCTCCCGGTAGCTGTCGCCGAAGAGTTCCTCCACGGCGGCGATGTTGTCCCGGGCGGTGGCCACGCGGATGCGGTCGCCCAGTTCCAGCACCGTGTCGGCGTCGGGCACGAACCAAACGTCGCCGCGGCGGAGGCGGCTGATGATGCAGTTGTGCTTCTCGGGGAGCTGCAGGTCCCGCAGGGGGCGGCCGATGAGGTCGTGGTTGCTCACGAAGACGCGGGTGGAGTCGTATTCGCTGATGTCGTGCTGGAGCGCGATGTCGGACTTGCGGCCCAGGAAGGCCTGCGCCCGTTCCACGTCCTCGGGCGTGCCCACGACGACGAGGAGATCGCCCGCCTCCAGGGCCAGATCCAGGGGGGCCATGATGAAGTCGTCCCCGCGCTTGAGGCGGTTGAACACCACCTTGCAGTTGGCCTGCTCCCGCAGGTCCACGTGGGTGCGCCCCGCGGCCCGGGCCTCCACCTCGATGGTTCGGGCCTTCAGGTGGCTGGAGCCCGAGCTGTAGCCGTGGAGCGACGCGGCCTCGCGCGCCAGGTCCACCTTGAAGATCCGCCGGCTCAGCGGAATGCTGAGCATGGGGACGAGGACGCCGATGGGGTAGGCGATGGCGCTGGCCACGGTGGGCTGCGCGATGACCAGGGCGTCCGAGGTGGTGCGCTTCAGGGCCTCGATGACGCCGGCGAGGGCGGGCATGTTCGTGAACGAGCCCGCCAGGAGGCCCGCGGCATAGCGGCTGTCGAAGCGGAGGACCTTGGCGAGGACGACCACCACACCGGTGCTGACGACCATGACCACCGCCACCACGGCGTTCCTCTTGAGGCCCTCCTTGCTGAAGGAGGCCCAGAAGCTGTGGGCGATGGCCAGGCCCATGGCGTAGACGAAGATGGCCAGGCCCAGTTCGTAGATCAGCTTCATCTCCCGGGAGAGGTCCTTCTTGACGGCGGGATCGAGCCCGGGGGTGACCACCACGGCGCCCAGCGCGATGCCCGCGAACAGGATGCTGGCGATGCCGAAGGACGCCCCGGCCACCCGGATCTTCGAGATGGGATAGCCCAGGGCCACCACCGCGAAGAGCATCAAAAGAGGGTTGTGGGCGAGCAGATGGGTCACGAAGGCCATGGCTACTCCTGCGGGGTCCGGGGGACGCCGTTAAAAGGACGGGTGGCTGGCCAGGGAAGGTGCGCCCGTGGGCCATGCCGCAATTTCTTATGAGACCATCCTATCGCCGCTCCATTGGTCGTTCGTCACACCTGCCGGGCGGGGTGTCAGTCCGCTATGCTTGAGGATTCATCCCGAGGAACCCCATGACGGTCCGGCGCGTGGCCCGCTTCCGCCCCACCAGAGAACAGGACAACCGGAATTCCGGCGCCTGGGCCTTCCTGCGCAAGGGGGTGCTCCGGTTCCTGGACCTGGTGGCCGTCTCCATGGCCATCCTGCTGGTCATGGCGCCCTTCGTGTGGCGCAAGTGGAAGGCGGACAAGGTGGTGGACGCCTGGTCGCAGCCCATGATGAGCGAGATCTCCCGGGTGGAGAAGGACTGGATGACCCTGCCCCGCCTGCCAGACTTCACCCACGGGGATGAACCCGCCGTGAAGGAATTCCTCAGCACCGAACCCCTCGTGCTGGCGTTGCGCAGCCGGTCGGCTCCCCGGACCCTATGGATCCGCCGGGGCGACGCCCTGGTGCGGGCGGAGAGCGTCCCGGAGGCCGCCCTCCTGAACACCTGGTTCTCCAAGGCCGAGGCGGACCAGGTATTCATCACCCTCCCCACGGAGATGTTGCCGGGCGAGCAGCGCAGCGGCCCCAAGGTCGTCCTGCTGGGGGACCGGTGGGCCGTGGCCAAGGCGTGGCGGGAAGGAAGTCCCGAAGTCGAGCAGTTCCTCCGCAACCACTTCGGTCCCACCCGGAACTTCCGGGTGGTGATGCTCCGGGACGGTGACGAGGCCCGCAAGAACCTTTCGCCCCAGCCCTGGGGCGCCGAGCCCCACCTGCAGGGCGATCCCTACTGGGGCATCCATTCGGCCTTTTCCATCCAGCTCATCAGCAACGAATTCCCGGGATGGACGTTCACCGTCATCCCCTTCAGGGCCGAAGGCCGGGCCATCCAGCTCAGCCTGCGCTGGCAGTTCGCCCTGGCCTCGCTGGTGGCCCTGTTCGTGGGATTGTCCCTGGTGCTGGCCCTCTACCTGCGGGCCCGGGCGCGGCGCAAGGCCACGCTGGACGCGGACCGCATGGCCTCCATGACCCACAGCCTCAAGACCCCCCTGGCCATCCTTAAATTCCGGTGCGACACCCTGCGGCTGGGGCGCCTCCCCCCCGACCAGTTGGATTCCCAGCTGATCCAGATCGGCGAGGAGGCCGACCGCCTTTCCACCATCATCGAGAACGCCCTGATGGCCATCCAGGGGCCCGCCGAGTCGGGCCCGCAGCAGGAGGTCAGCCCCCAGTGGATCCAGGGCGTGGCCGAGGACCTGGCCCCCGCCTTCGAGGCGGAGAACCGGCGCCTGGTGCTCACCTGTTCGGACCACGCCGGCAAGGCCGCCCTGCCCTCCCTCCGGGCGGCCCTCTTCACCCTGGTGGAGAATGCCCTGTACCACGGCGCGGGCACCGTGACGGTGGAGACCGCCCGCGCCCGGAAGCGGTTCCTCATCAAGGTCAGCGACCAGGGGACGGGCCTGGACTCCATGGGCATGCGGACCCTGGGGCGCCCCTTCATGCGCCTCCGGGAGAAGGGCAAGGAAGGGTTCCGCAAGGACGGCCAGGGCCTTGGCCTCAGCCTCCTCATCAAGGTCGTGGAGCGGGAGGGCTGGGGGCTGACCTTCGCCTCGGAACCGGGACGCGGGCTTTGCGCGACCTTGGAGATTCAGCTCGCATGTTAAAATTTCATGGTTCCGGAGACATGCCTTGGCACACCTCCTTGTAGTCGAGGACGAAGTCGAGCTTCAACAACTGCTCGTCACGAATCTTGAATTCGAAGGGTTCTCCGTCGAGGTGGCGGACGACGGCATCCCCGCCCTGGCCGCCCACGACCGGCGCCGGGCGGACCTCATCCTTCTGGACCTCATGCTGCCCCACCTGGACGGCTTCAAGGTCATCGAGGCGCTGCGCAAGGCCAACGACGACGTGCCCGTGCTCATGCTCACCGCCCGGGGCGCCGAGGCGGACCGCGTCAAGGGGCTCAGCGTGGGCGCCGACGACTACCTGGTCAAACCCTTCTCCGTCCTGGAGCTGGTGGCCCGCATCCGGGCCATCCTGCGCCGCACCCGCGCCGCCGAGCCGCCCAAGGTCCTCACCAGCGGCCCCTACCGCTTCGATTTCGCCGCCATGACCGCCACCCGGGACGGCCGCAACCTGGAGCTCACCAGCCGCGAAATGCGGATCCTGGAAATCCTGGTCACCTACCCCGGCCGCACCCACAGCCGCTCCGACCTCCTGCGCCTGGCCTGGGAGGCCGATGCCAGGCCCTCCCCGCGGACGGTGGACGTCCACGTGGCGAACCTGCGCAAGAAGCTGGGCGACGACGACAAGAACCGCCACATCGCCACCGTGGGCGGCGAGGGCTACCGCTGGACGGACCGGACCGGGTAGACGCCCGGGGCGTCAGAACCCCAGGTCGTCCAGTTCCTGCTTGGCGGTCCGGGCTTCGGGCGTGCCCCGGAAGCTGTCCGTGATCTCCTTGAAGGCCTTGATGGCCGCGGGCTTGAGGCCCTGCTTGAGGAGGCACTGGGCCCGCTTGAGCTTGGCGGGGAGGAACTGGTTGGAGTTGGGGTACTCCTTCAGGATCCGCTCGAAGGAGGGCTGGGCCTTGTCGTAGGCCTTCTGGTTGTACGAGGAAAGCCCCAGGTAGAAGAGCGCGTCGGGCGTGCGCGCGCTCTGGGGGTGGGCCTTGATGAACAGGGCCAGGCCGTCGGCGGCCAGGGCGTAGTTGCCCCGGTTGTAGTCCAGCACGGCCGAATTGAAGGCCTTCTCGTCGTCGGAGGAAGCGGCGGCGGGGGCCTCCTCCGCGGGCTGGGGCCGGGCGGCGGGGCGCCGCGGGGCCGCGGCGGCGTCGCCCAGGCGGTTGTTGAGCACCCGCGTGCTGTCCTGGAGCTGGCGCATGGTTTCCTGGAGATCGGCCTGGAAACGCCGGTCCTGGGTCCGGGACACCTCCGAGGCCTGGCGATCCTCGGCGGCCTTCTTGTTGGCATCTTCCATCTGGCTGCGCAGCTTGAAGATCTCCACCTTGAGGTCGGTGACCTGGTCCTCGACGCTCTTGAGGCGTTCCTCGGATGAACACCCGACGCACAGCAGCATGCCCGCGAGCGACAGGGTGGAGAGCATGGCCCGATTCGTCATCGGAATCTCCTGAAAGGCAAAGAGCGGAGGAACGCGTTCCTCCGCTCTTGGATGTCACATGGTCTGGTTCCCGCTACTGGAGCTTGAACTCGTCGCGGCGGTTCTCGAGCCAGCTCGCTTCGTCCTTGCCGACGACCAGGGGCTTCTCCTTGCCGAAGCTGATGGTCGTGAGGCGGTCGGAGGCGACGCCGAGGCCCACCAGGTAGGCCTGGGCGGCATGGGCGCGGCGCTCGCCCAGGGCGAGGTTGTATTCCACGGTGCCGCGCTCGTCGCAGTGGCCCGCGACCTGCACCTTGGCCTGGGGATAGGCCTTCATGAAGTCGGCGATGGCCTGGAGCTTGGCCTTGTCGGCCTCGCGGATTTCGGACTTGTCGAAGGCGAAGTTGATGTTCTTGAGGGCGGCGGCGGCGGCGCGCTGGTAGGCGGCGGCCTTCTCGGCCTCGGCGGCGGCGGCGGCCTTGCGGGCGGCCTCGGCCTCGGCTTCCGCCTTGCGGCGGGCAGCTTCCTCAGCGGCGCGCTTCTGGGCGTCGATCTCTTCCTGGGTCGGGCCGGCGGGCGCGGCAGGCTTGGGAGGCTCAACCGGAGCGGGCGCGGGCTTCTTGCAGGCCACGCCGATACCGAGGGTCAGCACCACGGAGAGAGGAATGAGGTTTCGAACGAAGCGCATGATAGGTTCCTCCAACACGCATTAAGTTTAACGCGACCCGGAACATCCGGGCACGAAATATTTCCTTATCTGGACCGCGTCCATTTAGGGCTTTGACAACCATCCAAGGCAGTGAGCTTTCTAAGCGTGTTGCCGGATAGATCGGTGGTGTAGAGCTGCATCCCCCCCCGGCTCCCACTGGTGAAAACGATCCGCCTTTCGTCGGGGGACCAGGAGGGGGATTCCGAACTGGCCACGCCGGTGGTGATTTGATAGGACTTCCCATCTCCGAGCTTGTAGACGAAAAGATCGAATTTTCCCTCGAAACGGGAAACGTAGGCGACCATGGAACCCGAAGGGCTCCAGGCGGGGCTGCCGTTGTAGGACCCTTCCCGGGTCAGGCGGCGGACGTTGGAACCGTCCTCCTCCATCAGGTAGACCTGGGGACCACCCTCGCGATCCGAGGTGAAGGCCATCTGGGTGCCGGCGGGATTCCAGGACGGGTCGGTGTTGATGCAGTTGCTGTCCGTGACGCGCCGGACCTTACCGGTGGCCACGTCCAGCACGATGATGTCGGTGTTGCCGCGCCGGTCGCCCTGCACCAGGGCCAGGCGCCTGCCGTCCGGGGACCACACGGGGCAGAAGCAGTGCCCCTCGACCTTGCCGGCCACGGGGTAGAGCCGCACGTGGGGCCCGCCCGCGACCTTCTGGCCCCAGATCTCGGGGGCGCCGCCCTTGTAGGTGACGTAGGCGATGCGGCCGTCCGGAGCCACGGTGGGCGAAATGGTCAGGCTCTTATAGTTGGTGATGGGGGTGATGTTCGCCCCATCCCGGTCCATCTGGTAGATCTCCTTGATGCCGGGGCTGAGCTGGCGCACGAAGACGACGGACGTGGAGGCCACCCCGGGCTGCCCCGTGAGCCTGGACATGAGATCGTCGGAGAGCTTGTGGGCCATGCGCCGGAGCGCGGCCTCCCTGCCGGTGTAGCGCTTGCTGAAGACGGCGGTGCGGGCCTTCCGGTCCTGGGCGGCCTTGACGTCCACCACCTGGGCAACCACTTCCACGGAGCCGTCGGCGGCCCGGGTCAGGGTGGTGGTGAGGAGCCACTCGGTGCCCGCGTCGGCCCAACCCTTGTAGGTGGAGGGGTCCGTGGCGGCGGGGACGTGGCCCTTGATGACGGCGAAGGAGCCGGCTTCGTCCAGATCCCGCACCAGGACCTCGTGGAAGTCCCCGGTCGCCTTGGCCTCGGCCAGGCCTGAAACCTGGGGCCGGGGGACGGCGATGCCGAGCTTGGACCCGGCGGAGGCCTCCAGCACCACTTCCTGCGCCTGCTGGGCCTGGATCCGGGCGACTGGGGAGAACATCAGCCCCAGGCCGAGAACCACCCGCGAAACCACGTTTCCAATCGAGCCAGAACAGGTCATACCCCCACTATACCCCCACACGTCGTGCTTTACGGCGCAAATTTGCACATTGCCTGCTTATTTCAATTCATTTCTAACGTTGTTCCGCCGCCGTATCCAGCAGGGGCAGGAGCCGCAGGTTGGCTCCGGGCATGGGTATTCGCGCCATTTCCCCAGCGGTGAACCACCCCCAGGCCAGCGGCACGTGAAGGACCTCCGGGGCCGCGCAGAGGAAGACGTGGAGCTGCACCCGGAAGCTTCCGTAGTCGTGCTCCACCACGGCCAGCGGCAGCACGCGCTCCGGCGTCCACGCCAGTTCCTCCCGCAGTTCCCGCCGCAGGGCGGCCTCGGCGGTTTCTCCCGGTTCCACCTTGCCCCCGGGGAATTCCCATAAGCCGGGAAACCGCCTGGAGCCTGGGTCCCGGCGCTGGAGGAAGAACCTTCCCTCCCGGGCGATGGCCGCGATGGCGACCCGCGCCGGGGTCATTCCCCGGGTCCGGCGAGGAAGGCCAGGCGCTCGGCGTACCGGGAACGAAGGGCCTCGATCCACTCCAGTTTCAACCTGCCGTAGGCGGGGCGCAGGGCGGCCTCCACCCAGGCCTGGAGCTCGGCGACGGAGCCGCAGGCCTCCATGGCCTCGGCCAGGGGCGCGCGCAGGCCCTCCTCGGGACGCTGCAGGGCGGCCACGGGCGCGTAGCTGATGCGGTGGGCGCGCGAGGGTCCCAGTTCCGCCAGGGCCTTGCGGTGGCCCGCGGTCCCGTAGCCCTTGTGACGGGCGAAGCCGTAGCCGGGAAGGGCTTCGTCCATTCCCGCCATGAGCGCGTCGCGGTGGGTCTTGGCGAGGATGGACGCGCAGGCGATGGCGCAGCTGAGGGCGTCGCCGTCCACCACGAGCCGCTCCGCGAGTCCCGTGCGGGGGGCGCGGTTGCCGTCCACCAGGAGGATGCGCGGCTTCGTCTCGCACTGGGAGACCGCCTGGCGCATGGCCATGAGGGATGCCTCCAGGATGTTCTCGCGGTCGATGGCCATGTTGTCCACCTCGGCCACCGCCCAGCAGGGCAGGACCATCTTGAGCTCGGAGGCCATGGCGGCGCGCTTTTCGGGGGGGACGAGCTTGCTGTCGCGCGCCTCGCGCAGCACGTGGCCCCAGCGGGCCGCGGCCTCCCGGTCCAGGACGGCGCAGGCGGCCACCACGGGGCCGGCCCAGGCGCCGCGCCCGGCCTCGTCCACGCCGCCCCAGGGGATGCCTCCCGGAAGGTTGCCCAGGTCCCAGTCCAGCGGGTTCATGCGCGCCGCGCCGGGAAGGGCTGGCCGGTCCAGGCCTGGAAGGCGGCCTTCTGGGCCGGGGTGGCCTTGGGGTCCGTGGTGATGTGGACGGCGCGCTGGGGGTTCTCCGCCAGGGTCATGGGGAAGGTCTCAAGGCGTCCGCGCTCCGCGGCCAGGACCTGCACCTGGTCCCCGGGGCCGGCGTCGCCCAGGCGTCCCTGCACCTCCTGGGCCGAGGCCGTGCGCCAGCCGTCCACGGCGAGGATCTCCATGCCGTAGCCCAGGCCCGCCCTGGCCGCCGGGGAGCCCGGGACGACGTTCTGCACCACCGCGGCGCCGCCCTGGAACGTCAGGCCGGCCCACACGCGGGCCCGGCGCAGGGCGTCGGGATCCTCGGCCTCGGCGCCGGGCAGCGCCTCCCAAGGGGCCCGGGCGTTGAGCCTCAGGCCGTAGGCCTTCTCGATTCCCGCCGCGTCCAGCGGCGCACGGCCCTGGATGTGGGCGGCCCAGAAGGCCTGGGGATCCCGGCCCAGGAGGTCGCGGCATGCCCCGCGCACCTCGGCGTCGGTGACGGGACCGTCCCCGTGGCGCTCCCACAGGAGCGCGAACAGCCCATCCAGGCCCTTGGCGCCGCCGGTGGCCAGGCGCAGCTCGGCGTCCAGCATCCAGCCCACCATGGCGCCCATGTCGTAGTAGCTCACGGTGCTGTTGGCGGAGAACTCGGTGGGCTTGTAGTGGCGGATCCAGGCGTCGAAGCTGGCCTCCTCGAGGCTCTGCTCCAGGCGCCCGGCCCGGGTGGTGTTGTCGGTCCAGGAGGCGGCGAGCTTGCGGGAGACCCAGGACCAGGGCGCCACGCCCGCCTTGAGCACGAGGTCGTACTGGAGGAAGCTGGTGAAACCCTCGTGGAACCACAGGAGGCGCGAGGGGTTCTCGGCCTGGTAGTCGAAGGGGCCCAGCACCGCGTCCCGCATGCGCTTGACGTTCCACACGTGGAAGAACTCGTGGGCGATGAGGGTGAAGAGGTCGTAGTAGCCCTCGGCCCGCTCCAGCTGCTGGGGGTCGGCCAGGAGCGAGGTGCAGTCCCGGTGCTCGAGCCCGCCGCGCACCTTCGGGCTGAAGGTCAGCAGGAACAGGTAGCGCCGGAACGGGAACCCCCCGAAGATCCGCGCCGCCGCACCCACGATGGCCTCGGTGCCGTCCATGATGCGCCCTTCGTCCCCGGGGTGCTGGCCGGTGATGGCCACCTGGAATTCGCAGCCCCGGGCGCGGAAGGAGTGCATGCGGAACGTGCCCAGCTCGAAGGGCGAATCCACCAGGGTGTCGTGGTCCTCGGCGAGGTAGCTCCCCTCCCGCCGGGGCAGGCTGGTGGCCGCGCGCCAGCCCTTGGGCCAGCCTTCGAATCGCACCTCGTAGGGCCGCGACGGCTGTCCCTCCACGTAGAGGAAGGTCGCGGCGCCCACCAGGTGGGCGTGGTGGGCGTCCACGTGGTTGGTGCGCACCGTCAGGTCGTTGCAGAAGAGCCGGTAGGTGACCTTCAGGCCGCGGGCGGAGCCCTCCACGCGCCAGCGATGCGTGTCGGCCTTGCGGAAGGGGCTGGGTTGGCCGGCGCCGTCCACCACCTCGAGGCGGTCCAGGAACCGGGCGTAGTCCCGCACCAGGTAGGACCCCGGCGTCCACACCGGGAGCGCCAGGACCGCGCCCCCTTCCACCGCCTCGGCGGGGAAGAACAGTTCCACTTCGATCTCGTGCATGGTGAGGCTGATGGGACGGAGGGTGGCCAGCACCGGCTCCAGGGGGATCTGTTTCACGGCCATGGTCGCTCCAGTCATAGATCGCCGAGTTCCAGGAAGACGTCCCTCCAGCCCTCGGGCAGGGCCGCCGCGTCCCGCTCGACGGTGGCGGCGTCGCCGCGGGCGAAGGGACCGGTGCGCCCTGCGGCGCCGTGTGCCTCCACGTTGCGCAGGGTGGCCTCCGCCAGGGGGGCCAGGCCCCGGCCCGGCAGCGCCACGCCCCGGCGCGCCAGCAATTCCCGGGCGCCGAGCCACAGGGTGGCGGCGTGGCCCGACGCCAGGACGGCGCAGGCGTGGTAGAGGGGCTTGAGGTCCGCGGGCAGGTCGAAGGGCGCGAAACCCAGGTCCCGGAAGGCGGCCACCAGGCCCGCCGGCACGGCGCCGGTGAGGGCCAGGGGCGTGCCCCTCCAGTCCGCGGCCGCGCCGTCGAAGCTGGTCAGGGGGTGCGCGCTGGGGACGCCCTCCAGGTGGAGGCTTCCGGAAAGGTGCACGCAGCGCCCGGGGAAATGCCGGGCCAGGGCCTCCACGGCGTCGTCGGGGACCGCCAGGAGCACCGGACCCTCGGGGCGCGCGGAACCGGGCAGGAGCGTGGCCCGCGTCCCCATGGCCTCCGCCAGGGCCCTACCCGCGCGCCCCCGGCCGAGGATTGAGAAGGATGTCCAGGCTTCCATCCCCCTAGGGTATCCCAACGGCCGCCAATGGCCGAGAATGGTCCCGTGACCTGGCCCCTCCCCCCCGCCATGCCCTGGCCCCAGTTCCTCCGGCGCCTCCGGCATCCCGCCCCTCCCCCCGGGTGGCTGGAGGCCGCCGCGGATCTCGACGAGGTGCGCCGGCGCCCGCTCCTGCTGCGGTGGATCGCCCAGCACCCCCGCCTCGGCGCCCACCTGCGGGCACGGCTGCTGCCCACCCTCCCCTGGCGCGCGCTGGCGAGCATCGCCCAGGACGCCTCGGCCCACCCCCAGGCCCGCCAGCATGCCACCGAGCGCCTCAACGCCCTGTGGCCGGGCCTGACCATGGGCGAGCGCCGCAGCCTGGCCATGGCCGCGCCCCGTCCGTTGTGGCCCCTCATCTGGCGGAACCGCGACCGCCGCGTCCTGGAGGCCTTCCTGCTTCACCCCCGCCTGGGCGTGGAGAACCTGGTGGCCCTGGTGCAGCCCCCCCTCACCGCCCCCCAGGCCGAGGCGCTGCAGGCCTCCCGGTGGCTGGAGGTGGTGCCCGTGGCCCACCAGGTGCTGGTGGCCCTTGACCGCGGGCTGGAGAACCCGGACGGGGGGCTGGTGCTGGGCATGGCCTCGCCCTGGATCAAGGCCCTTCCGGAGGAGGAGCGGCTGCTGGCGGCGACGCGGATGGCCAATCCGGCGCTTCGGCGCATGGTGCGGGCGTGGGCGACGCCGGGGGTGGAGGAAGGCGATTTGTGGGACCGTCTCGATTGAATTGGAGGGTTCGGTGGCTTTGGGTAAAAAACATCGACGCTGAGCACGCCGAGGCGCAGAGTTACGCCGAGGTGGCTTCGCGATTCAATGCGCCGACCCATGCCGCCCAGGCCCTGCCCGCTGACGCGGGCCGCGCCGTGACCGGCGCGCGGCAGGGGGCGCTGGCCCTTCCGCATGCGAGCCTGTGGCGGGCCAGCGCCCCCTGCCTTGGACGGGCCTGGGCTTGACGATTCGGGGTTCGAAGCAATGGGGGGGGACGCGTTGCCTTCTCCTTCAACCCGCTGGACCTGCGGCTGAAGCGTGGCCGCAGCAGAACCATAAGCCACGGCGCGCCCAGGTCCTGCTTCCCTCCGATCCAATGAGCCCAGGCCCGCCCAAGGCAGGGTGCACAGGTCCTTCCACAGGCTTGCATGCGGAAGGACCTGCGCGCCCTGCCGCGCGTCGCATGCGACGCGGCCCGCGTCAGCGGGCAGGGCCTGGGCGGCATGGGTCGGAATCTCCAAGTGCGAAGCCGCCTCTGCGCAACTCTGCGCCTCGGCGTGCTCTGCGTCGAAGTTTTTTACCCGAAGCCACCGAATCATCCAATTCAATCGAGGCGGCTCAACAAACCTCCTAAACCGCCCCTACACCCTAGCCAACACCTCTCCGCAGCAACGCTCGATCCCCGTCCATACGTCCGAGATCCGCGCGTCGTCGAACATGTACGCCGGCGTGGTCACAAGCTTCAGGTCCGCGTCGATGACGATCTCCCTCGCGGAGGGCACGGCCCTGTGGGTGATGCCCAGCTTCTCCATGGCGCCGGCGACGCCTTCGCCCGAGCCCAGGGTCAGCGTCCCCCGGCGGCCCAGGGAAGCCAGGACCAGGGCCACCAGGGCGGGGGCGATGCAGATGGCGCCCACGGGCTTGCCGGCCTCGAAGAACGCCGCGGCGAACTTCAGGACGTCGGGACGCACCGAACCGGCGGCACCCTCCTTCGCAAAGGTGCAGAAGTTCTTGGCGACGCCGGCGCCGCCGGGCAGGACCAGGGCGTCGAACTGGGCGGGGTCGGCCTTGGCCAGGTCCTGGCACTTGCCCACGCGGGCGATGCGGGAGGCCTCCTCCAGGATGTTGCGGACGGCGTCCTTGCGCACCCCGGCGCGGTGGTCCACCACCTCCGCCTGGGGCGCGTCGGGCGCGAAGCAGGTGACCCGGGCCCCGTGCTGGTCCAGGGCCAGCAGGGTGAAGACCGCCTCCCGGATCTCCGCGCCGTCCACGTGGCCGCATCCGGCGAGAAGCACTGCGACGTTGGGAACCTTGGCCATGACCGCCTCCTGTATCCTCTATCCATGATATCCAGACGCCTCCCCGGCTCGTTCGAGTCCAATCCCCTCACCCGGGAGATCGCCGCGTTCCGCCGGGAAGGGCGCCCCTTCCTGGACCTCACCTCCTCCAACCCCACCCGCTGCGGGATCCCCTACCCCGAGGCGGAGATCCTGGCGGCGCTGGCCTCGCCCTCGGTACTTTCCTACGACCCGGACCCCCGGGGCGCGGCCCGGGCCCGGGAGGCGGTGGCGGCCTGGCACGGCCTGGACCCCGGGGACCTGGTGCTCACGGCTTCCACCTCGGAGGCGTATTCCTGGCTCTTCAAGCTCCTCTGCGATCCCGGGGACGATGTCCTGGTGCCTTCGCCCAGCTACCCCCTCTTCCACTGGCTGGCGGCCCTGGAGGGCGTGGAGGCCCGGCAGGTGCCCGCCCTGCGTTCGGACCGGTGGGACCTGGACTTCCAGGCCCTGGCCGGGGCGGTGACCCCCCGCACCCGGGCGGTGGTGGTGGTGAACCCCAACAACCCCACGGGCCAGTTCCTGTCCCGGGGGGAGTGGCGGGAGCTCCTGGCCTTCTGCGCCGCCCGGGGTCTCGCGCTCCTGGTGGACGAGGTGTTCTCGGACTACGCCCTGGAACCGGCCCCGGACCACCTGCCCACCGCCCTGGCGGAGGCCGACCCCCCCTGCCCCCTCTTCGTGCTCTCGGGCCTCAGCAAGATCGCGGCCCTGCCCCAGGTGAAGCTGGGCTGGATCGCCGCCCGGGGCGGCCCGGCCCGCGCCTGCCTGGAGGCCCTGGCCTTCATCGCCGACCAGTATCTTTCCGTTTCGGCCCCGGCCCTGGCCGCCGCCGGCGCCCTGCTGGGCCTGGCCAAGGGCATCCAGGCCGGGATCCGGTCGCGCCTGGCCTCGAACCTGGCGGCCCTGGACGCCGAACTGGCCCGGCGGCCCTCCCTCGGCCGCGCCCGGGTGGAGGGGGGCTGGTCGGCCATCCTCCGCGTGCCCGCCCTGGAACCGGGGGACGACCTGGTCCTGCGCATCCTGCGGGAGGCCGGCGTGCTCATCCACCCCGGCCACTTCTTCGACCTGCCCGGGGACGGGCACCTGGTGTGCAGCCTCCTGCCCGCGGAATTCCCCCTGGGCATCGAGAGGGCGGGGGAAGTGATCGAGGCCGGCCGTCCGGGATGATTTTTTTTGGGTTCCTTGCTGCTTCGAATGTTTCGAGGACGTGCCCGAGGAAGGGTCAAGAGGGGCCGGAATTCGCCAGGCGGCGTGTCAATTCAAGGATGAGACGGTCCTTTTCGTCGATGACCCGGTCCTTGTCATCGATGACCCGGTCCTTCCCTTCGATGACCTTCGCGCGGTCCTCGAGCTCCCGGTCCTTGCGCGACAGGGAGAGCCGCAGGTCCGCGGCCTCCCGCGCCCGTTCCTGGAAGGCGTGGAGAATTTCGTCCTCCAGGTCCATCTTCACCCGGAGGCCCGGCTCCGCGCAGGCCAGCATGAGCCTTCGAAGCACGTCCCGGTACCGCTCCGGGAAGTTCACCTCCAGGATGTCCAGGAAGTGCGGATCCGTGTGGGAAGCCACCCCCTGGTCGAACACCTCCAGGAGCCGCTCCAGGTCCGTCCGGCGCCGGTCCTTCAGGCGGTTCATCTGGATGATGACCGAATCGTGCGTGAGCCCTTCCACGAACGGATCGGTGACCCGCACCTCGTCGCCCGTGGCCGGGTCCCAGCAGCGCCGGTCCACCTTGAGGACAGGCATGTCCAGCCCCTTCAGGCCTTCGCCCAGGAAGTAGATGGTGAAGATCGGCAGGGGCCGCTCCACGCCCTCCGCATCCCGGTACACGTTCCGGGGATCCGCGTAGCTGGTCCCCAGGTACCGCCGGAACCGCTGGATGTCCGAGGTGTCGCGCGCCTTCTGGATCTCGATGAGCACCAGCCTGCAGCTCCCGTCATCCATGCGGACCCGGGCGGCGAAATCCATGCGCAGGACCAGGAGGTTGGTGCCGTCCTGCCCCGTCACGGGCTCCCGGGTTTCGGTGGGCACGAAGGAAAGTTCCATCACCTCCCGACCCATGAGCGCGGAAAGCAGCATCCGCGCGATCCGCTCGTCGTCGAGGAGGAACTTGAAGACGGCATCGTAGATGGGATTGGCGACGTTCATGGGGCCGGGGCACTCCTGGGAAAAGCCTAGGGACACCCCGGGTCGAAGGCCACGTAGCCGCTCATGGATCCCAGCCGAGGCGCCGGGGTTCGCCGAGAAAGCTCTTCTCTTATATTCGGCGATCCTCGGGGTCTTCGGCGTCTTGGCGACGAGGCCCTCCGCTGGAGTTGGCCGGATTCACCGGGCAACAGGTCGGCAGCAGCAGACTTCAGGACTCTTGGGATTACCTATGGCTACCGGAATAAGGCTTACCTCTTTCCCACGATCCGCGCAGCCTTTCCCGGAGTTCCGTGAAGAACCCCAAAATAAATCGAAAAAGAAAGATAAATCAATTACTCCGCGAGGCCATGCGGGCCAGGGAGCGCATGCCCGGGGCCAGGCCCTCCCGCAGGGTCCGGCCCCGGGTCAAGGCATAGAACCACGAAAGCAGGCCGGTTATCTCGATCCGGTGGGTCATGCGGGTGCCCATGTCGCAGGCCTCCTGGGCGTGCGTGTGGTGGATCTCGGCCAGGGGCAGCTTCACCAGCGCCGTGAACGAGGTCATGGCCTTCACCTGCGCCAGCCGGAAGGTGCGGGCGCCCTCCCCCCGGACCTTCAGCCGGCCCCGGGTCCCCGACGAGAACGGGCCCGACAGTTCGGCTTCGACGATGCCCGTGTCCCACTGGGGCCAGGCGGAGACCTCCTCCAGCTTGGCCCACACCGCCCCGGGCTCGGCCGAGGTGTCCAGGGTGTGCTCAGCATGCCAACCGACCATCTTCGCCGTTCCCCCAGCTAGTAATAGCTCATGCTACCCATTCAATCCCAGGCTCTTCCAGCTAACCATGAATCAGGCCCGGGGGGTAAGGGGAAATCACCGCAGGTGAAAGGGAGGCCCCGACTCTGTATGTTAGAAGATTGGAGTAGTCATGCAGCCATCAAAACGGGCCCAACTGGCCATTTTCTGCACCGTCGTCGTGGACCTCCTCGGCTTCGGCATCGTCATACCCATCCTTCCGCTCTACGCGAAGACCCTGGCGCTGCACCCCACGCCCTGGATGGACTGGGTGAACCACGCGCTGGGCCTCCAGGACTCGCCCTTCGTCTTCTGGGCGGGGGTGGTGCTGGTGATCCACCCCATCGCCCAGTTCATCTCCGCGCCCGTCCTCGGACGCGTGTCCGACCTCGTGGGGCGCAGGCCGGTGCTTTGGATGTCCCTCATGGGCACCTGCGCGGCCTACCTCCTCATGGCCATGACGGGCCGGTTCGAATGGGTGCTGGCGGCCCGGGTCCTGGACGGCGTCACCGGGGGCAACATCTCCGTGGCCCAGGCGGCCATGGCGGATTCCTCCTCGCCCCAGGAGCGGTCCAAGGCCCTGGGCATCATCGGGGCGGCCTTCGGCCTGGGATTCGTCCTGGGGCCCGCCCTGGCCGGGATCCTCTCCGGTTCCGCCCTGGGCAAGACCCTGCTGGCGACCCACGGGTGGCACCTGCCCTTCCTCGTGGCGGCGGGCATGAGTTTTCTCGCGTCCCTGCTCGTCCTCATCTGGCTGCCGGAGACCCTGACCCCCGAGGCGAGGCTCCACGCCCGCAAGGTCCAGAGCCGCGGCCACGCCCTGGTGCACGCCCTGAAGCGCCCCGGCATGCCCCAGATCCTTCTCATCGCCTTCCTGGCCATGACCGGCTTCGCCATGATGGAGGGCACTTACGCCCTCCTCTGCGCCAGGCGGTTCAACTTCAGCCAGCGGGGGGTGGGCTACCTCTTCGCGTTCGTGGGCATCCTCATCGTCATCTACCAGGGCGGCCTGGTGCGGGTCGTGGCCAAGCGCATCCCCGAACGGGTCGCGCAGCTGGCGGGCCTGGCCTTGATGGCCTGCAGCCTGCCCCTGATCCCCTACGCCCCCTGGGAGGCGCCCTTCCTGCTGGTGATGGTTCCCCTGGTGTGGGGTTCGGGCATGAACCAGACCGCCACCTCGGCCCTGGCCAGCCAGATCACGCCCAAGGACGAGCAGGGCGGCCTATTCGGCGTCATCACATCCATTTCCACCATCGGAAGGATCGTGGGTCCGCTCCTGGGCACCTACACCTTCGCCAAGTTCGGCTATGCGGCGCCCTACTGGGTGGCGGCGGGATGCATGGCGCTTGGCCTCGTGGTGGCCATCGGGCTCCTCCGCACGCCCGCGCCTCAGCCCGAGGAAGATCCCATCTGAAACTTCCAACGGAGAATGCATGACCTGCCTGAACGGAAACGACCTTGACGCACGCGTCCTGAGGGGCATCGCCCGGGGGGCCGCGGTCACCCTGGACGAGAAGGCCCTGGCCCGGGTGGCCGAGAACCGGAAGGTGATCCAGCGGATCCTGGACGAGGGGAGGACGGTCTACGGCATCAACACCGGCTTCGGCCAGTTCGCCACCGTGGTGATCCCCCCCGCGCAGCTCGCCCAGCTCCAGCTCAACCTCGTGCGCAGCCACGCCGCGGGCGTGGGCGAGCCCCTGCCCAAGGACCAGACCCGGGCCCTGATGGCCGCGCGCATCAACTGCCTGCTCAAGGGCCACTCGGGCATCCGCCCCGAGCCCATCCGCCTCCTGGCGGCCTGCCTCAACCGGGACGTGCTGCCCGTGGTGCCCAGCCAGGGCAGCGTGGGGGCCTCAGGCGACCTGGCCCCCCTGGCCCACATGGCCCTCCTGCTGGTGGGCGAAGGCCTGGCCTGGGACGGCACCAGCCACATCCCCGGCGGCAAGGCCCTGGCCAAGGCCGGCCTCCAGCCCATCACCCTGGAGCCCAAGGAGGGCCTCGCCCTCATCAACGGCACCCAGCTCATCACGGCCATCGGCAACCTGGCCGTGGCCCGGCTCATGGACCTGGTGCCCCTGGCCGACGAGATCGCGGCCCTGAGCCTGGAAGCCCTGCGCGGGACCCGGGCCCCGTACGACCCCCGCATCCACCAGGCCAGGCCCCATCCCGGCCAGATCCAGACCGCCGCCCACATGCTGGAGATCCTGGGCGAGACCAGCGAGATCGCCGAAAGCCACAAGGACTGCGCCCGGGTCCAGGACGCCTACTCCCTGCGGTGCATCCCCCAGGTGCACGGGGTGACCCGGGACGCCCTGCAGTTCGCCGGGGACATTCTCAAGCGCGAGCTCAACAGCGCCACCGACAACCCGATGATCTTCACCGAGACCCAGGAGAGCCGCAGCGGCGGGAACTTCCACGGCCAGTACCCGGCCTTCGCCTGCGACCTGCTGGCCATCGCCGCCTGCGACCTCGCCAGCATCTCCGAAAGGCGGCAGGAGCGGCTCGTGAACCCGGCCTATTCCGACCTGCCCGCCTTCCTCACCCGGGAAGGGGGCCTGGAATCGGGCTTCATGATGGCCCACGTCACCTCCGCCGCCCTGGTGTCGGAGATGAAGGGCCTGGCCAGCCCCGCCTGCGTGGACACCATCCCCACCAGCGCCGGCAAGGAGGACCACGTGAGCATGGGCCCCATCGCCGCCCGCAAGCTCATGCGGGCCGTGGACGCCCTGGAGCAGGTGCTGGCCCTGGAGGCCCGCATGGCCCTGGAGGGGGTCCGCATCCTGGGGATGGCCCCCGCCAAGGGACTCGCCCCGCTGGTGGAACGCCTCGCCTCGGCCTGCCCCCCCTGGAACGACCGGCCCATGTACGAGGAGATTGCGCACGCGGCTGACGCTTTGCGCGTGCATGTGGGAGAATGACCGCCATGATCCCCTGGCGAGAGCGGTGCGAGGAGGCCCTGGGGGCCCAGACCCGGGCGGACGCCATCCGCTTCTGGGGGGCCTCCCGGGGCTCCAGGCCCATCTTCGACTACCGCTTCGAGCACACCCTCGCCGTGGTGAAGATCGCCAGATGGCTGGCCCCCCTGGCGGGGGCCGACCCGGAGACGGTGGAATGCGCGGCGTGGCTCCATGACTGCCGCAAGGTGCTCAACGACCCCCGCACCCGGGACCACCACGCCCAGGAGGCCAGCGACGCGGTGGCCGGCATCCTCGCGGACACGGACTTCCCCCAGGAGAAGATCCCCGCGGTCCGGCACGCCATCGAGCACCACGTGGGCCTCAAGCTGACCCGGCGCCTCGAGCCCGCCGAGACGGCCTGCCTCTGGGACGCCGACAAGCTCAGCAAGCTCGGCGCCGCGAGCCTCGTGCACTACAACTGCATCTCGGGCGCCTTCGACGCCGTGGAGACCTCCGGCATCCTCGCCCGGGGTCAGCACTGGCTGGGCCTGGCCAAGGGAATCGCCGGCAGCATGAACACGGAGGCCGGCCGCGCCGAGGCCCTGCGCCGCCTGGCCTTCCTCGAGGCCTACTACGAACAGCTCCGCCGCGAGTGGAGCGATCCCATGGAGCCCTCCACGCCATGAGCGACTTCCAGGAACTCCTCCAGACCCTCCAGATGGCCCTGAAGACGCGGCTGATGTACACGGCGGCGCACCCCCGGGCCAAGGGGGCCATGGAGGCCCTGACGATGCTCATCGAGGACTGGCTGGAGGCGGGGCCCACGCTCCACATCGCCACCTCGGGGGGGCGGATGTTCGTGGACGGCCAGCCCTTCGAGGGCCAGGGCATCCACCTTTCGAGCACCGCCAAACTCCTGTCGGAGCGCCAGATCTCGGGAATCATCTTCGCCCGGGGCATCGAGGCCTGGGAGGTGGAGGAACTCCTGGAGCTCCTCATCCTCAAGCCCGCGCGCATCGAGGAGATGGGTGGCGCGACCCGGATCATCGCGGACAAGAACCTGCCCCACGTCCAGATGGGCCAGGTGCAGTACCGGGAGGTTCGCGAAGGCGAAGGCGGGGCCCACTCCGACGCGGGTCCGGCCATGCGGCCCCTGACCATCCCCGCGGGCGCCCAGCCCCAGCCCGAGCCCGCCCCCAAGCCCATCCCAGCGCCCACCCTGGACGCCCTCCAGGCCATGATCGAGCAGTGGCGCCACGAATTCCGCAAGCTCCACGAGCAGAAGATGGCCGCCCTGGGCGGCCAGGGCACCGGCGCCCCCGGAGCCGGCCCCGGATCCCCGGGCTTCGGCGGTCCGGGCCTGGGCGCCCCCGGCTTCGGCGGCCCCGGCACCCAGGAGTTCGGATCGGGCGGCCCCGGCCCCGGCGGCATCGGTCCGGGGGGCCCCGGCACCGACGGCCCCGAATCCGCCGGCCCCGAATCCGAAGGCAATGGGGGCCCCGCGCCCGAGGCCGTCGCGGACCTGGCCTTCCTGGAGAAGAGCGGCCCCACGGACCTCTCGTTCCTTGCGGGTTCGCTGTCCAGCCTGGGGTTCGGGGAGGGCTTTCCCAGCGCCCAGCAGATGGAAGGCCTGCGCACGGCCCTGAAGGAGCTGCCGCCGGGGGTCCTCCTGTCCGTGGTGGCCGGCCTGGATACCCTGCCCCATTCCCCCGCGGGCCTCCGCATGGCCTTCCAGGCCCTGGCCCCCGAGGTCTTCGGCCACGCCACCGCCACCCTCCTGGCCCAGGGCGCCGGCCAGGGCGACACGTGGGATGCCCTCAAGGACCACCTCCACGGGATCCTCCAGGGGTCCCCCTCCTTCCAGGGTCTACTGGCGGCCCTGGAGACCGAGCTGCGCAACCGCGGGCTCGGGCTGGAGAACCTCCACGACCTGGTGTCCCGCATGGACTGGGAGACCATGGGCGTGGACGAGCAGCTCCGGCTCGTGGCCGACCACGACCACCTCTGGAAGCTCAGCCTCGACCAGCGGCTGCGGTTCCTGCGCAGGCTCCTGGACGAGGGCCGCCAGGACACTTTCGCGGGCGTGCTCGACATGGTGATCCGCGCCCTGGCCGGCGAGGACGCCCACCGCCGGGAAATGGCCGCCCGCACCCTGGGGGGGGTGGCGAAATGGCTGGCGGTGCCGGGCATCCCGCCCGAATGCGAGCTTCCCTTGCTGGGCGGGCTCACGGGCCACTTCGGCTCCGAGCGCATGCCGCGGATCCACCACGTCACCACCGAGGCCCTGGGCACGGCCCTGGACGAGATGGTCCAGCGCGGCGAGCCCGGCCACGCCCACGCCCTCCTCCTGGAGCTGGACGCCCTGGTCATGTTCCTGGAATCCAAGGAGCCCTGGCGCACCGACGCCCTGGCTTCGCTCTGGGACCGTTTGGCCCGGCCCGAATCCCTCGCGCGGGTGATGGAGCTGGTGCACACCTCCAACCCCGAGACCCTGCTCAACGAGATGATCCCCTATCTGGAGAAGGTAGGCATGCCCGCCGCCCAGGCGCTGGTCGAGGTGCTGGGCGAGGAGCAGGACCGCAAGCGCCGCGCCCGGCTCATGGAGGTCATCCGGGGCCTGGGCGACCTCGCCCTGCCCGCGGTCGTGGCGTCCCTGGAATCCCACAAGTGGTTCCTGGTGCGCAACACCCTCAACCTCATGGCCGACATGGGCGACGTGGCGGCCCTCAAGCCCGCCGAGGCCTGCCTGTCGCACCGGGACGTGCGGGTGCGGTGCGCGGCGGTGCGCACCGCCTGGAAGGTGGGGGGCCCCGCGGCCATGCCCGCCCTCATCGAGGCCTTCTCCCAGGCGGACCCGGACACCATGCTCGAGATCATGTTCGCGTTCAGCCAGGTCCGCTCCCCGGCGGCCGTCCCCACCCTGGGCGCCTTCGCCACCGACCACCGCATGCCCGAGAAGCTTCGCGCCCGGGCCGCCGAGGTGATGGGCACCATCGGGGACCCCTCCGCCCTGCCCTTCCTGGAGGAACTGGTGCGCCGCCGCGGACGGATCTTCACCACCGCCGAGCCCACGGAAATCCGCGTCGCGGCCTGCCGCGCCATGGCCGCCCTGGGCACCCCGGTGGCCCTGGGCTCCCTGCGCGCCCTGGTGGCCAAGGAGCCCCGGAACAACGACCGCCCCCTCCTGCAGCAGGTCCTCGAGCAGAGCCTCCGGTGACCGTCCTGCCCGAGCCCCAGCAGCTGATGGAGGCCTTCGCGGCCTTCACGGCCGCCTCGGAACAGCTCCAGCAGCGCTACGAGTCCCTCCAGGACCAGCTCGGGCAACTGGGCAACGAGCTCCAGACCGTGCTCGAGACCGTCCCCTACGCCATCTGGGTGGTGGGCCCGGGCGGGGAGCTGCGCTTCACCAACCGCAACCGGGGCCTCGGGGGCGCCTTCCTGGACGGGCCCAACCCCTGGGAGCCCGGGGCGCCCCTGGGACTCCGGCGGTTCAAGGGCGACGACGGCCAGGACCGCTACATGGAACAGGAGAGCCGGCCCACCGACACCGGCCAGATCATCAGCCTCCGGGACGTCACGGAGGCCCACCTGAGGGCGGAACAGGCCAGCCGCGAGGAGCGGCTCCAGGCCATGGGCCTCATGGCCGCCGAACTGGCCCACGAGATCCGCAACCCCCTGGGCAGCCTCTCGCTCTTCGCGGGGATGCTGGTGGAGGACCTGGGCCACATGCCCGCCCAGGCCGAATTGGCCCACCACATCCAGGACAGCGTGCGGCGCCTGAACACCCTGGTGGCCAACACCCTCACCTTCAGCCGCGACATCAGCCCCAAGCCCAGGACCTTCGCCCTGGCCGAATTCTGGGAGAACGTCCGCAAGGGCACGAACCTGCCCGAGGAGGTGGCGTGGGAGAACCGGATCCCCCAGGCCGCCACCTGGCACGCCGACCCCGACCTCCTGCGCCAGGTGGCCGTGAACCTCCTCCAGAACGGCCTGCGGGCCCTGGACGGGCGCCCCTCGCCAAGGCTCGACCTGTTCGCGGTGCGCGAGAGCGTGGGGGGCAGGCCCCACTGGCGGCTGACCCTGGAGGACAACGGCTGCGGCATCGCCGCCGACGCCCTGGCGCGCATCTTCGACCCCTTCTACACCACCTTCGGGGGCGGCACGGGCCTGGGCCTGGCGGTGAGCCACCGGATCCTCATGGCCCATTCGGGCCTGATGAACATCGAAAGCAGCCTCGACCGGGGCACCAAGGTCCATCTAAGGCTCCCGGCCGGAGCCTGATTGTGGCACCATGGTCAGTTCGGAGGCTTCATGTCGCTTCACATGATCGGACCCGGGAAAAATTCGCCCGAGATCGTCAACGCGGTCGTTGAAATACCCTACGGCTCGCGCGTCAAATACGAGATCGACCACGTCACCAGCCTCGTGAAGGTCGACCGGGTGCTCTACTCCCCCATCCACTACCCCGCCGAATATGGCTTCATCCCCCACACCCTGGCCCCCGACGGGGATCCCTGCGACATCCTCGTGCTCATCGTGGGCGCCACCTACCCGGGCGTCATCATCGAGGCCAAGCCCATCGGCATCCTGCGCATGTCCGACGACATGGGCCAGGACGACAAGATCCTCAGCGTGGCGGCCTCGGATCCCAACTACATGCACGTGAAGTCGCTCTCCGACCTTCCCCCCCATCTCCTGCGCGAGGTGGAGCACTTCTTCCTCACCTACAAGAACCTCGAATCCAAGGATGTGACCAGCGGCGGCTGGGCCGGCAAGGAGGAGGCGCTGGCCTTCATCGAGGAGTGCATCCAGGCATACCGACACTAGGCCAAAGGGCTGGCGCCCCGCGGCCCCCTTCCCCGAGGAGGCTCGTGCATGGGTCTGATCTGCTTCGATCTCGACGGCACCCTGGTGGACCCGCTGCGGGCCATGGTCCACTGCATCGAATTGACCTGCCGGCAGCTGGACCTCCAGCCCCCCGCGCGGGACGTGGTCAGGCGCTTCATCGGCTTCGGCCCCGGGGAGCTTTTCGCGTCCCTGCCCGGCCTGGCCGACCCGGCGCGCCTGGACGAAGCCATCGCCCGGTACTGGGCCCATTTCGAGGACTCCGGCATCCCCAAGCACCGGGTGTACGAAGGCATCCCCCTGATGCTCACCCGGCTGCGCCGCCAGGGCCACAGCCTCTTCCTGGTCACCGTCAAGCCCACCCGCTACGCCCGGCGCGTGCTCCACGAATTCGACCTGCTGCTCTGCTTCGACGAGGTCTTCGGCACTGAGCCCAAGGACCGCTACAAATCCAAGGCCGAGGTCCTCACCCAGCTCCGCCTCCAGGGCGTGGTGAAGCCCGGCGGCTACATGGTCGGCGACCGGGCCGACGACATGGCCTCCGGGAAGGCCAACGGCCTCATCCCCCTGGGCGTCACCTACGGCTTCGGCACCGGGTCGGAGCTCATGGACGCCGGGGCGGACAAGCTGTTCGGCACGCCCACCGCCCTGGACGACTGGTTCAAGACCGCGCTTCCGGGTTCGGAGATCCACGACGCGTTTTCGAAGTCGGAATGAACTAACTCGGTCGCCCAACCGAAATTGCAGGCGAAAATCCACCCGGTTTGCCGGCCGGACACGATTGTTGAGACCCGCTCGCTCCGGACTTCAGGCACACCTTGCGCCCGGGCTCACCGGGGTCCAGGATTTTGGTTGCCTTTGGACCGCCGTGACGAAAAGATGGCATCAACCATTTCCTTCAAAAGCCAAACCAAGGAGATACCCGTGCCAAAGCCCCAATCAGCCCCTCGTGTTGCGGCCATCGTCGGGCCGTACATGTCCGGGAAGACCACCCTTCTCGAAAGCCTCCTCTTCGCGGCCAACGCCATCCCCCGGAAGGGGACCGTCAAGGAGGGCAACACCGTCGGCGATGCATCGGTCGAGGCCAAGGCGCGCCAGATGAGCGTCGAGGCCTCGGTCGCCACCGCCACCTACCTGGGCGAGACCTGGACCTTCATCGACTGCCCGGGCTCCGTGGAGTTCAGCCAGGAGAGCATCAACGCCCTCATGGTGGCCGACGCCGCCGTGGTGGTCTGCGAGGCCGATCCCACCCGCGCGCCCATGGCCGCACCCATCCTCAAGCTCCTGGACGACCACAACATTCCCCACACGATCTTCCTCAACAAGGTCGACAGCCTCACGGATCCTGGCAAGATCGCCGAGACCCTGCGCGCCCTCCAGCCCATGAGCCCCCATCCCCTCGTCCTGCGCGAATACCCCATCCACGCCGGCAGCTTCATCACCGGGTACGAGGAGCTGAGCATGGAGCGGGCCTTCAAGGCCAATCCCGGGCACCCCTCCGACGAGATCCCCATTCCCGATTCCATCAAGGACGAGGCCATGGCGGCCCGCCAGGAGATGCTGGAGGCCATCAGCACCCTGGACGACGCCCTCATGGAGAAGCTCCTCGAGGAGCAGGTGCCCTCCCGTGAGGAGGTGTTCGCCACCCTCACCCGCGGCTTCCGGGGCGACCAGATCGTGCCCGTGTTGCTGGGCTCGGCCGACAAGGACCTGGGCGTGCGCCGCCTCCTCAAGCTCCTGCGCCACGAGGGCCCCGAACCCGCCGCCACCGCGGCGCGCCTGGGCATCCCCGAGGGAAAGGACGTCCTGGTCCAGGTGTGGAAGACCCTCAACGCCCAGCACGTGGGCAAGCTGTCCCTGGCCCGCGTGTGGCGCGGGGAAGTGACCGAAGGCATGTCCTTCGCCATCGGCCGCCCCAGTTCCCTCACCAAGCCCTTCGGCGCCAAGCAGGAGAAGGTGACCCGGGCCGGGGCCGGCGAGATCGTGGCCCTGGGCCGCATGGAGACCGTCAAGACCGGCGACTGCCTCACGGTCAGCGCCCCGGTGGAACTGCCCTGGCCCGACCCCATCCAGCCCATGACGGCCCTGGCGGTTCGCTGCGCCAAGAGCGGCGACGAGGTGAAGCTCTCCACCGCCATCCAGAAGCTCGTGGACGAGGATCCCTCCTACACCATCGAGCAGAACGCCGAGACCCAGGAGCGCGTGATCTGGGGCCAAGGCGAGATCCACCTGAAGGTGGGCCTCGACCGCATCCGGCGCTGGGGCGTGGAAGTGACCTTCGCCCAGCCCACCATCCCCTACCGCGAGACCATCCGCAAGCCGGTCAAGCAGCACGGGCGCTACAAGCACCAGTCCGGCGGCCACGGCGCCTTCGGCGACGTGCACATCGAGTTCAAGCCCCGCCAGCGCGGCGAGGGCCTGAAGTTCTCCGACACCATCGTCGGCGGCGTCATTCCCAAGAACTACATCCCCGCCGTGGAGAACGGGTTCCACGAATTCGCCAAGCAGGGCCCCCTGGGCTTCCCCATGGTCGACGTGGAGGCCGTGCTCTTCTTCGGATCCTTCCACACCGTCGATTCGAGCGAAATGGCCTTCAAGGCCGCCACCCGCGTCGCCATGAACGAGGGCCTGCCCCAGTGCAGCCCCGTGCTGCTCGAGCCCATTCTCGAGATCCACATCTCGGTGCCCTCCGAGCACACCTCCAAGGCCCAGAAGATCATCACCAGCCACCGCGCCGGCCAGATCCTCGGCTTCGACGCCAAGCCCGGCTGGGAAGGCTGGGACGTGGTGGACGGCTACCTGCCGCAGTCCGAACTCCAGGGCATCATCGTGGAGCTGCGCAGCCAGACCCAGGGCGTGGGATCGTTCACCTGGGCCTTCCACCACCTGCAGGAGCTGGAAGGCCGCGACGCCGACAAGGTCGTCGAGGCCCGCAAGAAGGCCCTGGCCGAGGCCTGAGCCGAACGCGTTGCCGGAACGGGAGGGACCTCGCGGTCCCTCCCGTTTTGGCATAGGCTGGAGACATGCTGCGCATCGAATGCATCGCCATCGGCTCGGAACTCCTCACCACCTCCCGGATGGACACCAATTCGGTCTGGCTTGCCGAACGCCTCGGGGAGCTAGGTCTGGCCTTCCACCGCAAGACCGCCGTGGGGGACTCCCGCCACGACCTCCTCCAGCTCTTCCGGGAGGCCCTTGACCGGTCCGACCTGATCCTCTGCACCGGCGGCCTGGGACCCACCTTCGACGACTTCACCAAGGAGGTCTGGGCCGAGGCGCTGGACGCGCCCCTGGTGGAGGACCTCGCCTCCCGCCAGGCCATCCTGGACTTCTACGCGAGCCGGAACCGCACCCCCGCCGCCTCCAACTTCAAGCAGGCCCTCATCCCCCTGGGCGCCGAGGCCCTGCACAACCCCGCCGGCACGGCGCCCGGGGTGCGCTGGGAGAACCCGCCCGGTTATCCAGGCCGAACCATCATCCTCTTCCCCGGCGTGCCCCGGGAAATGAAGCTCATGTGGCACAACCACGTGGCGGCGGGCCTCGAGCGCTTCCGGGGCCCGGCCACAGCCACCTTGCGCATGGTCTTCGGGTCCGTGCCCGAGAGCACCCTGGAGGAGCGGGTGCGGCCCCTGCGCCTCAAGCACGCCGCCCTGGACTGGACCATCCTCGCCGGACTGCACCACGTCGAACTGCTGGCCCGCGGCGGCGACCCCGCGGCCCTGGCCGAGGCCGAGGCCGATTTCCGCAGGGACCACCCCCTGGACCTGGCCTTCGTCGGCCCCGAGGGGGGCATCGAGGATGCGGCCCTCGCCCTGCTGGAGGCCGGAGGGGCCACGCTGGCCGTGGCCGAGAGCATGACCGGCGGGAACCTGGCGGCGCGCCTCACCTCCGTGCCCGGCTCCAGCCGCGTCTTCCAGGGCGGAGGCGTGGTCTATTCCGTGGCCGCCAAGGCCGCCCTGGCGGGCCTGGACCCCGCCTTCATCCGCGCCGCCGGCACCGTCAGCGAACCCGTCACCCGGGCCCTGGCCGAGGGCATCCGGGCGCGCCTGGGGACCACCTGGGGCCTGGCCGTGACCGGCAACGCCGGTCCCACCGAGGACAAGGACGGACCGGCGCCCGTGGGCACCTGCCTGGTCGCCGTCGCGGGACCGGAGGGCACCCGATTCAAGGCCTTCACGCTGTTCGGAACCCGCGTGGAGATGCAGGCCCGGGGCGCCTCCTGGGCCCTGGACCACCTTCGCAGGACCATCCTGGAGAAAAGCAGCTAGGATTCTCGTAGTCCGACTCCACCCCGGGAGGGGTACGCCTTGAATCGCCTCAACGAGCGCGTCATCTTGCGCAACCCCCGCATCGTCACCCTCGTGCTGGTGCTGGGACTGGCCGCGTCCCTACTGGGATCCCTGGCGGCCCGGCGCCTGCAGGTGAAGGCGACCCGCGCCCGCGTGGTGCAGGAAGCCGCCATCGCGCAGGAGAACCTCCACTACACCATCAACGCGTACCGGGACATCCTCCTGGGCTTCCGCGGCCACTCCACCGCTGCGCTGGGCCTGAACCGGGAACGCTTCCACCAGTACTTCGCCTCCATGGACCTCCATACGCACCACCCGGGACTGCTGTCGGTGAGCTACGGCATGGAGATCCCGGGCGCCGACCGGGACGCGGTGGAGCGGCATCTGCGCCGGGAAATGGGCGACCCGGGCTTCAGCATCCACCCCCCTGGGGCCAGGCCCAGCTATTTCGTCCTTCTCTTCGCCGAGCCGCGGGAATCCAACCGCGCCTCCGTCGGCCGCGACACGCGCACCCTGCCCGGCCAGAGCCTGGACATCGACCGGGCCCGGGACACCGGCTCCCTGGTGCTCACCGGCCCCATGAAGGTGCTCCAGCACGACGGGCCCGATCCGGGTCTCCTCATGCGGCTGCCCCTGTACCACGGCGCGCCGGCCACGGTGGAGGAACGAAGGCGGGCGTTCCAGGGGTGCATCAACGGGGCTTTCCGGGTCCAGGATCTCATCGCCGAAGCCCTGGGCAAGGAGACTCTGCGCAAGCTGGAGGTGGCCATCACGGACGCCGGCCCCTGGGGGAACCCGGGCCCGCCCCAGCACCTGTACGGCACTCCCCTGGACGGGGGGCGCAAGGTGGAACGCACCGTGGAGGTCTTCGGACGCATCTGGAACTTCGAATTCCGGGCCCGCCCCGAATTCGCCGGAACCGCCGAGTGGTCCCTGCCGGTGGGCATCGGCGCTTCCGGCTGCCTCATCACCCTCCTCCTCTGGGGGCTCATGACCTCCCTGGCCCATACCGGCCAGCGGGCACGGCTCATGGCCCTGCAGATGACGGGGCAGCTGCGGGAGGAGGAATCCCGCACCGAGGCCATGGCCCTGGCCGTGCCGGATCCCATGGCCGTGCTGGACGAGGAGGGCCGCTTCCTGCACATCTACGGCCAGCACTCCACGGTGCTGGGGGCCGCCCCCGAGGCGCTCCTGGGCACGACCGTCACCCAGGCCCTGCCCCTGGAGGCCGCCGGAACCCTCCTGGGCGCCGTGCGCAAGGCCCTGGAAACCCACCGCCTTCAGACCGCGGGCTTCGAGCTCGCCACCCCCGCGGGAAGGTGCGACTACGAGGGCCGCATCCTGGCCATGGGCCGGCCCCTGGACGGCAAGGCCTGCGTGGTCCTCTCCATCCGCGACATCACCGAGCGCACCCGGGCCGAGGAGATCGCCCGCACCAAGCAGAAGCTGGAGAGCCTGGGGGTTCTGGCGGGGGGGATCGCCCACGACTTCAACAACTTCCTCACGGCCATCCTGGGCCACGTGAACATGGCGCAGGACCTCCTGGAGCCGGGGTCCGCGGCGGCGCAGATGCTCAGGCGCGCGGAGGCCTCCGTGCTCCGGGCCGCGGAACTGGCCCACCAGATGCTCGCCTACTCCGGCCGGGGCACCCTGAAGGTGGACCTCCTGGACCTCAACCTCACGGTGATGGAGATGACCGAGCTGCTCGCCGTCTCCATCGCCAAGAAGGCCGACCTGGAGTTCCACCTGGAGCCCGGGCTGCCCATGATCATGGCCGACGCGGCGCAGGTGCAGCAGGTGGTCATGAACCTGGTGACCAACGCGTCGGACGCCATCGGGGACCGCACCGGCACCATCACCATCGAGACCCGCCTCCTCACGGCGGACGGCCCCTACCTGGAGACCCGCTTCCCGGGCCAGGGCCTCGAGCCCGGCGCCTACGCCGCGCTCCTGGTCACCGACACCGGCTGCGGCATGGATCCCGAGACCCGGAAGCGCATCTTCGACCCCTTCTACACCACCAAGGCCACCGGCCGCGGACTGGGCCTGTCGGCGCTGCAGGGGATCCTCAGGGGCCACAGGGCCGGCATCCACATCGTGAGCGAGCCCGGACGGGGTTCCCGCTTCGAGATCCTGTTCCCTTCCGCCGGTCCCGCCCCCGGCCGGGAGGCCCGCGCCGCCTCCGGGACCGCCGGCGCGAACCCCCTCGCGGGCGTGGCCCTGGTGGCCGACGACGAGCCCATGGTGCGCAGCATCGTCGCCGACTTCCTGGAGCACCGCGGCATGGAGGTGCTCACCGCCGTGGACGGCCAGGAGGCCCTGGAGATCTTCACCCTCCACCGCAGGCGCGTCGACGTGGTCCTCCTGGACATCACCATGCCCCGCATGGACGGCAACGAGGCCTTCCGCGCCATCCGCGCCCTGGAACCCCGGGTCCCCGTCATCCTCCTCAGCGGCTTCTCGGCCCAGGACGTGGCCACCCCTCCGCCGGGGACGGCGCCGGCGCTGTTCGTGCAGAAGCCGTTCCGCACCTCCGACCTGGAGGAGGCCGTCCGCAAGGTCCGCACCGTGCCGAGGCAAATGGATCAAACGGATAAATAACTATATTTATATCTTCTTTTATACCCGTTCATCCCCGGCCAATATTTGGGTTCATCACGGAATTGAGTGAAGCCCTCGCCCTTTGCTCACTCTGGCCTGCTCTTGGGAAAGGGCTTGGGACCTGTGGTCGAAGGCCGTCATGTTCCCGTCATCGAGGCAGTTCGAAAAGAAAAGCCTATCGCCGAGGCGCCGAGGCGCCGGGGTTCGCCGAGAAAAGATCCTCTTTTTTTCATCGGCGATCCTCGGCGTCTTCGGCGCCTCGGGTCGGGTAGGCCCGGGGCGTTGCCGCCCCAGGCCCCCCACAGATCCGGACGTGCCCGATTAAGGCATCCGGCTCCTCAGACCACGTAAGTAGCTGCGAGTGGGCGAGGCACGTTCCTTTTCAGCCTTGGCTGAGGGAGCGGGAACCGTTCCAGCAACCTGTAGAAGGCTTTCCAGGAGAGCACTGCCCTCTGGGACCTCCGCCCCAGCCACTTCTTCCACAGGTGCATGACCTGGTATCTGAAGTTGCCGATGGAACGCGAGTTCCCTGTGATGCCGTAGTAGTTGTAGTGGCCCACCAGCTTCTGGCGCAGGGTCTTGTGCTGGTCCTGGATCCGTTCATGCCGGTTGTGCCTGAACCAATCCCCCAGCGTCCTGATGGCACGGCTGAACCGCTTCTTCGAAGTCTTCCGCTTCACCACCCAGGCCCCTTTCAGGGACTTGCCCCAGTAATGGGTGAACCCCAGGAAATCGAAGTTGCCAGGGCCCCCTTCGGGGTCCCGCGGTTCCTTCGGCTTCCGGAATTCCACCAGCCGGGTCTTGTCCGGATGGATCTTCAGACCGAACTTCTCGAATCGCTTCGGCAGTACTTCCAGGACACGCCGTGCGTCTTCTTCCCGGGCGAAGCCCATCACGAAATCGTCCGCGTAGCGCACCAGAAAGGCCTGGCCCCGCAGCCGGGGCTTCACCTCTCGTTCGAACCACACGTCCAGCACTTCGTGGAGGTAGATATTCGCCAGCATCGGGGAGATCACCCCGCCTTGCGGGCTGCCTGTCTCTGGGTGCGTGATGCATCCCTGGTCCAGGACTCCCGCGTTCAACCATTTGCCGATCAGGCGCTTCACCACTCCGTCCCGCATCCGCTTGTCCAGCATTTCCCGCAGGCAGGCGTGGTCCAACGTATCGAAATACTGTCGGATATCCACGTCTAGCAGCCACCCGCCCCCCATTTTCATCGTCTGGTTCCAGATGGCCTGCAGGGCCTGGTGCGCCGACCGCCCGGGCCGGAATCCGTATGAACAGTCCAGAAAGTCCTGCTCATAGAGGGGTTCCAGGAGCATGACCACCGCCCTTTGGAGGACCTTGTCCTCGAAGGTGGGGATCCCCAGGGGACGCTGGGTTCCATCCGCTTTGGGGATGAATACCCTTCGCACGGGCGGGGCTTTGTAGGGGTCGCCGTCCTTGGCCCGTCTCAGCAGAGATTGGAGATTTGCCTCCAGGTTTTCCGCATAGTCCTTGGCCGTCTGTCCGTCTATCCCCACCGCCCCATCCTTTCGGGTTCGCCGGTAGGCTTCCGTGAGCCATTCGACGTCCATGTGGTGGGCCAGGGTACGCAGCGCCGCCTCCGGCATCTGCCTGGACAATTCTGCTATCCGTTGTTGTTTCGTGGAGACCGTTCCGGGAGACGAAGTTCCCATGGCCTTTCCCTCCAACGTTTCCGTGATCTGGCAGCCCCTTGGCTCCGGCGGGTCCCTCGGATCGGTTCCCCGCCTTCATCGCTACTACGAGCTGCTCCGATTCCCTGCCGATCCTCCCGCTTCCCTCGTTTGGCTTGAGGAGGCGGTACCGCCTTCGCATCCGGTTGTTCGCTCCTGATCGGGTCGGTGCCCCCCGTCCAGGCCAGGGTTGTTTGGGTTGTGGCGTCCCTAACCACGGTTCCAGGCGGAAACGGCAGGGCCTCCCCGGTTCCTGGGGGGACCCCCTGCGAACATGCCCTGCTCTTCGACCCCGGCGGGACCCTCGGGTCAGGCCATTACGACCCTACGGTGCGGCCTTCCGTGCTGTCGACGACGTCGGCTCCCGCGCTCTAAATCTTTCGAGGCTCCATCACACGGCCTATTCGCTCGCTGTCTACGCTTCGCAGGGCAGGTCACCCACACCCTACGCAAGACTCGCTTCTGGCTGCTGGCCAGCTTTGCCAGGCGGGGGTGGTTACCCGCCGGGTCCCATTGCGAGGTTTCAGGTTTCTATGTCATCCATCCTCCTCGCCCCGGCTTTCCGGGCGCACCGACAAGGCCCTTTGATGGAGTTTGCCGGATTCACCGGGTAACGGGTCGGCAGCAGCTGACTTCAGGAATCTTGGGTTTGCCTACAACTACCAGGACGGGTCCTTCTTCTTTCTCAAGCTCCTCCCGGCCTTCCCAGGGTTCCGTGAAGAACCCATTTTTTGCCGGTGTGGGTCGACGGGCCTGGGCTCTGGTTCCTGGTTATCCACCGGCCCTAACCGGAATGCCTCCGGATGGGGTACCCTGCCTAGATGAACCCTGCGGCCCTCAAACTCTACCTGATCTGGTGCCTCGGAGCCTTCCTCTCCGGCAGCATCCCCTTCGGCCTCCTGCTGGTCAAGCTCGCGGGCAAGGGGGACGTGCGGACCCAGGGCTCCGGGAACATCGGCGCCACCAACGTCATGCGGGCCGGGGGCAAGGCCCTGGGCATCGCCACCCTGCTGCTGGACGCGGCCAAGGGCTTCCTGCCCGTGTTCCTCGCCAAACAGTTAGGCTTCGCGCCGGAATTCATGGCCTTCGTGGCCCTGGCGGCGGTGCTCGGGCACGTGTTCACCCCCTGGCTGAAGTTCCAGGGGGGCAAGGGCGTGGCCACTGCCCTGGGGTGCGTGCTGGCCTACCATGCGCCCATGGCGGCGCCCGCTTTCGGCGCCTTCGTGCTGTGCCTGCTCGTGTTCCGCTACGTGAGCCTGGGGAGCGTGGTGGCCGCCCTGGTGCTGTTGCTCACGGCCATGGGGTTCATGGGCGCCTGGGCGCGCCTCCCGGTGCAGGAGGGCATGGCCCAGTGGCCCATCCTGGCCTGGGCGCTCCTGGTGGGCCTGGTCATCCGCAAGCACTCCGCCAACATCAACCGCCTCGTGCAGGGCACGGAATCCAAGTTCTGGGGAGCCGGCAAGAATGCCTAAGAAGCCCGATATCACAATTTTCGGTTCAGGAGCCTGGGGAACGGCCCTGGCCATCGCCTGGGCCCGCCAGGGGGCCCGGGTGGACCTGTGGGGCCACCCCCCCTCCCTGGTCACCACCCTGGCCACCACCCGGCGCCACCCGTCCCTGGCCGACGTGGAGATCCCCCCGGGGGTCCACCCCATCCTCGACCCCGAGGAGGGGTTCCCGGCCGGGCTGTGGGTGACCGCCCTGCCCACCCAGGTGAACCCCAAGGTCTGGGCCGACCTGGCCGCGCGCACCTCGTTGCGCCCGGAGCTCCTGGTGTCGGTGAGCAAGGGAATCCTCCAGGGCAGCTTCAAGCGCGTGTCGGAAACCCTGGAAGGGATCCTGGGCGTGCCGGTGGGCGTCTTCAGCGGCCCCACCTTCGCCGACGAGGTGAGCCGGGCCCAGCCCTCGGCCATCGTCCTGGCGCTGCCCCCGTCCATCCCCGACGGCCGCGCCGAGGAACTGCAGGCCCGCCTGGCCACCCCCGCCCTGCGGGTGTACCTCAGCCGGGACGTGGCCGGCGTGGAACTGTGCGGCGCCTTCAAGAACGTCCTGGCCATCGCCGCGGGCCTGGTGGAATCCCTGGGCCTGGGCAACAACGCCCGCGCCGCCCTCATCACCCGGGGCCTGGCGGAGATGAGCCGCCTGGTGGAAGCCCTCGGGGGCAGCCGGGACACCCTCATGGGCCTGGCGGGGCTGGGCGACCTGGTGCTCACCGCCACCGGCCCCCAGAGCCGGAACCGCACCTTCGGGGCCCTGGTGGGCAAGGGCATGACCCCCGAGGCGGCCGCCGCCTCCCTGGGCAACCAGGTGGTGGAAGGCGCCTTCACGGCCGAGGCCGCCCTGGGCCTCGCCCGGAGCCTGGGGGTGGAACTGCCCATCACCCAGGAGGTGGTGCGCCTGCTCGAAGGGGCCGACCCCCGGGAATCCGTCAACCGCCTGATGCAGAGATCCCTGAAACCGGAGGCAAGTTAATCCCCCTTGGCCTTCCGGCCGATGGAGACATCATGCAGCCGGAATCCCCAGCTTCCAGGATTCTCGTCATCGAGGACGACCGCTCGTGGCTGGCCCAGGTCGCGCACCTCTTCCGCGCCCGGGAGCCGGGAAGCGCGTGCCTGACGGCCCCGGACCTGGCCACGGCGCTGCCGCTCCTGGCCGGCCGGGACCTGGACCTGGTCCTGGTGGACCTGAACCTGCCCGACTCCCGGGGCCTGGAGACCCTCAGGCAGGTGCGCCGGGCCAACCCCACGGCCTCGGTGGTGGTGATGACCGCCGACTCCGACGAGGACCTGTCCACCGAGGTGCTGCGCAACGGCGCCCAGGACCACTTCGTCAAGGGCTCCTGGGACGACCAGACCCTCCTGCGGGTGGCGCGCCAGTCCCGGGAGCGCATGACCACAGAACGCCGGCTGCGCCGGTCCGAGGTGCTCCTCCAGGCCATCACAGAGAACGTGATGGACGTCCTGGCCATCGTGGACGACCAGGGGCGCCGGACCTTCACCAGTCCTTCCTACGCGCGGATCCTGGGCTACGGGCCCGGGGAACCCAGCCCCGGCCTGGAGGATGCCCTCCACCCCGAGGACCTTCCGCGCGTGGGGCAGGCCCTCCGGGACCTTTTCGCCACGGATACCGCCCCAGCCCTGGAATTCCGCCTGCGCCACCGGGACGGTTCGTACCGGGTGCTGGAGGCCCGCACGGCCCGGTTCGGCGACGGGGACGCCCGCCAGGGGCTGGTGGTGGCCCGGGACGTGACCGAGCGCAGGCGGGCCGAGGAGGAGCGCGCCACCCTGGAGGTCAGCCTGCGCCACGCCCAGAAGCTGGAGTCCGTGGGCCAGCTGGCTTCGGGCATCGCCCACGAGATCAACACCCCCATCCAGTTCGTGACCCTCAACCTGGCCCTCATGAAGAAGGCTTTCGCCCAGCTCAACGGCCTCCTGGACCTCTACCGGGAGGCCCTGGGCCCCGATCCGCGCCTGCGGGCGGCGGAGGAGGACGCCGACCTGGCCTACCTGCGCGCCGAGCTCCCCCAGGTGTTCCAGGATTCCCTGGACGGCGTGGGGCGCGTGGCCCGCATCGTGCGCGCCATGAAGGAGTTCACCCACCCCGGGGTCAAGGAGGCCACCTTCCTGGACCTGAACCGCATCGCCGGAAGCGCCGCGACCCTGTCGGCCAACGAGTGGAAGTACGTCGCGACCCTCGACCTGGACCTGGAGGAGGGACTTCCCGCCGTGCGTGGCCACGCCGCCGAGCTCAGCCAGGTGCTGCTCAACCTCATCGTGAACGCCGCCCACGCCATCGGGGAGCGGGGGGGCATGGGTACCATCACCCTTTCCACCCGGAGCCGGGAGGACCAGGTGGAGGTCCGGGTGCGGGACACGGGGGGCGGCATCCCGCCGGAGCACCAGGCCAAGGTCTTCGAGCCCTTCTTCACCACCAAGGCCGTGGGCAAGGGCACCGGCCAGGGCCTTACCATCTGCTACCAGAACATCGTCAACCTCCACCGTGGGAAGATCTTTTTCGAAACGGTACCCGGCGTGGGGACCACGTTCGTCATCCAATTGCCCAGGGAGGCCTGATGCGGATCCTGCTGGTGGACGACGAGCCCATGCTCCTGGAGGCCTTCCGGCGGTCCATGCGCATGGAGAGGCCCACCTGGCGCATCGCCCTGGCCGGCTCCGGCCCGGAGGCCCTGGCCCTGTTGCGGAGCGAGCCCTTCGACATCATCGTGACCGAGCTCCTCATGGCCGGCATGGACGGCGCCGCCCTCCTGCGGGAGGTGCACGACGCCTGGCCCTCCACCCTGCGCGTCGTCCTCTCGGGCCAGCCCCGGGTGGATCTCATGGAGGCCGCCGAGGGCCACTTCCACCGGTTCCTGGCCAAGCCCCTGGACCCGGAGATCCTGGTGGGCTTCCTGGAGGAGCTGGCGCTGGGCGAGGCCGGGAGCCTGGAGGAGCAGGCCCGGAAGTTCGTCTCCGGCCTCAAGTCCATCCCGAGCCTGCCGGCCATCTACGGCCGGATCCGGACCCTGCTGTCGGCCGAGGACCCCCCGGTGCCCGCCCTGGTGGCCCTGGTCCATTCGGACCTGGGCATCGCCTCCAAGCTGCTCAAGCTGGTCAACTCCGCCTATTTCTCCCTGGAGCGGCGGGTCACCGACCTGGGCCAGGCCATCAGCATGCTGGGCCTGGAGACCGTCAAGACCGTCGTCCTGGTGCGGGGCGCCATGGAGGCCCTCCAGGCCCTCTCCCCCGCGGGCCTGGACATGGACGCCCTCTGGCGGCATTCCCAGGGCGTGGCCAACGGCGCCCGGGCCATCGCCGCCGGCGAGGGCCAGCGGCCCGCGGTCCTGGAGGACGCCTATTCCCTGGGCCTCCTCCACGACATCGGCCGGGTGATCCTGGCCCTGGACCCGGCGGCGGACTACCGCCGCGTCACCGAGACCTCCGCCCAGGGCCTGGTGGCCGCCGAACGCCGGCTGTACGGCACCGACCACCCCCACGTGGGTGCCCAGCTCCTGAGCCTCTGGGGCCTGCCCCCGGAATTCTGCCGGCGCATCCGGGAGCACCACGCCCCCGCCCTCCCATCGGACGGCTTCCCCGCCGGCCTCGCGCTCTACGCGGCCGACGGGTTCATGGAAGGCGCGGCGGACCTCTTCCAGGACGGGCGCGCCGACGAACGGATCCTGGCCTACGGCGACCCCCACCGCCCGGGACGCTGGAAGGCCTTCCTGGACAACCCTCTCCCCGAATGACCGGAGTCCCCATGCTCGCCAGAATCCTTTTCGTGGACGACGACCCCTTCCTCACCGCCGCCTTCGGCCGGGCCTACCGCAAGCGGTTCGACTTCCACGCCGCGGCCACCGGGGACGAGGGCCTGGAACTCATCCGCACCTCCCTGCCCTTCGCGGCGGTGGTGGCCGACATGCGCATGCCGGGCATGGACGGGGTGGAGTTCCTCGCCGAGGTCAAGCGCATCTCCCCGGATTCCTCCCGCATCATGCTCACCGGCCAGGCGGACCTGGAGACCGCCATGGAGGCCGTGAACAAGGGCCACGTGTTCCGGTTCCTGAACAAGCCCTGCGACGAGGAGAGCATGGCCGAGGTGCTGGAGGCCGGCATCCGGCAGTACGACCTGGTCACCGGCGAGCGGATCCTCCTGGAGCAGACCCTCACGGGCAGCGTCCAGACCCTGGTGGACCTGCTTTCCGTCTTCGACGCCAAGATCTTCGGGCGGAGCCAGCTCCTGCGGGAATATGCCCTGAAGATGGCCGGCCGCATGGGCATCCGCAACCCCTGGGACCTGGGCCTGGCGGCCCTGCTGGCGCCCATCGGACGCCTGGCCATCCCCGTGGACGTCCAGGCCAAGGTGGCCCGGGGCGAGCGCCTGACCGTGCAGGAGCAGGAGGCCTTCCGCACGGTGCCCGAGGTGGGCTCCCGCATGGTGGCCAACATCCCCCGGCTCAAATCGGTTTCCCGCATCATCCTGTATTCGGCCAAGGACTACGACGGCGAGGGTTACCCCATGGACGGCACCCGGGGGGAGGACCTCCCCCTGGAGTCCCGGATCCTCCGGGTGGCCACGGATTTCGTGGAGGGATTGCGCCTGCGCCGCTCCCGCAACGTGGTCTTCGAGCAGCTCCGCCTGAAGAAGGGCGCCTACGACCCGGCCGTGCTGGCGGCCCTCGGTGGCCTGCTGGGCGCCGACCCGGCGGCCGAGCCTGAAGCCAGCCATCGCCTCCTGGACATCGAGAACCTGGCCCCCGGCATGCTCCTCATGGCCGACGTGCTCAACCCGGACGGCATGATCCTCATCCCCGCGGGCACCCGGCTCTCCCTGATCCAACTGGAGCGCCTGCGGCACCTGAGCCGCCTGGGGCGCATCGAGGAACCCATCCTGGTGGACGTTCCCGAAGACCTCGAACCCCGGTCGTGACCTCTCTTATTCCAGGTTCGCGCCCTGCTCGCGGATCTGGTCCAGGACGCCCTTGGCCTCCATGACCGCCCGGGTCATGGCCAGGCGCTTGCACTTGGAACCGCAGGTGTTGAGTTCCCTCAGCACCTCCTGGCTCCACACGTCCAGGGCCTTGCCCCCCAGGTTCCCCTTGCGCAGGCGCTCCCGGAAGTCGTCCAGGTGGGAGGCCAGGCGAACGAGCTCCTCCCGCACGTCCTCCCGCAGGGCCAGGGCGCCCGCCTCGGCGATGACGCGCTCGGCCGGCAACTGCCCGGACAGACGGGCGTCCTCCAGCACCTGCTCCAGGCGCTTGCGGTACAACTCGGGCAGTTCCCGGGCCTGGGCTTCGCTCTCGGCCTGGAGGGCGGCGCACAGGGCCTCCAGGCGGGCGGCGCCGTCCTGGAAGGCGGGCAGGAGACGCTCGCCTTCCTTCTCGCGCCCCTGGTTCCACAGCTTCAACAGGGTGTCCAGGGCTTCCAGGATGGAGCCCTCCAGGCGCTCGGCCAGGTCCGCGGAGGGCGGCAGCCAGGCGCCCGGCAGCCGGAAGAAGGCCTCGGCCGAAAGGGGCGGGAGATTAAGCCATTCGGCGTCCTCCTGCCAGGTCTTGGCCATGGACCGCAGCAGGGACCGGTTGATCTGGGGCTCCAGGGAAGGCTCGTCCTGGACCTCCACCGCCAGGTCCACCTTGCCGCGCAATGCGGCCTCGCGCACCCGGGCCCGGATGGCGGCCTCCAGGGGGAAGAAGGACGGGTGGATGCGCAGGGAGATGTCCAGAGCCTTGTGGTTCACGGAGCGCACCGTGAGCCGCAGCGCCCCCCTTTCCAGGGGGAGGACGGTCTCGGCATAGGCGGTCATGGAGCGCATGGGCAACCCTCGCTGCCTCGAGTCTACCCGCTGCGGCCCGCCGCGCCGCCCCCGGGAAGGCCCCGGCCCGGGGTTCGTGACTTCAGTCCTGGCCTTCGGTTCTCCCCATGAGCCAGGCCTTGCCCTTCAGGCGCTCCATGCCCAGCTCGGCGAAGAGCTCCAGGGGCGAGGACGCCGCGACGTCCAGCCCCATGCGCGGCACCGCGGCGCTGTGGAAGCCCAGCCTGGCGCCCTCCTGCAGCCGCAGCGGCAGCTGCGAGACGGGCCGCACCTCGCCCGTGAGCCCCACCTCGCCCAGGAACAGGCACCGGGGCGCCAGCACGCGGCCCGTGGCGCTGCTGGTGAGCGCGGCGATCACGGCCAGGTCCGCGGCCGGGTCCTCCACCTCGAGGCCGCCGGCCACGTTGAGGTAGACGTCCCGGTCGTGGAGCTGCACCCCGCCCCGGCGCTCGGCGACGGCGCAGAGCATGGAGAGGCGCTGCCCGTCGATGCCCAGCGCGGTGCGCCTGGGAATGCCCAGGCCCGCGGAGGCCACCAGGGCCTGGATCTCCACGATCACCGGGCGCGTGCCGGAGAGCGCCACGGTGGCCGCGCAGCCCGGCCTGGGCTCGGCGTCCAGCCAGAAGGGGTTGCCCTCGGCGGGCACGAGGCCGCGCTCGGTCATGGCGAAGACCCCCAGCTCGAAGGCCGCGCCGAAGCGGTTCTTGAGGGCGCGCAGAAGGCGGTGGTGGTGGTGGCGGTCCCCCTCGAAGGCCAGCACGGTGTCCACCAGGTGCTCCAGCACCTTGGGGCCGGCGAGGGTGCCGTCCTTGGTGACGTGGCCCACCAGCACCAGCGGGGTGCCGGTGCTCTTGGCCCAGCGCGCCAGGAGCGTGGCGCACCCGCGCACCTGGCTCACGGAGCCCGCGGAGGACTCGAACTCGGGATCGAAGAGCGTCTGGATGGAATCCACCAGGAGCAGCGCGGGCTTCATGCGGTCCGCGGCCTCCAGGATCCGGCGCACGTCGGTTTCGGCGAAGAGGTGGATGCCCGGACTCTCGGCGCCCAGGCGCTGGGCGCGCAGCTTGATCTGGCGCTCGCTCTCCTCGCCGCTGGCGTAGAGAACGTCCCCGCCGCAGGTGGCGGCCCACTGCAGCACGAGGGTGGACTTGCCGATGCCGGGCTCGCCCCCCAGCAGCACCACCATCCCGGGCACCACGCCGCCCCCCAGCACGCGGTCCAGTTCCGGAAGGCCCGTGGCGGCGCGGCTGGTTTCGCTGATCTCCACCGACAGCAGCGGCACGGGATCCTGGTAGCTGCTCTGGGAGAAGGCGCTCCGCGCCCGGGAGAGGTCCTTCTTCAGGCCGCCCCGCACTTCCTCGATGGTTCCAAAACCCCCGCAGGCGCCGCACTTGCCCATGGGCTGGGGGAAGCGCGCCCCGCAGGCGGTGCATTCGTAGTGGGAGGAGACCTTGGCCATGTATTGACTGTAACCGGGGCGGGGGTTCCCGGGCCCCGGGACCCGTCAAGGCGAAAAATGCAGGGAATTGAACCCCCCCTGGAAAAAAGGACCGGAAAAGTCCCCGCGGACCCCCGCAACAAGTGTGTTTCCGGCCGTTTACGAAACGGTCACACGGGCGGTTCCGGGGAGCGCTGTGGAAAACCTTGTGGATTTCCGGCCTGGACCCCATGGAATCCAGCCCAATCCGCCGGAACCCGGGTGGGGGGGACGGGGGGACCGCATGGGTCATCACGCCTACATTCAATACTTAGTCAAAAAGAATGCAACCTGTTGGATAAATCGAACATCAATTAGTTTTCCACACTTTCAGGTTTCTTTCGTGTTGACAACCCGAAGGCGGGCCAAACCGTTCATGACAATCCCATGACCGTTTCAAACCAGCTGCGCCGCCTCCCGCAGCTGCACGCTCACGAGCCTGGATACGCCCATCTCCTCCATGGTCACCCCATAGAGGGTGTCGGCCGCGATCATGGTCGGTTTCTGGTGGGTGATGACGATGAACTGGGTGCCTTCCTTCATGCGCTGCACCATGGCCGCGAAGCGCCCCACGTTGGCCTCGTCCAGCGGCGCGTCCACCTCGTCCAGCACGCAGAAGGGGCTCGGCTTGTAGTGGAAGATGGCGAACAGGAGCGAGATGGCGGTGAGCGCCTTCTCGCCGCCGCTGAGCAGCGTGAGGGCCTTGGCGCTCTTGCCGGGGGGCTGCGCGGTGATCTCGATGCCGCACTCCAGCAGGTCCTTGGGGTCCTGGAGGATCAGCGTCGCCGCGCCGCCCCCGAAGGCCTCGCGGAACACCTCGTGGAACCGCGCGTTGATGAACTCGAAGGCCTCGCGGAAGCGCTCCTCGCTGGTGGCGTTGATCTCGCGAATGGTGGATTCCAGGTTCCCGATGGCCTCCGTCACGTCGCGCCGCTGCTCGTTCATGAACGCCAGCCGGTCCTCGGCCTCCTGCAGTTCCTGGATGGCCAGCGGGTTCACGCCGCCCAGGTCCAGGCGCTTGCCCTGCAGCTCCTGCATGCGCGTCTGGTGCACCAGCTCGCCCAGGGACCAGGCCTCCTTCTCCTCGTCCGTGATGGACGCAAGGAAGTCGGGCACCGTGAAGCCGAGCGCCAGCTCGATCTCCCGGGACATGGCCTCCATGCTCCCCTGCACCTGGGCGCCCTGGAGCAGGGACTCCTGGTGCAGCTGACGGGCGTTTTCCAGGGCCTGGCCCAGTTCGCGCGCGTTGCGTTCCTGCACCCGCAGGAACTCCTGGGCGCTCTCGATGCCCGGCAGGGCGGCGCCCTGCTCCTCCACCAGCTCCTGGCGCTCGCCCAGCAGGCGGTTGGTCTCCACCTCCAGCTCCGCCAGGCGCGCGGTGGCCTGGTCCGCCTTCTCGGCGCTCAGGGCGATGTCCGCCCGCACGCGGCCCTTCTCGGCCTCCAGGTCGTAGACGCCCCGCTGCAGCTGCTGCAGGTGGCGCTGGGAGGCGTCCCGCTCGGACCAGGCGGTGCCCCGCATGCGCGAAGCCTCCACCAGGATCTCGCGCCGGTCGTCCAGGGCCTTCTGGGCCTCCGCGCGCCGGGCCTCGGCGGCGTGCACCGCCTCCACCAGTTCGGCCTCCTCGGGGTTTTCCGCCGGGGCCTCCAGGTCGCGCAGCTGCGCCTGCAGGGTGGCGATCTCCGCTTCCAGGAGCTCCCACTGGGCGTCGGCGCGCTCCTGGGCCTCCTTGATCTCCCGCAGCTGGCCCGCGGCCGAGGCCCTGCGGCCCTTGAGGTCCTCCAGCACGCGCCGCGCGGACAGGTGGTCCTCGTCCATCTCCTTGAAGCGGTCCGCGGCCTCCCGCATGCGGTAGTCGGCGGCCTTGGCCGCGGATTCCAGGGCCTCCACCCGGTCCAGGCCCTCCTCCCGGGCGGCCTTGGCGGCCTCGAACTCGTGCCGGAGCTTCAGGGGGCTCGCGGCGGGCGCGGCCACGCCGGCCTGCACGGGGCCGTGGGGCAGCTTCACCAGGGACGGCGACACGAAGGCCAGCCCCGGGTGGGCCTGGGCCAGGGCGGCGAGCTCCGCGTCCCCGCAGGTGAAGGCGCGGTTCAGGAGCCCTTCCAGGGGCCGGGGCCGGCCCGGCTTCCACCGCACCGCGTCGCGCAGGGACAGGGCGCCTTCGGGCGCGGGCTCGGGGTCCGCGGCGCCGCCGGCGCCGAAGAGGAGCTGGCCCGGGGCCTCCCAGGCGCCGGGGGCCCCGCCCACGTCGACGGTGTGGATCCAGGCGCCCAGGAGCCGCTCCAGGTCAGGGAGGTGTTCGTCGTCCACGGTGACCGCGTCCACGAAGGAGGTGGGCAGGACGCCCCTGGCCCGGAGCCACTCCAGGGCCTTGCGCTGCTCGTCGGACCCGGCCGCGTCGCGCAGGAGATCGCCCAGCTGGCGCATGCGCAGCTCCTGGGCCTCCAGGGCGCCCTCGGCCTCCCGCAGCGCGGCGCCGGCGGCGCGGTGGGCGTCGGCGGTCTCCTGGCGGATGCGGGCCTGCACCTGGACGGCCTCCTCCATCTGCTCCAGGCGGCCCGCGGCCCCTTCCTCCTCCCGGGCCAGGCGCAGGGCCTCGGCCTCCAGGGTCTCCAGGCGCGGCGCGCGGATAGCCTCCTCGTGGTTGAGCGAATCCAGGCGCCCGGAGCGCTGGGCGATCTCCTGGTGCACGGCCTGGCGCCGCCGCTGGGCGGCCAGGGCCTCCCGTTCGGCCTCCACCCGCCGGGCCCGCAGGTCCTTGAGCTCGCCCTCGATGTGACGCAGGGCGCCCCCGGCCAGGGCCACGGCCTCCTCGGCCTCGGCCACCAGGGCGTCCCGCGCCGCCAGGGCGGCCTCGGCGGCCTGGAGGGCCTCCTGCAGCCGGGCCGTTTCCGCCTCGGTGTCGCCGGAGCGCGCGTCGAGCTCTTCCAGGCGGGCCTGGAGGAGGGCCGCGGCCTGCTCCGAATCGCGGATGCGCTCGCCCTGGAAGCCGCGGTCCTGGTCCAGGAGGCCCAGGCGCTGGTCCAGCCCCATGACGGCGCGGGCGCGCTTTTCCTGCTTGTGGTTCATCTCGTCCAGGGCCAGGCGCAGGGCCTCCACCTCCGAGGACTTCTCCGAAGCCTGGGCCGTCAGCGCGGCGATGCGCCGCTCCAGGGCGTCGAGGTTCTCCAGGATGCGCTCCTTGGCCTCCTCCAGCTCCGTGGCCTTGCCGGCCAGGAGGATGCGCTGGGTGGCCTTGATGGCCACGTCCAGCTCCTGGGCCCGGCGGGCCTTGGCGGCCTGGCGCTTGAGGGACTCCTGCTGCTTGTTCAGCTCGAAGAGGATGTCGTCCAGGCGCAGGAGATTGGCCCGGGTCTCCTCCAGGCGGCGCTCGGCGTCGGTGCGGCGCAGCTTGTAGCGGGTGATGCCGGCGGCCTCCTCCAGGAGGGAGCGCCGGTCCTTGGGCTTGGACGAGAGGATGAGGTCGATCTGGCCCTGCTGGATGAAGGAGTAGGCCCGGGTGCCCATGCCCGTGTCCATGAGCAGGTCCGACACGTCCTTGAGGCGGCACTCCCGGCCGTTGATGCGGTACTCGCTGCCGGTTTCCCGGTAGAGGCGGCGGCTGACGATCACCTCGCGCACGGATCCGGGCAGTGCGGGGTCGGGCATCTCCAGGGTCAGCTTGACCTCGGCCATGCCCATGGGCTTGCGCTGGCCGGTGCCGGCGAAGATCACGTCGGCCATTTCGGAACCGCGCAGCAGGGTGGCCCGCTGCTCCCCCAGGACCCAGGCCAGGGCGTCGGAGATGTTGGATTTCCCACATCCGTTGGGACCCACCACCGCCGTCATCCCCACCGGGAAGCTGAGCTTCTGGGGATCCGCGAAGGACTTGAATCCATTAACTTCTAATGCAATGAGTCGCAATCGAACCCTCTCAACCCGGGAACCACCTAACCATTCGCTCCATTAACTTCTCCGAAACACCCGCTTGCCACGCAACCCTGGCGATGTTGGCCGACTCATCTTCCCACTGGCCCGAATTATTTAAGGCTTATATTTATTCCAAAGGAGGGGTGTCATGTGGCGAGGCGGTGGACAAGCTTCCATGGTATGGCTGGAACCCCACCGCGTCCACGCCGGAGGGCAGGCCCGGGCCCTTTCGGGCTCCGTGACGGTGGATACCCTCGTCATGGCCCTGCAGGACCTCCCCCCGGGCCCGGCCCGGTGGGTGGTGGACGATGCCTGGATCCCCTCGGTGCTCCTGCGCGACATCGTGGAGCTCCCCGCCGGTACCGAGGCCCGGGAGGCGTTCTTCCGGTGGCGGTTCGCCCAGAGCCTGGCCCTGGAGGCCCCCCAGGCGGTGCAGGCCGCCCCGCTGGAAGACAACGCCTGGCTCCTGACGGGTGTCGCCGAGGCCACGCGGGGGGACTGGGTGCAGGCCTCGCTGACCCTGGGCCGGCCCATCCGGAGCCTTCTGCCCCGGTGGCTCTGGCTGTACAACCGCCTCGCCCCCTCCCGGGAGGTGCCCGGGATGCTCCTTTCCCTGTGCCCGGCCGGGGATGGCGCCTACACCGGGACCCTCGCGGCCTGGGGGCGGCACCTGGCCCTCCTGCGCCCGTGGCACGACCCCGCCCCGCCCGAGGTGTGGGTGCAGGAGCGGGTGCTGCCGTCCATCGCCTACCTCCACCGGGAGTCCCGGTCGCCCCAGGAGCTCCTGGTGTGGGGCGCCCCCGCCTGGCCCGGGTGCGGGATCCCCTGCCGGATCCTTCCCCCGGAGATCCCCGCCAAGGAGACCCTCCCATGAGCATCCCGGCGCTCCGGATCGACATGGCCCCGCCCAGTTCCCCCTGGCGGCTCAACCACGGCGCCATCGGCTGGACCGTCCTGGCCGCGGGGATCCTGGCGCTGGCGGCCTCGACCGTCGCCACCCTGCGGGCCCACGCCCAGGCTTCCAGGTCCGGGCAGCAGGCCGCGCGCACCCTCATGCGGGCCCGCCAGTCCGAGGACGCCAACCGGCGCGTGCTGGACGAGCTGCGCAGCGTGGACGTGGCCCGGGAGATGCCCCGGTGGCGCCTGGCGGAACGCATCCTCACGGAGCGCAGCCTGCCCTGGTCCCGCCTCACCTCCGAACTCGAACGCAGCCTGGTGGAGGGGGTGCGGGTGCGGTCCCTCCAGCGCACGCGGGGGGCGGACCAGAAGGTCCAGATCAAGGTGCGGGGCGAGGCCCGCACGCGGCAGGCCGAGGCCGGCTTCGTGGAGGCCCTGCGGGCGAATGCGTTCTTCGAGCAGGTGGTCCTGGAACGCGAGAGCGAGCGCCAGGGGGGCGGCGTGGACTTCGAGTACGCCCTGGCCGCCCGAGCCGTGCCGCTCCCTTACGCCCCCCTGGCCGGGAAGTGAGCATGCTTGCCACGCTCCGGGCCAGCACGATCCGCACCGCCGCCGGCTCCGCCCTGGCCCTGGCGGCCCTGGGGGTGTTCGTCTTCGCGCTGCCGGGCGCTTCCCGGCGCCGCCAGGCCAGCGAGAAGGCCGCACTCACGGCCATGGCGGACCTGAAGCGCCAGGAGGACGAGCTCAAGGCCAGCGAGGCGGAGGCCGAACGCATCCGCGTGGACCGCAAGGTCCTGGACGACCTCCTGGGCGACATGCCCGCCGAGGGCGTCGGGGACCTCCACTGGAAACTCAGCGGGCGTCTCTTCGACCTGGCCGGGAAGCACGGCGTCAACCTCGTCTCCGTGAAGTACGGCGCCCCCGCCAAGGAAGGGGCCAAGGGCAGCGCCCTGGAGTCGGTGGACGTGGAGTTCATCCTGTTCGGGATCTTCAAGGACCTGAAGGCCTTCATGCTGTCCCTGGAGGGCGGCAGGCTGCCCTTCGCCGTGGTCAGCGCCAAGCTGGACGAGGCCCCCGAGGGCGCGCACCTCACGGTGGTGCTCAGGGCCTTCCGGCGCGCGCCGGGCCTTGCCGGGGAGGAACCGTGAAACCGTCCATCAAGGGCGCCGACGCCCGGTCCATGCTCCAGGATCTCAAATCCAACCGCCGCGTCCAGGTGGCCCTGGCGGCCCTGCTCGCCATGGCCTGGTTCCTTTGGCCCGCCGCCAAGCCGCCCAGGAAGCCTGCGCATCGCGCCGCCGTGCCCCTCGGGAACCGCCAGGCCCGGGAGCTCCAGAGGCTGCCGGACCTGTCCGCGCTGGCCCAGGCCGGGGACCTGCCTTCGGCGGAGCCCATGGCGCGGGACATCTTCCTCTTCGAGGCGCCCCCGCCGCCGCCGCGGCCCCCTGGACCCGTCAAGCCTCCACCTCCCCCGACCCCTGAGGAACTCGCGGCCAGCCAGCTCGCCGCGGAGCGCGCCCGGGAAACCGCGTCCAGGCCCCAGCTCCGTTTCCTGGGGTACCTGGGCAACGCGGAATCCGGGCGGCTGGGGGCCTTCATGAAGGGCGAGGAGCCCCTGGTCCTCGCCCAGGGCCGGCTCATCGACCCCCGGTGGCGCCTGGTGCGGGTCACGGACGCGGCCGCCGAGTTCCAGAACGTGAGGTTCGCCGACCTCAAGCACCGCATTGAAGCCGTCGAGGCCCGGGGCCCGGCGGCCCGCTCAACGTCCAACGAATTCTGAACCAGCCGGAAGGAAGCGATGCGCATGACGCCACCCCAAACCCTCACGAAGGCCTTCGCGGCCGCCCTGGTTCTCTCGCTGGCCCTGGGCTGCGCCATCCACAAGGCCCAGGCCACCTTCGACGAAGGCCGGTACGAGGAGGCCCTGGAGCAGTACCGGAGGATCCTGGCCAAGGACCCCGGGAACATCCAGGCCCGCATCGGGTTCCGCAGGACGGCCCCCCTCGCCGCGGAGGCCCACCTGGTCAAGGCCCGGGAGGCCCGCAAGCAGGGCCGGGACGAGGAGGTGCGCCGCGAGGTGGCCGCGGCCGTGGTCCTGGACCCCGCCAACGCGGTGGCCGTGGACTGGATGAACCGCCTGGAGGAGGACGAGGCGCGGAAGCGGGAAAAGGCGGAGAAGGAAGGCAGCGTCGAGGAGGCCCGGCAGCGCGCCGGGGCCCGGCCCGCCCTGCCCATCAACCCGCGGTCCCTGGAGGGGATGGACCTGAACTTCTCCCGCAAGACCAGCCTGAAGGAGATCTTCCAGCAGCTGAGCAAGGCCTCGGGGGTCAACATCATACTCCACGGCTCCGCCAGCGCCCAGGACCCGGGCGTCTCGGTGGACCTGCGGGGGCTGCCCTTCCAGAAGGTGCTCGACACCCTGATGCTCCAGAGCGACCTGTTCTACAAGGTGCTGGACCCCAACAGCATCATGGTGTTCCGGAAGACCCCCCAGAACCTCAACGAATTCGAGAACCGCCTCATCCAGACCTTCTACCTCTCCAACGCCGAGGTGGACAGCGTGCGCCAGATTTTCAACGCGATCATGCCCCAGATGCGCGTCTTCATGGACAAGCGGCTCAATGCCCTCACGGTGCAGGCCCGGCCCTCGGACCTGCCCATCGCCCAGCGCATCGTCAGCCAGCTGGACAAGGCCAAGGCCGAGGTGGTGGTGTACCTGGAACTGGTGGAGGTGAGCGAGACCGCCAAGGAGCAGGTGGGACTCCTGCCCACCCTCAACCTCGCGGATCCGGGCGCGAGCGCGGGCATCTACCGGGTGGGCGCCATCACCACCAGCACCAGCGGCGGCCTCAACACCAACGCCGGCGGCCTGCGCATCCGGAAGTCCAACCTCAACTTCCTCTTCGCCCCCCTGGCCCTGGACGCGCTCAAGGCCAACGGCGAGGGCAAGCTCCTGGCCAGCCCCAACGTCCGCGTCGTCTCGGGCGAGACCGGCGAGGTGAACATCGGCGAGAAGGTGAGCACCACCCAGTCCCAACTGGGCGGCCTGGGCAACGCGGCGGCCTCGGCCGGCACCCAGGCCACCAACGCCCTGGCCGCCCTCGGGGGCAACCTCGCCACCCAGACCCAGTACAGCTACGAGGACGTGGGCGTCCAGATCAAGGTGAAGCCCCGGGTCCACTTCAACGGGGACATCACCATCGACCTGGAGTCCACGGTCAAGACCCTCAAGGCCGGATCCACCCCGGGCCGGCCCGACCTGGGCCAGCGCATCATCAAGACGTCGGCCCGGCTCCGGGACGGCGAGACCGCGATCTTCGGCGGCCTCCTCAAGGAGGACGAGACCCGGAGCCTCCAGGGCGTCTGGGGCATCACCGACCTGCCCATCCTGGGAAAGCTCTTCGGCAACAACCGCAAGGACAAGAGCCGCACCGACGTGATCCTCACCCTGCGCGCGGTGATCGTGCGCAAGCCCGACCTGGGCGAGTCGGACTTCACCCCCTTCGACCCCGACCAGACCTCCACCGCCATCAAGCCCTTCGCGCCCAGGCCCGAGCCCCCGCCCCTGCCGCCGGGCCTGCGGGAGGAATCCCGGCCCCCCGCGGCCGAACCCGCGCCATGACCCGCGCCCGTAAGCGCCTCGGCTTCACCCTTCTCGAAATGGCCGTGACCGCCACGGTGGTCGCCGCGTTCGCGGCCGGAATCCTGCCCCTGACCCTGAACAAGGTGCGCCGGGACCGCGAGCTGCACCTCCGCCGGGCGCTCCAGGAGCTTCGCGGGGCCATCGACGCATACAGGGCGGTCGCGCTCCAGAACCGGGCCCAGGGGCCCCCGCCGGCCAACGACGGCTACCCGGGGTCCCTGGAGGCCCTGGTGGAGGGGGTGACGGTGCCCGGCGCCCGGAAGAAGGTCCGGTTCCTCCGCCGCATCCCCACCGATCCCTTCACCGGCGAGGCCACGTGGGGCCTTCGTTCCATGGCCGACGATCCCGCCAGCGCCACCTGGGGCGGCGGGGATGTCTTCGACGTCCACAGCCTGGCCCCCGGCAAGGGGGCCAATGGCATCGCGTACCGCCGCTGGTAGGAAAAAAGGCCGGGGGCCGTCCCCGCCCTTGGGAATCACCAACCCCGGCGATACTATGGGGGGTCGATTTGCCCTGAGCCGGAGTTCCCTTGCCCAAGAACCGTGGAACCAATCCCCCTGCCGCCAGCCCTGCCCATGGGGGGCGGGGACGATGAGCGCCATGGCCCTGGGGAACAAGACGGCGTCCATGGTGTGGCTGGAACCCCACCGCATCCACGCCGGAGGGCAGTCCCGGAGCCTATCGGGCCCCGTCACCCAGGACGTGCTGCTCATGGCGCTCGAGGGCCTGCCTCCCGGCCCCACCCACTGGGTGGTGGACGACGCCTGGATCCCCTCGCTCCTGATCCGGGACATCGTGGAGATTCCCGCCGGTTCCGAGGCCCGGGAAGCCTTCTTCAAATGGAGGTTCAACCAGAGCCTGGCCCTGGAGGCCCCGCAGTCCGTGCAGGCCCTGGACCTGGGCGAGAACGCCTGGCTCCTGGCCGGCATCGCCGAGGAGACCCGGGAGAGCTGGATCCAGGCGTGCCTCACCCTGGGCCGGCCCATGCGCAGCCTCATTCCCCGCTGGCTCTGGCTGTACAACCGTCTGGCCTCCAGCCGTGAGGTCCCCGGCATGCTCCTGTCCCTCTGCCCCGCCGGTCCCGACGCCTACACCGGCACCCTGGCCTCCTGGGGGCGCAACCTCGCCCTCCTGCGGCAGTGGACGGAGCCCGCCACCGCCGAGGCCTGGATCCAGGAGCGGGTGCTCCCCTCCTCCGCCTACCTCCAGCGGGATTCCCGGTCGCCGCAGGAAGTCCTGGTGTGGGGGGCCTCCGCCTGGCCCGACTGCACCCTTCCCACCCGGATCCTCCAGCCCGAAATCCCGGCCCAGGAGGCGCTCTGATGGCCGTCCCCACACTCAAGCTCGACCTCGCCCCCCCCAGCACCCTGTGGCGCCTCAACCACGCCGTCATCGGTTGGGCGGTCCTGGCCGCGGGCGGCCTGGTGCTGGCCGGCGCCCTGGGCTTCACCCTGAGGGCCTACCAGCAGGCCTCCAGGGCCGGCAAGCTCACCGTGGCCACCAACGCCCGCACCCGGCTCATCGAGGATTCCCAGCGCAAGGTCATGGACGAGCTCCGCTCCGTGGACGTGGCCAAGGAACTGCCCCGGTGGCGCCTGGCCGAACGCATCTTCACCGAACGAAGCCTGCCCTGGTCCCGGCTCACCGCCGAACTCGAGCGCAGCATGGTGCCCGACGTGCGGCTGAAGTCCCTGCAGCGCACCCGCGGCGCCGACCAGAAGGTGCAGGTGAAGGTCCGGGGCGAAGCCCGCACCCGGGATGCGGAGGCCGCCCTGGTGGAGTCCATCCAGAAGAACCCCTTCTTCGAGCAGGTGATCCTCGAGCGGGAATCGGACCGCCAGGGCGGAGGGGTCGACTTCGAATACACCCTGGCCGTCCTTTCGGTTCCGCCGCCCTACAAGCCCCTGCCCAAGTTCGGTCCGCAGCCCAAGACGCCCAAGACCGCTGCGGCAGCGCCAAAACCCGCGGCGGCCGCCGCCAGGCCCGCCCCGGCCGTGCAGCGGCCCGCCCCGGCCTCCCCCGTTCCCGCCGTTCCGCGCCCGGGATTCATCCAACGCCCGCCCCTTCGGCCCCCCACCGTCGACCAGGGCCTCACGAGCCGGGAGAACCCTCTGGACGCCTCCCCGGTGCGGGTCCCCAGACCCCCCAGATCCCGCCCACGGCCCTCCGGCGGAGGTGAGGAATGATCGCGCCGCTCCGTTCCAGCACCCTCCGGCTCATGGGCGGCGGCGCCATGGCCGTGGTGGGTCTGGCCATCCTGCTGTTCGTGCTGCCCGACGCGTCCCAGCGCCGCGGCCGCAGCCTCAAGGCCGCCCAGGACGCCACCCGCGACCTGGAGCGCAAGAACGCCGACCTCAAGGCCTACCAGGCCGAGGCCGAGCGCATCCGGGCCGACCGCAAGGCGCTGGACGAGCTCCTGCGCACCATGCCCGCCGAGAGCGTGGGACAGCTGCATTGGAAGCTCAGCCAGACGCTCTTCGAACTCGCCCAGAAGCACGGGGTGCGCCTGGTGTCCGTGAAGTACGGCGCGCCCAGCCGGGAAGGCGCCAAGGGCAGCCTGCTGGAGGCCGTGGACGTGGAGTTCACCCTCACGGGGGTGTTCAAGGGCCTGAAGACCTACATGCTCGCCCTGGAGGGCAGCCGCCTGCCCTTCGCGGTGGTGAGCGCCAAGCTGGACGAGAGCCCCGAAGGGGCCCACCTGACGGTTATCCTGAGAGCCTTCCGCCAGGCGCCGGGCGCCGCGCTGGAACCCGGGGAGGGAGCATGAGCGCGCCCGGCAAGGAAACCAAGGGCATCAAAGGCATCAATGGCACCAATGCCAAGGCCATGCTGCAGGACCTCAAGTCCAACCGCCGGGTGCAGGCCGCCCTGGCGGCGCTGGCCCTGATGATCTGGTACCTGTGGCCGACCTCCACCCCGGCCGCCGCCCCCAAGGGCGTCGAGGCCCGGCGCGCCGCCGCCGTGGCCCTGGGCGACCGCCAGGCCCGGGAGCTCCAGAAGCTGCCTGACCTGGCCAAGCTGGACAAGGCCGGGGAGCTGCCCACGGAAGACCGCATGCTGCGCGACCTCTTCCTGTTCGAGGGGCCCCAGCCCCCGCCGCCGCCTCCGCCCCCCCCGCCCCCGCCGCCGCCGCCCCCCACCGCCGAGCAGCTCGCGGCCCAGGCCCTGGCCGCGGACCGGGCCCAGCAGTCGGGGAGCAAGCCCCAGGGGCTCCGCTTCCTGGGCTACCTGGGCACGAAGAAATCCGGGCGCCTGGGGGCGTTCATGAAGGGCGACGAGCCTCTCACCCTCAAGCAGGGCGAACTGTTCAACCCGCAGTGGCGGCTGGTCAAGGTCACCGAGGCCTCCGCCGAATTCCAGAACGTGAAGTTCGGGGACATCAAGTTCCGGATCGACGCCGTGGATCCCCGCGGCGCCTCCGGCACGGGGCCGGCCAATGAATTCTGAAATCCACCGGAAGGAAACGATGCGAACCCTGCGACCCACCCTCGACCACCTGGCCAGGACCCTCGCGGTCACGGTGTCCCTTGTTTTCGCCCTGGGCTGCGCCCTCCACAAGGCCCAGGCCTCCTTCGACGAGGGCAAGTACGAGGAGGCGCTCGCGCAGTACCGCCAGATCCTCAACAAGGATCCCGGCAACATCCAGGCCAAGATCGGCTTCCGCAAGACCGCGCCGCTGGCCGCGGAGGCCCACCTGGTCAAGGCCCGGGAGGCCAAGAAGCGCGGCCGGGAGGACGAGGTGCGCCGCGAGGTGGCCTCGGCCGTGGTGCTGGACCCCTCCAACCAGGTGGCCGTGGACTGGATGAACCGCCTGGAGGAGGCCGCGGCCCGCCAGCGCGCCGCGGAGGAGAAGGAAGGCAGCGTCGAGGAGGCCCGCCAGCGCGCCGAGGCCAAGCCCGCCCTGCCCATCAACCCCCGCTCCCTGGAGGGCATGGACCTGAACTTCACCCGCAAGACGAGCCTGCGCGAGATCTTCATGCAGCTCAGCAAGACGTCGGGCGTCAACATCATCCTCCACAGCTCCGCCAGCGCCCAGGACCCCAGCGTCTCCGTGGACCTGCGCGGGCTCTCCTTCCAGCGGGTGCTCGACACCCTGATGCTCCAGAGCGACCTGTTCTACAAGGTGCTCGACCCCAACACCATCATGGTGTTCAAGAAGAGCCCCCAGAACCTCACCGACTACGAGAACAAGCTCATCCAGACCTTCTACCTCTCCAACGCCGAGGTGGACGCGGTGCGGTCGATCTTCAACGCCATCCTGCCCACCATGCGGGTTTTCGTCGACAAGCGGCTCAACGCCATCACCGTGCAGGCCAAGGCCACGGACCTCTCCATCGCCCAGCACATCGTCGCCCAGCTCGACAAGGCCAAGGCCGAAGTGGTGGTCTACCTCGAACTGGTGGAGGTGAGCGAGACCGCCAAGGAGCAGGTGGGTCTCCTGCCCACCGCCAACCTCACCGACCCCAGCGCCAATTCCGGCATCTACCGCATCGGCGCCATCACCAGCAACACCACCTCCGGCTTCAACTCCAACACCGGGGGCATCCGCATCTCCAAATCCAACCTGAACTTCCTGTTCGCGCCCCTGGCGCTGGACGCCCTCAAGAGCAGCGGCGAAGGCAAGCTGCTGGCGAGCCCCAACGTGCGGGTGATCTCCGGTGAGACCGGCTTCGTCAACATCGGCGAGAAGATCAGCACCACCCAGTCCAGCCTGGGCGGCACCACCACCGGCACCACCGCCGGCACCACCGCGGCCTCGGCCCTGGCCAGCCTGGGCGGGACCCTCGCCACCCAGACCCAGTACAGCTACGAGGACGTGGGCGTGAAGATCACCGTGAAACCCCGCGTCCACTTCAACGGCGACATCACCGTGGACCTGGAGTCCGAGGTCAAGACGCTCAAGGCCGGCTCCACCCAGGGCCGCCCCGACCTGGGCCAGCGCATCATCAAGACCTCGGCCCGGCTCCGGGACGGCGAGACCGCCGTGTTCGGCGGCCTCCTGAAGGAGGACGAGACCAAGAGCCTCCAGGGCATCTGGGGCGTCACCGACATCCCCATCCTGGGCAAGCTCCTGGGCAGCAACCAGAAGAACAAGAGCCGCACCGACGTCCTGCTGACCCTGCGCGCGGTCATCGTGCGCAAGCCCGACCTGGGCGAGGAGGACTTCGGCCCCTTCGACCCCGACCAGGCCCCCGGCGCCGCCAAGCCCTTCGCGCCCAAGCCCGACCGCAAGCCGCTTCCCTCGGGCCTCCAGGACGAGACCTCCGCGCCCACGGCCAAGGCCACCCCCAGGGCGCCCGAGGGCCCCGCCGCGGCCCCCGCCCAGGCTCCCAGCCAGACCCCCGCCCCGGCCGCGGCCCAGGCGCCGGCCCCCGTCACCGCACCTGTCCCCGCACCGGCCCCCGGCAAGGCCGCCGAGGCCCCCAAGGAAGCCGCGCCGGCCCCCATGGCCGACGCCACATCCTCCCTGGTGTTCTTCATGTCGCCGCTCTCCACCGAGGCCACCAAGGGCCAGCGCCTTTCGCTGAACCTCTTCGCCAGCGGGGCCCAGGGACTCACCTCCGGAACCATGACCCTCCAGGTGGATCCGCGCCTCAAGGTGCTCTCCGTGAACGCCGGGGACTTCCTCACCGGCGAGGGCGGCGCCCTCTCCCAGGGCGCGTCCAAGGACGGCGTCCTCCTGCTCACCTTCAACCGCGCCTCGGGCGCCACGGACAGCGGCACCTTCGCGGTGATCGAGCTCGAGGCCCTGGAACCCGGCAAGGCCACGGTGATGATCCAGGACGGCAAGTACCTCGTCGGCACCAACCCCATCCCGGCGCGCTACGTGAATTCCCTGGTGACCATCCAATGACCCTGCGCCAGCGCGGCTTCACGCTCCTGGAGATGCTGGTGACCGCCACGGTCCTGGTGATCCTCGCCTCGGCGGTGGTCCCCATGGCGCGCAACGGGGTGCGCCGGCAGCGGGAGCTGGAACTGCGCCGCGACCTGCGCGAGATGCGCCTGGCCATCGACGCCTACAAGGCCGCCGCCGACGGCAACAAGATCAAGTCGCCGCCCCCCGAGAACAACGGGTATCCGGAAACCCTGGAGAGCCTGGTGGAGGGGGTGCCCGTCACCGGCAAGATCGGCAAGACCCGCTTCCTGCGCCGCATCCCCGTGGATCCCTTCACGGGCAAGGCCGAGTGGGGCATGCGCTCCATTATCGACGACCCCACCAGCTCCAGCTGGGGCGGCGGGAACGTGTACGACGTCTACAGCCTGGCCCCCGGGACCGGGTCGAACGGGGTCCCGTACCGGCAGTGGTGAACCCGGGATGAAATTGGTGCTTGATCCCGGCACTGACCCAGGCTACGATTATGTTTCGCGCACAAATGGACTCTCGAGGGGGGACAGCGCAGAATTGCGGATATGGCGGAATTGGTAGACGCGCTAGCTTCAGGTGCTAGTGATCGCAAGGTCGTGGGGGTTCGAGTCCCTTTATCCGCACCAATCTTGACACCGTCCGGGGATCTCCGGACTCGACCTTGGAGCCGGCTCGGGGCTGGTCCACAGGTGACGGGAACTCACCCCAAAAGGAGCCGACGATGGCCCTGAACGTGGAACAGAAGAAGATCATCATCGAGGATTACAAGCAGCACGACACCGACACCGGTTCGCCCGAGGTCCAGGTGGCCATCCTCACCAAGCGCATCAACGACCTGACCGAGCACTTCAAGGTGCACGCCAAGGACTACCACAGCCGCCGCGGCCTCATGATCATGGTCGGCCAGCGCCGTCGCCTGCTGGACTACCTCCGCCGCAAGGACAAGGCCCGCTACAGCTCGCTCATCGAGCGCCTGGGCCTGCGCCGCTAGTCCTGACCGATCCGACCACGCACAAGCGCCCGCTCCCGCAGCGGGCGCTTGTTCATTCAGGGAACCCCGTGAGCCTCCCGCCCCTTCCCGTCCCCGCAGACCCCAACCCGTACCGCGTGACGGATCGCAAGCTCCTCTACGACTCCCCCTGGATCCGCCTGCGGGAGGACCGGGCCGAGCATCGTTCGGGCGGCCGGTGCCTTTACGCCGTCTGTGGCTTCCGGCGCACCGCCTGCGGGGTCCTTGCCCTGGACGACCAGGACCGCGTCGTCCTGGTGGGCCAGTGGCGCTACCCCCTGGAAACCTACACCTGGGAGCTGCCCGAGGGCGGCGGCGAAACCCACGAGAGCCCCTTCGAGACCATCCGCCGGGAGCTGGCGGAGGAGGCCGGCCTGGAGGCGGCGGAATGGCAGCCCCTGGCCTTCTTCCACACCAGCAACTCCAGCACGGACGAGGAGACCTTCCTTTTCCTCGCCCGGGACCTGGCGCCCTCCGGCGGCGCCCACGGGCCCGAGGACACCGAGGAGCTCACCTGTCTCCGGGAACCCTTCGAACACTGCGTCCAGCGGGTCCTCACCGGCGAGATCACCGACAGCCTCACCGTGGTGGCCCTGCTCGCCCTCAAGGCCCGCCGCGACGGCGCCGCGGGGGAGCTGGATCCGGCCCTGGCCGAGCGGTTCTTCCAGCGCCCCGATCGCCATCCCAGCGCGGGACGGGCCCGATGGGATAACCTGGAACCATCATGATCCTCTCCCTCCACCCCAAGAATCCCCAGCAGCGCCACCTGGACCAGGTGGCCGAGGTCCTCTCCCGGGACGGCGTCATCGCGTACCCCACCGACACGCTGTACGGCCTGGGCTGCCTGGTGTCCCGCAAGAAGGCCGTGGACCGCATCCAGTCCATGAAGGGCCGCGACCCCAAGAAGCCCATGTCCATCCTCTGCGCGGACATGGAGATGCTCTGCCGCTACACCCGCCACCTGGACACCCCCACCTTCCGCATCCTCAAGCAGATGTTCCCGGGCCCCTACACCGCCGTGCTGCCCTGCAGCCACGAAGTGCCGCGCTACCTCCAGAGCAAGCGCACCGTGGGCCTGCGCATCCCCGACCACACCTTCTGCCGGGCCATCACGCGCCTCGTGAACGAACCCATCATCACCACCAGCTGCAACGTCTCCGGCGAGGAGCCGCTGACGACCTCCTGGGAGATCCAGGAGGCCCTGGGGTACCTCCTGGACCTGGTGGTGGACTGCGGCGATCCCGCGGGCCTGGCCTCCACGGTGGTGGACCTCACCGGGGACGAGCCCGTGCTCCTGCGCCAGGGAGCGGGCCCCTGGCCCCTGTGACCATGCGTTCCCCCCTTCCCGCCCTCCTCGCCTTCACCCTCCTGCACGGGGGCGCCCCCAAGGTGCAGGAAGCCCCCATCCGCGCCCACCTGGCCTTCCTGGCCGACGACCTCCTGGAGGGCCGCGGCACCGGGCAGCGCGGCGGCGACCTGGCCGTGGCCTACCTGGAGGCGCAGGTGCGCGCCCTGGGCCTGGCCCCCGCCAACGGCGCCAGCTACCGCCAGCGCATCGACGTGCTGGGCGCGAAGACGCTCCCGGCCAGGAGCGCCATCACCTTCCGCGGCCCCGGCGGCGAACTCGCCCCGGCGTTCTTCCAGGACGTGGTGGCCACCACCGGCCAGGGCGTGCCCGAGACCGCCTTCGAGGCCCCCGTGCTCTTCGTGGGCTTCGGCATCGACGCCCCAGGGGAGCGGTGGGACGACTACAAGGGCGTGGACTGCCGCGGGAAGCTCCTGCTCATGCTCGTGAACGAACCGCCTCCCACCGCCGCGGAACCCGGCCTCTTCGAAGGCGAAAGCCTGAGCCGCCATGGCCGCTGGACGACGAAATTCGAGGAGGCCGCGCGCAAGGGCGCCGCCGGGGTCCTCCTGGTGCACACCGACGCCTCGGCCACCTACAGCTGGTCCGTGGTGACGGCGGGGTTCCAGGGCGAGAAGTTCATGGTGGCCTCCGGCCCCCGCCTGGCGCCCCTGGAGGGCTGGGTCACCGAGGCCTTCGCGCGGCGCCTGGCCAAGGCCGGGGGCCAGGACCTGGACGCCCTGCGCCAATCCGCCGCCACCCGCGAGTTCCGCCCCGTGCCCTTGGACCTCACCGCCAAGGCCCGCCTGGAAAGCGCCGTGCGCACCTTCCCCCAGTACAACGTCGCCGCGCTCCTCCCCGGCACCGACCTCAAGGACGAGGCCGTGGTCTTCTCCGCCCACTGGGACCACCTGGGCATCCAGGACGGCCGCATCTTCAACGGCGCCGTGGACAACGCTTCCGCCGTGGCCTCCCTGCTGGCCCTGGCCCAGGCCTCCGTGGGCCGGCCCACGCGGCGCACCCAGCTCTACCTGTTCACCTGCGGCGAGGAGCAGGGCCTCCTGGGCGCCGAGGGCTACGTGCGCCAGCCCCTGTGGCCCCTGGCGAAGACCGTGGCCGACCTGAACTTCGAGAGCCTCAACTGGGTGGGCCCCAGCCGCGACATCGAGTTCCTGGGCGGCGAGCGCAGCACCCTCCTGGACCTGGGCCGCACCGTCGCCGCCTCCATGGGCATGACCCTTCGCAAGCCCGAGCCCGACACCCAGGGCCTCTACTTCCGCAGCGACCACTACCCCTTCGCCAAGGCCGGCATCCCCGCCCTGAGCCCCGGCTTCAGCCTCGCCGGCCAGCGGGACTACCTGGAGAACCCCGAGGCCTCCCGGGCCAAGGGCCTCTCCTACCTGGGCGTCTACCACCGCACCACGGACCGCTACGACCCCGCCTGGGACCTGCGGGGCATGGTGCAGCAGGCGCAGTTCATCCTGGAGCTGGGCCGGGCCGTGGCGGATGCCCAGGCGCGGCCGGCGTGGAAACAAAACCCCTAGCCTTCCGCCTTGAGCCGGTCCCGGTGCGCCTTGTAGTCGGGCACCAGGCGCGTGTACCCAGCCGTCATCAGCGGTGAGCTGATGATGAAGTCCGCCGAGCAGCGGTTGCAGGCCACCGGGATGTTCCACACCGCCGCGATGCGCAGGAGCGCCTTGACGTCGGGGTCGTGGGGCGCCGGCTCCAGGGGATCCCAGAAGAAGATCAGCAGGTCGATCTCGCCCTCGGCGATCTTGGCGCCGATCTGCAGGTCGCCCCCCAGCGGACCACTGAAGAGCTTGGTGATGTCCGGCCCCAGGATCTGCTCCAGGAGCGTCCCCGTGGTGCCCGTTGCGTAGATCTCGTGCTCGAGCAGCAGGGCCTTGTTGAACTGCACCCACTCGAGCAGTTCGGGCTTCTTGTGGTCGTGGGCGACGAGGGCGATCCGCTTGCGGCTGGACAGGGGGATCTCGATCTGGGCCATGCGTTCCTCCGGCTGGTGCACGTTCAGCCTCCCATGACGCGACCAGCTTGGCCACCAGCGAAGAACCTGCCGCCATGGGAATTCAAGTTCTATCGCAATGAATCTTGAATCAGTCCCGGCCCTCCGCAGGAACCTTGGCGCGCCAACCTCCACTCCATTCATTCGAGTGGAGGCCGCGCGCCTTCCAGCCCCAGGCACGCCACCCAGCCTGGAGAAACACCGTACCCGGTCGGCCCCGCGCATGACCTGACCCACCCAGGAGCCCCACCATGCGCATGCACGCCTTGTTCCCCCTGGTCGCCCTGACCCAATTCGTCTCCGCCCAGTCGGCGGAGGAACCCTGCGACAACGCCGAGGATGCCCGCGCCCTCGCGGAATCCGAAACCCTGGGCGAGGCCGTGACCACGCGCAGGATCATCCAGACCGACGGCACCAAGGGCTGGGAGGTGCTGGTGCACATGCCGGGCCGCGCGCAGGGCTGGCGCGTCATCATCGACCGGGACCTGGCCAAGGTGCGCTGGAAGGAGGCCATCCGGAACCCACCTTCCCGACGAGTCGTGATCATCGCCAGATAGGGCTGCCGGGGAACTACCGCCCGCAAAAAACTCCATCAAAGGGCCTATCGCCGAGGCGCCGAAGACGCCGAGGATCGCCGAAAAAAGAAGATCTTTTCTCGGCGAACCCCGGCGCCTCGGCGCCTCGGCGATAGTTTTTTCATTTCGAATTGTCTCAATGACGGGATCAGGACGGCCTTCGACCACCCCTCCCAAAGCTCTTCTCAAGAGCAGGCCCGAGTGAGTGTGGGTCTAGGCCTTCACTCAATTCCGGGAACAACCCAAAAAGGATTTCAAAACTTGGCTTCAGCCTAACCAACGGAATTCAGGCTGGATTGCTGTGGCCTCCCCTCCGGGATCTAAGCTCAGAGCAGCAGGGCGAACAGCGCCACCGCGGCCGAGAACCGGATCATGCGCCCCAGCCACGGCGCCCGGTCCATCATCGCGTTCCAGAGCAGCATCGCCCCGAAGGTGACGCTGCCCACCAGGAAGACGTAGAGCCAACCCTCGACCAGGGAGAGCTGGTGGAACCGCTCGGTGGCCAAGCCGACGGTCCAGGGCAGGCCGAACAGGAGGATGAGGTGCCCCAGGTACACCGGCAGGGACTTCCGGCCCAGGGGGGCCACCGCCGCCACCAGGCGCGGCCAGGCTTCGGTCACCCAGCCCATCAGGCCCAGGATCAGCAGGGCGAAGCCCACCCGCAGGCAGGTGTAGGCGTAGCCCGCCTGATGGGGTTCGTGGGCGGGGAACAGGTGCTGGGGCAAGTGCTCGGCCGCCAGGCCCAGCAGCAGGAAGGCCGCGCATGCGGTCAGGCAGGTCAGGCGGAAGCGGCGGAGGCGGAGGTCCGGCGGGGATTCCATCAGCACCCCGCCGAGCCCGACCCCCAGGAACATGAAGCCGCTGGCGGGGAACAGCGGAAAGCCGGAGCCGTGCCGGTACGACAGGAAAGCAGCCAGTCCTTCGGGCAGCCAGCGAAACCAGTCCACCGCGAAGACCCAGGGGCTGGCGAGCACCACCAGCAGTCCCAGCCCCAGGCTCCAGCCCACATAGCGGCGGCGGGTCCGGACGCAGGCCAAGAGCCCGGTGAGCAGCAGCAGGGTGGCGCCGTTGGCCTGGAGGATGTTCACCTGCAGGAAGCCCTGCCAGACCTCCCGGGAAACCCACCGCAGGTCGGCGATCCGGGCCGCGGGGAACACCATCAGGTAGCCCAGGGCCATCACCTTCACGGCGGTCCACACCCGGTGCCGGAGCACCCCCTTCACCAGCCGGCCATCCGCCTCGTAGCGCAGGCCCAGGACGGTGGCCGCCCCGGACACCATGAGGAACAGCGGGGCCGTGAGGCCGCGCAGGTGCACCCAGGTGCGCCAGTGGAAGGTTTCCGGGTCGAGCCAGCGGGGATCCACCAGGGCGTCCAGGGTGTGCCCCTGGACCATGAGCGCCAGGGCCACCAGCCGGGTGAAATCGAGCACCTGCACCCGGGGGCGGGCGGCAGCCTGCGCTTGGACGGAACGGGGCATGGGGCCTCGGGATCAAGGGGATGACGGGCCGGAAGGCCAGCGCCTCCCCAACCTGAAGTAGGACCCAGGATACCAAGAACCGGTTTAGGTCTGAAGGTTACCGCCGGCCCCCCGGAGCCGGGGCGTCCTGCAGGTTGGCCAGGAAGTCGTCGTTGTTCTTGGACTTGCCGAGGCGGTCCAGGAGCAGTTCCATGCTTTCCACGGGGCCGCTGGAACTGAGGATCTTTCGCAGCACCCAGATCTTGGCCAGGCGCGCCGCCTCGATGAGGAGGTCCTCCTTGCGGGTGCCGGACTTCTGGATGTCCATGGCCGGGAAGATGCGCTTGTCGCTGAGCTTGCGGTCCAGGACGATCTCGCTGTTGCCGGTGCCCTTGAACTCCTCGAAGATCACGTCGTCCATGCGCGAGCCGGTCTCGATGAGCGCGGTGGCAATGATGGTGAGCGAGCCGCCCCCCTCGATGTTGCGGGCCGCGCCGAAGAAGCGCTTGGGCCGCTGCAGGGCGTTGGAGTCCACGCCGCCCGAGAGCACCTTGCCGGAAAGGGGCACCACCGTGTTGTACGCCCGCGCCAGGCGCGTGATGGAGTCCAGCAGGATCACCACGTCCTTCTTGTGTTCCACCAGGCGCTTGGCCTTCTCGATGACCATCTCGGCCACCTGGACGTGGCGGGTGGCGGGCTCGTCGAAGGTGCTGGAAACCACCTCGCCCTTCACGTTGCGCTCCATGTCCGTGACTTCCTCGGGGCGCTCGTCGATGAGCAGGACGATGAGGAATACTTCCGGGTGGTTCAGGGTGATGCTGTTGGCGATGTTCTGCATGAGCACCGTCTTGCCGGTGCGGGGCGGGGCGACGATGAGGGCGCGCTGGCCCTTGCCCAGGGGCGTCATGAGGTCCATGACGCGGGTGCTCAGCTCCTGCGGGTCCCGTTCCATCTTGAGCATCTGGGTGGGGTACAGGGGGATCAGGTTGTCGAAATGGACGCGTTCCTTGGCGGCCCCGGGCGGGTCGAAGTTGATGGCGTCGATGCGCATGATCGCGAAGAACTTCTCGTCGCCGCGCGGGGGCCGGATCATGCCCGAGAGCGTGTCGCCCGAGCGCAGCCCGAACTTGCGGATCTGGCTGGGCGAGACGTAGATGTCGTCGGAACCCGCCAGGTAGTTGTGCTCGGGGGCGCGGAGGAACCCGAAGCCTTCGGGCAGCACCTCCAGGACGCCTTCCGCGAAGAACAGGCCTTCCCGCTGGGCCTGGGCTTCCAGGAGCCGGAAGATCAGCTCCTGTTTGCGCATGCCCAGGGGATTCTCGATCTCGTAGGCTTTGCCCATTTCGGCCAGGCGACCGATGGACTGCTCCTTGAGATCCTGGAGGCTCAGGACCGCAGGGGCTTGGGTTTCAATGGGCATGGATTCCCCCTTTGGGGACAGGTCGGGAAGTGACGAGGTTGGGATCGAGAATCATAACCCATCAACGCGGAATGACAAAATACACTTGCGGAGTTCATTAATAAGAAGATATGTAGGTCGTGATTTTTTCACAGTATCGATGGGGATCCTCCACGGGAAAGGCGTGTCCGATGCCGGGAACCAGTTCGAAGCGGCTGGAAGGCAGGGCCTGGGCCACTTCCAGGCACTTCCAAGGGGGCGTTAGCAGATCCTCGGCGCCGGCCAGGCATAGAACCGGCTCCTGGATGGCCATCAGCCGCGACCGAATGTCCCATTGGAGAGCACCAGCTATTTGGTGTCGGAAACCATGAAAAGGTTTGCCGTCTTCCTTTTTTGATTCATGGTACGCCTTCAGTACCTGGTAGCGGGCCTCCAGGAAACGGTCCCCCCACAGGTAGGGGGCCACCGCGTCGAACTGGAGGCCGGGCCCGCCCAGGTCCAGGCAATGCAGCCAGTGCTCCAGGCGCAGGCGCATCGTGAAGTCCGTGCGGGCCATGGCGCTGGTGAGCACGGCCCCGGGGAACGCGCCCGGGTGGGCCGCCAGGAGTTCCAGGGCCACGGAACTGCCGTTGGAGAGACCCCCGAGCCACGGCTCCCGGATGTCCAGGTGCTCCAGGAGCTCCCAGGCGTCCTGGGCCATCTGCGGGGCCGTGTAGGGCCCTTCCAGGGGCGCGTCGGAGCGGCCCTGCCCCCGGCAGTCGAAGGTGAGCACCCGGAACCGCGGCGTGAGCCCGGGGAGCACGCCGGCCCACATGGTGGTGTCGGAGAGCAGGCCGTTGATGAGCACCAGCCACGGCGCCCCGGGCTGGCCCTGGACGCGGTAATGGAGGGTGATGCCCCCCGGAAGGGTCGCGAGCTGTCCCGCCGTCCTCAAGCGTCTCCCCGCAGTTCCGCCGGGGTGAAGTGCGCCGCCAGGGAGAAGCGCACGCCGTCCCAGTGCAGGACGGCGCAGCTGGCCTTCTTGAAGTCGAGGCCCTTGCGGGTGAGGTTCATGACCAGGTCCGAGCATAGGGGCTGGTGGCTCACCAGCGCGATGACCTCGAAGGGCCGCGCCTGTCCCACGATCAGGTCGAGCCATTCCCGCACGGCGCCCGCGGAGCCCGAGGGCTCCAGCCCTTCCCAGCAGCCCACGGGGAAGCCCTCGGCGGTGGCCTCCTTGAGGCACACCATGGTCTCGGCCGCGCGGCGGAAGGGGCTGGAGATTCCCCGCGCCGGCGTGTAGCCGCGGCGCACGAGGCCCTTCATGGCGGCCCGGGTCTTCTCCCATCCCTCGGCCGTGAGGCCCCGGTCGGAGTCCCTGAGGCCGTGTCCGGGATCCTCGGCGATCCCGTGCCGGATGAGAAGGATTGTGATCATGGCGGTATTATCCCATGGGTTGCCCTCCGACAAAACTCCTGGAGTTTCAAGGGATTTCGTGGGATACTAGCTGTTTGGGCCAGGTCCGGCAGGCGCAGTTCAGCTCCGATGTTCCCGGCGACGCCCCGGGAGACAACTTGACCACCGAGACCTTCGCAGCCCTGGGCTGCTCCGAGCCTTTTCTGTCGGCGTTGAGCCGCAGGGGCTTCACCACCCCCACCCTTGTCCAGCAGGAGACCTTCCAGCCCGGACTCGAGGGGCGCGACCTGCTCGTGCAGAGCCGCACCGGGTCCGGCAAGACGCTGGCCTTCGGCCTGCCCCTGCTCCACCGCCTCAAGGACGAGCGCAAGCCGCAGGCCATCGTCCTGTGCCCCACCCGCGAGCTCGCGCAGCAGGTGGCCGAGGAGCTCCAGAGCGTCATGCCCAGGCTGGACGTGGCCCTGCTGGTGGGCGGCCTGAGCTACGTGCCCCAGCTCAAGGCCCTGAAGTACGGCGCCCAGGTCGTGGTCGGCACCCCCGGCCGGGTCCAGGACCACCTCACCCGCCAGACCCTGGACCTCTCCTCCATCTCCATGGTCGTGCTGGACGAGTGCGACGAGATGCTGAACATGGGCTTCCTGGAGGACGTGGAGAAGATCCTTTCCGGCGTGCCGTCCGACCCCCAGACCTACCTCTTTTCGGCCACCCTGCCCGCCCCCATCGCGAGCCTGGCCAAGCGGTTCCTCAAGAACCCCTTCCGCATCAACCACGCCCAGGCCGAGGGCAGCAGCCAGCACGCCGACATCGACCACACCCCCTGCATCATGGCCGAGCACCTGCAGACCAAGGCCCTGGTCAACTTCCTCCTGGCCGACGAGCCCAGCGCCGCCCTCATCTTCACCAAGATGAAGGTGCAGACCGAAGAGGTCGCCCAGTCCCTGCGGGACGCCGGCCTCATCGCGGACTGCCTCCACGGCGACCTGGGCCAGCAGGCCCGCAACCGCATCATGTCGAACTTCAAGGAGGGCAAGCTCCGCTACCTCGTGGCCACGGACGTGGCCGCCCGCGGCATCGACGTGGAGGGCATGCCCCTGGTGGTCCACATGGGCATCCCCACGCAGATGGAAAGCTACATCCACCGCTCGGGCCGCACGGGCCGGGCCGGTTCCAAGGGCGCTTCGCTCGCCCTGGTGAGCTTCAAGGAGTCCCGCATCCTCCTGGCCTGGGCCCGCCGCGGCGGCCTCAAGCTCGAATGGCGCGCCGTGCCCACCCAGGCCGAGATCAAGGAGCTGCGCACCCGCCGCCTCGCGGACAAGCTCAAGGCCATCGAGTCCCCGGCCCTCCTGGACGCGGCGCGGCGCATGCTGGAAGGCCGCGACCCGGCCTCCCTGGTGGCAGCCCTCCTGTCCATGGTCGAAGGGCCCGAGCACGACGGCTTCGACATCCCCGACGCGCCCCGCCAGGACTACTCCGCGGAGAAGCGCCCCTTCAAGCCCCGGCCCGGGGAGAAGCCCGGCTGGACCCCCGGCCAGAAGCCGGCCTACGCCGCCAAGAAGCCCTACGCCAAGCCCTCGTGGAAGAACGGCAAGCCCGGCGACTTCCCCAAGAAGCGCCGCGATTAGGTATTCTTCAGCACGGAGGATGCGCGTGCCCCATAGACCAGCCCTACTGTTCGACCTCGGCGGAGTCCTCATCGACTGGAACCCCAGGCACCTCTACAGGCAGGTCTACGGGGACGCGGAGACGGAGTTCTTCCTGAAGAACGTCTGCACCCCCGAGTGGAACCTCGCCCTGGACGGCGGCAGGCCCTTTGCCGAGGCGATCAAGGAAAAGCAGGCCTCGTGGCCCGAGTACCGGGACGCCATCGACTGGTGGTGGAGCCGCTGGGAGGAGATGCTCAACGGCACCATCCCGGGCACGGTGGACCTCCTGGCGGAACTCAAGGCCCTGGGCCACCCCCTTTACGCCCTCACCAACTGGTCGGCCGAGACCTTCCCCATGGCCCGGAAGCACTATGCGTTCCTGGACTGGTTCCAGGAGATCGTGGTGTCCGGGCGCGAGGGGATGACCAAGCCCGACCCCGCCATCTACCGGCTGACCGCCGAGCGCTGCGGCATCCCCATGGCCGGGACGGTCTTCATCGACGACGGATTGGCAAACGTGAACGCCGCCAAGGCCCTGGGCTTCGACGCCATCCGGTTCACCGGGGCGGTGGCGCTGCGGCGGGAACTGGTGGGGCGGGGCTTCCTGCCGGGCCGGATGGAGCCTCCTCCAGGAAGGTCCTGACCGCCGCGGCCGCGGGCCGGATCAGGGCTGTTCGGCGGGCGGTTGCACCGGCGTGCCGGGTACGGCGAGGCTGACGCCCCAGGCCCGGTTCTCCACGGGCTGGCTGTTGGCCTTCTGCCGGGCCTCCCGCACCTTCTGGATGGCCTCCCCCGTGCTGGCGGACTTGGGGGCGGTGCCGGGCTTGAAGGCCAGGCGCACCAGGTCCGTGGGCTGGGTGGCGCTGGTGGCGGTGAGGCCGGTGTACCGGTCGATGTCGGCCCACTCCATGCCTTCGGGCACCGGGAATTCCTCCCGGGGGGTGGAAGGCAGGGCCGCCTTCATGAAGTCCACCCAGATGGGCAGGGCCGCCTTGGCGCCGTCGGCGCCCCGGAAGATGGTCTTCTTGGCGTCCAGGCCCACCCACACGCCGCAGGTGATGCGGGTGGAAAAGCCCACGAACCAGGCGTCGGTGTGGTCGTTGGTGGTGCCGGTCTTGCCGGCCACGGGCCAGTTCAGCTCGTTGGAACGGGCGCCGGTGCCGCGCTGGGCCACGCCCTGCAGGCACTGGATGAGCTGGAAGTTGCTCATGGGATCCACCACCTGCTCGCCGGGGCCCTGCTCGTAGTTCTCCAGCACCCGCCCGGAGCGGTCGACGATCTTCTTGATGAGGAAGGGCACCGGGGCCTGCCTGCCGCCCAGGGCGAAGGTGCTGTAGCCCCGCACCATCTCCTTGAGGGTGAGGTCCGAGGCGCCCAGGGCCAGGCTGGGGTAGGGATTCAGGTGGCCGCTGATGCCCGCGGCCCGGGCGAAGGCGATGACGTTCTCGATGCCCGTGGCCTCCAGGGTGCGCACGGCGGCCATGTTGCGCGAATCGCGCACGGCCTCCCAGATGGAGATGGGCCCCCAGTAGTCCCGCTCGTAGTTCTTGGGCTCGTACACGGTGGCGTCGTAGGTGAAGCGCGTGGGCACGTCCTCGACCATGGTGGCGGGGGTGAGGCCCTGGGCGAAGGCCGCGCCGTACACGAAGGCCTTCATGGACGATCCCACCTGCCGTTCCGCCTGCCAGGACCGGTTGAACATGGACCGCTTGAAGTCGTAGCCGCCCACCATGGCCCGGATCTCGCCGGTGCCCGGGTCCACGGCCAGGAGGGCCCCTTCCACGTCGGGCTCCTGGTCCAGCTCGAGCTTGACCGGCGCGCCCTCCTCATTGGCCTGCTTGACGATGAACAGCGGCGCGGCGCCGCGCACGAGGATGGACCGGATGGTCTTGGAGCCGGCCCAGGCGAAGGCCGAATCGGGCACCTCCAGGATGCGCTTGCCGATGCGCACGGTGGCGCCGGAGGCGTTCCAGGCGAGGATCACCCCCCGCACCGAGTCGCCCGCCTCGAAGAAGCGGTTCCAGCCCGGGAGGCCGGCCTTCTCGGGGTCCCCCGCGAACTGCACGCCGTCCTTGCGGTAGCCCCGGCGGCGATCCACGGCCCGCAGCCCCGCGCGAACGGCGTCGTTGGCCGCGGACTGCCACACGGAATCGATGGTGGTGGTGACCTCCAGGCCCCCCTCCAGGACCTTGTCCTTGCCGTACTTGCGGTAGAGGTACTGGCGCACCTCCTCCACGGGATAGGGGGCCACCTGCTCCTCCCGGGCGTTCTCCCGGGCCAGGCGCACCGGGCGCTCCGAAAGGGTCTTGGCGTCGGCTTCCTTGATGTAGCCCTCGGCGGCCATGCGCCGGAGCACATGGTTGCGCCGGGCCCGGGCCGCGGCGCGGGCCTTGGGATCGGGGTTGTATGGGTTGTACCAGTTGGGGTTCTGCACAAGGCCCGCCAGGAGCGCGCACTCCTCCACGGCGAGCTGGGGCGAGCTCTTGCCGAAGTAGAACTGGCTCGCGGCCTCGATGCCGTAGCGCCCGCCCCCGAAGTACACCTCGTTGGCGTACTGCTCGAAGATCTGCTTCTTGGTGTAGGCCTTCTCGAGCTTGAGCGCGAGGATGACCTCCTTGAGCTTGCGGTCCAGGCGCTTCTGGCGCTTGGCGGTGACGGTGCGGATCAGCTGCATGGTGAGGGTGGAGGCCCCTTCCCTGCGCCGGCCGAAGCTGGTTAGGAAGTTGAACCCCGCCCGGACGAAGCCCCGGGCCGAGACCCCGCCGTGGCTCATGAAGTCGGAATCCTCGGTGGCGATGACCGCGCCCACGAAGGCCCTGGGGATGTCCCCGAAGGGGATCACCACCCGGTTCTCCTCGGCGAACACGCCGATGACGTCCCCGTTGCGGTCCAGGACCTTGGTGATGGTCTTGGGCACGCGCAGGGCGAAGAACGTGAGGAAGCTGTCCACGTCCCGGCTCATGATGGACCACGCCACCGCCAGGACCAGGCCCCCCGTCGCCGCCAGGGCGGCGGTGATCCACGCGATCCATTTCCAGGGGATCCTCCGCCCCGCCTTACGAGGTTTCCGGGAGTTCTCCGCTTTCGTAGCCATGCTCCCAGGGTAACCTAAGGTCATGGTCCGACCCACCCTCGTAATCGTCGCCAAGAGCAGGTCCCCCTGGCTCGTCCAGGGCCTCGCGGACGTGGTGCCCACCTTCCTGGCCCGGGGTTGGGACGTGTGGGCCCACCCCAAGATCCAGGGCGCCTGGAACGCCGCGGGACTGCCCCCGGAGGCCTTCCGGGGGGACGCCGCCTACGGCGCGGGCCTCCCGGCACCGGACCTGTGCCTGGCCCTGGGCGGGGACGGCACCCTCCTCACCGCCGCCCGCCACGTGGGGATGCGGGGCACCCCCCTGCTGGGCATCAACCTGGGTTCATTGGGCTTCCTCACCAGCCACCCCTCCGGCGAGGCCCGGGCGGTGGTGGAGAGCTACTTCCAGGGGGCCTTCGGCAAGGAGACCCGGACCATGCTGCACGCCCAGGTGGTGCGGGGCGGCGAGGTCCTGGGCGGCCGCCCCGCCCTCAACGACGCCGTGGTGAACAAGGGCGTGGTGGCCCGCATCATGGAGTTCCGCATCCAGGTGGACGGCCACGACGCCGCCAGCATCAAGGCCGACGGCCTCATCGTGGCCACCCCCACCGGCTCCACCGCCTATTCTCTTTCGGCGGGCGGGCCCATCCTCTATCCCGCCCTGGACGCCTGGGTCCTTTCCGCCATCTGCCCGCATTCCCTGACGCTCCGCCCCCTGGTGGTGCCGGCCCACCTTCCCGTGTCCATCACCCTGGACCGGGCCGAGGACGCCCACCTGACCCTTGACGGGCAGCTGGAGATGGAAGTCCACGCCGGGGACCGGCTGGAGCTGCGAAGATCGGAGAAGGCCATCACCCTGATCCAGAATCCGGAATCCAGCTTCTTCCATTTGCTGGGAGAAAAGCTCCACTGGTCCGACCAGTAGGCTAGATTCCGCCCCGGAGGTTCGCGCAGGTCCAGTAGGCTCCGTCCTTCTCCCGAAGCAGAGCCACGGTCCTGCCCCCGTGCACCCCCGCCACCGGCGCCTCCGGGTCGGGGAAGCCCGCCGGCAGGGGCCACGCGGGCGGTTCCAGGGTCCCGAGGGGCACGGGCCGCCCGTGCAGGAGGTGATCGGCCTCCGCATCGTCCAGGACGCGCACGGCGCACCAGGGCAGCACGTCCCGCCCCGCCACGGCCACGCGGTTCCCGCTTCCGGGGTCCTGCCACGGGCCGATGGCGGTGCGGACGAGGCCCTTCAGGTGCGCGGGGCACCCCAGGAGCCGCCCGATGTCCCGGGCCAGGGAGCGCACGTAGTAGCCGCCCCGGCAGGTGATGCGAAGGAGGGATTCCCCGGGCAGGTCGTGGGCGACCCACTCCGCGGCGTGCAGGTAGACCCGGCAGGGCTTCATCTCGAAGACCTCGCCCCGGTGGGCCTTCCGGTAGGCGGCCTCGCCGTCGATCTTCTTGGCGCTGGTGGCGGGGGGGACCTGGTCGGTCCAGCCCAGGAAGCCGCGCAGGACGTCCTGGAGGGCCTCCGGAGCGGGCGTGGGGCCTTCGGCGGTCACCAGTCCCAGGTGGTCCCCGGAATCGGTCTCCGAGCCCCAGGCGACGCGCGCCAGGTAGGTCTTGGGCAGGGGGTGGAGCAGTTCCATGAGGCGCGTGGCCTGGCCGGCCAGGACCAGGAGGAGCCCTTCGGCGAAGGGATCCAGGGTGCCGCCGTGGCCCAGGGCGAACTTCTTCAGGCCCGCTTCCCAGGCCTCGTGCTTGAAGGTCCGGACCACGTCGAAGCTGCTCTGGGCGACCTCCTTGTGGACGAGGTGGACGCCGGGGATCAAGCCTCGTCCTCGGACGCCGGTGGACGGGCGGCTTCCTCTTCCTTGATCTTCTGGAAGATGGCCTCGATCTTGTTGCCCTCCTCAAGGGTGGCGTCCGGGAAGAACTGCAGTTCGGGCACGCGGCGCATCTTGAGGTGCTTGGCCAGGTGGGTGCGCAGGAAGCCCGCGGCGCGGCCCAGGGCCTTGCGCGAGCGGTCCAGCTGGGCTTCGTCGCCCAGGACGGTGTAGTAGACCCGGGCGATGCTGCGGTCCCCGGTGATGCGCACGGCCGTGAGGGTCAGGAACCCCAGGTCCGGGTCCCGGAGCTCCCGCTGGATGAGCGTGGACAGCATGAACTGGAGTTGGTCTTCGATCTGTTGGGGGCGGAGCATGGGGTTCCTCGAAGGGATAGTGTAACCGCGCAGCCGTGAGAGGATGGTCACGGGAGGCCGGGTGGTGGCGGAATGGTTCAAGGACTGGTTCGACCGCGACTACGCGGCCATCTACGCCGGGCGCGGCCCCGAGGAGGCCCGCACGGCGGTGGCCATGGCCCTGGCGCGGGCCCCCGGCCTAGCCTCCGGGCCCGTGCTGGACCTCGCCTGCGGCTCGGGCCGGCACCTGGAGGCCCTTCGCCGCACCAACGACCTCGCCTTCGGCCTGGACCTCTCCCGGGACCTCCTCGCCATGGCGCCCGCTGAGCTCCGGCCCTGGCTCCTCAGGGGCGACATGCGGCGGCTCCCGGTGCGCCCGGGCAGCCTCGCGGGCATCTGCATGTGGTTCACGCCCTTCGGGTACTTCTCCGACGAGCAGAACCGGGCGCTGCTCCTGTCCCTGCGCGGGCTCCTGCGCCCGGGGGGGGTTCTCCTGCTGGACTTCCTCAACGCCGCCCATGTGCGGGCCACCCTGGTGAAGGAGGACGAGGCGGTCCACCACGGTCTGCGGGTGGTGAGCCGCCGGTCCCTGGAAAGCGGCCGCATCGTCAAGCGCATGGACCTCACCCGCGTGGACACGGGCGCCACCCGCCGTGTCACGGAATCGGTCCGCCTCTACGAACCCGGCGAGCTGGTGGACATGGCCCGGGCCTGCGGGCTGGAACGGATCGGCGAGGCCGGGGACTACCACGGCGCGCCCTTCGACGCCGCCGCATCGCCGCGCTGGATCGGCTTCCTGGGGCGGATTGGGGTAGAATGAAGCCATAACGCCGATCCGGGAGACTGCCATGTCGTTCAGAACCGTCAGGGACATCGATGTCAAGGGCCACAGGGTCTTCCTTCGCGCGGACCTGAACGTGCCCATCAAGGAGGGCGTGATCAAGGACGCCACCCGCATCACCGAGACCCTGGCCACCCTCCGCTTCCTCCTGGACGGCGGCGCGAGCGTGGTGCTCTGCTCCCACCTGGGCCGCCCCGCCGGCACGGGGTTCGAGAAGGAATTCAGCATGGCGCCCGTGGCCGCCCACCTCAAGGGCCTGGGCCTGGACGTGCGCCTGGCCAGCGGCGTCGTGGGCGAGGCCGTGGAGGCCGAGGCCGCGGCCCTGAAGGCCGGCCAGGTGCTGCTCCTGGAGAACCTGCGCTTCGACAAGGGCGAGACCAAGAACAAGCCCGAATTCGCCCAGGCCCTGGCGAAGCTGGCCAACACCTACGTGGACGACGCCTTCGGGGCCTCCCACCGCGCCCACGCCTCCGTGAGCGGCATGGTGCCCTTCATGCCCGCGGGCCGCGCCGTGGCGGGCTTCCTCATGGAGAAGGAGCTCAAGGCCCTGGGCAAGGTCATGACCGATCCCGAGAAGCCCCTCCTGGCCGTCATGGGCGGCAGCAAGGTCTCCGACAAGATCGACATCATCCGGCACTTCTTCGGCAAGGCCGACGCCATCCTCATCGGCGGCGCCATGACCTTCACCTTCCTCAAGGCCCAGGGCATCCCCATCGGAAAGAGCCTGTGCGAGGACGACAAGCTGGACCTGGCCAGGACCCTCCTGGCCGAGGCCGCGGCCGCCGGCACCCGGCTCCTGCTCCCCTCGGACCACGTGGTGGCCGACGCCATCTCCGCCGAGGCGGAATGCGACATCACCCAGGACGCGGGCGTCCCCGACGGGAAGATGGGCCTGGACATCGGTCCCGAGACCGTCGCCACCTACGCCGAGGAGATCCGCAAGGCCCGCACCCTCCTCTGGAACGGCCCCATGGGCGTGTTCGAGATCGACGCCTTCGCCAGCGGCACCCTCACCATCGCCGAGGAGATGGCCGACGCCGCCGGCAAGGGCGCCTTCGTGGTGGTGGGAGGCGGGGACAGCGTCTCCGCCGCCAACAAGGCCGGCGTCACGAAGCGCATGAGCCACGTTTCCACCGGCGGGGGCGCGAGCCTCGAATTCCTCAGCGGCATGGAACTCCCGGGCGTCGCCGCCCTTCACTAGATCGGAACCGACAATGAGAATGGTCGTAGCCAACTGGAAGATGAACCACCTGCGCCGGGACGCCGAGGCCTTCTGCGCCACGCTCCTGGCCTCCTACCGGCCCGTGGAGGGCGTCGTCGCCGCCATCGCCCCGCCCTTCCCCCTCATCCCCGTGGTGAGCCGGCTCGTGGCCGGCAGCGGCGTGCGGGTCTACGCCCAGAACGCCCATGCCGAGGCCAAGGGCGCCTACACCGGCGAGGTGTCCATGGCCATGGCCATGGACGCCGGCTGCACCGGCGTGCTCCTGGGCCACAGCGAGCGCCGGCAGTACAACGGCGAGACCGAGGCCACCCTGCTGCCCAAGGTCAAGGCCGCCGCGGCCCAGGGCCTCATGCCCATGCTCTGCGTGGGCGAGACCCTCGCCCAGCGGGACGCGAACGAGACCCTGGAGGTCCTGCGGGGGCAACTGGCCATCCTCGCCCAGGCCCCCGTAAGCCCCATCGCCGTGGCCTACGAGCCCGTGTGGGCCATCGGCACCGGCCGGGTGGCGACGGTGGAGCAGATCGCCGAGGTGCATGCCTTCATCCGCAAGGAACTGGCAACCCTCATGGGCGCCCCCGGAGCGCAGGTTCCCATCCTCTACGGCGGAAGCGTCACGCCCGAGAACTTCGCGGAGATCCTGAAGGTGCCCCACGTCGCCGGCGGCCTGGTGGGCGGCGCCAGCCTGGACCCGGCCAAGTTCCTCAAGCTCCTGGAAATCGCCGGCCTATAGCCAGCGGGAGAGGCCGAAGAGGCCCCGCACGACCATCTCCATCCCCGAGTTGCCCAGGCCCAACCCCTGGGCCTGGCCGGCGTCGGCCATCAGGATGCTCTGGGGGGCGTCGGGGACGGCGTTCCGGCGCTTCTCGTCCAGTTCCCGGATCTCGCGATCGCGGTTCTTGTCCAGGCCGCCGCCCTCGATGAAGGCCAGCACCCGGCGCAGCTCGTCCCGGTCGAACCAGAGGCCGTGGTCCTTGCAAACGTCCAGGATCACGCCGGAATTGCGGGCGTAGTTGACCCGGTTCATGAACTTGCCGCACTGGGCGCAGGGGCGGTAGCGGATCGCTTCGGCCTGGATGGGGCCCCGGGGACCCTCCCCGGGCAGCGCGCCCAGCACCCCGCCCCGCTCCTCCCGGCCCCCGGCGATGCGTTCGAACTCCTTCTGGGCGACCCACACGCCTCCGCAGGCATTGCAGGAGTCCAGGTGCGCCTCGCCCACGGAGGTGTGCACCAGCGCGGCCTTGCAGGAGGGGCAGGCCAGCTCCGTGGCGACGCCCTCGTTGCGCATGACCTCGGCCCCGCAATGGGAGCAGTGGGCGGCGTGCACCGACACCATGGCCAGGCACCGGGGGCAGGCCACCGTGGCCAGCTGGCTCCGGCAGTAGGGGCACCGCACGTCATCCTCCCCCACGGCGGCGCCGCAGGATCGGCAGTTCAGGGTCGCTGCTTCCATGGTCCATCCTCGTGGTTCCAGGATGCGTCAGGGCGCCGCGGGCATCAAGACAGGTTATGGGCGACCCGGTAAGATGGGACCGGAGGCGACGATGCTCATTCTCATGGAGCCCGGGGCGACGGCGGAACAGGTGGGAACCGTCATGGCCGTCCTGGAGGGGGCCGGGGTGCGGGCCTTCGTCCAGGAGTCGCCCGCGGCCACGAGCATCCTGGCCCCCAACGCGTCGCGCGTCCTCAAGACCGACCGCATCGAGCCCCTGGAGGGGGTGAGCCGGGTGGTGCCCATCACCAGCCCCTTCAAGCTGGCTTCCGCCGACGCCGCCCCGGGCCGCACCATCGTGGACGTGAGGGGGGTCAAGGTGGGCGGGCGCGGCCTGGCCCTCATGGCCGGCCCCTGCGGGGTGGAAAGCCGGGAGCAGCTGTTCACGGTGGCGCGCTACGTGGCCGAGAGCGGCACGAAGCTCCTGCGCGCCGGAGCCCACAAGCCCCGCACCAGCCCCTACGCCTTCCAGGGCCTGGGCCAGGAGGGCCTGGACCTGCTGGCCGAGGCCCGGCGGGAATTCGACCTGGGCATCGTCACCGAGGCCACCGAGGTGGAGACCTTCGACAGCGTGGAGCGCGTGGCCGACCTGGTGCAGATCGGCGCCCGCAACATGCAGAACTTCGCCCTCCTCAAGCGCGCCGGCCAGTCCGGAAAGCCCGTGCTCCTCAAGCGCGGCCCCGCCGCGACGCTGGAGGAGTGGCTCTTCGCCGCCGAGTACGTCCTCAGCGAAGGCAACCGCAACGTCATCCTCTGCGAGCGCGGCATCCGCACCTGGAGCGCCCACGCCCGCAACACCCTGGACGTCTCGGTCATCCCCGCCGCCAAGGCCCTCACCCACCTCCCGGTCATCGCCGACCCCAGCCACGCCACGGGCCGCCGGGACCTGGTGATCCCCTGCGCCCGGGCCGCCGTGGCCGCCGGCGCCGACGGCATCATCGTGGAGACCCATTGCCAGCCCTCCCAGGCCCTCAGCGACGGCCCCCAGGCGTTGCTGCCCCTGGATTTCCTCCAGATGGCCACCCAGGTCACGGCGATCCGGGAGCTGCTGGTGAAGGACACGGCGGGGGCCACGTTCTGTTTCTAGGGCAACTTTTTCAATAAACCTTCCGTATTCCCTTTTCGTAGACAGGCGACCTGGTGATTTTCCGGCACGGGAGGCCTGTAATGCACGATATAAACATCCTCTATTCAGCCAAACTCCGGCTGGCGGCGGCTGTGGGCGGGCTGGCCCTCCTGGCGGCCTGCGGCGGAGGTTCGGGACAGGCGTCCACCCAGCCCGGGCCGGTGGCCTACGACCTCCTCTTCGACGGCCAGAACCCGGACGGGACGCGCCTCCTCTACCGGGTGGGCCTGGACGGCGGGGCGCCGCAGGTGCTGGGCGCGGGGTACGCGGGCACCCGCCCCCATGCCCGGGCGGATGGGAAGGCCATCGTCTACAGCAGCCTTCCCACCGATGAACTGCCGGCCCAGGTCATGCTGGTGGAGAACCTGTCGGGACCTGCGGTCCCCCTCTCCATGGACGGCACGGTCACCGAGCGGGAGGCGGTGTGGTCCCCGGACGGCACCCGCATCGCGTTCCATTCCCGGTCCGAGGACCCCGCCGGGGACATCTTCACGGCCCGGGTGGCGGACAAGGCCCTGCAGGACCCGCGCAACCTCACCCCCCGCCAGCCCGGGGACCCCATGATGTCCGGGGAGGTCACCCCGGCCTGGTCGCCGGACGGCACCCGCATCGCCTTCACCTCCTACCGCGGCGGGACCCCCGCCCTCTGGGTGATGGACGCCGACGGCGGCCAGGTCCGGCAGCTTACGGCCTCCAGCACCCTCCACGGGGACTACTTCCCCACCTGGTCCCCGGACGGCACCCAGATCGCCTTCCAGCGCCTTAACATGGATTTCGCGCGCATAGGCGTCCTCAACGTCGCGGGTGGGCTCCCCCGCTTCCTGGAATTCGAAGGGAGGGCGTACTCACCCGCCTGGTCCCCGGACGGAAAATGGCTCGCCTTCAGCGGCCTCGTGGACGAGGAATACGACATCTACCTCACCGGCCCCGACGGCCCCCCCCTGCGACGGCTCCTGCGGGCCGGGGCGGACCAGGGACCGGCCTGGATCCGGCGCGCCAACTAGGATCCCGGCATGGCCTTTGCTCCGCCAAACCCGAAGGCAGGGTTTGCCCAGGAGTTCCCATGTCCATCAACTCGGTCGGTTCCAGCGATTCCCAGAGCCTCGGCAGCATCATCCTCCAGTCCCTGGCGGCGGCGGGTTCCGGCGGCCAGGGTGCGGCGAACGCCACGGGCTCCCTTTCCGACCTCCTGAACCTGTCCTCCACCTCCCTCAGCCTGGCCAAGGCCCCGGCGGAGGTCACCCAGGCCATGGGCGACCTCTTCGGCGCGCAGAAGGACGTGGCCGGGGACATGACGACCCTCAAAGGCTACTTCAAGGACAACCCCGGCAGCCTCGCCACCCTCCTGGGGGCCCTCCAGGGCGGCACCGGCACCTACGGCTCGTCGGGCCTGACGTCCAGTTCGGCCCTCATGGCGGCCCTGGCCAAGGCGAAGGCGGGGGGCGCCGACACGTCCTCCATCCTCACCGCCCTCATGGGCGCCCGGCACGAGTCGCTCCTCGATTACCTTGGCGGCGATGCCAGCGCCCAGGACGCCAGCGCGGTGTCCCTGCTGGGGTGACCGCCTCCCATGGCCTCCGCCGCCCGGGGGGACGGCGGAGGGCATGGGCTCAGGCTACTTCGCTTCGGGGTTGCCGTCGGCGTCCAGCACCTTCACCTCACCGAGCTTGAGGTCCCGCAGTGGCTGCTCCACCTTGGCGCGGTCGCCGACGATGATGTAGGTGCGGCCCTGGGCGGGGATGATCTTGCGGGCGGCCTTCATCAGGTCCTCGGCCTTGAGCTGGTTCACCCGGCCCACGTAGGACTGGAAGTAATCGTCCTTCAGGTTCCAGGTGACGATCTCCCCCATGCCGCCCACCAGGGCCCGCACCGTCTCGTACTGGCCGGGCAGGCTCAGGGTGAGGTTGTCCTTGGCCAGGGCCAGCTCGGTCTCGGTGACCGGCACGGCGCCCAGGATGCCCTTCATCTCCTTTTCCAGTTCCGCCACGGACTCGGCGGTCTTGTCGGTCTGCACCGAGGCGCCCGCGTAGAAGGTGCGCACGGCCCGTGTGTCCATGAGGGCAGCGAAGGCCCCGTACGTCCAGTGCTTGTCCTCGCGCAGGTTCAGGTTGACGCGGGAGGTGAACATGCCGCCCAGCACGGCCTGCATGGCGGCCACGGCGGGTTCGTCGGCCTCGCTGCGGGGCGCGGCGGTGGCCACCAGGCTGATGCCGGACTGGATGGCGCCGGGCTTGTGCACCAGGTACAGGGTGGTGGCCGCGGGGTTGGGCGCCGGGGGCACGACGACCTTGGGCGCGGCGCCCTTGGCCCAGGCGCCCAGGTTCTTTTCGAGCCGGGGCAGGAGTTCGGCCATGGTGATGTCCCCGCCCACCAGGAGCGTGGCGCCGCCAGGCTTGAACCAGGCCTGGTGGAAGGCCTTGAGGTCCTCGGCCTTCAGGGCGGCCACCCGCGCCTCGGTGCCGGAGGAGAAGTTTCCGTAGGGGTGCCGGGGGCCGTAGAGGACCGGGCCCATGAGCCGGGAACGCAGACCCTCCGTGCTGTTCTTCTGCTGCGCGATGGCGGCGAGCCTCTCCTTCTTCACGCGCTCCAGCGTGGCCGCGGGGAACACGGGGTTCAGCACCACGTCGGACCACAGGGAGAGCGACGCGTCCAGGTTGGCCTTGAGCGCGCCCAGGAACACGAAGCTCTGGTTGATGGACGCCCCCGCCCCGTAGTTGGCGCCCTGGAGCTCGAACTGCTCGCGGATCTCCTTCACGGTGCGCGTCTTCGTGCCCTCGTCCAGCATGGCCAGGGCCGCCGTCACCGTGCCGGCCCCGCTGGGGAGCTGGGCGTCGGCCGCGGAGCCGCCCTCGAGCATCAGCTCGAACTGCACCACCGGCGCCTCGTGGCGCTCGGCGAGCACGACCTTGAGGCCGTTGGAGAGGGTGGCCCGCTGGAAGGCGGGGAGCTTCAGGGCCGGCACGGCCCCGGGCACGGGGACCTTGGACCGGTCGGCGTCCTTGGCCGCGGCCTTGGGTTCGACGTAGGGGTGCACTTCCAGGATGAAGGAGCCGTCGCCGAGCCACTTCCGGCCCGCGGTCTGGATCTCCGCGGCGGAGTAGCCCAGCATGCGCGTGGCGGACGTGTGGCGCAGCTCGGGGTCGCCGGCCAGGGTCAGGCCGGAGGCCAGCATGTCGGACTTGCCGCCGAACCCGCCGATGCGCTCAAGGCTCTGGATGTAGCTGGACTGCTGCCGCGCCCGCAGCCGGGCCAGTTCGTCGGCGGTGGGACCTTCGGCCACCAGGCGCGCCAGTTCCTCCTTGGCGATGCGCTCGATCTTCCCCAGGTCGGCCCCGGGCCGGGCCATGACGCGCACGGAGAACTGCCCGCAGATCTCCTGGGCCATTGCGTAGGCGAAGGCGTTGGTGGCCAGCTGCTCCTTCTCCACCAGCCGCCGGTGGAGGCGGGAGGTGCGCCCTCCGCCCAGCACCCCGGCCAGGAGGCTCAGCTGCTCGGCCTCCACATTGCCCAGCTCAGGGGTGTTCCAGACCATGGCCAGCATCCCCTGGGGCACGCGATCCTGCATCACCTGGCGCCGTTCGCCGGTCATGCGGGGAACCCAGACCTTGGGGCGGTCGATGGGCGGGTTGGCCTTGAAGGAGCCGAAGTACAGCTCGGCCTTTTCCTTGGCGGTCTTCAGGTCGATGTCCCCCGCCAGTGCCAGCACCGCGTTGTTGGGTCCGTAGTAGGACTGGAACCAGGCCTTCACGTCGTCCAGGCTGGCGGCGTTGAGGTCGTCCATGGAACCGATGACCGTCCAGCTGTAGGGGTGGCCCACGGGATAGGTGCCCTTGGTGAGCGCCTCGTAGGTCCGGCCATAGGGCTGGTTCTCCCCCTGGCGCTTCTCGTTCTGAACCACGCCCCGCTGCTCGTCCAGGCGGGCCTTGTCGATGGCTCCCAGGAGGTGGCCCATGCGGTCCGATTCCATCCAGAGCACCGTGTCCAGGGCGCTGGTGGGCACGTTCTGGAAGTAGTTCGTGCGGTCGGAGTTGGTGGTGCCGTTCAGGTCGGTGGCCCCGAGCTTTTCCAGCACCTTGAAGTAGTCGGCGTTCTGGTGCTCGCTGCCGTTGAACATGAGGTGCTCGAACAGGTGGGCGAAGCCGGTCTTGCCGGGCTTCTCGTTCTTCGAGCCCACGTGGTACCAGATGTTCACGGCGACGATGGGGGCCTTGTGATCCTCGTGCACCACCACCCGGAGGCCGTTGGCCAGGGTGAAGGTCTCGTAGGGGATCCGGGGCAGCTGGGGCACCTGCGCCACCAGGGCGCCGGCGGCAAGGAGGACCGGGAACCGGCCCAGGGCGCGAAGAGCGTACGTCATGGCTTCTCCAAGGAGGTTGGATGGGATATTGACGATGTTAGCCGGGCCGGATCCAGATTGCTTCCTCGTTCTACCTGCCGGTGAGCTCCTTGGCCACCCACCCGGCGTCCATGACCTTGACCAGGGCCTCCCGGATGGCCCGGGCGTCCACGGCGATGGAGCGCTTGCTGGTGCCGTCGTACACGTAGTAGCCGGCCTGGGCCTCGATGTTGCTGTCGAAATTGAGGCCCACCAGCTCACCCTTGGCGTTCACCACCGGGGAGCCCGAGTTGCCGCCCACGGTGTCGCAGGCGTAGGCGAAGTTGAAGGGGGTGGCCAGGTCCAGCTTGTCCTTGAGGTCCCACCAGCGCCTGGGCAGGGACCAGACGCCGTGCTCGGCCTCGGGGCCCCAGCCGATGGCGCGGTCGAAGAGACCGTGGAAGGTGGTGAAGGGCTGGATGAGGGTGCCGTTGGCGGCGTAGGTGGCCACGGGTCCGTACGTGAGGCGCAGGGTGAAGGTGGCGTCGGGGTAGATGGCCTTCCCGTAGACCTTGAAGTGCGCCCCGGCGATGCGGCCGCCGTGCTCGTCCAGGACGCTCTGCACCTCCTCCTGCTGCCGGGCCTGGGCGGCGCGCACGATGGGGTCCAGCACCCGCGCGAAGGCCACGAGCGGGTCCTTGCACGCGGCCAGGGCCGGCGCGCCGCCGTCCATGAGCGCCCTGCGGGCGGCGGGATCGGCCAGGGTGGTGCCGTCGACGGCGGCCCGGGCCGCCTCCTCGGGGCTGCGGCCGGCCAGGAGCGCCCTCACGGCGGGGTGGTCCGCACCCAGCTGCCGGAGGGCCTCGCGCAGGCCTTCGGCGATGCGCACCTTCTCCAGGTCCAGGTGCACGGGCGCGGGGTTGAGGAGCTTGTCCCGGGTGGCCTTCAGGGCCCCATCGGTGAATTCAGCCAGGCGCTTGTCCGTGGGCAGCGCGGCCTCCGCCGGCATGCGGACCAGGGTGAGGGCCTTGAGGAGGAAGTCGGAGCCCAGCACGTCCCGCACCGCCAGCAGGGACGTCTCGCCGAGCAGCTCCTTCTGGCGCTTCACCGCCTGGGCGATGCGGTCCCAGCTCTGGGCCACGGAGGCCTTCAGCGCGGGGTCCCGCTCCACCTGGGCCTTGAGTTCCAGCTCGGCCTTTTCCACCTTCTCGAGGTTGCCGGGCTTGCGCAGGCCCATCAGCATGCCTTCCATGCGCTTGACGCCGTTGTCGATGCCGTAGATGGCGTCGGCGGTGATGCGCCGGGGCTCGTCGCCCGTGGCGGCGAAGGCCGCCAGCGCGGCGCGCCGGCGCAGCTGGGCGGCGATGCGGGCCGGGATGGAGATGTCCCGGGCGTAGCTCATCTGGGCGAAGGTCTCCTGGCGGTACGTGGTGCCCGGGTGGCCCGACACCAGCGTGAGGTCGCCGTTCTTCAGGGGCGTGGACGCCCAGGGCAGGAAGGCCTCGGGGTGGTAGGGCGCGCCGTTCTCGTACACCCTGAAGAGGGCGAAGTCCAGGTTGTGCCGCGGGAAGGTGTAGTTGTCCGGGTCCCCGCCGAAGGAGGCCAGCTGCAGCTCGGGGGCCGTCACCAGGCGCACGTCGGTGAACTTCCGGTAGCCGTAGAGCCAGTGCTCCCCGCCATGGTAGAGGTTCACGGCCTGCCAGGTCAGCCCGGTCCGGGCCTCCTCGGCCTTGACCAGGGCGGAGATGGCGTTGCGCCGGGCCTTGAGGGCCTCGGCCTCAGGCAGGCCCTTGGCGGCCTCCCGCACCCGGGCCGTCACGTCCTGGGTGGAGACGAGCATCATCAGCTCCAGGCCGGGGACCTTCAGCTCATGGGCGCGGTCGGCCGCGGTGAAGCCGCCCCGGATGAAGTCCTTTTCGGCGGTGGCCACCTGCTGGATGGAGCTGCGGCCCACGTGGTGGTTGGTGATCACCAGGCCGTCGACGCTCACGAAGGCGCCGGTGCCCCCGGGAAAGCGCACCGTGGACAGCTGGAGGCGCTTGAGCCAGGCGGCGTCCGGGGCGAACCCGTAGGCGGCCTTCATGCGGGCGGCGGGCACGTTGTCGAAGGTCCACATGCCCTCGTCGGAACGCAGGGCCGGGGCGGCCAGCAGCACGGCAAGGGCGGTGAGGGCGGAGGAACGCAGGCGCATGGGGACTCCAGGTGGGGGATATACCTCGCAATATGCTACACGAAAGCCCCGCCGGGAGTGGCGGGGCTCCACCATCCTGCCGGCGGGAAGCCTACTCGAGGTCCCCGGCCGCCCTGCGGTGCTTCATGGCCCCCAGGAACAGGGCCAGGCCGAGGAGGATGCCCCCGCAGACGATGAAGCTGTCGGCGAGGTTGAAGGTCCAGTAGTGCCAACCCCAGAACTCGAAGTCCAGGAAGTCCACCACGGCGCCGTGGCGCAGACGGTCCAGGCCGTTGCCCAGGGCGCCCCCCAGGATGAGGCCCAGGGCCACGCGCTGGATGGTGGGGGTCGTCTCCCGCAGGAACTCCCAGCCGAAGTAGGCCACGGCGGCGATGCCGGAGACGATGAAGACCGCGGTGCGCACCCGGGGCGGAGCCCCGCCCAGGGTGCCGAAGATGGCGCCGGGGTTGTAGCCCAGGGTCAGGCTGAAGAAGCCGGGGATGACCACGTGGGTGCCCCGCTGGGCCAGCAGGCCCACGATCCAGGCCTTGGAGGCGAAGTCCACGGCCAGGGCCGCGGCGGGAAGGAGGAGCCAGGGCAGGCGGCGGATCATGCCTGGTTCCGCACCACGTCCCAGCACCGGGGACACAGGTCGGCGTCCTCGCCCTGGCCCGCGCCGCCCTTGTGGTTCCAGCAGCGGGGGCACTTCACGCCCGCATGGGCGGCCACGGCCACGTCCAGGGCCGGGGCGGCCTGCAGCTCAAGGCCGCTGACCACCAGCAGGTCCTGGGGATCCTCGCCCAGGCGCCCCAGGAGGGCCAGGTCGGCGTCGGGGAGCAGCAGGGTGACCTGGGCGTCCAGGCTGGTGCCGATGGTCTTGGCGGCCCGGTGGGGCTCCATGGCGGCCTGGACGGCCTGGCGGATCTCCCAGAAGCGGTTCCATTCGGCGGAGGCCGGGTGGGGGGCGCCCACGGGGAAGCGCTGCTCGAAGACGGAGTCCGCGGTGCCGGGGATGTTCTCCCACACCTCGTCGGCCGTGAAGGTGAGGATGGGCGCCAGGAGGGCCGAGAGGCCCTGGGCGAGCTTCCAGCACAGGGTGCGGCAGCTCCGGCGCCGGGCCGAGCCCGGCTCGTCGCAGTAGAGGCGGTCCTTGATGATCTCGAAATACTGCCCGGAAAGCTCCAGCTGGCAGAAGGAGTGCAGGGCCTGGGCGGCCTCCATGAACTGGAAGTTCCGGTAGGCCACGGTGACCTGGTTGGCCATGTCGCCGAAGGCCCCCCACACCCACGCGTCCAGGGGCGAGAACTCGGCCTCGGGCACCACGTCGGTGGCGGGGTCGAAGTCGGCCAGGGCGCCCAGGAGGAAGCGCAGGGTGTTGCGGATCTTCCGGTAGGCGTCCGCGGAACGCTCCAGGATCTCCTTGGAGATGCGCACGTCCTCGTTGTAGTCCACGGAAGCCGTCCACCACCGGAGGATGTCGGCGCCCAGGGTCTTCATGATCTCCTCGGGGGTGACCACGTTGCCCAGGCTCTTGCTCATCTTCTGGCCCTTGCCGTCCAGCACGAAGCCGTGGGTGACGACGGTGTCGTAGGGCTTGTCCCCGGTGGCCGCGAGGTTGAACAGCAGCGAGGAGTGGAACCACCCGCGGTGCTGGTCGGAGCCCTCCAGGTAGATGAACTTGCCGTAGTCCGCGCGGCTCAGCTCGGGATGGGTGTCGCACACCACGGCGGCGCTGACACCCGAGTCGATCCACACGTCCAGGATGTCGGTCTCCTTGGCGAAGGCGTCGGCCCCGCACTTGGCGCACACCGCGCCGGCGGGCTTGAGCTGCTCCAGGGGGAGCTCGGCCCAGGCCTCCACGCCGCCGGCCTCGATGGCGGCGGCGGCCTTGGCGAAGATGTCGGCGGTGGCCAGGGGCTCGCCGCACTCGGTGCAGCGCAGCACCGTGAGGGGCGTGCCCCAGGCGCGCTGCCGGGAGATGCACCAGTCCGGGCGGCCCGCGATCATGGCGTGGATGCGGTTGCGGCCCTGGGCCGGGACCCAGCGTGTGCTGTCCACGCCGCCCAGGCCCAGCTCCCGCAGGCTCCTGCCCTTGCCGTTGAGCTCGTCGTCCATGGTGATGAACCACTGCTCCGTGGCCCGGAAGAAGATGGGCGTCTTGGTGCGCCAGCAGTGCGGGTAGCTGTGGGTGAGCATCTCGTCGTGGAGCAGGGCCCCGGAGGCCCGCAGGCGCTCCACCACCAGGACGTTGGTGTCGAAGATGTTCTTGCCTTCCAGCTCGGGGTCGTTCACGTCGGCCGTGAAGCGCCCGTCGGGACCCACCAGCTGCAGGAGGCCCAGGTGGTGGGCGAGGTTGAAGTCGTCCACGCCGTGGTCGGGGGCGGTGTGCACCAGGCCCGTGCCGGTGTCGGCGGTGACGTAGTCGGCCAGGAGCACCGGGCTCTCCCGGTCCAGCCAGGCATGGCGGGCCTTGAGGCTCTGGAAGGCCTTGCCCTTGCGGATCTCCTTCACGTGGAAGGGCACGCCCAGGCGCCGCTGGAAGTCCTCCTGCAGGGCCACGGCCACCAGGTAGTGCCTGTCACCGGCCTGCACCACCGCGTATTCCATGTCGGGGTGCATGGCGATGGCGAGGTTGCTGGGCAGGGTCCAGGGGGTGGTGGTCCAGATGGGAAGATAGAGCGGCGTGGGCAGGTGCATGCGCACCGCCTCGGACTCGGGCACCGGGAAGGCCACGGTGATCGCGGGGCTGGTCCTGTCGGCGTACTCCACCTCGGCCTCGGCCAGGGCGGTGCGGGCGCCGTAGCTCCAGTGCACGACCTTGAGCTTGCGGGTGACGGCGCCGCACTCGAAGAGCCGGGCCAGGAGCCTGACCACGTCGGCCTCGTAGCGGGGCTGCATGGTGACGTAGGGATCCTCCCAGGCGCCCAGGACGCCCAGGCGCTGGAAACCGGCCCGCTGCGAGTCGATCCACTTCTGGGCGTAGGCCCGGCACCGGGCCAGGAAGTCGCTGCGGCTCATCTCGCGGCGCTTGGGGCCCAGGTCGCGCTCCACGGCGTGTTCGATGGGGAGGCCGTGGCAGTCCCAGCCGGGGATGTACGGCGACTCGTACCCGTCCAGCCAGAGCGACTTGACCACCATGTCCTTCAGGATCTTGTTCAGGGCGTGGCCGATGTGGATGGCCCCGTTGGCGTACGGGGGGCCGTCATGGAGGATCCTGCGTCCGCTGCCCAGGCCCGCGGCGTTGTCGGCCTTCTTGCGGGCCTCGACCCGGGCGTAGAGGCCTTCGGCCTTCCACCGGTCGAGGCGCTTGGGCTCCCGCTGGGGCAGGTCGGCCTTCATGGGGAAATCGGTGCGGGGGAGAAAGACGGTGTACCGTTTCCGGGTCGGGTCGGCCATGGCGCCCTCGTGCGCTGGGGGGATCCGCACAAGGACCCCCGGGGTTGATCCTCCAGTTAACCAAGGATCCCCGGTTCAGTCCAGCCGGTAGTGGCAGCCCCGGGATTCGGGATTCTGCAGCGCGGCCTTGAAGATGAGCCGGGCGCAGATGATGCCGTTGCGCAATTCCAGGAGGCTGCGGGACAGCGGCGCGGCGCGGTAGAAGGCCTCGAGGCGGTGGTAGAGGTAGCCCATGTCGCCCCGGCCCCGGAGAAGGCGGTCCTTGGTGCGCACGATGCCCGCGTAGTTCCAGAGGGTGGTGCGGATGCTGGTCCAGTCCTGCTCCAGGAGGAGCGGATCGGGCTCCGGCCCGGGGGGCACGGGCTTCCACGGCTCCAGGGAGTCCGGATCCGGCAGCGCGATGCCGCGGCTTTCCACCGCGCAGGTCTCGCCGGCGCGGTAGCCCCACACCAGGCCTTCCAGCAGCGAGGAGGAGGCGAGCCGGTTGGCCCCGTGAACCCCGGTGCAGGACACCTCGCCCACGGCGAAGAGCCCCGGCAGGCTGGCGCGTCCGTCCAGGTCCACGGCCACGCCGCCACAGAAGTAGTGGGCCGCGGGCACGACGGGGATGGGCTGGGTCTGGGGCTCCAGGCCGGCCTTGCGGCACGCGGCCAGCACGGTGGGGAACCGCGCTTCCAGGTCCAGCCTCCCCTTGAGGGGCTCAAGATCCAGGTAGGCGCAGGGCTCCCCGTTGGCGGCCATCTCCTGGAAGATCGCCCGGCTCACCACGTCCCGGGGGGCCAGTTCCAGACGCTCGGGAGCGTACTTGCCCATGAAACGCTCGCCCCTGCCGTTCACCAGGTGGGCGCCCTCGCCGCGCAGGGCCTCGGTGAGGAGCGTCCGGGGCCGGCCGGGGACGTAGAGGGTGGTGGGATGGAACTGGACGTACTCGCAGTTTACGATGCGGGCGGAGGCCCGGTACGCCGCGGCCAGGCCGTCCCCGGTCGAGGAGGGCGGATTGCTGGTGTGCAGGTAGAGGTAGCCCAGGCCGCCCGTGGCCAGGATGGTGCGTTTGGCCAGGCACATGCGCACCTGCCCGTCGGGGGTCAGGCCGTAGGCGCCCCAAACCTGGATGGGATCGTAGACGCGCCGGGGATCGCGGCTGTGGTGGGGAACCGTCAGGAGGTCCACCAGGGAGTGGCTCTCGAAGATCCGGATCCGCGGATTGGCGCGCACCTTGGCGGTGAGGGCCTCCTGGATGGCGCGTCCCGTGGCGTCCTTCACGTGCCAGATGCGCCTGGCGCTGTGGGCGGCCTCGGCGGTGGGCTCGGGCTCCTGGGCGCCGGTGTGGTCGAAGTCGACCCCCACCTGCTTCCAGAGGAACTCCCGGCAGAGGATGGGGCCCTGTTCGGCGAGGAGGGCGACGGCCTCGGGCTTGCAGAGCCCGGCCCCGGCGGTGTCCACGTCCGCGGCCAGGAGCTCCGGCGAGTCGTGGGCGTCGGGCGGGGGCAGGCCGATGATGCCCCCCTGGGCATAGGCGGTGTTGGATTCCCCAAGGGTGTCCTTGGCCACCACCACCACGTCGGCGCCCATCTCAGCGGCGCGCAGCGCCGCCGTGCATCCCGCGATGCCGCCGCCGAGAACGAGTACGTCGCAGGTGATCACGTCAGCTCCCATTCGGGCCGGTCGAGGCTCCAGAGGCGTTCCCAGGGGGGGACCTCGGCACGCAACCCGTATTCGTCGTCAAGGGCCTCAAGGCGTTCCCGGACCCGGTCCAGGGCCGGACCGTAGCCCACGGTGCCCCAGGGGGTGGCCAGCCCGCGGCCTTCGCCGAGGGCCTCCACGGCGTCCTCGAAGAGCCCCGCCATGCCGGGGGCGTTCTGCACCTGGTGGTGGTGGAACCCGCCCGCCATGAGGATGAGCCCCTGCAGCCCCATCTTGAGGGGGCCTTCGGCCTCCAGCCAGAGGGGCTCCAGGGCGTCGTGGCACTCGTGGAAGAGCGCCGCGTTGAAAAGGGAGACGCCCGCGGCCAGGCGGTAGGTCCCGCCCTCGGGCAGGCCCAGCAGGGCCAGGAGGGTCACGCCGCTGCGCAGGCTCACCAGCGACGAGAGCGGATCCCAGATGCGGTGGGGGACCCACCCGCCGGGTCCCCGGTCGGCGGTGTCGGGAAACCTCGCCAGGGCGTCCTCCCAGGCCAGCTCGGGGTCGGCCTGGGGGAGCATGGCGCGGGCCCTCGCCAGCAGCTCGGCCTCGGGCAGGCCTTCGGGGAACTCCTCCCGCACCCGGGGGGCCCCCAGGATGGTGGGCCAGGCCAGGAGCGCCCGGTCACCGGGATCGTCCAGGGCCGCCTCCAGGCGGGAGCGCAGGAAGGTCAGCACCGGCCTGGGCAGCCCGGGCTGCCGCTGCCAGAAGACGGGGGTTCGGGGACCGCAGGCCATCAGGTGAAGTTGCGTTCGGAGACGCCGATGAACTCGAGGGCGAAGTCATCGAGCTCGGTCTGCCAGTGCTTGAGCTGGCCCTGGAAGAAGTTGTAGGCCATCAGGGCCGGGATGGCGGCCACCAGGCCCAGGGCCGTGGCCACCAGGGCCTCCGAGATGCCCGGGGCCACCGTGGCGAGGCTGGCGTTGCCCGCCGTGCCGATGCCGTGGAAGGCGTCGATGATGCCCCACACCGTCCCGAACAGGCCCACGAAGGGGCTCACGGCGGCGATGGTGGCCAGGATGCCCAGGTAGTTCTCCATGCGCCCCATCTCCACGACCGAGGCGCGCTGGAGGCAGCGTTCCACGGCCTCCATGCTCTTGATCTGGGGCTTCTGGCCGGCGGGGCCCGGGGCGGGGCGCAGCTGGTAGTTGACCTCCGAGAAGCCGGCGGTGAAGAGCCCGACGAGGGGGCTCATGGTGAAATCCGACGCACGGCCCTTGAGCTCGCCCCAGTTCGTCGTCTTGCGGAAGATGGCCCGGAACTGCTCGGTGACGCCCTTGCTGCGGCTGAGCAGGATCGCCTTCTGCACGATGATCACCCAGCTCACGATGGAGAAAGCCCCGAGGATCAGCAGCACCACCCGGGCCACGGTGCCCGCGTGGAGCACCACTTCCCAGAGGTTGACGCCCTGCCCTGCCATGAGGCCCATGTGGATCATGATCGCTCCTTCACGGGTGATTCTACCAAGGCTCGCCCTCGGGGAGTGCAACGGATACACTTGCAGTGGCGCGCACCCGCGCGGGACCGTCATAAACGAGAGGTAGAAGATGGAAGTTCTGGTCATCGGCACTGGATATGTGGGCCTCGTGGCCGCGGCGGGCTTCGCCGAGGCCGGGCACCGCGTACTGGGCATCGACACCGACGAAGCGAAGATCGCGAAGGTCCGCCAGGGCATCTCGCCCATCTACGAGCCGGGCCTGGACGAACTCCTGGCCAGGCACCAGGCCTCCGGGGCCCTCAAATTCGGCCTGGACCTCAAGGAGGGGATCGCCACCGCCGACGCGGCGTTCATCTGCGTGGGCACCCCCCAGGGCGAGGACGGAAGCGCCGACCTGCAGTACGTCCTCGCCGTGGGCTCCGCCATCGGAACCGCCATGGCCGCGCGGCCCAAGGACGCCCGGCCCCTGGTGGTGGTGGACAAGAGCACCGTTCCGGTGGGCACCGCCGCCCGGGTGCACGCGGCCATCGCCGCCCGCACCGACCGGGCCTTCGAGGTGGTGTCCAACCCCGAGTTCCTGCGGGAGGGCTGCGCCATCGACGATTTCGTGCGCCCCGACCGGGTCGTGGTGGGCTGCAGGACGGACCACGCCGCCGAGGTCATGAAGGGGCTCTACGGGCCGTTCCTCGAGGCCAGCGGCGGCCAGTGGCTCAGGATGGACCCGCCCAGCGCCGAGCTCACCAAGTACGCCGCCAACGCCATGCTCGCCCTGCGCATCAGTTTCATCAACGAGATCGCCGGCCTTTGCGAGAAGGTGGGCGCCAACGTGGACTACGTCAGGCAGGGCATCGGCAGCGACCACCGCATCGGCAAGCACTTCCTCAACCCCGGCCCCGGATTCGGCGGCAGCTGCTTCCCCAAGGACCTCCAGGCCCTGCTCAAGGTGGGCCGCGAGAACGCCCATCCCCTGCGCGCCCTGGAAGCCACGGTGGAGGCCAACCGCCACCAGAAGCAGGTGCTGGCCATGAAGGTCCGCGCCCACTACGGGTGCGCCTCGGGCAGCCCCGCGCCCCTGGCGGGCCGGAAATTCGCCCTGTGGGGACTGGCCTTCAAGGCCCACACCGACGACATCCGGGAGGCCATGTCCATGGAGCTCATCGACAGCCTGACCTCCCTGGGGGCAAGGGTGGTCGTGCACGACTTCGAGGCCATGCCCAACGTCAAGGCCAAGCTGGGCGACCGGGTGGACTACGCCCAGGACCCCCTGGAGGCCTGCGCCGGCGCCGACGCCCTGCTCATCGCCACGGAATGGCCCCAGTACGCCGCGGCGGACCTGGCGAAGGTGGCCGGGCTCCTCAAGGCGAAGGTGATGTTCGACGGCCGCAACCTCTTCACCCCGGAGGCCATGGCGGCCGCCGGCTGGACCTACCATTCCATCGGCCGGGTATCTAGCTACCCGGTTTAAGCTTACCGCTGGCACTGGATTTCGTGCCAATCTGGAACCAGCCCCGGGTTCGTCCCGGGCCGTGAAACGACTGACGCGTTCAAGGAGAAGAAGGCATGGGTAATCTCGGTTTGACTGAAATGCTGCTGATCGGCATCCTGCTGCTGATCTTCTTCGGACCCTCCAAGCTCCCGGAACTCGGGAAGGCGCTGGGCAAGGGCATCCAGGAATTCAAGAAGGCCAGCCGCGAGATCACCGACTCGGTCAAGGACGACGTCAACAGCAACACGTCCGAGAAGAAATAGGGCGGGGTGCCCGACCTCGCCTCCATGACGACCCTCGACACGCCGCCCAATCAGATGTCCTTCTGGGAGCACCTGCATGAACTGCGGGTGCGGCTCATCCGCAGCATCCTCATCGTTGCGGGGGCCTTCGCGCTCACGTACTTCTTCCGGTTCCAGCTCATGGCCTGGGCCCAGCGGCCCTTCATGGAGACGTACAAGAAGCACGCCGTGGCCCAGGCCCTCGCGGCCCACCAGCCGATCCCCACGGTCTTCGACCCCTTCGCCTACACGAGCCTCACCGAGCCCTTCTTCTCGCTCATGCGGCTTTCCATCTGGGCCGCCATCTTCGTGGCCGCGCCCTTCCTCTTCGGGCAGCTCTGGGGCTTCATCAAGCCCGGGCTCTACAGCCGCGAGCGGCGCTTCGCGATCCCCTTCGTGCTGGCGACCACGGGCTGCTTCCTGGGCGGGGCCGCCTTCGCCTACTGGAACGCCTTCGCCTTCCTGGGCGACATCCTGTTCAAGGAGGCCATGCAGGCCGGGCTGCGCACCAACCTCCACCTGGAGGACTACCTGGACCTCTTCATCTACACGGTGGTGGGCACCGGCCTCATGTTCGAACTGCCGGTCCTGGTGTTCTTCCTGGCCCGCTTCCGCCTGATCACCGCCACCTGGCTGCTCAAGTACTGGCGCCACGCCACGGTGGCCATCTTCACCGCCAGCGCGTTCCTGACCCCCGGCGACGTCATCGTCACCACGATCTTCTTCGGCGTCGTGCTGGAGGCCCTCTACTTCGCTTCCGTGCTGGTGGCGTGGGCCGCGCGGCCCCGCAAGCCCAGGCTCATCGACGTGGAGCCCGTGGAACCCGAGTAGCCGGCAGACACACGGAACGCCAAGCCCAGCGAGTGCACGGCACCGCCCGATGAGGAACGGGCGGTGGCCGTTCCGGGTGGGCCCGCAGTCTCACCTGAAGGCGTTCTGGTCGGTCGACAGATACAACTCACGGGTCACGACGTAATCTTTGAAGAGAACGCGGTATTTGGCATAATTACAATCCAAATTCTTCTCGACATAGCCGTAGTTCACGGAAACCCAACCCCCGTTCATCGGATGGCGTACGTAAAACCTCCAGTTGGAAAGCTCTTCCGCATCGATCGTCACCAGGACGCCCCCATATGGAACGTCCATTCCGTTTGGATCGATCGGAGCGATATGGAATCTCGTAGTTGTGGCTGAGTCCTTCTGCGCCCATCCGATGCGTCCGACGTACTCCGTTACGGGTGGACGCTGGGCCGAAACGGCTCCCACGAACAGAATGGAACAGCACATCATCCGCGCGGCGAAGCTCATGACCGGGTCCTCCTGCAATGGGGTCCGGCCATAAATATGTTTATTTTATATTTCTTGTCAAGGCCAGAGCCGAAAGCCTACTGCGGTTCCGCCAACCGGTCCTGGGGCGTGGGGACCAGAGGGTTGGGCTGCCGGGAGAAATCCGGGATGACCAGATGGGGGTCCAGGGTGACGCCCAGGGAATCCGCGAGGTTCCGTCCGCCGTCGCCGGGGGAGGCCATGCGGAAGGCCCACACCTGCCGGGTCATGGTGGCGGGGTCGGTGGAGACCTGCACGTCGGCGCGCTGGAGGCTGGCGAGGCCCTGGTTGGCCGAGGCCCTGGAATGGGGCACGTAGAAGGCCAGGGGGAAGCCCAGGAAGAGCGCCACGGCGGGCCAGAAGATCCAGGAGGGGCCCTGGGGGGGGGCGGCCTCCCTGCCCATCATGGCGGGGGGCAGGACCCAGACCGAGGGCTTGCGCACCTCGGCTTCGGTGGAGACCTCCAGGACGCCGGCCTCAAGGAGTTCGGCGATGAGCTTGCAGGTGTCGAGTTCGTCGTAGCGGCTGATCTGGAGCACGTTCTGGATGCTGGTGGAGCTGGAGAAGTAGGTCAGGACCGTCTCCTGCTCGTGGGAGAGGCCCGAGCCCTCCACGTTCATGGAGCCGCCGTCCAGCACCGTCGAGAGGTCCTTGTCGATGTCCAGGTTCAGCGCCGCGCCGTAGGGCGTCTTGCGCAGCGGAAGGCCGTTGTCGGGGAGGCGCCGCTGGACTTCGGGCCACTCGTCCATGATCCGCGCGGCCTCCATGAGGACCGTGTCCACGGGGATGGCCGGGAAGTTCTCCCGGTCCAGTTCCTGGGGCAGGATGGAGTCGAAGCGGTAGTCCCCCTCCACCCACCGGAAGGTGCGGTAGATGATCGACATGGCCTGGTTGAACAGTGCGTCCTGGAGATCCTGGGGGGACACCCGTCCGGATTCCAGGAGCAGGGTTCCCATGCGCTTGAGGGTCTGGCGCTGGCGGTGGATCATGGCCATGAGCTCTTCGCCCGAAAGCCTGCCCAGGCGCACCAGCATGGCGCCGACGCGGTCCTCCATGCGCACCTGGTTCGAATCGCAACCCACGATCTCGCCCTGGTCGAAGAAGATCTTGACGAATTCCTGGGCGCGGGAGAGCACGAGGGTTCCGCTCTTGCCCTGGGTCTTGATCATGTTGAACAGGGAAAAGAGATCGAAATCGCGGAGGGAGCCTTCCAGAGCCATTCGCCTATCCCCTTCTCGGCAGGAGCTTCAACCAGGAGCGAAGAAACAGCACCGCCAGCAGCATAAGCCCGAGGGGCATCCAGATGGAAGCCGGATCCGGCAGCACCTCGCCGGAGTAGCGCACGGAGCGGCCCGTGGCCAGCACGATCCCCAGCGCGAAGCAGAAGAAGGAATACTCCACCAGGCCTTCCTGAGTCTCCCCGATGAGCACCAGGTCGGCCCCGGGCAGCACCACGATGAGGCACCGGTGGAGCCAGCGCTGGGCGGACTGGAAGGACCCGACCTCCTCCACCTTCTTCTTCCGGCTCTCCCCGTGGAGGCCGTCCTTGAGCACGAAGAGGTGGTGGCACTTGGAGCACACGAAGGCGTCGGGGCTGTCGGTGGTGTGGAAGGGATCTCCACAGCGGGTGCATTGGGACGGGTGCGCCTCGCTGATGCTCTTCTTCAGCCGGAAGTAGAAGGCCACCGCCGCGGCCAGCGGCAGGATGAAATTGAAGGCGAGGAGGATGTTCTTGGCGCGGCCGGGGCCGTGGTCGGCGGGGGCTGCCTGGGCCCGGGCCAGCGCGGCCACCCGTTCGGGGTTGTCCGGGAGGGGCAGCGCGAAGGTGCGCTGGTCGTTCCGCGCCTGGTTGGCGGCGAGGATCCGGTTGAAGGTTTCCGGCGCGACCCGCCTGGCGTCCTCCTGCTTGGCGAAGCCCAGGGGGCCGTCCATCTGGCGGAAGGCCACCACGCTCTGGTTGAGCAGGATCTCGCCCCGCTCGGGGCCGAGGAGGGCGGCCTCGTCGAAGCAGGTCTGGGCCCCGGCGAGGTCGCCGAGCTGGTACCGGGCCACGCCCAGGTTGTTGAGCACCTCGGCGCGGTCGGGGTGGTTCCCGCGCAGGGACTCGAAGGTTCCGAGGGCCTTGGTCCACTCCTGGAACTCGAGCTGGCGCCAGCCCTCCAGGAAGGTGCGGTCACCCTGGGGCAGCGCGGCCAGGGAGCGTTCCATCCCCGCGAACGGCTGCGGGCGCATCTGGAGGGTCACGATGCTCGGGCTGGGCCTCACGGCGGCCATGGGCTCCAGGAGGGAGAGCGCCGGATGCACCAGCTGCAGGAGGAGGATGAAAAGGGTCGCCCGGATCTCCAGGGGCAGGAGGAAGGGGGCCAGGAGCCAGAGCCAGACCATGGCCACGATGCCGGGGTCCAGGCCGAAGACCACCGGCAGGGTGATCAGGAAGGCCCCCAGCAGGGCCATCACATGGGGGTTCATGGCGCCGCGGCGCAGGGGTTCCTCCCATATGTTGCGGAACACCCGGCGGTAGCGGATGCCGAGGGTCAGCGCGAACCCCCATAGGAGCAGGGTGGCCATGAGGCGGAGCCAGGCCATGTGCTGGACGGTCCACAGCCACCGGTGATAGGGGTTGGCGAGCCGGAGGCGGGTGAGTTCGAGCACGTCGGCGATGCTCCACAGGTAGCCCTGGGGCCCCTGCTGGCGCATGAGGATCACGCGGGTGCCCAGCAGCGTCGGGTACCGGGGCGCCCAGCGCTCCACGGTGTCGATCACCTTCAGGCCAAGGGCCGGTTCGCCCTGGGCGCCCAGGTCCCTGGCGAAGATGGCCATGGCCTCCACCAGGGGCACCACGTCCAGGGTGCCGTAGGTCCTGCGCAGCAATTCCACGTCCTGCACCGCGGCCTGGATGGCGGCGGGATCGCCGGAGCGGAAGGCCGGCTTCAGGCGTTCGGCGCAGTGGCTCAGGGCCACGGCCGGCAGCAGGTCCTGGTGGGTGCGGGACGCGGAATCGGGCTGCGCCGCGCCCAGACTCCCGGCAAGCGCCAGGAGGATCGCCCCAAGCAGAAGCCTAAACTTCATTTTTGAAGTATTTATCACTGCATGGACGAATCTGGCGGTCACGGATTCCAACGCGGGGATGGACGACCGTGTAACCGTTGCAATCATGGTCACTCCGTGGGTTGAAGGCAGCGTATCACAGTTCACCTCCGCGCCACTTCTCAAACCCTTGCATAAATGGGACCATGGAGCTATTCGGAGGCACTATGCGAAACATCATCACGGCCATCATGATCCCTGCGGTCTGCATGACGCTGGCGGCCCAGAGCACCGGCCGGATCGGCGGCAAGGTCACCAACAAGGAAGGCAAGCCCGTGGCCGGGGCCGTCATCACCATGAGCCGGTCGGACATCAACTGGACCAAGGAGATCAAGGCCGACGAAAAGGGCAGCTACCTCCAGGTGGGCCTCGAGCCCAAGGACTTCGCCATCTCCGTCACCGCCCCCGGCTACCAGACCTACAAGCAGAACGTGAAGGTCAAGCTGGCCGACATCACGACGGTCAACGTCGTCATGCTCACCCCGCAGCAGGCCTCCGAAGAGGCCCTCAAGGCCAACCTCGCCAACCTGCCCCCGGGCGAGGGCAAGGCCATGACCGCCTCCGCCTCCTTCAACGCCGCCGTGGAATTCTACAACGCCCAGAAGTTCGCCGAGGCCCTGCCCCTGATCACCTCGGCCCACGCCGACTTCACCGAGGCCCTGGCCACCCTCAAGGAGGGCGAATCCCGCGCCGGCATCGAGAAGAACATGCCCACCGTGGAGCGGGTGCTGGGCATCACCCTCTTCGAGGCCGGCAAGGCCGATCCCGCCAACAAGGAACAGATGCTGAAGGCCGAGCCCTACCTGGTGGGCGCCTTCAAGCGCACCCCCAAGGACCAGCGCGTGCTGGTGGCCCTGCTGGAGATCGCCAAGGCCAAGAACGACGCCGAGGGCATCAAGACCTACCAGGCCGCCATCGACGTCGCCATGGGCCCCCGCCCCGAACTGGCCTACAACGACGGCGTGGCCGCCTTCAACGCCGGCAAGTTCAAGGAAGCCAAGGTCTTCGTCACCAAGGCCATCTCCGTGAACCCCAAGTTCGAGGACAGCTACTGGCTCCTGGGCGTGGTGGAGTTCAGCCTGGAGAACCCCAAAGCCGCCAAGGAAGCCTTCAAGAAGTACATGGAAATCGCCCCCAAGGGCAAGAAGTCCGGCGAGGTCAAGGAATTCCTCAAGGAACTCAAGTAGCTTCCACCCCCGGCCCCGGCCTTCCCTTCGGGGAACCGGGGCCGTTCCCTACCTGAGCGGGACCTTCAGGGTGAGGGAGGTGCCGTCGCCCAGGTTGACCAGGTCCACCTCGCCTTCGTAGGCCGCCATGAGCTGCCTGCACGCGGCCAGGCCCTCCCCGGGGCTCCGCACGCCCATCACCACCTGCTGGTGCAGGCCGGAAAAGGGTTCGAAGGCCGTGTCCAGTTCCACGGGCGGGATGGCCCCGCCCTCGTCGGTGACCTGGAGGAGGAAGGCCTCCTCCGTGCGGGTGGACCGGATGACCAGCACGGGCGAGGGCGTGGGCCCGCCCAGGGCGTGGTGCACCACATTGAGCAGGGTCGTGGCGAAGTCCCCGTACACCCCGTAGATGAGAGGCACCCGGGCCTTGAGCTCCTGGGAGACCGCCACCTCAGGGGGAATGACGCCCTCGGCCTGGAGCAGTTCCAGCTCCTGCTGGATGAGGTCGTGGAGGTCCAGCCATTCCGGTTTGCTGGGCGTCTCCCGGCCCACCCGCCGCAACAGGGCCTTGAGGAGCCCGTCGATCTTCGAGACGGCCTCGCGGATCTCCGCCAGGGCCCTGGGGTGGGCCTCGGGCAGCCCGTTGCCGTCCGGTGCCGGCATGTGGTCCAGCACCTGGCTCTGCTGGTGGAGGCTCTGCACGGGGGCCTCCAGGCGCTGGGCGATCTTGGTGAACAGGTCGCCCAGGAGCGCCTGGCGGTCCCGGCGGTTCAGATCCGCCCGGGCGTTCTGGAGGTCCTGGTAGGCGCCCTCGATGCGCTCGTAGCTCGAAGCCAGCGCCCGGGTGCTGTTGTTGAGGTCCTCGATGAGCTCGGCGTTCTCCAGGCTGACCAGGGCGATGCTGGCGTGGAGGGTGGCCATCTCCAGTTCCTGGGCCAGGAAGGGCCGTTCCGCGGGGCGGCTGAGGATCCAGAAGCCGGCGATCTCCTGGCCCTCCTGGTGGGTGCGAAGGACCACCACGGCAACGTTGCCCATGGGCGGCCAGAGGCCCAGGTCCAGCCCCTCCTCCCAGAGGCGGCTGCTCCGGAGGGCCTCCCCGTGGAGGACACCCTGGGCGCCCATGGCCCAGGCCCGGGTCACGAAGCTGTGGCCCAGGGGCAGGACCGGCATGGCGTCGAAGGAGGCCCCGTTCCAGCGCAGGCCGTCGTAGTAGCTTCCGCTGCCATGGATGCGGTAGGCGGCGAGCCCGGTGGCGCCCACCTCCAGCCGCACCTCCGAAAGGATGCGCATGAGGAGCGTCCTGGGGTCGTGCTCGGTGAGGATCTCCCGGCTCAGGGCCAGGAGCCGTGCCAGGCTGGCGCTGCGCTGCTCCAGGGCGGCCTGGGCCTCGGTGAGCTTGCGGTTGGCCTCGCGGGCCTCCTTGAGCTGGAGCTCCAGGTGCTCGAGCATCTGGACGTTGAACTGGCGGAGGGCCGGAGCCTCCAGGGCCTTTTCCAGCTCCTCCCGGCGGCCCTGGAGGAAGGCCCCCACCTGGTCCACGAAGGTGAAGGGGTCCAGGGGCTTGGGGATGAAGCCGTCGCAGCCGGCCACCAGGGCCGTGTCGCGCTCGGACTTCTGGGTCTTGGCGGTCAGGGCCACCAGGGGCGTGGCCTTGAGCTCGGGGTCGTGCTTGAACTTGGTGGCCACCTCGAAGCCCGAAAGGCCCGGAAGGTTGATGTCCAGGAGCACCAGGGCCGGCTTGAGCTGGAGCGCCATCTCGTAGCCCTTGATGCCCTCCTCCGCCCAGTGCATGTCGTAGCCGGCCTGGGACAGGAGGCGCTGCACGAGCCTCCAGTTCACGAAATTGTCCTCGATGCAGAGGATCTTCGGAGCGGTCATGGCTGTGCCTCCGGCAGGAGGGGGAGGTCCACCGTGAAGGTGCTCCCCCTGCCCTTCTCGCTTTCAACGGTGATCCTTCCGTCCATGGCCATCGCCAGGCGCTGGGAGATGGCCAGGCCCAGGCCCGTGCCGCCGAAGCGGCGCGTGATGCTGCCGTCGACCTGCTGGAACGGTTTGAAGAGCCTCTGCATCTCGTCCTCGCTCATGCCGATGCCGGTGTCCCGGACGGCGATGCGCAGGCGGTCCCCGGCGCGCTCCATGCGCACCGTCACGGAGCCCTGTTCGGTGAACTTGATGGCGTTGCCCACGAGGTTGGTGACCACCTGCCTGAAGCGCGCCGGATCCCCGAGGATGCGGCACGGTCCGCCCAGGACCTCGTGGGTGAAGCGGATGGGGCGGTTCGCGATGAGGCCCGCGGCCATGGCGGCCACCTCCTCCAGGGCGGGCCCGGGGTCCATGGGCACCAGGTCCAGCTCGAACCGGCCCGCCTCGATCTTGGAGAGGTCCAGGATGGAGTCGATCATGCCCAGGAGGGTGCGGCCGTTCTGGTGGATGATGGACAGGTCCATCTTCACGTCCGAGGGGACCCTTCCCTCCCGTTCCTGCATGAGCAGGCCCGAGAAGCCGATGACGGCGTTCAGCGGCGTGCGCAGCTCGTGGCTCATGTTGGCCAGGAATTCGCTCTTGGTGCGGTCGAGCTCCTGCAGGCGCTGGAGGCTCATCAGCAGGCTGTCGTTGACCTCCGTGAGCTCCTGGGTCTTCTCCTGCACCTTCTCCTCGAGGGTGCCGGCCCAGGCCTTGAGCTCGGCCTGGGACTGCTCGAGGCCCCGGGTGCGCTCCTGGACGAGTTTCTCCAGGTTGGCCCGGATCTCCTCCAGCTCCCAGATGGTCTCCAGCAGCTGTCCGGTGCGTTCGTGGACCCGGGACTCCAGCAGCTTGGTCTGAAGCTCGATCTCGTCCCGGGAGACCCGCAGCTTGTTGGTCATGACCTCGAAGCTGCGGGCCAGGACGCCCAGCTCGTCGTGGGAGGTCGCTCCCACCGCCATGCCCTGGAGGTTGCCGCTGGCCACCTGCTGCACCGCCTGGGTGAGGGTCACCAGGGGACGGATGTAGAGCCTGGCCAGGTAGAAGCCCAGGAGGAGGGCCAGCGCCACCGCGGCGCCGCCCACCCACAGGGCCTGCCGGGTGTTCACGAGCAGCGCCTGCCGGATCTCGTCGGTGGTGAACCCCAGCACGAGGGTCCCCACGTGGACGCCTTCGGGGTTGCGGAAGAAGATGGGCGCCGTGGCCACCAGGATCCCGTCGGAGGCCCGCAGGAAGGTGAGGGTCCTGCCGTCGGTGTGCCCATAGGCGCCGGCCCAACTGGGCGCTGCCGGGGACTCGTCCACCACCTTCCCCTTCTCGTCGAAGACCACCGAAAAGCTGAAAGAAGGGATGTTCTTGACGCCCTCAAGGATCCGGGCCACCTCCCGGCGGTCCCGTTCCCCCATGGCCGTGGCCAGGGCATAGCTGGCGGTCTCGGCCACCTGGTGCATGCTGGAACGCGCCTGGGCCTGGAACTGGCGCTTCACCGTCAGGGGAAAGAAGACGAGGTTGAACAGTCCGAAGGCCAGCACCAGGATGCTGATGACGGCGCTCAGCTTGGTCTTGATGGAAAGCCGCGGCATGCAGAAGTTTAACCCGGCCTCAACGCGCGGGGCGCAAGATATGGAACTCCGCGGCCCCGTACCGGCGGGTCTCCAGTTCTTCCAGGCCCGCCACCGGGGGGAGGGCGGTTCCGGCCGCAACCTCGAAGACCAGGATGCCGTCCTGGCCCAGCCACTCCGCGAACCGGGGCCCCAGCTGGGCCCAGGCTTCCAGGGAGGTCTCGTAGGGCGGGTCCGCGAAGGCCACCGCCAGGTCCCGGAAGGCGTCCGCGGCCAGCCGCCGCGCGTCCTGGGCCAGGATCCGCACCTCGGCCCCCCTGGCGTTGGCGCGCAGGCACGCCAGGGCCTCGGGGGCCTTCTCCACCAGGGTCACGGGGCCGTAGCCCCGGGAGAGGGCCTCCAGCCCCACCGCGCCGGTGCCGGCGTAAAGGTCCAGGAAGGGGCCCGCGGGCCACCTCTGCAGGATGGAGAAGAGGGCCTCCCGGGCCCGGTCGGCGGTCGGGCGAACCGCCCTGGACCCCTCCGGGGCCGCAAGGCGGCGGCCCTTGAGGGTGCCGGCGATGATCCTCACACGGCCCAGCGCATGAGGGATCCGCCCCAGGTGAACCCGGCGCCGAAGGCGGCGAAGACGATCAGGTCGCCCTTCTTGACCTTCCCGGCCTCCAGGGACTGGTGCAGCGCGGTGGGCAGGGTGGCCGAGGTGGTGTTGGCATACTCGGCGATGTTGTTGGCCATGCGCTCGTAGGGCAGCTCCAGGCGCTTGGCGGCGGCGTCCATGATGCGGAGGTTGGCCTGGTGGGGAACGAACAGGGCCAGATCCGAGGGGTTTATCCGGTTGCGGTCCAGCATGAGGCGGCTCACCTCGGCCATCTCGCGCACGGCGTTCTTGTAGACTTCCTTGCCGTTCTGGTAGATGAAGTGCTCGCGGTTGGCCACCGTCTCGGCCGTGGCCGGGCGCATGGACCCGCCGGCCTTCATGCAGAGGAAGGGGGCGCCAAAGCCGGCGATCTTGTGCTCGTAGTCCAGGATGCCGTAGCCCTCCTCCACCTGCTCCAGGATCACCGCACCGGCGCCGTCCCCGAAGAGGACGGCGGTGTTGCGGTCCGTGGGGTCCATGATGGAGGTCATCACGTCGCAGCCCACCACGGCGACCTTCTTCACGGTGCCGGCGGCGATGAGGCTCGCGCCGGTGGTCATGCCGAACAGGAAGCTGGAGCAGGCCGCGTTCATGTCGAAACCGAAGCAGTTGGAGGCCCCGATCTTGTCCTGGATGAGAGCGGCGGTGCAGGGGAAGAACATGTCGGGCGTCACGGTGCAGCAGATGATGGCGTCCAGTTCGTCGGCGCCCATGCCGCGGCGTTCCAGGGCCATGCGCAGGGCGCCCACGCCCAGGTCGGAGGAGCCGGTGCCGGGCTCCACCCAGCGCCGGTGCCGGATGCCCGTGCGGGAAAGGATCCATTCGTCGCTGGTGTCGACCATCCGGGACAGCTCATCGTTGGTGACGAGGCGGTCCGGGTAGTGCTGACCGGTCGCAGTGATGCCCACGGGAATGGCGAACCTTCGTGTCAATGGAACCTCCGGTGTTGAATCCTCAAAGCCAAACCCTTGATTGTGCGTGATCGGCCGGCATATTTCCACGCAGGAGTTCATGGGCCCGGGGCCCTTCCCCCGGGAGGCCCATGGGGCCTCGGCCTTGCTATGATCAAACCGTCAACGAAAGGCCATCCCATGCGCACCCTCGCCGTCCTCCCGTCCCGGTTCCAGGCCTCCCGGTTCCCGGGCAAGCCCCTGGCGCCCATTTCCGGACGGCCCATGATCCAGTGGGTCTGGGAGGCGGCCCGGGACGCCCCGGGGGTGGACGAGGTGGTGGTGGCCACCGACGACGCGCGCATCGCCTCCACCGTGGAGGGATTCGGGGGCCGGGTGGTCATGACGGACCCGGACCTCCCCTCGGGCACGGACCGGGTCGCCGCGGCCTATGCCGCGCTGGGGGAGCCCTTCGATGCGGTGCTCAACATCCAGGGCGACGAACCCGCGATGCACCCGGCCACCATCGCCGGGGTCGTGAGCCTCCTGGAGCGCAACCCGGGCCTCCCCATGGCCACGGCGGCATGCCCCTTCACCAGCGCCGAGGAACTCTTCAACCCCAACAATGTCAAGGTGGTGCTGGACGATGCCAGCCGCGCGCTGTACTTCAGCCGCAGCCCCATCCCCTACCTCCGCAACAGCACCCTCTTCCTGGCCGACTTCCGCCCCTGGCTGAGTCCCCAGCACCTGGAGGTCTACCTGCGCCACCTGGGCATCTACGCCTACCGGCCCGAGGCCCTGCGCGCCTTCACCGCCCTTCCCGCCCACCCCCTGGAAAAGCTCGAGATGCTCGAACAGCTGCGGGCCCTGGCCGCGGGCATGGCCATCGGCGTGGCCCGCACCCCGCACCTCAGCCTGGGGGTGGACGTGCCGGCCGACATCCCCGCCGTCGAGGCCCTCCTGGTCATGCGCCGCCGGTGACGGCCTCGGCAGACAAGCGCACCGGCGGCATCCTCCTGGTCGTCCTGGCCGGGTGCAGCTTCGCCACCATCGGCATCTTCAACCGGCTGGCCGCGGCCCGGGGCGTGGGCGTGCCCACCGCCCTGGCGCTGCGCTTCCTCCTGGCGGCCCTCCTCCTCTGGGCCCTGGTGCCCCGGCGCCACCGCGTCCGGCTTCCCCGCGCCCGGCTGGCGGGCCTGGCGCTCATGGGCGCCCTGTTCGTGGTGGAGGCGGGGCTCTTCTTCGTCTCCAGCCGCAGGATCCCCGTGGCCCTGACCGCCCTGCTCCTCTACCTTTATCCCGCGCACGTCATGATCCTGTCCTGGGTCTTCCGGGGGGAGCGCCCGGGCCGGGGAGGCGTCCTGGCCCTGGCCCTCGCCCTGGCCGGGATCACCCTCGCCATCGGCTTTCCCGCCCAGCGCCTGGACCCCGCGGGGGTCGCCCTGGGCCTGGCCAGCTCCCTGGGCTACGCGGTCTACATTTTCCTGGGCGCCCGCATGCAGCGGGGGGTGCCCGCCCTGGTGGCCACACTCTGGATCAGCACCTTCGCGGCCCTGGTCTTCCTCGCCCTGACGCCCTTCCTCGGCGGGATCCACCCCGGGATGGCCCCCGGAGCCTGGGCGAGCGTGGCCGGCCTTGCGGTGCTGGGCACCGTCCTGCCCACGGTGCTGGTCATGGAGGGCCTATCGCGCATCAGCGCCACCCAGGCCTCCATCGCATGCACCGTGGAGCCCGTGGCCACGGCCGTGATGGGCGCGCTGCTCCTGGGCGAACGGCTCCAGGCGCTCCAGCTCGCCGGGGGGGCCCTGGTCATTGCAGCGGTGCTGGTGCTCTCGCTGGCGGACCGGACCTGAACCTGGCATCAGCCGGGATTCAGGCTTTGAAGCTGCCGCCCCGGATCCGGACCGCCCTCCCCTTCACCGTGCCGAAACGAGACGTTCGAAGCAAAACGTAGCGGTACTTAAATCATCTTTTTTTATCCCCGTTCATCCCCTTTATCCCCGGCAAAGTCAATCATTTAATGCTGCCGAGCAATGGGTGCGAAGCCGTACCCCAGCCCCCCGACCCACACCGGCCAAAAGAACGGGCCGGGGATGGACGGGGATGGACGGGGATGAAAGGGATATAAAATCATTATATACTTCGTTTCAGCCTTTCGATCGGCACCGGTGACCAGGCCTTCCAGAGGGCCCCGTTTCCCTTTCAGCGGCGAACGGCGAAATCCCGGCTCCCGGAATGCCTGCCGGATGTAATCCCCCGCGCCTCCGGCGCATAGTCCCACACGTCCCCAGCCCCGTCTCGGCCCCGGCCCTTGACCAGGGGCGGGTCCGGCGGCTCTGGCATGGTCCACCCCGGTGGCGTCCGGGGCTCGGGGGCGCGCTCCACGCGGAAATCCACCAGGCTGCGGCGGACCTCTCCGGCGGGGGGGGACAGGGCGAGGAGGGCGGGCAGACAGAACGCGAGGATCATGGCAAAAAATAAATTAATTATTTCTTCGCGCAAGACTGGCCGGGAGAATCCAGGCGCCTAGGCCAATTCGTTTTGCCCCGGATCCCCTGATATCCATTACCATCAACCGATCGACCCTCCCCCCGAATCGTGCTGAAAGAACCCGGCATGCCCCCCCCCGACGCTCCCCTGACCCGGGAACCCCTGTCCGCCGCTCTCCTCGGCGAGATCCTCGACCGCGCCCCGGACGCGGTGCTGGGGGTGGCTCCCGACGGCCGGATCCGCTATGCCAACGCTTCGGCCTGCGCGCTGCTGGGGTACGCCCCGGAGGATTTCCAGGACCTGGACCTGACGGCCATCGCCCCGGACGCGTTCCCGGGCCCCGGCGGGACCGGGGCCCTGGAGACGGTGCTGGTGGACCGCCACGGCGGCCGGATCCACGCGGAGATGACCCGGGCCCGGGTCTCCCACCAGGGGACTGAACTCCTCTTCCTCTACATCCGGGACATCACCTCCCGCAAGGCGGCGGAAGCCGCCCTGCGCCGCAGCGAGGCCCGGTTCGCCCTGGCCTTCAACGCGAGTCCCGACGCGATCAACATCACGCGCCTGGACGACGGCACCTACCTGGAGGTGAGCACCGGCTTCGAGCGCCTCACGGGCTGGAAGCGCGACGAGGTCCTGGGGCGCACCTCCGTGGAGCTCGGCCTCTGGGCGGACCCCGCGGAACGGCAGAAGATGACCACCCTGCTCAAGGAGAAGGGCGAGTTCGACGCCACCCTGTTCACGTTCCGGTGCAAGGACGGCACCCTCATCAAGGGCCTGATGTCGGGGCGCCTGGTCTCCCTGGACGGTCTCCCCTGCCTCCTGACCATCACCCGCGACGTCACCGTCCAGGAGGACGCCCAGCAGGCCCTGGGCAACCTCACCGACCTCATCGCCGCCATCACCGCCCATGTGCCGGCCTTCATCTCCCTCCTGGACCGGAGGGGGCACATGCTGTTCCTGAACAAGGTCGCCCCGGGCTTCGCCATGGCCGACGTCATCGGCATGGACTTCCTGGACGGACTCACCGACGAGGCCAAGCCCCTGGGCGCCCAGGCCCTGGCGCGCATCCTGGCGGGATCCTCCCAGGAAGTCTACGAAGGCTTCGGCTGGGGCCCGGACCGCAGTCCCCGGTGGTACCGCAGCATCATGGGGCCCATGATCGAAAAGGGCCAGGTGGTCGGCGCGGTGCTGATCGCCATGGACGAGACCGAACGCCGCCGCCAGGAGGCGCGCCTGCGCGAAAGCGAAGACCGCTTCCAGGCCCTGCAGAGCCACACGCCCGACGCGCTCTTCTGGATCCGCGTCGGTACCCAGGGGGAGCTGCTGCTGGAGGGCATGAATCCCGCCGCCGAATCCATCCTGGGGCGCAAGGCCCAGGACGTGGCAGGCCTTCCCTTCGAGGCCTTCTGCGCGCCCCAGCTCGCCGCCGCCTTCGTCGCCCACGACCTGGAATGCATCGCCGCCCGCAAGCCCCTGACCTTCGAGGAGGAAATCCCCGGCCCCGATGGATCCCGATACCTCTCCACCACCCTCGTGCCCATCCAGGACGACACGGGCCGTATCCACCGCATCGTCGGCAGCGCCCGGGACATCACCCAGAAGCGCCACATGGAGGAGGCCCTGCGCCTTTCCCAGAAGCTGGAGAGCCTGGGGGTCCTGGCCGGGGGCATCGCCCATGACTTCAACAACCTCCTCACCGCCATCATGGGCAACCTGAACCTCGCCCAGCTCAAGCTGCCGGAGGGCTCCCCCGCCCTGGGCCACCTGGAGGCCGTGGAGAACACCGTCCTCAAGGCCTCGGAGCTCACCCGGCAGATGCTGGCCTACTCGGGCAAGGGCCGCTTCTCGGTCAAGCCCCAGGACCTGGACGCCGTGGTGAACGGAATAGTCCATCTCCTCAAGGTGAGCGTCCCCAAGGGGGCGTCCCTCTCCATCCACCTGGCCGGGAACCTTCCCGCCGTCGAAGGGGACGCCGCCCAGATCCAGCAGGTGGTCATGAACCTGGTCACCAATGCCGCGGACGCCCTGGGCGACAAGGAGGGCGTCATCCGCGTGGCCACCCGGGAGGAGGACCTGGACGAGGCCCGGATCCGCGCCGCCTTCCCCGCCCAGGACCTGGAGCCGGGCCCCTTCGTGGTGCTGGAGGTGGAGGACACCGGCTGCGGCATGAGCCCCGGCGTGCTCGCGCGGATCTTCGACCCCTTCTTCACCACCAAGGTCAAGGGCCGCGGCCTGGGCCTCTCGGCCATGCTGGGGATCCTCAAGGGCCACAAGGCCGGGATCCTCATCCAGAGCCGCGAAGGCGAGGGCTCCTCGTTCCAGGTGTTCTTCCCCGCCTCCCGCGGCACCGCCGTGCCCCGGCCCCAGGCCGCGGCCGAGCCCGTGAGCGAGTTCTCGGGCCGGCTCCTCCTGGTGGACGACGAAGTGATCATCCTCGACTCCATCGGCCTGGCCCTGGAGACCCTGGGCTTCGAGGTGATCCAGGCCCGGGACGGAGTGGAGGCGCTGGAGCGCTTCGAGGCGGCCAGGCCCGACCTGGTGCTCATGGACCTGACCATGCCCCGCATGGACGGAGCGACCGCCTTCGCGAAGATGCAGGCCCTGAGGCCCGAGGTGCCGGTCATCCTCAGCTCGGGCTACGACCGGCAGGCGCTGGAGGGCGTCAAGCCCGCGGCCTTCGTCCAGAAGCCGTACCGGCTCAAGGAGCTGAAGAAGCTCCTGGCCGAGGTGCTGCGGGGCTGAGACGCGCCAGGATGGCCTTGGCCAGGTCCGTGAGCGAGGGATCCCGGGCGCCCATCACCAGCACCAGGTCCCCGGGTTTCGCGGTGGCGGCCAGCTTCTCCACCAGCCATTCCCGCGAGGGCGCATGGAAGGCCTGCGCGCCCCGGGCGGCGATGGCCGCCGCCACCTCGGCCGAGGAGATGTCGCGCGTGACGGTGCCGCCGGCGTAGAAGACGTCCAGCATCCAGAACAGGTCGCCAGGCCGGAGGCCCTCCGCGAAGGCCGCGATGAACTCCTCGCGCAGGAAGCGCAGGGGGCCGAAGCCGTGGGGCTGGAACACGGCCAGCACCCTTCCGGCCCGGGTCCTGGCGGTGCGCAGCGAGGCGGCGACCTTGGCCGGATTGTGGCCGAAGTCGTCCACCACCTCCACGCCCCCCGCCGATCCCAGGCTCTGGAACCTGCGGGCCACGCCAGAATAGGCCGCCAGGGGCGCCGCCATGGCCTCCAGGGGCACCCCCAGGGAGAGGCATCCGGCCATGGCGGCCAGGGCGTTCTCCACGTTGTGGAGCCCCGGCACGGGCAGCCTGAATCGCACGCCCCGCACCGTGAAGGCGCAGCCGTCCCGGTCTTCCGCCACGTCCTCGCACCGCAGCGCCGCCCCGGGGCCCGCGCCGAACACCAGGGCGCCCTCGGCGAGGTCCGCGAGGTTGGGCGCGTCGCCCACGCAGAAGGCCTCGCGGACCCGGGACCGGAAGGTGGCGAACATCGCCGCCACCTCCTCCATGGCCTTGTGGTCCTTCTGGAGGTTCAGGACGACGCCCACGGCGGGACTGTAGCGCACCAGGGAGCCGTCGCTCTCGTCGGCCTCGATCACCAGGATGTCCGAGCCGCCGGCCCAGGCGTTGCCCCAGAGGCCCTGGGTCTGCAGGGCGCGCAGCTCGCCGCCGGTGAGGACCGAGGGGTCGCGGCCCGCCCCGCGCAGGATCTCGAAGGCCATGGCCACCGAGGTGGACTTCCCGCTCGTGCCGGTGAAGGCCAGGGTCCTCTTCTCGCCCACGTAGTGGGCCAGCAGCTCGGACCGGTGGAGAAGGGGGATGCCCAGGCGCCGCGCCTCCCGGATGTCGGGCACGTCGTCCTCCACGGCCGTGGAGTAGACCACCGCGGCCGCGCCCGCGACCCCTGCGCCGTCCTGGGGCACCACGCGCACGCCGGCCTTTTCCAGCAGGGCCCGGCCCCCGGGGTTGCGGCCCTGGTCGAAGCCCCGGTCGCTGCCGCTCACGGGCCCATCCCCGGCGGCGAACTGCGCCAGGGCGCTCATGCCGCTGCCCCCGGCCCCGGTGAAGTGGAGGCGCCCCATGGGGCCCGTGGCGATCAGCACCCGGTCACCCTCCCGCACCCGGTCGAAGAGGTCCAGGACGTCCGCGCAGGCCATGCGCACGCACCCGTGGGAGGCCTTCGTGCCCAGGAGGCCGGGCTGGCTGGTGCCGTGGATGTAGATGAAGCGCTCCAGGGAATCCCTCCCGGGGCCCGCGTTCACCCCCGGTTCCAGGCCTTCCAGGGTGAGGATGCGGCCCAGGATGAGGTCGTCCTCGCAGGCCTCGCCTTCCCACACCTCGCCCGTGGGCACGCGGGACCTGAACACGGCGCCGGCCGCGGCCCCCGCCCCGATGCGGGCGTGGATGCGGTGCCAGCCCGGAGGGGTCCGGAACGAGCCCTCCTCCCCGCCGATGCCCGCCGATGCCGTGGAGACGGCGTACTCCACCAGGAGCCGGCCGTCCTCCAGGAGCCCGAGGCGCTGCCTTCCGGCGTCCACCACCAGGACGCGCCCGGCATGCGGGCCGGACCCGGCCAGGGAGAGGTACCGGATGGCGGAGACGGGATCCACGCTAGCCCCTGGCCCATTCCCGGATGAGCGCCTCGAAGTGCTCTCCCCGCTCCTCGAAATTCCGGAACTGGTCGAAGCTGGCGCAGGCCGGGCTCATGAGGACCTGGTCGCCCTCCCGGGCCATGCCCAGGGCCGCGGCGACGGCGTCGTCGAAGGGCTGGACGGCCACGTGGGGCAGATCCCCCAGGTCGCGCTCCAGCTGGGGAATGGCCTCGCCCAGGAACACCAGGCCGCGGAGCTTGCCCTGGAGGGCCTCCCGCAGGGGCGCGTAGCTGGTGCCCTTGTCCTGGCCGCCCAGGAGCAGCACCAGGGGCCCCGGCAGGGCCCGCACCGCGATGAGGGTGGCGTCCACGTTGGTGCCCTTGGAGTCGTTGTAGGCCTTGATGCCGTTGTGCTCCCCGCAAAGGGCGATGCGGTGGGCCAGGCCCGGGTAGGTGCGCAGACCTTCCCGGATGGCGTCCAGGTCCGCGCCGCCGTGGCCGGCCAGCACGGCCGCGGCCAGGGCGTTCTCCACGTTGTGGTCGCCGGGGATCAACAGGCGGGAACGGTGCACCAGGGCATGCTCGCCGTGGTCGTCGATGAGCCAGAGGGTGCCGTGGTCGTCGCACCAGGCGCCGGGGCCCTCCGGGGCCACCCAGCCGAACCGGGCGCTTTGCCCCTGGCCCGGGGCCGCGGCCTCGAAGGCCGGATCCGAAAGGGGCGTCAGGCGCAGGTCCCCCGCGGTCTGGTGGGAGAAGATCTTCACCTTGGCCGCGCGGTAGGCTTCCATGGTGCCGTGACGCGCCAGGTGGTCCGGGGTGAGGTTCAGGGCGGCCGCGGCTTCGGCGTGGAAGTCCCGCACCGTCTCCAACTGGTAGCTGGAGCACTCCAGGGCGTAGCGGGTGCCCTCCTCGGCGCCCTCCATGGCCTCCACCAGGGGCGTGCCCAGGTTGCCGCAGGCCCGGGCCGGAAGGCCGGCCTGCTTCAGGAGGTGGGCCGTGAGATCGGTGGTGGTGCTCTTGCCGTTGGTGCCGGTGATGGCCAGGATCATGGCGTCGTCCCTGCGGGCCCGCAGGGCGCGGTGGGCCAGCTCCAGCTCGCCGATGACCGGAATCCCGCGGCGGGCGGCCTCCGCCGCGAAGGGGATGGCCGGGCTCACCCCGGGGCTCAGCACCAGTTCCTCGCATTCCTCCAGCAGGGTCATGGGGTGGGAGCCCCACACCGCCGGAATGCCCTTTTCGGACAGGCGAGCAGCCGCTGCGGCGTCGGGCCCGGGCTTCCCTTCGGTCACCACGACGTCCCGGCCCTCTTTGGCGAGGTGCTCAGCCGCACCGATTCCCGAACGTCCCGCACCCACCACCACGACCCTGCCCATGCCCGCTCCTTTCCTCCAGTTTGGCACCGGAGGCAAAAGAAGTGAAAATAAGAGGTTGGCAAGGCGGAGCCGGATGAACCAAGACCTTCTCGAAAGCATTCTGGATTTCCGCCGGCCGGCGGTCACCTACACGCATTCCATCATCAACCTCAAGGACGGGACGACGGTGGCGCGGGAAGTGCTCACCCGCTTCGAAACCCAGCCCGGCGTGATGCGGACCGTGGGCGACCTGCTGGTGGACGTGTCCCTCTCCGCCGAATCCCGGGTGCGCCTGGACCTGCTTTGCCTGGGGGCCATCTTCACCACCCTCGAGATGCACCCCATCACCGACCATCTCCTGTTCGTGAACCTGGATCCCCTGACCCTGGAGCATCCCGAGTTCTGGTACCAGATCGAGCCCTGGCTCTGGAACCTCTCCATCCCGCCCCACCGCATCGTCTTCGAGATCACCGAGAGCTACTCCCGGCACAGCCTCGACCAGCTGGAATTCTTCTCCAAGCGGCTGCGGGCCCTGGGGGTGCGCATCGCCGTGGACGACCTGGGATCGGGCATCGCCTCCCTGGCCCACATGGCCCGCCTCTCCCCGGACTTCTTCAAGGTGGACAAGAGCCTCGTGCGCGGCATCCACCGCCGCCCCTACCAGGCCGCGCTTCTGAACGCCCTGTCCGTGTTCGCCGAACGCATGCGGGTGGGCTACATCGTCGAAGGCATCGAGACCACCGAGGAGCTCCAGGCCGTCATCGACGCGGACGTGCCGTGGGGCCAGGGCTTCATCTTCGGCGAGCCGGAGCCGCTGGTCTTCTAGGCCGAATACCTGGCCGGCTCCAACGACCACTATCGAACCCGATGCATTGCTTTCCATTAAAACCAGGGATTAGTGGAACGTGGTCTGCTGGATTTTAGGATTCGGTGGCTTCGGGTAAAGGACTCGTACGCCGAGCACGCCGAGGCGCAGAGTTGCGCCGAGGTGGCTTCGCAACTCCCTGCGCCGACCCATGCCGCCCAGGCCCTGCCCGCTATCGCGGGCCGCGTCGCTGCCGCGACGCGCGGCAGTGCGCGCAGGTCCTTCCTCATGCAAGCCTGAGGAAGGACCTGCGCACCCTGCCTTGGATGGGCCTGGGCGCAGCGATCGGTTCTGAAGTCAGGCCGGGGACCTTTCCTGGGGGCCGAAGCACCTTGTCGGAAGGAGGTGGGGGTGCGTCTCAACTTCTGGTCTTGCCCCTTGGACGGCGGCATTCAACGCCTTATCCATGGTTCCGGCATCCGACGCGTCGAGCCCAGGCCCGTCCAAGGCAGGGGGCGCTGGTCCTTCCACAGGCTCGCATGCGGAAGGACCAGCGCCCCCTGCCGCGCGTCGCGGCAGCGGCGCGGCCCGCGATAGCGGGCAGGGCCTGGGCGGCATGGGTCGGCGCAGGGAGTTGCGAAGCCACCTCGGCGTAACTCTGCGCCTCGGCGTGCTCGGGTCGGGTAGGCCCGGGGCGTTGCCGCCCCAGGCCCCCCTCAGATCCGGACGTGCCCGATTAAGGCATCCGGCTCCTCAGATCACGTGAGTAGCTGCGGGCATGAGCGTCACTGTCCGCTTCAGCCTTGGGGGCGGGAGCGGGAACCGCTTCAACACCTTCTCCATGGCCTCCCAGGTCAGGACTGCCCTTTGGGATCTTCGGCCCAGCCACTTCTTCCAGAGGTGACTCACCTCCCGAGCGAAGTTCCTGATGGATCTGAAGTTCCCCGTAATCCCGTAGTAGTTGTAGTGTCCGATTAGCTTCTGGCGCAGGGTCTTGTGCTGGTCCGAGAGCCGGTTATGCCGGTTCTTCTTCAGCCAGTCCCCTGTGGCCTTGATGGCGCGGCTGAACCGTTTCTTCGAGGTCTTCCGCTTCACCACCCAAGCCCCCTTGAGGGACTTGCCCCAGTAATGGGTGAATCCCAGGAAGTCGAAGTTGCCGGGTCCCCCTCCGGGGTCCCGCGGTTCCTTCGGTTTCCGGAACTCCACCAGCCGGGTCTTGTCCGGGTGGATCCTCAGTCCGAACCTTTCGAAGCGCTTCGGCAGCACCTCCAGGACTCGCCGGGCATCTTCCTCAAGGGCAAAGCCCATCACGAAGTCGTCCGCGTAGCGGACCAGAAAGGCTTGACCCCGCAGACGGGGCTTCACTTCCCGCTCGAACCATACGTCCAGCACTTCGTGGAGGTAGATGTTGGCCAGGGTCGGGGAGATCACACCCCCCTGGGGAGTGCCCGTTTCCGGGTGCGTGATGCATCCTTGGTCGAGAACCCCCGCCTTCAGCCATTTGCCGATCAGACGCTTTACCACTCCGTCCCGCATCCGCTTGTCCAGGATTTCCCGCAGGCAGCCGTGGTCCAGCGTGTCGAAATACTGCCGGATATCCACGTCTAGCAGCCACCCACCGCTCAGGTTCATCGTCTGCTGCCAGATCGCCTGCAGTGCCTGGTGCGCCGACCTCCCGGGCCGGAATCCATACGAGCAGTCCAGAAAGTCCTGCTCATAGAGGGGTTCCAGGAGCATGACCACCGCCCTCTGGAGGACCTTGTCCTCGAAGGTGGGGATGCCCAGAGGACGCTGGGTTCCATCCGCTTTGGGGATGTATACCCTTCGCACCGGAGGGGCCTTGTAGGGGTCGCCGGCTTTGGCTCGGTTCAGCAGGGATTGGAGATTTGCCTCCAGATTCTCCGCGTATTCCTGGGCTGTTTGGCCATCCACCCCTACTGCCCCGTCCTTACGGGTTTGCCGGTAGGCTTCCTGAAGCCATTCGATGTCCATGTGGTGGGACAAGCTGCGAATTGCCGCCTCCGGCATTTGCCGGGACAGTTCCGCTATCCGTTGTTGTTTCGTGCAGACCGAGCTGGGAGTCGATATTCCCATGGTCTTTCCCTCCAACGATTCCGTGATCTGGCAGCCCCTTGGCTCCAGCGGGTCCCTCGGAACGGTTCCCCACCTTCATCGCTACTACGAGCTGCTCCGACTCCCTGCCGCCCTTCCCGCCGCCGTCATTTGGTTCCGGCTGGCGGTACCGCCTTCGCATCCGGTTGTTCGCTCCTGATCGGGTCGGTGCCCCCCGTCCAGGCCAGGGTTGTTTGGATCGTGGCGTCCCCAACCACGGGTCCAGGCGGAAACGACAGGGCCTCCCAGGTTCCTGGGGGACCCCCTGCGGACATGCCCTGCTCTGCGACCCCGGCGGGACCTTTGAGCCAGGCCGTTGCGGCTCTCAGGTGCGGCCTTCCGTTCGTACGAAAACGTCGGCTCCCACGGTAATAAGACTTTCGAGGCTCGATCACACGGCCTATACGCTCGCTGTCTACGCTTCGAAGGGTGGGTCACCCCACCACCACGCAAGACTCGCTTCTGGCTGCTGGCCAGCTTTGCCAGATGGGGTTGGCTACCCATCGGGTCCCATTGCGAGGTTTCAGGTGATTAGGTCATCCGTCCTCCTCGCCCAAGCTTTGCCTGGCGCACCGTACATGTCCTTTACCTGAAGATTCCTCAACAATATATTCGCGCGAATGGATTCCACCAATCCATTCGGCCCACACCAGCTACCGGAGCTTGAGCGAACTCAGGGCCAGCATGCAGCAGACGATGGCGGTGATCCACAGCCGGATCACCACCTTGGTCTCCTTCAGCCCGCCCAGTTCCATGTGGTGGTGGAAAGGGGCCATGCGGAAGATGCGCTTGCCGCCGCGCAGTTTGAAGCTGCCCACCTGGAGGATCACGCTCATGGCCTCCAGCACGAAGAGGCCGCCGGCGATGACCAGGAGCAGCTCCTGCTTGATCATGATCGCCACGGTGCCCAGCGCGCCGCCCAGGGCCAGGGAGCCGGTGTCGCCCATGAAGACCTCGGCCGGGTGCGCGTTGAACCACAGGAAGCCCAGGGAGGCGCCGCACATGGCCCCCAGGAACACGGCCAGCTCGCCGCCTCCGGGGACGAAGGGGACGAAGAGGTACTGCGCCATTTTCGCGTTGCCGGCCACGTAGGCCAGGATGGCGAAGGTGGCGGCCACGATGAGGGTGCCGCCGATGGCCAGGCCGTCCAGGCCGTCCGTGAGGTTCACGGCGTTGCTGGTGCCCACCACCACCAGGCAGATCCAGGGCACCAGGAACACGCCCACGTCGGGGCGGAACTTCTTGAAGAAGGGCACGGAGAGGTGGCTGGTGGAGGTGCCGCGCAGGTTGAAGTGCAGGATCAGCCAGGACACGACCAGGGTGATGGCCACCAGCAGCAGCATCTTCTGCCAGCTGCGCAGGCCCAGGTTCTGCTTGCGCAGGAGCTTCTTGGTGTCGTCGAAGGCCCCGACCCCGCAGAAGCCCACCAGCGACACCAGGGCGACCCAGATGACGCCGCTGTGCAGCTCGCACCACAGGAGGGTCGAGACCAGGATGGCGCCTACGATGAGGAGGCCGCCCATGGTGGGCGTGCCGGCCTTGGCCTGGTGCGTCTCGGGGCTGTCCTGGAGGATGTGCTGGCCCATCTTCAGCCGGGTGAGGGTGCGGATCACGTAGGGGCCGAAGATGATGGAGAGCATCATGGCCGTGGCCGCGGCCATGGCGGCCCGGAACGTGATGTAGCGGAAGACGGAGAAGCCGGGAACGGCCTCGCGGAAGGGGAAGAGGAGCCAGTGGATCATGGTTTTCCGGAAGAGAAGGTTTGGAGAAGCCACTCGGCGGCCCGTTCCGAACGCCAGAACCGGCTGCCTTTGACAAGGATGCGCGCCCCGGCCGGGATGGAGGCGAGGCCTCCGGCGGCGTCGCGCAGGGATTCGAAGTCGGGGAAGGCCCGGGCGCCGGGGCCGAAGCCCTCGGCCAGGGACGCGGCGTGGTCCCCGTAGACGAGCACCTGGTTGAACCCCAGGGCCCGCAGGCCCTCGCCGGTGTCCCGGTGCACGGCCGCCGCCGCCGGACCCAGTTCGCGCATGCACCCCAGCACCGCGACGGCGTCCCCCCCTTCCAGGGTCAGGAGGGCCTCGCCGCAGGCCAGGATGGATTCCTGGATGGCGTTGTAGCTCTCGTCCAGGAGCCAGCCGCCGCCCTTGAGGGCGTGGAGCCGTCCCCGGCCGGGGCCCGCGTCCACCTCGCCCATGGCCTTGGCCACGACCTCGGGCGCGTACCCGGCCAGGATCGCCAGGGACCCCGCCAGGGCGGCGTTGCGCACGTGATGGGCGCCCCGCAGGCGCAGGCGCACCGGCACGGAGCCCTGGGGAAAGCGCAGCTCGAACCGCTCGCCCTGGAGCCCCAGGGATTCCTCGCCCTCCCATCCGAAGGCGCTTCCCGCGCCCACGGGCACGGCCCGGGCCCGGGCCCAGGGCTGCATCGCCACCCAGCGGCACCAGCTGTCGGAAGCCAGGTGCACCCACTGGCCGCCGGGCCTGAGCCCCGCCACCAGCTCGCCCTTGGCGCGGGCGATGCCCTCCTGCCCGTCCACGAAGTTCTCCATGTGCACCTGGCCGATGTTGGTGACCAGCCCCAGGTCGGGGGGTGCGATCTCGGTGAGGCGGCGGATCTCGCCGGGCGTGCTCATGCCCATTTCCAGCACCACGGCCGCCGTGTGCGCGGGCAGCGTGGCCAGGGCCTCGGGCAGGCCCAGGGTGTTGTTGCGGTTGCCGGGGGTCTTCCAGGCGCCGGTGGCCGCGGCCAGCAGCTCCTTGGTGCCCGTCTTGCCCACGGAGCCGGTGACGCCGAACACGTGGGGCGGCCGGAAGGCCTCGAGGCGGGCCTGGCCCCAGCGCTGCAGGGCGGCCAGGGTGTCCGGGACCAGGAGCTGGGGCACGTCCACGGCGAGCTCGTGGTCGGCCATCACCGAGCCCGCCCCGGCGGCCACGGCCTGCGGGGCGAAATCGTGCCCGTCCCGCTGGCCCCGGATGGCCACGAAGCAGTTGCCGGGCGCGAGGGTTCGGGTGTCCATGGAAAGGGCCGCGGGCGTGGCCTCTCCGTCGCCCACGACCGTCCCGCCCACGTGGGCGGCGGCTTGCGCAAGACTCCAGAGGGCGCTCATTCCGCCACCGCCCAGGGGCGGGGCACCGGCCTGCCCTGGAGGGCGGCCTCGGCGGCACCGCGATCGCTGTAGGGATGCTTGGTTCCCTGGATGTCCTGGTAGGGCTCGTGGCCCTTGCCGGCCAGGAGCAGGAGGTCGCCGGGCCCGCAGGCGCGGATGGCCTGGGCCACCGCCAGGGCCCGGTCCGCCACGCGGTGGTACCGCTCCGGATCCGCGCGCAGGGCGGGAGGGATGCCCTGGGCCGCGTCGTCGAGGATCCGCTCGGGGTCCTCCCCGCGGGTGTTGTCCGAGGTGTGCCACACCACGTCCGCGCGGCCCGCCACGGCCGCGGCCATGATGGGGCGCTTGGTGCGGTCCCGGTCCCCGCCGCAGCCGAAGAGCACGTGCAGGCGCCCCCCCGCGGGCAGGAGCCGGCGCCCTTCGGCCAGCAGCTTCTCCAGGGCGTCGGGGGTGTGGGCGTAGTCCACCATGACCCCGAAAGGCTGGCCGCAGTCCACCCGGTCCAGGCGCCCGGGGGCCCCGGTGAGCCCGGCCACCGCGGGCAGCAGGGCCTCCAGGCCGAAGCCCGCCTCCCCCAGCGCCGCCAGGGCCGCCAGGAGGTTGTAGGCGTTGAACCGCCCCAGGAGCGGGCTGCGCACCTCGAAGGCGCCCCGGGGGGTGACAAGGCGGAAGGACGTTCCCGTGGGGGAGAGGACGAGGTCCTCGGCGCGGTAGGCGCCGGGGCCCTCGATGGCGTAGGCCAGGACACCGGGGCGCTCCAGGAGCCGCCGGCCGTAGGGGTCGTCGGCGTTGGCGAGGCCCACGGCGCACTGGTCGAAGAGCCGGGCCTTGGCTTCGAAGTAGGTCTCCATGTCCCCGTGGAAGTCCAGGTGGTCCTGGGTAAGGTTCGTGAAGAGCCCCACCTTGAAGCGCGCGCCCTCCACCCGGCCCAGCACGAGGCTGTGGCTCGACACCTCCACGGCCGAGGCCGCGTCGCCGGCCTCCACGGAGCGCCGCAGCCACCGGTAGAAGGCCGGGCTCTCCGGGGTGGTGCGGGTGGCCTCCTCCTCCAGGTCGCCGGCGGCGTTGAGCACGGTGCCCACCAGGCCGCAGCCCAGGCCGGAGCCCCGGAGCAGCTGGCGGATGAGGGTCGTGGTGGTGGTCTTGCCGTTGGTGCCGGTGACGCCGATGAGGGCCAGGGCCAGGTCGGGCTGGCCGTAGAGGCGCCGGGCCAGGTGGGCCATGGTGCGCCGCCCGCCGCCAAGGCGCGCGAAGGGCACGGGGACGTCCAGGTCCCGGTCCGCGAGGATCGCGCAGGCGCCCCGGGCGAGCGCCGCGGGCACGAAGCCGGCCCCGTCGCGCACTTCGCCCTTCAGGGCCACGAAGGCCCAGCCCGGGCCCGCCTCGCGGCTGTCGCAGGTGACGTCCCTGACCTCGGCGTCGAGGGGAGGGCCCGCGTGCACGTCCTGGTCCCGGATCCAATCGCTGAACTTCATGGGGTCCTCAGCTTGATCTTGACGGTGCCGTTCGGGGCCAGGGCGGAACCCGCGGCGGGGTCCTGGCTTTCGACGCGGAGGGCCCTGCCGCCCCCGTCGCCCAGGCCGTCCAGCCGGGGCACGCCGCCGGCCATGACCACCCGGTGGATGGCGGACTTGAGCGTGAGCCCCGTGAGGTCGGGCACCTTGCCGATCTCCACGTGGACCACGGCCTCGTCGTTCTCGCTCACGGGCCAGTCGCGAAGGCCCAGCTTCAGGTCGGCCTCCTGCCCCGAATCCGGAAGGGAGAGGCGGTAGCGCATCACGGCGTCGCCGATCTTCTTGAAGAGCGGCGCGGCCACGTCGCCACCGGTGGAGTCCCCGGCGGGGTCGTCCAGCATGAAGAGCATGCCGTACTGCGGCTTGTCGGCCGGGAAGAACCCCAGGAAGGAGGCGAAGTGCCGGCGCATGTCGTACTGGCCGTTGATGAGCTTGCGGGAAGTGCCGGTCTTGCCGAAGGCCTCGACGTTCCCGTCGAGGCGGGCCAGCTTGGCGGTGCCGTTGGTGATGACGCCCTTGAGGGCCTCGCGCATCATCGCCGAGGTCTCTTCGCTGATCACCTGCTCTTTGACCTTGGGCTTGAACTCCTGGAGGAGGTTGCCCTGGTCGTTGAAGATCTTCTGGATGAGGTAGGGCTGCATGAGCCGGCCGCCGTTGGCCAGCACGCACCCGGCCATGAGCACCTGGAGGGGCGAGGCCGACAGCCCGTAGCCGTAGCTCATGGTGAGCTGGGTGGTGCGGCTCCACCGGTCCGGCGCCTGGAGGCGCCCTGCGGTCTCTCCCGGGAAGTTCAGGCCGGTGGTCTCGCCGAAACCGAACTTGCGCAGGTACTGGAAGTGGACGGTGGGGTCCAGGCGGAGGCCGATCTTGGCGGCGCCGATGTTGGAGCTCTGCCAGAGCACCGCCTCGAAAGGGATGGTGCCGTGGCTGTGGGTGTCGGTGACCACCTTGTCGGCGTACTTCCACCTTCCGGCCTCGCAGGCGATCATCTCGCCCAGGTGCACCTTGTGCTCCTCCAGGGCCATGGCCGCCGTGAAGATCTTCATGGTGGAGCCGGGCTCGTAGCTGTCCTCCACCGGATGCACCTTGCGCGCGGCCTTCTGGCGCTCCATCTCGCGGCGGTATTCCTCCTTCTCCGAAGCGCTCCACTCGGATTCCGAGCGGTTCAGGAACCGCTTGGGCATGATGTGGTTCGGGTCGAAGGTGGGCGTGCCGGCCATGGCCAGGATCTCGCCGGTCTGGGGGTCCACCACCACGGCGTAGGCGGTGGCGGGGTGGCTGCGCTTGACGCCCTCCTCCAGGGCCTCCTCCACGATGTGCTGGATGGTCGAATCGATGGTGAGCTGGAGGGTGGAGCCGTTCACCGGGATCTTGGCGTAGTTCTCCCGCATGATGAGGAGCCGGCCCTTGGCGTCCCGGGGGGCGATGAGCTCGCCGGGCTTGCCCGCGAGCTGCTCGTCGAAGGTGCGCTCGATGCCCAGCTGGCCCACGCCGTCGATGTTGATGAACCCCACGATCTGGCAGGCCAGGCTGCCCCGGGGGTAGTGGCGCTTGCTCTCGGGGAGGAAGTCCACCCCTTCGATCTTCAGGGCCCGGATGGCTGCGACCTTGCTGGCGGGCAGCTGGCGCTCGATCCACACGAAGGGCTTCTTGCGCAGCAGCCGCTCCAGGACGGCCGAGCGCGGCATTTCCAGGATGGGCGCCAGCTGGGCGGCCACCTTCTGGGCGCTCTGGCGGTCCGGCTCACCCCAGTTGCGCTCCGTGTCCCCCTTCCCGGCCCGGAAGTCGGGGTAGAAGGCGGGCGGGTTGGCGAAGAGGCTCTCCACCTTGAGGGAGATGGCCAGGGACCCGCCCCGGCGGTCCCGCAGCTCGCCCCGGATGGGGGCGATGGGCACCACCGTGGTGTGCTGGCGTTCGGCCCGGAGGCGGTAGTAGCTGTGCTGGACGCCCTGGAGCCACAGGAGCCGCAGGGTGATCAGCAGGATCCAGAACAGGGAGCCCCCCAGGATCCAGGGCAGCCTGGCGTCCACGAGTTCCGAGGCCTCGGGCCTCCCCAGGAGGCGCCGGGGCGAGGGAGAACCGCTGAGGATGCCGCCGATCGCCAATGAGAACCACTTTCACGCCCCAAAGGGCCTTAACGATCTTACTAGAGTCCAACCTGCCCGGGTGGCAGCAGCTTGGCCAGCTTCTGGTCCTCCTTGGTGAAGACCGTGGGGATCAGGTGGCTCTGCTTGTGGGGCACGAGGCCCGTCTTCGCGGCGAAGGCCTGGACCTCCTCGTCCCGCTGGAAGCGGGAGCGCTCCAGGAGCAGGGTGCGCCGGGCCTCCTCCTCGTGGTGGATCTTCTCCCGGATCTCGCTCATCTCGTAGCTCATGCGGGTGTGCTGGATCTTCAGGTAGGCCATGGAGGCCAGGGGCATGGCCAGGGCGAACACCAGGAGGAGCATGCGGAGCACGCCTTCGCCCTCCACCTGGCGGGGGGCATGGGAAAGGGTCTGGCGGGTGTCGAACCGTTTTCCGTTCATCGCGGGTTCCTCATGAGGTCGGAATCGGGAAGCCGCTCCCCGATCCGCAGGCGCGCGGAGCGGGAAGGGGGATTGGCGGCGCATTCGGCGTCCTGGGGCTTGAGGCCGCCGGGATGCACGAGCTTGATGATCCTGGGAAGCGCCACGGGCGAGGTGCGCCCGGGGCCGTCGTAGACGCCGGCGAGGCGCCGCAGGGTCTGCTTGGCGATGCGGTCCTCGAGGCTGTGGAAGGAGATGACGCCGATGCGGCCGCCGGGCTTGAGGCAGGAGACGGCCTTCTCCAGGGTCGCCGACAGGCGCGCCAGCTCCCCGTTGACGGCGATGCGGATGGCCTGGAAGGTGCGGGTGGCGGGGTCGACCTGCTTCTTCTTGCGGGCGGCGTCCCGGGGCAGGACCTTGTAGATGGCCTGGGCCAGGTCGAAGGTCGAGTGGAGCCGGCCGTCGTGGAAGGCCCGCAGGATGTTCCGGGCGATGGGCCGGGAGGCCCGTTCCTCGCCGTAGGCGTAGAGCGCGTCCGCCAGGGATTCGTCGGTCTGGTCCGCGAGCCACTGGAGGGCGGTCTCCCCGGATTCCGTGTCCATGCGCATGTCCAGGGGGCCTTCTTCCATGAAGCTGAAGCCCCGCTTGGGGTCACGCAGCTGGAGGGTGGAGACGCCCAGGTCCAGGAGGATGGCGTCGAGGCCGCCGGGGGCCTGGAGGTGCTGCCAGGCCTGGAAGGCGGGGTGGTCCCACACGTCCTCGTGGGTGTCGGCGAGGATGGTGAGCCGGGCGTCGGAGCCCAGGCGGGCCCTGGCCCGCTCCCGGGCTTCCGGATCGCGGTCCACGCCCAGGTAGCGGGTGTCGGCGTCGCACCGGGCCAGGATGGCCTCGGCGTGGCCGCCCAGGCCCAGCGTGAGGTCCAGGACGCGGCCGCCGGGGGGCACCGGGAGGTTCTCCAGCACTTCGGCGAGCAGGACGGGAACGTGGACGACGGGTTCCATGGTCAGATCCCCAGGTCCGCGAGGGCCGCGAGGTCCTCGGTGGTCAGGGGGTCGGCCACGAGCCGGCCCGCGAAGGCCTCCTTGTTCCAGATGGCCAGGTGGTCCATCTGGCCGAGGATGGCCACCTCGCCCACGAGGCCGGCGGCCTCGCGGAGGGTGGGCGGAATGACGAAGCGCCCCTGGGCGTCGGGTTCCACCTCGGAGCCGTAGTAGGCCGTCACTTCCAGGAACCGGCGCTTGGCGGGGTTGGTGCCGGGAACCGAGGCCAGCCGGGCCTCGATGGCCTCCCACACGGGCAGGGGGTAGAGCCGGGCCCCCTTGCCGTCCAGGGAGGTGAGGTACGCGCGCAGACCGGGCTGGCCTTCGCCCTTGACGAAGACATCCAGGTCGGCCTTGAAGGTGGTGGGCAGCTTGAGGCGGCCCTTTTCGTCCACGGTGGCCGGTGCATTTCCGCGAAGTCGCAGCACCGGTGTCGCCTTTCAACAACATTCAAAGATTGCAGGGGGTAGGGAGGAAATGCCACTAATTACCACTTCGACCCATTTTGTTCCGTTTTATTCCACTCCCAAGTTTAGGAATGGTTTGTTATCGAACAAGCCGGAAGTAAAGCGAATCCACCGGGGCGACTTCCCGGTGGATTCGAACGTTTTCCCTTGTTTCTGTGTGCGTTATGGCTCGACCGGCCGGCTCCGCCGGCGAAATTTTCGCGAGTCGCCCTGGCCCCGCCCGGATTCATGTCCCCCGGGGGGCCGGCACACCCGACGCGAAGCGGCTTACCGCCCAGGCTCAGCCCTGGCCTCCGGAACCCCCAGGCGGCGTGCGCCCGGAAGGAGATTCAACGCGGAGGCCGCAGGGGAATGAACGCCCTCAGTATGGGCCCGGCTGGGCGGCCCGGTTCATCCGCCCGCGGTTCCGGCCCAGGTGGCGCTCGAAGGCATGCACGGGCAGTCCCAGCGCCATCAGCCCGAAGGCGACTGCCGCGGTCCGGGGCCGGTAGGCCACAGCGCCCTGGATCAGGAAGAGGCAGACGGCGCAGAAGACCAGGGTGGGAACGGGATAGGCCGTGACCTTGTACGGACGCGGCACCGAGGGCTCCCGCCGCCGGAGGACGAGCACGGCGACGCTCGTGGCCAGGTAGAAGGCGTAGACGGCCGCGGCCGTGTAGATGAGGGTGTCCACGAAGGCGCCCAGCGAAACGATGAGGCAGGCGGCCACCAGGCCCTGGAACAGGAGGGCCTTGCGGGGCGCGCCGATCCGGTCGTTCCAGGCCGCCAGGGGGCGGAAGGCGCGATGGTCCCGCCCCACCGCGTACGAGATGCGGGCGCCGGTGAAGACGATGCCCCCCAGGGCGCCCAGGGCCGAAACGCAGATCAGCGCGCTGAAGACCTTGCCCGCCGGCGCCGGCAGGACGCTGCCGAAGGCTTCGGCCGCCGCGGCCCCCGAGGCCGACAGCCCATGGAAGCCCAGCACGCGCAGGAAGGCGAACGTCACGGCGAGGTACAGCCCGGTCACGGCACCGGTCCCCAGGACCATGGCGCGGATGAGGTTCCGGCCCGGGTGCCGCACCTCCGCGGCCACGAACGCCATCTCGTTCCAGCCGCCGAAGGCGAACAGCACCAGGATCAGGGCCACGCTGAAGGGGAGCGGCGCCTGGGCGACGCCGGAAGGAGGCGCGCCGCCCGTGGCACAGGCCGCCAGGGCGATGCCCAGCAGGCCCAGGAACTTCACGACCGTCAGCAGGTTCTGCGTCCAGCGGCTGGCGCGCACGCCGGCCATGTGGATGGCCGTGAGCACGGCCACGGCGGCCAGGGCGTAGGCCTGCAGCGTGAAGCGGTGCGCGGGCCAGGGATTCCAGATGGCGCGGGCGTAGGTGGCGAAGGCGAAGGCCATGATCGCGATATCGCCGGGCCGCGCCACCACCAACTGGAGCCAGCCGAACAGGAATCCGGCAGCCGGGCCGTAGGCGCGGGTGAGGTACACGTAGTCGCCCCCCTCCTGCGGGTAGGCCGAAGCCAGTTCGGCGTACCCGAGGGCGCCGCAAAGGGAGAGGGCCCCGCCCAGGGCCCAGATCCCCAGGAGGCCCAAGGGCCCGCCCGCGCCCCGGGCGACGTCTGGCGCGACCTGGTAGATGCCGGTGCCCACGATGATGCCGACGATCAGGCACGTGGCGTCCAGGAGGCCGAGTTCGCGCCGCGGGCCGGAGGCCGCCATGAAGCTATTCGGCGCCGTAGACGGCGAACCACTGCTCGGTGAGGTAGTCGAAGACCCGCACCGGCTTCAGGCCCGCCGCCGCCATCTCCTGGTCCATGGTGGCCCGGGAGAACTGCTGGTCCACCGAAGGGCCCCAGGGACGTTCGGACATGGGCTTGGGGATGTAGTCGATGACCACGATGCGGCCGCCGGGGGCCAGGCCGGCCTTGAGCTTGGCGGCGAAGGGCGTCCGAGCCTTCACGTAGTGCAGGACGTCCACCAGCAGGATGGTGTCGGCGCCGCCCGGAGGCAGCATGGGATCCTCGGGCCGGCTGCGCAGCAGCTTGATGTTGGCCAGTTTCTCCGCCTGGGCGCGCTTGTCCACGTAGTCGAGCATGTCGGGGTTGATGTCCACCGCCAGCACGGAGCCCGCCGGACCCACCGCCTTGGCGATGGGGATGGTGAAGTAGCCGGAGCCCGCGCCCACGTCCGCCACCCGCTCCCCGGGCTTGAAGGCCAGGGAGGCCATGATCTGGTCCGGCTTCTGGAAGGCGGCCCGCTCCTTGCGCTCCAGCATGGCCAGGTAGCCCTTGGTCCAGGCCAGCCGGGCCAGGGCCTTGAAGCGCGGCTCCCCGCGCAGGTCCTTGAAGGCCTCGCCCTCGCGGATGGCGTCCACGTCCCAGTACCCCGCATCCACGGCCCGCTGCAGCCATGCGTAGGCCTCGGGCCGGTTGCCCAGCTTCGCGTAGGCGGCCGACAGGTTGAACAAGGCCTCCAGGTGGATGGGCTCCACCTGCTCGTTGAGCGCTTCGGCCACCGCCATCAGCTTGACCGGGTCGCCGGCCTTCCGGGCCTCCTCCATGCGCGAATGGAGCGTGGCGATGGCGGGCGGCGCCGGTTCGGCGGCGTAGCCCAGGAGACCGGAGCAGAGAAGGAGGTTCAGAACGTGCAGTCTCATGGGCCCTCGCTCGGCGGGTCGCGCCCGCAGGTGCAAGGATCCCCCCGTTCCCGGGAGCCGTGTCCCGGTTCCAGCGAATGGATGGATCCGGCCGGCGAACGGAGGTTCTCCTCCAGGGAGCGGCACCCGGGCCGGGCGCCAGGGATCGGAGGCCCAGGGGACGGACGGCGGGACGTATAATGACCCAAACTCCCACTCCCCCATGGATTTCACGTGACCTTTGGCGAGATTCACTCCTTCCACCGGGCCCACTGCCGGAAGCCGCTGGTGTGGGCGATCGTGGTCGCGCTCGGGGTTTCGGACTACCTCGGCACCGGTTCGCTGCTCTTCCCGGGCCCCTTCCAGTCGCTTGGGCGACTGGGCGCCTATTTCCTGGTCATCCTGCTGGTGAACGGGAGCGTGGTCCTCTTCAGCCCGTGGCCGTGGCTCTGGACGGGCCGGGCGGGCACCTTCCCGGACCCTGCGCGGGGGCTGGTCCAGAGCCTCGGAGCGGCCATCCTGGCCTTCCTCCCGGCTGCCCTGGTGCTGGCGGCGGGCAAGTCCCTGAACGGGGTGGGCGGCTCCATGACGACCCTGGCCTACCTGCGGTAAGTCTTCTTCTACGTCTGCCTGTTCTCGCTTCTCGGGTTCGGGATCGTGGCCCGCGAGCGAGTGCTGGAGGCGCGCTACAGCGCGCAGAAACGGGCCGACGAGGCCCAGCGCATCCTGCTGCGGGGCCACATGAACCCCCACGTGTTCTTCAACGCCATGAACAACCTCACGGAACTGATCGCGGAGGACCCCGCCGCCGCGGAGCGGGCCGCCCTGGACCTGAAGGACCTCTTCCGGCGCCTCACGGCGTTGGGCCAGGCCCGCTGGGCTCCGCTGCGGGAGGAACGGCTTCTCCTGGAGCACTACCTCGGCATCGAGGCCCTGCGCCTGGGTCCGCGGCTCAGGGTCTCCTGGGCGTGGGCCGGCGGCCTGGACGACGTCGTCGCGCCGCCCCTCCTGATCCAGCCGTTGGTGGAGAACGCCATCAAGCACGGCCTCGCACCCCACCCTGCGGGCGGAGAGCTGCGCATATGCGGGGACCTCCACCGGGGCCGCGTGCGGGTGCGGGTCGAGAACACGGGGCGGCCCCTGGCGCGCCGGCAGAGCGGCGGAAGCGGCCTGGACAACCTGGAAGCCCGCCTGAGGCTTGCTTTCGAGGGGCAGGCGGCCTTCCGCATTGAAACCGCCGGGGGGTGGACCCAGGCCTTCCTGGAATTCCCTTCCCGCCACCCCGCCACCCGGGAGCAGCCGTGACGCTTCCGGAGATCCTCGCCTTCAGCCGCGCACAGGGGCGGAAACCCTGGGCGTGGTCCATCGTGCTGGCGCTGGGGCTCACGAACTTTCTTTCCGACGTGCTGGCATCCCCCGCCGGGCGGTCCCGGCCCCTGTGGTACTACGGCGCCTACCTGCTGGCGACGATCCTGGGCAACGGCAGCGGCATCTGGCTGGGGCCCTGGCCGTGGCAGTGGACGGGCCGGAACGGGACCTACCCATCGTTTCCCCGGGGCCTGATCCAGGCCCTCCTCTTCGGTTCCGCCTGCCTCGTCCCGGTCCTCCTGCTCCGCATCGGCGTCCACGCGATGCTGCTCCCGGGTTCCGGGGCCTATGGCTGGTTCCTCCTGCGCTTCTACGGCATCACCTTCGTCACGATGTCCTGCCTGCTGGGCTTCGGGATCGTCGCCTTCCAGAAGGAGGACGCCGCCCGGGAGGAGGCTGAGCGACAGGCCCAGGCAGCCCGCTGGGTCCTGCTCCGGGGCCAGATGAGCCCCGGGTTCTTCCTGGATGCCATGGACCATCTGGTGGACCTGATCCGCCGGGACCCCGGAGTGGCCGAGCGCGCTTCCATGCGCCTCAGCGATCTGTTCCGGCGCATCATGGACCACGCCCGAAGCCATCTCGTTCCCCTGGGCGTGGAACGTTCCTTGGTGGAACGCTACCTGGAGCTGCAGGGGGTCTTCCTGGGCGACAAGCTGCGCGTCTCCTGGGACTGGGCGCCCGGGCTGGACGAGGTATGGGTGCCGCCCTTCCTCCTCCAGCCCCTGGTGGAGAATGCCATCCGGCACGCCCTTGCGCTGCCTCCCGTGGGGGGCGACCTGCGGATCACGGGCCGGCTCGGCGAGGGACGGGTGGCGCTGCGGGTCGAGAATTCGGCGGCCCCCCCCGCCCCGCCCCGCGGACAGGGCCGCAGCCTGGACGACCTGGAGGCCCGCATGCGGCTGGCCTTCGGCGACGAGGGCACCTTCCGGCTCAGCCATGACGAGGCCCGCACGTGCGCGGAGTTGCTGTTCCCCGTTCTCCAGGAGGCGGTATGAAAAACCACGGACACCTGCGCGTCGCCCAGGCGGAAGACGAGCCCCTGGCCCGCAAGCGCCTGGCCAGGATGCTCCAGGAAGCCGGCTGCGAGGTCGTGGCCGAACTGGCCGATGGCCCCGCGCTCCTGGACTGGCTCCGTACGGAGCCGGACGTGGACGCGCTCTTCCTGGACATCTACATGCCCGGCGCCACAAGCTTCGAAGTGATCGGGGAACTGGGCAGCCTGGTGAACCTGCCGCCCCTGGTCTTCGTGACCGCCCACCCCGAGCACTCCCTTCGCGCCTTCGACGTGGCGGCCGTGGACTACCTGCTCAAGCCCGTGGAGCCCGAACGGCTCGCCAGGACCCTCCAGCGGCTGAAGCGGGGCGGCGCCCGCGCCCAGAGAGCCGAGGCGCCCGGGCCCGGGGCCATCCCCAACCGCTTTCCCGCCAGGGCCGGCGATGGCCACGTGTTCCTGGACCTCAAGCGCGTGAGCCATTTCGAGGTGGTCACCGAAGTGGCCTGGGCCTGGGCCCAGGGCAAGCGCTACCGCACCTCCTGGCGAAGCCTGGCGGAGGTGGAGAACGCCTTCCCCGGCTCAAGCTTCATCCGGATCCAGCGCCACATCCTGCTGCGCCCGGAGGCGGTGCTCGCCCTGCGCGCCGTCTTCGGCGGCCGCGCCGAGGTTCGCGTGGCGGAGGGCATCGACCTCGAAGTGAGCCGCACCGCCACGCCCAGGCTGAAGGACCTGCTGGGCATGTGACGCCCCGCGGCCGGCGAGAAGATCGAAGGCGCCACTGGCTTCCAGGGCCGCCATTTCGCGCTGCAGGCGCCGGAATCGCTCCAGCTTCCTTCGGGGGTTCGTGGGCGGATTGCGGTTCTCCTCCACCAGCCTTCGCAGATTCCATTCCATGACGCTCATGGCCTCCCCTCCACGCCCACGGGCCTGATCCCGGTTCTCCGGGTCCAGCGTGACGACCCGGGCCGGCCCTGGGAGCGCGCTCCAGCCAACGGCGGTCCCGTCGCGGCGGAGAGGGAGGGTAAGACACAGGGAACGGCCCGGAGGCCCTTCCCTGGCCGGAACCGTTCCCTCCCTGCGGGCGCGGGCCCTTTCCGCCGGAGGATCCCGCCGCTGGCCGGAGCGAGGAACCCCAGGGGGGCCCGGCGGGTGATCCTTTGCGGGATCCATCAACCCCCAATCCATTCATTGCGGCGCGTCCGCGGAGGTCAGACCGGTGTCCACACTCGCCTCAATTTCAAGGCTCGCCCTGATCGCAGTCACGGCGTGCACAGGACTCAAGGCACAGGAAGGCTGGGCAGGTTCCCTGAAGCTCGGAGGGGGGCCCACCACGGGGCCCGCCAAGACCCTCATGGGCGACGCCGGCGACTCCTTCGGTGCGGAAGTGGAGTTCGCCTACCGCTACGGCAAGCGCCAGACCCTGGTGCTGGGCCTGGGCATGCGGTTCATCCCCGGCGATCTCGCAACCGTCTCCTCCATCCCCACCCCGCGGGCCGACGGCACCTACGAGGCCCGCATCCGCAAGCCGGACGCCAAGGGGCCCGAACTCACCGCCCTGTACCGGCACGACCTGACCGGGACGCTGTTCGTCCAGGGAGGCCTGCGGCTGGGCCTCTACAAGGTCAACGTCCGGGACACCGGTTCGCGCATCACCTACACCGGCGGGTCGCCTTCCGCCATCGTCACGATCATGGACGACCTGGACAAGAAGACCACCTCCATCGGCGCCGTGGCGGGCCTGGGGTACCGCATCACCGACATCTTCAGCGTGGAGGCCAACGTCTTCACCCTCCGCCTCGGCGATCCCCGCGGCCTGACCACCACGAGCGCGGCTTCCGAACTGCGGTTCGGCATCCGCTTCTGACCCCTTGTCCTGGACCCTTTGGAGCACGCCATGACACGTTTCCAGATTCGCCAGCTCTCACTCATAGCCCTCACCACGATCGCTTCGCCCCTGGCCTCGCAGGAGTCCACCGGCCAGGTCGTCGGCGTCGTCCGGACCCGGACCGGCGAAGGCATCGCCGGCGTCAAGATCCGGTTCAGTTCACCCGCCATGCAGGGCGTCCGCACCGTGGTCACCGAAGCCAAGGGCGCCTTCCGGGCCCCCCTCCTGCCCCCGGGCCTCTACCGCGTCGACGCCGTCAAGGACGGCTTCCACACCAACACCGTGACCACGGAGGTGGGGCTGGGCGCGGTCATCCGCCAGGACATCGTCCTCGGCAGGGTCGCCGAGGCGGGAACCACGGTGGAAGTCGTGGCCACCGCGGCCTCCGTGGACAAGACGGATGTGAAATCCAGCTCCAACCTCACCTCCGAGATGCTGGATGTCCTGCCCAGGACCACCCGGGGCATGGATACCATCGCCCTGCTCACCCCCGGGGTGACGGTCAACAACGCCGCCGGGATGCGCATCACCATCCGGGGCGGGCAGACCACGGGAAACCGGTTCCTGCTCAACGGCACCGACATCGCGGACAACATGTTCGGCGACACCACCGGGCGCTTCTTCTACGTGGACGATTCCATCGCCGAGACGCAGGTGATCCAGAGCCCCGTGAACGCCCGCTACGGGAACTTCACCGGCGGCATCATCAACGCGATCACCAAGACGGGCAGCAACGAATTCACGGGCATCCTGCGGCTCAACCTCAGCCGGAATTCCTGGTACGCCGTGTCCCCCCGCGGGATGCGGCCCACCCTGAACCCGGTCAATTCCGGTGTGGGAAAGTCGGAGGACCTTCGGAACGCCTCGTACACCCTGCTGGTGGGAGGTCCGATCCTCAAGGACCGCCTCTGGTTCTCGGTCTCCACCAAGAAGGACCCCCAGAGCAGCACCGCCGCGGCCCTCTACAGCACCCAGGGCCTCACGACCCTCGACGGAACCCCCGCCTACCAGGCTCCCACCAACGCCCAGCCCTACACGCGCCTGAGCACCCTGAAGTTCTGGGAAGGCAAGCTCACCTACGCCCTGGGTTTGGACCAAACGCTGGAATTCACCACCAACAAGCACGAGAACACCACGACCAACCGCGCCCTCGGCTATGAAGTGGAACCCGCCGCCCTGTACGACTTCGAGTCCAGGAACACCTACTGGACCCTGGGCTACCGGGGCATCCTCTCCAGCAGCGCCACCCTCGAGGCCCGCTACGCCGTCAAGAAGGATTCCCTCGCCGGGGGCGGGCGGAACGACGCCGAGTTCCCCCAGCGCATCTCCGCGGCCTACAGCGATGGCTACTACTACAACTTCAACAACGGCGCCTTCAAGGCTGGATCCCCCGACGAGCGCGACATCAGGACGGCCCTCGCCAACCTGACCTGGTTCAGTCCCAAGACGGCCATCGGAACCTGGACCGTGGACCTGGGCTTCGAGTACCTGAGCCAGGAGCGGACGGCTCCCAACGAGCAGTCCCCCACGGGCAACCGCATGTGGCTGGAAGGCCGGAACGCCGACGGCACCTACCGCGTCACCAACTGGGCCGACGATCCTGGGCAGATCAACACCATCGAGATCGGCTACACCTCCAACGGCATGGCCAAGACCCAGACCACCGGCATCTACCTGAACGGGACGCTGGCCGTCAATGACAGGCTCCAGCTCATGGTGGGCGGCAGGTTCGACCAGGTCACCGCCAAGGACACCCTGGGGGCCCCCAACATCAAGTCCAGCGCCTGGTCCCCCCGCTTCCAGGCCACCTACGATCCCGGCGGCAACCAGGCCTGGCTCTTCCGTGGCAGTTTCGCCACCTACACGGGCAAGCTCCACGACGGCTTCACCAACAACTTCACCTTCGCCGGCAATCCCATCCGGGAATGGTACGGGTGGGGCGCCGCCAGCAACTACGCGGCCACCTACGCCGAGGTCACCAACATCGCCAACTGGGCCCTGAACGCCAACGGCTTCCAGGGGGTCGGGGGCGCCTCGGGCAATTTCGTGCAGTCGAACCTCAAGGCCCCCTCCGTGGACGAGTGGAGCTTCGACGTCAAGCATTCCTACCCCGACGGGTCCTACTTCAAGGCCACCCTGGTGCGCAGGGACTGGAAGGACCTGTACAACGACATCCTCCAGATCGGGGACGAGACGGCCTATACCCCGCGGTCGGCAGCCGGCATTCCGGCGGTCGGAACGGTGGCCACCCGCTGGATCACCGACGACCGGATCAAGCGCAAGTACACGAGCATGGAATTCGAATTCGCCGCGAAGCTCGGGCAGGACCTGACCCTCGGGGGCAACTACACCTACGCGGTGCTGCGGGGCAACGGCGAAGGCGCCGATTCTGGAGGCTCCAACACGGGTCCCGTGGGCGACGTGATCGGCAACTTCGATTCGGTCCACTCCGCCCACGGCCGGGATGCGTCCTATTACGCCCCCATGGGATACCTGAACAGCGACCAGCGGCACCGCAGCAGCATCCACCTGGACTACCTGACCCGCAGCCAGTCGGGCGCGGCCTTCAACGCCTCGCTCCTCTTCAACTACTCGGGCGGCGAGAACTACAGCCTGACGCGGGGGAACGAATTCGAGGCGGCCGACGACGCGGCCGCGGCCGGCAGCACCATCCCCGCCCAATATCCCACGTCCTACACCCGCTACTTCGGCGAGCGCGGGTTCGGCCGCATGAACGACACCTTCAATTTCGACCTGAAGCTGGGCGTCGACATCCCTGTGGTGTCCAAGGTCCGCTACTTCCTGGAAGTCACGGTCTTCAACGTCTTCAACCACTGGCAGCTGTCCACGGTCTCCACCGCCCAGACCGCGACGTCCGCGCCTCCGGTCACGAACTCGGCCACCGCCGGCTTCTACGCCGCGCCCTGGACAACCAGCTCGACCGGCAACCGCACGGGCTATGGAACCTACGGCGGCAATGGAACCTCCAACTTCGTCGGGGGCCGCAGCGTGGTCCTCTCGACCGGCATCAAGTGGTAGGAATCCGCCACGGAACCCCTCTCCCAGGAGCAATGACCATGATCCTCATGCGATCCCTCGCCCTTCTCGCACTCCTCCCGGCGGGCCTGCCCGCCCAGACCCCCACCTTCGGCTTCGAAGGCCAGGTGAGCGCCCTGGTGGCCAACGGCACCCTGAACCGGATGATCAGGACCGGCAATCTGGCCGGCTACAACACCGGCCTGGCTTTCCGGGTCGATCACCGCCCCGGCCTGGGCCTGCGCCTCTACGCCAACCTGGTTTCCATCCGCGGCGTGGACGGTTCGGGCCTGGAATCCGGCACCCCGCGCCACTTCAACGCGGGGGTGGACATCGTCAGGGAAACCGGCAAGGTGACCTTCTTCGGGGGCCTGGGCCTCCTCAAATGGAAGCAGGACAGCACGTCCTCCCCGTCCTTCACGGACGAGGCCGGCCGTAACAACGCGGGCAAGGGCACCAAATTGGCCGGCCGGGTGGGCCTGGAGTACGCACTGACCCCGAAGGTCCACGGGGTCGTCTCCTTTACCCAGACGGAGTTCAACAAGGTCTACCAGCCCTCCTGGTTCAGCCTGGGCGTGTCCTACCGGTTCGCCCGTTTCTGACCCCGGGACGACCCTTTGCGGGTCCGGCCGGAAGGGGAATCCCCCTTCCGGCCGGCCCTTCCGGGGTCAGGGCAGCCGTTTCGCGGGGATCGTGCGCGCCCCCTGGGTGAGCCTCAGGCCCGTGACGCCGCCCTCCGGGCCGCGGAGCACGCGGAGCATGCCGTTCCATTCGAGGATGAAGAACACCGTCCCGCTCTGCGGCACGGCCACCGCCTCCGGCATGCCGGGCGCGGACGCGAGCAGCCGCCCATCCTTCACGGTCAAGGTCAGGGCGTTCCGGGCGTCGAGACCGTAGGTGCCCGCCATATCCGCCAGGGCGCCGGGCGGGACCGGGACGCCCTCCGGGAGCAGGGCGGGCTGGTACGGCTCCCCCAGGGCCATGGCGCCCAGGTCCCGGGCCACGGCGGCGGTGAAGGTGCTCTCGAAGTTCAGCAGCAGAATCACGGTGACGTCGTCGTCCACGAAACGCTGCATGTCGCAGCGGAAGCCCGTGATGTCCCCGGAGTGGCTGATCAGCCTGCGGCCGAAGCGCTGGTCCACGAACCAGCCGCAGGCGTAGTGCTCCTTCACGGGCGTGAAGAGGCGCTCCAGGCTGGTCCCGTTCAGGGGCTTCTGCGTCCTCAGGGCGCGGTCCCAGCGGAAAAGGTCCCCCACAGTCGAATAGATGGAACCGGCCCCGTTCATGAAGGCCATGTCCCGGTAGCTCACGCGCTTCACGCCGTTCTCGTCCCGCACGTAGCCGTCGGCCCGGCGCCCCAGGATCTCCTCGTGCTCGTCCACGCCCGTGGCGGTCATGCCCAGGGGCCGGAACAGTTCGTCCCGCAGGAAGGCGGCGAAGTCCCGGCCAGAGACCTTCTCGATCACGGCCGCGAGCAGGGTGAAGCCGGCGTTGGAATAGTTCCAGGATTCCCCGGGCTGGGCGCGCGGGGGCTGATCCTTGAACCAGTCGATCACTTCGCGCAGGGCCAGGTGGTGGAGGTTCTTCTCCCAGTAGTCCGGCAGCTGGTTGAAGTTCGCCAGCCCCGAGGTGTGGGAGAGGAGCTGGTGGAGGGTGATCCGGTCGGCCCGGGGGAACCCGGGGAGGTACTTCGCCAGCGGGTCCTCCAGGCGGAGCTGGCCGCGCTGCTCCAGCAGCAGGATGGCCGCGGCGGTGAACTGCTTGGAAAGGGAGCCCAGGCGGAATTTCGTGTCCACCCCGTTGGCCGCGTCCCATTCCCGGTTCGCCGGACCGAACCCCTTGGCCACCAGCACCTCCCCTCCCCTGGCCAGCAGGACGGAGCCGCTGATGAGATCCCGCTTCAGCAGGGGCTCCAGGTAGGCATCCACCTGGGCCGCCAGGCTCGGCCGGGCCGGGGCCGCCGCGGCCGGAGGGGTGGCGGCCAGGGGCGGCAGGGGCGCCGCGAGGGCCAGGGCGAGGACCGTGAGCAGGGGTTTCATGCTTCAACTCCCGTGGGGAAAAGGTTCCTCGCCCATTCCTGCGGGTGGCCCGGTCAGGCGGGAACCGGCGGATGGAGGTTGCGCCTATGGCGCGCGGCCGCCCGGGATAGGATCGCGCGGGGTGAGGCCGGACCCCTCCGGTTGCAGCCAAAGGGGCTTCGCCCGCAGCGAACGGGCGATCCCGTCCAGGGAGCCTTCAACGGGGCCCAGGTCCTTTGGGCACCTCCCGGGCCGGTCCAGCAACTGGTTCAACTCCGCGTGGGCCAGTTCCAGCCTCAGTCCTTGATGGCTCCCGTCAGTTCCTTGCTGGCCTTCTTGAATTCCTGGATCCCCCTGCCCAGGGACTTGCCCAGTTCGGGCAGCTTGCTGGGCCCGAAGAAGATCAACAGGCAGACGCCAATCAGCAGGATTTCAGTCATTCCTAGGTTGCCCATGGTTCACTCCAGTTCGTTCGGATGGTCGTGCCACTCACTTGTCGAAGGGGATGACGAGGGTGGCCTTGGGGTGGCAGTCCTTGCAGAGGACCACCGAGGGCTGGTGCCCGAAATGGCAGGCGGTGCAGGCGATCTCCCCGTAGTGCGACTTGTGGGGATTCAGGCCGTGGGCCTCCTTGGGCTTCGTCTTTCCGGCGAGGGCCTCGAGGGGGCCGTGGCAGGCCAGGCACCGGTCATTGGCGACCTCGGCCCCCCGGAGGGGAAAGGCGGCGCCGTGGCAGGCCGCGCAGGAGACCAGCTTCCCCGCGTGATGCGTCGCCAGGTACGCCGGGGCGCCGGGAACCGGCATGAGCTCCCGGGTCCGGGCGAAATCGCTCGCGTCCGGCTTGCCCAGGCTCCCCTTGGCGCCCTTGACGGTGAAGGAGCGTCCCACCTTGAACTCATGGCACGCGGAACACGGCACGCTGCTTTCGGGCGCCGCATGCCCGCGGTGGATCCTGACGGCGAACGCGTTCTTCCCCGCGGCCGCACCGGGCTTGCGGTGACAGGGCGCGCACTCGGCGATCGACCTGCCCTTGACCGCAGGGTGCGCCTCGCCCAGCAGGCTCTTGAAGTCCGCATGGCAGGCGCTGCAGGCTCCAGGCGCCTTCGCCGGGGCCGCGCCCAGGCCCCCGGCGAAGGCCAGGAGCAGGGCCGACAGCAGCAAGGATTCGGAAAAGGGTTTCATCGGGGGCTTCCTCCGGAGCCGCGGCCCCCGCTCGAACGGGGGCCGCGGGGGTTTTGTGACCGTCAGATCTTCTCGGCCGCGGCCTTGAGGCCCGCGATGCGTCCGAACACCGTGGCGTCGGGCGTGGCGTTGCCGCCCAGGCGGTTGGCGCCGTGGAGGCCGCCCGTGATCTCGCCGGCCGCGTAGAGGCGCGGAATGGGCTTGCCCCAGATGTCCAGGACCTGGGTTTCCTTGTTCACGCGCAGGCCGCCCATGGTGTGGTGCACGGCGGGCCACTGGGCGATGGCGTAGTAGGGGCCCTGTTCCAGCGAGACCATCACCGGGGTGATGTTCTTGCCGAATTCCGGGTCCTTCTTGTCCTTGAGGTAGCCGTCGTGCTTGCGGATGGTCTCGGTGAGCACCGCGGGATCGATCCCGATCTTGGTGGCCAGCTCGGCGAGGGTGGCGGCCCGTACGAAGCGGCCCGCGGCGACGGCCTTGTTGGCCTCTTCCAGGGTGCCCATCTTGGGGATCATGGCCTCGTTGAAGATGGAGAAGGTCTTCTTGCCGCCGGTGGCCATCTCGGCCCTGGAGACCACGTCGCGGCGCTCCAGCTCGTTGACGAACCGCACGCCCTTCTCGTTCACGTAGACGATGCCGTAGCCGGGCCCGCGGAAGGGGTACACGGCCGGGGCGTCCAGGATCCCGGTCTCGGGGTCGGCGTACGGGTACAGCTGGATGAAGGCCATGTGGAGGGTGTCGGCCCCCACGGCCTGGGCGTAGCGGATCATCTCGCCGGTGGCGCCCTTGTGGTTGGTGCAGTTGTAGCCGGCGTTCAGGGTCGGGTTGTAGATCATGCGCATCGGCACGTCGCGGCCGAAGCCGCCGGAGGCCAGCACCACGGCCTTGCGCGCGCGGATGTTGACGGGGCCGCGGCCGGTCTCGAGCTCGACGCCCAGCACCGGGCTCTCCACGTCCTTGCGCCAGAGCCAGCTCACCTTGGCCTTCAGCCGCATCTTGGCGCCCCGCTTCTCGGCGATCTTCCGCAGCGCCTCGGTGAAGCCCTTGCCCACGCCTTCGACGCAGGTGTGGGTGCGGTACTGGCTGTGGCCGCCGGTGCGGTTGAGGATCTGGCGCAGCTCCAGGCCGCCTTCGTCGATCATCCAGTCCAGGGCCTTGGGGGCCTCGGCGGTGAGGATCTCCACCAGCTCGGGGCTGCCGAAGAAGTCGCCGCCCTTTAGGGTGTCGTCCCTGTGGATGTCCGAGCTGTCGTTGCCGAGCTTGAACTTCTCCCGCATATGGAGCTTGTCGGTCCAGGCGTTGTATTCACCGCCGTTGATGATGGAGTTGCCGCCGTAGACCGGCATCTTCTCCAGGACGATGACGGTGCAGCCCTTGCCGGCGGCTTCGGCCGCGGCGGCCAGGCCCGCGAAACCGGAGCCGATGACGACCACGTCGTAGCTCTCGTCCCACTTGGTGGGGAGCTTCTTCTTGGCCGGCGCGGCCCCGGGGGCGGGCGCGGCGCCCAGGTTGAGGGCGAAGGTGCCCGCCGTGGCCGCCAGGCCCACCGCGAGCGACGTCTTCAGGAAGCCCCTGCGGTCGGATCCCTGGGCCTCGCCCAGGCCGTCGTCCTGGCCCCCCTTGGCATCAAGGTTTTCCGGATTCTTCATGTGATTCTCCTTCCCTGGTTGGGGTGATTGCCGTGCAGGGCGAGGCCCTCGCAGCCGGGTCCCGCAGCGACCTGAGCGGTGGATGAATACCCTATGGATCCATTCCACAGTAGGCCCCCGGCCCCAAGGCCTCAAAGGTGAGAAGTCGGGGCAATTTCGGGTAGGATCGCCTACCCGATCCGACCATAAACCCTTTGACAGAACTGGATTTATTCCCCATTACCCCCCTCCGGGGGCCGGGTATACCCGACGCGCAATTGACAGGGCTCCGGGGCAGGACAATGATCGAATCATCCCGAAGCGCGAAGGGTGGGCCTTCCCGTCCTGCCGTTCAAGCGCCGCGGATGGGGGTTGCCATGGAGCAGCGATGGGCGTCCTTCGACGCCTCCATAGGCCAGGAACTGTTCGAGGCGACCTCGGACCTGATCCTGGTGACCGATCCCCAGGGGGTCATCCTCCGCACCAACCGCAAGGCCGGACGCGTCCTCGCGGACGCCCCCACCCTCGGGCTGCCCTTCTGGGTCCGCCTGGGCCTGCCCTGCCACACGCTGCGGGAAGCCCTGGACGTCTGCGCCGCCCAGGTGCCCAGGTTCACCAGCGCGGCCCTCCAGGCCGCCTTCGCCATCCGGCTCGTGGCGCTGGGGGACGGCAGCGCCCCGGGCTTCCTGGTCCTGCTCAGCGAGACCACCGGTCCCTTCCTCCAGCGCACCGAACTGGAGCGCCAGGTCAAGGAGCGGGCCGAGGCCCTGGCCCGTTCGCAGAAGATGCTGCAGACCGTCTTCCAGGGCGTGGGCAAGGGCATCATCCTCGTGGACGAGGACATGGAAGTCATCGGCTCGAACCAGAAGGCCTGCGAGACCTTCGGCATCCACCCCGAGAACATCCACGGCGCCCACATCCGCTCCCTCTGCGACGGGCCCGGGCAGGAGGCCGTCCTGGGGATGCTCGACACCATCGTCGAGAACCAGGTGATGAGCGCGGAAGTCACCGCCCTCTACTTCGACAAGAGCAGCTTTCCCGCCGTGTTCACGGTGAGCCTGATCACCGTGGAGGGCAGCAGGCTGTGGATCATCATCACCGAGGACATCTCCAGGCAGAAGGAGATGGAGCAGCAGCTCAAGGACGGCAAGGTCCAGACCGAGGAGGCCAACATCGCCCTGCGCAACGTCCTCAAGAGCATCCAGCTCGAGCAGGAGGAGCATTCGGCCAAGCTCTCCCGCAGGATCACGGGCGACCTGGTGCCGGTCCTGCACAAGATCCGCTCGGCCCCCACCGCCGAGGTCCGCAACGGCTACATCGATTTCCTGGGCGAGCTCCTGGCCTCCCTCACCCGGGGCGCCGGGCCGCAGATGGACTTCGCACTCCACCGCCTGAGCAAGACCGAGATGAGGATCTGCAACTTCATCCTGGCGGGGTTCAGCAGCAAGGAGATCTGCACCACCATGAACCTGGCCTTCGACACGGTGCAGACGCACCGGAAGAACATCCGGAGGAAGCTCGGCCTCTCGGGCTCCGCTGGCGTCAGCCTTCACGGATACCTCAACAGCAGGAAGGTGGCGGTGGGCGCATGACCGAAGCCCGTTCCGGACGACCCCAGGGAGTGCCGATGTTCGATGAAACCTTTGACGTCCTGGTCGTGGGGTCCGGCTACGCAGGCCTGTCGGCGGCCATCGAGGCCAGGCGCGCGGGCCGGTCCGTGCTGGTCATCGAGAAGATGAAGCTGCCCGGGGGCAATTCGGCGCTCAGCGGCGGCCTGTTCGCGGTGGCCAACGCCCCCCTCCAGGCCGCCGACGGCATCGAGGACTCCCCCGCCCTGATGGCCGAGGACATGTTCAAGGCCGGCCACGGGCTCAACCACCCCGACCTGGTCCGCACCGTGGCCGAAGGGTCCCTGGAGGCCTTCCTGTGGTGCCGGGACGACCTCGGGGTGGTCTTCGCCGACGGACTCCACCACGGCGGCGGCCATTCCGTACCCCGCGTCTACAGCCCGGCCAACTGCTCCGGGTCGGTGATCCTCCAGGCCCTGCTGGTGAAGTGCCGGGAACTGGGAATCCCCATCCGCCTGCAGACCGCCATGAAGGGCTTCATCCAGGACGCCGGCGGCGCGGTGGTGGGCGCCGAAGTGATCGCGGACTACATCTTCCCGCGGGAGGGCAGCGGGTCCGTCCGGAGGATCGGGGCGGCCCGCGGCGTCGTTCTGGCCACCGGCGGCTACTGCCAGGACGTGGCCTTCCGCAAGGTCCACGCCCCCGCCCTGGGCGCCGCGCTGGAGACCACCAACCACCCCGGGGCCACGGCCGAAGGCCTGGTGAGCGCCCTGAGGATCGGCGCCACGCCGGTCCACCTCTCCTGGTTCCAGATGGGGCCCTGGACCTCCCGGGACGAGGAGGGCTGGGGGGTCAGCACCATGTTCTCGGTGCTGGTGGGCCTTCGCCACGGCGTGATGATCGACGCGTCCACCGGAAGGCGCTTCGTGAACGAACTGGCCGACCGCCTTTCCCGCTCCCAGGAGATGGTCGCCGCGGGCCGGGACCCCATGCTGATCGTGGGCGGGGTGGCGGCGCAGCAGTACCCGAACCTGGCGCAGTGCCTGAAGCGCGGGGCCGTGAAGCGCTACGGGACGCTGGAGGAGATGGCCCGGGACCAGGCCATCGATGCCGCCGCGCTGGCGGAGACCCTGGAGCACTACAACCGCTCCCTGGACGAAGGCGTCGACGAGGAATTCGGCCGGCCCCTGGGGACCCAGGAGCGCTATCGCATCGAACCGCCCTACCACCTGGTGCGCCTCCGGCCCAAGCTCCACTACTGCAACGGCGGCATCCAGATCGATTCCGGCGCCCGGGTCCTGGACCTGGAACGGCACCGGCCGATCCCGGGCCTCCACGCCGCGGGGGAGGTCACCGGCGGGGTTCACGGGGCCTGCCGCCTGGGCGGCGTCGCCATCCCCGAATGCATCGTGTTCGGGAGGATCGCCGGCCGGAACGCCGCGGGCTTATGAATCCAAAATTCAGTGGGCCACCCCCCGGAAACCCTTTGTGCCCCGGCCCATAGCCGCGACAATGGACCCAAGGAGCCCCCAGACCATGCCCGACGCTCATCCGGATCTTTCCCAGCGGATGACCCTGCCCGTCCTGCCCTGGGCCCTGGCCGTGGCCGGGGGGGCCGTCATGGCCAGCGACATCGAGCCGGTGCTGCGGGTCGCCGGGTTCCTGGCCGCCGCGGGGGGCGGGGCCGCCCTGGCCCTGGCCATGAGGCGGCACCGGGAGACCATGGCCCGGCTCCTGGCGGTCATCCCCCTGCCCGGGAAGGGCGAGGAGCTGTTCCGGGACCTGCCCCGGGCCTGGGCGGCCCTGGAGGCCGAAAAGGAGCGCCTGGCCACGGAGGTGGAGGCCGAGGACCAGGTGCGCCGCCAGATCCTGGCCAACCTGCGCACGGGCATCGTTCTGCTGGGCCGGGACCGCCAGATCCGGCTCTTCAATCCCAAGGCCCGGACCATCCTGGGCGCCTCCAGCCACCTGGGCGAGGGGGAGTCCCTGGTGTCGGCCTTCCGGGAGCCCGAGAGCCTGCGCAACCTCCAGGAAGCCTACGCCGGCGCCTTCCGGGAATGGACCCTCAAGCGCAACCCCCGGACCCTCCGCCTGCGGGCCGTGCCCTTCCCGGCCCCCGCCCAGGAGGGCACCTGGGTGCTGGTCACCCTGGACGACATCACCCACTTCGAGGCCCTGGAGACCACCCGCCAGAAATTCATCTCCAACGCCAGCCACGAGCTGAAGACGCCGGTCACCGGCATCCGGGTGGCGGTGGAGAATCTCCAGGACGGCGGCCTGGTGCTGCCCGAGGGCGACACCAGCCTCAAGATCATCCTGCGCAGCCTGGACCGCATGGTCATGCTCCTGGACGACATCTCCGAACTCAGCCGCATCGAGACCGGCGCCATGCGCCTGGAACCCAGGCCCCTGACCGTGGGGCCCTTCATGGCCGAGTTCCTGGAGAGCGTCGAGCCCCTGGGCCGGAGCCGGAACGTGCGGTTCCGGTCCGAGGTGGACCCGGGCGCCCTGGACCTGGCCTTCCAGGCCGACCCCATGCGCCTGGGCCAGCTCATGGAGAACCTGGTGTCCAACGCCGTGAAGTTCGGGCCGCCGGAATCCGAGGTGCGCGTCGCCGCGCGCCTGGACGGGGAGACCCTGGCCTTCTCCGTCACCGACCAGGGGCCGGGGATCGGTTCCCAGGACCTGCCCCGGATCTTCGAGCGCTTCTTCCGGGCCCCGGCCACCCGGGGCGTGCCTGGCACCGGGCTCGGCCTGTCCATCGTCAAGCACCTGGCCGTGCTCATGGGCGGCGAGGTGGACGTCCAGAGCGAGCCGGGCCGGGGCGCCACCTTCACGCTCCGGCTTCCGGTGGCCGAAACCCGATCTTGATTCCCTCCCCGAGGTGCCCTTGACCCAGCCCGCCATGACCCCCGCACCCGGCAGCCGCATCGTCCGCTACGTGGGTGACCGCGTGCGCTTCACGCTCGAGGGCGAGGGTCCGGCCTTCCTGCGCACCAACCTCACCCGGGGCGCCCAGGCCCGCCAGGAGGTCATCGCCCTCTCCGGGGCCGCCACCAGCGCCACCCGCACCTTCGCCGGGGCCTCCTGGCGGGACATCCCCCTGACCCGGCGGGACGGCCTGTGGGAGTTGGACCTGCCCCTGACGGAGGTGGGCCACTTCCGGGCCAAGGCCTACCACCTCGACGCCGAGGGCGCCCAGCACTGGCCCAAAGGCGAGGACGTCGGCATTTCCGTCCACCCCGACCACCTGCGCACGGGCAACACGATCTACTGCGCCTTCCCCCGCATGTTCGGGGCCGGCCGCACCGGGCGCAGCACCCGGGAACCCATGCTGGACGAGCAGCTCAACACCCTGGACCAGCGCGGCTTCACCGTGATCCCCCCTTCGGGCAAGCTGCGCGAGCTCACCGCCTGCGTGCCCCACATCCTGGAGACGCTGGGCTGCCGCATCCTGCACCTGCTGCCCCTGGGGCCCACGCCCACCACCTTCGCGCGGTTCGGGCGCTTCGGCAGCCCCTACGCCCAGCAGGACCTCACCGCCATCGATCCGGCCCTGGTGGAGTTCGACGAGCGCACCACGGGCGTCGAGCAGTTCCAGGAGCTGGCCCACGCCGTGCACCTGCGCGCGGGCCTCGTCTTCCTCGACATCGTGGTCAACCACACCGGCTGGGGCTCGCGGCTCATGGAAGGCCGGCCCCAGTGGTTCCACAGGAACCCCGACGGCACCTTCCACAGCCCGGGCGCCTGGGGGGTGACCTGGGGCGACCTGGTGGAACTGGACAACCGCCAACCGCACCTGTGGGACGTGATCGCGGAATCGCTCCTCACCTGGTGCCGGCGCGGCGTGGACGGCTTCCGGTGCGACGCCGGCTACATGGTGCCCCTGCCGGCCTGGCAGTACATCGTGGCCCGGGTGCGCCAGGAGTTCCCCGACGCGGTCTTCCTGCTGGAGGGCCTGGGAGGCGCCTGGGATCTCACGGAGACCCTGCTCACCGAGGGCGGCATGCAGTGGGCGTACTCGGAGCTGTTCCAGAACCACGCCCCCCGGGACGTGGCCGCGTACCTGGACCACGCCCTGCGCCAGGGCGAGCGCATCGGCCCCCTGGTGCACTACAGCGAGACCCACGACAACGATCGCCTGGCCCGGCGCGGAGCCGACTGGTCCCTGCACCGCAACCGCCTGTGCGCCCTCACCAGCCTCTGCGGCGCCTTCGGGTTCACCGGCGGCGTGGAGTGGCTGGCCACCGAGAAGATCGAGGTGCACCAGGCCCGGGGCATGGCCTGGGGCGCCGCGGAGAACCTCGTGGAGGAGCTGGCGGCCCTCAACCACCTGCTGGGTTCCCACCCCTGCTTTTTCGACGGGGCGCGCCTGGAGCGCCTGAGCTCGGGCGAATCGCCGGTGCTGGCGCTGCGCCGCCTCTCGTGGGACGGCCGGGACCAGGTGCTGGTGCTCGTGAACCTCACCATGGAGCCCCAGGAGTGGGTGCTCACCGCCCCCGCCTGGGAGGAGCTGGAGCAGCCCTGCTCGGACCTCCTGGGCCAGGCCTTCCCCCGGCTCCGCCACAATCCGGGCGGCTCGGTGACCTTCGTGCTGCGGCCCTGGGCCGCCCACTGCCTGTCGGCGGCCCGGACCCCCCGGGGGCTGCCCGGACCCGGGTACCGGGCGCGGCGCGCCCAGGCGGCCTGGGCCTACCAGGCCCTGGCCACGGTGCTTCCCGCCGAGACCCTGGGGCCGGCGTCCTGGGAGGACCTGGCGTCCCTGGCGGGCGCCGACCCCGCCGGCTTCCTGGCGTCCCTGGCCCACCTGGACCCCGCCGCCGCCCGGACCGATCTCCCCGCCGCCCTGCGCGCGGCCCGGAACGGCTATCCCAAGGTCATCCGGTGGGGGCTGGGGGATCTGGGGCGGGTGACGCTCCTGCCGCCCGGGCACTGGCTCCTGGTGGAGGACGCCGCCCCCTTCGCCGTGTCGCTGCGGGTGCCGGGCCAGGACCCCATCCACCTGCGCAGCGTCCCCTGGGACGCCGGCCACATGGCCGCCTTCCCCCCGTCCCTCCTGGCCCGGGCCCCGCGCCCCCTGGAGGCGGAGATCCAGCTGGAGCGGTTCAAGGAGGCCCGCACGCCGGCGCCGGGCAAGGTGCGCCTCCTGTCAGCCGAGCCCGGCTTCGCGCGCCACGCCAAGGAGGGCTCCTGCCTGCTCACCAACGGCCGGGGCGGCATGGCCCGGCTGCGGGCCGACCTGGGCACGGTGGCCTCCAAGTACGACTGCCTTCTGGGCGCCAACCTCCACCCCGAGGTCCCCTGCGACCGCCACGTCCTGGCCAAGCGGCTGCGGGCTTGGGTGAACGCCGACGGCTTCCTGACGCCCCTGGACAGCGGGAACCTTGTGCACTTCGCCCCCGGGCCCCCGGCGCGGTGGGTCTTCGCGGCCCCCGCGGGCGACGGCCGCGTGGCCCAGGTGGAGCTGACCCTGGACCTGCTGCCGGACCGCAACACCGTGGTGGCCCGGTTCCGCCGCCCCGAGGGGCCCCCGCCCATCGGCACCGACCTGCCCGAAGGGGCCCGCGTGGTCCTCACCGTGCGCCTGGACCTGGAGGACCGCGGCTTCCACGGCGAGACCCGGGCCGACGAGGGCGTCGACCGCCATTTCAACGCCAGCACCCGCCCCCGGGAGGATGGCCTGGGGTTCGTCTTCGAGCCCGGCCCCGGCCGGCGCCTCGCGGCCTGGACGGACCGGGGCCGCTGGAAAGCGGAACCCGAATGGAGCCTGGGCATCCCGCACCCCGTCGAGGCCTCCCGGGGCATGACGGACCGCGGCGACGCCTGGAGCCCGGGCTGGTTCGAACTGCCCCTGGACCGCCCCGGCGCCGTGACCCTGGCCCTTTGCGCCGATCCGGAGGAGCCGGCCCCGGCCGAGCTGCACCGGTTCACCCAGCTGCGCGCCGAGGCCCTGGGCCGCTCCGCCCTGGCCCGGGACGCCTTCGGCCAGCAGCTCTGGGAGGCCTCCCGCGCCTTCCTGGCCCGCCGGGGCCAGGGCCTCACCGTCATCGCCGGCTACCCCTGGTTCCTGGACTGGGGCCGGGACACCTTCATCGCCGCCCGGGGCCTGCTCGCCGGCGGCATGGTGGACGAGGTGCGGGGCATCCTGCGCACCTTCGCCGCCTTCGAGGACCGGGGCACCCTGCCCAACGCCCTCTCGGCGGACTCCACCGCGGACCGGGACACCTCGGACGCGCCCCTGTGGTTCGCCCTGGCCGCCGAGGAAGCCGGGGCCGAGGACCTCCTGCCCGTGCTGGAGGCCATCGCCCGGGGCTACCGGGATGGCACGCCCAACGGCATCAAGGTGGACCCGGACTCGGGCCTGGTGTGGAGCCCCTCCCACTTCACCTGGATGGACACCAACTACCCGGCCGGCACGCCCCGCCAGGGCTACCCGGTGGAGATCCAGGCCCTGTGGATCCGCCTCCTGCGCCGGCTGGGCCCGGACTGGGCCGCCCTGGAGGCCCGGGCGACGGCGTCGCTGGACCTGTTCTGGGACGAGGAGCTGGGCTGGTTCCACGACCACCTGCAGGCCCGGGAGGGCGTTCCCGCCGCCCTGGCCCGGGGCGACGGCCACCTGCGGCCCAACCAGCTCTTCCTGGTGAGCCTGGGCCTCGTGGAAGGAGAGCGGGCCCGGCGGGCCGTGGGGGCCTGCGCCCGGCACCTCCTGGTGCCCGGCGGGGTGCGCACCCTGGCGCCCCTGCCGGTGCTCACCCCCCTGCCCATCCACGGTCCCGCGGGCCTCCTGAACGATCCCATGCACCCCTACTGGGGCCGCTACGAGGGCGACGAGGACACCCGGCGCAAGCCCGCCTACCACAACGGCACCGCCTGGGTGTGGCTCCTGCCCACCTTCTGCGAGGCCCTGGCCGCGGCCTACGGGTTCGAGCCCCAGGCCGTGGAGGCCGCCCGGGCCTTCCTGGGCTCCCTGGACGGGCTGCTGGCCTCGGGCTGCCTGGGCCAGCTCCCGGAGATCCTGGACGGCGACGCCCCCCATGCCCAGAGGGGTTGCGACGCCCAGGCCTGGAGCGCCACCGAGGCCTTGCGGGTATGGCTTACACTGGACGCACACCCCCCGAGGAAACCGAATGGCTGATCAAGGTTTTGACGCGCAGGGCTTCCTGAACGGGGACTGTTCCAGTCCCGCGCAGGTCTTCGGCCTCCATCCCCGGGCCGGCTCGGGCCTGGAGGCGCGGGTCTTCGCGCCCCGGGCCACCCGCGTGGAGCTGGTGAAGGAACCCGCCGGGGAGGTGGTGGCCGAACTGCGCATGACGCACCCCGAGGGGATCTTCGAGACCGTGCTGCCGCGGCTCCGCAAGTGGTTCCCCTACCATTTCCGGGTCCACGGCTGGGGCACGGAGCCCATGGAGATGGAGGATCCCTACCGGTTCAGCGCCGCCCTGGGCGACCTGGACATCTACCTCATGGCCGAGGGCACCCACCTCAGGCTCTACGAGAAGCTCGGCGCCCACCCCTCGGAGCGGGACGGCGTCACCGGGGTGGACTTCGCGGTGTGGGCCCCCAACGCGCGTCGCGTGAGCGTGGTGGGCACCTTCAACAACTGGGACGGGCGCCGGCACATCATGCGCCCCTTCGCGTCCTCGGGCGTGTGGGAGCTCTTCATCCCCGGCATGGTCCCCGGGGACCTCTACAAGTTCGAGATCAAGAGCGCCGCCGGCAAGGTGCTGCCCCTCAAGGCCGACCCCTTCGCCTTCCAGTGCGAGCACGCCCCGGGCACCGCCTCGGTGGTGCACGATCCCGCCGGCCACGACTGGCAGGACGGCGATTACATGGCCGGGCGGTGGAAGCGCAACCGCTTCGACGCCCCCATGAGCATCTACGAGGTGCACCTGGGCTCCTGGCGCCGGCGGGAGGACGGCGGCTTCATGAGCTACCTGGAGCTGGCCGACGCGCTGATCCCCTACGTCACCGAGATGGGCTTCACCCACATCCAGATGCTGCCGGTGAACGAGCACCCCTTCTACGCGTCCTGGGGCTACCAGCCCCTGGGCATGTTCGCCCCCACCTGCCGCTACGGCTCGCCCCGGGACTTCCAGGCCTTCGTGGACCGCTGCCACGGGGCGGGCCTGGGCGTCCTGCTGGACTGGGTCCCGGCGCACTTCCCCGGCGACGCCCACGGCCTGGGCGAATTCGATGGCACCCACCTCTACGAGCACGCCGATCCCCGCAAGGGCCGGCACATGGACTGGGGCACCCTCATCTACAACTACGGCCGCACCGAGGTGCAGAACTTCCTCATCGCGAACGCCCTCTTCTGGCTGGACCGCTTCCACATCGACGGCCTGCGGGTGGACGCGGTGGCGTCCATGCTCTACCTGGACTACAGCCGCGCCCATGGCCAGTGGGTCCCCAACCGCTACGGCGGCCGGGAGAACCTGGAGGCCGTGGCCTTCCTGCGCAGGCTGAACGAGGTGGTCTACGCCCACTTCCCTGACACCTGCACCGTGGCCGAGGAATCCACCGCCTGGCCCATGGTCTCGCGGCCCACCAGCGTGGGGGGCCTGGGCTTCGGCTTCAAGTGGAACATGGGCTGGATGCACGACACCCTGGCCTACTTCGGCCGGAACATGCTGCACCGCAGGCACCACCACGGCGAGATCACCTTCAGCATGCTCTACAACGACACCGAGAACTTCATGCTGCCGCTCTCCCACGACGAGGTGGTGCACGGCAAGAAGTCCCTGCTCTGGCGCATGCCCGGCACCCGGTGGGAGCAGTTCGCCAACCTGCGCCTGCTGCTGGCCTACCAGGCCCTGCACCCCGGCAAGAAGCTGCTGTTCATGGGCTGCGAGTTCGGGCAGGACCACGAATGGGACCACAACAAGGCCCTCGACTGGCACCTGCTGGAGTTCCAGGAGCACCAGGGCGTCCGGCGCCTGGTGCGCGACCTCAACGCCCTGTACCGCGACCTGCCGGCCCTGCACGAACGGGACTGCGCCCCCGACGGCTTCCAGTGGATCGACTGCGAGGACCGCAGGAACAGCATCCTCGCCCTCATGCGCAAGGCCAACGACGGCTCGTTCGCCGTGGCCGTGCTCAACTTCACGGCCCTGCCCCACCACGGCTACCGCGTGGGGGTCCCCGCCCCGGGCCGGTACCTGGAGGCGCTCAACTCCGACGCCTCCACCTACGGGGGCCAGAACATGGGCAACGGCGGCGCCGTGGAAACCGAACCGTTGCCTGCACATGGCTTCCCGCAGTCGCTGGCCCTGACCCTGCCCCCCCTGGGGGCCCTGGTGCTCAGACTCGGCTAAGATGGTCCTTCCCTCAACCCGCCTCCCCCGGAAAGGCTTGCCCCCATGGATACGCTGCAACAGAAGCTCCAGAAGCTGACCCGCAACCTCTGGTGGACCTGGCGCCCCGAAGTGCGCGCCATCTTCCGGGACCTGGACCTGGACATCTACCACAAGGCCCACCGCAACCCCGTGCGGGTGCTCAAGGAGATCACCCCCGAGCTCCTGGAGAAGCGCGCCGGCCAGGTGGACATCGCCACCCGCACCGACCGCGCCCTGCGCCAGCTCAACGAGTACCTGAACCCCCTGACCACCTGGGGCATGATCCACGCCGGGAGCCTCCAGTCCCGCCCCGTGGCCTACTTCTGCGCCGAATTCGGCATCCACGAGTCCCTGCCCATCTACTCCGGCGGCCTGGGCATCCTCGCGGGCGACCACCTCAAGGGCGCCAGCAACCTGGGCGTGCCCCTGGTGGGCGTGGGCCTCATGTATCACCGCGGCTACACCACCCAGATGCTGGACGCCAGCTTCTGGCAGCAGGACGTGAGCGAGCCCTTCGAGCTCGAGGACCTGCCCGTCTACCCCGCCATCGGCGCCGACGGCGCCCCCGCGCGGGTCAGCGTGGAGCTTCCGGGGCGCCTGGTGTGGGCCAAGGTGCTGGAGTGCCAGGTGGGGCGCATCCGCCTCATCCTCCTCGACACCCGGGACGACGCCAACAGCGAGGAGGACAAGGCCCTGGCCGCCAACCTCTACGGCGGCGACAACCGCATGCGCATCCAGCAGGAGCTCCTCCTGGGCGTGGGCGGGTCCCGGGCCCTGCGGGCCCTGGGCATCACGCCCAGCGTCATCCACCTCAACGAGGGCCACTCGGCCTTCGCCATCCTGGAATGGGCCCGCCACCGGGTGCAGCAGGACGACATGGAACCCTGGGCCGCCATCGCCGAGGCCGCGTCGGGCACGGTGTTCACCACCCACACGCCGGTGGAGGCCGGCCACGACAAGTTCCCCGCCGACCTGGCCGAGGAGCACCTGCGGGCCATGGCCGAGGGCCTGCGCCTGCCCCTGCACGACGTCCTGGGCCTGGGGCGCACCAACCCCGGCGACCTGGGCTCGCCCTTCCTCCCCACGGTGCTGGCCCTCAAGCACTGCCGGCGCGCCAACGGCGTCTCGGCCCTGCACGGCAAGGTGGCCCGGTCCATGTGGCAGCACCTGTGGCCCACCCGCAGCGAGCACGACGTGCCCATCGGCCACGTCACCAACGGCGTGCACGTGCCCAGCTGGCTCTCCTCCGAGCTGAACACCCTCATGACCACCCACATGGGCGTCAACTGGATGGAAGGCATCGTCCGCCCCGACCTGTGGACCAAGATCGCCGCCATCGATCCCGCCGAGATCTGGGAGATCAAGAAGGTCCTCAAGGGCCGCATGCTCAAGCTCGTGCGCGAGCGCCAGACGGCGATGCGCGCCCGCCAGGGCCTGCCGCCCCTCGAGCCCGCGCCCCTGGACCCGGACGCGCTGACCATCGGCTTCGCCCGGCGCTTCGTGCCCTACAAGCGCCCCGACCTGCTCTTCACCGACCTGGACCGCCTGGACGCGCTGGTGAACAACCCCCAGCGCCCCGTGAACCTGATCTTCGCCGGGCGGGCCCACCCCGCCGACGGCCCCGGCAAGGCCCTCATCCAGAAGGTGGGCCAGCTCACCGCCGACCCCCGCTTCCGCAACCGCATCCTGTTCGTGGAGAACTACAACATCCACATCGGGCGCAACCTCTACCAGGGCGTGGACGCCTGGCTCAACAACCCCCGGAGGCCCCTGGAGGCCTGCGGCACCAGCGGCATGAAGGTGGTCATGAACGGCGGCCTCCACATCTCCGTGCTGGACGGGTGGTGGGCGGAGGCCTACGACGGCGAGAACGGGTTCGCCATCGGCAACGGCGAGATCCACGCCTCCACCGAGGTGCAGGACCGCCGCGACGCCGACGCCCTCTTCCGCCTCCTGGAGGAGAAGGTGGTGCCCATGTACTACCGGCAGGACTCCAACGGCGTGCCCCGCCAGTGGATCCACGCGATCCAGCGGTCCATGCGCACCCTGGCCTGGCGCTTCAACGCCGACCGCATGGTCATGGACTACGTGCGGAACTGCTACCTGCCCGCCGCCGTGGCCGCGTCCTGCCAGATGCCCACGCCGTGAAGTAGGACGTCCGGCTTGACGGATACAACCGTCCCCGCCCCCTTGGGGCGGGCGGCGGCGTGGCTTCCCGGAGCCTGTTGCCTTACACTGCATGCATGGGCCATCGCCTTGTTGCAAAAAGGAAAACGTTCATGGGCATCTCCCTGCGCGCCATCGTCCCCACCGCCGCGGCCCTGCTGGCCTGCGGCGCCCTTCACGCCGAAAGCGGCATCTGGGGCGTGCAGATCGGCATGGCCCAGCCCTCGGGGGGCGCCAAGCAGTGGGTGGGTTCCACCGTGGGCGCCGCCCTGGACGTCACCGACACCTACAGCCTGGGCGGCCAGGACGCCGTGCGCATGCGGTTCGGGTACTTCACCTTCAAGGCCAGCAGCAGCAACCCGGAAACCCTCACGGTGCCAGGCTGGACCACGGCCTCCTACCCGGCCGACACCACCAACGAGGCCTACGCGTTCACCTACGGCGCCGAGTACGTCCGGTCCCTTCCGGCCCGGCTCTACGTCCTGGCCGGCCTGGGGGTGGCCTACGTCTCCGCCAACCGCACCGGCACCTTCGACCTCACCGCCGCCTCCGCGGGCCCGGTGAAGAGCAACTACGACGCCAACAACTTCGTCCCCTACTTCTGCGGGGGCCTGGGCGTCCAGATCACCCGGTCCGTGGCCCTGGAGGCCCGCTACCAGTCCACCTCCATGAAGGCCCAGACCCGGAGGCTGGATCTCAAGCCCCTGGGCATGTCCACCCCGGCCGAGGTGGCCTTCGAGAAGCTGACCGTCTCCACCCTGACGGTGGGATTGAGCCTCACGTTCTGACCCGGAGGTAGCCATGGGAATCCGCGGGGCCCTTTGGGCCGTCGCCTGCCTCGTCGCCATCGCCCCCCTGCGGGCCCAGCCCAAGGCGGGCCCCTGGGTCCCCGCCTACCAGGGCGTGGAGATCGCCACCGGCGAGGCCCCCGAGCCCCGCCGGCAGAAGGCGTACGCCGTGCGCGTGGACCTGCGGGCTCCCGGCATCGAGCTCTTCGCGACCCCCCACGCCGGCCCCCGGGAGACCGTCAGCGAAACCACCGGCGAATTCCTGGCCCACCACCGCCTGCAGGTGGCCATCAACGCCAACTTCTATGACCCCTGCTGCACCCCCGGCGACAAGGACCTCCTGGGCCTGGCCATGTCCGGCGGCCAGGTGGTCTCGCCCGCCGTGGCCAAGGGCATCGGCACCGCCGCCTTCGTGGCCACACGGGACAACTTCGCCACCTTCCTGAAGACCGGCGAGGACTTCCGCACCAGCGGCCTCTGGACCGCCGTGGCCGGCACCGAAGTGGTGCTGGTGGACGGCCGGCGCACGGTCTCGGAAACGAAGTTCAACAAGGCCACCCACCCCCGCACCGCCCTGGGCCTCACCCGCGACGGCCGCCACCTGATCCTCCTGGTCATCGACGGCCGCCAGGAGGGCTACAGCGTCGGCGCCACCATGGACGAGGTGGTGGACTGGCTGATCCGCTTCGGCGCCGCCGACGGCCTGAACCTGGACGGCGGCGGCTCCACCGCCCTGGTGCGGGACGTGGATGGCCAACCCAGGCTGGTGAACCACCCCAGCGGCGTGGCCCTGGGTTCCATCAGCCCTGCCGGCGGAGAACCCCAGCAGCGGTCCAACGGGAACAACTTCGGGGTCTTCGCGCGGCCGCGGAAATCGGCGTCCTAGCCTCCACCGATATACGATGAAGCATACCGAAGAGGTGGAGCGGGCTCCAGGCAGTTGGTTGCCAAGGACCTATCTCGCGGAAGCGACCTCGGGCTGGCCAGCGCCCATCATGGGGTGGCTTTGGTTGATGCGTGTTCGCTCAAATTTGCACGAGACTTGGATTTCTGCGAACGACGCTCAGATAAGGCACCCGTACCGGAAACACACCAGCGAACAGCACCACCAGTGCCATTCCTGATGGAAGGAGCAGGGCACCGGCGGCTGCGATGGGTGAGCTATTCCGAGGAACGCTCCTCTTCATTAGTTGACCTTGAGAAACCCATCCGGCGGTTTCGAGGCGCAGAACGACCTCTGAGGGCGCCCGGGCCCGACCGGAAGTTTCAGGCCGCCTGAAGCCCTCCCAGCCACCCCAGGGGCAGCCCGGAGGTGGGCTTGAGGTAGGCCAGAAGCCATCGGTACAGGCCTGACCGCAGCCGGGCCAGGATCTTCCGCAGGTTGTGGCCAGCTCCACACAGGAAGGCGTTCATGGCGTCGCCCTGCATGCCCTTGAGGAAGTTTCGTCCCAGCAGGCCGTCGTTCTTCATGTGGCCGATCTCGGGTTCTACAGCGGAACGCCGCCGGAGGTGGCGCTTCAGGGTGTAGCCGAGTTTGCGGGTGCCGCTGATGAGGACCCGGCTTCGTTCCACGGGGACCCCATGGGCCTTGTAGCCCCGGTCCACGAAGGTAGTCCCGGGGACCTTGCCGGTGAGTCGTTCGATCTGGTCGAGTTGTCCTTCCAGAGTGTGGCCATCGTAGGGGTTGTCCGGGAACGTCTGGATGCCCACGACGAAGCCCTCCTTGTGGGTCACGGCCAGGCTCACCTTCACCCCGAACTCATACGGCTTGTGAGCCTTGCCCTTGGCGATTCACTCCACCTCCGGGGCATGGAGGCTGTAGACCTTGCCCTTGGTGAAGCGCTTCTGGGTAAGGATCTGCTCGGCCAGGATGAAGGTGCCTTTGTGGGCCTCGAAGGCCGCATCGCTCATCTTCCGTTCGACATCGCGCATCACCCGGCCTGTCATGGTCTTCAGGGTTCGCAGGACCTTCTTGGCCCGGCCGTATTGCTTGGCCTTGGCGTGGCCCCCGTGCTTCTGGAAGGCGCGGGCCATCAGCTTGCGGTAGCTCTGGCGAAGGGTGATGCCTTCCTTTTCGGCAATGCGGAGCATGGCGGCGTGGACCTTCCGATAGAGCCTGGCATCGGTCGGATGCTCCACGGCCTTGGGCTGCACCGTGGTGTCCACAATGACCTTGTCCAGGCTGGTTTCGGTGATGACGCCAGCCTTCATCCCCGCGGTGATCGTGGCCTGGAGCAGTTTCTCCACGCCGTCCTCGCCGATCCGTTGCCGCCATCGGGACATCTGGCTCGGATCGATGGGCAGGGCATGCTGGAAGAACTCCTCCCCGCAAAGGAACTGCCAGTAGGGGTTCTCGACCCACCCGCGCACCGTCTGCTCATCGGAGATGCCCTTGAGGTGCTTGAGGTAGTGGAGGCCTGCCATGAGCCGGATCGGTACGGCCGGCCTTCCGTTGTCGGCGCAGTACAGGGGGCCGAATTCCTCCGCCAGCTGGTCCCAGGGGATCGTGGCCGCCAGGCGAACCAGCTCGTGGTCCATGTCCAGGGCCAAGTCGAGGCGCATGGTGGAGATCAGGGGCTGCTCGTGGGTCCTGGGCTTGGCTTTCGGCTTCATCGGTACACCGCAATAAGGGGGTTCGTCCCTATCTTTCTGGTGTACCAGATACTTGAAAAGTTCCCTCAAATATTTGAAGAATTTCGACTTGGGGGTTTTTCAGGGCCGACTCATTACCCGACTTCAACCGTCGATATTTTTTATAGAATGCATTCAATGCTGTCATGGCAGCTGAACAATCTGGGTTCAACACATCCGCCGTGCTACCAATCGCCGCCACAGCTGGTCCACCAAGGGGACCTGCAAGCCGACTGAGCTTCCCTGTTAGCGAAAGACCACCCCCAACAGCACCTGCGACACTCGCAATCTGACTCACAAGGTTTGTAGCATCAGCAAAGGCAGTATTGGGGCCTGTTTGCGATAACCACCAAACCAAACCTGGCGATTAGCTATCCACCCGCAAACATTCCAATAATAGTTCAGCCTCTTTTTGATATTCAAACTCTTTTAAAAGATCTCGTCTATGTAATTTTTTCATTCCTCGAACAATTTCTATGTCTACCGTAGAACCATCAAAGCTCCATACAGGAAGCCCAGGTTTCAACTTGAATTCAAGAGCTTGAAGTCGATCAAGAATTGACTTTGACATATTTGACTTGTCCTTGGTAAGTGTCAATAATTTTTTACTTCCACTTCCACTCAAGTCATAAACTCTAAATATTCGCACTCCAAAGCCGTCAATACCATAATAAACAATTCGGTTCGCTTTGGGAGTAAGTATTTTAACTATTACTCCGCTAGCAACCCGTGGGCTTTTATCCTGACAAATCAAAAAAGAAGGGACAAAGATGCTTATTAGAATTGCCGCAATAATATTTTTCATTTTAACCCCCCATCATGAGAATTCGTCAACCAAGAACCTCCCGAGACAATTGTTGCAAAACGACCAGTAACGGGGTCTATCCGATTCAAAGTCCATCCTCCAGCCAATATATAAAAGCTAGTCATGGTTGGGGATCACGTGTTGAAATCCTTAAATGCAGCCAGATCCCGATCGCTTGGAGTTGTGTCAAAAGGATGTGTATGTATAAAGCCGATCACACCATCAGGCAGAAACCCTCGATACGTCACTTCCGCATCTAGATTTTCCCAATCTCCAGACCCCATAGACCAAGTTATGGTCCCATCCGAATTAATAATGAAAGTGCCTTGTTCATTACCACTTATTAAGAAATCTGTTCGCATGTCCTACAGCTTCTTGCGCAACTTCGAAGATAGAAATACAAGGTCCGTACTTTGTCCTGCTTGCGACAACGCAGCACCCCACCGCACTTCCCAACCCGGCAGGGAGATTTCCCTTGTACCGCAACGCTTTTCAAAGACCGACCCCCCATTGTAGCCCCTGAGACCCCCTGACGCGACTTTCCGGCCGCACATGTCCCGGAGCCTAGACCCGCGCCTGCGGCCGGGCGCCTGCGGCGGGCCAGCAGCTAAAGGAGAAACAACGAGAGGGGGAGGCACCCTCTCAGGGTAACCTCCCCCTCCGCGTTTTCGGCCTTCACTCCTCGGGATCCTCGGCGGCCTCGCGTTCCAGGGCCTCCAGCAAGTCTTCAGCGGTGGGGCTCGGCTCCAGGCCATGCTGTCCTGGCTCGGCCATCCTTCCGGGGTGTGTGGCGGCGTGGACGCTCTTCAGGAGCCGGATGCTCACCTGGGTGTAGATCTGGGTCGTGCTCAACTCCACGTGGCCCAGCATGGCCTGGATGAACCGGATGTCCGCGCCGCCTTCCAGCATCAGGGTGGCCATGGTGTGGCGGAACAGGTGGCAGGCGCCTTTCTTCCCCACCCCGGACTTCTCCACATAGATCCGCACCAGGCGCGTCATGGCGTTGGGATTGAACGCCTCGCCCCACTCGGAGAGGAACAGGGCTCCATCGTCCCGGACCCCCACCAGGTCGGGGCGGGCACTCTCCTTGTACTTCTGGATCCACGCCAGGGCTCGCTCTCCAATGGGGATCATGCGGTCCTTACGGCCTTTGCCCTGGCGGATCATCACCGTCCCGCGCTCGGCGTCGATGTTGTGGACCGTGAGGTGGATCAGCTCCAGCCGGCGCATCCCCGTGCTGTAGAAGGTCTCCAGGATGGCCCGGTCCCGCAGCCCCACGGCATTTCCTACGTCCGGAATAGCAAGGACGGTTTCCGCCTCCCTGGCGCTGAGGATGGCCTTGGGAAGCCGCTTCTCCAGCCGGGGCAGCTCCAGATCCGTGGCGGGGCTGTAAAGCAGGTGACCCTTCTTCACCATCCACGAGAACCAGTGGCGGATGGGGATGATCCGGCTGTGCTGGGATCGCGTGGAAAGCGGCTCCCCATCGGCCTTCCGGTAGTAGAACAGGTAGCGCTGATACCGCTCCAGGATAGGGCGGTCGATCTCCTGGGGCTTGGTGATGCCGCGCTCGTCACACCAGGCGATGAGGTAGCGCAAGTAGTTCTCCCGGGTCTCGATGGTCCGCGGGCTGTAGTTCTTCTCGGTCAGGTGCGCCAGGTAGCGGAGCATGTGGTGGTAGAGGCTATCGGGGTCGCGAACGTCCCCCACGGGAGGCCTGACGGTGCGGTGCTGGCCTTTCTTCGGCATGGGTCTACGGCTCCCGCACTACGACAGGGTTTTCTTCGCAGGCGGTACCGTGCGTTTTCCCGCCTTCGAGGACCGCCTGAACCTCAAACCATCCAGCAGCCGCATCTTCATGGGGTCCGAACCGGTCCGACCACCCCCCGACACCCCCCCGACCACCCCCCGACCAGGGGCCGCGAAGTGGGCTGCCTCACCCCGCGAAGTCGCCGTCGTATCCAAAGACCAAAGGGCCTCGGCATCGATCAGCCCCAGGCGTTTCGCACGCCCCTCGGCGTCCTCCCCCTGGTAGATCAGCTCATACAGGAACGTCTGGCCCTGCCGGCCCTTGTGCGCCGCCACAAACTCCATTTCCTGCAACCGGGCCATATGGATTTTCATCTGGGTGTCCCCCCAACCGCAGGCCTCCCGCGCCTGCCGCCGGGTGAAATGGAAGTCCGCCTGGGCCACGCCCTGGCCCTCGCATTCCGCCTGCACCCAAGCGTGGATCAGCGTCAGAAGCTTGCGGGTCTGAGGCAGCAGCTCGTCCACGGTGCGGTAGAACACCTCCTGGGCCAGGTCGTTGGCCAGCGCGATGTCCTCCTTCGTGACCTCGATGTAGCGCAGGCCCTCACGGGTCTTCACCTCCCGCTGGAACTGATGCAGGAGGGCGATGGACCGGATCAGGGTCAGGTACTTCACGTGGTCGCGTCGGCTCCGGGTCTGGTCATCCCGGAAGCTCAACTGGTCCGCGTAGGGGTTCACCACCGCCAGGGGCTGCAATAGGCGCTGGGCGTTCTGGTGCAGCTTCAGAAGGTGCTCACGCTCGGACTTGGCCAGCAGGCCTTCCAGGGTCTCCCGCCGCCGCTGGAGGGCGTGGATGGCCCGGGTCTGCTCCCGGCTTTCGTTGACGGTGAGGACCAGGCACCGGTTCAGCAGTTCCTCGTCCAGGTCGATGGCCGTCGTGGTCAGACACAGCATCACGGGGCCTTCCACGGTGTAGTCGTGGGTCGTGAGCATTCCCGTCTGGGGATCTTTTCCCGTGGAGGCCATCGTGACGCGGCCCTCGGACTGGAGCAGCTTCAGGGCATAGGCGGCCTGCTTCGCGCCCTCCTCCTCGGCGATGGCGAGGATCTTGTGGCGCAGGGCGCGGTCCCCCATGTAGAACAGGCTCTGCCCGGACATGGCCGAATACCGCACCACGTCCTCCTCGGGCATCAGGTCCAGCATCGCGTCCATGAGGCTGGACTTCCCGGCGGCTGAGGCCGACTGGATCAGCAGGGCCAGGGGCCTGTCCAGGAGCCTGGAGACAGCGGCCAGATACCCGGTGAGCTTGTTGGACTCCTCCCCCACGATCCCCATCCGCTCGAAGTGGTGGAGGATCATCCGGGTCAGATTGGGAGCCTTCAGCAGCTCCAGGGCCTCCACGTGCTCCTCCCGGCTGAGCTCGGGCTTCTTCTCCTTCTCGGCCAGGGCCTCGGCCAACTGGTCGGCCTGAACTTCCTCCACCTTGCGCAGGATCTTCCCGATATCCAGCTTCAGCCGGTCCTCGGCCTCCGACAATTCCAGGCTGGCCTGACGGATGAACGCGACCCGGGCCTTGGCCTGGTAGAGGTCCAGGGTGTCCACAAAGAAGTGATCGCTTCGCGTCACCATCAGGTTCACCTTCAGAGTCTCGGGGTTCAGGGGCTTTTCCCAGCCACGGACCCGGTACTGCCGGTCCTCCAGGCTCAGGAACAGGTCCTTGCCCTGGGTCTCCGTGGGTAGGTCTTCGCCGGGAGGGGGCGGCACGGGGGATGCCGGCAGCACCTGGTCCTCCCGGGGCTCGGGAACGGGCGGTTCTGCCGCCTCTGGCGCGGCCGCGAAGGACGGAACGAGCTCGGGGGTGGCCGGATCCTGGAGAGCGATGGGCTCCGTCTGGAGATCCGGAGCCTTGCCGTTGCCCATCCACACCGCGCTCCGGATGGCCAGGCCCAGGCTCTTGGCGGCGGGAGCGACTTTGAGGGCGTACTCGTTGGCGTCCATCCCCTTCGGGAACTGGACCCGAAAACAGGCGATGCCATGCTCCATCAGCTTGGCGGCGAGCTTCTCCGCGGCGCGGTCGCCGGCGTCGTCCCGGTCGTAGGCGATCAGCACCCGCTCCGTCCCGTAGCGCTGGAACGCTTCCAGGTGGTCCTTGGTGAACCCCTCCACCCCGTAGGCGGCCGTCACGTTGCGGTATCCCGCGCACCAGAATGTGAGGGCGTCGATCAGGGCTTCGCAGAGGATGATCTCCTTGGACGCCTCCAGGGCCTCCACGTTCCAGACGCCCTTGTGCGGCCCCGGGAGGTACATGTGATACGGCGTGCCCTTGCGCAGGTTGTCCAGGAGCTTGCGGCCGTAGACCTCAGTTACGTTCCCAGCCTCGTCCAGGATCGGGATCACCAGGCTCCCGTTGAAGTGCTCGTGGCCGGATTCCCGGTAGATGCCGAGCTTGGCAAGCTGGCCGCGGATCTTGCCGCCCTCCTTCCAGGCCTTGCCCGGGAGGCCGTAGCTCAGGGTCCGGTTCGCGTAGCCGATCCTGAACGTCTCCACCGCCTCGGGGTGCGCGATTCCGCGGGCCTTCAGGTAGTCCAGGGCCTCGGGACTTCGCTTCAGAGTGTCGTGGTAATAGGCGATCACCTGCTGGAGCAGGGCCTGGTCACCCCCGTCGAAATCCACGGCGGGCGGTAGCCTCCGGAGGGTGCTTGGCCCCGTCGGGCCTGACGATGGGACGCCCGGGGAAAGGTCCGACCGCAGCTGCTCCACCGCATGCCGGAAGCTCACGCCCTGGAGCTTCATCACCCAGTCGATGGGGCCGCCACCCGTGCCACAACCAAAGCAATGGAACAGGTTCTTGGCCGGCGTTATCACCAGGGAGCCCTCGGATTCCTCATGGAATGGGCATTTCCCGATCCGGTCCTTGCCGTTCTTCGTCAGCTGGATTCCGGCCGCCTCCACCAGGCGCTCCACCGAAACCTCGGATTTCAGGCGCTCCAGTTCGGCATCGGGAATACGGGCCATGAAATCCTCCGTCCGCTAAAAACGTGTCAAGTGCTTTTTGAAAAACGTCCTGGTTGCAGACTACTCAATATCCGGGTAACGTCAAGCCTGAACCGAAAGGGGACCCTACGCTCATGGCTGGAGTCATTCCATACAGGACGACCGTGAACAGCCACGATGCGCAGTTCTTCAAAGCCATGGGTGCACGCATCGCCCAAGCCCGGAGAAAGAAAGGCCTGACCCAGCAGCAGGTCGCCGACACCCTGGGTCTGCCCCAGCAGACTTACGCACATTATGAGGTTGGAACCGTCCGGGTTGCCGCCTCAATGCTGCCCATCCTCGGCGACTTGCTGGACATATCGACCAGCGAATTGCTGGGCCAGGAAACCCGCATTCGAAAGGCCAAACCCGGCCCCGCATCCAAACTGGACCTGCAGATCGAGCGCCTACGCCAGCTTCCCAAAGCCAAGCAGCAGCTCCTGATCGCCATGCTGGACGCCGCCCTCGCCCAGACCGGGTACTGATCCGGCCGGGCTCTCTACGTTTTCTCTTTAGCAGCTAAAAGGAAAAGCCGCCCTCCGGGACCTCTGGGGGTTGGGGGCTGCTTTTCATAGAAGTACAAAAGGAATCTGCACTCGCCTGAAACACCCTTCTGCAGCGGGGTTCGGCTCGGAACCCCCTCTCCTTCAGCTCTTCACGGGGCTCCTCCCCGATGGGTTTCTGCTGCGTCCGTCCCGGCCCATCACCCCCCGTTCAGGGGTGATGGGCCGGGCGCGAGCCATACGCCTGGTCCCTGCGGTCCCTGGGGCTGGAGTGGGTCGGCGCCCTCCACGGGCGCCCTCACAGCCAGGGGCGTGCCGCAGCGCAGCGGAGGCGCGACCCTGGCGAGGGCGAGCCGGCCGACGCGGTTGGACATCAGGGCAGGAAAACCATTGCCCAACCCCTTCGACCGGCCACCCGTTCAACGAAGCCGATGAGCCATCCGCGGGGGGAGACATAGCGAGCCGTTATGTCTAGGCAGGCGGCGGGAGTTTTAGATGAAGCGCTCGGCGGCGCAGCCGACGAGGGATTCATCTAAAACCATTTTCGATAATGGCCATTATCGAAAATGCGACGACTGCCGACCCCCGCGGATGGCGGCGGTGGGACTTGGATGGCGGAATGGAGGGACCTGTTGGGCCCTCAGCATTGTCGCCGTCCGAGGCCTCCGCTTTACCTCTGCACGGTGGAACGGGGCGAGATGTTTAACGGGCGCCCCGAAGCAAAGGGCGTGCTCGAGCGCCGCGCAGCGGTGCGCAGGCGGGACCTTTGCCCGGGGCGAGCCGGTCGGCGCCTTCGATCGAGTGGGTCGGCGCTTCCACCTATCGAAACACTTCCACCTTCCCATCGCCAGCGATGGCCGCTCCACCAACCAAAACAGCCACCGCATTTTTGTCCCATTGCAGGTTCTTTTTAGAGCTAATAACTCCGACTCTTTTCCCGTCGAACAGCAGCTCAATATCATCGCCTGATCGCTGATAAGCCCATCCCATTCTGATGACTTCGGACAAAATGCGGTCTTCCATCGCCTTGTTCTTGGTCAGCCAATCCTCGTCGCCGCCCTGGCCAACAACTTGGCTATACTGCGAGTTTAAATAGCAAATGACATAGGTATTTTTAATGTCCCGATTCTCTGAAGCCAACACGCTATTCTTGTGCCGGAAATAGCCGCAAAGCGCAAGCATAACAAGTGAAATCGTTGAAGCGAGAATTACCAATACTCTCATGGCGCCCCCCTTAGTCATGCTGCGGCCACAACATTAAAACCTTACTTTCATAGTTTCTTTGAGATCTTATGTAATTCGCATTCGACTGCATCAAATAGCCGCCAACCCTGTTGAACAACTGCTGAGACATGCTTCCCCTTGCCTGGATCTGCCCCATCACATTCTTAACATCACTAACGTAGGAGACGAATCTGTTGATATGTCCGTCCTCGTGCGCTTTTAACTGGCTCGTAGTCACTGGGAAAGTTGCCAGCGATTGATTAATGCGGACGTCAATGGTGAATCCACCGGCAGCAATACCGGCCGGAACGGCGCCCGACAATGAAACAATCCCTGCTCCGTCCCGGGTCGCGCTGATGCTGGAGTTGGGCAGTTCCGTAATGGCATCAGTCCCTTTCGTATACGGAACCTTGGCATATTCAGAATTAGAGTAATAGGAGTAATTGACTGTGTAATTGACACCATCCACAGAGAATTTTCTTGTGTCTACGTGATCAGGAGTCGCCTTTCCGCTGGCATTTCCTCCGCCATTACCACTAGAGGAAGCGTAGATCTCGTTTGTTTGCGACAACGCAGCACCCCACCGCACTTCCCAACCCGGCAGGGAGATTTCCCTTGTACCGCAACGCTTTTCAAAGACCGACCCCCCATTGTAGCCCCTGAGACCCCCTGACGCGACTTTCCGGCCGCACATGTCCCGGAGCCTAGACCCGCGCCTGCGGCCGGGCGCCTGCGGCGGGCCAGCAGCTAAAGGAGAAACAACGAGAGGGGGAGGCACCCTCTCAGGGTAACCTCCCCCTCCGCGTTTTCGGCCTTCACTCCTCGGGATCCTCGGCGGCCTCGCGTTCCAGGGCCTCCAGCAAGTCTTCAGCGGTGGGGCTCGGCTCCAGGCCATGCTGTCCTGGCTCGGCCATCCTTCCGGGGTGTGTGGCGGCGTGGACGCTCTTCAGGAGCCGGATGCTCACCTGGGTGTAGATCTGGGTCGTGCTCAACTCCACGTGGCCCAGCATGGCCTGGATGAACCGGATGTCCGCGCCGCCTTCCAGCATCAGGGTGGCCATGGTGTGGCGGAACAGGTGGCAGGCGCCTTTCTTCCCCACCCCGGACTTCTCCACATAGATCCGCACCAGGCGCGTCATGGCGTTGGGATTGAACGCCTCGCCCCACTCGGAGAGGAACAGGGCTCCATCGTCCCGGACCCCCACCAGGTCGGGGCGGGCACTCTCCTTGTACTTCTGGATCCACGCCAGGGCTCGCTCTCCAATGGGGATCATGCGGTCCTTACGGCCTTTGCCCTGGCGGATCATCACCGTCCCGCGCTCGGCGTCGATGTTGTGGACCGTGAGGTGGATCAGCTCCAGCCGGCGCATCCCCGTGCTGTAGAAGGTCTCCAGGATGGCCCGGTCCCGCAGCCCCACGGCATTTCCTACGTCCGGAATAGCAAGGACGGTTTCCGCCTCCCTGGCGCTGAGGATGGCCTTGGGAAGCCGCTTCTCCAGCCGGGGCAGCTCCAGATCCGTGGCGGGGCTGTAAAGCAGGTGACCCTTCTTCACCATCCACGAGAACCAGTGGCGGATGGGGATGATCCGGCTGTGCTGGGATCGCGTGGAAAGCGGCTCCCCATCGGCCTTCCGGTAGTAGAACAGGTAGCGCTGATACCGCTCCAGGATAGGGCGGTCGATCTCCTGGGGCTTGGTGATGCCGCGCTCGTCACACCAGGCGATGAGGTAGCGCAAGTAGTTCTCCCGGGTCTCGATGGTCCGCGGGCTGTAGTTCTTCTCGGTCAGGTGCGCCAGGTAGCGGAGCATGTGGTGGTAGAGGCTATCGGGGTCGCGAACGTCCCCCACGGGAGGCCTGACGGTGCGGTGCTGGCCTTTCTTCGGCATGGGTCTACGGCTCCCGCACTACGACAGGGTTTTCTTCGCAGGCGGTACCGTGCGTTTTCCCGCCTTCGAGGACCGCCTGAACCTCAAACCATCCAGCAGCCGCATCTTCATGGGGTCCGAACCGGTCCGACCACCCCCCGACACCCCCCCGACCACCCCCCGACCAGGGGCCGCGAAGTGGGCTGCCTCACCCCGCGAAGTCGCCGTCGTATCCAAAGACCAAAGGGCCTCGGCATCGATCAGCCCCAGGCGTTTCGCACGCCCCTCGGCGTCCTCCCCCTGGTAGATCAGCTCATACAGGAACGTCTGGCCCTGCCGGCCCTTGTGCGCCGCCACAAACTCCATTTCCTGCAACCGGGCCATATGGATTTTCATCTGGGTGTCCCCCCAACCGCAGGCCTCCCGCGCCTGCCGCCGGGTGAAATGGAAGTCCGCCTGGGCCACGCCCTGGCCCTCGCATTCCGCCTGCACCCAAGCGTGGATCAGCGTCAGAAGCTTGCGGGTCTGAGGCAGCAGCTCGTCCACGGTGCGGTAGAACACCTCCTGGGCCAGGTCGTTGGCCAGCGCGATGTCCTCCTTCGTGACCTCGATGTAGCGCAGGCCCTCACGGGTCTTCACCTCCCGCTGGAACTGATGCAGGAGGGCGATGGACCGGATCAGGGTCAGGTACTTCACGTGGTCGCGTCGGCTCCGGGTCTGGTCATCCCGGAAGCTCAACTGGTCCGCGTAGGGGTTCACCACCGCCAGGGGCTGCAATAGGCGCTGGGCGTTCTGGTGCAGCTTCAGAAGGTGCTCACGCTCGGACTTGGCCAGCAGGCCTTCCAGGGTCTCCCGCCGCCGCTGGAGGGCGTGGATGGCCCGGGTCTGCTCCCGGCTTTCGTTGACGGTGAGGACCAGGCACCGGTTCAGCAGTTCCTCGTCCAGGTCGATGGCCGTCGTGGTCAGACACAGCATCACGGGGCCTTCCACGGTGTAGTCGTGGGTCGTGAGCATTCCCGTCTGGGGATCTTTTCCCGTGGAGGCCATCGTGACGCGGCCCTCGGACTGGAGCAGCTTCAGGGCATAGGCGGCCTGCTTCGCGCCCTCCTCCTCGGCGATGGCGAGGATCTTGTGGCGCAGGGCGCGGTCCCCCATGTAGAACAGGCTCTGCCCGGACATGGCCGAATACCGCACCACGTCCTCCTCGGGCATCAGGTCCAGCATCGCGTCCATGAGGCTGGACTTCCCGGCGGCTGAGGCCGACTGGATCAGCAGGGCCAGGGGCCTGTCCAGGAGCCTGGAGACAGCGGCCAGATACCCGGTGAGCTTGTTGGACTCCTCCCCCACGATCCCCATCCGCTCGAAGTGGTGGAGGATCATCCGGGTCAGATTGGGAGCCTTCAGCAGCTCCAGGGCCTCCACGTGCTCCTCCCGGCTGAGCTCGGGCTTCTTCTCCTTCTCGGCCAGGGCCTCGGCCAACTGGTCGGCCTGAACTTCCTCCACCTTGCGCAGGATCTTCCCGATATCCAGCTTCAGCCGGTCCTCGGCCTCCGACAATTCCAGGCTGGCCTGACGGATGAACGCGACCCGGGCCTTGGCCTGGTAGAGGTCCAGGGTGTCCACAAAGAAGTGATCGCTTCGCGTCACCATCAGGTTCACCTTCAGAGTCTCGGGGTTCAGGGGCTTTTCCCAGCCACGGACCCGGTACTGCCGGTCCTCCAGGCTCAGGAACAGGTCCTTGCCCTGGGTCTCCGTGGGTAGGTCTTCGCCGGGAGGGGGCGGCACGGGGGATGCCGGCAGCACCTGGTCCTCCCGGGGCTCGGGAACGGGCGGTTCTGCCGCCTCTGGCGCGGCCGCGAAGGACGGAACGAGCTCGGGGGTGGCCGGATCCTGGAGAGCGATGGGCTCCGTCTGGAGATCCGGAGCCTTGCCGTTGCCCATCCACACCGCGCTCCGGATGGCCAGGCCCAGGCTCTTGGCGGCGGGAGCGACTTTGAGGGCGTACTCGTTGGCGTCCATCCCCTTCGGGAACTGGACCCGAAAACAGGCGATGCCATGCTCCATCAGCTTGGCGGCGAGCTTCTCCGCGGCGCGGTCGCCGGCGTCGTCCCGGTCGTAGGCGATCAGCACCCGCTCCGTCCCGTAGCGCTGGAACGCTTCCAGGTGGTCCTTGGTGAACCCCTCCACCCCGTAGGCGGCCGTCACGTTGCGGTATCCCGCGCACCAGAATGTGAGGGCGTCGATCAGGGCTTCGCAGAGGATGATCTCCTTGGACGCCTCCAGGGCCTCCACGTTCCAGACGCCCTTGTGCGGCCCCGGGAGGTACATGTGATACGGCGTGCCCTTGCGCAGGTTGTCCAGGAGCTTGCGGCCGTAGACCTCAGTTACGTTCCCAGCCTCGTCCAGGATCGGGATCACCAGGCTCCCGTTGAAGTGCTCGTGGCCGGATTCCCGGTAGATGCCGAGCTTGGCAAGCTGGCCGCGGATCTTGCCGCCCTCCTTCCAGGCCTTGCCCGGGAGGCCGTAGCTCAGGGTCCGGTTCGCGTAGCCGATCCTGAACGTCTCCACCGCCTCGGGGTGCGCGATTCCGCGGGCCTTCAGGTAGTCCAGGGCCTCGGGACTTCGCTTCAGAGTGTCGTGGTAATAGGCGATCACCTGCTGGAGCAGGGCCTGGTCACCCCCGTCGAAATCCACGGCGGGCGGTAGCCTCCGGAGGGTGCTTGGCCCCGTCGGGCCTGACGATGGGACGCCCGGGGAAAGGTCCGACCGCAGCTGCTCCACCGCATGCCGGAAGCTCACGCCCTGGAGCTTCATCACCCAGTCGATGGGGCCGCCACCCGTGCCACAACCAAAGCAATGGAACAGGTTCTTGGCCGGCGTTATCACCAGGGAGCCCTCGGATTCCTCATGGAATGGGCATTTCCCGATCCGGTCCTTGCCGTTCTTCGTCAGCTGGATTCCGGCCGCCTCCACCAGGCGCTCCACCGAAACCTCGGATTTCAGGCGCTCCAGTTCGGCATCGGGAATACGGGCCATGAAATCCTCCGTCCGCTAAAAACGTGTCAAGTGCTTTTTGAAAAACGTCCTGGTTGCAGACTACTCAATATCCGGGTAACGTCAAGCCTGAACCGAAAGGGGACCCTACGCTCATGGCTGGAGTCATTCCATACAGGACGACCGTGAACAGCCACGATGCGCAGTTCTTCAAAGCCATGGGTGCACGCATCGCCCAAGCCCGGAGAAAGAAAGGCCTGACCCAGCAGCAGGTCGCCGACACCCTGGGTCTGCCCCAGCAGACTTACGCACATTATGAGGTTGGAACCGTCCGGGTTGCCGCCTCAATGCTGCCCATCCTCGGCGACTTGCTGGACATATCGACCAGCGAATTGCTGGGCCAGGAAACCCGCATTCGAAAGGCCAAACCCGGCCCCGCATCCAAACTGGACCTGCAGATCGAGCGCCTACGCCAGCTTCCCAAAGCCAAGCAGCAGCTCCTGATCGCCATGCTGGACGCCGCCCTCGCCCAGACCGGGTACTGATCCGGCCGGGCTCTCTACGTTTTCTCTTTAGCAGCTAAAAGGAAAAGCCGCCCTCCGGGACCTCTGGGGGTTGGGGGCTGCTTTTCATAGAAGTACAAAAGGAATCTGCACTCGCCTGAAACACCCTTCTGCAGCGGGGTTCGGCTCGGAACCCCCTCTCCTTCAGCTCTTCACGGGGCTCCTCCCCGATGGGTTTCTGCTGCGTCCGTCCCGGCCCATCACCCCCCGTTCAGGGGTGATGGGCCGGGCGCGAGCCATACGCCTGGTCCCTGCGGTCCCTGGGGCTGGAGTGGGTCGGCGCCCTCCACGGGCGCCCTCACAGCCAGGGGCGTGCCGCAGCGCAGCGGAGGCGCGACCCTGGCGAGGGCGAGCCGGCCGACGCGGTTGGACATCAGGGCAGGAAAACCATTGCCCAACCCCTTCGACCGGCCACCCGTTCAACGAAGCCGATGAGCCATCCGCGGGGGGAGACATAGCGAGCCGTTATGTCTAGGCAGGCGGCGGGAGTTTTAGATGAAGCGCTCGGCGGCGCAGCCGACGAGGGATTCATCTAAAACCATTTTCGATAATGGCCATTATCGAAAATGCGACGACTGCCGACCCCCGCGGATGGCGGCGGTGGGACTTGGATGGCGGAATGGAGGGACCTGTTGGGCCCTCAGCATTGTCGCCGTCCGAGGCCTCCGCTTTACCTCTGCACGGTGGAACGGGGCGAGATGTTTAACGGGCGCCCCGAAGCAAAGGGCGTGCTCGAGCGCCGCGCAGCGGTGCGCAGGCGGGACCTTTGCCCGGGGCGAGCCGGTCGGCGCCTTCGATCGAGTGGGTCGGCGCTTCCACCTATCGAAACACTTCCACCTTCCCATCGCCAGCGATGGCCGCTCCACCAACCAAAACAGCCACCGCATTTTTGTCCCATTGCAGGTTCTTTTTAGAGCTAATAACTCCGACTCTTTTCCCGTCGAACAGCAGCTCAATATCATCGCCTGATCGCTGATAAGCCCATCCCATTCTGATGACTTCGGACAAAATGCGGTCTTCCATCGCCTTGTTCTTGGTCAGCCAATCCTCGTCGCCGCCCTGGCCAACAACTTGGCTATACTGCGAGTTTAAATAGCAAATGACATAGGTATTTTTAATGTCCCGATTCTCTGAAGCCAACACGCTATTCTTGTGCCGGAAATAGCCGCAAAGCGCAAGCATAACAAGTGAAATCGTTGAAGCGAGAATTACCAATACTCTCATGGCGCCCCCCTTAGTCATGCTGCGGCCACAACATTAAAACCTTACTTTCATAGTTTCTTTGAGATCTTATGTAATTCGCATTCGACTGCATCAAATAGCCGCCAACCCTGTTGAACAACTGCTGAGACATGCTTCCCCTTGCCTGGATCTGCCCCATCACATTCTTAACATCACTAACGTAGGAGACGAATCTGTTGATATGTCCGTCCTCGTGCGCTTTTAACTGGCTCGTAGTCACTGGGAAAGTTGCCAGCGATTGATTAATGCGGACGTCAATGGTGAATCCACCGGCAGCAATACCGGCCGGAACGGCGCCCGACAATGAAACAATCCCTGCTCCGTCCCGGGTCGCGCTGATGCTGGAGTTGGGCAGTTCCGTAATGGCATCAGTCCCTTTCGTATACGGAACCTTGGCATATTCAGAATTAGAGTAATAGGAGTAATTGACTGTGTAATTGCACTGGCGTCTGGTTCCCTAACGCATCTTTCTGAAAAGCGCCTGTAATTTCAACGCGATCCCGGCGCAAAACCTTGGTGTCGATTTGAAACGGCGTTTGCGCAGTGCCCCCAGGATGGTGTAGAGGGGGTCGCCGATGAATTCGGGCAAGACGCTTTTCGCCCAACTGATGGCCTGGGTGCCATGGACCAGCTTCGACCGAATCGTTCGGCGACACCAGGGAGACTACGGCGTTCGCACCTTCCCGTGCACCGAGCAGTTCCGGGCCATGGCCTTCGTGCAGCTCACCTGGCGCGAAAGCCTGCGCGACCTGGAGGCATGCCTGGCCGCCCATCCCAACAAACTCTATGGCATGGGCTTCCGCCAGCCAGTTCGCCGCTCCACGCTGGCGGATGCGCTTGAACAGCGCGACTGGCGAATATGGGCGGAACTGGCCCAGCTCCTCATCAACAAGGCCCGCAAGCTCTACGCCGGGGATGACCTGGGCCTGGACCTCGAAGCCACGGTCTACGCCCTGGATTCCACCACGATCGACCTGTGCATGACGCTCTTCCCCTGGGCCCACTTCCGCAGCACGAAGTCGGCCGTGAAGCTCCACACAATGATTGACTTGCGTGGCTCGATCCCGACTTTCATCCACATCAGCACGGGCAAGATGGCCGATGTGCGGGTCCTGGACATCCTTCCCGTCGAGCCGGGTGCCTTCTATGTCATGGATCGAGGCTACATCGATTTCGCCCGCCTCCATCGGTTCCAAGCGAGCGGCGCGTTCTTCGTGACACGCGCCAAGGTGGGCATGGATGCCCGGCGCCTGCGTTCTGCGCCCTCCGACCGGGAACAGGGCGTGATCTGCGACCAACACATCGCGCTGAACGGCCATTACGCCTCGCGGGGTTATCCCGAGCCACTGCGCCGCGTGCGCTTTCGAGACCCGGAGACGGGCAAGACGCTGGTCTTCCTGACCAACAACATGGCCCTCCCAGCCCTGACGATTTGCGCCCTCTACAAGAAACGGTGGATGGTGGAGCTGTTCTTCAAGTGGATCAAGCAGCACCTGCGGATCAAGCGGTTCCTGGGCACTAGCGAGAACGCCGTCAAGTCGCAGGTTTGGTGCGCCGTGGCCACCTATGCCCTGATCGCTATCGCCAAGAAGGAACTGCAAATCGAGGCCTCCATGTACACTTTGCTCCAGGTCTTTTCAGTTTCCGTCTTCGAGAAAACCGAGCTTCGGCGCGCCTTTGCGGAGCCCGAACCCCAAAACGACAATGGGTGGATCTCTAAACCATTGTTTCCGCTGGAGATCTAACCGGACACTAGTGGTGTAATTGACACCATCCACAGAGAATTTTCTTGTGTCTACGTGATCAGGAGTCGCCTTTCCGCTGGCATTTCCTCCGCCATTACCACTAGAGGAAGCGTAGATCTCGTTTGTTTGCGACTATAAGCCTCATTGTTTTGCAGCAGCCCCACCATGGGGGGGAGGCGCCACAATACCCATCTGCGTCAAAGCAAAACGAATACCAGATGCTGACGTTTTGCTGCCCTGGAGGCGATCCACTTCGGCTAACAAATTTACCAACTTAGGAGCAACGAATTTAGCACGTGGACCAAAGTTGCCCAAGCACCTAGCTATCCAATAACGGACCGAGTCGTCTGCATTATCCAAAAGATTAGCGATATTAACTATAGTTTCATCGTTAACCAATTTTGGATCTACACCTTTCGTCAACTCGAAAAGATGTTTAGCGGCTTCTGTTCGAACCACAGGACTCGCATCTTCTCGCACCTTCACAATCGAGGTTGAAAGGTTTCGCATGAACATCTCTCCACCCTGGGCATAAGCTTGGCTTGATACCATGAGCAACAATGAATTCGCAACCACCTTGGTGTAATACTTTAATCGATACATGTACATGCTGAGTCCCTCACCATTGCTCAAGGAGCAGTCCAGGTTCTACAAAGTGGGAATGTTGAATTGAGAGGTAGATTTGGAGCAACAGTAGTTGCACTTAAAAGACCAGCCGCTGTTCCAGGACAATTCGGGATAAAAGCTCCCGGCAATGATAAGCCTTCATAGAAAGAGGCAGCGGAATATGCAGTTGAACCGGATGGCAACCTAAATGTATCATCTGTTGGATCTGGATAGTAATCAGTATAACGTGAGTCAGCCGGTACGTTCCATGCCTCCCAATAATTATAGCTTTGATTTCCAGTCGCATCAAAAGCTGTTACATGCTGAATAATCCACCCACCAAGTTGAGATGGTTGAGATAGTTGCCATTGAATAACCCAAGAGTCAGAGCCTTGGCCGCCGCTAACGTTATTGTAATCCAAACCTTGGGTCGAGGGCGTTGCGCACCACGAAGAGTATGACTGGGTCTGCAGCCCAGTGAAATTATCCCAGGCGTAAGATTGCCCCTGTGTTGTTTGGGACCAATGATAGGTCCGCGAACCCCAGGCCGAAACCGATGGAATGGGTGCCCCGAGATACCCATCAACCAACTGCGCATAGGAAAATCCTTCTGTCGCCTTTGGGCCAATATACAGATACACACGCGTTGACCCGCCGGCCCAGAAGTCCGCGCTCCGGTCCCACCCAGCCGGCGCTTCCTTGTAGGACAAGGGAACACCACCCGCCATTCCGCTCGGGTCCGTGACCATGAAGGGGCTGCCGCCAGCATACGCATACTGGTTGGCCTGGAAGGGATCGGCGCCCTGATCGCTGTTGACGAACCGGTGCCAGGGCGCGCAATAGAACCTGCCCTTCATGTACGTCAGTCCGCTAGGATCCGCCTGGAGGTGGCCCGTGTAGCCGGTGGAGGGTTCATACCCTGTTTGAAGGATCCGTTCCCCGAAGGGGCCAAAGAACTGGCGTCCCTCCTCGGCACCGTTCGATCGCGAGGTCACGAGGATCGGCGTTCCCAGATGGTCCGCATGGAGTTCATGCACCCCCGCCGAATCGATCTCAGCGATGGCGAGGCTCCCCAGGTAGACGATGTCCCGGGAGGCGAAGGAGGCCGGCGACGGGGTAGTCTGCCGGAATTCCGTCAGAAGCTGGCCACCGCTCGAATAGGCGTAGACCCGGTTCAGCAGGGCATCGCCGGTGTTCGTCCGGCTTGACCGCAATCCGGACGGCAAATAGGCGGCCCGGTCATCCCCGGCGGCCTGGAGCCACCCCAGACCATCCCATTCGAGGGAAACCTGGGGGATTCCGGCACCCGGGGCCATGGCGAACGTCTGGGCGTTTCCGTTGGCGAGGTAGGACCATCCCGTCACGGCGCCGTTGGTGGCGGTGGGTGGCGTCCGGTTGCTGGCGGAGGGGACCGCCAGGGAGAAGTTGATGAGGGCGTTCGAACTGGACATCAGGGCCGAAGCATTGTTGCCGAATTCATCGTGGCCAAATTCCAGGGAGCCCACCGTGGTTCCCACGGCTATCCCGGAACTCGGGGAAAGCGTGGCCCCGCCCAGCCGCCCCTTGACGTCATGGGAGAGGGAAGTCCATTCCCCCGCCTTGGTCAGATGAAGGTTCGGATCGAACTCATAGGACCGCGTCAGCGGAGCGGATCCGTAGGGGCCGATCTCCTGCCTCTCGACCTTCCCTCCCGTTGCGGAATAGGTCCAGGAATTGTAGGCGCCGGATCCGAACAGCAATTCCTGGCGATTCCCCCAGCCATCGTAGGTGACCGAGGCCAGGGTCGTGGCAGCAGGCACAGTACCCAGGAGAACCTGGGAGATTCGCCCAAAGCTGGCGGCGCCGCCGTAGACATACGTGATCGTCCTTCCGGACGGGTAGGTTATGGACGCCAGCCTTCCCGCGGAGTCGTACCCGTATCCGATGCTCCATCCGGACATCCCGGCTCCCGACACGGTTGCGCTCTCGTCGGTGATCCGACCGAAATCATCGTAGGTGAACGTACAGTCCGTGGAGCCATTCGGGTTCGAGGCCGAGGAGGAAGCCAACAGGGTCCCCGCGTAGGTGTACGTCACCTCAGCACCAGTCCCGGAAACCTTCCTGATCCTGCCCAGGCCATCCCACTGGGTAGTGCGTTCAAGGCCGGAGGCATCCCGGGTCGTCTGGGGGCGCCCCTGCGCATTGAACTGGCGATAGGTGGTGGTCCCGGTTTCCGGCATGGTTTTGGAGGTCAAAAGACCGAGCCCATTATAGGAGAAACCTCGGGTCTGGGTGGCGCCACCCGCCGGGGTGGTCGATGCGGAAAGCAGGTGCCCCAGGGCATCGAAGGTTGATGCCGTCACCGTACCGGAGGGATCGGAGGAACGGACCACCTCACCCCAGAGATTGGATGACGAGGAGGTCGAATAGGCCGTTCCCGTTTCCGGAGTGTAGGTCACCGTGACCACACGATTTTCCGCGGTGGCCGTGTAGGAGTACCCCACAGCCGGCCCTTCGGGCGGAACGATCCGCGTGGGGCGCCCCAGTCCATCGTATGTGGTCACGACGGATCGGCTGGCGCCGTCCTTGTTGGTTTCGGTCCGGGTCACGGGATTGCCATTCGAATCGTACGTGTAGTGCTCCGTCACGCCATCCCCGCCCCGGCTGCGGGTCAGGATCCGGCCGAAGCCATCCCGGGTCTCCCGCGTCTCCAGTCCGTTCTGGGTCGCGACCTGGGTCCACGCGTTTGGATAGGCTATGGCGACCGGTGCCTGCCCCTGGGTCTCCCGGGTCAGGACCCGGCCCCGGCTGTCATAGGTCAGGGTCGTTTTCACGCCGTTGGGATCCACGGCCTCAAGGGGGCGATCGGCGCTGTCGAACTGCGTCCAGGAACGGGAAAGGCTCCCATCATTAACGCCCGGGACATCATAGGTCACCGACAGAAGCGTGGGTTGGCCGCTGGCAGGATCCAGCGTGTATACGCTGGAGGCCATGCCCACGTTGTCCGGAAGCGCCCCGCCCGCGAAGGTCCGGTTGCCGAGGAACCGCCCGGAAGGCGGATCGTAGGTGAGGATGGTTCCCATCTTTCCGTCCGAGCCACCGTCCAGGTACTGCTTGTTCGGCAACCAGGTAACGGGGTCGTATTCGATCCGCTGTACCGGCGCCGTGCGCGTCGTGCCTCCACTTGTGCGGCTTTTCGTAATGGTCACGGGCCGTTTGGGGTCCAGGAGGTCGGGATGATCCTCGTACGTGTAGGTCGTGACATCCACATCCGCGCCCGCGGTGGTCGTGACCGTCAGGGGGGCGCCGGAATCCGGGTCCAGGTTCGATTGGACGGCGATCGTCGGGCTTCCGCTGGACGAGGTCGAACTGCCGGAGGCGAGCGAAAGGGTGTCGTCGATCCCAAAGAAACCATAGGCCGTGCTTGAGGTCGAAAGGACCTCCCCCTGCGCACCGAGGAGGGTGGTGGTAATGGGCGCCGCGTTCCCGAAATGGGGATCCGAGGGGGGAGCGAACGTGTAGCGGACCGTCGGGACCGGCACAGGGGTTATTCCCGGGCCGGACCAGGATTGGGAAGCGGTCGTGACCCAGGAACTCAGGCTTCCAACCCTGGGAAGGGACCAGGTCCAGGCGCGGTTCAAGGTGGTGTTGGACTGGGGATCGTAGGATGCGGCCGCCGCGACGCTCTGGAAGTCGCCGTCCATGCCGAGTTCGGGATTGTAGAAGGGGGCGGTGGCCCAGGTGAGGCTCGTGGCCACGCCGAGGGCGTCGGTGAAGCTTCGCAGGTCCCAGGTCCCGGAATCATAGGTGAAGGTGCAGAACTGATCCGCAGCCCAGCCTCCGGACGAAACGGAAGGCGAAGGCAACGGAAGCGCCGCCCCCATCCAGCCCGGCAACGCCAGGGTCGCGGGATTGCCGAACCGGACCTCGGTGGGCCTCAGGACCGGGCCGCCGGCCACCGGCGTGGGATTCAACCCTGGCGCCAGCCCGGGGTATCCGGTCACCTGCATGGAGGGGGCCGCCACGCCCAGGTAGTCCAGGCGCGCCAGGACCTGCTCGGTCGAGGAGGAGCCCGGCGCCGGGATGGCCCACTGCACCTGGAGGCCTTTGCCCCGGGGGTTCAGGACCTTCACGGTACGGACCTGGGAAATGCCGGCGGGGAGCCCCGTGGTGAAGACCTGATACCTGAAGGTGACCGCATGGCCGAACCGGTCCAGCCAGAGGATCGGGACAAAGGTCCCGTTTTCCCCCAAGGGCGCGAAGACCCGGGCCTTGTCACGGTCCATCACGACCCAGAAGGCATCAACGCCCGGAGCAAGGATTCCGGCTTGGGCCGCCCAATTTCCCAAGCCGGCCTGGTTCGTGTAATAGGCGGCCAATTTTCCGCCGGAGGCCACACCGAAGGTGCTGGGATTCCGCGCGGCCAGGCCGAAGCATTGGGCCAGGTTCACGCTGCCGGTCGTGCAGCTTCCCAGGGCCGGGAAATCCTCCCTGGAAAAGATCCTGCCATCCTCCAGGACAAAATACTGCAAGGGGTGGTAGACATCGTCCTTGGTGGACGTGCTTCCGTCCGAAATCAGTTCCGTGTCGCCCGTTGTGATGAAGCCGAAATGAAGGGTCCCGAAAGGGTTGCGAGTCAGTTCCTTGGCGGTTGGAACGTAGGTGCGGTAGTTCCTGCCGCTGTCGGGGTCCACGAGGAGCGTCCACACATCCAGCATGGCGATTTCCGTCACCGGCGACGCGTTGTACCGGAAGACAACGGGGATGGGAAGATCCCCGGGAACCGGGGCGCCGGCCATCGTCAGGGTCAGCGAGCCCGTGGCGGGGTCCACCCCCCACCCCGTGCCGAAGCCCGTTGCCTGGAGCGGGTACAGGACCCGCATCGGCGCCGCGGATTCGAGGGGGTGGGCGAGGAGCACGAATGCGGCGATCCAACCCATCCTCGCCACCCTGGCCAGACGCGGGAGCAGGCCTTTGCGGGCTTGCTGGAGTATAAAAAGCGGATTGCAGAGGCGTTCCATGGAATCCTTCCTGCCTGTCCTGAATGGGCTGTTTTGATTCGTGAAGGGTACTACCTTCGTGGCGGGAACATCAAGCCATCGGTCGCAGGTGGAATCCCTTTCCGCTTTGGTGGACCCTAACCTCCTGGTCTTCCGCCTCATCCCCTCAAACACCTCCAGGCAGTCATGCACGCTAACTTTCCAGCTGAAGGTCTGCGCCATGGCATGCTTCTGGATGGGGCCCAGGTCCGGGGATCCTCCCGGGACAGAATGCAGGCCCCGCCGATGGTCTCGCCCAGGATCCAGCACCAACACGGGCAGAGAACCCCAGCAGCGGTCCAACGGGAACACCTTCGGGGTCTTCGCCTGGCCACCTCCGCCCGCGGCTTGACCCGGCCCGGGTCACTCGCCCTTCTTCAGCCGGCAGGAAATGGGATGGAACACCGGATTGGCGCCGCGCTCCAGCGGCCAGGTTCGGCCTTCCGCCTGGGCCTTCCAGTACCCCCAGGGCAGCTTCCGGGTTCCCAACTCGTAATCAAAGCCGTCGTAGGGCTCCCGGAACGAATAGAAGGCCCAGTGGGACTGGTGGGCGTCCAGGGCCTGCAGCACGTCCTCCAGATAGGCCGCCGCCCCCGGCGAGCGCCTGTGGCATCCGAACTCGGCCGCCACCATCCGGTTCGCCGGAATGCCCTTGGCCCGCGCCCAGGCGTAGGCCGGTTCCAGGAAACGGGCCACGGCGGCCCGGTTCCAGACCTGGGTCCGTCCGCTGGCCGACGGAATGCGCCCCGGGTAAGTGAATGGAGCGGGCCGCCGCGGGTTGGCCGCGCAGGACCAGGCGAAGGGCTCATACATGTGGAAGGCGTACAGGACCTTGGAATCCGCCATGGCCGCGGGCCAATAGGCCCACGCCGTGGGCCGGGCGTACCAGCCGGAGTCCACCATGAGCGGCATCTCCCTGTCCACCTCCCGGATGGCCGCCGCCAGCCGCTGGCAGAACGCGGGGAGATCCCGCGCGGTGCCGCGCACGCCCCCGTACCAGGCCTTCATGCGCCCGGGCGAAGCATCCTCGTCCAGGCCGGCCTCCACCTCCGGTGCCGGTTCATTGACGAGATTGTATGCGACCAGGGCCGGATGCCCCTTCAGGCATGCCGCGAGATCCCGCCAGTACCTGGCCGCCTGCTCCCACCAGGCCTTGTCCCGCCAGATCCTCCCGTCGAACGCGCCGCCGTTGTTCTGGCGCCACCGCATTCCCGGAAGGGAAAGGGGCACCACGACCACCTTCAGGCCCGCCGCATGGGCCCGGTCCAGGGCGGCCCTCAGGATCTCCACGTCGCCCGGCGCCAGACCTTCGTACCGGTCCACGTTCCCCAGCAGGAAGTCCCGGCCCGACCCCTTCCATTTGCCCCAGGCCAGCCGGATCCACCGGATCCCTTCGCCCCGCGCGGCCTTCAGGTAGTCCAGCGAAGGAGGCTCGTCGTTCATGCAGTTGGCGCCGAAACGGATCTGTTCATCCCAGAAGGCCATGGGGCCCGGACCCCGGACCTCCGGAGCCCCGGCCGCCGACGGAGCCTGGACGCCAGGCGCCGCTGCCACCACCGCGACCCAGAACAAAGCTCGCGTAATGGCCTTCAATGCACGCACCCCAAACCTTCCGCAACGATGCCCCCGACCCGAGGGCTGCACCCCATCGATGCCTCAACCTGACGGAAGATTCCACAAGGACCCCCCCGAACCCATGAGGTCTCGCGGGAAACCTCAGGTAGCCCGACCCGAACCTTCCGGGCGATTCCAATTGGGATCGTCTGGCTGGGCCAACCATGACGGAGAGTTCGGTTTCAGGTCCCTGTTGATCCTCCCAGGCTCACCCCAAATATTTGATCCAGGCAACTTATAAGTTATTCTCTCATTTGTTACTTCGATTTGCCTTCCCCCTCGAGGACTGCCGAAGGAAGACAGTCCAATTCTCAGCCCCGGGGTGGTGACGGGCGGAAGGGGCGGGAGAAATCCAAAAGGCAGTTCTCCGCGACCCTCCGCGAGGTCCTCCGCGCCTCCGCGTCCAATTGGCTGCTGGTGTGTGCCGGCGCGACCGTCCACTTACGCGACGCGCCGATCCACCTCGAGAACCACTTGAACGCGGAGGCGCAGAGGACTCGCGGAGGGTCGCAGAGGAAAAACTTCAGGCTTTCAAAGTCGGGAAGGCCCAATCCAGTTTGCAGGTTTTGTTACCACGACCTAATGTCTGGCCCACTCCATGAGCGCGAGCTGCGCCGCCGCGTTGGGCGTGAGCCCCGCGGCCTTGGCCTTTGAGACGAAATCGGACCAAATGGAGGGTTTCACCCGGAGGGTATGAACCTCCGCCGCTTCCACGGCGTGCCCCTTCCTAGGCCTTCCTTGAGGCGTGAGGACAGGCGGGACATGCGGCCCAAGCTCGGCCTCCACAGCTCGCACCTCGCGGGCATAGTTCCTTTGCACCTCGTCGTGGGTGTGGCCGTCCCGTTTGGCCTTTTTCATGGCTTCGTCCAGGGTGGTCTTCTTTCCGAGGGGCAGCAGCGTTTCCATGGGGCACCTCCTTACAGGGGGAAGCAAGTGACGGGATAGACGGTATCGGACGCGCTGACGTCGAAAATCAGGCGGTATGGCCGCCCATCCACTTCGGCCTCGATCACGTATCGATGGCGTACCCGTGAGGCCTGCATGCCATCAACCCCGGCCCAGAAAACCCGTTCGAGCAACCCCTAGGAAACGCCGTGCGCTTCGATATGTGCCGTGTTGTTGTCGTCCCAAAGAAACTCCATTGGGTTGCCCATATAAACGTATTACGTTTAATTTGCTTGTCAAGGGCCCATCCATTTGGACCCTCGCCGTGGCCTTCCCGGATGCGCTGGGAACTGCATGCCCTGATGCATTCCGAGGGCCGGAAGGTTCCCCACAGGGACTGCCCCGTGAACGCCGAACCCTAGCGGGAACCTACTCCCCCCTCGCCTTCCGCCTCATCCCCTCGTAGAGCTCCAGGTATTCCTTCGCGCTGGCCTTCCAGCTGAAGTTCTGCGCCATGGCATGCTTCTGGATGCGGGCCCAGGTGCGGGGATCCTCCCGGTACAGGCCGCAGGCCCTGCCGATGGTTTCGCCCAGGATCCAGCTGCTGGGCTCCTTGAACACGAAGCCGGTGGCGGTGGAATCCACCAGGGAATGGGAGTTGGTGTCCACCACGGTGTCGGCCAGGCCTCCGGCGTGGCGCACCAGGGGGAGCGCGCCGTAGCGCAGGGCGTACAGCTGGGTGAGGCCGCAGGGTTCCTGGCGGCTGGGCACGAGCATCACGTCGCTTCCGGCCAGGATGCGGTGGGCCAGGCCCTCGTCGTAGCCCAGCACGCAGGCCACGCGGCCGGGGTGGGCCTTGGCCGCGGCGGCGAAACCCTGTTCCAGCACGGGGTCGCCCGTGCCCAGGACCACCAGCTGGGCGTTGAGCTGGAGCAGGTAGGCCACGTTCTCCAGCACCAGATCCAGGCCCTTCTGCTCGGCCAGGCGGCTCACCACCCCGAAGAGGGGATCACCGGGCGACTCGTCCAGGCCGGTCTCCCGCTGCAGCAGGTTCTTGTTGAGCTTCTTGCCCGACAGGTGCCGCGCGTCGAAGTGGTGCTCCAGATGGGGGCTGGCGGCGGGGTTCCAGATGGCGTTGTCCACTCCGTTGAGGATGCCGGCGAGGTCGCGCCTGCGGTGGGTGAGGAGCCCGTCCAGGCCGCAGCCCGCCTCGGGCTGCTGGATCTCCCGGGCGTAGGTGGGACTCACGGTGGTGATGCGGTCGGCGAAGGCCAGGCCCGCCTTGAGGAAGTTGATCCGGCCGTAGAATTCCGCCCCTTCGGGGTGGAAGACGGACGGGCCCAGCCACAGCCCGGGCAGGAGCGGGGCGGGATAGATCCCCTGGTAGGAAAGGTTGTGGACGGTGGTCACGGTGAGGGGAACCCGTCCCGGATCCTGGGCGTAGTACGCCGGGATGAGGGCGGCCTGCCAGTCGTGGGCCTGGAGCACATCCGGGCGCCAGCCGGCCCAGTCGCCGTTGCGCCCCACCTGGGAGGCCGCCCAGGCGAAGGCGGCGAAGCGCAGATGGCTGTCCCCGTACTCCTCGTACGGTCCGCCGGCGCGGTCGTACAGCCCGGGGTGGTCCAGGAGGTACACGGGCACGCCGTCGTCGGTCCGGCCCCGCAGCAGGCGGGCCTCCCCCTGCCCCAGGAGGTCCGGGAAGCCGCCGGCGGGCTCCAGGTCCCGGATGCCGTTGAGGAGCGCGCCGAAGCCCGGCAGGAAGACCCGGGCGTCCGCCCCCAGGGCCCGCTGGGCCGCGGGCAGGGCGGCCATCACGTCCCCGAGCCCCCCCACCTTCACGTGGGGGAACAGTTCGGTAGCAGCGTGGAGTATCTTCATCGGCCTTCCTGCAGTTGGTCCAACATCCGCTGGGAGATCAGGGTTACACCTCCCGGGGTGCGATGGAAGCGGGCGGCGTCAGCCTCCGGATCATCCCCCACCACCAGGCCGCTGGGAACCCGGCAGCCCCGGTCCACCACCACCCGGTGCAGTCGCGCGTGCTCGCCGATGTCGGCTCCGGGAAGCACGACCGCTTCGTGCAGGTAGGCGTGGGAATGCACCCGCACCTTGCTGGACAGCAGGGAGCGGTGCACCGTGGCTCCGGAGATGATGCACCCCGCCGACACCAGGCTGCTGATGGCCACGCCGTTGCGGTGGGGGTCGCTGTGGACGAACTTGGCGGCCGGCAGCTGCTCCTGGTGGGTGAAGATCGGCCATTCGTAGTCGTAGAGGTTCAGTTCGGGGTCCACCGTGGTGAGGTCCATGTTGGCCTCCCAGAAGGCGTCCACGGTGCCCACGTCCCGCCAGTAGGCCGGCTTGTCCATGTTGGGGATGTTGCTTCGCTCGAAGCGGTGGGCGAAGACCCGGGCCCGGGGCACCAGGTAGGGGATGACGTCCTTGCCGAAGTCGTGGGAAGAGGTGGGATCCGCGGCGTCCCGCGCCAGCTGCCCGTACAGGAAGTCCGCCTTGAACAGGTAGATCCCCATGCTCGCGAAGGCGTAACCCGGCCGGTCCGGCACGGGGGTGGGATTCTGGGGCTTCTCCACCCAGGACACGATTCGGCCCGTGGCATCCGCCTGGGCGACGCCGAAGCCGCGGGCCTGGGCCAGGGGCACTTCCAGGCAGGCGATGGTCACGTCCGCGTCCTGCTCCAGGTGGTCCTCCAGGAACCGGCGGTAGTCCATCTTGTAGATGTGGTCCCCGGCCAGCACGAGGATGTTCTCGGGGCGGCGCGCGGCGAGGGTTTCGACGTTCTGGTACACGGCGTCGGCGGTGCCGCTGTACCACGCGTCACTCTCCAGGCTCTGCTGCGCGGGGAGCACGTGGATGAACTCGTTGAACTTCCCGTTCAGGAACGTCCAGCCGAACTGCAGGTGCTCCAGGAGGCTGTGGGAGTTGTACTGGGTGACCACCAGGATCTTGCGGATATTGGAGTTCACGCAATTCGACATGGTGAAGTCGATGATGCGGTACTTCCCCCCGAAGGCCAGGGCCGGTTTGGAGAGCCGGCGGGTCAGATCCTTGAGCCGCTTTCCGCGGCCCCCCGCCAGTACCATTGCGATGGTTCGTTGGGCCGCCAGGAAAACCTCGCGCTGCGACATCGGCATCCCTCGAGCATGCTTTGCCATCGAAGGATGCGCCAAAACCCGCGCCGGTTCAAGGCAAAACGGCCTGCAGCTCGCCCCAGAGGTAGTCCTCGTCCAGCGTGGTCATGCAGGGATTGCCTTCGACCTTGCAGACGACGTCCATGCATTCCAGGCACGGAAGGCCCTCCTTGCGCGCGGTGCGCACCCGGGGGCCCCAGGGTGTGGAGAACCCGGGCCGCGTGGGCCCGAAGATCGCGAGGGTGGGAATCCCGCTGCCCGCGGCGATGTGGGCGAGGCCCGAATCCATGCCCACCAGGGCCCGCGCGCCCGCGATCCACGCGGCGGAAAGGGCCAATCCGCCCCGGTTCGTGAGGTCCACGGCGCGGGGGACCCGCGCCCGGATCTGCTCGGCCAGCGCCATGTCCACGGGGCCCGCCCCCAGGATCACCGGGGTGATCCCCTCCGCCAGGAGCCGGGTTCCCAGCACCGCGAAGGAATCCACCGACATGCGCTTGCAGGCGCAGTTGGCGCCCGGGGCCAGCACCACGTAGTCGTCCAGGCCCAGGGCGGCCTTGCCGGCGGCCGCCTCGGCCAGGGCCCCGGGACGGGGCCTGAAGGGGATGAAGGACGCGGGCTCGGCAAGCTGCGGGAAGGCCCGGGCCACCACCGTCCGGTAGCGGTCGACGAAGGGCGTGTCCTGCTTGAAGAAGGCGATGCTGTGGGTGTAGAAGATGAACGTTCCCCCGTCCCCGCAGCCCAGGCGAAGGGGAACGCGGGCCAGCAGGCCCGCCACCCCCGGGCGGCTGCTCTTGGGAAAGTTGATGAGCGAGGCCGGCCGGTGTGCGCGCAGGAGGTGCGCCGCCTTCAGGGGGCTGTACTTCCGCTCGGGATCCGGCACCGCGGCCAGGTACCCGGGGGCACCGTCGAAGAGGTCCACGACCCAGGCCGGCCCCCAGGCCACCAGCGGCAGACCGGCGGCGCGAAGGGGAGCGATGGCCGCATGGATCATCATCGCGTCCCCGAAGAAGCGCGGGAAACGCACCCAGTGGGCCCCCATGGGCACGGCGTCGTTCAAGGCAGCCTCCAGCCTTCATCCTCGCGTAAGATAAGGCCTGAACCAAGGATCAATTCATGCCGCTCCCCCTCGCCCGCAGTTCCTTCCTGGCCCTGGTGGCCACCCTTTCCAGCCCGGGTGCGCCCCCGGCGGTGCAGGCCGCCTTCACGCCCGTGGACGCGGTGAAGGCCGAGTGGGACCGGAAGCCCCCGGTGCTCGCCCCAGAAGCGTTGGCAGCCCTGCCCCCCGCGGACCGGGCCCGGCTGGACCTGACGATCAAGCGCATTGGCGCTCCGGGCGCGCCCACCCTGCTGCCGCCCTGGCTCGCCGAACCCACCGCCCAGGCCTGGGAGGCCAAGGCCCTGGAGGCCGTCACGCCCCAGGACCGCTTCACCGCCCTCCATTTCCTCAACCGCCTGAAGTCCCCCCGGGCCCTCACCGCCCTGGAGAGCCTCACCCCCGCGGACGCCGCCACCTGGCCGGCCCACCTCCACCTGGAGGGTCCCCTGGCCACGGCGCTCCTCAACGGCGCCGTGGCCGGGCCGCCCGTGGTGGCCTTCATGGAGGCGCTCTTCAAGGCCGGCAAGACCGATCCCATCCGGGGCGGCGCCGCCCACCTCCGCCTGGTGCTCGCCGGGAAGGAGAAGGGCGTGGCGCGCATGGCCGATCCCTCCAACCTCGCCGACCTGGACGCCTGGAACCGCGGCCCCTGGGAGAAGCGGGCCCAGGAGCATCTCCAGCTCCTGAGCGGGGCCCTGGTTTCCGCCGGTTCCAACCCCGGCCCCGCCCAGCGCCTCCTGGAAGGCCTGCCCGCGGCGCCCGGCGCCGCCGCCGAGGCGCTGGCCATGAAGGCCCTCAACTCAGGCCATCTCCAGGTCCGCATCGCCGCCCTGGAGCACCTCGCCAAGGCCAAGGCACTGGACCCCGAGGCCGTGGGCACGCTCAAGCGCCACGCCTTCCTCAACTACGGCGGCCCGCTGTCCGCGCCCTTCCTGGCGGCCCTGCGCAAGCAAGCGCCCCAGGACGCGGACCGCTACGGCGCCGTCCTCCTGGGCTCCGGCGATCCCCTGGCCGTGGCCGCGGCCCTGGAGGACCTCCCCCAGGCCCCCGCCAACCTGGAGGCCCTGGTCAAGCGCCTCTGGTCTACGCCCATGTATGACGCCGTCCAGGCCCTGCTGCCCGCCCTCGAGCGCTGGAAGCTGGCCGGGGCCCAGCGCCGGGAGCTCCTGGCGAGGTTCCTGGAGCACCCCTGCTGGACGGCCCGCCTCGACGCCTACACCCTCCTGGCCAAAATCGACCCCTCCACCCCCTGGCCCGCCGCCCCCAAGCCCTCCTTCCTGGAGGATCTCATCCGCGACGAGGCCCTGCGTCTGGCGCGGGCCGCCAAGCCCGTGCGCATGCGCATCACCTTCGACCACGGCCCCCGCGTCGTCCTGGCCCTGGACCCCGTCAACGCCCCCATCAACGTGGCCAACCTCGTGCTGCTGGCCCGCCGTGGCTTCTTCAACGGGCGCCTGGTTCCCAGGGTGGTGCCCGACTTCGTGGTGCAGATGGGCAGCCCCGTGGACACCATGGACGGCGGCCCCGGCTACACCGTGCGCTGCGAGGACAGCCTGGCCTGGTACGGCCCCGGCAGCGTGGGCATGGCCCTAAGCGGCAAGGACACCGGGGGAAGCCAGTTCTTCATCACCACCAACGCCGCGCCGCACCTGACAGGAAGGTACACCCGGGTGGGCGAGGTGGAGGACCCGGACACGGCGCTGCCGATCCTGGACAAACTAGAACTGGGAACGAGGATCCTGTCGGTGGAAGTGCTCTAGTTGTGCACGCCCGGGGCTTCCCTGCCGGTGCTTTCCACGTATTCCTGGTAGGTTCCTGGGTACTTCATGGGGCCCGCGTGTTCTTCGCCGCCCAGTTCCAGGACCCGGTTGGCCAGGCCGCGCAGGAAGGTTCGATCGTGGGAAACGAAGAGCATGGTGCCCTCGAAGTCCTTCAGGGCCTCGATGAGCATCTCCTTTGTGGCCAGGTCCAGGTGGTTCGTGGGCTCGTCCAGCACGAGGAAGTTGGGAGGATTGAAAAGCATGCGCGCCATGACCAGGCGTGACTTCTCGCCGCCCGACAGGTTCCGGATGCGCTTGTCCACGTCGTCGCCGCTGAACTGGAAGGCGCCCAGGATGTTGCGCAGCACGCCCACGCCCTCCATGGGGAAGTCCTGCATGAGCTGTTCGATGACGGTCAGTTCCGGGTCCAGGAGGTCCAGGGACTGCTGGGCGAAGTAGCCCAGGCGCAGGCTGGCTCCCAGGCGCACGGAACCGGCGTCCGGCTCCAGGGCGCCGGCCACCATCTTGAGGAGGGTGGACTTGCCGGCGCCGTTGCGGCCCATGACGCACCACCTTTCGCCGCGGCGCACGTGGAAGTCGAACCCGTCGTAGATCTTCTTGTCGCCGTAGCCCTTGCAGACGCCTTCGAGCATGGCCACGTCCTCGCCGCTGCGCATGGGCAGGCGGAAGTCCCACTTCACCACCCTGCGCCGCTTGGGCAGCTCGATGCGCTCGATCTTGTCCAGGGCCTTGACGCGGCTCTGCACCTGGGCGGCCTTGGCGGCGTGGGTGGAGAAGCGCTCGATGAAGCGCTGCTCCTTCGCCAGCTTCGCCTGCTGGCGGGCGTAGGCGGCCTCCTGGTTGGCCTCCCGGGTCTCCCGCTCCCGGACGTAGAAGTCGTAGTTGCCGGAATAGGTGACGATGTCGCCCCCGTCGATCTCCACCACCTTGGTGACGATGCGGTTCATGAAGTCCTTGTCGTGGGAGGTCATGAGCAGCGTGGCGGAAACCGACTTCAGGTAGCTCTCCAGCCAGAGGATGGATTCGATGTCCAGGTGGTTGGTGGGCTCGTCCAGCAGGAGCACGTCGAAGCGCCCCAGGAGCACCTTGGCCATGGAGACGCGCATCTTCCACCCGCCCGACAGCGCCCCCACGTCCCCGTCGATCTGCCCGGGCTCGAAGCCCAGGCCCTCCAGGGTGGTGCGGGCCCGGGTCTCCAGTTCGTAGCCGCCCAGGTGCTGGTATTCCTCCTGCACGTGGCCGAAGCGCTCGATGATGGCCTCCAGTTCGTCCCCGCGGTCCGGGTCGCCCATGGCGTGCTCGAGATCCGTGAGCTCGTGGTGCAGGTCCCCCAGGCGCCCGCTCCCGGCGATGGCCTCGTCGAGGACGGTGCGCCCGGACATCTCGTCCACCTCCTGGCGGAAGTACCCGATGGAGAGCTTCTTCGGAACGCTCACCACCCCGTCGTCAGGGGCCTCCTCCCCCAGGATCATGCGGAAGAGGGTGGACTTGCCGGCGCCGTTGGGCCCCACCAGCCCGGCCTTTTCGCCGGGGTTCAGCTGGAAGGAGGCGTCGATGAAAAGGATCTGCTTGCCATATTGCTTGCTTACGTCGGAAAGGGCGATCAAGGGCTTGCTCCAAAGGAACAGCCTACCTCATCTTTCCAGGCGGAATGCCACGGTCAGGCTGAACGTCGCGGGCACGGGGGTCCCGTCCAGCAGGGCGGGCTGGAAGCGCCAGAGCCGGGCCACCCGCACCGCCTCGTTCACCAGCAGGGGATGGGGTCCGGAAACCACCTGGATGTCCGTGGGCACGCCCGAGGCGTCGATGGTCAGCCGCAGCACCACCGGTCCCTGGATTCTCGCGAGCCGCGCCAGGGCCGGGTACACTGGAGGGACCTGGTGCAGGACGCGGATGGCCTGGGTCTCCAGTTCCACCACCCGGATCGCCGCGGGGGGCGCCGGCTGGGGCGCGGGGCCGGGAAGGAGCCCGGCCACGTATGGACCCGCCGGTGCGCCGGGGTCGCCGGCGACCTCACGGGAGCGGTCGGCGACGGGGAGCGCGGCCGGGGTCTCGTCGGGGATGACGTTCCCGTCCGTGGGCGGGCGCACCGCCGTGAATCCCGCGGGTGCCGGGCCTCCGGAAGGGGGCGGGTCCGCCTTCGGGGTGGGCACGGCGGGCATCGGGTCCGAGTCGATGATCACCACGGGCGGCAGGGTGGTCACCGGGCCATGGGTGGCCAGGTGCCGGGCCCCGCCCAGCGCCGCCGCGCCCAGGGCCGCGTAGACGGCACAGGCCAGCATCAGGCTCGCGAGGCGGTCCGTGGGGGGCGCGGCCAGGTGCACCGCGTTGAACAGGAGGGTGGGAGGCAGGGCCTCGGCAGGCCGAGGGCGAGGTGCGCTGGCGGACATGGGACCTCCTTGGGTTGGGCGTCTCCGGATACGGAGAAGCGGCGCGGCCCCTGGGGTCCCGCGCCGCTTCGTCCTATCCAAAGATCGTGTTGCCAAGGTATCGGTTACGTTCGTTCGCTCGTCAAGGCGGAGCCGCGAATGTTACGGGACCGTGATGCTGGGCGCCTTTTCCGCCACGGACGTGTCACCGGCGGCGCCGGTGTCACGGATTTGTGCGGCTTCATCCCCGCACCACAAGCTTGTCGAGCACCTCGTAGCTCCTGGGCCCCCCCAGTTCGCGCCGCAGCCGGTCCCGGAGGATCCACGTGACGGCGCGGGCGGCGTCGCCGCCCTCGGGATCGGGGGCTTCGGCGGCGGGCAGGGTCCGCAGGAGCTTCAGGTGCTCCCGGGCCCCGGGAGGCAGGGCCTCCGGGCCGTCCACGGGGGTGCAGGCGGCGCAGCACCAGCCGTGGTCCTGGGTGAAAAGCACCAGGGGAGCCTCCCCGTTGCCGCAGCGCCCGCAGAGCCTGGGGTGGGGCAGCAGGCCCATGAGGTGGAGCATCCAGTGCTCCGCGTAGGCCAGGACGGCCATGGACCGGGAGGGGTCGTCCTTCAATGTCCGCGCGCAGGCCGACAGGAGCCGGAAGAGGCGGTCGTCCTCCACGCCCTCCCGGGCGACCCGGTCGAAGACGTCCGCGAGGCAGGCCACCACCAGGCTGGACTCCAGGTGGCCCAGGGTCATGGGCGAATGCACCAGCTCGCACCGAGTGACGCGCTTGAACTCCGCCTGCTCCCGGCCGAAGAAGCTTACCTTCACCAGGCCCAGGGGCTCGAAGCTGGAGACCCACTTGGCGGTGGGTTTCTTGGCCCCGCGGGCCAGTCCCACCAGCCGCTCCCCGTGCTCGGTGAGGAACGACACGACCAGCCCCCCCTCCTCGAAGGGGGTGGGGCGCAGGACGATGGCGGAATGGGTGCGGATCATCTTCTCCATTAAACCCTCCCCTGCCCCGGCGAGTCACATGGGCTGTGGAAGGAAATCCCACATTCTCCAGGAGGTGGCCATGAGAAAACTCGCACCTGCGGCGCTCGCGCTGGGCATCTGCCTCGCGCCGGCCCTCGCCCAGGACGCCCCTGCCCCCCGTCCCCGCATGGGGGCCCGCATGGGTGACCGCATGGACCGGATGGAGGAACGCTTCGACCGCGTCCTTCACCTCACGGACGCCCAGAAGGCGTCGGTCAAGGAGATCCGCGCCAAGCACAAGCCGGCCATCGAGGCCAAGCGCGCGGCGCTGGAAACCGCCCGCCACGCCTTCGGAGAGGCCCTGAAGAACCCCGAGGCCAAGCCCGAGGACCTCAAGACCCTCCACCGTGCCCAGGCCGACGCCAGCCTGGACATGCTCCTGGAGCACCGGGCCCAGCGCCTGGAGATCCGCGCCATCCTCACGCCCGAACAGCGCGAGAAGGCCGCCGGCCTCCTGGGGCGCATGGAAGGCATGCGGATGCGCCACGGCGGAGGCGGCCCGAGGTAGGGTATCGTGGGGACGGAGCACCCCATGGCCGTCCCCTTCCGACCGTTCCTGTCCCTGACCCTGGCCGCCACCCTGCTGGCGGCCCCCGCCCCGCCGGCCACCGAGACCCGCACGTTCCGGGAATGGATCGCGGGCCAGGAAGCCGGCGGTTCGGTGCGGACCCTCACCCGCGGCCCCGAGGGCGTCCGCATCGAATCCCGGCAATGGACGCGCCTGGAGCGCATGGGCGTTCCCATATCGCAGGAACTGTCCGAGACCGCCCTGAAGCGCCCCGACGGTTCCATCCGGTTCACCTTCCGCGTCTCCCTCTCGCAGGAGCCCCTGGAGGGCCAGGCGTCCTGGTCCCCCGCCGAACCCGGCAAGCTCGTCCTCGCCTACCGGAACCTTCCCTCCCGCACGGTGGACCTGCCGCAGGGCACCGTCCTCTGGCCCGGGGACGTGGACGACCTCCTGAAGGCCGCCGCCGCCGGCCGGCGCGCGGTCCACGTGAAGAGCTTCAACGTCTCCACCCAGCAGCCCTCGGCCCTGGACCTGGAGCCGGTGGGACCGGATCCCCTGCCGGGCTACCCCGGGGCCGTGCGGTTCCGGGGCAAGGCCTCCGAGGGGCCCCTGGCCCAGGACATGGAGATGTGGATCTCGCCAGGGGAGGGGGATCTCAAGTCGGTGGGCTCCTTCGCCGGCATCGTCATGGTCTCCCAGCGCCATGACCTGCCCGCGCAGCCCGCCTCGAAAAAGGACAAGACCTTCTTCGAGCCCACCCTCAAAGCCCTTCCCCACCATCCGTTCCTCCCCTGGGTGCGGGAGGTGGCCGTGCGGTGGGAGGGCAAGGGGACCCAGGACCTGCCCGCCGACGCCCAGCAGCGGCCCCAGGGCAACAACCGCTTCCTCCTGTCCCGCGCCGAGCCCCTGGCGGGGCCGGAGCTCACGGAGCCGCCGGTGGCCGGCGAACCCGGCGCCGAGGACCGGCCCTTTCTCGCCGCGACCCCCCTGGCGCAGTTCCGGGATCCCGTCTTCGACGGCCTCCTGAAGCGGCTGGATCCGCCCCCGGGGGCCACCCGGGCCGAGCTGGTGCGGCGGGTCACCGCCTTCGTATACGACTGGATCCGCGACAAGGACTACACCGTGGGGTTCGCCTCCGCCCAGGAGGTGGCCCGCAACCCCCGCGGCGACTGCACCGAGCACGGCGTGCTGGAAGTGGCCCTCCTGCGCCGCCTGGGGGTGCCGGCCCGGGGCGTGGTGGGCTGGGTGGCCATGGGCGACGGCATGGGTCTGCATTTCTGGGTGGAGGCCCGCATCGGCGCGCGGTGGTTCCCGGTGGATCCCACCTTCGACATGGTCCCGGCTTCGGCCTTCCGCCTCAAGCTCGGCACCACCGACCTGACCGACCTGGGCGCGGTGGGCTGGGAGAACGCGGCCTCCACCTTCCAGGACGGCACCTGGGTTCCCGAGGCGCCCTGGGCGGGCGCCGTGCGCGTCCAGGGCGACACGGCCTTCGGCCCGGGCCTGGCGCTGCGGGCCGAGGGATCCACCTGGTCGTGGCGGGACGGCCGCCTGGAGCTGGACGGCCGCCACCGGGTGACCGCCGCCCCCCGGCCGGGTCCGGCGACCCAGGTGCGCCTGCTCCAGGGCCGGGGCGGAAGGCGGGGCTGGTACGGCGCGGGCAGCCTCTGGGCCGACGCCGGCGCGGGGGATTGGCTCCTGGTGGACCGCATGTCCGAACGGGAAGCCTTCCGGTTCCTGGACACCCTGGACGTGCGGCGCTGACGAGCTACTCCAGGTAGGTCTCGGCCAGCCGGCGGGTGACGTACAGTCCCAGCCCGCTGCCCGCGGCGCTGAGCAGCACGGCGGTCGTGATTCCCACGAGCCCGCCCAGCCACCACCCCAGGGCCCCGCCGAGGCTCATGCCGAAAAGCCCCAGCAGCCCCTTCACAGCTGGATGACCTTGAGGGTGTTGGTGGAGCCCTCCTGGTAGAGCGGCAGCCCCAGGGTGAAGACCACCTTCTCCCCGCGGGCGGCGCCGAAGGCTTTCAGCAGGGCCTTCTCCACGGTGGCCATGGCGTCGTCGGCGGACTGGGCCTTGGGCAGGAGCAGGGACTGCACGCCGCGCATGACGCCCATGCGCCGGGCGTTGCCCAGGTCCATGGTCACGCCCACCACCGGGATGTCCCCGGCGAGCCGGCTCACCATGCGCGCGCTGCCTCCGCCTTCGGTGAAGACCACGATGTAGCTGGCGCCGATCTCCTGGGCGGTGCGGCACGCGGCGAAGGCCACCGCCACGTCCGTGCGCGAGGTCAGGCTCTCGGCGAGGGCGTCGGCGGTGCGGCCCAGGCGGGGGCGGAAGTGGGCGTCGGCGTCCTCGGCGATGCGCGCGAGCCACTGGATGGCGTCCACGGGGAATTTCCCCACGGCGCTCTCGGCGCTGAGCATCACGGCGTCGGTGCCGTCCCAGATGGCGTTGGCCACGTCCGAGGCCTCGGCCCGGGTGGGCTGGGGGCTCTCGATCATGCTCTCGAGCATCTGGGTGGCGGTGATCACGGGCTTGAGGGCGTGGCGCGCGGAGGCGATGATCTGCTTCTGCAGGTTGGGCACCCGCTCCACGCCCAGTTCCACCCCCAGGTCTCCCCGGGCCACCATCACGCCCCAGGAGACGGCGAGGATCTCATGCAGGTTCTCCAGGGCCGCGGGGTGCTCGATCTTGGCGATGATGGGCTGCGAGCCGCCCCGGCCCTTGATGACGGCTTCCAGGGCCCGCACGTCCCCGGCGCTGCGGACGAAGCTCTGCGCGAACAGGTCCACGCCGTTCTCCACGCCCCAGCGGATGTCCACCAGGTCCTTGGGGGTCAGGGGATCGAAGGCCACGTCCAGGCCGATGGGGTGCACGCCCTTGCGGGCCTTGAGCAGCCCGCCCACCTTGACCCGGGCCACCACGAGCCGGGGCCGGACCTCGGTGACCTCCACCTCGAGGTTGCCGTCGTCCAGGATCCAGCGCTGGCCGACCCTGGCGCCCAGGAAGAGCTCCGGATGGGGGAGGGGGACCGCCCAGGCCGCGCCCCCCGGGCCGATGCCCGGGCCCTCTCCCTCGGGATGGAAGGCGCCTACGGTGCCCACGGCGAGCTCCACGGGCGCCGCCATGGCCCCCACGCGCCACTTGGGCCCTTGGAGGTCCAGCAGCACCGGCACCCGCCGGCCCACCTCGCCCGAGATGCGGCGGATCGCGGTGAGCGCCTCGAGGCGCCCGGCCAGGTCGCCGTGGCTCGCGTTGAGGCGGACCGCGTCGGCGATTTCCAGGGCTCCGCGCAGGCGTCCGTCTTCCGCAAGGGCCGGTCCCATCGTGACCACAATCTTGGTTTTGCGCACGGGAACCTCCGGAGTTTCCACAAGTATTCCACAGGTTTTTCCGCAGCGGTGGCGCGTGGATCGAAGGAAATTCGCCTGTCCACGGGCCGGGCGAGGTGCTATTTTTTGGGGCTATCCCTTGGAGCCAACCCGATGCGCCACATGATGGAGGAACTGATCGCCGAGCTCGTGCGAAAGGACATCCCCCTCGAGATCGCCAAACGGGAGCTGGAGCGCATCTACCTGGAAACGGTCCTGGCGGCCCACAACGGCAACCAGAGCGCCGCCGCACGCAAGCTGGGCATGCACCGGAACACGCTCTCCAAGAAGCTTGAACACCATCTGGGCGCATTGCGGTATCCTGCTGTCAACTGCTGAGCGGAATCCCACGGCTTGCAGGCTGGGTTCCCTTCGGCCATTACGCGGTCAGGAGGCCAGCATGACAAAGATCGGGATCAACGGGTTCGGGCGAATCGGCCGGATGGTGTTTCGCGCGGCCGTGAACCATTTTCCGGACCTCGAGATCGTGGGGATCAACGATCTCCTCGAGCCCGAGTACCTCGCCTACATGCTCCAGTACGACTCCGTGCACGGCCGCTTCAAGGGCGACGTCAAGGTCGAAGGCAGCAACCTCGTGGTCAACGGCAAGCGGATCCGCCTGACCCAGGAGAAGGATCCCGCCAACCTCAAGTGGAACGAGGTGGGCGCCGAGATCGTCATCGAGTCCACGGGCCTGTTCCTGGACAAGGAGACCGCCAGCGCCCACCTGAAGGCCGGCGCCCGCAAGGTCATCCTCAGCGCGCCCTCCAAGGACGACACGCCCATGTTCGTCTACGGCGTCAACCACGACACCTACGACGGCCAGGCCATCATCTCCAACGCCAGCTGCACCACCAACTGCCTGGCCCCCGTGGCCAAGGTGCTCCACGATTCCTTCGGCATCAAGCGCGGCCTCATGACCACCGTGCACGCCACCACCGCCACCCAGAAGACCGTCGACGGCCCTTCCAAGAAGGACTGGCGCGGGGGCCGCGGCATCCTGGAGAACATCATCCCCAGCTCCACCGGCGCCGCCAAGGCCGTGGGCAAGGTCATCCCCTCCCTCAACAAGAAGCTCACGGGCATGTCCTTCCGGGTGCCCACCTCCGACGTCTCCGTGGTGGACCTCACCTGCGAGCTGGAAAAGCCCGCGACCATGGACGACATCTGCAAGGCCATGAAGACCGCCGCCGAAGGCAGCCTGAAGGGCGTCCTGGCCTTCACCAGCGACAAGGTCGTCTCCACGGACTTCCGGGGCGAGAGCTGCACCTCCACCTTCGACGCCGACGCCAGCATCCTGCTGGATCCCACCTTCGTGAAGGTGGTCGCCTGGTACGACAACGAGTGGGGCTACTCCTGCAAGGTGCTCGAGATGGCCAAGGTCGTCGCCGGGAAGTAGGCGGCTGACGGGACCGGAGGTGAGCCGGCGGGAACCCCCTGCCGGCTCTCTCCATTCTGGGGAATCGAATGCGCATCGCCATCAACGGTCTGGGCCGCATCGGACGGCAGGTGCTGCGCCGGATCCATCTGGAGCCGGGCCTGGAGCTGGTGGGGGTGAACGACCCCGCCGACGCCGCCACCCTGGCCCACCTGGTGACGTACGACTCGGTCCACGGCAAGGCGCCCTTCACCGCCGTGGCCGAAGGCGGGCATCTGGTGCTCGACGGCCGCCGGGTGCCCCTGTCCGCGGCGCCGGAGCCGTCCCTGACGCCCTTCGGGGACCTGGGCGCCGAGGTGGTGCTGGAATGTTCCGGGCGCTTCACCCGCCGGGCCCAGGCCGCGGGGCACCTGCGCGGCTCCGTGCGCCACGTGGTCATCGGCTCCCCATCCCCGGACGCCGACGCCACCGTGGTGGTGGGCGTCAATCATTCCCGTGGGGCGGTGCTCAGCGCCGCCTGTCCCGCCACCCACGCCCTGGCCCACCTGGTGAGCGCCCTGCACGCGGCCTTCGGCGTGGAGGCCGGCCTGGCCACGGCCGTGGAGAGCTACGGCAACGACCAGCGCATCCTGGACCTGCCCCACCCCGACCTGCGCATGGCCCGCGCCGCGAGCATGAGCATGATCCCCGCGCCCACGGAGGCTGCCCGGTGCCTGGGTGAGGTGCTGCCCTGGACCCTGGGCCGCTTCGACGCGCTGGCCGTGCGGGTCCCCACCCCCGACGTGAGCATCCTCGACCTGGGCGTCCACCTGGGGCGGGACGCGGACCTGGATGCCGTCCACGCCGCCCTGGCGGCCGCGGAACGGCCCGGCCTCGTGGAGCGCCTGGAGGCGCCCCTGGTGAGCGTGGACCTGCGCGGGCGCGAGGCCAGCTGCATCCTGGACCCCTACCTCACCCGCGTCCACGCTCCCCGCTTCGTGAAGGTCTTCGCCTGGTACGACAACGAGGCCGCCTACGCCGCGCGGCTCAGGGACCTCTGCCTGGAGCTGGCCCGATGATCGCCATCAACGGACTCGGACGCATCGGAAGGCTGGCCACCCGCCGCCTGGCCCTGGCGCGCCCCCACCGCCTCTGCGCCCTCAACGATCCCGCCGACCTCGAGACGGTGGTGCACCTCCTGCGCTTCGACTCCATCCACGGGGACGACCACCCCGCGGTCCTGGGCCTGCGCAAGGGCGACCAGGACTTCCTCGTCATGGAGGGCAAGGAATATCCCCTCTTCCACGAGACCGACCCCGCCCGCATCCCCTTCGACGCCCTGGGGGCGCGGGTGGTCGTGGAGGCCTCCGGCCGCTTCGTGGCGAGGGAGGGCGCCGCGCGCCACCTGCGGGGCCCCGTGCGCCAGGTGGTGATCTCGGCGCCAAGCCCCGACGCCGATTTCACGGTGATCCATCCCTTCAACGGCAACCTCCTGGACCCGGAGCGCCACCGGGTCATCTCCAACGCCAGTTGCACCGCCCACGCCACCGCCCCCATCCTGGACGTCCTGGAGAAGGCCTTCGGCCTGGAAGCCGCCAGCATGAGCACCGTGCACGTGGCCACCAACGACCAGCGCCTCCTGGACCTTCCCCACAAGGACCTGCGCCGCGCCCGGGCCGCCTTCATGAGCATCATCCCCACCACCAGCAGCGCCTTCGGCGCCCTGCGCGCCGCTCTGCCCCACCTTCCCGCCGGGTTCGACGGCTGGGCCCTGCGGGTGCCCTGCCTCAACGTCAACCTGGTCGACCTCACCGCCCTGCTTCCCCGGGACGTCACCGCCGAGGCCCTGAACGACGCCTTCGACGAGGCCGCGCGCGTCCGCCTCCGGGGCATCCTCGCCGTGAGCGAAGGGGGCCTGGTGAGCCGGGATTTCACGGGCCGGGAGGAAAGCGTGGTCATGGACCCGGACCTCACCCGGGTGGTGGGCGGACGCATGATCAAGGTCTGCGGCTGGCACGACAACGAGGTGGCCTATGCCGCGAGGCTTTGCGAACTGGTCAACCGGCTCTGATCACGGTGGCGAACCCGGGGCGCCGCGCGCGTCCAGGGCAGAAAGAACTTCCGGGTACCGTCCCAGGAGCTCCCGGAGGCGGGCGCGGGGCGGCTCCACCCCGCTCACGGGCGGCTGGACGGCATGGCCCTCCGGAACGTCCCTGAGCCGGTGGTCACCCAGCAGCCGAAGCACCTGCGCCGCCAGAACCGGCGGGAACCCCTGGCGAAGAACGGACAGCTTGGGACTGTCCAGATAAAGCCCTGCCGGGGGCTCGAGCCCCTCAATGTTCCTGGACATGGGATGCCTTTCTGTAACAGGGACTCACCGGCCGCTCCGGGGAGCGCCACAGCCAATCAGATGTATATAAGCTTCTTATAATAGAATCGGTCAGGTCCTGGCCAACGCGCAGCCAATCTAGGCCGCGGTTCCTCGCGTGTCAACCCCCGCCCCGGCGACCGCGCAGGGCCGGTATGCTTTTCCCAGGCCCACCCGAAAACCGCGAACCCTTTTGGAGTTCCCATGCGCATCCACCTACGGCTCCTTCCGGCCCTCGCCTGGGCTGCCCTGGCCTCCGCCCAGGCGGGCCCGCCGCTGCGGGAGGACCTCGAGGCGATGCTGCCCCGGCTCGTGACCCTCTACCAGGACCTCCACCGCCACCCCGAGCTGTCCGGCCACGAGACTCGTACCGCGGCGAGGATGGGCGAGCTCCTCCGGCAGGACGGCTACGAGGTCTCGGCGGTGGGCGGCGGCATCGTCGGCGTCCTGCGCAACGGCCCGGGCCCCGTGGTGCTGCTGCGCACGGACCTGGACGCGCTGCCCGTGGAGGAGCGCACCGGCCTGCCCTACGCCAGCGGGACCAAGGGCGTCATGCACGCCTGCGGACACGACGCGCACATGGCGTCGTGGGTTGGCACGGCGGGTCTCCTGGCCCGGCACCGGGACCTGTGGCGGGGCACCTTGGTGATGGTGGGCCAGCCCGCGGAGGAAACCGGGGAAGGCGCCAAGGCCATGCTCCAGGACGGCCTGCTGACGCGCTTTCCCAAGCCGGGCTTCGCCATCGCCCTGCACGACGCGCCGGACCTGCCCACCGGCAGCGTGACGTACGTGGCCGGGTACACCATGGCCGCGGTGAATTCCGGTTCCCTGACGCTCTACGGCCGGGGCGGCCACGGCGCCCGGCCCGAGGCCGCCGTGGACCCCATCGTCCTGGCGGCGCGCACGGTCCTGGCCCTGCAGACCCTGGTCTCGCGGGAGAAGGATCCCCTGGAGCCCGCGGTGCTCACCATCGGCGCCATCAACGGCGGCACCAAGACCAACGTCATCCCCGGCGAAGTCACCCTCCTCATGACGGTGCGCAGCTACGACCCGAAGGTCCAGGCCCGGCTCCTGGCCGGCATCGCGCGGGTGGCCAAGGGCGAGGCCCTGGCCGCGGGCGCCCCCCGGGAACCCCTGCTGGACCTGGGCGAAACGATGCCCGCCACCTGGAACGACCCCGACTTCACCCGCCGGCTCGCGGCGCGCCTCGCCCGCGAGCTGGGTCCGGGCGCGGTCGCCCCTGGCCGTCCCGACATGGTCTCGGAGGACTTCGGCGCCTATGGCACCGCGGCCGGGATTCCTTCGGCCATGCTCCGCTTCGGTACGGTGGACCCGGCCCGGTTCCAGGCCGCGAAGGAGGGCGGCGCCCCCCTGCCCTCCCTCCACTCAGCCGAATTCGCCCCCGCCATGCCAGGAACCCTGCGCACGGGCGTCCTGGCGCTGACGTTCTCCGCCCTGGAGGCCCTCGGCAGGCCCTGAAGGCGGAGAAGGGGTTGACAGACCATACTGTGTGACACACACTATGTGTCGAACGGCATACGCCGCACAGTGTGAGGCCATGAACCCAGACGTCTTCGAAAACCTGCGCCTGGAATTGCGCCGGGGCAGCCTCGTGCTGGCGGTCCTGGCGGAACTCCGCTCGGAGCGCTACGGCTACACGCTCCGGAAATCCCTGGCCGACCACGGCCTGGAACTGGACGAAAGCACCCTCTACCCCCTCCTGCGCCGCCTGGAGACCCAGGGTCTCCTCCTCAGCGAGTGGCGGGAGGAGGAAAAGCGCAACAAGCGCTTCTACCGCCTGTCCCCCGAGGGCGCGGCCACGCTGGCCCTGCTCATCGAGGAGTGGCGCGGCATCGGCCGATCCCTGGAACAGATCCTCTGAGGAGCATGGACATGGACTTGATCGAACGCTACGTGCAGGCCGTGCGGTTCTGGCTGCCCCGGGCCAGCCAGCAGGACATCGCCGCCGAACTGGCCGAGGATCTACGCTGCCGGAAGGAGGACCGCGAAGCGGCCCTGGGGCGGCCCCTGGACGAGGCCGAGACCGCCGCGATGCTGGCGAAGGTGGGCAATCCCCTCCAGGTGGCCGGGCAGTACTTGCAGGAGAAGCCCCTGCTGGACCCCGCCCTCTCCATGCTCTACCGGTTCGTGGTGAAGGTCGTCCTTCTGTGGATCCTCCTGCCGCTCCACGCCGTCGTCGCGGTGCCCTCGGCCTTCCTGTCGGCCCACCCCCTGGCGTCCATGGCGGACGCCCTGGGCTCCTTCGCGTTCTCGGCCCTGTTCGCCCTGGGCTGCATCACGCTCGTCTTCATCCTGGTGAGCGGCAAGGACGCCGCCCGGGCGTGGGACCCCCTGAAGCTCCCGCCCCTGCTCAAGCAGGGCCCGAAGCCCATCCCCAGGTCCGGGTCCCTCGCCGAGGTCGTCTTCGGGCTGCTCTTCGCGGCGTGGTGGGTGGAGGGCTTCCGGCGCCTGCCCATCGCATGGTCCTCCCGCATGGGCGCGGTGTATACGGCCGGGCCCCTCTGGACCGGGATTCACGCCCAGCTGTTCTGGCCCGTGCTGGCGCTCACGTTCTCGGGCGTCGCCGTGGGGGCCCTGTGCCTGGCCAAGCCCCATCTGGTGAGGTTCCGCCTGGTCTACGGCATCCTGGCCGACGCCTTCTCCGCGGGCATCTGCCTCATGGCCATCCAGGGGCGCCGGCCGGAGATCGCCCGGGCCCTGGACGCCCTGCGGGACCTGGGGCGCACCCGGGACCTGTCCGGGGCCGCGGACGCCTTCGTGGCCACGGTCCTGATCATCATCGCCGTGGCCTCCACGATCTCCTGCCTCACCCGGGTGATCCGCCTGGTGCGGACAGACGGCTCCACCCCCGCACGGAACTGATCCGCTCCAGGACGCCGGCCACCAGGTCCCCGGGGTCCTCGCCCCGGGTTCTCACCCGCATCCGCCCGGGGCCCAGGATGCCCACCACGTGGATCGAGGCGCCGCCCGGAAAGGCGGGATGCCGGGCCAAGGGGCGGGCCAGGGCCTCCAGGTCCAGGTCCTGGAGCCAGCCTTCCGGCAGTTGGGGTGGCCGGGCGCCCGGAACCAGGGCCCCCACCTCCCGGGGCTGCACCAGGATCAGGTGGTGCCCGCCCCGCACCCCATGCCAGGCGAGAAAGGGGGGCAGGCCGCCGAAACCGATGCCGCCCTTCTGGAATTCCGGCCAGGCTTCCAGACGGGCAAGCCCGGCTTCGTCCGCGGCTTCCATGGCCAGGCGGGCCAGCCCGGGCCCGGGGGGGGGCAGCCAGGGTTCAAGGAAAAGTCCGTCCATGGGCCCATTATAGATAGGCTTGAGGCATGGAACCGTCCCCCTGTCCCCGCGTCGCCACCGGCCAGCAGATCGGAGCTGGCTGGACTCCCGCCCTTTCGGTGGTAAAGGCCCTGGCCGCGCTGGCGGAAGCCCGCAGGCTCGGCGGAGAGGCCGTCTACTGGCTTGCCGACGAGGACCACGACCGCCTGGAGGTGGCCAGCACCGTCGGGCTCCGGGGGGACCGCATCCTCCCCCACCGCTTCCGGTTCGCGGCGCCCGACAACACCGCCACGGGGTGGCTGCCCTGGACCGGGGACCACCAGCAGGAAGCCGAGGCGCTGTGGGGCGAAACCCCCCTGCCCGCGGAACCCACCCTGAGGGGGCACGCCCTCGCCCTTGGCGCGCCCCTGTGGAAGCGTGGCCTTCGCCCCTTCTCCCCCACCGACCCGGCCCTGCGCGCGCCCATCCAGGAGGAACTGGAGCGCTGGCGGAGCCTCGGCCTGGAACGCGACCTGGTGCGCCAGGCGGAAGCCCTGGACGCCTCCGGCGTGCCCTACGGCCTCGACCCGCGCCAGCAGTCCGCCTGGTTCACCCTGGACCCCCACACCGGCCGGCGCACGCGCCTGGAGCCGGGGGACCCCTGCCCCCGGGGGCGCTGGCTGAGCCCGGGCGCGGCGCTGCGGCCCCTCATGCAGTCGCTCCTGCTGCCGGGCCTGGAGGCCGTGGTCCTGGGCCCCGGGGAACGGGCCTACTGGCGCCTCACGGAGCCCTGCTGGGAGCGGGTGGGCCTGGCCAGGCCCCGCATCATCAGCCGGCCCTCGGCGTTCGTCCTCCCCCGGGGCGCGTCCCTGGGGACCGGCGACCTGGAGCCGCTCCGGAACGGGCGCTGGGAGGACTTCCCCGGCGCCCAGGACGGATCCACCCTGCCCAGCGCCGCCCTCGCCGGCAGCCCCGACCCGGGCTGGGACGCGGCCACCGCCAGCCGGTTCGCCCAGGAACTGGCCCGGGCGCGCCACCGTCTGGAGCGCCTGGACCGGCGGTTGCGGCGGGACCGGGCCGGCCTGGCCCTGGGCATGGATCCCGAGCGGCTCCGCCAGCGCCTCTTTCCCCTCGGCAAGCCCCAGGAGCGGGTCCTTCCCGGGCTCCTCTGGCTGCGTCAGGATGATCTTCTGGACCGAATGCTGGCCGCCCTCGACGGGGCGGCGCCCGTGGTCCTGCTGGAGGAAGCATGAACGCGCTCGATCTGCTCGTGGTGGGCGCCCACCCCGACGACGGGGAAGTGCACGTGGGCGGGATCCTGGCCCTGGCGGCCGACAAGGGATTGTCCGCGGCCATCCTCGACCTCACCGCGGGGGAGCTGGGCACCCGCGGTGACGCCGCCACCCGCCACGCCGAGGCCATGGAGGCCGCGCGCATCCTGGGGGTGCGCCGCATCATCATGGACCTGCCCGACGCCCGGTTCGAGGAGACCGAGCCCCACCGCATCCAGGTGATGAAGATGATCCGCTCCCTCCGGCCGGAGGTGCTGATCCTGCCCGACCCCGACGACCGGCACCCCGACCACCGCCGCGCCTTCCGCCTCGTGAAGGAGGCCGCGTACTACGCGGGCCTGCGCAACTACCCCTGCCCCGGCGAGCCCTGGCGGCCGTCGGCCCTGGCCTGGGTGGGCGGCGAGAACCCGGGTCGCCCCGACCACGTGGTGGACGTCTCCTCCGTGTGGGAGCGGCGCATGGCGGCCTTCGACGCCTTCGGAAGCCAGTTCTCCGCGGACCCCTCGAGGCCCCCGACGCGCATCTCCGACCCGGCCTTCCGCCGCGGGGTGGAGGGCCGGGCCATGCACTGGGGCTCCCTCATCCGCGCCACCTGGGCCGAGGCGCTGTGGTCCGACAGCCCCGTGCCCCAGGCGCTCACCCGGCTCCTGGCCCTGCTCCAGACCCATCCGTGAACCGCCGGGAGACCCAGTGGCTCGGGGAGGTGAAGGCCCGGGGCGACGGCGTGCAGGACGGCCGCGTCCTCGTGGCCTGCTCCGGCGGCGGCGATTCCCTGGCGCTCCTGTCCTTCCTGTGGTCGGTCCGAAGGAGCCTGGGCCTCGAGCTGGTGGTGGCCCACGCCGATCACGGGCTGCGCCCCGAGGCCGGCGCGGAGGCCGACCGGGTGCGGGACATCTGCCGCGGCGCCGACCTGGACCTGGTGGAGGCCGCCCTGGACGTGCGGGCCCATGCCCAGGCCACGGGCCAGGGCCTGGAGACCGCGGCTAGGGAGCTGCGGTGGGGCTGGCTCCGCGCCCAGGCCGAGAGCTGCTCGGCCATCGCCGTGGCCACCGGCCACACCCTGGACGACCACACCGAGACGGTCCTGGTGCGCCTGTCCCGGGGCGGCGGCGCGGGGTGCCTCACCCCGCTGGCGGCGCGCCAGGGCCTGCGCTGGTCCCCCCTGGTGCAGGCGCGCCGGTCCGACCTGCGCGCCTACCTGGAGGCCAAGGGCGTGGCCTGGATGGAGGATGCCAGCAACGCCGACCCCTTCACCCCCCGGAACCGCTGGCGGGCGCTCCTGGAGCCCATGCGCCGGGAGGCGCCCGGCCTTGACGCGCACCTGTGGGAGACCCACCTGCAGGTGGAGGAACTCGCGGCCTTCAAGGACGCGCAGGTGGCGGCCTGGCGCGGCGCCCGGTGGGAGGTGGGCGCCTCCGGGCTCCTCCTGGCCCGGGGCTGGGCGGAACCCGAACTGCGCTGGGTGCTCCTCGCGGCCTTCCAGGATCGGGGCTGGCCGCGGGAGGCCGCCCTGCTGCGCGACCTCGCGGCCTGGCTGGCGCCCCACCTGGCCAGGCGCCCCGGCAAGGCCAAGACCTGGGGCGGCTGGCGCCTGGACGCCACGGACGCGAGCCCGGCAAATACGGCCCAGGAAAGCTTATTTCCATGGACTTTGAAGCGTTGTTGAGAACCTCGAGGCTCCCGGAGGCATCCAAAGTCAGGAACCGGTCGAGCCGATGCAGGTTAGACTGGATATCGGCGGGGAGTCCCCCCCTGGAGGCACCTTGAATTCCATGATGAAAAGCGCGCTGGTGTGGATCGGGATCATCGCCCTGGTCCTCCTGGCGTTAAAGCAGATCCCCACCAACACCCGCGTCAACGAGATCCCCTTCTCGACGTTCTACACGGAAGGGGTCGAGGGCAAATACCGCAGCGTCACGCTCACCGGCGTGGACATCGAGGGGACGTACAAGAACCCGGTCAAGTCGGCCAAGGGCGAGACCATCGACAAGTTCAAGACCGTCGCCCCCCCGATGCAGGACCTGGGCAAGGCCATCCTCGGCTGGAAGCAGGAAGGCCAGCTCGACGAGTTCAAGGCCGCCAAGCCCAGTGAGAACAACTTCATGTACATGCTGGTCTTCTGGGGCCCGCTGCTGGTCTTCGTGGTGCTCTGGTTCGTCTTCATGCGCCAGGCCCAGATGGGCGGCAACAAGGCGCTGAGCTTCGGCAAGGCCCGGGCGCGGGGGCTCAACACCACCACGCGGCGGGTCACCTTCGCCGACGTCGCCGGGTGCGACGAGGCCAAGGAGGAGCTGCAGGAGATCGTCGAGTTCCTGAAGGACCCGGCCAAGTTCGTCAAGCTGGGCGGCAAGATCCCCAAGGGCGTCCTGCTCATGGGCCCTCCGGGCACCGGCAAGACCCTTCTGGCCCGCGCCATTTCAGGCGAGGCCAAGGTGCAGTTCTTCTCCATCTCCGGTTCCGACTTCGTGGAGATGTTCGTGGGCGTGGGCGCCTCGCGCGTGCGTGACCTCTTCGAGCAGGGCAAGAAGAACGCCCCCTGCATCATCTTCATCGACGAGATCGACGCCGTGGGCCGCCACCGCGGCGCGGGCCTGGGCGGCGGCCACGACGAGCGCGAGCAGACCCTGAACCAGCTGCTGGTGGAGATGGACGGCTTCGAGGGCAACGAGGGGGTCATCCTCATCGCCGCCACGAACCGCCCCGACGTGCTCGACCCCGCCCTGCTCCGTCCGGGCCGCTTCGACCGCCGGGTGGTGGTGGACCGCCCCGACCTCAAGGGCCGGTTCGAGATCCTCAAGGTGCACACCGCCGACAAGATCCCCCTCAGCCCCGACGTCGACCTGGAGGTCATCGCCCGCGGCACCCCGGGCTTCGCCGGCGCCGACCTGGCCAACCTTTGCAACGAGGCCGCGCTCTACGCCGCCCGCACCAGCAAGAAGTGGGTCGAGATGGTCGACTTCGAACAGGCCAAGGACAAGGTCTTCATGGGCTCCGAGCGCAAGTCCATGGTCATGAGCGACGAGGACAAGCGCGACACCGCCTACCACGAGGCGGGCCACGCCGTGGTCGCCGCCACCATCCCCAACGCCGATCCCGTGCACAAGGTCACCATCATCCCCCGGGGCCGCGCCCTGGGCGTCACCTGGCAGCTGCCTGAGCGGGACCGGTATTCCTCCACCCGCGAGCGCATGGAAGGCGAGATCGCCATCCTCATGGGCGGACGCGTGGCGGAGGAGGCCTTCTTCGACCGGCTCTCCACCGGTGCGGCCAACGACATCGAGCGCGCCACCCAGATCGCCCGCCGGATGGTGTGCGACTACGGCATGAGCGAGAAGCTCGGGCCCCTCAGCTTCGGCCAGGGCGAGCACGAGATCTTCCTGGGCCGGGACTTCAGCCAGCGCCGGGACTTCTCCGAGGACACCGCGCGCCTCATCGATTCCGAGGTGCACGCCATCGTCATGCGCAACTTCGAACGGGCCAAGACCATCATCCGCGACAAGCGCGAGATCCTGGTGGGCCTGGCCGAAGCCCTCCTGGTGCGCGAGACCCTGGACGCCGTGGACGTCACCCGGCTCATGAACGGCGAGGTCCTGCCGCCCAAGCCGCCCCCGTCGGCCTCGGAGCAGAGCTCCAGCAAGCCCAACACCCCCCCCGACCCGGGGCTCAAGCCCGCCCTCAGCCCGGCGTGACCTCCTGGCAGACGGCGTCCGGCGCGCTGGACCTTGAGGATCCCCTCCACCTGGGGATCCTCAACGTCACGCCGGACTCCTTCAGCGACGGGGGCCGGTTCCTGGACCCCGCCCAGGCCCTGGCCCAGGCCCGGAGCCTCCTCGACCAGGGGGCCCGGGCACTGGACCTGGGAGCCGAAAGCACCCGCCCCGGCGCGGGGAACGTCTCCCCGGACGAGGAATGGGCCCGGCTGGAGCCGGTCCTCGCGCTGTTCCGCACGGCCCTGCCCGGCGTCCCCCTGAGCCTCGACACCCGCCACGGCGAAGTGGCCGCCCGGGGCCTGCGCATGGGGGTGGCCATCATCAACGACGTCACCGGGTTCCAGGACCCGGGCCTCCTGCACGTGGCCCGCAACAGCCGCTGCGGCCTCATCGCCATGCGGAGCCGCCTGGAGGACGGGGCCCTGGCCATGCCCCCCTACGGCGGCCCCGGCAACGAATCCGCCACCGACGCCGTGTTCGAGCTGGCCACCGTCAGGGACGGCCTTCTCCAGGCCGGCGTGGACCCCGCCCGCATCCTCCTGGATCCCGGGTTCGGCTTCGGCACCACCTTCGTGGAGGACCGCGCCCTCTGGGAGGCCCTGCCGGCCCTTCCCGCCGCGCTGGACTGGCCTGTGGAGCGGTTCTGCATCGGCATCTCCCGGAAGCGGTTCCTGGCCTGGCGCGCGGGAAGCCCGGGGCTCCCTCCCCTGGAGCGGGATCCCCACGGCGGGCGCGCCCACCACGAGGCCGCGCGCATGGGCTACCGGGTCTTCCGCACCCACGCGGTCACCCTGCCGGTGATCCGCAGGGCCACGCCGGAGGACGCCGCGGCCCTGGCCCAGGTCCAGGTGGACGCCTGGAAGGCCACCTACCCCGGCATCCTGCCCGAATCGCTCCTGGCGGGCCTCTCCGCCCCGGCCATCGCCGCCGCCTTCTCCGAATCCCTGGCCACCCCCAGGCCGCATTGGGCCATGTGGACGCTGCACGCCCGGGGCGCCCTGGCGGGGTTCGCCGTGGGCGGGCCCTGCCGCGACCAGGCCACCCCCGCCGCGGGGGAGATCCACGCCATCTACCTGGTCAAGGAGGCCTGGGGGCAGGGCCTGGGCAGGGCCCTCATGGCCCGGGCCCTGGACGGGCTCCGGGAGGCCGGGTTCCGGGAGGCGGTGCTGTGGGTCATGGAACGCAACGCCAGGGGCCGCAGGTTCTATGAACGGACGGGATGGGAACTCACCCCGGCGCGGCGCACCGAATGGCAGGACGGCATCGCCCTGCGTCAGGTGCAGTACCGGCTGGCCCTGGCACCGGCGGCCCCCGGGTTGTAGAATTCCTCCACAGGCGAAGAATCCTAAAGGACGACCATGGCACTGAATTATTTCGGCACGGACGGGGTACGCGGCAAGGCCTTCGAATCCCCCTTGACCCTGGACGACGCCGCCCGCTGGGGGGCCGCCTGGGCCCGGGTCGCCCAGGCCCGCGGCATCGAGGAGATGGTCATCGGCTGGGACCCCCGCCTGAGCTCGGAACCCCTGGCCCAGGCCTTCGTCTCCGGCCTCGACGGGCGCCTGCGCCTTTGCGTCCTGGGCCTCGTGCCCACCCCGGCGGTGGCCTACGCCGCCCTGCTCCGGCCCCGCGCCTGGGGCCTCATGATCTCGGCCAGCCACAACCCCCCCGAGGACAACGGGATCAAGGGGTTCGACGGCCTGGGCGAGAAGCTCGCCGAGGAGGACGAGGCCGCCGTGGAGGCCGCGTACGAGGCCCTGGGCACCGTGAAGGCCGGCCCCGCCGCCCTGCCCCTGGAAGAGGCCCTGCCCCTGGAATACATCCGCCAGCTCGAGCCCCTGGACCTGCCCGAAGGCTTTTCCATGGTGGTGGACTGCGCCCACGGCTCCACCGCGCCCTGGGCCCCCCTGGTCTTCCGCGGGGGGACGATCCACTGGATGGGGGTGCCCGCCGACGGCGCGCGCATCAACGTGGGGGTGGGCTCCACCCACCTGGATGGCCTCGCCGCCCAGGTGCGGGAGCGGGGCGCGGCCATCGGCATCGCCTTCGACGGCGACGGCGACCGGTGCCTGATGGTCGATCCCCAGGGCGATCTGGTGGACGGGGACCAGCTTCTCTGGCTCCTGGCCCAGGACCTGCGCGCCCGCGGCGAGCACGTCCCCGGCGTGGTGGGCACCCTCATGAGCAACGCGGGCCTGGAGGAGGCCCTCGCGGGGCGCGACATCCCCTTCGTCCGCACCCAGGTGGGCGACAAGTTCATGCTCCGTGAACTGGGCCGGCGCGAATGGGACCTGGCCGCCGAGGCCTCCGGCCACGTCATCCAGAAGCACGTCGGGCCCAGCGGCGACGGCCTTGCCACGGCGCTGGCCTCTCTGCGGGCCCTGTTGCGCCGCCCCGCCCCGGAACGCTGGTCCTGGCGCTTCCAGGCCTGGCCCCTGCGCCTGGTGAACATCCTGGCCCGGGATCGCCGCCCCGTGGAGGACTGCCCCGGGCTGACCTCGGCCATGGCCGCGCTCCAGGCGGATCACGGCGACGACCTCCGCATCGTGGTGCGCTGGTCGGGCACCGAGCCCAAGCTCCGGCTCATGGTGGAGGCGCGGAGCGCCGGGTTGATGGAGGATGCCCTCCGGACGCTGGAAATCGCGGCCCGGGCGGACCTCGCCCTGGGCTGAATCTGCTAGGCTGGAAGCCTGACCTTGCCGTGACAACATCCGCCTGGAGTCCGAAGTGCCCGTACGTCTTGGTGTCAACATCGATCACGTGGCGACCATCCGCCAGGCCCGGGGCGGCCACGAGCCCGAACCCGTCGCGGCGGCCCTGCTGGCCCAGGGCGCCGGCGCCCACGGCATCACCGTCCACCTCCGCGCGGACCGCAGGCACATCCAGGAACGGGACCTCAAGGTCCTGAAGGACGTCCTGGCCGTGCCGCTCAACATCGAGTGCGCCGCCACGTCCGAGGCCATGGAGGCCGTGGTGCCCGTCAAGCCCGCGTGGGTGACCCTCGTGCCCGAGACCCGGGAGGAGCTCACCACCCAGGGGGGGCTGGACGCCCTCTTCCTGCACGCCCACCTCCGGCAGATCATCCGGGAGCTGCACGCCTCCGAGATCCGCGTGAGCCTGTTCATCGATCCCCAGCAGGAGCAGGTGAAGATGGCCGCCAAGCTGGAGGCGGAGGCGGTGGAGTTCAACACCGGCGTCTACGCCGACGTCACCCCCGGCGCCGATCCGCTGCCCGAGCTCAACCGGCTGCGCGACGCCTCGCGACTGGCCGCCAAGCTCGGCCTGAAGGTCCTGGCGGGCCACGGCCTCAGCCTCTTCAACGTCGGCCCCGTGGCCGCGATCCCCGAGGTCGAGGAGCTCAACATCGGGCACGCCATCATCGGCCGCGCCCTCCTCGTGGGCCTGGACACGGCCGTGCGGGAGATGATCTCGAAGATCAACGAAGGCGGAGAATGAACATGGACCGGGGCGGCTCCAGGCGATGGGAGGGTGATCGATGACCACCCTCCGCGGCAACCTGCAGAGCATCTCCCTGATGGACGTGGTGCAGCTCCTGAACGTGAACCGCAAGACGGGAAAGCTCCTGGTGAACCAGCCCAAGGTTTCCGGCGTGCTCTACGTCCTCAACGGCGACGTGGTCCACGCGGAGATCGGATCCACCCTGGGGGAATCCGCCGCCTTCGAGATCCTGGAATGGGACAAGGGCGAATTCGAGTTCGTCTCCACCAAGTTCAAGGCCCCCACCACCATCCGGCGCTCGGTGCCGGACCTGCTCATGGAGGCCGCGCGCACCGCGGATTCCCGCAAGCACCTGCGCGGCATCTTCCCCAGCCTGCGGGTGGTGCCCTGGCCGCGCCTCCAGGAGCCGGCCCTCACCCAGGGCCTGCGCATCTTCCAGGAGGACCGGCGGTGCCTGCCCTTCCTGGACGGGTACCGCACCTTCCAGGAGGTCATCCAGGCCTCGGGCCAGAGCGAGGTGAGCGTCCTCCAGGCCTGCGCGCAGCTCAAGGAGGCCCACCGCCTGACGATCCTCGAGCCCGACGTCGTCCTCCAGGCCACGGCCCTCAAGGGCACCCTGTTCCGGAAGGCCGACCACATCGAACTGGGCAGGGCCGCGGAGGCCCGCTGGCAGGGGGTGGGGCCCTACGGCACGGTGGCCAGCGTCCGGCTCGTGTGGCCCGAAGGGGTCTCCGTGGAACCGGTGCGCTTCAACCGGGCCATGGATGACCAGAGCGTTGGTATTCCGAAGGAACTTATGCAATCGTGGGGACTAACCGAAGGAAACTCCATCACCGTCCGTCCCGCGCCTTGACCCGGACCTTTCACAGGGATATCCCATGGAAAACCAGGAAGCCCTCACCCCCGCCGAGCCCAGCGAGCCCAATGCGTCCGTCGACCCCATCGAAACCGGTGAAACCAGCGAAACGGGCGTTGCCGTCGTGGCCGAGGAGATCCAGCCCGAAGGCCTGCTGAGGGAGTTCCGCGAGCGGGGCGAGGCCCTGGACCACCGCCTCGACGCCCTCCTGGACCTGGTGCAGGCCATCCGCTCCGAAATCCACCAGGAGAGCCAGACCGAGCTGCAGCGCCTGGCCCGGGCCGCCGAGGACATGGCCAACGGCAAGATCTTCCAGCAGATCGACATCCAGGCCAAGGGCGAGCTCGGGGCCCTGGTGGCCAGCATCAACTCCACCCTCATGAACCTGCAACAGCTGGACAGCTCCGTGAAGCAGCAGAGCACCCAGGTTCCCGAACTCGCGGCCCAGCTGGACGCCATCACCGCCGACACCGAGAAGGCCACCCAGAACGTCATGAACCGCCTCGACGTCCTCATGGCCGCCAGCGACCAGGCCCAGACCTCGGTCAAGGGCGCCGTGAAGGCCCTGCTGGCCACCCAGGAGGCCCAGGCGAAGTTCCACGCCCAGATGGACACCTACCTGGAGAAGGCCACCCAGGGCGCCGATCCCGCGCAGCTGGCCCAGGAGATCCTGGAGTTCCTCTTCGAGCACCAGATGAACCCCCCGCCGCCCCCGGCGGACCTGGAGGCCTGCCTGGCCCCGCTCAACACCGTGGCCGACGAGGCCTTCGAGATCCTCAACACCCTCCAGTTCCAGGACATCACCCGGCAGAAGGTGGAGAAGGTGGTGCTGCTCCTCAAGCAGTTCAAGGACGGCCTCAACCGCCTCCTGGCCATCTTCAACATCGAGGGCACCCTGGTGGGCATGCCCCCCAAGGAGGAGGCGGTCTTCGACAACCGCGTCATCGCCACCCAGGAGCACATCTTCGAGGCCACCCTGGAAGCCGACGACAAGAAGGAATCCGTGGACGACATCATCGCCCAGTTCAAGAAGGCCAAGGGTTGATCCGGGCCTGGGCCTTCCTGCTGCTGGGGACGGTCCTGGCAGCCCAGGCCCCGGCATTGCGGTCCCTGGAGCGCAGGAGTGGTGGCCGCCTCGGCGTGTGCGTCCTGGACGCCTCCGGGGCCCGGGTCCTGGCGTACCGCGCCGGGGAGCGGTTCCCCATGTGCAGCACGTTCAAGGTGCTGCTGGCCGGCGCCGTGCTGGCCAAGGTGGACGCGGGCCAGGCCGCCCTGGACCGCAAGCTGCCCTACGGCGCGAAGGACCTGCTGGACTACGCCCCCGTCACCCGCGCCCGCCTCGCCGAAGGCGCCCTCTCCCTGGAGGAGCTCTGCGCCGCCAGCGTCCAGGTGAGTGACAATACCGCCGCCAACCTGCTCCTGGACGCCTTCGGCGGCCCCGGCGCCGTCACCGCCTTCGTGCGGGGGCTGGGCGACCCCACCACCCGCCTGGACCGCCGGGAACCCGAGCTCAACGACGTGCCCAGGGGCGATCCGCGGGACACCACCTCCCCCGCGGCCATGGCGCGCACCCTGCGGGAGCTGCTGACCGGCCCGGCCCTTGCCCCCGCTTCCAGGGCCCGCCTCCAGAACTGGATGGCCACCTCCACCACCGGCGCCCACCGCCTGCGCGCGGGCTTCCCTTCCGGCTGGGCCGTGGCGGACAAGACCGGATCGGGCTTCGAGCGCTCCGGCACCGCCAACGACATCGCCTCCGTCACGCCCCCGGGGGGCCGCCCGATGTTCGTGGCGGCCTACCTCACCGGAGCCCGGCTGGACGCCAAGGGACGGGACGCCATCCTCGCCGAAGTGGGCCGCCTAGTCGCCTCCTTACCCAGGTAAGGATCAGCTCCCCGCCAGGAACCCCGTGCTGAACGCCGCCTGCAGGTTGTAGCCCCCCACCGGCCCGTCCACGTCCAGCAGCTCCCCGCAGACCCGCAGGTTGTCCCACCCCTTCACCGCCATCGTCCGGGGGTCCACGGCGGAAAGCAGGACGCCCCCGGCCGAGACCTCGCCCTTCTCCAGGTCCACCCGGCCCGGCTCCCCCAGGGGGAAGGCCCCCAGGAGGGCCGCCAGAGCCCTGCGCGCGGCCCGGGGCAGGTCCTTCATGCGCTGGTCCGGGGCGATGCCCAGCTCCGCCAGCACCGGCGCGCACGCGCGCTCCGGGAGCCACCGCCCCAGCCAGGTGCGCACCGCGAGATGGGGGTTGGACCGCTGCAGGCCCACCAGCTCCCCGTCCACGTCCCCCGCGCCCGTGTCGTAGCCCAGCCACGCGGCCCCAGCCCTGCGCGCGGCCTCGACGGGCCGGCTCAGCTCCAGGGCGGCCGGGCCCGAGATGCCGGCCCGGGTGAAGAGGATGTCCCCGCGGAACCGGCCCAGGACCCGGCCTTCCGGTCCCGCCTTCAGCACGAGCGCGCCGTCCCGCAGGGCGACGCCCTCCCATTCCGGACGCGGGTCGCGCAGGGGAATGGGCGCCAGGGCGGGGAACCAGGGCGCCACGGGCACGCCCAGGGCCCCCAGGGCGGCCAGGAGCTCGCCGCGGGTGCCGGTCCTGGGATAGCTGGCGCCGCCGGTGGCGAGGATGAAGCGGTCCGCCCGCAGCCAGGTGCCGTCCTCCATCACCAGGGCCTCCAGCGCGGGCGCCGCCCCTTCCAGGGCCCGGACCCTGGCCCCCAGGCGCAGGTGCACGCCGGCGCGGCGCACGGCGGCCTCGAAGGCGGCCGTGACCCGCGCGGCCGATCCCGGGCCGTCCACGGGGAACACGCGGCCGTTGTCCCGGGCCTGGGTGTGCACGCCCTCCCGGGCCAGCAGCCCGAGCACGTCCTGGTTGGTGAAGGCGTGCAGGGCCGGGCGCAGGAAGCGGGCCTGGGGCGCGGGGAAGGCCGCCAGCACCGCGGCCATGGGGCCGTCGTGGGTGATGTTGCACCTGCCGCCTCCGCTGATGCGGATCTTCATGCCCAGGCGGTCGTTGGCCTCCAGCAGCGTGGTGTCGTGCCCTGCGCACGCCGCGCGCCAGGCCGCGATCATGCCCGCGGCCCCGCCTCCGGCCACCAGGACCCTCAAGGGGCCGCCGCCGGGCCCTGGGCCTTCTGCAGGGCCTGGGCGAGGCCGCGCAGGAGGGCGGCGGCCGAGGCTCCGGGAGGCACCGGAAGCCCCGCCAGGGTGCCGGTGAAGCCCGCCGCGCGCAGGGCCTGGATGCGCGCGTCCAGCCCCTGGGCGTCCGTACCGGGCAGGAGCAGCACGAAGGTGCGGTCCGCCACCCTGCACAGCGCCTCGCCCGGCCCGAGGCCGGCGCAAAGCAGCCGCGCGCTCCGGACCATGTGGTCCTTGGCCTCCAGCCAGCCCGCCACCGGCTGGTAACAGCCCGCACCCAGGAGGGCGAGGGGTGGGTGGGTCCCCGCCGGCCAGCCCTGCACGAGGGTGAGGTGGGCCTCCAGGAAGGCTTCGGAATAGGCGCCGGTGGGCGGATCCACCAGCAGGTCCCGTTCGGGCCCGATGCGGCCGGCGCTGCGCCCCGCGAGGAGGCGGCCCTCCCGCAGCAGGACGTCCACCCGGATGCGCATCTCCGTGCCGTTGGAGGGGACGACGAGGTAGTCCGTGGGGCCCGCGTCGCCCCCCACCTGCTTGCGCTCCATGGCCTCCCGGGAGCACAGCATCAGGACCGGCAGTTCGCGGCTCTTGGCGAAGTTGCGCAGGTGGCCCACGAAGTCGCCCGCGGCGCCGTCGGGAAGCACGTGGTCGATGACCATGAGGTCGGGCAGGCCCTGGCCCATGCGGTCCAGGCACGCCCGCAGGGAATCGGCCCAGAGCACGTCGTGGCCCTGGGTTCGCAGCTTGTCCACCACCCATTCCCGCAGGTCGACGTCGGCGATCACCGCGAGGATCCGGGCCCGGGGCTGCTCCTCCCAGCGCCAGGCGCGGTGCGGGCCCTGGTTGGCCTTGAGCTCCTCCTGGAGGCTCCGGATCAGGAGGTGGCTGCGCACCCGGCTCCGCAGCTCCACGATATTGAGGGGCTTGTTGAGGAAGTCGTCGGCCCCCGCCTCGAAGCTGCGCTCCTTGGCCTCCTGGCCCAGGGAGGTGAAATGGATGACGGGAATGTGCTGGGTGGCCAGGTCGCCCTTGATGCGGCGGCACACCTCGAACCCGTCCATGCCCGGCATGACGATGTCCAGGAGCACCAGGTCGGGCGGTTCGTCCTCGATGCGGGCCAGGGCCTCCGGCCCGTCCTCCGCGAAGGCGAGCCGGCACCCCAGGTGCGCAAGCTGGGCTTCCAGGTAGCGCCGCACGACCGCATCGTCATCCACGATCAGGATGGAGCGAAGGGGAAGCCCCCCCAAAGAGATGTTCACGGGATCCATGACCCCCATGATAATGGTTTTCCAGGTCAAGGAGCGCCGATGCGATCAGCCAGCCCCCTCGTGGGAATCCTCATGGGGTCCAAGTCCGACTGGGAGACGATGAAGGAGACCGCGCGCACCCTGGCCGCGCTGGGCGTCTCCTTCGAGGCCCACGTCGCATCCGCCCACCGGACCCCCGACAAGGTCATCGACTACGTCCTGGCCGCCGAAGGCCGCGGCATCCGGGTCCTGGTGGCCGCCGCCGGCGGCGCGGCCCACCTCGCCGGCGTCTGCGCGGGCAAGACCCACCTGCCGGTCCTGGGGGTGCCCATGAAGGGATGGGCCCTGGACGGCATGGACTCCCTGCTTTCCACGGTCCAGATGCCCGCGGGCATCCCCGTGGGCACCCTGGCCATCGGCAAGGCCGGGGCCGTCAACGCCGCGCTGCTGGCGGCATCCATCCTGGCCCTGGGGGACCCCGGCGTGCGGGAGCGCCTCCTGGCCTACCGCAAGGCCCAGACCGAGAAGGCCCTGGCCGACGACGATCTTTCCCTCTGATGCTAGTCTGAAAGGATGACAGGAATAGGTTTCACCCAATCCAGACCCGCACAGTTCCGCCGTCTGGGCCACGTGCTCTACGCCGCTGGCCTGCGCATGCAGAAGGCCATGGCCGAGTACGTGAAGGACGGCACCCGTCCGGACCAGATCCTTGTGCTCGAGCACAACCCCGTGTTCACCCTGGGCCGCAACGCCACCCGGCAGGACATCCACGTCACCGACGCCTTCCTGGAGGAGCGCGGCGTGGAGGTCTTCGAGACCGACCGGGGCGGCCAGGTGACGTACCACGGCCCCGGCCAGGTGGTGGTCTACCCCATCTGCAACCTCAAGGGGGGCCGGGAGGACGTGGGCCGGCTCGTGCGCGGCCTGGAGGAGGCCATGATCCGCTGCGCCGGCGATTTCGGCGTCAAGGCCGACCGGCTCCAGGGCTACCCCGGCGTGTGGGTGGAGACCCCCCGGGGACCCGAGAAGCTGGGCGCCCTGGGCATCCACCTCAACCGCTGGATCGCCACCCACGGCATCGCCTTCAACGTCGCCCCGGACCTGGCCCACTTCCGGTGGATCACCCCCTGCGGCATCACCGACAAGGGCGTGTGCTCCCTGGCATCGCTCCTGGGCGACGCGGCCCCCACCTGGGACCAGGCCGCCGACAGCCTCCAGGCCCACATGGCCGTGACCCTGGGCCTGGACGTGCAGCCCGCGCCCGAGCCCAGCCGCAGCGTCTCGGCGCTCACCTGGCGCCGGGGACCCGGCGGCGTGGAGATCCTCGTCATGCTGCGCAACCCCGACCAGGGCCTCTGGTGGTCCAGCGTCACCGGCATGGTCGAGCCCGCCGAGACCCCTGAGGCCACCGCCCACCGCGAGCTCATGGAGGAGACCGGCCTCGTGGGCACGCTCACCGACATGGGCTTCGCCCACAGCTTCTGGATGGACCCCGCCATTCTCGGGCTCCCCCCCGGCCCGCCCCGGTTCAACCGGGAGATCTGCTTCCACATGGAGGTGGAGCCCGGCGCGCAGGTGGCCCTGGCCCTGGACGAGCACAGCGAGTATCGCTGGTGCGGGTTCCAGGAGGCCCACGACCTCATGATGTGGGAGGGCTCCAAGGCCGCCCTCCGGCGCCTGCGCAAGCACCTCGAGGCGCCGGTGCCCTAAACCTTTTCCCGCCGGCCCCCTCCATACCTGCGGGGGTCCGGATAATTTCAACACCTGGTGAAATACACCTTGCCCTCCGCCCGCCGGGCGTTCATGCTCAGATAGGATTGCGGCTAAACCCGTGTTTCCCTTGTTCGTATGCCGATTGATCAAGTTTCATCCATTTGACACCTAAGGAGTGGTGATGGTTCGTGCCTCCATGGTCCCCGTCCTCGCAATGTGCTACAGCCTGGTGGCCCAGACCCCGGCTCCCGAGGGAAAGCACCTCAGCCTCCAGGAAGCCATCCAGATCTCCCTGCAGAACAACCTCCAGGTGGACATCGCCCGCCAGAGCCGCGAGGTGACCCAGGCCGGCTACCTCACCAGCCAGGGCGTCTTCGACTGGAACCTCGGAGGCCAGGTCCAGTCCTCCCGCATCGACACCGCTTCCAATTCGCCCCTGTTCAAGGGTTCCTCCACGGCGGTGGCCTCCCAGTACACCTCCTACGGCCGCAGCCTGACGGTGGACCTGGCCAAGAACTTCGTGTGGGGCGGCAGCGTGAAATTCGAGTACGCGCCGGTCTACAGCTACTACCGGGGCGTGACCCTGGGCACGCCCGACGTCGCCACCAGCAACACCTACCCCTACTCCGGCGCCGTCACCGCCACCTACAGCCAGAACCTCCTGGCGGGCTTCGGCCGCGAGATCACCACCGCCCCCATGGTCGTGGCCCAGAAGAACGCCCAGGCCGCTGACTACACGTTCCAGCTGGCCATCATCAACCTCGTGGCCAGCACCGAGGGCCAGTACTGGGACCTCGTCTACGCCGAGCGCTACCTCGCCAACAAGAAGGTCTCCCTGGAGCTGGCCCAGAAGCAGCTCAAGGAGAACACCATCCGCATGCAGGTGGGCACCATGGCGCCCATCGACGTGACCAGCGCCGAAGCCCAGGTCGCCCAGGCCGAGCAGGACATCATCGCCGCCGAGGCTGCGCTCGCCAACGCCAAGGACGCCCTCATCCGGTCCATGTATCCCAACGCCGAGCGCCCCACCTCCCTCGCCAGCACCGATTCGCCCACCCTGGGCCACACGCAGCTCGACGAGTCCGCCGCGGTGAAGATGGCCCTGGAGCGCCGCGTGGAGCTCAAGTCCGCCCGCATCGGCAAGGAAGTGGCCCAGCTCAACGCCAAGGTGGCCGAGAACAAGACCCTGCCTTCGCTGTCCGCCTTCGGCACCTACACCGGGAACTCCAGCAACTATGATTCCCTGAGCTCGGTGAACAAGGACCTGACCGGCAGCAAGTACCCCGGCTACACCATCGGCCTGCAGTTCTCCATGCCCATCCAGAACCGCGCCGCCAAGGGCAACTTGTCCGCCGCCCGCGCCAACCTGCGCAGCAGCGAACTGGGCCTTCGGGACCAGGAACTGAGCATCACCCTCCAGGTGCGCACCGCCGTGCGCAACGTCGAGGCCGCCGAGAAGGGCGTGAAGGCCGCCGAGAAGACCCGCTACTACCAGCAGAAGAACCTCGAGGCCGAACAGAAGAAGTTCGAGAACGGCATGAGCACCAACTTCGTCGTCCTCCAGGTCATGACCAACCTGGACAACGCCAAGAGCGCCGAGCTGCAGGCCCAGATCGCCTACGCCAAGGCCGTCACCTCCCTGGAGCAGGCCGTGGGCAACCTCATGGAAGCCCGGAACCTCACCATCAAGTAGCCCCACCCGGGGCGCCGCGCAAGGGCGGGATCGCGGCGAGCCGCGGTCCCGCCCTTTACCGTCGCACAAGCCCGCAAGGAGGAACCCCATGCGTCCCAAGGAACTCGTCATGGCCTGGGCGAAGGCCTTCAACCGGGCCGACCCCGACGGACTCGCCGCCTTCTACGCCGAGGACGCCGTGAACCACCAGGTCGCCGAGGCCCCCGTGGAGGGCCGCGAAGCCATCCGGCGGATGTTCGCCGAAGGGTTCCGGGGCGCCGAGATGATCTGCATCGTGGAGAACATCTTCGAGGACGGGGAATGGGCCATCCTCGAATGGCGCGATCCCCTTGGGCTGCGGGGCTGCGGCTTCTTCCGGGTGGTGGACGGCCTCATCGTGTTCCAGCGCGGATACTGGGACAAGCTGACCTTCCTGCGCATGCACGGCCTGCCCATTCCGAGGAACTGACGGCTCACAGGTCGCCAGGCTCATCCACGTCCCAGGCGCCCTCCGGGAAAGGCACTTCCACCACGTCGTCCCCCTGGAGCAGGCCCCGGGCGCCCCGATCCCCGCGCAGCGCCAGGAGCGCGGGGAAGGTCCGGGCCGGCAGGATCGCCGGGATGCCCCGGACGCCGCCGTAGGCGCAGGCCACGGGCGCGCCCTTCCAGGCCCCCAGGAGTCTCGCCACCAGGGCGGCGTCCACCGCGGGCTGGTCGCACACCAGGAAGAGCGCCCCTTCGGCCCCGGGGTCCAGGGCCCGCACCCCCTCGCGCAGGGAACTGGCCATGCCCTCCTCCCAGCCGGCGTTGACGACCACCCGAACGGGCAGGCCCTCCAGCTCCCCGGCCATGGCTTCCGCCCGGCACCCGGTCACCACCACCACCGGGTCGCAGGCGCCCGCGGCGGCCACCGCCCTGCGCAGGAGCGACTCCCCCCGGTACCGCTCCAGCTGCTTGGGCCGGCCCAGCCTCCTGGAGGCGCCGGCGGCTAGGATCACGGCGGGTAGCATGGACGGGCCCCTGGGAAAGTTGTAACCAACAGGATAGGGCCTTGGCGGTATCATCCACTTACCGAACTTTTGTGGAGATTTTGATGCCGCTGCTGCCCCTCACCTTCGTCCTCGCCTCCGCCGTGGCCCAGACCGGGCCGGCCCTCACCCCAGCCGCCCAAAGCCTCGTGGCGGCGGAATATGCGTTCACCGACCAGTCGGCCAAGGACGGTATCCGGGCCGCCTTCATGGGCGCCTTCCACAAGGACGGCCTTGTCTTCATTCCCCGGGCCGTGAACGGCCTGGCCTACTACGGCACCCAGCTGGAAATGGGCGCCTCCCTCCAGTGGTTCCCCATCCGCGCCGAGACCTCCGCCGCCGGCGACCTGGGCTACACCACGGGACCCTACACCTTCCGGAGCGCCAAGGACGCGCCGGATGCGGCCTACGGCTGGTTCGTGAGCATCTGGCAGCGGGACGCCGGCTCCCCCTGGAAGGTGCGCCTGGAGATCGGCGTCTCCACGCCTGACCCCAGCGAACTGCCCGCCCCCAAGGCCCTGGCCCGCACCACCGCCGCGCTGCCCGCGGCCCCCACCGTGAGCCCCTCCGCCTCCGCCGAGCTGGTGGCCCTGGACACCGCCTTCGGCGAGGAATCCGCCAAGAACATCCAGAACGCCTACAAGGCGCGCGTGGACGCCAACGTCCGCCTCTACCGCAAGGGCCGCTTCCCCCTCGAGGGCGCCGGCAGCCTGCAGCGCTACCTGGACCCCTACGCCGTGACCTTCCAGCCCACCGAGGCCGTCATCTCCGGCGGCGGCGACCTGGGCTTCTCCCGCGGGACCCTGACCCGCAAGGACCCCTCGGGTCCCCAGACCTCCAACTACGTCCACATCTGGAAGAAGGCCGCCGGCGCCTGGAAGCTGGCCGTGGAAGTGGAAGTCCCCGCCAAGTAGCGCGGAACCGGGAAACAGCGGAACGGGGCCGGCTTGCCGGCCTCGTTCCGTATTGGCACGGGCGTCGCACCTTCCTCCCGCTGTGTCGGGAGTCCGTCGTGTCGATCAAAGGCCTCATCCTGTCTGGAATCCTCCTGGTGCCGGGGCCGTGGGCCCTGGCCCAGGCGCCGCCCCCGGGTCCCTCCGAGCGGGCCCTGCAGGAGCGGTACGTGCCCGATGACGGTAAACCGACGCAGGGCCGGAACGAGGGCGGCGCGCCTTCCGGATGGAGGGCCCTGGGCTCCATGCTCATCGTGCTGGGCCTGGCCGGCGGCGGGCTGTGGGCCTTCCGCAGGTGGGGGGCCAAGCGCCTTCCCGGCAGCGGGGGCTCCCGCCTGAACGTGGAGGAGACCCTGGCCCTGGGCGACCGCCGTTTCGTTTCCATCCTCCGGGCCGACGACGAGAAGTTCCTCATCGCCCTCGGCCCCCAGGGGGTCACCTTCCTGGCACGCCTGGACAGCGTGGAGGCCGGAGGCCCCGCGGACTTCGCCCAGGCGCTGTCCCGGCAGTCCGACATCGCCACGCCCATGGCCGTGCGGGACGTGGAAGCCATGATGCGGGGGGAGAAGCCGTGAAGAGGTTCTGGCCCGCCCTGCTCATTCTGCTCCTGGCGGGAGCGGCCCTCCACGCCCAGCAGGCCCCCGCGAACCTGCCCAGCGTGACCGTGGACTTCGGCAAGACGCCCCAGGGGCCTGCCCTCTCCGCCACCCTCCAGGCGGTGCTGCTCCTGACGGTGCTCACCCTGGCCCCCACCATCCTCATGACCACCACGTGCTTCATCCGCATCATCATCGTCCTGGGCTTCATGCGCCAGGGCATGGGCACGGCCTCCACGCCCAGCAACCAGGTGCTGATCAGCCTGGCCCTGGTGCTCTCGTTCTTCATCATGGCGCCGGTGGGGCGCGAGATTAACACCACCGTCCTGCAGCCCCTGAACCGCAACGAACTCACGGTGGACCAGGCCCTGGACAAGGCCGCGGCCCCCCTGAAGGTCTTCATGCTCAAGCACACCCGCAAGAAGGACATCTCGCTCTTCCTGGGCATCGCCAAGGCGCCGCCGCCCCAGACCAAGGCCGACGTCCCCATGGAGGTCCTCATGCCGGCCTTCCTGATCTCCGAGCTCAAGACGGCCTTCGAGATCGGCTTCATGATCTTCCTCCCCTTCCTCATCGTGGACATGGTGGTGGCTTCGATCCTGCTGAGCATGGGCATGATGATGCTGCCCCCGGTGGTGATCTCCCTGCCGTTCAAGATCCTGCTGTTCGTGATGGTGGACGGGTGGTACCTCATCGTGGGCTCGCTGGTGCGCGGGTTCACGGGTTGATGGAGAAAAGGTCATGAACGAAATCGTCATCGTCGACATCGCCAGGGACGCCCTCAGGACGGCCCTCTACGTGGCCGGGCCCGCCCTGGTCGTCTCCATGATCGTGGGGCTCTCCATCTCGGTCTTCCAGGTGGTCACCAGCCTCCAGGACCAGACCGTGGCCTTCGTGCCCAAGGTCGTGGCCGTCATGGCCACGGTGGTGCTGTGCTTCCCCTGGATGATGCGGCTCCTGCTCCAGTTCACCACCCGCATGTTCACCGAGTGGAACGGCGTCATCAAGGCACTCAACTGATGCCGAGCGTCCTGGGGAACCCCGCCCTCTGGGTCTTCACCCAGGCCAAGGCGCTCGTGTTCATGCTCACCCTGGTGCGCCTCACCGGGCTGCTGGCCACCATGCCGGGCTTCGGGCAGGCGCGGGTGGTCCTCCAGGCCCGCGTGGCCCTGGCGGTGCTCCTGGCCGCGGTCGTCGCGCCCCTGGCGGGCACCCCCACCGCGCCGGTGGAAACCATGTGGGACCTCACGGGCCTGATGTTCACCGAGCTGGCCGCGGGGCTCCTCATGGGCCTGGCCGTGAGCTGGATCGTGGACATGGTCTCCTTCGCCGGCCAGCTCATGGACACCCAGATGGGGTTCTCCTTCGTGCAGTTCCTGGACCCCGTGAGCGCCCACCCCGTGGCCGTGTCCGGGTCGCTCCTCAACCAGGTGGCCATGCTCCTCATCCTCGTCTCGGGCCTTCACCACCAGATGATCCGGGCCCTGGTGGAGAGCTACCGCATCCTGCCCCTGGGCGGCACCCTCTCCGTCAACCCCCAGCTGGTGGTGGTCAAGATGGGCCAGATCCTGGTCAAGGGATTCCAGCTGGCCTTCCCGGTGCTCTTCGCGCTCTTCATCGTCGACTTCATCGCGGGCATCGCCGGCAAGTTCATGCCCCAGCTCCACCTGATCACCCTCACCTTCCCCCTGAAGATCGCCATCGGCCTGGTGCTGCTGGGGATCATCCTGCGCGAGTTCTCCCCCTGGATCGGGCCCCTCCTGGAGGCCGCGCCCCGGGAGGCCCTGCGGCTGCTGGTGAGCCATGGCTGATCCCTCGAGGACCGAGAAGGCCACACCCAAACGAAGGCAGAAGGCCAAGGAGGAAGGCTCGATCCTCCGGGTGGCCGACCTGGACGCCACGGTCATGCTGTGGGCCAACTTCTTCCTCTTCATGTCCCTGGGTGCGGCCACCGTGGGCGGCCTCGCCGCTTCCATGACCTTCATCCTGCGCCAATCTGGACAGGCGGGGCTGCTGGTGGAGAACAACCTCCAATCCCTGGGGATCACCCTGCTCCAGATGGTCGGGAAGATCCTGGGGCCCTTCCTGCTGGCGAACTTCGTCCTGGCCCTGGCCAACCAGTTCGTGCAGCACGGCTTCAGCCTGCACATGAAGCTTCTGGTCCCCAAGTTCGGCAAGCTCAACCCCGCCTCGGGCTTCAAGAAACTGTTCTCCCCCCAGTCGGTGGCCAACCTCCTCAAGAGCGTCCTGAAGTTCCTCATCGTGGCCTGGGTGGCCTACCTGGTGGTGATGCCGCGCATCCCGGCCATCCTGGCCACCATGAACTACCCCATGGCCCAGGCGCTGGAGTACTTCCGCGAAACCATCTTCCTGCTCTACCGCGACATCATGCTCGTGATGATCGCCCTGGCCGCCGGGGACTTCCTGTACCAGCGCCACCAGCACGAGGAAGGCATGAAGATGACCAAGCAGGAGGTGAAGGACGAGGCCAAGGACGCGGAAGGCAACCCGGAGATCAAGGGCAAGCAGAAGTCCCTGATCTTCGCGGCGGCCATGCGCCGGATCATGTCCAAGGTGCCCAAGGCTTCGGTGGTCATCACCAACCCCACCCATTTCGCCGTGGCCCTGCGCTACGACCCCACCACCGCCGCCCCCATCCTCGTGGCCAAGGGCGTGGACCACCTGGCCCTGAAGATCCGGGAGCGGGCCAAGGAATCCGGGGTGCCCATCGTGGAGAACCCGCCCCTGGCCCGGGCCATCTACCACAACGTGGACCTGGACAAGCCCATCCCGGGGGAACTCTACCAGGCCGTGGCCCAGGTGCTCGCCTATGTGTACCGCCTCAAGGGCGCCGCATGAAGGCTTGATCGATGGTGGTAAAAAAAAACTTGGGTCGGCGGGGTCCCCATCCGAAACAATAGATATACCTTCGGTGATCCCCCTTGCCCCCTCCCATCGTCCCTTCCCATTTCCCACCCCAGCGCCTCCTCCTGGTGGATGACGACCTCATCCTCCTGGAGACCCTGCAGGAGCTCCTGGCGGCCGAAGGCTTTACCGTGACCCCCGCCTCGTCCGGCGAAGAGGCAGACGAGCGGCTGAAGGAAGCCCATCCCCCGTACGACCTGGTGCTCACCGATCTGGTCATGCCCGGCAAGACCGGCATGGACGTGCTCAAGGCCGCCCTGGCCCGGAACCCCAGCTGCACCGTCCTGGTGCTCAGCGGCTACGGCACCGTGCGGGAAGCCACGGAGGCCATGGACAAGGGCGCCTACGGCCTCGTCAACAAGCCCCTCCAACTCGAGGCCTTCCGCCAGACCCTGCGCCGCATCGTCGAGCGGGCCCAGCTCATCCGGGAACGGGACGACCTCAAGGCCCGGGTGCGGGAGCTGGAGGACCGCATCGGCAGGCTGGAGGCCATCCAGGGCCGCATGGAGATGCTGGCCCAGCGCATGGACCCGCGCACCCCCGAGGCCGGGAGCCTCCAGCTCCTCAAGGACCTGCGGGCCCGGGGCATCCTGGACCAGGAGCGCTTCGATTCGGCCCGCAAGGCCCTCCTCGCGGGGTGGAAACCGTGAGAGCGCTCACCGCCGCCCTCCTGGTGGTGGCCCTCACCGCGGGCGCGGCGGAACCCAAGGCGCCCACCGGGCGCATGACCGACGAACAGGCCGAGACCCTGGCGCGCCAGGCCATGGCCTCCAACGACGAGAAATTCCAGCGGAAGGTGCTGAACCAGCTCGCCGGCTACCACTTCAAGAGCACCTACGCCAAGGAGCGGGAGACGGTCCTGTTCGCCCAGGGCTTCCTCCAGGACCGCATGGGGGATACCGCTCGTGCGGCCGTCTCCTTCCACAAGCTCGAGACCACCTGGCCCAATTCCTCCTACCTGCCCGAGGCCCAGCCCGCCATGGCCCAGGCCGCCCTGGACCGCGGCCGCCCCAAGGAGGCTGAGTCCCGCCTCAACAAGGCCCTGGGCGCCGACCTCCCGGCCGAGACCCTGCGGCGGTGCCAGGAGATGTACCTGTGGTGCCTCGCGGACCAGGGCCGGGCCGCGGAGGGCCTGGACACGGTGCGCTCCCTCAAGCCCCTGGGCACGGCCAAGCCCTCCGAGAAGGGCCTGGTGGGCATCATGGAGGCCCTGTGCGCCGGGGAGAAGCGCTCCGAAGCCGAGAGCGTGCTGGCCGACTACCGCAAGCTCTACCCCCGCGGCGCCTACCTCGCCCGGGTGAACCTGGCCTGGGGCAAGCTCCTGGGCACCACGGGCGATTCCCGCAACGCCGCCAAGGCCTTCCAGAAGCTCATCGAGGACAAGCCCAACGCCCCCGAGGCCGACGAGGCCCGCATGGCCCTGGCCACCCTCCTGTCGGACGGCTCCCTGCCCCCCAAGGACGCCGAGGGCTACCCCGACGCCCAGGCCCTCCTGGCCCGGGTGAAGAAGACCGGAGGCCGGGAGGACGCCACCCGCAAGGCCCTCATGATCAACCTGCGCATCGCCGTGAAGCAGGGCCACTGGCAGGCCGCCCTGGACACGGTGGGCCAGTTCCGGGCCGCCAAGCCCCTCCCGGGCGAAGCCAAGCCCGTGGCCGACCTGCGGGCCGCGGCCGTGAGGGGCTTCGTCCAGGAATGCCTGGCGAAAAAGGAACCCCAGCACCTGCTGCCCATCCTGGACGCCGAGAGCATCCTCTCCCTCACCCCGGCCCAGCGCATCGAACTGTCCCGGGCCCTGGCCGCCAAGGGCCTGCCCGAGGCCTCCCGCGCCCTGGCCCGCGCCGTCCCCGCCAAGGAGCAGCCCGCCCTGGCCAAGGCCGCCCTGGAGGGCCTGGGCCCCGGCACCGACCCCGAGGCCACCCTGGCCCTGCTGCCCCCCAAGGCCCAGGGCCCGCGGGAGAGCCTCCTGCGCGCCCGGGCCGCCGTGTCCCTGCGCCAATGGAAGGAGGCCCGCCCCGCCCTCCTCAAGGCCCGTCCCGGCCCCGAGCGCATCCAGGCCCTCCTGGTCTACCTGTGCCGGCCCCTGGAGGAGGGGGAGAAGGCCGAGGCCCGCGCCAAGGACATCGAGTCCTGGCTGGCCAGGGCCACCGAGAAACCCGCTGACCGTGAGCCCCTGGTGCTCCTGGCCGCCGACCACCGGGCCCGTGCCGGCGAATGGCGGGCCGCCCTGGCCCTGTACCCCGCCAAGCCCACCGAGGCCAACCGGGGCTGGGTCGCCCTCATGCGCGCCACCTGCCAGGCCCGCCTGGGCCAGCAGGACGTGGCCCTCACGACCCTGAAGGAGGCCCGGGAGGTGGCCGCCTTCAAGAACGAGCGCACCTCCCTGGAAAAGCGCCTGGGGCTCTGATCACCCCTCGTCGTCCAGGTACCCGGGATCTTCGATCTCCACCAGTTCGCCCGCCTCCAGGCGGGCGCGCTGATCCGGGGTGAGCGCCAGGCCCATCCACCGGGGGTCGATCCTCGAATTGAAGAAATGCACCGACGCCTCGCCGTCCTCGAAGGCTTCCAGGGTCTTCCAGAGGTGCGCCCACCCGATGGCGTTGATCCGTGCGAAGACCCTCATGTCAGCTCCGGTAGAAGGCCATCAGGGCGCCCACCACCGCCTGGGCGTAGCGTTCCCGGAAGGCGGGATCCTTCAGGTTGACCACGTCGTCCTCGTTGGTGAGGTTGGCCACCTCCACGAGCACCTTGGTGGCCGCGGCGTTGTAGCGGATGACCGCGGGAACGTAGCTCTTGCCGGAGCGCTGGATGACGTTGCGTATGGGGCGGTTGGCGTGCACGGGGAGTTCGTCCGCGCCCAGGGCCTTCAGGAGGGCCTCCGCGAAGAGGCGGCTGCGCGCCTCGGTCTGGAGCCGCTCCCGGGCGGAGAAGGCCACCCGGGCCCCGGTCTTCATCTCCCGCACCCGCGCCGCGCGGCGGTCGCCCAGGGCGAAGCTGGAGGGGACGCCCGACGCCCCGGGCACGTAGACCATGGTGCCCCGGGCCGAGGGGTGCAGGCTGTCCGCGTGGAAGCTGATGAAGAGCGTCTTGCGCGCGTCGCCGGACCGGGCGAAGCTGGCGAAGAGGTCGTTGGCCAGCACCCAGCGCAGGTGCACGCTCACGGCGTTGGGGCTCTCGCCGTCGTTGGCGAAGGGCGGCGTGGTGAGGATCTCGGCGTCGTGCGTGGGCCGGGTGATGCTCTCGCGCACCTTGAAGCCGATGCTGGGGTAGCGGATGGTGCTGGACACCACCGCCTCGGTGTCCTGCTCCAGGAGCCGGCGTACGCGCATGGCGATGTCGTAGACGAAATCGGATTCCCAGGCCCCGTTGGCGGCGGCGCCCTTGTCCACCCCGCCGTGGCCGGCGTCCAGGACGATGCGGATGCCCTTGAGCCGCGGCCCGGCCTCCGCCACGGTGGTGCGCCTCACCTCGGCGCGCACCTCGCGCTCCTCGGCCAGGCCCACGGAACCCTCGGCCTGGAAGGGATCGGCCAGGAGCTCCAGGGGGATCTTGATGACCTGGCCGGGCTGGATGGCCCGCACCTCGTCGATGCCGCTGCGCCGCGCGATGGCCAGGGCCAGGTCGTTCACGCCCTTGGGGTCCACCTGGTCGGTGTAGCGCATCACCACGGCCGTGTACAGCGCCTCGCCCTTGCGCAGGTGGTAGGCGGCGTACTTGCCCTGGCGGTCCTCCCCGAAGGTCAGGAGGGCGCGGAACGCGGCCACCCGGGCCTCGTCGTCCAGGCCGTCCTCGGGCTGGCTCCGGTCCACCTTGGCCTGGCCCCTGCCCCCCAGTTCCTTGGCCAGCAGCGTGCGGGGAATCACCCACACGTCGCCCAGCCTCAGCTTTTCGGGCCGTCCGGGATTGGCGGCCTGGAGCTTGTCGTAGTGCTGGCCGTGGCCCACGAAGAGCGCGGACATGAGCCACACGGATTCCAGCTCGGGCCAGCGCACCTTGTGGCGCACCTCCGAGGCGGTCCATCGGTCCTCGGGGAAAAGGCCGTGGAGGGCCCAGAGACGGCCCTCGGGCGTGAGGTCGCCGAAGGCGGCCCAGGGTCCGGCGCGCTCGGCCAGGAACTTCCGGGGCAGGCGCGAGGCCTCCACCTGGACCCCCTGGCGGAAGGCGAGGCGGATGCGGGCCGAGCCGCCCTTGGGGAGCCGGGCCTTCACCTCCGCGGTGGCCGGCGCGGCCTGGGCCACGATGCCGGCCAGGGCCGCGAAGGCCAGCGCCCTCAGCCCTCCCATGGCACGTCTTCGCCCGCGATGCCGGCCAGGGACCCGCGGATCCATTCGCGCATGGACTCGGCCATCTCCTCGGGATCCTGCGCCCGGGCCTCCAGGAACGCCTGGAAGCGCCGCTCCAGGTGGGAGGTGCCCTCCTCGAGCAGGAAGAGCCGGTCCGCGATGCGGCCCTGGGGATCCTTGGCCTGGGTGGGGGGCAGCTTCATGGTGCTGATCTCCAGGCCCGCGGCGCCCAGGGTGAACGTCCACTCCATGTCGCCGGAAAGGAGCCGCACCTTGGCCTTGGCCGGGCGCATGCCCCGGGAGAGCGCCTCGAAGGCCTCGCGGCTCTCGGCGGGGTTGCCCTTGCGCAGGCTGAGTTCCTTCACGTCGCCGCTCTCGGTGACGAGCTGCACGGCGTCATCCACGAAGCAGGCGGATTGGTCCCCGTCCAGCCCGCTGACGCCGCCGTCCTTGAGGCCGCGCATCCAGAGCCAGAGCAGGAACTCCTCGCCGAGGAACCGGCCCTGTTCAATGAGTTCCATGGGTTTCATGCGTGCTCCAGCGTGAGGTCGAGGGGATCGAGGGCCATGAGGGAATCGACAGACACCTGGGGCAGGATGCGCCCGGCCAGAAGCAGGGGCGCCAGGGGCTGCAGCTCCAGGCCGAAGGACTTGATGAAGAGCTCGAAAAGCGCGGACTGGGTCTTGGAGGAGGAGGCGGTGGTCCAGAGCATTCCGCCCTTGAGGTCCCAGGCCACCTCGGCCACCTTGGGCGTGGGCAGCACCTTGAGCAGCAGCTCCACCTTCACCTCCTCGGCCAGCGAGGTGCGGGCCTCCCGGCCCACGAAGGCCAGGTCCTTCTCCTTCTGCAGGGTCTGCAGCCGAAGGTCCACCTGGGCCTTCAGGAGGGCGCCGGGCACCTTGCGGGAGTCGATGCGCAGGCCGAAGACCGCGAAGCGCTCCTGCACCACCCAGTCCCGGTCCGGGGGCACGATGAGCAGGTTGCGCCAGTCGCACCACCCCATGCGTTCCTCCTCCAGGCCGTCCTCGAAGGGGCGGAAGCAGTGTTCGCGGAGACCCTCGATCAGCTCCTGCTCGGAGGGAACGGGGCCCAGGACCAGGAAACGTCGCAGGGAAAGGGTTCCTTGGATCAGGCTCATGGGTTTCCTCGCAATAGACGGCCGAGACGATTGATGATGGGCTGGTTGGGGTTCGTGTCCTCGTTGGCCAGCAGCGGATCCGGCGCAAGTTGGAGATCCACGATGCGCACGGGCTCGTGGAGGTCGGGCATGGCCAGGCCGGGGTCGTCCAGGGTCAGCAGGAGGCCCGTGAGGTTGTCCCGCCCGCCCCGGGCCAGGGCTTCCTGGGCCATGGCCTCCAGCGTCCTGCTGGCCGGGTCCCCCCGGGACAGCATGCGGGCCATGTCCTCGTCCGGAACCTCGCCGTGGAGGCCGTCGGAACAGAGCAGGAGCCGGTCCCCCCGCCGGAGCGCCACGCGGCTCAGCACGGCCCGGATGGGCACCGGCGCGCCGAGGGCCTGGGTGATCATGCTGCGCTGGGGGTGGGTCTTGGCTTCCTCGGCGGTGATGCTGCCGTTGCTGATCATCTCCCGCACCAGGGTCTGGTCCTCGGTGACCTGCACCAGGTTGGGCTTGCGGAAGACGTAGGCCCGGCTGTCGCCCACCTGGGCCACGTAGGCGTGGCCCTTCCAGATGACGGCGGCCGTAAGGGTGGAGCCCATGCCCCGGCTGGAGCGTTCCGCGTCCGCGTAGCGCAGGACGGCGCTGGAGGCGCCCTCCACCGCGTGCTTGAGGGCCTTCAGGAGGCCCGCCTCGTTGGCCAGATGGGCCGGGAACCGCCCCCAGTGCCCGAAGAGGTTCACCGCCACCGAAGCCAGGCCCTCGCGGCTGGCGATCTCGCCCGAGGCCGCTCCGCCCATGCCGTCGGCCACCGCGGCCAGGATTCCGGCGTGGCAGGTGTTGGGCATGGGCCCCAGCCCGTTCACCAGAGGCTCATCCCCATCCAGCGCGCTCACCAGATAGGCATCTTCATTGTTTTTCCGCACCCGGCCTACGTGGGTGATGGCAGCATAATCGATGAGCATGAAGGGGATGTTCCTGCAGACGACGAAAGGGTCACATCCGGGGCACAGAACCGGTGCGGATAGGATTCCATGGTACCAGGAACCCCCATCATATCCCCTGCCCGGCCATCATGAGCGAATCAGATATCAAGGAGCCAACCCGTGATTCTCTACGCCCCGCACACCGCGCACCCCCCCCAGCCCCTGCCCCCCCTGACCCCGGCCCAGACGGCCATCGCGGTGATCCTGCTGCTCCTGGTGCTGTGGATTGCCTATAGAATCGGTAAAGTCATCCTCCGGGTCGTCGCGGGCCTGCTTTTTCTGGGCCTCGCGGGCTACGGCATCTGGTACCTTTTGATCAGGTAGAATTTCCGTCCTTCCCATCACCATCCCTCGAGGAGCAAGCATGGCTGCCATCTCCTGCCCCAACTGCGGCGCCGATCTCACCGTCCCCCAGAGCGTTCGCATCGCCGAATACCACTTCGGCCGCCTGGAAAAGGTCGACCAGGCCCCCATGGAAGGGCCCGGCTTCAAGTACCATTTCGAACAGCCCGACACCTACACGATCCTCTGCAACACCTGCAAGCGGCTCGTGCGCACCCTCCCCATCGGCAAGTAGGCCGGGGCCGGCACAAAGGAAAGGGGCCCTCGCGGGCCCCTTTCCTTGTGCCACTCCCGCGGCTAGTTCTTGAGGATGCGGGGGGTGATGAAGATCAGCAGCTCGTCGTTGCTGTCCTTGTTGATCTTGTTGCGGAACAGGAAGCCGATGAGGGGCAGATCCTTGAGGAAGGGGACGCCCGTGGACTGCTGGGTGTTGTTGTTCTTGTAGACGCCGCCCATGATGGCCGTGCCGCCGTCCTTCACGAGCACCTGGGTCTCCACGGCCTTGCGGGTGATGGTGGGCGTGGTGCCCACGAGCTGCCCGAAGTCCGCGTCGGCCTTCTCCACCTTGATGTCCATGAGGATGGTGCCGTCGTTGGTGATCTGGGGCGTGACTTCCAGTTCCAGGTTGGCGTCCGCGAACTGCACGGCGATGGCGCCGCCGGCGACACCGGTCTGCTGGGCGGGATAGGGGATCTTCGCGCCGGACAGGATCCGGGCCTTCTTGTTGTTCTGGGTGACCACCTTGGGCGAGGAGACGATCTTGACCACGCCCTGCTTTTCCAGGGCCTGGAGGATCACGTTCACGCTCATGCGGTTGCTGAGGAAGGAGACCCAGAATTCACCCGCGGGGCTGGCGATGTCGGTGACGCCCGTGGCTCCGGGGGAGAAGGCGACCGTGGCCGCGTTGCCCGTGGTGGCCAGGTTGTTGATGCTGTTCCAGGACGACCCGTTCGTGGTGCCCCAGGGGGCGGCGGTGCCGGTTCCGGTGGTGAGGGCGGCGCTGCCGGTGTTGGACGTGGGCCACTTGACGCCGAAGTCCTTCTCCCAGTTCTTGGAGGCTTCCACCACCCGGGCCTCGATCTGCACCTGCTGGATCTGCACGTCCAGCTGGGCGATGAGATCGTCCAGGATGGGGAGGTTCCGGGGCAGGTCCGTGATGATGAGGGTGTTGGTGCGCTCGTCCACGATGATGTTGCCGCGCTTGGTGAGCATCTTGTCGAGGATGCCCTTGGATTCCATCGCCTTGGCGAAGGACAGGGGCCGCGTGATGCTCTGCACGTCGCCGGCCAGGGCCTTGGCGTCGTCGAGGCGCTTGCGATCCTCCTCCTCCTTCTGGAGCTTCTCGATCTTGGCGACGCGGATGATGCCGTTGCTCACTTCCTTGCCCAGCCCGGCGTGCTTGAGGATCACGTCCAGGACCTGGTCCCAGGGGGTGTCGGTGAACTTGAACGTGTAGATGCCGGTCACGTCCTGGTCGACGATGAGGTTCAGGTGCGCCGTGTCGGCGATGATGCGCAGGAAGCTGGTGAGGTCCGTGCCCACCACGTCGATGGTCATGCGGGCGCCGGTGTAGCGGCCCGTGACGTCGCCGAGGGTGCGGCCGCTGCGGGATTCCTCCCGGCGCGGGGCGGGCTTCTCCTGGGCCAGGGCGGTGGGAAGCACCGACTGCACCGCCAGGGACGGCAGGGCCTGGAAGGGCGCGCCCACGGCCGGGACGGGCACGAGGGGCTCGGGCCGGGCGGCGACCTTGGGGGCCTCCTCCTTGATGACAAAGGGGGCCGGGGCGGCGGCCACCTTGGGTGCCTCGTCCTTGACGGCCACGGGGGCCGGCGCGTCCTCGGTCACCACGTACCCGGCGCGTTCCACGGTCGGAACGGCGGAGGTGGACGGCGCGGCGGGCTGGGGCACGGCGAAGGCCGCGCGCTCAGGCAGGGCGGGCGTCTGGGGCAGCGTGGCCTTGCTCGCGGCCACGGCCTCGGTTTCCATGGGGACCGGCGCCACGGGGGCCGGCGCCGCGGCGTCCTGGGCTCCCAGGTGGGCGTGGATGGCTCCCTGGCCGGCGTCGAGGGCGATGCTCACGCCGGTTCCGTCGCTGGTCACGGTGGCCTGGGTTCCGGGCGTCACCTCCAGGACGATGCGGGTGACGGGCTGCGGCGCCGTGGCGAACTGCGCCAGGCGGGAGCGGAGGATCTGGGGGCACACCAGGGCCTGCATGTCCTTCCGGGTGACCTTGTCCCCGCGGTTGACCCCGGGCAGGTCCACGACGACCCGGGCCGGATTGGGGAGCACCTGGAGGCGGGGGACGCCGGCGAATCCCGGGATGCTCAGCTTGAGCACCTGGATGGATCCGGGCTGCATGCTCGCCCCAGCAAGCGTTGCGATGGCGGCGTTGGTGCCGGAATCAGGGAGGGCTCCGTTGAGAGATCCGGATTGGATCCCCGCCAGTACCACGCCCCCTGCGACCAGCAAGGAACTCAGGCGAGCATTCATCGTTTACCCTCCTCGCGTTTGAACGTCTTGACGACGGTTCGGAAGATTTTGGTGTTAGTGCTGCTGGCATCCCACTGGTGGAACGTGACGGCCTTGTCGTTGACGCCGACCAGTTCACCGTCCCGGAAGCGGTACCCGATGGGCAGGGAACGGACGTTCCCGCGGGCATCGGTGACCACGGCCAGGACCTTGCCGTTGGAGACCACCATTCCCTTGACGCCGATGTCATCCACCATGTCCCCCTTGTTGGTCTGCTCCGCATCGGTGGGAGCGGAGAAGGGGTCCCGCTGCAGGGTGGGCCGGTAGGGTGTCGCCCGGACGGCAATTAGGTCGTCGGGGTTGATCCCCTGGTTGGCGGAGAGGGCCGGGGTCGCAACGGATTCCGCGCGGTCCTTGGGGCCTTCCTTGGGTGGGGTGCCCTGGGCGCAGAGCTGCAGGCCGAGCGCCAGGGCGGGTAGGATGGTTGCGATCCGTGCCATGGTCTCAGTCTCCCGTTTCTTTCTTGGCCGGAGCAGGGGCCGGCTTGCGAGCCGGGGTGCCCGCCGGGGCCGCCGGCGGGGCCGGGTTGTAGACGAACGCGCTGACCTTGCAGGTGACGGAGACGGGATACAGGCTGCGGTTGGCTTCCCGCTTGAGGGCCATCTCGCTCAGGTTGATGATCTTCTCGTAACCGGAGATCAGGGAGGCGAACTGTCCGAGGGTGTGGTAGCCGGCGCGGAAGGTGAACTGCACCGGGTACTCGGTGTAGTAGTCCTTGGCGATGGGGGCCATGAGCGTGAAGGAGACCTGCTCGATGCCCGCGGTGTCCGCCAGTTTCTTGACGCGGTAGGGAAGCTCGCCGCGGTCGGCGTCGGTGGGCATGATCTTGATCAGCTCGTCGATCACCTTCTCCTGTTCGACGACCTCAGCCTTGAGCTTCTCGTAGTTGGCCTTGAGGGCGTATCCCTTGGCGACGTCCGCCTGGAGACCCTGGTTGACCGTCTTGAGGCCCGCGAGCTCATCCCGTTTGCCTTGCAGGAAGAAGACGATGAGGATGGCCAGCATCAATCCAGCCAGGCCACCGATCAGCAGTTGTTTCTGAAGTTGCGAGTTCATGGCTACCTCAGGCCGAATTCTTCAAATCACAGGAGATGGTGAATTCGACGGTGCGTCCGTTCTTGTTGGCGGCCGGGTAGTTGACGTTCTTGAACCACTTGGTCTGTTCCACCAGGCGGTTCCGGAACTGGTTGACGGCCTCGAAACTGGAGCTCTCGCCCTTGATGTTGATGCTGAGTCCCTTCTGGCTGATCTCCCGGAACCAGACGTCGTCCGGCAGGGCATTGGCGAGCTCCTCCAGGAAGTGGACGGGGAGGTGCTGGAATGACTTGAGCGCCATCATCACCTCCTTTTTCTTCTGGAGCATCTCCTTCTGGGACCTGAACTTGCGCTCAAGTTCCATGTACTTCTCGAGTTCCTTCTTCTTGGCCTCGAGTTCGACCTTGGTGCGCTGTTCGCGCTCGATCTGCGAATTGAGCATGACGTAGTAGATGCCGCCCGCCGATGCGATGAGCAGGCCGAAAAGCACCCCTGCGATGGGAAGACTCGGGCGCCCGGTGGCCGCGGAATCGGCGTAGACCGGGACGGCCTCGGCCTTTTCGGCCTTCTTCCCACCCACCTGGGCGAGCGTGTCTCCCAGAAGGTTGATCTTGATCATCGGTCCCCCACTTGGCGCAAGGCCAATCCGACCGCAACAGCGGCCGTGCAGCCGACTCCATTGACCACGGCCGGGTCCAGACTCCGCTCATCCATTTCGAGGAGCTGGAAGGGATTCAGCCGATCCACGGAAACCCTCAGACGATCCCCGAGAATCTCGGGCAGTTTGTCCACCTTGGCGCTGCCGCCGCAGAGGAGGACCCGGTCGAGGCGGTCCACCTTGAAGCTGGAGCGGAAGAAGTCGATGGTCCGGCCGAGCTCATCGGCGAACCCGTCGGAAACGGAGGAAAGGGAGGGCTCGACCTCCTCGGGGGTCCGGCCCTCGGCGGCCCGGCCTTCCTTGAGCAGTTCCGCGGCCTCGCGGCTCACGCCCCAGTCCTCCATGAGCTTGTCCGTGAACCGGTGGCCGCCCCAGGCGATATCGCGCCAGAAAAGCGACTTGCGGCCCACAAGCATGGTCAGGTTCGTGAACTGGGCGCCGATGTTGACCAGGGCCACCACTTCGTCACGCCCTCCCGGGGGTGAATTGATCTCGTAGGCGTTCTGGATGGCGAACACGTCCACGTCCACCAGGACGGAACGGGCGCCCGCCATGGCGACGCAACCGATGTAGGACTCGATCTTGTCCTTTCGGCAGGCCACCAGGACCACGTCCATGTTCCCTTCCGCGGGGCGCTCCTCCAGGACCGCGAAGTCCAGGGCGTAGGCGTCCAGGCCCTGGCCGGCCGGGAAGAAGCTTTCCGCCTCCCACCGCACCGATTCCGCCAGTTCCGTGGGGCTCATGAGGGGGAAGGTCACTTTCTTGACCATCACCTGCTGCCCCGCCACGGAAATGGCCACGTCCCGGGCCTTGATCTTCTGCTCCGCGAGCACCTGGCGGATGGCCGCGGCCACCGCGTTGCTGTCCATGATGTCCCCGTCGACGATCGCGTCGAAGGGGAGCGGGGCTATGCCAAGTTTCTGGAGCCGATACCGCTGGCCCGCGCCTTTGCCTAGCACCTGCAGTTCACAGACCTTTACGGAACTGGACCCAATGTCCAGGCCCACGAGCTGGTTTTTTTTGCCACCGAAAAGACCCACTTGGAGCCTCGCTTTAGTTGATTAGGCGGTTCAGTTTAACCTTTATATCGTTCCGGTCAACCGAATGTTGGTATCAAACATTTTTATCCGGGTCGAACGCGACGATGACGACGGTGATGTTGTCCTCGCCCCCATTGCCCATGGCTTTGGCAATCAAGCGCCCTGCGGCTTCTTCCATGTCCGGGGCATTCTGGACTATTTCCCAGATTTCCCCATCTTGAACCATTCCTGACAGTCCATCGGAGCAAAGCAAGATCCGGTCCAACTCCTTGACCTGGATCTCCCGCACCGAAATGTCCAGTTCCCCTCCGTTGCCCAGGGCCTGGGTGATGACGTTGCGGAAGGGATGGCGCCGGGCCTCGTCGGGGGTCAGGATCCCGTTTGCGACCTGCTCGGCCACCCAGGAGTGGTCCCGGGTGACCTGCTGGATCCCGTCGCCGTTCAGCAGGTAGGCCCGGCTGTCCCCCACGTGGACGAGGGTGACGGTGTCCGCGTTGACCAGGCAGGCCACGACGGTGGAGCCCATGGACTCGCGCTCGGGGTTGGACCGGATGTCGTTGAGGATGCCCTGGTCGGCCAGGAGAAGCGCCGCCTTGAGGCGGTTTCCGTCGTAGGGCAGCGCGGTGTCGTACTCCACGGGCCACGTCTTGTCCCGCTCCACCGTGTGGGTGATGAACTGGCCGACCTTCTCCACCACGATCTGGCTGGCCACCTCACCGGCGGCGTGCCCGCCGAGCCCATCGGCGACCACGTACAGGCCCAGGTCAGGTTCCATGAGGAAGTTGTCTTCATTGTGCTTGCGAACGCACCCGACTTCCGTCCGTCCCGCTGCCGCCACCCGCATGCTCAACCCCTTTTGAATAGCTTTTCCAGCTTGATCCGCGTCTCCGCGACGAGTTCGTTCCACTGCTCGCCCAGGCTCGCCATCTGTTCCTTGGCCTTGCCCTTCGGGTTGGTGGACTTCCCGGGCTGCCTGAAGATCGCGTGGTCGGGGGCCAGGTTGTGCACGGTCTCCCAGAGCCGGGTGGCCCTGGCCTGCATCCCCAGCCCCTGGAACGTCTGGGCCAGCAGGATCATGGAATCGACGTCCTTGGGGTTGAGCTTGATGGCCGTCTCCAGCGCCTTCACCTTGCCGCGGGCGTCGCCGCCGGTGGCTTCCAGCACCTTGCCGTGAAGGGCGTGGAACTCGGGACGTTCGTTGTCCAGGCGCAGGGCGTAGAGGATCAGCGCCAGGGAGCGCCCGTAGGCGCGGCCGTCGTACGCGCCCTGGGCATCCTTGAACCACTCGTCCGCGGTCTTGGGAACCGCCGTGCGGTCCGGGCCCTCATCGAGCTGGATCGCGGGCGCGGACGCGGGTGCGGCCACCTGGGGCTGGGCCCGCACAGGCTCCGGTGCCGGCGCGGCGGCGGCCCGGCCGGGAGTGTCCTTGAGCATGCCGAAGGCCTCCGCCAGCATGCGGAAGCGCCGCTCCGCATCGGCCTTCGCTTCGCCCGTGAACCGGTCCGGGTGCCACTGCTTGGCCATCCGGTGGTAGGCCGCCTTGATCTCCTCGATCGAGGCGCCTGGCGAAATTTCCAGCACTTCGTATGGGTTCATCTCAGTTCCATGGCGAACGGGAGCATCTCGGGGTGTGGGGTGTGTCCTGTGTGTCTGTGATATTAACCCAGGACTCTTGGGAAAAAGAAAGGGGACAATCGTGTCCCGCGGCGGAACCCGCCAAGGATCTCCCGGTCCGGAAAGACCTTTGGCCCAGATCCCCGATGCTTGGAGAATCTATCTCAATATCGCGTTTGGTGGCACACTCGAAGCGGAGGCGGAAGGTGGGCATGGGTCCGGGTTCGTTGGCAGATCTTAGGGATGGGCTGGAGGCGGGGGATCTTTCCGCCACCTTCCTTGCCCTCGGCTGCCTCGATCGCATGACCGCCCTCGAGCCGCGGCTCAACGCGACCGCCCACCGGGATGCCGCCCTGACCCTCGCCGCGGCGCGGGCCGCCGACGCGCGCCTGGCCCGGGGGGAGCGCACGCCGGTCCTGGGCATCCCCGTGGTCCTCAAGGACAACCTCCACTGGAAGGGGGCCCCCGTGGGCAACGGCTCCCGCATCCAGGGGAACTACCGGGCCCCCTACGACGCCACGGTGGTGCGCCGCCTCCTGGAGGCCGGGGCCGTGCCGGTGGCCAAGGCCGCCATGGACGAGTTCGCCATGGGCTCCAGCGGCGAGCACTGCGCCACGGGCCCCGCCCGCAATCCCTGGGACCTGGCCCGCGTGCCGGGGGGCAGTTCCTCGGGTTCCGTGGTCGCCGTGGCCGCGGGCTACGCCCCCTTCGCCCTGGGCACCGACACGGGCGGATCCGTGCGGCTGCCCGGGAGCTTCTGCAACGTGACCGCCCTGCGGCCCACCTACGGCGCCCTGAGCCGCTACGGCGTCACCGCCATGGCGTCGTCCCTGGACGTGGTCGGGCCCGTGGCCGGGTCCGCCCGGGACCTGGCGGCGGCCTTCTCCGTCATGGCCGGCGCGGACCCCCTGGACGCCACCAGCGTCGACCTGCCCGGGCGGGAGCGCCTGGCGGAACTGCGGCCCCGCGCGCTCCGGGGCCTCCGGATCGGCCTGCCCCGCGACGCGTTCGGCGAAGGCGTCGACGCCGGCGTCAGGACCGTCCTGGAGGCGGCGCTCCACGACCTGGAAGCCCAGGGCGCCGAGCTGGTGGAGGTCACCCTGCCCCACGCCCCCTACGCCATCGACACCTACTACCTCCTCAACACCGCCGAGGTCTCCAGCAACCTCTCCCGCTTCGACGGCGTGCGGTACGGCGCCCGGGTGCCTTCGGACACCCTGGACGGCATGGTGGCCGGAACCCGGGACGCGGGCCTGGGCATGGAGGCCAAGCGCCGCATCCTGCTCGGAGCCTTCTGCCTGTCCAAGGGCTACTACGAGGCCTTCTACCTGAAGGCCCAGAAGGTGCGGACCCTCATCGCCCGGGATTTCACCGACGCCTTCGGGAAGGTGGACGTGCTGGCCACCCCCGTGAGCCCCGCCACGGCCTTTCCGCTGGGGGCCCGGACCGCCGACCCCCTTTCCATGTATCTGTCGGACGTCCTCACCGTCACCCCGGCGCTGGCGTCCCTCCCCGCCCTTTCCATGCCGGCGGGGTTCGCCGCGGGCCTGCCGGTGGGCCTGCAGCTGATCGGCCCCTCCCTTTCGGATGTCCCCTTGCTGGAACTGGCCCACGCCTACCAGCTGATCACCAAGCATCACACTGAGGCACCCCGCCTCGACAGTTAGGAGCACGCAATGGCATTCGACGTCGTCATGCCCCAGATGGGGGAATCCATCGCCGAGGCTACGATCCTGAAGTGGCACCGGCAGCCCGGTGAAGCCATCGGCAAGGACGAGACCCTCTACGAGATCTCCACGGACAAGGTGGACGCGGAGATCCCCGCGCCCATCGCCGGCACCCTGCTGGAGATCCTCGTGGACGTGAATGCGACGGTCCCCGTGGGCACCGTGGTGGCGCGCATCGGGGCCGCCGGCGAGAAGCCCGCCGCGGGCAAGGCCGAGGCCCCCGCGCAGGCGCCCGCCGCGGTGGCCCAGGCCGCGGCCGCCCCCGAAGCCCCCGCCCCCGCCGAGGACACCCTCGAGGGCCGCCTGCGTACCCGTTCCAGCCCCCTGGTGCGCCGCATGGCCCAGGACCACGGCGTGGACCTGGCCGGCGTGCCGGGTTCGGGCATGATGGGCCGGGTCACCAAGCAGGACATGGAGGCCTACCTGGCCGCCAAGCCCGCGCCCTCCGCGGCCCCTGCCCCGTCCTCGGCCGCCAAGGCCGCCCCGGCCGCGCCGCCCGCGCCGCCCGTCCCGGCCTTCGCCCCGGGCGAGCGGGTCCGGGTGGAGCCCATGACCCGCATGCGCAAGATCATCAGCGACAACATGGTGCTCTCCAAGCACACCAGCGCCCACGTCTACACCGTGTTCGAGATCGACATGTCCAACGTGTCCCGGCTGCGCGCCCGGCACAAGCAGGCCTTCGAGGCCGCCTACGGCACCAGGCTGAGCTACATGCCCTTCGCCATGATGGCCGCCGTGAAGGCCCTCCGGGCCTATCCCGTGGTCAACGCCAGCGTCGACGGGGATTCCATCGTCTACAAGCAGGACGTGCACCTGGGCATCGCCGTGGCCCTGGACTGGGGCCTCATCGTCCCGGTGGTGAAGAACGCCGACCAGCTCAACCTGGGAGGCCTGGCCCTGGCGCTCAACGACCTGGCCGGCCGCGCCCGCTCCAAGCAGCTCAAGCCCGACGAGATCTCCGGGGGCACCTTCACCATCACGAACCCCGGCGTCTTCGGCGACACCTTCGGCCTGCCGGTGATCAACCAGCCCCAGGTGGCCATCATGGGCATGGGCGCCGTCAAGAAGCGCCCCGTGGTCGTGACCGACGACCAGGGCCAGGACCTCCTGGCCATCCGGGAGGTGATGTTCAGCGCCCTCAGCTTCGATCACCGCATCATCGACGGTTCCACCGCGGACCTGTTCATGGCCGCCGTGAAGAAGGAGCTGGAGACCTCGGACTTCGGGCTGGCCTAGGAGGCTGTCCAGGTATTACTCGGCCCCGCGACGGCGCCTGGAAGCCCGATTATCGAGCGCAAGACCCGCAGGAAATATAGGTCATATTTTCAAGGGGCTTGCACACGAGAAGCGGGCTTCCAGGCGCCGCCCTTCGGGTGATGGCAGCGGCCACGGCAATCCCGCGTTACGCTCGTCGAACGATTACCCGAATCGCTCTCCTCGCGTGCCTTGTCTTGCCATGGCCGGTGCCATCATCGCGGGGCCGAGGAATACCTGGACAGCCTCCTAGTGGTATAAGGTCCAATCCGCCCACTGGACCAGATCTTCCGCATGGGAGCGCCGGATAGTTGAGTGGCCCTGAATTCCCAGGCCTCAACCCCTTCCGGAGCTCCCATGTTTCTGGCACCTTCAGGTCGATTGACCCGCCGAACCGTGTTTTGTGCCTTCCTTGCCGTGACAGCGGCAGGGTTGGCGTACGCGAGTCCTTCAGGCCAGGTTTCCCAGGCTTCCGCCCTCAGGCCGGGGGATCCGGCGCCTGGGATCAAGGCGGCCCTCTGGATCAAGGGTCAGCCTGTCACCTCCTTCCAGAAGGGCCGGATCTACGTCCTGGAATTCTGGGCAACCTGGTGCGGCCCATGCCGGGCGAGCATTCCCGAAGTGACCAAGGTCGCAGCGGCCTTCAAGGACACCGTGACGGTCATCGGGGTCAACGTCTGGGAGAACTCCGGATCGACCACGGCGACCGAAGAAAAGGAGGCCCGCCTCGACACGTGGGTCAAGCGATTCGTCGGCTCCATGGGTCCCCAGATGGCCTACACGGTCTGCAGGGACACCCGGGACGGGTTCATGGCCCGGACCTGGCTCGAGGCCGCGGGCATCACCGGGATTCCCGCCACGATCGTGGTGGACCGGGAGGGTCGCGTCGCATGGATCGGCCACCCCCTCGATCTGGGCAAGACCCTGAAGGCCATGGTCGACGGGACCTTCAGGATTGAACAGGCCGCGCCGGCGAAGGCGTCGAAGGAGGAAACGGACAAGAAGGATGAGGCCTCCCGGATGGAATTCGCCGCCATCATGAAAACCTGGGCAGCCCAGCAGCCCTCGCTCTCCGCGGCCAAGGAGGCCAAGGACTGGAAGCGGCTCCTGGAACTCACGGAGACCTGCGAGCGGGATCACCCGGAGATCCGGCCCCTGGTGATGAGCTACCGGCTGAAGGCGCTGATCGAGGCGGCGCCTGAAAAGGCCTTCGCCTACATGGACGCATGCACGAAGAACGGCACCTTCAAGGAGTACTACAACGCCGCCTCCATCATCGCCGCGGACCCCGCCCTGGGCGCGAACTGGTTCACCAAAGCCCTTGAATACATCACGAAGGCGGCCGCGACGCCGGACGGCGACATCGAGGAGGTACGAACCCTGCGGTTCACCCTGCTCCTTCGCCTGGATCCCCGCAAGGCCCGGAAGGAGCTCGAGGACGCCCGCGGGCGCGCCTCGGAAAAGGACGGCTACCACCTCGCGCAGCTGGCGAGGACCCTCATCCGGGAAGATGGAATGGACACCGCCTGGTACCGGTGCGCCACGGACATCCTGGAACCGATGATCAAGATACCCAACGATCGCATCATGCTCGGGTACGACCTTGCGCTGGGCTACCACAAGGCGGGACTGGCCGCGAAGGCCTGGGCGGCAAGGCAGGAGTACCTCGCCGCCCTGGAGGCGCATGGCACCGACCCCTCGACCCTCCGGGAATCCATGGCGGGCCTCGAAGATATCCGGAAGCCGAACCCCTGAGACCGTGGGCGTCCGGCGCCCCCTACCGGGGCGCCGGACGGGCCGCCAAAGCCTTCACCGCGGACGCGAGGATGTCGACGGCCCGGTCCAGCTCCTCCGGATTGGCCTGCGTGAATCCCATCCTGAAGGCCGGTTCAGGGGCGCCGAAGAAGTACCGGGAGGGCGGGTCCAGGAGGAGCCCCATCGCCCGGGCCCGCGCCACAAGCTCCTCGGCGTCAAGCGGCTGGCGGACCCGGATCCAGAGGCCCATGCCCGCAGGCGGAGCGGCCACCTCCAGCCAGGGGTCGAGCCTGGACGCGAGGGCCCGCACCAGGTGGTCGCGCCGTTCCATATAGGTCCGCCGAACCTTGCGCACGTGGTTTTCCAGGTCGCCGTCGCGGAAGAGATCGGCCACCGCCCATTCGAAGGCCGGATCCCCCAGGTCCCCGCGGGAGGCCTTCTTCCTCGCGACGAAGGGCATGACCTGCTCCGGCAGGATCAGGTAGCCCAGGCGCAGGCCCGGCGCGAGCAGCCGCGAAATGGAGCCGAGGTGGACGACCTGGCCGGTGCGGTCCCTGGCCAGGAGGGAGGAAGGACGCTGGGGGGTGTAATGGAAGGCGGCATCGTAATCATCCTCGATGATGGCGATGCGGCGGATGCCGGCCAACTCCACAAGCCGGGCGGCCCGCGCCTCCGAAAGGGGGACGCCCGTGGGGAACTGGCAGCGCGGGGTGACGTAGATGCCCTTGATTTCCTCCCGGTCCAGGGTGCGCTCGAGGCCGTCCACCCGCATTCCCTCCCCGTCCACGGGGACCGGGACGAGCCGGAGCCCCAGATCCCGCTGGAGGATCTCCCACGCGGCCCCGTTCCCGGGGTTCTCCACGAGCACCGCGTCTCCGGGCCTGAAAAGGCAACTGGCCAGCAGGGTGAGGCCTCCCCGGCTGCCCCGGGTCACCAGGACGCGTTCCGGGCTGACCGGGGTGCATAGGCGCAGACTCGTCCAGGTGGCGATGGCTTGCCGCAGCAGGAGGCTGCCCAGGACGTCCTTGCCGCCGAGCAGATCCGGTCCGTGCCTGCGAAGGGCGCGCTGGTAGGCCAGGGCCAGGCCCTCAGAGGGAGCCAGGCGCGGGTCCGCCACGCCGTCCGCAAGCCGCAAGGTGCCCTCCTCCAGGGTGGAGAGGGGCTTCAGGTAGCTGGGAAGGTGGAACCCCAGGGAGGACTCCGCCTCCGGGGTCCCCGGCCCACCGGCGTCGAAGGAGGGAAGATCCGTGGCCACGAAGGTTCCGTGGCAGGCCTTGGCCACGAGCCAGCCCTCCGCCTCCAACTCCTGGAAGGCGGGAATGATGGTCTGCCGGTGGACGCCCAGCATGGTCGCCAGGATCCGCGAGCCCGGCAGGGCCATGCCGGGCTGGAGGCGTCCGTCGTGAATGGCCTTTCGAAGGGTGCGGGCCACGCGATGAACGAGGGTCAAGCCGGGCGTGTCATCCAGGAGGAGGTTCAGTTCGTTCGCGCGCATGTCACAGGAAGAGATGGAGGTAATCGTTCATCAGCCGTCCGGACGGTTCCGGGAGCGTTCCCTGGTCACGGGCCAGGACCTCCATTCTGGGGCCGATCCGGTTCCGGAGGTTGGGATTGGCGACCAAAGCCCGCCGGAAGGCTTCCCGGGCCCGCCCCAGGTGCAGGAGCCTGCGGTGCGGATCCTTCTCCTGCCGGGCCAGGGCCAGGTGGAGCTCCCCTTCAATCGCCAGGGATCTCCCCCGGTGGGGGGGAGGCACCCAGATGGGGCGGACCACCACACCCTGGTCCTTTCCCGAGGCGGCGCGCCCGTATTCCTGCGCGGAACGGATTTCTTCCAGGCCGATCCCGAGCGATCCCTCCCCGCCGTCCAGAAGGCACGCCAGCGCGCGGGTCTCCCTGCCCAGGGACGGGGGCAGCGGGGACCGGGTCCTGGCGTCCTGGCCTACGATGGATCGCGTTTCCGTCAGGAGGGCGTCAAGGGACCTGCCCTGGATCCGTTCCCGGCAGGCCCGCGAGAGCCGGGCCCGGAGGAGCAGCCAGGTGAACCTCGGCGAGGCCGCCGGGCCGATCCTTCCCTCGAGGCGGGTCCCCAGGGCCCGCCACGCGTCCTCCGTATCGAAGATCCAGGCCTGGAGGAGGTCAAGATGAAGTTCCAATTCGCTTCGCAAGGGGGCTGCCGGAGGGATCCGGGCAAGCTGGGCCAGACCGTTCCGCCAGGCGTCCTGGGCGTTCCCGCCCGTGAGCAGGGCGTGCTCGGCCTCCACGATGCTGGCGCGGCACCGCAGGGCGGCATCGGGTCCCTCCAGGGACTGGCCGCCGAGACGTTCCCGGATGGCGTCGAGGCGGCCGGGATCGAGTCCGCATTGCGTGAAGGCATCACCCGCCTCGGCCTTGAACCAGGCGAGATTGTCCGCAAGGGCCTGGCTCCTGGGGAACCAGGCGGGAGACCTTTCCAACCAGTCCAGGGCTTCGTTCAACAGCCCCAGGCCGGATTCCCCCTTCCCCCAACGGGCTTCGGCGACTTCAAAGGCCCCGAAGAGCGCCGCGCTGTAGGCGCCCTCGTTCCGGGCCTGCCAGGCCTGGGCCGCCGAGGCCCTCCAGGCCGCCTCGATCGGCCCGGCTTTCCCGCCGGTCTTCAGCTGGTTCGCCAGCATGAGGTATTTCTGCCCAAGGAGATCCTTGTCCGTAGGGGAAACCGAAAGGCCCAGTTCGGCCCATTGCCGGGCTTCCTTCCGAAAGCCCGGACGGTTCGCGGGTTCCGTATGGGCATCCTCGGACAAGGACGTGCAGCAAATGGAAAGGAGGTTGTAGATCTGGGGACAGCTGGGCGCAACCTCCAGGGACCGCTTCAGGAGGGCGCGCACTTCAAGGTTCACGGTAGCCGAGGTCTCCGTGCCCGGAGCCACGGTGTGCCCAGGAACCTCCAGCTTCGCCTCGAGGTCCTCGGCGGTGAGGAACCCCGCCTTGAGGCCCATGCATTTGGCCTCTTCGATCCATGCGTAGATTTCGGCCGGGTTGGCCTGCCGGTAGTCCCTGAGCGCGCGGATGAGCGGGTCGAAATCCTGGGGCTTCCGAGGCAGGAAGGGGGCCGTCTTCACAAGGCGCGCCAGCAGGACCTCCTCCGAGGTCCGTTGCCAGCTGAGGAATTCCCGCGCGGGGGCCAGGTAGTTCGAATCCAGTCCTTTGAGGGTCTTCCCGTTCGGCCGGGAGGCGGGATCGCCGAGGACCGAGCCCGCTTCCCGCCGGAACCTTTGGACGAGCGCGAAGGCCTGCCAGACCTTGGCGCCCTTCGTTCGATATCCGAGGTTCCAGGCGATCTCGATTTCCCGTTCCGCTTCCAGGTTGTCCCGGTCGACCAGCAGGCGGACCTGCCCCAGGGCCAGGTGGCCGGGGCCCTGGGCCGCCCGGCCCTGGACACTCACCTCCCTTTCCAGGTCCGCCGCCATCCGCCTGGCCTTCAGGATTTCGCCCTCGATGTTCTGGCGGGGCAGACGGTAGGCATGATCCAGGCAGGACTGGATGTCCTGGACCCGCTTCTGGAACCCATGGTCCCACTCCGCCTGGAGGCTCGCGAAGGCGAGGCGGGATGCGAGGAATGCAGATACGCCGAACGTCACGCACAGGGCCGCGGCGCCCATCCAGATCACCCTGCGGTTCCGGCCGGCCCATTTCCGCATGCGGTAGCCAGGGGCGCCTCCCATCGCCTGGACCGCCTGGCCTCTCCGGAAGCGGGCAAGGTCCTCGGCCAGGGACGCCGCGCTGGGGTATCGGCCGTCCGGTCTTTTCGCCAGGCAGCGATGCGTGATGGCGGCCAGGTCCGCTGGGATGGCAGGATTCCGGGCCTTGACCGGTACCGGATCCGTCCCGGCCATGGCCACCAGCAGGCTAGGCACGGAACCGGCGTCCCAGGGGAGGTTCCCGGTCAGGAGGAGGTACAGGATGACGCCCAGGCTGTACACATCGGATCGCCGGTCGACCTTGTTGATGTCGCCCTGAAGCTGCTCGGGGCTGGCATAGGGCGGCGTGCCCTTCGGGCAGGGCCGCCCGGGGTCCTCCCCGTCGAGGAGGACCATTCCGAAATCCCCGATGGCGGGATGGCACACCCCTTCCGCATCGAGGTACATCAGCAGGTTGTCCAGTTTCAAGTCCAGGTGGATCAGGCCCAGCGTGTGGGCAGCGTCCACCCCCATGGCGGCTTCCTGAACGATCCTCACCTTTTCCAGGAGGGGAAGCCCGGGCCCCACCCGGCCCAGGGTTCCCCCGTTCATCCACTGAAGCACCAGATAGCCGGGGCCGACCTCATGGATCCCGCAGACATTCGGGTGGTCCACCCTGGCCTGGGCGCGGGCCTCCCGAAGGGGCTTGGCGGCGCCGGCCTTCAGGAGCTTCAAGGCCACGGGGCGCTGCAGAAGCGTGTCCACGCCCTTGAAGACCCAGGAGGCTGCCCCTTCCCCAAGGAAGGCCACGGGCTTGTAGCGTCGATCAATCAATTGCAGAGGCGGCATCCGGGACGCATCCGCGGGGCATGGATCCGACCAGGATTCCAGGTCCGTGCCGGCCTCCCCCCCCGGACCGGCCTTCCGGAACTCCTGCTCAATGGAAAGGAGCCTGGCCTGCCAGGCGTCCCCCGCATCGACGCCCCCGTTGAAGGGGGCGTCTTCCGGTTCCGGGCTGCCTGTGGACGCGTTCGGATTCATGGTGGCGGAGGTTCCAGCAGGGTGCGGGGAAACGCGAGCGGCCGTTCGGGATCGGGTGTTGGCGCGGCCTCTGGAGGAAGGGGCTCGCCCCGCCATGGATGAGACGCAAGCACCCAGCATATCATTCCGTCCTGACAACGGATTTCGCGTGCCTTTCCCCGCAGGCGGGACTAGAAACTCAGGGACGCCCCGGCCGTGAAGGCCCGCCCGCTCTGCCAGGCGTTCTCCATGCCGAAGTTCGGATCAGGGGTAGCCGAGGCCGCCGAATACCCGCGGACGAGGGAGGTGTAGTACCCCGTCGCCGTCCTCCGGTTGAGGAGGTTCGTCATGGAAAACACCGGTTTCAGCGTGCACTTCCCGATGCGGATGCGGCCGCTGAGGTTGAAATCCAGGTTGAGGACACTGGGAAGCCGGCCCATGTCGCCGCGCTGGTTATCCGGCTGGATCGCCTGCCAGGACCCTCCCACGTAATTCGGGTAGAGCACGCCGATGGGGATCCCCTTGGACAGGCCCAGGCCCGAGGACCACGTGCAGACCAGCCCCACGGACACCTCCTGTTCCAGGACCTTGAAGGTCCGGTTCCCGTGCAGCTTCACTTCGTGCGTGGGGTTGTTCTCGAAGTTTCCGCTGGCGATGGTCCGGTAGAAATTGAATTCGTTCGTGTCATTGGTGGAACCGACCGGCACCGAGCTCCCGGTCTGGTAGGTCATGAAATTCGGGCTGATGCCGCGGTAGTTGCCGTAATGGTGGATCCAGGTGTAGTCGAGGGAGAGGAGGGTTGCGCTGTCCTGGTATCGCCCGTGCAGGTTGAGGCTGATGAAGCGGTCCACCGGCGTCGGGAACCGGCTTTCCCAGGTGCGCTCGTTTCCGTCCGAATCCACGAAGGTCACGGGACCCGGGCGGGGATTCCAGAGGACCTTTTCCCTGACGCCGGGGAAGGCCGGGGAACCGTCGTCGTTGGTGAAGTAGCTCTTGTCGAGGGCGTTCCGGGTCTCGCTGAACCGCCAGGAGGCGCCGGAGGTCCAGTTCGGCGTGAACTCCTGGTCCCATCCGATGACGAGCAGGTCCTTGTGGGGAAGGCGGATATCCGTGGCCCGGGGGGAGGGCTTCCCGTAGTTGCCGTACGTGAACACCACGTCCGGGGCGTAGGGGGCCCGGGTCGAAGGGTCGTTCAGGATCGTGAACGGGGCCGTCGAGCCCGTGTAGTCCGGGTTGTAGGTGAAGTGGTCCGCGGTCCAGAACTGGTCGCTGGAGGACGACACGGAAGCCCAGCTGACGCTCTGGAGGGGCATGGTCTGGAAGCTGCGGCCCCAGTTGGCATAGAACTTCGTCTTGCCGTCGTTCCGCACATCCCACGTCACGCCCAGCCGCGGCTGGAACTGGTGTTCCAGGCTCTCGAACCTTCCGAGCTCGACCCCATCGAAGGGCCCGGCGCCCCCCGTGAAGCGGAACGGGTCATACCTCGCGCCCAGTTCCAGCCTGAGCCCCTTGGTGACCTCCCACTGGTCCTTGATGTAGTAGGACGTCATCCTTCCTTTGATCACCGACTTGTAGGCGTCGACCTGGTACATCTCGAGGGCGTCGGGATCGCCGATGGGGCTGCCGTTGTTGGCGGGAGTATAGAGGTAGAAGAACCTTCGGGCGCCCTGGGCGATCTCATTGCGGGTATCGCTCCTGAGGATACCGGCCTTGATCGTGTGGTTTCCGGGCGACCAGGTGAAGTCGAAGCGAATCTGGCGGTTGGGATTCCACGAATCCTGCTGGGGCAGGTACCCGTCTCCGGTGATGTAGTACCAGTAATCGTAGCCATCGGGTTTCTGGGCAGCGGACCGGCCAGGACCCGTGACCCAGTAGCGGGAATCCCAGATGGATGTCGACATTCCGCCCGAACCGCCGGTGTTGGGCCGGATATGAGTGGGATTCGTGAAGTTGGCCGCGCTGGTCACGAGGGTCATCGTCGGGGAGATGAGCCAGTTCCAGGTCAGGCTGGTCGATTCGGACCGGTACGTGGAAATCTGGCCCATGTCCAAGGTCCCCGCCTGCCACATCGTCGAGCCGGGGTACTGGGCGCCCATGTGGTCGACCCGCTTCGTGTCGGTGGAGGAAAGGATCAGTTGGTTGCTCTGGTTGATGATCCAGTTCACCTTGAGGGTCGTCAGGTTCGGACCTTCCTGCGTCGCCGTCGCGGACGCAAGCCCATTCCAGTTGATCCCGCCTTGGGTGGGGGGAAGCCGGTCATGGAACCCCTGGTAGCCGATGAAGAAGAACAGTTCATCCTTGATGATGGGTCCCCCAAAGGCGAAGCCGTACCGCACGTACTTGTCGGCAAGGCCGGGAGGATACATCGGCGGAGTGGTGCGGGTGTTGTACTTGCCCACGGCCGCCTGGTTCGGGAAGTTCGTGTAGCCGAACACCTCTCCCGCGAAGGTATTGGTCCCGCTCTTCGTATTGACGTTGATGGCCCCGCCCAGGACGTTGTACTCCGCCCCGAAGCCCCCGGTGACGACCTCGACGCTCTCGATGAACTCCATGGCCGGCTGGCTGGAAACGGTCTTGCTTCCTTGATTGTTGCTCGTCAGGTTCGTGATCGTGCCGTCCACCGTGAACAGGTTCTGATCGTGGGAACCGCCGCCGATGTAGTAGCTGGTATCGTTGCCCGCGTAAACGTTGATGCCCGGAAGGGAGGCGAGGACGCCCTGGAGGCCGTTGCTGTTCGTCAGGTCCTTCGGAAGGGAGGAAATGAGATCCGCATCAAGGTTGATGCTGGTCTGTGAAGAAGTGACGTCAATGTTCTGGACGCTGCCCAGCACTTCCACCACGGCGGTTTGGATGGGCGTCAGCTTGAAGTTGGCGTTCTGGGTGCTTCCGCTGCCGACGCGGAACGTTCCCCGCACGGTCTGCCATCCGGTGCCATGGACGGTCACCTCCCAGGTGCCCGGGAGGAGGAGGGGAAACCGGAATTCCCCGCTCTCGCTGGTGGTCTGGACGCTGCGCGTCTGGCCGGATTCGGCCCGCACCGTGATGCCCTTCACCGGCTTCCCGGATGGATCGCGCACGGTTCCGGCGATGGCACCGGTCTGGAGTGACTGGGCCGCCAGCGGGAGGCCGAAGACGAGGATGGTGGCCAGGGAACCTAGGATGCAGGGCCGTCGGATCATGGGGAGAAACCTCCTGGTTGGTGAGTGTTCCGTTTCCACCGGAAAACCGGATGGGGGTGTCAATGGGGTGAACTACCCCATGGTCCGGCAATCCGCCTGACCCTCAATAGACCAGCCGGAGGATTGCGCTTTAGACCACCCAGGACGGCCCAGCCAAAAGGAAAGCGCCCACCGCGAGGTGGGCGCTTTCATGCATTCGGGGGATTCAAACTACTTCTTGGCGGGAATCCACTTCTTGCCTTCGTCGGTCAGGTTGGTCTTGGTGAAGGGAGGGGCGGTGTGGCAGGTCTTGCAGGTGACCTTGGGATCCTTGGCCTTGGCTTCCTTCTGGATGGCAACGCTGGCGAACGAGAACGAGGCGGCGCAGAAGGCGACGGCGACGGCGATGATGGAACGCTTCATGGGAACCTCCAAAAGGTAGAGCCAGTTTAGCCGCGGAATTCCAGGGGGGCAAGAGAACACGACCCCAGGGTCGTAAATATTAAGATCCTATGGAATTCCAACGCCAGCCGACCTAACGGCCTACCACCCGAGGAGGTAGCCGAACATCAGGGGCGCCACGATGGTCGCGTCGCTCTCCACGATGAACTTGGGGGTGTTGGCCCCCAGCTTGCCCCAGGTGATCTTCTCGTTGGGCACGGCGCCGGAGTAGGAACCGTAGCTGGTGGTGGAGTCGCTGATCTGGCAGAAGTAGCCCCACAGCGGCGCCTCCAGTTCCAGGTCCTGGTGGAGCATGGGCACCACGCAGATGGGGAAGTCCCCCGCGATGCCGCCGCCGATCTGGAACATGCCCAGGCTGCAGTCCTTGGTGATGTCCTGGTAGAAGCGGGCCAGCCAGGTCATGTACTCGATGCCCGTGCGGACGGTGTGGACGTTCTTCACGTCCCCGCGGATCACGGCGGCGGCGAACATGTTGCCCAGGGTGCTGTCCTCCCAGCCGGGCACGACGATGGGGAGGTTCTTCTCGCAGGCGGCGATCATCCAGCTGTCGCGGGTGTCGATCTGGTGGTGCTCCTTCAGGACCCCGCTGCGCAGGAGGCGGTACAGGAACTCGTGGGGGAAGTACCGCTCCCCGGCCGCGTCCGCGCCCATCCACTCCTTGAGGATGGCCTTCTCGATGCGGCGCATGGCCTCCATTTCGGGAATGCAGGTGTCGGTGACCCGGTTCATGTGGCGGTCGAGGAGGGCCTGCTCGTCCGCGGGGGTGAGGTCCCGGTAGTGGGGCACGCGCTCGTAGTAGTCATGGGCCACCAGGTTGAAGATGTCCTCCTCCAGGTTGGCGCCCGTGCAGGTGATGAGGTGCACCTTGTCCTGGCGGATCATCTCGGCGAGGCTCAGGCCCAGTTCGGCCGTGCTCATGGCCCCCGCCAGGCTCACCATCATCTTCCCGCCCTCCAGGAGGTGGGTGCGGTACCCTTCGGCCGCGTCAATCATCGCCGCCGCGTTGAAGTGGCGGAAATGGTGCTTGATGAACGAACCCACGGGACCGGGGGTGAACGTGGCGGTGCTCGGCATGGTCGACTCCATTCAAAGGCATACGCTCCCCAGGGTTCCCTGGGAGCCGATAGGCAGGATACCAGAAACATCAATGGCCTCCCCGCTTGCCGGCCCGGAACAGGGCCAGGACCGCCACGTCCCGGGCCCCGGCCGCCCCCAGGGCCTGGGCGCACCGCAGCAGGGTCATCCCGGTGGTCCACACGTCGTCCACCAGGAGCACGGCCTCGCCCTCCACCGACTGCCCGGGGGCCAGGGTCACGTGGGGGCCCATGCGCCGACGCCGGCCCTGGGGCAGGCCCGCCTGGGCGCGGGTGTACAGCGGTTTGCGCAGCACCTTGCGGAAGGCCGCCCCCAGCCGGTCCGCGAACAGGCACGCGGCGCGCTCGGCCAGGTCGAAGCCCCGGTACCAGCGCCGCAGCCTCGCCGTCGGGGCGTTGCACACGAGGCTGAACCCCGCGGCCCACGCCGGCAGGGGGGCCCGTCCCGCCCGCGCGAGCAGCCCGTCCATCCACCCCAGCTCCCCGCGCTTGATGGCGGGCACCAGGAGGGCCCCCAACCCTCCGTGGTAGTCCCAGAGGGCGTCCCCCCAGGACCAGGCCACGGGATCCGGACAGTCCTCGCCTCCGCCGTGCCCCAGGGCGCACAGGGCGCACCGCTCCTCCGGCAGGGGCGTGAGCAGGCTCCAGCACCGGGAGCAGAGGCCCGCCTGGGCCCGCCCGTCCATGGACCCCAGGCAGCCGCGGCAGCGGATCACCTCATGAAGGGCATTCATCGGACCCCCTTCCCAGAACGCTGTGGTGGCGGCCGTACAGGAAGTAGACGAGGATCCCCAGGGCCAGCCAGCCCGCGAGCCGCCACCAGTTGGCCGCGGGCAGGGAGAACATCAGGAGCAGGCAGGAGAGGATGCCCAGGACGGGCACCGCGGGAACCCACGGACACCGGAAGGGGCGCTCGGCCCCGGGGTGGGTCCTGCGCATGATGAGCACCGCCGCGCAGACGATCACGAAGGCCAGGAGGGTGCCGATGTTGGTGAGGTGGAGCAGCACGTCGATGGGCAGCAGCCCGGCCATCACCGCCACGCAGGCGCCGGTGAGGGCCGTGGATTTCCAGGGGGTGCGGTACTTCGGATGCACGACGCCGAACACCTGTTTGGGCAGGAGCCCGTCCCGGGCCATGGCCAGGAAGACCCGGGGGCCGCTGAGCATCATCACCAGGAGCACCGACGTGATGCCGGCCACCCCCGCCACGGCGATGAGCCCCTCCGCCCAGCCCAGGCCCCGCGCCTTGAACGCCAGGGACACCGGGGCGCTGATGTCCAGCTGGTCGAACCGCACCATGCCCGTGAGCACCGCCACCAGGGCGATGTAGAGGATGGTGCACACGGCCAGGGAGGCCACGATGCCCACCGGGATGTCCCGCTGGGGGTTCCGGGCCTCCTCGGTGTGGGTGGACACGGCGTCGAACCCGATGTAGGCGAAGAAGATGATGGCGGCGCCAGCCAGCATTCCCACGGGCTTGCCGCCGGGGTCCACCTGGCCGGCCACGGTGTGGCCGAAAAAGCACAGGCCCGTCCACCCGTAGGGGGCGAAGGGCCGCCAATTGGCCGCGCTCACGAAGAACAGGCCCACGGCGATGACGAAGACCACGGCCGCCACCTTCACGGCCACCATGGCGGTGTTGAGCCGGGACGTCTCCTGGATCCCCTTGATCAGGATGAGGGTGACCACGGCCACCACGAGCACCGCGGGCAGGTTCAGGAGGGCCCCCGTGCCCACCAGGGCCCCCGAGGCCGCGTCGTAGCGCCAGGGGGATTCCGCGAGGGCGGCCGGCAGGCCCAGCCCCGCCTTGGCCAGGAGGCCCTGGGCGTAGGCGGACCATCCCGTGGCCACGGCGGCGCTGGAGACCCCGTACTCGAGGATGAGGTCCCAGCCGATGACCCAGGCGAACAGCTCGCCCAGGGTGGCGTAGGCGTAGGTGTAGGCGGAGCCCGCCACCGGCACCATGGCCGCGAATTCCGCGTAGCAGAGCGCCGCGAACACGCAGGTCACGGCCGCCACGGCGTAGGAGAGCATGAGGGCCGGGCCCGCCACGTTGCGCGCGGCGGCCCCGGTGGCCACGAAGATGCCCGCCCCGATGACGGCCCCGATGCCCAGGGCCGTGAGGTGGACGGGGCCCAGGATCCGCCTGAGCCGGTCCTCCCCCTTGGCCTCCTCCAGGAGCACCGCAAGGGGTTTGCGGGAGAAAAGCCGGTTGCGGCGCGCGCCCGGCGAGACAGCAGGGTCCATGGACCACCTCCAGAGGGAAAAGGCACCCTGGAGGCGGAGTGATCCCATCCCCGCCGGAATGGGTACTCCAGATTCATAACGCTATGGAGTATTCAAACAACGGTGGGCGGTGTTCCACGCTCGGTGGGTGAGGCGGTGGTTCAATCCGAAGGGAGAGCGTCGCCTGGCGTTTTCGATGCCAGTCGTTACCGATTGTTTTCACTATAATGTTTCATAACGCTATGGTTACGGCCGTACAAGAAATAGATTCCGAAGCCCAGGGCCAACCAGGCGATGAGCCGCCACCAGTTCTCCGTGGGGAGGGAGAACATGAGCAGCAGGCAGGAGAGGATGCCCAGCACGGGCACCACGGGCACCCAGGGGCACCGGAAGGGCCGGGGCGCGTCGGGGTACTTCCGGCGCATGACGAGCACCGCCGCGCAGACGATGACGAAGGCCAGCAGGGTCCCGATGTTCGTGAGGTGCAGGAGGGAGTCGATGGGCAGCAGGCCCGAAAGGACCGCCACGAACACCCCGATGAGGATCGTGGATTTCCAGGGCGTCCGGAATTCGGGGTGCACCACGCCGAACACGCTCTTGGGCAGGAGGCCGTCCCGGGCCATGGCCAGGAAGACGCGGGGGCCACTGAGCATCATCACCAGGAGCACGGAGGTGATGCCCGCCACCCCGGCGGTGGCGATGAGGCCCTCGGCCCAGCCCAGGTTGTGCACCTTGAAGGCCATGGAGACCGGGGCGTTGACGTCGAGGCGGTCGAACCGCACCATCCCCGTGAGCACGGCAACCACGGCGATGTAGAGCACCGTGCAGAGCACCAGGGAGATCACGATGGCCATGGGCACGTCCCGCTGGGGATTCTTGGCCTCCTCAGTGTGGGTCGAGACGGAATCGAAACCGATGTAGGCGAAGAAGATGATCGCGGCGCCGGCCAGCATCCCCACGGGCTTGCCGCCCGGGTCCACCTGCCCCGCCACGGTGTGGCCGAAGAAGCTCAGGCCCGACCATCCGAAGGGCGCGAAGGGGTGCCAGTTGGTGGTGCTCACGAAGAACACGCCCACGCCGATCACGAAGAGCACGGCGGCCACCTTGATGGCCACCATGGTGGCGTTGAAGCCGGCGCTCTCCTTGATGCCCTTGACCAGCACGAAGGTGACGACGGCGGTGATGAGCACGGCCGGGAGGTTCAGCCAGCTGCCGGTCCGCACGAAGGCGCCCGTGATCGCGTCGTACCGCCAGGGGGACTCCCGCAGGATGAGCGGGAAGGTGATGCCGATCTTCGAGAGGGAGCTCTGGGCGTAGGCGGACCATCCGGTGGCCACCGCGGCGCTGGAGACGCCGTATTCCAGGATGAGGTCCCAGCCGATGATCCAGGCGAAGAGCTCGCCGAGGGTGGCGTAGGCGTAGGTGTAGGCCGAGCCGGCCACCGGGACCATGGAGGCGAACTCCGCGTAGCACAGGGCCGCGAAGATGCAGGTGATGCCGGCGACCACGTAGCTGAGCATGAGGGCGGGGCCGGCCACGTTGTGCGCCGCGGCCCCGGTGGCCACGAAGATCCCGGCGCCGATGATGGCGCCCACACCCAGGGCGGTGAGCTGCACCGGGCCCAGGACCCGGCGCAGGCGGTTCTCTCCCCGCATCTCTTCCAGGAGCAGTTCCAGGGGCTTGCGCTTGAAGAGCTGGGATCCGTTCTTTTCCGCCATGGTGCAAGTCTCCATTCGGTCCCGTGTGGGAGCGTTTCAGGGCTGCGGTGGATAGGTGTGGGCCGAGGGCTTGCCCCATGGTAGCGCAGGAGCCGGCCCTGCCCACCGATTTCACCTATCAACACGATGCAGATGGCGCGGTACGCAAAAGGGCCGGGCTTGCCACGGCACTCGGGGGAACGACTTAGGGCTGCTTCTTCCGATCTGACCCGGTTCATCGCACCCCGATGCATGGGGCCCGGCTTGTTTTCATCTTAGCCGGACGCGGTTCCCGGGCATAGCCCGGGGCGGCGGGAGATGCCGGATGGATAAATGCTTTGATTTTTATGGCGCTTTTCAAAAGGCGAAAATTAAGGGGCGGCTCCCCCTTGACGCCCCAAGATCTTGGGGTGATTCTTTCTACCCAGCACAACCCCTTGATGTCGAACTTGGCAAGAAGCTGGACTGGCCGCGTGAATTAGGCCGTTTCATCGAAGCCCGAGACCAACCCTGAGGATCCTATGCACATTTCCCGCTCCTTCACCAAATCCGGCCAGGATCCGCTCACGGGAATCCCCTTCGTGGGCCGCACCAGCCGGATCACCAAGCTGGACGGCACGGTGGTGTTCGAGGCCAAGGACGTGATGGTCCCCGAGAGCTGGTCCCAGGTGGCGGTGGACATCCTGGCCCAGAAATACTTCCGCCGGAAGGGCATCGACGCGGCCAACGGCGGCGAGAAGGACGCCCGGCAGGTGTTCCATCGGCTGGCGGGCTGCTGGCGCCACTGGGGCCAGCAGCACGGCTACTTCGACACGCCCGAGGACGCCCAGGCGTTCTACGACGAGCTGGTCTACATGCTCGCCAACCAGATGTGCGCCCCCAACAGCCCGCAGTGGTTCAACACCGGCCTGCACTACGCCTACGGCATCTCCGGCCCGGCCCAGGGCCACAGCTACGTGGACCCGGCCACCGGGGCCATGTGCCAATCCACGTCCGCGTACGAGCGCCCCCAGCCCCACGCCTGCTTCATCCAGAGCGTCGAGGACGACCTGGTGAACCCCGGCGGCATCATGGACCTGTGGACCCGCGAGGCCCGGATCTTCAAGTACGGCAGCGGCACCGGCACCAACTTCTCCAAGGTCCGCGGGGCCACCGAGAACCTCTCCGGGGGCGGGTGCTCCTCGGGTCTCATGTCCTTCCTGGCCGTGGGCGACCGGGCCGCGGGGGCCATAAAGTCCGGCGGCACCACCCGCCGCGCCGCCAAGATGGTCTGCCTGGACCTGGACCACCCCGACGTGGAGGCCTTCATCGACTGGAAGGTCACCGAGGAGCGCAAGGTGGCCATGATGGCCGCGGGCAGCATCGTCCTGGGCCGCACCTGGAACGCCCTGTGCGAGGCCGTGGAGGGCTCCACCACCCGGGACGCCGATCCCCGCACCAACGACAAGCTCCGCAAGGCCCTGGCCCGGGCCAAGGGCGAGGGCGTGGCCCCGGCCTTCCTCTCCCAGTCCATGAGCCGCCTGGCCCAGGGGGACTTCAGCCGCGACCTCAAGACCTACGACACCGGCTGGGACGGCGACGCCTACGCCACCGTGGGCGGCATGAACTCCAACAACTCCGTGCGGATCCCCGACCAGTTCATGCGCGCCCTGGAAAAGGACGGCGACTGGTACCTGGAGCGGCGCACCGACGGCAAGGTCCACAAGACCCTCAAGGCCCGCGACCTGTGGACCAAGATCAACTACGCCGCCTGGGCCTGCGCGGATCCCGGCATCCAGTTCGACACCACCATCAACGACTGGCACACCTGCCCCGCCGACGGCCCCATCAACGCCAGCAACCCCTGCTCCGAATACATGTTCCTGGACGACACCGCCTGCAACCTCGCGTCCCTGAACCTCTGCAGCTTCCTCACCCCCGACGGCGGCTTCGACCTGGCCGGGTACCGCCACGCCATCCGCCTGTGGACCATCGTGCTGGAGATATCGGTCCTGATGGCGCAGTTCCCCTCCGAACGCATCGCCCAGCTCTCCCACGACTTCCGCACCCTGGGCCTGGGCTACGCCAACCTGGGCGCCATGCTCATGCGCCTGGGCATCCCCTACGACAGCGAGGCCGGCACCCAGTGGTGCGCGGCGCTGACCGCCATCCTCACCGGCGACGCCTACGCCGCCAGCGCCGAGATGGCCGGACAGCTGGGCCCCTTCCCGGGCTACGCGCACAACCGCGAGGCCATGCTCCGCGTGATCCGCAACCATCGCCGCGCCGCCTACGACGCCCCCGCCTCCGAATACGAGCAGCTCTCCATCACGCCCCAGGGCCTCAAGGGCAGCCTGCTGCCCAAGTCCATCCTGGAGGCCTCCCGGGACAGCTGGGACCACGCCCTGGCCCTGGGCGAGGCCCACGGCTTCCGCAACGCCCAGGTGACCGTGCTGGCCCCCACCGGCACCATCGGCCTGCTCATGGATTGCGACACCACCGGCGTCGAGCCGGACTTCGCCCTGGTCAAGTTCAAGAAGCTGGCCGGCGGAGGCTACTTCAAGCTGGTGAACCGGGCCATCCCCGAGGCCCTCATGCGCCTGGGCTACAACCCCGCCCAGATCCGCGACATCGAGCGGCACGTGGTGGGCTGGCTGGAGATCACCGACGAGACCCCGGGCGTCACCCGCAGCCGGCTGCTGGCCAAGGGCTGGACCGTCGAGGAGCTCGCCGCCATCGAGGACAAGCTCCCCACCGCCTTCGACCCCGCCTACGTGATCCCCGTGGACCGCCTGAAGAAGGACTTCGGCGACGCGGACGCCCAGACCTTCCTGGACGCCCTGGCCGGCACCATGACCGTGGAAGGCGCGCCCCACCTCAAGGACGAGCACCTGCCCATCTTCGACTGCGCCAACCGGTGCGGCCGCAAGGGCCAGCGCTACATCGCCCCCATGGGCCACATCCGCATGATGGGGGCTGCGCAGCCCTTCCTGAGCGGCGCCATCAGCAAGACCATCAACCTCCCCGCCGAGGCCACCATGGAGGAGGTGGGCGCGATCTACAAGGCCTCCTGGCAGCACATGCTCAAGGCCGTGGCCCTCTACCGCGACGGCTCCAAGATGAGCCAGGCCATCGCCACCAACCTGGACCTCCTGGAGGGGATCGACACCCTCGTGGACGACGAGGCCCCCAAGCCAGAGAAGGTCCACGCCCTCAGCCAGGCCCTGGCCAACCAGGTGGTGCGCACCTACCGCAAGAAGCTCCCCAACCGGCGCGGCGGCTACACCCAGGCCGCCACCATCGGAGGCACCAAGCTCTACCTGCGCACCGGCGAATACGAGGACGGGACGCTGGGCGAGATCTTCCTGGACATCCACCGCGAGGGCGCCGGCTTCCGGGCCGTGCTCAACTGCTTCGCCATCGCCGTTAGCATGGGTCTCCAGCACGGCGTGCCCCTGGAGGAGTTCTGCGAGGCCTTCCTCTTCACCCGCTTCGAGCCCAACGGCATGGTCCAGGGCAGCGACACGGTGAAGTTCTCCACCAGCCTCATCGACTTCGTGTTCCGGGAGCTGGCCATCAGCTACCTGGGCCGCTACGAACTGGCCCAGGTGGAGCCCGAGCAGCTCATGCAGATGACCGGCGGCAACGGCACCAACAAGCCCGAGAGCCAGGGCCTGTCCTCGGTGGCCATCGGCGGCATGACGCCCCTGTTCCCCGAAGCCGAGACCGCCCCCGCGCCCCAGCCCGCCCCCGCCCTGGCCGCCCACGGCCACCCGGCCCCCGGCGCCGCCAAGCCCGCCGCCACGCCCTCCGCCTTCATGTCCGCGCGGCAGAAGGGCTACACGGGAGACCCCTGCCCCGAGTGCGGCCACCTGACCCTGGTCCGCAACGGCGCCTGTCTCAAGTGCCAGACCTGCGGCGCCACCACGGGCTGCAGCTAGGGTACGTCGATCAAAACAACGATACCTTCAGATTTCATCCCGTCGCGCCAGCATGGGCGAGTAAAGGACTCGTACGCTGAGTTCGCCGAGGCGCGGAGTTGCGCCGAGCAGGCTTCGTGCCCAAGGGTACCGACCCATGCCGCCCAGGCCCTGCCCGCTGGCGCGGGCCGCGCCGCGAGCGGCGCGCGGCAGCGGGCGCTGGCCCTTCCGCATGCGAGCCTGTGGCGGACCAGCGCCCACTGCCTTGGACGAGCCTGGGCTATTACCGTGTGGCCCAATGCGATCTCCCCGCACATTCTCCGTGGTGATAAGCAACCATTGTAATCATTATATCTATACGACATTTCAAGAATTGTGATATGAGATGCTGAAAGCCGAAGCTGTATCATTGGTCGGCCGTGAAAAACCCCTTCCGGCCGCCGGAGGCGGCGGAAGGAGCTCCGGCGCCCCATGGCAGGTCCGGAGGCCTCACGCAGCCTGAAGGCGAAGGCAGGGCATAAAGGGGGCCCACCAGGGCCGATGGACGATGGCCGCGGCACATCGGTACAGGCCAAGCCTGACCTTGGCCAGGATTTTCCGCAGGTTGTGTCCAGCTCCACACAGGAAGGCGTTCATCGCGTCGCCCTTCATGCCCTTGAGGAAGTTTCGTCCCAGCAGCCCGTCGTTCTTCATGTGGCCGATCTCGGGTTCCACGGCCGAACGCCGCCGGAGGTGTCGTTTCAGGGTGTAGCCGAGCTTGCGGGTGCCGCTGATGAGGACCCGGCTCCGTTCTACGGGGACCCCATGGGCCTTGTAGCCTCGGTCCACGAAGGTGGTCTCGGGGACCTTGCCGGTGAGCCTTTCGACCTGGTCGAGTTGGCCCTCCAGGGTGTGGCCGTCGTAGGGGTTGTCCGGGAAGGCCTGGATGCCCACGACGAAACCCTCCTTGTGGGTCACGGCCAAGCTCACCTTGACCCCGAACTCGTACGGCTTGTGGGCCTTGCCCTTGGCGATGCACTCCACCTCGGGGGCATGGAGGCTGTAGACCTTGCCCTTGGTGAAGCGCTTCTGGGTGAGGATCTGCTCCGCCAGGATGAAGATACCTTTGTGGGCCTCGAAGGCCTCATCACTCATCTTCCGTTCGACATCCCGCATCACTCGGCCTGTCATGGTCTTCAGGGTTCGCAGGATCTTCTTGGCCCGGCCGTACTGCTTGGCCTTGGCATGGCCACCATGCTTCTGATAGGCCCTGGCCATCAGTTTTCGGTAGCTCTGGCGAAGGGTGATGCCTTCCTTTTCGGCAATGCGGAGCATGGCGGCGTGGACCTTCCGATAGAGCCGGGCATCGGTCGGATGCTCCACGGCCTTGGGCTGCACCGTCGTGTCGACGATGACCTTCTCCAGGCTGCTCTCGGTGATGACGCCAGCCTTCATCCCTGCCGTGATCGTTGCCTGGAGCAGCTTCTCAACGCCCTCCTCGCCAATGCGCTGGCGCCAGCGGGACATCTGGCTTGGATCAATGGGCAGGGCATGCTGGAAGAACTCCTCCCCGCAAAGGAACTGCCAGTAGGGGTTCTCGACCCACCCGCGTACCGTCTGCTCATCGGAGATGCCCTTGAGGTGCTTGAGGTAATGGAGGCCCGCCATGAGCCGGATCGGTACTGCCGGCCTTCCGTTGTCGGCGCAGTACAGGGGGCCGAATTCCTCCGCCAGGTGGTCCCAGGGGATCGTGGCCGCCAGGCGAACCAGTTCATGGTCCATGTCCAGGGCCAAGTCGAGGCGCATGGTGGCGATCAGGGGCTGCTCGTGAGTCCTGGGCTTGGCTTTCGGCTTCATCGGTACACCGCAATAAGGGGGTTTGTCCCTACCTTTCTGGTGTACCAGATACTTGAAAAGTTCCCTTAAAGATTTGAAGAATTTCAACTTGAGGGTTTTTCAGGGCCGACTCATTGGCCGCCGAAGACCGAAGCCGATTGTTGGCATGGAGCAAAGATAGGACGCTACCGGAGAAGGTTACTGAAACTTTCGCCAGGGCGATCGGCTGAGCCCAGGCCCGTCCAAGGCGGGGGGCGCTGGCCCGTCACAGGCTCGCATGCGCAAGGGCCAGCGCCCCCTGCCGCGCGCCGCTCGCGGCGCGGCCCGCGCCAGCGGGCAGGGCCTGGGCGGCATGGGTCGGCACGGTTGACCGCGAAGCAGGCTCGGCGTGACTCTGCGCCTCGGCGCACTCAGCGTACGTGTTTTCTACTCGCGGATACCGGTACGACCAAATGGAACCAAATGGTTTCGGTGATTTGATCGATCAACACCAGTTACTGGATGACCCCGCTCAGGTCGCTGGCTAGGATGCGGTGCGGCAGGTGCAGGCCCTCCCGGATCTTCACGCTGCCGGCCAGGTCCTTGAAGCCCCAGCGCTTGTAGAACCGCAGCGCCCTCGGGTTGCCCTCGAAGGCCTCCAGCCACACGCCCCGGACCTCCCGGGCCCGGGCGTGTTCCAGGAAGGCGGTCATGAGGGCGTCGGAGACGCCCTGGCCCATCCAGGGGGCGGGCACGTAGAGGCGGGAGAGTTCCAGGTGGGGCTGGGCCAGGCCCTCCGCGGGACAGGGATCGGGGGAGAGCGAGAGGTAGCCCCGCCAGCCCTCCCCGCCCTCGGCGATCCAGGTGCCGTTGCGGATGAGGCCCTCCATCACGGGGGTGGTGAAGGCCTTGGAGCACAGGAGGTCCAGGGCCTCCTCGGGGAAGAGGTAGCCGAACGACTCCCGGAAGCAGGCTTCCGCGAACTGTCCCAGGGCGTGGCCTTCGTGGAGTTCCGCTTTCCTGACGGTGAAGGTCATGGCCGCCCTCCTTCGATCCTGAGACTCAGGCGTCCCAGGGGAAATGGTAGGGCAGATCATACCATTTCCGCAGCGTCTCCATGTCCTTGCGCAGGGCGGCGCCCACCGGGCAGCCCTTCTCCTTCCGGATCTGCCAGGCGAGGTGCTCCTTCTCGCCCGCGGTGAAGATGTGGTCCTCGCCCGGCGCCTTCCGGCTCGCCCGCAACTCGCGCATGATGTTGCCGGCGATCTCCTTGAACCGCGCAAGCTCGATGAACTCCTCGATGTCCACGGCCATGAAGAAGTGCCCGATGGGGATGGGGATCTTCTTCCCGTCCTCGTCCACGCCGTTGAGCATCTTCAGGTAGGCGCCGTCCTGCAGGGCCGCGCTGAGCACCTCCACGACGGTGGCGTACCCGTAGCCCTTGAACCCGGCCAGCTCCTCGCCGATGCCCCCCAGGGGCGTCAGGGCGGCCTTGCCCAGGGTCAGGTCCACCAGCACCTGGGCGGTGTCGGTGCGGGTGCGGCCCTCCTCGTCGATCACCCAGCCGGGGACCAGCTCCTTGCCCATGCGGGCGTAGCTCTCGATCTTGCCCCGCTGGGTGACGGAGGTGGCGCAGTCCAGGATGAAGGGGAAGTCCTCGTCGGTGGGGAAGCCGATGGTGAGCGGATTGGTGCCCAGCATGTTCTCCACCCCGAAGGTGGGGGCGATGGAGGGGCGGGCGTTGGTGCCGGTGATGCCGATCATCCCCTCCCGGGTGGCCATGGTGGCGTAGTAGCCGGCGATGCCGTAGTGTGTGGAGTTCCGCACCGCGGTCATGGCCATGCCGTGGGCCCGGGCCTTGGCGAGGGTCGTCTCCATGGCCTGCCGGGCCACCACGTGGCCCATGCCATTCTGGCCGTCCAGGACCGTGACGGTCTTGCGGTCGCGGATGACCTTGACGCGGGTCACGGGGTCCAGGATGCCGTCCCGGATGCGGTCGATGTAGATGGGCTTGAGGCGCCCGATGCCATGGGAGTCGATGCCGCGCCGGTCGGATTCGATGAGGACGTCGGCGATGACGGCCGCGTCCGGGCCCGGGACGCCCGCGGCGGCGAGGGCGTCCCGCATGAACCCCCCGAGGTAGTCGAAATCAAGCCAGACGCAGTCGTGGTAGGGGTTCGGATACGCTTCGACCCACTTCATGGCAGATCCTTTCAGCAGGGGATGGAGCCATGGTGGACGGATCGTCCCGGTGGCACAAGCCCCAAAGGATCTACTGCCGGTACTGGGCGGGCGGCCCGAACACCCCGGGCCGGCCGGTGAGCTGGGACCGCACGAAGAGGGCGCCGTCCCCGATCACCAGGTCCGGCAGGCCGTCCCCGTCGATGTCCGCGATGGCCACCGAACCGGGCCCCTGGACGCCGCCGTAGCGCACCGCCGGCTTGAACGCGCCGGCAACGCCCGGATCCTGCACCAGGACGGACACGCCGCCGGGGTAGCCCGGCAGGCCCGCGTTGGCCACGGCCACGTCGGGGCGCCCGTCGCCGTCCAGGTCGCCCACGGCCACCGAGGTGGCGTAGGAATCCCCCGTGTCGTAGGCCACCGCCGCCCGGAACGTCCCCGGCTGGACGTCCTGGAGAAGGATGCTGAGCCCCTGGGTCGTAGGTGCGAGGCGGGTGCCGTTGTTGGCCACCGCTAGGTCAGGGCGGCCGTCGCCGTCCAGGTCCGCGATGGCCACGGCCACGGGGTGGGGCCCCACGGGGTAGTCCACGTGGGCCAGGAAGGATCCCGGGTGGGCGGGGTCCTGGATCAGCACCGACACCAGGTTGCCGTTCGTGGTGGCCACGATGTCCTGGAGGCCGTCCCCGTTGACGTCGGCCACGGCGGCCGAGGTGGGTTCGCCGCCCACCGCCAGGGCCACCGGGGCGGCGAAGGTCCCGCCCGGGGCCTGCTGGGCGAACAGGAGCAGCGTGCTGGCGCCGTCAGCGGCCACGACCACGTCGGGAAGCGCATCCCCGTCCAGGTTGCCCACGGCCACGGCCCGGGGGTTGCGCGCGCCCACCGGCAGGGTCACCGGGGGCCGGAATCCGCCGGGAACCGCGGCGTCCGGGAACAGGACGGAGACGTGGTTGGACGCGCCGGTGTCCAGGGCCAGCTGGGTGTTCACCACCACCACGCCGGGGTTGCCCGTGGGCGAGAGCCGGGCCGCCACCAGGAACCCCGGGTTGTCGCCCGCGGCGGTCTGCACCGGATCCCGGTAGGTGCCGGGGCTGGCGGGGTCCTGGAGCCGGGCCGAGACCCATCCCGAGGCCGTGGCTCCGCCCCCCTCGTAGTGGACGGCGTCCACGATGTCCACCCTGCCGTCCCCGTCCAGGTCCGCCACCGCGACCCAGGTGGCGGGGTAGGACGGCGGGCCCACCCGGTAGTAGTGGTCGTCCCCCGAGCAGGAGACCTGGACGAACGCGAGCCCCGCCAGGAGGGGGGCGCCCCACAGGATTCGGTTCATCGGACGGCTGCCCATGGTGGATCCTCCGGTTCGGGTGTTTGAAAAAACCACGGCTCGGCGATTGGCCGCAGAAGGATAGACGTCCCCCATCCTGGAACCGTTGACGCGCGGGAACCACTTTTTTTCGGATACCGATGCCTTGCATTGCGAGGTTTTAGCGCTCCGGGGCCGGAACCGTCCAAGGCCAACCGATAGGAAATAATCATTTCCATGAGACTTCCCTTGGGATGGCATCCAAAGCCGTGGCAAACTCGACATTCAGGCCACGAACCGGCCCGGAGTTTTGATTGCCCATGATCAATGCCGTGACGATCTTCACCACCTGTGGCAGCGAAGAGACAGCCCTCACCATTGCAGCCGCGGTCGTGGACCAGGGGTATGCCGCCTGCGTCAATATCCTGCCTTCCATCAAGAGCTACTACTACTACAAGGGCGGGACCCACCTCGACGAGGAGGTGATGCTGATGATCAAGACCAGCCGCGACCGGTACGACGCGGTGGCCCAGGTCATCACCGAACTCCACACGTACGAGATCCCGGAGATCCTGATGGTCCCGGTGGAAGCATGTTCGGACAGTTTCCTCGAGTGGATCGAGGAATCGGTCTCCCGCGAAGGCTGATCACCCCAAAATCTGGAGCCCATCATGGAAATGTCCCTCAGCGGAGAGTTTCTCAGCGTCGTGGAACAGGCCGCGATCGCATGCGCCGTGAGCATCGGCAACGGCAACCGCAAGCACAGCGACTGGCTGGCGGTGGAGTCCATGCGCCGCAGCATGGAGCACCTGCCCATCGACGGCACCATCGTCATCGGCGAAGGCGAACGGGACGAGGCGCCGATGCTGTACGTTGGCGAGAAGCTGGGCCTGGGCATGGGCCACCCCGCCATCGACATCGCCGTGGACCCCCTGGAAGGCACCAATCTCTGCGCCACCGGCGCTCCCAACGCCATCACGGTGCTGGCGGCCTCCGAGAAGGGCGGCCTCCTCCACGCCCCCGACCTCTACATGCAGAAGCTCTGCGTGGGCCCCGCCGCCAAGGGCAAGGTCAGCCTGGACGCGACCCCCGCCGAGAACCTCAAGGCCATCGCCCTGGCCCTGCACCGGAAGGTGAGCGAGCTCACCGTGGTGGTGCTGGACCGGCCCCGGCACGAGCACCTCATCGAGGCCATCCGCACCGCGGGCGCGCGCATCCAGCTCATCGGCGACGGCGACCTCTCCGCCGCCATCTCCGCCGCGGTCTCCGGCACGGGCATCCACGCGGTCATGGGCATCGGCGGCGCCCCCGAGGGCGTCATCTCCGCCGCCGCCCTCAAGTGCCTCGGCGGCGAGATCCAGGGCCGCCTCGTGGTGGACACCAACACCGCCAGCCGGGAGAAGGCCGAGGCCATGGGCGTGGACTTCAACCGCATCTACTTCACCGACGACCTGGCCCCCGGCGAGCACATCGTCTTCGCCGCCTGCGGCGTCACCCGGGGCAACCTCCTGGACGGCGTCCACACCTTCGGCGACGGCGTGCGCACCGCGAGCCTCGTCCTGAACCGCCACCCCCGGCGCGTGCGCTTCATCGACACCGTCCACGTGAACGAGGGCGAGGACATCACGGTCCGGTTCTAGTTCTACTGGGTCCATCGGGTCTTGATAGGCAGCGGTCCCTCCATTCCGCCCCGTTCGTTCCCATGGGTCGCTGACGCGACCCATGGGAACGGAAAGCACCGCGGATAGGTCAGGGCCTTGTTCTGCCCATGCGGGAGGGATGCTGCCGGCTACCGCGCCAGCTCTCCCGCGCGCACGAACTGCACCTTGCCCTTCGCCGCCGGAATGAGCTTCTCCAGCGCCTCCACCGTCTCCGGGTAGATGTGGCCAATGATGAGGGCCTGGCCGTCCTTCTGGGCGATCCCCAGGGCGCGTTCCCATTGCTTTTTCATCTCTGCAAAGCTCTTGTCGTCGTCCAGGAAGACCTTGCGCTGGACGGCGGGCACCGACAGGTCCTTCGCCACGTCGAAGGCCACGGATTCCTTTTCGGTGCGGCTGTCCACGAAGAAGCACTTCTTCGCCCGGATCTCCTCCAGGATCCACCGCATGCGGGTGCGGTCGGGGGTGATGCGCGAGCCCATGTGGTTGTTCACGCCCTTGCGCCAGGGGACGTCGGCCAGGGCCTTGCGCACCCGGGCCCGCATGTCGGCCTCCTTCAGGTCGAACATCACGGCCTCGGGGCCGGGGTCCTTGCCGGGGGCGGGGTAGCCCACCGGCTCCATGGGCAGGTGCAGCATCACCTCCTTGCCGCGCTGGTGGGCGATGTCGGCGCTGGCGCGGGTGTGCTCCTGGTAGGGCAGGACCGCCACCGACAGCGGCACGGGCTGGGCGCAGAGGCGGGTGACCAGTTCGGTGGGAGCGTAGCCCAGGTCGTCGATCACCACGGCCAACCGGGGCAGGGCTGGCCTGGGCTCCGCTTCGCGGGGAGCCGGCTCGGCCGGCGCGGGCTTCTCGGGCTTGTCAGGCTTCTGGGACTTGGGCTTGGGAGCGGTCCTGGGCGGGGTCTTCTCCTCGTCCCCGGGAAGGCGGCCCTTCTTCGAGCAGGACTGGGCCGTGAACAGGGCGCCGACGCCCAGGCCCAGCGCGAACATCAGCACGGCCAGGGCGGCCAGTCGGGGCGTGGAGGCGCGGCCTCCCCGTCGGCTCACCACGGATTCAAGCCGTTTCCCGGTCCGCGGGGACCATGCGGCGCAGGCCGGAGACCAGCACCGGGGTGCGCCGTTCCTGGCGCGGGATGTTCAGCTTGGCGGCCTTGGCCTTCTGCTCGAGGATCTCCAGGATCCGCGGGATGGGGTCCTCCTCGGGCTTCAGGTTCTTGAAGACATGGTCGGGAAGAACGCCGGCCTGCACGGGCTCCCCGGGGCGGGCCGGGTCGGCCTTGGCCTTCATGGCCGCGGGCTTCTCGCCGCCCACGCCCAGGAACTCACCGCCGGCGCCCAGCCAGCGCCGGTTCACCACTTCCGCCGCGCCGCCCTGGCGCAGGGGGAACCGGGTCCGCTCCACGCCCATGCCCATGGTGCGCTCGCCGAACACGGGCACCGACTGCTTCTTGAGGGCCGAGGACAGCGCCTCGGCGGCGCCGGAGGTCCAGGGACCCTGGAGCACGGCCACCTTGGCGAAGGGCGGCAGGCCGGCGGGAATGACGGCCACGGGAACAGGCGCCTTGCCCGTCTCCTGAACCGTGGCCAGGGGACCGGCGCCCACCAGGAGCCCCGCCACCAGGGCGGCCTCGTTGAGGGTGCCGCCGTTGCAGCGGCGCAGGTCCAGGATCAGGGGCAGCTTGTGGTCCAGGTCCTTGAGGAGGGCCTGGAGTTCAACCGCCCGGCCGGGAGTCAGGTCCTCCATGCCGATGAGGGTGGCCTTGGCCTCCTTGCGCACGAACGCGGGAGGCGCCGCGACCCGTTCGCGCTTGAGGGAGATCTTCTTCAGCTCGCCGTTGGCCGCCGCGTAGCGCAGCAGGGAGATCTCGGAACCCGGGACCCCCCGCAGCCTGCGTTCCAGGGTCCAGCTGCTCATGGGGCCGATGGAATCGCCGTCCACCTTGCGGATCACATCGCCGGGCTGGAACCCCGCCTTGGCGGCGGGGCTTCCGGCGGTAACGCCCATGACCTGGGCGTAGATCTGGCGCTTGAGCACCTGGATCCCGATGGACCCGACCCCGGGGTCGGGCAGGCGAAGGTCCTCGGGGGTGAGGTAGGAGTTCAGGGGGTGGGCCCTTTCCAGGGCGCCCTGGATGCCTCCCGTGATGACCTTTTCCATGTCGGGGGGATCGACGTAGTTGTCCTTGATGAGCGACAGGACGTCCTGGATGTCGGACAGTCCGGCCAGGGGATCCTGGCTCGCGGACTTGAGTTCCTTGCGCGGCGCTTCCTGCACCGGGTGGAACACAACGGGGTAGGTGAACATCGCCACCATGGGGAGCGTCAGGAGGGAGAGCCAGGTGCGCTGGTGCATGCCCTAGTGTAGGCTCCTTTGCATCCTGGACGCGAGATCATCCAGACAGATGTTTACCGCCCGGTTGGGCTCGCTCCGCGCCAGGCTGGCGAGCAAGGCGGGGTCGGCCATGAGCCGGGCGGCCTCTTCGGCCAGCGGCAGGTGCATGCCGGACCCCTGGAGCACGACCCGGGCCCGGCCCTCGGCCTCCATGGCCCGGGCATTTCCCACCTGGTGGTCGCCGGCGCTGCCGGGCATGGGGACGATGATCGCCGGCCGTCCGGCAGCCTTCAGTTCCGCGCAGGTGCTGGCCCCGGCCCGGGTCACCACCAGACTGGCGGCCTCCATCTGCCGGTCCATGAATTCCAGGAAGGGCGCCAGCTTGTGCCGGGGATGGCGGTCCAGGCCAGCCAGGTCCGCGAAGGGCCCGGGGCCGGTCTGGTGAAGGATGTCCCACTGGGGAAAGCGTTCCAGAAGCCCGGGGGCCGCCTGGAACACCGCCTCGTTGAGGGCCCTTGCCCCGCCGCTGCCGCCCAGCACCAGGAGCCGGTAGGGGGGCCGCTGGGAGGACAGGGGCTGGAAGTCCCGCAGGAAGGCCTCCCGCACCGGCGTTCCCGCCAGCACGCACCGGGCTCCGGGAAGGCCGGCCCGGGCCTCCTCCATGCCGCACCAGACGCCGTCGGCGCGTTTCGCCAAGGTCTTCACCAGGAGCCCGGGATAGGCGTTGGACTCGTGGAGAAAGAACGGGATGCCCAGGCTCCGCGCGGCCAGGAGGGCCGGACCGGCCCCGTATCCGCCGGTGCCCACCACCGCCCAGGGGCGGTTCGCCTTCCATTGGTCCACGAGGGTCCGCCAGGCGCGGAAGAGCTTCCAGGCCGCGCGCAGCGTCCTCGCCGGGGAGCGCCCCACGAAGCCTTCCACGTCCAGCAGCTGATGCGGCCATGGCCCCGGGGGCAGGAGCCGGGCCTCGATTCCGCGGGTGGCCCCCACGAAGGCGATGGGCCGGTCCCACCGGGTCCGGGCCCCTTCGGCCAGGGCCACGGCGGGGAAGAAGTGGCCCCCCGTTCCGCCCCCCGTGAACACGAGGCTCTCGGCATACATGCGTCCGTTCATGGGCACGAGGATACCATTTGGTGATTCCCTGGTAGTATTTAGGACCAAGCCGTACCGAAAGGGCGGCTCCCTTTTTTTCGGGAGATCGAATGAAGATTCTTGTGGCCCTGAAGCAGGTGCCCGACACCGAGACCAAGATCAAGGTGGCCGCGGACGGCACGTCCCTGGACGGGGCCGACGTCAAGTGGATCACCAGCCCCTACGACGAGTACGCCCTGGAGGAGGCCCTGCGCCTCAAGGAATCCGCCGCCGCCGAGGTGACCGCGGTCTCCGTGGGCGGGGACAAGGCCAAGGACGTCCTGCGCAACGCGCTGGCCCTGGGCGCCGACCAGGCCGTGCTGGTCAAGTCCGCGCAGACCGGGGACCCCCTGGCCGTGGCCCGCACCCTGGCCGCGTTCGCCGACGGCAAGGGCTTCGACCTGATCCTCCTGGGCAACAAGGGCTTCGGTGGCGACAACGCCTCGGTGGGCCCCATGCTGGCCGAGCTCCTGGGCGTGGCCCAGGCCAACGTCGTGACGAAGCTCGAAGTGGCCGAGGGCCGCTTCAAGGCCGAGCGCGAAGGGGACGCCGACAGCGAGGTGCTCGAGGGCTCCCTGCCCGCGGTGATCACCGCCCAGCGCGGCCTCAACGAGCCCCGCTACGCCAACCTCAAGGGCATCATGGCCGCCAAGAAGAAGACCATCGAGGAGATCGACGGCGCCCCCGTGGACCCCGCGGTCACCACCGTCGCCCTCGCCCTGCCCCCCTCCCGCCCCGAAGGCCGGAAGCTGGACGGGGATGCCGCCTCCCAGGCCGCGGCCCTCCTGGGCCTGCTGCGCGACGAAGCCAAGGTCCTGTAACCCACCCATTCCGAGGTCGAAATGATTCTGGTTTTCTGTGAGACGAAGGATGGGAAGATCCGCAAGCCTTCCCTCGAGGCCCTCTGCGAAGCCCGCAAGCTCGCCGACGGCGCGGGCCTGGGCCTGGGGGCCCTGTTCGTGGGCGCCGAAAGCGCGGGCGCCGAGGATGCCGCCCAGTACGGCGCGGACGTGATCGTCAAGGTCGAGGCGCCGAGCCTGGCCGCCTATTCCAGCGACGGGTACGCGACGGCCATCGTCGACGCCGTCAAGGCCAAGGGCGCCACCGTGCTCCTGGCCGCGGCCACCTCCTGCGGCCGCGACGTGGCGCCCCGCGTCGCGGCGCGCCTGGGCGCGGGCTACGCTTCGGACGTCACCGGCCTGGCCATGGAAGGGGGCCGCCTCCTGGCGACCCGTCCCGTCTACGCCGGCAAGGCCTTCGCCACCACCCGCTTCGAGACGTCCGTGCAGGTGGCCACCACCCGCCCCAACGTGTTCGCCGTCGTCCCCTGCGCCAAGGCCGGGGCCGTGGAGACCCTGCCCGCCCCCGCCGGCGGCTTCCTGGCCGTGGTGAAGGAGATCCTCACCAAGGGCGCGGGCCACGTGGACATCTCCGAAGCCGACGTGATCGTGGCCGGCGGCCGCGGCATGAAGGACGGCGCCAACTTCAAGCTCCTGGAGGAGCTGGCCGAAGCCCTGGGCGGCGTGGTGGGCGCGAGCCGCGCCGCGGTGGACGCGGGCTGGGGCCTGCCCCACAGCATGCAGATCGGCCAGACCGGCAAGGTCGTGAGCCCGACCCTCTACATCGCCTGCGGCATCAGCGGCGCCATCCAGCACGTGGCCGGCATGTCGGGCTCCAAGGTCATCGTCGCGATCAACAAGGACCCCGAAGCCCCCATCTTCAAGCTGGCCACCTACGGCATCGTGGGCGACCTGTTCGAGGTGGTGCCCGAGCTCACCAAGGCCGCGAAGGCCCTGGCCAGGTAGCTTGGAGGCTGTCTACCGCGTGGGGTAGGCGCCGATCACGTCGTGCTCGTAGTGCTCCCCGTTGAAGTACCGCACCGTCCTCACCACGAAGCGCCCCGTGGGCACCTCGCTTCCGAAGCGGGTGCCCACGTTCGCTTTTTCGCAGAACGTGAGGAAGTGGCCTTCGGCGTCGGTGACCCGCACCCGGCCGATGACGCCGGCGTTCTCCATGCCCTCGGCGATCAGCGCCGCCAGGGCCGCGGGCGTGCCGTATTCCGGCGCGAACTGGCTCTTGTCCGGGCACGATCCGAATCCGTGCTTGGCCAGGATGCTCCGCAGGGCGCCCCTGGAGAGGTACACGTCCAGGGCCGCGAGCCGGTCCTGGGGCTCGGCCGGGATGAGGGCGGACTTCACCTCCTCCAGGGGCGCGGGGACAGACTCGGTCCACGCCCGGTAGCGCTCTTCCGCCGCCAGCACCCGGGCGCCGTGGCGCTCGCGGCGCTCGGCGTCCGTGAGGGGCTTGCGCCGCTCCACCCGGGGCGGCGCGTAGACCGCCACGTCCCAGCCGCCGCCCGAGGTGGACTTCTTCTCCTCCCTTGGGGCCGGCACCGCCAGGACAGACCCGATGAGGCGCTCGCCTTCCACCGTGAAGAACATCCGGCCACCCGGACCCCGGACCAGTTCCGAGGCGCGGAAGCCTTCGGGAAGCGGGAATTCGACCGGCTTGCCCCCGGGCTTCAGGCAGCCCAGGCAGGACCTTCCCCGCTGCGTGAACCAGACGGCTCCGTCCTCGTCCAGGGCCAGGTCCCAGGGCACGCGGGGGCCGCCCCCGGGGGCAAGCATCGTGAAGGTCACGGCCCGGGTGTCCTCGTCGAAACAGCCGATCCCCTCCTGGGACCCCGTCAGGGTGAACCACACCGAGTTTCCCGCTCCGCGCACGAGACGGTTGACACGGCAGCCCGCGGGCAGGTCGATGGCGGTGCCGCCCCTGCCGCCCACCTTCACGAACCGGATATCCGTCCGCTCCGGCCCCGCGAGGAAGACGCCGGTTCCGGCGGCATTCATCGTGGCCACCCCCGCGGGGCCGCTGCCGGGAAGCGTTCCCAGGGCGTCCACCCTGAATTTGCCGTCGTAGGCGTGGTAGTGGAGCGCCCCGCCGGGTATGGAGACCATCACGTCCCCGCACGTCCCGGCGGTGATGGCGACGGGCGCCAGGTCCGGCTCCGCGACAAGGGTGTGGCAGAGACCCCTGGCGGACCTGGGCCCGGGACTCAGGTCGGCTAGGAGGAACCACGCGTGCCGCCGGTCCCCGAACACCCAGAGGCGATCCAGGGAGTCCTTGGCGATCCCTTTCACCCCCTGGTTCTCCCCCAGGATCCGGAGCCCGTACTGAACGCCCGTGGGTGAGAGGTGCCGCAGGGCCGATCCTTCCTGCCAGAACACCTCGCCCCAGGGAGAGGCCACGAGATACCGGGGCGCCTCCTCTCCGCCGGTGTGGTAGAAGCGCAACGCTCCGGTCTTCTCCGGCCCGCCCGCGGGCTCGAAGAAGGGATGCAGCTGGGCCCCGGCGAGGTCCAGCCCCGTCGCGCCCGAGATGTCGGCCTGGAACAGGCGGGTGCCCTTCAGGCTGGCGCCGGCCAGGGTCGCATTGTGGAAGCTGGCGCCCGTGCAGTCCGCTCCGTCCAGGCGGGCCCCGGTGAGGTCGCAGCCAGCGAAGTCGGCCCCCCTCAGGTTGGCGTTCTCCAGGCGGGCCCCGGGCCCTGCCACGCGTCCGTCGACCCGCATGGGGAAGTGCGTCTTCCCGGTGCCCAGGGGCCCCACGTCGCCCGGCGCGAGGCCGGGCGGAAGCGTGTAGACGGGGTCCTGGGCCGCCAGGGGCAGGGCACCGAGGAGCAGGCCCAGGGCCAAAGGAAGGGTCGGTTGCATCGGAAAATCCTTGTGGAAGTCAATGCCCGGTTCCGGGGCATTCCCTCCTCAAGTGTCCGTGTGGCCGTTCCGGTTCCCCTTCAGGCGCGCTCGAAGCCCTCCTCCTCCAGGAAGGCCCGCGCGTCCTCCACATCCCCGAAGCGCGCGATGACCTCCACGCCCTCCCGCATGTCGCCGTCGGCGCGGTCCAGGCTGTTGAAGCCTTCCCGGATGATGCAGCCGCCGCCGGTCTCGTCCAGGCCAAGCTGCACCAGCTCCCACGTGACGCCGTGCTCGTCGCGCCACACCTCGACGCTGATCATGAGGGCTTCTCGAAGAACAGCACCACCATGCCGAAGCCCACGCGGTCCCCGGCCTTCAGCTCCCGGGCGTCCCCGGGGGGGAGGCGCTCGCCCTTGATGTAGGTGCCGTTGGCCACGCCGTGCTCCTCCACCAGGAAGTACCGGTTGTGCTCGCAAAGAATCCGCGCGTGGCGCCGGGAGACGCTGAGCTGCGGGTCCTCCTCGGTGAGGTCGATGTCGGGGTGGATGCCGGTGTTGGGATCGAAGCGGCCCACGAGTGCGCCGTGGGAGAGGATGTTGAACTTGCGCCCCGAGATGACGGACACGAGGCTCACGGAGACGGGCTGGGCCTTGGCCTTGACGCCCCGCTGCGGATCCGGGTCCGCGCGTCCCGCCAGTTCGCGGTTGCGCTGGGCCAGGCGCTGCATCATCTTCACGGACACTTCGGGGTTCTGGCGGATCATGCGCAGGAAGGTGCCCCGGGAGATGGTCACCACCTCGGTGTCCTCCAGGGCCACGACCGTGTGGTGCCGGGGGATGGGCTCCAGGAGGCTGCCTTCGCCGAAGAAGTCGCCCTTGGCCAGTTCCTCGGACCAGTCGCCCTGGGGCTCGGAGCCCACGTACATGCGGATCTTCCCCGACAGGATCACGTACATCACCTGGGCCAGGTCGCCCTTGCGGTACACGACCTCCCCTTCCTTGAAGGTGAGCTTGCTCTGGCCTATGAAGTTCGAATCGGACATGGGTAACCGAGGGATGGATCTAAAGATAACCTGCCTTCGCTTCCGTAGGGAACTTCACTGGCAGGTGATTTTTCCCTTTATGCTGGAAGGATGCGGCCCCTCCGTTGGATCCTTGCGCCCCTGGCCCCCCTGTACCGCGAGGTGGTGCGCCTGCGGAACCGCGCCTTCGACCGGCACCCGGAACGGGCGGCCCGGGTGGACGTGCCGGTGGTGTCCGTCGGCAACCTGTCCACCGGCGGCACCGGCAAGACGCCCGTCACGCTCCACCTGGCAGAATTCCTGGAAGCCCAAGGCTTTTTCCCCGCGGTGGTCTCCCGGGGCTATGGCGGAAGGCGGGACCTGGACCCCATGGAGGTGGCGCCCGGTTCCAACCCCGCCCAGACCGGGGACGAGCCCCTCATGATGGCCCAGCGGCTGGGACCCGGCCGGGTGGTGGTGGGGCGGCGCCGCCATCACGCCGCCCTGCGCGCCCTGGCCCTGGCGCCCCGGCCCGACCTGCTGATCATGGATGACGGATTCCAGCACCGGGGCCTTCACCGGGACCTGGACCTGCTCCTGCTGGACGGGGTGCGCCGCTGGGGCAACGGGCGCATGCTGCCCCTGGGCGACCTGCGGGAGCCCGCCACGTCCGCGGCCCGGGCCTCGGCCCTGGTGGTCACCCGGGGCGGCCGCGCCGACCGGGACGCCATCCTGGCCTGGTGGGGCCGCTACGGTTCCGGAGGCCCGGTGTTCTGGGTGGATTTCGCCATCACCGCCCTGCGGCGCCTGGAGGACGGCGCCCGCATCCCCCTGCCCCTGGGCGGGCCCGGACCGCTTTTCGCCTTCTGCGCCCTGGGAAACCCCGAAGCGTTCTTCGCCGATCTCCTGGTGGCCGGCGCCCCCTGGACCGGTAGCCGCGCCTTCCCGGACCACCAGGCCCTGGGCCCGCGGCTGGCGTCCCTGGAGGCCGAGGCCCGGGCCGCGGGCGCGGAGGGCCTGGTGTGCACGGAGAAGGACGCCGTGAAGCTGGACCCAGGGCGGGCCTCCACGATGCCCATCTGGGTCGCCGAACAGCGGGTGACGGGCGCCGAAGCCCTCGAGGCCTGGGTCCTGGAGCAGCTCAGAGGTTCTTGAGGATCTCCTGGCGTTTGGCCTGGTACTCATCCTCGGTGATGAGGTTCTCCTCCCGCAGGCGCTTCAGGGCCCGCAGCCGCGCCTCGGGGCCCTCGGCCGGGACGGCCCTGGGTTCGGGGGCGCCCTGGAACCCCGGCAGCACCGCCGCCGGCGCCGCGGCGGGCACCGCGGGGAACTCCACCCAGTCCCCGCGCCGGGAGGCCAGGCCTTCGCCCTTGAGGGCCGCGGAGCCCGCCTGCGCGCGGGAGCCGTAGACGAACTCGGGCTTCTCGCCTCGCACGCGGTAGCGGTCCACGAAACCCAGGCGCGTGTCCCGCACGATCACCTGCACCTTGCCCCCCTGCACGAAGAGCCGCGCCGTCACGCCGAAGGACGGATTCAGGAACCCGCCGCCGCGCCGCCCCGTGCTCAGGAGCACCAGATCCTCGCCCGGATCGGCCACCGCAAAGGCCTCCAGCAGGGGCTTCACGAGCTGGTCCACCTCCCGGCCCTCGAACAGCGCCTCCTCCCCGAACCGGATCGCCTTCAGCCCCCGCCGCAGCACTTCCCCATCCAGCTGCGCCGGATGCTGCGAAGGCGCCGCCCCGGCCTCCGCCGGCACCAGCTTGACCCAGGTGAACTCCTTCATTTCCCAGTTGGTGCGGTGGGGAGCGGCCGCGAAGGCCGCCAACCCGCACAGGACCATCGACACCCCTGCATAAACCTTCATGAAACCTCCAGAACGTGGGTCATGCATCCGCCAGGATAGCACCCAGGTTGACCCCCTCCCCTCCCCGTGATACGTTGACCGTGCACGTTATCGCGGGCGTAATTCAGTGGCAGAATGTCAGCTTCCCAAGCTGAACGTCGTCGGTTCGATCCCGATCGCCCGCTCCAGCACAAAGGCCCCGAAAGGGGCCTTTGCGATGGAGGGGGCGGGCGGGATCGAATCGTCCGATGCGCGCCGGTAGGCCCCCGGAGGACAGCCCGGGGGGCTGTCCGGAGGATCAGGGCCGGGCGCAGCAGCGGACGCGGCCCGCAGGGGATCCCGATCGCCCGCTCCAGCACAAAGGCCCCGAAAGGGGCCTTTGCGATGGAGGGGGTGGGCGGGATCGAATCGTCCGATGCGCGCCGGTAGGACGGTTCACCGTTCCGGCGTCCGGTCCCAGGCGCTCAGCAGGTCCTCCCTCCGGTCCAGGCTCCAGTCCCTGCCGGCGCTCGCGCTCGTCGGGGACGGTTCGTGGATGTTCAAGTCATGCCACGTGATGAGCCAATGGAGTTCCATTTCGCTCAGGACGACGGGAATTCTCGGCTTGGTGGTCTGTTGCATCAGCGCACGGTCCAGGGAGGAGGAAGGTTCCGCGCCCGGCCGGGCATGCCCGCCGGGACGCTATGAAGGAACATAACGCCGGAGCGGCCGGAACCGGCCATCTTCCCCTGAACGGTCGAAAACGGGGGATGAACGGAAATTTTTAGAAATAGCTCATTAAATTAGCCCGGAATCCACCTTGCGAAGGCCCACCGATGCCCGATGCTTCGGGTCCAACCTGCCGACGGCAAAGGAGGGACCCATGCCTGTCGCCAAACTCAAGCACTTCCTCGATGACCACGAGGTCAACTACCTTTCCATCACCCACGCCAAGGCCTACACGGCCATGGACGTGGCGGAGTCCGCCCACGTCAAGGGCAAGGAGGTCGCCAAGACCGTGGTGGTCAAGGTGGACGACCACCTGGCCATGGCGGTGCTTCCCGCCACCCGCCACGTGGACCTGGACCTGCTGCGCCGGGGCACCGGGGCGGTGAACCTGGACCTGGCCAGGGAGCCGGAATTCCGGGGCGACTTCCCCGAATGCGAGCTGGGGGCCATGCCGCCTTTCGGCAACCTCTACTGCATGGACGTCTTCGTGGACCCGCGCCTGGCGTCCAACGAGGAGATCGCCTTCAACGCCGGTTCCCACACGGAACTGGTCCGCATGCGCTACCGGGACTTCGACCGTCTCGTGCACCCCAGGACCCTGGCCCTCTCAGCGCCTTAGTGCGCCAGGAAGTGGATCCGGAACGCCAGGCCACCCCCCGGCGCGGGGAGGACGTGGATGCCCGCGGCGTGGGACTGGAGCACCCCCAGGACGGACGCGAGACCCAGGCCCCGGCCCACGAAGTGCGTGGTGAAGAAGGGATCGAACATGCGGCTGAGGATCTCGGGACCCGGCCACGGCCCTTCATTGGCGATTTCCAGGCACACCGTCCAGGCGCCCCCGGGGCGCTCCGCGGCCCACAGGCCTTCGCCGCCGGCCGGGCCGTCCTCCCCGCGGTCCATGAACAGCCTGACCCGCACCCGGCCTCCGGCCACGCCGGCGTCGTCCATGGCCTCCCAGGCGTTGGCCACGATGGCGTCCAGGGCCGCCTCCAGCCGCGCGGCGTCCGCCTTCACCGGGGCCGCCATCTCCAACTCCAGCAACGGGGTGCGGCCGCCGTGCCGGGCGCCGGAGGCCGGAGCCCAGCGCCGGAGCAGGTCCCCCAGCTCCACCCGGGCCATCCTCACGATGCCCTGGCCGGAGAAGTCGTTCATCTTCCAGGAGAGGGCCACGGCGCGGGTGAGCACGGCCTTGGTGGTGGCGACGCCCTGGAGGACGTCCTCGGGGCTCCGCGCCTGCATGGCGATGATCTCCAGGCCCGCCGAAAGGCCCGCGAACAGGTTGTTGAAGTCGTGGGCGATGCTCCCGGCCATCAGCACGAGGCTGTCGGCCTTGCGCGCCCTGGCCTCGGCCTCCTGGGCCCGGCGCAGCGCCGTGACGTCCCGGGCTTCCTCCGCCGCTTCCCTCGTATGCGTGATGTCCACGTGGTTGACCAGAAATGCTGCCGGACCATCAAGGGGCGTCGCCGTCATGCGGAACCAGCGCCGCCTGTCCGGGGCGTCGCAGGTGTAGTCGAAGGAGCGGGCACTCCCGCCCGCGAGGACATCCAGGAGTCCCTTCCGGAGTTCTCCCTCCTCCAGGGGCACCGAAGCCAGGTAGTCCGCCCCCACGTCCTCGCTCGTCCCGCCGTTTGCCAGAGCGAACTCCTTCCAGCTCCGGTTCACCAGGAGGATCCGGCCGCCGGCATCCAGCACCGCGATGTTCGACGGCATGGCGTCCAGGACCGCCTGCATGGCCGGCAACCCGGCCCCGGCCACGCCCGGTTCTTCCTTCACCATGCTCCCTCCGCCCGGGCGCCGGACACCGGCGGCCTCCCTTGAAAAATAGGCGTTTACCCATCTATTCCCATACGTAATAAGACTTAGATGGTCACCTTTCGAAAAACCCGCCCCCACCTTGGAACAAGGTCACCTCCGGGTCATCCAATAGCCGAACCGTAGACCTGCCCCATGGCGGGGGAGGTTTGTCCCAGGCCCCCTCGGCGCACCCCGAGGCGGGCAGGCATCGTGCCGACCTTCCTAGGAGGTCCCTTCATCCAACCCCGGAGCCGGGGCGAACATCCATTCCCGGCTTCACGAATCTGGAGAAAGCCATGACACGGACAACCCTTACGAATTTCCTCCTGGCCGCGGCGGCGGTGGCCACCATGCTGGTGGCCCCCGCCTGCGGCCGCACCGAAGGCGAGAAGCAGGTGAAGGACCTCTCCCAGAAGGCCGCCGAGCTGGAGGACCTCAGCCAGAAGGCCGGCACCGCCAGCGCCGAGGAAAAGCGAAAGCTCGCCCAGGCGGGCGTCAACAACGTGGCGCCCAACCCGGACACCCTGGAGCTGACCCCCGACCAGAAGACGGCCCTGGAGGCCCGCATCAAGGTGGAGAAGAACAGCTCCTACCAGGCCCTGCTCCAGGAGGTGCTGGACAAGGACAAGGAGATCAAGGGCCTCAACCAGAAGATCGGACAGCTGCGGGCCGTCCTGCCCCGCCCTGAAGTCGCCAAGGCCGACGACACCCACTTCGACATGGCCGTGCGGTACCTGAGGAAGCGGGGCGTACCCGAGGAGAAGGCCAAGACACTGGTGGCCAAGGTCCTGACCGTGGACCAGCTGGCGCCGGGCTTCCACGTCTACCACTTCTACAGCAACGGCGTCTACGGGTCCTGGGTGGCCCAGGGCAAGGCGGACAGGAGCCCCACGCAGCTGATGGCCGAGCGCAAGGCGGCGATCGAGGGTGAGCGGGACCAGGCCCAGCAGCGCAGCCGGGAGCTCCAGGCCAACATCGTGGACCTGACGGCCCAGCAGCAGAAGCTCACCGCCGACGTGGAGGGCCTCCGCGCCGAGAAGGAGAAGATGACCAAGGACCTCACGGTGCTCACCGCCGCCAGCCAGGCCCAGCAGGCGCTCCTCAATTCCGTCCACTACCTGGTGGGCAAGCGCAAGGTGCTGGAGGATGAAGGCATCATCGTGGTGCCCGTGTTCTCCAAGGACCGCGCCGGCTCCAACTGGAACGACGAGGCCTTCACGAAGACGGCCGACCTGCGCTCCCAGGACACCATCACCATCAGCGCCGCCGAGGCGGGCCTGGAGCGGATCGGCAAGATCAACGTGGTTCCCGGATCCCTGGTGAAGGACAAGCACTACACGCTGGCGTACAACCCCGACCACACCCAGGCCACGGTCAAGCTGCTGGCCAAGGAGCGGTTCCGCAACGAGAAGGTGGCCTTCGCGGTCACGGACTGACGGTCAGGCCTTAGGGGCGGCTTCCGCCGCCTCGAGGTGTTCCAGGTTCTGCAGGGAGATCATGGGGGCGTGAATCTCGAGGTTCACGCCCTCCTCCACGTGCACCGCGGACACGCGGCTCGCGGTGGGCGCCGTGTACTCGTTCTGCATCTTCATGGCCTCGAGGATCAGCAGGGGCTGCCCCTCCTCCACCACGTCCCCGGGCTGCACGAGGAGCTTGAGCACCTTGCCGGGCATGAGGGCGATGATCGTCTTGGCTTCGCTGCGCTTGCTCCGGGCCATGGCCTCGGCCAGGAGGGTCTTGCGCGGATCCTGGAGCGTGAACTCGTAGGCCCCGTCGTACGTGGCGGCCCGGAAGCCGTGGAGGTCCGGGTCGGGGTTGCGGATGCGGTCGATGTTCACGCCCACGCTCCGGCCTTCCATGATGATGGAATAGCTGGAACGCTCCACCTTCACGATGTCCAGGGGCACTTCCTCCCCGTCCCAGGTCATGACGGTGGTGCCACGGCGGCGGTAGATCTCTAGCTCGACGGTCTGGTCGGCGACGACGAGGGTTCGTTTCATGGTATGACCTCAGAGCCTATTGAACTTGTTCAGGGATTTCCAGGCCTGGCTGGTGGGAACGCACTCGTTCCGGGGGGTGGGCTGCTGGGCCCGGCGCTCCTCCATCTCCAGCTCGTCGAACATCGCGGCGGCCACGGCGAACTTGAGGCTGGGCCCCACGGCCTTCTGCTTCCACCAGGGATGGGCGAGGATCCCCGTATGGAGGTCGCCCTTGAGGAACTGCTTGTTCTCCAGGAGCGTCTTGAAGAAGGCCACGTTGTTGCGCACGCCGCCCAGGCGCATCTCCATGAGGGCCGAGTGCATGCGCTGCAGGGCTTCCTGGCGCGTCTGGCCCCAGGTGGAGATCTTGGCCAGCAGCGGCGCGTAGAAGGGGGACATGTCCCAGCCGAAGTAGACACCGCTGTCGTTGCGCAGGTTGTGCCCCTGGGGCGAGCGCAGGTACTGGATCCGGCCCGAGCTGGGCGCGAAGTCCCGGTCGGCGTCCTCGGCATTGATCCGGCACTGGATGGCATGGCCCCAGAAGGGGATCTTGTCCTGGGTGAGGGGCAGCTTCTTCCCCTGGGCGATGTCGATCTGCCACTTCACCAGGTCCTGGCCCGTGATCCATTCGGTGACCGCGTGGCCGCCCTGGATGCGGCAGGTCATCTCCAGGAAGTAGTAGTTGCCCTCCTGGTCCAGGAGGAACTCCACCGTCCCGATGCCCACGTAGCCCACGGCCCTGGCGATGGCCACGGCCTGTTCGCCCAGGGTCCTGCGCAGCTCGGGGGAGACGCCCGGGGAGGGGGCCTCCTCGCAGATCTGCTGGAACCGCCGCTGCACCGAACCCTCCCGTTCCCACAGGTGCACGTAGTTCCCGTGGGCGTCGCCGGCGATCTGCACCTCGATGTGCCGGGGGTGGATGAGGGCCTTCTCCAGGTACACCCGCTCGTCCCAGAACGAGAAGATGCTCTCGCCCTTGACCCGGGGCAGCGCCCGGCGCAGGTCCCCGGCGGTCTTGACCAGGCGCATCCCCTTGCCGTCACGGCCCAGGACGGGCTTGACCATGATGGGGTAGCCCATCTTCCGGGCCTCGTCCAGGAGTTCCTCGTCGCCCATGGTCTCCTGGATCCCGGGCAGCACAGGGCAGCCCACGGACTGGGCGATTTCCCGGGCGATGATCTTGTTGTCCATCTTTTCCAACACTTCCGCGCTGGGACCCAGCCAGGTGATGCCCGCGTCCTGGATCTGGCGCACCGCCTCGGGGTCCTCGGCGATGAAGCCGTAGCCCGGGTGGATGGCGTCCGCCCCGGTCTTCCGGCAGGCCTCGATGAGCTTGTCGGTGCGCATGTAGCTTTCCCGGGCCGGGGTGGGCCCGATGGGGACGGAGAGGATGGCGAGGCGCACGTGCATGGCCCCCCGGTCCGAATCCGAGTACACGGCCACGGTGGGGATGTCGATCTCCCGGCATGTGCGCATGATCCGGCAGGCGATCTCGCCTCGGTTCGCGATGAGCAATCTGGTGACGGGCATGGCCTCTTCCTCACGGATGGCCCCGGACTCGAACTGGGGCATCATAGAATAGTGCGAACCCCCAGACTACCAAACATGACACCAAGGTCCATAATCTGTACCGTCCTGGTCCTCTCCCTGGCCGCCTGCGGCCGCAAGGGCGACCCCATTCCCCGCACCCGCGCGGCGCCCGGCCCCTGCGTCATCCGCTGGACCGCCCACCGGATGCTGGAGGTGCGCCTGCCGCGCCTGGACGCGCGCGGTGGCGACCTGGTGGGCGTGGAGAAGGTCCGCGTCTTCCTGCTGCCCCTGGGGCCCGGCCGTCCCACCGGCCAGGACGTCCTCACCCGGGGCGAAGTGGTGCTGGAGCGGAGCCGCCCGGATCTTCCCGGTCCGGGGGAAGTCGTGCTGCTGGACATGCGGCAGATCGGGAAGCCCTCGGGCTGGGTCGCCGCCGCCGCGGTGCGGGTCGGCAACGTCGTCGGCGCCCCCAGCGAACCGGTGGCCTGGCTGGATCCCGCGATCTGACGGGATCCGGACAGGGACAAGGCATTCCTCGGCCCGGCCGGGGCGACCCGGCGGCGGCCGGTCCTACCGGGACGCCAGCCAGTCCCCCCACCACGCCGCCACGGCCTTGGCCAGCTGATCCTTGGGCAGCGGGCCGATGGGCTCGCCCTCCCCGGCGGCGGTGACCGGCAGCAGGGTGTTGGCCTGGTGGCCGAAGGCCCTGCCCGCGCCGATGTCGTTCACCAGCACGCCGTCCAGGTGCTTCTTGTGGAGCTTGACCGTGGCGTTGGGAACGTGCGCCTCGCTTTCGGCGGCGAAGCCCAGGAGCCACTGGCCGCTGCGCTTCTCCGCGGCGAGGGTGGCCAGCACGTCGGGGGTCCGCACCAGGGTGAGGGTCTCGGGACCCTCCTGCTTCTTCACCTTCTCGGGGGCGCAGGCGGCGGGGCGCTGGTCCGCCACGGCCGCGGCGGCCACGAGGCCGTCGGCGTGGGGCCACACCTCCCGGCAGGCCGCCAGCATCTGCTCGGCGCTGCGCACCCGGCGGGTCTCGATGCCCCAGGGCGCCGGCAGGTCGCCACCCAGCACCAGATCCACCCGGGCCCCGAGGTTGCGCAGGGCCCGGGCCAGTTCCACGCCCATCTCCCCCGTGGAGCGGTTGGTGAGGGTGCGCACCGGGTCCAGGTCCTCCCGGGTGGGCCCGGCGGTGACGAGGATGCGCCGGCCCTGGAAGGTGGGGTGGGCGGGCCCGGCCAGGGCCTCCACGGCGTCGGCGATGTCCAGGATGTCGGCGAGCTTGCCCGCGCCCTCCTCCCCGCAGGCCAGGAGGCCTTCCACCGGCTCCACGATGGTGTGGCCGAAGCCCTTGAGGGTGGCCACGTTGGCCTGCACCGCCGGGTGCGCCCACATGGCCTTGTTCATGGCCGGGGCCCAGAGCACCTTGGCCGTGGTGGCCAGGAGCAGGGTGCTCAGCAGGTCCGTGGCCAGACCGTTGGCGGTCTTGCCGATGATGTCGGCGGTGGCGGGCACCACCGCCGCCACGTCCGCCCAGCGGGCCAGGTCGATGTGCTCGATGATGGGGTTGGGCCGCCACTCGTGGTAGTCGGGGTTGGCGCCGAAGCAGGGCTGGCCCGTGAGGGAGGCCAGGGTGAGGGGGGTGATGAACCGCGACCCCGCGTCGGTCAGGCAGCACCTGACCACGTGGCCGCGCTTGGTGAGGGTGCGGGCCAGTTCCGCGGCCCGGTACGCCGCGATCCCCCCCGTGATGCCCAGCAGGATGTTCATCTTCAAGCCTCCATTACCATACTAACGCTGGATTTCTCCCAGTTTCCTTGATAGACTTGGCCTCTTCGAGGGAAGTCCATGACCGTACAGCGCACCGTAGTCCACATTCCTGAAGAGATCGCCAACAAGTACCGGTTCGTCGTGGTCACGGGCAAGCGTTGCGAGCAGCTTCAGCGCGGCGCCTATCCCAAGGTCGAGGTGACCGTGCCCGTGAACAAGCTGGGCCAGCCCCAGGAGGCCCCCCGCCTCGCGTCCTTCTGGGCCCAGGTGGCCATCAAGGAAGTGGAGGAAGGCCGCATCGCCTTCGAGGAACCCGAAGTGATCACCCTGGACTACACCACGGAGATCCCCATCTCGGTGGAGTAGGTTCCGGCCCGGACTCCGGCAAGGCCCCCGTCGCGGGGGCCTTTTCGCGTTCACCGGCCTTATTTCAACGATCGATGAAATTAGCTTTGCGTTTCCCCGGGCGGGCTCCATAATTCAACAAGCGTTGAATAAGGATGCCCCTTGCCCACTCCCCGCCCCCGTGGCCCCAAAGCCGTGAAGATGGATCCCAGGACCCTCCTGGACGCCGCCCTGAAGGTGTTCGGCAGGGAGGGCCTGGAGGGCGCAAGCCTTCGGGCCATCGCCCGGGAGGCCGGCTGCGACCCGTCGCTCATCTACTACCACTTCGAGAACAAGGAGGCCATGTTCACGGCCCTCCTGGAAGAGCGCATCCCGCCCCTGGTGAAGGACCTGCGCCGCCTGGCCGACCCTCTGGATCCCCGGAGCACGGCGGAGAAGCTCTGGACGGCCATGCGGTGCTTCCATCGCCACCTCCACGACAGCGCCGGATTCCGCGCGATGGTGCGGGGCCAGATCGTGCGGGGCGCCGAGACCATCCCCGAGCAGCTGGCGCGGCGCCTGCGCCCCGCCCAGTTCGCCGTGATCGCCATCATCCGCCGCGGGCTGCGCCGGGGCGAGCTGCGCCCGGGCCTCAACCCCTACCTGGTGGGCCTGTTCCTCATCCGCATGGAGGCCGAGATCCTCGACCTGGTGCCGGTCTTCGCGGAACGGCTCGCGGGCCTCCAGCCGCCGGCGGCGGTGGCCATGGCCGAGCGCACCTGGTTCGACGTGTTCTGGAGGGGCGTGGCCGCCCATCCCATGGAACCCCTGCCCTTCCTGGAGTCCCTATGAAGAAGACCGCCCTGGCCCTGGTGGCCCTGCTCGCCCTCGGGTGCAACCGCGAAGGCGCCGTGACGCTCAACGGCCGGGTCGAAGCCTACCTGTCGGACCTGGGCCCGCGGGTGCCGGGCACGATCCTTTCCATCGACGTGAAGGAGGGCCAGCGCGTGAAGGCCGGCGACCTCCTGGTGCGCCTCTCCGCGGCCGAGCTGGGGTCCGCGGTGGACCGTGACGCCGCGGGGCTGGCGTCCGCCGAGGCCCGCAACCGCCTCTACAAGGCCGGCAACCGCCCCGAGGACATCGCCCAGGGCGAGGCCCGGGTACGGGACGCCCAGGCCGCCCTGGCGCTGGCCAACGACACCCTCAAGCGCATCTCCGCCCTCCACCGGGACGCCATCGCATCCCGGGCGGACCTGGACAAGGCCGTGGCCGACCGGGAACGGGCGGAGGCGGCCCTCCACCTGCAGCGCAGGGCCCTGGACGAGCTGCGCGCGGGCTTCCGCATGGAGGACCGCGCCGGCGCCGAGGCCGACGCCCGCAAGGCCCGGGCCGTCCTGGACCAGAGCCGCGTCCAGGCCTCGTTCCTGGAGATCCGCGCGCCCTTCGACGCGGTGGTGATCCACCGCCTGCGGGAGGTGGGCAGCGTGGTGGGAGCCTCCCAGGCCGTGCTCACCATCGCGCGTCTGGACCAGCTCTGGGTGCGGCTCTACATTCCCCAGCCCCTCCAGCCCAAGGTGGCCCAGGGCATGCCGCTGCAGGTGGCGACCCTCGACGGACGCACCTTCGACGCCGCCCTGGACGAGGTCAACAGCGTGCCCGAATACACCCCCAAGATGGTGGAGACCGCCGAGGAGCGCATCAACCTCGTCTACCCCGCCCAGGTGCACCTGGCCCGCGGCTGGGACAAGGGCCTCATCCCCGGGGTGGCCGTGGACGTCAAGCTCAAGCCCCGGGGCAAGTGACCATGGCCCGCCTCCTGGAGACGTCCGGCCTGGCCTGCCGGTATCCCAACGGCACCCGCGCCGTGCAGGGCCTGGACCTGGCCCTGGACGAAGGCGACCTTGTGGGCCTCATCGGCCCCGACGGCGCCGGGAAGACCACCACCTTCCGCATGCTCATGGGCCTCCAGAAACCCGCCGGCGGGCGCATCCGGCTCCACGCCGACCGCCACGCCCTGAGCTACGTGCCCCAGGTCTTCAGCCTGGCCCCGGACCTCACGGTGGAGGAGAACCTCATTCTCCAGGCCCGGCTCTACGGCCTGCGGGACCCCGGCCCCCGCATCACGTCCCTCCTGGCCTCGGTGGAACTGGACCGCTTCCGGGACCGCATGGCCGGGGCCCTTTCCGGCGGCATGAAGCAGAAGCTCTCCCTGTGCTCGGCGCTCCTGCCCGAGCCCCGGCTGCTGCTGCTGGACGAGCCCACCACGGGCGTGGACCCCGTGAGCCGGCGGGAATTCTGGACCATGCTCCACGCCATCCACGACGAGGGCGTGGCCATCCTCTTCTCGACCCCCTACATGGACGAGGCGGAGTACGCCCTGCGCCTGATGCTCATGGACGGCGGCCGGATCCTCGCGGAGGGCACCCTGGACGGGTTCCGGGAGGAGCTGGGCGGGGTCGTGGCGGCCCTGACCATGGCGGACCGCAGGCTCGCCAGGGCCCAGGTGGCCGCCCTGGCGCCCCTGGATCTCTTCGCCGAAGGCGACGTGCTCCGGGCCCGTTTCCCGGACCAGCCCGTGGAACCGCTTCTGGCCAGGCTGGGGGCCCTGCCCGGCGTGGCGTCGGCCCGGGAATCCGCAAGCACGCTGGAGGACTACTTCCTGCACGTGCTCAGCGCCCAGTCGGGAGCCCTCCATGAGTGAGGCCGTCCTGCAAGTGGAGAACCTCACCCGGCGCTTCGGCGACTTCACCGCCGTGGACGGGATCTCCTTCGAGATCCGTAAGGGCGAGACCTTCGGGTTCCTGGGCCCCAACGGCGCCGGGAAGAGCACCACCATCCGCATGTTGTGCGGCGTCCTGGCGCCCACCTCGGGCAGCGCCCGGGCCCTGGGCCGGGACCTGTTCACCCAGGGCCAGCTGGTGCGCGCGCGCATGGGCTACATGAGCCAGAAGTCCAGCCTGCTCACCGATCTCACCGTGGCCGAGAACCTGGCCTTCTTCGGGAGCCTCTACGGCCTTTCCGGCGAACGCCTCAAGGCGGAAACCACCCACCGGCTCAGGGAGATGCAGGTGTGGGCCCTGCGGGACCAGCTGGTGTCGGGCCTCTCCACCGGCGAGCGCCAGCGGGTGTCGTTGGCCGCCGCCACCCTCCACGAGCCCGAGGTGCTCTTCCTGGACGAGCCCACCTCGGGGGTGGACCCGCTGCGCCGGCGCCTGTTCTGGGAAGCCATGGCCGACCTCATCGACGACGGCATGACCATCCTGGTGACCACCCACAACCTGGGCGAGGCCGACCAGTGCGACCGCCTGGCCTTCATCCTGGGCGGCAAGCTCGTGGCCAGCGGCAGCCCCTCCCGCCTCAAGGCCGGCCTGGGCCGCCGGGTGCTGGCGCTGCGCACCCCCGAGTACCGCCGCCTCCAGGAGGCCGCGCGGGCCATCCCGGGCGTCCTCTCCGCGGTCCTGCAGGGGCGGAGCGTCCGCCTCGCCTACGCCGAGGACGGCGATCCGGGGGCCATCCTGCGGTCCGTGGCGTCCCTGGGGCTGCCCTTCGCCCCGGGTGAGCCCGAGCTCCCTTCCCTTGAAGACGTCTTCGTGGACCTGGTGGACCAGGGCCGCCCCCCGAGGTGAACCATGTGGAACCGCATCAAGGCCCTGGTCTGGAAGGAGATCCTGCAGCTGCGCCGGGACCGCCTGACCATCGGATTCGTGCTCATCATGCCCCTGGCCCAGATCCTCATCTTCGGGTTCGCGGTGAACACCGACGTCAAGCATCTCCCCTGCGTGGTCTATGACGAGTCCCGCAGCCAGGAGAGCCGCGACTTCGTGGACGGGCTGGTCGCCACCCAGTACTTCGACCTCAAGAGCCGCGTGGACAGCGAGGCCGCGTTCACCCGGGAGATCGACATGGGCCGGGCCCAGGTGGGCGTGTGGTTCCCCCCCGACTACGCGCGAAAGCTGAGGTCGGGCGCCACGGCCCAGGCCATGGTGGTGGTGGACGCCTCCAATCCCACCACGGCCAGCAACGCCATCGCCACCGCCGTGGGGGTCTCCCAGATGCGCAGCACCACGCTGCTCTTCCAGCGCATGGGCTACGGACAGGCCACCCAGCCCATCCCCCCCATCGACCTGCGGGTGCGCCCCTGGTACAACCCGAACCTGCGCAGTCCCAACTTCATCGTCCCCGGGCTCGTGGGCGTGATCCTCGCCATGACCTGCGTCATCTACGCCTCGGGCAGCATCGTCAAGGAGAAGGAGCGCGGCACCCTGGACCAGGTGATGGTCACGCCGGTGCGCCCTTCCGAACTGTTCCTCGGCAAGATCATCCCGGTGGTGGGCATCGCCTACCTGCAGCTGACCGTGCTCTTCGGCGCCGCCAAGGTCCTGTTCGGCGTGCCCGTCGCCGGCAGCGTGCCCCTGCTCTACGCCATGTCGATCTTCTTCATCGTCCCCATGCTGGGGGTGGGCATCTCGCTCTCCACCGTCGCCGACACCCAGGCCCAGTCCACGCAGATGGCCATCCTCACCTTCCTGCCCATGGTGTTCCTCTCCGGCTACATCTTCCCCATCGAGGGCATGCCGCTCATCTTCCAGGGGCTCGCCCAGGTGATCCCGCTCACCCACTACCTCATCATCGTCCGGGCCATCGTGCTGCGCGGGGCGGGGATCGAGGCGTTCTGGCCGCAGCTCATCAAGTTGGCGTTTTTCGGGCTGGTGGTGTGGAGCGTGGCATTGCGGGGGATGAAGCGGGCGTCGGCCTGAGGGGAGATGAAAATCTCTGATTGAACTCCTGGCTGACGGCTCGTTGGCGGGGAAGTGGGTTCCAAAGGTAGAGGGTCGTTGCGGAAGGTCCGGAGCGGATCGGGAAGGCCATCGAAAAGATGAAACGCTGGGGCGCTGGGAAAAGAAAAAAGTTGAATTTCGAAGTTCAACACCCAGCGCCCCAGCGAGATCTCTGCGCCCCAGCGTTTGGTCTTTTTGCTCCGTTTCCGAGGCGTGACGGGTTCGTGCGTGACGTCAGGCCCAGACCAGGAGGAAGGCCTGGAGGCCCAGGGCGAAGAGGGCCAAACGGACCGCGAGAAGGAATGCAAATTTCATAATGATTTCTCCATCCTGAATGAATGAAACTTTAAAACAGCCGCTCCCTCCCACAGCCTCAATATAGGCCGATTCCCGCGTTGGCCATGGCCATCCGACGCCCCGGCCTTCCCGGGGTTCCGGCTCATTGTCATGAATGGTTTTACGATAAGCCGCGGCCCAGCGGGCCCCGCTAGACTGGTGGACGGAGAACTACATGCACAGCCTCAGCCTCGGATTGCAAAGCTACATCACGGACCCCCGGCTCCTCCCCATCGCGGAGAAGGTGGAACGGGGCATCCGGCTTAGCTTCGACGACGGCCTGCTGCTCTACGAAAGCCCCGACCTCCCGGGCATCGGCGCCATGGCCCACCATGTGCGGCTGAAGCTCCACGGCAGGAAGACCTACTACGTGGTGAGCCGGCGCCTTTCCTACACGAACATCTGCGTCACCCACTGCCAGTTCTGCGCGTTCCAGGCCAGGCCGGGCGATCCCCGGGCCTACGTGCTTTCGGCGGACGACATCGTGGCCGAGATGGAGAAGCCCGAGAACCTCGGGGTGCGGGAGCTCCACATGGTGGCCGGGCACTACCCCAAGCTCAAGATCGAGTACTTCGAGGATCTGTTCCGCAGGCTCAAGGCCCGGTTCCCGGACCTGCACCTGAAGGTCTTCACCATGGTGGAAATGGACTACTACGCCCGGGCCTCGGGGATTCCCATCGAGGAATTCATCGCCCGCTGCATGGCCGCGGGGCTGGAGAGCTGCCCGGGCGGCGGGGCGGAGATCTTCGACGAGGAGATCCGGGAGAAGATCTGCATCGGCAAGAAGGACGCCGGCACCTGGCTGCGCGTGGCCGAGCTGAGCCACCGCATGGGCCTGCCCACCAACTGCACCATGCTCTACGGGCACATCGAGGAGGCCCGGCACCGGGTGGACCACCTGCTGCGCCTGCGCGATCTGCAGGACCGCACCCGGGGCTTCCTGGCCTACATCCCCTTGGCCTACCAGATCGAAGACAACGAGCTGGGCAGGGCCTACGAGATCTTCGAGACCACCGGGCACCGCGACCTGCGGGAGGTGGCCGTGGCCCGGCTCCTCCTGGACAACGTCCCGCACATCAAGGCCTACTGGGTCATGATCACCGAAGGTCTGGCCCAGGTGGGCCTCAACTACGGCGCCGACGACCTGGACGGCACCATCATCGAGGAGACCATCGCCCACCTCGCCGGCGCCAAGACGCCCCAGGCCCTCACCAAGTCCGAACTGGAGCGCCTGATCACCGAAGCCGGCTTCGAGCCGCTTGAACGCGACAATCTCTACAAGGTCTATGCCTGATCCCCGCGACAAGGCCGCGCTGAGGCGGCATCACCTGGCCCTGAGGGACGCCGTCGATCCCCTCGAGCGGGCCCTGTGGTCGGCGGAGGCGTGCCGGCACCTGGGCGCCTTCTGCCAGGGCCGGGGGATCCACGCCATCGCGGCGTTCTGGCCGCTGGGGTCCGAGATCGACCTGCGCCCCCTCATGGACGCCCACCCCTTCTGGACGTTCTTCTTCCCCCGCATCGTCGAGAAGGACCCGCCGACCCTGGCCTGGGGACCGCGCCCCCTGGGCCCGGGCGCCTGGGGCCTCCAGGAGCCGCTGGCCGCGCCCCATCCGTCCCCGCCGGTGCAGCTGGTGCTGGTGCCGGGACTGGCCTTCGCCGCGGACGGGCACCGCCTGGGCTACGGGCGGGGCTTCTACGACGCCGTCCTGCCCGCACTGGCCCCCGACGTCCTGACCCTGGGCGCGGGCTTCGGCATCCAGAGGTGCGAGTCCCTGCCCGTGGGGCCCCGGGACGTCCCCGTCAAGGGCCTCGCCAACGAAGAGGGGATTCTGGTCTTCTAGCCCAGCTTGAAGATGCTCTCCCCGCCCGGGTAGTCCTCGGTGGAGGCCTCGCGCATCTTCTGCAGGACCTGCACCAGCACCCGGATCCGTTCGACCATCTCCATCACCTTCTGGAGCTTGGGCTCGTCGGGGTACTTGCGGGCCAGGAGTTCCACCTGCATGGAGATCACGGCCAGGGGATTGTTGATCTCGTGCTTGAGGGTCCCGGCCATCTGGCGCAGGGAATCCAGGCGCTCCGCGGCCCGCGCCTTGCGCTGGAGCTCGTCGTGGCCGCGCAGCACCTGGAGGCGGTGGTGGAGGGTCTCCCACCGGAAGCCCTCCGGCAGGCAGTCCGTGGTGCCCGCGGCCAGGAACCGGGGGAACTGGTCGTCCCCGGCCCGCACCACGAGGATGGGCACGGTGGTGAAGCTGGCGTTGCGCCGGTAGGCTTCCACCACGGCCACGGGGTCCGGCGTGCCCTTGGCGTCGATGACGAGGTACCTGAACGGGTGGAGGGGGGTGCGGGGCGGTTCGGCCTCCAGCAGGTGGAGGCCCAGGTCCTCGGCCTGGGCCACGCTCTCGAACAGGCCCACCAGTTCCATCTCCTCGGTGACCAGGCCCAGCTGGGGAAGGGCCCGGCTTTCCTGGGTGTGGTCGATGTCCTTGGGAAACTCCAGGGAAAGGGACTGGTCGTTCCAATGCCAGCGGATGCCCGATTCCTGGAGGGTCCGCAGGGTCCAGGGATCCGGCGTGGGGATGGCCATGCCCGAGGAGAAGGTCAGGCGCAACGTCCAGTCCGTGGTCTGGTCCAGCCACCGGCCCTGCACGGAGCCGCCCTCCGGAGCCCGCATGAGCAGGGGCTCCACGAGGCCCATGAGGGCCTGGGTGGCCAGGTCCCCGGCCACCCACACCGTGCCGGGGGGAACGGTATCCAGGGTCAGGGGGATGTTCCGGATGGTGAGGAGGTCCCGCCACACGGGCTCGAGCACCTCCTGGAGGGCCTGCAGGCTCGTGGACACGGGGGTCTCCCGCGGCACCTCCAGGAGGGTCTCCTGGAGGCCGGACTCCACCAGGTGCTGGATGCGGCTGGTCTGGTGGCGGAGCACCGCGGCCAGGTCTCCGTAGCCGCTTTCGGAGTAGCTCTGGATCCAGCGCAGGCTCGATCCCATGGCCCCGAGCAGCTCCCCCATGCGCTTGACGATGCGCTCGTGGAGGGTGCGGAGCCGCAGGTACTCGCCCTGGATCTCGGCCTGGCGCATGGCCTTCTGCACGAGCTCCGTGTGGCGCAGGGCCACGGCGCCCTGGCGCACGAAGGCCTGGAGCAGGGCCAGGTCGAACCTGGAGAAGGGCCGCCCCTGCTGGGCGCGGTCCAGGTAGAGCACGCCCTGGATCTCCCCGGCCACCTCCATGGGCGCGCACATGACGGCCCCGGCGGTGAGCTCCAGCAGGCTCTCGCCCCCGAAGCGGGGGTCGATCAGCGGGGAATTGCTGAGAATGCCCGTGCGGTGGGAGAGGACGTAGGCCACCACGGAATGGGACAGCCCCTGGCGGTCCTCCACGTCGCCCATGCGGTGCAGGCTCTGCCAGGTGCCGTCCGGGTTCACCATCACGATGAAGCCCCGGTCGGCGCCCATGAGCTTCAGGGCCTCGGCCAGGATGCTGCGGAACATGACGTACGAGCTGCCCTCCCCCAGGAGGCTCTCCGAGGAGCGGTGCAGCAGCTCCAGGGCCCGCAGGAGCACCATGGACTGCCCGGCCTCGGGCTTGACCTCGGCGAACAGGTCGCCCACGCCCTCGATGAAGTTGACGCCGTCCAGGCCCGGGAAGCCCTCCGTGAACGTGAGGCACCAGTCCCCCAGGCCGATCTCGTCCCCGTCCTCCAGGGCGCTGCCGATGGGCGTGGAAACGGAGAGTCCGTTGAGGAGCGTGCCGTTGCGGGACTCCAGGTCCCGGATCCACCACCTGCCGCCCACCTTCGCGAGGAGCGCGTGGGTCCGGGAGACGCTGGCATCCCCGGGCAGCGAAACCGGGCACAGGACGGGATCCCGCCCCAGTTGCACCGGATCGTCAACCTCATGGCGCCTCACGACGCCGCCATCGGTCCAGGACAGGTAGGGCACGCCGGTCTCCCTTCAGGGCAGGGGATAGGCGGTGGGCTTGTTCCGGCTCGCCCGGAAGACCAGCACCGTGTGGCCCAGGACGCGCACCACCTCGAGTCCGGGCACCTTGGCGGTCAGGGCCTCCACGGCGCTGGCCTCGTCCTCGGGGGTGTTCTGGTTGAGGCGGAGCTTCATGAGCTCGAGGCTTTCCAGCATGACGTCGAGTTCCTGGGCCAGCGCGTCGGTGAGCCCGGCCTTGCCGATGTGGACGTTCGCCTTGAGGGGGTGGGCCTTGGCCTTGAGGTGCTGGCGTTGTCGGGGGGTGAGCATGGTGACCTCGAGAGGGGCCTGGGTTCGGCGGGATTCCGGGAATGCTCTAGTATAGGAGTATCGATGAGGCTTGTGATGCTACGAACCCTTTCTGCGCTGTTCCTCGCTTCCGCCCTGGCGGCCCAGGCCCCCCGGACCCTGCGGGTGGACTACTACCACACCGGCACCGCCGCCACGGAGACCTTCACCCCGGACCGCACCGTCCTGGAGCCCCTGCCCTGGCCCGGAGACCCCGCCAAGGCCCTGGACACCTCCAACCTGGGCAAGTACTTCTTCGAGGTGGTGGACCGGGCCACCAACCGGGTCATCTTCTCCCGGGGCTTCAATTCCATCTACGGGGAGTGGGAGACCACGGGCGAGGCCCGGGCCATGGCCCGCACCTTCTCCGAGTCCCTGCGTTTCCCCCGCCCCGCGGGCCCCGTGCAGATCAGCGTCAAGAAGCGGGATGCGCGCAACGCCTTCCGGGAGATCTGGTCGTTCCCCCTGGACCCCGCCGACGCGACCATCGATCCCGCCCCGCCGCCCTCGCCGGGCAAGCTCATCGCCATCCAGGAATCCGGGGATCCGGCCACGAAGGTGGACCTCCTGATCCTGGGGGACGGCTACACCCGGGAGGAGCAGCCCAGGTTCGAGCAGCAGGCCCGGAAGCTCACCGAGGCCCTGTTCGCCACGTCGCCCTTCCGGGAACACCGCAAGGACTTCAACGTGTGGGCCCTGTGCCCGGCCGCCGAAGTCTCCGGCGTGTCCCGGCCTTCCACCGGCGTGCACCGCCGCAGCCCCCTGGGCACCGCCTACGACGCCTTCGGCAGCGAGCGCTACATCCTGACCTTCGAGAACCGGGCCCTGCGGGACGTGGCGTCCTTCGCCCCCTACGATGTCCTGGAGATCCTTGTGAACGGCGAGACCTACGGAGGCGCGGGCATCTTCGGGCAGTTCAGCACCGTGGCGGCCGGGAACCTCTACGCCCCCTACGTCTTCGTGCACGAGTTCGGGCACCACTTCGCGGGCCTCGCCGACGAGTACTACACCTCCGACGTCGCCTACGAGAGTTCGAAGGACCGGCCCGAGCCCTGGGAGCTCAACGCCACCGCCGATCCCAAGGCCCCGAAGTGGAAGGCCCTCGTCAAGGCCGGCACGCCCCTGCCCACCCCCTGGCAGAAGGAGGCCTTCGAGAAGGCCAGCCACGCGACCCAGGCCCGGCGCCGGGACCTGCGCGCGGCCAACCGCCCCGAAGCCGAGATGGACGCCCTGTTCGCCCAGCAGAAGGCTTTCGAGACCCGGCTCCTGGGCACCGATGCCCATTCCGGGAAGGTGGGCGCCTTCGAGGGCTGCAACTACGAGGGCACGGGCTACTACCGGGCCCAGGAGGACTGCGTCATGTTCACCCGCGACGACGTGCCGTTCTGCGCGGCCTGCGCGGGCGCCATCGAGCGGGTCATCGCCCTGTACGCCAAATGAGGGCGAACGGCACCCAAGCCCTCAAGGAGAGCCTGCGGCGCGGGGAGGCCCTGCCCGAGGTGTGGATCCGCTTTCCCCGGCAGCTGGGGGACGTCATTTTCGCCCTGCCCTTCCTGGGCAGCCTGCAGCGGGAATGGAACGCCGCCGCCGCGGAGCTGGGCGTCACCCTCAAGTGGGTGGCCGTGGGCCACGCCATCGGCGCGGCGGTGTTCAGCGAGGCGGCCCCTTCGGTCATCGCCGAAAGCGTCATCGAGACCGGGGGCGTCGGCAAGCCCGACCCCTGGATGCTGCTCCGGCGCTGGCGCAAGGACCGCCCCGTGGCCGTCATCAACCTCAGCCAGTCGGTGCGGCTCATCCTGGCCGCGTGGATGGCCCGGGTGCCCATCCGGGGCGGCATCGCCGACAACAACCTGAGCATGCTCTACACACACCCCTTCAAGTACCGGGACCTGCCCATCCACATCGTGCAGCGCTACCAGCCGCTGCTCGAAAAGCTCACGGGACGCTCCGACCTCCGGTGGCTGCCCATCACGCCCGAACTCCTGGGAGGCCGGGGCGCCCTGCCGCTGCTGCGGGAGGCGGGCTGGGACGGCCGGCCCTACGTGGTGCTGGCCTTCGGCACCCGCGGCGAGGAGAAGCGCTGGTTCCCGGAGCTGGAGAACTGGCCGGAACTGTCCCGGATCCTCATGGACCAGGGCTTCGCCACCGTCCTCCTGGGCAGCTCCGACGAGATGCCCCTGGCCGCGGAAATCGCGGCGAAGGCCCCCGGGACCCTGGACCTCACGGGCCGCACCACCATCCCAGAGGCCTGCGCGGTCCAGTACCACGCCTACGGCTGCGTGGGGGTCGACACGGGCCTGTCCCACTGCAGCGCGGGGGCGGGGCGGCCCACCGTGACCCTCATGAACATGTCCCTGGAGCATCTCATCCAGCCCCAGGGTCCCTATTCGGTGGCCGTTCGGGGCCCCGCCATGGGCCTGGCCGAGGACGAACGCGCCGGGAACCCCCGCGGGGGCGGCGCCCATCGCATCACGCCGCTGCGCGCGGCCAACATCCTGCACGCCCTGGCCCGGGAGGCGGCGCGGGAGGAAGTGGCCCCCTCCTCCGCATCGGTCGCCCAGAATATTCCCTGAAACCAATGATTTCCTGGTGGCATCCTACCGCAGCAGGATCCCCGTGAATCCTTTGGAGACTTGAATGACACCGTCCCGCACCGGCGCGCTGCGCCTCCTCCTGATCGCCCTGCCCGGCCTGGCCCTCGCGGCCCAGGCCCCCGAGGGCTGGAACCGCCGGGAGGGGCTGGGGTCGGGGCTTCCCGGCGACGCGGCCTGGTTCGGCGCGGGGCTGTGGACCGCGGACCGGCACGCCGCCCCGGCTCCCCTCGTGGATTCCCTGGGCATGGGAAACGGGTACATCGGGTCGGGCGTCTCCGCCGAGGCCGGAGCCAACCTCGGCCGCTGGAGCTTCGCCATCCAGGGCCTGGCCAACACCGACCGCCAGGGCCGGTCCCACTTCACCGTCATGCGCAGCCACGCCCTCTACCGGAACGGGGGCTGGACCGCCGGGTTCGAGCAGGAGCCCCTGGTTTGGGGCTACGGACTCATGGGCGGCTACCTGCTGGGCGAGGCCGCGCGCCCCGTCCCCAAGCTCCGGGTGGAAACGCCCTACTGGCACCTCTCCCTGGGGAAGTGGTCCCTGGGCGAATGGGGCTTCCAGTGGTTCACGGGACGCCTGGAGAACGACCGGTCCATCCCCGAGAATTCGCAGATGCCCCGTTCCATCGCCCGGGACATGGCCGATAACGGCGACCCGCAGAGCCCCTTCTTCTCCGGCTGGCGCACCCAGGCGCGGTCGCTGAACGGGAAGGTGGAGTTCTACCTGAACTGGACCGTCCTGTGGGGCGGCACCCTCAACGGCCAATCCGTGACCCAGGGGTACAACCTGGGCGAATACCTCACCGCCATCACCGGCACCAAGGACGCCATCGCGGAGAGCGGCGTGGACTTCAGCGACCCCAACCACCCGGAAGTCATTCCCGTGAACCGCGCCCGGAGCTCCACGAACTTCGACATGGGCATGCGGTTCCGCGCGGATTGGCTGGCGCGCCTGACCTCCAGCGAGAAGGCCTGGGCCTACGTGAGCCGCGGCAGCAAGGGCGTCCTTCTGCAGTGGAAGCTGCTGGCCCGGAAGCCCTTCCATTACCTGGGCAAGGAAGTTGAGCACGACTTCCGCGACCTGCGCCACCTCAGCCCCAGCCGCTTCTGGAACCGCAAGGACAGCTACGTGGCCCCCAACCTCATCGCGCCCAACGACACCATCGGCATCCTCCTGGAATGGCCCGGGGTGCGCCTGGGCCTCGAGCGCCACTCCACCGCCAACCACAGCGGCATCTCGTACCGCTCCTTCGTCAACGGCCTCTATCCGTCCGGGTTCTACACCTACGGCGACCCCCTGGGCGAAGCCCTGGGGGGCGAGGCCCGGACCACGGTGGCCAAGCTGGAACTGGACCTCGGCCCCCGGGTTTCCACCTCCACCTGGGCCCTGGCCGGCGTCCGCGCCTTCCGGGACGATCCCGAACTGTGGGCCGCCGACCACCCCGGCCTCGCCCCCACCAGCGACGCCTTCCACGGCCTCCAGCAGGACATCGTCTGGAAGATCGACCGCTCCGCGACCCTGCGCGCCGGCGCCTCCTGGGCGCGCCACTCCGCCGTGGACTGGGTGCCCGGGGCGTGGCAGAACGGGTTCCGGTACTTCGCGGAGCTTGCGTTCCGGTGGAGCCGGTAACCCGCCCTTCCCGGCCCCGCTTCGTTCCGCTAGACCCAGGCCCGCAGGGCCTCCATGCGCCGCGCCTGAAGCTGGGCGGCATCCAGCAGCTCGCCTGCGGGTCCCACGCGGTGCGCCAGGATAGCCACGCAGAGGCCATCCTCCGGCCGGAAGAACAGCGCGGGCCCGGTGAAGCCCAGGTGGTACCAGAAGGCCGAGGGGGGTCCCGGGGGCGCATCGGGGACGGGCGGGGACAGGCGCTCCGGGGTCCATTCCAGGACGTGGACGCCGGTGCGCCGGGTGCCCTCCAGGAGGTCGCCGAACCGGCCCGGGCCGGTGAAGGCGCGCTGGAGGCCCAGGCCCCAGCGGGAGCCGTCGGCGCCCCGGGCGGCGTCGCAGGCCATGCGGTAGGGGACACCGGAAGCCACCCAGGACTCCAGGCAGGCCTTCAGGCCCCGGGCGTCCGTTCCGAACCCGGCGTGGCCGCGCATTCCCGCCCGGGCGTTGGCGTCGTTGGGCAGGTGCGGGTCCCGGGGTGGAAAAGGAAGGCCGGGCTCGGCCAGGCGCCACATGTCCAGGTCGGGGCCCTGGGGCGCAAAGGCCGGCGGCACGGCCCAGGGGGCCGGGTCCAGGCCCGAGGCGCGGGCCCCCAGCTCCGGGAATGGCACGCCGGTCTGCCGCTCCAGCAGTTCGGCCAGGAGGCGGTACCCCAGGTCGGAATAGAGGCTGGTGCCGGGGACGCCCGGCACGAGCTTGGGGTGGGCGCCAACGGGAAAGCCCCGCCCCAGCTGGGCCGCCAGGGGCTCCCCCGTGTACGGGAGCCACGGGGGCAGGCCCGCGGCATGGGACAGGAGCTGGCGCACCGTCAGGGGCTGGGCCCGGTCCGCGAAGCCCAGCTGCGCCCGGCGGTCCTCGTCCAGGTCCAGGTGGCGGTGCGCCAGGGGCGCGGTCACCAGGGGCTTGGCGAGGGACGCGAGGTCGTAGAACACCAGGAGGCTGTCCCTAGATCTTGAGGTTCGCCAGGGACTCGGCCACGGATTTCTGGACCATGTCGGCCACCTTCATGGCCTCGAGGGCGTCGGCCCAGGGGCAGAGGTCCTCGCCCTTGCCCAGGCAGGCCGTATAGAAGGCCTCCAGTTCGAGCTTGAGGGGCTCGCCCTCCACGATGTCGATGACGTCGGGCAGCACCGTGGGGCCGTCGGGGCCCATGCCCAGGCGGAGGACCTCCAGCTTCTGGGCGGCGAAGTCCAGGCTGGCGTAGGCCTGGGTCCCGAAGGCGCGGAGCACCCGCTCCTTCTTGCGGGCCACGCGGCTGGCGGTGACGGTGGCGAAGGCGCCGCCCTCGAACCGGAGGCGCGCGTTGACCAGGTCGGCGTACCGGGTGAGGACGGGCACGCCCACGGCCTCCACGGACGTCACGGGACGTCCGATCAGCGCCAGGAGCAGGTCCAGGTCGTGGATCATCACGTCCATGATCACGTCCACTTCCATGGAGCGCATGGGGAACGGCGAGACCCGGATGGCCTCGGCGAAGTGGGGCTTGATGCCCAGGGCCCGCAGGGCCGTCACGGCGGGGTTGAAGCGCTCCAGGTGGCCCACCGCGGCCACGAGGCCGGGGTGCTCCCGGCGGGCGGCGCCCAGGGCCTCCAGCAGGGCCCTGCCCTCGTCGAGGGTGGCCGCCAGGGGCTTTTCCATGATCACGTGCTTGCCGGCCTTGAGCACCTTGAGCCCCAGGGCGTGGTGGAAGCCGGTGGGGGCGGCGATCTGGACGGCGTCCACGCGGTCCAGCACCCCATCCATGGAGGGCGCCCATGCGGTGCCGAACTTCTCCGCGATCTCCCGGCCCCGGGCCTCGCCGGGATCCACCACCGCCACCAGGTCGGTGGCCTCAGAACCCGCGGCGATCCGGGCATGGTGCTGGCCCAGGCTGCCCACTCCGACGACGGCCACACGCAATTTGGACATGGTGTCTCCTCAGCAATCCGTTGGATCCAGCCTATCAGAGCGAGGCGAGGAAATCCCGGAGCGCCGCGGGGTAGAGGGCCATCTCCTGCTGGTATACGCGCTGCTGGAGCGCCTCGGGCGTGTCGCCGGGCAGGACGGGCACCCTCGCCTGGGCCAGGATGCGCCCGTGGTCGTAGACGTTGTCCACCAGGTGCACGGTGCAGCCGGATTCCGCGGCCCCGGCTTCCAGCACCGCCCGGTGCACGTGCATGCCGTACATGCCCGGCCCGCCGAAGGCGGGCAGCAGGCCCGGGTGGATGTTGAGGATCCGCCCCTCCCAGTCCGCGGGCACCTCCAGTTTCTTGAGCCAGCCGCAGAGCGCGATGACGTCCGCCCCGGCCTCCCGGGCGCGGGCGAAGCAGGCCTGGGAGAAGGAGCGGTCGTCGGGAAAGGCCGGCCGCGTCACCACGGCCACCGGTAGGCCCTTCGCCGCGAGGCGCTCGACGCCCGCGGCCCGGGCGCTGGAGGAGAGGCCCAGCACGGGCGTGGCGGGGACCCTCCCCGCCGCGCAGGCCTCCAGGAGGTTCAGGGCGTTGCCCCCGGTGCCGGAAATGAAGAGCGCCAGTCGTTTCATCCCCCCATCCTCTCACGGGGCGATGGAGCGAAAAGCGAACGATTGAGCGGGCCGGGCCTCCTACAGGTCCTTGAGGAAATCCAGGGGATCCCTCCCCGTGCGCTGGAGGAAATCGGCCCCGAGGCTCGGCACGCCGGAGCTGGGCTCGTCCAGGTAGAGCGACTCCACGCGGTGCATGGGGAAAAACCGCGTGCCCAGGGCGATCTGATCCTCCTCCCCGCGCCGGGCCAGGGCGAGCACCTCCTCCCAGACCCGCAGGTCCAGCCCCCGAAGGGCGAGGCCCGCGGCCTCCAGCCCCAGGAGCCTTCCCCACATGCGCTCCCGCGGTTCGCGGAGCACCACGACCACCAGCTGGCCGGCGGAGAAAGGCAGGGAAAGCGTCATGGGAAGGTTCCGATCCGGGGCATCCGGGCCGCCAGAATAGCAAACCGGGGCTCCCCTGGGTATTCTGGCTGGGACGCCTGGGAGGAACGCATGAATTTCACGAGCCGGATTGAGGGCCTCACGGCGACGATCGGACTCGAGGGCCGGTTCACATTCGAAGCCCACCCCGGCTTCAAGGCGTGCACGCGGGAAGCCCTGGAATCCGGGCCCCTGGAACGCATCGTCCTGGACATGGAGAAGGTGACCTACCTGGACGCCAGTTCCCTGGGCATGATCCTGCTGCTGCGCGAGGCCGCCGAGGCCCGCCAGGTGGCCGTCGTCCTCCACCGCCCGTCTCCGCCGGTCCTGAACCTCCTTGAAGTGGTGCGGTTCGAGAGGCTCTTCCAGATCACGGACTGATGGACGCCCTCCAGGTCACCGGCACCGTCGTCGTACCCGCCTCCGCCTTCCAGGTGAAGGCCGTGAGGGCCGGCGGCCCCGGGGGCCAGAACGTGAACAAGGTGGCCTCCAAGGTGGAGGTGCGGGTGGACCTCGCCCTCATCGAGGGCCTGGACCCCGCCTCCCTGGACCGCCTGCGGGGAAGGGTCCGCAATCAGCTGGACGCCGATGGCCGCTGGATCGTCACCAGTTCGCGCACCCGGGACCAGCTGCTGAACCTCGAGGACGCCCGCGCCAAGGTGGCCGCCGCCGTCCTGGAGGCCCTCAAGGCCCCCGTCCCGCGCAGGCCCACCCGCCCCACCCGCTCCAGCAGGACGGTGCGCCTCATCGTCAAGAAGCGCGCCGGCGCCGTGAAAAAGGACCGCGCCCGCAAGGACTGGGACTGACAGGGCCGGCCTCCTTCACTACCATGGTGGAGTGATCAACCCCTTCAGGCGCCTGTTCCGCGGCCCTTCCCGCCCCGCCGAGGCCCACCCGGAGCCCCGGGAGGCGGCTCCGGCCGCGCCGCCGGACCCCTTCGACGGGCCCTGGGCCTTCCTTTCCGGCGCGGCCGAGCCCGCCCCCCGCACCCTGGAGCCCGGGGACCTGGAGCGGGTGGAACAGCTGGCCCCGCGCGTCCTGGAGCACTTCTCCCGGAACCGCCCGGATCCCACCTCCTTCCCGGCCCTGGCGGTGCGGATCGTGGACCTGCTCAACGAGCCCGACGTGGACATGGCCAGGCTCCTCAAGGCCATCACCCCCGATCCGGCCATCTCGGTCAATGTGCTGCGGGTGGCCAATTCCGCCCTCTACGGCCGGGGCGCGGACGTCACCGACATGCGCATGGCGGTCATGCGCATCGGCCTGCGGGGCGTGGGCGAGATCGCGGCGGGCGTGGCGGGCCGCAGCCTTTTCGACGTGGGGCTCCGGGTGGAATACGAGATCTTCGGGAAGCGGTGGACCGATCTCTTCCTGGACACCATGGCCGTGGCCTTCGGCGCCAGCCAGTTCGCCTTCGAGCAGAACGTGGGCCGGGCGGACCGCGCCTTCCTGGCGGGCATGTTCCACGACCTGGGCAAGTCCCTGGCCCTGCGCTCCCTGGCGGCCCTGGTCATCGCGGGCGAGGTGGAGGTCCCCCTGCCCGATGCCGTGGTGAACGAGGTGCTGGAGCGGGTCCACGTGGAAATCGGCACCGCCGTGCACGGGATCTGGGGCCTCCCCGCCCACCTCCAGGACATCTGCCGCCGGCACCACGACCCCTTCGTGCCCGACGGCCCCGACGACATGGAGATCCACATCCTGCGCATGGTTTCGGGCATCCACCGGCTGGTGAAGGATCCCACGGACCTCCGCCGCCTGGACGAGACGCGCCAGAGCATCGCGGCCATGAGGCTGGTGCGCAGGGGCGTGGGCCTGCTGCACCGGGAGATGGAGCAGCAGGTGGAGCGGGTGAAGGTGCTGTTCCCGGCCTAGTGTGGGTCGATTGGAATAGCGGAACCCTTTCGCCCAAATGGAATGTTGAGGAATATTCGAGTAAAGAACACGTACGCCGAGCACGCCGAGGCGCAGAGTTGCGCTGAGGCGGCTTCGCATTCTTGGCGCCGACCCATGCCGCCCAGGCCCTGCCCGCTGGCGCGGGCTGCGTCGCTGGCGCGACGCGCGGCAGGAGGCGCTGGCCCTTCCGCATGCGAGCCTGTGGCGGGCCAGCGCCCCCTGCCTTGAACGGGCCTGGGCTCAGCAATCGGTTCAGATGCCAGGTCGGGGGACCCTCCCAGAAGGGGGGTTGGCACGCACGAGAGCGACCTTGCGTTCCTCAATCGTCATCTCCAGGGCATCGCCTTGCTGCATGACCTTCTCCAAAACCTGAGATGCCTCGGAAGTCTGATCGTTCGGGGTACTCGAAAAGGCTCTGGCCATTCCTGGCGGGATGCACTTGCCTCCCCGGATTCCGGCATCCGGCGCATCAAGCCCAGGCCCGTCCAAGGCAGGGGGCAGGGCCTGGGCGGCATGGGTCGGCGCCGGGGATGCGAAGCCACCTCTGCGCAACTCTGCGCCTCGGCGTGCTCGGGTCGGGTAGGCCCGGGGCGTTGCCGCCCCAGGCCCCCCTCAGATCCGGACGTGCCCGATTAAGGCATCCGGCTCCTCAGATCACGTGAGTAGCTGCGGGCATGAGCGTCACTGTCCGCTTCAGCCTTGGGGGCGGGAGCGGGAACCGCTTCAACACCTTCTCCATGGCCTCCCAGGTCAGGACTGCCCTTTGGGATCTTCGGCCCAGCCACTTCTTCCAGAGGTGACTCACCTCCCGAGCGAAGTTCCTGATGGATCTGAAGTTCCCCGTAATCCCGTAGTAGTTGTAGTGTCCGATTAGCTTCTGGCGCAGGGTCTTGTGCTGGTCCGAGAGCCGGTTATGCCGGTTCTTCTTCAGCCAGTCCCCTGTGGCCTTGATGGCGCGGCTGAACCGTTTCTTCGAGGTCTTCCGCTTCACCACCCAAGCCCCCTTGAGGGACTTGCCCCAGTAATGGGTGAATCCCAGGAAGTCGAAGTTGCCGGGTCCCCCTCCGGGGTCCCGCGGTTCCTTCGGTTTCCGGAACTCCACCAGCCGGGTCTTGTCCGGGTGGATCCTCAGTCCGAACCTTTCGAAGCGCTTCGGCAGCACCTCCAGGACTCGCCGGGCATCTTCCTCAAGGGCAAAGCCCATCACGAAGTCGTCCGCGTAGCGGACCAGAAAGGCTTGACCCCGCAGACGGGGCTTCACTTCCCGCTCGAACCATACGTCCAGCACTTCGTGGAGGTAGATGTTGGCCAGGGTCGGGGAGATCACACCCCCCTGGGGAGTGCCCGTTTCCGGGTGCGTGATGCATCCTTGGTCGAGAACCCCCGCCTTCAGCCATTTGCCGATCAGACGCTTTACCACTCCGTCCCGCATCCGCTTGTCCAGGATTTCCCGCAGGCAGCCGTGGTCCAGCGTGTCGAAATACTGCCGGATATCCACGTCTAGCAGCCACCCACCGCTCAGGTTCATCGTCTGCTGCCAGATCGCCTGCAGTGCCTGGTGCGCCGACCTCCCGGGCCGGAATCCATACGAGCAGTCCAGAAAGTCCTGCTCATAGAGGGGTTCCAGGAGCATGACCACCGCCCTCTGGAGGACCTTGTCCTCGAAGGTGGGGATGCCCAGAGGACGCTGGGTTCCATCCGCTTTGGGGATGTATACCCTTCGCACCGGAGGGGCCTTGTAGGGGTCGCCGGCTTTGGCTCGGTTCAGCAGGGATTGGAGATTTGCCTCCAGATTCTCCGCGTATTCCTGGGCTGTTTGGCCATCCACCCCTACTGCCCCGTCCTTACGGGTTTGCCGGTAGGCTTCCTGAAGCCATTCGATGTCCATGTGGTGGGACAAGCTGCGAATTGCCGCCTCCGGCATTTGCCGGGACAGTTCCGCTATCCGTTGTTGTTTCGTGCAGACCGAGCTGGGAGTCGATATTCCCATGGTCTTTCCCTCCAACGATTCCGTGATCTGGCAGCCCCTTGGCTCCAGCGGGTCCCTCGGAACGGTTCCCCACCTTCATCGCTACTACGAGCTGCTCCGACTCCCTGCCGCCCTTCCCGCCGCCGTCATTTGGTTCCGGCTGGCGGTACCGCCTTCGCATCCGGTTGTTCGCTCCTGATCGGGTCGGTGCCCCCCGTCCAGGCCAGGGTTGTTTGGATCGTGGCGTCCCCAACCACGGGTCCAGGCGGAAACGACAGGGCCTCCCAGGTTCCTGGGGGACCCCCTGCGGACATGCCCTGCTCTGCGACCCCGGCGGGACCTTTGAGCCAGGCCGTTGCGGCTCTCAGGTGCGGCCTTCCGTTCGTACGAAAACGTCGGCTCCCACGGTAATAAGACTTTCGAGGCTCGATCACACGGCCTATACGCTCGCTGTCTACGCTTCGAAGGGTGGGTCACCCCACCACCACGCAAGACTCGCTTCTGGCTGCTGGCCAGCTTTGCCAGATGGGGTTGGCTACCCATCGGGTCCCATTGCGAGGTTTCAGGTGATTAGGTCATCCGTCCTCCTCGCCCAGGCTTTGCCTGGCGCACCGTACGGGTCCTTTACCCGAAGATACCGAAGCCTCGAATCGGGCCAAGAAGGTTCCGCTATTTCGATCGGGCTACACTAATGCTCGTTGGCTTCAAGGTACGTAGGCAGGCTACGCTGCTGCGTCAGGAGGCTCTTCAGCGCCTCGGCGGCGTCGCTCTTGCTCTGGCGGCGCCGGCTGGGGCCCTCCACCAGCTCGTCGGGGTCGTAGTGCACGCTGCGCAGGACGTGGTCCATGGTGTCGCCCGGGATAATCTGCTGGACCTTGAAGTCCTCGTCCTCGTTCACCACCACGTGGGCCTCCGTGGGGGCGCCGAAGAGGTTGTGGCGCATGCCCAGGATGTCCTGGTAGGCCCCGGTGAGGAAGAAGGCCAGGTAGTAGGGCTCGCCGCCCTTGGGCTCGTGGAGGCTGATCTCGTCCCGCACGTCCTTGAGGTCGATGAACTTCTCCATCTTCCCGTCGCTGTCGCAGGTGATGTCGCACAGGGTGGCGGAGATGGTGGGCTTCTCCTTCAGGCGGTGGATGGGCATCACCGGGAACAGCTGGTCGATGGCCCAGTGGTCGGGCATGGACTGGAAGAGGCTGAAGTTGGCGATGAGCTTGTCGGCCAGGCTCTTGGAGAGGTCCTGGAACTCCTCGGGGATGTACTTCAGGCTCTTGTAGCTGAAGATCTTGGAGAGCTTGCGGCACACCTCCCAGAAGAGGATCTCGCCCTTGGCGCGGTCGTCCAGGGACAGGTAGCCCAGGTTGAACAGGGTGATGAGTTCGTCCTTCTGGGTGATGGCGTCGTGGTACATTTCCGCGAAGTTCTTCACCGAGAGGTTGTCCCGGGTGTAGGCGAGCTCCTTGAGCACCTGGGCCTCGTTGCCGGTGAGCTCCACCCGGTACTTGGTGTGGGTGGTGTCGATCAGCCCGATGATGTCCACCACAACCACCTCGTGGAAGGCTGCGATGGCCCGGCCCGACTCGCTGAGCAGGTTGGGCACCGGCACCTGCTCCTGGGCGCACACGTCCTGGGTGGTGTAGACCACGTCGGAGGCGTACTCGTCGATGGTGTAGTTCATGGACGAGCTGAAGGTGGTGCGGCTTCCGTCGTAGTCCACGCCCAGGCCGCCGCCGACGTTGAGGTACTTCAGGGGCACGCCGCGCTTGTAGAGCTTGGCGTACATGCGGGTGGCCTCCTTCATGGCGGTCTTCACCCGGCGGATGTCGGTGATCTGGCTGCCGATGTGGAAGTGCAGCTCCACCACGGAGTCCAGCAGGCCCCGCTTCTCCAGGGTCTCCACCGCCTCCAGCAGCTCCTGGGTGTTGAGCCCGAACTTGGAGTGGTCGCCCGCGGAGCTCTCCCACTTCCCGCTGCCCATGGCGTTGAGCTTGAAGCGCAGGCCCAGGAGCGGCTCGACCTTGAGCTCCTTGGCCACCTTCAGGATCATGGGCAGTTCGGTCATCTTCTCGACGGTGATGAGCACGTTGCGCCCGGCCTTGCGGGCCAGGAGGGCCATGCGCATGAAGGTCTCGTCCTTGTAGCCGTTGCACGTGACGAGGGCGTCGGGGTGCAGGTTCATGGACAGGGCGATCATGAGCTCGGGCTTGGAGCCCGCCTCCAGGCCGTAGCGGTATTTGTAGCCCGCCTTCACCACCTGGTCGACGACCTCCTTGATCTGGTTGGTCTTCACGGGGTACACGCCCTGGTAGCTGCCGGCGTAGTCGTACTCGCGCATGGCCTTGTGGAAGGCCTCGTTCAGCTCGGTGACCCGGGCCGCGAGGATCTGGGGGAAGCGCAGGATGAGCGGGGTGGTCACCCCCTTCTTGCGAAGGTGCTGGACGATGTCGTACACGTCGCAGGACAGGTTCTCGTCGCGGGTCGGGTGGACGACGAGGTGCCCCTTGCTGTTCACACCGAAGAAACCATAGCCCCATTCCTTGACGCCGTACATCGACATCGCGTCCTGGACCGTGAAGTTCTTGATTGCCATTCGGGTGCTCTCCGGTGGGTTTCCCCTCGTGCCACGTTATAGAAAAACGGCTTGGGAATAAACAAGGAAACCCTTCCTAGCCCAATATCCTGCCGAGGGTGGCCAGCCAGTGCCGGTGCCGGACCCTCCGCAGCGCCGTCCCGCGGGTCAGGGACTGCCACCTTCCGACCCCCATCCGGCCCGCCTGCGCGGGCTGGGTGTGGAGCGGGCTGGGCCCTCCCCAGAGCCCGCCGTCGCCCCAGAGCGGCGCGAGGTTCCAGGGGCAGGCCTCCTGGCAGAGGTCGCAGCCCGCGGCCCACCGGGTGCCGGCCAGGGCCGCCTCCACCTCGGGCGGCGGCGCCGCCTCGGTTTCCACGGTGTAGGTGGTCAGGCACCGGGCGGGGTCGAGCCTGAAGGGCTCCAGGGCCCCCGTGGGACAGGCCTCCAGGCACCGCGTGCACGAGCCGCACCGCTCCCCCGGGAAAGGGGGGTCCGGGACCAGCTCCACGTCCAGCAGCAGCACGCCCAGGAAGCCCCAGGAGCCGCCCTTGCCGGCGATGAGCAGGGTGTGCTTGCCCTGCCATCCCAGGCCAGCCCTGGCGGCCAGCTGGCGCTCCAGGATGGGGGCGGTGTCCACGCACACCCGGCCCTGGAGGCCCGGCCAGCGCTCCTGGGCCTGGGCCAGGAGCGCCTTGAGCCGGGGCTTGAGGATCCGGTGGTAGTCCGGGCCCCAGAGGTAGCGGCTGAGCTTCAGGGACCCCTCCGCGGCCCCGGGCACCGCCGTGGGCCGCGCGTAGGGGAAGAACCCCACCAGGGCCGTGCGCGCCCCTTCCATCACCGAGGCGGGATCGGCGAGGGCCTCCTCCCGCAGGTAGGGCAGCAGCGCCCCCCGGCCCTCCCCGAACCACCGGGAGAGCCGTTCCCGGTCGAAGGGTTCGCAGGACGCGAAACCCACCCGCGCGAACCCCCCGGCCACCGCGGCGGCCCGCAGCCATTCCTTGAAGTCTTGGGGGTCCGGGGTAGGCAAAGGATCTAAACTCCAGTCATGGATATCCTGACGCTGGAACTCTTCGATGTCACCGTCTCCGAGGCCCTCCGGGAGGTGAACCGTGTGCTGGAGGACCACCCCGGCCTGCCCCTGCGCATCGTCATCGGCGGCGACGAGATGCTCCTGCACAACGTCCAGCGGTTCCTGGAGCGCTCCGGGCGCACCGCCACGTCCTTCCGGCAGGGCTCGGGCTGGCGGGTGGAGACCGCCTCCACCGCCGCCCCGGCCCCCGCCCCCGCCCTGGCCCGCGCCGTGGAACCCGTGACCCGCGTCGTCCCCGCGCCGTCCAAGGCCTCCCCCCGGCCCCTGCTCCTCACCCGCGCCTCCCTGGGGGCCGGCAACGGCGGCGTGGGGCGGCGCCTGCTCCTTGGCGTGCTGCGCGAGCTCGACCCCCAGGTGCCCTGGCTGGGCCTGGCCCTGGAAGCCACCAGCCTCCTGGAGGATGCCGAGGCCCTGGCGCTCCTCACGGCCCTGCAGGAACGGGGGACGCCGGTGCGCATCTCCAGGGGGAGCCTGCTCTTCCCCGACGGGCCCGAGGGCGCCTTCGGGGTGATCGAGGACTCCCAGTGGCAGAGGCTCGCCGGAAAAGGGGAATTGACGGTATTATAGATGTTTAAGTACAAGCCCTTCGGTGGGCGGAACCCCTCCCGGAGCCGCTAGACTGGAGCTTCAACCTGAAAGACGATCCGCCCCTCCAACGATGAGAGACCTGAAAGCGCCGCCTGCCCCATGACTTTGCCGAACTACCTGACCCTCGCCCGGATTCTCATGGTTCCCATCCTTGTGGTGGTGCTCATGACGCGGGTCTCCAACCATGAAATCATCGGTGTCCTGGTCTTCTGGGCCGCGAGCCTCACCGACCTCCTGGACGGGTACCTGGCGCGCAAGTGGGGCCAGGTGACCACCCTGGGCAAGCTCCTGGACCCGTTGGCGGACAAGCTCCTGATCATGGGCGCCCTCATCAGCCTCGTGGAGCTGGACATGGCCCCGGCGTGGATGACCTTCATCATCCTGGGCCGCGAGATGGCCATCACGGGCCTGCGGGGCATCGCCAGCGAGGAGGGCGTCACCATCGCCGCCGAGCGGCTGGGGAAATGGAAGCTGGGCTTCCAGATCGCCGCCATCTCCTGCCTGCTGCTGGGCCCCCAACTCGATTCCTGGCTCCTGGCGTGGACCGGCCTGCCGATCTTCCGTTTCTTCATCAAGTTCCCCAAACCCTACAGTTTCTTCTGGGGCATGGGGGTGCTGCTGCTGTGGGTGGCCATGATCCTCTCCATCTGGAGCGCGGTGACCTACTTCCGGAAGTTCTGGTCGAAGCTGGGCCCCAGCCTGCTCGCGGGCCACGGGCGGCTTTCGGCCCACGAATCGCCCGACCGGAAGGTGTGAGGAAAACATGTTCAGGAAATATCTGCTGGCGGGATTCTTCACGCTGCTGCCTTCGGTGGTGACGTTCTGGATCCTCCGGGCCATCTTCGACTTCCTGGTGGGCGTCTTCCGGGGCCCGGCCTCGGTGATCGCGGCCATGCTCCACCTGCCGGTGCCGCCGGCCTGGGGCCTGGCCCTCATCTCGGCCGCGGCCACCATCTCCCTCCTGCTGCTGGCCGGAGCCCTGGTGGGCAACTTCGTGGGGCGCCAGATCCTCACCTGGCTGGACGAACTGGTGATGTACATCCCGGTCGTCAAGGGCATCTACGGCGCCACCAAGCAGCTCATGAGCGCCATCCAGAACGGCCAGGGCGGCTCGTTCAAGGAGGTGGTGCGGGTGGAATGGCCCCGGGCCGGCGCCTTCACCCTGGGGTTCGTGGCCCACCGGGACTGCTCCTGGGCCGGCTTCGAGCAGGGCGAGGAGATGGTGGCCGTCTACGTCCCCACCGCCCCCAATCCCACCTCCGGCTACGTGATCATGGTGGAGGCCTCCAAGGTCACCCCCTTGCCCATCAGCCCCGAACAGGCCCTCACCTGGGCCATCTCGGGCGGCGTGGTGACGCCCACCGGCGTCCGCATCCCGTGAAGCCCTTCCTGGGCAAGCGCATCCTGGTGACGGGGGCCGGCTCGGGCATCGGACGGGCCTGCGCGAGGCGCCTGGACGCGCTGGGCGCGGAGCTGATCCTGGCGGGCCGGCGCGCCGAGGCCCTGCGGGAGACCCTGCCCCACGCCGTCCACGCCGCCCTGGACCACACCCGGGACGAGGCCGTGCTGGCCTTCGCCCGGGACTGCCCGCCCCTGGACGGCATGGTGCTGGCCGCGGGCTCCCTGCTCACCGGCGGGGTGGAGGGCACCTCGACCCCCGCCTTCGACCGCATGATCGCGTCCAACCTGAAAGGGCCCTGGCTGCTCTGCCACCATCTGGGCAGCCTCCTCAAGGACGGCTCCAGCGTCGTCCTGGTGGGCTCCAACGTGGGCATCCGGGCCATCCCGGACACCGCCGCCTACTGCGTGGCCAAGGCCGGGGTGCACATGCTGGCCCAGGTGCTGGCCCTGGAGTGGGCCCCCCGCGCCATCCGCTGCAACGCCGTGGCCCCGGGCCCGGTGCACACCGCCATGGTGGATACGCGCCTCAAGGCCGCGGCCGACCCCGCCGCGGCCCTGCACGCCCTGGCCCGGGTCAATCCCATGCGCCGCCTGGGGCGCGAGGAGGAGGTGGCGGCACTGGTCATCCACCTGCTCGGGGACGAGAGCCGGTGGACGACGGGGACGGTGATCCCCATCGACGGGGGCGCCACCGCCGTCTTCTAAGAGGGCGTCTGCAAAAAGGAGGGCCCCTCTAAGGTCAGCGTTCCAGGAAGTCCAGGTCCCGGCCGTGGGTCTCGGACAGGCCCCGGAGGGCGAGGAGGGCGATCCCGATGGCCAGGGCGCCCACCGCCAGGGCCGCGCCCACCAGGCCCAGCGGGGCCTTCAGGGCGGCGAAGAGCAGCGCCATGGGCACCAGGCCGCCCCGCACGAAGTTGGGCACGGTGATGGTGACCGTGGCCCGCAGGTTGGTGCCGAACTGCTCGGCGGCGATGGTCATGAAGACGGCCCAATAGCCGATGGTGTAGCCCAGCGCCGCGCAGAGGCCGTACAGGAAGGCCGGGCTCCGGCCGCGCAGGCCGAAGAGGTAGGCCAGCACCACCAGGGCGCTGAGCGCCAGGAACGCGGCCACGGCCCCGCGCCGGCTGCGCAGCGCCTGGCTCAGCACCCCGGAGGACACGTCCCCGGCCACCAGGCCCGCGTAGCAGAACGCCACGGCGGTGCCGGCCTTCACGGTGCCGATCACCCCCAGGGTCCGGGCGAACTCCGGCGAGAAGGTCACCAGGATGCCCACCACGAACCACGTGGGCATGCCGATGGCGATGCAGGCCAGGTACCGGAACAGCCGGTCCCGGTCGTTCACCAGCATCCAGAGGCTGCCCCGGGCCACCCCCCCGGTCTTCATCTGCGCGAACATCCCGCTTTCGGCCACCCCGATGCGCAGGAGGAGCAGGACGAAGCCCAGGGCGCCGCCCACCAGGTAGGCCACCTTCCAGGACATCCAGTTGCCCACGAGCCCGGCCACCACGGCCCCGGAAACGCCCACCGCGGCCACCAGGGTCGTGCCGTAGGCCCGGGTCTCCCGGGACAGCACCTCGCTCACCAGGGTGATGGCCGCCCCCAGCTCCCCGGCCAGGCCGAAGCCCGCCACGAACCGGCACGCGGCGTACTGGGGCACCGTCGACACGAAGGCGTTGGCGAAATTGGCGGCCGAGTAGAGCGCGATGGACCCGAACAGCACCGAGAGCCGCCCCCGCTTGTCGCCCATGACCCCCCAGAGGATGCCCCCCAGGAGCATCCCGGTCATCTGCACGTTCAGGAGGAGGGCCCCGGTGTCCAGCAGCCCCGGGGGCGGAACGCCGATGGCCAGGAGGCTCTGCTGCCTCACGATGGGAAACAGCAGCAGGTCGAAGATGTCGACGAAATACCCGAGGGCCGCCACCAGGACGGTGAGGTTGAGGACCGCCAGGAACCCCTTCCGGTGCGACATGGCCTATGCTCCTCCTTGTATACCGGGCGTCGAAGGACTCACATTGCCCCAGGCCCCGCGCAGGTGTCAAACTGATTCCACCAGACAGAAAGAGGATCCCGATGCCGGTTGTAACGCCCTCCCAATACCTCACCATGCTCGACAAGGCCCAGCAGGGCAAGTACGCCTATGCCGCCTTCAACGTCACCTCCACCGAGACCGCCAACGCGGTCCTCCTCGGCCTCAAGACCGCCAAGGCCGACGGCATCGTCCAGATCTCCACGGGCGGCGCCGAGTTCATGAGCGGCCTGGGCGTCAAGAACATGGCCTACGGAGCCATCGCCCTGGCCCAGTACGTCCACTACATGGCCCAGCACTACGAGGTGAACGTGGCCCTGCACACGGACCACTGCCACCCCAAGTACCTCGAGGGCTTCGTGCTCCCCCTCATCGCCGAGACCGAGCGCCGGCGCGCCGCGGGCCAGGGCAACCTCTTCAACGCCCACATGTTCGACGGCTCCGAGCTGCCCCTGGACGAGAACATCCGCCGCTCCGCCGAGCTCCTGAAGCGCTGCGCGGCCAGCGAGATCATCCTCGAAGTGGAAACCGGCGTCGTGGGCGGCGAAGAGGACGGCCACGACACCAGCGGCGTCCCCAAGGACAAGCTCTACACCACCCCCGAGGACATGGTCGAGGTGCACCGCGCCCTGGCCCCCCTGGGCCAGTACCTCCTGGCCGCCACCTTCGGCAACGTGCACGGCGTCTACAAGCCGGGCAACGTGGTCCTGCGCCCCGAGATCCTCCGGGACGGCCAGGCCGCCATCGACAAGGCGTTCCCCGGCCAGCGCAGCCGCCTCGTCTTCCACGGCGGTTCGGGCTCGAGCCTGGCCGAGATCCACGCCACCCTGGACTACGGCGTGGTGAAGATGAACGTGGACACCGACACCCAGTACGCCTTCACCCGCGCCGTCGCCGGCCACATGTTCAAGAACTACGACGGCGTCCTGAAGGTCGACGGCGAAGTGGGCGACAAGAAGGCCTACGATCCCCGCCCCTACATGAAGAAGGCCGAGCAGAGCATGGCCGACCGCGTCGTCCGCGCCTGCGAGGACCTGCGCAGCGCCGGCAAGATGCTGGGCCCCATCCGGTAGCCCACCCCGAAGGCATCGGCCCGGGTGATCCTGTCACCCGGGCCTTGTTTCGTTTAGGCGTCCTTATCCAACTTGGGGAACACGAAGCCCGCGGCTGCGGCGCCCAGGAGCGGGGCCACCCAGAACAGCCAGAGCTGGCCCAGGGCCCAGCCGCCTTCCGCGAAGAAGGCCACGCCGGTGCTCCGGGCGGGGTTCACGCTGGTGTTGGTCACGGGGATGCTCACCAGGTGGATGAGCGTCAGGCACAGCCCGATGGCGATGGGGGCGAAGCCGGCCGGCGCCTTGCGGGAGGTGGCGCCCAGGATCACGAACAGGAAGAAGAAGGTCATGACGGCCTCGGTGAGGAAGGCCGAGCCCATGGAGAACTGTCCGGGGCTGTGGGGCCCGTACCCGTTGCTGGCGAACCCGCCGGGCTGGAAGAACGGCTTGCCGGAGGCGATGAGGTAGAGCACGCACCCCGCGAGGATCGCGCCCGCCACCTGGGCGGCCCAGTAGGGCAGGACGTCCTTCCAGGCGAAGCGCCCGCCCACGGCCAGGCCCAGGGTCACGGCCGGGTTCAGGTGGCATCCGGAGATGGGGCCCACCGCGTAGGCCATGGTAAGGACGGTGAGGCCGAAGGCCAGGCTCACGCCGTGAAGGCCGATGCCCACGGCGGGGAAGGCCGCGGCGAGCACCGCGCTGCCGCAGCCTCCCAGCACCAGCCAGAACGTTCCGAAGACTTCAGCCGAAAAACGATGGGTCAGTGGCATGCAAGGCTCCTTCAGGGAAGGGTCCGGTGCGTCCGGGACCTGTGGATGATCAGATGTCGGAATTCTACGAGCAATGCGCCCGTCAGGCACCGGAAAAGGCGGATTCACCGTGGCACTTCACCCGGGGCACGACCTTGAGCGTCGACAGGTCCAGCCGGCAGAGATCGCGGATGGTCACCTCCGCCATGGTGTGGTCCAGGGTGGCCTTGGCGTCGCACCACGCCGCGTGGAGGGGACAGGGCCGGCCCTTGCTCAGGCAGTCCGTGAAGCCCATGACGCACACCGTGGTGGTGTCCATGGCGTTCAGGATGGCCACCACCTCGCCCACCGTGATCGCGTCCGCGGGCCGCGCCAGCCGGAAGCCGCCGTGGGGGCCCCGCATGGATTCGAGGATGCCGCCGTGGGCCAGGGTCTGGAGGACCTTGGCCAGGTAGGGCCCGGGCAGCTCCACCCGCCCCGCGAGCTCCTTGGCCAGGAGATAGGACCCGTCCTCGGGCAGCGCCGACAGCGCGCGAAGGGCATATCCGGTCGCCATTGAGTAGAGCATGCTTAAGATTACCGGACTTCCAGATGGCACGAGAGGCAATTGGGGCGCCCCGGATGGGGATTGCGCCGCATGCCCGGGTGGGTCTCCCGTCCGTGGCAGGCCGCGCAGTTCTCCCGCATGGCCACCGGGTGGGGAAGCGCGGGCGGGGCTCCGGGGTAGGCCCGGGCGCCCCGGGCGTGGGAGACCGGTTCGCCCTTGAAGGGATTGGCCCGGAAGGGCGCTGCGCCGCCCGAAGGCACGTGGCAGGACTGGCACCAGCCGCCGACCCGGTGGGGCACGGCCGGAACGCCCCCGGCCCGCTCCCGGCCGTGGCAGTCGGTGCAGGCCGCGTCCTTGTCGATGGCGTGGGGGATGACCGGCGGGGCGTAGGCGTGGAGGCGCTCCGTGGGCTTGGCCACAAGGGCCGGCGCCAGCCCGGCCAGGAGCAGCAGGGACAGGACCGGGGCTCTCATGCCTTCTCCACCCTGCAGGCGCACTTCTTGTAGTCGGGCTCGGCGCTGATGGGGCAGATGCTGTCCTGGGTCACGGCGTTGATGAGCTGGGACTCGTCGAAGAACGAGGTGTAGACGGTGCCCCTGGGCACGCGGCCCCGGGCCTCGAACCGGCACGGCAGGGTGACGCTGCCGCGGCGGGAAGTGACCTTCACGAGCCCGCCGTCGGAGATGCCGGCGGCCTTGGCGTCCTCGGGATGGATTTCCAGGAAGCCCTTGGGCTGGGCGCGGTTCAGCTGGGGCACGCGCCGCGTCATGGTGCCGGTGTGCCAGTGCTCCAGCATGCGGCCCGTGGTGAACCACAGGGGGTACTCGGCGTCCGGCACTTCCGCCGGGCCTTCCCAGGGCCGCAGCCACACCACGGCGCGGCCCCCGTCGGCCTTGTTCTTGTAGAAGGACACGCCCTCGCCGGGCTTGACGAAGGGGTCCTCGCCCTCCACGTAGCGCCGGGCGGTCTCCCGCCCCTTGACCACGGGCCAGCGCATGCCGCGGGCGGCCTTGAGCTCCGCGTAGGTGGCCAGGTCCTTGCCGGTGCCCACCGTGAACTGGCGGTACTCCTCGAAGAGCTCCTTCACGTAGGTGGCGCGGTCCCGGGGGAAGAGGTCGCCCATGCCCATGCGCCGGGCCACCTCGATGATCTGCCAGTCGTCCGGAAGGCAGCCCTTGGGGGGCTCGGCCAGCTGGTCCCAGTGCTGGGTGCGGCGGTCGCTGTTGCCGAAAAAGCCCTCCCGCTCCACCCACATGGCGCTGGGCAGCACCACGTCTGCCAGGGCCGTGGTCTCGGTGGGATACACGTCCGACACCACGATGAAGCGCCCCTCCTTGCGGGCCCCCTTGCGGTAGCGGTCCACGTTGGGAAGGCTCACGAAGGGGTTGGTGACCTGGATCCACATGCAGGAGATGTCGCCCCGGTCCAGGGCCCGGAACATCTCCACCGTGTGGTGGCCGGGCTTGGGGTTGATGCGGTCCACGGGCACCTTCCAGATCCTGGCGGCGATGGCGCGGTGGTCGGGGTTCGTGACCACCATGTCCGCGGGAAGGCGGTGGGCGAGGTCGCCCACTTCCCGCACGGTGCCGCAGGCGCTGGGCTGGCCCGTGACGGAGTAGGCCGTGGAGCCGGGCTTGCAGATCTTGCCGGTGAGGAGGTGGAGGTTGTAGATGAGGTTGTTCATCCAGGTGCCGCGGCTGTGCTGGTTGACGCCCATGCACCACACCGACATCACCTTGAGCTTGGGGTCGGCGAAGTACCCGGCCAGCTGCTCCAGGGCCGCCACGGAGAGCCCGCTGGCCTTCGCCACGTATTCGGGCGTATAGGTCTCCAGGAAGGCCGCGTACTCCTCGAAGGTAGCCTTCTTCGGCTCGTCGGCGAACCGGGACTTGTCGGCCAGGCCGTAGCCGATCTGCTCCTTGCCCCGCTTGAACACCACGTGCTTTTCCACGAAGGCCTTGTCCACCGCGCCCTTCTTCAGGAGCAGGTGCGCGATGCCGTTGGCGATGGCCAGGTCGCTCTGGGGCGCCATGAGCAGGTGCAGGTCCGCGAAGTCGGAGGTGGGGGTGCGCCGCGTGGCCAGGTCGACGATGCGCTTGGCGGGGTTGGCGCCCTTGCTCTCGAGCACCTGGCCGAAGAGCACCGGATGGGCTTCGGCCATGTTGTTGCCCCACATGATCAGCACGTCGCAGAGCGCCAGGTCCTCGAAGCAGCCCATGGGCTCGTCGCTGCCGAAGGTGCTCATGAAGCCGGTCACGGCGCTGGCCATGCAGAGCCGGGCGTTGGCCTCCACGTTGTTGCTGCCCATGCCGGCCCGGAACCACTTGGAGGCCGCGTAGCCGTCGGTGATCATCCACTGCCCGCTGCCGTAGATGGCCACGGCCTCGGGGCCCTTGGCGGCCAGGGTCTCCTTGAACCGCCGGGCCACCAGGTCCAGGGCCTCGTCCCAGGTGGCCTTCACGAGCCTGCCGCCCTTGCGGATCAGGGGCGAGGTGAGGCGGTCGCCGCCGGTGAGGATGCCGGGGAGGCTGTAGCCCTTGGCGCACAGCATGCCCCGGGTCGCGGGGTGCTGGTCGTCGCCCTTGACGGCGACCACCCTGCCCTGCCGCGTGCCCACCATCACCCCGCAACCCACGCCGCAGAAGCGGCATGGGGCCTTGGCCCAGGCGATGCCGGGGCCCTTGGGGGCCCCCTTGGCCACCGCGGCGGCGGCCAGGGGAGAGGAAGCCAGGGTGGCGGCGGTGGCGCAGAGGCCACCCTCGCGAAGGAAATCGCGGCGGGTCAGGGGCTGTGACATGGGGTCTCCCGGAGCCTTACTTCTTGGCGATCTTCGTTTTTTCGCGCAGGTCCCGCAGGGCCAGCTGGCCCTGGCGGGCGAAATCGATGGCTTCGCCGAGGATGCGGGCCACCTCCTGGGGAGCATGGAAGCCCATGGAGTTCTCGGCGTTGATGAAGTCCGTGCGCCACTGGGCCTTGCGCTGCAGCTCGAAGATGTCGCCCAGGGCGGTTTCGGGGATGCCGTCGTTCTTGGCCTTCTCCAGGTCGTTGATGAGGGCCACCACGGCGTCCTCGGCGCGGAGCATGAGGGTGTGGGTCTTCTCCTGGATGGCCTCCACCCGGGCCTTGAGCTCGCCCTCGGGGAACCGGTGGCAGGTCTGGCAGGCGCGGGAGATGTTGAGCAGGGGGCTGCGCACCTGGTGGTCGCTGATCTTCAGGGCGCCTTCACGCACGTAGGGCATGTGGCAGTCCGCGCAGCTCACGCCGGAGCGGGCGTGGACGCCCTGGCTCCACATCTCGAACTCGGGGTGCTGGGCCTTGAGGACCTCGGCGCCGGTGCGCTTGTGCTTCCAGTCGAAGAACCGGTGCCCGTCGGGGAACTTGTAGTCCGAGTAGGTGGCTTCGATCTGCTCGACCTTCAGGCCCTTGTTCCAGGGGAAGAAGAGCGTGGTCTTGGGGCCGCAGTAGTACTCCACGTGGCACTGGCCGCAGACCAGGGAGCGCATCTCCTGGCGGGAGGCCTCCTTGTTGGGGTCGTAGTTGCGGGAGCGGTCCCCCTTGCGCCAGGTCTCGATGGACGGCAGGTGGGGCACCGGTTCGCCGCTGCGGGCCAGGGCGTCGATGCCGTTGATGAAGCCCGGCTTGGTCACGCGCAGGGCCATGGTCTTGGGGTCGTGGCAGTCGATGCAGGCCACGGGGTGCTTCACGAGCTTGGTGGCCTCGGAGTAGGGCAGCTTGCCGATGGCCTGGAAACCGGCCTGCAGCTGGGCCTGGGCGTTGGGGGAATCGAAGGTCTCCTGGAGGGTCCCGGGGGCCCCCGCCTTGAGGCCCGCCTCACGGTAGGCCACGGTGGTGGACGCGTGGCAGTGGAGGCAGGCGCCGGGCTGCGGGCGTTCCGTGACGCGCTTGGTGGCGCGCTGGTCGTCCAGCATGAAGGCGTGGCCCCGGCGCTGGCGGTAGTCCAGGGCGAAGGCGTAGCCGTCGAAGATGATCGGCAGGCGCGGGTCCTCCGTGAGCTTGCTGATGGCCAGGGTCTCGCTTCCGCCGCCGCCGTACTTGGTGCCGGAGCGCTCGATGGTGCGCAGGTAGCCGTCGTACTGCCGGGGGAAGTTCTTGCCCCAGATCGCCGGGTCCACCGACGTCTCGTCGGTCTCCACCACGCGCACGGAGGTCTTGGAGGCCTCGGCCTTGTGCTTGGAGATGCTGGCGTTGAGCAGGAGCACCAGGATGGTGCCCGTCGCGGCCGCGGCGGCGATGAGGCCCAGCCTGAGGGCGGGGCGATTGAACAGGGGCGGCTTGGTCTCGGTCATGGTCAGCCTCGCGGGTTCAGGTGAGAAGGGGGGAGGGTTCGGGAATCAGCGGCCATGGCCGACTCCGGGATGGCAGCGGACGCAGCCGAAGAGGTCGGCCCTGCGCGCGGGGTCCGTGGGCACGCCCAGGGTCCCGTGGGCGGTGATCTCGCCCGTGAGGCCCTCGTGGCACCGCACGCAGTTGGCTTCCAGCACCTTGGCGTTGCCGGGCTTGATCTGGATGGGGTCGTGGTACCCGCCCATGGTGAAGGCCTGGGAGTGGTGCCAGCCGTTGGAGGCCTTCACGTAGAGCTTGTTGACGACGTTGTTGTGGGGCAGGTGGCAGTCGTTGCACGTGGCCACCGCGTGGTGGGACCCGTGCAGCCACCCGTCGTAGTTCTCCTGCATGACGTGGCAGTTGATGCACACCGCCGGATTGTCGGAGAGGTACGACGTCCCGTTGGCGGAGACGAAGGTGTAGACGCCGGATCCGAAGAACACCCCGAGCAGGATCGGGATGGCCAGGCCCAGAACGATGACGGAACTCTTGGCTTTCACGGGGAAATCCTTGGTTTGGGGGGTCGCGGGGCCATCATACCAGGGCGAGGTCGGCCCTGGCGTCGGTTCCGGTGAGTTTAAGGCCATAGGCGCCCTGGAGCACCTTGAAGACGTTCGGGCTGAGGAAGGCCGGCGCGGCCGGCCCGACGGCAATGTTCTTCACGCCCAGGTGGAGCAGGGTGAGGAGCACGGCCACGGCCTTCTGCTCGAACCATGAAAGGACAATCGTGAGCGGCAGGTCGTTGACGCCGCAGTTGAGCGCCCCGGCCAGCCCCACTGCCACCTGGATGGCGCCGTAGGCGTTGTTGCACTGCCCCATGTCCAGCAGCCGGGGCAGGCCCAGGAGCGTGCCGTAGTCGTGGTCGAGGATGCGGAACTTGCCGCAGCCCAGGGTCAGGATGAACGAGCTGGCCGGTGCGTTCTTCGCGTAGTCACTGAAGTAGTTGCGGCCCGGTTCGGCGCCGTCGCAGCCGCCGATGACGAAGAAGCGCGTCACCTCGCCCTTGGCCACGGCCTCGAGGATGGCGGGCGCCGCGCCCAGGATCACGCTCTGGTGGAAGCCCACGGTGTGCGAAGGTCCGGTGCGCTCCGGGAGCGGGCCCAGGGCCTTGGCCCGGGCGATGACGGCGGAGAAGTCGTCGCCCCGCAGCCGCGTGGCGCCGGGGACGGCCGTGATGCGGGTGGTGAAGACGCGGTCCCGGTATGATTCCCGGGGCTCCAGGATGCAGTTGGTGGTGGCGAGGATGGCGCCGCCGAAGGCCTCGAACTCGGTCTTCTGCAGCTGCCAGGCCCCGCCGAAGTGGCCGGCGAGGTTGGGATGGCCCTTGAGGACGGGATACATGTGGGCCGGGAGCATCTCGCCGTGGGTGTAGACCAGCACGTCCGTGCCCCGCACCTGCTCCAGGAGGTTCTCCAGGTCCAGCAGGTCGTGGCCGGTGACGAGGATGCCGGGCTGCGCGCGGGTGCCGGCCGCCACCTGGCCCACGGCGGGCTGGCCGTAGCGCTCCACATGGGCCTCGTCCAGCATCTGCATCACGCGAAGGTTGTGCTTGCCGCATTCAAGGACCATCTCCAGCAGGCTGGGCACGTCGAAGTTGACGTTGGTCATGGTGGCGAAAAGGGCCTCCTCCATGAAGGCGGAGACGGCCTCGTCGGTCCTGCCCAGGCGCCGGGCGTGGTGGGCGTAGGCGGCCATGCCCTTGAGGCCGTAGAGGAGCGTCTCCTGCAGCGACTGGACGTCCTCGTCCTTGCCGCAGATGCCGAATTCGGCGCAGCCGGTGCCTTGGGCGGCCTGCTCACATTGGTTGCAGAACATGGTGCTCCTTCACGGGTCCCTGGGGCCAGCGTCCCAGGCGGATGGGCCGGGCGCCTTGACGGGAGTCAAGGTTCCGGGCTAATTGAGAAATTTTTCACGATTGACGGCGCACCACGGCTCGCCGCCCCGGAACGGGGGAGGCGCGGCGGGGCCCAGGTGCCGGGAACGCGGTGCGGAGTCGGGCTGGACCTAGCCTAGGTCCACTCGAAATCGGAATGTGAACTCTTTTGGGGTTTTTGTGGAGGCTAGGCGCCGGCGTGGATGGCCATGACGGCGGCCAGCAGTTCCAGGGCCTCCGCCTTGGGGCGCTGGAAGGCGTTGCGTCCCATGATGCTGCCGAAGGCGCCGCCGGCGGCGATCTCCCGCACCTCGGCCAGCACCTCCGGGGTGCCCTTGGCCTCGCCCCCGGAGAAGATCACGATGCGCCGGCCGTTGAAGGCGGACTGCACCACGTGGCGGATGCGGTCCCGCAGGGTGGCGGTGGGGATGCCGTACTTCTCGTAGACCTTCTTGGCCTCGGCCTGTTCCAGGAAATCCTTCGGCGGCTTCACCTTGATGATGTGCGCGCCCATCTGCGCCGCCATCTGCGCGGCGTAGGCCACCACGTCCAGGGCCGTCTCGCCCTCCTTGGAGACGCCGGCGCCCCGGGGGTAGGCCCACACGACGGTGGGCAGGCCCACGGCCTTGGCCTCCAGGATCAGGTCGCGCAAGGCCTCGTACTGGGCGTTGCGCTCCCCGCTGCCGGGGTAGATGGTGTAGCCGATGGCGGCGCAGCCCAGGCGCAGCGCGTCCTCCACGGATCCGGTCACCGCCGGACAGGGTTCGCCCACCTTGGCCAGGCTGTCGCTGTTGTTGAGCTTGAGGATCAGGGGGACATCACCGGCGTAGTCGCCCGCGACCGCCTCCAGGAACCCCAGGGGCGCCGCGTAGGCGTTGCAGCCGGCCTCGATGGCCAGTTCCACGTGGTAGCTGGGATCGTAGCCCGCGGGGTTGGGGGCGAAACTGCGGGCGGGTCCGTGCTCGAAGCCCTGGTCCACGGGCAGGATCACGAACTTGCCGGTGCCGGCCAGCTTCCCGGTGTTCATGAGCCGGGCCAGGTTGGCCTTCACGCCCGGATTCTCCGAGCCGTACCACGAAAGGATTTCTTTGACGCGAGCGGTCATCTCGACCTCCGGACGGTGGAATGCCTTATGGTACGCCGGATGCGCCACCCTGGGCCCGGCGATTTCCGGCCGCCGGCGCGGCGGGGGGCGGATTTTTGTCGTGCCGTGGAGTCTCATTCTCATGTAGAATGGGCGCCGAGGCCCACCCATGTCCCACCTGCCCGGACCCTTCCAGCCCCTTCCCGATTCCGCCCGCCTCTGGCTGGTGGCCCTGGACGCCGCGCCCTCCGCCGATACGCGGGCCCGCCTGGAGGAGGGCATGGAAGCCATCCTGGCCCAGTGGCGGCACAAGGGCCACGCCTACCAGGGCGCCTTCGCGCTGGTGAAGGACCGCATCCTGGCCGTGGCCGAACCCGAACTGGCCTCCGCGCCCTCGGGTTGCGCCATCGACGCCATGCTGCGCAAGGTGCGCCGGCTGGTGGGCGACCTGGGCCTGGCGGAGGTGGATCCCGCCGCTTCCGTGCTGGTGGACGCCGGCGGCCTGCGGGCCGTTCCCAAGGGGGACCTGGAGGCCCGCCTCCAGGACGGCACCCTGGGCCCGGACACCCCCGTGGTGGACCTCTCCCTCTACAGCCTGGGCGACCTGCGCACGGGGCGGCTGGAAACGCCCCTGGCCCGCACCTGGATCGGACGGAAGTTCAAGGTTGCCTGACGGGCTCCTCCACCACGATCTCGGTGGTGAGGGAATTGGCGATCATGCAGCAGTCGTGGGAGGCCTCGTGGAGCTCCCCCAGTTGCCGGGCGGTGGGGGCCTGGCCCTGGAACGTGATCTCGGGGCGCAGGACGATGCGGGTCATGGCCACCTTCCCCAGGGGGTTCCGCCCCATGATCCCCACCGCGTCGTCCACGTAGGCGTCCACCACGAAGCCCTTGCCGGCGGCGATGGAGAGGAACCAGAGCATGTGGCAGCTGCTCGCGGCCGCCACCAGGGCCTCTTCCGGGTCGACCCGGGCGGGGTCCGACAGGGGCGGCGGCACCACGAAGGGCGAGGAGGAAGCCGGCACCCGGGCTCCACCGTCGAAGACCCACTCGTGGGCGCGGCTGTACCGCGCGTCCACGAAGGCGGCCTCGCCGCGGGTCCAGGCGATCCGCACCTGATGCTTGCCCATGGATCCCTCCTTCCTGTGTTCTTTTATACAAGAACGTTTCTGGCAATATAAGCCTATTTCCAGCGTGCGAAAGGGGCATGGCCACCCTTCGCCGGCCCGGCGCATACTTCCAGCATGCCCCCCACGAAGCGCCCCTCGCTCCTGTCCCCCTGGGACCTCCTGGCCGTGGCCGCATTCGCGGGCCTGGCTCTCTTCTACGCATGGATCCTCCCCACCCTGCCCGACCCCGTGCCCACGCATTTCAACGCCCGGGGGATCGTCGACGGCTGGACTCCCAAGGCCGCCCTGCCCTGGGTGGTCTTCGGGATCCCCGTCCTCGTGTGGGTCTTCACCACGGCCCTGGGCATCGTGCTGGCCCTCGCGCAGAAGGATCCGGCCAAGGCCCGGGCCCTGGCCATGGCGCCCATGCGGGGCCTGCTGGGCCTGGGCCTGGCGGTGCTGATGGGCTTCGTCCTCCTGGCGCCCGCCCACGGCCCGGGCATCATCCTCGCGGGCACCCTGGCCTTCGTGGCCCTCCTGGGGGCGGGGATCGCCTTCATGGTCCGGGATTTCGCCCGGCTCAAGCCCGCGGAGGCGAACCGGGCCCTCTACAAATGGGGGCTCTTCTACGTGAATCCGGACGACGACCGCATCTGGGTGCCCAAGGTCATCGGCGTGGGGTGGACCCTCAACTTCGCCAAGCCGGCGTCCTGGGCGGTCCTCGTCCTGCTGCTGATGCCGGTGGGGCTGGTTCTCCTCCTGGCGAAGGCGCGCTAGTTCCACTGGGACGTTCCGTTTTTGATAAGCAGCGGTCCCTGAACGTCATGGGCCAGGGCCCCAGGGATGCGCAAGCCCTCGCCTGGCTCACGGACGGACCCGAAGTGTGACCGAGGTCCGTTGACAGGTTAAGAGCATATGCTCATATTTGATCCAGAGGTTCCCCATGCCCGCCACCCCCACCCGGATCGCAATCACCTGTGAGGGACCGGCCTTGTCGGATCCCGTGGATCCCCGGTTCGGAAGGGCGGGCGGCTTCGTCGTCGTGAATCTGGAGACCCTGGCCACGACCTACGTGGACAATGGGTCAGCCCAGGTCCTCGCCCAGGGCGCCGGCATTCGGGCGGCGGAGAATCTGGCCGCGGCCGGCGCCCAGGTACTGCTCACCGGCCACGTGGGCCCCAAGGCCTTCACGGCGCTCAAGGCCGCCGGCATCCGGGTCGTCCAGGGCCTCGGGACCCTCACGGCGGGCGAGGCCGTGGAGCAGTTCAGAGCAGGGCGTCTCGCCTTTTCCGACGCCCCCGGCGAGTAGGGGCCGGCCATGATCGCCATGATCCTTTTCGCCGCCTTCCTCGTTGGCCCGGGCAGCGTGATCCTGGCCAGCCTCGTCTTCCGACTGCCGGAGGATGCGCTGAAACAGATGACGCCACGGGTTCTCAGCTTTGCGGTGGGCGCCCTCCTGGGCATGGCCCTGCTTCGCATGCTGCCCCACGCCCTCGAACACCACGCGCCCCTGCCCATCCTGCGCATCGTGCTGGGAGCGATCCTGTTCCTTTTCCTTCTGGAGCGGTTTCATATCCTCCGCCACTGCCACGAGTTCCATTGCCAGGAACACGCGGAGATGCCCATCCGCATCGGCCTGGGGAACGCCTCGCACGCCCTGGTGGACGGCCTCGCGCTGGCCCTGGCCTTCCAGGTGGGCAACGCCTCGGGGTGGATCTTCGCCCTGGCCCTGATGGGGCATGAGGTTCCCAAGGCCCTGGTGAGCCTGGTGCTGCTCAAGAGGGGCCGGGAGCCTGGAGCCGCCTTCATGTGGAACTTCGTTCCGAGCGTGTTCACGGTCGTGGGCGCTCTCCTGGCCTCCCTCGGCCTCGCCTTCGTCAAGCCGCTGGCCGCCTACGCCCTGGCGGCGGGCGCGGCCTTCTTCCTCTACCTTGCCCTTGCCGACCTGGTGCCCAGACACCGCCGTTCGACTTCGCGAACCGAGGCCTTGTGGCAGGCGGGCATGGTCCTGGCTGGAGCGGGCTTGATCTTCCTGCTCCCTGGCCACGGGTGATCCGTCCGGGCCCATCCGGCCGAAGTGTGACCAAGATCCATTGCCCATTAAAGAGCATATGCTCACTATTAATTCAGAGGTTCTCCATGCCCGCCACCCCCACCCGAATCGCGATCACCCGTGAGGGACCGGCCGTGTCGGATCCCGTGGATCCCCGGTTCGGAAAGGCGGGCGAGGCCGTCGAGCCGTTCAAAACCGGGCGGCTCGCCTTTCACGACGCCCCTGGCGAATAGGGGACGGCCATGATCGTCACGGTGGCCAGCGGCAAGGGGGGGACGGGCAAGACCCTGGTCTCGGCGTCCCTGGCCTCGGTGTGGCAGCGCCCGGTGCTGGCCGTGGACCTGGACGTGGAGGAACCCAACCTGCACCTCTTCCTGGAACCGGCCGGGTTCCGCTCCGAAGCGGTCCACCTCGACGTTCCCGTCCTGGACGCGGACCTGTGCACCCGTTGCGGCGCCTGCGCGGAGCTCTGCCAGTTCAAGGGGATCAGCATGATGGGGACGTCCCTGCTGCTCTTCCCGGACCTCTGCCACGGGTGCGGCGGGTGCATCCGCATCTGCCCCCAGGGGGCCCTGGGAAGGGGGCAGCGGCTGCTGGGCGCGGTGGAGGAAGGACAGACCCGCGGCGGTATCCCCGTCCTGACCGGCCGGCTGCGGGTCGGCGAAGCGCAGGGCGTCCCCCTCCTGAACCAGGTCCGCCGCCGCATGCGCGAGGCCGCCCGGGCCGGGGCCCTGGACGTCATCATCGACGGCCCCCCGGGCGTGAGTTGCCCGGCCATGACGGCCGCCCAGGACGCGGACGTTGTCCTCCTGGTCACCGAACCCACCCCGTTCGGCCTCTATGACCTGCGGCTGGCCCGGCAGGCCTTCCTGGCCCTGGGCAAACCCATGGGGGTGGTCATCAACCGCGCCGGGCTCGGGGATGACCGCGTCCACGAATACTGCCGGGAGGCGGGCCTGCCGGTCCTGGCCGAGCTTCCCTTCCGCCGGGACATCGCCCTGGCCTATGCGCAGGGCCAGATCATCGCCCAGTTGGATGCCGGGCTGGGCGACCTTTTCAGGGACCTGGCCACGCGCCTGGAAGGAATGGCCCATGCGTGAACTGGTGGTCCTCAGCGGCAAGGGCGGAACCGGGAAGACCTCCCTCACGGCGGCCTTCGCCCACCTGGCCCACGCCCGGATCCTGTGCGACCTGGATGTGGACGCCCCCGACCTGCATCTGGTCACGGCTCCAGCCGTGGTGCGCCGCGGCCCCTTCCTGGCCGGCCACGTGGCGGAGATCGATCCCGGCCGGTGCACGGACTGCGGCACCTGCGCGGACGTCTGCGCATTCGGCGCGATCCGCGCGGAAGGCGGCCGCCGGATCGTCGACACCGCCCATTGCGAGGGCTGCAGGGCCTGCGTGCCGTTCTGCCCGGAAAAGGCCATCGCGTTTCCCGAGCGCCTGTGCGGCACCTGGTTCGAGAGCCTCACGCGGTTCGGGCCCATGGTCCACGCCCAGCTCGACCCCGGGCAGGAGAACTCCGGCAAGCTGGTGGCCCTTCTCAAGACCAAGGCCCGGGACCGCGCCGTCGAACTGGGGATCGACCTGGTCCTGAGCGACGGAGCGCCCGGTATCGGCTGTCCAGTCATCAGTTCCCTCTCCCAGGCCACCCTCGCCCTCCTGGTCACCGAACCCACCCCCTCGGGCCTCCACGACCTGGAACGGGTGGCCGAACTCTGCCGCCATTTCCGCATCCGCACCACGGTCGTCATCAACAAGGCCGACCTGGGCCCAGACTACCGGGAGGCCATCGAAGCCTTCTGCCGGGCCCGGGCGATCCCCGTGGCCGGCCATCTGCCCTTCGACCTGGCCGTGCCCGGGGCCATGGTCCGGGCCCAGGCTGTGACCGAGGGCCCAGGCACGCCGTTCGGGGCCCAGGTCCGCCGGATCTGGTCGACCCTCCAACCCCTCCTCGAAGCCCCCTCCACGGAGATCCATCCATGACCAAGTCCCGCATCGCCATCCCCTCCTCCCTCCCCGGCGGCCTCCAGGCCCAGGTGGGGGCCCACTTCGGCCACTGCGACGTCTACACGATGATCGACGTGGAGGACGGCCTCATCACCCAGGTGGACCTCCTGCCCCCCGTGCCCCACGAGCAGGGCGGGTGCCTGGCGGCCGTGAACCACCTGGCCCAGGCCGGCGCCACCGTGCTCATCGCCGGCGGCCTGGGCCTGCGCCCCCTCATGGGCTTCAACCAGGCGGGCATCGAGGTCTACCGCGGCACCGCCTCCCCCAGCGTGGAGGACGCGGTGAAAGCCATGATCAAGGGCGACCTCGAACGCTTCACCCGCGAATTCACTTGCGGCGGCGGCCAGGGGCACAACTAGCCATGAGAATCGCCTTGATCACTCCGCGGGAGGAAGGCCTGTCCGCCTTCCGGGCCGGCCTTGAGGGACGCAACGCCCGGATCGAGTGCTACCGGGACGACTTCGACTTCCTGCAGACGGCCCGCAGCCGCACCTGGGACCTGGTGATCGTGGACGGCCTGTACACGCCCTTCCACGGGATCCTGGAACGCCTGCTGGAAATCAACGCCAGCCTGAACACCGCCGTCCTCACGGACCTGTCCGCGGAGGCCTTCCACGAGGCCGGCGAGGGCCTGGGCATCCTCTCGGCTCTGCCGGCCAAGCCTGCGGCGGCGGACGTGGATCCACTCCTGGCGAAATTGCGGGCCATCGGCGGGCTGGATCCCGCCGTGGAGGAGGCCCAGGCACACCTGGACGCAGGGCGCTTCCGGCACCACCCGCACTGCGTGGTGTGCTGGGACCGCCATCCCTTCGGCCTGCAGGTGGACTACCGGGTCACCGGCGTCCACCGGGTGGAGGGAACCTTCGGCTGCGGCAAATCCTATGAAGGCTATGAGGGCCTCGTCCACGGCGGCGTGATCTCCAGCCTCCTGGACGGGGCCATGGCCAGCTGCATGCTCGCCATGGGGCTGGAGGCCTACACGGCCGAACTGCGGGTGCGCTTCCGCGGCCCGGTGCGCACGGGGCGCCCGGCGGTCCTGAAGGGTGATTGGGTCCGGGGGGAGGGTCCCCTCCACCTGCTCACCGCAACGCTTGAACAGGAAGGGAAGGTCCGGGCAACGGCGCGGGCCAAATTCTATCAGGGCAGCCTGGACGCCGATGCGGCGCCCCTGCCCAAGGGCGGCGGCATGCGGCATCTGCTGAGCCAGGCCCGGAAACGTCTCGTCTGAACCCAGGAGCAACCATGGACACCCGAACCAAAGGTTTCAACACCAAGCTCGTCCACGCTGGCATCCGCGAGGATGCCCACGGCAGCGTCGTGACGCCCATCTACCAGACCTCCACCTTCGCCTTCCGGAACGCCCAGCAGGGCGCGGACCGCTTCGCGGGCAGGGAGGACGGCTACATCTACACCCGCATCGGCAATCCCACCACCGCCGCACTGGAGGAGAACGTCGCCCAGCTGGAGAACGGCTTCGGGGCCACGGCCATGGCCAGCGGCATGGGCGCGGTGAGCACCGTGTACCTCGCCCTTCTGAACGCGGGGGACCACGTGGTCAGCACGGACTCCGTGTACGGCCCCAGCCGCGGTCTCATGGAAAAGCACATGAGCCGGTTCAACGTCGAATCTTCCTACGTGGACACCTCCGACCTGGAGAACCTCCGCCGGGCCATGCGGCCCACCACGAAGCTCGTGTACGTGGAGACCCCCAGCAATCCCGCCATGTCCGTAACGGACATCCGCGCCGCCGCGGAGATCGCCCACGCCGGCGGGGCCCTGCTGGTGGTGGACAACACCTTCGCCAGCCCCCACCTGCAGAAGCCCCTGGACCTGGGTGCGGACGTGGTGCTGCACTCCGTGACCAAGTTCATCAACGGCCACGCCGACATCGTCGGCGGCATCGTCGTGGCGAAGACCGAGGCCCTGCACAAGCAGCTCCGGGCCATGCTCGTGAACCTGGGCGCGAACATGGATCCGCACCAGGCCTACATGGTCAGCCGCGGGCTCAAGACCCTGGCCCTGCGGGTGGAGCGCGCCCAGGAGAACGCCCAGGTGGTGGCGGGCTGGCTGGCCAGGCACCCCGCCGTCGCGTGGGTTCGCTACGTGGGCCTGCCCTCCCACCCCCAGTTCGAACTGGCCAAGCGCCAGATGTCGGGCCCCGGCTCCATGATCGCCTTCGAGCTCAAGGGCGGCACCGAGGCCGGCCGCATCCTCATGGACAACGTCCACCTGGCGGGCCTCGCGGTCTCCCTGGGCGGCGTGGAGACCCTCATCAGCCACCCCGCCTCCATGACCCATGCCGGCATGGCCCGGGAGGACCGCCTCGAGGCGGGCATCACGGACGGCCTGGTCCGCCTGTCGGTGGGCATCGAGGACCTGGAGGACATCATCCATGACCTGGAGCAGGCCCTGGCCCGCGTCCACTGAAGCTTTTCCCTTTCCCTAGGAGTCGCCATGACCTGGCTCGAACCCATCGGTGCCCGCATCCACCCCGCCAATTTCGGCCCCATGCGCGCGAGTTCCACCCATGCCCGCATCGAGGGGTCCTGCGGGGACACCATGGAATTCTGGCTGCGCCTGGAGGACGTCACGGTCCTCAAGGCCACCTTCACCACCGACGGCTGCGAGACCTCAGTGGCCTGCGGCAGCGCCGCGGCCCACCTGAGCCAGGGCAGGAGCCTGGGCGAGATCCGGAAGATCCGCCCCATCGACGTCCTGGACCTGATCGGCCAGGGCGAGAACGAAGAAGCCCACCACTGCGCGGACCTGGCCCTGCGAACCTTGGACAAGGCCCTGGGCTTCTATGAGAGGAACCTGAAAGCCAAGGAAGAGCCCCGCGCCGGCGGCTGCGGAGAGACCTGCGCGGAACCGTCCTGCGAGGGCTGCGCCCAGGACGCCGCGTGTTCTGCCCCCCGGCCCTCGCTGGATGCGGGCGTGGGCCAGGTGCGCCGCCGCCTCCTCGTGATGTCGGGCAAGGGCGGCGTCGGCAAGAGCACCGTGGCCGTGAACCTCGCCATGGGCTTCGCCGCGGAGGGCCTGTCCGTCGGCCTCCTGGACGTCGACCTGCACGGCCCCAGCGTCCCCAAGCTGCTCGGCCTTGACCATGAGACCCTGCACATGGAAGGGGGAGCCCTCCTGCCCGTGGAACTCGGCTCCCTGAAGGTGATGTCCATGGGCTTCGCCCTGGAGCCGGGCCAGGCGGCCATCTGGAGGGGACCGATGAAGGCCGGCGTCGTGGACCAGTTCGTCAACCAGGTTCAGTGGGGGCCCCTGGACATCCTGGTGGTGGACTGCCCCCCGGGCACCGGAGACGAGCACCTCTCCGTCCACCAGGCCCTGGGCGCCATGGAAGGCGCGGTCATCGTCACCACGCCCCAGGAGGTGGCCACCCTGGACGCCCACAAGGCCATCACCTTCTGCCGCACCGCGGGCATCCCGGTGCTGGGGATCCTGGAGAACATGAGCGGGTTCGCCTGCCCCGCCTGCGGCACCTGCACCCCCATCTTCCAGAAGGGCGGCGGGCGGCGCCTGGCGGAGGACCTGGGGCTGCCCTTCCTGGGCGCCCTGCCCCTGGACCCCGAGGTGGGCGCGGGCGGAGAAGCCGGCCAGCCCCGCCTCTACACCGGGGCCGGCGAAGGCGCCTCGCGGGCCTTCCGGCCAATTCTCCAGGCGCTCCTCCAGGGCGACGGAGCCCCCGTCCGATGACCGGAGCGGCCGTGATCCTACAACCCCTGGGCCTGATCCGGACCCCCCACCAGGACCCGGACCGGACCCCCATCCAGCCCTGCTTCGCGGGTGCCGCGCGGGGGGAGGTCCAGCTGGACCTGGGCTACGCCGAAGGCCTGGAGGGGCTGGCGGGCTTCAGCCACGCGTTCCTGATCTACCACCTGCACAGGGCCACGCCCGGGCCCCTTCGCGTGAAGCCCTTCATGCTGGACGAGTTCATGGGGGTCTTCGCCTGCCGCTACCCCCACCGTCCCAATGCCCTGGGCATGAGCCTCGTGAAGATCCTCGCCGTCGAGGGGGACCGGGTGCGCTTCGAGGGGGCCGACATGCTGGACGGCACCCCCCTGCTGGACATCAAGCCCTACTTCCCCAAGGCGGACTGCCCCGACGCGGCCTGCGGGGGCTGGACGGACCAGATTGGCATGGACGAGGCGTGGAGGATAGGAACCCGGCAGAAGGGAGCCTGTCTGGTTCCCGAAGGGACCTACATCCACGCTGACCGTCTGCCGTGCCAGCCGCTAGACTGAACCCATCCCCATCCCATTCCCTGCACAACCCGGAGGGTCGGCCATGACCAAGATCGGCATCATCATCTGCGGACGCTACCAGACCTGTGGAGGCGGCAAGTGCTTCCGGGCCCTGCGGGAGCGCCGGGGCTCCTTCGCCCGCTACGCCCCGGACGAGCAGGTCGAGGTGGTCGGCTACTCCACCTGCGGCGGATGCCCGGGCGGCAACATCGAGTACGTCCCCGAGGAGATGAAGAAGAACGGCGCCGAGGTCATCCACCTGGCCACCTGTTTCCTGGTGGGCTATCCCCCCTGCCCCGACACCGCCCGCTTCAAGGCCTTCATCGAGACCGCCTACGGCCTGCCGGTGGAGATCGGCTCGCACCCGATCCCCCAGAAATACATGGAACGCCACGCGCGGCTGCCGTTCTGGAAGGAGCAGGACACCTTCCGCCTGGCCGCGCCCCTCATGGCCGAAGCCGATGAGATCAAGCTCGCCTACAACTGACGGGTCCACGGAGGGGAGCGGGAGCCCCCTGGCCGGCCAGCGCGTCCTCGTGACCCGGCCGAAGGAAGGGTCCGCCCTCGCCGCCGGCCTGCTGCGGGGGCGAGGCGCCGAACCCGTCGAACTCCCCCTGATCGCCCTGGGTCCCCCGCCGGACCCCGGCCGGGTGGCCGAGGCGGTCCGCGACCTCCCGGACTTCGATGTGGTGGTCTTCGCCAGCGCCAACGCCGTGGCGTTCTTCCTGGCCGAGGTCACGGCCCGGGGATCGGGCCCCGAGCTGTTCGCAGGCGTCCGCATCGCCGCGATCGGACGGGGCACGGCGCAGGCCCTCCAGGAAAGGGGCCTCCACGCACAGATCGTTCCTTCCGAATTCCTCGGGGAAGCCCTGGCCCGGGCCATCCTCGAGGACCCGGTGGTCCATTCGCTCACCCGGCCCAGGGTGCTCCTGCTCCGCGCCTGGAAGGGCCGGGACATCCTCCCCGAAACGCTTCGCGGCGGGGGGTGCGCCGTCGACCTCGTCCCGGTCTACGAAACCCGTCCGGCTTCCCGGGACCGGCGCGGCGAACTTCTGGCCCGGCTGGAAGCCCGCACCCTCGACTGGGTGATGCTCACCTCCTCAAGCGGCGTGGATGCCCTCCTGGATCTGCTGGACCCTGGCGCGGCGCAGCTCCTCCAGGGTGTCAGGATCGCCAGCATCGGGCCCATCACGTCGGCGACCGCCCGGGCCAGGGACCTCGCCATCGAGGTAACCGCGACCGAGAGCACACTGGAAGGCCTCATCGTGGCCATGGAGGCTAGAACTGCCCCGAGTCCAGCCCCTTTGTGACACCTCCCGTCACCTGTCCGAAGCGGAGCACGCGCCGGCCCTTGTGGTCCCTCAGGAATTCCGCCGCATCCTCCGCGGACGCGAAGGGCACCAGCTCGTGTCCCATGGGTCCCAGAACATCGGACCCCACCACGTACCAGGCGGCTTCCGCCGGGATCCGCTTCAGGCCGTAGAATTCAGTGACGAACAGGCCGCCGATGGCCTTCCGTTCGCGGCCGGGAAGGAAGGCCCCGGGGGCCTGGAGGAACTTGAACAGGTCCTTGGCGCCGTCGAAGTGGTGGACGGCGCCGTCCTTCCAGACCACCGCGGCCTGCCAGGCAGGGTACTTGGCCACGTTCATGCCGCAGACCGGGCAGAGATCCCGCGGGCCAGGCCTGGGCGGCTCCTTGGGCGCCTGGGCGAGGACGGCCATTCCCGCCACCAGGAGGAATCCAGGCCTCCACATCAGGGCCTGGCCCCGGGCGCGCCCGCTTCCTGCATCCGCCGGCGGCGCTCCGCTCGCATCTTGCGGATGCGGGCCACGTCCTTGGACATGTCGGCATAGGCGGCCATGAGGGCCTGGTCGAAGTTCAGGAGCTCGCCGCCCTGGGCGGCCTGGGCGGCCTTGGCGGCGGCCGAAGTCCCGAAGGCCACCTTGCTGGTGACGGTCATGACCCCGGGCAGCTTGCTGCCCACCAGGAAGGTGGCCCGGTCCACCTCCACCAGGGGCACGACCTCGCCGGCGGCCCCGTTGTCCCCCACCCAGATGCCAACGGGCTCCCGGTCCACGTGGAGGGAGAGACCGATGGCCGCGCAGTGCAGGGAGCAGGTGCCTTCCAGCAGGCCGTCGCTGTACTGCACCAGCATCCGCGCCTTGTGGAACTGCTTGCGGTCCATCCCGCAGTAGGGGCACTTGGGACACTTCACCAGTTCGTTCGCCGGCACCGCCACGGCGGCCTGCGCGGCAACGCCCTGGGCGGGCGGCGGGGTCGCCCCCAGCGCCAGACCAAGGGTAAGGCAGAGACTTCGCGTGAGAACCTCGCGTGCCGTCATGGGGCACCTCCTTCAGAAAAGGATGAGATGGGACCGCCCGAGGATGACAAGGGCGACCAGGAGAACCAGGGCGAACCCCGCGGCCGCCACCCGGGCAAGCCGGGCCGAGACCGCGGGCACGACGGCCGACAGGGACGGCACCCCGCGGAAGGGCTGGAGGACCGCGGTGCCCAGGCCCGCGGCCGTGGCCAGGAACAGCGGCACGTACAGGGCGTAGCCGACGAAGTGGAACTCAGCCTTGAGCATGCAGAACGGGCAGTGGTGGTGGGGATGCTCGTAGACGTAGAGCGACAGGAAGGAGGTGATGCCGGCCAGGGTGGCGGCGAAGGCCGCGGCGCTGGCCAGGCCCGTCAGGTACCCGCCCCGGCGGCGCAGGAACCAGGCCGCGGCCACGGCGAGCGCCAGGCTTCCGAAGAAGGCCCCCATGGCCGGGCCCGGGGGGAGCGCGGCCAGGTCCCCCGGGAGCCCTGCGGCCCCTTCGGCGAAGAGGCTGCCGCAGCAGGAGGTGAGGGTCTGGGCGCGCAGGCCGGAGAAGTAGATCCACTGCAGCGCCAGGACCGCGGACGCCGGGAGCAGCAGCCCGATCATCAGGGCGTACTTGATCCTCACCAGCGGATAGTCCCGGCCCAGGGAATCCACATGGTTCAGGGTCAGCCACATGCCGGCCAGGAAGAACAGGGCAACCTGCCCCAGCAGCGCCCCGAAGCCGAACCGGCCAGCATTGAGGGCGCCCACCGCGCACATGGCCCCGGGAAACTGCACCGCCATGCGGTCGGCGTTGAAGACGAAGAGCAGGATCCCGGCGAGCTGCAGGACCATGACGAACCCCACCAGGGTGGAGAACAGGTAGGTCCTGCGCTCGAGCCGCAGCTGCAGCTCCGAGCCGCTGGCCAAGTCCCATCGCCGGATGACCTGCAGGGCGAAGGGCGCCGCCGCCAGCAGTACCGCTACCCCCAGGGCGGAGATGAGCAGGAGGGTGAGGACCGCGGCCTGCAGGATCATGGCTCCAGCCGCCCGTCCCGGAGGCCCACCACCCGGTGGACCGCGCCGCTTTCCACCACGAGGGGATCGTGGCTGGTGAAGATCACCGTGCGCCCGCCGGCGTTCAGTTCCTCCAGGAGGCCCACGAACTGCCGGGAGAGGGCCGAGTCCAGGTTGGCGGTGGGTTCGTCCGCGATGAGCACCTCAGGATCGTTGATGAGGGCCCGGGCGATGGCCACCCGCTGCTGTTCCCCCGCCGACAAAAACTCCACGCGCTCCTGGCCCCGCCGGCCCAGCCGGAGCTGTTCCAGCAGCCCCAGCGCCTGGTCCTGCACCTCCCGCCGGGGACGGCCCGTGGGCACGGCGGGCAGCATGACGTTCTGGAGGACCGACAGGCCCCGGATGAGGTGGAACTGCTGGAAGACGAACCCGAAGCTCCGCCGGCGGAGGTCCGTGAGGAAGCGCTCGGGCAGGCTTGAGACCACCTCGCCCTTGAAGGTCACGCGGCCCGCGGTCGGCCGGGCCAGGCAGCCCACCAGGGTCAGCAGGGTGGTCTTCCCGGACCCGCTGGGGCCCCGGAAGGCGGTGATCTTCCCCGCCTCGATGACCAGGTCGATGCCGTCCAGGGCCCAGAACTCGTTGGGCCGGCCCTGGTTGAAGGCCTTGCGGAGACCCGACAGCGCGATCATGACCGCATCACCGAATCGGGGTCCGTGGTGGCCGCGCGCCAGGTGGGCACCAGCACCGCGGCCGTGTAGGGCACGCAGGTGAGCAGGAGGAGGGTCAGGAGGTCCAGGCCGTCCAGAACCGGCGTCAGGGCGAACCGGGGGTAGAGCACCGCCCAGCCCTTGAGCACCGGCTCGAACAGGCCCGCGCCGCCGTGGAACACGTGGGCGTAGGCGGCCACGTACCCCAGGAGGAAGGCCGTGAGGCCCAGGAGGACGCCCTCCCAGGCCTTCATGCGCAGGATGTCGCCGGTCTCCCAGCCGATGGCCTTGAGGATGCCGATCTCCCGGCGCTCCTCGGCCGAGAGCCCCGAGGCCTTGTCCCAGGCCAGGATCCCGAAGGCCAGCAGGGCGCCGCCGAGCATGGCCAGGACCAGGCCCTCCCGCCAGTCGAAGAGCGAGGCGTAGGTGCGCAGGCTGTCCTCCCGCAGGATGGCCCGGGCATCCGGCAGGTCACGCACCAGCTTGGCGGCGACGGTGCGCGCCTCCTGGGGATTGGCCACGGAAAAGGCCAGGTCCGTGAAGCAGCCCTCGGGATAGGTGAAGAACGCCCGGAAGTCCTTCTCGGACACCAGCACCAGGTCGGCGCTGGCCAGTTCGGTGCTTTGCGGCAGCACGGCGGCGATGCGGAAGGCGCGCAGCTCTCCCGCGTAGGACCGGAAGGCCAGCGTGCCCCCCTCCGTCAGTCCGCGCAGGCGCGCCAGGGCCGGGCCGATGGTGACGGTGCCGTCCCGGGGGGCGGGTTCCGTCACCATGAACGTATAGTTCGCCTGGGTGACGGGATCGAAGTAGTACCCCCAAAGCCGGCCTTCCACCTTCTGGACCCCCCGGATGCGGCCCAGGCGCTCGCGGTAGCCCGGGGGGACCAGCTCGTGCCGGCCGGCCACCATGCGCTGCAGGATCACCTCGGGCGTGCCCGCCAGCACCGCCGCCGCCTCCTGCCGCAGCGCCCGGGTGAAGAGCGTCACGGAGGCCATGAGGAAGACCAGCAGCGCGAAGACCGCCAGCAGGCCCAAGTTGCGGGCCTTGCGCCGCGCCAGGGAGGCCAGCGTGAAATCCAGAAGGGCGAGCTGGCGCTCAATCCCGGCGCGCATGGGACCTCGGAGGCAGCAGGCTGCCGCTGGGGAAGTGATCGAAGGCCAGGGGATGGTCCTGGAAAGCCGAGTGGCGGTCCGCCTGGGTTGGGTGGCGCGTGTAGCGCGCCTCATTGAAGAGGGCCAGGTCCGTGAGGCCGGCCTGGGCCGCGAACCGCGCCGTCGCGGCCTGGTCCGCGCGCCGGGCCCGCCGGATCCGGGCGGCGTCCAGGAAGGTCAGCCCCGCCAGGACCACCAGTGCGCCCAGGGCCAGGAGGGCGCGGAAGGCCGGACGGGGGCTCACAGGACCTTCCGCGCGGCGGCCAGGATCTCCGCCTCGGTGGCGCCCCGTCCCAGGACCGCCGCCAGCTTGCCGTCCGGGGCCACCACGTAGATGCGTTCCGTGTGGCCCACGTCGTAGCTGCCATCGGCGCGGGGCTCCTGCCGGAGGTAGGCGGCGTCGTACGCCTTGGCCACGGCGGCGATCTCCGCCGGGGACCCGGTGAGACCGGTGAGGGCCGGGCTCACGAAGGCGGCGTAGTCCTTCATGCGGGCGGGGGTGTCCCGCCCCGGGTCCACGGTCACCAGGAGCAGCCGCACCCGGGCCTGCTCCGCGGGCGTCAGGCGGCCGAAGGCCAGGGCGCCGTTGCGCAGGTGGGCGGGACACCCGTCCGGGCAGTGGGTGTAGCTGAAGAAGAGCAGGAGGGCCTGGCCGCGCAGGGTCCGGGAGTCCAGCGGCCCGTCCGGGGCCCGCAGGACGAAGTCCCCGCCCTGCGGAAGCTTTCCCGCAGGACGCCCGCAGGAGCCTGTCGCCAGGATCCCCGCCGCGGTGCAGTAGACCAATTGTTTTTGCCAAGGCATGCCCGGCAGTTTACCAGGGCCCGCCCCGATCGCCGACGGCTAGGAGCCCGAGAATCCGGCCAGCGAAGGGAACGAGAAGCCCCGGGGCGTGCACGTCCCCGTGCGGATCTCCCACCGGACGCAGGGCAGCATGGCCCCGGGCCGGATGCCGCGCCGCTCGAGCTCCTGCGGCGAAGGCGCGGTCGTCCCGTCCATGTGCAGAACCCGGTCGGCGTCCCCGTCCCCCGGGAACCGGTAGGTCGCGATGGCGCCGGGATCACTGGGCGTGAACGAGAAATGGGCGCTGGCTCCGCCTCCGGGCAGCCTCTCGATGCGGGTGATCGTGGCGTTCCCCGGGTAGTTCTGGTAGGTGCAGCCCCCGCCCACCCGGGCAGGCGCCACGCGGGCGCCGCCTCCGCAGGCGGTGAGGAAGGCAAGGCCGAGGACGCAGATTCGCAGGGTCATCGTGGTCGGGCATCCGGGAACGGAGTCGCAGGGGGGCGGCTGGGTACCGTTCAAGTGCGATGAGCGGGGGGCAGGTTCCTGGGGGTCCTGGGCATGGGGGGCGATCGAGGAAATTGTGGATCCGTCTCTGATTGTTATTTTTGGTTCGGTAGCTTTGGGTAAAAAACCTGTACGCAGAGGACGCTGAGGCGCAGAGTTGCGCAGAGGTGGCTTCGCGACTTGAGGCGCCGACCCATGCCGCCCAGGCCCTGCCCGCTATCGCGGGCCGCGCCGTGACCGGCGCGCGGCAGGGGGCGCTGGCCCTTCCGCATGCGAGCCTGTGGCGGGCCAGCGCCCCCTGCCTTGGACGGGCCTGGGCTTGATGGGTGGGTGGAAGGTTGGCCAGCGTTCTCCACGATGACCCGGCCACGGGGGCGTCGATCCCTTGGGAATCAGGGGCCGGACGTTCCTCGAAGGTTTTGCGCGTGCGCCGGGACGCCCAGGAACGTTCGCGGGTCTGGCATCCACCCGGATCGATGAGCCCAGGCCCGACAAAGGCAGGGTGCGCGGGTCCTTCCACAGGCTCGCATGCGGAAGGACCCGCGCGCCCTGCCGCGCGCCGGCTACGGCGCGGCCCGCGAAAGCGGGCAGGGCCTGGGCGGCATGGGTCGGCGCCTCGGGTTGCGAAGCCACCTCTGCGCAACTCTGCGCCTCGGCGTGCTCTGTGTACGGGTCCTTTTCTCAAACCCGCCCGAATACCCCTTCCCTGCCCCGACATGGAAACAAATTCAAAAAGAAGGACCCCCACCGCACCTAGAATTGCCCCCGGAACGCCTCGAACTCAGCCCTCAGCTGCGCCAGGTCCGCCTTGAGCGCCGCCACCTCCGCCTCCAGCGCAGCTGATCGGGAAGGGGGCGCGGGTAAGGCCGCGGTCGCCCCGGCCGCGGGGGGGTCGCCCAGGAGGTGGGCGTAGCGGGTCTCCTTCGTCCCGGGCTGCCGGGGAAGCCTGACCACCAGCGGGTCCTCGGCCTCCAGCATCAGCTCCAGGACGGCCTCCACCTCGGCCAGGTCCGGGAAGGGATACATGCGCGTGCTGCGGTTGCGCAGTTCCCCGGGGGTCTGGGGGCCGCGCAGGAGGAGTTCGGCGAGGATGGCGCACTCCTGCACCGAGAGACCCCGGGCCTCGGCCAGGCGGTGGCCGTACTTCTGCACCCGGCTCCCGGCCGTGCCCACGAACCACACGGCCTCGTGGTCCCGCAGCTCCTGGAGGGCCTCCATGACCGCGGCCTCGTCCAGGGCCGTGACGGGGTCCCGGTTGGTGCTCTGGTTGCAGGCGTTCACCAGGGCGTTGAGGGTCAGCGGGTAGTAGTCGGGTGTGGAGAGGTGCTTCTCCATCAGGCATCCCAGCACGCGCTGTTCCGTTGCGGTGAGGTGAAGCTCGGCCATCGGCGCCTACCTCCCCGGCTTGCGGATCTTAAGGAAATTCTGGAAAAGGCGGAACGCCGCGATGAAGGAGAAGGCCGCCGCGAAGAAGTAGGCGGTCTTGTCCCGGGCCGTCATGCACACCATGGCGGCGAGGATGCCCGCATAGACGCACACCGCGCAGAGCCCGAGGTTGACCCAGGGGTGGGCGAAGGGCGATTTCGCCGGCTCGGGGGTGTTCGGGCTGCGGGTGGCCATGCGGGCTCCTTCCGTCCAATCTACACTAGGAAAGGCCGCCCCCTCCCAGGTAGCGCTCCTGGAGCACGTCCAGGTGATGGGCGGCGTGGCCGGCGATGACGTAGGCCAGATGGCTGGCGGCGACGGTCTTGCCGTTGACGGTGCCCCGGTGGCTCCAGGCCTCGGGCGCCAGGCCCCGCACCAGGGCGAGGGTGGCCCGGCGCACGGCGACGAATTCCGCGGCCAGGTCCGCCAGCGGACGGGCGTCAGCCCGGGCCGCGCGGGCGTAGTCGTCCTCCTCGAACCCGGGCAGGGGCGCCTGCTCCTCCCGGGCGACGCACAGCAGGCGGTAGCTCATGATCCGCTCGGTGTCGGCCAGGTGGCACACCAGGTCCTTGATGCTCCATTTGTCCGGCGCGTACCGGAACCCGCCGCGCGCCTCGGGGATCGCGGCCAGGAGGCCGGCCAGGGCCTTCTCCTGGCGTTCCAGCAGCCCGTCCAGATCCCCCTCCGGGACCCGGGATGCGTAAACGCCGTAGCTCTCGGGGATGTCCCCGGCAACGGGTCTGGGCAGGTTGAGCATGGGTGCCTCCTCCGTGAAGGGGCCATCATATCCCGTCCGCCGGCTACCGGGGTGCTACCCTTGGGGCCTCCTGGAGCCTGCCATGGATCCGCGCGAATGCCTCCGACACCTCCTGGCCACCCTCGCCTACCGCGGCGGCGCCTGCCTTCGCGGCGCCCCCCCTTCCTTCTCCGGTTTCGAGGGCGGCGGCAAGACCCCCCTGGCCATCCTCTCCCACATCAACGACCTGCTGGACTGGACCCACTCCATCCTCATCGGCGAGAAACGGTGGCAGGTGGGGGCGCCGGAAGCCTGGGACATGGAGACCGCCCGCTTCCACGCGGCCCTGGAGCGGCTCGACGAGCGCCTGGCCACGGGACCGGCGGTCCCGGACTGGGAGCGCCTGATGCACGGCCCCCTGGCCGACGCCCTCACCCACGTGGGCCAACTGGCCATGCTGCGCCGCATGGCGGGGTGCCCGATCCCCGGGGAGAGCTACTACGCCGCCGGGATCGCCACCGGCCGGGTGGGGGCGGACCAGGAGCCGCCCCGCAAGCCCTTTGCCTAGGCATCCAGGCTGAAAGAGATGGGGACCAGGACCCAGGCGGGCACCTTCTCGGCGCCGCGGCGGGCGGGGGCGAAGCGCCAGCGGCGCACGGTCTGGAGACCCGCCTGGTCCAGGCGGGGGTAGCCGGTGCTGGTGCGCACCTCGATGTCCTCGGCCCGGCCGTCCACGCCCACCCGCACCCGCAGCACCAGGCGGCCTTCCTCCCGCAGGCGGCGGGAGAGGGCCGGGTAGTCCGGGGAGGGGTTCTGCAGGTAGGCCGCGTCGAAGACCGGGGGGAGGACACCGTCGAGCTGTCCGCCGGGAGTCCCGCCCATCTGGCCGCCGGGCACCCCGCCCGGGGCCCCGGCGGGGGCCCCGCCGATCCCGTGGGCCGGCCCCCCGGGGGCTGCAGGCCCGGCCACGGCCGGCGCGGGCGAGGTGGGCAGCGCGGCGGGAACCACCTCCGGCGCCACGTCCGGGGCGGGCGGGGCCGGTTCGGGCTTCTCCCGCACCGCCGGGGCGCCGCCGCCCGGGGGCGGCGGAGGCGGGGGCGGCGCGGCCATGGGAACCTCCTCCTCGAGGAGGATGGCCATGGTCGGCATGGGGGCCGGGTTCCCCCTTCGCACGGAGAGGAGGGCCAGGACGCCCGCCACCAGGGCGTAGAGGGGCAGCGAAAGGAAGAGCGCCCCCAGGGGCCTTCCCTTGGGCAGGCCGGTCAGGTCGGGCGGAGCGGGGAGGGGGGAGGAGGATTGGCGACCCATGGGTTAAGATTACCTTAATGAGATTGAGTCTCATAGTAATAATTTCACGGGGAAAGAAAAGGTGACAAAACCACTCAACGATGGGCGGACCCTTGTCGTAGCCTAGGTCTCAACGCCTTATGACCCCAGGGGTGACCATGAAGAAACAGGTGTGTTCCGCATTCATCACGTCCGCCGGCCCGGTCCGGGGCGCCGGTGCCGCGCTCCTGGCCGTGGGACTTGCGCTCCTGACGGGCTGCGGCGGAACCTCCGGGCCCTCTCCGGCGCCACCCCCGGCCATCCAGGTGGGGGCGGCCACGTCCACCCTCAAGGTCCGGGGGGAAACCTGGCTCAGGGTCACCGACGGCCAGGGGCATGCGGTCCCCGCCGCCTTGTCGGTGGTGGAGGCCGGAGGCGGAACCGTGGACGCGGCCGGGCGCTACGCCGCCCCGGCCACGCCGGGGGTGTACCACGTGCAGGCCCGGGCCACCTCCGGCGCCGTGGCCCAGGCGACCCTCACCGTGGAGGGGTTCCGGGCCGGACTGCAACGCCAGGCGGACCTTCTGGCCACCCGGGTGAGCCACACGGCCTCCACCCTGGCCGACGGGTCCGTCCTCATCGTGGGCGGGGTCGAATCCAGCCGGGCCGAACGGTTCCTGCCCGAAACCGGCACCTTCGCGGACGCGGGCGACTCGGGCCAGAGGCGCTGGAACCACTCCGCCTCGCCGCTTCCCGGCGGGGACTGGGTCTTCCTGGGCGGCCTGGGCGTGGATCCCGCCGCGGGCCTGAAGGTGCTGGACGGGGCGGTGCTCTACCAGGCCGGGGCTTTCACCCCCTTCGAGGGCCGCATGGGCTCCCCGCGGTACGACCACGGCGCCGTGGCCCTGGCCGACGGACGCATCCTCGTCACCGGCGGCCTGCCGCTGCCCGGGTCCGATGTTTCCGCCCTGCCCACGGCCGAGATCCTCGACCCCGCCCGCAAGGCCTTCGCCGCCACGGGCGTCATGGCCTTCCCCCGCGCCGGGCACACCGCCACGGTGCTCCAGGACGGCCGGGTGCTCATCGTGGGGGGACGGGACAGCACCTGCGTGTACACCTGCGGCCAGCGCACCTGGCGCAACGCCGAACTCTTCGACCCGGCCACGGGCACCTTCACCCCCGCCGGCGCCCCGGGCCAGGCCCGGTTCCATCACACGGCCACCCTGCTGCCCGACGGCCGGGTGCTCCTGGCCGGGGGCACGACGCCCGACCTGGAGGGCACCGACGTGTCCTCGCTGGTGGAGGTGTACGACCCCGCCACCAACACCTTCCAGGCGCTGGGCGCCCTGCTCCGCCCCCGCAGCGAGCACACGGCCACGCTCCTGGGGGACGGCACGGTGCTCCTGGCGGGGGGCCTGACCTACAACTCGGGCGAGAACTCCATGGCCACGGCCACGGTGGAGGCCTTCGACCCCGCCACGGGCCTCAGCCGCCTGGCGACCTCCGACGTCACCACCCGGTACCGCCACGCCGCCGCCCGCCTCGCCTCCGGCCATGTGGTGCTCCTGGGAGGATCCGAGGGGGGCGGCGCGATCCGCATCGTGGAGCGCTTCGACTGATCACCAGACCTTGATGCGGTCCTCCGGCGCCAGGTAGAGGGCCTGGCCTTCCTCCACGCCGAAGGCCCGGTACCAGGCATCCAGGTTCCGGGCCACGTTGGGCCGCAGGAAGCCGGGGGTGTGGGGGTCGGTGGTCACGCGGTTGAGCAGGGCCTCGTCCCGGTACTTGCTCCGCCACACCTGGGCGAAGCCCAGGAAGAAGCGCTGGTCGCCGGTGAAGCCGCCGATGACCTTGGGGGCCTTGCCCTTCAGGGACGCGTGGTAGGCGTCGAAGGCCACGTTGATGCCGGCCAGGTCGGCCAGGTTCTCGCCCAGGGTCAGCTCGCCGTTCACATGGGTGCCCGGCAGCGGCTCGTAGGCCGCGTACTGCTTGACCACCTTGTCGGTGAGCGCCGTGAAGCGCTTCACGTCCTCGGGCGTCCACCAGTCGGCGAGCTTGCCGTCCTTGTCGTACTTGCGGCCCTGGTCGTCGAAGTGGTGGCTGATCTCGTGGCCGATGACCACGCCGATGCCGCCGTAGTTCACCGCGTCGTCGGCCCTGGGATCGAAGAAGGGCGCCTGCAGGATGGCCGCGGGGAACACGATCTCGTTCCAGGCGGGGTTGGCGTAGGCGTTCACCGTCATGGGCGTCATGCTCCACTCGGTGCGGTCGATGGGCTTGCCGATCTTGTCCAGCTGGCGCCGGTACTGGAATTCCGCGGCCCGGCGCAGGTTGCCCAGGGCGTCGCCCCTGCGGACCTCCAGGGCCGAGTAGTCACGCCACTTCGCGGGGTAGCCGATCTTGGGGGTGAACTTGGCGAGCTTGGCGCGGGCCTCGGCCTTGGTCTTCGGGTCCATCCAGGCGAGGTCGGCCAGGCGCCGGTCCATGGCCTGGATGACGTTCTTGACCAGGGCGTCCATCCTCCGCTTGGCCTCGGGGGGGAAATGCTTGGCGACGTAAAGCTTGCCCACGGCCTCGCCCAGCACGCGGCTGGTCATGTCCACGCCGCGCTTCCACCGGGGCTGGTCCTGGGGCTGGCCCGCCAGGACCTTGCCGTGGAACGCGAAGGACGCCTCCACGAAGGCCTTCGGCAGGCACTGGGCGGCGCCGTCCAGGGCATGGAAGGCCAGGTAGTCCTTCCAGGTGTCCAGGGGTTCGCCCGCCATGAGCCGGCCCTCGCCGGCCACGGCGCTGGGATGGGAGATGATGATGGTCTTCTGGCCCCCCACGCCCGCGGCCCCCAGGAGGGAGGCCCAGCCCACGCCCGGGTAGGCCGATTCGAGCTCCTGGACCGGGGACGGGTTGTACACCTTGTCCCGCTGCCGCTGCTGGACGCGGGTCCAGTGGACCTCGGCGATCTTCGCCTCCAGCGCGAAGATCCCCCGGGCCCGGGCCTCGGCGTCGCCGTAGCCCGCCAGGCGCAGCATCGTGGCGATGTGGGCCACGTACTGGGCGCGGATGGCCTCGAACTTGGGGTTCTTCGTGTCCAGGTAGTAGTCCCGGTCCGGCAGGCCCAGCCCCCCCTGCCCCACGCTCACGCTCATGATGTCGGGATGCTTCATGTCCTGGGCGATGCGCAGCCCCAGGGGCATGCGCATGCCCTGGCGGGTGGCCCTGCCGAAATAGGCCGCCAGCTGCGCGCGGTCCCCGATGGCCTGGATGGCGTCCAGGGTGGGTTTCAGGGGGGCCAGGCCCTTGGTCTCGATGGCCGCCTCGTCCATGAAGGTTGCGTAGAAATCGCCCACCTTCCGGGCCTCGGATCCGGGCCTGGCGTCCTTCCGCCGGGCCTGGGCCTCGATGATGTCCCGGGTCTGGGTCTGGCTGCGGTCCCGCAGCAGCGCGAACATCCCCGAATCGGCCCGGTCCGCGGGGATGGCCAGGTTCCGGATGTAGGCGCCGCTGGCGTACCGGCCGAAGTCGTCCCCGGGGGCGGTGGAGCGGTCCATGCCGGCGGTGTCGAAGCCGAAGGCGCCGTACACCGGGCGCGTGGGGGCGGGCCCGGCGGCGGCCAGCGGGCTGGCCAGGAGCAGGGATCCGGCAACAAGGTGGGCCATCAGGCCATTTCTTCGCATGGGGACTCCGGGGGTCGAAAGGACAGGATATCGACCCTCGTTAGGCGAGGGAAGTTGAGGGAGCCCCTCCTTTTCGGCAAACACCCCTTCGTTCAGGCCTTGCCCAGCAGCCTGGAGATGGCGCCCCGCATGTCCTCCAAGGTCGCCGGCTTGGCCACCAGACCGGTCCTGGGGGTGCCGGCGGCCAGCGCCCTCAGGTCCGAGTCCAGGCTGCCCGTGAACAGGAGCACCGGCACCCGGTTGCCCGAGGCGCGCAGGCGCCGGAGGATCTCCACGCCGTCGATGTCCGGCAGGCGCACGTCGAGGATCAGGATGTCGGGGTCCAGGCCCGACGCCAGGAGGCGCAGGGCCTCCTCCCCCCCCGCGGCGGTGTGGACGCGGTTTCCGGAGCGGGCCAGGAGCATGGCCATGGTCTCGCGGATGACGTCCTCGTCGTCCACCAGCATCATCACGAGCCCCGAGGGTCCGTGCGAAGGCGCCGGCACCGGGTCCGGCGGCGGGTCGGGATGGGCGGGAAGGGAGATGGCCACCTCCGTCCCCCGTCCCGGTTCGCTCTTCAGCCCCAGGGTGCCCTGATGGGCCTGGACGAGGCTGTGGACGATGGAAAGGCCCAGGCCCGTGCCCCGGCCCACGGGCTTGGTGGTGAAGAAGGGTTCCGTGGCCTTGGCCAGCACCTCCTGGGACATCCCTTCGCCGGTGTCCAGGATGCGGAGCTGCACCTCGCCCCCGGGGCCCCTGCGGGTGCCCAGGAGCAGGCGCCCGCCTTCGGGCATGGCATCCAGGGCGTTCCGGCAGAGGTTCAGGAGGATGGTGCCCAGGGTGCTTGAATTGCCCAGCACCCGCGGCTGGGCCGGGTCCAGGTCCAGTTCCACCTCCACGCGGGAATCGCAGGAGGCCCGCACCACGGCGGCGGCCTCCTCCACCTGGAGGTTGAGGTCCACCGCCGACTTGGTCCCCACGTCCTTGCGGGAGAACACCAGCAGGCCCTGGGTGATGTCCCGCCCCCGGCTGCAGGCGGCGGCGATGATCCGCTGGGGGGACGCGGCGTCCTCCCTCCCCTCCCCCATGGATTCCGTCACCGCCAGGATCGCGGCCAGGACGTTGTTCAGCTCGTGGGCCACGCCGCCCGCCAGCCGCCCGATGCTCTCCATGCGCTGGAGGTGCTGGAGCTGGGCCTCCATTTCGCGGTACTCCCGCTCCGCCTGGCGCTGGGCGGAGATGTCCGTGAGCAGGACGCGCAGCTCGCACCCGCCGTCGTGGCCCGTGGCGCGGGCGCCGTCCATGCGCACCCACAGGGGCCCCGCGCCCTTGCGCAGCATGCGGAATTCGCACGGGCAGGCCTCGCCCCCGGCGAGCTTCTGCCGGCACAGGTAGGCCTCGTCCCGGTCCAGGGGATCCACCAGCGTCTCCAGCGGGCTTCCGATCAGTTCCTTGCGGTGCAGGCCGAGCATCCTGCCCACGGTGAAGTTGCAGGCGAGGATCCGGCCGCCCGGATCCAGCACCAGGTAGCCCACCGGGGCGAATTCGTAGAGGCTCTCGAAGGAGGCCCGCTCCCGGTCCAGGCGCTGCAACTCGATGTTCTGCATCTCCAGTTGGATCTGGTGCACGCGCAGTTCGTGCACCAGCGCCCTGGCGTCGTGGGGCCAGGACGCCTCCCCCTCGGCCGGCTCGCCCAGGAGCCGCGCTTCCGCCCGGCGCCTGAATTCATCCCCCGGCTGGCCCCCCTTCGACCCGTTGGCCGCCATCCCCGTTCCCTCCGCCACCCCAGGAAGATGCCCCCGGGCCCGGTGCGGGTTCCCCGTCCCGGGGCCGCCGGAAAAGGATGCAGCAGCGCGCCGTGCCCGCCCCCGGGCGGAAGACCTGCACGGTCTCCCCACCGTCCTCCACGACCTCCGCGGCACCACCCCCCAGCACCCGGCGGCACGCCTCGAGCCAGGGGAGCGGAGCCAAGGGCCACGCCTCGCGCAGCCGCCGGCCCCGCAGATCCTCGCCCCGCACGCCCAGGCGCGCCTCCAGGGCCCCGTTGATCCGGTGGATGCGCAGGTCCTCGGGCGGGTCGCCCTTCCTGGCGGCCTCCAGGAGGAGGAAGGGGTTGCCCAGGCGGTCCAGGATGGCATCCCGTTCCTCCTGGCTCTCCTGCCATTTCCGTTCGGCCTCCTTCTGTTCGGTGATGGAGGCGAACGTGATGGCCACCCCCTCGATGACGTTGTCCAGGGTGCGGTAGGGCCGCAGGCGCATCATGAACCAGGCGCCGCCCGTGGTCCGCACCTCGGCCGCCCGGGGGATCAGGTCCCGCAGCACGTCCCGGGCATCCTCCAGCATCCGGCCGTAGCCCACCAGGTTGTTGGCGATATGCGCCAGGGGCCTGCCCACGTCCACGGCCAGCAGGTTGATCATCTCCGTCGCCCCGGGGGTGAAGCGCACGATCCGCAGGTGGTGGTCCACGAACAGGGTGGCCACCCCGGTGCCGGCCAGAAAGTTGTTCATGTCGTTGTTGGCGCGGGCGAGGCCGGTGACCTTGGCCTGCAACTCGGCGTTGACGATGGCCAGCTCTTCGTTGATGGACTGCAGCTCCTCCTTGGAGGTCTCCAGCTCCTCGTTGGTGGACTGGAGCTCCTCGTTCATGGACTGCATCTCCTCGTTGGCCGACCGGAGTTCCTCGTCGGAGGTGCGCATCGCCTCCTGGAGGTTCCGGATGCAGTCACCCTTCGCGCCCGGCGGATCGTCCAGGGTGCCGGTCCCTGCGCGGGCGTTGCCCGGGTCCGGCGGGAGGGCCCGGCCCCGGACCTGCACCCAGTCCCGGGCGAGGGGGGCGAAGCCCGTTCGTTCCACCTCCCCTTCCCCGTCCACCCGCCGGAAGAGCTTGTGCTTCCGGCAAGCCTTGGTGAAGAGGTACGAGCACTCGCCCACCGATTCCGCGCCCCCCAGGAACAGCACGCCGCCCGGAACCAGTGCGAAGTGGAACTTCGACAGGAGCTTCTTCTGCAGCTCTCCGGTGAGGTAGATGAACAGGTTCCGGCAGCTGATCAGGTCGATTCCCGAGAAGGGCGGATCCTGGATCACGTCGTGCACCGAGAACACGAGCATCTCGCGCACGGCCTTGCGGATCCGGTACCGGCCGTCGGGCTCCGGGAGGAAGAAACGGGCAAGGCGTTCGGGCGTGACCTCCTCCGTGATGGACGCGGGGAATAGGCCCTCGCGGGCCCTGTCGATGGCCCGCTCGTCGATGTCCGTGGCGAAGACCTGCACCCGGGCAGGCCGGGACAGCGTCTCCAGGTGCTCCTGCAGGAGGATGGCGATGGAATACGCCTCCTCCCCGGTGGCGCAGGCGGTGACCCAGACCCGCACGGGGGCGTTGGGGGTCCGGGTGGCCCTGGCGGCGAAGAACCCGGGCACCGCGTCCGCTTCCAGCGCGGCGAAGGCCTCCGCGTCCCGGAAGAACCCCGTGACGCCGATGAGCAGGTCGCGGAACAGCGCCCGGGCCTCGCCGACGTCCCGCTGAACCAGGTCTGCGAAGGCGTCCAGGGTATCCAGCTCGTTCACGGCCATGCGCCGCTCCACCCGGCGCAGGAGGGTGCTCGCCTTGTAGTGGGAGAAGTCATGGCCCACCTGCGCGCGCAACAGGTCGCAGATCCGCCGGAGCCCGTCCCCCGACCCCGCCGGCTGGGCGGGCTCGGGCAGGTCCGTCTCGGTGAGGGTGCGCTCGGCGTAGACCCGGAGGCGCGACAGCATCTCCCGGGGCGGAACCACGAGGTCCACCACGCCCGTGGCCAGGGCGCTGCGGATCATGCCGTCGTACTGGGAGGTTCCCGGTTCCTGGACCATGGCCAGGCCCCCGGCGGCCTTGATGGCCCGCAGCCCCTCCGCCCCGTCGCTGCCCGTTCCGGAAAGGATGATGCCGATGGCCCGGCCCTGCTGGTCCCGGGCGAGGGTGCGGAAGAACCGGTCGATGGGAAGCCGCAGGCCCCGCTGCGCTTCGGGGAGCAGCAGGTGGAGCGCGCCCTGCCCGAGGACCAGGTCGCAATCGGGCGGGATGGTGTAGACGTGGTTGGGGCGCACCCTCAAGCCGTCGGTGGCTTCGCAGACGGGCATGCGGGTGGTGCGCCGCACCAGCTCGGCGAGGATGCTCGTGTGGTCAGGGGCCAGGTGCTGCACCAGGACGAAGGCCATGCCCGGGTTCTGGTCGGACGGCATCCCGTTGAAGAAGTCCGTGAACGCCGCCAAGCCGCCGGCGGAGGCGCCGATGCCCACCACCGGGAACGCCACCGGGGGACTCCAGGCGCCGGGATTGGCGGACCCGTCCCGGCTGTTCTCCGTCTCGCCCACCTGCTCCTCCCGGCACCCACCCTTCGGGTACCAGGATTGGCTGCGGAAGCGCGCCGTAAAGGGTCATCCGCGGGCCCGGCGCCAACCCCTCGGGACGGAGAGGTTGGCGGCGGGATTTTTTCAGGCCACCGGGCTGGAGAGCTTGCGCCCGAACAGGTTCTTGGCGACCATCACGGCCATGGCGGGATTCGCGGCCAGGCGGCGCTTCAGGTAGCGCACGGCGTACTTCCACTCCTCGGCGAACGGCACGTAGAGGCGCACCACCTGGCCCCGGCGGACGATCTCCCGCTGGAGCTCGGTGCGGGGAACGCCCAGGAGCATCTGGAATTCGTAGGCGTCCTTGGGCACGCCCCGCTTGTCCAGGTAGGCCATGCAGCGGCGCACCAGCGCCTCGTCGTGGGTGGCGATCTCGGGGTAGTGCCCCTCGTCGAGCAGCATCTGCACGTGCTCGAAGAGCTTTTCCTTCATGGCCGCCTTGTCCTGGAGCGCCACGGTGGCGGGCTCCCGGTAGATGCCGATGCAGATGCGGACCCGGCACGGCTTGGCGTGCAGGGCGCGGATGTCGTCGGAGGTGCGGAAGAGCCGGCTCTGCAAAACGATGCCGAAATTGTCGAACTCGTCCCGCACGGCCCGGAACATCTCCAGGGTCCGGTCGGTGAAGAGGCGGTCCTCCATGTCCAGGGTGATGCGCAGGCCCTGGGCCGCGGCCGCGGCGGCGATGCGCTTGAGGTTCTCCTGGCAGTAGGCCACGCTCTCGTTGATGCCCAGCTGGGTGGGCTTGAGGCTGATGGTGGAATGGCGCTTGCCGGCCAGCGCCTCGATCATGCGGAAGTACACCTGGACCGTGGCTTCCACGTCCTCCCGGCGGAACACCTCCTCGCCGAGCAGGTCCAGGGTGGAGTGCACCCCGTAATTCCCGAAGAGGTCATCGGCCTTGGCCACGCCGGCCTCGACGCCCTTTCCGGCGATGTAGGGGGACGCGAAGGTCCTCACCAGGGGCGAGGGCATGAGGTCGATGAGCGTGTTCTTGAGATCCATGAAGGCCCTCCCAGGCATCTGGCTTAACTTTGAGTCTCCCGGTTTCACCCTCTCAATTGAATTTTTCACGTTTGGGTTTACCAAAACTAAAGCGTAAACTGGAGGCCATGGAGCTCACGCCCACCACCATCACCCAGATCCGGGCCTTCGAGGCCGTGGGGCGCCTGGGGAGCTTCAAACGAGCGGGCGAGGAGCTTTTCGTCACCCAGGCCGCCCTCAGCCACCACGTGCGCCACCTGGAGGAGCACCTGGGCGTCCAGCTCCTGCGCCGCCTGCACCGCCGGATCGAACTGACGGCCGAAGGCGCCCAGCTGCTCGCCGAGGGCGGCCGGGCCCTGGAGGCCCTGGCGGCGGCCCTCCGGAACCTCAAGCGAACCAAGGAGGAGGCGCTGCGGGTGAGCGTCCCTCCCTACTTCTCCCTGCGCTGGCTGACCCCGCGCCTGGGCCGGCTGTGGCAGCAGCATCCCGGCCTGGACCTGCAGCTGCACCACACCTACCAGACCGTGGACCTCCTCAACGGCCGGGTGGACGCGGCCATCGCCTGGGGCCACGGGAAGTGGCCCGGCGTCCAGTCCACCCTGCTCATGACCAGCCGCCTGACGCCCATCTGCACGCCCGAGTACCTCCGCCGCCTGGGCCCCCACCCCACGCCCGCCGACCTGGGCGCCCTGCCCCTCTTTTTTGAATTCGACGCCGACCACTGGCGCCAGTGGTTCCGCGAAGCGGGCGCGCAGGTCCCCGAGCGCCTGCAGGCCGTGCGCATCGACGACTCCCACGCCCTGCGCCGGGTGGTCCTGGACGGCCACGGCGTCGGCCTCTTCTTCCAGGAGCTCATCCGGGAGGACCTGGCCTCGGGCCGCCTGGCCCAGCCCTTCGACCTGTGCATCGACCCGGGCTGCGCCTACTACCTGAACCGCAGCCGGGACGCCCCCATGGGCGCCAAGCTGCGGGCCTTCACGGGGTGGATCCTGGAGGAGGCGGCGGGCGGAGGCGCCTGAACGAAAAAGCCCCCAAGTATGGGGGCTGATTCTGCGGGACGTTGGCCCGCTTCTGTACTGCAACGGAAGTATCGGTTCTTGACACGAAATGTCAACGGCCCGGGAGCCCTTCAGGAGATCGCGGCGCCGCCGTCGGCCAGGAGCTCCGTGCCCGTCACGTAGGCGCTGTCCGGGGACGCCAGGAACAGGGCGGCCCCGGCCATCTCCCCGTCGGTGCCCATGCGCTTCAGTGGGATCTGCTGCGTGACCCCGGTGCGGAAGGCCTCCAGGGCCTCCGGGGGCATGCCCAGCTTGGCGTGGATGGGCGTGTCCACGGGGCCGGGCGCGAGGCAGTTGACCCGGATGCCCCGGGGCGCCAGCTCCACCGCCAGCGACCGCGCCAGCCCGGCCAGGCCGGCCTTGGAGGCGGAATACACCGAAGCCCCCGGGATGCCCTTGCGGTCCACCACGCTGGTGGTGAAGACCACCGAGGCGCCCGGGCCCAGCAGGGGCAGCGCCTTCTGGGTCAGGAAGAAGGCGCCCTTGAGGTTCACGTCCATGATCCGGTCCCAGTGGGCGGGGTCCGCCGCCTCCAGGTCGCGGAACTCCCCCACCCCGGCGTTCACGAACAGCACGTCCAGGCGCCCGTCCTGGGCCTTGATCCGGGCGACGAGGGCGTCCAGGTCCGCCAGGTTCGCGCTGTCCGCCTCCAGGACGGCGACCTCAGCGGGAAGGTCCTTGCGGGCCTGGGAAAGGGTCTGGGGGTTGCGCCCGGTCACGTAGACCCGGGCGCCCTCCCGGTGGAACAGCCGGGCCGAGGCCAGGCCGATGCCGGTGGTGCCGCCGGTGATGAGCGCGATCTTGCCGTCGAGCTTGCCCATGATGGGACTCCTTCCATGGAACGATCGTTCCAAAATGTGGAAAAAAAAGTCATCCGAGGACCGAGAGGGTCACCCGGACGATGCTCTCCAGATCGTCCCGGCTGGCGCCGGAGCGGGCCGTGACCTGGAGGCCATGGATGGCGTTCTGGAAGTAGCGGGCCAGGGCCGCCGGATCCTGGGCGGGACCCAGTTCCCCGTCGGCCCGGGCCCGGCGCAGGCGCGTTTCGAAGAGCGCGAAGAGCTGGTTCAGGTTGTTTCCCACGCAGGCGCGGGTGGCGGGGTCGCCCACCGCCCGCTCCAGGGCGGCGTGGGCCATGAGGCACGCCCTCCCCTCCGGCGACAGCAGCCGCTCCACCACCTGCCGGAAGAGGTCCCCCAGCGCCTTGCGCAGCGGCAGGGGCCCTTCCAGCAGCTCGGCGAAGGGCTTGCGGCCCGCCTGCCGGTAGCGCTCCAGGCAGGCCATCCAGAGCGCCTGCTTGTCCCCGAAGGTGTCGTAGAGGCTCTGGCGGCTGATGCCCAGGCGGTCCACCAGGTCCTGGATGGAGGTGGCCTCGAAGCCCTTCGTCTGGAACACGTCCATCGCCCCGAGGAGGGCGGCGTCCGGGTCGAAGGCCTTGCAGCGCGTCATGGGTCAAGCATGGGTATTCTGGACTGATCAGTCCAGCAAAACATTTTGAACCTCGCACCCGGCGGACGGGGTGGGGTTCATGCAGGATTTTTTTATGCCTTCGCGCACGACCTCAGGTTGTGGCGCAGCTCCTCGATCCCGAACGGCTTGGCCATGAGGGTGACCTTGTCGTGGGCGGCGATGAGATCCAGCGCGGTCTGGTCGGTCCGCCCCGTGGCGAGCAGCACCGGAAGATCGGGACAGAGGGCGCGCAGGAGGGGCAGGGTTCCGGCCCCGCCCAGGCCAGGCATGTTCATGTCGAGGATCACCAGGTCGGGCCGGTATCCCCCTTCGAGGCGGGCGAGGGCCTCCTCTCCGCATGCGGCCGCGGTGAACGTGTGGCCCAGGTGCTCCAGCACATTCTGGAGGGTGCTCATCATGAATTCGTCGTCTTCCACCAGGAGCACGTCCAGGGACGGGCCCGCGGCCGTCACGCGGGGTTCCGCGCCGTCCGCCGGGGCGCCGGCCGCCGGGGCGCAGGCCGGGAAGGTCATCGTCACCCGCGTGCCCTTGCCCGGTTCGCTTTGGAGTTCCAGCTGTCCGTTGTGGGCCTTGACCGTGCTGTAGACCATGGACAGGCCCAGGCCCGTGCCTTTGCCCACGCCCTTCGTGGTGAAGAAGGGATCCAGGGCGCGGTCCAGCACCTCCCGGGTCATGCCGCTCCCGTTGTCCTCCACCACGGCTTCCACCCTCGGACCGGGCAGGTTCCGCGTCCGGAGCGCCAGGGTGCCATTGTCCGGCATGGCGTCCATGGCGTTGATACACAGGTTCATGAACACCTGCGCGAAGGCGCCGGCATCGCCCTTCATGGGCCACAGCTCCGGGTCCAGGTCCACCTCGAACCGCACCTTCACCAGGGTCGTGCGCTCCAGCAGCTTGATCTCCTCGCGCACCACGTCGTTCAGGTTGAGCAGGCGGCTCTCGGCCACCTCCGCGCGGGCGAAGCTCAGCAGCCCCTTGACCACGTTGGTGCCCCGCTCGGCGGCCTTGACGATGGTATCGAAGGCCCGGTGGGTGGCGCTGCCCGGTTCCTGGACTTCCAGGTTCACCGAGGCCAGGGTGAGGATGGCGCCCAGGACGTTGTTCATGTCGTGGGCGACGCCCCCGGCCAGGAAGCCGAGGCTTTCCATCTTCTGGGCCTGCATCAGCTGGCTGTGGGAGGCCTGCAGCTCCGCCGTGCGTTCCCGCACCCGCTGTTCCAGCGTGGCCTTTGCTTCCGTCAGCTCCCGGGTGCGCTCCGCCACCCGCGCCTCGAGGTGGGCGTTCCTCCTGGCCAGCGCCCACGTCCTCCAGCGGGCGTAGGCAAGGGCGCCCGCCACGACGCCCAGGGCCGCCGCCACGCGGAACGTCCAGGTCCCCCACCAGGGTGCGAGCACCCGGAAGGGGATGGGCGTTGAATACACCCAGGGCCCGCCGCCGGCCAGACTGCGCACCTGGAAGGCGTACGGGCCGGGGGCCAGCCCCGTGTAACGCACCTCGCGGCCTTTGGCCGCGTGCCAATCCGGTTCCAGGCCCTCCAGCCGGGCCTCCAGATGGAGGTCGTCCTGGTGGTAAAGGCCCAGGGCGGCGAAGCGGGCCTCGAACGTGTTGCTCCGGAAGGGCACCTCAAGTGGCTGGGCCGGGATCCCATGGAAGGACGCACGGCCCAGGGTGAAGGCATAGGTCTGCAGCACGGGCGGGGGCGGCTGCCCTTCGTAAGCCCGCGCATCGAAACGGGCGATGCCGCCGATGGTCCCGATCCACACGTCGCCGTTGGGGTCGGGGAGGAAGGCCATGTTGTTGGTGGAATCGCTGATGAGCCCGTCGCGGTATGTGAAGACCTCCACGGGCCCGCCGGCATGCAGGAGGTGCACGCCCGCCCCGGAGCCGGCCCAAAGGTTGCCGCGGGCGTCCTCGCCCAGGAAGTAGATGGTGAGGGCCGGGTCGATTTCCGCGTCGAAATGCTTCAGGATGCGGAGCCGTCCCTTGTCGTAGCGGACCCGCGCCACCCCAAGGTTGTTGGTATAGGCCAGCAGCAGGTCGCCATTGCGCAGGGAGCGCGTGTAGTCCACGGCGTTATCGCGAAGGCCGTCCTGGCGCGTGAACCGGCGCCACCGGCCCCCTTCGCGCAGGGCCAGCCCCTGTGTGCCCGGGGCCCAGAGCCGGCCTTCGCCATCCTCGTGGAGGTCCCCGATGGATTCCGTGGGGGTGCCGCCGGGCAGCGGTTCGGGCCGGAACACCCACGTGTTCCCCTCGCCGGTTCCCCGCAAAAGGCCGCCCGAATCCGTCGCCACCCAGAGCGTTCCGAAGCGGTCGAACAGGAGCCGGAAGATGCGGCCATCGGCCCGGACGCCCTGGGCAGGCCCGAATTTGACGGTCTGCCCCGTGGCCGGATCCCACCGCCGCACCCACGCTGAGCCGGCCATGTAGAAGGCCCCGTCAGGCCCCTGGACCGCGGACCGGACCTGGGTGTCCTCGGTTCCGCGAACCATCTGCCAGCCCTCGGGCCCAAGCCGGGCCATTCCCCGCTGGGTCCCCGCGACCAGCGTTCCGGACCTGTCCCGCATGAAGCTCCAGACGCAGGTATCGGCCAGGCCGCTCTCCGCGCCCTGGCTGCGCCAGAACCGGCGGCCCTTGACCCGCTCAAGCCCCCGTCCGCCAGCCCAGAGGGCGCCTCCCCGGTCCATGAGGACGGTGGTTCCGAGCCCCCCCGGCCAGCCCTCCTTCACGCCCATCCTCAGGACATCCCCCTTGTCCAGCCACACCAACTCGCTGGTGCCGGGTATCCAGAGCCGCCCCCGTTCGTCCACGTGGAGGCTCACACCCCCGTTCGTGCGGTTCATCGGGAACGGTGCTGGCTCGAACGCCCCCTGCGCGAAAACCCAGAGGACCTCCGTCGAACGGGCCCAGAGCCTTCCCGTTCCGTCCACCGCCAGCGCGCGGAGGGGGCGTTTTCCAAATGCGGCGGGGCCCGGCAGCCCCGTCCAGGCGGCGCCTTCCATCCTGAAAACCCGGGCCCGGTGACCATCCCAGGAGGAGGCGACCACCTCCCCTCCCCCCGGCGGTGAGGCAAGGGCCAGAACCGCACCCCCAGGCCACGAAGGCACGGCCTCGAACCGGTCCCCCGCGATTTGCCGGAAGAGCCCCTTGGCGGTCCCCACATGGAGACGCCCTCCGGGTCCCACCGCCAGGGCCGTGATGGGCACCGCCGGATCGGGCAGGCCAGCCCGCACGGCCACGAACTGGTCGCCTTCCCGGCGGGCCAGGCCCCGGTAGGTGCCCACCCAGAGCATCCCGTCGGGATGCACCAGGAGGGCCTGGATCACGCTGCTCGGAAGCCCATTCGGGCGCCTGAACCCCTGGAAGGACCGCCCATCGAACCGGTGCAGCCCCGTCTCGGTGCCCACCCAGATGAACCCGACCCTGTCCTGGCACAAGGTGTAGATGTTCAGGTCCAGAAGACCGTCCTCGAACCCGAATTCCTGCCATTTCAACCGGCCCGCGGGCTCCGGCGCGCGGGCCCACAGCGCCCCCGATCCCAGCAACAGGACCAGGGTCAGCCGTAATAGGTCGTTGATGATTGCCAAGGCAGGCCCCCGAGCCCGGCTCCGGGTTGGGAAACATGAATTCTGAATGGAGCGACCCCTGATTGTAACCGCCCACCCTGGAATTTTGGTCAATTACGATTATTTTACAATCAGCGCACGGGGGGAGGCCGCCGCAGCCCGTCCCTCCGGGGTCCATGCCGGGCGCGGGGCGCCGGGAACCCGGGGGGGGGGGGGATATTCGGTACTTCACGGAATTAGGTGAAGGCCTCGACCCACACTTAATCTGGCATGCGCTTGGAAAGGGGCTTGGGACGGGTGGTCGAAGGCCGTCCTGTACCCCTTATCGAGGCGGTTCGAAACGAAAAGCTTATCGCCGAGGCGCCGAAGACGCCGAGGATCGCCGATTAAAAGAAGTTCTTTTCTCGGCGAACCCCGGCGCCTCGGCGCCTCGGCGATAAGGCCCTTCGATGGAGTCTGCCGGATTCACCGGGTAACGGGTCGGCAGCAGAAGACTTCAGACATCTTGAGAATGTCGAGAACACGAGATGTCTGAAGCGGAACCCTTCCTGGCAAGCTCCCCGGGGCCGCCCGAGTCGCGTCACACGATTCGGGCAGGGGCCCCCACCGCCGTCCGCCCGGGCGGCACGGAGGCCAGCACCACGGACTGGGCCCCGATGCGGGCCCCGTCGCCCACGGTCACGGGGCCCAGCACCTTCGCTCCCGCTCCCACCAGGACCCCGTTGCCCAGGCGGGGGTGCCGGCGGCCCGGCCTGTCATCCACGCCGCCCAGGGTCACGCCGTGGTACAGCAGGACATCCTCCCCCACGATGGCCGTCTCGCCGATGACCACCCCCATGCCGTGGTCGATGAACAGCCCGCGCCCGATCACGGCGCCTGGATGGATCTCGATGCCCGTGAGGAACCGGGCGACCTGGCTCATCAGCCTGGGTACGAAGGGAAGGCCCAGGGCGTGCAGGGCGTGGGCGATGCGGTGGAGGAGCATGGCCCAGAAGGAGGCGTAGAGGATGATCTCCAGGGCCTTAAGGGCGCCGCCCCGCAGGGCGGGGTCCCGGCGCCAAATGGCCGCGGCGTCGGAAAGGAAGTAGGGCAGCCGGCGCAGGGCCGGAAAGTGAGGCGGGTAGGTGATTGCACAGCATGCGGCGGCGTTCATGGCACGCTCCTTATTCGATCTTCATGCCCTTGCGGGAGCCCACGGCCCAGAGGGCCAGGGCGACGGACGCCGCGCCGAAGGCCGCGCCCAGGAACAGGGTTAACGGTTCGGGCCCCCCGGCCCCCAGGAAGAGCCCCCTGCCCTGGCCCACGAGTCCGGCCAGCGGGTTGAACCGGGCGATGAGGTCCAGCCGGTGCGAGGTTCCGGCGGCCTGGAAGACCCCCGCCAGGAACATCGCCGGCGTCAGGACGAGGGCCACCAGGAAGTTGGTCTTCTCGAAGGAATCCAGGAGCAGCCCGGCCACGATGCCGCCCGAGGCGGCCACGAAGGCCGTGACGGCCAGGAAGGCCCAGAAGAGGCCAGCCTGGTGCAGGTGGTAGCCCACGAACAGGCCCGCGGCGGCGTAGGTCATGAGGCCCACCAGGAAGCCCCGCAGGGCCCCGGCCAGGGCGAAGGCGGCGAATTTCGACGCCGTGGACAGCGGGTACTGGCTCAGGTCCTGGAGGGTGTTCTGGTATTTCATGGCCACCAGGGAGAACAGCGGGTTCTGGAAGGCCGACAGGAACGTGCCCATGACCACCAGTCCCGGCACCAGGAACCGCAGGTAGGGGCCCCCTCCGGGCCCGCTGCTCCGCGAGGCCATGAGCCCCCCGAAGATGCTGAGGAAGAGCAGGTTGGACAGGAACGGCGCCACGAGCGTCTGCACCGCCAGTTTCAGGTAGCGCATCACCTCGCGCAGGAAGAGGGTCCGGAAGGCGATCCATGGGCTATGCAAGGCGGGCCCCCTTGCCGGTGAGTTTCAGGAAGACGTCCTCCAGCCGGGGCCGGAGGATCTGGAACGAATCCACCAGGGGCGAGGCCTCGGCCAGGGTGGCCAGGACCGACTCCCGGGCGGACCGGGGGAACACCACGCGCAGGCCGGGGCCCGCTTCGGCGGTCACGCCCCCGAGCTCGAACAGGCCCCGCACCCGGGCCTCCACCCGCGTCTGGATGTCCAGGGTGAGGTGGTCCCCGGCCATGCCCAGGAAGGCCTCCCGGCCCTGGTCGGCCACGATCCGGCCCTCGTCCAGCACCACGATCCGGCCGCACAGTTCCTCGGCCTCCTCCAGGTAGTGGGTGGTGAGCAGGATGGTCAGCCCCTCCCCGTTCAGTTCGCGCAGGAAGCCATGCAGGTCGCGCCGGAGGTTCAGGTCCACCCCGGCGGTGGGCTCGTCCAGGAGCAGCAGCCGCGGCCGGTGCACCAGGGCCCGGGCGATCATGAGGCGCCGCTGCATGCCCCCCGAAAGGCTGCGGACCTTCTCCCGGCGCTTGGGGGCCAGGGAAAGGCGCTCCAGGAGGAACGCCAGGCGCGCCTCGTCGGCGCGCAGGCCGTAGAAGCCCAGCTCCATGCGCAGGAGCTCCTCCACGGTGAAGACGTAATCGAAGCGGATCTCCTGGGGCACGATGCCGATGAGGGTGCGCAGCTCCGGGTCCGACGCCGTCAGGGGCCGGCCCGCCACGTGCACGGTGCCCCAGTCCGGCTCGCAGCGCCCGGAGAGGATGTTGACGAGGGTCGATTTGCCCGCGCCGTTGGGCCCCAGGAGGGCCAGGAAGGCGCCGGGCTCCACCCGCAGGTCCACGGCGTCCAGGGCGGGCCGGGCGGCGCCGCGGTAGGTCTTGGTGAGGCCGTCGAGGGTCAGCATGGTCACAGCTCCAGGAGGTCCAGGACGTGCCGCTCCACGCGGCGGTTCTCCCCCCGGAACGGGAAGTCGTGGATGTGCAGGGCCGGGTTGAAGTTCAGTTCGATGACGCCGTAGTTGGCGGCGGCGGGTTCGCGGTCCACGTCCTCGATCAGCATGTCCACGCCGCAGATGCGCGCCCCCACGGCCGCGGCCGCGGCCACCGCCAGGTCCCCATAGCCGGGATGGATCAGGTCCGTGAAGTCCAGGCTGTCCCCGCCGGTGCTGATGTTGGAATTGGGCCTCAGCTCCACCTCGCGGCCCGCCTCCGGCACGGACGCGAAGGTGAGCCCGGCCAGGCGCAGGTGCGCCGCCTCCTCCGGCCCCATGCGCAGCTTCTCCAGGGGGCTCCGGTAGCCCTTGCCCCGCAGGGGGTCCTCGTTCTTCAGGGCGATGAGGTCGGCGATGGAATGCGCGCCGTCGCCCTGGACGCGGGCCGGCACGCGGTGCAGGATGGCCCGCACCGCGTCCCCGATCACCAGGAAGCGGAATTCCCGGCCCGGGAGCAGCGCCTCCACGAGGACGGTGCCGTCGGCCTCCAGGGCCGCCGCCACCGCCTTCACGTAGTCCTCCTCGGCCACCGGCGCCGGCAGCATGGAAACCCCGATGCCGAAATTGGTGCTGTTGGGCTTCACCACCGTGCCCCGGGGCCGCCACAGCGGAAAGTCGGCCCGGGCCGCGTCCAGCCCGACGTAGTCGCGGCCTTCCGGAACCCGGATGCCGGCTTCGGCCAGGAGGAGCTTGGTGACCTTCTTGTTCTCCATGATGAGGGGGCTGATGTAGGTGTCCGCGGAGGTGCGGGTGGCCTGGCGCAGGTATTCCACCCGCCCCGCGCCCCGCACGCGGATGAAGTTGGAGGCCGCGTCCAGCACCTCCACCGCGTGGCCCCGGGCCTGGGCCTCCCGGATCACCAGCTGGGTGGAGAGTTCCAGGTGCTCAAACCCAGGCGTAGTCCATTTCATGGTTCGCTCCTTTCGAGAATGCGTTCGCGTACTCCAGGCCGAAGGCGGTCCAGTCCAGCCCCGAGGCGCCGAACAGCGCCGCCAGCCGCGCCGAAGGCAGCTGCCCCGGCGCGGCCGCCCGGGCCCGGTAGCCATCCAGAGCCCGGCCGTAGTGCCCGCCGGGTTCCAGGGCGTCCAGCGCCCGGGCCCACCGTTCCAGCTGGTCCAGCCGCGCCCCCAGGGGTCCCGAGTCCACGGCGCCCGGATCCATGCGGGCGGCGGCCGCGGCCCGGTCCAGGTCCTCGCCCAGCGCCGCCGGGGGCCGGGGCGCCGTGGGCCGGGCCAGGCCGTCCAGGATGAACAGGTGCAGCAGCCGCAGGCCGTCCCGGGAGACCCCCGAGGCCGTGAAGGGGTCCACGTCCAGGAACCGCAGCTCCAGGTACCCCACGCCCCGGCGCGCCAGGGCCTGGAGCCCCGTCTCCCCGTCCCGGGCCGCCCCGCGCATGCGGATGGGCGCGTAGAACTCCTTCTCCGTCTGGAAGACGTTGCCGTTGAGCTGGAGCACCTGGCCGTCCCGGGCCAGGCCCAGGGCCGAGAACCCGGGGGAGACCGTCGCCAGGCCCCGGCGGATCCCCGCCACGTAGGCCTGCGTGGAGGTGAGGTCCAGGTAGGGCAGGAACCCGGCCCGGGCATAGCCGCGCGGCCCGTTGCGGTGGGAAAGGGCCAGGGGCCCCCCGTCGCCGGCCACCGGCGAGGCCCCGAACAGGATGGAGAACCAGGCCAGGTCCTCGTATAGATTGCGGGCCAGCCGGATCTGGAAGCTGTCTTCGCCCTCGGCCAGCGGGGCGTTCCGGGCGAGCCACGCCTCCAGGGCCGGCCCGAACGAGGTGTTGAGATGCACGCCGCAGATCATCTGCCGCGCCTTGCCGTACCGGAGGGCCAGCCCTTGCCGGTAGAGCACCGCCCGCCGGCCCAGGGCCGCCACGGGGATGTGGGCATCCTCCGGAAGGCGGGGGGGCATGCTGAACGGCCAAAGCAGCTCGGGGCGCACGGCCGCCTGGGCCTGCCCGGTCAGGGCCTCGAGCTCATCCAGGACCCCATCCAGGGTGGGGAACGGGTCGGTGACGATCTCCAGCATGCCTTCGGCGAAATCCCGGGTGAACCGGGGCGGCCGGAGGGCCTCGGGATGGGGCCGGAGGCTGAGCCGGCCCTCCGGCAGCATCCGGTGGGTCTCCCGCTCCACGCCCCAACGGAAATCCAGGAAGGGCTTCGTCGCGTTTCGGTCCATGGCCAGGGTCTCCAGGGACAAATATGTCAACTTTTTTTGACATGTCAAGAAAAGTTGAAATGAATCCCAACCGCCCTATGATTCTAGGCATGGATGAACTCGTCACCATCGCGGCCGCCCTGGGGGATCCCCTCCGGCTGAAGGTCCTGGACCTGCTGGCCGCGGGCCGCTCCAAACCCTGCTGCTCGCCCCAGAATCCCGATGCGCCCATCTGGGTGTGCGCCTGCGACCTCGCCGCGGAACTGGGCGGCCTGGCCCATTCCAAGCTGGCCTACCACCTCGCGCAGCTGAGGGCCGCCGGCCTGGTGAAGGAGCAGCGCCGGGGCAAGTGGGTGTACTACGCCATCAACGAGGAGGCCCTGGCCGCCTTCACCCAGGGCCTGGCCACCCGCTGGGGCGCGGCTCCGGCCTGCACCGGGAACGCCTGCGTCACGGAAGCACCTTGAGCCCCATGAGCCCGGACAGGTAGGCCGCCTGGACCGCATCGACGATCAGGCCCTTCAGGTCCTCGATGCGCACGCGGATGCCCTTGATCTCGGCCCCGCGGAAATCGGCGCCTCCCAGGCGGGCAAAGGACAGCTGGCATTCCCCGAGGTCGCACCCGCGGAACGACGCGCCCCTCAGGTCCGCGCCCTGGAAGGAACTGCCGCGCAGGTTGCAGTCCTGGAAGCGCACGTGGTGGAAGGAGGCTTCCCGGAAGTGGGCGAACGACGCGTTGCAGCCCGTGAGGACGGTGTTCCGGAACAGCGCCCCCGTGAGGTCCAGGCCGACCATCCGGCACCCGTTGAGCCGCACGGACCCGAAATGCGCCTTCTCCCAGGTGGCGTTGGCCATGTCGCAGGCATCCAGGACGGTGTCCGTGAAGTCGACCTTGGGCAGGACCCCGTCGGCGAAACAGGCCCGCTCCAGCGAACACCCCTGGAAGGAAACCATGTCCGCCGTCTGGCCCCCGAAGTCCGGCCCCTCGAACGCGACCCGCTCGAATTTCATCTCCGCCTCGAGCCTCGCGTCCTCCGCGAACGGAAGGGAACCCGCGGCGCGTCCGGCTGGGGACGGGGAGGAGGAAGGGGGGCGCATACCTTTTCACTTTACCGAAGCTGTGGAGCGGAGGCGACTGCTCGCAAAGCGCTGCGGCGTTTAGCTGCCCAGGGCACCCTCCGGCAACGAGCACGACCCCATTTCCACGAGCATCTCGGCCTCCTTCTGGCACTCGTACCGCGACCTCCACTCGGGATCGGCCAGCAGGGACTGGGAAAACCTGGGACCCAACCCCGCGAAACAGCCGCCCGGCAGCAGGGGCCTCCCTTCCTTCAGGACGTCCTCGGCCAACTCCTTGGCCAGGGCGGCCAGGACCTCGGGGGCCAGGCTGTCGGCCACGCGCCGGCGGTACGCCCACACCTGCTCCGGGCTCGGCACCTCGCCGTGGATCAGGTAGTGCAGCGACGAGATCATGCAGTGGCCGTCGCTGGGGATCACCGGCACCCGTGGCGCGGGGCCCACGCTCCCCGGGTCCGGCCGGGTGATCTCCACGCAGGGCAGGCCGCTGGTGGTGACGTAGCGGGCCACCTCCGCCGGAAAGGCCGGGCGGAGCACCGTATAGTGCCGCTGCACGCTGAGCAGGGCCAGGCCGTCATGGCGCGGGGCCGGCTGATTGCCGGTGCCGAACCGCGAGCGGATGCCGATCACGGTGCGTCCCTGGTCGTCGGTCCGCGGACCCGACCGGTCTTCCAGGATCATGTGGACATCGAGCGTCAGGCCCAGGAGGGTGGCCAGGGCTTGTCCCTCATCGTGGCCCAGGAACATCCGGCTCTCGGCCAGGTCCCCGCGTAGCGCATCGGTCGGGTTCGGGTCCTTGGCCTCGGCCGGCGGGGCCGTGGCGGCTTGGCGGGGCGAATCGCCGGGGCTGCCGGCCGGATTCGGAGTCGCCGGAACCCGCGGGCCATCCATGACGGGCGAATCCCCCGCGTCCGGTTCCTCCAACGCCTGAACCAACGACGGGGTTCCGGTCGTCCCGGCCTGGACGGGCGGCTCCGGAAGCGGGAGCGCCGGAGGCGGCAAGGGCGGCAAGGACGGAAGGAGCGGAAGGGGCGTCTGGGAGGAGGGGGTGGATGGATCACCCGGGTGCAGCGCCGGGGCCCGCCAGTGGTCCGCCAGGATCTCCAGCCGATTCCCCTGCAGGCGCAGCACTGAACCGGACGTGGGCAGGGCCTTGGGATTCCTGCTGAACCGCAGGATGGCCTGGCCGGCGGAGGCCTCCTCGAACCGCACCACGGCCCCCCGGGGGTTCTGCTGGTCCCGGTCCTTGATCCTGACCCCCATCGTGTCGTCCACGTTCAATTCGAGCTCGCCCCCGGGTGGAATGGAGAAGCCGTATTCCCAATCCAGGGCCCGGCGCTTCCGGCTGAAGCCGGCCACGCTTGCGGGGGTGGAACCCTTGGCTTCCTGTTCGTGGAGCATGGCGGCCGGGGGCTCGGCGCCGCGCCGGGTGAGGACGGCCGCATGCCAGGTCTGCCGGGACCGGTTGGCCACCGTCAAGCACGGACAGATCCCGGTCGCCTTCTCCCAGGTGCCCCCGGCGCCCCTGGCTCGCTGTGTCGCGGGGCGTTTCCTGCCCCGGGAGGCTCCGGGGTCCCGGTTGGCCACCGGGGCCGGCGAAGGAGGCTCCTTCCGAATCTTGTGGAAGCGTTTGCCAAACGATCCTCGTGGGGTATCCAAGGAGAAGGAACCGTTTCCCCGGATGCAGAAGGCGTTCTCCGGCAGGGCCTGCCAATCCGGATCCGCGGCCTCCGTCCAGGAGCGGTACGGAATGGGCAGTTCCAGGCGCGCACCGGCCACGGGGGCCTGGGTGCTGCCCGGTCCGGACTGGAGGCCGATCCGGAGTCCCTCCCAATGGTCGGGCAAGGATTCGGCCGCGAAGGTCAAGGTTTCACCGGGGGCCACCAGGAACCTGGCGGTGTCGGGCCACACCCACTGGGGACCCGGTTGCCTGGTTCCAGGGTCCGGGGCCACCAGGGCCAGGTGGTAGGACGAAGGCGCCCGCCGTGGCGTTTCGTCCACCAATTCCCAGGGAACCGGGGAATCGTTCCGCACGGCGAACACCAGGTTCCCGCCCTGGCAGGGAGACGTACCCAGGACCGCCAGTGCCGAGTACACCAGGGCCGAGGCAGCCCGGCGGCCCCGGTCAATGACCGTTAACGTTTTCAAGCTCATTTCTCCCTCATTCCTTGGTACGGGGCGTCGGTGGCGGGGCCTTCAGCTCCGTCCCGGGCGCGGAAGGCTTGAAGTTGGTGTCGTCGATGATGATCAGGTCGGTCGGGGAACCGCTTTCCTCCAGGAGGACGGCATCCGCCGGGTCCATGGGCTGGAGCCCGGCCTTGCCGTTTCCGTCCACGGCGTGGAGGACGTGGCAGGCTTGGTCCACGCCCGCCTTGGTCAGGGTCAGCAGGAAGGGGCCGCCCTTCGCCTCCGGCCCGGCCAGGGCGAGGGCCAGCGTGGCCTTGGCGGGGATGCGCAGGGGACCCGGGTTCTCCCGGGACGCGGAACGCCAGGACCCCAGGACGGGGCTGCCGGCGGCGGGCAGTTCCTGGGTCAGGAACAGGGGGCCCGGCGCCGACCCTTCGCCGCGGGGCAGAGTAAGCCACACATCCACCGTGGAGAGGTTGACCACGAACACGGGCAGGCACGGCTCCAGGCTGGAGGTGGACGAGGAGGCCTCCCCTGGCTCCGCCTTCGCCTCGTCGATGAACCGGATGAACCGGGCCGGGACGGGCCGGCGCTTGGTGTAGAAGTGGGGCCCCGGCGGGGCCAAGGGGTCCAGATCCGGGTCCACCTCCTGAAGGGCGGCCTCAACCCCGCCGGGCTCCTTCGGCGCTTCCGTGCCCAGGAAAGTCTGGACGACCTGCCCGCCCTTCACGATCACCCCGAGGCGGGGCCAGATGCGAGACTCCTGGTGGGGAACCAGGTGCCCTTCCGTGGCCGATCCGGTGGGACGGTAGGCGAGAAAGCACGGGATCCCGTCGGTGCCCACCCGGATGCCAAGGTGGTAGAGGCTGCCCGCGGGCGCGGCCCCGGCCCAGCGGAAGGTGGCGGTGGCACCCGGGTTCACCGTAAGGGTCGAGCCGGGCGCCGGTTGGAAGCGGGCCTCGAGGACCACCGGCTGGTCCGCCGCCACGGAGCCCAGGAGTTCCACGCTGCGGTGCTCCAAGGCGCGGTTGGGGGTCGGGGCGCGGTAGATGGTCAGGACCTGGGAAGTCTGGTTGAGCAGAAGGGCTTCGCCGTCCGCATGGAGGGGCCCAAGGCCGGAGGCGGCACCCACCGCCGCGCGGAATAACCAGAGGAAGGATGGGCGCACGGATGATCTCCAGATCAGGGATGCCGAGGGCTTCAGGGGGCTGGCTCCAGGCGGATGCGAGTCATCACGGGGCATCAGAGAATCGCGCAGAGGCTGTCCGACTCGTCCTTAAGGTCGTAATGGGCGCCGCCCTGTTCCCGGAGGGTCAGGCTGAGGGGGCCGGAGGCGAGGCCCATCGGACTCGTAAGGTCCGGCATCAGGGTCAGTTCTGCCTGGACGCCGGGATTGTTCGCGAGGGTCCCGGAGTAGATGACCTCCTGGGGAGGCGTGGTTCCCGAGCGCCGGACCTTCGCGACGGTGAAGGAGACCAACTGGGTGTGCGCCTCCTTCCGCTCCCGGTACCCGGCCTGGATCAGGAGGGTGGCGCCCGGGGGAAGGTTGATCCGGTTCCTCGTGAATTTGACATCCTTTTCGTAGATGCCGTGGATGACCGACCCGGCGCGGTCGCCGGGGTTCTCCTCCGCACCCCAGGCCGGGCGCGGGGCGCCGGGGACCCGGGGGGGATCGACGATCAGGATGAGCGACCCGTGGTCGGGATTGACCTCCTTCAGGTCCACGCGCACGTCGGCGCGGGTTCGGTTGGTCAGACTGACGTCCGCCACGGCGGGCAGGGCGCCCAGGAGCAGGAGGGGCACGACGATGGAGCGGGGAAAGCGCATGGGAGACCTCGACAAGGGTGGGCACGAAGAGGCCACGGCTATTAATGGTTATTATCGCCGTGGGGTTCCCGGGGCCTTGTCGAGGGGTAGGAATGAAGCTTGAACCCTTGCGCTGCCCGTGGGCGGCGCCACCTCGGGCGTCTTGGCCGGAAGCGGTACGGAGATCCGTTGCTCCACCTTCCCTTCCGGCGGAAGGCGGCGAGGCTTCTTCTCATCCCGGGGAGGTTCGGCCAGGAAGGCGCGAAGGTCGGGGCCCGGCTGAGGGGATTTTTTCAGTCTTTTCCCACAAAGGCTAAAGCCTTGTCCAGCACCTCATCCCGACCTTCCCTCACACCCTTGGCAGTAGGTCTCACCAGGATCTCAGGGTGAACCCCAAGCCCAAGGCACCAACCCACGAACGCCCCCTGATGGCGACCATGCGCCTGGACCTGGCCCTGGACATGAACCACGAACTGGTCCGCCTTGCAGCGGCCATCGATTGGGGTGCCATCGCCGCAGAATTCCGGCCCATGTCCTGCCCCAACAACGGCAGGTCTGCGGTCCCGACCCTGCTCATGGCCGGCCTCCAACTCCTCAAGTACACCTTCAACCTTTCCGACGAGCTGACGCGGGAGGAGATGCCCTGGAGTGCCCTGACGCTCCTGGTAGAGGCGGGGAATCTTGAGGGAAAAGCGATCTGAATCCAGTTACACAAATCACCATCAGACTTGAATCAATTTATGACATAAACAGGGTCACCATCATCAATACCATTGACAGATCTAAACATCTGCATTGCAATATCCCAATCAACCTCAATATTTGATAGATCCAAATTACTCATAGCCAATTCTCCACCAATAAATAAATACTGCTTCAAAGAAACGCACTCTCCTGCCGATAAAGGCCTGGACCTATTTGAATTTATCCAGGTTTTCCACAATTCAATCTCGAGCCCCTGACTTGCTTGATCACTTAGAACATCATTATGAAAGGTTGAAATATCGCATGGAATTTTATATACATCCATGGAGTGATGAGAAAACAAAAGCACAGAAACTTCATTGCCATTACAAAATTCACCAAACAGCCTGCCCAACCAGTCACATCCAAAAAGCCTGATTTGACCAAGATATTCAAAATTAGGTAAAATTGATTCACCCAAACGAAGCGCCATATCATTATCAAATATTCTATACCACTAGTGTCCGGTTAGATCTCCAGCGGAAACAATGGTTTAGAGATCCACCCATTGTCGTTTTGGGGTTCGGGCTCCGCAAAGGCGCGCCGAAGCTCGGTTTTCTCGAAGACGGAAACTGAAAAGACCTGGAGCAAAGTGTACATGGAGGCCTCGATTTGCAGTTCCTTCTTGGCGATAGCGATCAGGGCATAGGTGGCCACGGCGCACCAAACCTGCGACTTGACGGCGTTCTCGCTAGTGCCCAGGAACCGCTTGATCCGCAGGTGCTGCTTGATCCACTTGAAGAACAGCTCCACCATCCACCGTTTCTTGTAGAGGGCGCAAATCGTCAGGGCTGGGAGGGCCATGTTGTTGGTCAGGAAGACCAGCGTCTTGCCCGTCTCCGGGTCTCGAAAGCGCACGCGGCGCAGTGGCTCGGGATAACCCCGCGAGGCGTAATGGCCGTTCAGCGCGATGTGTTGGTCGCAGATCACGCCCTGTTCCCGGTCGGAGGGCGCAGAACGCAGGCGCCGGGCATCCATGCCCACCTTGGCGCGTGTCACGAAGAACGCGCCGCTCGCTTGGAACCGATGGAGGCGGGCGAAATCGATGTAGCCTCGATCCATGACATAGAAGGCACCCGGCTCGACGGGAAGGATGTCCAGGACCCGCACATCGGCCATCTTGCCCGTGCTGATGTGGATGAAAGTCGGGATCGAGCCACGCAAGTCAATCATTGTGTGGAGCTTCACGGCCGACTTCGTGCTGCGGAAGTGGGCCCAGGGGAAGAGCGTCATGCACAGGTCGATCGTGGTGGAATCCAGGGCGTAGACCGTGGCTTCGAGGTCCAGGCCCAGGTCATCCCCGGCGTAGAGCTTGCGGGCCTTGTTGATGAGGAGCTGGGCCAGTTCCGCCCATATTCGCCAGTCGCGCTGTTCAAGCGCATCCGCCAGCGTGGAGCGGCGAACTGGCTGGCGGAAGCCCATGCCATAGAGTTTGTTGGGATGGGCGGCCAGGCATGCCTCCAGGTCGCGCAGGCTTTCGCGCCAGGTGAGCTGCACGAAGGCCATGGCCCGGAACTGCTCGGTGCACGGGAAGGTGCGAACGCCGTAGTCTCCCTGGTGTCGCCGAACGATTCGGTCGAAGCTGGTCCATGGCACCCAGGCCATCAGTTGGGCGAAAAGCGTCTTGCCCGAATTCATCGGCGACCCCCTCTACACCATCCTGGGGGCACTGCGCAAACGCCGTTTCAAATCGACACCAAGGTTTTGCGCCGGGATCGCGTTGAAATTACAGGCGCTTTTCAGAAAGATGCGTTAGGGAACCAGACGCCAGTGATTCTATACAATCCATCTTCAAATATCATTCCTCCAAAATTGGCAATTATTGAATTATAGTCAATGGATTCAAGCCGATCAGCCAGCATGCGCCCGACATGATCAATTGAATATTTCTTTTCAATTTTATCCATAATCCACCTATATATCTATTCGATTTTTACACTTTTTACATGAGCACCGTTTTCCATATTTCTCAACTGATTCCCAATCTGGCTACCCAAACTTTCATATACACTAGCGTCGAGCGAACCCAAATTGCCAACATCTTTTCGTTTTCCGCCCAACCGAAGATCATGCAAGTGATCTAGATCTGATCCATTTGTCGCTATATTTCCAGCAGCCTTCCATGTTTCAGCTGCCTTTTCCGTTCTATTGACATCCGCCTTTAGCAACTTACCTTCTTCTGCAAGCATATTCAAGTGAGCAACTTTTACATCCGCAGCACTAGTGTCCGATTATATCTCTAATGGAAACAGAGGCTTAGATATCCACCCAGTGTCAGTTTGGGGTTCTGGCCCCACAAAAGCGCGCCATAGCTCAGTTTTCTCGAAGACGGAAACAGAAAAGACCTGGAGCAAAGCGTACATGGAGGCCTCGATTTGCATCTCCTTCTTGGCAATGACTACCAGGACATAGGTGGCCACGGCGCACCACCAAAGCCTTGCCCAGGCCCACAAGACCCGCCACCCTTCCTCTGGCCATCGGTCTGCCTACCCGGCTCTTACACCACTCTCTGGGACTCTATCCAGCCCTCGCCCAGCGCTCACACGCCCACCAAGCCCTTGATGGTCAATCGTCCAATTGTAACACGCCATTTTTTTTTCATCGAAATGCGCCATTTTTTTTTAAGGGTTAAAAATTTTTGGCGCATTAAAAGTGGATGTCGGAGGGCAGGTGTGACCTAGGGTCCGCCTATGCCCGATTAACACTGAGGGCAGCACCCAGGAGGGCGGAGCCGCTCGGGAAGTAGCGGAAAAAATCGAAACTGGTGTGGACGCTCCCAGTCTGGTTGCAGTACCCGAACAGCCCGAAATGGGTCGGCGTGAACGCTGGGTTGTAGGCGTAGTTCGTCCAGGTTTTCCCGTCCTCCGAGGTGCCCCAGGTGTAGGCGCCGGAGATCCGGCGGACGCGCAGGTACCGCACGATCTCGGCGCGCAGGAACTGCTGGCTGCCCGCGGCGTTGAAATTTGACCACGTGTAGAGCCACGCCTGGGCGAGGCCCGTGCTCAGGGAATTGAGCATCACCTGGCTCCCGGCGCCTGCCGTTGTGCCGTTGGTCAGGATGATCCCGCCGCCCGCATTGGAGGTGTTGGTGGCCTCCGACTGGCCCTGCACCCTGGTGTAGACCGTGAAGTCCCCGGTGGGGATGGGCTGCAGCACACAGGGGATGGTGTAGCCCGTGGTCGTGAGCTTCATGTACAGCGACAGTGGAACCGTCGTGTTCACGTCCTTGATCGCCGGGGTCGACCAGTTCACGGTTGTCCACTTGGCATCCACCGCACCCGCAGTCGAGAACTCGTCATCCAGCGCGCTGGGGATGGCGGGAGGAACCCGAGGATCCCAGTACACCCAAGGCCCGGCTCCTGTCCCGCCTCCACCCGAGCCCGACGCGCCTTCGTAATCGACCCACGCGGTGCCGTTGGAGATCTGGAGCTTGGATAGATCGGTGTCGAAGTAGAGGTAGTTCGCGTTCGCGGCACTCGCGGCAGGCTTCGCAGCCGTGGTGCCCCGCCCGTGGATGCTACTCCACGGCAGCGCGTCCGATCCCCCTGGGACGTGCGAGCTGGCGTGGGTTGGGTTGGGCGCGGGCGGGGTTCCCCATGAGGTCCCGGGCCAAGCCAAGTACTGGCCCACGCTTCCCCCAAGCGGGAGTTCCGCCTTGGCCGTTTGCAGATTATTGAACATCGTATCAATGAGTTCAAAATTGTCATTAATCTGGAAGCCCCAGGTGTGGCCATTCAGGATCCCGTCTCCCTGGGCGGGCAGGTAGAAATTGAAATGTGCCGTAAAGGTAGCCATTGGAGCCTCAGTTCAGATCGAACAATTTCACGCCATCCAGCCACATACTCGGCGTCACGTCCTCAACCCCCTCGAGATGCAGGATCCTGCCATCGTCAGTCAGGCTGGAATAGATTGAGTATTTGTTTGAGAACGTGGTATCGGACGATTTACAGACATAAAAATAATTCCAATTAACGTTGTTACCCGCCGTGGTCCCACGGATACCCACGATGGCCTGAGAGTTGCCCCATACGCCCATCAAGCGATCGCTCCCTGGCATCGTTGGAGGCGTCCACAGAACTCGCTCCTGGGCCGAGTTGAGGTAGAAAAACCGAGTCATGTCATACATCCGACCCCTTAAAATCCCGTGGGCGTTGGTGAGGTGCATGCCAGCTGGATGGAACGGGTCCAGGCCCCCGCCGAGCGTCGCTGAAATCTCGTATAGATCGGACGTGTCGCCCTGGACGTTGACACCTGACAGCGCATTTTCTCCCGTATCGAATCCATCCCAGGACATCCCCATGTCAGATCGGACGTTCCCGGAGGCCTCGTTGATGACCGTGAAATCCTCAAGTGAAGCCTCTTCCCAAGGGAGTTTCGAACAAGTGATGATTTTATAGCTATAGTATTCGGATGCGTGTAGAACTCGACTCGGCAGGATGGGAGACGGAGGGGTGACGAACACGTCCACCGTGACCTTGGCCCACTCTGCGATATCGATGTAAACACCCCGAAGGTAGGTGTCAGTGAAGTGCCTGGAACTGGACGTGACTACTCGATTCCAGGGCCAGGCTGAGAGGTACACGAAACCCCCATAGCCCACGGCACCGAGGCCGACTGCACCCGGGGCATAGGCGCTCGAGGGCATGGTCCCGCTCCCGGCTCCGGTGTTCAGGAGCACCTCACTGAGGAGGGTATAGGTCCCCTCCAGGGTCACCGGGTCGATGGAATCCAGCCTGAACACCGCCGTTTTCGAGGGCGAACGCCCTTTGGCATTGACGATGGGGCCCACACAGTGAACGTAGAGGGTCTCGCCCTTGAGGTGCACCCAGGCCGTGACCACGCTCGTTTTGGAGATGTAGCCGGCCTCGATGATCTGCGACATTTTCGCGTGGGTCTGGAACGTGTGGTGGACGCGGTCCGTCAGGTCGCGGCGCTGGATCTCGCAGGTGTAGGCCCCGCCGGGGTAGTTGCCCATGGCGGCCGTCTTGAGGTTGTAGGCGATCCCTCCCTTCGACACGTTCCCGGGGACCCGGGCGCTGTCCCAGGTGTAGTAGGACCAGGCACCATAGGACCAACCGGTGCGGGCGTCTGGGTCAATAGTTCCGGGGACCTCCGGCGAGGGGGCCAGGCTAACGGCCTCCAGGGTCATCTCCAAGTGAGTATGGGCCACGCCGGCCAGGTCCCGGAGGCTGGGACCATCGCCTGCGGCATGCGCGTTGAAGATAAAGCTGTCGTCGCCCTGGAAGGGCTGAACGACCACAACCCCCCTAGCGGCCCACCTCAGAATTTGGCTATGGGCCACGGCGGTTGGGAGGGAATCCGGATCGCCCCAGGTGGTGCCCGTCCAATCCTGCCGAAGGCACTGGACGCCAACATTCCAGTGAATCACCATCTCCAAGCGGAACCCACGATGATGCCAGCTGCGGGCGAAGTCCAAGGCGCTTCCGGCCATATGGAGGTTCCCCTCGGCCTTCCACCGCAGGATCCGGCCCTCTGGCGCAGAGCCCTGGAGAGTCCAGCGGGCGAAGGGTGTTCCGCTCGGATCCAGAAGGGTGATCCAGGTGGGGGTGGTTACGGGGAAAACAGTGTAGCTCACAGGCTCTCCCAGTCAGGAATGGGGCCCACCTTCTGGGCTATGAGGACCAGCTCCAGCCCTGGATGGGCCACACCCTTGGTATCTCGCAGCTCAAGGGCCTTGCCGGGATCGGGTTGCGCCATAAAGCTATATGTCTTGTCGAAACGAGGTTCCACTTTGCAGGGGACCGGGAAGGCATACGCCTGGATGATGCTGATGGCCGTGGCCGTGAGGATCTTGGTGGGAGCGTCCCAGGCGGATCCCGTCCAGGCCTGCCGATCACTCCGGACCCCGTAGATCCACTTCACGGCCAGCTGCGGCCGGTGCCCCCGATAGGTCAGATGGTTCGCCCAATCAGCTCCGCTGCCCATCTTGTGGGGGACGACTTCGGGGACGAACTTCAGCGTCAGACCCTCCGGGGCCTCCCGCTGGAGAGTGATCCGGTAGAGGGGAGTGGTCCCATCCGCTGCATACAGGGTGATGCGGGACCGTTCCATGCCATAAACGATGAGATCCATTATGCCTCCGGGGTGATGGGCCAGGGTTGCTGCCGCAGTTCCACGTCAACCTCCCGGTTTTCAGGCTGGGGACGCATGCTGATGATCTTGAAGACCGTTATGGACGCTGGGACTGCCGGGTTATAGGGCTCCAAGGTGATTAGGTCCCCGTCCTGCCAGGTGCTCCAGAACACCGGGGCCATCTCGCCTGAGACTCCGTAGCTCCGATCGACCCAGGTCTCATTGAGCATCGGGACGGGATGGCCGAACCAGTAGACGTAGGCCCTCGCCAGCGCCCGGGCCATGGTTGGACCGCTCAGAACCTTGCTGTGATCCTGCTCCACGATCCGCCCGCCATCGAAGGACGCGGTCTCCTCTACCGAGATGGTCTCGTCCGCAAGGATGTCGCTGTAGCTGACCCGGACCTTGCGGAGGTAGCCCTCCCACGCCGCCGTCTTGGCTCGCTTGGACCGTTCCGAGGGCTGGACGCTGATCCGCTGACCTGCGATGTCCCGGACCCGGAGCGTTCCGGCGGACCGGGAGACCAGGGCCAGGTTCCCATCCGGGCCCGGGACGACGGTGGCGAGCTGGGAGGCCGCCCAGGCTTCCAGGAATTCGGACGCCGTCATGCCATCGCCGCTGTAGGCCACACCGGAGGCCTTGTCCTTTGGGGGCGTTGCATTGAGCTGGAGGCGTTCCACGGTGGACGAGAGGCGGTTCTGGACGGTGAAGAGCCTCCCCCCGATCAGACCGGCCATAGCGTCCTCGGACGTGCTGGTGCGCACCATCCGAGCGATCAGGGCCCCGGGTGCGACCTTGCTGGCGACGATGTCCCCACGTCGGAATGACGCAGCTGGATCCGTCGGGAGCGATGGGTCCGCCTCTGGATCTCCGTTGACCACCTGCAGGGCCGCGTCCAGATGGAGGAACCGCAGCCGGCGGCTCGCCGCGAAACTGTCATCCGCATAGGTTTCCAACGCCAGGGCATACCACCCTTGGATCGTCCTGGCCCCGCTCGCGCCGGCCAGGAGGAGCGGCTGGAGGGTGCCAGGGATGACTTCCAGGGTTTTCAGGTCGACGCTAAGGACCGTAGTCCCGGTGAGCTTATGCAGGACCGTCCGGGGGTAGGTCAGGCCCGCGATGTCCTGGGTGTAGCTCTGCACGACGAGGCCGCCACCCAGCGCCCAGGGGCCCGCGGGAATCGCGTCCGTGGACGCCCAGAGCTGGTGGGTCTGCCTGGAAGTTAGATCCCCGCCCGCCGCTTGGCTCAGGAGCACCGCTGAGACCGAGGCAAAGGGGAAGCTGGCCCCCCCTACCACGAGGCCCAGGAGGGCCTCCTTCTCGTCGCCGTTGGCCCAGATCCCCATCCCGAGAGCCAGCCAGTTGCCTGCCGGCAAGGTCCCCGAAACGGTGGGGGTGATGGGCGACGCCAGGCTCCTGTGGCCGTTGTGGGCCCGGAAGGACCAATCGCCCGCGCTGGTGCGGGTGTAGCTGCCCGGACTGGGAGTGCTGGCGGAGAAGGCCACCAGTTTCCCCGGGATGTCGCCGCTGGCTGCGACGGGCGCCCACTGGACCTCTGTTCCATTCCAGGAACTGTCGGGGTCCTGGGTGAGTACTTCGGGGTCCTTCCAGGATCGCCATCCGGGCCTCCACCCATTCACCGGAATGGAAGCCCCCCCAGACAGGTCCCCCTCCACATAAATGACAGGGGCTTCATAGCTATTGATGCCTCCCGGCCACTGCTGCACATTCCCATGGACCTCATGGGTTGACTGGGGAGAAGGCAGGCCTAGCCAGGACCAGGCTCCGCCCCAGGATCCCGTCCAAACGCCGGCGGCAGGGAATTCGCCGCTGCCGCTATCCGGGCCTCTTCGGGAGATGACCAGGCGCCCGGTCTGGTCCACCACCTGGCAGTTGACGGCCCCGTAGAGCTGGGGCTGGACGACGTCGTAGGGCCGCCATACGAAGACAGGGACGTCCGTTTCGGCCGGGGAAAAGTTGCTCACGTCCAGGGTCCAGGGAGCGATGAGCGCACGCGCATAGGCAAGCCCGTCAAAAAGAATGGGATCCTGCGAATTGCGGCGGACCTTGGAGACGTTGGTGTAGCCCTGATCCAGAGGCGAGGCGAGCCAGACACGGCCCTTTTCGCCGTCGAAATCGATCGCTTTCGGAAGGTCGGCCGTGGTGAGGCGGGGATGGCCGCTGCTGGCATCCTCAAACGTCAGGGTCAGCGCATCTCCGGCCCCGAGCTGCTCCACGGTGTTCAAACCTATGTATGCCTGCCCGTCGCTCCCATCCGCTGGAGCCGGGATGGAGGCCCCCTGCAGGAGGTAATGGGAGCGCTGGCTCTCGGGGATTCCCCAAAGGACGGTGTCCCCGAGGTGCAGATGGCCGGTTAGATCCGGAGACCCCTGCAGCCAGATACGAACGGCCCGATAGGTTACGACCTGTCCCGGAACGTTTGGGGCATCCTCCCCGGCCGTCCCGGCAATGGAGGTATCCCAGGCCAAGTGGTCAACGGCGTAAGCGGTCCCACCAATGATGACGCTGGAGGCCGGAGCGGCGGGCACATCGTAGCTCCGGGTCTGGTAATAGTTGATGGGATCCTGGTCCGGACGCATGGTCACCCGGTGCGTCAGGACCTCCGAGGCGCGGGCGACCCAGGAAAGCTGTCCCTGGGCCCACAGGGCAGCCTCCAGAGCCGCTGCATCGGCCCTTGGGCTGAAGGTTTCCGACGCCGCATCCACCAGGGCATCGGCAGTAGCCTGGACCCAGTCCTGGGTTGAATTCGTGGGAACCGAAGGCCACGGCCTCAGGAGGGCAGGATAGTCCGTGATCAGGCGTTCCTGGATCAGCTGGCTCGCATGCGTCACGGTGGCTTGGGTCGCCGCATCATCCTCCATCCACTGGAGGCTGGTGGGCTCCAGATACCCGAGGAACCGGAGGGCGGCCTGGCCTTCACCCCAATTTTCCCAGACTTCGATCCAGGGGCCGTAATAGCGGGAGGGGGTCGCCATCGTGGCGCTGAAGGGGCCCAGGGCCTCCGCCAGGCTCCCATCCGGGTCCTCCAGGTCCAGGTCGATGCTGGAGAAGGTTCCCTGGGTCATGTCCTGCTCGATCTGGTGGGTAAAGTCCCCGATCGGCGCCAGGAACGGGGTCAGGTCCAGGACGGCCAGGTCGTTGGACGCGATGGGATCCGCCCCACCGTTGGGACCAAAGACGGTAGGCCATTGGATCGAGGGCGCCCCCAGGCGTTCGATGGCCCGGACAGACCAGGTCGACATCAGAGCCTCCCGAAAATATTGCCGCTCTTGACGACGGCTCCGGTCTGGCGGACCCGGGCCCGGGCTCCATCCACCAGGGCGGCGCCCAGCTTCTGCTGGCCGCGCCGGGAACTGTCCAGGTTGACCATCCCGGGCAGGATGAAATTGAGCTGAGCGGCCTGGCCCTCCGTCATCGCGCTCTGGCCGTAGCCCCTCCCGGTGTTCTGCTGGGCCTGGCGGGCGTAGTCGCTCGCCTGGGCCTGGGAAGCCCGGATCTCCGCCTGGTGCTGGGCCAGGTTGTAACCCAGGTTCGCGCCCATGTAGCGCTCCTCCTGTTTCCAGTCCTGGAAGTCATTGAGCGGAGCCACTACCTCCAGGCCCTCCTCGCCCAACATCGTCAGCTCGGGACCGTTCTGGCCCACAAGGCCGCCTACCTTCCGGCCCGTGATGGAGCTGAGCAGGGAGAACATGGCGACGATGGCGGCGGCCGCCAGGGCGAAGCCCCAGGGGCCGGTGCCGGCGAACGAGGCAAAGAAACCCGTGGCAGCCTGGGAGGTATTGGCCGCCGACTTGGTGGCCGATTCCGCGGTGGTCTTGACGGTGTCCTTGGTGTTCCAGGCGGACCGGATGGCTTCCCAGGCCATCTTGGCCTTCTGGATGCCCCACAGGACCAGCTCCTGCCCCGCCACCTTGGTCAGGGCCTGGACGGCGCTGCCGCTGACGCTCATCCAGAGCGCCTTGGCCTTCTGCCCGTAGGTCTGGCCCCGCTGGGTTAGGGACGTGAAGAAATTCGCAAAACTGGTTTCCAGGCCCTGGACGGCGGAGGTGCCCACTTCCTTCCAAGTGTCGAAGGACGACTTGGACTGGGTGACCCAGGCCGTCACGCCCGTCTGGAAGCCGCTCAGACCGGACGCGCCCCGGTGCTGCTCGGTCTCATACTGGCCGGCGGCCTCCTTCTTGGTGCCGCCCGCCGCCTTGTAGCGCCCCGTAACCTCATCCTGCTCGAAGATCGACAGGGCCCGCCCCTTCACCTGGGCCAGCTCCGCCAGCTCCTGCTTGAGCTTGGAGAGGTCCTCCTTGACCTGGGCGACCCGGGCCCGGACCCGGGCGGCATTCTCGGCGGACATGATGGCGTCCTCCGTGAGGTAGGGCTTGCCGTCCACCGCAAGGGTGCGGTTCAGCTCACGCAGCTTGGCGAAGTGGCGGGTGACTGCGTCCAGGCGCTTCTCAAGCCCGCCTTCCTCCTGGCCCGTGAGGTCCGACTGGAGCTGGGCCTCCTGCATCTTCCGCTTGTTCGCCGCCTCCTGATTCGCCCGGAGGATGGCGGCATTCTCCGCCTCCACGATCGAGGCCTCCGTCACGAAGGGCTTTCCCTCCACCTGGAGGCTCTTGTTCATCTCCCGGATCTTGGCGAAGTGCTGCTGGATCTGGTCCAGCCGCTTGGCCAGCTCACTCGCCTCCTGCCCGGTTAGTTCGCTCTGCATCTTGGCTTCCATCGCCGTGCGCTTGTCGGCGTACTCCGTCTTGATCAGGCCTTCCCGGGCCTTCAGGAGGTCCTGGAGGGCCTGCTTTTCAGCCTTGTAGTCCTCCTCGCCCCCGGCCCGCTTGAACTTGCCCTTGGCCCGCTCATCGTCCAGCTTGACCAGCTTGTCAGCGATCTCCGCCTCGACTGTCATGAGCTTGGCCCGCTCCTCCTCTTCCAGGGTGGTCCGGGCGGCGGCCTGGGCCGCGATCTGCTGGAGGCGCACCAGGTGCTCCGCCGGGGTGACCAGGTCCTTGGATGTTTTGCCCGTCGGGTCCTCCCCGGGCTTGGCGGGCGGGGCATTGAGGTCGGCCAGCTTCTTCTGCCATTGCTTCAGCTCCTCCAGGTTCTTTTCCACAATGGCCTGCTGGGCCTTGGCGGCGTCCCCCTTCGCCTTGGCCTCCCTGGCGAGCACCTTGGAGGCCGCGAACCCGGCCGCAGCCGCATCGTCCGTTCCGGAGTCCACGGCCCGGGCCGTCTCGGCATCCGCCTCCGTCTTGAGCCGGAGTTGCTCAGCCTGGATCACCTGGAGGGTCGCCTTCGCCTGCTCCAGGCTGGCCTGGGCGTCGGATTTCTTGGCCTCCGTGAACTTCTTGAGCCCGCCCAGGGCGTTCACGTACGTTTCCCCCTCTTTTTTAACGTACGTGTTTAACTCCGGGTAAACGGCCAGGAGCTGCTCCATGACCGTCTTGAGCTGCTCCTGGGCCCGCTTCTTCTCGTCGGTCTTGGTCTTGGAGCTGGCCAGGACGCCCTCCAGGTGGGTCACCTCCTGGACCAGGTCCGCGAACTTGGCGCGGTTCTGGGCCGCATGCTCCAGGGCCTCCGAGGCCATCTCCGTGGCGCTCTTGCTGGCCTTCCCAAAAGCGGACCAGGCGAAGACGGCCACGCCGATCAGGGTGATGATGGTGCCGATGGGGCCGCCCAGGAGGCCCATGGCCACTCCGGCGCCCTTGCTGGCGGCGCTGGCCCCGGCAATGGCGGCGGCCTCGTCCAGCTTGGCCTGGGTATGGAGGAGGGTTGCCCTGGTGGCGTCCCGTTCTGCAAGGGTGAGGCCGGAGAGGGCGCCCATACTTTCGAGGTTCGCAAGCTGAGCCGCCACTTTAGCTTTGGCAGAGCTGATCTGAGCCAGAGTGTCTTGCCCAAGAACCCGAGTGTGACCGGCATACGCGAGGCTTTCTGTAACCAAGGCTTCACGTTCTGCGTTTATCGCAATGACTGACTCGTATTTCGCAACAACCTGGGCTCGGATCGAGTCCACAATCTGAAGGGCCTTGATGACCGCCCAGGCTTTGGCCAGGGCGATCAAGGCGTTCCGCCATTCCCAGAGGAACAAGGTCAGGTTCTTCACGGCGCTCAGGGTGCCGGCGATCTCCGACCCCAGCTCCCGGGCCACACTGTTGCCGGCGGCGTGCTGGATGGCGGCGGCCAGATCCCCGGCCGAGGCGGCGGCTTCCCGCATGGGCCCCGAATTCCCCACGGAGACCAGGAGTTCCGTCCAAGCGGTCTTCAGGCGGTTGAGCTGGGCCTGGGTGCTGGTGGCGGCCTTGGCCGGCTCATCCCCCAGGCTGCGCTGCAGCTCCGCCGCGAACTTGGGCAGGAAGTCCGCCGCCAGGACCTCCCCCTGCTCCAGCATCTTCCCCAGCTGCTGGGTGGACACGCCCATGGCCCGGGCGGCCAGGTTGAAGGCCCCCGGGAGACGCTCTCCCAGCTGGCCCCGGAGTTCCTCGGCCGCCACGGTGCCCTTGGACATCATCTGATTGATGGCCTTGAGGGAGCCGCTGGTGTCATCCGCGGAGAGCTGGAGGACGGTGGCCGCGCTGGCCACGGCGTGGAAGATGTTCCGGGTGGCCTGGCCCTCCAGGCGGGTGCCCTTGAAGGCGGCCGCCAGCTGGGCGTAGTCCTTGGCCGCGCTGGTGAGTTCCAGGCCGAGGTCATGGGCCTCCCGGCGGACGAAGGCCATCCCGGCCTCGCCGTCCCCGGTGGCGAACTGCAGGGTCCGGAGGGTGCCCTGCATCTTCAGCCCGGTCTCCCCGATCTTCTCCAGGAAGTCCAGGACGCTGTGGGCGGCCCGCTCCATGACCTGGAGGGCCAGGCCGCCCCGGACGACCGCCCCGGTGAGGCCGTCAGCCTTCTCCTGGGCCTGGGCCAGCTGGGGGGCGATGGGGGCCGCCTTCTCGGCGATCGCGGCGGCGGCCTGGGAGGTCTTCAGCAGGTCGGCCGTGGTCCGAGCCGTGCCGGCGCTGATCTCCATGAACAGCCCGGACGCCCCGGCCTTGGCCTGGGCGAGAGCCGTCACCAGGGGCGGGGCCCCCTGCCCGCCCATGGCGGTGGCGGCCTTCTCGGTTCCGGTGAGGCTCCGATGGGCCGCTTCAGAACCCTCCACGATGCCCTTGAGGGCCTGGAGGAGGGCGGACGCCTCGGCTCCGAATTCGAGTTGGACCTTGTATTCGTTCGCCATGGACGGGCCTTGTTTAAGAAAAGGAGTAGAATTAAAGGCTGGACGGTGACCTATGGAAGGCCTGATCTACCTGCTGGTGGCGGTGTTCGTGCTCTGGATCGTTCGGGGCAGCCTGAAACCTCTCGGGAAGAACCTCGATAAGAGCCTTGATGCAGAACGGGCGCGTCTTGCCAAGTCCAGGGAAGAAATCAGGGAGGGGCGTGCCGTCCTTGAACGTCTGGGCCAGATGCCCATTCACACGGGCGGCGGTTCCGGCGGGTCCGGTGGGGTGCCCCCGAAGGCATAGGCTCCGAGGCTGGAGGCCCAAATCTGCAGGTTCTGGGTGTGGGCGGACCAGCGCTCCTTGCGGATGTGTTCGTCGGCCCAGGTGATGGCCTCCAGGGCCGGGAGGCGGGCAGCTGCAACCCACCCCCCGGCCATGGGGGAGATCAGCCTTCGGAGGGCGAACTTTCCGACCGCCCTTCGGTCTCGGACGTTCCCTGCTCCGTTTCCCCCTCCTCCTCCAAAGAGGGCAGGGAAACGGTGGTAGAGAGCCCGAGCCGTGCAAAAAAACGGACGACGTCCATGAGGGCCTCCAGGTAGGGCAGCTTGGCAGCCTGCACCTCCAGCTCGGCCAGCTTGGACGGGTTCCGCTCAGCGTCGAGCAGGTCATCGTCCGACGCCCTCAGCACGGCCGAGATCCGCCGGAGGATCCGCGCCTTTCCGACCTCCCCCATGGTCTGGAGGAGGGGGAGCACCAGGCGCAGCACCTGGGGCGACCCGGCCACGGCCTTCAGGATGGAACCCTCCTCCTCCGAGTCCAGGGCCCCTTCGGGGAGGTTGGCCTTGAGGGTGAGGAAGGCGTCGAAGAGCTTGGTCAGGTCCAGCTCCGCCAGGATGGGGAAGCCGTGTTCGATCTGGGCCGTGCTGAGAATCGTCGTCATGGCCTACCTCACGCCGTCTTCGCGGCAGTGACGTAGTCCTCGACCCAGATCACGTCCCGGAAGGTCTCGGGGTCGGTCAGGAGGCCGGAGGGCTGGGCCACGAGCTTGACCTTGCGCTCGATGGCCTTGTCCTTGACGTAGTTGGAGTCGCCGTCGAAGTTCAGCGTGCAGGCGGGGATCAGGACGTAGCGGAACTCCCCGGGGAAGGCCGCGCTCTCGTACCGGAAGAGCGCCATGTAGACGTTCGCCAGGCGCTGGCCACCGCCCAGGATCGTGGTGCGCCCGGCCTGGGTGGCGGAGGGGGCGGTGGTGATGATCTGGCCGCCCTTGGCGGAGAGTACGTCGGCCAGGTGGGCGGCGTCCAGGTCCTTCATGGTGACCGTGGCCTCGTAGCCGATGTCGATGTAGCCCAGGACGTACTCGGGGTTCAGGTTGTCCTCGTCCTTGAGGGCCTTCTGGTCCACCTTGGCGGAGAACCCGTCCTTGCCCTGGACGAGCCAGGGCTTGACGCCGGCCTTGAGGGCGCCGCGGATGTCGCCATCGGCGAGGAAGTGCTCCAGCAGCTCCTTGACGATTTCGTCAGCGTCGGTGGCCGTGACGGTGGCAGGGGTGGGGAGCAGGAACAGGTGACCCGCGCCGGCCTGGATGGCCTTGCGGTTGAAAACGGCGGTGCTCATAGGGAGGACTCCTCGGGAAGGGAAGCGTTGGGGAGGTCGCTGGTGGCGAACTCAAGGGCAGGCGCGGGGGAGGCCAGGGCCTCCAGCACGTCCACCAGGGGAAGGGTCAGGAGGTAGCGAGCCTGGTCATGGCTGACCGGGGTGACCACCCCGGCACGCAGCACCAGGCCGGAGGCCGGGATGCTGGGGTCGTTGCTCGCATTGAGCCGAAGGGTGCAGTAACTGCAGATGGCTTTGCACATGGGTTATCCGATCAGGGAGGCGAAGAGCCCCACCACGGCGATGGGATGGAGGCGCTCCGTCCGGGTGGCGTTGGGGACATAGCGGGTGTCGGACTCCTCCATCCAGATGCGGATGGCGAAACAGGCGTCCATGGCCTGCTGGCGGCGGCCCTGTTGGCTTTCCCCGGGGACACAGGCCACAAAGGCCAGGCTCAGGGTGTCGGCCCCGGCCGTGGCGTGGTCCCCGCCCACCACCGCCACCAGGAGCGTCGGGGCGGCCAGGGTCAGCTCATCCTTCTCCAGGTCCACCTGGCCGCTCAGGCTTTCGACAGTGAAGTCCGCCAGCTCTGGGAGAGCCGCCCCTAGGAGGGCAGCCACGGCCTCGGCTTCAAGGGTGGCGATGATGCTCATGCGGGGACCTCGATTCGGCCGGTCTGGACGTAGTGCATGACGAGGGCCCCGTACTGCTCGGGCTCCCCGGGCTGGTAGATCAGGTAGGGCCGGGCGGGCATGTGGATTTCATAGGCCCCATGGGTGAAGGCCCGTTCCACAGCCCGCTTGTGGCCCCCGCGGGCGAAGACGGCCAGGTTGGCCGAGCGGCCCTCCTGGCCCTGCCGGAGGAGCTGGCCCTTGGCATTGGTGCGCAGGCGGACAGAGCCGGACTTCCCGGCCCGCTTGATGGTGCCGCCCTGGTTGTGGATCCGGGCGTAGGGCCAGTTCGACCCCAGGACCACCTTGTCGGCCAGGACCTGGGGGACCACGGAGCTGGCCAGGCGCCCGGACCAGGTCAGGACGCTCCCCTTGCCGGCCAGGTCCTTCAGGCGGCGGGTGGTCTTGGTGACCTCCTTCCACCGGTTGGGGCGGCCCTGGGCGGCAAAGTTCTGGTCCACGCTGGCGATCATCAGGTCTGCGATCGCCTGCAGGGCCGGCCGGGGGTCGGAAATCCGGGCCTGCATGGCCTTCAGGTTCTGGAGCAGCTCCTCACGGGTCATCGGAAGGCTCCATCCACCGGGGAGGGTGGATTGATGACCTCCAGGCGGCGCCGGGCGGTGGTGGAAGGGATGGGAATCTCTCCCTGGGCCATCTGGTCCAGGAGGGAGCGGCTGCGCTTGAGCCGCCCCTGCCAGCCCTCCGGCACCGTGGCGGCCTCGCCGGGCTTACGGAGGAAGAGACCCTCCACGGCCAGGTCCAGCGCCACATCCCGAAGAAGCCCCGCGGGGAGGTCATCCGGGAGGGTGGTCCGCCCGGCCAGGACGCCCCGGACCTCGGCTTCCGCCCGGTCCAGGGCTTCCTGGAGAACGACCTCATCCGGTTCCCCCGCTTGCCCGGTACCCGTCGAAAGCTCACGCAGGGCCTTGGGGCTGAGGCGGGATTCAAGGTCGGAGGGCTGGAACCAGGTCATGGCCGCCTCAGCCCAGCATGCCGGTGAGACGCCAGGCCAGGTCGGGCCCGATCTTCTTCAGGTCGTACTTGCGGCCGACCTGGATCATGGACGCTCCGGAGAAGCCACGGTTGGGGTTCTCCCACGCCCGGACCAGCGTGCCCTTGTCGGAGGCGCTGTAGACCACGGCCTCCGTGGGGGCACCCTTCAGGCCGAATTCGGTGAGGGAGATCCGGGCCGCGAAAGTGATCTGCTCGGGCCCGATCTCCAGGACGGGGTTCCGGTAGGCGAACATGAACACGTCGCCCCAGATGTAGTCCAGGTTCTCGGCCCGGCCCTTGACGGCGGTGTTGCCCTTCATCTCGGGGACCAGGATCTCCTTGACCTCCAGGATCTTGGCCAGCTCCTCCTTGGTGACCGTGCCGGCGGCGGCCGTGTTGCGCTGGGCCACGATCTCGGGATTGTTCACCAGCACGTCGAAGGTGCGCTTGCCGATGACCGCCACGTTGGCCGGCATGGCCAGCTTGGCCCGGGCGGGCTTGATGTCCGACTTCAGGGGGGTGCTGGTGGGGTCGGTCCAGACCTTCACGACGGCCGTCGAGCTGAAGGTGGCGCACAGGGCGGCCCCCTGCTTTTCGTACCACCGGTCCAGCGTGTCCGTCAGGCCGGTGATGCCCTGCTGGACCCGGTTGACGTTGGCGGGGGTGAGGTTGGCCAGATCCAGCGGAAGGGCGGTCTTGAGAGCGTAGGGCTTGGCCATGTAGCCCTCCTGGTACTCGGAGAAGTCGATCTCGCGGGCCTCGCCGAGGCGGCTCATGGAGGGGTCCTCCAGCGAGAAGATCAGCTCCTTGCCGAACCGGGTGTAGGACCCGGTTTCGAGATCGGCCGGGATCTCGTTGAAGAGCTGGTGGGCGATGCCCCCCTCGCACTTGTAGGAGATGGACGTCCCGGGGAGGAACCCGATGACGTTCTGGATGTGCAGCATGCTTGCTCCTGTGATGGGTGGTGCGGTTTTGGAGGAGACCCAGGCGCCAGGAAGCGCCTAGACGGTCACCTGGTGGGGGTGGATGAACACGTCGCCCTCGTCGCCCGCCTGGGCGATGACCGAGCGGGAGAAGCCGAGGCACCAGACCGTGGCGCCGGGGGCGCCGGCCGCCTTGACCATGCGGCCCTGGTTGTCCGTGGCCAGGCTGTCGCCGATCTTGGCGGCGCCGCCGAAGATCGCGGGGGCGATCTTCTCCACCTGGACGGGGGCGTAGCCCGCAGCGGCGGCCGTGTCCTCCGTGCAGATGCCGAGGCACTTGACCCCGGCCACGTTGGGGTTGACGGCCACCCCGGTGTCGGGGTCCTCGTAGACCGCGCGCTTGCTCAGGATGGCCGCGGTGATCAGTACGGAGAGGGTGAGTCCGTAATTGCTCATAGTTCATTCCTTATGAGTTGTTGAGAAGTGATATGGGCCCCGAAGGGCGGTGAGGGTCGGCGAGGTCGCCTAGCAGGGCTTGGCGGTGGCCTGGTCCACTTCCTTGGCGGCCAGGGCCACGGCCTCGGCGTGGGGCTTCCCGTCGGCCTTGTGCTTGGCCACGGCGGCCTCCATGGCCTTGGTGGCGTCGCCGGCCGCCAGCTCCACGGGCGTCTCGCCGGGGACCGGGATCTTCTTGAAGACGCCCAGGGTGCCCAGGCTGTCCAGGACGCTCAGGAGGGCCTCCCGGGGGGTGGCCTTCTTGCCCTCGGCCAGTTGGACCTCGCCTTCGACGGGCAGCGCCAGCAGGACGGGCTTCAGGATGGCGGCGGCCGCCGGGGTGACCTTCTTGGCCTGGACCAGGCCGTCCAGGCGGGCCTGGACCGCCGCGCTGGCGGTGGCCTGGGTCTGGGCTTCCAGCTTGGCCAGCAGTTCCTTGTTCGTGGTCTCGGTCGCCTTGGCCTTGTCCAGGGCGGCTTGTTCTTCGGGGGTCAGGGCCATGGTGGCTCCTCTGGGGTTGGGCAGCGGGTCGCCGCCGGGGGTGGAGGTGGTGTCCTGGAGAATCAGGACGGGGGTCTCTGCGTCCACGGGATCCGCGGAGAGTTCGAGGGGCCCGAGGTTGGGACAGGCGGGGCTGTCGCTGCCCAGGAGGGCCAGGGCCTTCAGGTGCCAGCGGCCGGGGGTGGGGTTGGAGGGGTGGGTCGGAGGCCAGGCCTCCAGACTCTTCATCCGGTACCCGCCGCTCCGGTTCGCCTGTCGCCCGGCCTCGGTCGGGGTCAGCGTGGCGAAGAGGGCCGTGACGGGCTTGGTCTGGCCGGGCGGGGTGAACGGGCCGGTCCGGAGGCTCTTGATCCAGCCGTAGGCCTCCTTCTGCTTGTCGGCATGGGTGAGCTTCAGGGGGGCCGGCTGGGCCTGGGGGTTGTAGGTCTCCACCAGCTCCTGGATCTGGGCCAACCCGAGGGGGTGGCCGTTGTGGACCCCCGGGGTGAGGATCGTCGTCTCATCAGAAAGGGCCAGGAAGCCGTTTAACCACCGTTTAGAAACGGCGGAAGGGGTCCGGCTGGTGTGGGAGTGGCCGGAGGGGGGGGTCGGGCGGAACGGGAGGGTCATTTCAGCTTCACTCCTTGGCGAAGGGCATCAAGCCCGGTTGAAGGGAGGACCTGGGGGGGCTGGGCCCGGCTGACCACCCCCCCGAAGGCCGGCACGTAGAGGACCTGGTCATTGCCCAGGGGCAGGAGGTAGTTCAGCTCCAGGCCGAGCTGGCCTTCCGGACCTTCCACCGGGGAAAGCCAGATCTCCGCCGGGGCCCGGAGAGCGTCCAGGACCTCCGGCCGGGCCCCGGGGGCGGCGATCACCCGGCCGGTTGGATCGGTGACCAGGTCGCCGGTCAGAGGCCGCACCTGAGGGCTGGGTGCCGGGGCTGGGAGGGCGCTGGAGGGCCTGGAGGCCTTGAGCCAGTCCCATCCTGGCCGGGACGGCTCCAGGGGCGTCCAGGAGGCTCCTGGCTGGGTCGCCAGGGTGTCCAGGTAGGTGTTGAAGCTCTGGGCGCCCTGGCCGAAGCCCTGGTCCGGAGGGGTCTCCAGGCGCGGGTCCATGGAGGGGGTGGGCACCTCGTGGGCGGCGGCCGCCCGGATCCGGCAGCGGCAGCGGTAGCCCAGGGGCGGGGTGTGGGTCAGCCAGAAGGGATGGCCCTTGGGAAGGGTGATCCGGTTGAGGATGGCGTGGTTCGGGCGGACCGACTCATCCCCGGCCGTGACGTAGGTGAGGTTCTTGACGGCCGGGTTGCCGATGAGGCTGGCCATGCGGCCGCCCATGTAGGCGCCCTGCAGCTGCAGGTCGAAGGCGGTGCGAAGCCGGGCCTCGTTCACCCCGGTCCCCTGGAGGCGGGACAACCAGGTGCCCTTGAACTCATCGAAGGGGATCCCCTTGGCCAGGGCCTCGGCCATGGCGGTCTGGAGGGCCTGGACGGTGGCCAGTTGGTCCACCCCGGCCACCCAAAAGGCCCGGGCCCGCAGCTCGGCGTCCTTCAGGCCGTCGGCCTGGGCGATGGTCAGGGGGACCTTTCCCTCCAGCCAGCGCAGGGCCAGCTCCGGGGTCAGGTTGTAGTCCAGTTCTGGACTTTCCTCCAGGGCGAGGGCCTTGACCTCCCGGTCGGCCTCCCAAGCCCCGGCGTGGCGGCCGGCCTGCAGGCTGGAGTAGAGCCACTCGGCGGCCGAGGTGGGGAAGTCCCGCCCGAGCGCCAGGACCGACTCCAGCGCCTGGTGGTAGGTGCCGGCATCGGCGACGGCCAGGAGGGCCAGGCGCGTCACGGCGGCCTGGCGCTGGACGTAGCCGTCCTCCCAGCGCCGGAACTGCGCGTCGATCGGATCCCCGTCCACGGACAGGACCACCGGGGCCGGGACGGGCGGGACGACCACCGGGGGCACGGCCGGGGCGGGCTCTGGAGCGACCAGGGTGTCCTCATCGTCCTGGGGGGCCGGAATCCCGAAGGTCTCCCGGAGCCAGACCTTGCTGAGCTGGAGGCCTTCCTTCTTGAGGCCCATGACCGCCTCCAGGCGGTCCTTGATGGTGGAGCGAACCGCCCGGTTGAACCGGAAAAGCGGGGGGACCACGTCAGGGCCCAGGTTGAGGGCGATGATCCAGGGGATCAGGGTCCGGTTCAGGGTGGCCTCGATCCGGCGGCCGTCGGCGCTCTCCTGGCGGTCGCTCTGGCCCTCGTGGACCGAGCCCAGGGCCTGGGTGCCGTGCTGGCCCTCCCCGGTAGTCAGGGTGTTGCCCAGGATGCCCACGGCGATCTGGGCATCGGCCGCGTCCACCAGCGTGGCGCCCACGTCGAACTTGGAGTCCAGCTCCAGCCGATCCGCCGTCATCCCGTCCGGGACCACCAGGCCAGGGCTGTCCATGAGCTGGTTGGCGATCTGAACGTAGCGGGCCACTTCCTCGTCCGGGCTGCCGTCGGGGTAGCGCAGGACGATGCGGTCATGGGCGTAGCGGGGGTAGTCCCGGTAGGTGGCGTAGGCCACGGCGGTCTTCACCCGGGTCCACCGGGGAACCGTCCGGCCCCGGCCGAGGCCCCAGGGGTTACGGAAGGAGCTGCCGTGCCGGTGCAGGATCAGGGTCCCGGGCTCCGGAACGGCGCCGTTGATCGTGGGGGTGCGGTCCGGGCCGAAGGCCAGGTGGATGGGCTCGAAGCTGTCCAGCTCCGCCGGGACGATGAGCTTGTCCCGCACCTCCCAACGGACCTCCAGGGGGACCAAGCCGAAGTAGGAGGCCTTGGCCATTTCCTCGAAGTCCTCCACCAGGTTGAGGCCGTCCAGAGCCCTCCGGACCAGGTCCATGGCCTCCGGCGGGGTCCCGGGCTGAGCCACCAGGGACCAGGCCAAGTCCGACACCACCTGGCACCGGATCTCCAAGCAGGCGGCGGCCTTGGTATCGATCAGGGCTTCGTGAAGCTCGCGCCAGGTCCCCCGGCCCTCGGTCCCGGTGTCCAGGTTGGGGTTGGCCATGCGCTGGGAGCCCAGCCAGGGGATGTTCATGGGGGCGCTGTTGATGACCCCCATGGCGTTGGGAGTCGCCGGGGTGAAGATGGACCGCAGCCGCTCGATGACCTTCATAGCCTCACCTCGATCTTTTCAACCGCGGGTTTCATGCCCATGCCGAAGCCCCCAAAGGTCTTCCGCTTAAACCGCCCGGCCGTCGCCCCCTGCAGGGCGTCCGGGCCGTCGTCGTTGGCTGCCTTGGGGAACTGAAGGAGCTGCTCCTGGAGCTTGCGGATCCCGGAAGCCCCGCCACAGGCCATGGGCTCCAGGGATCCGTTGCCCCGGGCGGGCGGGGACAGGCGCGGGAAGAGGATCTTGCCCGTCTCCACCGCCGGGGCCATGGACTCGATCCGGGCGTTCTTGTCGCCCTTGGGGGTCACCAGGGTCACCGGGACCACGATCCCCTCCAGGTCCGCCAGGAGGTCCAGGATGTCCTTCAGGGCCTCCTGGTAGGCCACGGACTCGGCCTGGAGCCTGCCCGGGTAGGACTCCCGGACTTCCAGGATCTTCTCCCCGGTTGCCTTGGGGCCCAGCTTGCGGATGACGGCGTCCAGGACGTAGACCACGCCGGAGGCGTAGCCGACGGTCACCAGGGCCGTGAAGTCGCCCTTGCGCTTGCCCAGGGCGGGGTCCACATGGGTCTTGACCTCCAGGCGGTCTGGGAGCTGCTCGTACTCCTGGAAGGCTTTGAAGGGCTTCTCGTCGTCGCCCTGGGCCCGGTTCTCCATCTCCTGGGCGAAGCTGCCGGGGTCCTCGGCGTCCATCTTGGACCGAAGCCAGCGGAGGTGGCGCTTGGGGAAGCGCTCGCCCCACATGGGGTTCTCGTCCTCGTCCCAGCACCGCCAGATGGCTCCGCCGAACATGGCCAGGACGCTCTTGAGAAGGCTTTCCTCGTGGAGGACGGTCCCCAACATGAGGAACGCCCCGGAGCTGGGGTCCATGCCCGGGAGGACGGCCTTGGTGAGCCAGCCCCGGAGCTTTTTGCGCCGGGCCGGGTTCTCCACGGCCTCGTCATTCTCGACATCGTCCAGAATGACCAGGTCAGGCCGCCGACCCTGGTGGGTCCGGCCCCGGAGCTTCTGGCCGGAGCCGAAGCCCTGGAGGCGGGCCAGGCGATATTTCGGCTTGGAACCGTCCGGGAGGGCCGGGACCACGATGTCCAGCGTCCCTTCCGGGCCGTCCACGTCGATCTCCCCGAAGTCCGTCCGGATCCGGGGGCACTCCTGGAGGATCATGCGGATGGCTTCAACGAAGCCGTTGGCCTGCTCCTTGGTGTCGCTGCAGAGCTGGCCGTAGCCCTTCCGCCCGGCCAGGACGCACCAGGTGGGGAAGGCGATGGTGCCCCAGGTGCTTTTGGCATGGCCACGGGGGGCGGCCAGGGCGGCCGCGTTGATCTCCGCCGCCTCCTCCTCATCCTCCTTGGGGGTCACCAGCTCGCCGAACGGGCCCGGGTCCACATGGACCACCGTCCTGCCGTCGGCCAGCTGCTGGCAGGTGGAGGCCAGGGCCGCGTGGAGGGCGCAGCCTTCGCCCTGGATCAGCTCGGGCAGGTAGGTCTTGGCGAAGAACAGGAAGTCGTCCTGGGCTCGCTCCCGGCGGGCCTTGGAGGCCTCCCGGGTGCGCTCGGAGGCCGGAAAGTCCTCCATCTCCCGCAGCCGCGCGATGAGCTGCTCCAGGCCTTCGGCCGTGCGGCGGGCCTGGGCCTTGGAGGCGCGGGGGATGTGGATCCGGGTCATACGGTTCTCCGCTGCAGGTCCTCAATGAAGTTCTTCCAGGCCTCCAGGAGGACCGGAGCCTCGTCCGGGCACTCCCGGAGGACGAATTCCTGGAAGTCCTCGCCGACCACGAGGGCGGCGTCCAGCACCCGGTAGCCCTGCCGCTTGGCGATGAGGGCCTTGAAACGGTTGATGTTGGTCAGGAGGGACAGGAGGGTCTCGGGCGCCAGGTCTTCGGCATCCCGCTCCAGGCGGCCCATGAGCTTGCGGATGGCCCGCTCCTCCAGGTCCTCCAGGGGCACGGCGTGGATCCGGAGCCAGGAGACCCGTTCGTCCCGCCAGCCCATGTCCTTGGCCCAGATGCCCAGGGTCCGGGGGGAGCAGCCGATCTCATCCTGGATGGCCTGCATGGACTGACCCTCTTCCACGAAGAGGCGGCGGGCCTTGGCCCGGTCCTGGTCCGTAAAGCGCGTGTTTCCATGCGTCACAGGCCACCCCGCATCGCCGAAAGAGCCGTGTCCAGGGAGGCCTGGAGGCGATCGCCCCAGGCGTCCAGCTTGCCTTCCAGGCGCTCCTCCAGGCGTTCCAGGCGCTCCTGGATGGCCTGGTGGTCCGGCAGGGTCCGGATCCGCTCCCGAAGGGTGGCCAGGTCCACCTTGGCCTGGCTCAGCTCCGTCCGGAGCGCGGCCTGGTCCCGTTGGAGGGCGTCCACGTCCAGGGAGATCTGTTTGCGGTCCCGCAGGAGGAGGAGCTTCACGACGCCCCAGGTTCCGCCCATGGGCACGAAGATCAAGGCCAGCAAGGCCATCCAGCTGTCGAAGTTCATCGGCGCCCCCCCACCAGGTAGCCGGTGGCGAGGGCGCCGCCCACCATGACCCAGGTCTTCCACTTGTCGGCCGTGGCCGCCTTGTGCAGGGCCGTCACTTCGGCCTGGAGGGCGTCGGCCTGCTGGGCCTTGGCTCCGTGGGCGACCTGCCAGCGCTCACTGGACGCCGACCACTCCCGGACCTCCACCTTCAGGGCCCCGGTTTCCTTGAGCTGCCCGTCCACCAGGTTCTCGGCGGCGTCCAGGCGCAGCTCCAGGGCGGGGACCCGGAGCGCCTGGGCGTTCCAGTCCCAGACCTTGAGGGCGTCCTGGCGCTCCAGCCTTGAAGGGGTCTCGCCCCGGAACAGGACCAGGCCGACCTTGAGGCCGGCCGTCTCCAGGCCCTTGGCCAGCTCCGGGTCACCCTCGGGCGCCGGAAGGGGCTTCGGGGGGCGCTGGGCGGCCTCCAGGGCCTTGGAGAGGCGCCGAACCTCCTGGGAGGCCTTGTCGCGCTCGGCCCGGGCCTGGGTGGCCTGGAGCGTCGCCGCCAGCGCGTCCTTCACGAGCTGACGGTTCTCCCCGGCGAAGGAGGACGCCTGGACCCGGGCGTCGGCTGCGTGCTGTCGTTGCCGGGCGGCGTAGAGCCCCAGCCCCACGATGATGAGGAGGGCCGCCAGGATGCCCCAGCCCACCTTCTGGGCGGCTGGGCTGAGCGGTTCACGGAATTCGGTCATGCGGGGGGTCTCCAGAGGGGGCGGAGCCTGGGCTCCGGTAGGTGGTGGGCTGGCGCTACCGCGCGAGCTGGGCGCGAAGGGCGGCCCGGTAGGCCGCGTTGTGCTCGATGTAGCCCCGGGTCTCGCCGGCATGCGCGGGGCCTGTGACCCGGGGGAGGGTCCGGAGCCAGGCCGCGTGATCGGTCATCCCCAGGGCGTCGGCCAGGCGCTGGGCCTTGCGGATGTTCCCCAGGCCGGCGTTGTAGGACCCCAGCGCCGGGTCCAGGCCGGAGGTCCGAGCCTCCAGCCAGGTCATGTAGCGGTGCTGGGCGAGGATGCCGGCCAGGGGGTCGAAGGGATCCGCTCCGGGGGACGCCCATTCGCGCCAGGTTGCCGGCATGAACTGGGCGATCCCCCGGGCGCCTACGGGGCTGACGGCCCGGGGATCGAAGGCCGACTCGGCCCGGGCCTGAGCCGCCCGGTCGATCCAGCGGGGCCCGGCGACGGCCAGGAAATGGCCCTGGAAGGGGACCAGCTCCCCGGGGAGGGAGCGGGGCGGGACCGCCAGGAGCACCCCGGCGAAGGCCAGGAGGAGGACCAGGAAGGCCCTCATCGCAGGACTCCGAGCATCAGGCTGACGATGGAGGCGGCCAGGATGGCCCCCAGGAGGCTGCCGGCGTTCCGGGTCTTCTGGGCCCGGATGCGGGTATCGTCGCCCAGGTCCCAGATCAGGAGGCGCTTGCCCAAGTTCGTGTTCTCCAGGAGCTGGTAGAGCAGCACCCCTGCGAACCCACCCAGGACGAGGACGGGAACCGCCAGGACCAGCCGGACCAGGACCACCCGGGCCTGCAGGACGGCCTCCCAGAGCGGGTGGTCCGCCGCCACCACCTGGCCGGCGGTCCCGCCCGCCCCGCAGAGCACCAGGACGGCCAGGAGGACGCCCAGGCCCGCCGCGATCCGCACGGAACGCTGGCGGTCCTCCGGGTCGAGGTTGTAGGCCGCCTTCCAGAGGTTGGTCAGGGCCGTGTAAAGGGAGGTCAGGAGCGTGAGCAGCTTTTCCATCGGGAACTCCAGGGGGTGTGAACGAGGGCCGGGTGGGCCGGATCAGGCGGCGAGGGCCGTCAGCAGCTTCTGGACGGCGCTCCGGAACTGGGGCTGGTAGTGGCCGGAGTCGTTGACCCGGGCGTAGACCGTCTCCCACTGCCGGGCCTCGGCGGCCATGTCGATGTGCCGGAGCCAGAAGTAGTGGGCGAGGACCTTTGAGGCGTGGGCCGGATCCAGGACCAGGTCAGGGCAGGCCTCCAGGTCCAGGCCCAGCACCTTGCCCGCCGCGCGGTAGGCCGACCTGCCCCGGGTGGGGACGTAGCCCCGACTGTGGAAGAGCAGGCCGTCGCCGGGGTGGACGTTGCCCAGGTCCCGGCGGTGCTCGTACTTCCGGGTGAAGTAGGACACGGGGTCCTTGCCCCCGTACTCGTGGATCGGCTGGAAGGCCTGGACCGTTTCCGCGAAGACCGTCGCGGCCACGGCCACCTCCACCAGGTCGGAGAGGATCTTCCGCTCCTTGAGGGCCGCGACCAGAATCGGCCAGTGGCGCTCAACAACCTGGAGCTGGATGCCCAGGGCGGCGGCGATGGAGTAGCAGGTAAGGGGCATGGCGGCCTCCTTGTGAGGCCCGGGGTCTCCGGGCCTTTTCAGGGATCAGCTCCCCGGCTGGGGGCTGCGTTTCTGAGGCCTGGAACATCCCGCGCGCGGTCCAATACCGTAAGGAATGTAGGTTTTCGATTTCAGGCATGAAAAAGCCCCCGGAATCGGGGGCTGGACTGGGCTTGCGGGCGGGTCAGGCGTCGGGGAGCAGCTGGGGCGCCGCGACCTTCTGCGACCTGGTCATCCGAGCCGTCCGGATGATCTGGCGGACCCACTGGACGGAATACTTAAACGCCGTGGCGATCTCCCGGAGGTCCTCCCCGGCCGCGTAGCGCTCGTAGACCTGGGCGTGGACCGGGGCCAGTTCGATGTATTCGGCCTTGGGGATGTAGCAGGTCTGGCCTCCCCAGGTGGACCGCAGGGACTCCACGGCCTCGAAGGCCAGGTCTGAGGCCCGGTCGCCCTGGATCCCCTGCCGCTCCAGGGCCCTGGCCAGGGTCGCCGCGGCATCCATGAGGAGTTCTGGATATTCAATGCCCATAACGTTTTCCTTGAATGAATCAGGCCTTGGAGGCCTTGTCTTCCCGCCGCCTGGCGTCGTAGGTCAGGGCGGCCACGATGCGAACCAGCTCGCCCGGATCGCAGTCCTGGACCCGCTCCTGCTTGAACATGCGCCGGGCCATGCCGTGCGCGTAAGCCCAGGGCCGCTTGGCATCGGCCAGGAGCGCCTCAATCTTCGAGATGAGGCGGTCCTTGTCGGGCGGGGGGTTCTTGGGCTTGCCGGGGAAGGCCTTGGGGGTGGCGGCCAGGGCGCCCAGCTGCTGGAGGGCCCGGAGGAGCTTGAACCGCTCGGAGCTGGTCAGGTCCCCGGAGCTGGACTTGCCGGTGGTCCCCTGGATCAGGGCCCGGTAGGCGTCATCGTCTAGGCCCAGCTCCTTCTTGGCCATGTGGATTCGGGCGAGGTCTTTAGTACGGTACACGTCCATTTGTGTCATGATTTTTCCAATCCAATCCATTCAAATTCATGGAGGAACCATGGCCTCACCGTGTTGCCCCAAGTGTGGATCTCGAAGGTTTGCCATAACCCTGGACACCCCTGTCGGAGCCAATTTCAAGCTCTTTTTGGTCCATTGCAACGACTGCGGGACAGTCGTTGGTACTGAGCCCTACTACGACATGGCGACCTTGATCTCCGACCTGGCCAAGAGACTTGGCGTCAAGGATCTCCTCAACTGAGCCCGACCCGTTAACGGGGCTGGTCAACAACTTGGAGGCAAGATCGGGACGACCCAGCACGCAGAGTTGGTCGGCCTTGGCGATAGCTTCGGCAGTGTTGTGGGGAAAGTGGTTCATGGGATCTCCAGTAGTGAAGGGGGCGGTCATCGGGCGGCCTCCAGGCAGGCCTTCCCCACCACGCCCGGGTTCCGGGCCTCCAGGATGACCAGGTCAACCCACTGGGGCGTCTTCCCGAGGATCCAGGCGATCTGACGGAGTTGGTCCCGGGTGCCCTCCCGGAGGACCGGGGCCAGGGCGCGGGCCAGAGCCTTCACATCCCTGGCTTCTGGGGCGAGAGGCGCGGGCCGGCGGGGGGTGCGCTGGGCCTTGCGGGCGAGCCAAGCGGCGCGGGCGGAGTTGGGGAATCGGCTGGGAGACTGCATGGCAAACCTCCTGCGGTGGGGTGGCGGTTAGAGGTAAACGGCTTCCAGGAGCGCCTGGAACCAGGGTTCGTTCTCGTGATCGGTCTTGGAGCTGTGGAACGCCGTCCCGTTCTCCAGTTGGCCGAAGAAAATCCCGTTGAAAACGTTCACCAGGGCGGTTCCGTAGACATCCCCAGCCACGAAAGCCAAGGAAACGTGGTCATGGCCCTTCGTGTCGTGAAGAACAGCGTTGAAGGGCCAACAGCGGCGGCGGCATTCGACCTCCAGCTCTTCGCAGGTGCGGAATCGAGTGAACTTTCGCATTTCGGGCATGGTGCTCTCCGTGGCGTATATTGCTGGTGAAGAGGTGTGAAATGGGGGAATTGAAGGAACTCATCGAGAGGATCAAGGTGGCCGATACCATGCGCGAAATGGAGCCCCTGGTGGATGCTTTTGAGATCCGCGCGTTGCGCCTTGAACAGGAGAACGAGGAGCTGCGGGCCAGGATCAAGGAACTCGAACGCGGGGGGTGATCCTGGACAGGATTACAAGGTCTTGGCTGTGGCGATGGCGGACAGCATGACCTCACGGAGGGTCAGGTGGCGCACTCGTTCATCCCGCACTATCCGCCGGTACATCACATTTTCGAGCGCATGGATGGCTCGGATGTCACGTTCGGGGCGCATGGTTCCTCCAATGGGACAAGACCAGTGAAAGAGCAGGTAGACCACGGTCCCCCAGGAGATCCCTGGGACCACGATCCAGGCTAGACCTGCGTAGCGATTGAGTTTCATGGGTGCGATCCTGGGGCAGGATGGGAACCTTGAATGGGCCTCAAGGGAAGGCGAAGCGGAGGCTGAGGAACTTCCCCACGGTGATCCGGAGGAACCGGGAGATGCCGGCCCGCTTGCGGCGGTCGAAGAAGAGGTGCCGGCGCTCATTCCGGGTGCGCCTGGCGTAGGGGTCGGATCTGCGTTCGTTGACCTGCCTTGAGGGGTTGAGGATGGCCATGATGCCTCCTTGGGTGAGTGGGGCCGGGGGCCTAGCCGAGGACGCCACAGAGGCGGAACCGGCGGCGGTGATGGTGCTTGTGCTTGGGCCGAGCCTTCCGGGCCCGGGCGGGGACTTCGACAGGGACCGGGGTCGGGATCGGATCCGGAACCGTGGCCGGCGCTTGGCGCCTGGACTCCAGCAGGATCCACAGTTCCAGGGAGGCCTTCCGCTCCAGCCAAGCCTGGCTCTGGAGGGATTCCCACGGTTCGGCGGGCTTGAGGTCCATGTGCTGGGCCAGCTGCTCACGGGCTTCGGCCAGGGAGAGGAGGTGGACCTGGAGGTCCTGGGTGGCGTTCATCGGGGGGCCTTGAGGTTAAATGGGGTTGAAGGGTCGGGCTCAAGGCCCAACAGCGGGGCCTGGGAGGCCCTCAGAGCGCTCTGACTGGCTTTGGCCTGGTCCCAGAGCCCGGAGGCCAGGTCGGCGACTTCCTGGGCATCCCAGGCCAGCTCAGCCCGGTCTCCGAGGCCGGCCTTGAAGCCGGTTTCGAGGTAGGGCTTCAGGACGGCCTGGTGGCCCTTGGAGACCTGGGGGGCAGCCTTGCGGGGATCCAGGCCGCGCTCCAGGACCAAGTGGATCCAGAGGCGAGCGAGGCCCCCCTTGGCATAGCGGGCCACGTCGGGCCAACTGGCCATCTTCCGGCATTCCCGGAGGGCCTCCAGGAGTTGCGCCAGGTCCGCACGGTCCATGGGTGCCGTCGGGACGGGGGGGAAGGCCGGGACAGGAGGGCGCCAGGTCACCATTGGGTGATCCCCCTTCTGGCCATCGCGCACCGCAGCCGCATCTGGGCTTGCTTCTCGATCTGCTGGATGCGCTGGCGCGTCAGGGACCACACGTTTGCGATGGTTTCAAAGGTGTCCACCTGGCCGTCGGGGTTCAGGAAGCCGGACCGCCGCAGGAGAATATCCCGGTCCCGGTGGCTCAGGGCGGACAGGGCCTCCAGGATGTGGTCCCGCTCATCGTTCATGCCCTGGTCCGGCGTGGAGGGATCGGCCAGGAGGTCCTTGAGGGTGAGGGAACCATCTGGCAGGGGGCTGCTATCCAGCGAGCAGACCTGGGGGAACTCGGATACCTTCCGCATGGCATCCCAGTCCCGCTTGGAGACGTTGAGGTCGCCATGCCTGAGGACATCCAACATCCGGCGGAGAATGGAGAACTTGGCCCACCCGAAGAAGCTGCAATGGCATTCGTGGTGCGGGTTGAACGTACGGGTCGCCTCCAGCGCCCCGACTCGCCCCTCCTGGAACAGGTCCTCGACCGAGTAGCCGTTCCGCGCCGCGGGATAGCGCATGCGGATGGCCTTGCCATGGATCCACGGGTCCAGCATCATGGCGGCCGCCGGATCCAGGCCCGCCTCCGGGGTCCAGGGGAAGGCCTGGCCGCCCACGGTCACCTGGACCGGCAGGTCTTTCAGGACTTCGGCAGTGCTGGGTTCTGACATGGTGGAACTCCTGTGGCTGCATCCTCAGCGCAGGGCCGCCACGCCCTGCGGACGCCCCCTTGCGGGGGCGTTTCGCATCAGGCCCTACGCTGCTCCGCCTCCTCCGCAAACTCCTGGTCCTGCCGGCGGGAGATCTCCACCGCCTCCTCCACGGTGAAGACCACCGGGACATCAAGGTTCAGGGCCAGGTTGAACTCCCGGGTGCAGCCCGGGCTCCGCTCCCAGCCCTCCAGCATGAGAACCCAGTCACAGCGCTGGATGACCTCCAGGTCCATAGCCATCCAGGTCTCATAGGGGACATCGGTGCAGCCAACGGCGGGGCTGTTGGCATGGGGGCAGTAGTGCAGGACAGACGCCTCCCAGAGGCGGGCCGATGCCTCCAGGGCCTTCAGGCGGTTGTAGGTCCGGAAGAGGGCCTCCGGGGCGCTGATGGGGGCGCTCAGGTATCCCATGGACCGCCGGGGCCGGATGAGATCCTCGTGAAGACAGCTCATAAGCGCCTCCGGGTGGGGGGATTGACCTTGAGGAACTGGGCGAGGGCCTTGGCGTTCTGCTCCGGGGTGTTGGATCCGAGGATCCGGACCTCGACCTGGCGCTGCACGACGCGGGAGGACTTGGCCTGGATGGGACGGGGCGGGGTCTTGCGCCACTTAGACATGAGGCTCCCCATCGGTGAGCCAGAAGGCCGCGTTGAAGCGGTCCAGGGCCTCCAGGACCCGCTTCCGGGTCACAAAGGGGCCGTCCTCGTCGCTGAGGGCGTCCATGATGGCCAGGGTGGGTTCCAGGGCCAGCCCAGGCCCCAGGGTGATGAAAGCGCAGAGGGGCTCACCCTGGGCGTTGACGGGGGCGATCTTCAGGAAGGCGGCGTTGGTCTCCATCAGGACGCCCAGCAGCTCCCCGATGGTGGCGTCCGTCGGATCCAGTAGCGTCTCCACCGCGCCACCCACAGTTCCGCCGGCCTGGCGGGTCAGGGACTGGATGGCCGCCACGGCAAGGGCCGCGACGTTCACGAACCGCTCCCGGCAGTCGGGGTCCTGGGTGTAGGGCTTCCCCTGCTCCCGGCACCCCGTGACAACCTTGCCCAGCTGGTGGATGATGTGATCCGCCCACTCCGTGGGAGTGTGCAGGTCATCGTGCGCCGGGCCGCCATGTTCCAGGTCCTGGGCGGCCCTCTTGCGCTTGATATCGCCGAAGATGGTCGTTTGCGGCTTCATACGTTGGCCACGTCAAGGGCGATGGGGTTGTATTCGCCGTTCTCGGCGCGCTCGTAGACCCGCAGGTAGTTCTTGGAGCCGGTCACCTGGACGCTCTCGGAGATGGCGTCCATGGCCTTCTTCCAGTCCTTGTCGTCGATGTCGAGCTGCCGGAGCCCCAGGACGCGCCGGGTGCTGACGTTGCCGGACTTGTCCACCTGGAAGGCATCGTTGACCAGGGCCAGGAGCTTGGGATCCGCACCGTCGCTCCACTTCTTGATGCACTTGTCGATCAGGGCCTTGGCGACCTGGAGCCGCTCATCGAAGGTGAGGTAGTCCTGGTTGGCCACCTGGACCTTGAACTGCCCGTCGAAGCTGAACAGGGTGAGGTTGCCCTTGGCGCCGCCCATCTTGGCCTTGAAGCGCTCGGCGCTCGTGGCCACAAAGTCGCGGACCTCGTCCATGACAGTGTTGCGGAAGGTGCCCAGCTCGCCTGACATGGCCTTGGCCCGGTCGGCGATGCTGTTGACCAGTTCGTCCCGGAACAGGTCGATGGGCTTGATGTTTTCGATCAGCACCAGGTCGCCATTGGCGTTTTTCCTGTAGCCGTCGGGGATTTTCGGGTGGTTCACGTTGCCTCCTTAGTGGCGGTTGTGTTTCCGGAAGGCGCGGCGTCGTCGGGCGTCGGCCAGGTGAAGAACGAGAAGAACGGGCAGGCCCACGAGCAGGGCCAGGGAGCGGAGGAGGGGGTTCACGAGGCGGCGGCCATACGGGTCATTTCGGCCTGGGCGGCCACCCGGGCCGTCACGGTGGTCAGTTCCGCCAGGAGGCCCTTTAGGACCGGGATCGCCGGTTCCTGGGCCATGGCGGTCTGGTGGGTCGCGTGGGGGGTCTCCACTGCCACCATGGCGAGGTGGGTCACGGCCTGGAAGGCGGTTTCGAGGCTGGTCTGGTCGTGGACCTGGTCAATGCAGTCCTTGGCCGTGAAGGCGGCCTGGACGAGGCGGGCGAGCGGGGAAGAAGTCATTGGGAATCCTTAGAAATGGGCATACCCTGAGGGCCATCCTCTGGAGCTGGATATGCAGCGGTTTGGCAGCGCCCAGGCGTATTCCCAGTCGATCGGAGAAGAGATTCGACAGCGCCTATCCCCCCGTGACGTGAAATCAGCGAGAGAAGCCTATGCACTCCTGCATCGTCTGGAGAAAGACCAGCTTCTTCAAAGCTCCTATACAACAGGTCGCGCGTTAATTGCCGCGCCACCTTCTCGATGGCCGGGTCTACTGAAAGGCGTCCCATCGGATGTAAAGCGTTCGTGGGCGCTTTTGTGCGCATATCAGATGAACCGCAACGCGGAAACGCTTCTCCATTACCTTGAGCAGGAATGCGCCCTTGACCCATCAGTCGGGTACCGAGTCCTGATTGCGGACGCCTCGGATGACTGGGCCTTGATCCAGAGTAGAGATTTGTCCCTTGGAGAAGCCGTGACACTCCTTGAAGGAATTCTCGGCAGCGATCGATGAAGCGGCTCATTTGGCATCCCTCCCGTCCTTGACCTGGGCATAGGCGCAGGTCCTGCAGGCCCTGGAGAGGGCGGAGCGGATGGGGTCCGGGTAGTAGGGGCGGGCCTGCTCTTCCAGGCATCTGGCCACGTCCAGGTCCCCCAGGACGGGGCAGGACCGGATCTCCGAGAGGAGGGCCTTCTTGACCCTCTCCTCGATGCGTTTGGTGCTGGCGCTGTAGGTGCCCTTCAGGACCAGGCTGACGGTGGCGGGCGAGACCTCCAGGAGGCGGGCACAGGCGGCCTGTGAGGTGCGGCTGCACTCGGCATGGAGGGCCTGGAACCAGGCGGGGGCGTCAGGAGGCAGCGGAATCATGGGTCACCAGCTTGTAAAGGCGTTTGGTATTGGGATCGAAGACGGTTCCGTCGGTTCGCCAGATGGGCGCATGGGGCCCCGAGTCCCGGACCAGCGTCCAGGTGTCGTAGCTGCCGGCCTTGCCGTTCAGGTGGGGTTTCTTCAGGCCCACGTACCCGGCCCTGCGGAGAGCGCGGATGTAGTTGGAAGCGTTGTCCAGGCTGACTTCAGCGGCCATGCAGACCTGGGGGATGACGAACGTCCCGAAGACCCTCATGGCCCTCCAGCAACGCGCCCGGCCCTCGTTATCCGGGCGGGTCGTGGAGCGGTTTCCTTGTTTTCTGGTCATGCCCTATTTCTCCTTCCCGTGGCCCAGGAACATGGCCCGGTCACCCCAGGCGGCAGCGTCCAGCGACTTCACTCGATTGGTCTTGGCGAACCGCTCGAAGGCGGCCAGGGCCGGCACCACCAGGCCGAGGATGCCCTTGGTGGCCTTGTGCATGGTCTTGACCAGGTCGTCGGCCACCTCGATCTCACAGAGGGTCCGGGTGACCAAGCGCGTGTCCTCCAGGTCGCAGGGGTCGAACCGGACCCGCTGGGTGATGCGCCGGGCGAACTGCGGGCGGCGGACCAGCTTGGAATCGATGTCGGCCATGCCCACCACCAGCACCGGGACCATTTCGATGTCGTGGATGTCGCGCAGGGCGTCCAGCATCCGGGCGTCGCGCAGGAGGTAGTCGCCCTCGTCGATGATGATGGGGCGCGGGTTCTCCTTGAGGAACTCGCAGATGATGCCCAGCTTCTGGTAGCTCTTCGCCGGGGCGTCCACGCCCAGGTTGAAGCAGATCGTGTCCAGGAGGGTGGCCAGGGTGAACGTGCTGTTCGCCCGGAAAAGGACGGCCTTTTCCTTGGCCACGGTGTGGGCCAGGGTCATGGTCTTGCCGGTGCCGGGGCGTCCGTAAAGCAACCCGAGCCCAGGGACGCCTTCATCCCGGTTTTCCAGCGCTTCCAGGGCAGAACGCAGCTTGAGCACGTTCTTGACGGGAACGAGGTGGTATTTCATTGCAGCTCCTTGGATGGCCCCGAGTTAAGGGGCGGAGTGGATGGGGGTCAACGTGCCGCGCCGTCGCGGCGGTAGTCCTGGAGGAGGGGCTTGAGACTCTTCCCCTCGGATGTCTTCTCGAATTCGCAGATCCATTCCCGGTCGTCGTCGGTCAGGTCTTCCCCGGCGGTGAACATCAGGAGGCGGCGGTACTTGTCCATGGCCTCCTCCGGCTGCTGGAGGGCCTTCTGCTCCTCAACCGCAAGCAGCTCCCGCTGGCGATTCAACTCGGCAGGGTCCAGGTGCTCTTCCGGAGACTGGGCATCGCCCAAGGTGGGAAGTTCCAGGGGCTTCAGGTCCAACCCATGCATGCCGGCCTCGATCTGGAGGGCTTCCGCCCCACGCCGGGCTGCCTTGATGAGGCCCCTCTGGCGGCGTTCCAGGAGCTTGGCGTAGCGCAGAGCCACGACGTCCGGGCAATCATCGGTTTCCGCAGTGCGCTCGGCACCCAGCTCGGGCCCATCGGGCACGAAGGTCAGTTCGCTTAGGAACGCCCCGCCTCTGCACAACCAGGCCTTGGAGACCTTCCAGGGCCAGATCCGGACTTCCAAGCCGTCGGCCTGCAGGGTGTCCAGGATGGGCGAATGGTAGCGGAACACCTGGCCTTCGATCCGGGCCTCCACGAACCCCCTCACCAGGCGTCCCTTGAGGCTCGGCAGAACGCGCCATTCCTGGCCCTGCCGGACGAACCGGGGGTGGTCGGCTCCCAGTTCCTCCACCAGGCTCTGGCGGGCCTCGGAGAGGGCCGCAAGGGGCTGGATCCGGTGGCGCTGGACGGTCCGGACGATTTGGAGCCGCTCCTGGAGCCATACGGCCAGCTTCTCCTTCAAGCTGGCGACCGTTTCATAGGCGCCCGTCTCATGGGCTTCCTTCAAGGGGTCCCCGGGCCTCCGGCTGGGGTTCCCCCCGACGTAGGCCGGGAGCCGGGCCGCCATGCTCTGGCTCAGGGTCCGGAAATCCCTTTCCACAGGCTTGGACCGGGAATTGTAGGGGAGTGCAGCCCGCCAGAGGGCCTGGCCATCCTTCCAGTTCATTCCCAGCTGCTGGAAGTAGCCGTAGGTGTCCTCATCGCCCATGAACAGGTCGTTTACGACCTCAGAGCCGTTGTCCGTCTGGATGGATTCGGGGATGACTCCCGTCCGGATGATGGCCTCGGCAATGGCCATGTAGACCAGATACCGATTGAGGCTATTACCCATCTGAATGCTGAGGTAGGCCCCGGATCCCACGTCCCGAACCATGTAGAGCTTGGGCCGGAAGGGCTTCAGTTCTTCGCCGGGAAGCGGCTTCTCCCACAGGGTCAGCGCGTCCCAGGTGTGGCCGTCGATGGACCAGCACTGGTAGGGGAGGCTGGGCTTCCGGCGCACATAGGGACCGAAGTCGGTCAAGGCCTTGCGTTCACCCTTGAGGAGGCCGGCCACCACCACCGGGTCCAGGCCGGAAATCACACGGCGGACGGTGTTCTCGCTGATGTCGTGGCCCTTCTTGCGGAGCACGTCAGCCGCGCCACGGAACGACTTCACGTAGCCGTAGGCCCCCAGGATCTCCTCCTGGAGCGCGGGGTTCTTGTCCGTGAGGCGCTCCCGACCAGCGGCGTAGGACTTAGGCTGGAGCGTCATCCCGAGGGGATCCGCGCAGCTGGCCTTCCACCACCGGGCGATGGTCTCTGAGGAAGGGACTTTCCCCAGCTGGGCCAGGACGGCCCGTCCATCCTCAGATCCAACGAGCCAAGCCACGGCCTGCTCCAGGATCCACTTCGGCAGGCCGCCCCGGGCCTTCTTGCGCTCGAATTCCGTGAGGGTGCGGAGGGGGGTCCGGATCGTCGCGTCCAGGAGGTGGAGACGCGCGTTCATGACCTTTTGTGCGTTGTCCATCACCTCGGGCTTGGCCCGCAGGACGACCTGGTGCTCATCCCTTTTATATAGAGGGCGCGGCGTGTGGACGAGCTGCGCCTCGTAAACACGACGCGTTGCGAGTTGGCGGCTCTCCCATTCCTGGAGAGCTTTTGGATAGGCGTTGAAGAGAGACTCAGGCTGAACGAAATATTCCTCACGCCCCTTATTCCGACCAGATTCCGCGACCCTCGGGACGGCCTCCAAACGGCCCGCGGAAATAGCTTTACGGATATTTCGGGCATCGATTCCAGCAAGGTCGGAAGCTTCAGAAACCGAAAAGCCAGGGACCTGAACGCCGGATACGGCGGACCCTGTCTGGCGGGAAGCCAATTCGACAACGCCTTTGTTATTAGTTGCTTCGATCGTCGGACCCGGGTCCGACGATAGAGCAGAATTCGCCGGATCCGAGCAAATTGCCGGGTCCGCTGATCCCTTCGCGACAGTCCGGGGCGTCATCTGACCACCTCGGCGCGTCCCCAAATGCGTCCTGCTTCCATTTGTAAGCAGGCGGCAATTGCATCCTCAATTGCCTGATCGCTACGCTTTCGGTCTATGACCTGATGGACATAAGAATGGCTGACAGCGCGCTCTCGCGCAAAACGCATGATGTCCACGCCCCGGAATTTAAGGAGGGCACGAACCGTTTCCGGCTTTAAGGTGCCATCGGAGTTGACACCCTCTGCCATAATGCGTTGCACATCTTGAGTACTTTGAAGCCAGACAAGGGGATCTCCGGACAGGCCGGAGGCTAGTCTCTTGTCTTGAGACTTTTTCGCCATCATCCTATTCCTCTAGGTTTGCTTTCACCTGTGATCAGGCATACGCAAGCCTAGGATTCGACAGTCTAATCGGTCAACAAAAATCTTTCGATTTTCTAAAGGCCACCAATACGTGGAAGCACACGAACGACTAACCCTTCTCATCGGTGAACTTAACCTGGACGGCAAGCGCCTGGCTGAGTCTCTTGGCGTGAGCGGGGCCTCGATTTCCGATTGGAAGTCCGGAAAGCAACCAATTAGAAAGGCTATCTGCCTTGCACTTCAAGCATTATATGGTATCTCATGGACGTGGATTCTCGACGGAACAGGTCCCAAATGGGCCTTCCGTCCCTCCGGGAACGACCACACGGACCAGCTCGTCTTCATTCCTCGAATCAATCCGGAAAGGGGATTCGCACCAAGTGGCATTGTGATTCCCCCTGACAAGGCCTCTCCGGGCACCCCATTCCAACGATCTCTCCTTCAGGCCATCCTGAACGAATGTGGCGCCGGCACAGTCTCCGACCTGTTCATTGTGGACTGCGAAGGAGATGCCATGCGTCCAACCATTCAGGAAGGAGACCTGGTCCTGATAAACACCGCCATGCAGCTCCGCCGTAGTCCAAAGTCCAAAGCGATGTTTCTCGTCAGGAACAATACCCAAGGCGGTGCCACCAGGATCAAGCGGGTTCAGGATTTCGAGGAATCCAGATTCATTCGCCTAACCGTCGACTCGCCTGGCTACCTGCCCCTTGACCTTGAGACCGAAGACACCCCCACTCCGTGCTTGGTTCTCGGCAGAGTCTGCTGGATCTCTCGAAACGTCCTGAAGAGCGAGCACCTTTCAAGGAACTGGTGAACGTCTCCATACATATATATACTGGATGCAAAATTTAGGTGTCTATAGGTCTAAAAAATTATGGCGCACATGCCCGAAAACATTTTGGCGCACTATTCGCACAAAACAACCTTAAAGCAGAGGCGGTTAGCCTTACTGTCCGGCAAGGGCCCTCCATCCACCCGCGCGAAGGTCTAAAAAATTATGGCGCGTTTAAGAAACGGGTCCGGCGCAGCTCCCCGCACGAAAATTAAACGCCTGGGCACGACCACGGCAAAAATTATGGCGCACTGAGGCTGCGGATTGAGTACAACCCGCAAAACATTTTGGCGCACCCTCCGACATCACTTTCCGCCCAAAAGGCCCGTCCCGACTCGATCCAGGCCCGGTCCACCCCAAGCCCGAGGTACGCAATAATTCTGGCGCACAACACCAATTGGAAGATCCGTTCTCGCTTGTGACACCAGACCCCTGGTGTCACAAAAAAATGGAGGTCGACCTCGTGGTACGTGGAAAGCCCCGAAACCGCAAGGTTTCGGGGCTGCATTTCGAGTGGTGGTTCCTCAGGGACTCGAACCCTGGACCCTCTGATTAAGAGTCAGATGCTCTAACCAGCTGAGCTAAGGAACCGACTCGGAGCTTTCAGTCTACTCTTCATGCTGCGAAACGCAAGAAAAAATGCGGCGGGTGCGGCGTTGCGCGGGGTTCGGGGGTGGGGTTGGCCATGGATTTTCCAGGCGCGTCCCGCTGGACTCTGGCAATCGTGGATGCATGGCGGCTTCCGGCCTAGGGCTTACCGCAGCAGCGTTTGTACTTCTTGCCGCTGCCGCAGGGGCACAGGGCGTTGAGGGCGGGGGTTCCGGGGCGGGGGGTGCCCTGGCGGGCGAGGATCGTCTGGAGGGCTTCGGGGGCGAAGGTGGGGAGGTCGTCCCTTGGTTCCTCGTCGGCGTAATCCTCGTCGCCGGGCCAGTGGAGTTCCTCCAGGGACAGCAGGGCGTCCTCCACGAGATGGTTGGTGAGGAGGAAACGGCGGCGCTCGTGGGCGTTGTGCCGGGTGAGCGCCTCCTCCAGTTCGTCGGCGTCCACCAGTTCGCGGTCCACGCGGCCCCGGGCGCAGGCGTCGCGCAGGCGCGGCAGGAAGGGGGCGAAGCCGGCGGTCTGCAGGGCGATGACGAGGAAGGCCCAGGCAAGGGGATCCTCGGCGGGGCCGCGGGACTCGAAGGCGCTGAGGAGGGCGTCGTAGATGGCCATGAGGCGCTTCTCGGGGAGGTGGCCCTGGAAGGACTGGACCAGGAGCGCGTCCATGGCGGCGCCGCGCACGTAGGGGTCCAGGTCGGCGTCGGCCGCGGCGGCCTCCAGGACCTCCGGCGTGCCCAGGGAGAGGGAGGCCAGGAGGGAGGGCATGCCCTCGGTGAGCAGGTCGCCCAGGAGGGCGTCCTGGGTGTCCACGGGCAGGCGCAGCAGGGCCATGAGCGGGGCCAGCGCCCGGGGTTCCCTGAACTGGGCGAGGAGGTACAGCGCGAAGAGGTGGGCGTTGGACTCGGAGGCGTCCAGGTAGGCCCCGGGATCGGCCGCCACCTCCTCCAGGATCGTCAGGAGGCCGGGAATGACGGCCTCGGGCTGCTCCATGGCCTCCAGCAGGGCGGCCTCGGGAAGGCCGCTGCAGGGGAACTCGAGTTCGGCGAGGATGTCCGACGGTGTCATGGCGTGCCCTCCGGGCACCTCATGGTAGCTGGAACCCCGTGAGGTCGAGGAACTCAGTGGTGGCGGTGTACTTGTGGATCAGGCAGATGCGCCCATCCGGCATCAGGCCCATGGCCTGGACGTCGCCGTGGGCGGCGGGAAGCAGCCGGCTGGTCCCGCGCGCGGGATCGAGGAGGGCCAGGGCGTTCCGGTAGTCGTTGTAGCCGTATTCCAGCCAGCCGCTGACGAGGAACCGTCCGTCCCCCAGGGCCAGGACGTTGGAAAGGTAATCCAGCGCGTCGTAGTAGCGGACGCCTGTGGAGGTGGCCAGATCCACCACATGGCCTTCGACTTGCCGGAGCAACACCGCCTGGCCTCCGGGCAGGGCCCGTACGAAGGACGGAGCGGCGGCGTCGATGGTCACGGAAAAATTCTTCCAGACGAAGGTGGCGGGATCGAAGAGAAGGGCGCGGCCGGAGCCGGCCACCAGGACGCGGCCACCCTGGACCTGGCCCGCCGCGAACCAGCTGTCGAAGGGCTGCGGCGGCGCGGGCATGGCCTTGGAGAGGCCGGTGGCGGGATCGAAGCACTCGCCCCAGGCGGCGCCCGGGGTGGAGGCGCCGCCCAGGACGACCACCTTCCCGTCGTCGAGACGCACGGTGGTGGGGGCCCGCCGCGGGGTGACCAGCTTTCCCGCCGCGGACCAGGTTCCCGTCGCGCCCTCGAAGCGCTGCACGAGGTCGAGGGTGGCGCCGCCCCCCCAGACGTTCTCCACGTAGCTGAACCCGCCGAAGGCCAACGCTGAGCCGTCGGGAAGGGGTTCCACCGCCATGCCCGAGCAGGGCTGGACCAGGGGTCCGCCGGTGGTGATGGCGCCGGTGGTCGGTTCCAGCAGCTTCGGCGCCAACCTGCCCAGGCCATCCACCACCAGGAATCGGCCGTCGGTGAGCGCCACGAATTCCGAAAAGGGATTCACCACCGGATGGCGAAGCCCGGAGTACGGGCCCGGAGCCCCGCCGAGGGGATCGAAGACGTTGACCCGGCGGGCCTCCTCGGCCTCGCCGCCCGCGAACAGGATCCGGCCGTCGGGAAGGGCCAGGGTGGCGGCTTCGAAAGGCTGGACGCCATTCCGGCCGTGGTGCCAGAGGATCGCCTCGTTCTCCGCCGGAAGGGCGCGGAGCGCAGCGGGATCGTAGAGGATTCCCGACCGTGTCTGCAGGACCAGGGTCCGGGTGTCCGCCAGACGGCAGATGGCGTACGGGCCCGGGTACGGGGCGGCCAGGGGGGGCAGGCCCGCGTCGGTGAGGCTACCGTCGGAAGGGTCCACCGTGTCTACGCGGGTGACCGAGCCCCAGCCATAGTCCATCGGGCCCTTCCCCCCCCAGAGCTGCACGCGGCCGTCCGTTCCCAGGAAGGCCCTGTGGCCCTCGCGCATGGTGTTCCACTGGCCGGGAAGCAGCGTCGTGGTCCCGGTGGCCGGGTCGAAGCGCTCGCAGGTGCCGAGGACGGACCCGGTGTGCGGGTCTCCGCCTGAAATCAGGACGGTCCCGTCGCCCAGGAGGGTCAGGGCGTGGCCGGTGCGCTCCTTGCGCATCGCCACATCCTGGAACGCCTCCGTGGCCGGATCGAAGAGGTAGAGCCGCCTGAAGGCGGTGAAGAGGATGCGTCCGTCGGGCAGCGGCAGGGCCTGGGCCGGATCGAGGCAGGGAGTGGCGGGAGCGGGCGCCCGCAGGGGCCGGAACGTCTCGGTGGACGGTTCGAAGATCTCCGCCGTGGCGCCGTAGAGGGTCGGCATGAGAAGGACGGCTCCGCCCGGGAGCGCCAGGGCGCAGGCGGAGGGGTTGATCGCCATGCGCGCCGAGGCCATGGACGCGGAAAGGGTCCGGGAGGTTCCGGTGGCCGGGTCGAAGATCTCTGCACCGGCCAGGGGCGGGCGCGCACCTGAGGTGTCCAGGTCCCGGGACCCGCCGCCGGCCACCAGCACCTTGCCTTCCGGGAGCAGGGCCAGGAGCGGGTTCACCCGGGGCGAGGCCAGGGAGCCCGCGAATTTGAATGCGCCCCGGGAGGCCATCCGCAGGGTGTGCTCGGCGGTGGCCTGGGAGCCCGAGCCGTTGTCGACCCTGAGTTTGTAGGTCGTCGTCGCTTCGGGACCCAGTTCCACGGGCACGCCGGAGCCGAAGGTGCCGACGGAAGGGGTGAGAGACGCGGTGCCCCCGGACCAGGCAACAGTGAGCTGCGCGCGCTCACCGGGGTGGATCACTTCCGGGCTCAATGCGAAGGCGTCGATGGAAGGCGGAGCCACCACCTTCACGGTCACCGAGGCCTGGGCGGTCCGCACGGGATTGCTGGCCGTGAGGGTGTAGGTGGTGTCCTCGGGCGGGGCCACCATCCACTGACCCCTGGCGAACCGGTCCGAAAGGACCGAGCCGATGCCCGGTTCAAGCGTCGCGGCGGTGGCATTGCGGAGGGTCCACCCCAGGGTCGCGGTCGCTTCCCGGGTGATCGAGGCCCCGCTGGCGGTGAGCGTGACCTCGGGCGCATCCCACACCTTGAGGTCCAGGCTGCGCGTGACGGAGGTCCGGGCGGCGTTGGTGACGGTGAGGGTGTAGGTGGTGCCGGCGGTGGGCCTCACGGTGACGGGGAGGCCGCTCTGCACCGCGCCCACGCCCGGGGAGATGGTGGCCACGCCGTCGGTGAACACGGCGGTGAGCTCGGCCTTGGGGTCGCGGGCGTCCAGGTCCATGCTGCTGGCCGTGAAGGAGGTGACGACGGGCGCCGCGATGACGGTGACGGTGGCGGTGTCCTTCCGGGAGCTGTCGTACTGGCTCGTGAGGACCACCGAGTAGGTTCCGGGGGAGGTGGGCGCGGTGTAGTGGCCCCCGTACTCGTAGGGCGGCGGGAGCTGCCCCGCCTGGGCGATGGTCCCGCCCGAGCAGCCCCAGCTGATGCCGAAGTCGGTCGTGTAGTTCCCACCCGGGATGACCAGGCTGAAGGAGAAATCGTAGCTCTCCCCCGCGGTGAGCGTCAGGTTATGGGGCGAAAGGCTGATGGTGACCGGAAGCTTGGGCTTGGAGCCCGAACCGCCCCCGCCGCAGGAGACGAGGATGGGCAGGGTGAGGAACAGCGCTCCAAGGGGGAGCTCGGGCATACGCATCGGGGTCCTTTCGTGACGGGCGGCCTATGGGGGCAATGGGGGAATACCCCATCATTCCATCCCCGCGACCGCCCACGCAAGGTCCCTACCCGTCCAGGCCGTGGTCCATGTTCATGCCCTTGCGCACCTGGCGGAGCGTGGCCACGCCTTCCTCCCGGGCGCGCGCGATGCCGCGGCGCAGCACGTCCTGCACGTAGGCGGGGTCCTTGGCATAGCGGGCGCGGCGCTCGCGCATGGGGGCGAGGTGGGCGTTGAGGGCCTCGGTGAGGGCGGCCTTCAGCTTGCCGCCGCCGCCGTCGCCGATGGCGTTCGCGATGGACTCGGGGGCCTCGCCGGTGCAGATGGAGATCAGGCGCAGGAGGTTGGCCACCTCGGGACGGTTCTGGGGGTCGTAGAAGATGTTGCGGTCGGCGTCGGTCTTCGCGCCCTTGATCACCTTGGCCGTCTCCTCGGCGGTCATCTTGAGCATGATGGTGTTGCCGCGGCTCTTGCTCATCTTCTGGCCGTCGGTGCCCAGCACCAGGGGGATGTCCGAGAGGAGCGCGTCGGGGATGGGGAAGACCGGCGCGTCCGGGGCGAAGCGGTCGTTGAACCGCCGCGCGATCTTGCGGGTGAGCTCCAGGTGGGGCAGCTGGTCCCGGCCCACGGGCACGACGTTGCCCTTGCAGAAGAGGATGTCGGCGGCCTGGTGGATGGGATAGGTGTACATGAGGGCGTTCACCTGCTTGAGGCCCGCGGCCTTGATCTCCTCCTTGACGGTGGGATTGCGGTCCAGCTCGGCGGTGGTCACCAGGTTCATGAAGGGCAGCAGCAGCTGGTTCAGCTCGGGGATGTGGCTATGGCTGAAGAAGAAGGTGCGGCCGTTCTCGGGATCCAGGCCCGAGGCCAGGTAGTCCAGGATCACCTCGCGCACGTTGGCGCCCACGTTCTCGGCGCTGTCCCGGTCCGTGAGCACCTGGTAGTCGGCGATCACGATGAAGGTGGTGGCGCCCAGTTCCTGGATGCGCACGCGGTTGGCCAGGGTGCCGAAGAGATGGCCGATGTGCAGGGGGCCCGTGGGACGCTCGCCGGTGAGGACCCGGTACTTGGACGGGTGCTTGGGGAGGTCCTCCCAGATGGCCTGGCTGCGCCGGGAGGCCTCCAGGAAGGTGGCGGACTCGCCTTCGACGTCTTCGGCGTTGGTGATGAATTTCTCTTCCATTCCGGCTCCGGTGGGGGCTCAGGCTCCGAGCAGGAGCCGGGCCAGGGGGGTGATGTACAGGACGTCCGCGACGTAGAAGAAGGGACTGAGGATCGTGGTGATGACCACCGGCAGCACCAGGAAGCACACCAGGAGGACAATGGTGATGGTGGGCTGGATGCGGTCGAAGGTGGGCAGCATTCGGTGGGGGAGGAAGCCCCGCAGGATGCCCGCGCCGTCGAGGGGCCCGAAGGGCAGCAGGTTGAAGATGGCCAGGCCGATGTTGATGATCACCAGGCGCCCCAGGAGGGTGATGGCCAGCGCCGTGCCTGTGCCCATGCCGGGCACCTCCATGAACCGCTCCACCGGATACTGCATGGAGGCGAAGAACCAGTTCAGGCGAACCATGGGATTCTCCGGCCCCACCAGACGGATCAGGACCGCGAGGATCACCAGGAACACCAGGGACTGGACCATGTTGGAGGCGGGCCCCGCGGCGGCCACCATGGCGTAGCCCACCCGCATGGGGTACCGGCGGGTGAGCCGGCCGGGATCCACCGGCACGGGCTTGGCCCAGCCCAGCACCCGGATGCCGGAGATCATGCCCAGCAGCGGCAGGATGAGGGTGCCCAGGACGTCGATGTGGGCCACCGGGTTCAGGGTCATGCGGCCCAGGCGGGCCGCGGTGTCGTCCTCGAGGTAGTACGCCGCGGCGGCGTGGGCGGCCTCGTGGACGCTCAGGGCGAACAGGATGGCCACGTACGAGACGAGGATCGTGGCGATATGGATGTTGTCGAACAAGGGTCCCCCAGGACCCCCATCATAGCGTCAGATGACGATCGTCTCCTTCACCAGATCCCCTTCCCGGAACCGGCTCCACCGCAAGGGCGTGAGATCGATGCTGCGGTAGCCTCCGGTCATGACCAGCTCGGCCAGGCCGATGCCCACCGCGGGGCTCTCCATGGCGCCGTGGCCGCTGTAGCCCACCTGCAGGAGCAGGCCGGGGTGGTTGGCGTGCCAGCCCAGGATGGCGTTGTGGTCGGGACCGGTGGTGTCGTAGAGGCTGGCCCAGCCGCTCTTGAGCTTGCAGGTGGCCGTGGAGGGCATGCGCTCCTGCATGACCAGGTTGATCTCCTCCACGTAGTAGTCGGGCTCGAAGGTGGTGTCCAGGCTGTCGGGGGTGTCGGGCTTGGCCTTGCCGATGAGGAGGTTTCCGCTCTCGTACTTGAAGTAGATGCCCTGGTCGATGATGGTGAGGGGGATGTCCTGCCAGCGCGGGTCCTGGTCGGGGAAGTCGGTGAGGAACATCATGCGCTTCTGGGCAACGATGGGCATGAGATCCTCATCCGGGCACCCGGAGCGCTTCAGGAGGCCGTTGGTCCAGGGGCCCGAGCACAGGGCCACCAGCCCCGCCTCCAGGGTCTCCCGGCCCCCGGGGCCCGTGACGGTGAGGCCCGTGGCCCTGCCCGCGGCGTCGAAGACCAGGGACTCCACCTCGGTGCGCAGTTCCAGCCGGGCCTTGCCCGGGTGGTCCTTGAGGGCCCGCTCGAAGTAGCCCACGGCGGCCTGGCTGGGGTCGAAGCTCCCGCAGTCCTTGCCGAACACGCCCCCGGCGATGGCCTCCATCCCCAGGAACTCGCGCACGTCGGGGTCCACGGCGTCCACGGAGCAGCGCAGGCCGGGGATCATGGCCTCCACCTGGGCGGGGGTGAACAGCTCGAAGTCCACGCCGTTGGCCTTCCAGATCTCCGCGGCGGCGGGGACGCGGCCCCAGGCGTCCTTGTAGTAGGTGAAGAGGTAGCCGCTCTGGCGGAAGCCGATGCCCACGCCCATCTCGTCCTGGAAGGATTTGAGGATCGCGATGCCCCGGGTGCAGAGCTGCTGGTTGATGGGCGTGGTCCAGAGGTTGCGGAAACCGCCCGCGGAATAGGCGGAAGCCCCGGTGGCCACGGCGTCCCCGCGGTCCACCACCAGGATCGACCCCGTGAAGCCCTGCTTCAGGAGGTTGTACACGAACGAGCCCCCGCCGATCCCGGCGCCCACAACGATCACATCGAATCTGCGCAACGTGTCCTCCGCGAAGGAGAGTATGGCCGGATCGCACCCCTCCCGTCCAAGGGCGGCCGTCACAAGTAACCCGTGTGAAACGGGGCCCTTCCCGGCTATCCTGGGACGTTCAACGCACCCCGGAGCCCGTTATGTACCTGAAGGACAACCCCCCCTCAGTGTCGAGCCATGGCAGGACGGTCATCGGGTTCAACTGGATCGGCGGCCGGGAGGTGGAAGGCGACCTGCCCTCCTTCGATTCCAGGTCCCCCATCGACACCCGGGACACGGTGGGTATCTTCCCCGAATGCGGGGAGCGGGACGTGGAGAAGGCCGCCAAGGCCGCCGCGGCGGCCCTCCCCGCCTGGAGCGCCATGCCGGCCCCGCTGCGCGGCGCCCTGGTGGGGCGCATCGGCGAGGCCCTGGCCCTGCACAAGGAGAAGCTGGCCGCGATCATCACCCGCGAGGTGGGCAAACCCATCCGCGAGGCCCGGGGCGAGGTGCAGGAGACCATCGACCTCTGCCACTACCTCCAGGGCGAGGGCCGGCGGCTGCTGGGCCAGGTGATCCCCTCGGAGCTCCCCGCCCGCACCATCACCGTCCACCGGCGCCCCCTGGGCGTGGTGGCCGTCATGGCCGGCGGGATCTTCCCCCTGTCCACCCCGGCGGCCCGGATCATCCCGGCCATCCTGTGCGGAAACACGGTCGTGTGGAAGGCTTCCGAGGACGCGCCCACCATCGCGTACCTCTTCGCGCGGTGCATGATGGACTCGGGCCTGCCGCCGGGGGTCGTGAACATCCTCAACGGCAAGGGCCGAACCGGGTGCGGGAAGCACGTGGTGGCGGGCATGGACAAGGGGTTCTACCAGAAGTTCTGCTTCTCGGGCGCCACCACCCAGGGCCGGCTCATCGCCGAGGCCGCGGGCCGGAACCTCCTGGTCCCCAGCCTGGAGCTCAGCGGGAAGAACCCCATGGTCGTCATGCCCGACTGCGACCTGGCCAACGCTGTGAAGGGGGCCCTGTGGGGCGCCTTCGGCTCCGCGGGCCAGCGCCGCACCTCCCTGGGCAACATCATCATCCACAAGGACATCTACGACCGGTTCAAGGAGGCCTTCCTGGCGGCGGTGGCCGACCTGGAACTGGGCAACCCCATCAGCAACCCCGACGTCTTCTACGGCCCCCTGATCAACGCGCGGTTCGCCAAGGCCTTCGAGGAACACTGGCACGGCGGGCTCGAGGAGGGCGCCACCCTGCTCTGCGGCGGCGCGCGGTGGAACGAGGAGAACCGCACCGCCAAGGTGCACGGCCCCCTGGCCAAGGGCCACTTCGTGCAGCCCTGCGTGTGGGAAGGCGTGACCCCGCAGATGAAGCTCTTCCAGACCGAGATCCTCGGCCCCACCGTGAACCTGTGCAGGGTGGAGAGCTTCGAGGAGGCCCTGGCCTGGGCCAACGCCACCCCCTACGGCCTGAGCAGCGCCATCTACACCGCCGACCACGCCCTGGCGCAGCGGTTCGCCCGGGAGGTCCGCGCGGGCCTGACGTCCATCAACAACGCCACAACCGGCTCGGAGGTCCACGTGCCCTTCGGCGGCATGGGCTGGAGCGGAAACGGCACGCGGGAGGCGGGGCCCGGGGCCCTGGACGCCTACAGCCGGTGGCACGCCGTGAACGAGGACGCCTCAGGGGACCTGCAACTGGCGCAGATCCACACGGACTACGCCATCAAGCACACCTACGAAGCGAGCAACTGGGACAAGCTCTAGTTCTGGAACCTCCGGGGCCGCCGCGCGGCGGCCTTCGCGGCGGTGCGGGCCTGGGCGCGGGCCTCGTCCGCGGCCGTGCCGTGGCGCCAGAGGGCGGGGAAGGTCTTCTGGAAGTCCACGGTCCACAGCAGGCGCCTCCGGTGGCGGTCGCGTCCCAGGCGCCAGCGGCCCGGATCCCGGAACCGGAACAACGGAAGCCGTGCGGTCTCGATGCGTCGGGCGGCATGGGGCATGGCCATGGCGGACCTCCTGAAGGGAAGCGGCGGGATGGGGCGTGCGGGGTGGAGGGGAGGGTTCGGGCTGGGGTCCTGATTATGAGTTTAATTAAAGGCTAATTGATGTCAAGACTCCATCATTGTTGATTTTTGGGTACCGATCCCCGGCAGTCCCTGAATTGGCCCTTCAGACAGGTCGCCAATCCAATGAACGCATCATTCACAACCCCTGCGCTAAGCTGGAGCCATGCGATCCCTGCCCGTCCTGCTCTCCCTCGCCCTGCCCGCCCTGGCGGCGGCGCCCCAGATCCGCGTGGGGCTGGACACCCAGGCCCTGGAATGGACCGTCAGCCTTGAGGGCGGCGGCGAGGTGCGCGACCTGCAGGGCCGGCGCATCCTCAAGCTGGCCGAGGGCGAGAAGCTGAGGATCTGGTGGGACAGCCGCGGGGAGGCCGATCCCACCGACGAATACCGGGTGCAGGTGGGCACGGCCATGGGCCTCGAGGAGGCCACGGCCACCCTGAAGAAGCTGGCGGCCCTGGGCGAGCGCCCCGACCGCGTGGCGGTGCCCGACGGCGGCACCTGGCGGGTGCTGACGGGGCACTTCGAGAGCGCGAAGGAGGCGGAGCCCATCCTCGAGAAACTGGCCGCCCAGGGTTTCGACGAACTGTGGGTCTCCACGGAAAAGCGCAAGGGGGCGCCCCGGAAGGCCCGCGCCCTCTACGCCGTGACCGAACGCTACGAGCGCCTGCCGCTGCCCAACGCCGGGGTGCTCCTGCAGCCCGCCGGCGAGCTCACCACCCTGGTGGGCAAGGGCCGCTACCGCGGCGCCATGCGCATCGTCCCCAACGCCCAGGGGCGGCTTTCCGTGATCAACACCCTCGACCTGGAGACCTACCTGAAGGGCGTGGTGCCCCGGGAGATGGGGGCCTGGGAGTATCCGGCCCTGGAGGCGCTCAAGGCCCAGGCCGTGGCCGCGCGCACCTACGCCTACGTGAACCTGGGCAAGCGTGCCAAGGACGGGTTCGACCTCCTGGACACCGTCGCGGACCAGGTGTACGGCGGGCGCGACGGCGAACAGTCCCTCACGGACCGGGCCGTGGCTGAGACCGCGGGCCTCATCGCCACCTACGGCGGCCGGCCCATCCAGGCGCTCTTCATGGCCGACTCGGGCGGCGCCACCATCGACAACACCTTCGTCTTCGGCGACGGCAGCCCCTACCTCAAGGGCGTCTCCAACTACGCGGCCGCGCCCCGCACCCTCACCTTCAAGGGCTCCCTGGCCCCGGCGGGCGACACGCCCTGGCTCACCCCCGAACTGCTTCGCCTGTGCGCCGCGGGCCTGGTGCCCACGGCCTTCCTGGACTCCGCCCGCATGACCCAGCCCGCGCGCATGGACGACCTGCGCGCCCCCGTGGCCGCCCTGGCGTCCCGGCTGGGCCGGCCTCCGGTGGCGCCGGAGCGCAACCTCCTGCTGTGGATGGCCCGTTCCCTGGGCTTCGCGGACCTGGTGGACGGCCAGGAACGCCCGGAGGACGCCCGCTACTTTCTGGGCGACGCGGTCCCCGGGATCGCCGACCAGCCCCTGGCGTCCTTCCTGGCCCGCCGCGGCATCGCGCCCCCGGCCCTGTGGCGCGTGGCGCCCACCCTGGGCCAGGCCTTCCAGGTGCTGGGGCGCCTCTGGCAGGAACTGGAGCCCGCGGAATTCCTGGAAGGCACCCTGCTGCGCGACGGCCAGGTGCGCGTGAAGAACGGCGGCCCGGGCCCCCTTGCGCTGGCGCCTTCCATCCTGGTGGCCGAGGAGGCCCCCGGCGGCAGCCTGCGCCTGGTGGCCGAGAGCGCGGTGCAGGTGGGGGACCGGGTGCGGTGGATCCCCGCTTCCGGGGGCTCGCCCCTCCTGGTGCGCCGCCTGGACCCGGACGGAACCTCTCTGGACCGCTACAACCCCACCGCCCACTGGAAGGTGGAGATCAAGGAGGCCGACCTCCTGGACAGGCTGCGCACCCGCGCGGGCATCAAGGAGGTGAAGGGCTTCGAGTTCACCCACAACCCCCAGGGCCGGGTCACCGACATGGTGGTGCGCGACGGCCGGAACCGTCCCCACCGCTTCCGGGGCATGCACATCCGGAACCTCCTGGGGCTCAAGGACAACGTCTTCCGCATGACGTCGGTGGGGGAAGCGCCCTCCCGCCGCTGGATCATCTACGGCCGCGGCTGGGGCCACGGCGTGGGCATGGACCAGACGGGGGCCTACGGCATGGCCCTGGAGGGCTACACCTTCGACGGCATCCTGAAGCACTACTACCAAGGGATCCAGCTCACGCCCATCGGGGAGTGACCTGGGATAATCCCATCCCATGAGCCCCGTGTACAGCCTCGGCCCCAGCCCCGCCTTCCCCGACCCCCGTTTTCCGGACGAAGAGGGCCTGCTGGCCGTGGGCGGGGACCTCTCGGTGCCCCGGCTCCTGGGCGCCTACCGCCTGGGCGTCTTCCCCTGGTACGGCGAAGACTCCCCCATCCTCTGGTGGTCCCCCCCGGAGCGCGCCATCCTCCTGCCCGGCGACGAGCACCTCTCCCGCAGCACGCGCCGGGCCCTGGACCGCCATCCCTTCGAGGTGCGCATCGACACCCGGTTCGCCGAGGTGGTGGAGCACTGCGCCCGGGTGGAGCGCCCCGGCCAGGACGGCACCTGGATCACCCGGGAGATCCGGGAGGGCTACCTGGCCCTGCACCGGGAGGGCTACGCCCACAGCTTCGAGGCCTGGCGTGGCGGGGAGCTGCGCGGGGGGCTCTACGGGGTATCGCTGGGGGCGGCCTTCTTCGGGGAAAGCATGTTCACCCTGGAGAGCTACGCGTCCCGGGCGGCCTTCGCCGGCCTGTGCCGGGTGGCCTGGGGCTGGGGCTTCCACTTCATCGACGGCCAGGTGCCCAACGCCAACCTGGAGGACCTGGGCGCGCGGGTGGTGACCCGGGACGCCTTCCTGGCGCGCCTGTCACAGGCCCTGAAGGTTCCCACCCGGCGGGGGCCGTGGACGGAGCCGGGAAGCCTCGCCGCCGCCGCCCGGCTATGATGGAGCCCATGCTCCCCATTCCGCCGCTTCCGGCCTCCTGGCCCTATGCGCCCCGCGTTGCGGCGCCCTGCCCCCCTCCCCGGGCCGGCGCCCGGCTCCCGGGACTGGACGGCGCGTGGGACCTCGCGGCCCCGGCGGACCTGGCGTTCCAGGGGGACCCCGAGCCCCTGGGCGGCTCCTTCGGGCGGGGCGGCGTCTACCGGGTGGGGGACGTGGTGCTCCGGCCCTACCGCCGGGGCGGCCTCGTCCGGCACCTGAACGCGGCGATCTACCCGGCCCCGGACCGCTTCGCCCGGGAATACCGGGTCCACCGGGCCCTGTGGGAGGCCGGCTTCCCCACCGTGGAGCCCCTGGGATGGGCCCACCGGCCCCGGCTCTGGGGGTGCGAGGGGGTCTTCCTCACCCGTTACGCGGGGGGCACGCCCTGGCCCCGCGCCTGGGACGAGGCCGCCCTGCCCCGGGTGCGGGCCCTCCTGGAGGCCCTGTGCGCCTGGGGGCTCTACGCGCCCGACCTCAACGCCACCAATTTCCAGGTGCTGCCGGGCGGGGAGGTCCTGGCCCTGGACTGGGACAAGGCCCGGTGGCTTCCGGGCGAGGACCTGGCCGAGCGGTACCGGGAGCGCCTGGCCCGCAGCCTCCGCAAGCTCGGCGCGCCGGCGGAATATGTGATCTAATGCCTCGTTCCCAGCAGGTTCGATATCGGATATCCTTGTCCGAATAGGAGTTTGACCATGGATTGGAGAGATCGTCTCACGGTGTGGTTCCGGCACGCCTTCTTCTACGGCGACAACTGGGTGAGCATCTGCGCGGGCATCCTCACGACGGCCACGGGCTTCACGCTGCTGTGGTCCTGGTTCCGGGAACTGGCCAGCCCGCACTCGGCGCTGCCCTACGTGGGCATCCTGCTCTTCGTGCTGCTGCCCCTGCTGTTCCTGGTGGGCCTCTTCCTGATCCCCTTCGGCATGTGGCTCAAGTACAAGCGCCTGACCAAGGCCGGCCAGGCCCCCGAGGTCATGCCCAAGATCGACCTCTCCACCCGGCACATCCGCAAGGTCCTGACCGTGGTGGCGGTGGCCACCTTCCTCAACATCGCCCTGCTGGGCGTGGCGACGGTGCGGGGCGTGGAATACATGGACTCCAGCAAGTTCTGCGGCCTCACCTGCCACACGCCCATGATCATGGAGTACCGGGCCTTCGTGGACTCGCCCCACTCCCGCGTGGGTTGCGCCCAGTGCCACATCGGCCCGGGGGCGGACTCCTTCATGCGGGCCAAGCTCGCCGGCGTGCGCCAGCTGTTCGGGGTCGTGTTCAACAACTACCACCGGCCCATCCCCAGCCCTGTGGAAAGCCTCCGCCCGGCCAAGGAGACCTGCGAGTCCTGCCACTGGCCGCAGAAGTTCCACGGCAACAAGATCCTCGTGAAGACCCACTACGGCGACGACATCGCCAACACCCCGGCCATCACCGTGCTCATGCTCAAGATCGGCGGGCGCAGCGGCGAGGCCAACACGGGCATCCACGGGCGCCACATCGACACCTCCGAGCGCATCACCTACTCCAGCGCCGACGAGCGGCGCCAGGTGATCCCGCGGGTGGTCTACCGAGACGACAAGGGCCAGATGGTCGAGTACGTCTCCACCGACACCAAGCTCACCCCCGAGCAGCTCGCCAAGCTGCCCCAGCGGAGCATGGACTGCGTGGACTGCCACAACCGTCCCACCCACGCCTTCGAGAGCCCCGAGTGGGCCATGGACCGCCGCATCCAGGAGGGCCTGGTCAGCCGGGACATCCCCTTCATCCACAAGAAGGGCGTGGAGGTCCTCAAGGGCGAGTACAAGGACCAGAACGACGCCAGCGTCCGGATCCCCAAGGCCCTGGTGGACTTCTACCAGGCCAACTACCCCGAGGTCTACCGGGACAAGAAGGCGGTGATCGAGGCCGCCGCCGTGGCCGTCAAGGACGCCTACCTGCGCAACGTCTCGCCCGAGATGAAGCTCACCTGGGGCACCCACCCCAACCACATCGGCCACCAGGACGGCGGGTGCTTCCGCTGCCACGACGGCAGCCACGTCAGCAAGGACGGCAGGACCATCGCCGGCGACTGCGACACCTGCCACACCATCCTGGCCCAGGACGATCCCAACCCGAAGATCCTCCAGGACCTCGGCACGAAGTAGGCAGGAAGGCTCCCGGCGACGGGAGCTTTTTTTTGGCATCCTGGTAGACATGCAGCGCCCCGTCGACATCGCCGTCCACAAGTTCAGGGAGAAGGCCTCGGTCTTCCTGACCGAACTGCACCCCGCCCCGGACGCCGCGGCCCGGGAGGCGATCCTGGCCCGGCTGCGCAAGCGCGACTTCGACGCCAACCACCACTGCGCGGCCTGGCGGGAGCTGGGCGGGGCCCAGGGCTCCGACGACGACGGGGAGCCCTCGGGCACCGCCGGCCCGCCCATGCTCCGGGTCCTGGAGGGCGAGGGCCTGGTGGACGTCCTGGCCGTGTGCATCCGGTGGTTCGGGGGCACGAAGCTGGGCACGGGGGGCCTGGTGAGGGCCTACACGGAGGGCGTCCAGGGCGCCATCGCCCAGGCCCGGGAGCAGGGCCTCCTGGAGACCGTCAGGGCCTGGCGGGTGGGGGCCATCACGGCGGACGCCGGCCAGGCCCACCTGCCCTTCTCGGTGCTGGGGGCGTTCCCGGAAGCGGAGATCCTGGGCCAGGACTTCCGCGGGGACCAGGCCGTCCTGAGGTTCCGCCTGCCCCTCACGGCCGACGGGGCCCGGGAGAAGGCCCTCGCCGCCCTCTGGCTGGAACGGAGCCGGGGCGGATGCGTGGACTGGGAATAGGGACCGTTCGCCGATCCGGGTCCGGCGTTCGCCGAATGGCCCCTCCCCCGGGACCCGGTGGCCCGTAGCCTGGGTGCAGGGAGGTTGGAACCATGGAACTCATACAGGGCGTCATCCAATGCTGCCCCGTGGCCCTCTGGTGGTTCTCAGCGTTGCTCACCCCGACCCTGGTCGCCTTGATCCCCATGAACAGCGCGCAGAAGAGTGGCCGCTCCTGACGATCTGCTAGGCTTTACCGGAGAGATCCATGCAAACCATGAATGAGACCCCCTCCCAGCAACCGACCTCCACCCGCCTGTGGATCGGCATCGCCATCATCGTCTTCGGCATCCTCGCGGCCCTGGACAACCTGCCGTTCGTGCGCGACCACGACCACTTCTTCCTGAACTTCTGGCCCGTGATCCTCATCGTCGTGGGCATCGGCAAGGTGAGCCGCGGCGCAGTGGAAAAGGGCATCTCCGGCTACCTCTTCATGCTCGCCGGCGCCTTCCTCCTGGTGCACAACTTCGGCAGCGACAGCCTGATGGAGGCCCTGGGGCCGCTCTTCATCGTCGCGGTGGGCGTCTTCCTGGTCACCAAGGCCCTGCGCAAGAACCGGGGAGTCCCCGCGGACCTGGCGGCGCACGAGAGTTTCATCTCCTCCACGGCCATCTTCGGCGGCAACAAGCGCCGGGTCACCCACCAGGACTTCAAGGGCGGCGAGCTCACGGCCATCTTCGGCGGCTTCGACCTGGACCTGCGCCAGGCCACCATCGAGGGCAACCAGGTGCGGGTGGACGTCTTCGTGCTCTTCGGCGGCGGCGAGATCAAGATCCCGCAGCACTGGGCGGTGTCCATGAAGGGCACGGCGATGCTGGGCGGCTTCGAGGACAAGACCCTCCACATGCCTTCGGCCGAGGGCGACGCCCCCCGGGTCCACCTGGTCGTCACGGGCCTGGTCCTGTTCGGCGGCCTTACCGTAATGAACTGACGTGAATCCCATTACCAGCAGCCGCGCGCGACTGGGGACCTACCTCCTGGGGTGGGTCCCCGTCGTGGCGCTCCTCACCTTCGTGGCCATGAGCCAGGGCTGGCACCTGGCCGAGGCCCTCGTGCTGGGCGTGCCCATGTGCGCGGGGGGGGCCTTCCTGTTCCTGACGTCCTGGTACCTGTGCCGGGCCCTGCCGCTGCGGTCCACCCGCGTGGGCAGCCACTGGACCGCCTGGATCCTGGCGGCGGTGATCATGGCCTCCCTCTGGGCGGGGGCGGGCGTGGCCCTGGCCTGGTGCCTGGACCGGCTCACCCCCCTGGCCGGGCTGCACCACCGGGCCCTGGCGGCCCTGCCGACCCTGCTCGGCATCGGCGTCGTCCTCTACCTGGCCACCCTGACCCTGCACTACCTCCTGGACGCCGTGGACCTGGGCAAGCTCTCCGAGGCCCGGGAGGCGGAGTTCCGCATCCTGGCCCAGGACGCCGAGCTGCGGGCCCTCAGGGCCCAGCTCAACCCCCACTTCCTGTTCAACAGCCTCAACTCCATCAGCGCCCTGACCACCATCGACCCCCCCAAGGCGCGGTCCATGTGCATCCTCCTCTCGGATTTCCTGCGCGGCAGCCTGCGCCTGGGGGAAAAGCGCCTGGTCTCCCTTTCGGAGGAGGTGGACCTGCTCAAGGCCTACCTCTCCATCGAACAGATCCGGTTCGGCAGCCGGCTCCAGGTCCAGTGGGACCTGGACCCGGCCACCCTGGCCGAGGAGGTCCCCGCCCTGCTGCTGCAGCCCCTGGTGGAGAACGCCATCAAGCACGGCATCGCCGGCCTCACCGAAGGCGGCGTGGTGCGCGTGGCCTCCCGGCGGGAGGGCAACGTGCTCGAGCTCGTGGTGGAGAATCCCGTGGACGCCGACACGCCGGTGGTGCCGGGCCTGGGGCTGGGGCAGCGGCAGGTGCGGAGCCGGCTCCAGATGCGGTACGGGGACCGCATGCGTTTCGAGGCGGGCACGGTGGACGGGATCCACCGGGTCCGCATGGTCTTTCCGAGCGAGGTCAAGCCATGATCGAGAAAACCTACAAAGCCATCGTGGTGGACGACGAGGACCTGGCCCGGGCCATCGTCGTGGAGCACCTGGGCGTCCACCCCGAGATCCGGGTGGTCGCCAGCTGCGCCAACGGTTTCGAGGCGGTCAAGGCCGCCACGGAGCACAAGCCCGACCTGCTGTTCCTGGACATCCAGATGCCCAAGCTCAACGGGTTCGAGGTGCTGGAACTGCTGGACCCGCAGCCCACGGTGGTCTTCATCACCGCCTACGACCAGCACGCCCTCAAGGCCTTCGAGGTGCACGCCGTGGACTACCTGCTCAAGCCCTTCGACGCCGAGCGCTTCGAGGAGGCCCTGGTGCGGGCCAAGGCCCGGTGCGACCAGGGCGCCCCCGCCGGCCCCCAGCCCGCGGAGCTCTCGGACGCCGCGCGCAGCGACTGGCCCCTGGACCGCCTGGTGGTCAAGGACGGCACCAAGGTGACCCTCATCCCCCTGGCCAAGCTGGACTACGTGCAGGCCCAGGACGACTACGTGCTCCTGAAGACCCCGGAGAAGAGCCACCTCAAGCAGCAGACCATCTCGAGCCTGGAGACCCGCCTGGACCCCAACCGCTTCCTGCGCATCCACCGGAGCTTCATCATCCAGCTGGACCGCCTGGCCCGCCTGGAGCAGACGCCCTCGGAAAGCTGGGTGGCCGTGCTGCACGACGGGACCCGCCTGCCGGTGAGCAAGAGCGGGTACGCCCGCATCAAGACCATGCTGGAGAAGGGCAGCGTCTGACCGGGCGAAGGCGGGGATGCGGTCCGTCCGCACGCTTTGTGCCGCATAAGGGGTTGCATATGCGCCCGGATCGGCATCAAAGGTCCGGAGGAACGCATGGCCACGTCCCGTTTTTTAACCCAGGCCCCCCCCATTGCCGCCCGTGTGGTGCTTGGCCTGCTATTTGCGGTCACCGGGCTGAACGGCTTCCTGGACTTCCTGCCCCGGCCCACCGCGCCCATGCCCGAAGGCGCCGCCGCCTTCGCGGGGGCGATGATGAAGACGGGCTACCTGCTCCAGCTCCTGGCGGGAACCCAGCTGGTGGCCGGCGTCCTGCTCCTGGTGGGGCGCTTCGTGCCCCTGGCCCTCACCCTTCTGGCGCCGGTTATCGTCAACATCATCTGTTTCCACGTTTTCCTGCTGCCTGCGGGCATCGGGCCCGGGGTCCTGGCGCTGGTCCTGGAACTCTACCTGGCGTGGACCCGGCGCGCGGCCTTCCGGGCGATGCTCGCCGCCCGGTGAACGGACCCGCCGGGGCATCCCGGTTGACGGGGCTGCGGATCAGGCCAGGCCGGAGACGTCGCCGGCCGTGAGGTCGGCGTAGGTTCCGCCGCCCAGTTCCACCCTCAGCCGGCCATCGCCCAGCCAGCCCACGCAGACGCCCGATCCTTCCTCCCACCGGATGGCATCCCCTGCCCCGGGCCAGAGGAAGGGCGGCACCCGCATGACCTCCAGGTCCTCCCAGGCGTCCAGGATGTCCCGGGCCAGGGCGGGCGCCTGGGGGACGGGCCCCGGGGCAAGGTCCCGGAGGCAGGCGGGGGGGATCCGCCGGCCGGGGATGGCGGGGGCCTCCTCCAGATTGACGCCCAGGCCCAGCAGGACCCGGTTCCCCTTGGCCTGGCCGATGATCCCGCCCACCTTCACCAGGCGGCCGTCCTTGCGCGCCACCAGGTCGTTGGGCCACTTGAGGCCCAGGGGGGCGCCGGCGGGCTCCAGCACTTCCACCACGGCCGCCATGGCCCTCTGGAGGAGGAGGCCGGGGGGAACCCGGGGCGCCGGCAGGTACGCGGAGAGCCAAAGACCGGCGCCGGGGCGGCTCACCCAGGTGTTGCCGGCCTGGCCCCGGCCCAGGAGCTGCTCGCCGGCGAGGACGCCGCAGCAGCCCAATTCCGGGTGGCGCTCCAGGAAGGCCTGGGTGGAATCCACCACCCCCAGGCGGATCAGCGGGAGGGGCATGGCTTGCGGTTCTTCAGCCAGAGGATGCGCAGGCCGTCCAGGGTGAGGTCGGGGGCCACCTCGTGGACGAAGCGGCTGGCGGGGACGATCACCTTGGCCAGGCCGCCGGTGGCCACCACCTTGGAGCCCGGGTACTCGGCCAGCAGGCGCTCCAGGATGCCGTCCACCTGGCCCACGTAGCCGTAGAAGAGGCCGGACTGCATGGCCTGGATGGTGGAGCGCCCCACGAGGCGCTCGGGTTCGGCGATCTCCACCCGGGGAAGCCGGGAGGCGCGCTGGAACAGGGCCTCGGCGCTGATCTTCAGGCCGGGACAGATGATGCCGCCCAGGTACTCGCGCCGGTCGTTGACCACGTCGAAGGTGGTGGCGGTGCCGAAGTCCACGGCGATGAGCGGGGCGCCGTAGGCCTCCAGGCCCGCCACGGCGTTGACGATGCGGTCCGCGCCCAGCTCGGCGGGGTTGTCCAGCAGGACCTTGAGGCCGGTCTTGATGCCGGGCTCGATCCACAGGGGCTCTGCCTTGAAGTAGACCCGGAGCCAGGCGTCCAGGACCGGGTGCAGGGGCGGCACGACGCTGGAGATGACCACGTGGCGGATGGCGGCCGGGTCGATCCCGGCGTGCTTGAGCAGGGCCAGGCTGGATAGCCCGTACTCGTCCACGGTGCGCTCCCGGCTCGTGGCCAGGCGCCAGGAATGGACGATGGGGCCGTCCTCACCGGCGGACAGGTCGAAGATGCCCAGGACGATGTTGGTGTTGCCGACGTCCACGGCCAGCAGAAGGCTCATACGTGCTCCACGTTCAAGGATCTCCCACAATGCCGGCGCAAACAAACGGGTCGCGGGAGGGCATCGGGAACCCCATCGGTTCCTTAGGCGGGTAATGGTGCGGGCGGCGCGCTGATGCCTTCCTTCCAGTGCTTGCGGCACAGGGCGGTGTAGCTCTCGTTGCCGCCGATGAGCACCTGGGGCCCTTCCATGACCACCTTGCCGTCCACGATCCGGGCGTTCATGGTGGCCTTCTTGCCGCACCAGCAGATGGTCTTGAGTTCCTCGATGCGGTCGGCGAGGGCCAGCAGGGCCGCGGACCCCGGGAACAGCTCGCCCCGGAAGTCCGAGCGCAGGCCGAAGGCCATGACGGGGATGCCGGTGCGGTCCGAGAGGTCGCAGAACTGCGCCACCTGCGCGCGGGTGAGGAACTGGGCCTCGTCGATGAGGATGCAGTTGGGCACGCCCCGCTCGGCCACGGTGGCGGCGTGGAGCGCGTCGATGTCGGTGTCGGGCTTGATCATGGCGTCCACGGGGGCTTCCAGCCCGATGCGGGCGCGGATGAGGTTGGCCCCCGCGCGGGTGTCCACGCTGGGCTTGTACAGGTGAACGCTCTGGTGGCGCTCCAGGTAGTTGTAGCGCACCGTGAGCACCTGGATGCTCTTGCCGGCGTTCATCGCGCCGTATCGGAAGAAGACAGTCACCCTCATACCCCCGTTGAATGGATACGCCAGTATAGCGGCTACTTCCGGGCTTCCTCCAGGGCGGTCTGGGCCTCCTCCCAGGCGCTCATGGCGTAGGCGAGTTCGGTTTCCAGGGCCTTCTGGGCATCCAGCTTGGCGCCGAAGACCTCCCAGTCGGCGGGGTCGGCGGCGGCCAGTTCCCGGGCGACCACGGCGAGGCGGCCTTCCAGGTCCGCCACCGCGGTCTCGGCCTCCTGCACCTTGCGCTCCCAGCGCTTGACGGTCTTCTGCCGCTCGCGGTCAATGGGCTGCGGCTTCTGGGGCTGGGCCTTCTGGGGCTGGGACTTCTGGGGCTGGGACTTCTGGGGCTCGGACTTGCGCCGGGGGGGTTCCTCCACGGCCTCGGCCTCCTCGGGTTCCTCGCCGATGTCCAGGTCCACCCAGGCCTGGTTGTCCTCGTAGCCGCCCTCGCGGAATTCGGTGCGGTTCTCGTGCACGCGCAGGATGCTGTCGGCCACGCGCCCCAGGAGGTACCGGTCGTGGGTCACCACCACCACGGCCCCGGTGAAGCTCAGGATGGTGTCCTCCATGGCTTCCATGGAATGGATGTCCATGTGGTTGGTGGGCTCGTCCAAGAGCAGCAGGTTGACGCCCTCGCGGATCAGCGTGGCCACCGAGAGCCGCGCGCGTTCGCCGCCGGAGAGCACGGTGACGGGCTTGTCCACGTCGTCGCCGCGGAAGGAGAACTTGGCCAGGAAGCCCAGCACGTCCTGCTTGGGGGCCATGGGGATCACGGCCTGGATCTGGGCGAAGACCGTGTTGCGGGGGTCCAGGTTCTTGTGGTGCTGGTCGAAGTAGCCCAGCTTCACCTGGCTGCCCAGGCGCGAGCCGCCGGTGATGAAGTCGATCTCGCCCGCGATGGCCTTGAGCAGGGTGGACTTCCCGGTGCCGTTGAGGCCGACGATGGCGAGCTTCTGGCCGCGCTTGACCTGGAAGTGCTCCAGGGGCTCGAACAGGGGCACCCCGTCCCAGCCCACCGAGGCCTTGTCCAGCACCAGCGCCGTGTCGCCGCTGCGCTGGGTCTCGGGGAAGCTGAACTTGATGCGCCGCCGGTCCTTGAGGGGCTTCTCCAGGCGCTGCAGCTTGGCGAGCTGCGTGCGGCGGCCCCGGGCGATCTTGGTGTCCTGGCCGGCGATGTTGCGGCGGATGTAGTCCTCCTGCCGCTTGATGTACTCCTGCTGGCGCTCGAAATGGCGCTCGGCGATCTCGATCTCCGCTTCCTTCTTCTCGATGAACTCGGTGTAGTTGCCCTCGTAGGCGCGGCTGCGGCCCAGCTCGATCTCCAGGATGCTGGTGGCGATGCGGTCCAGGAAGTAGCGGTCGTGGCTGATGACGGCCACGGTGGCGGATGTCGAGTTGATGAAGCTCTCCAGCCAGCGCAGGCTGGGCAGGTCCAGGTGGTTGGTGGGCTCGTCCAGCAGCAGGAGGTCCTGGCCCTGGAGGATGGCCTTGGCCAGCATCACGCGGCTCTTCTGGCCGCCGCTGAGTTCCAGGACGCTCTTGTCCATCATCTCGGGCGCGAAGCCCAGGGCGAAGAGGATGGCTTCGGCGCGGCTGCGGATGGTGAATCCGTCCTGGCGCTCGAAGGCCTCCTGCACCTTCTGGTACCGCTCCATGACGGCGTCCAGGTCCACCCCGGGCTCGGCCATGGCGTGCTCCAGGTCGCGCATCTCATGCTGCAGGGACTCCACGTCGCCGAAGGCGGCCATGGCCTCTTCCAGGATGGATCCGCCGGTGGCCGGCGCCAGGTCCTGGGCATAGTGGCCCACGCGGATGCCGCGCTCGGCGGTGGGCCGCACCACGGTGCCCTCATCCAGCTCCAGCTCGCCCAGCAGGACCTTGAAGACCGTGCTCTTGCCGGCGCCGTTGCGTCCGATGACGCCCCAGCACTCGTCCTCCTGGATGGCCCAGGTGACGTCCTTCAGCACCTCGTGGGGGCCGAAGCTGAGGAAGGCGTGGTTCAGGCTGGCGAGCATGTTCGTGTTTCAAGAAAAGAGGCCACCGGGTTGGTGGCCTCTGTTTTGGTGGAGCTAAGCGGGATCGAACCGCTGACCTCTTGCATGCCATGCAAGCGCTCTCCCAGCTGAGCTATAGCCCCGGGGGAAGTAATAATCATGCCACCGGATGGAGAAAACCGCAAGCACAAAATCACGGGCCAAGGCGGAGCCGCTGACCGACCTGGATGCGGTTCCCTTTGACCTTGTTCCATTTGCGGAGGGACTCCACCTCCACGCCGTAGCGGGTGGCGATGGCGAAAAGCGTTTCTCCCCTTTTCACCAGGTGGGTCCGGGGACGGGCTTCCAGGGCCGGCCGGGGCGCGGGCGCCTTGACGGCCTGGGGCACCGGGGGCAGGTCCGCCGGGGCCGCGGCCTGCGGCGGGGCTTCCGGAGCCGGCACGGGAATGGTGGGCAGCGCCTCCAGCGGGTGATCCTCGATGACCTTGCTCCGTTCCACGTGCGTCATGAGGTCGCGGGTGTCGATGGGGGCGGGGGGCGGCGGCGGCACCTTGATGACCTTGCCGGACTTGAACTGGGCCTTCCGGAGGTCGTTGGCCTCCAGCAGGTCCTCGGGGCTCAGCCTGAACTTGGCGGCCACCTTGGCCAGGGTGTCACCCGGGCGGATCTTGTAGGTCTTGAAGTCCAGCCGCTGGCCGGCCGGGATCCGGGCCAGGGCCCGCGCGGTGGCGCCGCCGAGGCCCGGCGGGACCCGCAGGGTGTAGCGTCCCGGAGGGGTGCTGGACCGCAGCAGCTCGGGGTTCAGCTCCCGGAGGGTCTCCACGTCGGTGCCCGCGTGGCGGGCCAGGACGGCGAGGCTGGTCATGCGGTCCACTTCCACGGTCTCGTAGGCGTAGGGCTGGAGCTGCTCCACCTTGAAACCGTAGCGCTCGGGGTCGTGGCCGATGAGGATGGCCGCGCACAGTTCGGGCACGTAGTTCTTGGTCTGGTTCCGGAGCCAGCGGCTGCGGGCCATGTCCCAGAAATTGCGGCTGCCCAGGTTCTGGGCGGCGCGATCGGTGGTGAGGGGTCCGGCGTTGTAGCCGACCAGGGCCAGGTACCAGTCCCCGGAGGTCTCGTACAGGCGGCGCAGGTACCGGGCCGAGGCGCGCGTGGCCTTGACGGGATCCCGCCGCTCCTCCACCCAGGCGTTGCCGTTGAGCCCGTAGATGCGCCCCGTGGACCGGATGAACTGCCACATGCCCACGGCCTGGGCGTAGCTGCGGGCGCTGTTGATGAAGCCCGATTCGATGACGGCCAGGTAGGCCAGGTCCTGGGGGATGCGCTCCTCGGCGAAGATCTGGCGCGCCATGGGCAGCCACATGGTCGCCCGCGAGAGGGTGCGCTCCATGAAGCCCCGCTTGGTGGTGGTGAACTCGTGGACCCAGGCCAGGACCTTGTCGTTGAGGTCGATGGGGAAGTCGTAAATCGCGCCCGCGGTGCCGCCCTTGACCTGCTCCAGCTCGGCCTTGAGGGCCTCGCCGGAAAGGGGCACCACCTCCGCGGCCTCCTTGAGGCCGGGGTCCGGGACGGCGGGCTCGCCCTCGCTGTCGGGCAGGTGCTGCTCGAGCTCCTGGAGCCGGTCCAGGAGGGCCTTGATCTCGGGGGTCTCCAGCGCCTCCTCGGGCCAGTCGGCCACGAGCACCTCGGCCTCCTCGGCGCGGGTGCCGGCGGTGTCCCAGTCCTTCTCCTGGGCGCTGCGCTCGCCGTCCTCCACCAGGGTCCGCAGCCGGGCCACGTCGGGCCGGAAGCGCGTCGCTCCGGCGGCCTTGGGGGTCGTGGCGGGCAGGCCCTTGGCGGCGGGCACCGGAAGCCCCTTGGGCGCCGGGGCCGGAAGGGGCTTGGGGGATTGGGCCGGCAGGGCCCTGGAAGGCTGGACCGGCGTGGCCGGGGCCGCCATGCCCGCGCATGCCACGAGCAGGGCCAGTAGCCGGCCCCGGAATCGCCGGGGGCTATCCGGGGCCTGGCAGGTCATTCAGTGGCTCTCGGCGCTGACGAGGGCCTCGTAGGCCGCGGCGTCCAGCAGCTCGGGGTTCAGGGCGCCCTCGAGCTTGACCTTGAGCATCCAGCCCTTGCCGTAGGCGTCCTCGTTGACGTACTCGGGGTGGGCTTCCAGTTCGGCGTTGATCTCGAGCACCTCGCAGGCGGAGGGGATGAAGATCTCGGAGACCGTCTTCACGGACTCGACGGTGCCGAACTCGTCGCCGGCCTTGAAGGCGGCGCCCACCTCGGGCATGTCCACAAACACGACGTCGCCCAGCGCCTCCTGCGCGTAGTGGGTGATGCCAACCAGCGCGGTGCCGTCGCCCAGGGGCTTGATGTATTCGTGGTTCTTGGTGTACTTCACGTCGGCGGGGTACATGGATTCCTCCAGAGGGATGATTCTAGCCGCGGTGGGCCGGTCAGGGGTTTACAGGTGCAACTACTTGGCGCGCTTGTAGAAGGGGGTGGGGATCACTTCGGCCTCGCAGGCCTTGCCGCGGATGTCGATGTGGATGCGGGAGCCCAGGGGAGCGTGGCTGACGGGCACGTAGGCCAGCCCCAGGTTGAAGCCGCAGGTCGTGCTCGGGGAGCCGCTGGTGACGTAGCCGGCCTTCTTCCCGTCCACGAGGACGTCCATGTGGTCGCGGGCGATCTCGCGCTTCTCCAGCATGCGGAAGCCCACCAGCCTGCGGCTGAAGCCCTGCTCCTTGAGCGTGGCCAGGGCTTCGCGGCCCAGGAACTCGCCCTTCTGGAGCTTGATGATCCAGCCCAGGTCGGCTTCCAGGGCGTTGGTGGTGTCGTCGATCTCGTGGCCGTAGAGGGCCATCTTGGCTTCCAGGCGCAGGGTGTTGCGGCAGCCCAGGCCGGTGGGCATCAGGCCCAGGGGCTGGCCGGACTGCATGAGCTCGTTCCACACCCATTCGGTCTTCTCGGCCGGGCAGTACACCTCGAAGCCGTCCTCGCCGGTGTAGCCGGTGCGGGCGAACATGACGGGCATGCCCTTGAATTTGCCGAAGGCGAACCAGTAGTACTTGATCTGGGAGAGGTCGATGTCCACCAGGGGCTGGAGGACGTCGATGGAAAGGGGACCCTGGAGCGCCACCTGGCCCGTCTGGTCGCTCTCGTTGGTGACCTCCACGTCCCACTTGGCGGCGTGCTGCTTGACCCAGGCGAAGTCCTTCTCCACGTTGGAGGCGTTCACCACCAGCAGGAAGTGGTCGTCGGCGATCTTGTGGAGGAGCAGGTCGTCCACGAAGGTGCCGTTCTCGTACAGGAAGGCGGTGTAGTGGATCTGGCCGTGGGCCAGCTTCACGACGGCGTTGGGGGTGAGCCAGTCCAGGAAGGCCATGGCCTGGGGCCCCTTGACGCGGATCTCGCCCATGTGGCTCACGTCGAACAGCCCGACCTTGGTGCGCACGGCGATGTGCTCGGCGATGATGCCGGCGGGGTACTGGACGGGCATGTCCCAGCCGCCGAAGTCCACCATCTTGGCCCCGAGGGCCCGGTGGACGGCATTGAGGGGGGTCTTCAAGAGTTCGGACATGGCTTCTCCATCAGGTTTGCGAGTTGAACGAATCGGAACTTTGATTGTAGGCCATCGCCCGGGGTTTTCACATCCTAGGAGGCTGTCTCGGCACCCAGGGAAGCACCCCGGGCAGGTCCCAGGCCAGGCTCCAGGCCCCGCCTGGCTCCCGCCGCGCCTCCAGGGCCACCGCCAGGGGAAGGATCTCCACGCCTCCGTCCCGGGCCCGCTCCAGTTCGGCGGCGTAGTCCGGGTCGATCTCCCGGGCCGCGTCGAAGCCCGTCACGTCGCCCCGGTGCACGAAGAACACGATGGCCGCGCGATGGCCCAGGCGCACCATGGCCCGGAGTTCGCGCAGGTGCTTGGCGCCCCGGAGGCTCACCGCGTCGGGGAAGCACGCGAGGTCCCCCACGCGAAGGGTGGCGTTCTTCACCTCGATGAAGACGCACCGGTCCCGGGCATCCCGGGCGAGCACGTCGATGCGGCTGCGCTCCTCGCCGTACTTCTGCTCCGTGAGCACCGAATGGAGGCCCGGAAGGCCCGGCAGCCGGTTCTGGCGGGCGGCCTCGGCCACCACCCGGTTGGGCATGCCCGTCTCCACCCCCACCCAGGCGCCCGCACGGTTGCATGCCAGCCAGGTGTAGGCCAGCTTGCGGGCGGGGTTGGTGCTGGCCTCCAGGAGCACCGCGTCGCCGGGCTCCCAGGAGGACGCCATGGTGCCGGTGTTGGTGCAGTGGGCCGTGGCCACCGTGCCGTCGGCCAGTTCCACGTCGGCGAGGAACCGCTTGTATCGCTTGAGGATGACGCCTGGGACGAGGCCTGTTTTCCGGATCAGCATGGGTCCAGTGTGACAGAACGCCCCGGAACCCCTCAGCGGGACGGACGCAACGCCAAGGGATAGAGCAGGAAGGCGACGGCCAGCAGGCCCATGGCCGCCTTCAGGCCCGCCAGGTCGGCCAGGGCCGACCCCACCACGGGTCCGACCATAAGGCCCAGGGAGAAGGCGATGTTGAGCAGGGAGAACACCGAGCCGAAGTCGGTGCTCCCCTTCCCCTCCACGTGGCCGGCCAGGGCGGGTCCGCAGGGGGACATGAGCAGGCTGCAGGTGCTTCCCATGGCCAGCATGTACGCGAACACCGCCGCGCGGCCCGGGAGGAAGGGCGCGGTGGCCAGCAGCACCGCCGCCAGACCCATGCCCAGGCGCAGGGGGCCCCAGGGGCCGCGCCGGTCGGTCCAGTGGCCCACGAGGGGCGAGGTGACGATGCTGGCCAGGGCCGTGGTGGTGAAGGCCAGGCCGATGGCCATGGCGTCCATGCCCAGGTGCTTCGACAGGTGCAGGGGCAGCACCGCCTCCAGCACGGCCCCCAGGAGCGAGCCCAGCACCATGGCGCCCGCGAACACCCGCACCGTCCCGTCCCGCAGGAGGCCCAGGTAACCGCTCCCCGCGGGCTGGCCGGGAGGGTCCTCGGGCAGCAGGGTGATGCGGACCCCCGCGTCCAGCACCGCCAGGCCCGCGGCGAAGAGGAACGCGGCCCGGATGTCCCAAACGCGGGTCATCCACCCGGCGAAGGCCGGGCCCAGGAACAGGCCGAGGTTGGCGCAGGCGAAGACCGTGCTCATGGCCTTGCCCCGCTGGTTGGCGGGGAAGTGGTCGGCGACCATGGACAGGCCCGCCACCCAGGTGGCGGCCGCGGCCACGCCCTGGAGGACCCGGGCCACCAGGAGCAGGGGAAAGTTCCCCGCGAAAGCGAAGAGGATGGTGGATGCCCCGAAGCCCACCAGGCCCCCCAGGAAAGGGCCGCGCCGCCCGTGGCGGTCCGCCCAGGTGCCCAGGGGGAGGGCCGCCAGCAGCAGGGCCCCCGCGTAGCTGCCAAAGAGGAATCCCAGGTGGGTTTGGCTCAGGCCATGGAGCCGCGCGTACTCCGGCAGGAGCGGCGGCAGCATGGCGTAGACGACCGTATCGGTGAAAAAGGCCAGGCCCACCACCACCAGCGCGGCGTATTTCGGGGCCAGCCTCGCCATCAGAAGCCTGCGGCCAGGATGCGGTCGATGGCCTCGGCCAGGTCCGCGGCCACCAGGTCGGCCCCGGCGCCGTCCACCTGGGAGCCGTACCCGGTGCGCACCAGGGCCGACCTGCAGCCCGCGTTCTTCCCGGCTTCGAGGTCCAGCGCCTTGTCGCCGATCATCCAGCTGCGCGAGAGGTCCAGCCGGTGTTCCTCCGCGGCCCGCACCAGCATCCCGGGGTTGGGCTTGCGGTCCGGGTGGTCCGGGTGGGCGTAGTCCCCCTTCCCGCGCTCGTGGTGCGGGGCGGCGTAGATCCCGTCCATGCGGGCCCCTTCGCTGGCCAGGAGTTCGGCGATGCGCTCCATCACGGCGTTGAACTCGTCCCAGCCGTACCGGCCCTTGCCGATGCCGCTCTGGTTGGTGACCACCACCACCGGGATGCCCAGGGCGTTGAGCCTGGCCAGGGCCCCGGCGGCCCCGGGCACCAGCACCACGTCCTCAGGGCGGTGGAGGTAGCCCACCTCCTCGTTGAGCGTGCCGTCCCTGTCGATGAAGACCGCCGGACGCGCAGCCATGAATGTTCCTTCAACCATCAATCACTCCCGATTGGCATGATGCCACGGTCACGGGGCGGCGGCCCCGCGGGGCTGCGCCGGGCCGGACCGGGCTCAGAGTTCCTTGACCAGCGAAAGGGCCGCCTGGCACAGGCGCCGCACGCCGGGGACCAGGTCCAGGGAGGCCAGGGCCTTCTCGCCCACCCACTGCCCGCCTTCGGGGGGCGGGGGCAACTGCTCTTCGGGCGCCTTGGTGCGCAGGAGGTGGGTGAGGTAGAGGCGCTGCTGCCCTTCGAGCCCCTCCAGGCGCAGGAGCCAGGGGGTCGGAAGCCGCGAGGTGCGCTCGTCGAAGACCACCGGCAGGCGCGAGGGATCGTGGAACCGGAAGGGGATCTTCCAGCTGCCGTCCACCTGGGCCTGGAGGAGGGCCGGGGGCAGGAAGCCCGGGGACCACGGCACCTGGGGCGGCATGAGGAGGCCACGGTGGGGGGCATGCACGGAGGGCACCAGGAGCACGAAGGGCATGGCCGATCCGTGCACGAGCACGCCCTCGATGAAGGTGGTCAGGTAGACCGGGCCTTCCGACATGCTCACCTCCCGCCCTGGATCTCCAGATCCCGCAGGATGCGGTCCCTGGCTTCCTCGACTTCGGCCACCAGGGCTTCGGGCTTGAATTTCCGGAGTTCCTTGGTGCGGCGGTCCTTGAGTTCCACCACGCCGTCCTTGAGGCCCTTGGAGCCCACCATGACGCGCAGGGGGAAGCCCAGCAGGTCGGCATCCTTGAACTTGGCGCCCGGGCTCATGCCCTCGCGATCGTCGTGGAGCACCTCGAAGCCCGCGGCCTCCAGGTCGCGCTCCAGGCCGTCGGCCACTTCGCGCACCTGGTCGTTGCCCGGATCCAGGTCCAGGAGGTGCACCTGGTAAGGGGCGATGGGCCAGGGCCAGACGATGCCGTCGGCGTCGTAGTTCTGCTCGATGGCCGCCGCCACGGTGCGGGTGATCCCGATGCCGTAGCAGCCCATGACCATGGGGTTCTCCTTGCCGTGCTCGTCGACGTAGACGCAATTCATGGACTTGGAGTACTTGGTGCCCAGCTTGAAGACCTGGCCCACCTCGATGCCCCGGAAGGCCTGGAAATGCCCGGTGCCGCAGCGGGGGCAGAGGTCGCCCTCCTGGGCCAGGCGCATGTCCAGGACCTTCGCGCCCGGGAGGTCGCGCAGGGGGTCGAAGCCGAAGTGATGGGATCCGGTAACGTTGGCTCCGCAGGTGAGGTTGCTGGCGCCCTCCAGGGAACGGTCCACGAGGTAGACCAGGGCGTCCTTGGGGGCCTGGTGGAGGGCCCAGTGGCGGGTGCCCTCCTGGGGGAGCGGGCCCAGGAAGCCCGGGGCCGCGCCGCAGAAGTCCTCCACGTCGGCCATGGGCTGCAGGTCGGCGGCGCCCAGGAAATTCTTAACCTTGACGGTGTTGAGTTCGTGGTCGCCCCGGAGGACGCAGGCCACGGCCGCCTTGCGGACCGTGTCGCCTTCCGCGGGGAATTCCGCGGTCAGCCAGTAGACCTTGGAGGTCTGGTGCAGGGGGAGCCCGTCGTGGGCATCGTCCTTGAAGGCCCGGGCCTGCTCCTCCATGACGGTGATCCCGGGGGTGCTGAAGTGGCAGCGGCTGAGGGCCAGCGCGGGGCCGTGGTCCACCGCCGGCACCCGGGGCGCCTCGGTCTTCTCGATGTTGGAGGTGTACTCGCAGGAATCGCAGGAGAGGATCCCGTCCTCCCCCGAGCCGGCCAGCACGTGGAACTCGTGGGTGAAACTGCCGCCGATGGCGCCGCTGTCGGCCTCCACGGGGCGGAACTTGACGCCCAGGCGGGAGAAGATGCGCTTGTAGGCGTTGAACATCTCCCAGTAGCCCTTGTCGGCGTCGGCGTCGTCCACGTGGAAGGAGTAGCCGTCCTTCATGATGAATTCCCGGCCGCGCATGAGGCCGAAGCGGGGCCGGATCTCGTCCCGGAACTTGGTCTGGATCTGGAAGACGTTCATGGGCAGCTGTTTGTAGCTGCGGACGTTCTTGCGGACGATGTCGGTGACGACCTCCTCGTGGGTGGGGCCCAGGCAGAAGTCGGCGTCCTTGCGGTCCTTGAAGCGCAGGAGTTCCTTGCCGTAGAAGGACCAGCGCCGGGACTCCTGCCAGAGCTCAGCGGGCTGGACGGTGGGCATCAGGAGTTCCTGGCAGCCGTCCTTGGCCAGTTCCTCCCGGACGATCTGCTCGAACTTGCGGATGCTCCGCAGGGCCAGGGGCAGGTAGTCGTAGATGCCGGCGGCCAGCTTCTGGATCATGCCGGCGCGCATCATGAGCTGCTGGCTCACCACGTCGGCGTCCCGGGGAACCTCCCGGAGGGTCTGGATCAACATCTTGGTCTGCTTCATCGGGTCTCTTTCGGGGCTTGGGTATCGGGTTCAGGCGAGCAGGGAATTGACGATCTGGCTGGCGGCCTTGCCGTCGTAGGCGCCCCCGTGGGCTGCCTGGAGGGCCTTCATGACGGCGCCCATGTCCTTGCGGCTCTGGGCCCCGGTCCGGGCGATGGCGGCGCGCACGGCCTCCTCGAGCTGGGCTCCCCCCAGCATGGAGGGGAGGAATTCCTTCAACACCTGGATCTCCGCGAGTTCCGTCGCCGCGCGGTCGGCATAGCCGGCCTGGGTGAACTGCTCCACGCTGTCCTCCCGGCTTTTCACCAGCCGCTTGAGCACGGCCAGGCCGTCGGCGTCGGGGAGCACGCCCTGGGGCCCGAGGCCCTTGGCGACGGCCTCGTTCTTGTACGCGGCAAGGGCCATGCGCAACACCGCCGTCCGGGCGGCATCCCGGGCCAGCATCGAGGTCTTCAATTCGGCTTGCAATCGATCCAGCATGTGGGAAAACTCCAATCGGCCTGCTCCTTAATCCTGCCCTTGAAGCGGTCCGCCTTCAATCAGTTGTGGAAATAATCCCCGCCCGGTGGCCGTAACCAGTGAAATAATGAAAACAAACCGCGAGGCTTACCCCACATGAACGTTGCCTTCATCAACCCTTTCATCGAATCCACCCTCCGCAGCCTGGACATGATGGCCGGGATCCAGGCCGAGAAATCGGGGCTGGAACTGAAGGAGGACCTCATCACCACCTACGACGTGTCGGCGATCATCGGCCTCACGGGCGAGACGTCGGGGTCGATCATCATCAGCATGCCCGAGGCCCTGGCCTGCAGGATCGCCTCGAACATGCTCATGGAGGAGATCAAGACCCTGAACAAGAACGTCGAGGACGCCATCGGCGAGATCGGCAACATCGTCGTGGGCGACGCGCGGCGCAGCCTCATCCAGGACGGGCACCAACTCAACATCTCCATCCCCACGGTCGTCATCGGCGTGGGCCACAAGATCAGCCGCAGCGGGGACGTGCCCTGCATCGCCATCCCGTTCACGACGGAGTTCGGTGACTTCGAGGTGAACGTCGGGCTCAGGGAAAGCTAGGAGGTTTCAGCTGCAATGAAAAAGGCGCCTCGCGGCGCCTTTTTCATTGCCATCGGGAAGGGCTAGGCCTTCTCGAACTTGATGACTTCCACGGGGCAGCCCGCGGCGGCGGCTTCGATGCCGGCTTCCATGGAGTCCTGGAACTCGCCCTTCAGGGCGGACATCTCGTCGCGGTTCTCGGTCTCGAGGCCGTCCTCGCGCACATCAGCCTTGATGACGCAGGTGGTGTCGGTCACCAGGAAGACGTCGGGGCACTCCGCGTCGCACGCGTTGCAGACGATGCAACCTTCTTCGATCCAAACCTTGGTGATGGCCATCGGTATCTCCTTATCAGGGGCTTCGGCCCCACCATTTCGCACTTCCTAAAACCTATCATCTCGAACCCATCCCTCCAAGCCGGATTGTGACCGAATGCCACCGGTGGCCGAGGCTGGTTTTATGGGCTATCGTACGGAACCAGGAGGGGTTGTGCGCCTATCGGAAAATGCCATCCTCGCCCGGATCCGGGATCTTTTTCCGGGCGGCGGGGAGCTCACGGACGACTGCGGGAGGATCCCTCCGGCCCCGCCCGGCGAGACCCTCCTGGTCACCACCGACCTCATGGAGGACGGGCAGCATTTCAGCCGCGACTGGCATCCCCCTCGCCTCCTCGGCCGCAAGCTCCTCATGGTGAACCTCTCGGACCTGGACGCCAGCGGCGCCGTGCCCACGGGCTTCACCCTCACCCTGGCCCTGGGCCGGGACCTGGACGCGGGCTGGGTGGACGAATTCCTCCTGGGCCTGGCCTCGGCCGCCCGGGAGACCGGGGTGCCGGTCCTGGGGGGCGACACCGTGGGCCGGGACCGGGGCCTGGGCCTGGGCGTCACCGCCTTCGGCTCGGCGCGGCGGTGGCTGCGCCGGGACACCCTGGAGGCCGGCGACGGCCTCTACGCCGACCAGGAACTGGGGGCGAGCCTCCGGGGGCTGCGCAAGCTCCAGGCCGGCCAGGACCCGCTCCTGCCCGACCCCGACGTCCAGGCCCACCTGGACCCCCGGCCCCGCATCGGCCTGGGCCCGCGCCTGGCGGCGATCCCGCAGGTGCATGCCTGCATGGACATCTCCGACGGGCTCAGCCGGGACCTGCGCACCCTGGCCCTGGCTTCCGGCAGGTCCATCGTCCTGGACCGCGCCCTGTCGCCCGACGCCATCACCGGGGGCGAAGACTACGCGCGGTGCTTCTCCTCCTCCCTGCCCCGGCCGGAGCTGGAGCGGCTCCTGGGGATCCCCCTGATCCCGGTCGGCACCGCGACGGATGAGGGCGAAGGGCCCCTTCTCCACTATGATGGGGATACGCTCCGGCCCCTGCCGGACCTGAGCTTCGACCACTTCGCCCCAAGGACCCAATGACCGACCAGCCCCCGCAGGACGCCCCCAAGCCCGGAATCTGGGCCGCCCTGAAGGGCCACATCCTGCATCCGGAAATGACGTCGGAGCAGATCGCCCTCAGCTTCGGCGTGGGCTTCTCCCTGGCCTGGAACCCGCTCCTGGGCCTGCACACGGCCATCGTCCTGGTGGCGTGCTTCCTGTCGCGGCGCCTGCACCGGCCCATCATGTTCCTGGCCTGCTTCATCAACAACCCCTGGACCATGGTCCCCATGGCCACGGCCAGCGCCCTCGCGGGCAACCTCCTGCTGGGCCGGGGGATGAATCTCAACCTCAGCGCCATCCAGTGGCACGCCATCACCTGGCGGAGCTTCATCTCCCGGGAAGGCCTGGACGGCCTGTTCGCGATGCTCAAGCCCATCCTGCTTCCCTACCTCCTGGGCGGCTTCGTGCTGAGCGCCCTGGCCATGCCGGTGGGCTACTTCGCGATGCTCCTGGTGGCCCGGCGCCTGCGCAGGCTCCACCTCCACATGCCCCATCTCCACCATCCGAAACCCCCGTCTACGTAGGAGAACCCCATGGACATGCGTTTCCTCATGAAGCAGGCCCAGGCCATGCAGACCAAGCTCCAGGAGGCCCAGAAGAACCTCCGTGCCGAAGGCACCGCCGGAGGCGCCATGGTGAAGGTCACCCTCAACGGCTCCAAGGAGCTGGTGGGCATCTCGGTGGCCAAGGAGGCCATGGACCCCGAGGATCCCAGCATGCTGGAAGACCTCATCTCCGCCGCGTTCAAGGACGCCTACGCCAAGGTGGACGAGTCCATGGGCAAGATCACCGGCGGCCTCACCGGCGGGCTCAACATCCCCGGCCTCGGCCTGTAATGAAGCTTCCCGCCCCCCTGGAGGCCGTGGTGGAGGCCCTGCAGAAGCTGCCCGGGGTGGGCTCCAAGTCCGCCCAGCGCATGGCGCTCCACCTGCTCAAGGAGGGGCCCGGGGCCATGGAGCACCTGGGCGACCTGCTGCGCCACGCCGCCACGTCCGTGGGGTTCTGCACCACCTGCGGGGCCTTCACGGACCGGCCGGTGTGCTCCATCTGCGCCGACCCCCAGCGGGACACCCGCACCCTCGTGGTGGTGGCCGAGGCCAGCAACGTCCTCACCTTCGAGCGCAGCGGCCACTTCCACGGGCGCTACCACGTGCTCGGCGGCCTCATCTCCCCCCTCAAGGGCGTGGGCCCGGACCAGCTCAAGGTGCGCGAGCTCCTGCGCCGCCTCGAGGACGAGCGGATCCAGGAGATCGTCCTGGCCACGAACCCCACCCTGGACGGCGAGGCCACCGCCGCGTGGCTGGCCCGCATCCTGGAGCCCCTGGGCCTGAAGACCACCCGCATCGGCCTGGGCCTGCCCATCGGCAGCGACCTGGAATACGCCGACGACCTCACCCTCGACCGTGCCCTGGAAGGGCGCAGGCCCGTCTAGGAAGGGTTCTGGGGTAGGTCGATTGGAATAGCGGGACCGTTCCGCTATTCCGATCGCCCTGCACCTAGGATCCCAGCAGCCCCGCCAACACGCTCCGGAACTCCCCGCCCCCGTCCTGCCCCAGCGGCAGCACGTGCTCGATCTGGGCGGAGCGGGCCAGGGCCAGGGTGCGCACGTCCACCTGGGCCGCCAGGAGCAGGGCCGGCATGCCCTCGCCGCCCAGGCGCCTCACCCGCACGAGGAAGTCGGCGGCGGAGAAGGTTCCCACCTTCTCCCCGAGGATCACCAGGTCCATGGGGAAGACCTTCAGGTGGTCCAGGGCCTCGGCCGTGTTGCGGGCCTCGTGGATCCTGGCGTACCCCTCGGCCCGCAGGGCCGAGGCCAGGACGGCGCGCTCCAGGTCGTCGGAAAGGGCCAGGAGGATGCGCCGGGACGCCTTCCGGGGATCCTCCCGCGCCTCGGGGGAGACCGCCCCGGGCGGAAGGGCCGACGCGGCGGAGCCGGACTGCTCCCGGCGCTTGCGCACGGGGAACCCGGCGCTGAACCGGGGCAGCCTGCGGCCCAGGATCCGCCGGATGGTCTGGGCCTCCATCTCCCCCAGGTCCTCGAAGCGGATTCCCAGCTGGATGCCGTCGGCGGCCTGGGTGACGTGGGCCAGGGCTCCGGCGCACACCAGCACCGGGGAATAGGGCAGCTGGTCGATGCGAAGGATGGGGAACCGGGTTCCGGGGGCGAAGGTTGCCGCCCCCACGGCCAGGGGGGCCTGCCCGGGCCCGGAGATGGCCCGTTCCACCCGCATGCGGACGCCTTCCAGGGAGAGGTTCAGGAGGGGGCCGATGACGCCCCGGGCGCCCAGGAAGCCCTCCAGGACGGTGACGGTGGCCTTCTCCCGGGGCCCGAAATGGGCCCGCATGCGGCTGCGGCGGTCGGCGAAGGCCACCGAGGCCGGGAGGCCGAACCACGCGTCTTCAAAGCCGCGCTCCTTCAGGGCCACCGTGGCCAGGAGGCGGATGCCGTCCAGGCTGAACTGGAGCGTGAGGTCGGCGCCTTCGCGCCAGGCCTGCGGAAGGGCCCGGCCCAGGCGCACCCGGAAGCGGGGCGGATCTTCCATCACCTCCTCCACCCGCGCGGGCAGCGGCCCGTGGCCCTCCCCGGACAGCGCCGCCTCGGCCTCCGACCGGCGCAGGTCCTCCAGGTAGGCGAGGATCGTGGGGCGGTCGCGAAGGACGCGTTCGCCGCCGTCCCCTTCGGGTTGCCGGTTCGGATCGGGGGTCGTCATCGTCCACTCCAGCATCAAAGCCGCACCTCCACCCGGGTCCCGCCCTCGGGCCTCGGGAAGAAGGCCAGGTCGGCGCCCTGGGCGTTGAGCCACTTCAGGGCCAGGGGCAGGCCCAGGCCGGTGCCGTCGGGGCGGCCGCTCTCGAAGGGGCGCAGCATGCGGGAAAGGGCCTCGGGGCTGAGCCCGGGGCCGTCATCCAGGATGTCCACCACGCCGTCGCGCACGCGCACCTGCACCCGGCGGCCCGCGGGCGTGGCGTGGCAGGCGTTCTCCAGCAGGTTCACCAGGGCCTGGTGCAGGAGCATGGGGTCGGCCTGGGCCCTTCCGGCCCCCTCGACGGTCACCACCCGGTCGAAGAAGGCGGGGCGGCGGTGCACCTCCTGGGCGGCCTGGGAGGCCACCTCCTCCAGGCGCAGGTCCACGCACTGGGGCTCCAGGGGCCGGGCCCACTGCAGGAAGCGCTGCACCAGGCGCTCCAGGGCGTCGGTCTCGGCCAGCACGGCCTGGGCGGCGGCGCGTTGCCCGGCGCGGTCCAGGAGCTGGCCGTGGCCCTTCAGGACGGCCAGGCCGTTCTTGAGCTGGTGGGCCACGCCGGCGGTCATCTCCCCCAGCTCGGCGAAGCGATCCCGCAGCTGCAGGCGGCGCTCCTCGGCTTCGGCCGCCGTGACGTCCTCGAACTGGAGCAGCGCGCCGACGATGTTCGGGGCCTCGATGCGCCTCACCTGCCACCGGCGTCCCCCGCCGTCGCAGCGCCACGCGGGCCCCGGGGGCCGTTCCAGGCCCTCCCGGAGCCAGGGGTAGGCCTCCAGCACGAAGGCGGCCTCGAGGCCCACCACGCCGGCCTTGACGCCCAGCAGGGCCTGGGCCGCGGCGTTGATCGCCGCCAGGTTCTGGCGCTGGTCCACCCAGAGGATTCCAAAGGGCAGCGCGTCCAGGAGCCGCTCGTGCACGGTGCGGAGCTCGCCCAGGCTGGCCGCGAGCCGGCCCCGTTCCTGGAGGCTCTGGCTCACCGCGCCCAGGAGGACCTCCTCGGAATCGACCACCGGCCTGCGCCGGAGCTTCATCCACCGGTAGGCCGCCATGCAGAGCCCCAGGAGGAGGAGCCCCGCGGGAAGGCCCAGGACCAGCCAAAGGGCTGCGGGGGCGGCTCGGGTCAAAGCGCCTCCTCGACGCGCGCACAGAGGGTGCGCAGGATCTTCAGGCGGCCGTAGTGCTTGTCCTCGCTCTCCACCAGGGTCCAGGGGGCGATCTCGGTGCTGGTGCGGTCCAGCATGTCGCAGATGGCGGCCTCGTAGGCGTCCCACTTCTCCCGGTTCCGCCAGTCCTCGTCCGTGATCTTGAAGCGCTTGAATTTGCTTTCCTGGCGCTCGTGGAAGCGCCGGAGCTGCTCCTCCCTGCTGATCTGCAGCCAGAATTTCACGACGATGGTGCCGCTGCGGGCCATCTGGTCCTCGAAGTCGTTGATCTCCCCGTAGGCGCGCATCCAGTCGGCCTCGGAGCAGAAGCCCTCCACCCGCTCCACCAGGACCCGCCCGTACCAGCTCCGGTCGAAGATGGCGAAGCGCCCCCGCCGGGGCAGGTGGCGCCAGAACCGCCAGAGGTAGGGCTGGGCGCGCTCCTCCTCGGTGGGGGCCGCGATGGGGGTGATCCCGCACAGCCGCGCGTCGATGGCCTGGGTGATGCGCCGGATGCTGCCCCCCTTCCCCGCCGCGTCGGCCCCCTCGAAGACCATCACCACGTTGTGGTCCTTGAAGGCCTTGTGCCTGGTGAGCAGGTTGAGGCGGCCCTGGTATTTCTCCAGCTCGGTCTCGTACTCGGCCTTCTCGGTCCTCTTGGTGAGATCCAGCATCCTGAGGATGTTCAGGCCGTCGATGCTGGGGGCCGCGGGCGGGGCGCGCACCACCGCGGGCGGGGGCGCGGGGCTGTCCAGACGGGCCCGGAGCCGCTCCAGGAGGGTGCGGCCCACGGTCAGCCTCTGGTAGCGGGGATCCGTGGCCTCCACCACGGTCCAGGGCGCCTCGGCGGTGCTGGTGCTGCGCAGGGTGCGTTCGGCCACCTCCCGGAAGGCGTCGTACATCTCAAAGTGCTTCCAGTCCCGGTCCGTGACCCGCCAGCGGGTGAGGGGATCGCTCTCCAGCTTCCGGAGCCGCTTCTTCTGGGCCTGCCGGGAGAGGTGCATCCAGAACTTCAGCACCAGGGCGCCCTCGTTGATGAGCATCTCCTCGAACCGCCGGATCTGGTCCAGGGACTGCTCAAGGCGCCCATCCTTGATGCGGCCGTGGGCGCGTTCCAGGATGGGCCAGGAATACCAGCTCCCGTCGAAGATCCCCATCTTCCCCTTGGGGGGCAGCTGCCGCCAGAACCGCCACATGTGCGGGCGCTCCAGCTCCTCGTCGGAGGGTTCGGAAAACCCGTGGGTGAGGATGTGCCTCGGATCCATCCACTCGTTGAGGGTGTTGACGGTGGCGCTCTTGCCGGCGCCGTCCACCCCCGCGACGAGGATGACCACCGGAAAGGCCTTCGCCGAGGCCAGGTCGAACTGCGCGTCCAGCAGGGCCTCCCGCAGGGCGGGCACTTCCTGGTCGTAGGCGGCCTTGTCGATGGAATGGCCCAGTTCGGCGGATTCGAACATGGTGGCTCCGGCAGGAGGGATCGGCCCGATTCTAGCCTTCTGCGCCGGGATTGTCCTCCACGATTCCCCACCGGTCGTACCGCGCCAGGAGGAGGAGCCCCGGAATGGCCACCGCCGCGCAGGCGAGGAAGTACCCCGACCACCCGAAGCGCAGGGCGAACCAGCCCGCCGGGGCCGTGAGGTAGCCGCGGGTGACGGCCAGGAGGCTGCTGAGCAGCGCGTACTGGGTGGCGGTGAAACGCCGGTCGCACAGCAGCATGATGAAGGTGGCGAAGGCGGTGCCCCCCATGCCGAAGGCGAGGTTTTCCAGGCCCAGCGCGAAGGTCAGCAGCGCCAGCCGCGGCCCCAGCTGCGACAGGACCCAGAAGGCCAGGATGGAACCCGCCTGGCACAGGCCGAACAGGAACAGGGCGCGCTTGAGGCTCAGCTTCTTCATGAGCAGCCCGCCCAGGACGCCCCCCACGATGATGGAGACCATGCCCACGGTCTTGGTGGTGGCGCCGATCTGGAGCTTGGTGAACCCCATGCCCCGGAGCAGGAAGGGCGCGCTCATGGCGTCGGCGAGCTGGTCGCCGATCTTGTACAGGAGGCAGAAGGCCAGGATCTCGGCGATGGCGGGGCGTTTCAGGAGCTGGGAGAGGGGGGCCACCACGGCCTCCCGGAGCGTCCTGGGAGGCTGGATCTGGCCGTCCGTGGACCAGGCCAGGAAGGTGCCCACGGCGCCCACCGCCATGAGGCCGGCCATGGCCAGGTAGGTGGAACGCCACCCGGCGGCCTGGGCGAGGATGAGAGCCCCCGCCCCGCTGGCGAGCATGGCCACCCGGTAGGCGGCGATGTGCACCGCGTTGGCCAGGCCCAGGTCCTTCTCCACGAAGGCCTCCCGCCGCCAGGCGTCCACCACGATGTCCTGGCTGGCGCTGGCGAAGGCCACCAGGAAGCCCAGCAGGGCGATGCGGGTGACGCTCGCCCTGGGGTCCGCCAGGGCCATGAGGACCAGCAGCAGCGCCAGGGCGCCCTGGAAGAGCACCATCCAGCCCCGCCGCCGCCCCAGGAAGGGGGGCAGGAACCGGTCCAGCACCGGCGCCCACAGGAACTTGAGGGCGTAGGGCTGCGTCACCAGGCCGAACAGGCCGATGGCCCTCAGGTCGAGTCCCGATTCGGTCAGCCAGGCCTTGAGGGTGAAACCCGTCAGGTAGAGGGGCAGGCCCGAGGCAAACCCCATCAGGGCCACCGTCACCATCGCCAGGGATCGTTTCCGCATCCTCCGAGGATGGTTGGATCAGGCCTTCATGTCCAGCGCCGCGCCCAGGACGTTCTGCTGCACCTGGAGGAACGTGAGGTCCGCCTTGTAGCTGATCCCCCGGGTGTCCAGGGCCACGGCCTCCGCGGCCAGGTCGACGTTGGAGCCGCCGGGGTTCAAGGGCTCCTGGCTCTCGGCGACGCCGGAGGAACGCACCCCGCCCTGCGGGAGTTCCTCCTGGCGGAGGGACTTGGCCCGGTAGCCGTCGGTGTTCAGGTTGGCGACGTTGCCCGCGGACAGGGCGACGCCCTGGGCCGAAACCCCGATCCGGGAAATGCCTGCTGAAATGCCGTCCATGGAAACCCTCGCTGGTTCCAGCATAGGCCCGGTCTTCAACTTCTCAAGCCTGTTCGTACCATGTGCTGCCGCTCTGGAAGAGCCGGGTCTTTTTTGCCTTCTCTTCAAAGCGCCGGATGGCCAGGTCCACCAGCCGGGTGAGGAGCTCCGCGTAGGGCACCCCGCTGGCCTCCATCATCTTGGGATACATGGAGATGCTGGTGAACCCCGGGATGAAGTTGATCTCGTTGAGAAACAATCGACCGGTAGAGCGGTCGAGGAAGAAGTCCACCCGGGCCATGCCGTAGGCGTCCAGGGCCCGGAAGGCGTCCACGGCGTACCGGTGCACCAGGTTGGCGACCCCCTCCGGCAGTTCGGCCGGGATCCGGGTGGTGCTCAGGCCGTTGAGGTACTTGTCCTTGAAATCGTAGAACTCCCCCGCGGGCAGGATCTCGCCCACCACGCTCACCAGGGGGTCGTCCCCGCCCAGCACCGCCACTTCCAGTTCCCGCACCGTGAGGCCCTGCTCGACCAGGACGCGCCGGTCGAAGGAGAAGGCCCGGTCCAGGGCCGCGGCCAGGTCCGAGGGATCCTTGACCTTCTCGATGCCGATGCTGGAGCCGAGGTTCGCCGGCTTGACGAAAACCGGCATGCCCAGGGTCGCCAGGGACGCCAGGACCGCCCCGGAATCGCGCCGCCACCCCTCCTCGGTGAGGCCGACGTAGGGCACCACGGGCAGGCCCTCGGATTCCCAGATGCGCTTGGTGATCCACTTGTCCAGTCCCGCGGCCATGGCCAGGAGCCCGGCGCCCGTGTAGGGGCGGTGCAGCGGCTCCAGGAGGCCCTGGATCTGCCCGTCCTCGCCCCCGGCGCCGTGGATGGCGTTGAAGAACACGTCGGGCAGTTCCGCCGTCTCGGCGCCCTTCTCGAAGGGAAGGAAGGGACAGGGGCCCCGCTCAGGCAGTTCCCCGGCGGAGAGCCGCGCGAAGGGGTCCCCGTGGAGAACCCAGACGCCGTTGCGGGCGATGCCCATGGGGCGCACCTCGAAGCGGGCCGGATCCAGATGGGCTGCGATGCTCCGGGCCGAGACGATGCTCACCTCGTGCTCCGGGCTTTCCCCGCCGAAAAGGAGACCGATGGAAATGCGCGCCGTGTCCATCCCACAAGTCTAAACTAGTAGCTTCGCCATCCGCAGGAGTTCCCTTGCGCACTGCCATCTACCCTGGTTCCTTCGATCCGGTCACGTTCGGCCACTGGGACCTGATCCTGCGGGCCGAGAGGCTCGTGGATCACCTCATCGTCGCCGTGCTCCACAACCCCGCCAAGAACACCGCCTTCACCGTGGCCGAGCGGGTCGAGTTCCTCAGGGAGCTCACCGGGGCGATGCCCAACATCGAGGTCACCAGCTTCCACGGCCTGCTGGTGGACTACGCCCGGAAGCGGGACGCCCAGTTCATCGTGCGCGGGGTGCGGGCCTTCTCGGACTTCGAGTACGAGTTCCAGATGGCCCTGATGAACCGCAAGCTCTCGGCGAACCTGGAGACGGTGTTCCTCATGCCCAAGGAGGAGTACAGCGTGGTGAGCAGCCGCATGGTGCGCGAGGTGGGCGGCATGGGCGGGGACATCTCCGGGCTGGTGCCCGAAATCCTGGTGGAACGCATCGCCCGGCGCCTGAGCCTCCCGCCCCAGGCCTGAGGCGCCCCAGGCCTGAGGCGCCTCAGCCCCGGAAGAGTTCCAGGAACGCCCGCTGGATCCCCACGAGGGTGAAGGGCTTGCCCAGCACGCGCACCCGCGGGTCGCGGGCCATGACCTCCTCCACCTCCCCGTCGAGGTAGCCGGTGGCCACCAGCACGGCGAGCCCCGGGTTCCGGTGGCGGATCCCGCGCAGGACCTCCAGGCCGCCCATGCCGGGCATGTTCATGTCCAGGAGCACCAGGTCCGCCTTGTTCCCGCCGTCGAGCCACGCCAGGGCCGCGGGGCCGCCGTCCACGACCTCCACGTGGTGCCCGAGCATGCGGAGCATGGTGGGGACCGAGGCCCGCAGCAGCTCGTCGTCGTCGACCATCAGGATGCACAGGGGGGGAACCGGCGGCGCGGTCTCCAGGACATCGGGCCCCTGCGTGGCCATGGCCACCGGAAGGGCCAGGACGGCCCGGGTGCCCTGGCCGGGTTCGCTGTGCAGCGTGAGGGATCCGCCGTGGGCCCGGGCCGCGTTGAGGACCATGGACAGGCCCAGGCCGGTGCCCTTGCCCGAAGGCTTCGTCGTGAAGAAAGGCTCCATGGCCTTGCGCATCACCTCGGGCGCCATGCCTTCCCCGGTGTCCTCCACCCAGATCTCCACCATGTCTTCGCCCTGGCGCCGGGTCCGCAGGGTCAGGGTGCCGCCGGGCACCATGGCGTCGGCCCCGTTCATACACAGGTTCATGAGGGCGCTGCCCAGGATGCCGGCCTCGCCGGTGATCGAGGGGAGGGTTTCGTCCAGGTCCATCACCAGCCGGAATTTCTGCATGAGGGTCCGGTCCAGGAGGGCCATCTCCTGGCGGACGAGGTCGTTGAGGTCGACGGGCGCCGGTTCGCGAAGGCCCTTGCGCGAGAAGCCCACCAGGCCCTTGACCAGGTCCCGTCCGCGGCCCGCGGCCCGTTCCATGGTGGCCAGCGCCCCGTCCAGCTCCGCGTCGTCCGCGTGGCGCACCCGGAGCGCCTGGGTGAGCGCGAAGATGGCCGCGAGGACGTTGTTCATGTCGTGGGCGATCCCCCCCGCCAGCCGCCCGAGGCTCTCCATGCGCTGCATGTGCTCGACCTCGGCCTCCAGGAGGCGGTGGTGCTCCTCCTCGCTGCGCTGGCGCGTGACATCCCTGATGATGGAAAGCTGGACCGTCTCGCCGGCCACGGTGATCATGCGCGAGGACACCTGGCCGATGGCGACGGCGCCGTCGCCCCTGCGGAAGGACATCTCCAGGCACGTGACCTGGCCGTCCCTGCGCAGCTCCTCGGCCCAGCGCACCCGGTCGCGGGGATCCACCCAGACGCCCAGTTCGATGGACGTCTTGCCGATGACCTCCGCGGGGCTGTAGCCCAGGAAGCGGGTGAAGCTGTCGTTCACCAGGAGGTAGGTCCCGTCCTCGATGCGGGTGATGGCGATGGCGTCCGGGCTGGCATGGAAGGTGAGGGCGAAGCGCTCCTCGGAGCGCCGGACCTCCTCCTCGGCCTGCTTGCTGGCGGTGATGTCCTGGATGATGCCCGCCATGAGCCCGGGCTTGTGGTCCCTTCCGCCCCGGGCGCCCCCGGCCACGTGCACCCAGCGGATCTCCCCGTCGGCGCGGCGGATGCGGCACTGGAACGTCCAGTCCGAGCCCGCCGCGGCCCCCTCCCGGATGATCCGCGCCGCCTCCGCCCGGTCCTCGGGGAGGATGTGCTCGAGGAAGGCCTCCCGCGTCCACGGGGCCTCCACGGAGTCGTAGCCGAAGATCCGCGCCTGCTCCAGGGTCCGGTACGCCGACCCGTCTGAATTGTCGAATTCCCAGGCGCCGGTGTGGCTGCGCAGGAGCGAATAGGACAGGCGCTCCTCGCTGACCTGGAGGCGTTCCTGGTTCTCCGCGAGGGAGCGCTGGGCGAGCATGATCTCGGTGATGTCGGTGAAGGTGAGGACCACGCCGCCCACGGTCTGGGCCAGGGTGCGGTACGGCAGGGCCCGCGCGATGAACCAGCGGTCCCCTTCCGAACCCTGGACGTGCTCTTCCCGGGTTTCGTGGGTGGCCAGCACCTGCCTGGCCATCTCGATGACGTCGGCGCCCCGGAAGAGGGGCACGATATCCCCGATGGGCCGGCCCAGGTCGCCTTCGATGAGCCGGTACACTTCCGCGGAGGCCGGCGTGTAGCGGGTGATGCGCAGCTCCTGGTCCAGGAAGACGGTGGCGATGGCCGTGGCCCCCAGGAGGTTCTGGAGGTCGCTGTTGGCCAGGCGCAGCTCGCCGACCTTCTGCTGGAGCTCGTGGTTGAGGGTGGTGAGCTCCTCGTTCACCGACCGGAGCTCCTCCTGGGAGGCCTGCAGCTCCTCGTTGGAGGCCTGCAGCTCCTCGTTGGAGGCGCTGAAGGCCTCGTTGGTGGAACCCAGTTCGTCCACCGTGGCCTGCAGTTCGGCCTGGGTGACGCGGAGCTCCATCTCCATCTGGTCCAGGAGGGGATTGTCCGTGGCCGAGGCCAGCGGCGCGAGGGCGGCGGCCGGCTCCAGCGTCTGCAGGATCACCGCGAACACCCCGGACTCCCGCTCCAGGCCCGGCATGGGGCGCACCGTCACCCGCAAGCTCTCCTCGCCCTGGCCCGAATCCGCCCTGACCAGGGCCGTGGCCGGACCGGGGCCGGTGGGATCCGCCGCCTGGGCCAGGAGGTTGCGCAGCTCCCGCCGGAGGGGCCCGGACGTGCTCTGGAGCAGGTTGCTGGTGGGCGGCCCCATGGGGGGGTGGAGGAACCGCCCGATGCGGCCGGCGCAGAACAGCACATCGCCCAGCTCGTTGATGATGGCGCTCGCCGGGGCGTACTCCTCCAGGAGCATCCGCTCGAAAAGGCCGTCCGTGGTGGTGGCGGGCGCGCCGGTGGCTCGGTCCGCCCGGGGGCGGTCGCGGTAGAGGAGCCTGCGGTCGCCCAGGGGAAAATCCAGCGGGAGCCGGTACTGCACCTCCCGGCGCAGGAAGATGCGGTGCACCTTGTCCACCGCCTCGAACAGGTCGGGACTGGAGGCCAGCCCCTCCGCGGGCCCCAGGAAGAGGATCCCCCGGGCCCTGAGGGCGAAATGGAACAGGGGCACCAGCTTGCGCTGCAGGTCCGGCTGGAGGTAGATGAAGACGTTGCGGCAGGCGATGAGGTTCAGCGAGGAGAACGGCGGATCCCGCACGAGGTTCTGCACGGAGAATACGCACATGTCCCGCAGTTCCTTGGCGACGCGGAAGAGGGCCCCCTCGGGCACGAAGAACCGGGCCAGGCGATCCGCGGATACGCCCCGCAGGGCATCGGCGGCGTACCGGCCGGCCTTGGCGTGCATGAGCGCGCTGGTGTCGATGTCGGTGGCGAAGATCCGCACCGGGCGCGTGGCGCCGAGGGCGTCCAGCTGTTCGCGCACCAGCATCGCGATGGAATAGGCCTCCTCCCCCGTGCAGCACCCCGGCACCCAGATGCGGAGGGGCTCGGGGTCGGCCTTGCGCGACGCCAGCTCGGGCAGCAGGTGGTTGGCGAGGCTCACGAACGCCATGGGATCCCGGAAGAATTCGGTGACGCCGATGAGCAGGTCGTCCAGGAGGGCCTCGGCCTCTTCGGCGGAGTCCCGCAGGTGGGCGAGGTAGTCCTGGAGCGTGGGCGAGCCCGTGGCCCGGGCCCGGTTCTGGATCCTGCGCTGGAGGGTCCCAGGCTTGTACCGGCTGAAGTCGTTGTCGGTCCTCTGGGCGAGGACCTCGCAGATGTGCTTCAGGACCTCGGCCTGGTCCCTGGGTTCCTGGAAATGGTCGTGCGGCATGTCCATCGGCGAAGGGTTCCGGTCGGATCGCGGTTGATGGCGGTTGGCAAGGAGGGATGTCCCGCCATCCTATCAGGCCCGTTCACCCCCGGCGGGCCTCGGAAACCGCGCTTTCGAACAACCGGGCCCGAGGCAATGAACCATTAAGTCAATCCCGAAGCCCGGTGCCCCTGAAACCCCTAGGCCCTCCTCAAGGAGTGAACCCGGGCACTTGAATGGTTCCTGCCGATTCGAAAGCTTTTTTCCTGCGAAGGGCGAGGCCGGAATAGGCAGTCCTTCACCGGTCCGAAAGCGAATGCGCCACCACCGAAAGCGGGTACCGCGTCCCCGCCAGGAAGTCGTCGATGCACGCCAGCACCGCCGAGGAGCGGGGCCGCGCGGCGATCTCCTCCCGCGTGAGCCAGCGGCAGGCCAGGATGACGCTGTCCTGGGGGCAGGGCTCCAGGCCCTCGGGCACGGTGCCGATGAACGCCGCCCGAAGGTAGTCCCGGCCGTTGCGCGCCTTGACGTGGTAGACGCCCAGGAAGGCCTCGGGGGTGAAGGGCAGGCCCGTCTCCTCCAGCGTCTCCCGCACCACGGCCTCCACGAGCGTCTCGTCCGGGTCCAGGTGGCCCGCGGGCTGGTTGAAGACGCGCTCGGAGTGCACGCCGTCGGTCTCCTCCACCATGAGGAAGCGGCCGTCCCGTTCGATGATCGCGGCCACGGTGGGCCTCCAGCCTGTCATGAGATCTCCGCGAGCTTGAGCCTTGCCTGTTCCTGTTTGAGCCAGTCCTTCTGGGGTTCGGTGAGGCCCCTGGCCAGGGCCTTTTCCGCGGCCTCCTTGCAGGTGAGCAGGAGCTTGCGGTCCCGCACCAGGTCCGCCGCCTGGAACCTGGGCAGGCCGGCCTGCCTCGTGCCGAAGAATTCGCCGGGCCCGCGCAGCTCCAGGTCCTTCTGGGCGATGCGGAAGCCGTCCTGGGTCTCGGTGAGCACGCGCAGGCGCTCGGTCTCGCTGGCGGAGAGCATGATGAACTGGCTGCGGGCCGCGCCCCGGCCCACCCTGCCCCGCAGCTGGTGGAGCTGGGACAGGCCGAAGCGCTCGGCGTGGTCCACCACCATGACCGTGGCGTTGGGCACGTCCACGCCCACCTCCACCACCGTGGTGGCCAGGAGGACGCGGGTCTCGCCCTTGACGAAGGACTCCATGCGCAGGGCCAGTTCGTCCGCCTTGAGCCGGCCGTGGACGACGGCGATGGGCACGTCCGGAAACTGCGCGTGCAGGAGCGCCTCCATGGCCTGGATGTCCCGCAGGGGCACCTTGGTCTCGTCCTGGGGGTCGATGGCGGGGCTGATGACGAAGGCCTGGTGCCCGGCCCTGAGCTCGCGTTCCACCAGTTCCCAGGCGCGCTCGGCGTGGTCGGGCTCCAGGAGGCGGGAGGTGATGGGCTGGCGCCCCGGGGGCAGTTCGTCGAGCACGGACTGTTCCAGGTCGCCGAAGAGGGCCAGGGCCAGGGAACGGGGAATGGGCGTGGCGCTCATGACGAGCCAGTGGGGGTCCAGGCCCTTCTCCTTCAGGGCCTCCCGCTGGCGCACTCCGAAGCGGTGCTGCTCGTCGACCACCACGAGCTGGAGGCGTTGGAAGGCCACCGACTCCTGGAAAAGGGCGTGCGTGCCCACCACGTACGAGGCTTCCCCCGAGGCGATCCGGGCCAGGGCGGCGCGCTTCTCGGCGGCCTTCATGGGACCCAGGAGCAGCTCCATGCGCCCGGCCTGGTCGCCCAGGATCCGCCTGAAGGTGGCGGCATGCTGGCGCGCCAGGACTTCGGTGGGCACCAGCAGCGCGGCCTGGCCTCCGGTCTCGGCCACCATGGCCATGGCCAGGAAGGCCACCAGCGTCTTGCCGCTGCCCACGTCCCCCTGGAGCAGGCGGTGCATGACCCGGCCCGACGTGAGGTCCTCCACGATCTCCTTGAAGGCCGTGCGCTGGGCCCCGGTGAGCCGGAAGGGAAGGAAGCTCCGCAGCCGTTCGCGCAGCTCGGGGGAGGTGGCCACCAGCTGGCCCCGGCGCGCCATGCGGCCCGCCCTCCGCAGGGAGACCCCCAGGGAGAACGCGAACAGCTCCTCGCAGGCCAGGCGCTGGTGGGCCGGGGTGGCGCGGGCGTCCAGCAGGTCCGCGTCGCCGTCGTCGGGGGGCTGGTGCAGCAGGCGCAGGGCCCCCAGGGTGCCGGGGAAGCCGCGGGCCAGGTCCGGGGGAAGCCACTCGCCCGGGTCCGCGGCGCGGGCCAGGGCCTCCTGGACCAGCTTCTGGCGGAACCGCCCGCCGATGGGGCCCAGTTTCCGGTACAGGGGGAGGAAGCGCCGCACCCAGAGGTTCTCCTCGTCGACGGCCTTGCCCATGTTCTCGAAGGACGGGCCCCTCATCTCCAGGCCCGCGCGGCCCATGGCCACGGGCCCGAAGGCGAGGATCCGGTCACCGGGCCGCAGGGCACGGGCCAGGTAGGCCTGGTTGAACCAGATGAGGCGGATGGTGCCGGTGCCGTCCTGCAGGAGCACCTCGGTGAGCGCCATGCGCTGCACGCGGGTGGTGGTCGTCCGGAGGTCCTTGACGGTGCCCAGCACGGTCACGGGCTCCCTGTCGGGACTCCAGCGGGTGTCGAGCTCGCCGATCTTCTGGAGGGTGCCCCGGTCGACGTACCGGTAAGGCAGGGACCACAGCAGCTCCTTGAGGGTGGTGATGCCCGCGGCCTCGAAGGCCTCCGCGAAGGCCGGCCCCACGCCCCGCAGGGCCGTGACCCGGGAGGAGAGGGGGTACAGCGGCAGCGCCGTGGCCATCAGCCCATCCCGGGATCGGTGGCGCGCTCCATCTCGCGGTAGCGGGCGTACTCGCCCTCGAAGTAGAGCCCCACGGAGCCCACGGGGCCGTTGCGGTGCTTGGCGATGATCAGCTCGGCGCTGCGGTCGTCCTCCACCTGGCCGTCGGCGGGGGGCTGCATGCGCCGGTGGATGAACATGACCATGTCGGCGTCCTGCTCGATGGCGCCCGAGTCCCGCAGGTCGGAAAGCTGGGGCCGCCCGCCCTGGCGGTGCTCCACCTCGCGGTTGAGCTGGGAGAGCACGACGATGGGCAGGCCGTGGTCCTTGGCCAGGAGCTTGAACCCGCGGCTGATCTCGCCGATGCGGGTGGCCTCGCTCTGCTTGGCGGCCCTGGACGAGTCCGGGCTGCTCAGCAGCTGCAGGTAGTCCACGATGAGCAGGTCCAGCTTGTGGTTGGCCTGGGAGAGGTGGCGGTCCACCATGGCCGTGATCTCGCGGGTGGTGATGGCGGCCTGGTCGTTGATGTAGATGGGAAGCTCCAGCAGGGCGTCGCGGCTCTTGAGGAGCCGGGCCTGGATGGTCTCGTCGAAGTTGCCCGCGGCCACGCTCCGCAGGTTCACGGCGCAGTGGGCCGACAGGAGGCGGTTGAAGACCTCCTCCTTGGACATTTCCAGGGAGAAGAACGCCGCGTGGGCCTGGTGGTACATCGCCGAGCGCAGCAGCCAGTTGAGGGCCAGGGCCGTCTTGCCGATGCCGGGGCGGGCCGCGAGGATGATGAGGTTGCCGGGCTGGAAACCCTGGGTGATGGCGTCCAGGCGGGAAAAGCCCACCTTGAGGCCCGTGGAGCCGCGCCCTTCAAGGCGGTCCAGTAGGTTCTCCATGGCGTCCCGGGCCACGTCCGAGATGTGCTCGAGCCCGCGGCGGTCCTGGCCCTGGGCCAGCCGGAACAGGTCGACCGCCGCCTGTTCCACCAGGGTGTCGGGGGGCGCCTCCTCCTCCGCGGCCTGGCGCACCAGCTGGGCTCCGAGCCGGATGAGTTGCCGGAGCTTGCGCTTGCGGATGAGCAGGTCGGCCAGCACCTTGGGGCGTCCCACCTCCTCCGCGCTGAGCAGGTCCACCAGTCCGGTGAAGCCGCCCACCCGCCCCAGGTCCCCGGCCTGGTCCAGGGCGTCCTTGAGGGTGAGGGAGTTGACCTCGAGCTGGGCTTCGATGAGGGCCTTGAGGGCCTTGAACACCGCGCGGTGCGCGGGGTGGACGAAGTCCTCCTCCGACAGGACGAAGGAGGCTTCGGTGGCCGCCGTCTCGGCCCCGGGCGCGCAGCAGGTGGCCAGCAGCGCGCGTTCGGCCTCGATGTCCTCCGGCAGGCGTTGGGGGAGCCACTCGTTCATGGGGTCACGTCAGGGATGGGTGTAGCCGGTCCCCGTCACATCGATGAAGATGGGGTTGGTGACGGCGATGGGATAGATGCCCCGCATGATCTCGTACCAGGGGGTTCCCGCATGGTAGGGGCCGGCCTGGTCCAGGGCGACGCCGGCTTCCACCACGATCCAGGCGCCGGTTCCCGAGGTGGGCAGGGCGACGGGGAAGGTTCCCGTGTAGAGGCGGTCGTCCGTGGCGGACCGGGTGAGGACGGCGGGGTCGAGGGTGCTGACCACCTTGCCGTTCATGACGATGCGCACCTGGTCCAGGGGCATCCAGTCGGGCCGGTAGAGGTTCACGGCGACGTTGGCGGTGGCCAGGGGCCCCTTCACCAGGCCGCCGGGGCCGGTCCCCGAAATCGTCACATCCAGGAAGGGGCCGGTGGAGGCCACGGCGGCGCCGGACTTCAGGGCGGCCATCACCGAGGAGAGGTCCTGCACCAGGTCCGAGGTGGGCGCGGTGCCGGCCACGGGCGGGTTGGTGAGGACGGGGGAGGCCTTGAGGTAGGTGCGCGCCAGACCCACGGGGGTGTCGAGGCTGAACCTGGCCGAGGACAGACCCAGGGCCTTGGTGAAGGCCGTGGGGGTCTGCTGGTTCAGCAGGGCGAACCAGTCGGACCGCACCTGCAGGAATTCCTGGAACCAGGGATCGGGGGCGGCCTTGTCGAAGCCCTCGGCCCTCAAGAGCTCGATCGCGTCGAAGCTGCCGTTGGTGGTGTCGTTGGCGTAGAAGCCCTTGCCGGTCCACCAGGCGTTGACGCCGGTGCCCACGGGCACGGTGCCGTCGAAGCCGGCCTGGGTGAAGAGCCCGTTGGCGCCCCGGGGCCGGTTCACGATGGTGTACGAGCCCTTGGACTGGGTGATGAAGTCGGACAGGGTCCAGTTGTCGGGCTGCAGGGCCCCGCCGTAGCGGTAGGCGGTGGCGGCGGGGGTGCCCAGGGCCGTGGCGGTGCCGTAGCCGGGAAGTTCGGAGGTGCGGGCGTCCATCACGAAGGGGTCGTTCTTGATGGCGGAAAGCTGCCCGGCGCTCCAGCCGATGCTGTCGTATTCGGTCCGGAAGTCGTTGTAGAGCCGGTGGCCGTCGGTGCCCAGGTCCTTCTCGGTGGTGGCCACCACCTGGACGGATTCGGCCAGGGCCGAGACCAGCTTTTCGACCGGGAGGTACCCGCCGCCGCTGGCCTGGGAGGGCCCGGGCACGTCGAAGGTGGTCCAGCCCGCGGGAAGGGTCCTGGGCCAGACGATGAAGGAATGGATGCTGTTGGACTGGCCCTCGAAGGCGGTGATGTCCATGGTCTGGAGGTCGGAAAGGGGTCCCCGCGTCCCGTAGGCGCGGTAGGTGCCGCCGGTGATCACCGGCGTGCCGGCCTCGGACGCCTGTCCGGTGGGCGTGCCGTTGGCGAGCCAGAAGTAGCGGGTCTGCACGTTGGTGAAGAAGCCGGTGCCGAACATCTCGTTGCCGGCGCGGAACTGGTTCTGGCCGGGCCCGCCGCCCACGACCACGTGCTTGGTGACGCCGTCGTAGTAGGTGGAGAGGGTCCGGGTCCGGCGCATCTCAGGGTCGGGCGTGATGCCGGTGCCCTTGATGGTGAAGCGCATGGGCTGCATGTTGCCTTCGGGGGCGTTGGCCTCCCGGGTGTCGAAGAGGTGGGGCGCGTACAGGCTTCGCACCGCGGTGCCGGTGGAACTGACGATGCGGTCGGCCTCGGGGCACAGATAGTCGAAGGACCCCGGGTAGAAGCGCAGGGTGGGATAGATGACGATGGGTCCGCTGAGCAGGGGGCGGAGGCTATCGTAGATGTTGACAGACTGGTACTTGACCTGCTGGCCCACCTTGTTCGTCACCACGATGCGGTAGGTGCCGGCAGGAAGGTACATCGACGTCGAGTCGGGCGCGAAACTGGCCGCCGAAGTGATGTTCTCCCCGGGCTCCAGCCAGACCACGCGCTCGGGAATCCAGATATCCTTGCCCGCCTGGCCGGCTGACCGCTCCACGCGAATCTCGGTGGGGAACGGGCTCTGCCGCATGGCCGACCCGGTCAGCGGGAACTCCAGCTGGCCGAAACCCTGGGGCCAGAGCCCGTCGGTCTTGTTGTACTTCGCCAGGGCCATCTCGTCGAACAGAGCCTCCCCGTGGTTCGGTTTGGACAGGTCGGTGCTCTTCCCGCCCGCGATGTAGAGGCGGCGGTTGTAGGTCAGGGTTCCGCCCGCCGCCAGGCCCGCGGGGGCGAGGGGGAGGCTGCCCACCACCAGCCGCTCCGGGAAGGTGGGCCGCATGGCCTCGCGGGCCTCCTGGGGATCGGAGGCCACGGCGACGGCGGGGGCGTCCTGGCTCATGATGCCGATGGACGCGTGCGAATCGATGGAGGCGGCGCCGGGCTCGGCGGCCATCAGCACCACCATGGGCGACTGCACGGAGGTGGCGATGGGGTTGCCGAAGTCGCTGCCCGGAATCTGCACGCCCCAGGGCTGGGCAAGGGGCTCGCCGAAAACGGAGACGCCCGCGGGCACGCAGAAGCGGAAGCCGCTGGAGGTCTGGTGGAGGGCGTCGCCGATGCTGCGCACGCCCAACGGCGATCCGCTCTCGTTGACGATGGTGGTGGTGGCGAGCACGTACCGCCAGAGCTTGGACAGGGAGAGCACGTGGACGACGGAGACGCCCTGCACGCGGCCCGACGCGTCCCAGGTGGCGCCGGCGAGCTTGTGGCCCCTGTCGAGGATGGCGCCCCTCATGGTGAGGGTGCTGGGATCCGTGAGGGTCTCGGGCTCGAAGCTGTCGAAGACGAGCTGGAGGTCGGGGTCCTGGTTGACCACGGGCGTGAGGCGCTCGAGGGAGTCCGCGGGCATGTTGACCCGCTGGTAGCTGGTGTCCAGGCTGATGTACCCGGCGTCCACGATGCTTCCACCCGAGGCCGCCCCGGCGATGGGGCGCTGGGAGGTGTCCCCCCAGCGCGTGCCGTCGATGGCCACCTGAAGGAAGTCGTTGCCGAGGTAGAAGTCGCCGGGGCCGGCGGTGGACTTGAGGCCCGCCACCCGGTCGCCGCCCGTTTCAGGAATGGCCTCGGCCACCACCGTGGTCCGCTGGAACCCCGTGGCCCGGTAGCAGCCCGTGCCGCCCAGCGCGAGCAGGGCCGGTACGGCGCAGGCGATGCCCACGCGGGGAAGGCTTTGGGAAATTGGCCGCACGGGTCTGGTATGATTCATTAATTCTCACTCGCGTTGGGCCCCATTGGGGGTAAGGGTCTATGCTAACTCACGATGGGACTATCTGGCTGGGTTACTCTCCGTTGGGGTTCACGGCGGTGGCTGTGGGCAACCCTTGTTGTGTTCTTTACCATTGATTTGCTTTGGATTCTCCTATGGTTCCCCAAGGAGTTCGCTTCGCGCATTTTTCCGCGAAGCGCCGTTCCCGCCGTGACGGGTCCCGCCCTGGTCCTGGGGGCCGGCGTGTACGCCGACGGCGAGCCCTCCCCGATCCTCGAAGGGCGCCTGGAAACCGCCATGGCCCTGTTCAGGGCCGGCAAGGTGGGCTGGATCCTGGTATCCGGCGACAATCGGGCCCAGAACTACAACGAACCCCAGGCCATGCGCAAGTGGCTCATCCGGCGGGGGATCCCTGTTGAACGGGTGGTCAGCGACTATGGCGGGAGGCGCACCTACGACAGCCTCAGGCGGGCCCAGGCGGTCTTCGGCGTCAAGCGTATCGTGGTGGTCACCTCGGACTTCCACCTGCCCAGGGCCCTCTACCTGGCCTCCAGCATGGGCCTTGACGCCACCGGCGTGGCGGCGGACACCTCCGGGGTGCCCCTGAGGGCCCGGGCCGGCTTCCTGGCCCGGGAATTCGCGGCCCGGCACGTGGCGGTGCTGGACCGGTGGTTCCCGCCCCACACGATGCTGGGGAACAGGGAGTCCACGCCCGACGACGCTACAGCAGGGCCTTGAGGGCCCGGTAGTCGGTCTTTCCCGTGCCCAGGACCGGGATCTTCTCCAGGTCCACCACGGCACGGATGTTGTGGATCGGGCTGAAACCGGCCTCCCGGATGGCCTGGTTGGCCTGCTCGCGGGTGACGCCCCGCGTGGTGAACAGGGTCAGCTCCACGGCGCTGCCGGTCTCCCGGGCCTCCACGGCCAGGACCGCCTCGTCGTCCCCGAGGCCCGAGAAGCGGTCCAGGAGGGCTTCCTCCACCGAAGGCAGGCTGACCATCTCGCCCCCCATCTTCACGAACCGCTTCAGCCGGCCCGCGAACGCCAGCATGCCGTCCTCCTCCCGCACCAGGTCCCCGGTGCGGTACCAGGCGTGGCCCTCGAAGTCCACGAAGGGCGAGGGGCCGTCGAACCCGAGATAGCCTCCGAAGACGCTGGGGCCGCGCACCAGGAGCATCCCCATGGCCCCGGGCAGCGACCGTTCGCCGGTGTCGGGGTCCACCAGGACGTGGTCCACGGAGGGCATGCACCAGCCGATGGTTCCGTGCTTTCGGCGCTCCTCGCGGTTCGCCGCCACCACGGGGGAGCACTCCGTGATGCCGTAGCCCTCGAGGATCACCATGCCCGGCCAGCGCTGGGCGATGGTCTCGAAGAGGGCCTCGGGGCACTTCTCGGCGCCGGTGATGACGAAGCCCAGGGATTCCAGCTGGGCGGTGCGGGACACCCGCACGATGCCGTTGAGGAAGGTGGGGGTGCCCACCAGCGCCGTGACGCGGTAGGCCTCGATGTGTCGGGCCAGGGCCGTGCCGTCGGTGGGCACCGGGTAGTACACGGCCTGGAAACCGCAGCACAGGGGCAGGACGACGGTGCCCGTGAGGCCGAAGGAGTGGAAGGGGGGCAGGAACCCCACGAACCGGGCCCCGTCCAGGAAGCGGTACTCCGCCGCCACGTCGCGCACATTGGCCAGCATGTTGCCGTGGGTCAGGGGAACCGCCTTGGGCAGGTTCTCGCTGCCGCTGGTGAACAGCACCACGGCCGTCCCGGGGATGCGGGCCCTGCGCAGGGGCTTCCAGGAGAGCCAGGCGCCCAGGAGGGCCTTGAGCTTGGCGCCCCGGGTGAGGGAGGCCCCCACGTCCTCCATGAGCAGGAGACGGTCCCGCAGGGCATCCAGGTCCATGCCCTGGGACTGGATGCGCTCAACCACCTTGCCCACGGTGAGCACGCGCCTGACGTCCAGCAGGTCCAGGCCGTGGGTCATGTTGCGCACCCCGGTGGTCCAGTTCACCATGACCGGCGTCTTGCCCGCGAAGAGCACCGCCAGGTACAGCACCGCCGCGCCCACGCTGGAAGGCAGCATGATGCCCACGTAGGGGCCCTCGATGGCCTCCAGGACCGGCTTGAGGGCCAGGACGGAGGTGATGATGTCCCGGTAGGTGCGCACCCCCGAGGCCTGGTCGGCGATGATCGCCCTGCCGGGGTCCCGCGCCGCCTGGCGCAGGAAGACCTCCGGAATGGTGTCGCCCTCGGGCACCATCGCGGGCAGGCCCATGGGCCGGAACCAGGCCGAGGGCACCGGCTTGAGGGGGGCCCCCGCCGTGTCGATGGCGTGGCCCGAGGCCGCGAGCAGGGCGTCGCCCACGGTGACCAGGGAGTCCGGGTCGCCCAGGTGGTGGCCGAACTCCTGCTCGATCCAGAGCTGGAGCTCCAGCCGCATCAGGCTGTCCATGCCCAGTTCCCGCGCCAGCTTGTCGTCGTCCTTCAGGCCCGCCTTGCCCGACATCTCGCCCAGCCTGGCCAGCACCTGGGCGCGCACCGCGGGGGTGACCTCGCCGGGATCGCCCTGGAGCCGGGCCTGGGGCGGGTCGGGGAGGACGCGGCGGCCGCCGGGTTCCCAGGGGGTCGCGGGCACATGCAGGGCCGGGGGCGCATCCTCGTTGAAGTACGCCTCCATCCTCCGGTTCATGGCCTCCCGGCCCCCAGACCGGGGGAAGTCGGCCGGCTCGGCCAGTTCCACCGTCACCTCCCGGCGGGGGCAGAAGAAGATGAAGCTGGCCAGGATGTCCAGGGCCTGGCGGGCCAGGACCCGGGTGAAGTCGGGGGAGTGCCCCGCGGCGCGGCTGAAGCGGCTGCCCCAGAGGCCGCGGGTACGCACCAGCACCACCCGCGCGCCGGGCGCCGCGGCGAGGATGGTCTCCACCGCGCTGTTGCCCCCCAGGTCCTCGTGGCGGGCGCGCATGAGGTGTCCGCCCGGGTAGAGGAGGATGTTGCGGCCCTGGGCCAGATCCTCCGCGCATTCCCGGATCACGCGCTCCACTTCGGGGCGGCAGCTCTCGCCATGCTTGGAGAGGTCCGGCAGGGGTTTGGCCCCGAACTTCCGGGTGATCCAGTTGATGCCGGGACTGGCGATGCGGTCCCGGTCCGCCAGGGAGGCCGGACGGAACCGGGGGTAGAGGGTCCCCGCCACGATGACCGGGTCGATGAGGGCGGGATGGTTGGGAAGGAAGAGGATGCCGCCGGTGCCCCGGGAGGCCACCTCCTCCAGCCCCTTGACCCGGATGCGGTACCGCAGGGACAGGAGGCAGCGGCCCAGGGCGATGAAGAGGGAGGCCGTCACGCCCATGGCGCACTCCGGAGCAGGGCCCGCATCCCCAGGCTCAGGGCGAGGGCGAGGCACCCCACGGCGCACATGCCCGTGGTGGGTGCCCAGTGGGCGTTGAGAAGGTTGGACAGCGGTCCGCTCAGCATGATTCCGCCGAACACGGCGAAGTTGGCCGCGGCCAGGACCGCGCCCCGGCGCGAGGCCTCGGGCCGGCGCTGGATGAAGCTCTCCACGGGGATGAGGAAGATCCCGCCGAAAAGCCCCACCAGGCCCACCGCCACGAACACGGCGGGAACCACCAGGGGCGCGGGCAGCAGCCGCAGGGCGGGCAGCACCATCATGGCCAGGCCCATCCCGGCGCCCGCGGGCCCCAGCACCCGGTGCCAGTCCTCACCCTTGGCCCACCGGGGGCTGAGGATCCCGCCCGCGGCGATTCCGGCCAGCTGGCTGACGATGAGGGCGCTGGTGAGGGACTTGCTGAGCCCGAGTTCCTGGATGCCCAGGGGATTGATGAGGAGCACCTGAAGCGAGCCCGAGAACCAGATGAACACCGAGGCCCCCACGGTGAAGGCCAGGAGGGGATCCTTCCGGATGCCCGCGAGGTCGCGCAGGGTGGCCAGGGGGCCCAGCCACGGGAAGGGGGCGCGCGGGTCCGCCGCGGGGAAGGCGGCGATCCGGAAGCTGACCGCGAGGCCGCCCAGGGCCACCAGGATCACGCCGGCCCCCACCAGGAGGCGCCCGCGGTCGATGCCGTGGAACCCGGTTCCGGTCACGTCCAGGGTGAAGCCCGCCGCCGCGATGCCCACGAGGATCCCCACGGTCACCACCATGCGGAGCACGCCATTGGCCCGGGTCACGTAGTCCCCCGGGTAGAGCTCGGGAATGGAGCCGTTGACGGCCGGACTCATGAAGGCCGCCTGAGTGCCCATGGTGCCGAGCATGACGAGGATCAGCCACCAGTGGCCCGTGGCGATGCCCACGGCACCCACCAGCATGGCGGCCAGTTCCACGGCCTTGGCCGTGATGACGACGGTGCGCTTGGGGAACCGGTCCGAGGCCCATCCCGCGGGCGCCGCGAAGAGCAGGTAGGGGAAGGTGAACACGAAGACGGCCACCCCCTGGAGGCTGATGCGCCCCGCCGCCACCGCGAGGATGAGCACCGCCTGCTTGTAGTAGTTGTCGTTGAAGACGCCCAGGAAGAACGCCGCGGCCATGGCCGCGAATTTCCCCCGCGCCCGGCGGACCTGCACGCTTTCGTCGCTCAAAGGCCCTCCCCGGAACGCAGCGGACCCCGGGGATGCCCCAGGGTCCGGCCCTTGCGCGCGCGCATGTCCATGGATCAGAGGTCGATCTCCCCGACGCCCAGGTCGTCGGCGGTGTCCTCGGCGCTGTCCTTGATGGCCGGCGACACGTCCAGGTCGTTGGCCAGGCCCAGCATCTCGCTGGAGGAGGCGTAGATCTGGCCCACGGTCTGCTTGCGGGTCTCAAGCGTCTGGATGAGCTCCTGCACGCGCTTGATCTCGTCGTTGAGGTGCTGCCATTCCACCCGGATGGTGTTGTTCATCTGGTCGACGTCCTGGCGGCAACGCTCCCGGGCCTGCTCGTAGAACTGCTGCTGGTCTTTGTTGAGATCCATAAAAGCTCCATACACACGTAAAGGGGAAACACCAAAGATTCGGATGGGTAAAGGATACCGGGAACCGCACGGACCTCAGTTGAAAACCTTGTACGCCACCCAGGCCACCGTCGCGATGAGGGCGATGAGCACGGGGATCAGCCAGAGGGGCTGCTGGGGGTGCCCCACGGGCGCCGGGGGCATGGGCATGGGCTCGGGGGGGCGCACCCGCTGGGGCTGCGGCGGGACCGGACGGGGCTGGATCTGGGGCTGGGGCTGCGGGGGGCGCGGCTGCGCGGACGGCGGGGGCTGGACGGCGGGGTACCGGTGCCGCAGGAGCTCCTCCAACTCACCCCGGGACCCCTTCAGGACCATGTTCACGTACTCGGCCAGGTCGTGCTCCGTGGGCTCGCTGCTGGTCTTCACCAGGAGGTTCTTGAGGTCCCGCTCCAGGAACCGGGCCGAGACGTAGCGGTGGTCCACGTCGCGGTTCAGGGCCTTGTTCACGATGGCGGCCATCTCCGGCGAGACCGCCGGGTTCACCGTGCGCACCTCCAGGACCTTGCCCATGCGGACCTTCTCGAGGACCCCCAGCTCGCTGTCGGCCTGGAAGCAGCGTTCCCCGGTAAGGAGCTCGAAGAGGACCAGGCCCAAGGAATAGATATCGGACCTGCCGTCCAGCGCCCCGCCCAGGGCCTGTTCGGGGCTCATGTAGAGGAGCTTGCCCTTGAGGGCGCCGGCCATGGTCTGGGTGCTCTTGGTGGCGGCCTTGGCAATGCCGAAGTCCACCAGCTTCACCGCCCCCTCGTAGGAGATGAGGATGTTCTGGGGGCTGATGTCCCGGTGGACGAGCTTGAGCTCCTTGTCGTTGATGCCGCGCTTGCGGTGGGCGTAGTCCAGGGCGCTGGCCACCTTCATGGTGATGGCGGCGGCGAGGGGCTCGGGCACCGGCAGCCGGTACTCCCGCACCTTGCGCAGCAGGCTGCGCAGGTCCCGCCCGTCCACGAACTCCATGGCGATGTAGTAGAACCCCATGGCCTTGCCCAGGTCGAAGATCTGGCAGATGTTGGGGTGCGTGAGCTGCGCGGCGAGCTTGGCCTCGTCGATGAACATCCGCACGAACTCGTCGTTGTCCGAGAGGTGGGGGAGGATGCGCTTGATGGCCACGATCTTCTCGAAGTCGTGGACGCCGCGCTGGCGGGCCTTGAACAGTTCGGCCATGCCGCCCACGGCGACCTTCTCCAGGAGGTAGTAGTTGCCGAACTCCTCCATGCTCTCGTCCGGGGGGGCCGGGCTCTCGGGAGGGGCGGGCGGGGGCCAGTTGTCGGGGATCTGGGGCAGCGGGCCCGTGGCCTTGATGTCGACCTCGGAGCCCTGGAAGAAGCCGGAGATGCTCGGAACGCCGCCGAGGGTGAAGTCCTTGGGCAGCGGGGGGGTCACGGCCCGGGGCGGCTCCGGCGGCAGCTCGTCCAGGTCGGTGAGGATGTCCGCGAAGAGGTCCTCGGTGGTGAATTTCTGGGCGCCCGGTCCGAAGCCGCCCAGGCAGGAGCGCAGGGTGGCCGGCCAGGCCTGGATGGAGGTGTCCCGGCCCATGCGGTGCAGGGAGGTGGGGTCCAGGCCCGCCTTCCGCGCCCATTCCGCATCGGCTTCCGTGCCCCCCAGGGCCACCAGGGCGATGCCGGGCTTGCGGAGCTGGAGGTCCCGGAGCAGCGCCAGCCCCTCCTCCCCGATGGCCCGGGGATCGAACAGGACCACGTCCGGCGGGGTGGCGGCGGCGGCCTGGAAACCCCGGGCGGCCCCCTGCGCCCAGACGACCTCCCAGCCTTCGTTTCCCATGACCGCCGACAGGTCGGGGGTCCGGAAGGATTCGCCGTCCACGATGAGCAGATGAGCCTGGGCCATAAATTCTCGAGAAAATGGAATTATAGACCGCGGGAGCGGAAGCGGCCAACTCCTCATCTTCAACAACGAATGCTGGCAATACCTGCATTCCGCTGGTAACCTGATGGACGGCCCTGGTTCCGGAATTGCGGTTTCAGGGCGAAATCAAGGCGGAAGGAGGTGTCCCCACATGCCACTGGTCAAAATCAAGGAAGATGAAACTTTCGAGAACGCGCTTCGCCGCTTCAAGCGGAAGTGCGAGAAGTCTGGAATCCTCAGCGAGCTGAAGAAGCGTCAGCACTACGAGAAGCCCAGCGCCAAGCGCAAGCGGAAGATGCTCGCCGCCCGCAAGAAGACGTTGAAGCGCCTCGCCCAGGAGCGGAGGCTGATGGGCTGAAGCCCACGTTTCCGATAGGATGGAAAGGCCCGCCCACGGCGGGCCTTTTTCGTGCGCCAATGCCCCCCATGACCCGAACCCCCTACGCCTCAGAACTCCTCGCCGTCGAATTCCCCACCCTGGCCGCCCTGGTGGCGGGCGGGGCGCGCACGCGCCTGGGCCGCGCCGCCCTCCAGGAGCTCCAGCCCTGGGACGGCCGCTGCGGCCTGCGGCGGCTCAGGCAGATGGAACTGGGACCCACCTGGTCCCTGGACCCGGGGGCCCTGCCCATCGTGGCCTTCGACGAGGCCCTGGACGAGGTGCTCAACCCCGCCGGGTGGCCCCTGCCCGAGCACTGGCGCCAGCTGCGGGAGGGCCTGCGCGCCCTGGCCACCCTCCTCCGCACCGCCCGGGGCCTGGAATGGCCCGAGGACCGGCCCGGGCCCGAGGGCACGGAACTGGGCATCGACCGGCTGCAGGTCACCGCCGACCTCCTGCCCGACCCCGGGCCCGTGGCCGACCAGCTGGGGCGCTGCTTCACGGAGGACGGCCAGCTCGATCCCATGCGGGTGCCGGGCCTGGCCGACCTTCACCGCACCCGGTCCAGGTGCTTCCAGTCCGTGAACAACCGCCTCCAGCGCATGCTCCGGGACTTCCCCGACGCCTTCCAGGAATTCAACGTCGTGGAGCGCAACGGGCGCTTCTGCCTGCCGGTGCGCACCGAGCGCCGGGGCATGGTGCCGGGGCTCGTGCTGGACCGCTCCAGCAGCGGCGCCACCGTGTTCGTGGAGCCCTTCGAGGCCGTGAGCCTCAACAACGACCACGTGGAGGCCGACCGGGAATACATGCAGGCCGTGCAGGCCTTCCTGCGGGACCTGCTGGAGGGCCTCCGGGCCCGGCGCTTCGATTTCGAGCGCTGGCACCGCTTCCAGGCCGACGCGGACGAGGGCCTCGCCCTGCTGCGCTGGAGCGCCCTGTGCGACGGCGCCCTGCCGGACCTGGGCCGGGACCGGCTCTGCCTCCTGGAGGCCCGGCACCCCCTGCTGCTGCCCAACGTGCGCGCCGCCCTGGACCTGGACCCCCTGGACCACGACGCCGTGCCCCTGACCCTGGAGCTGGACCGGGAGCGTCCCGGGGTGATCATCTCGGGCTCCAACACCGGCGGAAAGACCGTCGTCCTCAAGACCGTGGGCCTGCTCACCGCCCTGGCCCGGTCCGGATGCGCCATTCCCGCCCGGCCCGGCACCGAGGTGCCGGAGATGGCCACCCTCCACGCCGACATCGGCGACCACCAGACCCTAATCGGCAGCCTCTCCACCTTCTCCAGCCACATCCTCCACCTCAAGCGCATCGTGGGCCAGGCCCGCACGGGGGGCCTCGTGCTGCTGGACGAGCTGGGCACGGGCACCGACCCCAAGGAGGGGGCCGCGCTGGGCATCGCCCTCCTGCAGTCCCTTTCCCGGCGCCAGTGCTGGGTGCTGTGCTCCACCCACCTGGGGGAGATCAGCCAGTGGGCCCTGCGCCACCCCCGCTTCCAGAACGCCTCGGTGCAGTTCGACGAGGAGCGGCTGGCCCCCACCTACCGCCTCATGGTGGGCATGCCCGGCCAGAGCCGCGCGCTGACCATCGCCGCCAAGCTGGGCCTGCCCCGGTCCATCCTCGACCACGCCGAGAAGGTGCTGGGCCGGCGCGAGCAGGACTGGCGCGAGTTCCTCCGGCAGCTGGAGGCGGACCGCCTGCGGCTGGCCGACGAGACCCAGGCCCTGAAGGAGGCCGCGGCGGCCGTGGAGAAGGACCGGAAGATCCTCGCCAACCGCGAGGAGTCCCTGCGCCACGCCCAGGAGAAGTTCCAGCGGGAGTCGGGGGAGAAGGTCCAGCGGGTCCTCGACTTCATCGACCACGAGTCCAGGCGGCTCGTGAAGGAGCTCAAGGAGAAGCACAAGGCCACCGAGCCCTTCAACGCCGACCGCGTGGGCACCGACGTCCGGGAGCGGGTGCGCACCATCGAGCAGATCGCCCACGCCGAAATGCGGGCGGGGACCGCCCCGCCCCGGGCCCAGGATCCGCCGCAGCTCCGGGAGGGCGGCTACGCCCGGCACCGGGGCCTGGGCGTGGAGGGCCGCGTCGCCAGCCTCAAGGGAGACCGGGTGGTGCTGGAGACCCCCCAGGGCCGGCGCCTGGAGGCCCGCGCCGGGGAGCTGGAGGCCATCCACCGGGGCGCCCTGGGCGCACAGAGCCCCCGCAGGGGTTCCGTGCGCTTCCGCGGCGACGCCGAGGACATCCAGTCCGAGATCAACCTCATCGGCCGGGCCTCGGACGACGTGGACACCGAGATCCACCGGTTCGTGGAGTCCTCCATCGCCGCGGGCCAGAAGTTCATCCGCGTGGTCCACGGCCACGGCACCGGGAAGCTCAAGGCCGCCGTGCGCGAGGCTCTGAAGGGCCACCCGGGCATCGCCAAGGTGGAGGACGCGCCGCAAAGCCAGGGAGGCGCGGGGGCCACGGTAATCACCCTCCGGTGACGGGAGGCTACGTAATGGCCCTTATGGCGTGCACCTGAGAATCAATCACACTTGCATGGAACCAGCGGGAACCCGAACTCTCCGAAGGGAGGCGGGGCCCTGCCCTGCCCGGAGAAGCCCCCATGAAGTGGTACCGCAACCAGAAGCTGGCCACCCAGCTCATCCTCTCCTTCTTCCTTGTGGCCCTGGTGGCCGTCGTCGTGGGGCTGCGGGGCATGGGAAACATCCGCAAGGTGGCCGGGATGATGACCGACATGTACGAGAACCAGCTCACGTCCGTGTCCCTGGTGGGCAAGGCGCGAAGCAATGCGATCATGTATGCCCGGCTCACCAACAACTACTTCGTGGCCCCGGACGTCGAACGCAGGCGCGCCGTGGCCGAAGCCATGGCCGCCAACCGCGTGTCCCTGATGGACCACATCGCCAAGGAGCGCGCCACCCGCATGGCCAAGGAGGAAACCGTCCTCTGGGCCGCGTTCGACCGTATCTGGGGCCCCTACGAGGAAACGACCCGGCGATTCCTGGCCCTGGTGGACCAGAACAAGCATGCCGAGGCGGGCCCCTTCCTCTTCTCCGAACTGCGCCCCAAGACGCTGGAACTGGACCGGATCTTCAAGGCCATCGAGGAGGTCAACCTGCAGGATGCCGCCCTCACCCAGAAGAACAGCCTCGAGGCCGTCGCCTCCCTCCAGACCCAGACCATCGCCTTCATCGCCGGGGCCTTCGCGGTGGCCCTTTCCCTGGGCATCGGCGTCGCCCGCATCCTGCGGAGCCTGGTGGGCGGTGAGCTCAACGAGGCCTCCGAGGTGGCCCGGCGGGTGGCCTCGGGCGACCTCTCGGTGGAGGTGCGGACGGCGCCTGGCGACACCACCAGCATGATGGCCTCCATCAAGGACATGGTGGAGCGCCTTTCGGCCGTGGTGGGCCGGGTCCAGGACGCCTCCGGCTCCCTGGCCGGGGCCGCCGAACAATTGAGCTCCACCGCCCAGTCCCTGAGCCAGGGCGCCAGCGAGCAGGCCGCGAGCGTGGAGGAGACTAGCGCCTCCATGGAGGAGATGAGCGCCTCCATCGCCCAGAACAATGAGAATGCCAAGTTGACCGGCGATCTGGCCACCAGCACCGCCCGGGACACGGTGGAAGGCGGCCAAGCGGTGCGTGAGACCGTGGGCGCCATGAAGGAGATCGCCCAGAAGATCGGCATCATCGACGACATCGCCTACCAGACCAACCTCCTGGCGCTCAACGCCGCCATCGAGGCGGGCCGGGCCGGTGAGCACGGGCGGGGGTTCGCCGTGGTGGCGGCCGAGGTGCGCAAGCTGGCCGAGCGCAGCCAGGTGGCGGCGGAGGAAATCGGCAGGTTGGCCTCGGGCAGCGTGGACCTGGCCGAGCGGGCCGGCAAGCTCCTGGACACCATCGTGCCCTCCATCCAGAAGACGTCCGATCTGGTGACCGAAATCGCCGCGGCCAGTTCCGAGCAGAACTCCGGCGTGGGCCAGATCAACGGCGCCATCACCCAGATCAGCCAGGCGGTGGCCCAGAACGCGGCGGCTTCCGAGGAACTGGCCAGCACGGCCGAGGAGGTCACGGGCCACGCCCTGGAACTCCAGACCGCCATGGGCTTCTTCAACCGCAAGGGCGGGTCCGCCGCGCCGGTGGCCGCGCCCAGGCGGGAGGCCCCCCCCGCGCGCAAGGCCGGCAAGGCCGTCCGCGTGGACGAAACCGGCTTCACGCGGTTCTGAGAGGAGTGGCGACCATGTCCGAACTCATGACCGTGCAACGCCGCAACCCGGTTCCCATCGCCCCGGAAAAGCCAAGCCAATACCTGGCCTTCGTCCTGGGCCGGGAGACCTTCGCCATGGAGATCCGGTCCATCAAGGAAGTGATCCAGTACGGGGAGCTGACCCAGGTTCCGATGATGCCGGACTTCGTCCGGGGCGTGATCAACCTCAGGGGCTCCGTGGTGCCCGTGCTGGACCTGGCGGTGCGCTTCGGCCGGGCCCCCAGCCCGGTGGCCCGGCGCACCTGCGTGGTGGTGCTGGAGGTGGAGCATCTCGGCGAGGGCCTGGTGCTGGGCTTCATCGTGGGCCAGGTGCGGGCGGTGCTCGACATCGACGCGGCCGACATCGATCCGCCACCGGCCTTCGGCTCCTCCCTGCGCACCGATTTCCTCGCGGGCATCGGCAAGGTGGAGGGCGAGTTCGTCATCATCCTGGATGTGGACAACGTCCTCTCCCTGGAGGAGCTCGCGGCGATTTCCGGCTGAGGGCGACCCTGCGGGGTATCCAAGCGGTCTACACTGGGACCCGAATTCCCGGGAACCCCAGGAGACCCCATGCGCATCCTCGTCCTCGCCTCGCTTCCGGCCATCCTTGCCGCCCAGGCCCCGGAACAGACCACGACCCAGAAGGACCAGCAGGCCCTGGCCGTGACCATCTACAACGACAACCTCGCGCTGGTGAAGGACCAGCGCGAGGTGCGCCTTCCCAAGGGCGATCTGGACCTGGCCTTCCAGGAGGTTTCGGCCCAGATCCGCCCCGAGACGGCCCTGATCCGCAACCTGACCGAGGCCAAGGACTTCTGGGTCAACGAGCAGAACTTCGATTTCGACCTGCTCACGCCCGGCAAGCTCCTGGAGAAGTACGTGGGCCGCAAGGTCACCGTGGTCTCGCAAAAGCCGAACCCCGACGGCGCCGGCTCCCGGGAGGTGCGGGAGGAGGCCGAAGTCCTGGCCGCCAACGAAGGCACCGTCCTGAAGTTCGCGGACCGCATCGAGACCTCCCTGCCGGGCCGCATCATCTACCCCGGGGTCCCCGCCAACCTCCGGGCCCGGCCCACCCTGGTGCTCAGCCTCCATTCCCCGAAGGAGCGCTCCCAGAAGCTCGAGCTCAGCTACCTCACGGCCGGCCTCTCCTGGCGCGCGGACTATGTGGCCAACCTCTCCCCGGACGAGAAGACCCTCGACCTGGGCGGCTGGGTCACCCTCACGAACCAGAGCGGCTCGGCGTATCCCAACGCCACCCTCCAGCTGGTGGCGGGCGACGTCCACCGCGCCTCGGCGAACCGGGAGGCCCCCGCCCCGATGATGGCCATGGCCAAGGCCTCGGCGCGGGCCGAGATGAAGGAGGAGAGCCTCTTCGAATACCACCTCTACACCCTGGACCGGCCCACGACCCTCAAGGAGAACCAGACCAAGCAGGTGGCCCTGCTCACCGCCCAGGGCGTGCCCGTGCGCAAGGAGTACCTTCTGCGCGGCGACGCCTACGCCTTCCAGGCCCGCTACGAGAACCTGGGCGAGAAGCCCAAGGTCGGCGTCTTCGTGGAGTTCAGGAACCGGGAGGAGTCGCGCATGGGCATGCCCATGCCCAAGGGCGTGGTGCGGGTCTACAAGCGCGATGGACAGGGACGGCCGCAGTTCGTGGGCGAGGACGCCATCGATCACACGCCCCGGAACGAGACGGTGAGACTCAAGCTCGGAGATGCCTTCGACGTCACCGCGGCCCGCAAGCAGACCGACTACAAGGTGCTGGGCCCCCAGGGCGCCTACCGCCAGGTGACCGAAGTCGCCTTCCAGGTGGAGCTGCGCAACGCCAAGAAGGAGGCCGTCACCGTTTCAGTGCTGGAGCCGATCTTCGGCGACTGGGAGATCGTCCAGAAGAGCCACGATTTCGTAAAGGAAGCCAGCGGTCTCGCCCGGTTCAACGTGCCGGTTCCGGCCGAAGGCAGTTCCACGCTCACCTACCGCGCACGCATGCGCCGGTAACCGATGTGACAATTATCAACGCGCGGGTAACCGGATAAGGCTATTTTGGATCTGTGGTCGACCTGTCGTGAGCCCTCCCAACGGTTTCCTGGGCTCCGTAAGGAACGACAAGAAACGAGGGTCGGGTTCCGGCACTCGCTGATCGTGCGATACCCACCTTGCATCGTGTTTCAACGCATGATCAGGCACCACGGCAAACAGTGTAGCACGATTCGATATTTTTCTATCGATACTTTTTCTAACATTGGCCGCCGTTCCCCGGCCCAGTTCCCACGGAGTTCCCCATGGCAAACCCGGTCGAGGCAAACCCGGTTGCGGCCTTCTTCGACACGTTGAGGAAGAACGCGGACGAGGTCCTGGCTGATAGCGGCGATTCCGCCAGGATCCAGATCCAGATCGGCTCCGCAACCTGTGAGCACGCCGCCGGCTCCCTCGAGGCCCTCGACGAATTCCAGAAGCACATCCAGGCTTCCGGCCGCGAGGACATCGTCATCCACAAGACGGGCTGCACGGGCCGCTGCAGCAAGGAGCCCATCGTCGGCATCACGGTCCCCGGCAAGATGCCCGTCAAGTACGAGCGCGTGGACCGGGCCCTGGTGCACAAGATCTTCTCCAGCCACATCCAGAAGGGCGAGCCCCTCCCCGAGCACGCCCTGGACGGCTCCCTGGACAACGTGGCCGATCTCTCCTTCATCTTCTGCGAAGGCCGCCGCTGCACCACGGGCCAGGCCCTCAAGCACGCCTTCGACCGCAAGCTCAAGGAGAAGGGCGTTCCCGCCAGCCGCGTGAAGACCTCCCACGTGCGGTGCTTCGGCGCCTGCAGCGAGGAGACCGAAGGCAAGTGCACGCACGTGCTGGTGAACCCCGACCGGGTCCTCTACCGCATCTTCACCGAGAAGGACCTGGACGAGATCCTCGACAAGCACGCCATCGGTGGCGAGGTCGTCGACCACCTGCGCTGCCCCGAGAAGCCCATCACCCAGGACTTCTACTCGCTCTACGGCGACATCCACTTCTTCAACCACCAGAACCGCATCGCCATGCGCAACAGCGGCATCGTCGACCCCGAGAACCTCGAGGAATACGTGCGCTACGGCGGGTTCTCGGCCCTGGCCACGGTGCTCGGCAAGAACGATCCCCTGTGGGTGATCAACGAAGTCCTCAAGGCCCGCCTGCGGGGCCGTGGCGGCGGCGGCTTCCCCACCGGCCAGAAGTGGAAGATCGCCCACGACCAGGCCGAGACCACCCGCTACCTCATCTGCAACGGCGACGAGGGGGATCCGGGCGCGTTCATGGACCGCGGCATGCTGGAGTCCGACCCCTTCAACATCGTCGAGGGCATGATCATCGCCGCCTTCGCCATCGGCGCCGGCCACGGGTTCTACTACATCCGCGCCGAGTACCCGCTGGCCATCAAGCGCATCCAGAACGCCCTCGCCCAGTGCCGCAAGGCGGGCCTCCTGGGCAAGAACATCATGGGTTCGGGCTGGGACTTCGACATGGAAGTCCGCCTGGGCGCCGGCGCCTTCGTGTGCGGCGAAGAGACCGCCCTCATCCGGTCCATCGAGGGCGAGCGCGGCCAGCCCAAGGTCCGCCCCCCCTACCCCACCGTCAAGGGCCTCTGGGGCAAGCCCACCTGCATCAACAACGTGGAGACCTTCGCCAACATCAGCGCCATCATCAACTACGGCGGCGAGTGGTTCGCCAACCAGGGCACCGCCGACAGCGGCGGCACCAAGGTCTTCGCCCTGGCCGGCAACGTCAAGCACACGGGCCTGGTGGAAGTGCCCCTGGGCACCCCGCTTTCCAAGGTGGTGTTCAACATCGGCGGCGGCGTCAAGGACGACAAGGCCCTGAAGGCCATCCAGACCGGTGGCCCCGCGGGCGGTTTCATCCCCGCCTCCCAGTCCGAGATGGAAGTGGACTTCGGCCCCCTCTCCAAGGCCGGCTCCATCATGGGGTCGGGCGGCATGATCGTCCTCAGCGAGGACGACTGCATGGTGGACCTCTCCAAGTTCTACCTCAGCTTCACCCAGGAGGAGTCCTGCGGGAAGTGCACCCCCTGCCGCGAAGGCACGACGCGCATGCTCGAGATCCTCGAGAAGATCACGTCGGGCCGGGCCGTGCTGGAGGACCTGGACAAGCTCGAGCGCCTCGCCAGGCTCTGCCAGCAGACCGCCCTCTGCGGTCTCGGGCGCGCCGCGCCCAACCCGGTGCTCAGCTCCCTCAAGAACTTCCGTGACGAGTACCGCGAGCACATCGTGGATAAGAAGTGCAAGGCGAAGAAGTGCGTCGCCCTGATCCGCTACCAGATCGATCCTGAGACGTGCATCGGCTGCACCGTCTGCGCCAGGAACTGCCCGGTGGAGTGCATCTCCGGCCAGCGCAAGACCGCACACCTGATCGACCAGGAACGCTGCGTGAAGTGCGGGCAGTGCTTCGAAGTCTGCCGGTTCGACGCGGTCGAACGCGTCTAATCAAACGCACCCCTGACACAGGAACCCACGATGACCGAGACCATGATCAACCTCACCATCGACAGCGAGCACATCCAGGTGCCCAAGGGGACCACCGTCCTCAAGGCCGCCGAGAAGCTGGGGATCCACATCCCCAGGCTCTGCTACCACCCCAAGCTGAGCCTCGAAGGCGCCTGCCGCATCTGCGTCGTGCAGGTGGAGGGCTTCAGCAGCTTCCTCACGGCGTGCAGCCACGAGGTCTGGGAGGGGATGAACGTCCAGACCAATTCCCCCGAGATCCGCCGCGCCAGGCGCGACATCGTCGAACTGCTGCTCGACAACCACCCCATGGATTGCCAGACCTGCGACCGCGACGGCGTGTGCGAGCTCCAGAAGCAGGCATACCGCCTGGGCGTGCGCGAGCGCCACTTCGAGGGCAAGCGCAAGCGCTTCCCCATCGACGACCAGAGCGAGTCGGTGGTGCGCACCCCCGAGAAGTGCATCCTGTGCGGCCGCTGCATCCGGGTCTGCGAGGAGGTCCAGGGCGTGCACAACCTCAGCCAGCACGGCCGCGGCTTCGAGACCGTGGTGGGCCCGGCCAACCTCGGCCCCATGGACGACAGCGCCTGCATCCAGTGCGGCCAGTGCATCAACGTCTGCCCCACCGCCGCCTTCCTGGAGAAGGACCACACCGAGCGCGTGTGGGAGGCCCTGGCCATGCCCCGGGACAAGAAGCACATCGTCGCGCAGCCCGCCCCCTCCATCCGCGCCGCCATCGGCGAGTGCTTCGGGCTGCCCATCGGCACCCCGGTCACCGGCAAGCTCATCACGGCCCTGCGCCGCCTGGGCTTCGATGCGGTCTTCGACACCAACTTCGGCGCGGACCTGACCATCATCGAGGAGGCCAACGAGTTCCTTCGCCGCATGAACGGCGAGGGCCCCCTGCCCCTGCTCACGTCCTGCTCCCCGGGCTGGGTCAGCTTCATGGAGAAGTTCTACCCGGAGATGATTCCCCACACCTCCACCTGCAAGTCCCCCATGTCGATGCTCAGCACCCTCTCCAAGACGCACTACGCCGAGAAGAAGGGCCTCAGCCCCGACCAGATCTACATGGTGGGCATCATGCCCTGCGTGGCCAAGAAGTTCGAGGCCGCCCGCCCCGAGCACGCCATGGAGGACGGCACCCCCTACACCGACGCCGTGCTCACCACCCGTGAGCTGGCCTGGATGATCAAGTCCTACGGCATCGATTTCGTGAACCTCCCCGACGGCGAGTTCGACCGGCCCCTGGGGATCTCCTCGGGCGCCGCCGACATCTTCGGCGCCACGGGCGGCGTGATGGAAGCGGCGCTGCGCACCGCGGCCGTGAAACTCACCGGCGACGAGCTGGGTCCCCTGGTCTTCGAGGACGTGCGCGGCGTGACCGGCCTCAAGGAGGCCTCCATCACCCTCGCCGGCAAGGAGATCAACATCGCCGTCTCCAACGGCCTCACCAACGCCAAGACGGTGCTCGAAGCCATCAAGAGCGGCGAGAAGCAGTACCACCTGGTGGAGATCATGGCCTGCCCCGGAGGCTGCGTCGCCGGGGGCGGCCAGCCCTACCCGCCCTTCACCATGGACGTGCTGGATCCCGAACTGGGACGCCTGCGCGCCAAGGCCCTCTACCGGATCGACAGCGACAAGCAGCTGCGCCGCAGCCACGAGAACCCGGCCATCGAGCACCTCTATGCCGAGTTCCTGGGTGAGCCCAACGGGGAGAAGGCCCACCATCTGCTTCACACCCACTACCACGCCCGGATGCCCAGGGGGATCAAGTGAGCGCAACCAACACCGACAACTGGCTTGAAATCAAGGCCGCGGCCGAAGCCGCGCTCCCCGCGAACGTGGTGGAGTTCATCGCTTCCCTGAACGGCACCCTCCACTCCGAGAGCCACCTCATCGCCATCCTGCACCTGGTGCAGGCCGAGACCGGCTGGCTCTCCACCGAACAGATGGAAGCCGTGGCCCAGCTGGCCCAGATCCCGCTGGCCAAGGTCACCGGGGTGGCCACCTTCTACCACTACTTCCGCCTCCAGCCCCGGGGCAAGCACATGATCAACGTGTGCCTGGGGACCGCCTGCTACGTCAAGGGCGCCGACAAGATCAGCCAGCGCCTCATGGACAACCTGGGCATCCAGTTCGGGGAGACCACCAAGGACGGCATGTTCAGCCTGGAATCCACCCGCTGCCTGGGCACCTGTGGCCTGGCTCCCGTGGTGATGATCGACGACCAGGTCCACGGCCCCGTGACCCCGGGCGAAGTGAGCCTGATCCTGGAGCGCTATCTCAAGAAGGACAAGGCCGTACCCAAGGCCTGATCCGCAGGATCCCGGGAATGGCCGGAGACGCCTGGGCGGCGCGTGGGAACGCCGCCCGGGTTCTCCGGCCAGGTTTTTTCAGAGCCGCTGGCACCCTTCCTGCCTGGACAGCGTGGCGTCGAAGGTCCCCAGCGGCACGCCCCCCGAAGCCTTCACGGTCTCGAGGATGAAGCAGTCCGCGAAGTCGGCCCTGCACCCCTCCCAGGTCCTGAGCGCGGCCTCCAGGAGGGCCGGTTCCTGCACCTCCAGCTCCGCCATCTCCAGAAGGGCCTGGGCCACCTGGCAGACCTTTTCCTTGGCCAGACCGTAGCGGCTCATGAGTACCCAGACCAGTTCCAGAAGGGAAAGGTGCGTCACGAGAACCGGATGGTGGCGCTTGACGAAGGCCTGGGCCTTCTCGAACTGACCGGGATCATCCCGCGTGACGAGGCGGACCAGGACGTTGGTGTCGATGGCGGCCATCCCTACCTCCCCTCATCCCGGCGCCCCGCGCGGGAAGCCAGGAATTCCCGCCTTGCGGCCCGCAGCTCCTCGTCCGTCAGCCGGATCTCGAGGGGGCCGATCAGCGCGTGAAGGTCGGTCCAGGTGACGCGCTTGGGCCGGACCCGGTACTCGCCGTTCTCCCCGCGGTCCCATATCAGCTGGGTTCCGGGCCGGATGCCCAGGTCCCGCCGGACTTCGGCGGGCACCGAAATCTGGCCCTGACGGGTGACTTTGGAGACGGCGATGAGCATGGGCACACCTTCATTACCAATGGTAATGCATCCTCGCCCAGGCGCAAGGTCACCAGGCACCGGGCCGCTCGTGGTCGAGGGTGTCATGGACCGTGCGGGAACGAAGGGGTCTGAAATGAGCCTTCCTGTCATGGGTCCTTCCGAAAAGGACCAGCCTACCCCGGCCCCCCTTCCCGCAAAAGAGCCGTGGGGAAAGGGCTCAACCGGGGCGCGCCGTGCGGGGTCAAGTGGCTATTCTTTCTTTACCCGGCGAAAAGCCCCTGGAGCCTCCATGTCCCTGGTCCCCCTCGTCCTCATCGCCTGCCTGCCCCTCACCGCCCAGGAATGGACCGGCAGCGGCGCCCCCCAATCCGACCGGTGGACCGGCTCCGTGGGCGCCATGGCGCTCACCTACCCCTCGGCTCCCGGCTCCGCCTCGAACCGGACGGTCCTCCTTCCCACGGCCAGCGCCCAGTACGGCAAGTTCTACCTGGGGTCCAGCCGGGTGGCGGTGGGCTTCGGGGGCGGGATCCAGCTGTGGCGGACGCCGGCATGGACCTGGGAACTGGGCCTGGGGGTGGGTGACGGCCGGCCGGAAAGCCGTGCTCCCGAACTGGCAGGCATGGGCGACCGGAACCGGAGCGTCTGGGCCGGCACGGGCATCCAGTGGCGCAGCCGGGGCTGGAGCGCCAGGGCCAACCTGGCCCATGGGCTGTCCGACGATGGGGGCAACCGCGCCACGGCCGGAGTGGGCCGCACCTTCCCCCTGGCCCCCGGCTGGAGCCTCACCGCGGGCCTCCACGCCAGCTGGTCCGACGCCGACAATCTCGCCTACGATTTCGGCATCTCCCCGGAGCAGGCCCAGCGGCGGTCGGCGCTGGTGGCCGCCGGGGACACCCGCCTGAAGCCGGGCGAGACCGGCCCCTTCGCCCCGGGCGCGGGACTGCGGGACGTCGGGGGGATCCTCATGCTGGCCTACCGGTCGGGACCCCGCCTCACCTGGCACGGGATGCTGTTCGGGGGCACGTTCCAGGGGGATGCGCGCCGGAGCCCCCTGGCGCGCAGGGATTCCTTCCTCAACGCCGGCCTGGGGTTCAGCTACCGCCTGGGGGACTAGGGAACTAGGCTACGATGAACCCATGACTCCCAGAGGCTGGAAGCGATTCCTGTCCCGGCTCCGGCGGCTTCCGCTGAGGCTCCGGAAGGTGCTGCGCGGGGGCACCGAGGGGCTGCACCTCAGCAAGGTCAAGGGCGCGGGCCTGACCTTCGTGGAGAACCGGCCCTACGTGCCCGGGGACGATCCCCGGACCATCAACTGGCCCCTCACGGCCCGCACGGGCGAGCCCATCGTCAAGGTCTTCCAGGCCAGCCGCGAACTCATCGTGTGGCTGGTGGTGGACCCCTCGCCCTCCATGTTCCTGGGGGATCCCGTCAGCCCCATCCGGTGGGCGATCGAGATCTGCGGGGCCGCCCAGGCCACCACGGCCGCGGGCAAGGACCGCCTGGGACTCCTGGTGCCCGGGGACGCGACCACGCCGCCCCTGCGCATCGCCCCGCGCCGGGGCCGGGTCCAGGGCCTCCACCTCCTGGAGGCGCTGGCCGGACGCGGCCCGGCCATCCCGGGCCCCGCGGACTGGCAGGCCGCGCTGGGGCACTGGGGCGACCACGGACGGGGCCACCGGCTCTGGATCCTGAGCAACGGAGCCGGGCTCCAGGGCCTGGCCCCGCTCCTCAAGCCCCTTGCCGCGCGGCACCGGGTGGTGTGGTTCCGTCCCGACCAGCCCCACTACCGCCACATGCCCAACTGGCCCGACCCGGGCTTCCCCGCCAACGTCGAGCGCCAGGACTGGAACATCATGGAGGACCCCGTCACGCGCCTGGGGATCTGGCTCAAGGGCGGAGGCGCCTGATGGGGACCCCCGTGTGGAAGGCGCCCGCCGAACTGCCCATGGGCAGGCTGGGGACACTGGAACTGCGGGACGACGACCCCGCGGCCCCGCCCCTGCCCCGGCCCGGGGACGAGCGCCTGGGTCCCCTGGCGGTGCGGGGGGTGGACCCGCTCAAGGACGGCCGCGGCTGGCGCATCACCGTCCAGCCCCTGGGACCGGGGCTCGCGGTGGTCCGGCCCCTGGACCTGGGCGACGGCCGCAGGACCCCCGAACTGCGCATCACCGTGCCCCGCACCGTGCCCTTCGGCGCGCCCTGGGTGGCCGTGGGCGGAGGCCGGGAGGACATCCTGCCCCACGTGCCCTTTCCCTGGCCCTGGGCCACGCTCCTGCTGATCCCCCTGGCCGCGGCGGCCTGGGGCCTTCGCCGCCGCCACGTCAAGGGCTCCGAGGGGCGCCGGCGCCGCGCGGCCCGCAAGGCCTTCGCGCACCACTACCCCCCCCGGGAGCCGGGCCGGCTCGCCCTGGACGCGGCCCACGCCACGGGCCGGGAACTCCTGGCGGCCCACCTCGGCGACGACGCCCTGGGCTGGGGCGCCGAGGCGCTGCGGGCCCGGGGCCTGGACGTCTGGGCCACCTGGGCGCTGAGCCTGGACGCGGCCCGCTTCGCCCGCACCGAGCCTCCCTTCCCGCCGGTGGGCGAGCTCCTCCACGCGCTGGAGGGGAAATGAGCCTCGCCCTCCGCTACCCGTGGCTCCTGCTGCTCCTCCTGCCGGGCATCTGGATCGCGGTGCGCACCAGCTACCGGTGGGGCATCCCCAGCTCCCGGCCTTCGGGGCGCGCGGCGCGGTGGCTGTCCCACCTCATGCCCGCCCTCATCGTGGCTCTCCTGGTGGTGGCGGCCGCGGTGCCCGAGCGGCGCGCCGAGGTCGCGGGGCGGGCCCCGGTGGTCGACTTCGCGGTGGTGCTGGACGGTTCCAGTTCCATGATGGCCCTGGACGGCGGGGCCAAGGAGGACCGCTGGAACGCCGCGCGCCGGCTGCTCAAGCACTTCATTGCGGGAAGGCCCCACGACCGCTTCGCCATGGTGCTGTTCAGCGCCCACCCGGTCACGCTCAGCCCCCTCACCGCCGACCACGTGCGCCTCTGGACCATGCTGGAGCGCCTGGAGATCGAAAGCCGGGACGACGGCACGGCCATCGGCAGCGCGCTGATGACCGCGGTGCGCCGCCTCTCGGACAGCCCCGCCCGCTCCCGGGTGATCCTGCTGCTCACCGACGGCGCCCAGAACCGGGGCCACGTGGAGCCCGCCGAGGCCGCGGAGGAGGCCCGGCGCAACGGCATCCGGATCCACACCGTGGCCATCGGCGGCGACGGGGACGCCCTCTATCCCTTGGAGGGCGGCGGCTTCGCCAGCCTCAAGGTGGAGACCGATCCCGAAACCCTCAAGCGCATCGCCCAGGCCACCGGCGGCGAGGCCTTCAGCGCCGGCGACCCCGCGGGCCTGGCCCGGAGCATGACCGCCATCGACGCGCTGGAGAAGACCGCCCTGCCCGTGGACGCGCCCACCGAAGGCCGGCCCCTGGCGCGCTGGTTCCTGCTGGCCGCGGGCATCCTGGCCGTGCCCCTGGCCCTGGACCTGGGGCGCAAGCGCGGCCGGCCCGCCCCGGCCTGGATGGTGGACGCATGATCCCCGGCACCTTCACCCACCCCGCCCTCCTGTGGCCCGGCCTGGGCCTGGCGGGGCTGGCCCTGGCGCTGGGCCTGTGGGCCCAGAGCCGGCCCGGGCTCGGCGTGCGGGTGGTGGGGCAGATGCCCCTGGCCCAGGGCCTGGGGCTCGCCTTCATCCTCCTGGGCGCCGCCATCGGACTGGCCGAGCCCCGGTGGGGCGCGCCGGAGGCCCCGCGGCTCACGGTGCGCGTGGTGCTGGACGCCAGCCGCTCCATGGGGGTGCGGGACGCGCCGGGCCCAGGCGGCGCCATGCGCACGCGGTGGGAAGCGGCCCTGGGCGTACTGGACCGCCTCTGGTCGCAGCCCAACCCCGGCATCCTCTTCAGCCTGGACCTCCTCACGGGCGACGCCATCCCGCTCCTGCCCCCGGGGGACGACCTCCGCCTGCTCCGGGACGCCCCCCGGGCCGTGACCCCCGGCGAGCTGGGCTCCCCGGGCACCTCCATCGGCCGCGGCCTGCCCCAGGTGGCCGCCCAGGCCGGACCCCGCACCCCCGAAGTGATCCTCCTGATCGGCGACGGCGAGGAGACCTGGGAGGCGCCGGAGGAGGCCCTGCGGCGCGCCTCGGCCCAGTTGGCCAAGGCGCGGCTGCCCCTCTACACCCTGTGCGTGGGACAGACGACCAAACAACCCGTGGCCTCCGGCGGACCGGACGAGGCGCTCTTCAGCCAGGCCCGGCCGGACTACATGGCGGACCTGGCCAAGGCCGCTGGCGGCCGCGCCCTGGCCCCGGGGGACGACCTGCCCCGGCTGTTCCAGGACCTGGCCCAGGGCCGCGAGCCCCTGCCCATGTCCCGCTCCCTGCTGCCCGCCCACCCCGAGGCCGGGGCGTGGCTGGCCCTGGCCGGCATCTGCATCTGGCTTGCCGCCGCGGGCAAGCCCATGCGGGCCTGGCGCCCCTTCCTGCTTGTGCTGGCAGCCCTGGGGGCCCCGGCCCGGGCCGAACTGCCCGTGCCCCAGTCCATCCGGGCCTGGATGGCCCAGAGCGCCCTGGAGCGCGAGGACCTGGCCGCGGCCCAACGGTGGAAGCCCCGGGGCGACGCCCCCAGCCACCGCCTCCTGCGGGCAAGCATCGAACTGAAGTCGAAGGCCCCCAAGGAGGCGCTGGAGACCCTCGCCCCGCTCACGGGCCTGGGCGCCCCCCGCCCCCTGCCCCCCTGGCGCGCCCCCGCCCTCCTGCTGGCCGCCAAGGCCAGCATGGACCTGGGCCGCCCCGAGGACGCCCGTACCCTCCTGGAGCGCGTGCTCACCGAGCAGCCCGGACGCGAGGAGGCCATCCATAACCTCCAGACGCTCCTCAAGGACCCCGGCCCGCCGCCCCCCAACCCCAAGAAGCCGCCCCCGCCCCCGCCCAGCCAGGCCGCGCGGCAGGACGAACTGGACGGCCTCAAGCAGCGGCTGCCGAAGAAGCCCCCGGGAGGGGTGAAGGATATCTAGCCATCGGTCCGGCTCCACGCGCGCTTCCGGGAACCCACCGGCGGTTCCCCCATGGCTTGGCTTCAGGTTTGGCGATCCCCGTCGCATTGCCAAGCCGGAACGGCGGCATATTATTAATAATTAGTCAAGGAGTACCCATGCCCAGACCCTCGGCCTTCGTCCTGGTTGGCCTCGCCCTGCTCGCCCCCCCCACCCTCCGCGCCGCGGATCTGGATTCCCCCCTGCGCTTCGGCCTCCAGGCGACGGCCGCCAGGCCCCTTGCGGACCTCAAGGCCATCAATGGCCGCACCGGGGCGGGCGGCGGGCTGTTCTTCGAGTCGGACCAGGGCCAGGGCTGGACCCTGCGCACCCGCCTGGACTTCCTCACCTTCCGGGAGGACGCGGCCCGGACCCGGGGCATCCTGAACGACATGGTGGCGCCCCGCACGGTCCGGGTCAGCGCCAACCAGGTCTCCCTGGGCGTGGAGGTGCGCCACGGCGTGCCCGGGCTGGGGGGCACCTTCATGCTGGGCGGGGTGACCCTGAGCCGGGTGGAGTTCGGTACCGTGGGCCCGGTGGCCTCCGGGGCCGGAATCGGCTGGGACAAGCAGAAGACGTCCATGAAGGTGGGCTTCGCCGCCGGGGCCGGCTACCGGTTCACGGACGCCGTGGCCGTGTCGGTGCGGTACGCCGCCACGAACCTGGGCGGGGTGACCCTGGCGACCCTGGAGGGGGGGCTGGAGTACCGGTTCTAGAACTTCAGGACGAGGCCGAACCCGGTACCTGAGCGGTCCAGGGTGATGGCTAGGTCCTTGGAGATGGTGTCGGTGGGCACCTTCCAGGACTCCCCGGACGTGAAGACCCGGACTCCCAGCCACGCCAGCGGGAAGTAGCGCACGTCCGCCCCTGCGTGGTGGTACCGGGCGCCCTTGTAGCCCAGGTAGTGGTAGTAGCCCCGCATGACCAGCCGGCCGTCCAGGCCGGAGTAGCCCACCGAGGGCCCCACCTGCGGCATGGGCAGGCCCGACTTGAAGGAGGCCTTGGACGTGACGCCGGTGAGGTAGCTCGTGCCCGTGGCGTTGAGGTCCAGGACGGTGCCGCGCACCCCCAGATCCACCCCGATCCAGAACCCGGGCGTCCGCATGAAGCGGATCGTCCAGTTCCCCGTGTAGTTGGTCATCTTCACCGTCGTGGCCACCGTGGCCTGGGCGTTCCAGGTCTGGCCCGAGATGGTCACGTCCCGGGAAATGAGGTTGGAGCCCGCGTAGTCCTGGGATTCCGCGGACAGTTCGAGCCCGAAGCGGGGCCCCTGGTATTCCAGGGCGACGCCCACGCGGGTGGAGTCCTTGGCCAGGGCCAGGTCCTTGACGATGTCGAAGTTGACCGGTTCGCCGTCCTGCATCCCGGTGTAGCTGCCTTCCAGGGTCGGGGCCACCCGGTGCAGGTCGAGGTACCAGGCCCCCCGGGACTGGGAAAAGGCGGGAAGCGCCGCCAGGATGGCTGCTGAAAGGACCAGGGTCCGCATGTGACCTCCTTGTTCCGAACCGGCCCTAGCCGAGGGTGATGATGCCGCCGTTGATGTTCACCGTGCCGTGGTCGAAGGTGGCCGTGACCGTTTCGCGGGTCGCGGCGCCGGTCGCCCGGTTATCCGTGATGACGAGGCTGCCCGTGACCGGATAGGCGCCGCCCTTCGCCCAGACGAGGGGACGGACCGGATCGATCTGCACGGCCACGCTGTCCCCGGTGGCGTTCGCCACGCCGAAGGTGCCGGTGAGGGTGAACCCGTTGGCCGTGGTGGTGCTGGCCAGGTCGCAGGTGAAGGTCCAGGCCTTGCTGTTGGCCGGGACCGAGGTGTCGGTCACGGTGATCTTGAAGCCGGGATCGGCGATGACGGTGCCCAGGTTGCCGTTCACCACCGCGGCGAGGCTGCCGGTGTACACCCACTGGACCGTGGCGCTCCGGGTGTTGACCAGGGACCCGAAGGTCTCCGTGTAGGTGTGGGCGGATCCGGAAGGCGTGTCGGAGAGCGTCAGGGTCCCGGCGAGGGTCCCCCCGCTGCCGGAGCGGCACCCGGCCAGGGCGAGGGTGGCGGTGGTGCCGTCAACCGTGGGCGTGACGCAGGACGGGTAGCTGCCGCCCAGGACCCCCGGAAGGGTCGTGAGGATGTCCGTGAGCCCGAAGACCGAGACGCCGGCGGGCGAACCCTTGATGGCCTCGGGGTCCGTGCTGGAGGTGTCCACCTTCGATTCGGTGGCGCATCCCACCAGGACGGCGATGCCCGCCGTCACCAGAAGCTTTGACAACTTCATGGAAACTCCCTTCGAGGGGCAACCGGCCCCGACCCCCTTCGGCGGGAAACCGCCTTGGGTTATTTCTTCAATTTGGCCGAGTTGTTAATCCACTCGGCAAAGGGCCCGGCCGGCAGGTACCCGGGCTGCTGGGCCAGGACCTGGCCGTTCTCGTCGAGGATGAAAAGGGCGGGGAAGCCCTCGACCTTGTATTTCGCCTCAAGGGCCTTGTCGGCCGTGGGGGACCCGTCCTTGAGCTGGGTCTTGACGCTGAGCGGGACCACCTTGGCCAGGGCCTCCTGGGCCACGGCGGTGGGGAAGGTGTCCTTCTGCAGCTTGATGCACCAGCCACACCATTCGGTCCAGACGTCCATGAAGATGACCTTGTGCTCCTTCTTCGCCCGGGCCTGGGCGGCGGCAAGGTTGGTTTCCCACTTGACGTCCTTGGCCGCGAGGGTTCCGGCGACGAGGAAAGGGATCAGGAGCAGTTTCACGGGCACCTCCATGGTGTGACCAACCATACGGCAAGATCGCCCTAACCGGAAGGGGGGGCCGGCCGTATCCCCTTCGACCGGCCACAACCCAACCGTCCCCCTCAAGGAGGCCCCATGAACAGTGTTTTCGCAACACTCGCCCTTTCCACGCTCCTGGCCGGTTCCGCCATCGCCCAGGCCCCCCGGTTCATCGTCGTGGACGTCGTCAGCAAGTCCAGCCTCAGCCACCACCGGGAAGACGGCCCCAAGGAGGTCCACGCCCGCATGCCCATCTCCTTCGCCAAGGGCCTGCTTGAAACCGCCAACTCCACCGAGGTCAAGGTCAACGGCAAGACCCGGAAGGATTTCAAGATCGACCAGCTCATGGCGCTCCTGGAAACCGCAAAGGCCGGCGACGTCCTCCTGGAGCTCACCACCGACAAGGGCGATCTGGTCAAGATCACCCTACAATGAGCGGATGTCCGTAACCTCCGAGACCCTCATCCGCGTCCGCTACGCCGAAACCGATGCCATGGGCATCGTGCACCACGCCGTCTACCCGGTGTGGATGGAACTGGGGCGTTCGGACCTGCTCAGGCAGCTCGGCGACGGCTACGCCCGGTGGGAAGCCCAGGGCGTGATGCTCTCGGTGAGCGGGATCAGCCTCACGTACCGGGCCCCGGCCCGGTACGACGAGCTGGTCACGGTCACCACAAGGCTCAAGGAGGCCGCGCGCAGGAAGCTGGTGTTCGCCTACGAGGTCACCCGCGACGGCACGCGCCTCGTAGAAGGCGAGACCGTCCACATCGTCACGGGCCCCGACGGCCGGAACCGCACCCTGCCGGACGCGATGCTGGCCCTGGTGGCCTCGGCCCTATAGACTGGGCACATGAGCCTCAGGACGATCTCCCTCCACAACACGATGACCCGCAAGGTGGAACCGGTGGCGCCGCTGGAACCCGGCACCGTCACCATGTACACCTGCGGCCCCACGGTCTACAACTTCGCCCACATCGGCAACCTGCGCACCTTCCTCTTCCAGGACCTGATGAAGCGCACCTTCCTGGCCGCGGGCTACCGGGTGCGCCACTGCATGAACATCACGGACGTCGAGGACAAGATCATCCGCGACTCCCAGAAGGACCTGGAGCCCGGCTCGGACAACAAGGCCCGCCACGCGGCCATGGGCCGACTCACCGCGCACTTCACCAAGGCCTTCCTGGACGACCTCGCGGCGCTCCGGATCATCGAGCCCACCTACACGCCCCGCGCCACCGACTACATCCCCCAGATGGTCGACCTGATCCGGAGCCTGGAGGAACGCGGCCTGGCCTACGTGCGGGACGGATCGGTCTACTACCGCATCGCGGGCCTGCCCCACTACGGATGCCTGGCCCACCTGGACCGGGAAGGCATGAAGGCCGGGACCTCGGTGGACGCCGACGAGTACGAGCGGGATGCCGTGCAGGACTTCGTGCTGTGGAAGGCCGCCAAGGAAGGCGAGCCCTGGTGGCCGAGCCCCTGGGGCCCCGGCAGGCCGGGCTGGCACATCGAGTGCTCGGCCATGGGCATCGAGCTCCTGGGCCCCCGGGTCGACATCCACTCGGGCGGCGTGGACCTGGTGTTCCCCCACCACGAGAACGAGATCGCCCAGAGCGAGGGCAGCCTGGGCCACCGCTGGGTCAACACGTGGGTCCACGGCGAGTTCCTCCTGGTGGAGAACGAGAAGATGTCCAAGAGTCTGGGCAACTTCTTCACCCTGCGGGACCTGGTGGCCAAGGGCTACGACCCCGCCACCTTCCGGTTCACCATCCAGTCCAACCACTACCGGAAGGTGCTCAACTTCTCCTTCGAGGGGCTCCGGGGCGCCGAGAACGCCCTGCGGCGCATCCGCCAGTTCCGCAAGCGCATGGAGGGCGACGGCACCCAGGCCGGCCAGGGCGCCATGAAGGAGGCCATCGACCCCCTCAGCCGCGTGGAGACGGCCCGGGAGGGCTTCTGGGCCGGCATGGCCGACGACCTCAACGCCCCCGAGGCCCTGGCCGCGCTCTTCACCCTCATCACCGACATCAACGCCCAGGACGACCGCGTCGCCCTGACCCGGGAGGAACGGGACGCCGTGCTGGCCTTCCTGGACGAGACCAACGAAGTCTTCGCCTGCTGGCCCCACGAGGAGGAGGCGTCCCTGGACGCCGACGTGGAGGCCCTCATCGAGCGCCGCCGGCAGGCCAAGGCCGCCAAGAACTGGGCCGAGTCCGACCGCGTGCGGGACGAACTCAAGGCCATGGGCATCCTCCTGGAGGACAGGAAGGACGGCACCGTGGGCTGGCGGAGAGCCTAGCCCCCTAGGAGACTGTCCAAGTATTCCTCGGGGCCGAGTAATACTTGGACAGCCTCCTAGAGCTGGTCCAGCGCCTCGGCCACGCCTCCGGGATCCAGGTCCTCCAGGCACTGCCGCCGCCGGCATTGGCGTTCCCGGCAGGGGGAGCATTCGATGCCCGTGCGCAGCACCACGCCGGCCCCCTGGGGCAGGCCGGCCACCACGGGGTCCGAACCGCCGTACACGCCCACCGCCTTCACCCCCAGGACCACCGCCAGGTGCAGGAGGCCCGTGTCCGGGGCCACGACCCGGCCGGCCTGACGCAATGCGGCGGCCAGCTGCCACAGGCCCATGGAAGGCAGGGCCTCGACGCCGGTGGCGCCCGGAAGCCAGGCGCGCAGGTCCTCCTCCTCGGGCCCCAGGGACCAGCGCAGCTGGTACCTGCCCTTGAGGCGCTCCGCCAGGGCGATCCAGTGCCGCAGGGGCCAGCGCTTGATGGCGCCCCGGCGGGAGGCTCCGGGCACCAGGACGGCCCGGGGGCGGCCATCGGCGGCCCACACCGGGCCCGGATCCGGCAAGGGCGCGTCGGCCAGGGCCGGGCGGAACGTCGCCAGACCCGGGATCCCCCGGCTTTCGCCGAAGGCCCCGGCCAGGCCCAGGGCCTGGGCGTACCGGGTCTGGCGCAGGTACGGGAGGGGCCGCGTCTGGAGAAATCCCGCCCCCTCCCGGGCGAGGCCGTCCCCCCAGCGCTCGGGGATGTCGGCCAGCCACGGCGGCAGGGCGGACTTCAGGATCCCGTGGAAGTCCAGGGCCACGTCGGCCCCGCGCAGCTCGCCCGCGACCCGCCGGAGCTCCCCGAGGGCGGTCAGGGGATTGCCCAGCCTGCCCCGGCGCACCACCACCGGCTCCAGCCAGGGCATGGGCGCCAGCAGGAAGGCGTGGCGGTCCTCCACCACGGCCTGGAATCGCGCGCCGGGGAAGGCCGACCCCAGGCTGGCCCAGGCGGGCAGGACCCTGAGCACGTCCCCGAGGGCGGAAAGGCGAAGCAGTACGATGCGCATGGGGGCGATTCTACTACCTGCCGACGCCGGGCGGATGCTCGCCGGTGGCGCATCGCCGCCGGCCGATTCCAGGGGCGGCCGCCCCGCCCTTGGGCGTACCCTGGTTCCATACCCTCCGGGAGCCCACGTGTCCGAGATCAGCGCCTACCTCCAGTCCCTGCACCTGGCCCTGGCCGGGAGCGACCCCGCCCTCGTGCAGGACGCCCTGGCCGAGACCGAGGCCCGGTTCCGCAAGGAACGGGAGCGCCTCGCCTGGGCGGAGCCCATGCTTTCGGACCCCGAGGCGGTGGCGCGGATCCTGGCCTCCCTGGGGTCCCCCGCGGAGCGGGCCGAGTCCTACCGCCAGCGCGAGCGGGTGGTGGCCGAAGCCCTGGCCCCGGTCCCCTATGCGCCCCCCGCCGATCCCGGCGAGGAGCTCCCCCCGCCCAGGCCGTGGCCGTCCTTTTTCGGCGTCTTCCTGGACCCCCGGGCCTACACGTCCCTGGTCTACCTGCTGATGGCCATGTTCACCGGCATCTTCTATTTCGTCTGGGCGGTCACCGGCCTTTCCATCTCCCTGGGGTTCATCATCCTCGTGATCGGCGTGCCCCTCCTGGCGGTCTTCCTGGGCTCCGTGCGGGCCCTGGGCCTGGGCGAGGGGCGTCTGGTGGAGGCCATGCTGGACGTGCGCATGCCGCGGCGCCCTCCCCTCCTGCCCGAGGGAAAGACCTGGACCGACCGCCTCAAGGGCCTCTTCGTGGATTCCTACACCTGGAAGTGCCTGACCTACCTCATCCTCCACCTGCCCCTGGGCCTCGTCAGCTTCTCCTTCGCCCTGATGGGGATCACCCTGTCCCTGTCGCTGGTGGCGGCCCCCTTCGCCCACTGGTTCTTCCACGTGCCGATCGTGGTGTGCTTCGGCCAGGAGTACGTCCTCCCCCTCTGGATCCAGGTGCTCCTGCCCCTGGGCGGGGTCCTGGGACTGGCCGGCACGCTGCACCTGGCCCTGGGCCTGGGGAGGCTCCACGGGGCGCTGGCCCGGGCTCTCCTGGTGCGCCGCTGACGTTTGCGCATTTGGTCATAGCTTTCCACGTTTGCAAAATGCCCCCCTCGGCCTGACAATTGTGGGAACCATGAGAGGGCCCATCCACATGCGCATCCACACCGGCTTGGTACTTACGCTGCTCAGCACCCCCGCCCTGGTCGCCCAGGCGCCCGCCGCTCCGGCGACCCTCGGCCAGCGCCTTGCTGCGGAAAGGCCTGAAATCAAGAAACTTAATGACGCCTTCGAATACGCCCAGGCCCAGGCCCGGGCCGAGGCCCTCATCCCCGCGACGAAGCCCGCCTTCGACAAGTCCAGCGTCAACAACCTGCACATGAGCACCCTCACCTACGCGGACCTCTGCCAGGTCTACTTCCTGGCCTTCCAGGCCGCCGACAACAACGGCCAGTGGGAAAAGGGCCTGGAGTACCTGACCAGGGCCCTGGAAACGGCCAAGGAGAACGTGGCCTCCGGCAAGGACGGCCTCACCGAGCAGCGCGACTACCACAAGAAGAGGGCCGAGGCCTTCCAGGGGTTCATGGACAAGAACGCCGATGCCATCCGCCTGCTCAAGGCCAAGACCAAGCTCGAGGACTACGAGGAGGGCGCCATGGCCCAGGTGAAGGCCTGGGAGAAGGAGAAGGCCGAGGGCGAGAAGTGGAGCAAGTTCTTCCAGTACGACCTCGATCTGGCCTCCCGCAACGTGGACGACTTCCAGAAGTTCGTCGATCTCCAGACCAAGAAGATCAAGGACCAGCAGGCCGACATCGACACCTACAAGGGCCACCCCGGCGACAAGGACAAGTGGGCCGAGGCCGTGGCCTCCAGCAAGGCCTACCTGGATTCCTTCACCGAGAAGGCCGACAAGGTCGCCTTCCTGCACCGCCTGAAGGTGCTGGCCCCCGACAACCGCAAGGTGGAGAACGCCCTGGACGTGGCCCTGGGCCGGGCGGTTCCCGACAAGCCCGCCCCCGCCAAGAAGAGGCGGTAGTCTTCCGGACCCACCCGGGCGAACCTTGGGGCCACCCCGGCTTGGACGCCGGGGTGGCCCCAAGTGTTAGGCTTGGAGAATGGCACATCGAAAAAATCAAGGCCCATCCCGCTCCTTCTCCCCCCGCCCCAGCCGCCCCGGCCGCCCCGACCGCCCCATGCCCCCCGCACCCGGGTCCGCGGCGCGGGTTTCGGAGACCTTCGAGGCCACCTTCCTGGGCCACCCCGAAGGCACCGGCGGCTTCCTGCGGCCCGTGGGCGCCACCCGCGGCCAGCGCCTCGACCTGCTCGTGGACTGGCGGGAGGGCCACGGCGCCATCCACGGCGACAAGGTCCAGGCCGAGATCACCGGCACCACCTATGACGGCCGCCCCAAGGCCAAGGTGCTGCGCGTCCTCTCCCGCAACCCCAACCCCATCCCGGCCCACCTCCAGAAGCAGGAGTGGGGCTGGCGCGCCATTCCCCTCGAGCCCCGCCTCTCCCAGATCGTCAGCGTGCCCCCCACGGACCTGGCCGGCGACGGCGACCTGGTCAGCGTGCAGCTCGACCCCGATCCCGCCGCGCAGCAGATCAGGGGCGTAGTGAAGGCCCGCCTGGGCCGCCCCACCGACCTGCGCATCGAGAACAAGCTCACCGCGGCCCTCTTCAACCTGCGCACGGAGTTCCCCGACGCGGTCATGGAGGAGATGGCCCCCTTCCCCACCTCCATCCCCGAGGCCTGGATCCAGGGCCGCGAGGACCTGCGGGAAACGCTCACCGTCACCGTGGATCCCCCCTCCGCCAAGGATTTCGACGACGCCATCAGCCTGGAGGTCCTGCCCGACAGCGAGGACGGCGGCTGGATCCTGGGCGTGCACATCGCCGACGTGAGCCACTACGTGGCCGAGGGCGGTCCCCTGGACACCGAGGCCCTGCTCCGGGGCACCTCGGTGTACTTCCCCGACCAGTGCATCCCCATGCTCCCCGAGCGCCTCTCGGGCGAGCTGTGCAGCCTGCGGGAGGGGGTCGACCGCCTCACCATGACCGCCTGGATCACCCTGGACGCGAACCTCCAGGTGCGGGAGACGCGCCTGGCCGAATCCGTCATCCGCTCCCGCAAGCGCCTCACGTACGACGAGGTGAAGGAGGGCTGCATGGACAACGCCCAGGCCCGGCGCAAGGACATGGGCCGGGACGTGGCGGAGATGCTGGACGAGGCCCTGCGGGTCTCCCGGAGCCTCACCGCCAAGCGCCTGGGCCGGGGCGCCCTGAACCTGGACACGGACGAGACGGAATTCGTCTTCGGGGAGGACGGCCGGCCCGTGGACGCCCGCCGCTACGCCCACCACGACGCCCACCGCATGATCGAGGAGTTCATGCTGCTGGCCAACGAGGCCGTGGCCACCTTCTTCACCCGCCGGAAGATCCCCACCATCTACCGGGTGCACGACGTGCCCGACCCCCTCAAGCTGGAGGCCTTCAAGGAGGTGGCCGCGGCCTTCGGGCTGCTGCGCCCCTACGACCCGGCCACCCCCGAGGTGCTCAACGCCATGCTGGACAAGATCCGCGGCGGCCCCCTGGAGGCCATGCTCAACACCCTCCTGGTGCGCAGCCTCAAGAAGGCCGAATACAGCGCCGACAACATCGGCCACTCGGGCCTCGCCCTCCACGACTACCTGCACTTCACCAGCCCCATCCGCCGCTACCCCGACCTCGCCGTCCACCGGGAGCTGCGCAAGGTCCTCCGGAACAAGCCCCTGCCCGACGGCCTCCACAGCATCCTGGCCGTGGTCGCCAAGCAGTGCAGCGACACCGAGCAGGGCGCCGCCGAGGCCGAGCGCGAGAACGACAAGTGGAAGACCTGCCTGCTCATGCGAACCCGCATCGGGCACCGGTACGACGGGCGCATCCAGGGATTTTCCCTGAAGGCCGCCTTCGTGCGCCTGGACAGCCCCTTCGTGGAGGTGGGCGTTCCCCTGGGCGCCCTGGGCGGCGAGTTCACCGTGGACGAGAACCGCACCCGGGCATCCACCGCCGGGTCGGGGGTCGTGCTGGCCATCGGCGACCCCGTGAAGGTGGAGATCACCGGCGTGGACGAGGACCTGCGCCGCGTCTCGGCCTGGGTGGTGGAGGCCAAGGCGAAGAACGGCCAGGGCAAGCCCGTCACCTTCGTGCCCAGCCTCGCCGCCCCCGTCCACCTGCGGGAGGCCGACTTCGTCCGCGAGCCCCTGCCCCCCCGGGGCCGGGGACCCCGGACGGCGAGGCAGGCCCCGGAACCTGACCGCAAGGCCCGCCCCGGGACGTCCAAACCCTACGTGCGCCCCGGCAGCCCCGGCGGCGCCCAGGCCCGTCCCAAGCCCCCCAAGGGAAGCGTCCGCGGCCCGGCGCGCCGGAAGAAGGGCTAGCCCGTGGCGGTGCCCACCACCATCTGCCTCGGCGTGGACCCCGGCTCCCTGGCCTGCGGCTACGCCGTGGTGAGCCGGTGCGGTTCCCGCCTTGAGCTGGTGGAAGCCGGCGTCATCCGCTCCCAGCGGGGCGCCGACTTCGACCAGCGGATCCTGGGCATCCACCGCAAGCTCGCCGAGGTCATCGACCGCACCCACCCGGACGTCATGGCCGTGGAGTCGCCCTTCGTGGAGAAGAACGCCGCCACCGCCATCAAGCTGGGACAGATCCGGGGCGGCATCCTCCTCACCGCCGGCCTCCACGGCCTGCCCGTGGGCGACTACAACCCCATGCAGGTGAAGAAGGCCGTCAGCGGCTACGGCTGGGCCGACAAGACGCAGGTGGGCAAGATGGTCATGGTCCTCCTGAGCCTCAAGGAGCCCCTCCAGGCCGACGCCGCCGACGCCGCGGCCGTGGCCATCGGGCACCTCATGGCCGCGCGGACCCAGGGACGGTAGGCCTCACTCGTAGCGGAGGGCCTCGATGGGATCAAGCTTGGCGGCCTTGTTGGCCGGGTAGAGACCGAAGCCCACGCCCACGGCCGCCGGCACCAGCAGCGCCGACAGGAAGGCCCACGCGGGCACGCCGCCCAGGTGCTTCATCAGCACCTGGCTCAGCACCGTCCCGAGCACCATGCCCAGCACCGTGCCGATGATCCCGCCGGCCACGCACAGCAGGGTGGCCTCGATGAGGAACTGGAAGAGGATGTTCCGCCTGCGGGCGCCCAGGGCCTTGCGCACGCCGATCTCCCGGGTGCGCTCGGTGACGCTCACCAGCATGATGTTCATGACGCCGATTCCGCCCACCAGGAGGCTGATCCCCACCATGGCGCCGCTGGCGGTCATGAGGGTCTTGCCGATCTTCTCCACCTGGGCCACGGCCTTCTCGTTGCTCTCGAGCATGAAGTTGTCCGCGTCGTCGCCCCGGAGGCCGCGGATGCGGCGCAGGCCCTGGCGCAGGGTGTTCTCCGCCTCCTTCACGGGGACCCGGGCGTCCACCTGGAGGCGCCAGAAGGGGCTGTCGAAGGCGCCGGGGCGGGCCAGCTCCCGCAGGCTCCCGAAGGGCACGAAGAACATGCCGTCGGGGCCCCACATGGCGGCGTCCTCGTCCTCGCCCTCGCTGGGCATGAAGGGGATCTCCCCGTGCTTTTTCAGGATGCCCACCAGTTCCACGGTCTGGCCCGAGACGGTGAAGTGCTTGCCCACGGAGTGCTCGCCCAGGCCCAGGTCCTCGGCGATCTGGGCGCCCAGGATCGCCAGGGGGGCCCGGGTCGTGCGGTCCGTGGCGCTGAAGTTGCGGCCGCAGGCCAGCTCCCGGTTGGAAAGGTCCAGCCCGTTCTCGTCCACGGCGGTGAGGTAGGTCACCCGCCGGGTGACGGCGCCGGCCTTCACCACCATCTGGGGGCTGAAGATGTTGGCCTGGGGGCTGGCCACCAGGATCTGCGGCATGAGTTCGCGCAGTTCCCGGATGGTCTGGTGGTCCATGGGCATGCGCCGGATCTTGGCCGTCTTGAACCGGGAATAGGGAACCCAGGCGCTGACGAAGAAGGTGTGGGTCCCCTCCTGCTTCACGTCGGACATGATGCGGCCTTCCAGGCCCTTGGTGAGGTTCACGACGGTGATGACCGACCCCACCCCGATGATGATGCCCAGGGTCGTCAGCATGCTGCGCATGCGGTGCGCCCAGATGCTGGCCAGGGCGGTGCGGAAGGTCTCCTGGAAGCGCGTCCAGCCGTTCACGGCTTGTCCTTCTTGACCTTCACGGCGGTGCCCCCGGCGAGGGTGGCGAGCGGCTTGGCGGGGCCGTTGATCACCACGTCCCCCGCCTGGAGTCCGCTGAGCACCTCCGCGGCGCGCCGCGTGGCGAGCCCCAGGGTGACGCCGCGCTCCTCGGCCTTGCCGTCCTTCACCACGAACACGACGCTGCGGCTGCCGGACAGGAGCCCCAGGCCCCCGGCCTTGGCCTCCCGGTCCTGGATGGCCGGCAGGGACACCGCGAGGACGTCCTTGTGCTCGGCGGTGAGCACCGCGACCCGGGCGCTCATGCCGGGCCTGAGCGCGGCGCGGTCCTGGGCGCTGCCTTCCAGGAGGACGCGCACCTTGTAGCTCTGGGCCTCCTGCGAATTGGACGTGCTGGATCCCGTGGGCCGGTCGGTGCTGCTGGCCACGGTGAGCACCCTGCCCTGGAAGATCCGCCCGGGAAGGGCGTCCACGGTCACTTCCGCGGGCTGCCCCACGGCGACCTTCACCACGTCCAGCTCGCCCACACGGATCTCGGCCATCATCTCCGAGAGGTCCGAGATCACCATCATGACGGCCCCGGCCAGGTTGGTGGTGCCGGCGATGGCGGTCTCGCCCTTCTCGGCCTTGAGGCCCGTCACCTGTCCGGCCATGGTGGCGCGGATGACGGTCTTGCTCAGGTCGTCCTGGGCGATGGCGGCCTGGGCCTCGGACTGCTGCACCGCCACCCGGGCCCGCTCCAGCGTGGTGGCCGCGGTGTCCCGGGCCAGCTTGACCTGCTGGAACTCCTCCAGGGAGGTCAGCCCGGCCTTGAAGAGCCGGTCCTGGCGCACGAAGGTCTGGTCCTGCTTGGCGAAGGTGGCCTGGGCGATCTCCAGGTCCTTGCGCGCCATGCGGAGCCCCATCTCGGACTGGTTCAGGGCCTGCTTGTAGCGCTCCTGGTCCAGGGTCACCAGCAGGTCGCCGGCCTTCACCCACTGGCCGTCGGCGACGTGGATCTCCTTGATGGCCGCCGTGACCTGCACGCCGACGTTCACGCGGGTCTTGGCCTGCACCTCGCCGTTGGCCGCCACGCTGTCCCGCAGGGGCTGGCGCTTGACGGCCTCGGTGGTGAACTCGACCAGGGCCGGCCCGGAGCGCAGGCCCACCCAGCCGATGGAGGCGAGCACGCCCAGCGAACCGATACCGATGAACAACCAGGTGCGTGGGCGCGGCATGACTTTCCTTCACGTGTAAAATTGCGATCAGGGGGATGCCCCGAGCCTACCACGATAAGGACCCCCGGTGGGTCACGCAACGCTTCAGGAATTCAACGGGGACCCCGGTTCCCCAGCCCCCCCTCAGCCGCCCCTGGGCCGCGGACCCCTTTCCCGCTATCCTGGGGGGAACGCACGCCGGCGTGGCGAAATGGCAGACGCGACAGACTCAAAATCTGTTTCACGCAAGTGAGTGTCGGTTCGACCCCGACCGCCGGCACCAAGGGAAAAGCCCCGTCCGAGGACGGGGCCTTCGTTTCGCGGGCGGTCTCCGTCGGTTCAGTCGTGGCCGCAACCACCCTTTTCGGACGTCCCGTGCCCCGCCTCGCCTTCGGCGGGACCCTGCCCGGACGCCGCCCGGTAGAGGCCGTCGGCGTAGTGGATGTAGGTGATGTAGGCCGCCACGGCACGCCGGCCCGCTTCCACGTCGCCGGCCTTGGGGGTCCTGGCCGTGTAGGCGGCCTCGAACTTCTGGTGCAGGGTGGTGTGCGCCTTTTCGTTGAGGAGCTTCCAGACCGGTTTCAGGTCGCCGGTCTCCATGGCCTGGTCCCCCAGGCGGATGGCGGGGCCCATATCCAGCCCGGCGGGCTTGAGGCCGGTGTAGGGGGCCCCTTCACCGGCCCGGTGCACCCGGACCACGGTCTCGAAGAAGAACTGGTCCGCAAGCTTGCGGGCCTCGCCCCCGAGATTCCTCACCGCCACGGTCTGGTCGAAGGCTTCCCGGATCTCCTTTTCGCCGTCCTTCTGGACCCAGATGAGCACGAGGTTCACGTTGCCGGTGTCCAGGGCGCCCTGGGCCGCCTTGACCACCGGTCCGTCCAGGGTGTCGCAGTGGGCCGCGGCTTCGGGGGCCAGGGCCAGGGCGCAGGCCAGGGGCAGGACGAGTCTGGAAAGTCGCATGGGAATTCTCCTGGGTCGGGGTGGGGCGCGGGTTTCCGGCGCCGGTCAGCGGGGGGAGAGCAGGGTGAAGAGGGTGGCGCGGACCTGTTCGACTTCGGCGTCCTTGCCCGACCCCACGGACCGGGCCAGGACGAGGACCTGGAGGGTGCCCAGGACGATGGGCAGCAGGGCTTCGGGCGTCAGGTCGGTGCGGATCTCGCCGGCCCGGGCCGCTGCGGAAAGCGCGTCCAGGATGAACGCCCGGGTCCGCGTCACCAGGTTCTTGAGCCGCTTCGAGGCGGGCCTGGGAAGCGCCAGGGTGAACTGGTCCGAGAACATCAGCCGCGCGATCCCCACCTGCCGGCCCACGACCCCCGTGCGGGCCTGGAACAGGCTGGCCAGGTCCGCCAGCGGCGAACCCGTGGCCTGGGGGATGGTCGCCAGGACCACCTCCTCCACGCGCAGGGCCACCGCCTCCAGGATCTCCTCGCGGTTGGCGAAGTGGCGGAAGGGAGCGCCGGGGCTCACCCCCAGCTCCGCCGCCAGGACCGTGGAGGTCAGGGCGGAGACGCCCTGGCCGCCGATGATCCTAAGGGCGGCGTCGGCGATCTCGATCTGCTTCGGGGTGAGGGGCGTGCCGGTCATGCCACCAGTGTAAGTAAACATTTACTACCGTCAAGACCTGGATGACCGGCCGGGGTCATCTGGCCGCATGTCATTCCCGGGCACCCGATTGGGCATTGTTTCATAAATACATGTAAACATTACACATTCCCATGGGCCTGAAGACGGGTGACAGAGGGGCACAGTCTGGGAGGGTTGATCTTTCGGCAGGATTCCGCCGTCTCGAAAGCCGGGTGAAAGGACTTGTCGCCGAGGCGCCGAGGCGCCGGGGTTCGCCGAGAAAAGAACTTCTTTTAATCGGCGATCCTCGGCGTCTTCGGCGCCTCGGCGATAAGCTTTTTCTCAAAGGCTTCGAACAGATTGGATTCTGCAGAACCAAAGACCCCATTGCGCCTTTGGTCGCGGTGGGACTTATTGCTGCACGTATTCCTGGCGGCGTACGGGGGTTCCAGCCGGAGCCGCTGGGGCCTGGTGCTCGATGGGAAGGGGCCGGTCAGCGACTGTTCCACGCGACCTCCCCAACTGAAGGGGACCGAGGCCGTGGGGGCCGCGGGGGGGATCCCTGCGCGGCCCCCTGCCGCTCAGTGCGTCTCGCCGAAGGCCTCCATGACTTCGGCCATGTTCTTGTAGAGGCGGTCAGGCAGGCCTTCCAGGGCATGCACCACCTTCTCGTCGGGGTTGTTCTTCCGGACATGGTCCGCCAGGTCCATCCTCTTGCAGGGGAACTCCAGTCCTTTCAAATGCAGCGCCAAATTGGACGGCGATTCTCCACCAACGCCTCGGGTCATGACATCCTCCGTGAATAAAAGGGGTTCGGGCCGCCGGACATGACCGTCACGTCCCGCGGTTTCCATCCCGTGCCGGCAACGCAGGGGGGGTTCCGTTCCGGGCTGAACCAATGCCGCGACGCCCGCACAGTGACAGTGCCGGCGCGTCCGGATCCAGGAGCAGCCATGCCCAAGATTCCCGTTCAAACCCTGTTGCTCGTCCCCGCGATCCTCGCGGCCTCGCACCCCGACCAGGATGCCCGGATCGCCGCGGCGGCCCGGAATTCCTACAACTTCCGCGTCCACCTCAAGGGCGACGCCATCAAGGTGGCCTGCCGTTCCGGCGCGGTCAGCCTCACGGGGACTGTGGCCAACGAGTTCCACCGGACCCTCGCGGAGGAGACCGTCAAGGACCTCCCGGGCGTCGTCTCCGTGGGCAACCATCTGGTCCTCAAGGCCGAGGCCTCCGCCACGGCCCCCGACCTCTGGCTGGCCACGAAGGTCCGCACCGCCCTGCGCTACCACCGGAGCCTGGACGAGCCCTCCGTGAGCGTCTCGGCGCGGGAGGGCGTCGTCACGCTCTCGGGCCAGGTCGCCAGCGCCGCCCGGAAGGACCTCGCCCAGGACATCGCCTCGAACGTGGAGGGCGTGAAGGAGGTGAAGAACACCCTGCGCATCGGGCAACCCGGCGCCAAGACCCTGGCCGAGAAGATCGACGACGCCTCCGTCACCGCCCAGGTGAAAGCCGTGCTGCTGGCCCACCGGGGAACGCGGGGCCTGGCCACCCACGTCAAGACCGACCGGGGCGTCGTCACGCTCGGGGGCGAGGCCCGGACGCCCGCGGAGAGGACCCTGGCCGAGCGCATCACCTCGGACGTCAAGGGCGTCCGGCGCGTCAAGAACCAGATGACCGTCGCCCCCTGAGGCGGGTGCACCCGCGGGCCGGGTCCTCCCGGCCCGCGGGCCCGGGTCACGCGGGAGGGCCGGGGCGCACCTCGCCGCCGCCGCCCTTCCGGGCATCCAGGGGGGTGCCGATGACCTTGCCGCGCCAGGCCCCGCTTTCCGTGCGCGTGCGCTCGAGGTGCTCCTTGAAGGTCTGGAGGTTGGCGGCCACGTAGCGGGACAGGACGCCCACCATGGCGCCCAGGTTCTCCAGCACCCCCTGGGGCTCGTAGGTGAGTTCCACCAGGATCCGCGTGGTGCCTTCGTCCAGGGCGAGGAAGCTCACCGAGCCCCCGTTCAGCGACCCCTCAACGCTCCGCCAGGCGATGCGGGAATCGGAGGTTTGCTCATAGATCTCCGAGGTCCAGCGGAGCTCCTTGCCGGCCACCTCCGCGTGCCACTCCACGCGGGTGGGACCCGCCTGGCGGACCTCCTTCACGTTGGCCAGGAACCGCGGGAAGTCCTCGAACTGCGTCCACTGGTTGTAGGCCACCTGCAGGGGCACGGCCAGGTCGACCGCATGGGCGAAGGGGGGAAACATCTCCATGCGGCTACGGAGCCGGGCGAGGTCGGCGCCCAGTTCCTCGTTGGGAGCCTCACCGGCGGCCAACAGCGGGAAGGCCTGGTCCTCCTCCTCGAGCACGTGGTCCTGGACGGCGGTCATGAGCTGGCCCAGCACCCGGCGGCCCTCCGGGCCGGCGAAGCCTCCCTTGAGCCGGTATTCGCTGATGAGCCGCTTCATGTCGCCGTGGGCCCGGCCCATGCGCTGGGTGAGGTCCTCGTCCTGGGAGGCCTTGGCGAGAAGGGGATAGACCAGGCGCTCCTCCATCCAGGAATGGATCTCCAGGGACTGCAGGAGCTCCTTGGCCAGGTCCTCCTGGTCGCCGGGCTTGGATTCCTGGCAGAGCTGCTGGTAGAGGTCGCGGACGCGCTGGTGGTCCTCGTGAAGCAGGCGGGTGGCGGTAATCGGTGTGCCCATGGTCCCCTCCAAATGGAAGTGGGTTTGCGGCCGCCGGTCCGTTCCAGCGCAGACGTCCTGGTGGAGCCGGTTTCCGGCGGTCCTGGCGAGGAAATGCGAACGGGGACGGCAAGGTTCCGGAATCCCCGGAGGGCTCGTGAGCGGGGGGGTTTGTCCTGGAGGTTGAGGCGCTGTACGGTGCGGATCGGAAAGACGATCAAAAGGATCAAACGCTGGGGCGCTGGGGGCTCGCTGGGGCGCTGGGAGAAGAAGAAGGGGTGGCTTCGGCGGGCAGGTCGGCCTTCCACAGCTTTTCCAGGGAGGCCAGGCAGCAGGCGCGGACCGGCTCCACGGGGCATGGGGCCCCGGCGGCCAACTGGGCCTCGGCGGTGCGCACCAGGCGGTGGAGGCCTGTCATGGCGTAGGTGGCGGCAAGGCCCGCCAGCCGGTGGAGCGCCTGGGGGGCGCGCCCGGGGTGGGCCAGGTCGTCCAGGCTGGCCTGGGCGGAGTCCCGGCAGGCCCGGAGGCCCTCGGCCCAGACGGCGGGGCCCAGGTCGCCGAGGATCCGGGCCACGTGGGCCTCGTCCACCTGGCTGTCCCAGGACGGCGGCGTTGGCGACGGGAGCGTCCGGAGCAGGGCCGCGAGGCGGTCCCGGCGGATGGGCTTGGGCAGCACCCCACGCACGCCCGGGTCCCGCTCCGCCAGGGCCAGGCACCCCTCGGTGTCCGCGGAGGAGAGGAGGACCGGAAGGCCCGCCACCCGAGGGTCGGGCCGGGCCCGGAGGCGTTCCAGCACCTCCCGGCCGTCCAGGTCCCGCATGTGCACGTCCAGCAGGACGGCATCCACGGACTGGCGGTCCAGGATCGCCAGGGCCGCGGCGCCGCTGGGGGCGCACACCGCCCGGTGCCCCAGGACCTCCAGGAGCCCGGCGGCCACGATGCGGTTGGCCTCCAGGTCATCCACCACCAGGACCGTCAGGGACTGCGCGCCCTCATTTCCGGGGGCGGCCTCGGCGATGGGCAGGGGGAGGGTGAAGGTGAACCGGCAGCCTTGGCCCGGTTCGCTCTCCAGGGCCAGCGTACCGCCCATGGCCGCCACCAGCTGGCGGCTGATGGCCAGGCCCAGGCCGGCCCCGCCGTGGCGCCGCTGGATGGACGCGTCCCCCTGCTCGAAGGGCGCGAAGACGCGCTCCTGGGCCCCGGCATCCAGGCCCGGCCCGGTGTCCCGGACCCGGAAGGCACAGCGTAGGCCCGGGCCGTCCCCCCAGGAGGTCTCCAGGCCCAGGACCACCTCCCCTTCGTCCGTGAATTTCACCGCGTTGCCCAGCAGGTTCACCAGCACCTGGCGCAGGCGCAGGGCGTCCCCCAGAAGGAGGGCGGGCATGGGGCCGGCCTGCTCCACCCGGAACGCCAGTCCCTTGGCCCGGGCCAGGGGCTCCAGATCCGCGCGCACGGCGGCGACCAGCTGCGCGGGGCTGAAGGGGGCCTGCTCCACCCGCAGGTGGCCCGTCTCCAGGCGGGCCTGGTCCAGCAGGTCGTCCAGCAGCCGCGCCAGGAGATCCCCGTTGCGGGCCAGGAGTTCCAGGGGCCCCCGCTGATCCGGCTGGAGGGGCAGCGCCTGGAGGAGCTGGACGCCCCCGAGCACGCCGTTGAGGGGCGTGCGGATCTCGTGGCTCATCACCGCCAGGAAGCGGCCTTTGGCCTCGTTGGCGCGCCGCGCGTCCGCCTCGGCCGCCCTGCGCTCGGCCACCTCCTGCCCCAGGCGGGTCCGCAGGGCGAAGTCCCGGCGCTGGGAGCGGTTCCAGGTCACGCGGAAGGCGAAGCCGAGCCCATTGGCGAACAGCAGATACAGGGCGGGGAGCCCCAGGCCTGCCGCCTGGGCCCGGGTGGCGGCCAGGTACCCCAGGAAGAGAACCGACCCCCCCAGCGCTGAGCCCAGGCTCAGGCCCAGGGTCAGCGGCAGCATCATGTAGACGCCCAGCACGAAGAGGGCCAGGAAGGGAAGCTCCTGGGCCGTGGCCGGGCCGTGGACCTGGACGAGCAGGTAGTGCTCCACCACCTCCGTCACGAAAAGCAGGGACACCCCCCCGAAGAGGAGGGCCTGGGCCGCCCTGGGGCCGCGCGCCGCCAGGGCGCCGGCCGCGCCCACCAGGCCCCAGACCGTCAGGCGCAGGGCGGCGAGGGTCCAGAAGGGGCCGCCGGTGCCGAAGACCTGGTAGTCCAGGACCAGGGCGGCCGCGTAGAGGCCCGGCAGGAAGGCCAGGAGCCGCATCTGGGCGGCCAGGCGGGGCCGCTGGTCCGCCGCGAACGCCGCCTCGGTGGCGGGATCGGTGAAGACCGCCAGCCCCCAGGACAGGGCGAAACGCCCGGCGTCCACCCGTCAGCCCTGGATCCGGTACCCGACCCCCGGCACGGTCTGCACCAGGGCGGGTTCGCCGGCCAGCTTGCGCCGCAGGCGGGACACCAGCACGTCCACGCTGCGGCTGCACACGGTCTCCCCCTCCGGACTGATGATTTCCGTGAGGTCCACCCGGGACAGGACGCGGCCCCGGGCCTCCAGCAGGGCCGCGAGCAGGTCGAACTCGCCCCGGGTGAGGGGGATCTCCGCGCCGTCGGCGCCCCGCAGGCGCCGGGCCGGGATGTCCAGGTGGTAGCGTCCGGCGGCGAGGGTGCCGGACGCCCCGCAGCGCCGGAGGAGGTTCTGGATGCGGGCGAGCAGTTCCCGGGGGTCGTAGGGCTTGTCCATGAAGTCGTCCGCGCCCAGCTCCAGGGCCCGGAGCCGGTCGGAAGGCCGGCTCGTCACCACCAGCACGGGGATGCTCCGCCGGATCAGGTCCCGCGCCAGGTCCAGGCCATCGCCGTCCGGAAGGTTCAGGTCCAGGAGGACCAGGCTGGGGTGGCCCTGCGCTGCCTGGGCGCGCCCCTGGGCGAGGGTCCCGGCTTCCTCCACGGCGAGCCCGGCCTGGCGCAGGTAAGCCGCCAGCAGCAGACGCTGGGCCGGATCGTCCTCGATGAGCAGGATGGGGGCGGGTTCGTTCATGCCGGAGATGGGTTGCAGGGCATTATCCGCTCGTTTGCATGTTGTTGACAGGCATCCGTCAAGATTTCTGCAAACCCAATCCAGCCTGTTGGTTTCCCCACGGAGCCCCCATGCGACACCCCGGTCCGGCCTGCCTTCCCCTCCTGGTCCTCCTGATGGCCGCCCTGGGCTGCAGCGGCGGCGGGTCGCGTTCCACCCCCGCCGCGTCCACCTCGGGGGCGCTCACCATCGCCGAGGTGTACGAGAAGACCCTCGCGTCGCTGAAGGCGGGCCACGTCGACACGGACGGGGACACCATTCCCGACGACATCGAGACGGGGCTCCTGCACACCGACCCAACCAAGGTCGACACCGATGGGGACGGCATCCCCGACAACGTGGAGGTCTTCGGGAACAAGGCCTGGAAGGCCGAGGACCCGCTGGAGGACAAGAACCGCAACGGCGTCATCGCGGCCCTGGACCAGGACGACGACGGGGACGGCGCCAACGACGGCGACCTGGTGGACAGCGACGGCGACGGCATCCCGGACTACCTGGAGTTCTACGGCTACACGTACGAGGCCCTCACCGGCAAGCCCAAGCTCTGGGACGGCGTGGACCACTCGGTGCCCTACTTCAAGACCGACCCCAACCAGCGGTCCACGGACCAGGATCCCTTCGACGACAGCACCGAGATCTCGGGCCTCAACATGGACGTGTCCGTGAAGAGCCCCGGGGGCCTGCCCATGGTACCGGCCCTGCCGGAGATCGTGGTGCGCATGGACGGCTACCGGGTGACCACCCTGGACGAGATCACCTTCACCGAGTCCAAGTCCGTGACCAAGGAGACCACCTGGGAATGCCAGACGGAAGCCCGGGATTCCCGCACCACCGAGCACGGCTGGGAGGTGGGGTACGAGGCCACGGCCGGGTACTCCTTCCCCGGCTGGGAGGCCAGCGTCACCTTCCACGCGAACTATTCGGGCAGCATCTCCAACACCCACGAGACCAGCACGTCCAATTCCAAGGGCGGGTCGGTGGCCAACGCCGAGGAGTGGAGCAAGGCCCGGACCACCAAGCCCTCGGAAGCCGCCGCCATCAAGCTCTTCCTGAAGGTGTACAATACCGGCACCGCCTGCGCGAGCAACGTCGTGCCCACCATGACCCTGCGCATCGGCGGCCACAACGTGGCCACCTTCCAGCCCGGAGAGACCCAGGTCAACCTCCTGGAGCCCGGCGCCACCTATCCTTCCACCCCCGGCGTCTACTGGGTGGTGGACACCAACCAGAACGGCGGAAAGATCACCCTCACCATCGACGAGCTGCGGGCCCTGGAGAGCGGCGCGCCCGTGACCCTCACCCTCACCCAGATGAGCGCCGACGTCATGCGCAAGGACGCCGCCACGGGCGCCTACGTGTCCATGGGCGACTGGAACGAGTATGCCGCCCGCTGCCGGGCCGTGTGCGCCGACCTGTACTTCGACACCGGCGACGGGAACTTCACCCACAGCCTCGTCTATGCGGGGAACTCCCCCACCTCGCCCCGGGTGACCCTGGGCGACGCCTTCCTGTGGGCGATCGGGGGCTTCACCACCCAGGGCATCGGGGTGAACTACCGGGACCTGGCGGGGCTGTCCCAGCAGATGGACCTGGCCAACTGGACGGTGTGCGTGGACGGCGGCACCTATTCCGCCAACGGCCTGGCCAAAGGCGCGCCCCTGCCCGCGGGCACCAACATCTTCGACCTGCGCCTCAACCCCAGTTCGGTAATTTTCGCCCGGGCGCCCCGGGTGAACCCGGATCCCCAGTACCCCCTCCTGCCCGACATCTACTACGCCTTCTACGACAGCTCCCTGGGCAGCGTGAGCGGGGTGGTGAGCGACTACAACGGCGTGGCCAAGGTGGAGTTCATCGACGGCGCCGGCAACGCCCGGGCCATGGCGCAGGACCTGCCAGGCTCGGACTTCTACGTGTACTACCCCCTGGCCGACCTCGCCAGCTACCCGGACGGGTACCGCTTCACCGGCAAGGAGAAGATCCGCGTCACCAACGTCAAGGGCATGGTCGCCGAGCAGACCCTCTCGGGCATCTACGTGGTCCCGGTGCCCACCGCGCCCGACATCAAGTGGGCCACCGTGGAGAAGGTCACCGACAGCGAGGGCACCTCCACCTCCTTCCTGGAAGCCGAGGTGGTGCCCGATCCCCGCACCGTCCTGTCGCGGGTGGAGCTCTACTACCCCTTCTCGGGGTCGTACGTCGCCGTCCCCCTGGACCCCGTGCCCGACGCCTACCGCCGCCCCAACCGCTGGCGGGCCCAGCTTCCCGCCCCGGCCGCGAACCTGCTCACGTCCTCGGAGCTGGTGGCCTTCACCAAGGACGGGCTCTATTCCACCCTTGGAGGCGCCCGGTTCCAGGAGGTCTCGCCCTTCCACGTGGGCCAGACGCACCTCTACGCCTACTACGGCTGGTACTGGACCGACGACTGGTCCAGCTGGGCGGTGGACCTGGACGACAGCAGCATCTACGCCTGGGGCTGGGAGGAAGGCTCCGTGTCGGCCGACAACTATCCCATGTGCCAGGACACGACCATGGAGCTGTGGCTGGTCTACAACGCCTTCCGGGGCGTGGCCGAGCTTCGTCCCCGCACCGGCGTGACCAGCTACAAGCTGCCGTCCTCCGTGGACTACGACAGCCTCACCAGCCAGGAGGCCCAACTCTACGCCGCCAACCTGGACGTGGTCTCCGCCTACCAGGTGAACAGCTCCAACCTGGGGGACGTCTACCTCATCAAGACCAGCGAGCAGCGCCTGGCCAAGGTGAAGGTGGTGGAGTACGAGGAGTACGACCCCTCCGGCGCCTACAACACCGGCCGCCGGGTCAAGCTGAAGTTCTCGGTCTTCCGGAAGGCCAGCGACAACTAGGGCCAGGGTAACCCGATCGAAATACCGGAACCTTCTCTGCCAAATTTGAAGATTCGGAGTCTTCGGGTAAAGAACCCGTACGCCGAGCACGCTGAGGCGCTGAGTTACGCCGAGGCGGCTTCGCAACCCGACGTACCGACCCATTCCGCCCATGCCCTGCCCGCAGTCGCGGGCTGCGCCGCTCACGCGGCGCAAGGCAGGGGGCGCTGGTCCTGCCACATGCAAGCCTGTGGGTGACCAGCGCCCCCTGCCTTGGACGGGCCTGGGCTCGACGCCTCGGATGCCGGAATCTGTCGTGGCAAGCCGGGCCTCCATCCTGGATGTGTTCCTCGACCTCCGGGAAGGTTCCCTGACCTGACATCTGAACCGTTTCCTGAGCCCAGGCCCGTCCAAGGCAGGGGGCGCGGGCCCGCCACAGGCTCGCATGCGGAAGGGCCAGCGCCCCCTGCCGCGCGCCGGTCACGGCGCGGCCCGCGAAAGCGGGCAGGGCCTGGGCGGCATGGGTCGGCGCACTTAAGCGCGAAGCCGGCTCGGCGTAACTCTGCGCCTCGGCGTGCTCGGCGTAAGTGTTCTTTACCCGAAGGTTCCTCAACATTCCAATTGGGCGAACTGATTCCGCAAATCCAATCGGCCTACACTAGGGAGTCGGGGGGACGGCCCGCTTCGCGGCCGACTCCCCGGCGAGCCAGCCGGTGGAGAAGGCGATCTGGAGGTTGTAGCCGCCGGTGTTGGCGTCCAGGTCCAGGACCTCCCCCGCGAAGAACAGGTTCGCCACCACCCGCGAGCCCAGGGTGCGGGGATCCACGCCCTTGAGGGCGACGCCGCCGGCGGTGACGATGGCCGAGTCCCAGGATCCGTGGCCCGTGACCCGGAAGCGCAGTTCCTTGAGCAGGGCGATGAGCTGCCCGCGGCGGGGGGACGGGCCCAGCCGGGCCGCGAAGGGCTCCACCAGCTGGGCGGGCAGGAGGGAGCGCAGGACCTCGCGCAGGGGCGTGGCCGGCGTGAACTCCCGGTCCAGCCGCGCCTCCAGGGTGGGGACGTCCAGGGAGGGCTTCAGGTCGAGGACCACCTCCACCCTGCGCCCGGCGGCCAGATGGTCCACGATCTGCCGGCTCAGGCGCAGGACAATGGGTCCATCGAGGCCCTCGTCCGTGAACTCGGCTTCGCCGAATTCGCTGGCCTTCTTCCGGCCATCCACCCAGAGGGTCAGGTTCACGTTGCGCAGGCGCAGGCCCGCGGCGGCGCACACGGGCTCGGTGCGCACCCCCACCAGGGAGGGCCGGGTGGGCGCGATGGCATGGCCCGCGGCCTCGGCGAAGGCGAGCCCATCGCCGGTGGACCCCGTGGCGGGGTAGCTGAGCCCGCCGGTGGCCACGATGCCGCAGCGGGCATCCACCCGGTGCGTGGCGCCGCCGTGGAGGTACTCCAGGCCCGCGAAGGCCCCGTCCTCGACGCGCAGCCGTTCCACCCGGGCGCGGCCGACGATCTCCACCCCCTGCCCCTTCGCCCAGGCCACCAGGGCCTCGGCCACGTCCCAGGCGCGGTCGCTGGCGGGGAAGACGCGCTGGCCGCGCTCGGTCTTGGTGGGCACCCCGCCGGCCTCCAGCAGGGCGATGAGGTCCAGGTTGGAGAAGGCCCCGAAGGCCTGGCGTAGGAAGCGGGGCTCGGGATGGATCTCCTTGAGCTGCTCCTCCAGGGGCCGCATGTTCGTGAGGTTGCAGCGGCCCTTGCCGGTGATGCGCAGCTTGCGGGCGGGCTTTTCCATCTTTTCCAGAAGGAGCACCTTCGCGCCCAGCATGGCGGCCCTTCCGGCCGCGAGGAGCCCCGCGGGCCCCGCCCCGATCACCACCACGTCGCAGGCCCGGTTCATGCGTGGTCGCGCAGGATCAGCTCCATCCGGCACCGGGCGCAGTCGAAATGGCACTCCAGGCGGGTGGTGCCGTTCTCCAGGAAGAGCGGGCCATCGGGTTCGGCCAGCTGCCTCCAGGGTTCGGCGTTGGGGTGGATGGCACACCAGCCGAGTTCGTAGCGCAGGCAGTGGCGGGTGGTCATCACCACCCGACCGCGCAGGTCGGACTGCAGTTCGGCGGCGGGTTCCTGGACCCGGGCGCCGGCCCGCTCGTAGAAGGCCCGGGCGGCCCGGTTGGCGACGTTCCAGGTGAAGTCCAGGACCGTGGCGGGCAGCGGCGCGGCGGGGGCCGCCGCCCCGGGGGCGGGCCGGGGCCTGGGCGCCCGGCGCAGGGCCTCCAGGGCCGCGGTGGCCTCCCGGCGCAGGGCGTTGAGGCGGCTCACGGGCACGAAGCGCGGTTCGGCCTCCAGCCCGGCCAGGGCGAAGGGGGAGTCCCCCATGCGGTCCAGGGCATCGCGCATGGCCTTGGCGGCGGCCTGGGGGTCCCGGGCGGGGCCGAAGGCGCCTTCGGCGCGGGCCTGGGCCTGGAAGCCCGCCTCGTCCTCCAGGCGCAGCGTCACGGCGTCCTCGGTGAAGTCCAGGCGCGCGGTCACGGGGATCCGGCGCTCCACCTTGGCGCTCCGCAGGGCCTTGAGCCAGTGGAGGTCCAGGTTGCGGTGGAGCCGGGTCCCCGGGCGGATGCGGGAGGGGTCCTGCACGAAGACCTGGCTGCCCTCCACGGCGTTCACCACGGTGCCGGCGGCTTCGGGGCCGTCCACGAAGGCCAGGCCGTCCCCGGGGTGCAGGTCGGCCGCGCGGTCCAGCACCAGGCGATCCGCCTGGAGCGAGCGCACGGTGCCGATGAATTCCCCCAGGTGCTTGCCCGTCTCCGGGTTGCCCATGGGCTGGCGCTCGCCCATCAGGCGGTAGGTGGAATGGCCCCGCTGGAACGTCTTGGCGGGGTCCGGGGCGAAGGCGTGCGCCGCCCGGCCCAGGGAGGCCCGCGCCCACTCCGGCCGCCGGTCCAGGACCGCGTCCAGGCGGCGCCGGATATGGCTCACCACGTTCTTCACGTAGTCGGCGTCCTTGAGGCGCCCTTCGATCTTGAAGCTGGAAAGCCCGGCCTCGGCCAGTTCCTCCAGGTGGTCGGACAGGTCCAGGTCCTTGATGCTCAGGAGGTGGGAATCGCGCAAGAGCACGCGGCCCCGGGGGTCCACCAGGTTCCAGGGGGCGCGGCACGGCTGGGCGCACTCTCCCCGGTTGCCGCTGCGGTCGCAGATGGCGCCGCTGAGGTAGCACTGGCCGCTTTCGCCCACGCAAAGGGCGCCGAACACGAAGCCCTCCAGTTCGATGGCCGAGGCGTCGCGGATGGCGCGGATCTCCTCCAGGCTCAGCTCCCGGGCCAGGATGGCCCGGGCGAGGCCCTGGCCGGCCAGGAAGGCCACCTTCTCCGGGCTGTCGCACACGGCCTGGGTGCTGGCGTGCAGGGGCAGCGGGGGCATGTCCAGCTCCAGGTACACCATGTCCTGGATGATCAGGGCGTCCACTCCGGCGCCGTGCAGGTCCCAGGCCAGGCGCCGGGCGTCCTCCAGTTCCGCGTCGAAGACCAGGGTGTTGAGGGTTGCGTAGACCTTGGCGCCCCAGAGGCGGGCTTCCCGCGTCAGGCGCTCGAAATCGGCCAGGTCACAGCCCGCCGCCTGGCGCGCGCCGAACCGGGAGGCCCCCATGTACACGGCATCGGCCCCGCACTTCAGCGCGAGGATTCCCTGGTCCGCGTTCCGGGCGGGGGCGAGCAATTCAAGACCCATGGGCTCCAGGGTACCAGCAGCCCGCCCCCCCGGGGGTTCAACCCGCCGCCTCCTCGTAGGCCCGCCCGTAATAGGAATCAACCAGCAGCTGCCTCAGTTCGGCCAGGAGGGGGTAGCGGGGGTTGCTGCCGGCGCACTGGTCGTCGAAGGCCGCTTCGGCCATGGCGTCCAGGCGCTCCATGAATTCGGCCTCCCCCACGCCGGCCTCCCGGATGGAGCCGGGGATGCCCAGGGTCCGCTTGAGCCCATCCAGCCACGTCAGCAGGCTTTCAATGCGCTCCGCCGTATTGCGGCCGGAAAGGCCCAGGTGCTGGGCGATCTCCCCGTAGCGGTGGCGGGCCTGGGGGCGGTCGTAGGGGCTGAAAGCCGTCTGCTTGGTCGGCGTATCGGTGGCGTTGTAGCGGATGACGTTGGTGATGAGCAGCCCATTGCAGAGGCCGTGGGCCAGGTGGAACGCCGACCCGAGGGGATGCGCCAGGGCGTGGCACACCCCCAGGAAGGCGTTGGCGAAGGCCATGCCGGCGAGGGTGGAGGCGTGGTGCACCTGCTCCCGGGCGTGGGGATTGCCCACGCCCTGGGAATGGGCCGCGGGCAGGTGGTCCTTGAGCAGGCGCAGGGCCTGGAGCGCCTGGGGATCGGAATAGGCGTTGGCCATGACCGACACGTAGGCCTCCAGCGCGTGGGTTACGGCGTCGATGCCGCCAAAGGCGGTGAGGGGGCCCGGCAGATCCATGACCAGGTCGGGGTCCACGATGGCCAGGGTGGGCGTCAGCTCGTAGTCGGCCAGGGGGTACTTCCTGCCCGTGGCCCCGTCGGTCACCACGGCGAAGGGGGTCACCTCCGACCCGGTTCCGGAGGTCGTGGGGATCGCCACCAGGGCGCAGGTCGCCCCCATGCGGGGGAAGGGACAGATGCGCTTGCGGATGTCCATGAAGCGCAGCGCCAAGTCCTCGAACCGCACCTCGGGGTGCTCGTACAACACGCCCATGATCTTGGCGGCGTCCATGGGCGAGCCCCCGCCCAGGGCCACCAGGACGTCGGGCTTGAAGGCCGCGAGCATGGCGACGCCCCGGCGGACCACCTCCAGGGTGGGGTCGGCCTCCACCTCGTGGAAGACCTCCACCTCCAGGCCCAGGTCCCTGAGGATGCGCACGGTGGCGTCCACCCGCCCGTGGTCGAAGAGCCAGCGGTCCGTGACGATGGCCGCGCGCCGGCGCCCGCGCAGCTCCTCCAGGGCGAACGGCAGGCATCCCCGCCGGAAGTAGATGCTCCGCGGGAGCTTGAACCACTGCATGTTCTCGGCCCTCCGGGCGACGGTCTTGTGGTTGAGGAGGTGCCGGGGGCCCACGTTCTCGGAGATGGAGTTGCCCCCCCAGGACCCGCAGCCCAGGGTGAGGGACGGCGCCAGGTTGAAGTTGTAGAGGTCGCCGATGCCCCCCTGGGAGGCCGGGCTGTTCACCAGGATCCGCGCGGTCTTCATACGCGCGCCGAAGGCCGCGACCCGGTCGGCCCGCAGGTCCTGGTCCGTGTGGAGCACCGACGTGTGCCCGATGCCCCCCAGGGCCACGAGGGCCTCGGCCGTGGCCACCGCCCCCTCGAAGTCCGCGGCCCGGTATAGGCCCAGCGTGGGCGAGAGCTTCTCGTGGGCGAAGGCTTCCTCGGCGCCCGTGGACGCCACCTCGCCGATGAGCACCCGGGTGCCGGGGGGCACCTGGATTCCCGCCAAGGCCGCGATGGCCGGGGCGGACTGGCCCACCACGGCCCCGTTCAGCGCCCCGTCCACCAGCAGCACGCGCCTGACGGCCTCGCACTGGGCGGAGTCCAGGATGCAGCCACCGTGGCTCCGGAATCGCTCGCGAAGGGCGTCGTAGACCGCGTCCACGGCGATGACGGCCTGCTCCGAGGCGCAGACGACGCCGTTGTCGAAGGTCTTGGAGAGCAGGATGGAGGCCACCGCGCGCTTGAGGTCGGCGAACTCGTCGACCACCACGGGGGTGTTGCCCGCGCCCACGCCGATGGCCGGCTTGCCCGAGGCGTAGGCCGCCCGGACCATGCCCGGCCCGCCCGTGGCCAGGACCAGGTTGACGTCCGGGTGGCGCATGAGGTGGTCGGTGAGCTCAACGCTTGGCTGGTCGATCCATCCGATGACGTCGGGCGGCGCCCCGGCGGCCACCGCCGCCTCCAGCACCAGCCGCGCGGCAGCGCAGGTGCACCGCCGGGCCCGGGGGTGGGGGCTGAAGATGATGGCGTTGCGGGTCTTCAGGCTGATGAGCGCCTTGAAGATGGCCGTGGAGGTGGGGTTGGTGGTGGGCACGATGCCGCAGATGAGGCCCACGGGTTCGGCCAGGGTGCAGGTGCCGTAGAGCGGCTCCTCGGCGATCACCCCGCAGGTGCGTTCGTCCTTGTAGGCGTTGTAGATGTATTCGGCGGCGAAGTGGTTCTTGATGACCTTGTCCTCCAGCACGCCCATGCCCGTCTCCTCCACCGCCATGCGGGCCAGGGGGATGCGCGCGTCCGCGGCCGCCAGCGCGGCCTGGCGGAAGATCACGTCCACTTGGTCCTGGGTGAAGGACGCGAACCGGCGCTGGGCGTCCAGGACGCGGGCGACCAGCTCGTCGAGCTGCTCAAGGGTTTCAACCGGCATGGGGCACCTCCCCGCATACGATGCCGGGAGGGTGCCGGGCGGTTCTACCGGCCGCCGCCCCTTTTCACCAGGGAAGCCCCAGGGCCTTGGCCAGGAACTTCTGCAGGGGCGCGTTCCGGCGGCAGATCTCCGTGTAGGCCTCCATGAAGTCGCCGGCACAGATCTGCTTCTGGGTCAGGGGCTGGTGCGTGTAGAAGTCCTTGAGCTTCAGGTCCTCCGCCAGGGGATGGGCCGCGTCGAACCCCTGGGGCACGCGCACCAGGGACTCCCCCAGGACCTCCAGGCCGGCTCCGCCGATGGCCTTCCATTCCCGCGGGTGGCTGACGATGCGGTCCCGCACCGCCTTCAGGGCGGCCGCGTCGGGGCGCCACAGGCCTGCGCTTGCGAAGCACCCGCCGGGCTCCAGGTGCAGATAGAACCCCGGCGAGTGCACGTCCCTGGGGCAGGCGCCGTGGCGGAACTGGGCCCCGACGTTGGTCTTGTAGGGGGACTTGTCGCGGGAGAAGCGCGTGTCCCGGAAGATGCGGAACATGGAGCCGCCGCTGGGCCTGGGGTCGGCGAGGAAGTGGCGGCTTATGCCGGAGAGGGGTTCGCCGAAGGCCAGGATGAAGGCGAGGAGGGGGTCGCGCACGTCCTCCTCGTACCGGGAACGGTTGTCCTGGAACCATTCCCGCGAATTGTTCTCCCGCAGTTCCGTCAGGAACCGGAAGAAGGCCGGCGTGAACCACGGATTCGCCATTCCTGGACCTCCAGAGGCCCATTATCCCAGACGGGGCGGGGCTCCGCTATTCTGGAAGGAGATGTCGAGGCTCCCATGACCCACGTTACCGAATCCCAGGCCTGGAAGGCGCTCAGCCTCCACCACCAGGAAATCCAGGGGGTCCACCTCAGGGAGCTCTTCGCGAAGGACCCCGGCCGCGGCGAGGCCATGGCCTGCGAGGCCGCGGGCCTGTACCTCGACTATTCCAAGAACCGCGCCACCGCCGGGACCCTGGCCCTGCTCATGGCCCTGGCCCGGGAGCGGGGCCTGGGCGGGCGCATCGAGGCCATGTTCCGGGGCGAGCGCATCAACCTCACGGAGGGCCGCGCCGTGCTCCACGTGGCCCTGCGGGCCCCCCGGGGCGCCGTGATCGAGGTGGACGGTCGCAACGTGGTCCCGGACGTCCACGCGGTGCTGGACCGCATGGCGGCCTTCGCCGAGGGCATCCGGTCCGGCTCCCGGAAGGGCTTCACGGGCGAGGCCATCCGGACGGTGGTGAACATCGGAATCGGCGGTTCCGACCTGGGCCCGGCCATGGCCTGCGAGGCCCTTCGCGCCTATTCCAAACGCGACCTCCAGTTCCGCTTCGTGTCCAACGTGGACGCCACCGACCTCACCGAGGCCCTGCGGGACCTGGACCCCCGCACCACCCTCTTCGTGGTCTCCAGCAAGACCTTCACCACCCAGGAGACCATGGCCAACGCCGCCAGCGCCCGGGCCTGGTGCCTGGAGACCCTGAAGGACGAGGCGGCCATCGCCAGCCACTTCGTCGCCGTGTCCACGGACGCCGCCAAGGTCGCGGCCTTCGGCATCGACACCGCCAACATGTTCGGCTTCTGGGACTGGGTCGGGGGCCGCTACTCCCTGGATTCCGCCATCGGGCTTTCCACCATGATCGCCATCGGCCCCGACCGGTTCCGGGAGTTCCTGGACGGCTTCCGCGCCATGGACGAGCACTTCCGCACCGCCCCCTTCGAGCGGAACCTGCCGGTCATCCTGGGCATGCTGGGCGTCTGGTACGCCGACTTCTTCGGGGCTCCCACCGTGGCGGTGCTCCCCTACGACCACTATCTCCGGCGCTTCCCGGCCTACCTGCAGCAGCTGGTCATGGAGAGCAACGGCAAGTCCGTCACCCGGGACGGCGCGCGGGTGGACTACCCCACCAGCCCCGTGTACTGGGGCGAGCCCGGCACCAACGGCCAGCATTCCTTCTACCAGCTCATCCACCAGGGCACCCACCTGATCCCCTGCGACTTCATCGCCTTCGCCACGCCGCTCAATCCCCTGGGCGGCCACCACGCCATGCTGCTCAGCAACGTTCTGGCCCAGACCGAGGCCCTGGCCTTCGGCAAGACCCCCGAGGCCGTGGCCGCCGAAGGCACCCCCGCATGGCTCGTGCCCCACCGAACCTTCGAAGGCAACCGCCCCTCCAACGTCCTTCTGGCCCGGCGCCTCACCCCGGCGGTCCTGGGCAGCCTCGTGGCCCTCTACGAGCACGTGGTCTTCACCCAGGGCGCCGTGTGGGACCTGAACCCCTTCGACCAGTGGGGCGTCGAACTGGGCAAGGAGCTTTCCAGGCGCATCCTGCCGGAGCTGGAGGCCCCCGGGGAGCCCGCCCTGGCCCACGACAGCTCCACCAACGCCCTGATCCGCCGGCTCAGGCGCGAGGCCCTTTCCTGATACCCTGCTCTTCAAATACAGGTTCCAAAACACCTACCCACGCATTGACGCCCGGCGGGAATCGTCTACCCTTGATCCAATCCTGAGGAGAACCTGGCATGACCGACATGAAGCGCATCCTGGACGCGAAGGGCTATTCCTTCTTCTTCATCTCCGCCGAAGCCAAGGTCGCCGACGCCGTGCGCCTCCTGGAGCAGAAGAAGGTGGGCTTCCTGCTGGTGATGGACGGCGAGCGCATGGAGGGCGTCTTCTCCGAGCGGGACGTCGTCAAGCTCATGGCCCGCAAAGGCGCGGCCGCCCTGGACCTCAAGGTGATGGAGGTCATGACCACCTCCGTCTACCACGTCAACCTGAGGACGTCCGTGGACGAGGTCATGGGGCTCATGAGCGAGAAGGGCATCCGGCACGTGCCGGTGATGGACGGCAAGATGGTGGTGGGCGTGGTCTCCATCCGCGACGTGGTGGCGGAGGTGGTGGCGGACCGGGAGATCACCATCAAGGGGCTGGAGAATTACATCGTTGGGACGGATTTCCGGAGTTAGAGGAGATCAGGGTTAAATTGTTGAATTGGCTCCGATGACTTTTTTGGGCTCGGATGCTTCGGGTAAAAAACAATTACGCTGAGGACGCCGAGGCGCAGAGTTACGCCGAGGAGGCTTCGCAACCCGTTGCGCCGACCCTTGCCGCCCAGGCCCTGACCGCTGACGCGGTCCGCGCCGTTGCCGGCGCGCGGCGGGGCGCACCGGTCCTTCCGCATGCAAGCATGTGGAAGGACCAGCGCACCCCGCCTTGGACGGGCCTGGGCTGGTCGATCGGGGAGAAAAGCATTTCCTGGAACCGAGGTTAAGCGGGTGCTGCCTGGGTCCTGTCCCATGCCCTGATCCTGCACCTGATCCTGTATGGGTCATGATCCGGACGGTCACACAATTCATCGCACCCCAAAACGCCAGGCCCAGGCCCGCCCAAGGCAGGGTGCGCTGGTCATCCACAGGCTTGCATGCGGAAGGACCAGCGCACCCTGCCGCGCGCCGGTCACGGCGCGGACCGCGATAGCGGTCAGGGCCTGGGCGGAATGGGTCGGCGCATCGGGTTGCGAAGCCACCTCGGCGTAACTCTGCGCCTCGGCGCCCTCAGCGTAATTGTCTTTTAGCCCACGCTACCGAACTATCAATTCCCTCAGAGCCAGTTCCACTAATCCCCCCCCCTACTTTGCCGTCAAAGGAATCCGCCTCCCCCGCCCGAACGCCCAGGGACTCACCTTCAGGCTGAACGGCAGCTGGCGGCGCTTGAACTCCGAGTTGCGCAGCAGCGCGAAGACGCGCGGCAGGGCGGCGCGGGCCTGGTCCAGGGCCGGGCCTTCCAGGGCGAAGGCCAAGTCGGCGGAGACGAGCTCCTCCTCCCGCCGGGCCTCCAGGAGGATCCCCAGGATCGCGTCCAGCTGCGCGTAGGGCATCAGGCTGGTTTCGTCGGTCTGGTCCGGCCGGAGCTCGGCGGTGGGCCGGCGGTTCAGGATGCCGGCGGGGATCGCCTCGCCCAGTTCCCGGGCCAGCGCGAAGACCCGCGCCTTCAGGCAGTCCCCCAGGATGCCGAAGGCGCCGATCCCGTCGCCGTAGAGCGTGAAGTACCCGGTGGCGGCCTCGCTCTTGTTCCCGGTGTTCAGCACGGCCACGCGGGGGGTGCCCAGGAGGCGGTGGACGGCGGGCTCGGAGGTGGCGGCCATGAGGAGCATGCCCCGGCACCGGCTCTGGAAGTTCTCGTCGGTCAGGCCGAAACGGCGGTCCGGGAAGGCGGCGGCCAGGGCGCCCACGGCGCCGGTGAAGGGCAGGCCCGCGTCCAGTTGCAGGAAGGGGATGCCCAGCACCCGCGCCTGCTCCCGGGCCAGGGAGAGGCTCTCCTGGCTGGTGTAGGCGGTGGGCAGCGCGATGCCCAGCACCCGTTCTGGGCCCAGGGTCTCGGCGGCCATGGCGGCCACCACCGAGCTGTCGATGCCGCCGGAAAGCCCCACCACGGCGGCCTCCAGGCCCTGCTTGGCCATGTTCTCCCGCAAGCCGGTGGCCAGCGCCCGGCGCAGCCAGTCCTCCTCGCGGGGCTCCTCCGGCCAGGGGGCGCCGGGCACGGAGGTGTCGGTCATGACCACCCCTTCCTTGAAGAACTCGTCCCGCTGCCAGGTGCCGTCGGGGAGCACCAGCCCCGACCCGCCGTCGAAGGTGAGCCAGCTTTCCGACCCCACCCGGCTCGCGTAGGCGATGGGCAGCCCGTGGCGGGACGCGTGGCCCTGGAGAAGGCGCTTGCGCAGGGCGAGCTTGGAGGGCGCGGCCCACGGGGCGGTGCGGCCGGGGGGCAGGAAGCTGCCCAGGTGCCCGGGGCTGGCGGACGCGTTCAGGATGAGGGTGGCCCCCTGCTCCGCCAGGTCCGCGATGGGGTCGAAGGGGTAGCGGATGGGGCCCGGGGCCAGCTCGGCGTTGGCCCACAGGTCCTCGCACACCGAAAGGCCGACGCGCTCGCCCCGGTGGTCCACCAGGGCCTGGCGCCCGTGGTCGGCGTCGAAGTAGCGGCTCTCGTCGAACACGTCGTAGGCGGGCAGGATCCGCTTGCGGGCCACGGCGCGCACCCCGCCGTCCTGGCACCACCACAATTCGTTCCAGAGCCGGCCCGAGGGGGAGGGGCTGCAGGTGCCGAAAACCAGGGGGACGGCTCCGGCGAGCCGGGCCAGGCGCTCGGATTCCCGGGTCACGGCCCGGCGCAGGCCGGCCTCCCACAGGCGGTCCTCGGCCAGGTAGCCCCCCACCGCCATTTCGGCGGAAAGGACCAGGTCGGCCCCCAGATCCAGGGCCTCCCGGTAGGCGTCCTCCAGGGCGCGGCCGTTGGCCTCGGGGTCGCCCAGGCGGGAGTTGAGCTGGAGAAGGGCGATGCGCATCCTTAGAGGATAGCGCGCCTGGAGGCTGTCCACGTATTCCTCGGCCCCGCGAGTAATACGTGGACAGCCTCCTAGTCCCGCGGCGGTTCCTCAGGCCAGGGGGAGGGTTCCAGGATGCCCCAGCGCTTCTGGTACCACACCTCCTCCAGCCAGAGGCCGTGGGGGGGGGCGGTGATGCCGGCCCTTGCGCGGTCGCGGGCCTCCAGCATGGCGGGCACGTCCCCCGCGCGGTAGCGGCCCTTGCCCACCTCCACGAGGGTCCCCGAAAGGATGCGGACCATGTGCATGAGGAACCGGTTCCCCTCGAAGACCAGGTCCAGGGCCGGTCCCCGCCCTTCCAGGCGGATGGCGTAGATCTCCTTCACCGGCGAAAGGGCCGCGCACTCCTGGTGCCGGAAGCTGGAGAAGTCGTGGACGCCCTCCAGGTGCCCGCAGGCCTCGGCCATGGCGTCCCGGTCCAGGGGCCGGGCACCGTGCACGTGCCAGCGCCGCAGGTGCTGGAACGGGTCGGCCGCGGGGCCTTCCTGCAGGCGGTACACGTAGCGCTTGGCCACGGCGTGCGCCCGGGGGAAGAAGCCTTCGGGGGCGGGGAGGACCGCCATCACCCGCACGTCCGGGGCCAGGTTTGCGTTGAAGGCGGCCAGGAGCCGGTAGGGGTCCCAGGGCTTCGAGAGCTGCACCAGCACGCCCTGGGCGCGGGCGTGGACGCCCGCGTCCGTGCGCCCCGTGCCCTGGGGCATGGGGGCCGCGGGGTCGAAGGTGTGCAGCGCCTTCCACAGGTCCCCCTGCACGCTGCGCAGCACCGACTGGATCTGGAAGCCGGAAAAGCCCGTGCCCACGTAGGCACAGCGGAGGAAATAGGGGTAGGTCATGGGGACATTCTATCCCTCCCGGCGCGGATTCCCCACCGGGGCGGCCCCCGGTGCGCCGGGCCCCGCCGGAGGCCCGTGGAATCAGCATATTCAATTCCTGCTTGGGTTATGACCGTTGACAGGGGCGGGTCGAAGGCATGGCCCGGTACCTAGACGTCCCACTGCCGCCATTCTGCAAAAAAAAAATCCCGGAAAGCCTTGACACCTTTAGATCGCAGGCCTAACCTGCTGGTAGTTTAGTTGAAGACTAGAATCCACAAGGGTTTCAGGGCATTACTCCCTTCAGAACTGAGCACCGGCGGGTCTTTCCAAATCCCCCCACCGCCGTTTCCTTTCCACCGGGGATACAAATCCCCATTTTGGAGGTTTCCTCATGAACAAGGCCGAACTGATCAGCGCCGTCGCTGAGAAGGCTGACATCAACAAGTCCAAGGCCGCTGCCGCCCTGGATACCATCATCGCCAGCGTCTCCGCCGCCCTGCGCGCCGGCGACAAGGTCACCCTCGTCGGCTTCGGCACCTTCTCCGTCGCCACCCGCGGACCCCGCACGGGCCGCAACCCCCGCGACGGCGCGAAGATCAAGATCGCCGCCAAGAAGGTCGCCAAGTTCAAGCCCGGCAAGAAGCTCGCTGACGACGTCAACGGCAAGGGCGGCAAGAAGAAGAAGTAGGCTTCACCGATCCCCCCAAGCGGCCCGGTTTCCGGGCCGCTTCTTTTTTGGCCGGTGGGCAAGTTCGGGTAAAAATGGGACCGCTAACGTCCCCTTTCGCCCAAACGGGTCAAACGTCCCCCACCGGGTCCTTTCATGGAAATCGGATCCTGGAAATGCCGGGGGCGCTGGCAAGGAACCCTGGAATCCCTGGAATTGCAGGCACGCTCCCAAGATTCGGGGAAAGAGGCCCCCCTTCCGATAAGATGGCTTGTCCATTTGAAAACGTTCAGGACCTGGGATCGGGAGCACTCATGAAGAAGATGATCATTTTCGGCGGCATCGGACTGGTGGTCCTCCTGCTCCTGGGCGGGGGCGGGTTCTTCGCCTGGAAGACCTTCGCCGCCAAGAAGGTCGCCGCGCCCCTGCCCGGGGACGCCGCGCAGCACGAGAGCGCCGAAGCCAAGGACGGCGAGGCCACGGGTGCCGCCAACGAAGAAGAGGACGAGGAGGAGGCCAAAGGCGGCGGGCACGAAGAGGGCGGCGGCCCCGCGGTCATGACCCTCAACCGCCTCATCGTGAACCTGGACGGCCGCAAGAACGCCTTCCTCAAGTGCGACATCCACATCCTCTTCCGCAACCAGGAACTGGGCAGGCTGGCCGCCAGCGACAAGCCAACCCCGGAAAACAGCATCATCCGCTCCATGGTCCTGGAATCCATCTCCGGCAAGACGGTGGAAGCCGCCTCCGACATGGAGACCCGGGAATCCATCCGGCAGGAGATCAAGGAGAAGCTCAACGCGAAGTTCGCGAACAAGCACTCCAAGGAGGAGCTCGACAAGGCCAAGAAGACCGGCAAGAAGGTCAAGCCCCCCATCAAGGACGTCCTGATCGTGGACTGGGCCCTCCAGCAATAGGCCGCGAATCTGGCACAGCGGTTGCCGATATCATCTGATGCGTCCGTTTCTTGACGGACGCCCCTTCCCGGATCCCCATGGCCAAGCGCAGCGACAGGCTCGACACCGACCGCGTCCTCACCTTCGAGACGGTGATCGGGGAGCTCATGCCGTTCATCGACACCCGGTTCAAGCTGGAGATCCAGCTGGGCACGGCCACCATGACCATCCGCGAACTCCTGGACCTGGACGTGGGCTCCCTGGTGGAACTCAAGAAGAGCGCCGGCGAGCCCATGGAGGTCCTGTGCAAGGGCCGCCCCGTCATGCGCGGCGAGGTGACCGTGCTGGAGGACTCGCTGGGCCTCCGGATCGTCGAGATCATCGACCCGCACCGGAAGGTCTAGGAGGCTGTCCATGCATTCTGCGGCTCCCGCCGTACCGGTGGCCCTTTGCCTGGGCGGCATGGATCCCTCCGCGGGCGCCGGCATCCTCCGGGATGTCATGACGTTGGCGGCCCTGGGCGTCCACCCCATGGCCTTGAGCACGGCCGACACGGTGCAGAACGGCCTGGCATGCCTGGCCATCCGCCCCCCCCGGGATCCCCTGCCGGCCTTCGACGCCCTGGTGCCCCACCTCGGGGGCGCCTGGGGCGTGAAGCTCGGACTGTGCGCCCTGGAGCCGGACACCCTGCGGGACCTGGCCACCCGGCTCGAGACGCAGGGACCCGCGGTCCGCATCTGGGACCCCATCCTCGCCCCCACCGCGGGGGTGGGCCTCCACGACGCGGCCGGCCTGCGGACCCTGGCCGGACTCCTGCTGCGTTCCGGCCCCTGGGTGGTTTCGCCCAACCTCCCCGAGGCCGCGGCCCTGGCCGGGCTTGACCGGGACGCCGGCCCCGCGGACCTGGCCCGGCCCCTGTTGGAAATGGGCGCCGGGGCCGTGTGGCTCAAGGGCGGCCACGGCGACGGGGACCAGGTGGAGGATTTCTGGATCACGGACGCGGGCGTCCAGAGCCTGGGCCGCAAATCCCGCCTTCCCGGCGACCGCCGCGGCACCGGATGCACCCTGGCCGCGGCCTGGCTGGGATTCCGCCTGAGGGGCCTCGGGGGTCCGGAGGCGGCCTCCGCCGCCGCGGGCTTCCTGCGCGACGCCTGGGAACCCGGGGCGTGTCCCGGCGGCCAGGGCCGGCCCTGCTTCGCCCCCGCGGGGCGGGCATGAGGCGCCAGGAGGGACGGGGCTACCTGCTCCTCACCGGCGACGACGTCCCCTACGCCGGGTGGGGCGGCGTGCGCGCCCTGGACGCGGCCATGTCCGTGGCCGCGGCGCCCTGGGAGGCCCTGGGGGTGCTGGGCGAACTGGCCGGGCGCCTTCCCCGGGGCTTCTCGCTGCTGTGGGACGGGCCCGTGGACTGGATCCGGGACCTGCCTCCGGAGGTGCGCCTGGGCTGGTGGAAGCTGCTCACCCACACCCCGGGACTCACCCTGCACGTGCGGGACGAGGCCTTCGCCGACCTCGTCCGGGAACCGGCGCGGGTGGCCTTCCACGCCCCCCGGGCGCCCGGGGGCGACCTGGGCCTGGCCTGGCGCCAGGGCCGCATCGCCTGGGTTCCCCAGGAACCCGGCGCCTGGTCCATGCCCGGCAAGGGCGGCACCGCCGACACGGAGAACCCCGGCTGGCTCTGGGGCGAGCTCATCCTGCCCCTGGGCGCCGTGGAGCACCAGGACCCGGCGGAACTGGCCCGGACGCTGGAGGACGCCCAGGCGCGGTCCGAAAAGGCCATCAGCCTGCGCATGGAAGCCGGCGCCTGGCCCATGGCCCTGCCCTTCCAGCGCCGGCGCACCGGCTGGCGCGTGTCCTTCCTGGGCGGCCGGGAGTGGCAGCTGTCCGGCGCCGACTGGGACCGGGCCGCCCAGGCCGTGAACACCCTCACCGCCCATCTGGAGAAGACCCTTCGCTGCGCCGTGCACGCCGGAGTGTGCACCGACCACCGCGCCGCCGCCGACCTGGGCCGGCAGGCCATGAACGAGGGCCTGCCCTGGCGGGCCGCCCTCCCCCTGCCCCCCGCTTCCCCCACCTTCACCCCCGGCCTGGCCGCCGACCCCCGGGACCCGGTCTCCCTGGAGGCCCGCAGCGCCTTCCCGCGCCCCCTGGCCGGGATCCTCCTGCCTCCCCAGGCGCGCTTGCGGGTCCCCGCGGTGCCCCTGGAAGGGGCCGTCCTGGCCTTCCTGGGCGGCCTCCAGACGCCCCCCGCCATCCGCTGGTTCCCCCCCGAAGTGGAACCCCCCGGCCCCTTCACCCCCGAACGCCCCTGGGCCCCCCTCAAGGACTGCCCGGCCCTGGCCGACACGACGCAGGTGCTCCAGCCGTCCCTTTTCGATGAGATCTAGGAAGGGAAATCAGGGACGGCAGGGCCTTGGCAGGATCAGGCATTTGGGTTCGGAACCAGGCCAAGCGTCTACGCGCATTTCGATGGATGGAATTGGAAGAAAGCAGGTTTCCTTGGCTGGCATCGACGTAGGGATGAGGCACTGACCGGATCGTCCGGGGCGGGTCGGAAGGACCGTCGAAAGGAATAAACGCTGGGGCGCTGAGATCTCGCTGGGGCGCTGGGGAAAAAGAAAAGACTGTCATCCAATGGGATGGGGTTCAACTCGCCCGGGTCAACGCGCAGCCAAGCTTTGCCGGCTCGACGTCGACCCAGTTCTGACCTTCCGGGCTTGGCCCCCGAAGGTTGACGGGATGCTTGGGATCGTTCACAAACGGGGCTTTTCACCCAGCGCCCCTGCGAGATCTCTGCGCCCCAGCGTTTGATTTTATTCTTGGCATTCGCGGCGCGACGGGTCGGTGCGCTGACGTGAAGCCGTACCTGGATGCACCCTGCACCGAGCCGATCGGGTATGAAACGACCCCTTTCGGATTATGACAAGCATCTCCTAGTTCGACACGGCCTCGTGCCGGTAGAACGCCGCCGTCACTTCCGCCCCCAGCATGAAGATGGCGCAGCTGTAGTAGAGGAACACCAGCGCCGCCATGAGGCTTCCCAGGGAGCCGTAGAGGATGCCCCAGGTGGGGGTGTGCATGAGGTAGTACCCGAAGCCCACCTTGGCCGCCCACCACAGGGAGGTGGTGACCGCCGCGCCCAGGAACGCGTGGCGGAACTTCACGTGCCGCCTTGGAATGTGCTGGAGGATGAGGGTGATCAGGAGAAGGCCCAGGCACGGGGGGAGGAAGGTGTACATGAGGATCGGGGAGAACGGCGCCTGCCGGCGGAGGCTCCACTCGAACCCCGCCGTCAGGAGGATCACCAGGAACGCCAGGCCCATGAGCACCACGCCCAGGCGGCGCAGCAGGTTGTGCTTGCGGGTCTGGCGGTGCACCTTGATGCGCAGGCCGAAGATGTGCGAAAGGGACCGGTCCAGCTGGTTCACGCCCCAGTGGGCGCCCACCAGGAGCACCACCCAGGAGAAGCCGATGCCGCCGATCTTGCGGCTGTGGGCGATGCTGTCGGCGATGAAGCCCTGGGGCAGGTAGGGGTACATGGATCCGATGGCCCGCTGCAGGGTGGCGCTGTAGGCGCCGCTGCCCAGCATCAGCACCAGCAGCTTGAAGAAAAGCGTCGTCAGGGGGATCAGCGAGATGGTCAGGAAGAAGCTGAGGCTGGCCGCGTACGAGAGGCAGTCGTCATGGTGGTACTTTCTGAGGACTTCGCGGATGAAGGAGCCCGCCTGTCCCAACGGAGGGAAGGCGCGGGTGGCCTGGCCGTACACGCCGCCGGCCCGGTTCGCCAGGCTTGCGCGAAGACCCAGGAGCGACGGTTCCATGGCCTCAGAACCGGATGGGGTGCTGGGGCAGGAGGTACATCACCCACGCGAGGATGATCCCGATGCCCAGGAGTCCCCCGGCGTACTTCAGGATGCTCTGGCGGGTGCGCTCGGGCCGCGAGGTGGGGGTGAGCAGGCCCAGGATCACGGAGACCCCGATGCCCATGATGAGGAACTGGATCACGTGGCTGCTGAGGAATTTCACGGCGGTCCTGTGGGTGGGGGAGGTGGGAAGGCAGGCTCGGGGCCAGGACAACAGGGTATCAGCCCGTCAGGTCCCGCGCAGCACGTCCAGCCACGCCTTGAGGACGAAGGCGGTGGCGCCCCAGAGCGGCGCCATGGGCAGCTCCAGCCTGGGGATGTCCAGGGCCGCGCCGCGCAGTTCCAGGCGCTGGATCCCCCACGGGGCATGCATCAGGGGCTCCAGGGGCAGGCGGAGGACGTCCTGGATCTCGGAGCTGAGCGTGAACCGGGGCTCCGGCTCCTCCCAGCGCAGGAAGAGCGGGGTGAACCGGGTGCGGGCCTTGGCGACCCCGTCCGGGAAGCACCCCATCTCCCAGAGGCCGTCCTTCACCCCGAGTTCTTCCTCCAGCTCGCGGCGGGCGGTGGCGGTGAGGTCCCGGTCCCCGGGTTCGGCCATGCCTCCGGGAAAGGCCAGCTCCCCGGGATGCTGCGGCGCGGTTGCGCCCCGGCGCACCAGGATGACCTCCCGGGCGCCCTGGGCGTCCCCCCAGAGCAGCACCGCCACCGCGGCGCGCCGGGGGTTCTCCGGCGCCCTGGGGGACAGCTTGAAGGGATCCGGCCAGCGCTGGGCGATGCGCAGGCTCGCCTCCACCCGGGCCCAGGCCACGGGCTCGCCCCCGGGGGGCGGGACCCACCTACTTGATGGTTCCAAAATAGGACCCCCTGACGCGGTCGACGGTGAAGACGCCCTTGAGCCTGCGGATGGCGCCCATGAGCTCGACGATGTGGTTGCGGTCCTTCACCCGCAGGGCGATGTGGAAGACGCCTCCACCCTCCTCGGAACTGGATCCGCTGAACCGCTGCATGTTGTGGCCCGCCTTCTGGATGGCGTTGGAGATGGAGGCCACCATGCCGGGGCGGTCCTCGGTGGTGACGACCAGCTCGGTGTTGAACAGGCCCTTGGAGGCCTTGCCCCAGGCCACGCTCACCAGGCGCTCGGGGTTTGGGGCCGAGGAGCTGAGGTGGGGACAGTTGGCCCGGTGGATGGAGATGCCCCGGCCCCGGGTGGTGTAGCCGACGATCTCGTCGCCCCAGATGGGCTTGCAGCACACCGCCAGGGAATAGAGGATGCCCACGTTGTCGTCCACCAGCACCGTATCGTGGAAGACCTCCGGGGGCTTTTCCTCCTTGGCGGTCCTGCTGGCCTCGGGCACCAGGGGATCCAGGAGCTTCCGGCAGGTGATGCGGCTGAAGCCCACCTGGGCGTAGAACGCGTCCCAGCTGGGGATTTTCAGCTCCTTGAGCCGGGCCTCCAGGGCCACGTGGGCCTCGGGGGCCTCCAGCCGGATGCCCAGGGTCCGGGCCTCCCGGTCCAGGCGCTCCTTGCCGATGAGGATGGCGTGGGCCCGCTCCTCCTCGCGGATGTAGGTCTGGATCTTGGCCTTGGCGCCCGCGGAGACCACGATGCTGAGCCAGTCGCGGCTGGGCTTGTGGTCGGCCCGGGTGAAGATCTCCACCCGGTCGCCGTTCTGCAGGGTGTGGCGCAGGGGCACCATGCGGCCGTTGACCTTGGCGCCCACGCAGTGGTGGCCCACCTGGGTGTGGATGGAATACGCGAAGTCGATGGGGGTGGAATGCTCCGGCAGGCTGCGCAGGTCGCCCTTGGGCGTGAACACCTGGATGCGCTGGAAGCTGAGCTCCCCCTTGAGGTTGGCCACCAGGTCCCGGCTGTCCCGGGACTCCTGGTGCAGCTCCACCATGCGCCGCAGGAAGGAGGCCTGGTTTATCTCCTGCTTGTTCGCGATCCGGCCTTCCTTGTAAGTCCAGTGGGCGGCGATGCCGGCTTCGGCGTGGTCGTCCATGTCCTGGGTGCGGAACTGCACCTCGAAGGAGTCCCCGCCGGGCATCAGGACGCTGGTGTGGATGCTCTGGTACCCGTTGTCCTTGGGAAGGCTGATGTAGTCCTTGAACCGGCCCGGAATGGGCTTGTAGAGGGCGTGCACGAGGCCCATGGCCGTGTAGCACGACGCCCGGTCCGGGCAGAGGATGCGGTAGGCGAGCCAGTCGTGGATGTCCTCCAGGCTCTTCTCCTGCAGGCCCATCTTCTTCCAGATGCCGTAGAGGTGCTTTTCCCGGTAGAGGATCTCGGCGTGGATGCCCTGGGCCCGCAGCGCGGACTGAAGCGTCTTCTTGATCTCCTCGACCATGGGCGCGCTCTTGCTGCGCTTCTGGTCGATGACCTTGCGCAGCTCGGCGAAGCGCTCGGGCTCCAGGTTGGCGAAGGCCAGGTCCTCCAGCTCGGCGCGCACGGTGCCCATGCCCAGGCGGTTGGCCAGGGGCGCGTAGAGCTCCAGCGTCTCCCGGGCGATGCGCCGGCGCTTCTCCTCCCGCATGGAAGCCAGGGTGCGCATGTTGTGGAGACGGTCGGCGAGCTTGACGAGAAGCACCCGCACGTCCTTGCCCATGGCCACCAGGAGCTTGCGCACGTTCTCGGCGTTGAGCAGCGTGCGGTCCGTGAAGCTGAGCTTGCTCATCTTGGTGAGGCCGTCGACGATGTCGGCCACCTCCTCCCCGAACTGCTTGCGGACCTCCTCGAGGGTCATGAGGGTGTCCTCCACCGTGTCGTGGAGGATGGCGCAGGCCAGGCTGACGGCGTCCAGGCGCCATTCCGCCAGGGAGTCCGCCACGGCCAGCGGGTGGAAGAAGTAGGGCTCGCCGCTCTTGCGCTTCTGGCTGGCGTGCATCTTCTTGCCGACCTTGAAGGCGCGGTCGATCAGCGCGGTGTCGCCGTCGGGGTGGTGGAAGAGGAACTTGGAGCGCACCTGGTCGTAGGCCCCTTCGAGAGTGGGACACGAGCCTCCGCCTGGGGAGGCGTCATCCACGACCGGCGTTGCCATTCTCCTATCCCAATCCCCCTCGACTACGATATATACCATGTGCGCCGCCCCTCTCCTCCCCCTTGAAGACGCCCTCCGGATCCTGGCCGGGGCTTTCCCCGTTCCGGGAACCCCCGAGATCCGCGCCGACCGGGACGATCCCGCCCTGGACCTGAGTTCCATGGACGGGGCCGCCATGCGCAGCCAGGACCTGGCCGCCCCGCGCAGGGTCCTGGGCACCCTCTTCGCAGGCGATGACCCGGCGACGTTCCGGGTGGAGCCGGGCACCTGCGTGCGCATCATGACCGGGGCCGCGCTGCCGCCCGGGGCCGACGCCGTGGTGCCCGTGGAGGACCTCGTCCAGGGGCCGGAGGGCCTGTCCCCCGCGGCGCCTCCCCTTCCCGGCGCCCATGTGCGCCCCCGGGGCTCCCAGGCCCGGCAGGGGGACCTCCTGCTCCCCGCCGGCGCCGCGCCGGGCGCCGGCCGCGCCGGCCTCCTGGCCCAGGTGGGGCTGCCCGTGCCCCCCCCCTGGCGGGTCCGGGTGGGCATCGTTCCCACGGGCGACGAGATCACCGCACGCCCCGCACCCCACCAGATCCGGGACAGCAACGGCCCCATGCTGGAGGCCCTCGCCCACGCCCTGGGCGCCGAGGTCGTGCGGCTCCCGCCCCTCCCCGACCGCCCCGAGGCCGTGCGCGACTTCCTCCTGGGCCTGGGCGATCTGCACATCCTCCTCACCTCCGGCGGCGTTTCGGCCGGGGACAAGGACCACCTCCCGCGGGTGCTGGAGGAACTGGGCGCCCGCATCCTCTTCCACAAGATCCGCCTCAAGCCCGGCAAACCCATGCTCACCGCCCTCCTGGACGGGCGGGTGATCCTGGGCCTGCCCGGAAACCCCGTGTCCTCCTACATGAACGCCCTGCTCTTCCTGCCCGTGGCCATGGCGGGCATCCAGGGCCGGCGCGCTCCCGATCCCTGGAAGGAGGGCCGCCTCGCCGAAGCCGTGCGCAACCCCGGCGACCGCCCCCTGCTCCACCCCTGCCAACGCGACGGGAAGGACCTCCACCCCCTGGCGAGCCGGGGCTCCGCGGACCTGGTGCGCCTGGCCCAGGCCGACGCCTTCGCGTGGGTGCCCGAAGGGGGCATGGAGGCCGGGCCCACCCGCTACCTGGACGTCCTGTAGGATGCGCGAAAGCCCCGCGAACGGGGCTTTCTTACTGGCGGAGAGAGGGTCTGCCGAGGCCCAAAATCCCTTCGTCGCACTTCGTGTCAATCGCATTGAAATACATGGCGATTTGGTCAATCCGACCGATCCCGCCGACTCCACTCGTGTCCCAAAATCTGGCCTTGAAGTATGGGTAGGAAGCTGGGTACGATTCGACCTTTCAGAGCCCTTTGAAGGTTGAAATTTGAGAATCGGTCGCAACAAGCTTAGCGCCAGACAAGTCCTGGAAGCAACGAAGCCCGGCTTCCTCCTGGATGGTGGCGGCCTCTACCTCCAGATTGCCGTTCGCGCCCCCGCACGCGTCGGCGAGAAGCCTCGCAAGCCCTCGGAAGAGGTCACGAAATCCTGGTGCTTCCGCTACCGCGACAGGGTCACCGGGAAATTGACGGAGCTTGGTCTCGGCTCCCTTTTGGACCTGTCCCTCGCCGATGCTCGCATAAAGGCGGGTACCCTGCGGAAAGTCCTGCTCGACGGCAAGGATCCGAAGGCCGAAAAGGCACAGAAACGGGCGGAGGTGAAGGCTGCTACCGCCAGCATGCTCACCTTCGACCAAGCGGCAGAACGGTGCATCGCCGACAAACGGCCAGGTTGGCGGAACGAGAAACACGCTGAGCAGTGGGTCAGCACCTTGGCCACCTATGCCTCTCCCATTCTCGGCAAGCTCCCCGTCGCCTCCATTGACCTGCCCTTGGTGCGGAAGGTGCTGGATCCGATCTGGACGACCAAGAATGAAACCGCCAGCCGAGTCCGCCAACGCCTGGAGTCCGTCCTCGCCTGGGCCACGGTCAGCGGTTACCGAACCGGCGACAATCCTGCGCGTTGGCGCGGCCACCTGGACCACCTCCTGCCCAAGCCCAGCAAGGTCCAGAAGCAGGAGCACTACGCTGCCCTGCCCTATGCGGAGATCGCCAAGTTCACCCAGGACCTTCGTGCCCAGAAGGGCGTGGCAGCCCTCGCCTTGGAGTTCCTGATCCTGGCTGCGGCACGGACGGGGGAGGTCATTGGCGCCATGTGGGATGAGTTCGACCTGAAGAAGGCGATCTGGACCGTCCCCGCGGCCCGGATGAAGGCCAGCAAAGAGCACATCGTCCCGCTGTCGCCCATTGCCCTGGCGATCGTCAAGCAACTGGCGAAGTACAAGGTTGGCGAGTTCGTATTCCCCGGCCTCAAGACCGACGGCCCAATGTCCAACATGGCCATGAGCGCAGTCCTCAAGCGGATGGAGCGTGAGGAAATAACTGTTCACGGCTTCCGTTCCACCTTCCGTGATTGGGCCGGAGAACAGACGAGCTATCCACGGGAACTGATTGAGCATGCCCTCGCGCACAGACTAAAGGACAAGGCCGAGGCAGCCTATGCAAGATCGACCATGCCGGAGCGACGGCGGCAGCTGATGGAGGATTGGGCGGCCTACTGCAACGCTCGATTCACCTCGTCATCAAAGACAACCACAATCTCAAAATAATCTTGAGTCGGATACCGCTCCATGGCCTCGGGGAAACGTTCCAATGATCCTCCCAAAGGATGTACCGCCCCTAGGCGGGGCGTATTCGACCACGCTAATTCAGGTTTTTACAATGATTTACAAAAAATTCAATCAATGTTCGGGCAAATTTCGGGCGAGCGCCTATGGCGGGACTTTTCACAAGACACTTCCGAAATCCACCCCTCACCCAAATAGGTATGCTGTCTGGCTGCTAGGATTTGCCTCTCCAGGTGTGACACAATCCCAAAACCGAGCAAATACCATCCTCCCAAGTCGCCACCATGAAGGCATCCTCAAGCCGGACGAAAATGGATGCGTGAAGTCCATGAACGAGGTGACTTCAACTCAGGCTACTACCATTCTGGGAAGGCGGCGCTTGGCAGACCATGATTTAGGGGCCCTCCATCATCCAACCGGGCTCGCTTGGCGCCAACGCAGCAAAACGAGCCAACACTCCCCTTGAATCATGGGTCAGGGCCGAATCGCCAATTAAGATGAGGCAAGTTGGACGAGCAATTGATATTATTCAGCCATGTCACCATCACCGCAGCATGCCCGGGGATTCACATGGCACAACATCTGAGTGTCTCCACCCCGACCCTAGATGACGCAATGAGAGAGTGTTTCCAGCGCATTCTCGCCGAAGGCAAACCTATTTGTTCTACAAAAGGTGATAATATTGAAATTTTCGGCGCCATCATAGAAATTGAAAACCCCCGTGCCAGGTTGAGTCGAACGGAAATGCGGGGTAAACCCTTTAGCTGCATAGGGGATTTGCTATGGTACCTTTCGGGAACAAACAACGTTGATCAAATCGAATACTACATAGTCGGCCGTGAAAAACCCCTTCCGGCCGCCGGAGGCGGCGGAAGGAGCTCCGGCGCCCCATGGCAGGTCCGGAGGCCTCACGCAGCCTGAAGGCGAAGGCAGGGCATAAAGGGGGCCCACCAGGGCCGATGGACGATGGCCGCGGCACATCGGTACAGGCCAAGCCTGACCTTGGCCAGGATTTTCCGCAGGTTGTGTCCAGCTCCACACAGGAAGGCGTTCATCGCGTCGCCCTTCATGCCCTTGAGGAAGTTTCGTCCCAGCAGCCCGTCGTTCTTCATGTGGCCGATCTCGGGTTCCACGGCCGAACGCCGCCGGAGGTGTCGTTTCAGGGTGTAGCCGAGCTTGCGGGTGCCGCTGATGAGGACCCGGCTCCGTTCTACGGGGACCCCATGGGCCTTGTAGCCTCGGTCCACGAAGGTGGTCTCGGGGACCTTGCCGGTGAGCCTTTCGACCTGGTCGAGTTGGCCCTCCAGGGTGTGGCCGTCGTAGGGGTTGTCCGGGAAGGCCTGGATGCCCACGACGAAACCCTCCTTGTGGGTCACGGCCAAGCTCACCTTGACCCCGAACTCGTACGGCTTGTGGGCCTTGCCCTTGGCGATGCACTCCACCTCGGGGGCATGGAGGCTGTAGACCTTGCCCTTGGTGAAGCGCTTCTGGGTGAGGATCTGCTCCGCCAGGATGAAGATACCTTTGTGGGCCTCGAAGGCCTCATCACTCATCTTCCGTTCGACATCCCGCATCACTCGGCCTGTCATGGTCTTCAGGGTTCGCAGGATCTTCTTGGCCCGGCCGTACTGCTTGGCCTTGGCATGGCCACCATGCTTCTGATAGGCCCTGGCCATCAGTTTTCGGTAGCTCTGGCGAAGGGTGATGCCTTCCTTTTCGGCAATGCGGAGCATGGCGGCGTGGACCTTCCGATAGAGCCGGGCATCGGTCGGATGCTCCACGGCCTTGGGCTGCACCGTCGTGTCGACGATGACCTTCTCCAGGCTGCTCTCGGTGATGACGCCAGCCTTCATCCCTGCCGTGATCGTTGCCTGGAGCAGCTTCTCAACGCCCTCCTCGCCAATGCGCTGGCGCCAGCGGGACATCTGGCTTGGATCAATGGGCAGGGCATGCTGGAAGAACTCCTCCCCGCAAAGGAACTGCCAGTAGGGGTTCTCGACCCACCCGCGTACCGTCTGCTCATCGGAGATGCCCTTGAGGTGCTTGAGGTAATGGAGGCCCGCCATGAGCCGGATCGGTACTGCCGGCCTTCCGTTGTCGGCGCAGTACAGGGGGCCGAATTCCTCCGCCAGGTGGTCCCAGGGGATCGTGGCCGCCAGGCGAACCAGTTCATGGTCCATGTCCAGGGCCAAGTCGAGGCGCATGGTGGCGATCAGGGGCTGCTCGTGAGTCCTGGGCTTGGCTTTCGGCTTCATCGGTACACCGCAATAAGGGGGTTTGTCCCTACCTTTCTGGTGTACCAGATACTTGAAAAGTTCCCTTAAAGATTTGAAGAATTTCAACTTGAGGGTTTTTCAGGGCCGACTACATAAGCAAATACAGCATGTGCGCAGAAGACGGGTATGTATACGGTGGATATGGCCAGAGACTGAGAAATTGGTCAGGGATTGACCAATTGCAAAATGTGATTGAGCTGTTAAAAAATAAGAGGTCCACAAGAAAAGCCGTAATTCAGCTTTTTGACCGAACCGACCTTCTTGAGCAGCATGCGGATATTCCTTGCACCTGTTCGCTCCAATTTGTAATCAGAGACAACAAGTTGAACCTTATTGCCAATATGCGATCAAATGACATCTATTTTGGACTTCCCCACGACGTTTATTGCTTTACCATGCTTCAGGAAATTATTGCACGAACTTTAGATATCGAACCAGGAATTTATCTCCACGCTGTTGGCAGCTTGCATCTATATAATGAATTCCAGGGCAAGGCCAAAGATTTCCTTGATGAAGGCTGGCAATCTACCGAAGTCCCCATGCCTTCAATGCCTAAAGGAGATCCGTGGCCAAATATTCAAATCCTATTAGAAGCGGAAAGAGCAATACGTCTTGATGGAGCAGGATCTTATCCTGTTCAGAAAGACCTAGATCCATACTGGCAAGATCTAATAACCATACTAAAAATATTCAAACTATCAAAAACCGGGAATTATCACGAAGCCCGCGAACTTCAATCAATGTTAACTACCCAAATATACAATTGCTTTGTCTCAAAGTTGCTGGAAGATTCAAACCACTGAAATCTTCAGGATATATTCGAGGTTAAAATGTATGCATCACTAACAACGCTCATCGAGAAACTTGAGAACCTACACGGAATGGATACTAGCGTGATTGAATGGAGTTGTCCTGTACCCTCTTTTGGAGATCTCTCCCGATCCAGAGTCGCATCGCTAGGCCTGAATCCAAGCAATAGAGAGTTCTTGGACAAGGATGGCTCAGAATTAAATGGAAGCGAGCGAAGGTTTCCAACTCTAAAATCCATGAAATTAAGAAAATGGTCGGACGTCAATGGAACCCAGTTAATAAAGATTGCAGAGGCTTGCCAAAATTATTTCTCCGGAAATCCTTATGACAATTGGTTTAGAAAACTTGATATAATTATTTCCGGAACAAATTCTTCTTTCTACAATAAATCTAATTGTGCATGTCATCTTGATATTATTCCCTTTGCCACAGCCCAAAAATGGGCGAATTTAACACAGATCCAAAAGAAAAAATTGCTCGACAATTCCGGAGATATCCTCGGTGGATTAGTTCGAGATTCGCCTGTTTCGATCCTTATTTTAAATGGGAAATCCGTCGTAAACCACTTTGAACAAATAGCAGGTAAACGCTTAAGTTCTAAAGTAATGCCCGAATGGTCCCTGCCTAGATCAACAACAAACAAGGTATCCGGAATTGCATATTTCGGCAAAACGGAACACATTGGCAATGTCGATTTAGGGAAAACAGTTCTAATTCTGGGATACAACCACAACATCCAAAGCAGCTTTGGCGTTACCAAGAATGTAGTAGAAAATATTCAAGCATGGATTGCGCAAAAATCAATGGAGAAGCCATGAGCCTTGGGGACCAAGTAACATATATTAATTTATTAGATGGGTTTCAGAAATTCGAGAAGGAATTCAGGCCTCTTCCAGGTATTGCAAACGAGGCCGCCAGGGATTGTCTTATCCGTCAAATAATTGCCAGTCTACACCGGGTGAAATACCCCGCGAGGATTCGTCAGCGCCAGCTCAGCCCCCTATGTGCAGATCCAAGCAATTCCCTCTTTGACCCATTAAAGGCAGCGATAATTAAGGAGCGCGCTGGTGACATTGATGATGCATTCTGGCTGGTATTTTTATTTGTTCATTTTGGCAAACACCGAACAGCTGGCTGGAGATATTCGCGCGAAATCTATGGTCGCCTGGGACAGGGGGGTCTCTGGGACTGGAGTTCAACGTCAGCCAGCCCTTCTGACTTCAGACGCTGGCTCGCAAAAAATCAAGAGGCAATTCGCAAGCCAGGTGGTTTCGGCAACCATCGTAAGTATCAAAGCCTAGATGCTTTTTCTGACAACGGCACTGGCAATGCCATCCAAACGTACATAAATTGGGTGCACCCACCCCGTACTCACCCAGAAATCATTCAGGAGGCCCTGCTCGCCGCCAAACAAGACCCCTTTACCGCCTTCAATTTGCTTTACCACTCACTCGAAGCAGTTGCCAGTTTCGGTAGGACTGCGAAATTTGATTATTTAACCATGCTCGGGAAAATCGGATTGGCACCAATCGCACCCGGCACACCCTATCTTCGTGACTCAACTGGTCCGGTCCGTGGTGCGAGCCTTTTATTCGGGAAAGCCCCTATTGGCACTCTTGAGCAGTGGGCGATCGAATTGGATTCAATTCTCCAAATAGGCATGCAGGCGATGGAAGACTCAATCTGTAATTGGCAAAAATGCCCCACCACCTACATTGCGTTTACCGGATGACTGATTACCCCCATTGATAGCGCCGTTTCAGGGAGTTCAGACGGTTGTGCGGGAGCACCCCAGCATGCTGTAGCTGACCGACAACCACGCCGGGAGGAATATCTATTCGCAGCGAAAACCTAATAATATCCATAGGCATCAATCGAAGATGAAACAACTCATCCCTAAATTCATCCGGGATCAGGACCTTTTCAGCAAATTGGTTTGCTTCAATTTCTTCTTTAGACAAGCATGCTGAACCCTCTTCTTCCACGAATAGGCACGCCTGGTCGTGCAAAATGAGGTGGCCCAATTCGTGGAACAGGCTAAACCAGAAATGGTCATCAGATAAAAATCGAAAGCTGAGCAACAATAGAGCCTTTGTGCTGGAAACGAACCGCGTTGCGCCGCTTACGGGACACCCTTTGGGAGCCCTTACCGCTACGACCGCAACCCCACACTCTGCACATGCTTTCTGTATCTGCGGAAAAAATTCTTCCGGGTTTTTAATTTTCGCCATTTGCCTCAGTCGGGGCAAGGCATTTACAAGCCGATCACGATCCCAGGGTGCACATTGGATTTGTTCCGCTTCGATTTCACCCTTTCGCAACCACGCGGTGACGGCAAGGGGTTTAGGTTTAACCTTCAGTGATTTTTTAAAAGCGTATCGAGAAGCCAAACCATCAAATGCCCTATGCCAGGCTGCCACATTTGGCACACCAAAGAACCGCAGACAAGCCAAATAACTGAATGAGGGGTCAACGCATTTCCTCATCCACTTATATTCCACCATGTCCCCTAAAGGTAAATCCTGAATCCAATCCGAATGTAGTCCATAGAGACGCACAAGATCTTCTCTGTATTGGCATTCTCTTGCCATCCAAAATTCAGTAGACCCCCCAAGCAACCCCGCCAACTTCCCAGCCAATGAGAAGGTGATTGGAAAACTACCTTCAACCATGCTTGATGCTTGATCTGGGGTTACGTTCAATGAAGCAGCCAATTGATCTCACTAGTGTCCGGTTAGATCTCCAGCGGAAACAATGGTTTAGAGATCCACCCATTGTCGTTTTGGGGTTCGGGCTCCGCAAAGGCGCGCCGAAGCTCGGTTTTCTCGAAGACGGAAACTGAAAAGACCTGGAGCAAAGTGTACATGGAGGCCTCGATTTGCAGTTCCTTCTTGGCGATAGCGATCAGGGCATAGGTGGCCACGGCGCACCAAACCTGCGACTTGACGGCGTTCTCGCTAGTGCCCAGGAACCGCTTGATCCGCAGGTGCTGCTTGATCCACTTGAAGAACAGCTCCACCATCCACCGTTTCTTGTAGAGGGCGCAAATCGTCAGGGCTGGGAGGGCCATGTTGTTGGTCAGGAAGACCAGCGTCTTGCCCGTCTCCGGGTCTCGAAAGCGCACGCGGCGCAGTGGCTCGGGATAACCCCGCGAGGCGTAATGGCCGTTCAGCGCGATGTGTTGGTCGCAGATCACGCCCTGTTCCCGGTCGGAGGGCGCAGAACGCAGGCGCCGGGCATCCATGCCCACCTTGGCGCGTGTCACGAAGAACGCGCCGCTCGCTTGGAACCGATGGAGGCGGGCGAAATCGATGTAGCCTCGATCCATGACATAGAAGGCACCCGGCTCGACGGGAAGGATGTCCAGGACCCGCACATCGGCCATCTTGCCCGTGCTGATGTGGATGAAAGTCGGGATCGAGCCACGCAAGTCAATCATTGTGTGGAGCTTCACGGCCGACTTCGTGCTGCGGAAGTGGGCCCAGGGGAAGAGCGTCATGCACAGGTCGATCGTGGTGGAATCCAGGGCGTAGACCGTGGCTTCGAGGTCCAGGCCCAGGTCATCCCCGGCGTAGAGCTTGCGGGCCTTGTTGATGAGGAGCTGGGCCAGTTCCGCCCATATTCGCCAGTCGCGCTGTTCAAGCGCATCCGCCAGCGTGGAGCGGCGAACTGGCTGGCGGAAGCCCATGCCATAGAGTTTGTTGGGATGGGCGGCCAGGCATGCCTCCAGGTCGCGCAGGCTTTCGCGCCAGGTGAGCTGCACGAAGGCCATGGCCCGGAACTGCTCGGTGCACGGGAAGGTGCGAACGCCGTAGTCTCCCTGGTGTCGCCGAACGATTCGGTCGAAGCTGGTCCATGGCACCCAGGCCATCAGTTGGGCGAAAAGCGTCTTGCCCGAATTCATCGGCGACCCCCTCTACACCATCCTGGGGGCACTGCGCAAACGCCGTTTCAAATCGACACCAAGGTTTTGCGCCGGGATCGCGTTGAAATTACAGGCGCTTTTCAGAAAGATGCGTTAGGGAACCAGACGCCAGTGTTCGAAGGTAGATACTTTTTCTTGCTCCCTGAAGGAGCCTAATCAATACCTGGTCTCTGCCTGCATGGGAAACGATTGTGGCTGGTGAAGGTTCCCCTTTGTTAACGGCAAACCAGGAACCGAAGAACCCAAGACCCGCCGCTGCGATCAATTCCACACATCGGATCCATTTCACCCTGCACCACCCCTTCCTGACCCCCAGGCCCCCGCAACGGCGCCCCAAGGCTTTCCTCGGGCCACTCCACCCCCCGCAACCGAATAGCCGTCATCAGCGCCTCACTGGGGCGCTCCGGGAACGTCCAGTCCATGCCCGACGGGTCCCACCTGGCCAACATCCGGAGCCGGAACTCGACCTCTCCGTTGGCCCCAACCACCGCACCGGGCTTGAGCACCTCCACTACTTCCGTGACACGCCGGCGCCCTGTGCCCTCATCCAGCGCCTGGTAGAGAATCACATCGATCGCATCCCCGACCATCAAGGCAACCGCCTGACTGGTAAGCCCCCCCACAGGAGCCATCTGCGCAAGCACCTGCAGCTGCCTGAGCGCAGAGGCAGCATCGTTGCAGTGGATGGTCCCGAACCCACCCCCATGGCCACTGCTGAGGGCCCGGAGGAGAAAGAAGGCCTCCTCCCCACGGACTTCCCCGACCACGATCCGGTCTGGCGTCATCCGCAGGCAGTTCCGGACCAGGTCGCCGATGCCCACGGGGGCCACGCCTTCACGGTAGGGCTCCACAGTCTCCAGGGCCACCCAGTTCGGGTTCTGGACCTGCAGCTCCCGTGCATCCTCCACCGTCACCACCCGCTCATGGAGCGGGATCAGCCTGGACAAGGCGTTTAGCGTGCTGGTCTTGCCAGCCCCAGTGCCGCCACCGACGATGATGCTCTTCCGGGCCAGCACCAGGCTCCGGGCCATGGTGACGATGGCCGGATTCACGCTCTGGTATTCCAGCAGCTTCTCCATGGTCATCGTGTCCCGCGGGAACTTCCGGATGGTCATGGAGGCCTTCTCGCAGGCCGGCGGGATTACGATGTTGACCCGCTCGCCGCCCGGGAGCCGGCCGTTCAGGATCGGACGGTCCTGGTGGATGCGGCGCTGAATGACGTCAGAAATCCGGGTGCAGGCGGTGGTGAAGTCCTGGAGATCCGCCCAGCCAGTGCCCGTCACCTGGCGGTGGCCGCGGATGCCCTCGCCTTTGATCCAGATATCGTCCGCCCCGTTCACCTCAATCTCGGTGATCCGCTCGTCCTCCAGGAGGTCCCGCACGGGATGCAGGGCGCTCAGCAGGGACGCGTCCCAGCGTTCAGGGTTGCGCAGGGGCATGGCGGGCTCCTTGGGCCGTGATCTGGTCCATGACGCGGGCACACCCCAGCGTCCACGCCAGGGCTTCCTTGGCGGCCTCCTCAACCCCAGGTTTGGCCACGGCATAGCGGAACAGGAGGGTCCCCGTAGGGCTGGCAACCTGCAATTCCAGGCATACCCCCCGCTCAGGCTCCCGGGCCGAGGGTGACAGCACCGCTCCCACGCAGGCCCCCTTGATCCGGATGGGCGCCGAGGGGTCCACCTTCCAGCGTCGCTGCCGGGCCAGAGCCTGGAAGGCCCCATCCCAGGCGGTGGCGGGAATGCCCGCCGCATCCGGCGTGACAGGCCGGACCCCCAACCAGGCCACCCTCTGACCGACCCACCGGAACCCACCGGCATGGTAGAACCCGAGGGCGGGGTTGCCCTCCAGCTTGCGGTAGTCCTCCACCCCAAAGAACCGGCACAGGCTCTGGGATTCCTCCCGGGCCTCCTGGGATTGCAGGAACGGTTCGCGAACCCCCAGGGCCCGCCAGATCTCAGCGGGGCCCCGGGGAGGCTCCGGAACCGTCCCCTGCCCCAGGACGGCCAGGCAGATCACCAGCGTCGTTCCGCCGGTCATGGGCGCCCCTTCATCCACGACAGGTCTCCGGTCGCCATGAAGGGCGTCAGCATCACGTCCTGGGTGAAGTACACCTTCAGTTTGGTCCCCTCCCGGATGGTCACCGTGGGCACCACGTTGCCGTAGCGCTGGATGACGGCATCGGCGACATGGTTGAAGTTCTGCGAAGTCCGGGCCATCACCAGGTCCCGCGCGGACGGGTTGTCCCCGGCCTGGGGGCTCTCCACCTTGGCCGCCAAGCCGTCGAACACCCCCAGGGCTATGGCCGCGCCGAACTGGAGCATCAGGTGCTGGTTGAACTTGTCCCGAACCCCAAGGCTGCCCAGTTGGTCCATCCCCGGGAAGGTCCGGGAAGGAAAGTAGGCCACCCGCGGCGTCTCCTCCGGGTTCCGGCGCGGGAACACGATCTTGTGAAACCGTACGTATAGCCGCGCCTGCTGCAACGACTGCACCCTCCCGGCCGTGCCGTAGACCTTGGCGCCGGCCGGGACCAGCACCTGCTTGCCGTCCAAGCTCACGAAATCCCGGGCCACCTGCGCCATCACCGGCGAATCGGCGATGTCTGACTCCACCCGGTTGATGGTGACGCAGTCCAAGAACTTGCCTTCCCGGACGGTGTCCGTGGCTCCGCTCCCCCCGCCGATGCGCATGTCGGCCACCTCGCCGGGAGGGGCGGTCTGGCTCGCCGTCTCGGCCGGCATCCGCTCCGGGGCGGCTGGGCTACCCGCCCCCATGGACTTTTCGGCCAGGGCTGTCAGCCGTTCCATGGAGCGGACGCTGGCCTCCGCCTGGGCGTCTTCCGCCGTCCTGGGCGCTTCGTCGCCGCCCCCCCTGCCCTCCCGGTCCGCGCGGCGGCCGGCCCATTTGGCTGCGCGGCTGGTGGTGTAGCCCAGCATGGAATCCCGAAGATTCTGCCGCTCCTCCTTGCGCGCCTCCCGGCGCTCCCGGACCAGGCTCGGATCGGTTTCTGTTGCTTCCTGACGCCAGGGTTGGCCACCCTCCTCCCGTGCGGGAGATGGACCGGGCCGAGCGGCCTGGATCGGCTCCAGGGTTACCAGGGGCTGGTTCTCCGGCAGGTCCCGGGGATCCACCTTCGGCGGCACGTAGTTGCCCAGGGCATCGAACTGGTAGCCCGTGCCCACCTCCTCCTGGCGCATGCGCGACACGCCGGATTCGGCCCGGTCCTTGGCCGCCTCCGCCCGGGCCGCGATCCGGGCCTCTCCCGGCGCCTGCGGCCGCCCAGGACCCTTCGGGGCCGGCCGGAAGGCCTTGGTCAGCAGGAAGCCCAGGCAGCCCACCCCCACGAGCCCGCCCGCCACCAGGGCAATGATTCCATTCCGCCCGGCCAAAGAGCCGGAGCCGGGCTTTCGTTCAGTCGTGATGCTCATGCCGCCCCCCTCACTTGACCCGGATCCAGGCCTGCTCCTTGCCCAGGATCAGGTGCCACCTTTCCCCTGGCCGCAGGACCTTGTTGATGACGTAGCAACCGTTTTCCAGCTCGTAGTTGACCTTCTCCGGCTTGCCGGCCTTGTCCAGCAACTCGATCACGGCAAGGTCGCTGGCCTTGGGCATGGACACGAACGTCTGAACCCGGTCGTCGACCACCTTCTCGATGGCCATGCCGCCGCTCCAGCCGTAGCGCTCGTTCACGTTCTGGAGCAGTTGCTGCCGCCAGGCCTGGAAGTCGGCTGTGGCCTTCTCCTGGGCGAATTTGCGGGCGTAGGCGGCCTCCTTGGCCACCTTCCGCTGGACCTGGGCGTTGACCAGGGAGCCCTCATCTGCGCCGTCCAGGTAGATCTGAAGCACCCCCGGCACCTCCTGGCGGTCAGGCACACCCTCCACCTTCAGGGAGATCCTCAGATTGCTGGGCTCGGTCTCGATGTGGATGTATGAAGTCCGGCCCACGGCCTCGGGCGTGTTGAGGGCCTGAACCACCACCCGGTTCGTGTCCGGGGTGCTCTCCGCCTTGAAGAACGATTTGTCGAACCAGATGTTGTGGGCAGATTCCCCCTGGGGCAGCTCCACCACCGCCGGTGCGCCGGGGATCAGCCTGAGGCCGTAGATCCGGCTGGGCAGGTAGGGGAGCTTTTGGGTGTCCTGGGCGGCCAGCGCCACTGCGGTGGACAGCAGGAGCATGGAAAGACGTTGCATGGTACTTCTCCTCAAAGGGTTTCCGGGAAGGTCCCGTCCACGATGGTCAAGCCGGCCATGTTGTCCGGCGTACGTGGAACCTCCTTCAGAAACAGGGTGAACAGGACCCGTCCCCCGGGCTCCTCCTTGCCGTCGGGCAGGATGAGCAGGGTGTCGAAGGACACCAGGACGGAAAGCGGCTTGCGGCTCTGGATGAGGATCTGCGGTTGGTGGCTGGGATCCCCTTCCACATTCACGACCCGGCCGCTGACGCCCCTGTCCACCAGCGCCTTGCGCTGGGCCAGGCGCAGGCCGCGGCGGACCACTTCCCGCGCCTTGGGCTCCACCACGCGCAGGGCCAGCCCCAGCTTGTCCTTAACGTCCAGGGGGGTCCAGGCATGGCTGTCCATCACCCAGCGGCGAGCAAAGCCCTTGATGTCGACCTCGGTCCGGGCCTCCCCGGCCCGCAGGAGGCTGGACGGATCAGCCTGCACCACGTTGCCCAGGTGATCCTTCACGAAGCACCAGACCGTCTTCTGGTCGTTGCGGTAGGCCAGGTATGCCACGACCCCCGCAAGCGCGAGGGTGACCACCAGGAGCAGCAGGAGCAGCCAGCGGTAGACCGCCAGGGCGGCATTCTGCCGCCCCCAGGCCAGGATGAAGGCGTCGTCGTGGGAGCGGGGATCGTGGGCCATGGGTCCTTTCTCGGGTGATGTCATCAACGGCCGCCCTCCCCGGGCCTGACTCCCAGGGCCTCGGACACGGCGGTGCGGTTCGCGGAGACGGGCATCTCTATGCGTGGCGCACCCACCACCGTGGACAGGACCTTGCCTACCCCCCGGCTGTGCGCCGCCGACACGGCGGCCACCGCGGACCGAATCGGGGAGGGCACGGCACTGGCCCCGTAGGCCTGAACCGCAGCGCTCAGCAGCTGGCTCAGGAAGACCGGGGTGGAACGCACCACGGCGAAGGCGCAGAGCGGCCCCAGCATGGTGAAGATGAAGTGCATGGCGATGTCCGACCCGTCACCGAAGACCATGTCGGAACCGGCCACCATGTCCGTGATGCCGGTGAACACGACCCCGGCCATCTTGGCGCCCAGGCCCAGCATGGGCAAGTAGAGAAGGCCGTATACCAGCCAGGCCTTGGCCCATACCCAGAAGATCCCTTCCGTGGCCTCGTGGGCCAGGAACGCGATGCACAGCGGCCCCAGGGTCAGGATGAGGGCATTGATGCCCAGCACCCAGAACCCCTGGATCAGGATCAGGACGGTGATGAACATGCCGGCCAGGGTGGAGAGGACCACCGCCAGGGCCGAAACAAGGGCATCCACGGACCAGGCCATGGCCTTGCTCCACCAGGCCTGGTCCTGCTCCCCCTGGCGGGTGGCGGTGATCTCGGCCTTCTTCACGTCCTGGTTGTCCTGATGCAGCTTCTGCAGCTCGTCCTTGGCATCCAACTGGCCGCTCCAGATCTCGTACCAGGACCCGGCAAAGCTGGTCATGAACGTGGGCAGGGCCGACCGCGCGAACCCGTCGAACATGGGCCGGTAGCCGATGAGCAGGGCCAGGCAGAAAGCCATGCGCATCCACCACCGGCTCTTGAAAAGACGGCAGGAGCCCGGTTCCTCAGCCATTTCCCCGGCACCCTGCACCAGGTGGAAGAACACGCAAATAAAGAAGACCCCGAGGGCCACCCGGGTGATGTCCTTCTCCAGGACCAGGGAGGCGACTTCCAGAACGTCGTTCACCAGTTTGTCCATGTAGAAAGTCGGTCGGCTGTCGATAAGCATGACCTCTCCAGGGCGACGAGATCGCCAGGCGGTTGGTTGTTGGGTCGGTTTAGCGCCTACGCGTGAACCGGGAGCCGAGGGTCTTGAGCCCGCGCGTGTTGCCGCGGATCCAGCCGCGGTCAAGGGTGTCCATGAAGGCCTTCTGGGCGTCGTTCTCGCCAACCAGGAACATGATGGCCTGCTGGTTCTTCAGGATGAGGGCATTGCCCTTGAACTTGGCCTCGGTGGCCTGGAGCTCGGCCTGGAGGCTGGCGACCTTGGCCGTGTCCACCGGGGACTGCTTGTTGGTCGCCTCGATGTCCTGCTTGATCCGCTTGATCTTCTTCACGTCCTCGATCAGTTCTTTGTTCTGGGTCTGGAACTGGCGAAGGATCGAGGCCTTCACCCCCTTGGCCTTCTTGGACTGGCGCAGGAGGGATTGCACCTTGGCCCGGTACCACGGGTCGTTCGCATACCGGGGGTTGAGAAGCATCTTGTTGTAGAAGTCCAGGTTGTCCCACAGCCCCTGGGCCTGCTCGGCGGACATGACCGTCAGGGTCGTGCAGCGCCGGAGCTCGTCGATGCCCTGGATGCCATCGAACCAGGGACTGTCCGCCAGGCGCAGCACGTCCACCCAGGCAAAGCTCCGCCAGTCCTTGAGTCCCTGGTAGGCGGCCTTGAAGGCCATCAGCTGGTCGCCGCCGGTTTTCACGGCTTGCCGCCACTGGGACATGATCTGGATGTACTGGGCCATGCGCTGGGCGAAGGCCGCTCCGTCATGGAACACCCAGGCCTGGGCCGGGGTGAAGCTGGCCGGCACCACCGTGGCCCACCCCGCCACCAGGACCACCCGCCTGATCGAAATCCACATGGCTCCCCCCGTCCTCAAACGATCCCCCGCGCCTGGGCGTAGGCGCCCACCAGGCGCAACCGCAGTTCCTTGCCGGCAAGGGTGCGGCCCTCGCAGGCCGCCACCAGGTGCCGGGTGCCCTCCACCATCCCGTAACGCCGGAAGAAGGCCGCGCGAAAAGCCTTGTCCTCGGCATCCGTGGTGGCGAACCAGTAGGCCGCGGGGGCGATCTCCACGGTCAGCGCCCGCACATGCCCACGGCGATTCCAATACAGCACCTCCCGGCGGCGCTCATCCTGCTGGAGCCCCTCGTGAAGCCGCCGCTGGTGCTCGGACAATCCCAGGTCCTCCGCGAAGAACGTCGGCTCCGAAAAGCCCTTGTACAGGAACATCTCGGCCATGGTCTGCAGGAGCTTGCGGGCCTCCCCGTTCTGGATGTCGTTGGGGGTCTGGGTGCTCAGCACGACGAACCCGTTGAATTTGCGGATCGTGCGGAACATCATCTCCGCCATTCCGAAGAAGGACGGATCCGCCAGGAAGGACCAGGCCTCGTCGATGATCACCGCCTTGCGCTCCTGCAGAGCGCTGGGGTTGGTGATCCGGTTCCAGATGACACCCATGAGCGCGGCCACGAAGGGCTTGGCCAGGAGCGGGTCGTCCTCGATCCCCTCCAACTCGAAGTAGACGTATTTGGCCGACGAAACAGTGTCCACCCCACTATCGAAGAACTGGTCCCGGGGCGAACGGGTCCATAGCTCCACGGCGTCCACGAACTGGGGCGCTTCGCTGCGCAGGAAGGTCAGCAGGCTGGACAGGGGCCGCGGCGCGGGCAGCCTGCACTCCGGGTCCTTCTCCATCGCCCGCAGATACTGCGTGCACTGATTCTCGAAATCCCGGAAGAATCCGCCTCGGCCCGAGGACCCGCTGCCCTTGAGGGCACGATCCAGGAGGTTCTTCTGGGCGGGGTCCAGCACCCTGCCCTGCCCCACCAAAGCATCCAGCCATGCCTCGAAGAACTGCTTGGTCTGCTCCACGGGACAGGCCAGGAAGCCCCCGTCAGCCATGGGCCGCAGGTAGATCCCTTCCCGCTCCTGCCGGGCCTTCTCCTTCAGGGCCCAGGCCAGGGGGCACGGGTTGAACTGGAACTGCCCGCCCCGGATGCGCATGGAGGCGACCTCGCCGGGCAGTTCCTGGCCCAGCAGCTCGAAGATGGGCCCGTAGCTGTTGCCCTTGTCCAGAACATAGGCCTGGCTGGGGAACATCGCGTTCCCCACCAGGAACATGTTCATCAGGAGCGACTTGCCGGAGCCCGGCAGGCCCAGGACCGCCTTGTTCCAGCTGGGTTCCTTGGGGGTGAAGAGGCTGTAACCATAGGCCCCGCCCTTGCGGTCCCCGAAGATCATGAAGGGCCGGCTGTCCCCGGCCGCCAGGCGGTACAGGAAGGCCGAATCGCCGACGTTGAGCGAGGTCACCAGGTTGAACCGCTGGCAGTAGCTCCCGTTGCCGGGGATCGAGCCCAGGTCCGCGAACAGCCGGTGCCGGGCCCCCTCCTCCTGGCAATCCGCCCCGAAGATCAGCTTCATCTGGGACTGCACCTTGGCGGCGCGGTCCTCGAGCTCGCTCAGGTTCTCCCCGTCCACCAGGAGGTTGAAGTACCAGTTGAAGGGCGCGGCGCTGTCCATGCGAACTGTCCCCAGGAAGTGCCGGGCCTCCGCCTCGTATTCCGCCGCGTCCCGCTGGCGACCCGCAAGGGCTCCCGCGAACCCCTGGAAGAGCTCAATGCGACGCGACATCCTGGAGAACTCCCGGGACCGCCAGGTCTGCGTGATGGTGAAGGGAAAGGCCAGCTCGTCCTGGAAGCGCCGGAACACATAGCCCACGCTGATCCGGGGCGGGACCTTCCAGGTGAGAACCTTGGTGGGCCGGCCATTGGTGCGATAGACCCGCTCCGAGGTGTCCCGGTGCGATGCGCAGGCCTGGGTCACAAGGGGCAAGCCCGGGTCAAAAGGGGGCGGCTCCGCTTCGGTGCGGTTGGTGAGACGGTAGAGCGCGTCATGGCCTTCGGCTTCGCTGAGCATGCACAGGCCGAACCCCATGCGAGGCCGCCCCGTCTGGAAGGCCAGGAGGTTCTCCTCGAAGGTCTTGAGGACCCGGCGCACGAAGCGGGCCTGGGCCTGGAGCTCCCCGAGCCGGATGAGCGCGGTCTGGGCCGCATCTCGCAGGCGCCAGCGTTCCTGCTCCTTGAACCGCGGGGCGAAGTGGATCGCCCAATGGATCTCATCCTGGTAGACCACACGCCGGTCCCAATAGTCCTGGGTGGTTTCGCAGAGGAACCGCAGGGCCGCCGAATCCCGCGTGGGCTTGGTCAGCGAAGGCGCGGCGCCCCGTCGCCGCCGGAAGATGTTCTGCACCTCCCAGCACCCGCCCCGGAAGTCGCTGTCCTGGTTCTCCGGGTTGAACGCGTCCGCGGCCCGCCGCACCGCGTTGGAGGCCATCTCGATGCCCTCCTCCCCCAGGGGTTCAGGGTCCAGGCCCTCCATCCGGTACAGGGCCAGTAGCCCATGGTTCTTGCAGAGGATCAGGGGGCGGCTGGGATCGTAGCCCTCCTCCCGGCGGAAGTAGTCGTAGAAGAGCACCTCGTTCTCAAGGTTGCTCTCCAGATCGTTCCAGTCGCGAAACAGCGCCCCCAGATCCTTCGCCAACCCCATTCAGTCCTCCTCCAGTTCCACGCGCTGGTAGCTGGGCGCGTAGCTGGCCACCCGGTCCTGGAACCGGTGGACCATCCGGAGCTTGAGCATCGGCAGCACGATCCGGTCCTGGGCGTGGACCAGGTGCAGCACCAGGCCGCAGGCCGCCGTGGCCAGGGCCCAGACAATGGCCCAGGCTCCGCTCCATTGGTTGACCAGGAGGGCCCCGACGGTGCCCACGGCCACGAGAATCAGGACCTGATGCACCGGCACGCCCAGGATCTCCGGCGCCCCGTGCAGGTGGCGGTAGATGAAGGCTTCTCGCATGGCCGGCCCATCACACGTAGGCGGCCGCGGCGCCCAGGAGCACCGAGGCGCCCACGGTGCCGATGAGGTACCAGAGAGCGCTATCGTCCTTCTTGGAGAACTTCACGGCCGCGAGCACCAGGCCGCTCACCATGACGGTCGCGCTCATGACGCCCAAGGCCACCGGTCACACCTCCAGGATCGCGGTGGAATTCCAGCAGGCAGCGGTGGAACCAAAGGCGCCGACGCCGCCTCCCGATCTCCATGGCCTGTCGGAAACGCATTGGAAGGTGGCGACGCGGCGCTACAAGGCGATCGAAGGGCTGCGCTCCCAGGAATCCGGCATGGAGGCCATCCTGGAGCAAGCCCGGGCCGCGGGCGTCCACTTCACCACCTTGTACCGCTGGTTCCGCCAGTTCCGGGCTGGCGATGAACACGTTTCCGCACTGGCCCCGGCTGGCGCCCCGGGCGGGCGGGGACGGAGTCGCTTGGATCCGCGCGTGGGAGACCTGATCCAGGAGGTTCTCGAGGCCTCCTTCCTTACCCAGCAGAGGCTGAAGGTCAGCGCCATCCAGCGCCTGGTTGAGGCGCGCTGCAAGGAGGCCGGGTTGCCGGTGCCGGCCTACAACACGGTGCTGGCCCGGGTGCTGGAGATCCCACGCTACGATCGCATCAAGGCCCGGATCGGCGCCAAGGAGGCCCGGGAGGCGGCAACGATCCACCGGGGCCCCTTCGTGGGCGCGGAATACCCCTTCTCCATCGTGCAGATCGATCACACCCCGCTCGACATTATCCTTGTGGATGAAATCGCCCGCATGCCGATCGGAAGGCCGTGGCTCACCCTGGCGATCGATGTCTACAGCCGCATGGTGGCGGGCTACTACCTGACGTTCGATCCACCCGGAGCCCTCTCGGTGGGGTTATGCCTGGTCCACACAATCCTCTCGAAGGAAACCTGGCTCAACAAGTTCGGCCTGAAGGCCTCCTGGCCGTGCTGCGGCCTGCCTACGACGATCCACGCGGACAACGGCAAGGACTTCCGGTGCGAAACCCTCCAGCGGTCCTGTCTGGAACACCGAATCAACATCGAATGGCGGCCTATGGGGCGGGCGAATTACGGTGGGCACATCGAGCGCCTCCTGGGGACCTTCCTCAAGGAGATGCATCAGTTGGCCGGCACCACCTTCTCGAACGTGGCCGAACGCGGTTCCTATGACGCCATGAAGAACTCCGCCTTCACCCTGCGGGAGTTCGAATGCTGGCTGGCCAACTTCATCACCGGCAACTATCACCAGCGCCCGCACGCGGGATTGGAAGGCCAATGCCCGCTCATGCGATACGAGGAGGGCATTGTGGGAACGCCCACGCAGCCCGGCAGGGGTCGGCCCTCCCGTGTGAGGGAAGGCCGGAGGCTGCTCCTGGATTTCCTTCCTGGAATCCAGCGGACGATCCAGGAATACGGCGTCCAGATCGACCGGATCACCTACTTCTCCGATGCACTTCGCCCACACGTCCTGGTGGTGGATCCGGAGCACCCAACCCAGCGGCGGCGCCACCTGTTCCGCCGAGATCCCCGGGACATCAGCGTGGTTTACTTCCTCGATCCCAACACCCAGGCCTATTGTCCGGTGCCATACCGGAATACGGCGTATCCGCCGATCAGCATTTGGGAGTTGCGGGAGGCTCGCCGGCGGATCCAGGAACGCCACAAGGGCCAGATCCAGGAGCCGATGATATTTGAGTCGATCCGGAAAATGCGTGAGTTGGAGGAGACTGCCGTGGCCACCACCACCAAGGTCCGCCGGGGGCGGGCCCGGAAGAAGATCCACCGGGAGACCTCGATCCACCAGCCGGTGTTCGTGGAAGGGAGACCGGAGAAAATGGAGCCCGGCCCAGGCCAGGCCACCGTGGATCCGGCCTGGCCCCAACAGGTTCTGCCCTTTGAGGAGGAGGATCCGGAAACCCTCTTTGCCAAACCGATCAAACCCTTTGCCGTGGAGTCGTGATGGCGACGGCATGGCCCCACCTGGGGGAGCAGGCTCGGGAGGTGATCGAGAAGGATGACCGGGCTCGAGTCTACTTCGCCCGGGAACCCCACTGGGTCTCCTACCCCAGGGCCCAGCAGGTGCTGGGGCTGTTCCAGGAACTCCTGGAAAGGCCCCGGGTTCCGCGCTCCCCCTGCTTCCTTCTACTGGGCGCCACCAACAACGGGAAGACCGCGCTGTTCCAGCGGTTCTGCGACCACCACCCCTTCCAGGACGATGGCCGGGGAAACGGCAGCCTCCCGGTGTTCTACATCTCGGCGCCCCCCATCGCCGACGAGAAGCGGTTCTACGACGCCATCCTGGAGGCGATGGACGTAAGGCGTCCCGGGTCCACGGTGGCCGGGGCCCAGGCCAATGTGATCCGGATCTTTCGTGCACTGGGCGTCCAGATCCTGTTCGTCGACGAGATCCAGCACCTGGTGGCGGCGGGCGCGATTCGGAGCCGGCAGATGATGAGCGTCCTGAAATACATGAGCAACGATCTCCAGGTCTCCATCGTGGGCGCCGGGGTCCAGACGGCCTTCCACGCCATCCAGAGCGACGATCAGATGGCGAACCGGTTCAAGCCGGTCGTCCTTCCCCGGTGGGAGCTGAACGAGGAATTCCTCCAGCTGCTGGCCTCCTTCGAACTCCTGCTGCCATTGCGGAAGCCCTCCCACCTGACCGACAAGGATCTGGCGGTGCGGCTCCATGGGCTGGTGGACGGCAAGATCGGGGAGCTGGCGACCCTCCTTGCCGATGCGGCCGTGGAAGCCATCCGGTCCGGCCAGGAGCGCATCACCCTGGGTTCCATACGCCAGTTGGGCTGGGTGTCCCCGGAGGCCCGAAAGCATGCAGCCGATGGCCTGGGGTAGAGGAAATTCCTGCCCGAATTCGCCCATTTTTGGCGGCGACTTCTGCAAATTTATGGGTCAAAAACCAAACAAGCGAGCGACTTTTAGCACTGACTTCTGAAAAATGGGGCCGTAACCCCAATGACATTTAGCCGTCACTTCTGAAATTCACAGCAACCATTCCGGCCACCATGCTTGGCCACCGCCAACAAGATCTCGGTTAGGCAAAACCCCCAGCGGATTTTGTGTCGACCGCTTGCGAGCACATGGAATCGACGCGGCCCCTTCGAAGGTGTGTTTCCGGCAAGCGTGCGTGACCGGGTGAGTTGACGGCCGATAGCCTCGTGGAGTCCCTGGAGGCCCCATGACGCGGCATCGGAAACCCCCTTCGGCGGAGTTGCTGGCTCCGCTGCGCCGCCAAATCCAGGAATGGCGCCGGACCCGGATCGGGCCCGGGCCGATACCCGATGAAATTTGGGCTGGCGCGGTGGCTCTGGCCAAGGAATACGGCGTATGCCCCATCGCCCGGGCCCTGCCGGTGGATTACACGGCGTTGCGCAAGCGGGTGGAGGCTCGTCAGGAGGGCCGCCTGATGAGGCCTACCTTCATGGAGTTTCCGGCCCCGCTGACAGCAGTGGCGGCGGCAGCCACCACCATCGAGGTATCCGCCCGGGATGGTGCCAAGATGCTCATCCACCTGGAGGCTGGCCACAGCATGGACGCCGCCGGCATCGTCGCCGCCTTCCTGGGGAGCCGCGGTTGATTCAGATCACCCCGCAGATGCGGATTCTGGTGGCCGTCGAGAGCGTGGATTTCCGCCGCGGCATCGATGGCCTGGCCCAGGTCTGCCGGGAGGTGCTGGGCGCCGACCCGTTCTCCGGCACGGTATTCGTTTTCCGGGGCCGGTCCGGCACCTCCATCCGCTTGCTCATGTTCGATGGCCAAGGGTACTGGCTCTGCATGAAGCGGCTTTCCAAGGGCAGGTTCCGGTGGTGGCCGCCCAAGGCGGGGTCCGCCTCCGCCCGGCTCATGGCCCACGAACTCCAGGTGCTCATCTGCGGCGGCGATCCGCATGGCGCCAAGGTCCCGGCAGCGTGGCGCCCCCTGCGGCAGCACCTGGACGACCATCAATCTAAATAATTGTTTCAATTCGATTTATATTCGCTTGTACCGTTTTCGGATTGGCCCACATTGGAGGTATGGCCCACAACAAACAGCGCAAGCAGGCGGCACCGCCTCCGCGGCGACCGGAAGTGCAGTTCCAGGACATCCCGGCCGAGCGGTTGCGCAACGACCTGGTCCAGATCCGGGAAACCATGGGCGAAGGCGAGGTCTACCACGACTTCAAGATGCTCCTGGAGACCATGCTGCTGGTGCGCGACGAGACGGGCCGCAAGGACGTCAGCCTAGATCGCCTGAAGTTCCTGTTCTGGGGTCCGAAAACCGAGTCGTTCGCCGCGGTGTGCCGGAAGGCCATGGAGAGCCAGGCCGGCCGCCCCAAGGAGAAGCGGGAGAAGCCCAAGGGGCACGGCCGCAACGGCGCCGACGACTTCCCCAAGGCCAAGCATGTCCAGGTGACCCTGGAAGGGAATGCCAGCGGCGAACCCTGCCCGCATTGCCCCAACGGCAAGGTCTATCCCCTCAAGGAGCCCTCGCCGTTGCTGCGCATCATCGGCGTGGCGCCAATCCAGGCCACCGTCTTTGATTTGGAACGGCGCCGCTGCAATCTGTGCGGCGAAGTGTTCACCGCTCCGGCGCCGGCGGAGGCCGGCGAGGCCAAATATGACATGAGCGTGGCCGCCCTGCTGGCCCTACTCCGCTACGGGGCCGGGCTACCGATGAACCGCATCGAGCGGCTGCAACTGGCGTTCGGCATGCCGCTGCCGGCCTCGACCCAGTGGGAATTGTTGCTCAAGGCAGCGAACCTGCTGGCGCCCGCCTACGCGGAACTCACCCGGCACGCCGCCCAGGGCGAGGTGCTGTTCAACGACGACACCGTCATGCGCATCCTCGAGAAGGCCCCGCTGGAGCGCAAGGCCACCTACACCAGCGGCATCCTCTCCCGGGCTGGGGACCACCGGATCGCCCTGTTCATCACCGGCCACCACCACGCCGGCGAGAACCTGGAGGCGGTGCTGAAGCAGCGGGCCGAGGGCCTCGCCGCCCCGATCCAGATGTGCGACGCCTTGGCCGCCAATACGGTGGGCGAGGCCGGGGACCTGAACACCATCCTGGCCCACTGCCTGGCCCATGCCCGCCGGCGTTTCGTGGAAGTGGAGAACCGGTTCCCGGAGGAGGTCGAGCACCTGCTCGGGGAGCTCAAGGTGGTCTACCGCAACGATGCCCAAGCCCGCCGGGAGGGCATGGACCCCCATGCCCGACTGGCCTTCCACCAACGCGAGAGCGGCCCGGTGATGACCGGGCTGGAAGCCTGGCTCCGGGACCAGGTCGAGGGCGGCAAGGCTGAGCCCAATTCCGGCCTGGGCCAGGCCATCGCCTACATGCGCAAGCACTGGCAGCCGCTGACCCTGTTCCTGCGCGAGCCGGGAGCTCCACTGGACAACAACCTCTGCGAAATTTCCCTAAAACGGGCCATCATGCACCGAAAAAACTCCCTGTTCTACAGGTCAGCAACGGGGGCCCGGGCCGGCGACACGTTCATGAGCCTGGTCCACTCGGCGGAGTTGAATGGCGTGGAGCCGTTCGAATACCTGGTCGAGTTGCTGAAGCACGCCGACGACGTGGACCGGGAACCGGGCCGGTGGCTGCCATGGACTTATCCGGCGGCACCGACTTCGGCATGACGGACGCCTAAAGTTGGGAGGTTTTGGTTGAGTGTGGGTCGCTCACGTGCGCCCAAACTCGGATTTCAGCAAACGACGCTCACATCAGGCAGCCCTGCCGGAAACACACCTTCGAAGATAGTCTCGGAGTGTTGACCCGCGCCCCAATTTCCTGGACCACCAAGAGGGGGTAACCATTGGTAGGCGTTATGAACCCGTCCAAGTTATGCCTACGGCGAGCCGCTTCGCAACAGCCGGCGAAAGGGGGTGGATTATGCATTGCTGCTACTCAAGGCGGAAGCGTCACGTGAGGAGAACGCCTGAGAAGTCTCTAGACTCAGGTCAAGGTTGTGGGCAGGGATTGGAACCGTAAGCGGGCGAAAGCCCGTTTCCCGTAGGCCGTACCCCAACGTGGAGATCAGCAGGAAATCTATGGCCCTGTCTATGGCCGAGCACGGGCCGCAGAGCATGGAACTCGGCCATCCCGAACTGAGGATTACGGGTGGTTTGTGGGGTAAAGCCATGTGTTTAACTGCCTTGGCTCTTCTCCCGTTCCTCGCATCATGGAGCCCAGAACGCTTTTCCGCTGCTCCTCAGCGAAATTCAAGGCACCGGCGATACAATCGAACAAACTGGATGCAGGAAATACCGGCATAAAACTGTTTGCAATTCGGGGGGCCTGATCAGGTCGGCCAATCGAGCATGCCGGCCCCAGCCCCCCAGAATTGCGGGTTGAACTCGTTCGCAGCGGAGCCGGCGCGACCGTTATGCGGAATTCGGGTTGGGACGAACCCTCGCCGCCCTGGAGGAGGCGCCGGTGATGCATCGGCAGCTACCCATGCATGGCTGGCGGTCCTGAGGGAGTACCTTGGCCTCGAGGTCGGGACAGACCCTCCCCATGCCGGCAGCTTTGGCCATCCGCAGGGTCACACATCTGGGCGTTGTCGGGACGGCACTCATGCGGGAGGCTGCTTGGGTGGGTCCCAGGGCCTGGGCCGGTGCTTCTGGACCATGATCCTGCCACAGTCCGGGCATTGGAGGTCGCAGCATTCCAAGGCCAGCGGGGCCTGACCCTTCTCGTCCGCGTCGGGGGCGGGCCTGCGCCAGAGGTCGGGAATAATTAAGTCGCGGAGCAGGGCCTTGGCCTTCTCCAGGGCCACCGGCGAAGCGTAGGGGCCGAAATGGCGAACCTTGGTGAACTGCTCCGGCAGCACCTGGAGCAGAATGCGGCGGAGGAAGGTGAGCACGGGAAGGGTCGCCTTGGCCTTGCCATTGGTCCGGAAGGTGACCTGGCCGTCACCGACGTCGAGGATCCGGTAGTTGGAGATGCTGACTCGGTGCACGTAACGGCCAAGGTAGGCCAGGACATGCCAGGCTTCCCGGTACGGCTGCTTGGAGTAGAGCACCCACCTCTGCTTCCAGAACCGGGCCATCAGGACGTTGAAGGCCACCGAAGTACGGCCCAGTTCGCCCTGCCCTGGGCCTCGCGCAGCAGGTCCATGGACTTGCCCTTGAACAGCGCCCCCATGCGGTGGACGTGGAACAGGAAGTCCTGGGAGGTCGGTACCCAGCGGCTGCCGTCAAGAGCCAGGCCCCCGGCGGGAAAAAGGCCATGGAGGTACGGGTGGTAGCGCAGATCCCACATCCTGGTGTGGAGCAGGAACCTCACCCCCAGGGTGGCCTTTAGGTGGGTCCGGTCCAGTTCCAGGATCGTGGAGATGGCCGCCGCCCTTGGCATGCCGGACATGGATGACCCCGCGCAGGGAGTCGATACTGGGTCCCCAGGCCGATGGCTTCGCTGATCCGCAGGCCGGCAGCATAGATCAGGGCGAAGAACAGGCTGTACTTGGCCACAGTGAAGGACCTGAGGACCCTCTCCACCTCGCCCTTGGTGAGGACCTCCGGCAGTGTGGCGTCCTTCCGGGGCATCGAGAGGAAGGCCACCTTCTCGGGTTGGCCCAGCGTTTTCCGGAACAGGAAGGAAAGGGCCGAGTAGTGGCACCGCAGGCGCTCTGGGCCGAAAGGCTAACCCTGGAGGTGTTCCACCCAGCGCCGATTCTCCTCCTGGGAGGTCCGGTCGGCCGATTTGTCGATCATCTCCTGGAACCGGCCGATCGACGCCAGGTACTGTTGGATGGTTCCCTTGGCACGACCGGCCATCCTAAGATCGGTCTCGAGTCGCGCCATTGAGGGGCTGTGGCTCATGTACTACCTCCCTGAACGTGGGGAACGGTACTGTCACACCGCCACATTCAAGGAGCCTCATTTCAGCGATTTCCGCTAGCCGGTTCTGAGGCCATCACGCTGCCGGCGCGATCCTCCTCCGCTGTGAACGCAGCCTTCGTTCAACATCCTTTGACGGCATGCCGCCCCGGAGGACTTCGTCCCAATTGCCTTTCAGACTGATTAGTTTGATCCCTTCCGCTGGGATTGGCGGAACCTTCTTTGGTGGTCGGTTCGCGGCCATGGTTCCTCCTTTTTTAATGGCCACACTGCCGCTAGCTCTCACCGAAAGCGGTCGGATGCATATCTCTAGTCTAAACAACAGAGCACGGTACATATTTCCTGAATCTAGAGTAAACAAGAGACAAGACGGATGTTGGAACACGCTAATGCATTTCATTCCAGAGAATCAACCGTTCGGCAGAAAAAGCTATTGAAAAATATTGTTCCGAATAGTCTACTAAGAACCATACCAGATCCAGCGTGTTCAATTGGCCCCAGAGAACAGTATTTGTATATTTCAGATTTTCGGCCTAAATATTAAAAGGAGGGGTTCCCGTGAGATATCAAGAACAGTTAATTTTTCACATTGCCTGGAATTCAGGCCGTGTAGAGGAGCCAAACCCAATACCCTGCAACTGAGTCGCAATTCCCTCCGTTAGATCCAGTGCTGGCAATGAGGTTCACAAATACCACGAGAGGCATTCTGGATTGCCAATGACCAATGTGCTCGAAAAGCTCGGCGAACTTGGATGGCGTCACATGGCTCGAATGAAGCTAAATAATGGAGACAAAATGAAATTTTTTCGAAGCCTTCCCGTAATTGGTCGGCCGTGAAAAACCCCTTCCGGCCGCCGGAGGCGGCGGAAGGAGCTCCGGCGCCCCATGGCAGGTCCGGAGGCCTCACGCAGCCTGAAGGCGAAGGCAGGGCATAAAGGGGGCCCACCAGGGCCGATGGACGATGGCCGCGGCACATCGGTACAGGCCAAGCCTGACCTTGGCCAGGATTTTCCGCAGGTTGTGTCCAGCTCCACACAGGAAGGCGTTCATCGCGTCGCCCTTCATGCCCTTGAGGAAGTTTCGTCCCAGCAGCCCGTCGTTCTTCATGTGGCCGATCTCGGGTTCCACGGCCGAACGCCGCCGGAGGTGTCGTTTCAGGGTGTAGCCGAGCTTGCGGGTGCCGCTGATGAGGACCCGGCTCCGTTCTACGGGGACCCCATGGGCCTTGTAGCCTCGGTCCACGAAGGTGGTCTCGGGGACCTTGCCGGTGAGCCTTTCGACCTGGTCGAGTTGGCCCTCCAGGGTGTGGCCGTCGTAGGGGTTGTCCGGGAAGGCCTGGATGCCCACGACGAAACCCTCCTTGTGGGTCACGGCCAAGCTCACCTTGACCCCGAACTCGTACGGCTTGTGGGCCTTGCCCTTGGCGATGCACTCCACCTCGGGGGCATGGAGGCTGTAGACCTTGCCCTTGGTGAAGCGCTTCTGGGTGAGGATCTGCTCCGCCAGGATGAAGATACCTTTGTGGGCCTCGAAGGCCTCATCACTCATCTTCCGTTCGACATCCCGCATCACTCGGCCTGTCATGGTCTTCAGGGTTCGCAGGATCTTCTTGGCCCGGCCGTACTGCTTGGCCTTGGCATGGCCACCATGCTTCTGATAGGCCCTGGCCATCAGTTTTCGGTAGCTCTGGCGAAGGGTGATGCCTTCCTTTTCGGCAATGCGGAGCATGGCGGCGTGGACCTTCCGATAGAGCCGGGCATCGGTCGGATGCTCCACGGCCTTGGGCTGCACCGTCGTGTCGACGATGACCTTCTCCAGGCTGCTCTCGGTGATGACGCCAGCCTTCATCCCTGCCGTGATCGTTGCCTGGAGCAGCTTCTCAACGCCCTCCTCGCCAATGCGCTGGCGCCAGCGGGACATCTGGCTTGGATCAATGGGCAGGGCATGCTGGAAGAACTCCTCCCCGCAAAGGAACTGCCAGTAGGGGTTCTCGACCCACCCGCGTACCGTCTGCTCATCGGAGATGCCCTTGAGGTGCTTGAGGTAATGGAGGCCCGCCATGAGCCGGATCGGTACTGCCGGCCTTCCGTTGTCGGCGCAGTACAGGGGGCCGAATTCCTCCGCCAGGTGGTCCCAGGGGATCGTGGCCGCCAGGCGAACCAGTTCATGGTCCATGTCCAGGGCCAAGTCGAGGCGCATGGTGGCGATCAGGGGCTGCTCGTGAGTCCTGGGCTTGGCTTTCGGCTTCATCGGTACACCGCAATAAGGGGGTTTGTCCCTACCTTTCTGGTGTACCAGATACTTGAAAAGTTCCCTTAAAGATTTGAAGAATTTCAACTTGAGGGTTTTTCAGGGCCGACTAATTGTTCTGTTTTCATTTTCGCCGATTCTTGCCCAACAGCAAATCGTCATGTCAACCAATCTAAACAAAAGGCAGGCGGTCACAATAAGCGAGCTTGCCATTCAAAGACCCTTCCAAGCGTGCCTTATAGTTCTTGACAATGAAGACAAATCTCTTACAAATGCTTTTCGAAATTCTATCGCACACAAAGGGAAGGACTATTTTGCATATGACCTACTGGAGGCATTTTATGATTTCAACGAAAAGGGAGTACCAGAGCAAATTAAAAAAGAATTAGGATGGGACGATAAGCCTCATTGGGCCTTGCTTGATGACTCTTATAAAGTAATCGCCCAAGGCACAATTTGGAAATCTCCAGCTGATATTGTTCGTGCGCTGCGTGAAGCCCGAGTGCCCACCTTGACAGATAAATGCGAAACCTTTATACGTATCCATCCTGAAAGAGCAGATATTGTTCAGCTACTATATAAAGAACAGGTACGGATAGCTCGATCAACATTAAGATCCACTTCACCATCAACAAACCGAGGGGCCGGCATTCCTGATTCAAGTACACTAGCCAATCAATCCCTAGACTCTACCGAGGACAACCGAATTTGGGGAAGTGCTGCAGCAGTTCTTCATCGATTGATGGAGACAGGCGCTTGGTCAAAGGGCGGCTTCATGGCTTGGCCGAATGCTGCGGAGGCAAGCGCATCGCCACTAATGAGGGCTGAAGCAGTTTATGCAATCCCAATCGTTGAATCGGCTCTTCGGCGGTGGCCCGGACGGCAGTCTATCTGGACGGTTTGGTGCGGCTTGACGGACTGGCTCGGGGGGAGAGACCTTAGTCCATTATTAGATTCACTGTCACCCCTGCCAGGCGCTGGCGATTTCCCCCCTGATTCTGTTACTTCTCGCCTGGTTGCCTCATCACGAATAAGGAGGGATTGGCAAGGCATTTCCAGACTTCTCGGCCCTAAGTGGGCGAGATGGCGTGAAACACAGGTGATAGCATCCGGAGATTTAAGTTCCATTAAAACTGCAAGAGAGCAACCGTGGAATACGACTCTTGGACCAATGATTGAGGCACTTTTAATGGAAAATCGCGGCACTGAAGCTGATAAGGCGTTGGCTGAGGCAATGGAATGGTCGGGAACCAATAGCTATTATAAATCAGCATCAGACTTGGCCAGGGTTTGCCAACAGCCTGTTTGGGCTGAAAAATGGGCATCTATAGTAGACCCAGGTCAACAGAATATTTCAAGCGTGCACACTTCAAAGGAGAGGACTCAGCCAAACCGGGGCAAGAAGCTTGTCTCCCGAGCCGAAGTCCTGGAGGATTATCTACGAATCAACCCAGACAGCATTCAAGCGTTGGAAGAATTATTGCGCGAATACTTCCTTGTGAGCATCGACCGAATGGAGAAGGGATTATTAAAAAATCTACTCAATAAAAAAAGCCAAAAAAGTGGGCTGACAGATATAGATCTCCCAGACGATCTTGACAACCAAATTTGGGGTAAAACGTCAAAAATTTTTGATAAGGTTCAGGCAACAGAATGGTGGGCTGAGGGGTGTGAGACTTTTGTGTATGACATCCCCATGGCGGGCCACAACTCAAAAAGTATGCAAATAGTTGCCAAAAAAATGATTCCGAAGATTGAAACGGAAATATTTCAAGCACCCAATGATGGTCGACTCTGGCAGGCATGGTCCGCTCTATGCAATTGGGTGGGGAATACTCATTCAATCCAAAATATCATAGATCAGGTTTCGACTCTTCCTGGTAGACCGCAGTCTTTCCCAACACCTGTTATAATTAAATACAATCAGGAGGCCATTAAGAAACACAATTGGATTGGAATTATAACCTTTGTTGACCCTTTATGGCAAAGAGAAAAGTTTCTTCCTCAAATAAAATATGATGAAAATTCCGACATTGGAAAACGACTCTCAGAAACAGCATGGAATTGCTGGGGGCCACTAATGGAGGCATTTCTTCGCCTTGGGCGAGATGACCAGGCAACCGGGTTGGTGCGGGATCTATACACTCTGACCGAGAGCAAGGCGATCGTCACCAAGGCAGTTGGATTGGCGTTGGCGAATAATAAATTTGAATTAGGCCAAGAGTGGAACTCCATCACCGGAGGCATCTCTGATCATTCAAATTACATCCAATTTGGGAAGCATTAAAATGCGCCAAAATCCTTTGGCAAACCGAAACACAAAGTGTTGCATCTTCATTTCGACTCTCACGCCAATAAATTTATTCAATAGGAGAATCAAGAATTCACAAACCCACAGTGAAAGGTTGCCAATGACCTCTGCTAGCCATGATTGATTTCGACACTCAAATACGGGGTCCCTGAATTGACAAAAGGCGATGTGCTACCCATATGTAATTCAATCATAAACTGACGAGGTGGTAGAAATGAAATCGATTGAATCCGAAGAGTTCCTAAGCCAGGTTGTCGGCGGCGGAGATGGAGGCCCTATTCAAAAATACCCCATCTGCGGATGTTCATGTAGCTGTTCACCCAGTGCTGTGGACGGTGTATTCGGGGGAAGCAAGGATAATCCTCGCCCGGCGTCAATTAGGAATGTGCACCGGCGACAATTAGATGTGTGCATTTAAGCGGCCCCGGCGAAGCCGGTGGCCGTACCAAATTTCAGGAAACGCCGAACTTGCCCCGACGACAATTACACTTCCCCATAGCAGGGGCGAGGCGGAGCCTACGCCCTACCTAATTTCAGTAGCGACGCGGCTTGCGCTGACGACAATTACACGTGTGCAGCGACAACTACCCGACGACAATTACAAATGTGCGCTGCTGATGCTTGCCGTTGGCGCAGGCCCCTGTGGGAAACGCGCAGCGTTTTCCAGCCGCAGGCCGAGGGAGGCGGATTTCCTGTGGGAAGGGGGCGCAGCCCGCTTTCCATGGGAAATCCGCGCCCGAGCAGGGGCAGGCGCCGGGGGGGTCTGGGGGGGTCAGGCCGTTGCGGATTCCGCGTCCTTGGGCATCCGTGCTTTGGCCGTCTCGGCTCGGTAGCTGGTGCCGTTGAGCTCGAGGATCACGCAGTGGTGGATGATCCGGTCGATGGCCGCCGCCGTGGTCATGGGGTCCTTGAATATCCGGTCCCACTGGGAGAACACCAGGTTCGAGGTGATCATCACGCTCTTTCGCTCGTATCGCTCGGCCAGGAGGGTGAACAGCACCTCTGTCTCGTCCCGGTCCTGCTGGATGTACCCGATATCGTCGATGGCCAGGACGTCAAAGGCGTCCAGTCGGCGCAACTCCTTCTCCAGGGCCAGCCCCTTGCGGGCCGCCAGCAGGCGCTGGACCAGGGCGAAGGCGGGGGTGAAATGGAAGGTGTATCCCCGCTGGATCAGTTCGGTGCCCAGGGCGCAGACTAGGTGCGTCTTGCCTCGGCCAGGGAGACCGAAGGCGAGCAGGTTCTCCCCGCGGTCCACGAACCCGCCTTCTATCAGGGCCGGGAGTTGGCGGCGGACCTTGGTGGGCAGCAGGTCCTGCTTCAGGGTCGTCATCGTCTTGCCCGGAGGGATGTGGGCGGCTCGGAAAACCCGCTCGAGGCGCTTCTGGCGGCGCTGCTCCAGTTCCACCTCCATCAGATGGTGCAGGAACCGTTCGAAGCCCCAGCCCTCCTTCTCGGCCCTGGCTGCAGCCTCTCCGTAGGTGGCATTCACCCCCGGCAGCTTCAGTTCCCGAAGCATCTCTCCCAGCTTGAGGCGCGATTCCCGGCTCATACGGCCTCCGCCAGGGTGTCGGCCAGGAGGCCATCGAATTCCGACAGGTCCACCTGCAACGGCTCAATGGCTGGCACTTCGGCGGGCTTCTCCATCCCGAGCAGGGCCTTGGCTCGCTCAGGCTCAGGCACTTCCCCGTTCTCCATCAGGAGGACCAGAGCTGCCTCCACGTCGCACTCCAGGGTGTTCGCGGCCAAGTGCAGGAGCCTCAGGTAGGCCAGCTCGCCCTTGCGAGGGCCCAGGGCCTTCTCCAGGGCCTCCAGGGCCTGGTGCCACACCGGGCTGGGAAACAGGGCCTCCCGATGGCGGTAGCGGGCGAAGGCCCCAGTTTTGCGTAGCAGGGCGTCGATGATATGCCGGTAGTCGATCCGGCAGTTGTTCTTACCCAGAAGCCGGGGCAGGTCCAGCACCCGGTGGCCGGCATGCCAGACCTCCAGGCGCATCTCATAGATCCGCACCCGGACACGTTGGCCGATCAGCCGCGGCGGGACCGAGTAGAGGTTCCGTTTCACCACCAGGACGCTCTCCTCGGTCACCTTGGTCTGCAATTCGTCGAACTCCATGAACGCCTCCACCCGCAGGGGGGCCATGGCGGCCAGTTCCTCATCCACCCGCTTTCGGCGGCCATTGACCACCCGGCAGATGTTCTGAAGCCAGCCTTCGTAGGCTTCCACCGAGGGGAAGTCCCGGCTGCCCCGCACAAGCAGGTGCTGCTTCAGTCGCCGTTTCAGAGCGTTGTTGGACGCCTCCACATCGCCGTTCTGGTTGGATTGGCCGATGCCGATGGTCCTGGGCTCCATGCCGTAGTGGCGAACCACGGCTAGGTATTCCGCGTTGAACTCCCGGGTTTTCCGCCCGTAGCAGTCGCCGGTCAGTTCCTGGTCGGCCACTTCCGCTCCATCCTCCTTGTCCGGGATCCGGTGGGTGGCGGCGGTGGAGTTGTCGGTCTGGTGGAACCGGGGCACCCGGCCCAACTGGAGCAATGCGGAGGCGATCCCGGTGCGCAGCGCCAGCATGGACTCCGACTGACTCACCGTCGCATAGTTCCAGTTCGACCAGGGCAGGACCATGTGGCAGAGCATGCCCTGCTGCATCACACTCTCATCAAAGCGGGTGTCTGCTGTTGAACAGGTGGGTTCGCAGGCCATCCTGACCACATGGAGGCAGCGAAGGGCTAGCGGCCGAATGTCTGCCTCTTTACGGTGGCCGATGGGCGACAAAAACGGCATGCGGAAAAAGGCAGGACAGGGGATGCCCGTGCTGGCCCCGCCTGCCGTCAGGGGGGGGGACCTCCTGGCTCCGATTTGGGCAGACAGTAATCCAGACTCTTCAGGCTCGCTGTTCAGAAGGGCAAGCGGCTTGATCGGAACTTCGCATCGCGGAAATTCATTGGGGTGCGTAGGGCTGGCGCAGGCCACAAATCGGCGACTTGGAACTTGATCTTGCCGGCGATGAGATTGGCGATAGAGATGAGACGGCGGACATCCCGGTAACCCCTTGCCTTTGCCAAGGCGAGCGAACCTGCCTAAATCAGTCTTTCAGCGTTCTTTCATACTGTGCCTGGAACTCCGCGCTCAGCATTTCCAGGTCCACGTACACCAAAGAGCGCACCTCGCCCATGGGGATCTTCACAAAGCACTTCCGGTAGGGCCCATCCGAGGAGTACCAGTACTTGAGCCGCTTGGCATCGATGGGGATCCGATCCTCGACATCCTTGAGCTTGAACAGCCCGGGCATCGCAAAGAGTTCCTCCTTGGCCGTGTCGACGTCGCCGGTGTCGAAATCTCGTCCCTTGACCATAATTCGTGCCAACAGGCCCATACCGATTGGAGGTGTCTTCTTGGCCATTTAGGATCCCGCATGGTTGGTTAATCAATAATATCAATTTCGGTGAGGCTAGGCGAACTAGCAATCCTACCACCTGGGATCATAGTCGACTTTCAGCCCAAATGGGTCCCTTCCTCCAGGCGGCAAGGGGGTGAGCAGAGCCCACTAAGCGGCGATGCTCCTCTCAAACAACTTATGCCAAACCAACCAAACAAGCCATACACAACTTGATGATCCCGGCTGGAACCGTATGCTTTCGGAGGAGCCGGCATGATTACCAACCTCCCCCATTCCGCCGCTTTCTACTCGCCCTTCATTCTGAGGCCTTTCAATGAAACCTGGGTCTTCGGCCTAAGCAATCACCATGTCTGGAAGGTCCCAACCTGCAGTTTGATCAAGCATTTCGAAAGCCATACCGGAATCCGCCACCTGGAAGCTTCGGCTGGCACTGGGTTCTTGCCCGATCACTGCCACATTCCCACGAGGACGCCGGCCATCACCCTGGTGGATGTAAACCCGTACTGCCTCAAAGTCGCAAGTAAGCGCTTGGCCAGATACCACCCAAGGACTGTTGTGGCCGACCTTCTGGCCCCGCTTCCCTTGCCGAAGGAGGAGTACCTCAGCATCCACCTGGGCTACCTCCTTCATTGCCTTCCAAGCCCCTTGTCGGCTAAGGGCGAAGTTCTGAAGCACCTTCGTCCGCACCTCCATCCACGGGGATGCCTGTTCGGCAGCACCCTGCTTCCTGAAGGAGGCAACGCCTCCGCAAGGTGGCTCATGAGGGATTTCCCGGTGGTTACCTGGGAGTGCGTCGGACAAGCGGTTCTTTTTTCCGCTGGGCCGGCTCTTTAGCCGCATTGTCATTCAGGAGAGTGAAATGGTCCGCATCAAGCTTGATTTGCCCGACACCTTCTCGTTCGCGACTCAAATTGAAGTCCGCCCTTCCGATATGAACCGCGGTGGCCACCTCGCGAACGACGCCTTGTTCTCGTTGATGAATGAAGCCCGGGTGGGTTTCTACCATAGCCTCGGCTACCGGGAAGAGGACGTTGAGGGCTACGGGACTATCATGTCCGACGCGGTCATTGTCTATAAGGCCGAAAGCTATGCCGGCGACACCTTGGAGTTCGCCGTAACCGCTGGGGATTTCACGCGCATCGGTTGCGATCTTTTCTACCGCATCACGAACGTCAAGACGGGAGTCGAGGTCGCCCGGGCCAAGACAGCCATCGGCTTTATTGATTCCGGGACCCGCAAGATCAGTGCTGTTCCCGGAGGGTTCAAAAGAAAATGCACGCCTGGCATGTCCAATCAAGACGACGAGCTAACAGGTAAAACAACTTAAACCCGCCATCCATTTACGCTTGGACACAAGCAACTCGTTGAAAGGTCCAACAATTATTCGCAAACCGATGGAACATCATTAAGGAAGAATAATATTATTGTATTTTTATTTCATTTATTTTGGCTTTCAGTCTTGCACTTCTTAAGTTGTAAGGTAGATTTTGATAGGCCCACATTCTGGTGTTGGCGCCAAGCCTGAAAGGGCAAGGGAGAAACGTGAAGCCTGACAACTCAAGCCCGACGGGCGCTGTGGACAAGAATAATGGAAGGAGCAGATTGATCGATGCGGCCATCTCGCTCTTCGCACGAAGGGGGTATGAAGGTGTTTCGGTCAATGATATTGGCAAGCACGCTGGTGTTACGTCTCAGCTCATCTACCATTATTTTCAAACAGGGAAACGAGGGCTTTATAAAGAGGCTTATTTAAAATCGTTAAAACACTTAATGGAACTGTCCATCCGGAATCTGCCCCGAGACCCAGATCCGGGGGATCCGGATGCCCATCTTGTCGCCGTGAACGGCCTCGCAACCTTCATCCGAAACATCGTCACCGCCGCCGGAAACCACCTGGATCCGCGGGAGAACGAAATCGTCCTCCTGAGCTACCGCGAAACCTTTGAACTCCCATCTGATTTCCAGCAGGAAATCATGGATGAGATCTGGGCTTCAGTCCGGCGGATCCGCGGGTTCCTGTGCATCCTTGCACCGGGATTGACCCCCCTGTCCCTGTCTTTGTTGGCAACAGCGGTAACTGGACCGCTCTACCACGAGCGCATGATCACCGGCATCCAGGCACGGCTTCGCGAGGGGGGCCCGGTGCCGTCGGAAATGAAGGCGGAGTTCTTTATCGCGTATGCCCTGCGTGCCTTGGGGGCGGACAAAAACCTCCCCGCAGGGCACCCGTACTGCAGCGAGAAGGTGGACAGAGTTCTCTTCTCTCTGGCCTGACGTCTTTCCAATCAGCGAAGGAATCATCGCCGGCCCCACGCCGGCCAAGCATCGCCTTCGAAATACATCAAGGAACCGTTCCATGCATCTCCAGCCGGGTACTTCCCCATCTCCCTTTGCCCATGAAGGCAAGCTACATCACCCTGGGCTGACCTTCGACCGGAACGGCCGCCGGACACCCTTTGTGGAGATGATCCGCATGGTTGGACTCTTCCCGGTGGAAGACATCGCAGACCGTCTTCCATTCCGGTTGCGGACGCTTCGGAGCTGGGCCAAGAAGGGACCCTTCGCATGCTGCTTCAAGCGGGTTCACCTGGGTCCTTTTGGCAACAGCCTTCTTTTCTTGAACCTGAACCTGCTTTCAACCATGTTCGACGAGGCCGCGGTAGCGTCCCTGGCCAAGGACGCGAAGACCTTAAGCCCTATCGACCCTGCCGTGGAAGACGCGGGGGGGCTTCATGCCTTTGCCGACTTCGTCATGTCAATCAAACCGACCTTCAGGCGTGGCGGAGAGACCACCGGTGCTGCGTGGGGCGATTGGCACAGGCACTGTTGTCCCGATGCGGGCGATTCAACGCTTTGACGCGTGGACCGGATTCCCTCCGATTCGCCTGTGGCTTCATTTCGACACGGTGGGTCAAAACCACCGCGCCGCCCGTGGGACCTCAGACTGGGAAACCGAAGACAAGCACCGACTGGAAGAATTGGCCGATGCCCGCAGGACCTGTGCTCCAAATCACTTTGTCAGCATGCTGTCATTATGTAAGCTTATTGTCGGGGTGGTCAAATGGGGCGAACCGCCAGCGCTGATGTCTTCACGGAAATCGTCCTGGCGGTTTTCCGCCTGAACGGGGCCCTTGTTGCGGCGGGCGACCAGCTGGTGAATGACCTCGGCATCAGCACCGCCCGGTGGCAGGTTCTTGGAATGATCGTGGATACCCCACTTACCGTATCTGCCATCGCCCGCCGCATTGGATTGACGCGCCAGAGCGTCCAAAGGACCGCGGACCGCCTGGTGCGCGACGGGTACGCCCAGACCACCACCAATCCGGATCATCGGCTGGCGAAGCTATACGAGCTCACGCCCATGGGGCTGCGGGTGATGCGGGAAGTGAAACATCGACAGGCGGCGTGGGCAAACCGCATTTCGAATGGACTGCGCCCAGGCCAGCTGGAAAGCAGTGAAACCTTGCTCCAGGAGCTCCTCGATCGCCTGGAGGCCGAGCAAAAGGAAATGGAGGTCGGCTCATGACGATGACCCTGGCAAGGCTCTGCGAGGAACTGGGAATCGAGACCGTCCCAGTCGGCGTCTACGACGCCCCCAACCCAAAGGCGTTCGCCCCTTTGGTGCCGCTGAAACGGTGTCTTTTCGACCACTACCCGGATTTCCAGTCCGGATCCTCCCTGGTTATCGACGCCTCCAGCCTCGGCTGCCCTGGCTGCGGATATTGGATGCTAGGCAAGGGCCGGTTCCCGAGCCGAGCCGCCATGGTCTCGTTCCTTGCCGACAAGGAGGGACTTCGGGAAAACGGGGAACTCGTGAGTGCCTGGGTCGATGCCCACCCTCCCTACCCATCATCGCACGGCTCCATCGTCCTGGGTCCCGTGCGCGAGGAGGCTTCACCCTACCTTCGGACCGTCACCTTTTTCGTTAATCCGGATCAATTGAGCGCTCTTCTCTACGGGGCCAGTTATCATGCCCATCCCGATGACCCAGAACCCGTGATGGCCCCTTTCGGCTCGGGTTGCGGCCTCATGTTCAGCATGTTCCCGGACCTGACCAGAGCCCAGGCGATGATCGGTTTGACGGACATCGCGATGCGGCACCTGGTCCCCCCCGACCTCCTTTCGTTCACGGTCACTCTGCCGATGTTGGAGCGCCTTCTGAACCTGGACGATGGCCATAGTTTCCTTGAAAAGCCCTGGCTTAAACGGCTCAGGACGGCCCGGGAAGAGGCCAGCTCGAATTGAGAATGAGGCGTGAGGCCCTTCGGACATCACCCCTGGCTCCCTTGATGACGCAAGGGGCCATGCGGGCCTTCAAGGCTCCTGCAGGAAGCCGTTAAGCCTTCCTTCCGGGGCCACCACCTCCGAACATTCCAGCGGGCCTCGACCCCATCCGTTCCATGGGGAGCTCTGCGGAGGCAAATCGAGGCCGTACGTCTGGCGCAGGTGGCTGGGCCAATCCGACCATGGCGTCTCCAGGCGCATTGAGGGGTTCTCCAGGAAGACCCACAAGGGCCTGAGATACACGAAGGTTGCCGGCAGCGTCTTCTCCCCCGTGCTGGGGAATGCCACGGCCACGTTGTTCGGCAGTTGCTTGAGCTCGTCCACCTCCACAAAGGGCTTCTCCTCCGCCGTGACCGTGCGGGTTGACGACATCGCCAGGCCCTTGTTCACGAAACCTCCCTGGACATAGGACAGATCGGAGGTACGGCCACCTTCCGTGACGGCCATCTGCGTCTTGGCGATGTCCTTGGTGCCGGCCTCCTTCTGGATGACCTCCATGGAATGGAGGTCCGACTGCCGCAGGTAGATGTGAGTCATGGAGTTCTGGAAGTAGGTCTCCGCCGCCTTCTCCTTTCCGGCCGAGAACGCCTCCAGGATGGAGGTGTGCGACTGGGTCAGCTCCCAGCAGCTGGCGCGCTTGGACCGGCACAGCGCCTTGAACTCGTTGTCTCGGGGCGTGGCGCTGGTCTGGCATTCGTCCGCCATGAGGAAGGTCGGGCAATAGCCGATGGTCTCCCCGAACCGCGGCGGCGCGATCAGCGCCCCCCGGGCATCCACGGCTCCCCGGCGCAGCACCGCGTCCTGCCACTGGGTCTTCAAGGACACCTGGACGAACGTCGCCGCGTCGAACCAACTGACCTTGCTCATCTGGAGGCCGACGATCTTCCCGTAGTCCAGGACCTGGTCGAACCCGGTGAACACGTGGTCCTGCGGCCGCACCAGGCCGCGCTCGTTGTCCACGCCGGACGCTCGTGGCCAGGGGCAGCAGGGCCCGGTGAAGTATTCCTCCCGGGTGGGGCAGAAGACCTTTCGCAGCTCCGGGAACTTGAACATGTCGATCCCGGCCTTGGCGCAGCTCTCCAGCGACCCCCTGAGGTTCAGGCTCTCCGATTCGACCGGAAGGAGCGGAAGGGGGTCTACACCTCCGGGATCGTGGCCCGGCTCCAGCATTCGGGGCCCGGCCGGGCCCGGGGGGTCGTCCTGTTCCGTACCGGGCACCACCATGCCGGGGAGAACCTGGCCGAGATTCTCCGTTCCCGGAGCCAGGACCTGCCGCCCCCAATCCAGATGTGCGATGCGTTGGCGGCCAACACCAAGGGACCTTTCGAGACTCTGGTCGCCCACTGCCTGGCCCACGCCCGCCGCAGGTTCGTGGAGGTGGTGGACGACTTCCCCGAGGAGTGCAGGCACCTGCTGGAGGCCCTGCGGGACGTCTACCATCACGACAGCCAAGCCAAGGCCCTGACTCCCCAGGAGCGACTCCAGTTCCACAAGGACCACAGTGGCCCGGTCATGGGGGCCCTGAAAGGCTGGCTGGAGAGCCAGATGGAGGCCAGGAAGGTCGAGCCCAACTCCGGTCTGGGCAAGGCCATCACCTACATGCTCAAGCACTGGACGGCCCTGACCCTGTTCCTCCGCGAACCCGGCGCGCCCCTGGACAACAATGTCTGCGAACGAGCCCTGAAGCGCGCCATCCTCCACCGCAAGAACAGCCTGTTCTACAAGACCGAAGAGGGTGCCAGGGTCGGCGATATCTACATGAGCCTGATCCACACGGCGGAGATAAACGACGTGAACCCGTTCGACTACCTCGTGGCCGTCCAGAGGAACCACGTGCTCGCCGAGGAAAACCCCGAGGAATGGATGCCCTGGAGCTACCAAGCCACGCTGAAGGTGCTGGAAGCCCAATAGTCCTCAGAAGGTTGGGTGCTTTGGTTCCAGGTGAGTCCCTACGACTCAACCAAAGGCATACCCAATTGGGAACCAAGTGGCATTGCGCACGTCCGCCGAAAGCTCACGCAGGCTCGGACTCCGGACCGGGGGGCGGGATGGGTCGGCCCATCCGCCTCGACCCACACGGGCCCACTCTTGGGTTTCCCTCGATACCCGCATCCAGAGCGCCCAGGCCCGGGCCATGCGGAACGAACTGCCAGACATCAAAGGCTTTTCCGAACGACCTTAAACGATTGCTGGCTGCCTACGGGGCCCACCTGGAACTGGGCGCGGTTGTGCCACTACCCGTGGCCCAATTAAACCAGGGGCCACGGAGGGAGCAGGGCTGACGCCCCCGGAACGCCCGCAGGCGTGGAGCCCGGACCGGGGGGCGGTCGTCCTGGCTGGTCACGACCTACCGGGAAAGCCCTCGAGATCAGGCTATCCCCTCTAGCGTTCCAATGCCTTGGGGACCGCGTAACATTGCTGCGGATGGTTCGGCATATCTCTTATGGTGTATTCAAGTTCCTGAGCGGCAAGCATGGGGCCTAGGTGGAACCGAACCAGATCTTTGGGATCCCTTCCCCCGAGCAGACCTGCCAGTTCCCGAGCAGATTTGGGTTCAATAGCGCAAATTTCGCGAATCAGGCCTCGGATGACCGCCTGTCGCGGCCGGGCCCCTGGTTTGGGAAGCCGTTCCAGCAATTCGATGGGTAGCAAGCCGGCGGGGTCCCGGGGGGACTGGTGGAGATCCAAGGGTACCTGGTGGAGATCCGAAGGGGACTGGTGGAGATCCAGGGGGGACTGGTGGAGATCTGGAAGCGCTTGGGGAAGTTCCTGCACAAATCGAGGTCCCGGCACGTAGTAGGTGCGGCTGCCACTCCCCTCCTTTGCCAGGAGGTCCAGATCCCGAAGACGCCGGAGCAAGGCGCTCGCCTGGAGGGTATCCAAACCGGTCAGATCGCGGCAGGTCATGTTGTCCACAGCCTCGGCCTCCCGCAGGAACAAAAGAACCTTGCTGGCATGGGCTGAGAGCGGTTCGGTACTCAGGGTCTTGAGCCAAGCCAAATCATCTTCAGTGAACAGATGGTGGAGGTGCAGAACGGCCCGGAACCGCTCGTGCTCGCGGTCTGACTGGAATTCAGGTGCCGCCATTCCTGCTTCTTCCAGCAGGCGCCGGACGGTCCGAATGCCTGTGCCCTTGGTTTCGGCCAGGTTCAGGTCGTGAAAGGCCGCGGCGATCAGGGGGTTCCGTTGCCGGGAACCGGGTTGGCCAAGTTCATCGGGGCGCTTCAAGGAGTGGCCCGGATTCAGGACTTCGATCCGGTTGCTGTAGCGAATAATCTGGATGGGCTCGTTGATCCGGTAATTGCGGTGCATCAAGGCATTGGCGAGGGTCTCGCGAATGACCTTCCTGGGAAGAACGGGTTCCTGAACGCTCTGCAGGGAACCTTCAGGCAGATGAAACCCCTTGGGCAGGTCATCCAGGATCGCGGCCTCTGCCTGGCGGATCCCAAGCAGGAGAGCCTTGCGGATATCCATGGACTGGAACCGTTTTTCAGGATCCTCCACCCACTCAGTGCCAAGCACGCGGATGTAATCCACCCGGGTGGCAGGCATCAGTCGCCTGATGGATGAGGCTTTTCCGAACAAGAGCAGGCCCGCGAGGGTCGCCCTGAAAGCCCCATTCACCTTCCGGACCGCACAAAGCGATTCCAGCAACTCCTCGTCGGAGTACTGAAGTTCCTCCGCGGCGCCGTTCACCTGGAGCCGGAGCCTCCGGTACTCCGCAAGAGCGGCAGGGTCGAAGTCATCCAGACTCGAATCCCCGATGGGCGCGGCATCGAAGCTCTCGGTCGGCGCGTCCTGCCCGCGCAACGCCCAAACATCCTCCTCGGTGCATCGCTGGTCCGTGCTCCCAATCCTCCGATAGGCGCCGCGAGGCAGGTTGGTGGCTTTGATGAAGACAGGCTTCATCTGGGCCGGGACCTCCGGCACGTAGACGACCAGAACCACATGGCCGTCGACGCGGTCCAGACTCATTTCCGGACGGATCACCACATTGAAAACCGATGCGCATTGCGAAGCAAGATCGGCCTGGACCTTGTCGGGGTCCTGGAGCCCGCCAGGTGAATAGACCCGGTCTCCGAAAAGATTCAATTCCCATTCCACCCCGAGCACCAGGTATCCGCCACCGAGGCCCGGCTCGTTGCTGAAGGCCGAGACCGTGTCCAGGATGGACTTGCCGATCTCCCGGGAGCGCTTCGCCTCAATTCCTGGGCATTCGTCGGCATTGTTAAGTTCTCGGATCAGATCCTCAGCGTTCCTCATGCCTGAATTCTACCTACCTCCTCGACCTCGAAGGCACCTGAACCTAGGGGCCCGCCCTCAGCCAGCCTTGAAGATCGTCTTGAGGTGCCATGCAAGGAAGTCTCTTCCCGGCAAAAACCGCTCAGGAAGCCGGATGGCAACCCCCTCCAGGTCGAGGAGGGAAGTCCGGACGAGAGGGTTCAGCACCTGGGGCCGAAGAAGCGGCGACACCTTGACACGGTAGTCTGGCCCCACCGTGATGAGGCCTATGTCGAAAGCTCGATCGTGGAGTGCCGACAGGCAGAGTCCGTTCCTGGGGTTGAGCCTGTTCTCTGCGTCTCGTGCCCAAGGCACGATGTGGCTGGCAAGGAGGAGAGGCTCCACTCCGAGGGCGGACATGCAGCATTGGCCGCCGTAGCTTGCCAGGACCATTCGCCGAAAGAAGTCCTGCCCTCGCCTTACTCGGACCATCGCTTCCACACTGGTCCCGCCGCCCGGGACGGCCGGGTCCACCACTACCACCGACGCCCCGGGTTCAGGCAATCCGAGGCGTTGGAATAGAGCGCCGCTCTCCTCTTCCAAGGCGCCCCAATCCTCATGGAATTCTGCCCAGATGCGTCGGTCGCCCTCTGAGGCGTTGCCCAGCCCCTTCCTCCCAGTGCCCGTGATCGCCGGATCAAGGCTCGCAAGGTTCACCAACTTCATCGCCACAGACGCCGGCGTGCGGTCCAAGACCTTCGCGAGGGCCACGATGTCCGGGTTCCGCTGGTGCAGCCGACCAAAAGGGAGAAGACAGTAGAGGCGGAAGGCGGCGACAAGTTCCTCCCGACGCCACGCGCGGCGAGTAGGGGTGGAAATCCTGGCATCCGTTTGACTGTCTGATTGCATCGCCTCCATTGGACCAGGTCGGAACCCAGGCCGCCAGGCCCATGGTCCCTGACCCTTGGGTGTGGTAATCCATGGACTTACATGGAAACGCCCAAACCAGCCCTAAAAACCTTTTAGACCCATCTTGACTAACAATCCAAACAAACCAAAATTTCACCCAGAGTATCCCCCATGCAGCCAGGAAGCTGCCTGCGCACTCACCGAATCATCCTCATTCCGTTCCATCAGACTTGCTTCCTGCCTGCTCTCCTGCCCATCCAGGAATCTTCCTGGGTGCATGGGCGTCTGCGCCCACAACCATCTGCATGCGCACCTTCCTGACTTCCTGTGCAGCCACCCACCCACCTGCGCGGCAATCATCCTCTTAAGGACTCTTCATGAAACACGGACGGATGTTCGTCATCACCCTTCGCAAAGGCGGCGTGGGCAAGACCACGGTGGCCATGAACCTTGCCATCTACCTCCGGCAGATCGGCAGGGACGTGGCCTACCTGGATCTTGATCCCCAGCGGGACGGCTACGAGTTTTTCGCCGACCGCTCCCGCCTGTTCCCCGACCTCCCGGGAATCGCGCACCTGGCCCTGGAGGACCCCGACCAAGTCGAAAGCGCCATGCGAAGCCTCGTCAAGGCAGGCGCGGATTCTGTCGTGGATTGCCCGCCGCTGGACCCGCCCCAGGTCATTCGCGCGCAAGAGGTCGGGAACATCCTGGTCTTCCCCTTCAAGCCTGGCGGCAATGACCTGCGCGCCTTCTCCCGAGCCCTCTCCCTGTTCCAGGCCAAACAGGAGCGCATGGCCGACACCACCCGGGTCCAGCCGCAGATGTTCGGCCTGATCAACGAGTTCATGCGCGGCCAGCTCAACGACAGGCTCCTTCTGAAGTGGGTGCAGGGTTCAGGCGTCTTCCAATTCGTGGGCTGCCTCGGTCGCCGCGTCGAATTCAAGGACGCCATCGCCAAGCGCCAAGCCGTCTGGGAATACGCGCCCGACTCCAGCAGCGCCAGGGAAGCCCTGGCCGTGTGCGAGGCCATCCACCGGGGCGCCAAATGAAACCCAAACGCCCAACTGAAACCGACCTCCTGACCCTGGTCCAGAACGGGTTCAATGCACAACTACCCAAGGACCGTGAAGCGCAACCGCCCGCAGCCGCCCCGAAGTCGAGCGCCGCCACTCCGCCCGCAACCCCTGCCCACCAGGAGCCCGCCACTTTCCTGCCGATGGTCAGAATCACCTTGAGCATTCCCGAGGAATTGCGGTTCCGGCTCAAGACGATGCTGATCAACCACGGCCGGATGGCCCGCAGCCGGATGACGCAGGATCAGTTCTGCGCCATGGCCATCGCCGAACGCCTGGACCTCGAGGATGACCGGGTGAACCCCTGGAAACGCGCGGAGCTGTTCGCGACCTTTCTCCAGGAATGCCTTGACGGCGGAGGCCTGGCCAAGGAATGGGTCGCCGGCGCCAAGAACCTGCTGAAGAACCACCAGGACAACCCCTGTACCCGAATCCACCCTTCCTTCCCTGCGACGGGAACCACCAACGCCGAGCCAAAGGCCGGCACCCGAGGAGAGCCCCAACCATGAACGTGATTCCCCTGCGCACCGTGCTCGAGAAGACGAGCCTCTCCCGCCCCACCATCTACCGATTGATCAAGAAGGGCGATTTCCCCTCGCCAAAGAAGATCGGAACAAAGTCCGTCTGGGAAGAAGACGCCGTCGATCGCTGGCTCGAGAGTCTTCCTTCCGGCACCCAGGAACACCCGAACCTCCACCGAGAGCGCGCAGGGTGATCGCCGAAACAAAAGCCACTGCATATCCGCACACGGGGCCGCTTTCCACGGGAAGGCGGCCCCCGTGTTTCAGGGTGGATACCCTGTCGCCGACCAGCCGCTCGACGCGCCTGGATCGACCCCTGAATCCGTCCACTTGGGGGTCCCGGGGACCACCTTCCGCAATATGGGTACAAAGCTGGGTACCGAAAACGCCCAAAAGAAAAGCCCTTGATTTTCAAGGGCTTCTTCGTGTTTCTGGCGGAGAGAGGGGGATTCGAACCCCCGGTACTGGTTTACCCAATACACTCGCTTAGCAGGCGAGCCCGATCGGCCACTCCGGCATCTCTCCCGGTGGCTTTTCATCGTAACCGTTGGGGGCTCTCCGGGCAAGGTACCATCCTGGCCTCCCGTGATTCCCGCCACCGCGCGCAGGTTGCGGGCATCGATGGATCGCCGGACCTTTTATTATTTCGACATCAAAATTGGATAAGTATTTTTTTTACATTCAATAACGCGCCTTCTATTGACACGCAAGGCCGGATGATTATTGTTCCGTTCAATCAGCCCCTTCGGGAATGAACCCATCGCCTTCTCCGGTCGACCGGGGTCCGCACCCGCGGGGAAACCACATCGGGCCCGCCTGCGGCCCTGGAGGTACCATGTCCCGCCCCCCCATCGTCCTCGCCGCCTTCGCCTTCGGTTCCGCCCTCGCGGGCCAGGAGGCCTCCTTCATGGGCTCCCCGGAGCAGTTCCTGATCCAGGAGCTCAAGCCCAGCCTGGGCCTGGGCCGGGAGGATGCGGTGCGGGTCCGCGGCATCGTGGCCGACCCCCTCACCCAGGGGCGCGACGCCCGCATCCACCAGTACTACAAGGGCGTGAAGGTCCTGGGCGGCGAGGGCATCCTCCACCTTTCCGGGCCCCGGACGCGCTCCATCACGGACGCCTTCGTGAAGGACCTCAACCTGGACACGACCCCCGGCGTGCCCCCCGGGGAAGCCCTGGCGGTGGCCATGGCGGCCCTGGCCCCCAGGGGGCGCCTGCGCACCCCGCCCGCATCGGAGCTGGTGGTGGCGAGGCTTCCTTCCGGAGACGCGCTGGCCTACCGCATCCACCTGGAACTGGAGAACGGCTCCAGGGAGACCGTGCACATGGACTTCCTGGTGGACGCGCACAGCGCCGCCATCCTCCGCCGGTGGTCCTCCCTGCGCACCGGCAGGGCCGCCACGGGCACCGGGAACTCCCAGTACAACGGCAAGGTGACCCTCAACACCACGGTGCGGGCCCAGGGCGGGGGCTACGAGCTGCGGGACTGGACCCGGGGCAGGACGGGCAACATGACCGTCAATCTCGACCACAAGACCGGCGAGGACGACGGGACGATCTTCACGAACACGGACAACACCTGGGGGGACGGCCAGAACTACGAGGGAGGCACCACCGCCTCGGCCAACGGGGAGACCACGGCCGTGGACGCCGCCTACGCCCTGCAGGTGACCTGGGACTATTTCGACAAGGTCCTGGGGCGCAAGGGCCTGGACGACCGGGGCACCGCGCTGACCATGCGGGTGCACTACGACACCGACTACGACAACGCCTTCTGGTCCGACACCTGCAAGTGCGTGACCCTGGGCGACGGGTCCTATTTCAAGGCCCTGGCCTCCCTGGACGTGGTCGCGCACGAGCTGAGCCACGGCTTCTGCGCCGCCACGGCGAACCTGGAGTACTTCGGGGAGAGTGGCGCCCTCAACGAGGCCAATTCGGACATCAACGCGGTCCTCATCGAGTTCTACGCCCGCGGGGGTTCGGGGGACCTCATCGGGAACCGGGGCGGCAACTGGACCCTGGGCGAGGACGTGACCCGGCCGAACCATCCCGGCCCCCTGCGCTACCTGTACAAGCCCAGCCTGGACGGCAGCAGCCTTGACGCCTGGACGCCGGACCTCCAGTACCTGGAGGTGCACCAGGGATCCGGCCCCATGAACCGGTGCTTCTACTTCCTGAGCCAGGGCGCCAGCTCCAACGCGAAGTCCGATTTCTACACCTGCGCCCTCCCCAAGGGGATGGAAGGCATCGGAAACGACCGCGCGGGGCGCATCTGGAACCGCGCCATGGCCCATTACCTCACCTCGACCAGCGGCTACAAGGAGGCCCGGGCGGCCTGCATCACCTCGGCCCGGGACATCTATGGACCGGACGGAGCTGAGGAGCAGGCGGTGTGGGACGCCTTCCACGGCATCCTCGTCGGTCCCGCATGGCCGCGGTGAGCCGTGTTTTTTCCAGACGTGCCAACGCGCGTCAGAACCTTTGGCGGGCTTCAGTGCAACCCGGAAATGCATCTGCTAACATGCGCATTGCCATTTCCCCGGAGTCCCCCCTTTGGTCCAGACCATCGCAGAGCTGTTTTATGAAAGTCTGAGGTACGACCTGCCCGATGCCCTGGCCTCCAAGGTGGGAGGTGCCTACAAGCCCATCTCCCACAAGGAGTTGCAGGCGAAGGTCGAGCGGATCTGCCTGGCCATGGAAGCCCGGGGACTGCGCAAGGGGGACCGGGTCGGCATCCTCTGCGACAATCGCCCCGCCTGGGCCATCATGGACTTCGCGTGCGCCCTGCTGGGCGTGGTGAGCGTGCCCATCTACCACACCCTCACCGCGGACCAGACGTCCTACATCCTCCAGCACAGCGGCTCCCGCTGGATCCTCACCTCCAACGGCGCCCAGTTCGCCAAGATCAAGGCCTGCTCCGAGAAACTCCCCGAACTGGAGACCGTCGTCATCCTGGACGGGATCCCCGCGGAGCCCCACGGGCTGGACTGCCTTCCCTGGGACACCCTCATGGCCGAAGGCGAGGCCCTGGAAGCGCGCCGGCCCGAGGTGCGGGCCTGGGCGGCCGAACGCGTCCCGGCCGACCTTCTCACGCTCATCTACACCTCCGGCACCACGGGCGACCCCAAGGGCGCGATGCTCAGCCAGGGCAACCTCGCCTCGAACATCGAGGCCGTGGTGGAGGTGGCCATCGTGGCCCTGCGGCCCGAGCGCGGCGACCGGTGCCTTTCGGTGCTTCCCCTCTCCCACATCTTCGAGCGCACCGCGGGCCACTACACGATGCTCCACCTGGGCATCGCCATCTACTACGCCGAAAGCCTCATCTGCCTGCCCCAGAACCTCCTGGAGGTTCAGCCCGCCGTGCTCATGGCCGTGCCCCGCATCTTCGAGAAGATCTACGCCAAGGTGCGGGACGCCCTCACCTCCGGCGGCCTCGTCAAGCGGATGGTGTTCAGCTGGGCCCGCTCCACCTGCCACCGGGTGGTGCGCTACCTCTACTTCGACAAGCAGCCCGGGGGGCTCACCAACCTGGCCTGGAGGCTCGCGGACCGCATCCTCCTGTCCAAGGTCCGGGCCAAGACCGGGGGCCGCCTGCGCTTCTGCGTCACGGGCGGCGCCGGCATCAACCCCACGATCATGGAGTTCTTCTGGGCCATGGGCGTGCCGATCTACGAGGGCTACGGCCTCACCGAGACCAGCCCCATCCTCACCCTCAACAAGATCGGGCGGGTGCGCCCCGGCTACGTGGGCCATCCCATCCTCAAGACCTGGAACGGACGGCCCTTCCTCAAGCTCGCCGCCGACGGCGAGATCCTGTGCCAGGGTCCCAACGTCATGCAGGGCTACTGGAAGGACGAGGCCGCCACCCGGGAGGTCTTCGACGCCGACGGGTATTTCTGCACCGGCGACGTGGGCGAGATCGACCCCCAGGGCCGCGTGAAGATCACGGACCGCAAGAAGGAGATCATCGTCACCAACGGCGGCAAGAACGTGGCGCCCCAGCCCATCGAGAACGCCCTGAGGGACGATCCCTACATCGAGCAGGCCATCGTCGTGGGCGACCGGCGCAACCACCTCGCCGCCCTCATCGTCCCCCACTTCCCGGCCCTCCGCGACTGGTGCAACCGCAAGCAGGTGCCCTTCAAGGACGACGCGGAGATGCTGGCCAACCCCAGGGTCTACGCCAAGATCATGACCCGCGTGAACCACACCAATTCCCGGCTTCCCGCCTACGAGCGCGTGCGCAAGATCGCCCTCCTGGAGAAGGAGCTGACGCCCGAAAGCGGCCTCCTGACCCCCTCGCTCAAGCTCAAGCGGCGGGTGGTGAACGAGACGTTCAAGGACCTGATCGAAAGCCTGTACCGGGCCAACGCGTAGCTCCCGCCCCCCGATGGACGCCCCACGGGAGGCGTGGCATCATGCAGGGAAGGAAGGCTGGCCGAGTGGTTTATGGCTCTCGTCTTGAAAACGAGCGTGGGTGATGAGCCCACCGGGGGTTCGAATCCCTCGCCTTCCGCCAATCCCGAAACCAGCTTCATCTCCTTCATCCCTGGAATCGGCGTCTCTACTGGGGCGTCAGGGAGCTCTTACGTCGGGCCGAGGCATTCCGGGAGGCGGTCGAGGATCAGGTCGGCCACAGAAGGGACACCAGGGCAAGGTTCGGATTGCCTCTCGGGCGACCCAGGCCCTCAGGGTGGGGATGGAAAACGGGCTATGGCGTTCGGGCCGGACCAGCGGGGGTCCGCCAGGAACGGGCTTCGGGAAAGGGAGGTTTCGGAGATCCAAGGAGTTCGTGAATCGTAGGGGGGAAAACCCGAGCTCGCTCGGTGACCAGGAACGCAAAGGTGGCCAAGCAACAACTGCCATGGTGGTGGAAGCCGGCCCAGGTCCGGCCCTCGAAGTGTCCCAAGCCGAGTTCCCCCTTCAATTCCTGGTAGTCCCGCTCGACCCGCCAGCGCAGCTTGGCCACCTGGACTAGGGCTCGCAACGAGGTGTTGGCCGGTAAGTTGGAGAGCCAGAACCGCACCGGGCTGGGAGACTCCGGTGGCCACTCGACCAGCAGCCATTGCTCCGGATGGATGAACACATAGTTGCCCTTGGAGCGCAGGAGCCCCGGCACCAAAACCCTGCAGGCGGCGAATCGGGAGGTCAATGGTCCCTTCGAGCCTTCTCGCCATTCGATGGATCTCCAAGCCGTCTTCGGTAGCCCCTGGGCCAGGACCAGGACCTTTCGGGTCGGCTGCTTCGGGTTGGGCCTGAAACATTGCGAGTATCTCCCGCGCTTGGGCCTCCGCCGCCGGGGTGGCAGCGGACCTTGTCCCTCCTTCCAGACCAAGATGCTGGAGCGGACTCCCACCATGAAACTCAAACCTCGATCGGCCAGCCCCTTGCGGAAGGCGCCACTGTCGCCGTAACCCGCATCGGCGACTACCGGCGCCAAGTCCGTTCCTTCTGCAATCAGGTCATCGATCAGTCCAAGCGCAATCTCCGGCTTGGAAAGGAACTTCATGTCCTCCGGGATGCCGGTCATCCGGCGGCGGGCTGAATTCTGCGTCCATTCCTTGGGCAGGAACAGCCGGTAGGCGGTAGGCAGGCTCGCAAATTGGTTGGCAAGGTTGATCGTAACCACGCTTTGGCAATTGGCGACGATGCCCCGCTCGCCGCAGTATTGATTGGCCACCCCTACGGAGCAGGAACCGCGTTTCGGGAAGGAGGTATCGTCCACGACCCAGGCTTCCAGGGCACCCCTGGAGAGCAGAAATGGCAAGGCATAGTCCCGGGCCCCGCGCAGAATGGCCCGGTGATCCCAGACGGAATCCGTGATGAATCGTTGCAGCGACGCATGCTTGGCCTGGGTGCTCCCGGGTGCGAGCCGCGCCGCCATGGGCTCCATGCTTTTTCGCTCGCCGGGCAGCGCCAGCCCTCGACAATAGTCGCAAACGACTTGCTCCGGACCCCACCAGTTGGCCTTCCGCAAGGCCGGCACCAACAGAGCACTGGCAAATGCCACTACCTTGGCCTGATCGATGTCCTGTACGGTCATCTGACACCTCCAGACCCCGTAATCTCTACTGCCGCATCGGGACCGAGGGTTACATCCTCCCCCCAGCATCCATAACCCCTGCCAATCCAAGATTCCGGGAATGGCAGACGCGCGCCCCAGTAGAGGCGTCCATCCCCGGATCGCAGGGCCAAGGACCGGATGGGTCGGCGCAGGCAGGTAAGGGTTGCGCCTACCCAGGCCATGGATGGCCCTGCTTAACAAGGATGAACGCCGATGCAAGGGATGAAGTGGGATGGGGTTCGTCAACCCTTGTCATTTGAAAAACGTGCGCAATGGATGGGAAGCGAACCGGGAAAAAATCAAGAAAATGCCTCTGAAGTTAATGATTCTGCCATCATGCTTCTTTTCCTGAATCATGAATTTGCATAACCATGCCCATTCATCTATGATGGATTCCCCACGGGGAATTCCCCCTTTTTGACCCCTTTCATATTTTTAAATACTTATTTTATTTATTTATTGCCCATCCGTCAGGGAGGTGATCAGCCTTGCCGGAAAAGGAGGCGCAATGAGCTTTGAACCCACCCCTATGAATGACCAGTTGGAAGTGGACGCGGCGGTGGGGCGGGTACGCCTGGCGGGCCGGCCTGCGGTGGTCCTGGACGCCAGCACCCTGGGCGTGCTGACGAAGGAACTGGTGGAACAGGCGGGGCTGGAGGAGGCCCGGGCCCTGCTCACGCGGGTGGGCTACGCCCAGGGGTGGCGCCTGGCCGCTCCGGAGGCGGCGGGGCCCTTCACGCCGGGACTCTTGGGGCTGTTCCGCATGGAGCCGGGGGTTCCCGCCTTCCTGGAAGGCAACCAGGCGGGGGCCCGGTTCCTGTCCCTGGACTCATTCGAGGCGGAGCAGCACCTGGCCCACCTGGGGCCCAGCCGGGTGCCCGCGTGCTGGGTGATCTGCGGGTTGGCCAGCGGCTACCTCAGCCGGCGCCAGGGGCGCGCCGTGGAAGTGCGGGAGGAGCGGTGCGCCGCCCAAGGAGCCGGCCGGTGCCGGTTCCAGGGCCGGATCCGGGAGGACTGGGAGCCGGCGGCCCAGCTTCCGCCGGGGCCCGCGGCCATGGTGGCCCAGAGCCCCCCCATGCGCCACCTGCTGGACCTGGCCCACCGCATCGCCCCGGTGGAGTCGACGGTGCTCATCACGGGCGAGAGCGGCACGGGCAAGGAGCGCATCGCGCGCCTGGTGCACGGCGCCTCCCGGCGCGCGGCGGGGCCCTTCATCGCGGTGAACTGCGGGGCCATCACCGAGACCCTCCTGGAGAGCGAGCTGTTCGGGCACGCCCGGGGCGCCTTCACCGGGGCGGTGGCGGACCGGGCCGGCCTCTTCGAATCCGCGGGCGGGGGCACCATCCTCCTGGACGAGGTGGGCGAGATCTCGCCGGCCATGCAGGTCAAGCTCCTGCGGGTGCTGCAGGAGCGGGAGGTGCGCCGGGTGGGGGAGAACCGCTCCCGCCCCATCGACGTGCGCGTCATCGCGGCCACCAATTCCGACCTGGCCGCCGACATCCGCCAGGGCCGTTTCCGCAAGGACCTCTACTACCGCCTGAACGTCGTGGAGCTGCGGGTTCCGCCCCTGCGGGAGCGCCGGGAGGACATCCTGCCCCTGGCGCGCCAGCTTCTGGCCGAGGCCTCGGCCCGCCTGCGCGCGCCGGGGCGGGTCCTGGCCCCCGCCCTGGAGGAGCAGCTTCTGCGCTACCCCTGGCCCGGCAACGTGCGGGAACTGGAAAACGCCATGGAGCGCACCGCGGCCCTGGCGGACCGCGCCGTGGTGGACGCCCTGCCCGGGGACCTGGCTCCGCCGGTGGCCGCGCCGCCCGTGGCCTGCCCCGCCCGGCCCCTGGCGGAGGTGGAGCGGGACTACATCCTCGCGGTGCTGGAGGCCAACGGGGGCAACCAGGGCATCACGGCCCGGCAGCTGGACATCGGATCCGCCACCCTGTACCGCAAGCTCCGGGCATACGGCCGGGTGCGGCCCCGCCTCACCCCTCCTCCAGCCCGGCGGCCCTCCGCATGAACACCTTGGCCGCCCCCTGAACCGCGTGCAGCGCGTCGGGACTCCACGCCCCGGCAGGCCGCTTTTCCGTCAGGGTGTCCCGGACCAGGTCCACCAGGACGGACCAGGTTTCCGGATGGGGAAGCCGGATCTCCACCAGGGCGTTCACCACCCGCAGCCGCAGCGCCCAGGGATTGCGGTCCGCCCACGCCCCCCGGACCTGGTGCAGGAGCATGGAACCGTTCTGCTCCGCCAGCGCCGGCCCGGAGGCGCCGTGGGCCGCCGCCAGGGCCTCCACGGCAAGGCCGTGCAGGACCGGCAGCTTGATGGCATCGGCCCGGGCGCACAGGGCGAGGGCCACGTCCGGGTCCCCCAGGCCGGCCAGGGCCTGCCCCACGCCGGTCTGGATCCGCAGGCTCTGTCCGGAATGGAGCATGTCCAGGAGCTGGGCGGCGGCCTCGGCTCCCCCCACCGCGCCCAGGGCCTCGATGACCTGGAGGGTGGTCTCCTCCCGGGTGCTGGACCGCATGAGGTCCAGGAGATCCGGCACCAGCTCGGGAAACCTCCGCTGGGCCGCCAGGCGCAGGCCCAGGGAGAGGTCCTGGGGCGCCGGTTCCCGCAGGAGGGTCCGGGCCAGGTCCAGGGCCCCCGGCAGGTGCCCCAGGTGGAACAGGGCCCGGTCCGCGATGTCCGTGAGCGGGTCCCGGCAGGCCTGCAGCAGCACGGGCTGGAGGGCCGCCTCCTGGCGGGCGCCCAGCACTTCCACGGCCGCGGCCCGCTGGGCGCCGTCCGGACCGTCCAGGATGAGCTGGTGGATCTTCCCGGCGTCCGCGGGCACGAGCCGGGCCAGGGCCCGGGCCACCCCTTCCCGTCCGGTCTGCTCCCGGAAGGCCTCCACCAGGAGGTCCAGCACCCGGCCATGGTCGATGAGGCCCTTTTTCACATGGGCCGCGAGGCCCTCGGCCGAACTGTCCACCGCGAAGCCCAGGCGGCGGGCCCGCTGGTGCATGGCCTCCGCCGCCTGGGTGATGACCGCGTTCAAGGCGCTGGGCTTGGCGCCTTCCTCCGTGGCGGCGACGACATCGGCCAGGAAGCGTTTGATGAGGGGCGGGGCATCCAGGGCCTCCCCCGCGTCCAGCGCCCCCAGGGACGCCTGGGCCTTCTCGCGGGCGGCGGCCCCCTGCAGGGTCCGGAACTGGGCCACCTGCTCCTTGAGCAGGCGGTCCGAAAGCACCTCCCGGTGGCTGTCCTCCAGGATGTCCGCGAGTCCTTCCGCGGCCTCGGCCGTCTGGACCATGGCCAGCAGGAGGAGGCCGTGGCGGAACACCAGGAGATCCGGGTGCTGGGCCACCACCCGCAGGGCTTCGAGGTTCGCGGGGCCCACCAGGGGCGCGAGCCGATGAGCGGCCTCATTGGCGGCGGCGGGGTTGGCGGAGCCCTCCAGAAGGTGCTCCAGGTAGTGGTTGAAGGCCTCCTGGGGGTCCGTCTGGGCCAGGACCTCCGCAAGGATTTCCTTGAAATCGGCCCCCTGGCGCATGGTGTTCAGCTCGCGCAGGGCATCCATGGCCGCGGGCGTGGCCAAGCGGCCAAGGGCGCGGACGCCCGTCTCGAAGATGGCCAGGTCCGATTCGTAGCGCAGGATGCGGGCGAGGATATCCAGCCAGTCCGGCCAGGGGAAGTAGAACGCCGCCTCCATGGCCAGTTGGCGCAGGGCCCGGGGCGCCCGGGACCCGGGCAGTCGCCCGTCAAGTTCCGGCACCGCGTCCGGCCCCGCCTCCAGGATGCAGCGGAAGAACGCCAGTTGGTGCTGCCGGTCGTCCCCGTCCAGGTGGTCGAGGACGCCCCTGAAGTTATCCAGTGCCTTCGACGCCATGCAATCTCCTGGAAACGTTCATCCTAGTTCACGGGGGCGCAGTGCGCTTCCACGTGACCGTCGATCAGTCCCTGGACGAAGGGAGTGACCATGGTGAACTCGATCCCCGCCAGAACGTAGCCGCTGGTCTTGCCGGGCACCTTCCCCAGGAGGCGCACCACGGTCCCCCGCAGCGGCACGCAGGGGAGGTCCGGGTGGAAAAGACAGAAGTTCTCCAGCACCGAGCCGGTGTCCAGGTCCCAGGCATCCGCGATCTGGATCTCCAGCCCGCACCCTCCGGCGCTGAGGTTCGCGAGCCGGGCCCCGGACACCATGCGGTCGTGGATGTGGAAGGCCACACGGTAGGCGCCCCCGGAGGTGCTCATGCGCGTGTACCGCCGCCGCTCCAGCCCCTCGGTTTCCATCCCCGGCCCCTCCCGCGCGATCCAGGGTCCAAGGGTATCAGTACCCCGGCGCCCGGAAAGGGCCTGGGAATGGATAGGTATTGCTCATATCAGGGACCCTGCGACGCATTCAAGCCCGGTGCCTTTTCGCGGAGAGGAAGTCCGGGTGGCAGGTAAAAATTATTTATTTATATTGTTTCCACCACCCCTTCGCCTGGGAGAAGCCATGCCCGCCCCGCCGTTTCGAACCCTGACCGCCCTGACCCTCTGCCTCCTGGCGACGGCCTGCGGAGGAGGGTCCGGAGGCTGGGTGGGCATGGCGGACCCCGGCAGGCAGGGACCCCGCCAGGGCGCTCCGCCCAAGGAACCGGCCATCACCGCCCCCGCCGTCCTCACGGCTGGCCAGGGGGGATACCACGCCTCGGTGCCCGCCCTGAAAGGCGCCTCCTTCACGTGGACCCTCTCCAATGGAACCCTCACGGCGGGGGGAAACGGCCCCGAAATCACCTTCAAGGCGGGGGAAGCCGGCGCGCTGACCCTCACCTGCGCCCAGACCACCCGGCGGGGCACCACGGCAGGCACCCTGTCCATTCCGGTGCGCACCGGGCCCATCCTGACGGGTCCGCGGATCTCCGTGCTACGCCAGGGGATCGATACGGTCAGCACGCCCGCCGTACCCGGCGCGACCTACGCCTGGACGGCCTCCGGCGCCACCCTCCTCAAAGGCCAGGGCACGCCCACGATCACCCTCTTCAACGGCGGATCCGGTGCGGCCAGCGCCCGGCGGGTCCAGGCCCTCGGCGCCGCGGACGACCGGATCCTCGTGACCCTGGCCCGGACCGACCCGGCCACCGGCGATGTGACCAGCTCCCAGCTGGAACTCCGCGAGGTTGCCGAGGATGACCTGGCCCCCGCGGGGCTGGCCTTCACCGCCGCCAGGGTCGTTCTCACCCTCGGGGAGCCCATGGATGAACTGGTCCAGGACAGCGAAGGGGGCTCGATCCAGGCCTACGCCATCGCGCCGGCCCTGCCCGCAGGCCTGGCCCTGGATCCCGCCACGGGGTTCATCTCCGGCACGCCCGCCGTCCTCAGCCCGGAGACGGACTACACCCTCACGGCCACCAACGCCGTCGGCACCGCCACCGCCCCCCTGACCCTCGCCGTCATCGACCGGCCCCCGTCGGGCCTGGCCTACGGCGCGCCCACGGCCGTATTCACCCGGGGGACCGCCATCCCGCCCGACATCCCCGCCTCCTCCGGGGGCGCCGCCACCGCATTTGCCGTCACCCCTCCCCTGCCCCCCGGCCTCGCCCTGGATCCCGTCACCGGCGTCATCGCCGGAACCCCGGCGACCGCCTCGCCCACGACCTCCTACACGGTCACCGCCACCAACACGGGCGGTTCGGCCAGCACCGTCCTGACGTTCACCGTCGTTGATGCCACCCGGCCCACCTTGGCCTATCCAGGGGGGACGATGACCTGCACCCGGGGGGTGGCCGCCACCCCCGCCATCCCGGTGGCCACCGACGCCGCCGGAGCCACCTACCGCGTGACGCCCCCCCTGCCCGCGGGCCTGACAATGGACCCCGCCACCGGCATCATCGGCGGCACCCCCGCCGCCCTCAGCCCCGCCACGGTCCACCTCGTCACGCTCGACGCGCCCAACGGATCCGCCCAGGCCACCCTGACCCTCACGATCATCGACCTGCCTCCCGCCAACCTGGCCTACCCCGGCGGCGCCTCGGTCTTCACCCGGGGCGTGGCCATCCCCGGTGCAACCCCGGCCTGGTCCGGCGGTGCGCCGGTAACCTTCGCCATCTCACCGGCCCTGCCCGCGGGCCTCACCCTGGACCCGGCCACCGGCGCCCTCGCCGGGACCCCGGCCGTCCTGAGCCCCGCGGCCACGTACACCGTCACCGCCACCAACACCGGGGGCTCGGCCCAGGCCCAGATCGTCCTCACCGTGAACGACGCCGCCCCCTCGGGCCTCGCCTACGCCAACGCCTCCGCCACCTACATCCGCAATCATCCCATCGCTCCGGACACGCCCACCAGCGCAGGCGGAGCCGTGGTGGCCTACACCGTCTTCCCCGCCCTGCCCGCGGGCCTCACCCTGGACCCGGTTTCAGGTGTCCTCGCCGGGACCCCGACCGCCGTGGCGGCCCTCGCCACCTACACCGTCACCGCCACCAACTCCGGCGGCTCCGCCACGGCGGAGCTGTCCTTCCGGGTGGAGGCCGAGGGTCCGGTGATCACCCGCGGGCCCGACAGCCTCACCCTCTTCGAGGGGCGCAGGGCCGCCTTCACGGTGGCGGCCACGGGCGCGGCACCCCTCGTCTATCAATGGACGAAGAACGGCGTGGCCATCCCCGGCGCCACGGGCACGTCCTACCTGGCCCCTCCGGCCGTACCCGGCGACGAGGGTGCGAGGTTCGCCGCGGTGGTCACGGACGCCCTCGGGGATTCGTCCACCAGCCCGGAGGCCGTACTCAGCGTGACGCGCCTCCACCCGCGGTTCGCCCTGGTCGCCAGCGGCTCCGAGCGCGCCCTGACCAGCTATGCCGTGGATGCCGTCTCCGGCCAGCTCCGGTTCAGGGACTGGGCGGCCACGGGCCTGGAGCCTTCCTCCGTGGCGGTGGACCTCCAGGGCAGGGTGGCCTTCGTCGCCAACCAGGGCGACGGCACCCTTTCGTCCTTCGGCCTGGGAACCGATGGTTCGCTGACCGCCCTGGCCACGACGCCCACCGGGGTGGAGCCCCGCGCCCTCGCCCTCGACGCTGGCGGCTCCTTCCTCTACGTCCTCTGCGCCGAACCGGCCAACCCCGGCGGCACCCTTGAAGCGTTCTCCATCGGCAACGACGGCTCCCTCCTGTCCCAGGGCACGGTGGCCACCGGGAAGGCTCCCAGCGGGATAGCCCTGGAGTCTTCGGGCCGGTTCGCCTACGTGGCCAATCTCCCGGAAGGGACGGTTTCGGCCTTTGCCATCGGGTCCGGAGGCAGCCTCTTGCCCGTCTCCGGTTCACCCTTCCCCGTGGGCACCTCACCGGCCTGTGTGGCGGCGGACCCCAGCGGCGCCTATCTCCTGGTGGCCGACATCGGTGACCAGGCGCTCAAGGCCTTCGGGATCGATCCCTCCTCCGGAGCCCTGGCCCTGGCCGGGAGCCTGCCGGTGACGTTGGGCCTCATCCCATCCCTGGCCTTCGATCCAGCGGGGGGTTCCGTCTACCTGGCCGCGGCCGGCGACCCCTCCCTCCCGGGGGCGGTGCGGACCTTCGCCTTCGCCTCGGGAACCCTGTCCGAGACCGGGGGTGCCACCAGCGTGGGCATGCGCCCCGAGGGCATCCTCGTCGACCCCTCGGGCGCGTTCGTCCTGGTGGCCAACGCCGGTGACGGCTCCATCTCCGCCTTCGCCCGGGATGCCTCCGGGGCCCTGACCCCGGCCGCCACGAACCTGGCGGGCCGCGCGAGCGGCTCGGGCAGCCTCATCCGCGGCCGCGGCCACGGCCGGGCCCTGGCGGTGGCCGCGGGCGCGGCCGCAGCCTCCTGGATCCCGGGCTTCGTCTACGTGGCCGACCCCACCTCCGGCTCCATCGCCGGGTACGGCCTGGACGGGTCCACCGGGAGCCTCGCCGCGGTGTCCGGCATGCCCGTGGACGCGGCCCCCAAACCCCGGGGCATCGCCGTCGATCCCACCGGGGCCACGGCCTTCGTGACCCACTTCGTTCCCACGGCCGAGGTGGACCCTTTCTCCTCCTTCAGCATCCACGACGGCGCCTTCACTCCCCTGGCTTCGTCCCTCGCGCCCCTCGGCAAGCCCGTCAGTTTCGTTCTCGAACCCGGAGGCCGCTTCGCCGTGAGTTCGGACAAGGCCACCACCGACCTGCAGGTTCACCGCGTCTCGGGCGGCGGCCTTGCCCCTGCGGGGTCGGCCACGGCCCCGGGTACGGCCGCGATCCTCGCCTTCGCTCCCGCCGGGCGGTTCTTCTTCGCGGCGACCTCGGGAAGCGTCGCCGCGTTCGTCCTGGACGCCAGCGGCAACGTCACCCGGCCCTCCTCGGGAGATGCCCAGCCCGCGGGCCTGAACCCCAGGGCCATCTGCGTGGATCCTTCCGGCCGGTATCTCTTCGTGGGCAACTCCGGCCTGGGGTTCGGCGGAGACGCCGTCTGGTCCTACGCCATCGACCCATCGACCGGAGGCCTGACGCCCCTGGGCACCCGGGCCCTCAGTCCCGGCAACGACGGCATCACCAGCCTGGCCATGGATCCCCTGGGGCGGTTCCTTTTCGCCGCCGTCTACAATCTGGGGCCCCCCGTGCCCATCCACCGGCTGGGCCTCGGCGCCGACGGCTCCCTCACCGACCTGGGGACCACCCCCGCCGACCCGGCTTTGGACCCGGGCGTCAAGCTTTTGGCGGTCGACCCTTCCGGGCGGTTCCTGCTGATGACCAACGGACTGACGCCGGAACTGACGGTTTTCTCCATCGACCCCTCCACCGGGGTCCTGACCCCCATCGGCCAGGCGATCCCCGCCCCCGGATCGCCCCTCGACACCTCGCCCCCGGCGCCCATGGCCCTGGCCGTGACCGGAACGGTGCGTTAAGGGACGCCCCGGCCCCACGCGAAAGGGCCCCGCTTCCATCCAGGAGGCGGGGCCCTTTCGTGAAGGGGGTCCGTTCAGGAGCCGGATCCCTCCGGATGCCTCCGGGCCACAGGGTGGCCGTTGCGACGGAGTTCGGGCTTGCCGCGCAAGGCGGCCCGTGCCGGGGACTCGAAGGGGGGCATGTCCAGTTCGGCGATGCAGGAGCCCGCGCCCACCAGGCAGATGCCGTCGGTGCTGAAGGCCACGCATGAAGGGTAGGCGAGGGCGGCGCATTCGTCCGGAGCCCTGCCCGGGCTGTAGTAGCCGATGGGACCTCGGCGGGTGCGGGTCTCCCCGGAACTCCCGGCCAGGGTGTGGAGCGTGCCCGTGTCCAGGTCCAGCACGCGCACCGCGCAGGCGCCTGTGTCGGCGATGTAGAGGTTCCGGCCTTTCACCGTGAGGCCCCCGGCGCGGTAGAGGCCGTTGACGGCATCACTGGGGATGCGGGGGGCGGGATCGTGCACCGGAGGCTCCAGCGCACCCAGGGAGCCGTGGGCCTCGCCGGTCCTCAGCACCCTCCTCACGTCGCCGTCGGGCCGGATCCGGTAGACGGCGTCAAAGTCCGAGACGTAGAGTTCCCCGGTCTGGGGATCCAGCGCCAGGCCCATGGGCTGCACGAAGGCGTCCCCGGCCACGGGCGAGACCTCGCCCTGGGGCGAGATGCGGTCCACGCGCCGGTTGCCCCGGTCCAGGACGAACACAGCCCCCTCCCGGTCCATGGCCAGGTCGGCGATGCCTCCGAACTCGTGGGTTCCCGCCAGCAGGCGACGGCTGCCGTCGGGCTCCAGGGCGTACACCTGGGAGGCCCGCCCCATGCGCGGGTCCGCCGGGGCTTCGCTGAAGACCAGGTGGTGGGGGTTGCCCGGAAGGCTGTTGGGAGGTCGCGAAGCCAGGCCTTCGCAATGGAAGGCGCCCGGGACCCAGGGCACGCGGTCCCCATGGGCCTGCCGCGTGGCGGCGCCCAGCCAGGGCTGGATCTCCCCCCGCAGGCTCACGAGCTGGACCCCGAAGTCGTCGGAAACCGCCCAGTGCCGGTTGATGGCGCCCGGCATGGACGGGTCGTCAAGGTAGCAGATCCGGTGGATGTTCCTGAAACGAACGGCCGTCGGGGCGCCGGGAAGGGGGTCCGGGTCGCCGGCATAGATCTGGAGCTTGGGGACCATTGGATTCTCGAAGGAAGGCAACCATGGCTTTGCATGATTAGTTTATATTTCACCTTCAAATTAGGCGGCTCCTCCCGAGCGTCAAGCCGAAGGCGGGAATTAATGCCGCCAAGCCTTCGGGTGAATGTGGCCCCTGCGATCCCCCCTTGGCCTGGGACGGTCCCGGGCTGTCAGGTAACCTTGGAGCCCGAGGCACCCATGCAGACCCGTCCCTTCGGCACCACCGGACTCGCCGTGACCCCCCTGGGCCTGGGCGCCATGCACTTGAACGACGACCGCGTGACCGAAGCCGAGGCCGGGGTCCTCCTGAACGCGGTGCTCGACCTGGGCGTGAACCTGGTGGACACGGCCCGGGGCTACGGCCTTTCCGAAGAACGCATCGGGCGCCACCTGGCCTCCCGGCGCGGGGAGTTCATCCTGTCCACCAAGGTGGGCTACGGCATCCCGGGGTTCGAGGACTGGACCGGGGCGTGCATCCTCGCCGGGGTGGACGCGGCCCTGGCCCGCATGCGCTGCGGCCACCTGGACATCGTGCATCTCCACTCCTGCCCGCTGCCGGTGCTCCAGCGCGGGGACGTCATCGAGGCCCTGGAGGCCTGCGTGCGGGCCGGCAAGGTGCGGGTGGCGGCCTATGCCGGCGACAACGCCGAGCTGGACTTCGCCATCGGGTGCGAGCGCTTCGCCTCGGTGCAGACCTCCGTGAGCGTCTGCGACCAGGTGAACCTCCAAGGCCGCCTGCCCGCCCTAACGGCCGGGGGCATGGGCGTGATCGCCAAGCGCCCCCTCGCGGGGGCCGTGTGGACGCGGGCGTCCCGGCCGGACACCTTCGCGGAAGGACACTACTGGGACCGGTGGCGCGCCCTGGGCCTGGACCGGCTCCCCACAAGCCTGTCTCCCGGGGAGGTGGCCCTTCGCTTCGCCGCCCACGCCCCGGGGGTGGACGCCTGCATCGTGGGAACGGGGAACCTGGAGCACTTCAAGCGGAACCTGGCGATCGTGGAGCAGGGCCCGCTGCCCGGGGACCTGTCCCAAGCCATCCGGGCCGCGTTCCAGGCGAAGGGCCGGGATTGGCCGGGGCTCATCTAGTGGGAAATGGGCTAGGGTAGACAAGGCCCTTTCTCCGCCAACGTTCCCGGAATCCCCATGCACACGACCCTCCACGACCTCCTTCCCAGGGCCCAAGAAGCCGGCGGCGACGAACTGCTCGGGCGCTTCCTGGAGTATGTGGAAGGCCGGCGCCTGGCCCTCTACCCCGCCCAGGAGGCCGCCATCCTCGAACTGTTCGAGGGGAGGAACGTCATCCTCAACACCCCCACGGGCTCGGGCAAGTCGCTGGTGGCCTCGGCGCTGCACTTCAAGGCCCTGGCCGAGGGGCGGCGGTCCGTCTACACCTGCCCCATCAAGGCGCTGGTGAACGAGAAGTGGCTCGCCCTGTGCCGGGAGTTCGGACCCGAGAACGTGGGGCTCAGCACGGGCGACGCCACGGTGAACCGGGACGCGCCCATCCTGTGCTGCACGGCGGAGATTCTGGCCAACATCGCGCTGCGCGAAGGCGGCGAGGCCGACATCAGGGACGTGGTCATGGACGAATTCCACTACTACGCCGACCGGGAACGGGGGGTGGCGTGGCAGGTGCCGCTGCTGACCCTGCCCCAGTGCAGGTTCCTGCTCATGTCCGCCACCCTGGGCGACACGACCTTCTTCGAGGAGGAGCTCACGCGGCGCACGGGGCTGCCCACCACCGCGGTGCGTTCCACGGACCGGCCCGTGCCGCTGGAATTCACCTACGCGGAGTCGCCCCTCTCCCTCACCCTGGAGCGCCTGGTGGAGGAAGGCAAGGCCCCGGTCTACCTCGTGCACTTCACCCAGCTCGAGGCCGCCACCAGCGCCCAGGACTTCACCAGCATCAACCTGTGCACGAAAGAGGAGAAGGCGGCCATCCAGAAGGAGCTGGAAGGCTTCCGGTTCAACAGCCCCTACGGCCCCGACCTCAAGCGCTGGCTGCGCCACGGCATCGGGCTGCACCACGCCGGGCTCCTGCCCAAGTACCGGATCCTGGTGGAGCAGCTTGCCCAGAAGGGGCTGCTGAAGGTGATCTGCGGCACGGACACCCTGGGCGTGGGCATCAACGTGCCCATCCGCACGGTGCTCTTCACCAAGCTGTGCAAGTACGACGGCCAGAAGACGGGCATCCTCAGCGCCCGGGACTTCCACCAGATCTCGGGCCGGGCGGGACGCAAGGGCTTCGACGACGTGGGGTGGGTGGTGGCCCAGGCCCCGGAGCACTGGATCGAGAACATGAAGCTGGCCGCCAAGGCCGCCGCCGGCGGGCGCAAGTTCACCAAGCGCCTGCCCCCCGAGCGCAACTTCACCAACTGGGACAAGCAGACCTTCGAGAGGCTCGTGGTGGCCCAACCCGAGCGCCTGGTGTCGCGCTTCCAGGTGAGCCACGGGATGCTCCTCAACGTCCTGTCCCGCAAGGGCGACGGCTGCGCCGCCATGCGGGGCCTCATCCGGAGCTGCCACGACAACGAACGCGCCCGCGCCGGCCACTTCAGGCGCGCCTGGCAGCTGTTCCGCGCCCTGCTGGACCGCGGCATCGTGGAGTTCACGGGCGAGGGCCACGGCCTGCGGGTGAACGTGGACCTGCAGGACGACTTCTCCATGAACCAGACCCTCAGCCTCTACCTGCTGGACACGATCCCGCTCCTGGATCCCGAGGGCCCCGAGTACGCGCTGGACCTCATCACACTGGTGGAATCCATCCTGGAGAACCCCGAGGTCATCCTCCGCAAGCAGCTGGACCGCCTCAAGGGAAGGCGCGTGGCCGAGATGAAGATGGCCGGCATCGAGTACGAGGAGCGCATGGCCGAGCTGGAGAAGCTCGAGTACCCCAAGCCCCAGCGCGACTTCATCTACGGCACCTTCAACGCCTTCGCGGTCAAGCACCCCTGGGTGGGCGAGGAGAACATCCGCCCCAAGTCCATCGCCCGGGAGATGTTCGAGGACTACCGCTCCTTCTCGGACTACGTGCGGGAGTACGACATCCAGCGCTCCGAGGGCCTCCTCCTGCGCCACCTGAACAGCGTGTTCAAGGTGCTGGCCCAGACCGTGCCCGACGCGGCCAAGACCGAGGAGGTGCGGGAGATGGAGCTCTACCTGGGCGCCATGCTGCGCCAGGTGGACTCCAGCCTGCTGGACGAGTGGGAGAAGATGCGCGACGGCGGCTACCGCCCCGGCGAAGCCCCGGAACTGCGCCCCCCCGGCGCCGAGGAGGCCGCCCTGGACATCACCCGGGACCCCAAGGCCTTCACCGCCGCCGTGCGCAACCGGATCTTCACGTGGCTGCGGAGCCTGGTGGTGGGCGACTGGGAGGAGGCCGCGGCCCTCCTGGCCGGACCGGGAGAGGCCGCGGACGCCGAAGGCGAGCCCTGGACCGCGGACCGCCTCAAGAGCCTGGCCGAAGCCTACCGCATGGACCACCGGGGCCCCCGCCTGGATGCCGAAGGCCGCAACCTGCGCCACACCTACGTCCTCCCCGGCTGGCGCGTCCAGCAGATGCTGGTGGACGAGGCCGGGGACAACGACTGGGTGGCGGAATTCCAGGTGGACCTGGACGCCTCGCGCAAGGCCGGGGAACCGGTGATGACCCTGGAACGCCTGGGTACTTACCGGTAAAAGAAAAAGAGGCTGATTCTAATATCTGAAGGGGGATGGCCAATACCCGATCGATCCGGCCCATGTTGCTTCCAGCCAAGGCCTTACGTCAATGCACGAACCCGTCGCCGCTCGCATACGAAACAGAAAGACCAAACGCTGGGACGCAGAGATCTCGCTGGGGCGCTGGGTGTTCAAATTAATGCATGAACGGCACGCAAGGCTCATCATTTTCTTTTCCCAGCGCCCCTGCGAGCCCTCTGCGCCTCTGCGTTTAGGCTTTTCGCTGGTCCTACCAATCCGCTCCGGACAATCCGTCAAGAGCCCAACCTCCGCCACCAAAATCCCGGTTCACAATCCTTGAACCAGGATTTCAACCCATCTTTTCATTTGTACCTTTTAAAATCCCCCCTCAGTCCCCTTCGAATTCCGTAAGCGAGAACACCTTCTGCCCCAGGGCCTCCAGGCGCCTCCGCCCCCCCAGGTCGGGCAGGTCCACCAGGAAGGCGGTTTCCACCACCACCCCGCCCAGCCTCGCGATGAGGTTCAGCGCGGCCTCGGCGGTGCCGCCGGTGGCGATGAGGTCGTCCACCAGGAGCACCCGCTCCCCGGGGTTGATGGCGTCCACGTGCATCTCGACCCGGTCTGTGCCGTATTCCAGGGCGTAGTCCTCGTGGATGACCGGGCCGGGGAGCTTGCCCTTCTTGCGGATGGGCACGAAGCCGGCCCCCAGGCGGTGGGCGAGGGCGGCGCCCACGATGAAGCCCCGGGACTCGATGCCGGCCACGAGCCGGATCTCCTGGCCCCCGTAGCGCTGGGCCAGGAGGTCGATGGCGCGGCCGAACCCGGCGGGGTCCTTCATCAGGGTCGTCACGTCCCGGAACTGGATGCCCGGCTTGGGGTGGTCCGGAATGGTTCGGATGAGGGATTTGAGGGTCATGGGGAATCCGGGGGAAGTTGAAACGACCATGGTATCCCTGATTCCTTCCTGGCCCACCGCCCATCGGTTCGTGGTTACATGGAAGCTGACCTACCTTGAAAGCAGCTGATGGCCGATCCCAAGCCTCCCACCAAGATCAACACCCGCAGGGCCTGGAAGGAAGCGCGCGAGCTGCTCTACCGCCACCGGAAATCCCTGGCGGTGGGCATGGCGCTGATGGTGGTCAGCCGGCTGGCGGGCCTGGTACTGCCGGCCAGCACGAAATACCTCATCGACGAGGTGATCGGCCGGCACAACAGCCACCTCCTCCTGCCCCTGGCCCTGGCGGCGGGCGCGGCCACCCTGGTGCAGGCCCTGGCGGGCTACGCCAACTCCCAGGTGGTGTCCGTGGCCGCCCAGCGGGCCATCATGGACATGCGCCAGCGGGTGCAGGACCACATCCTGCGCCTTCCCATCCGCTACTTCGACACCACCAAGAGCGGCATCGTCATCGCCCGGGTCATGAACGACGCCGAGGGCATCCGGAACCTGGTGGGCACCGGCCTCATCCAGCTCGCGGGGGGCGTGCTCACGGCCATCCTGGCCCTGGGGGTCCTGTTCTGGCTGAACTGGAGGCTGACCCTGGGCACCCTGGTGTTCCTGGCCGCCTTCGGGGGCGCCATGGCCCTGGCCTTCAACCACCTCAGGCCCCTTTTCCGCAAGCGCAGCGAGCTCACCGCCGACATCACCGGCCGCCTGGGGGAATCCGTGGGCGGCGTGCGGATCCTCAAGGTCTACGTGGCCGAGGAACGGGAATCGAGGATCTTCGCGGAGGGCGCCGAGAAGCTCTTCCGCAACGTGGCCGGCACCATCACCGGCACCAGCGCCATCGCGGCCTTCTCCACCGCCATCATCGGGGTGGTGGGGGTCCTCATCATGGTGGTGGGCGGCAACGCCATCTTCGCCGGGCGCATGACCCTGGGCGACCTGATCATGTACACCTTCTTCGTGGGCCTCCTGGCCGCGCCCGTGGTGCAGATCGCCAACATCGGCACCCAGGTGAGCGAAGCCTTCGCGGGCCTGGACCGCATCCGCGAGACCCTGGACATGCCCACCGAGGACCAGGAGGACCTGGCCCGGGCGCCCCTTCCGGCCATGGACGGGCAGGTGGAGCTGCGCGACGTGTGGTTCGAGTACGAGAAGGACACCCCGGTGCTCAAGGGCATCTCCTTCGTCGCCCCCGCGGGCTCCACCGTGGCCTTCGTGGGCTCCAGCGGCTCGGGCAAGAGCACCATCATCTCGCTCCTCATGGCCTTCAACCACCCCCAGCGGGGCCGGGTGCTGGTGGACGGTCGGGACGTGGACTCGGTGCGGCTGCGGGACTACCGCTCCAAGCTGGGCGTGGTGGTGCAGGACAACTTCCTCTTCGACGGCACGGTGGCCGACAACATCGGCTTCGCCCGGCCCGGCGCGACCCGGGCCGAGATCGAGGCGGTGGGCGCCATCGCCCACGTGGACGAGTTCGTGGGGCGCTTCGAGCACGGCTACGACACCGTCGTGGGCGAGCGTGGGGTCAAGCTCTCCGGGGGCCAGCGCCAGCGGGTGGCCATCGCCCGGGCCATCCTGGCCGATCCCAGGATCCTCATCCTGGACGAGGCCACCTCCAGCCTCGACAGCGAGAGCGAAGCCATGATCCGCGACGGCCTCCGCCGGCTGCGGGCCGGACGCACCACCTTCGTGATCGCCCACCGCCTGAGCACCATCGAGACCGCCGACCTCATCCTCGTGGTGGAAGGGGGCGAGATCGTCGAGCGGGGCGCGCACGCCGAGCTCATGGCCCTGGGAGGGCGCTACCGCCAGCTCCACGACCGCCAGCAGAGCAGCGAGCTGGACCAGTTCATCAATCCGGGCGAGGACTTCACGGTGCCCGGCGTCGCGGGAGCGTAGGCCATGGAACAGCTCGTCCAGATCGTCATCTTCGGGGCCAGCGGAGACCTGGCGGCGCGCAAGCTGGTGCCCGCGCTCCTGGCCATCGCGTCCAAGGGCGCCGCCAACCTCCAGCTGGTGGGCGTCGCCCGCCGGCCCTATTCGGACGCCGAATTCCGCGACGCCCTGGCCGCGCGCCTCGACCCCGGGGAGCGGGGGGCCTTCGAGGCCTTCGCCGGCCGCGTCCACTACGTGCGGGGCGACGCCGCCGACGGCCTGGGGCCCCTGCGCACGCGCCTGGACGAGCTCGCCGGGGGCGCCCCCGCGGGCCGGCTCTTCTACCTCTCCCTGAAGCCCGACCTGTTCGTGCCGGCCATGGAGAACCTGGGCGCCTCCGGGCTGCTCCAGGGCGGGCCGTGGCGCCGGGTGATCGTGGAGAAGCCCTTCGGGCACGACCTGGCCTCGGCCCGGGCCCTGAACCAGACCCTGCACCGGGTGGCGGAGGAATCCCAGATCTACCGCATCGATCATTACCTGGGTAAGGAAACTGTCCAGAACCTCTTCGCCTTCCGGTTCAACAACGCGATCTTCGAGCCCCTGTGGAACCGCCGGCACATCGAGCTCGTCCAGATCACCGTGGCCGAGGAACTGGGGGTGGAGAAGGGCCGGGCCGGCTACTACGACGCCGTGGGCGCCCTGCGGGACATGGTGCAGAACCACATGCTCCAGATCCTCGCCCTGGTGGCCATGGAGCCCCCGTCCTCCCTGGACCCCGAGACCCTGCGCGACCAGAAGGTGGCGGCCCTCAAGGCCCTGCGCTTCCCCCTGGAGGATCCCCCCGTGCGGGCGCGGTACGCCGCCGGCGAGGCGAACGGCCGCTCCGTTCCGGGCTACCTGGACGAGGAAGGCGTGGGCCCGGATTCCACCGCCGAGACCTTCGTGGCCCTGCGCGCGGAGGTGGCCAACTGGCGCTGGGGGGGCGTGCCCTTCCTGCTCCGCCACGGCAAGCGCATGCCCAAGCGCTTCACGGAAGTGAAGGTGCAGTTCCGGGTGCCCCCCATCCAGCTCTTCGACACCTGCGCCCAGCCCCCAGTCGTGGACGGCCTGGCCTGCCAGCTGCGCCCCAACCACCTGACCCTCAGCATCCAGCCCCGGGAGGCCCTGTCCCTGGGCTTCGGGGTCAAGGTGCCCGGGCCCGGCATGATCATGGCGCCCGCCGAGCTGGCCTTCGACTACCGCGACCGCTTCGGCGCGCAGACCGCGCCCGCCTACGAGCGCCTGCTCCTGGACGCCATCAACGGCGACCCGTCCCTCTTCCTGCGGAACGACGAGGTGGAGGCCGCCTGGAGCGCCGTGGACGCCCTCCCGGCCCAGCCCCTCCTGGACTACCCCGCCGGTTCCTGGGGGCCCCCGGAGGCGGACCGCCTTTTCCACGGCTGCGAGGGGGGCTGGTCCCGTGGCTGAGGTGGTCCGCACCGCCACCCCCGCGGCGACGGCCGCGGCCCTCCTGTGCGAGGCCCTCGCCGCCCTGCCCCGGCCGCGCCTGGGGGTTTCGGGCGGCAGCGCCGCGGCGGTGCTGGGCCTGGCCCGCCGGGCCCTGGGGCCCCGGTGGGGCCAGGTGCGCCTCACCTGGGTGGACGAGCGGCGGGTGCCCTTCGCCGACCCCGATTCGAACCGGGGCGAAGCCTACCGCCAGGGCCACCTGGACCCCGCGGACCCCCCGGGGGCCGAACTGCCCCTCTACCTGGACCTGGAAACCGCCCCCGAGGCCTGCCGCCGGGTGGAGGCGGCCCTGGATGCGGATTTCGGCGGGGGCCTGGACGTGCTCCTCCTGGGCCTGGGGGAGGACGGCCATTCGGCCTCGCTCTTTCCCGGCCGCCCCTGGCCCCCGGAGCGGGTCCACGCGGTGGACGGGAGCCCCAAGCCCCCCCCGGGCCGCATGACCCTGGGCCGGGACCTGCTGGCGGAGACCCCCGCGGCCATCCTGGTGGCCTGGGGCCCCGCCAAGGCGCCGGCCCTGCGCCGGCTGCTCCGGGGGGACCCGGCCCTGCCCGCCAGCGGCTTCCGGGGCCTGACCGTCGTGACCGATCTGGAAGGAGACACCCATGCTTAGCGAAATCGGCGTCATCGGACTGGGCGTCATGGGCGCCAACCTGGCCCGGAACCTGGCCAGCCGCGGGTACGCGGTGGCCGGCTACGACCGCGACCCCGCCGCCGGCCGAAGGCTGACGGAGGACCATCCCGAGGCCGCCATCGCGGTGGCCGGGAGCCCCGAGGCCTTCGTGGCCTCCCTGGCCCGCCCCCGGAAGATCCTCCTCATGGTGAACGCCGGCCCGGCGGTGGACGCCGTCCTGGCGCAGCTGGACCCCCTGCTGGAGGCCGGCGACGTGCTGGCCGACGCCGGCAACAGCCATTTCACCGACACCGACCGCCGCATCCGCGCCCCGCGCGCCTGGTCCTTCCTGGGCATGGGCGTCTCCGGCGGGGAGGAGGGCGCCCTGAAGGGCCCGGCCATCATGCCCGGCGGGGACCCCGCGGCCTTCGAGACCCTGCGCCCCTGCCTGGAGGCCATGGCCGCCCGGAGCGCCTCGGGCCCCTGCGTGGCCTACTGCGGCGCGGGCTCCGCGGGCCACTTCGTGAAGATGGTCCACAACGGCATCGAGTACGGGGACATGCAGCTCATCGCGGAGACCGCGTTCCTCCTGCGCCGGGGCCTGGGTCTCAGCGCGCCCGACGCCGCCCAGGTCTTCGAGGACTGGAACCGGGGCGAACTGGACAGCTACCTGGTGGAGATCACCGCCCGCATCCTGCGAACCCCCGATCCCCAGAGCTCCGGCTTCCTGGTGGACGCCATCCTGGACCAGGCGGGCCAGAAGGGCACCGGCGCCTGGACCGTCCTGGCCGCGGCCGAAGCGGGCGTCCCCATCCCCACCATCGCGGCGGCCGTGGAGGCCCGGAGCCTCAGCGCCGACCGGCCGCGCCGGCTCGCGGGGGCCGCCCTCTTCCCCACCGAGCCCGCCGCCCTGCCCTCCCTTCCCCTGGACGACCTGCGGGACGCCCTCTACGCCGCCAAGATCGCCAGCTACACCCAGGGCTTCGACCTGCTGCGCGCCGCCAGCGCCGCCCACGGCTACGGCACGGAACTTTCGGAAATGGCCCGCATCTGGACCGCCGGCTGCATCATCCGCGCGCGGTTCCTGGAGGACGTGCGCGCGGCCTTCCTGCACACCCCCGCCCCCGACCTCCTGGCCTTCGCGCCCCATTTCGCCGAGGAGCTGCGCCGCCGGGAGCCCGCCTGGCGCCGGGTGGTGTCCGCGGCGGTGAGCGCCGGCCTTCCCGTGCCCGGCCTTTCGGCCTCCCTCTCCTGGTTCGACACCCTGTGCACGGCCCGGGGAACCGCATCGCTGATCCAGGCCCAGCGGGACTATTTCGGCGCCCACACCTACGAACGCTTCGACCAGCCGGGCCAGAAAGTCCACACCGTCTGGCCCTGAGCCCTCATCCCGCGCCATCCTGGCCCCACCCTTCCTGGGTCCGGAAACTGTGGAACGTGGCCGCTCCCAGGATCAGGTGGTCGGCCAGCGGCACCCCCAGGGTTTTCCCGGATTCGCGAAGCCGCCGGGTGAGCGCGATGTCCTCGCGGCTTGGGGTCACGCCGCCGCCCGGGTGGTTGTGGTAGGCGATGGCCGTCACCGCGCCGTAGCGCAGGGCTTCCCGGTAGAACTCCCGCGGGGACACCAGGGTGGCGTTGCTCAGCCCCTGGCTCAGGATGCGGTCGGCGATGAGGGCGCCCTGGGAATTCAGGGCCAGGAGGCCGAAGCGCTCCTCCGTCCAGCCCTGGCACCGCGCCAGAAGATACGTCCCCGCCGCCTGGGGCGACAGGAGGCGCAGCGGGTCCTGTCCCCGCCCCGCGCGCCGGGCCAGCTCGAGGCTGGCCCAGAGCTGGCCCGCCTTCGCGGGGCCGATGCCCGGGTACCCGGCCCAGTCCTTCAGCCCAAGCCGCAGGAGCCCCGAGAGGCCCCCGCAGGCGGACAGGATGCGCTGCCCCAGCTCCACCGCGCTCGTTCCGCGAATGCCCGAACCCCAGAGCAGGGCCAGGAGCTCGGCGTCGCCCAGTTCCTCCCCCAGGCCGGCCATGAGCCGCTCGCGGGGGCGCTGGTGGGGGGAGAGGTCGGTGATGCGCATCTCACCCGACCCAGCGCCGGAGGTCCCGGCGCCAGCGCAGAAGGTGCACGTCCCCCCGGCCGGAAAGGCTCAGGCACAGGGCGTCCCGGCCGTCCGTGAGGTACCAGACGCCGGAGGTGGCGGTGCCCCGCGGGGTGACCGTGATGACCGGGTGGGCGGCACCGGTGAGGTGGGCCTTGCGGGGCGGGTCCTTGCCCGCCGGGATGGACACGCCCGCGCGCGGCAGGCCCCACCGCACGCCGCGGGGGAGGCGCACCGGCTCCACGTCGCCGCCCGGGCCCCCCAGGGCCAGCCGCACGTCGCTTCCCCGGGCCCGGGCCAGCAGGAAGGCCTGGTCCAGGGCGCCCCGCAGGTCGGCGGCCAGGAGGGCCAGGGACGGGCCGCGCCGGTCCAGGGCGAGGCTGCCCGCGGCCCCCAGGACGGCGAGCAGGCCCAGGACCAGGACGGCCTCCAGGAGGGTGTGGCCCCGGGCCCTCACGGCGCGTCCGCCGTGCGGATGTGGGCCCGGAGGCGCAGGAAGGCCTTTTCGCCGATGCCCTTGATGTTCATGATCTCCTCGGGCTTGCGGAAGGGGCCGTGGGTCTTCCGGTACTCCAGAATCCGGGCTGCCGTGCGGGCCCCCACCCTGGGCAGCTGCATGAGTTCGGTGGCCGTGGCCGTGTTCAGGTCGACGGGCTCGGCAGGCGCCTTGGGCTTGCCCCCGTGGAGGGGGAGGAGGGCGAGGAAGCAGGAGAGAAGCAGGGCTTTCATGGGGCTCCCGGAAACTGCCCCATGCTGAATCAAACGCCATGCCGGAGGGCATCCGCTGGACCGGAGGATCTTCCCGGCCATCGTCGCTTCAGGCTGTCACCTTCCGCAAACGGCCGCCCCAGGCTCGCCCCGCGCAAATTCCCTGGTGGCGGGGAATGCCCTTGTGTTATCAGGCAACGACACTGAAACTTTCACATGACACTTACCGGGCGCGCCGATAACCGCTATCTTGAATGAATCATTAGGGATGGACCGATGATCAAGAAGGTGGGGAAGCAGCATCTCAGGCTGGGAATGTTCATCCACGACCTCAACTGCGGCTGGATGGACCACTCCTTCCTGCGGAACAGCTTCATGCTGCGCAAGGAGGCCGACCTGGAGAAGATCGCCAAGAGCGGCATCACGGAGGTCTACATCGACACCCAGAAGGGCATCGACGTGCTGGAGGACGTGGACGCGCCCAGCCGTGACGCGGTCGAGCAGATCATCGAGGAGAAGATCCTCAGCTCCCCCGTGGCCACCGCCCCGGGCGCCGAGGTCAAGACCAGCCACCAGGAGGAGCTGGTCTTCGCCAAGCAGATCACGAAGGAGGCCAACAAGGTCATCCATTCCATCCTCGAGGACGTGCGCCTGGGCAAGCGAATCCAGGTGGAGCGGGTGGAGCCGGTGGTCAGCCAGATCACCGATTCCATCCTGCGCAACCCCGGCACCCTGGTGAGCCTGTGCCGCATCCGCGAAGGCGACACCTACACGTTCCAGCACTCCGTGAGCGTGGCCACCCTGCTCATCTCCTTCTGCCGGGCCATGGAACTGCCGCCGGAGATCATCCACGAGGCCGGCGTGGGCGGCATGCTCCACGACATCGGCAAGATGCGGGTGCCCGACCACATCCTCAACAAGCCCGGGAAGCTCACCGACGCCGAGTTCACCATCATGAAGAACCACGTGAACCTGGGCCTCGAGGTGCTGCACAAGACCCCGGGCATCTCCGAGACGGTGTTCCAGATCGCCGGGGAGCACCACGAGAAGTTCTGCGGCACGGGCTACCCCCTGCGCAAGAAGGGCGCCGACATCTCGCTCCTGGGGCGCATGGCGGCCATCGTGGACGTCTACGACGCCATCACCTCCAACCGCGTCTACCACAAGGGCATGGAGCCCCCCCTCGCCCTCAAGAAGATCTACGAGTGGAGCGATCCCACCGCCACCGCCGAGCCCCACATGGACGGGGAGCTGGTCCAGCATTTCATCCACGCCCTGGGCATCTACCCCGTGGGTTCCCTGGTGCAGCTGGAGAGCCGGCGCCTGGCGGTGGTCCTGGAGCAGAGCCAGGAGGGGCTGCTCAGCCCCAAGCTGCGGGTGATGTACGATTGCGTGAAGCGCACCCGGATCGATCCCTTCGACCTGGACCTGGCCGACCCGGAGAACGGCATGGACGCCATCGTGGGCAACGAGGACCCCGACGACTGGAAGGTCAATCCTTACGATTACCTGGATATCCCCAGGGCCTGAGCGGATCCAGCTGACCCAGCCGGATCTGGGCGCCCTGGTGCCCCGCCGCGCCGGCGCGCTGGAACCACGCCTGGGCATCGCCGGAAGGCTCCAGCAGCGCGCCCAGTTCGGCCATGGCCTCCACGTGGCCCGCCTCCGCGGCGCGCCGGAGCCACACCTCCGCGGCCTGGGGATCCCTCGGCCTGCCGCCGGTGCCGGTGAGGAGGCTCATGCCCAGCATGAAGCAGGCCTGCCCCCGGTCCGGATCCGCGGTGGCCAGGGTCTCGACGGTGGCCTCCCACCCCTGGGTGATCTCCTCCTGCGCCCTCGACCCCAGGCGGCTGGCCCGGGCGAAGTGGCTGATCCGCAGCCCCACCCGCTCGGCATCGCGGGCCTTCACGGTCCAGTACACGGCCTTCTCCAGGTCCTCCGGCAGGTCCACCCCGAATTCGTAGGCCCGCGACAGCCATTCCATGGCGGGACGGAAGCCGTCGTTGGCGCTGCGCAGGTACCAGCGCTGGGCGGCCCCCGGGTCCCGGGCGGGACCGATGCCCCAGCGCAGCAGCTCCGCCAGGCGGAAGGCGGCCTCGGCGTGCCCCGCCTCCGCCGCGGCGCGGAAATGCCGGGCCGCCACTTCGCGCCCCGCCTGGCCCATGCCGCCCTCTTCATGGAAGAGGCCCAGCTCGAAATGCGCCTCCGCGTGGCCCAGGCGGGCCGCCTCCTCCAGGAAGGCCAGCGCGTTCCCTCGGCGGGAGGCCGCCAGGCCCCAGCGGTACCACGCCACGTCCCGGGGCCTGCGCACCGCGGCCAGCAGGCGCCGCAGGCCCAGCTCCAGGGGGTCGGCGGCGTCCCCGTCGTCCGCGGGGCCCCGGTTCAGGAGGACAGCCCCCGCCCCGGCCGCGGCCAGGCCGATCCCCAGGAGCGCCAGGACGGTCCGGGGCTCGGGTCCCCGCCCGGCCAGGGCCAGCCCCGCCGGCACACACACCGCCGCCACCGCGAGGCCGATGAGCCAGCGTCCCAGGGGGTCGGGTTTCGGATGAAGCATGGCGGATCCGGTCGGAAAGGGGGTCCTCCTGATGATAAGCCATTGCATGCATTCGAATTGGGCGATTCGAGCCCCGAGACGGGAAGATCCCTGGCGAAGAATCGAAATCAAATTATGTTTTATTAATTCCCCTCGCGTCAGCTTCCACCGCCGGCGCGACCTCGTCCCTATCCCCTCCGGAGCACCCATGCCCTCCTTCCGTCCTCTCCACCTGCTTCTCCTCGGGACCGCCCTGGCGGCGACCTCCGCGCTCTCCGCGGCCAGGGAGGAGCCGATCACGGTCGTCAACCAATCCACCGCGAAGTACGTCATCCTCGTCCAGGGCAATGAAGGCAACACCGGGGAACTGGCCGTTTCCCTAGACGGCAAATCGTCCACGCTGAAGCCCTGGGATTCGAAGGACGTGGAGGTTGGCCCCAGGAAGGTCGCCACCGTCTTCGCCTCGCGCGATGCCGCCGGCAAGCTCATGCACACGTTCTTCATCCGGGACGAAGGGTACAAGCAGGTGAAGGTGCAGGTCGCCTCCCCCAAGGCGGCCGACCCCGTCTCCGTGACCCTGCCTTCCGGAACGAAACTCGTCCTTTCGGGGACCCAGATCGTCATCGGGAGCCCCAGGAATTGACAGTTTCGAGGGGGATCGGCGCGGTCGCAGCCCTCTCCCCGCGGGAACGCGGATAAACGAGAGGACGCCCCCCGGCCGGGGGGCGTCCTCATCCTGACGGCGGCGCAGTCTAGCCGTTCTTCTTGACGAAGGCTTCCATGAACTCCACGAGGGTCTTGACGTTCTCGACGGTGACGGCGTTGTAGGTGGAAACGCGGATGCCGCCCACGTCACGATAGCCCTTGAGGCCGATCATGTTGTTCTTCTTGGCTTCCTTCACGAAGGCGTCGGTGAGCTCCTCGGTGGGGAGGAAGAAGTCGACGTTCATCAGGGAGCGGTCGGCCTTCTCGGTGACGAAGGGCTTGAAGAAGCCCGCGTGCCGGTCGATGCAGCCGTAGAGCAGCTCGCCCTTCTTGCGGTTGTTGGCCTCGATGGCCTTGAGGCCGCCGATGGACTTGTTGTAGGCCAGCACGTTGCGCAGGATGTAGATGCCGAAGGTGGGCGGGGTGTTGTAGAGGCTGTTCTTCTCGGCGTGGAGCTTGTAGCGCAGGTAGCTGGGCAGGTCCTGGGCCTCGGCCTTGGCCAGGAACTCATCGGAGACGATGTGGAGGGTGACGCCCGAGGGTCCGAGGTTCTTCTGGGCGCCGGCGTAGATCATGCCGAACTTCGACACGTCGAAGGGGCGCCACATGATGTCCGAGGACATGTCGCAGACGTAGGGGATCCCGCCGGTCTCGGGGAATTCCTGCCACTGGGTGCCCTCGACGGTGTTGTTCGAGGTGAAGTGCACGTACAGGGAATCCGGGTGGATGTTCAGCTCGGACGCCTTGGGGAGGCGGGCGTAGTTCTCGGCCTTGGTGGACCCGGCCAGGCGCACGCGCTCCTCGCCGCCCACGAGCTTGGCCTCCTTGTAGGCCTTCTCGGCCCAGTTGCCGGTGTTGATGTAGTCGGCCTTGTGGTTCCCGCGCAGGTAGTTGAGGGGGATCATGCCGAAGGAGAGGTGGGCGCCGCCCTGGAGCAGGATGACCTTGTAGTTGGCGGGGATGCCCATGAGCTCACGGGTGAGCGCCAGGGCCTCCTCGTGGACGGCGTCGTATTCCTTGGAGCGGTGGCTGACCTCCATGACCGACATGCCGGTGCCGGCGAAGTCCAGGAGCTCTTCCTTGGCCCGTTCCAGGGCAGGCAGGGGCAGGCCGGCGGGGCCGGCGTAGAAGTTGATCGCGCGGTTGGTCATTTCGATCTCCTAGATCTTGAACGTGGAAAGGGTCTCGACGACGATGTCCCCGATGCGGCCGAGGTTCTCCTTGCTGCTGCCGCCGATGTGCGGGGCCATGAAGACGTTCTTGGCCGTGAGCAGGGGGCAGTCCGCGGGCGGGGGATCGCTGGGCCACACGTCGGTGCCGTAGGCGCGCACCTTGCCGGACTCCAGGGCCTCGGCCAGATCCTTCTCGACCACGACCTTGCCGCGGCCGGTGTTGATGATGATCACGCCGTCCTTCATCTTGGCGATGGTCGCGGCGTTGAACATGCCGCGGGTCTGGTCGGTGAGGGGCGTGTGGAAGCTGAGGAAGTCGGACTGGGCGAGCACCTCGTCCAGGGTCTTCAGCTCGGCGTGGGCGTGGGAGGAGAGGAAGGGATCGTAGGCGATGACCTTCATGCCGAAGCCCGCGGCGCGCTTGGCCACTTCCGTGGCGATGGCGCCGGCGCCGATGAGGCCCAGGGTCTTCTTGAACAGCTCGGTGCGCTTGAGCTCGCTCTTGGGGAACTTGCCCTCCTTCATGGCCATGTGGGCCTCGATGAGGCGGGCCGGGATGGCGACCATGAAGGCCATGGCCATTTCCGCCACGGACACGCTGGACGCGGCCGCGGTGTTCATGACCTTGATGCCCTTGGCCTTGCAGGCCTCCTTGTCGACGTTGTCCAGGCCGACGCCGCCGCGGATTACGAGCTTGAGGTTCGGGGCCTTGGCGAGCAGTTCGGGGTTGACGGTGGTCTTGGAGCGGATCAGGAGGACGTGGGCGCCGCCCAGGTCCGCCATGTCGCTGGAGACGTCACCGATGGCTTCCAGGCGCTTGGGCAGCGTCGCGTCGAACGCGTCCGCGATGAGGATCTTCATGGGGTACCTCCAATGGGAATGGGCATGGTTGGAGGGCCGCGCCGGGCGGCCCCCGTCGTTTCGCTAGTCTTCGTAGAGGCGCACCAGCAGGCCGGAGCGCAGCTTGGGCTCGAACCAGGTGGACTTGGGCGGCATGATCTGGCCGGCGTCGGCCACGTCCATCAGCTGCTCCAGGGACGTGGGGAACATGGAGAAGGCCACGGCCCAGCCGTTGGCCACGCGCCGCTCGAGCTCGTCCATGCCGCGGATGCCGCCGACGAAGTCGATGCGCGTGTCGGTGCGGGGATCCTGGATGCCCAGGACGGGCGCGAGGAGGTTCTCCTGCAGGATGCTCACGTCCAGGCTGCGAACGGGGTCGTCGGCGGGGAACGTGCCGGGCTTGGCGGTGAGGGAATACCACTTCCCGCCCAGGAACATGCCGAAGGAGGTGGGGGCCTTGGGGCTCCGGTCCGCGGTCGGGGCCACGGTGAACCGCTCGCCGACCTTGGCCAGGAACGCCTCGGGGGTCAGCCCGCCCAGGTCCTTGACCACGCGGTTGTAGTCCATGATCTTCAGCTGGTTGTGGGGGAAGACCACGGCCATGAAGCTCTCGAAGTTCTCGTCGCCCGTGGGGTCCTGGGCGGCGGCGCGGCGGGCCTGGCCGTAGCGGATGGCCGCGGCGGTGCGGTGGTGGCCATCGGCGATGTAGAGCGCGGGGATGGCGTCGAAGAGGTGGTTGAGGGTGTAGATGTGGGTCTCGTGGTCGATGAGCCACACCGTGTGCCCGATGCCGTCGGGGGTGACGATGTCGTAGAGGGGTTCAGTGGCGCGGATCTTGTCGACGAGGGAGTCGATGTAGGGCACCGCGCGGTAGGCCAGGAACACCGGCTCGGCGTTGGCGGCCTGCTCCGTGACGTGGCGGGTGCGGTCGTCCTCCTTGTCCTTGCGGGTGTACTCGTGGCGCTTGATCTGGCCGTCCTCGTACTCCTTCACCGAGCACAGGCCCACGAGCCCGGCCTGGACGTGGTCGCCCATGCGCTGCTGGTAGACGTAGAGGCAGGGCTGGGCCTCGTGCACGAGCGTGCCTTCGCTGATCAGGCGCTGGAGGGCCTTCACGCCCTGCGCGTACACCTCGTCGGCGTGGATGTCGGTGGACGCCGGGAGATCGATCTCCGGGCGTCCCACGTGGAGGAACGAGTGGGGGTTGCCGGCGGCCAGGGCCCGCGCCTCGTCGGTGTTCACGACGTCGTACGGCACGGCGGCCACCTGGCCGGCGAGTTCGGGTTTGGGACGGTAGGCCTTGAAGGGCTTCAGCTGGGACATACGATCCTTCCTGGGAGAGAGGGTTGCCAAGGGACTATTAAAGATGATGAGGTATTTTGGCAAAGGAGAGGGGCATAAGAAAGAAATTTCCTAATGTGTGAAAATTTTTTGCCATGCCATCCGGGAGGCCCTAGAGCCTCCGGTGCACCCCTTCACCGAACAGGTCATGGAGGTGGGCCGCGTCGTTGAGCCGCACCACCTGGAGATGATCCACATCGGTTCCCTCAAGCAGGTTAAGGCAGGTGGGGGCCTGGCGGAAGGCCCAGACCCGGCTGAGATCCAGTCCCAGGATGCGGGCCAGCAGCGCGCGGTTGACCCCGTCGTGGGTGACGAGGACGGCCACCTCCTCCGGACCCAGGCCTCGGCAGGCTTCGCACAGGGCGGGCCAGGCCCGGGCCTCCACGTCCCGGAAGCCCTCGCCGCCGGGAGGGGTCGCCAGGTGGGGGGTCTCCCGCCAGGCCCGGCGCAGGTCGGGGTGCGATTCCTGGATCTCGGAGGTGAGCCGCCCTTCCCACGCGCCGTGGGACAGTTCCACCAGCCGGCTGTCCAGGGTCAGCGGCCGTTCCCCCAGGGCCAGCTCCGCGGTCTGCCGGGCCCGCAGGAGGGGGGAGGCCACCGCCCGGGCCACCTCCAGGCCCGCCAGGCGCCGGCCCAGGGCCTGGGCCTGCTCGCGGCCCCGGGGCGAAAGGGGGATGTCGAAGGTCTGGCCCTGGTGCCGGCCTTCCACGTTCCACTGGGTTTCGCCATGGCGGGCGAGGATGATGCGCATGGTCAGGCGTTCCAGTTGTCTTCGTAGAAGGGGTTGCGGGGCAGCTGCTTCTTCACCTTCATGTCCCGGAACAGGGCCAGGTTCATGAGCACCTCCGGCAGGGGCAGGTCGATGCTCGGCTCCACGCGGCAGGTGTAGACGAACTCCACCTGGACCCCGTCCCAGCTCAGGATCTGGTACGCGGCCAGGAGGCCTTCCTCCTGGCCCAGGGCGGCGTGGATCAGTTCCCCTTCCCTCACGTAGAGGTAGCCCGTGGCGTCGGGGCCGCGCACCGTGAAGGTGGCGGTGCGGCGCTCCCAGTTCATGAGCTGCAGGAGGCTGCCGATGCCCACGCCCCGCACCAGGCCGGGGGCGGTGAGGCTGGCCGCGGTGCGGATGGCCTCCATGAGCGTGGAGAGCTTGGGGGGCTTGGGGATCACCTGGAGGGCCCCCAGGTCCAGGGCCTGGTTCTGCAGGGAGGGGTCGGCCACGGAGGTGATGACGATGATGGGCAGGCTCGGGTACCGCTGGGCCAGGGCCGCGATGAGGCCGTAGCCGTCCAGCACGGGCATGTTGAGGTCGGTGACCACCACGTCCACGGGCTGGTCCCGGAGGCGGTCCAGGGCCTCCCGGCCGTTGGCGGCGGACACGAGGGTGAATTCCTGAAGGCCCTTGAGGCCGGCCAGGTAGAACCGCAAGGTGGACTGCTCGTCCTCCACCAGAAGGGCGGTTTTGGCGGGACGGGGACCGGTCGGAGTAATCATCGATGCCAGTCTAGTGGGTTTCGGATTCCTGGCCCTTGGGGATTTTGTGCCGGGGCCGGGGCTCGTCGGCGATGAGGGCCCGGGCCTGGGCGGCGTCGGCGGGGTGGGTGGCCATCCAGGCCACGGCCCAGGCCGGAAGGGCCCCGTCCTCGTAGTCCCGCTCCTTGCGCAGGTGGCTCACCAGGGTCTGGATCATGGCGTCGTGGCGGTCGCTGGGCTTGGGGGGGATGTGGCCCTCGAAGATGGGCAGGGCGAAATAGTCCCGCAGGGTCTTCTCCACAGGCTTGCCCCACACGGCGTAGGTGCGGTCCTCGGGCCCGCCCACGGGCTTGACGTTGATGTTCTCGCCGTAGAGGTAGTAGAAGACCGCCTCGCCGTCGCTCCAGTTGCGCAGCACCTTCAGGGCCCCGCCCACCAGCAGGTCCTGGAGCTCCAGGTCCCGGGGCTTGTCGGTGCGGAAGTCCCAGGGCCCCACGTGGGCGCCGGCGACGCTGGGGTAGCCCACCTCGGTGATCATGACCGGCTTCTCGAACCGCGCGTGGAGCGTGCGGGCCTTGTTGACGATCCACCACCAGGCGTCCCGGATGGCCTCGGGCCGCGGATAGTCCTCGGACTTGTCGATGGGGTCGTAGGTGTTCATGCCGATGACGTCCAGGCAGTCCCCGAAGGTGAAGCTGTCGTGGCTGTCGAAGTTGACGCTGTAGGTGATCTTGCCCTTGTACACCTTGCGCACCTGGGCCACCAGGGCCCGCCACTGGTCCGGGAAGGGGTGGGTGCTGGCCATCTCGGTGCCGACGCTGTACCACTCCACGCCCTCCTCCTGGGCCAGGGCGGCCAGGTGCACGTTGAAGGCGGTGTAGTCGGCCCACCACAGATCCCAGTGGGCCGGGTGGATGTTGCCGCGCCACCAGGTGGCGTTCTCCGCCTCGTCGCGCAGGTTGATGGTGGGGAAGAACATCACCCGGAGCTGGAGGTCCCGGGCCTGGCGGAAGGTGCGGCGCAGCGCGCGCTCCGTGGGGCTGCTGGTGGGGTGGCGCACCACCTCGTCGCTCCGGCCCGTCTCCATGCGGTAGATGGCCTGGAGGCTCACGCAGGTGGCGCCGGTGCCGGCGATGCGCTCGAGTTCCTCCCGGTAGTCGTAGTCCGGCAGGCCCGCGTACATCCCCAGGACAATGCCCCGGGGCTGGGGCACCAGGCGCCGGGCGGACTTGTGGCGGATCAGGGCGACGGTCGCGGGAACCGCGGCGAGGGCCAGCACGGCCAGGATCTTCTTGAACATGCGTTCTCCAACCCTTTCAGCTTAAGTCGCATGGAGAACAATTTCCCGGCTAAACTGGCCTGGAGGCGGACGATGCCGAAGATCCTGCTCGTGGAAGACAACGAGATGAACAGGGACTCCCTGTCCCGGCTCCTGGCGAGGCGGGGCTTCGAGGTCATCTTCGCCGAGGACGGGGAGGAGGCCGTGACCGTGACCCGGGCCGCCCTGCCCGACCTGGTCCTCATGGACATCAGCCTGCCCAGGCTGGACGGCTACGAGGCCACGCGGCTCCTGCGCGCCTCCGAGAACACCCGGGACATTCCCATCATCGCCCTCACCGCCCACGCCATGACCAGCGACCGGGAGAAGGCCATGGCCGCGGGCTGCACCGACTTCGAGAGCAAGCCCGTGGAGTTCACGCGGCTCCTGGGCAAGATCCAGGCCTACCTGTCCTGACGCTGCACGAGCACCTGGAGGATCCTGCGGCCCTCCATCTTCTGCACCGTGAGGCGGGCGCCTTCCACCTCCAGGACCTCGTGGGGCACGGGAATGCGGCCCAGTCGCGCCATGATGAGCCCGCCCAGGGTGTCGAAGCCGTCCCGTTCGCAGACGAGCCCGGTGCGCTCCTCCAGATCGTCCACGTGCACCTGGCCCGGCACCAGGAACTCGCCCGGCACCACCTCCACGATCTCGGGCTGGAACTCGTGCTCGTCGTGGATCTCCCCGAAGACCTCCTCCAGGAGGTCCTCCAGGCTCACGATGCCCGAGACGCTCCCGAACTCGTCCACCACCACCGCCAGCTGCTGGCGGTTGCGCTGCATCTCGCGCAGGAGGTGGAGAATGTTCTTGCTCTCGGGGACGAAGCAGGGCGGCTTGGCCAGGGTGGCCAGGTCCTCCGGGGCGTCCCGGCCCACCTGCATGAGGTCCTTCAGGATCAGGATGCCCACGATGGTGTCGATGGTGCCGTCGTAGAGGGGCATGCGCGAGTGGCGGCTGTCGCGGAAGGCCGCCCAGGCCTCCTTGAAGGTGGCCGTCACGGGGATGCCCTGGACGAGGGTGCGGGGCGTCATCACCTCGCGCACCACCGTGTCGCCGAATTCCACCACGTTGCGGATGAGCTCCCGGTCCTCGACCTCCAGGATGCCTTCGGCCTCGCCCTCCTCCAGCAGCGCGGTGACGGCCTCCTCGGGCACGTCCTCGTCCTCGTCCAGGCGGGTGCGGTCGTGGTCGGCCCGCTGGCGCTGCACGACCCGGGCCAGGGGGGCCACCAGGGGCGCCAGGAGGCGGTGGGCGGGGCCATACCAGGGGAAGAGCCGCTCCATCCAGACGCCGGGGTCGCTGGCCACCACCAGGGTGGGCAGGGCCAGGTCCATGGCCCAGATGTAGACGAGGATCAGGGCCCCCAGCGTGAAGCCCCCTCCGGGCAGGAGCTCGCGAAGGGGCCAGGCGAGGCCCAGGAGCACCACCAGGAGGGCCTGGTTGAGCAGGGAGATGCCCAGGCCCAGCACGTGGGGATCCACCAGAAGCTGGGCCAACAGGCGGTTGCGGATGGCCTCCCCTTCCAGCATGCGCCGGCGCTGGATGGACGGCAGGGCGTGGAAGGCCTCCAGGAGCCCGGCCATGATGGCCCGGTACAGGAGGACGAGGACGATGAGGGCGACGAGCCAGGGGCCAGGGGCGATACTCGGGGGTTCAGTCACGATGCAATTCTAGCAGGCGTTTCTCATCGGGCGTGAGCTTCCCGTGCAGGCGGGCCTTTTCCCGGATGGCTTCCATGGGGTCGCGGCTGAGCCCGTCGGGCGTGGGGGGCAGGCCCTTCCGGACCCGGGCGGCGTTGAGGAAGGCGTAGGGCTCCGTGGCCAATTCGGGACTCCTGCGGAAGTGGTGGTAGGTGACCCAGCCCCCCGTCAGGAACCAGAACCCCAGGGCCGCCAGGCCCGCGCGCTGGAGCCGCCAGGCCCGCGGGGGATCCTTCCTTACCTTCTGCCAGGCCACGCCCGCCGCCAGGTTCAGGCCAATGATGGCGGCCGTGAGGGCGAGGGTCCCGGTCCAGCCCAACTGGTACCAGCCCCATCCGGTGCGCAGGCGGATGGGATCGGCCAGCAGCAGGCCGAAGATGAGATTCAGGTGCAGGAGGTAGAGCAGCAGGGATTCCCGGGACGCCGCCATGACCACGTTGGCGCCTGGCCACCGGCCCCTCACCGCCTCGAACCACCCCAGGAAGCCCCCCGCCAGACAGATCACCCCCATGCGCTGCGCGACGCTGGGCAGCGTGGTGTTGTGGAGCCGCCCCATCTCCCCTTGGGTCCAGGGCCCGTTCCAAAGCCAGGTCTTCGCCTGCCAGGTGCCCCACACCAGGAGGACCAGGCCCACCGCCGACAACACCCCCAGCCACCGTCCCTCGGTCCAACGGGCCCGGCCCTCCACGGGCAGCACCCGGAAATGCCGGTACAGCGCCCCCAGCACGGACCCGAAGGCCGCGAAGGCGAACCACGGGAACAGCGGGAACAGGGCCGTCACGCCCCGGTCGGTGTTGCCGTTGACGAACCCCCGGATGGGCATCCAGAGTCCGTCGGCCACGCCCGCGCGCCACAGGTGGGGTGCGGCCAGGGTGACGCCCAGCGCCAGGGCCAGGGCCACGGCGGCGTAGGCCATGGGCCGGCGGATCAGCCGCGCCAGCCCCTGGAGGATCAGGAGGGAATAGACGATGCACTGCAGCACGTCGATCTTGAAGAGCTCGCGGTACTTCTGCGGGGTGGCCAGCACCGTCCACTCGGCCAGTGTCAGGCCCGGGGCGTGCAGGAGGTAGGCGCACAGGAGGATGAAGCCCAGGCGCCTGGCGGTGGGCGCGAAGGGCCGGATCGTCCCGTCGGGGCGGAAGGTGGACAGGGCCAGGCTGTAGCCCGCCGCCAGGATGAAGCTGGGCGCCACCAGCCCGTTGAGGTAGTTGAGCCAGTCCGGGATCAGCCCCTGGTGGAGCCAGACGTTCACGCAGTGGACCTCGATCATGACGATCACGGCCCACCCCCGGATGAGGTCGAGCCAGTCGCAGCGCCTTGAAGGGGTCGGATCCGAAAGGGACTGTAGGGACATCCTGAAATGGTGCCCTACTTGCCCCGCCGAGGCTACCAGGGGATCGGCTTGCGGTTCCGGAAGAAGCCTCCGCTGGGCCCGTCCGGAGGCAGCGTGGCGAGCCAGATGGGGGTGTCGGCCCCCTGTTCCGGCACGAGGGGCGCCGCGGCCCCGCCCATGCGCGTGGCCACCCAGCCCGGGCAGCAGGCGTTGATCTTCACGTCGCCCTGGAGGTCATGGCCCAGGGAGAAGGTGAGGGCGTCCAGCGCGGCCTTGGAGACGGCGTAGGCGAAGGGGCCCGTGAGGCCCTCGCCGAAGGAGCCCCAGCCCGAACTGCGGTTCACGATGCGCCCGTAGCCGCGGTCCAGCATCCCCGGAAGGAGTCCCCGGATGAGCGCCAGCGGCCCGAAGACGTGCACCTCGAAGGCCTGGCGCACCGCCTCCGGCGCCACCTGGAGCGCCGTGCCCTCCGGGCACACCCCGGCGTTGTTCACCAGCACGTCCACGGGGCCCAGGGCCGCCAGGGCCCGGGCCACCGAGGCCCCGTCGGCCACGTCCAGGGGCAGGACCGTGGAACCCGGGATCCCGGCCGCGGCGGCCTCGCCCTCCGCGGCCACCCGGCTGCCCAGGACGACCTCCAGCCCCTTCGCCGCCAGGCCCCGGGCCGTGGCCAGGCCGATGCCGCGGTTGGCGCCCGTGACCAGGGCGCGCATCAGCGGGCCTTCCCGTGGCGGACCACCAGCACGTCGCAGGGCGCGTGCTTGACCACCCGCGCCGCGGTGGAGCCGAACAGGAGCCGCTCGATGCCCGAGTGCCCCACCTGGGCCACCACCAGGAGCGAATCCGGATCGGCCATCGCCACCAGCTCCTCGGCGGGGCTGCCCCACTTCACCTCCAGGGCCGCCCCCGGAAGGTCGGCCACCCACTGCCCCAGGTGGTCCGCGGCGTGGGCCTCCATGGACTGCAGCCAGGCCGGATCCGGCAGCGCGATCTGGGCCTCGGGCAACATGGGCGCGGGCGGCTGCAGCACGTGCACCGCCACCAGGGGCGCCCCGAACGTCCGGGCCCACATGGACGCCTTGGCCAGGGCGGCCCGGGAGGCATCCGAGAAATCCACTCCGACGATCACCCGATTGATCATGTGGCATCTCCAGGGGACACCTCCAACATAGTCCCGGCGTCAAGCCCCGGCCAGGGAAGTGCGAACGCCCGGGTCTTGAAATAGATGTTTAAACACGTATACTGATCCCAGGAGGTGCTCCCATGATCCTCAAGCGGCCCGCCAACGAGCGCGGACATTTCAATTTCGGCTGGCTCGACACCCACCACAGCTTTTCCTTCGGCGACTACCAGGACCCCGCCCACGAGCGGTTCCGGGCCCTGCGGGTCCTGAACGAGGACCGGGTGCAGCCCGGCCAGGGCTTCGGCACCCACGGCCACCGGGACATGGAGATCCTCACCTGGGTGCTCTCGGGCGCCCTGGCCCACGAGGACAGCACCGGGGGCCGCCACGCGCTCAGGCCCGGCACCGCCCAGCGCATGACCGCCGGCAGCGGCATCCGGCACAGCGAGTTCAACGCCTCGGACACCGAGCCGGTGCACTTCCTCCAGATCTGGGTGCTGCCCGAGAAGACCGGCCTGGCCCCCGGCTACGAGGAGAAGGCCTTCCCCGTGGAGGCCAGGACGGGCCGCTTCGCCCTCCTGGCCAGCCGGGGCGGCCGGGAGGGGTCCCTGCACTGGAACCAGGACGTGGACCTCTGGACGGCGGTGCTGGAGCCGGGCGCGGTCCTGGAGATGCCGCTCCGCCCGGGGCGGGCGGCCTGGGTGCAGGTGGCCGCGGGCGGCGTGGACCTGGACGGCGTGGACCTGGCGGCCGGGGACGGCGCCGCGGTGACCGGAGCGCCCGGCCTGCGCCTCACGGGGAAGGCGCGGGCGGAGGTGCTGGTGTTCGACCTGGCCTGACGGTCATTTGGGAAGCGCGTCGAGGAGGGACCTCACGGTGGCCCTGCGGGGATCGGCGTTCATGCCCGGGATCCGGAGGAATTCCTCGTAATAGTCCCGGGCCGCGGGCGCGTCGCCGGCCAGCCTTGCCTGGTCTCCTCTGCGCACGAGGCCATCGGCGGCCAGCGGCCGAATCCGGTCCATGACGGCACGGACCACCGGGATCCGGGGCGCGTTGCCGAACTTGACGTACTTCCGGTAGTGCTCCAGGGCCAGGTCCGCGTTGCCCGCCGTCTGCGCCTGGTCGCCGAGGCTGGCCCAGAGGGGCAGGGCCGCCTGGATCGCGTTGGAGAAGTTCCTCCATTCGGGGTGTTTCTCCGCGCCTTCCAGGTATTTCTCGAGCCTTTCGAGGGCCCCCTCCGGATGGGTGGTGATCAGGGCCATGCCCTTCGTGAAATGGATATTGGCGATGGCTTCCAACTGGGACATCGATCCGGCCCCGGAGGTGCCCGTGGTGGGTGCCGTGGCCCCGCCAGCCCTTCGGTTATGGGCGGTCTGGGTGCGCCACGCCGGGTTCGGAAGCGCCTCCTGGTAGGGAAGCAGCGGCGCGGTGACCTGGAGGACGGCGTCTCCGCAGGATAGGGCCAGGTCGTCTTCGGGCGTCACGGCCAGGCCCATCGGCGCCAGGAGGGGCGAGGCGAGGGCCTGGCCCGGCTCCGCTCCCGTCAGGTGGTTGACGCCGGGATGGCCCGCGACGCACTCGAAGGTCCCGCTGGCTTCCCGGCGGACCCAGACGGCCCCGTTGGCGGCATCGGCCAGGAAAAGGTTCCCCCTGGAATCCACGGCAGCGGCCGTGATCTCGGGAAATCCGCCCTCGGTCCGTTCGGCCGTGCCGGGAACGCTGGCGGCCACCCCGGGCCCGAAGGCGAAGGGCGGGCCGTCCATTACCCAGGCGGGGCCCCCGGGCACGACCTCCCGATAGGTTTGGATCATGCAGAGATCCTGGTCGTGATGGGGCAGGACCACATGGACCCGGTTGTCCCAGCCGATGGCCAGGGCCTGCGGCCCGTGGGGCAGGCCGTCGGCAACCGTCTCCATGGCGAAGGCCGGGGTGGGTCCGGTGCCGGTGATCCGGCAGAGGGTGACCCTCCAGGGGCCGCCGCCGGGATGGGTGGCCAGGTAGGCCGCGTAGGCTCCTTGCGCCAGCGGCGCGGGCGCGGTTCCGCGCTTGGGGTCCGGGGGGGGCGCCGCGGGGCTGCTGCAGAACGCCACCATGGCCTGGGCGTCCGGAGGGTCCAGGGGGTTCAGGCGCGCCAGGGCGCCCCGTCCCCGGGCTGCGATGTGGACGCCAGCCCCCCCGCGGACGACGTCAAGGACGTTCAGGACCCGGCCCTGGTCGATCATCTTGATGTGGGAGCCGCCATCTTCCAGGACGAACATCCGGGCCGAACCGTCCATGGCGATCTCGGTGGGGTTCTTGAACCGGGCGTTGGCGAGGGACTCCGGTCCAAACTGGGCCTCCTTCACCTTGGGGTTTCCGGCGAAGGTGCCCACCGCTCCGGATGGAACGGTGTCCATCCCGCGGAGGGCCACCCGGCGGATGCAGTTGTTCCCGGTGTCCACCACGAAGGCGTCGCCAGTGGACTGTTCCACCGCGATGCCCCTGGGTCCCAGGAACCGGGCCTCGTGCCCCTTGAGGTGGTCGGCCCAGGGCTTTTCCGGTGTCGGGGTCCAGGGCGCGCCCAGGGAGGTGACGCCGCCGGGAAGGCCCAGGTGGACCTGGCGGATCACGTGCTCGTCCTGGTCGGCCACCCAGAAGGTTCCCGGGGCGACCCCCGCGGCAAGCTGGGAGGGACGGCTGAACCGGGCCTTCAGGGGCTCAGGTGCATCCTGGAAGCCCGCGCTCACGCGTCCCGCGGCGAGGGCGCCGGCCACGGTCGTGACCTGGCCGGCGGTGACGGTCCCGGCCCCGTCGGCGACGATGGCGACGGTGCGAAGGCAATGGTTGCCGCGGTCCGCGACGAGGAGCTCGCCGTTGGCCACCAGCAGGGCGGCGGGGCTCCGGAACATGGCCCCGGCCGCGAGGCTGCCGCCGGGGCCGTCCCCGAAGCCGGACTTGACCTGGCCGGCGAAGGGCTTCAGCGTCCACGCCGCATTGACGGGGTCGTCCCGGTCCGAGGCGAGCACCTGGATCACCCCGTTCTGTAATGGGGAAGGTTCCTTGGCCGTGAGGTCCCACTGGGGGCTCTTCTCCGTGGCGACGAAGACGAACCATCGGTATGTGTTCGTGGGATGCGGAAGCAGAATCCGCGCAGCCGCGATCGCGATCGGACGCCACAGCCTCGGGGTGTGGGGGGCGGTTTTATTAAAAATCGGGTGCGTGTACGTGACGCTCTCGGGGGTCAGGAGCCGCGTCCGCCGGTTGGCGATGTCCAGCACCCGGACACCGTGCTCCAGGTCCGCCACGAAGGCGAAGCCTCCGGCCTCCGCGATGCCCGTGAGCGTGCCGAAGCGGGCGCCGGCGAAGGGAGTGACGGGCTCGGGCGGGAGCCCGGGGTGGGTCACGCTCGGGGCCAAAGGGGGGGCCGTTGCGGGGGCGGCGACGCCCGGGGTGCCCGCGAGCGTGACGGGAGGCGCGCTCCCGTCCAGAGGCATCGTCTTGACGGTATGGGTGCCGTTGTCGCAGATGAGCAGCTCCGTGCCCGCCACGGCCATGGGCCCGGGGTTGGCGAGGCGGTCGGGGCGGGCCCCGTGGTCCGGCAGCCGGTACGACCCGGCGAAACGTTCCACCGTCCCCCCAACGGTGGCGATGCGGCGCAGGGTGGCGTCCGGGCCTTCGGAGATGATCACGTCTCCGCCATGGGCGACGAGGCCCTTCACGTTGCGCCACCGTCCTTCCCGGGGGGGGTGGCCCGACTGGGAATCCCCATATTCCGGGGCGGGATGGGCCATCCCGGGATTCCCCGCCACCACCTCCAGGGACCGCCTGGCCAGAGACAGCCTGGCCGAGAGGTCCGGGAGTCCGTCCCGGTCCTTGAGGGTGAGGGTGAAGGCCTGTCGGCGGGTGACCGGCACATCCGCGCCGGTGGCGCCGGCTGCGAGGGGGATGGCGGGGTCCGGATCCGAGGAGACGGCGGCCCCCCGGGGCTTGACGAGGAGGTTGCGGGTGAGGGAGATCCCCTGGGGAATGCCCGTGAAGGTCCAGGAAAGGTGGGTGAGGTCCTGGTCATGGGGCAGCGGGTTCACCGAGGCGGTCAGGGTCAGGGAGCCCAGGGCCACGAAGGGCACCACGGTGTAGGTCACGAGGTTCGACACGGCCGTGTCGAGCTCGGACCCGGAATGGCCGTCCAGGGACGTCACCTTCACGGAGAAGGTGTAGGTGCCTGGCGCGGGGACGGTCCCGGAGATCACGCCGGAGCCGGGATCCAGGCCCAGGCCGGGAGGAAGGGGCGTGAGTGCCGTGTAGCGGTAACCGGCGGCATGATCGGGATCCGGGTTGGTGACCCCGCGAACCTGTTCGATGGCCAGGCGGTCGTCGAAGTGGAAGTCGGGGTAGTGGAGGGCCATCGCCGGGCCGGGGTTCACCTGGTACACCAGGTCGGTGGATGCGGTGCGGTCCCAGTTGCGGACGGCGACCTGGAAGGCGTACCTCCCCGCGGCCCGCGGAACCCCGCCGATGGAGCCGGTCCCGGGATCGAAGTGGAGCCCCGGGGGCAGGTCACCCACCAGGCTGTAGGCCAGGCCGAAGTGCGCCGCCACGTTGGTGACGGTGGGAGCCTGGGGGTCGAGCTGCTGCCGGGTGGCGCAGACGACGGGCCCGGGCGCGCCGTACGAGATGCCCAGGACGGTGTCATCGGAGATGGCGTAGGTGACCGGATCGGATTCGGCCCGGTTGCCGGCGCCGTCCACGATGGCGACGTAGAAGTTGGCGAACTGCACCTGGTCCGGGACGCCCGAGATTTCGCCGGTGGCGCCGTTCCACGCGAGTCCGCCGGGGATGGCGCCCAGAAGCTCGAACCGCGCGATGGGCAGCACGGCGTTGGTCACCACCGGGGCCTGGACGGGGACCGGGGCATTCTTCCGGAAGGTCATCGAGGGGTACGCGATGCGCAGCCGGAGCGGGGTGCCGCCTCCCGCGGTCGTTCCGGCTCCCGGCGTCGTCCCGGGGGCCGGGTCCGTTCCGGTGCCCGTTGTCGTCCCGCCGCCCGGCGCCATTCCGGTGCCGGCGGGCGCGCCGCCGCCGAGCGGAGGGGTCCCGCCTCCGGAGGGGCCGGCCGGGGCGGAGACCTGGCCCGTGAAGGTGGCGGTGGCGGATCGGTCGCCAAGGGGGTTGGTGGCCACGCAGGTCAGCACGAAAGGCCCCTGGGCGGCCCCCGACGTGAAGGCCACGGCGGCCCCGGTGGCCTGGGAAAGGGTTCCCTCCGGCGCCAGGGTCCAGGTGTAGGTCTCCCCGGGACGGCCTCCGTTGAGCACCCCCGCCACCTGGGTGGTGGCGGGCGCCACGGTGGCCGGGGCCAGGATGACGGGCTCGGCGATGGGCTGCACGACGCTGCAGGTGGCGGCGGAGGCGCTGGCGGTCCCGGTGACCGGGTTCCGGGCGGTGCAGGTGAGGAGGACGTGGTCCTGGGTGGGCGTGAACGCGACCTGCGCCCCATCCGCCGTGGCCAGATCGGCGCCCTGGGCGGTCCAGGCGTAGGTCTGGCCCGCGACGGGGTCGATGACTTCGGCCGCCTGGGGACCTGAGCCGGCCCGCACCAGGGCGGGGACCCGAAGCATGGGCGGTTCAAGGGCGTAGGGCACGGCGGTGACGACCAGGAGGGTGGGCGCCGATACGTCGCCGGCCAGGTTTGCGGCCTGGCACCGCAGGGTGAAGGGTCCGGGCTTGGCCACGGTGAAGGTGACCATGCGCCCTGCGGCCGTGGCCTGGTTCCCCGTGAAGCGGCCCTGGGCCGGGTCCAGTTCCCAGCGGTAGGTGATTCCCGCCTGGGGTTCGGTGACGAAGGCGCCCTGGGGCGCGCCGGCCACGGTGGTCTCGCCGGCCCGGATCACGGGCGGATCCGGCGGTTCCAGGACCAGCAGGCCCGTGGTGGTGGCGTGGGGGCCGTCCTCGCAGGTGACCAGCAGGTGGCTGGCGTCGCCCGCGGTGACGGTCACCTCCGGTCCGCTTCCCGAGGCGGTGCCGTTCTTGACGGTCCAGCGGTACGAGGCCCCCGGACGGGGCGAGCCGACCCGCACCCGGCAGGTCTTCCCCCGCGTCACGAAGGGCTTGTCGACGATGAGGACCGGATCGGCGCCGGAGCCCGTCTCGACCTTCCCTTGGAACGTGAACTGGCGCTCGAGCCGGGCTGAGGCCGAACCGGGCGTGTCGGCGGGTTCCCCGGCCACCCCTTGGGCCTTCACGGAAAGGCCGTAGGTGGAGATCCGGTCCTTGGGCCGGAAGAGCACCACGTGGGTGTGGGGCCTGGCCCCGGTCCCCATGAACTCGACATCTTCGGAATGCCACTCCACCTTGGCGTTGGCGCGGTTGAAGACGGCCACGTGGAGGTTGCCCGCGCGAACCACCCGGGGGGCGCTGATGTCCGGCAGGGCATTCGTGGCGGGGACCACCTCCACCGCCAGCTTCCGGGTCGCGGTCTGGCCCAGGGGGTTGGTGACCACAAGGGTGTAGGTGGTGTTGCCGTCCGGCGTGAAGCCGACGGGGGTTCCGCTGGTCACGGCCACGGAGCCCGGCAGGATCCGGCCCTGCCCTCCCGTGAACTCGGCGGTGAGGGTAACGGTCTCACCGGCGCGCAGCCGCGGCGGGTGCGCCTTGAAGGCCACCACCTCCGCCTTGGGGTGAACCTTGATTTCGGCAACGTCCTTGGCCCGGGAAGCGACTTTCGACTGGGCCAGGACATGGTAGACGCCGGCCAGGGGGGGCGCCAGGAAGCGCCCGTCCGGCGACACCTCCCCGCCCCCGGGTTCCATCACCGCCCAGTAGACGCCCTGCTCGACCGTGCCCGACACCACCGCCCCGAAGCGCACCTCCTCCCCGGCCGTGATCTCCGCGTTGCGCGGTTCGATGGTGACCCCCACCGTTTCCGGCGCCTGTTTCCTGCTGCCGTCACCCTGGCAGGCCGGGGCCAGGAGGAGGCCCAGGGCCACGGGCAAGGTCCGCAAGGCAGAGGCGGGGAGGATGGGCAGCCTGGGCATGGGGATTCCGTAGCAGGGGATTTGCATGAATTAAATATTCATACAGGCCTTCCCTACCACATGCGCCCGGACGGCACCTGGGTTCCCGGCCGCCCGGATCCGGATCCTGCGGATCACGTACCGGGAGGCTCAATCGGGGTCAGTCCGTATCCCCGGGCCGGATCCTCAGCACCCGCTCCAGCTTCCACACGCCCGCGCCCAGCCGCCCGACGGCGCGGGCCAGGGCCTCCCGGCTGCAGCCCAGGGCCGTGGCCCACGCGTCCACCGGCACGTCGCCGCCCTCGGGGTTGGCCTGGATCCACTCGGTCCAGAGGTCCCCCAGGGCGCCGGGGTCGGGTTCGGCCTTGTCCCGCCAGTTGCGCTCCTGGGGGCGGATGGGCCGGTAGAAGGCCGTGCCGCGCAGGGCCACGGGGAGGAAGGCCTGGGCATGGTCGTAGTCGGTGTGGGAATAGAAGTAGCCCTCGCCCTTGCCGGCGGAGCGGCTGGTGGCGGTGTGGGCGTCGCCGATGGCGTCGGGGACCGGCAGGTCCGGGGCGGCCATGGCGGCGTCGATGGCCAGGACGGTGGCGTTGCTCTTGGGGGCGTTGGCCACGTAGAGGACGGCCTGGGCCACGGGGATGCGGGCCTCGGGCCAGCCGATCTGCTCGGCAGCTCGGCTTGCCGCCTCGGCGATGACGAAGGCCATGGGGTCGGCGTTGCCCACGTCCTCGGCCGCGCACACCAGGAGGCGCCGGCAGATGAAGCGGGGGTCCTCCCCGCCGCGGATCATGCGGGACAGGTAGTAGAGCGCCGCGTCGGGGTCGGAGCCCCGCAGGCTCTTCTGGAAAGCGCTGGCCAGGTCGTAGTGCCCGTCGGCGCGGTCGTACATGATGCGGCCGCCCAGGGCTTCCCGCAGGCCTTCAAGGTCGGCCCCGGGCAGGTTCAGCCAGGTCTCCAGGCCCGCCAGGGCCGAGCGCAGGTCGCCGCCGGCCCAGCCGGAAAGCCATTCCAGCACCTGGGCGGGGGGTTCCTCCCCCTCCCGCTCCAGGGCCCAGGCCCGGGCCAGGACGCGGCGGATGTCGGCGGGTTCGATGGGCTTCAGGGGCAGCAGCTGGCAGCGGCTGCGCAGGGCGGGGTTCAGGTAGAAGGCGGGGTTCTCGGTGGTGGCCCCGACCAGGATGGCGTCGCCCCGCTCCAGGCTGGGCAGGAGGATGTCCTGCTGGGCCCGGTTGTAGCGGTGGATCTCGTCCAGGAAGAGCACGGGGGGGACGGTGCGGAACAGGGGCTGCTCCCGGTGCTCGTTGAGGAACTTCTTGAGTTCGGCCGCCGAGCCCGAGGCCCCGGAGAACTCCAGGAAGGGGTGGCCCGTGGCCTGCGCCAGGAGCCGGGCCAGGGTGGTCTTCCCGGTGCCGGGGGGACCCCAGAGGACCAGCGAGGGCAGCCGCCCCCCGGCGGTGAGCCGCGTCAGGGCCCCCCGGGGGCCCAGGAGGTGGCCCTGCCCCACGACGTCCTCGAGGGCGTGGGGCCGCATGCGCTCAGCTAGGGGGACGTGGTTGCCGTTCATCGCTTCCAGATTATCCCATGGGGCCTCGAATGGCCCTGGCCTGATCCGGCAAGGCAGGGGACGATAGGGGATGGTTGAAAACGAGACCCCCGGCGACGCCTGCAGCATCCATTCCTCCCCCGAGCCCCGGAACCGCCTCCTGGCGTGGCTCGTGCGGAACCGGGTGCCGCTGCTGTTCGCCCTGGCCCTGCTGCTGGTCCTGCCCATGCGGGACCTGTGGAGCCCGGACGAGCCGGATTTCGCCCAGTGCGTGCGGGAGATGCGGGAGCGGGGCACCTGGCTGCTGCCCTACCTCAACGGCGTGCCCTATTCCGAAAAGCCGATCCTCTTCTACTGGCTCATGAAGGCCTCGGTGATCGTCGGCGAGGCCGTCACCGGAGGACAGGGCTTCACGTTCGGCGTTTCGGCCTGGGCGCTGCGCCTGCCGCCGGTCCTGGCCTCCATCCTCTTCATGTTCGGGTTCCGCAGGTGGACGGCGCGCTTCCTGCAGGCCGACATGGGGGACCTGGCGGCCCTGATCCTGGCCTCGACGCCCATCTGGCTCTGGCAGTCCCAGCTGATCCAGATCGACATGGTCTTCGCCGCCCTCCTGGCGTGGAGCTGGCTGGCCTGGATCGGGGGCTACCTGCTCATCCGCGACCAGGCCAACCCGCGTTACCCCTACGAGGAGCGGGTGTGGTTCCTGGGGGCCTACGCCTGCATGTCCCTGGCCTTCCTGGCCAAGGGGCCCCTGGCGCTGGTGCTCTCCGGGGCGCTGCTCCTGGCCTTCCTGGCCTGGGAACGGGACTTCGGCGCCCTGCGGCGGACGCTGCCGGGCTGGGGCCTCCTGCTCATGGCCACGATCATCGCGCCCTGGTACGTGGCGGCGGGGATCAAGGGCGGCCCGGCCTACGCCTACCAGATGATCGTCCACCAGAATTTCGAACGAGCCCTGAAGGCCTGGGACCACATCCAGCCCGTGTGGCGCTACGTGCAGTACCTGGCCGGGGACTTCTTCCCCTGGAGCCTGCTGCTGCCGGCCCTGGGCCTCTTCCTCCGGGGCACCGGGGCCCGGCGCAGCCCCCTGGCGCGGTTCCTGATCCTGGCGGTGGTGGTGCCCTTCGTGCTCCTCAGCTGCTCCCAGAGCAAGCAGGGCAAGTACCTCCTCATGATCTACCCCTTCCTGGCGCTGCTGCTGGCCGCGCTCCTGCAGCCGCTGTCGGTGGAGGCCGTCGGGCCCACCCGCCTGCGCCGCCTGGGGGGCATCCTGGCCGGGGCCCTGGCCGTGCTGGGCCTGGTCCTGGGTTCCCTGGCCTTCCTGAACGCCGGGGGCCCGAAGCTCCAGGCCGAGCTCCTCCCCTACCTGGGACCCCTGCGCGCGTGCGCCGCCATCTTCCTCCTGGGCGCCCTGTCCCTCCTGGGCCGGATGATGGCGGGACAGGGCCGCCACGTGGTGCGGGACACCGCGGCGACGATCCTCCTGGCCTTCCTGGTGGTGGGCACCTGGGGCTTCCGGCTCCTGGACGCCCGCAAGGGCTACCGGGTGTGGACCGCGTCGGTCCAGCCCCTCATTCAGGGCCGCCGGGTCTTCTTCTGGCAGACGATCCGCAGCGGCGCCATGGTCTACACCACCCACCGCATGCCCGAACTCCACACGGCCCGCGAACTGGAAGGCCTGGGCCCCGAGGACCGCCTCGTGGCCATGCGCAGGGAGTGGGACATGAACGACTGGGGCCTGGACCGGAACCGCTTCGAGATCCTGCTGAACGTGCCCGTCGGCGGCGGGGAGGCCCTCCTCATCCGCCGGAAAACCGGAAAGGAAACCCAGTGAGCCCCTACGTCAAGGCCCTCCCCCTCATCCTCGTCGGCGTGCTCCTCAACGCCTTCGCCCAGATCGCCATGAAGAAGGGCCTCCAGGCCGTGGGCGGCATGACCTGGGACCTCCCGTCCCTTTTCAGACTGGGACTCAATCCCTGGACCCTCACCTGCCTGGGCTGCTACGCCCTGAGCGTGGTGCTCTGGGCGGGCGCCCTCAACCTGGTGGAGGTGAACTACGCCTACCCCTTCCTGGCCCTGGGTTTCCTGGTCAACGCCCTCCTGAGCCAGGCCGTGCTGGGCGAGAGCATCCCGCCCCTGCGCTGGGGCGCCCTGTCCCTGATCATCCTGGGCGTCGCCCTCCAGGCGTTCACCGGCGTGGCGAAACATTCCTGAAACACCCGGGTCTCCGCTAGGATCTCCTTGTCATGGAACCCGCAGGAAGCCCCCCAGCCCTTCCCATCGACTGGCCCTTGCCGGGCCACGACCCCAAGGACATCCACATCCTGGTGGTGGATGACCAGGAAATCGTGCGTCTGGCCTTGCTGCGCACCTTGCGCAAGCACGGCTTCACCTGCTCCGAGGCCTCCGACGCCTTCATGACCCTCGACCGGCTTGAGAAGGAGAAGATCGACCTGGTGCTCTCGGACATCCGCATGCCGGGCATGGACGGCCTCGCGCTGGTGAAGGCGGTGGCCCACCGGATCCCCGAGATCGCCGTGGTGATGGTCAGTTCCATGGACAACACCGAGATGGCCATGGAGTGCCTGCGGTACGGGGCCTACGGCTACGTGCTCAAGCCGTTCAAGACCAACGACATCCTCATCGCCGTGGCCGCCGCGCTGCGCCGGCGCATGCTGGAACTGGACTACCGGGACCGGGAAGCCATCCTGGCCCGGCGCGTGCAGGAGCAGACCCTGGAGATCCGGGCCTCCCGGGACGAGGTGGCCCTGCGCCTCATTTCGGCCTCCGAGCACCGGGACAACGAGACCGGAGCCCACGTGCGGCGCATCGGGCTCTTCGCCGCGGAGATGGGGCGCCTGCTCGGGTGGGACGAGGAGCGCGTCGAGACCGTGCAGGCCGCGGCGCCCATGCACGACATCGGCAAGATCGGAATCCCCGACCGGGTGCTCCAGAAGGACGGACGCCTCACGGAGGAGGAGTGGATCATCATGAAGACCCACACCGCCATGGGCGCCGCCATCCTCAAGGATTCCACCGTCCCCTTCATCCAGATGGGGGCGCGCATCGCCGCGTGCCACCACGAGAAGTGGGACGGCTCCGGCTACCCCCTCGGCCTCGCGGGCGAGCAGATCCCCATCGAGGCGCGCATCACCTGCCTGGTGGACATCTACGACGCCCTCACCCACCGCCGCGTCTACAAGATGCCCTGGACCGAACCCGACGTCCTCGCCTACATCCGGGACAACAGCGGCAAGCTCTTCGACCCCGCCCTGACCCGCGTGTTCTTCGACAACCTCCCGCGGTTCCAGGAGATCATGCGGCAGCATCCGGACACCTTCGCCGAGCCCGAGCTGCCCTGACGCAGATCAGCCGCCCGCCACGTGCGCGGCCAGGGCGAGGCAGGCGGTTAGCCCCGGCGATTCGATCCCCAGGAGGTTCACCAGCCCCGGCACCCCGTGCGCGTCGGCGCGCTGGATGAGGAAGTCCCGGGCCTCGGGGTCGCCGGGGCCCTGGAGCTTGGGGCGGATGCCGGCGTAGGCGGGCTGGAGGGCCCCGTCGGGAAGGGCCGGCCAGTACCGGCGGATCTCCCCGTAGAAGGCGTCGGCGCGGACGGGGTCCACGGCGTAGTCCTCCTCCTCCACCCACTCCACGTCCGGGCCGAAGCGGGCCTGGCCCCCCAGGTCCAGGGTCAGGTGCACGCCCAGGCCCGCGGCCTCGGGCACGGGGTAAACGAGGCGGGAGAAGGGCGCGGGCCCGGCGATGGCGAAGTAGCTGCCCTTGGCCAGGGACAGCGGTGGAAGGGCCTCCGGGCGCACGCCCCGGATGCCCTGGGCCACCTTCCGGGCGCCGAGACCCGCGCAGTTGTAAACCTCCGAAGCCAGGACGGCCATGGGCTCGGGCCCGCCGACGTCCAGCAGCACACCTCCGGGAGCGGCGGCGCCCCCCAGTACCGGGCTGCGGGGCACCAGACTGGCGCCGTGGTTCTCGGCATCTCCGAGAAGGGCCTTCATGAGGCCGTGGCTGTCCACGATGCCGGTGGCAGGGGACGCCAACGCCGCCAGGCAGGTCAACCCGGGTTCCGCGGCCATGGCCTCGGCGCCGGTGACCAGGCGCAGGCCGGACACCCCGTTGGCGAGGCCGCGCGCCAGGACCTGCTCCAGGGTCTCCACCTGGCCGGCCCGGGTGGCCACGATGAACTTGCCGCAGCGCCGGTGGTCCACGCCATGGGCCGCGCAGAAGGCGTACAGCGCGGGGTTGCCCTCGACACAGAGGCGGGCCTTGAGGGTGCCGGTGGCGTAGTGCATGCCGCCGTGCACCACCTCGCTGTTGCGCGAGCTGATGCCCATGCCGAAGCGATCCTCCCGCTCCAGGACCACCACCTCCCGGCCCCGCAAAGCCAGCTCCCGCGCCAGGGCCAGGCCCACGACGCCCGCGCCGATCACCACGCATTCGATGTGTTCAGTCATGGGAACCTTGCCGGGCATGTGGGAGACAGAGGATGCCCTGATTCTATATGGCATCGGCCGACGCTTTAAGGGAGGCCGGGGATATCGGCAGGAGCCCGTCGTTCCGTAGGCCGGAAGAAAAGGCTTGTCGCCGAGGCGCCGAAGTCGCCGAGGTTCGCCGAGGAAAAGAAAGAAAATCTTTTTCGGCGATCCTCGGCGTCTTCGGCGCCTCGGCGATAATCTTTTTCCCACAGGCTTCGAACAGAATGGATTCTGCAGGACCAAAGACCCTATAGCGCCTTTGGTCGCGTCAGGACAGATTGCTACCTGTTTTTCAGGCGGCCTCGCCGCCCGGAGCGGGTTCCTGGATACGGTTGTTCCACGCCCTTCGACTTCCCATCCCCCTCGAGGCCCTCCCTTGGACGTCATCTCCCACCGCCAGCTTGACCGTGACGCGCCCGCCGACGTGGCGGCCCTGCAGGCCCTGCACGCAGGGGCGCCCGGGTACAGCCGCATCGCCCACGGGCGGGACCCCGACGGCTCCGAGGCGGAGGAGACCTTCACGTCACTCCCGCCGGGCATGGCGCTGGCCGACAAATGCGTGCTGGGGTTCTTCCTGGAGGGCGCGCTGGTGGGCGCCGCGGAGCTGCTGCGCGGGTATCCGGCGCCGGGGTGCGTCCACATCGGCCTGCTGCTTTTCGCCGAGACCCACCAGGGGCGGGGCCTGGGAAGGCATGCCCTGGGCGTCGTGCAGGCCCTGGCCCTGGCGTGGGGCTGCCCCGCGCTGGGCCTGGCGGTGCTCGAAGGGAACCCCCGCGCCCTCGCGTTCTGGCGAAGGGAGGGCTTCACGGAGGTCCGCAGGAAGAAGGTCCCGGGGTTCCTGGGGGAGGCCATCGTCATGGCCCGGAGGCCCGGATGACGCGGTAGGATTGAGCCATGCGGCGCGTCTGGATCTGGCTTCTTCCCCTGGCCCTGGCCATCAACACCTTCTGGCTCAGCGGCCAGAGCTCCCTGCCCGTCTCCCTGGGCCACCCCCTGGACTGGTGCGCCCACGCCCTCGAGTTCGCGGCGCTGGCCTTCTCCCTGGAGGTGGCGGCCCGCCACACCTGGCGGAGCGTCCCCACCTACCGGCGCCACCTGGCCATCTTCCTGGCGGCCTCGGCCTACGGCCTGTCGGACGAGATCCACCAGCTCTTCGTGCCGGGACGGGACGTCTCGGTCCTGGACTGGGCGGCCGATTCCGCCGGCACGGTGCTGGGCCTGGGCGTCTCGTGCCTGCCCCTCCTGTGGCGCCGCTGGATGGCTTCCCTGGGCTGGGTCCGGGGCGAGCCGCGCCGGCCCGACCCCCGCGTGCCCCTGATCCTGGTGGCCGACCCCCACTGGGGCGAGGAGCTCACCGGCCTGCGGGAGGCCGCCGCCGCCCATCCGGAGGCCGACTGGCTCTTCCTGGGCGACATCTTCGACGTGTGGGTGGGCATCCCGGGCATGGAATCCCCCCAGCAGGAGGCCTTCCTGGCCTGGGTGGACGAGCGGCGCCGGCAGGGCCGCTGGGTGGGGCTCTGGCTGGGCAACCGGGAGTATTTCCTGGACGGGCTTTCCGGGCGTTTCGACCTCATGGGCGAGGGCATCGGCGGCGGCCTGCCCGGGGAGGCGCTGGCCTGGGAACACGGGGACCTCATCAACGCCGCCGACGGGCGGTACCGCCTCTGGAACCTCCTCTCCCGCAGCGGCGTCATGTGGCTGGTGGCCCGGGCACTGCCCCGTTCCGCGGCCCGGTCCCTGGCCGCCCGCCTCGAACGGGCCATGCGCACCACGAACCGCGCCTACAAGCTGGCCTTCCCCCGGGAGGCCTTCCGGGCCGCGGCAGCCGCCCACCCCACCCAAACCTTCATCACCGGGCACTTCCACACCCACGAGGTGGAGGGCAACGGCACCGCCCTGCCCTGGGCGCATGATGGTAATTTCATGATCTGGGATCAGGGAAACCTTAAACCTCTGACTCCCAAGGCGCATCTATAGTCCAGTCCGGAGGTCCCCATGAACCTGAAAAGCGCCCTGTTCCCCCTGACCCTGGCCGTCCTGGCCGGGTGCACCCCCTACTCGATCCGGTACGACTACGACTCCCACGCCTCCTACGCCTCCTACAAGACCTGGGACTGGTACGCCGCCAGCAAGAAGGCCCAGGGCAAGTCCGACGGGGTGAAAAACCCCATCATGGACCGCCGGGTGCGCGCCGCCGTGGAGCGGGAACTGGCGGCCAAGGGCCTGAAGGTGGAGCGCTCGGCCGAACCGGACGTGCTGGTCACCTACTACCCGGCCTACCGCCAGGGCACGGTGTACACCACCACGACCGTGGGCTCCCACTTCGGCTACTGGCGACCCTGGGGCTACGGCGTGGGCACCCAGTTCACCGAGGCCCGGAGCTACCGGGAGGGCAGCATCATCCTGGAGATCGTGGACAACAAGACCAACCAGCTCATCTGGCAGGCCGTGGCCGAGGGCGCCCTCACGGGCCTCACGGACCCCGAGGATGCCGAGCAGCAGGTGTCCCAGGCGGTGGCCACCATGCTTTCCCGCTTCCCTCCCCCCCGGAAATGAAGCTTCGGGTAGGATAGGTGTCCAGGACCCCTATGGACACCTATAACATCCTGATCGTGGACGACGAGTCGGACTTCCGGACGCTTCTAGTGGAGGCGCTGGAAAGCATGGGCTACCAGTGCGAAGGCGCGGAGACCGCCGAGGTCGCCCTGGACATGGCCCGCAACCGCCATTTCGCCATCATCTTCACGGACCTGAACATGCCCGGAGGGCTCTCGGGCCTGGACCTGCTGCAGGCCATCCAGGAGATCGATCCCAAGACGTTCTGCATCCTCATGACGGGCTACGCCACCACGGACAGCGCCATCCAGGCCCTCAAGAACGGCGCCTACGACTTCATCCAGAAGCCCTTCAAGCTGGCCGAGCTGGACGCCAGCCTCCAGCGGGCCCTGAACCACTACAAGGCCCTGCGCCAGAACGAGGCCTACCAGTCCGGGCTGGAAGAGCGGGTGGCCGAGCGGACCCGCGAGGTGGTGAAGCTCAAGGACGACATCGAGAAGCTCTTCGCGGGGTTCGTCCAGGCGGCCGTGTTCGCCATCGAGTCGCGGGACCCCTCCACCTCCGGCCACTCCAACCGCGTGGCCACCCTCACCGTGGGCCTGGCCGAGGCCGTGAACCGCACGCCGTCGGGGGCCTACGGCCCCCTGCACTTCAACGAGAACCAGGTGAAGGAGCTCCGCTACGCGAGCCTCCTGCACGACTTCGGCAAGGTGGGCGTGCGCGAGCAGGTGCTGGTCAAGGCCCGCAAGCTCGAACCCGAGCGCCTGGAGCGCATCCTTCAGCGCCTGTACCAGCGGGACCTGGAATCCGTCGCCCGGCGCCTCCAGGAGGCCTGGAAGCGCAGCGAGGCCTTCGACGAGGGGTGCTTCGAGGTGCTCATGGCCGCGCACCGCGCCGAGAGCCAGCGCCTCGCGGACCTGGTGCTGCGCTGCAACGAGCCCAAGCTCCTCACCCAGGAGGTGGTGGACTCCATGGACGAACTGGAGGACCTCACCTTCGGCCACTGGGAGGGCGCCACGGCCAAGGTGCTCGAGCCCACGGACATCGCGGCCCTGCGGATCCCCCGGGGCAGCCTCTCCAAGGCCGAGCGCGACGAGATCAACAGCCACGTGGACAAGACCTACCGGTTCCTCAAGCAGATCCCCTGGACCGGCACCCTGGCCGACGTGCCCGGCATCGCCTACGCCCACCACGAGCGGCTCAACGGCATGGGCTACCCCCGCGCCCTCAAGGGCGACGCCATACCCCCGCAGTCCAAGCTCATGGCCATCTGCGACGTGTACGACGCCCTGGTGGCCGCGGACCGCCCCTACAAGGTCGCCGTCACCGTGCCCCGGAGCCTGGAGATCCTCGAGGACGAGGCCAAGGCGGGCCTGCTGGACGGGGACGCCCTGGACATCTTCCTGGAGGCCCGGATCTACGACCTGACCATGACCCAGATCAAGGCCGAACCGGAGCGGGCATGATCCGCGACCCGATCCTTCTGGTGGACGACGAGGAGGATCTCAGGACCTTCCTGAAGGACGCCCTCACCCACGACGGCTACCTGGTGGACGACGCCCCCGACGCCCATTCGGCCCTAGCGATCCTCGCCCGCAGGCACTACCCCGTGGTGCTCACGGACCTCAACATGCCCGGCGGCCCCACGGGCTTCGACCTCATCTCCGCGGTGCACGCCCGCGACCCCCGCACCCTCTGCGTGGTCATCACCGGCTACGCCTCCCTGGAGACCGCCATCCAGGCGGTGAAGTTCGGGGCCTACGACTTCGTGAAGAAGCCCTTCCGCCTGGCCGAGATCGAGGCGGTGCTGGACCGGGCCCTGGACCACGCGGTGGTGGTGGGCCAGCTCCAGGACTACCAGCGGGACCTGGAAGGCCGCGTGCTGGCGCGGGTGCGGGAGAACATCGAACTGGTCGAGGAGATGGAGCGGCTCAACGTCCTTCTCCTGGCCGCCCAGGCCGAGGCCGACGAGGCCCCCATCCTCCAGGCCTTCCTGGCCCACCTCCAGGATCGCTGGCATCCCGAGGGCCACATGGCCCTCCTGCCCGCCCGCCACGACGCCTGGGACCTCCTTTCCGCGGACGGCCCGCGCGAACCGCGCACCCAGGGCCTGCCCACGCCCTCGCGGCTGGGGGAGGGCGGCGAATGCGCCTGGGAGGGCGGGTACCCCGAAGGGCACCTCATCCCCCTGCGGGCCAACGGCATCCTTCTCGGCGCGCTTTTCCTGGGCTTCGAGGAACGGAGCTCCTTCCACCCCGAGGCCCCGGCCTTCCTGCTCTGGCGCCGCCAATTGGAGGCGGCCCTGCACGGCCTCCACCGCGTCCGCGTCCAGGTGGAAGCCGCCCGGACGCGCTGAGGTGGAACGGTCCCCCGCCCACCGCCTGCTGTGGACCGGCTTCACGGGCCTGGACGCCGCCCAGGTGCAGCCGGGATTCCAGCCCGGGGGCGTGGTGCTCTTCGCCCGCAACCTCGACCCGGATCCCGTGGCGGGCCCCGCCCGTTGCCACGCCCTCATCACCGCCCTCCAGGAGCGCTGGGGCCCCCTGGCCGTGGCCGTGGACCAGGAGGGCGGGGCCGTGAGCCGGCTGCGGGAGTGGGTGGGACTCACCCCCGGCCTGCGGGCGGTCTTCCAGGCCGGAGGCGCCCCGGGCTGCCGCCGGTGGGGGACCCTGTGGGGCCGCGGCCTGCGCATGCTGGGCTTCAACGTGGACTTCGCGCCGGTGGCCGACCTCTTCGACCCGGCCCCGGATTCTGCCCTGGGCGGGCGCTGCGCCAGCGCCGATCCACGGGAGACCGCCGCCGCCGCCGGCGCCTTCCTGGAGGGCCTGGAGGCCGAGGGCGTCCGGGGCTGCCTCAAGCATTTCCCCGGCCTGGGCGGCACCCGCCTGGACAGCCACGTGGGCCTGCCCGAGCTCACCGATCCCGTCCGGGTCGAAGCCAACCTGGCGCCCTTCCGGGTCCTGGCCCACGCCGAGCGCCTGATGATGGTGGCCCACCTCAAGGTGCCCCGGAGCGAGGGCCTGCCCGCGAGCCTCAGCGACCGGTGCGTGGCCGGCAATCCCTGGGGGATCAAGGCGAGGTGGATCCCCGACGACCTGGAAATGGGCGGCGCCGGGGGGTGGAATTGGGAGGACAAGGTGCGGCACGGACTCATGGCCGGCCACGAAGCCCTCCTGGTGTGCCAGACCCCCGAAGGCTCCCTGGCCTGCGCCGAGGCCGCCTCCCGCATGCCCGAGGCCCTCTGGGCCCCCGCCGCGGCCCGGTTCCGGAGCCTGCGCCGGCAGTTGCGCTGCCATGCGGGCCCCTTCCAGCCCGAGGCCTGGAGGACCTGGGTGGACGAGGTACGGGAGGAAGCGGAAGTATAAATTGTCAATAAGACTACCCACCCCGTCCGCAACGCAAGTATCCTAAGCCCCAAGGAGCACCCATGGAACGCGCCTACTATCCGCCCATCGTCATCGAGGAGACCCCCCGGGGCGAGCGGAGCTACGACATCTATTCCCGCCTGCTCAAGGACAACATCATCTTCCTGGGCACCGCCATCGACGATTCCGTCGCCAACGCGGTGGTGGCCCAGATGCTCTTCCTGGAGAGCGAGGACCCGGACAAGGACATCCAGATCTACATCAACAGCCCCGGCGGCAGCGTCACGGCCGGGCTGGCCATCTACGACACCATGCAGTTCGTGAAGAACGACATCGTCACCTACTGCATCGGCCAGGCCGCCTCCATGGGGGCCCACCTCCTGGCCGCCGGCACCAAGGGCAAGCGCTTCGCCCTGCCCAGCGCCCGCATCATGATCCACCAGCCCTCCGGCGGCGCCCAGGGGCAGGCTTCGGACATCGAGATCACCTTCAAGGAGATCCAGCGCCTGAAGGACAACCTCGCCGCCGCCCTGGCCAAGCACACCGGCCAGAATCTCAAGAAGGTCATGAAGGACATGGATCGCGACTATTTCATGAGCGCGGACGAGGCCCAGGACTACGGCCTCATCGACCGGGTCCTTTCGGAGCGGCCCGCCTGAAAAACTTCCGGGTTGTGACGCATTACGCGCAGGGGTAGGGGCATGGTAGTGGTTACTCCACAGGATCACCCCATGACGCTGCTATCCAACCATGCCTTCGAACAACTCCGCCAGATCCCCCTGTACGTTCCCGGAAAGCCCATCCAGGAGGTGCAGCGGGAGCTTGGGCTGGAATCCATCGTCAAGCTCGCCAGCAACGAGAACCCCTGGGGCCCCAGCGAGGCCGTGAAGGCCCGGGTCATCAAGGCCGCCACCGGCAGCCAGGACGAGGGCCTGGGCCTCTACCCGGTCTCGGACGGGTTCTACCTGCGCTCGGCCATCGCCCGGCGGCGGGGTTTCAACCTGGGCCAGATCATGCTGGGCAACGGCAGCTCGGAGATCATCGAGATGGCCGCCAAGGCCGCGCTCCTGGGCGGCGGCAGCGGCGTGGCCCCGCGGCATTCCTTCGCCATCTACGGCATCGCCACCCGCACCGCGGGGGGCCGCTTCATCGAGTGCCCCTCCAGCCCCACCGCCATCGACGTGGACGCGATCCTGGGCGCGGTGCAGCTGGACACGCGCATCGTCTACCTGGGCAACCCCAACAACCCCACCGGCGTCATGCTGGAGCGGGAGGGCCTGGCGCGCCTGGTGCGCGAGCTCCGGGACGACATCCTGCTCATCGTCGACCAGGCCTACGCCGAGTACGAGGACCCCGAGACCTACCCCGACGCCGCGACGTTCCTGGACGAGCGCAGCAACCTGCTCGTGCTGCACACCTTCAGCAAGATCCACTCCCTCGCGGCCCTGCGCATCGGCTACGCGGTGGGCCACCTCAAGCTCATCGCCCTCCTGGAGCGCGTGCGCAGCCCCTTCAACACGAACATGCTGGCCCAGGTGGCCGCGGAAACCGCGGTGGAGGACTACACCTTCGAGGCCTTCTCCCGGGCCCGCAACGCCGAAGCCCGCCAGGCCTTCATGGCCGAGGCCGCCAACCACAAATGCCAGGTCTCGGGCGTCGCCGGCAACTTCATCCTCCTGGAGAGCGCCCTGCCCGCCCCCGAGCTGTTCAAGGACCTCCTCAAGGCCGGCGTGATCGTACGTCCCATGCATGGCTACGACCTGCCCAACCACGTGCGGGTGACCCTGGGCAAGCCCGAGGAGATGCGGGCCTTCTGGGCGGCGGCCACGCCCGTGCTGGACAACGCGGGCTGCGGTTGCCGTTAGGGGCCTCCGGGCCTATGATGTCCGATCGGGAGGCCTCCTTGGGCACCTACCACATCGCCGGCGACCTGCTGCGCGCATCGGTGCGCACGGCTGGCGCCGAGCTCTGCCGGCTCCAGACCGCGGCCGGGCTGGACCTCCTGTGGGACGGCGACCCCGCCGTCTGGCCACGGCAGGCTCCCAACCTCTTTCCCATCGTGGGCGCCCTCAAGGGCGACCGGCTCCTGCACCGGGGCAAGGCCCACACCCTGGGCCGGCACGGCTTCGCCCGGGACCGGGAATGGTCCCTCAAGCGCCTCACGGCCCATTCCGTGACCCTGCGCCTGGTGGATGACGAGGCCACCCGGGCCGCCTATCCCTTCCCCTTCGAGCTCTGCGTCACCTTCCGCATCGACGGCAACCACCTGCGCGTCCAGTACGACCTGCACAACCCGGGCGGCAGCGCCCTCTTCGCCAGCCTCGGGGCCCACCCCGCCTTCCGCTGGCCCCTGCACCCCGACATCCCCCGGGAAGCCCACCGCATGGTCTTCGAGAAGCCCGAGATGGCCTTCCTGCCCGTGCTGGACGGCCGGGGCCTCCTGGGCGCCGGCAACCAGCCCAGCCCCCTGCGCAACCGGGAGCTCGCCCTGCGGGACGAGATCTTCCAGGAGGACGCCCTCATCTTCAACCCGGTGGAGAGCCGCCACCTCCGGTACTCCGCCCCGGGCGCCCCGGTGGTGGAGGTCAGCTGGGAGGGCTTCCCCCAGCTGGGCATCTGGACGCGGCCGGGGGCGGGGTTCGTGTGCATCGAGCCCTGGCGCGGCTTTGCCAGCCCCGCGGCCTTCGACGGGGAGTTCCACGAGAAGCCCGGGGTCTTCCAGGTGGGGGCCGGGGCCACCACCACATCGGCCTACACCGTACGAATCCTTCCCGGCTGAGCAAAGGCCTGGGACACTGGAGGATTAGGGGCCGTTAGGGAATCTCCATTCCCATGACCGGCATTCCCTTACGGCCCCTTATGCCGGAACACGAGCCATCGGCCAGGGGAAACCTTCATCAGAGGCTTAGTACAAGGAGACCGAATGGCAGTGCAGTGCGGAATCGTGGGCCTTCCCAACGTAGGCAAGTCCACCCTTTTCAACGCTTTGACCCGGGCCGGGGCCGCTTCGGCCAATTATCCCTTCTGCACCATCGAACCCAACACGGGGGTCGTGGATGTGCCGGACTCCCGCCTGGACCGGCTCGCGGAAATCGTCATCCCCCAGCGGGTGCTCCCCGCCTCCCAGGAGTTCGTGGACATCGCCGGGCTCGTGCGGGGCGCCAGCAAGGGCGAAGGGCTCGGGAACGCCTTCCTGGCCAACATCCGCGAGACCGACGCCATCGTGCAGGTGGTGCGCTGCTTCGAGGACGGGGACGTCACCCACGTGGAGGGCGGCGTGGACCCCGCGCGGGACCTGTCCATCATCGACACCGAGCTGATCGTCAAGGACCTGGACGGCGCCGAGAAGGCCCTGGAACGCCACCGGAAGATCGCCAAGAGCGGCAACAAGGAATCCCAGCAGCTGGTGGCGGTCCTGGAAAAGGTGTACGCCGTGCTGGACCGCGGGGAATGGGCCACCGCCGCCGAACTGGACCGGGGGGAACTCGCCCTGGTGAAGTCCTTCGGGTTCATCACCCTCAAGCCCATGCTCCTGGTGGGCAACATCTCCGAGGCCGACATCCCGGCCCCCGAGGGCAACCCCCACTACACCGCCCTGGTGGCCGCCGCGGCCCAGCGAGGCTGCCCCGTGATCCCCATCTGCTCCAAGCTGGAGGCCGAGATCCAGGAGCTGGCCCCGGAGGAGCGCCCGCTCTTCCTGGAGGAGGCCGGGCTGTCGGAACCGGGCCTCAACCGGCTCATCCAGGCCTCCTTCCGCCTGCTCAACCTCCAGACCTACTTCACGGCCGGGGTCAAGGAGGTGCGGGCCTGGACCATCGCCATCGGGGCCACCGCCCCCCAGGCCGCCGGGGTCATCCACACGGACTTCGAGAAGGGCTTCATCCGGGCCCAGGTCATCGCCTTCGACGATTTCATCGCCCACAAGGGCGAGCAGGGCGCCAAGGAGATGGGCCGCATGCGGTCCGAAGGGAAGGAATACGTCGTCAAGGATGGCGATGTAATGCACTTCCTTTTCAACGTCTGAAGGACATACTGGATTCCAGGACCTTCCCGAACCGGTGGCGTGGCGACAGGCTGAAAAGGCGATGGCAAAGCTCAAGGCAGGCAAACCCGCAGATCCAGGCACCCGCATCGAGGATCCCGCCGTCCTCCGGGACATCTTCCAGCAGATGTTCGACCTGGAGGCGGAGTTCCCCATCAAGGTGGAAGGAACCAGCACCCTGCCCTATTTCAGCACCATCCGGAGCCTCCACTGGGACGAGGGCGCCATCGTCCTGAAGCTGGGACGGCCCCTGCCCCACGAGCTCCTGGTGGGGGCCGTCTTCCACTTCCTGTGCGCCTCGGGGGAGCAGCGGTACGAGGGATTCGTCACGTTCCAGGGCCGCGAAGGCTACCTCCAGTACCGCTTCGAGCGGCCTGATTACCTCATCCTCTCGGACCGGCGGGTGCACAAGCGCTACCCCTTCCGGCCCCGGGAGAGCGCCTACGTGATCCTCCAGGACTCCGGCGTGCCGGGCCTGGGGGTGGCCGGGCCCCTGGTGAACATCAGCCTGGGCGGCCTGGCCCTGCGGGTGGACCGGGTCATCCGCCTCGACACGGGGGTGCGCATCCCGCCCTCCACCGCCCTCTTCGACCGGGGCAAGGGATTCCCCCGGATCCGGGTGCAGGACCTCCCCCGCATCCACCTGCTGGAGGCCCGCGGCATCTCCACCCACGCCACCGAGCGCGGCAACGAGGTGATCCTGGGGCTGGCCTTCACATCCCTGTCCCCCGAAGAGGAAGCCGCCATCCAGTCCGCCCTGGACATCCGCGACCGCCTCCAGCGGGGCTCCGGCCCCCGTCCCGAAGGGGCCGCCGTGGCCATGCGCCCCGACAGCCGTCCCCTTCAGCCCGGCGTGGAGCCCGTCCCCGACGCACCCGCCGCCGCGGGCGAGATCCTGCGCCGCCTGCGGCGGCGCACCTCCACCGTGGGCCTGGTCATGGCCGAGGGCCCCGGGCGCGCCGACGTGGAACGCCGCCTTCGCGACGCGGGCTTCCACCGCCTCCAGGTCGCCGCCTCAGTGGACGAGCTCGCCGCCCGGCTCGCCGCCGAACCCCGGCGCCACCCGCCCCGCCTCTGCATCGTGGACCTCGCCGCCGCCCGGGCCGGGGACGCCGAGCCCCTGGAGGCCGTGCGCTCCATCGAGGCCGGCGTCGCGGACCTGGGGAACGTCCCCGTCGCCATCCTCTGCGACGCCGTGGACCCCACCCTGTTCCTGGCCCAGGCCGACCTCACCCGCTTCGTGTCGACGGAGGTGGGGGAGGAGTCCCTGGCGACCCTGGACGCGATGCTGGAAAGGGCTATGCCTTCCTGACCGGCGCGACCTTGACCGCCTCGCCGGTGGAGGTGGTGCGGATGAGGTCATCCTGCAGGCGGTTTCCGCCCCGCAGGATCGGGTCGGCGGCATCCTTGGCCAGGAGGATGCCCCCCCGGGCGTTGCGGTGCACGACGCATTCCTCCAGGGTCACCTCGGCGTCCTCCAGGAGGAGGATGCCGGTGTCCTTGCCGTCCCGCAGGTCGCAGCGCACCAGCAGGAGGCTGCCGCCGGGCTCCACCTTGGCGCCGGTGCCGGCGTTGCCGTAGATCTCGCAGCCCTCCAGCACGCCGCGGCCCCGCCAGGAGCACACCACGCCGAAGGACTTCCCGTCGAAGATCCGGCAGCCCTTCAGCTGCGCGGTGGCGCCGTTGTGGGCCAGGACGGCGGGCTCCTGGTTGCCGGAGAGTTCGCACGCCTCCATGGCGAGCAGGCCCTGGTCCGCCACGGAGCCGCCCAGGCCCGGGTTGCCGTGGAGGCGGCACCGCCGGAGGGCGATGGAGGCGCCGTCGGCGCCGTGCACGGCGCCCAGGGCGTGGCCGGACACTTCGCAGTCGTCCAGGGTGGCCTGGCCCCCTTCCATGGCCAGCACGCCGATGGAGCCCGAGGCCAGGATGCGGCAGCGCCGCAGCTCCGCCCGGGCCTCGGCCTCGATCTCCACGCCGCCGGCGGCCTGCCCCGAGACCAGGCAGTCCTCCAGGATGGCCTGGGCGCCGGGCAGGAGGTGGACACCCACCCCCGGCGCGGCGGTGAGGGTGCAGCGGTTGAGCTGGACCCGCGCGCCGCCCGAGGCGCGCACGGCGGCCATGAACTCCCCGGCCACGGTGCACCCCTCCAGGCGCGCCCGGGAGTCGGCGTCGGCCTGGACGGCCACGGGGCCCGCACCGCGGATGCCGCAGTCCAGGAAGGACGGGTCCGCCGAATCGCCCGAAACCCGGATGGCGGGACCCCCGGCCACCTCGAAGCCGCAGCCCTCCACCACGATCCGGCCCCGCAGCGCCAGGAGCGCCGCCTCGGCGTCCGCGCTGCGCAGGGTGAGCCCCGCAAGCCGGACGTCGGCGGCGTTCAGGGCCAGGCAGGGGCCCGCCGGACTTTCGATCACCACCTCCCCGGCCTCCCCCTGGCCCACGAGCGTCACGTCCTTCTCCACCACCAGGGACTCCCGGTACAGCCCGGGCAGGATGGCGATGCGCGTGCCGGGTTCGGCCTGGCGCAGGGCCACGCGCAGGCTCATGCACTGCGCCTTCCCGCCCTTGCCCACGGTCAGGGTGCGCACGCCGGGGGCCTCGGCGGGCCTCGGGGCCGCACCGGCCTCCCGGATGGCCTCGGCCAGGGCTTCGGCCGAAGGGATGCGCTCGGCTGGGTCCTTGGCCAGGGCCCGTTCCGCCAGCGCCAGGAGCGCGGGGTTCAGGGCGGCCCGTTCCTCGGGCGTGAAGGGCACCGGGGGCCGGCCCAGGATGGAGGCGGGCGTCTCGCCCGCGAACGGCTTGCGCCCGCCGGTGAGGATCTCGTAGAGCACCACGCCCATGGCGAAGACGTCCGAGGCGGGCTGGGCCTTGCCGGTGTCCAGGTACTCGGGGGCCATGTAGTTGGCGGTGCCCATCCAGTTGCCCTTCTGGGTGAGCTCGGACTGCTCCACCGCGGCCACGCCGAAATCCATGAGCTTGGCCTGGGCCTTCCTGCCCCGGCGGCTCACCAGGATGTTGCCGGGCTTGATGTCGCGGTGGATGATGCCGTGCTCGTGGGCGAAGGCCAGGCCGTCGCAGGCCTGGGCCAGCAGCTCGAGCAGGTCCTCGCGGGTGTGGGCCCCCGAGCGCATGGCCACCCCCAGGTCCTCGCCGTCCACGTACTCCATGACCAGGTAGTGGGTGCCTTCGTCCTCGCCGAACTCGAAGACCGTCACGATGTTGGGGTGGTTGAGGGACCCGGCGCTGCGGGCCTCCCGCTCGAAGCGCGCGTTGGCCTCCGGGGCGAAGCTCGCGTTCAGGCGGATCGTCTTGATGGCCACCTCGCGGTCCAGGAGCGGATCCTTGGCGAGGTAGACCTCGCCCATCGAGCCGTGCCCGATCATCCGGACGACCTCGAACTTCCCGATCCGCTCGCGCATGGGCCCCAAGCCTACCTCATCTGGATCGCCATGGCGTTGAGCCGTTCGATGCGCTTCTCCATGGGCGGGTGGGTGGAGAACAGGGACAGGATCCCGCCCCCCCGCAGGGGATTGACGATCATCATGTGCGCCGTGGCGGGCTGGGCGTCCCGCATGGGCACCTGCTGGTTGTACGCGGACAGCCGCCCCAGGGCCGAGGCCAGCTGGTCGGGGCGCCCCGTGATGTGGGCGGCATAGTCGTCGGCCTCGTACTCCCGGGACCGGCTCACGGCCATCTGCAGGAGGAGGGCGGCCACGGGACCCAGGATCATCACCAGGATGGCCACCAGGGGGCTGCCGGATTCGTCGTCGCGGCGGGGCGAGAACCAGAAGGCCATGCGACTCAGGAGCATGATGGCCTGGGCCAGCACGGCGGCGAGGCTGCCGATGAGGATGTCCCGGTGCTTGACGTGGCCCAGCTCGTGGGCGATGACGCCCTCCAACTCGGGACGGGAAAGGGCCCGGAGGATGCCCTCGGTGACGGCCACCACCGCGTGGTCCGGGTTGCGTCCGGTGGCGAAGGCGTTGGGGGTCTCGTCGGGGATGATGGCCACCCGGGGCATGGGCAGGCCGGCCCGCTGGGCGAGGTTGGCGACGATGGCGTACAGCTCGGGCGCGTCGCCGGGCCCGACGATCTGGGCGCGGTAGGCGGCCAGGACGATCTTGTCGGAGAAGAAGTAGCTGACGCCGTTCATGAGGATGGCGAAGCCCAGGGCCAGCACGATCCCCATGTCCCCGTAGAGGAGGCCGCCGGCCCACACCAGGATGCCCGTCATGACCATGATGAGTATGAATGTTTTAACGCTATTCATGCGCCACTCCCCGTGCCCACATTATGCCTCACAGGCGCTTGATCACCACCAGCGTGACGTCGTCCTTGAACCCCGCCCCGTCCAGGTGCTTGAAGGTCCGGGTGAGGAGCCGCTCGAAGAGGTCGTCGGCGCTGGCGCCGGGGCTCTCCAGGACCGTTTCCACCAGGGGTCCCTCGCCCAGGTCCTCCCCGGCCAGGTTCTCGGCTTCGGAAACGCCGTCGGTGAAGATGACCAGCGCATCCCCGGGATGCATCTGGGCCCGCCCTTCCCGGAACACCGCCCCGGGGAGGAGGCCCACCATGGGGCCGGTGGGCTGCAGGTGCTCCAGGGGGCGTCCGTCCCCGGGCACCAGCAGGGGCGGGTTGTGCCCGGCGTTCACGTACCGCAGGTCGCCGGTGGCGGGGTTGAGGCTGCCCATGAAGAGGGTGGCGAAGCGGTTCCGGTCCCGCACCTCGTTCATGCGCTCGTTCAGGCGCAGCGCCAGGGCGCCCCAGTCCGCCACGCGGCGGTCGGCCATGGCCCGCAGGAAGGCCGAGAGCTGGGTCATCATCAGCGAGGCCGGCAGGCCCTTGCCGGAAATGTCGGCCAGGGCCAGGTGCAGGCGGGGGCTGCGGTCCAGGTCCGAGGCCATCCAGAGGTCGTACAGGTCGCCGCCCACCGCCTGGTAGGGCAGGTTGGCCGCGGCGCACTGCCAGCCCTCGGGCTCGGGCAGGCGCTTGGGGAGGATGCGGCGCTGGATGTTGCGGGCCAGTTCCAGGTCCTTCTCCAGCTTCATGGCCTGGATCCGCGTCTCCCGCAATTCCAGGCTGCCCAGCTGGGTGGAGGTGATGTTCAGGAGCGTCTGGAAGAACAGCTCGTCGTCGTCGTTGAGCTTGCCTTGCGCGGGCTCGGCGGCGTAGGCGAAGCCGTGGCTGTGGTCCGTGTCGCGCAGCTCCACCGCGTGCACCAGGCCCTTCTCCTCCACGATGCCGTTGATGCTCTCGCCCTCCAGGACCGCGGGCAGCTGGCCCAGGCCCCGGCTGTGGAGCACCGTGCCGTCGGCCCCCACCACCAGGAGGCGCTGGATGTGGAACTCCCCGGCCAGGGTGTTGGCCATGAGGCGGATGAGCTCGGTGCGGGTCTCCACCTCGCCCAGGTTGCGGGTGAGATCGAACAGGGTGTTCAGGCGGGACAGCTGCAGGGCCAGGGCCCGGTTCTGGTCGCTGCGGTTGGCCTCCAGGCGCCGCCACGCCAGGAGGGGCGCCGAGATGGACAGCAGCAGGGTGAGGGCCGCGGGCGCCGCCGGGGTGCGCACCACCAGGTGGCCGTAGGGTTCGTCCCCGTAGGCCCAGGGGAGGCTGGTCCAGCCCGGGCCCGGGTGCGTGGGGAACGGCGAGGCGTTGCCCCGCAGGAAGATCCACCGGGTCCCGTTCCAGATGCCCCCCTGGGAGGCCTTGGCGATGCCCAGCGCGGTCACCCCCACCAGGTGGATCAGGGCCTCCTCGGTGGCCTGGGCGGGAAAGGTCTCCAGGAAGTCGATGACGGGCAGCAGCTCCTGGGTGCCCTCTGGGATGCGCGTGCACAGCTCCCGCAGGCGCTCGAAGGGGGGGATGCCGGACGGGTCGTTCATGGGCAGGTCTCGGTCCTCTTGCGCATGCGGTCCATGGCCTCGGGGTAGAGGTCCTCGGCGCAGTTGGGGCAGATGCCATGGGAGAAGGTGGCCGAGGTGTGTTCGGCGACGTAGCTCTCCAGCTGGGTCCAGTAGCCCTGGTCGTTGCGGATCTTCTTGCACTGGGCGCAGATGGGAAGCAGGCCGCTGAGGGTCTTGATCTCGGTCATCCGGTCCTGGAGCTCGACGTTCATCTTGGCCAGCTCGGCGTTGGACGCCTGCAGCGTCCTGCGGTTCCGGCGCATGTTCTTGCTGTAGATGGCCATGGCGATGACGACGGTGGCCAGGGCGCCCAGGCTCATCACCAGGGCGGCCAGGGAGTACCGGTTGCGCTGGAGCTGGAGCGCGGAGATCACCCGTTCGCGCTTGAGCGCCTCGATCTCGTTGTCCTTCTTGATCGTCACGATCTTCATGGTGGATTCGGCGATCTTGTTGCTCTCCTGGATCGTGTAGATGGAGTCCTTGATCTCCATGGCGCGCTTGAAGGCGCGCAGGGCCTCGGCGGTCCGGCCCATCTTCTCGTGCAGTTCGGAGATGAGCTCGTAGCTCCGCTTGAGCTCGTCCCGGGCGTTGAGCACGGTGGCGAGCGCCGCGGCCTCCTGGGCGATGGGGATGCCGCCGGCGTAGTCGCCCGAGAGCAGGTGCAGGCGCGCCGTAACGTTCATGACCTGGACGAGGCCGTGGCGGTGGTTGAACTTCCCGTACTGGGCCCGGGCCAGGCGCAGGTGCTCCCGGGCCAGGTCGAACCGGCGCAGCTCGGAATAGGTCATGCCGAGGTTCAGGTGGTTGTAGGCCAGGTAGCTGTCGTCCCGGGTCTCCCGGGAAAGGGCGAGGGCGGCCAGGTGGTTCTGCAGGGCCTCCTCCAGCCTGCCGAGCTTGAACTGGGAGAAGCCGATGTTGAGCCGGGTGAGGATGAGCCGCCTGTTGTCCGGGTGGCGCTCGATGCGCTTGAGGATCTGCTCGTAGTACTCGATGGCCTGGGCATACTGGCCGCTGTTGTGGTAGACGACCCCGATGAGGTTCAGGGACTGGGTCACGGACTTCTCCAGGCCCAGCTCCTCCCGCAGGCGAAGGGATTCGATGGCCTCGTCCAGGGCCTGGCTGTACGAGCCGATGAAGGTGTAGGTGATGGCCAGGGCGTTGTGGGCCTTGGCCATGCGGTCCTTGTTGCCCAGCTGGGTGCTCAGGGCCAGGGCCCGCTTGCCGAAGTCCACGGCCTTGGGGAAGTCGCCGGACTGGCCCGCGCAGTAGGAGGTGGACGTGAGGAAGGCCGCCTCCTTCTCCCGGTCACCCGCCTTGACGGCCAGGGCGAGCCCCTCGGTGGCAAAGACCAGGGCCTCCTGGGGGGAGGCCGTCTCGATGCGGTTGGCCAGGTCCAGCAGGGCCGCCATGCGCGCCGGGCCGGCCAGGCCCGCCAGGGCGGCCTTCATGGATTCCACCGAGGGTTCCCCCGGCTGGGCAAGGGCGGCGAGGAACCCGAAGCACAGCAAAGCGATTTTCAGGTTTCTGGCGATTGAGAGCACTGCCTGGCCTCCCTGGTGAGCATGGCCGTGCGCCGGTTGCCTTTCCAGACCCTGATAATCCCACGAATCAGGCGGGAGTGCGCTTAATCATGCAGCACTCGCTGCGGCCATCCGCGTCCTTGAAATGGATCTCGTCCATGAATCGGCTCATGAGCAGGAGCCCCAGCCCGCCCTTCCGGGGGTGCTTGACGTATTCCTTGGGATCGGGCAGCACCACGTCCTCGTCGTGCAGGCCGGTGCCGGTGTTCCAGATGCGGATCTCCAGGGCCTCCTCCCGGAACCGCAGCTCGATCTCCACCTGGTGGGTGCTCTCCCCCCGGTAGGCGTGGATGATGACGTTGGTGACGGCCTCGTCAACGGCGATGGACACCTTGGCGGCGGTGGCGTCGTCCATGCCCGCGGCCAGGGAGGCCCGCTTGGCCAGGCCCGTGACCAGGTTCAGGTACCGCGTCTGGCTGGGAATGACCAGCCGGAAGCTCTCGGGATCGGGGGCGGCCCGCACTCAGCCCTTCCCCGCCATGGCCTGGAAGGCTTCGGCCTCGGTGGGGAAGACCCGGTAGAGCTGGGTGAACCCGAGGGTGTCGAAGATGGCGAAGACGTTCTCGTGGAGGTTGCAGAGGAGGATGTCCCCGCCGTTCTCCCGGACCGTCTCGATCAGGCCCATGATCGCTCCGAGGCCGGCCGAGCTGATGTAGTTGAGGGCCTGGCAGTCCAGGAGGATGGTGAAGCGCCCCGAGGCCACCTGCTTCTCGAGGGCGTCCTCGAACATCCGGACCGTGTGGGCATTGATGAAGCCCTCGGGCCGCATCACCGCGACACCGTCCACTTCTCGCACCTGGATCAAAAGATCGGCCATGCCTGTTCGCTCCATGTAGGGCCCTGGATACCTGGGTGAATGCTATCGCCCCGGCGGAATAATTGCCAGCCGGGGGTTGGACCGGCGGGTTTTGGGGTACCATGGCCTCAAATCGGGAATGACATGGACGAGAATGCGCAGGCCTCCCTGAAGAATCTGCTGCAGCAGTGGGCCGACAAACGACAGCAGGCCCTCCTCGAGCAGGTGATGCTCGCCTGGAGCGAGGCCATCCCCCGCCTCGCCCCCGATGACACCTTGATGGCGTCCATCCTGGCCGCCCTCCCGGTACCCGAGCCGGCCCCCGAACCGCCTCCCCCGCCCCCGCCCACGGACGGGGACCTGGGCGCGGGGCTGGACCTCCTGGAGAACGCCCACACCCAGGGCGAGGTGCTCAAGCACCTCCTGGACGCCACCCAGCGCTTCGTGGAACGCAGCGCCCTCTTCGTCCTCAAGCAGGGCATCGCCACCGTCTACGCCCACCGGGGCTTCGACGGCGAGTCCCCCAAGGCCGGCAGCCCGGTCGTCCCCCCTCCGGACCTGGAGGACCTGCTGGGCGGCCGCGTCCACCTGGTGGCCGGGCCCGGCCCCGCCTACCAGGCCCTCCTGGCCCCCCTGAGCCGCTTCCAGGCCCGGGACATCCTCATCCTCCCCCTGCGCCTGCGCAAGAAGATCGTGGCGCTGCTCCTGGTGGACAGCGGTCTGCTGCCGGCCATCCAGCACCCCAGCCACGTGCGGGCCCTGGCCCTGGGCGCCGAGGCGCGCCTGTCCTACCTGGCCGGCGTCAAGGAGGAGGAGCGCACCGCTCCGGTGGAGTCCCACCCCTCCACGCTCACCCAGCGCATTCCCGACGCCATCGCGGAGCCCCAGGGCGCCGCCCTGGACCCGCGGGTGCGCATGAACGCCGAGCGCAGCGCCCGGGTCCTGGTGGGCGACATCGAGCTCTACTTCCCCGCCAAGGTCACCCAGGGCCAGCAGGACGGCAGCCTCTACCCCGTCCTGAAGGACGAGCTGGACCGGAGCCGGGCCTCCTTCGTGGAAAGGTACGGGCTCGATCTTGAAAACCAGCATCGCATTTTCTACCAAACGGTTGTCCAGCAGCTATGCGCAGGAGACCCCTCGCGGCTGGGGCCCGCTCCCTGGGGCGCGCACTAGGCCATTCTTCCTGGTGACACGGGCCTGGAATCATGGTAAATCCTTGACCCTTAAACGGGATTGAGGAAGCCATGGCGAATCTTGGAAAGAAATGGACCTGCTTCGGATGCGGGGCGAAGTTCTACGACTTCACGAAACCTGAGGCGCTCTGCCCCAAGTGCGGCGCGAACCAGAAGGAAGCCCCGGCCAAGCCCAAGGCCGCCAAGAAGGAGAAGGTTGCGCTGGCCATCGACGACGACTTCATTCCCGAAGGCGAAGTGGACCCCGCCGCCGAGGACACCCTGGAGGAAAGCCTTGGCATCTCCGGAGCGCGCGCCGAGGGCGTGGACCCCGGCGACCTCCAGATGGACGACTACGACGAATAGGTATGACCGGAGTGCCCGCCTGCCCTGGGATCGACCGCCACGCCCACCTGGAGGGCGGCCTGGATCCGCGGTGGGTGCGGGACCGGGCCCGGGAGCGGGGACTGACGCTGCCGGAGCCCCTGGAGGCCCTGTGGCGGGGCGAAGCGGTTCCGTTTGAAGGCTTCATCGAAGCCTTCTTTTTCGGCTGCCGGTTCCTGTGCGACGCGGACGCGGTGCGGGACGCGGTGCGCGCCGCGGCCGCCCGCCTCGGCGGGGACACCGGCACGCCCCGGGGCGTGGATCTCTGGGTCTCCCCGCACCTGCTGGTGAAGCAGGCCGCCTTCCTGCGGCTGGACGAGCTGTGGCGGGGCATGGACGACGGCATCGGGGAGGCCCGGCGCGCCGGCGTCCGCGTCGCGGTGATCATCGACGCGGTGAACCACTTCGGCGTGGATCACGGCCATGAGGTGCTGGACCTGGTCCTGCCGGAACGGCCCGCCTGGGTGGTGGGCTTCTCCACCGGCGGCCTGGAGCGGGTCCCCTTCCGCCAGTGGGCCCCGGTGTTCGAGCGGGCCCGCCGGGCCGGCCTGCGCCTGGCCGCCCACGCCGGCGAGAACGGCCCCGGGGAGAACGTCCGCGACGCCATCCTGGACGCCGGCGTGGAGCGCATCGTCCACGGCGTGCGGGCGGCGGCCGATCCGGCGCTGGTGGAGCTGCTGGTGGACCGGAGGATCGCCCTGGACGTGTGCCCCACCTCCAACCGGGCCCTGGTGCCGGACCTGGGCCCCCATCCCCTGCCCCGCCTGCTCCAGGCGGGGGTGCGGTGCGCCCTGGGTACCGATGACCCGGGGATCATCCCCACCGACCTGCCGGGCGAGTGGAAAGCGGCCCAGGACATGGGGCTGTCCGCCTCCGACCTGCAGGACCTGGCCCGGAACGCCCGGGCCGACGCGTGGTGCCTCGCCGGCCCTGGCGATTGAAGCGTGAACTCCCGCCGGTTTCATGGCAAAATAGCGGTTTCGTTGTGCGCCCGTAGCTCAGCTGGATAGAGCATCAGGCTTCGAACCTGAGGGTCGGGCGTTCGAGTCGCTCCGGGCGCACCACGAGGAACCTGCACCAACGTCTTTGCGAATGTGGCGGAACTGGTAGACGCACTGGATTTAGGTTCCAGCGGTTCACACCGTGCGGGTTCGAGTCCCGCCATTCGCACCAACACCCGCCCGAAGCACTTCACCCTGTTCCAGGAGCACCCATGCAGTCCAGCCTCACGCACCACACCTCCACCCGGAAGTCCATCGACGTCACGGTCCCGGCCGCCGAGGTCAACGAGGAGTTCGGCAAGGTCCTCGCCAAGATCGCCCCGAAGGTCAAGGTGCCCGGCTTCCGTCCCGGCAAGGCGCCCAAGGACGTGCTCATGAAGCGCTACGAGCGCGAGATCCAGTCCGAGGTGGCCGAGAACCTCATCGCCCGGCACTTCCTGGCCGCCGCCGCCCAGGCCGGCGCCACCCCCATCTCCCGCCCCGCCCTGGAGAAGCTCGAACTGAAGGAGGGGGCCGAGGGCGTCTTCCGCGCCCAGTTCGACGTGGCCCCCGAGGTCGCGCTGCCCACCTACAAGGGCCTGGCCGTCACCAAGAAGAAGCGGGCCATCGACGACGAGGCCGTCGCCGAGCACCTGGAGTCCCTGCGCCAGCAGCACGCCAAGTTCATCCCCGTGGAGGAGACCCCCGCCGCCGTCGGCCACTACGCCACCCTGGACATCAAGGTCAAACCCCAGGGCATGAAGCCCGTGAACTACACCGACCAGGTCATCCAGCTGGCCGAAGGCCGCCCCTTCGACGGCGAGATCCTCGGCATGAAGACCGACGAGACCAAGAAGTTCTCCATCACCATCCCCGCCGAGGACCCCAACCGCGCCATGGCCGGCAAGGCCGTGGCCTACGAGGCCACCCTCAAGGACCTGCGCGCCCGGGAGATCCCTGAGCTGGGCGACGAGTTCGCCAAGGACCTGGGCGCCCACGAGAGCCTGGAGGACCTCAAGAGCTTCGTCAAGAAGGACCTGGAAGAGGCCGCCGAACGCGACGCCGTCGCCCGCCTCCACGCCACCCTCCTGGACACCCTCCTGGACGCCTCCCCCTTCGAGGTGCCCGCCTCCATGGTGAGCCTCCAGCTGGACGACTACTGCCAGGAGTTCGCGGAGATGGCCGCCCGCCAGGGCGTGGATCCCAAGAACATCAACTGGGCCGGCTACCGCCAGAGCCGCATGCAGGACGCCGAGCGCGCCGTGCGCTCCGGCTACCTCCTGCAGGCCATCGGCAACGCCGAGGACCTCCAGGTCACCGACGAGGAGATCGACGCCGAGATCCGCGCCATCATGGAAGAGCACAAGGTTCCCCAGCCCTTCGAGGCCTTCAAGGCCAGCCTCGAGAAGCGCGGCTCCACCACCGAGATCAAGGGCCGGGTGCGCACCGACAAGATCTTCCAGATGATGGTGGCCTCCGCCACCGTCGCCGAGGAACTGCTGGACAAGGACGCCTTCGCGGCCCTGGTGGAGCTGGAGCGCCGCCGCGAGGCGGGCATCCCCGCCGCCCGCTTCGACGCCGGCGGCCTCGAGGGCGGCGAGCTGGAGCACCAGGAGGGCGGGTCCCCGGATTCCGTCCAGGCCGCCGAGCACGTCCACGGCCCCGACTGCGACCACGACCACAAGTAGGACCTTCCGTCTCCGCCGAAGGGCGCCTCCGGGCGCCCTTCGCGCGTTTTGGGGTAGGATAGCGGCATGAGACCTCGCATCGGCATCGTCACCATCTCCGACCGCGCCAGCACCGGCGTCTACGAGGACCTGGGCGGCCCCGCCATCCGGGACACCCTCAAGGCCTACCTCACCACCCCGTGGGAGGAACGCTACCACGTCATCCCCGACGAGCAGCCCGTCATCGAGGCCACGCTCAAGGCCCTGTGCGACGACGAGGGCTGCTGCCTTGTGCTCACCACCGGCGGCACGGGCCCCTCGCCCCGGGACGTGACGCCCGAGGCCACCCGGGCCGTGTGCCCCCGCATCCTGGACGGCTTCGGGGAGCGCATGCGCGCCGTGTCCCTGCAGTACGTCCCCACCGCCATCCTGAGCCGCCAGATGGCCGGCCTCCGGGGCTCGAGCCTGGTGGTGAACCTCCCCGGCCGGCCCAAGTCCATCCGGGAATGCCTGGACGCCGTCTTCCCCGCCATCCCCTACTGCATCGAGCTCGCCGGAGGCCCGATCCTGGAGACGGACCCCGCCGTGCTCAAGGCCTTCCGTCCCGCACGTTGACTCTGTGGAGCCCCCATGACCCAGTCCTACGCCACCCACCGCCGCATGGATCCCGGGTACCACTACGGGGGTCTCGGGCTGCTGCTCGTCTGCATCGGCATGGCCGTCCTCAGCGCCATCCGCGGCCACGCCGGGGCCTGGTACCAGATCCTTCTCCTGGCGCTCGTGGCTCTGACGCTGGTCAAGACCCGGATCTACGCCCTGCGGGTGCAGGACCGGGTCATCCGCCTGGAGGAGACCCTGCGCATGAAGGCCCTGCTCCCCGAGCCCATGCACGCCCAGATCGCGCGCCTCAAGCCCGGTCAGTTCGTGGCCCTGCGGTTCGCTTCGGACGCGGAGCTGGAGGCCCGGGTCAGGGAGGCCCTGGCGGAGGATCTGGGGGGGGAGGCGATTAAGAAGCGCATCCAGGAGTGGCGGGGGGATGAGTTCCGGGTTTGAGGCGTGGGGTTTCGGTAAGAATAGTTGAACTGGCGCTAATGGAATTTGTTGGGGTCGGCAAGTTCGGCTAAAAAACCCGTACGCAGAGGACGCCGAGGCGCGGAGTTACGCAGAGGCGGCTTCGCTATCAAGACCGCCGACCCATGCCGCCCAGGCCCTGTCCGCTGCGCGGACCGCGCCGTTGCCGGCGCGCGGCAGGGTGCGCGGGTCCTGCCACATGCGAGCCTGCGGAGGACCCGCGCACCCTGCCTTTGACGGGCCTGGGCTTGATGGATGTTGCCAATGTCCGATAGGTGGGTGTTGCCGCTTGGAGCGGAATGGGCGTATTAGGCCCTGCAGCGTTTGGCGTAGAATCCGGTTCCAACTACCAATCAGGTGTAGGTTGCTGATTCCAGCCCGTAGCGCCCCGGTTCGCCCGGGGCAACCCCCGCCAACGTTCGCGGGGCCGGTTTTCCTCCAGTACGATGAGCCCAGGCCAGCCAACGGCAGGGCGCGCTGGTCCTCCACAGGCTTGCATGCGGCAGGACCAGCGCGCCCTGCCGTGCGTCGCGCAAGCGACGCAGCCCGCGCCAGCGGGCAGGGCCTGGGCGGCATGGGTCGGCGCCAAGGATGCGAAGCCGCCTCTGCGCAACTCTGCGCCTCGGCGTCCTCTGCGTAATAGTAGTTTACCTAAAATACCTCAAAATAATATCAATGCGAGGATAATCAAGCAATTTAAAAACCTCGCATGCATAAGTTGCCACACCAATTACAAAATTTTCAACTTTCGTCAGTGCCGCCGGTGGAGTTCCACAATCCACTTCACCACTTCCTCCAGGCTCATCCCGCCGGAATCCAGCTCCACCGCGTCCTCGGCCTTCCGGAGGGGGGCCACGGCCCGGGTGGAGTCGGCCAGGTCCCGGCGCTGGATGTCGGCCGCCACCTCCGCCAGGGGCTGGGGGGTGCCCTTGGCCTCCAGTTCCCGGGCCCGGCGCCGGGCGCGCACGTCCACGCTGGCGGTGAGGAACACCTTGCAGCAGGCGTCGGGGAACACCACGGTGCCGATGTCGCGGCCGTCCACCACCCAGCCCCCGGAGCCGGCGATGGAGCGCTGCTGGTCCACCAGCACCTCCCGCACGCGGGCGTCCGCGGACACGGGGGTGACCATGCGGCTCACCTCGGGCGAGCGGATGGCGTCGCTCACGTCCTCGTCGCCCAGGAACTCCCGGGTGCCCCGCTGCTGGATGCGCAGGCCGGCCAGGGCCCGCTCCAGCCCCTCGCGGTCCTCCAGCCCCACGCCGGCGCGGCGCAGGGCCAGGGCCGTGGCCCGGTACATGGCCCCGGTGTCCAGGTACTGCCAGCCCAGGGCCTGGGCCACGGCCTTGGCCGTGGTGGACTTCCCGACCCCGGAGGGGCCGTCGAGGGCGATGACGGGGAGCGTGTTGGCCATGGAGTCCTTCCGGGGTGAGTCAAGATGTCCAGTTTGACTCACTTCCCGGAGTTTGGCTCCCTACTCGATGACGCAGAGCACCTGGCGCATCTCCACGTTGTCGCCCTGCTTGACGTTCATCTGGCGGATGACGCCCGGGGCCCTGGCCTGGAGCTCGTTCTGCATCTTCATGGCCTCCAGGACGAGGATCACCTCGCCGGCCTCCACCCGGTCCCCTTCCTTCTTGAGGATCTTGATGATGAGCCCGGGCATGATGGCCACCAGGGCGCCGGCCTCGGCGGCGGCGGTGGGACTGGCGGTGCGCCGGCCCCTGGACGGGGCGGGTTCCTCCAGGCCCTCGGCGGAAATGGCGTAGGTGATGCCGTCCACCTCGGCCGTTCCGGCGCCGAGCTTGACGGTGTGCGGGGTGCCGGCGACCAGGATCTGGTTCTCCTTGGCCGCCAGGGCGAACTCCACCCCGTTGACCACCATGAGGCCATCGCGGCGCTCCACGTCGTAGGCGTTGCCTTCCAGGGTCAGCTTGAATTTCGTGGGCATCGGATCACCATCCCCTCTGGGCGCCGGTCCTGCCGGCCATCTTCCACATGGAAGCCGCCGGCGCGGGCCCGGCGGCGGGCTTGACGGCCTTGGCATCGGCCTGGGCGAAGAGCGCGGCGGCGATGGCCGCGGCCACCTCCTCCTTGCCCCCCATGCCCTGCCTGCGCCGGGCCAGGAAGGGCTTGGCGATCTGGGGGAAGAGGGCGTAGGAGCAGATGTCCTCGTCGCTTTCGGCCAGGTCCCCGATCTCCTTCTTCGCGACCTCCCACCCGGGCTCCAGGAGCTCGGCGGGGCGGCAGGTGATGGGCTTCTCGCTGCCGATGGCCAGCTTCTGGATGTCGGGATCCATGGGCGCGGGGGGCTTGCCGTAGCAGCCCCGGAAGTACTGCTTCACCTCCTCGGGGATCACCTTGTAGCGCTCGCCCAGCACCACGTTGAGGGTGGCCTGGGTGCCCACGATCTGGCTGGAGGGGGTCACCAGGGGCGGATAGCCCATCTCCTTGCGCACCCGGGGGATCTCGTCCAGCACGTCGTAGTACTTGTCCATGGCGCCCTGGGACCGGAGCTGGCCCACGAGGTTGCTCAGCATGCCGCCGGGCACCTGGAACTGGAGCACGTTCACGTCCACGGCCGCCACGCCCGCCTCGAAGCTCACGTACTTCTTCCGGACCTTCTCCATGCGCCGGCTGATGTCGGCCAGCCTGCCCAGGTCCAGGCCCGTGTCCCGGGGTTGGCCCTTGAGGGCGGCCACGATGGTCTCGGTGGGCGGCTGGGAGGTGGACATGGACATGGACGAGATGGCCGTGTCCACCACGTCCACGCCGGCCTCCGCCGCCTTGAGGAGCGCCGCGGAACCGAAGCCCGAGGTGTAGTGGGTGTGCAGCTGCACCGGAAGCCCCACCTCCTCCTTGAGCGCCTTGACCAGGTCGTAGGCGATGTAGGGGGTGATCAGGCCGGCCATGTCCTTGAGGGCGATGGAATCGGCCCCCATGGACTTGAGGTCCCTGCCCATCTGCACGAAGGCGGCGTCGGTGTGGAAGGGGCTGATGGTGTAGGAGATGGTCCCCTGCACGTGGCCGCCGGCGGCCTTGGCGAAGCGCATGGCGGGTTCCATGTTGCGCAGGTCGTTAAGGGCGTCGAAGATGCGGAACACGTCGATGCCGTTCTTCCGGGCCAGGCCCACGAAGTGCTCCAGGATGTCGTCGGGGTAGTGCTTGTAGCCGACCACGTTCTGGCCGCGCAGCAGCATCTGGAGCCGCGTCCTGGGCAGGGCCTTCTTCAGGGCCCGCAGGCGCTCCCAGGGATCCTCGCCCAGGAACCGGATGGCGGAATCGAACGTGGCCCCGCCCCACACTTCCAGGGACCAGTAGCCGATATCGTCCAGGGCTTCGCAAAGGGGAAGCATGTCCTCGGTGCGCATGCGCGTGGCCAGGAGGCTCTGGTGCGCGTCCCGCAGGAGGGTCTCGCAGATCATCAGGGGGGTGGCTGCCATGTGCGCTACTCCACTTCAGAGGGATGGGGGAACATTTCCTTGGGCTTGACCATGAGCACCAGCGCCCCCTCCAGGGATTCGGAGGAGTGGGTGGTGTAGGCCCGGACGACGGTGCTCTCGCCCTTGCGCAGGCGGATGGGGGCCGCGTTCTTGAACCGGATGGTGATCTCCCCCTGGAGCACCAGGTACAGCTCGTCCTGGATGTGCCGGTGGAAGGGGAACACGTCCTTGAAGTTCATGACGTAGGCGGCGTGGTCGTTGACCTGGCCCAGCTCCAGGTGGCTGTATGGCGTGGCGAGGTGCTTGGCGAGTTCCTTGATGCTGGTCTTGTTGCCCATCTCTCACCTCACAAAGGCATGGTGCTGTGCTTGCGTGGAGGGTTCGAATCGCGCTTGTTCTGGGAGATCCGCAGCGCCTCGATGAGCCGGGCGCGCGTGTCGGCGGGATCGATCACGTCGTCCAGGTACCCCCGGCCCGCGGCCACGAAGGGGTTGGCGAACCTGTCCTTGTAGAGCTCGATGAGCTCGGCCCGCCGTGCGGCGGGGTCCGCGGCCTCGGCGATCTCCTTGCGGAAGATGATGTTCACCGCGCCGTCGGGGCCCATGACCGCGATCTCGCCCGTGGGCCAGGAGACGTTGTAGTCGCCGCGGATGTGCTTGGAGCTCATCACGTCGTAGGCGCCGCCGTAGGCCTTCCGGGTGATGACGGTGAGCTTGGGCACCGTGGCCTCGCAGTATGCGTAGAGCAGCTTGGCGCCGTGGAGGATGATGCCCCGGTGCTCCTGGTCCACGCCGGGCATGAAGCCGGGCACGTCCTCGAAGGTGATGATGGGAATGTTGAAGGCGTCGCAGAAGCGCACGAAGCGCGCCCCCTTCACCGAGGCGTCGATGTCCAGGACGCCGGCGAGCACCATCGGCTGGTTGGCCACGATGCCCACGGTGTGCCCGTCCATGCGGGCGAAGCCCACGATGATGTTGCCCGCGAAGGCCGCGTGGACCTCCAGGAACTCCCCGTTGTCCACCACGTGGCCGATGACCTCGTGCATGTCGTAGGCCTTGCGGGGATCGTCGGGGACGATCGTGTTGAGGGCCTCCTCCCGCCGGGCGGGGTCGTCGCCGGTGTCCACCCGGGGCGCGTCCTCCATGTTGTTGGCGGGCAGGTACGACAGCAGGTTGCGCAGGCCCGCCAGGGCGTCCTTCTCGTCCTCGGCCACGAAGTGGGCCACGCCGCTCTTGCTGGCGTGGATGCTCGCGCCGCCCAGGTCGTCCATGGAGACGTCCTCGTGGGTGACGGTCTTCACCACGTCGGGGCCGGTGATGAACATGTGGCTGGTCTTCTTCACCATCATGATGAAGTCGGTGAGGGCCGGGCTGTACACGGCGCCGCCCGCGCAGGGGCCGAGGATGGCGCTGATCTGGGGCACCACGCCCGAGGCCAGGGTGTTGCGCAGGAAGATGTCGGCGTAGGCCCCGAGGCTCACCACGCCCTCCTGGATCCGCGCGCCGCCGCTGTCGTTCAGGCCCACCACCGGCACGCCGTTCTTCACGGCCAGGTCCATCACCTTGCAGATCTTCTCGGCGTGCACCTCGCCCAGGCTGCCGCCCAGGACGGTGAAGTCCTGGCTGAAGACATAGACGGGGCGCCCTTCCACCTGGCCCCAGCCGGTGACCACGCTGTCGCCCAGGAACGTCTTCTTGTCCATCTGGAAGTCGTGGGTGCGGTGGGCCACGAAGGCGTCCAGCTCCCGGAAGGAGCCCTTGTCCAGGAAGGCCTCCACCCGCTCGCGGGCGGTCATCTTGCCCTTGGCGTGCTGGGCGTCGATGCGGTCCTGGCCGCCCCCGAGGAGGGCCTCCCCGCGCAGCTTCTCGAGCATCTCCTTCTTGGCCTTGGTGTCCATCCGCTTCCTCCAAGCGTTTCGGTAAAGTGGGGGCAGAGCCGCGCCAACCAGGGCGGGGGCTCCACCAGACCTTGATCTGCCCTCGAACCGCTATTGTAGGGTCAGGGGAAATTCGCGAGCCTGGAAAATACCGGTGAATCCTCGCTTCAGGATCGAATGAGCGGCGGCGCGGATTTCATTTGATAAGATCAATTAATATTCATCTTATATGCGGGAGACCCGCAAAGCGGCCCGGGGCCGGCATCTGACGCCTGGACAATTGGTGATGGAATGCACAACCCGGGTCAGACCCGCTGCAGGTAATGGTCCACGGTGTGCCGCAGGTCCGGGTCCATGTCCTTGACCTCCCGTTTCATCCACGCGAGGTAGTCCCGGGGCACCTGGGCCCAGGGCACGCCCCGGTGCTTGCTCCCGAACTGGCAGGTCTCCAGCAGGCTGGGGGCCTCGGCCCAGGCGATGAGGTCCTGGAGGGTCTCCACGCCGGGCTGGGGATTCTCCCGGAGCCATTCCAGTTCGTGCAGGAGGAGGTGGCTGGTCACCAGGGCGTCGGAAAGCGCTTCATGGGCCGGCAGGCCCTCGGCCTCAGCCACCTCCAGGTGGAGGCGGTACCGCAGGTACTGGTTGGAATACCGGCCGAGCTTCGGCCAGGCCTTGCGGGCCAGACGCATGGTGCAAAGGACCGGGCGCCCGGCCCGTGGCAGGAAGCCGAAGTCGAAGGCGGCGTTGTGGGCGACGTAGGCGTCGAAGTCGCCCTGCTGGAACACGGGCAGCACCTCGGCCAGGGCGGGGGCGCCGGCCACGTGCCGGTCCACGATGTGGTGGATGGCCGAGGCCTCGGGCGGAATGGGAATGCCCGGGTCCACCAGGAAGCTCTCCCGGCGAAGGAGGCCCTCCCCGGCCCGCACCCACACGCCGGCCACCGACACGACCCGGTCGGTGGCGGGGCTGAGCCCGGTGGTCTCGGTGTCCACGACCAGGTAGGTCAAGTCGGCGAAAGTCATAACGCCATTCAGCCAGGGATGGGCCCCCGGCGCAACGGTTCCCGTCGGACGGGACCCGGGCGCGAGGTTTGGGTTGAACAATTAGTGAATGGTCCTACGCTCTTAGCCATAAACCGGCCCTGGAGGTGCCATGAAAACCCGAATCCTCCACATGACCCAGACGCGCCGGGTGTCCGCGCTGGCCGAGGCGAGGGCGGACCACCGCCAGACGCTGCGCAGGCTGGCCCACGACCTGCGCAACCCCCTCAACAGCATCCTCCTCATGGCGCAGCTCCTGGAGGAGACCTGCGGCACGCCCGAGACCGCCCGGATCGCCTCGCGGATCCAGAAACAGTGTTCGGAAATGAACGGACTGCTGGATAAAGCGCTGGAAAGCCTCCCGGGTTAGGCATCCAATAAGAGGGTGCCCGGCCCCGGGCATCGTGGTATTCATGGGTATCCGTCTGGCATAGGAGTAAGGACCGTGAGTCATCCCTACACCCACTACGTTGAGGAATACGTCAAGCTGCAGGAGGAGGCCCGGGCCATGCCCCTGGGCGAGCTGCCGCCCGCGCCCGCGCCCCGGCTCATGGACAACGCCCCCCGCGTGCTGGTTTTCGCCCCCCACCCCGACGACGAATCCATCACCGGCGCCCTGACCCTGCGCCTGCGCCGGGAGCTCAACTACCGCGTGTGCGTGGTGGCCGTGACCCAGGGCAGCCGCGTGGACCGCCAGGAGGCCCGCCTCCAGGAGATGTACGGGGCCTGCCATTTCCTGGGCTTCGAGCTGATCACCACCCGGCAGAACGGCCTCGCCAGCGTCAATCCCAAGACCCGGGGCGGCAACCCCGACGGCTGGGCCACCTCGGTGGAGACCATCGCCCAGATCCTTTCCTACCACCGCCCCACGCTGGTCGTGATCCCCCACGACCAGGACTGGAACAGCACGCACCTGGGCACCCACCATCTGGTGGTGGACGCCCTGAAGACCCTGGGTCCCGCCTTCAAGTGCCGCGTCATCGAGACCGAGTACTGGCACCCCATGACCGATCCCAACCTCATGATCCAGTCCACCCCCGGCGAGGTGGCGGACCTGGTTGCGGCCACGTCCTTCCACAAGGGCGAAGTGGTGCGCAACCCCTACCACCTCACCCTGCCCTCCTGGATGTCGGACAACGTCCGCCGCGGCGGCGAGATCGTGGGCGGCCAGGGCGAGGCCACCCCGGCCTGGAACTTCGCCACCCTCTACCGGGTCCGGGACTGGGTGCGGGGCGGCTTCGAGACCTGCCTCAAGGCCGGGCGCATCATCCCCACGGGCGGCGACCTTGCCGCCATCTTCCGGATTCCGTAGCAAGATCCGGATTGCGACCTCCCTCCGGTGGCCCGAAGCTGGGTTCCGGAGGGATTGCCATGTCCGAGAGCGATTTCACGCGGTGCGCCAGGGCCATCCGGTTCCTCTGCGAACGCGTCCGGGACCAGCCGCGCCTTTCGGACGTTGCCGCCCAGGCCGGGGTGAGCGAGTTCCATTTCCAGCGGATGTTCCAGCGGTGGGCGGGCATCAGCCCCAAGCGGTTCCTCCAGTACCTGACCCTCCAGGAAGCCAGGGACCTCCTGCGGGACTCCCGCTCCGTGCTGGAAGCCAGCGTGGAGCTGGGGCTGTCCAGCCCCAGCCGCCTCCACGACCTGTTCCTGACCCTGGAGGGCATGACGCCCGGCCAGTTCAAGGACCTCGGCAGCGGCGTGCGGGTGGCCTGGACGGTGGCGCCCACGCCCTTCGGGCCGGCCCTCCTCGCGGCCCTGGACGGGCGCCTGTGCGGGCTCTCCTTCCTCGAGGGGGACGACCCCGGCCCCGCCCTGGCGGAGCTGCGGGACCGCTGGCCCCGCGCTGAGTTCCGCCGCGAGGCGCTCCCGGACCTGGCCGGGGTCCTGGAGGCGCGCTTCCGGGGCGAGCCGGGAAAGCCCCTCTCCATGCTGCTCCAGGGTTCCCCGTTCCAGCTCCGGGTGTGGGAGGCCCTGCTGGCCATTCCCGAGGGCCGCGTGCTCTCGTACGGCGACCTGGCCCGCACCCTGGGCGCACCCGGGGCGAGCCGGGCGGTGGGGGCTGCCGTGGGCAGGAACCCCATCGCCTGGCTCATTCCGTGCCACCGCATCATCCAGGGCTCAGGGGCCCTCGGGGGCTACCACTGGGGAGAAGGGCGCAAGCGGGTGATGCTCGCCCTGGAGCGGGCGCGCGTCAGCGCGTGAGGGTGAGGGTGTAGCCGGCCGTGGTGGAGTAGGCCCGCTTGTACCCGTTGACCTTGATGTAGAAGTTGGCCGCGGCGGCGCCGGTGTTCTTGTAGGTGGCGGATTCCGTGGAAGAGGAGCCCGTGCTGCTGGCGACCTGGGTTCCGGCGGAATTGTACAGGTAGAGGTCGTAGTCCTTGGCGGGGCCGGTCATCTTGACGGTCAGGGTGGCGCCGGCGTTGACGGCGACCTTGAAGTAGTCCACGTCGGTGGTGGTGCCCACGAAGCCGGTGATCTTGGTGACGGCGTTGCCCACGGCGTTGGCGGCGGCCAGGGTGCCGTTGCTTTCCACTTCCGCGTAGGTGGCCGAGCCCGAGGCGACCGTGACGGTGGCCGAGGCCGACTTGCTGGTGTCGGCGGTGGAGGTGGCCGTCACGGTGTAGGTGCCCACCGTCGCCGGGGCGGTGTAGAGACCGGCCGTGGTGACGGTGCCGCCCGTGCAGGTCCAGGTGACGGTGGTGGTGGTGCTGCCGCTCACGGCCGCGGTGAACTGCTGGGTGGCGCCGGGGGCCAGGGTGGCCGAGCCGGGCGTGACCGCGACGGAGACGCCCGTGGAGGCCAGGGCGCCCACGTTGATCGCCCCGAAGGCGTTCTGCACGGCGGCGTACTCGGCGCCGGCGGCGCCGTAGAGGTCCGAGGCCGCGTTCAGGGCGGCGGTGCGGGCCGCGGCGTAGTTGGTGCTCGAGGTCATGTAGCTGGTGAGGGCCTTGTACCAGATGCGGATGGCCTTCTCGGGACCGATGCCGGCAAAGCCCGAAGGCGCGTAGGAGCTGTAGTAGTTGCTGGTGCTGCTGGAACTGGCGCCCTGGCTCAGGAAGAAGAACATGCGGTTCGCCGGGCCCGAGCTGTAGTGCACGTCCAGGTTCTTGACGGTGGAGGACCAGGCGTTGGGGCTGCTGCCGTCCAGGCTGGGCTTGTACATGTAGCGCAGGGGGGTGGAGGAGAGCTGCTCGCCCACGGTCCAGCAGGCGTCGGTGTTGGCCACCGTGGCGGGCATGGCGAACCCGTTGCGGGCGTAGAGCTCGACCATGTTGCCGAACATGTCGGAGTTGGCCTCGTTCAGGCCGCCGGACTCGCCGGAATAGGTGAGGTTCGCGGTGGAGGCGCAGACGCCGTGGCTCATCTCGTGGCCGGCCACGTCGGGGGCCTCGAGGCTCTTGAAGGAGCTGCCGTCACCGTAGGTCATGCAGAAGCAGGCGTCGTCCCAGAAGGCGTTGTCGTAGCTCTTGCTGTAGTGCACGCGGCTATAGGTGGCCTTGCCGGCCCCGTCGATGCCGTTGCGGCCCAGGATGTTCTTGTAGAAGTCGTAGGTGATCCCCACGCCGTAGTGCGCGTCCACCGCCGCGGTCTGGCCCGTGGCGCCGGTGGTGGAGGTGGTCGAGCCGGTGTAGTTCGTGCCGTCGCCCCAGGCGTTGTCGGCGTCGGTGTAGAGGGTGCCGGTGCCGCTGGTGGCGTGGTTCAGGTTGTAGGTGGCGATGTTCATGCCGCGCACGGTGTCCTTGAGTTCGTAGGACGCGCCGTTGAGGTTGGTGTTGAGGGCCACGGTGCCGCTGAACTGCGACTTGCCCGAGCCCACGGCGGCGGTGGTGTGCAGGTCGTCCCAGGATTCCAGGATCGCGCCGGTGTGGGCGTCGACGAGGTAGTCGGTGTCCCGGGTCTCGTCCTCGTTGCGCAGGGAGGTGTGCACGTGGTAGGCCAGGACCTGCCCGAGCACCTGCTCCTCGAAGTCCTCGGCGTTGGAGGCCCGCAGGCGGCCCGCCTTGGCCGCCACGGCCTTGACGGGATAGATCACCAGCTTGGCGGTGGGCGGTACCGCGTAGGCGCCGCGGGGGGAAAGGCGCCCGTGGGCCACGGCCACCGCCTCGGCCGGCGCGAGGTTGGGCTGGACGTTGATGGCGATGTGGCGCACCAGGTGGTCGGTGATGGCGCGCTCCACGCCGGAGGCCTCCGTGTGCGTGATGGCCATGCCGCCGAACACCGGGACGCCCTGGTAGTGCTGCTGGAAGCGCACGTGGGTGCGGCCCTTCTCGTCACGGAGGATGTTGCGCTGGGCGAAGGAATGCTGGGCGTCCAGGCCCAGGGCGGCGCGCATGTTCATGAGGCGGCCATGCTCAGCCTCCTGTCCGAACGCCGGGGCCACGACCAGGGCGAGGGTGAGAACGGTGTAGGTACAGCGACTCGAAACCATGCGATGCTCCCGCGAGGTTGGGTTGGAGGGCTCCAGCGGCTACTGGAGGTGCGGCCGAAGGCGGGAATCGCCTGCGGCACGCGGACTATGGACGATGGAGAAATGACCTGAAAGGATCATCAGAGATTCCCCCGCGGGACGCGTGTTAATTAATGTGAAATCGCAATTAAAGATGGGGATGTATTCAATTGTAAATGAACGAGATAGAACGCTGGCCCGACCCTTCGCGGCGTGTGATACTGCCTCGTCCCCCGATGCACACGACGCCAACCATTCCCGGGAAACCCAATGTCCATGCGCATCCCCTTCGCCCTCCCCCTTCTCCTGGTCCTCGCCGCGCCCCTCGCGGCCGTGGCCCCGGCCCGGCTCGCGGTGAAGCCCGCGGGCCGCGTGCACCTGGGCAGCACCGGGCCCCGCGAGGTCCGCACCGTGGAGTACACCTTCACCAACGTCAGCGACGGCCCCATCGCGCTGCGCGTGGGGGAGCTCTCTCCGGGGGTCGCCGTGCGCGGGCCGGCGCTGGAAGGGCCCTTCGCGCCCGGACAGAGCCTGGCTTTGACCCTGACGGTGGACCCCTCGGATTTCGTGGGGCACCAGGCCCGCAACGTGCGGCTTCTCACGGATGATCCCGGGCAGGGGGAATACCGGCTGCCCGTGGCCATGGACGTGCGCGCCGACCTCACCGTCGACGCCCTGCGCAAGAGCCTGGGTACCGTCGCGCCCCACGAGAGCCCCCAGGCCGTCTTCACCTTCACCCGCGAGACGGGCCAGCCCACCGCCCTGCGCCTTGCGGGCGAGGTCGCGCCCTACCTGGAGACCGAGGTGGTCCCCGGCACGCCGGCCTCGCGCCTCCTGGTGACGCTTCGGCCCGCGCGGATCCCGCCCGGGGCCACCCTGGGCCTGGAGACCCTGCAGGTGGAGACCAGCGCGCCCCAGCAGCCCGCCTTCACCCTCTACCTGGACTGGAAGCTCCACCACCCCATCGAGGCCCTCCCCAGCCGCGTGGTGTTCCTGGATCCGGCGGCGCCCGCCCAGGACCTGGTCCTGAAGGCCCGGGACGGCAAGCCCTTCGTCATCGAAGGCGCGGAGGTGGAAGGCGCCGGCTTCAAGGTGGGGCCCATCCCGGGTGCCGCGCCCGAGCAGCGCCTGGCCATCCGCCGCACCGCCCCGGAGGTGGCCCGGGCGATCCTGGTGCTCCGCTTCCGGGGCCAGGACGAACCGCTGCGGGTGCCCCTCTCCTACCTTCCGGGGTCCTCACCGAAGCCTTGAGGCCCCACTCCGGCCTTCACTCCGCGGGCGCCGCCTGGCACGCCAGGGCCGGTTCCCCCTGCAGCATCCCCTTCAGAAGGTCCACCACCGCCCCGGTGAAGATGCCTTCGAAGGTGAAGTCGAACACGTGGAGCCCGGGTTCCGCCAGGGCCTCGGCCACCGACGGGGGCCGCCCGGACATGAGCTGGGAACCGATGACCAGCCCGTAGAACCGCAGCAGGAACTGGGCGCCGCGGCCGGGGGCTAGGTCCGGGACGGCCCGTTCCAGGCTGGCGCCCACGCGGTTCACGCCGTCCTGCAGGAACCGCGCGAAGGCGAGTGTCTCCTCCCGCGGTACGTTCTGCTCGAGCACGCCGTGCACCGCCGCCTGGAGGCTGGGAAGGAGCGGCCGGTCCAGGAGCTCGCGCACGAGGGACGCGGCCACCCGCCCGGGGTCCTCACCGGGGCGCATGGCCTCCAGGCGCTGGGCGGCCCCCTGGAACCACCCGCCCATCTCGGCCTTCAGCACGGCCAGGAAGAGGGACTCCTTGGTGGGGAAGTAGAGGTAGAGGGTGCCCTTGCCCATGCCCAGCCGCCGGGCCAGGTCCACCATGCGCAGGTCCTGGTAGCGGCAGGCGCCCAGGAGCTGGGCCGCGGCGGCAAGGATGGCCTTGCGCCGCAGTTCCTTCTCTTCGGGTCGGTACGCACGCCGCATGGAAACCTCGATCTTGATAATACTGACCCGCGGTCAATTAGATTGATCTCCAAAAGGAATTTAAAAGGGCTCCGCGCCGTGCGGTTTGATAAGGTTTACCGTTCTGCCTGCCCATTCGGCAAAAAGCGTGATTTCACGCCACAAGGACCAAGGAGCCTATAGCATGTCCAATCATTCCCGCGTTTCACTGTCCGCTTCAGCGGTGGCCCTCCTGCTCGTGGCGGCGGCGCCCCACGCCATGGCCTCCGGGTTCCAGCTCCGGGAACAGGGCGCCAGCGGCCAGGGCCTTTCCTATGCGGGCATCAGCGCCGGCAGCACCGACATCGGCGGCATGTTCTTCAATCCGGCCGTGCTCAACCGCTTCGAGGGCAACCAGCTGCAGGTGGGCTTCACCAACATCCTGCCCTCCACCAAGTTCAGCAACGGCGCCGCCAGCAGGGCCGGCATCCCCGCCGCCTCGCCCTTCAGCGCCATCTCCGGCCCGGCCTCCACCGGCAACGCCGCCAAGAGCGCCGTCACCCCCACGCTCTACGCCATGTGGTCGTTGAACCCCCGCCTGAAGGTGGGCCTCTCCGTGAACGTCCCCTACGGACTCACCACGCAGTACGACGACAACTGGATCGGGCGCTACCACGGCCTGCGCAGCCAGCTCGAGACCGTGGACATCACCCCCACCGTGGCCTTCCGCTTCTCCGAGAAGTGGAGCGGCGGCGTCTCCTTCGTGGCCCGCCGGGCCAAGGCGGAACTCAGCCAGGCCGTGGACTTCGGCTACGAGGCCTACATGGGCGTCGCCCAGCTGGCCCCCGCGGGCATCACCAACACCAACCCCCTCACCGGCGGCCCCGTGGTCTATCCCGGCGCCGCCGACGGCAAGGTCACCGTGACGGGCGACGCCTGGGGCTACGGCTTCAAGGCGGGCCTGCTCTTCGAGCCCACCAAGGACATCTCCATCGGGATGGGCTACCAGTCCGCCATCAAGGAGAACATCAAGGGCGACGCCACCTTCTCCATCCCCTCCACCGTTCCCATGGGGCTGGCCGCGCTCTACCAGATCAACCCCGGCGCCACCAAGAAGGCGTACCTGGACGGCCTGGCGGCGGCCTTCACCGCCGGCACCGCCAACGGCCCCGTCACCGCCGAGCTGAACCTTCCGGCCGTGATCACCCTGGGCCTGAACGTTCAGGTGACCCCCGCCGTCACCCTGAGCGCCGAGGTGGAGCGCACCCAGTGGTCGAAATTCCAGGAACTGCGCCTGAAGTTCCGCAACCCCGCCACCCAGAGCGACAACGTCACCAATGAGAACTGGAAGGACAGCACCTTCGTCGCCGTGGGCGCCACCTACCGTCCCGGCGGCGCCTGGACCTGGCGCATGGGCCTGGCCATGGATTCGGCCCCCGTGGACGACACCTTCCGCACCCCCCGCATTCCCGACGCCGACCGCACCTGGATCTCCGCCGGCGCGGGCTACCGGTTCAGCAAGGGCTTCACCCTGGACTTCGGGTACACCCACATCATCGCCAAGGATTCCACCGTCGACCTCAAGGGCGGCACGAACCCCCTGTCCTCGGACTACATCAAGGGAAACCTCTCGGGCACCTTCAAGAACGCCATCGACATCTGGGCGCTCCAGGCCCGCTGGTCCTTCTAGGACGGTTGCAGACCCCGCCCCGGTCTCCGGAAGGCGGTGCGGATTTTCCAGAATTGGATACAAGACGGGCCCCGAAATGGGGCCCGTTCCTGTCTGGGCCCCGGACTCCATTCGGTGTGCGGTCCGGTGCGAACGCGTTGCCTTGGAGGAGGGGAGCCGGACGCGATTTTGGGATTGATAAAATTAGGCAAGAAAGCATAATTATAATGAATTTGATGGAGCCATCAGTGAAATGATTGGATCGACCTGGAAACCCGAGCTGAGAAGGCATATCGGCCAAAAGCTTCGCGAACTGCGAAAGGCTCGCAGCCTGTCCCAGGCCCACCTCGCCCGGCAGCTCGGGGTTTCCCAGGCCTGGCTCTCGTATGTGGAGAGGGGCGAAGGCTCCCTCACCGCTGAGCAACTCCTGGAGGTCCTCAAGATCTTCAACGAAGTGCCCCAGGCTTTCACCCTGGGCAAGCGGGATCCGGAAGCAGAGTTCCAGCGGGCCCTTGCCCAGCAGGGGGCCGAACACCTATTCCAGGATCCCCGGGTCCTGCCCAGCGCTCTCAACCAGGATGTCGAAACCACCCTGCGGGAAGTCCTCCTGGATGGCCGGAATCCGCGTCAAATCACAGCCATTGCACCGGTCCTCGCCCGGAATCACGACCAGGTCGACCTGAAACGGCTCTGGGCCAGATTCACCGACTACGGCCTTCAGAACCGCCTTGGATGGGCTCTGGAGAACGTGGCTGATGCCCTTGGCCAACTTTCAGGCAGGCTCGCCAGCCACGATGCGAGGCCGCTTCGTCAGGCTGAAACCAGCCTTCGGAATTTTCTGGTGGTCCGGGGGCCCGTTACCGATGGGTGGCCTGGTGTTCCTGAGGCCCCCGGAGCGGGCCCGGGGTGGGAGGAGGCCCTCTCCCACCTGGATGTGCTTGGAAGAAAGGCCCAGTCCTGGCGGACGATCCGCAACACCTGGTCCTCTGCGGACCCCGTCAGCAGGCGCTGGGGCGTCGTCTCCAACCTTCAGCTCCAGGATTTCATCGAGGCACTGAAGGCGGGCTTGAACCTCAACGAAATCCGGAATTCCAATGACACCGTTTGAAATATTCCTGCAGGACCTCGACAGGCTCTACATCGCCCAAAGGCCGGCCGAGGCGCCGAAGGTCCGACTGCGGATCCTGGGCTCGATGGCCCTCATGATCCAGGCCGATTACATTCGCGGCACAAAGAATGGAGACGTGCTCGAGAGCGCGCCGATCCATCGAGGCATCAAATCCGAATTGCTCGCTCTCGGCGGAAAGGGAACCGGCTTGGCGAATCGCCACGGTATCTACCTGGATATCGTGCCCAGTGGGATTCTCTTCATGCCAAGCGCCGTGACCTATCGCCCGCTTCTGGAATTCTCCTCCGCTCTCAGCTGTTTTGAAGTCGAGGTCATGGACATCACGGATGTGTGTGTTACCAAGCTGAAGCGATTCAATGGCAACGATCAGGCAGACCTCGCGGCCATGGTCCAATTCCAGAAGCTGGACCACGACCATTTCCTGGATCGCTTTTTGTCGGCCATCGATCACTGCCGGGGACAAGCTTTCGCAGATGACTACCCCAAGTTCGTGGAGCACTTTCACCAAGTCGAACGGGATATCTTCCTGGTGCCGGAAACCCCGGTGGACCTACGAGCCAATCCTTATGATATTGAGGACTGATTTTTTGGTGCCGTGCCATGCGTTTGAACGGACTTGAATAACCACCCTTTGGACGCGATGAGAGGATTCGAGCCTGCGCCCCAGCGTTTCAGATTTTCGATGGTCTTTCCGATCCGATTGGCACAATCCGTTCAGAGCGCCAATCTCCGGGACGAGAATCCGGGGCACAGGCCATGAGCCCGGGGTGCAATCCTATTTTTTATTGCACTTATAAGAAATTTAACCCCGCCCTGCTTGTTCGCAGAGCCCGAGTCGCATTCAGGTAAGCCGGTCGATGGCCGCCTGGAGCGCTTCGGTGGTGAAGGGCTTGGGAAGGCAAAGGACCTTCGGCCAGCGGGCCAGCGCCTCGGACAGCTCGGTGTCCACGAAGCCCGTGGCGACGATCACCGGGATCCGGCCGCGCAGGGCCATGATGCGGTCCAGGGTCTCGGCCCCGTTCATGCCGGGCATGTTGTAGTCCAGGATCACCAGGTCCGGGTCCAGGCCGCCTTCCAGGAGTTCCAGGGCCCGCGCGCCGGAGCCGGCAGATTCCACGGCATGGCCCTGGCGCGCCAGGGCCGCGGGCACGGAGGACCGGATCAGCTCGTCGTCGTCCACCAGGAGCAGCCGCCGCGGGGCCCGGGAGGGCGTCTGGGCGGGATCGGCGGCAGGGGGCGCTCCCGGGGGCTCGGGGGCCGCGGGGAAGCGCAGGACCACCGTGGTGCCCTCCCCGGGCGCGCTGCGGATATCCAGGGTGCCGCCGTGGGCCTTGAGGGTGCTGTACACCATGGCCAGGCCCAGGCCCGTGCCCTGCCCCACCGGCTTGGTGGTGAAGAAGGGCTCCGTGGCCCGGGCCAGGACGTCGGGCGCCATGCCCTGGCCCGTGTCCGCCACTTCCAGTTCCACACCTCCGGGCCGGCGGCGGGTCCGGAGGGTGATGGCCCCGCCTTCGGGCATGGCGTCCCGGGCGTTGATGGACAGGTTCATGATGGCGCTGCCCAGGAGGCCGGCCTCGCCGAGGATCCGGGGCAGTCCTTCCTCCAGGTCCACGATGACCGAGACCTTCTGGCGCAGCGTCCGGCGGAGGATTCCCTCCTCCTGGCGCACCAGGTCGTTGAGGTCCAGGAGCGCCGCGTCGGCCAGATCCTTGCGGGCGAAGTGGGTGAGGCTCTTCACCAGGCCCTTGCCCCGTTCCGTGGCCTGGATGATGGTGCCCAGGGCCTTGGCCTGGGGGGCCTCCTCCGGGAAGGAGAACGAAAGGGTCTCAGCCAGGCTGAGGATGGCGGTGAGCACGTTGTTCATGTCGTGGGCCACGCCCCCCGCCAGGGCCCCCAGGCTGTCGAGCTTCTGGGCGTGGTGGAGCTCCCGTTCCATGCGGGCGTGCTCGGCTTCCATGGCCCTGCGCTCCGTAAGGTCCGTGTGGGTGCCCGTCATGCGCATGGGGCGCCCCTCGGCGTCGCGCCGGGTCACCTTGCCCCGGGTCAGGATCCATTTCCAGCCGCCATCCTTGGTCCGCAGGCGCTGCTCCACCTGGAAGAGATCCCGCCCGCCGTCCAGGTACGCGGCGAGGCTCCGTCGGGTCTCCTCCAGGTCGTCGGGGTGGACGAGCTCGTTCCACACGCGGATGACGGCGGGCAGTTCGTCGCCCTGGAAACCCAGGATCTGGCAGCCCCGGGGGCTGAGGTACACGCCGCCCGTGGTCATGTCCACGTCCCAGATGCCGTCGCTGGCGCCCTCCAGGGCGTTGCGGAGCCGTTCCTCGTTCACCCGGAGCGATTCCTCCGCGCGGGCCCGCTGCGCCTCGCCCTCCAGGTGGTCCAGGGCGAAGGAGACGTTGGCGGCGGCCTTGTCCAGCAACCCGATCTCGTGCTCCCCGAAGAAGTTCAGCTCGGAGGAGTAGACCGCGAGCACGCCCCAGATGGCGCCCCCCTTCAGGATGGGGAAGGCCCCCGCGGACCGGAATCCCTGGGCGGCGGCCGCGGCCTGCCAGGGCGCGCCCGCCGAGGCGGCCAGGAAGTCGTTGGCGATGAATGGGGTCCCCCCATGGATGGCCCGCGCCGACGGCGCCTCCGCCCAGGGCGATTCGTCGATGCGGATCTCGATGGCCTCGGTGTACCGGTTCACGTCCCCTTCCTGGCAGACGATCTCCACCCGGCGCCGCTCCGGGTCCAGACGTCCGATCCAGGCCATCCTCAGCTGGCCGAACTCCACCATGGCCCTGCAGATGCGCTTGAGCAGCTCGTCCTGGGACCGGGACAGGATGATGGCCTGGTTCACCTGGCCCAGCGCCGCATGGATCTGGGCCATGCGCAGCAGGTTCTGGCCCGCGACCTTCCGCCGCGCCCCGTCGCGGCGGGTCAGCCACAGGGCCCAGCCGATGGCGGCCGCCAGGCCCGCGCAAAGGAGCTGGAGCAGGAGCGTGCCGGCCCGGACCCGGTCCTCCGTCAGGGGCGCCGCGGTGAGCGTGAGGCCCGGGACGGGTAGCGTCACGGAGTTGCGGATATCGGGCCGGGGGGAAGGGGCGGAGGTGGATTCCGCCAGCAGGTCCCCCGCGTCCCCCCGGAGTTCGAAACGCTGCATCTGCGCCAGGGAGGGCGGCATGGAGGCGGCCAGCAGCCGTTCCACGGAAACGACGCCGGCGATGAGCCCCAGGAAGGTCTCCCCGCGGTACACCGGAACCCAGATCTCCAGGGACGGGTGCCCCTGGATGGCCGTGAAGGGGCGGGTGTGCACCGGGCGCCGCCCCTCCCGCGCGGCGGTGGCCGCCCGCAAGGGCTCGGGGAGGGTCAGCCTCAGGCCCAGGATCTGGGCGTTGCCTTCCCGGGGGGCCACGTCCCGGATGGTCAGGGACGGGTCCACCCGCGTCAGGTTGAGGAGTTCAGGATGGTCGGCCACGAAGCGCCCTGCCCGGAACCGGAACGTCTCCTCCGGGAGGGCATCCCGGATCCAGGCGTCGGCCAGGGCCTCCAGGTAGTTCTCGTCGTCCTCCAGGGCCCGGGCCAGGCTCTGGCCCACCGCCCTCCCGCCCACCTCCACGGCCGACCGGGTGCGGCGCGCGTCCTCGCCCTGGATGCGGCCGATGAGCAGGCTGGCGACCCCGATGAACGCCAGGGCCAGGACCGCGGGCAGCGCAAGCGTCCGGACCCAGGACGAGGATTCCCGGCGGTCGATCAGCATGGGGGGGATATCGAGGCGCATGGGGTTCGGTCCGTGGGGCCGCCTTCGCGGCCCGGGATTGCCCAAGCTTCGCAGAATATGCAACGGATGCAAAACCGCGCGCCCAGGACCCGGCCCTGGGGGGCAAACCGCCCTCTTTTGAGTGCGCAATGGCTTAGATGTTTTCCCCATAGGGCGCTATCGTTGAGTCCGGAGGTCCCATGCTCGCCGCCTACCGTATCCACGCAGCCGAACGCGCCGCCCTCGGCATTCCGCCCCTTCCCCTGACCGCGGACCAGACCCTGGCCCTGGTGGGCCTCCTCCAGCAGCCTCCCCAGGGCGAGGAAGCCGCCCTCCTGGAGCTGCTCATCCACCGGGTGCCCGCGGGCGTGGACGAAGCGGCGCAGGTCAAGGCCGACTTCCTGGCCAAGGTCGCCTGGGGCGAGGCCAAGAGCCCCCTGGTGAGCCGGGAGAAGGCCACGGAACTGCTGGGGACGATGCTGGGCGGGTTCAACATCTCGCCGCTCATCGCGCTCCTGGACGATCCGGCGGTGGGCGCCATCGCCGCCGAAGGCCTCAAGAAGACCCTGCTCATCTTCGACTACTTCGACCAGGTGAAGGCCAAGGCCGACGCGGGCGGCGCCAACGCCAAGGCGGTGCTGGCCAGCTGGGCCGAGGCGGAGTGGTTCACCTGCCGGCCGGAGGTGCCCCGGAGCCTCACCGTGACCATCTTCAAGGTGCCCGGCGAAACCAACACCGACGACCTCTCCCCGGCCCCCGACGCCTGGAGCCGCCCGGACATCCCGCTCCACGCCCTGGCCATGCTCAAGAACCCGCGCCCGGGCATCGTTCCCGACGAACCCGGAAAGCTGGGTCCCATGAAGCTCCTGCAGGAGCTCCTGGCCAAGGGGCATCCCGTGGCCTACGTGGGCGACGTGGTGGGCACGGGCTCCAGCCGCAAGTCGGCCACCAATTCCGTGCTCTGGTGGACGGGGGCCGACGTGCCCTTCGTGCCCAACAAGCGCTTCGGCGGCGTGTGCCTGGGTTCCAAGATCGCGCCCATCTTCTACAACACCATGGAGGACTCCGGCGCCCTGCCCATCGAGATGGACGTCTCGGGCCTGGAGACCGGCGACGTGGTCGAGCTGCGCCCCTACGAGGGCAAGGTCCTCAAGAACGGCCAGGAGGTGGCCGGGTTCAAGGTGAAGTCCGAGGTGCTCTTCGACGAAGTGCGCGCCGGCGGCCGCATCCCGCTCATCATCGGCCGGGGCCTCACCGCCAAGGCCCGCAAGGCCCTGGGGCTCGCCCCCTCCGGCCTCTTCCGCCCCAACCCCGTCCCCCCCGCGTCCAAGCGGGGCTACACGCTGGCCCAGAAGATGGTGGGCCGCGCCTGCGGCCTGCCCGAAGGCGAGGGCGTTCGCCCCGGCGCATACTGCGAGCCGCGCATGACGACCGTCGGCAGCCAGGACACCACGGGCCCCATGACCCGCGACGAGTTGAAGGACCTGGCCTGCCTGAGCTTCTCGGCGGACATGGTCATGCAGTCCTTCTGCCACACCGCCGCCTACCCCAAGCCCGTGGACATCAAGGTGCACCACACCCTCCCGCCCTTCATCACCAACCGCGGCGGCCTGTCCCTGCGGCCCGGGGACGGCGTGATCCACACCTGGCTGAACCGCCTGCTCCTGCCCGACACCGTGGGCACCGGCGGCGACTCCCACACGCGCTTCCCCATCGGCATCTCCTTCCCCGCGGGTTCGGGCCTGGTGGCCTTCGCCGCCGCCACGGGCGTCATGCCCCTGGACATGCCGGAATCCGTGCTGGTGCGCTTCAAGGGTGAGATGCAGCCCGGCATCACCCTCCGGGACATGGTGAACGCCATCCCCTACGAGGCCATCAAGCTGGGCCTCCTCACCGTGGAGAAGAAGGGCAAGAAGAACGTGTTCTCGGGCCGGATCCTGGAAATCGAAGGGCTGCCCAAGCTCAAGATCGAGCAGGCCTTCGAACTGACGGATGCCTCCGCGGAGCGGTCCGCGGCCGGCTGCACCGTGAAGCTCGACAAGGAACCGATCCTCGAATACATGAACTCCAATATCACCCTCATGAAGTGGATGATCGCCAACGGCTACGAGGACCGCAACGCCCTCGAGCGCCGCATCCGGGCCATGGAGGCCTGGGTCGCCAAGCCCGAGCTGCTGGAGGCGGACCGGGACGCGGAATACGCCGCCGTCATCGAGATCGACATGAGCGCCATCAAGGAACCCCTGCTGGCCTGCCCCAACGACCCCGACGACGTGAAGCCGCTGTCCGCGGTGGCCGGCACGAAGATCGACGAGGTCTTCATCGGCTCCTGCATGACCAACATCGGCCACTTCCGCGCGGCCGGCCGGGTCCTGGAAGGCCAGACCGACATCCCCACCCGCCTGTGGATCGCCCCGCCCACCAAGATGGACGAATTCGTCCTCATGGAGGAGGGCTACTACAGCATCCTGGGCCGCACCGGCGCCCGCATGGAGACCCCGGGATGTTCCCTGTGCATGGGCAACCAGGCCCAGGTGAAGAAGGGCGCCACCGCCATTTCCACCTCCACCCGGAACTTCCCCAACCGCCTGGGCATCGACACCCAGGTGTTCCTGGGCTCCGCCGAGCTCTCCGCCGTCTGCGCCCTGCTGGGCCGGATCCCCACCTCGGCCGAGTACCAGGCCCAGGTGGCCACCGTCAACAGCAAGGCCAGCGACATCTACCGCTACATGAACTTCGACCAGATCGCGTCCTTCCGGGACGTGGCGGATACCGTAACGGTCTAGTTCAAAAGGTTCTTGAACCAGCCCGGCGTTTCCTTGGTCCTGTCGGCGAGTTCCTTGCCGAGCAGGGCCACCACGCCCTGGTGGATGCCCAGCTCCAGGAGGGCCTTCACCCGCTCCGGGGCGGGCTGGGCGGAGGTGGCGGCCAGGGAGGCGTCGATGGCCTCCCGGTCCCGCTCCAGCATCAGCTCCAGGACCTCCCGCCGACGCTCGCCCGCTTTTTGCCGCGTGAGGCCCATGGCGGCGATCTTCCGGTTGATCACGGTCTCGTCGAAGGCGGTCATGGCCTTGGTGCCCCGGCCCTTGGCCAGGCGGTTCTGGAGGTCCTCGACGTTGTCGGTGGCGTACTTGGAGATCTGGGAGGTCCAGTCCAGGGCCCGCTCCAGGAGGCCCAGGCGCACCAGCAGATCGAGGATCAGGTTCACCTGGGCCACGCCCTCGTCCTCGCTCTCGCTGCCGCGCTCGTACTGGTAGCTGTACTCCAGGGCCTCCAGGGCCAGGAGCATGCACTGGCGCTCGTTCCTGGGCAGGGTGGGCCACAGCGGGAGGATGGCCTGGAGCGACCCGGCCAGGGTGCCGCCGGGGTCCGCCTCGGGGGGCGGGGGCGGCGCCAGGCGACCCTGCTGGTCCTGGAGCACGGCCAGCTGGAGGGTGGCCACCTCGGCCTGCACGGTGCGGAGCCGCACGTCGATGAGCTCCCCGTGGGCGAGGTAGGGGTTCGCGTCGGCGGCCAACCGGAGCTCGACGCCCCGCTGGCGGCCCTTGCCCCGGATGACCTCCAGGGCGGCGGCGGCCTCCTGGAGGAGCCCGTCCAGCCGTTCCGTGGCCTCGGCCAGCTCCGCCGAGGTGCGGCTTTCGGGCTCGGGGGGCGGCGCGGCGGGGCCGTCCATCTCCCGGTACAGCCACCCCAGGCGGATGGCGAGCCGGGCCAGCCTGCCGTGGTCCATGCGCTTGCTGGGCAGCAGGGCGATGAGAAGGGCGGCCAGGTGGATGGCCACCGCCCCCCGCAGGTCCAGGTCCCCGTCGGGCACCAGCTTGCGCAGCGAATCCAGGACCACGCGCTTCTCGATGGAGATGTCCATGAAGACGGAACGGGCCTCGTCGAGGCTGCCGTCCAGCTTCTCCGTGTCCACCCGGTCGGCCAGGTCCGCGAACAGACAGGAGGGGCACTGCCAGACCCGGTAGTGGTGGGGCACCACGTCGGTGACGAGGCCCCGCAGCCAGCGGTAGGCGGTGACGTGGCGGTCCGATTCCCGGCTGGCCACGGTGTACAGCCTGGGATTGGCCACCCGCAGGGGCACCTTCTGCTCGCAGGCGGGGCACGGGATCGTCTTGGTGAGAAGCGGTTCGTCGGCCATGGGGGATCCCCGGATGAGGCCGCCATGGGTCAGGCACGCCTGCCCCGGCGGGATCGGGCCGCGTGATGGTTCAAGGTCGATATGGGTTTTGGTGGCGATCCGATCGCTCCGCCCAAACCTATCGGAGGACCGGATGGGAGGATGATAGGGCCGAAGGCCGGAAAATTCAAGAAAGCAGGGCCACCGCGGCGTCCCGGGCGTCCAGGCTGGGGGCCTTGCCCTGGAAGAGGCGGCCTGAGCCTCCTCCCCGGCCCCCCAGGAGGGCCGCCAGCTCCCGGCCCCGGGCGGGAACGTCCAGGGGGGAGGCCTCCCCCGCGGTGAGCAGGAAGAAATGCCTGCCCTCCAGGGTGGCGGTGAGGAACACCGCCTTGCCGGGGGCCGAGGCGGCCAGCTGACGACCGGCACGCAGGAGGAAGGCCGCGTCCCGGCCCTCGAAATGGTGGTCCGCCACGACGCCGGGGCGGGCGGCCAGCGCCTCCGCCACCCGGTCCGCCAGTTCCTCCTCCAGGGCCCGGGCCTTGCGCTCCAGGACGCGCACCTGCTCCAGCTTGCCCTCCACGGCCGCCGCGAGGCCGGTGTCGGGGGCCCCCAGGAGGGTCCGCAGCGCGGCGTTGCGCGCCTCGTGGGCGGCCATGCGCCGGCGGGCGCGCCCCCCGGCTGCGAAAAAGAGGCGGGTGCCGCCCCGCAGGCTCTCGGCGCCCAGGAGGACCACCGCCTCCAGTTCGGCCGTGGAGCGCAGGTGGGTGCCCCCGCAGGTGTTGGTGTCCACCCCCTGGATGGTGACCAGCCGCACGTCGCCCGTGAAACCCTCGGGCAGGCCCCGGGAGCGCACCTTGAGGCCCGGCAGGTCCTCCGGCTTCACCCGCGCCGCCTCCACCGGGCGGGCCGCGCGCACCTCCGCGGCCACGGCGTCCTCCAGGGCCCGCAGGTCCTCGGCGCCCAGGGCGGCCACGCCCAGTTCGATGTCGCAGACCTCCTCCCCCAGGTGGAACGCCCGCGTCTCCCAGCCGAAGCGGTCCTGGGCCACCGCGGTGAGCAGGTGCTGGCCGGTGTGCTGCTGCATGTGGTCGAAGCGGCGCTCCCAGTCCAGGCGCACATGGACGGGGCCCGGGGCCGCGGGGGCCTGGAGGTAGTGGCGGATCTCGCCGTCGCGCTTCTGGACGTCCAGCACCTCGGCTCCGCCCAGGGTGCCCCGGTCCGCGGGCTGGCCTCCCCCTTCGGGGTAGAGCACCGTGTCCGCGAGCACGGCGAAGGGGCGCCCGTCGTCCCCGGCGCGCAGGACCGCGGTGTCCAGCTCCGTGAGGTAGGGGTCCCGTTCGTAGCCGGCCAGGTCGCTCATGGGGAAAAGGGTACCATGGGTGATAGGATGGCCAGATGAACGTGCTCGCCCTGCTCTTGTTACTCCTGGCGGGCGCGCTGGCCGGCTATGCCTCACGCCTCAACGAGAAGGCCATTCTTCTCAACCGGGCGGCCACGCGCTACGCCATCGGCTCCCTTCTCTTCATCATGGGGACCCGCCTCGCCCGCTCCCGGGAGCTTTTCGCCCGGGATCTGGGGGTGCTGGCGGCCGCCGTGGGAAGCAGCCTCCTCCTGGTGGCGGTCTTCTTCCTGGTGTTCTGGGCCGCGTCCAAGGCGCGCCGCGGTCCCGCCAGCGAGCCGGAGTCGAACGGCGGGGGCGGCGGCCACGAGCTGGCCGCGGTGGCGGCGAACGTCGCATGGATCGCCCTGGGCGCCGCCGCCTTCCTGGTCCTGCCCGCGAGGGTCTCCGCGGACCTGCCCCTGGAGGCCGTGGCGGACTGGCTCCTGCGCATCCTGGTCGCCATGATCGGCTTCGACCTGGGCGCCGACCTCCACCGGTTGAAGGTGAAGGACCTGCCATTGCCGCTGCTGGTCCTGCCCTTCCTCAACATCGCCATGTCCCTGGGTTGCGGCGCCGTCTTCAGCCTGGTGCGCGGTATCCCCGTGCGCGAGGGCCTGCTCCTGTATTCGGGGCTGGGCTGGTACTCCCTCTCGTCGGTGCTGATCGCCCAGAAGGGCCTGGTGGTGATGTCGCTCCTGGCCTTCATCCACAACCTCACCCGGGAGCTCTTCGCGATCCTGGCGGCGCCGGTGGCCGCGCGCGTCTCGCCCTACCTGCCCATCCATATCGGGGGGGCCACCTCCATGGACGTGATGCTGCCCTTCGTCCAGCGCTACTCGGGGCGCACCTTCACCCTCGTCTCCGTCTATTCCGGGATCGTCTGCAGCCTCGCGGTGATCCCCCTCGTACGCATCCTCCTGGGGTCCTGATGGCCAAGCGCATCGAACGCGTGAACAAGTCCGTGAAGGAGGTCCTGGAGGACCTGGTGGAAGGGCACCGGGAGGCCGCGCTCACGGGCCCCGCCGGCGCGGCCCGGTATCTCCTGCGCACCCTGGAGGGCCAGCAGTCGCTGCCCAACGCCGTCAAGGCCGTGGCCTTCGACCTCCTGGCGGAGGCCCGGGCCCAGGCCCAGGACTGGGAGGGCGTCGAGGAGGCCCTCCAGGGTTTCCTGAAGAACCTCCCCGAGATGGAGCCGGCCCTGGGCCACGGCTACCGCCGGGCCCTGGAGGCCACCACGGCCCTGGAACGGGGCGTGCAGGCCCGCACGGAGAGGGCCGATTTCCACGGTGCCCTGGAACTGTGCGAGATGGCCATCGCCCTGGACCTGGGCGCGCACTGGCACGCCAAGCGGGACAGCCTGGAGTGGGCGAAGTAGCCGGAGCGGCCGCGCTACCCCAGCGCCGAGGCGTTGGCGAGGTAGGCGGCGGCGGCGATGGACTCCACGCTCCGGGTGGAGCCGGTGTCCCCGGACAGCAGGGCTTCCACCAGGCTCGTCGAATCCTCATCCAGCGCCGGGGCGCCCTTGGGGGGCGGCCCGCCCTGGGGGCCCTTGGCGGCCTTGGACCGCACCTCCTCGACGGCGGCAGTGGCCGCGTCGAGGTCGCCGGATTCCAGGGCGGTGCCGATGGCCTTGAAATCACTGGGGATCTCGCCGTTCTTCCCCATCTTTTCCACCATGGACTGGTAGGCCTTCCGGGCCGAATCCAGGTCCCCCGAGGAGATGCTCGAGGCCAGGGAGGCCAGGTCGGTCTGGAACGGATCCGTCCCGCCGGCGGCCGCGGCCTGCTGCCCCGCGGCGGAAAGGGTCAGGAGATCCGTGGCGCCGGTGCTGGTGCCGGTGCCGGACTCGTCGTCCGGGGACGTGTCCGTCAGGCCCAGCAGGCGCTGGAGATACAGGGCCGAGAGGCTCGACGTCCCCGTTGCGGTGATGTTCATGGTTCCCTCCTTGTGGAAGCGGACACGGTCCGCCTCGACCCATTGCAAACCTCCCGCCAGGTACCTTCGGCCGGAAACGGGCACGGCGAAAGGGTTTCCGGGGAACGGCCCCCCCGCGCCGCCGGATCGCGCCTGGGGGGGGGCCGACGGGAGGGGCGTTCCCGCGGCGCCGCGGCCGCCGGCCGGGGAAGGCCATCCAACATGAATCAATATTTAATTTAAAAGCGCCATGCACATTCCGCAGCGTCCCTCCGGGGGCGCCCGCATCGGCCGGATCCCCCGGCCGGAACGCCCGCCGGGGCCCCGTCGACGCCGGGCGGGACGAATCCGCCGTTGGGCGGCGGCAGCCGACGGTTTGCCCAATTCGCTGTTTTCATGGATGCTGGGCCATCGGCCCGAACCCAGGGAAACCCATGCGGCAGGAACGGATCAGCACGACCCTCCTCAGGCGCGTCACCGGTCGCGCCAACCTGGCCATCATCCTACTGGTCGGGGGAATGTTCTGCCTGTTCCGCTTCACCCTGGGCCCGCCGGGGGTCTCGGTGTCCGAGATCGTCTTCCCCTTCGTCCTGCTCCTGGGGCACTTGGCCCTCGCTCCCCTTCCCTGGCAATGGACCGGCGACGACGCCCCCATGGCCGGACTGGGGAGGGGGATCCTGCAGTCCCTCCTCTTCAACGCGGCCTGGGTGGCCCTGGTCCTGGGCGTCCACCAGCTGGCGAGCCCGCCCCGGCCGCCGCGCCCGGGCGAACCTCCCCCCAGGGAGGGCCCCCAGGCCCCGGACCGCTTCGACCCCGGCCGGGGCCCCCGGACGCCGCCCATCCTGGGTCTGGCGCTGGTGAACGTCTCCTTCGCCCTGGCCTTCGGGTGGGTCTTCGCCGACAAGGAGGCCACCGAGGCCCGGGAACGCAGCATGGCCGGCCTTCTCCGCCATTCCAGGTCCCGGGCCCTGCAGAACCAGTTGGAGCCGCACGTCCTCTTCAACGCCCTCAACGGGCTTTCCGAGCTGGTGCACGACGACCCCCTGGCGGCGGAGGAGATGATCGCGCGCCTGGCGGACCTGTACCGCATGCTCACCCGCCACTCCGAAGCCGACTTCGTGCCGCTCCTGAAGGAACGCCTGCTGGTGGAGGCCTACCTGGCCATGGAGGAGATGCGCCTGGGGGAGCGCCTCCGGGTCGAATGGCTCTGGCCGGCCTGGGCTGATGCGGTGGTGCTGCCGCCCCTCTTCCTCCAACCCCTGGTGGAGAACGCCATCAAGCACGGCATCAGCCCCTGCGGGGCCGGCGGCGACCTGCGGATCTCCTGCGCCCGGGAGGGCGGGTGGGTGGCGCTGGCCGTGGCCAACACGGGCATGGCCCTGGGTTCCGCCCCCCGTCACGGCGTGGGCCTGGCCAACCTGGAAGCCCGGCTGAACCTTTGGATGGAAGGCGCGGGTGCGTTCACCCTGGCCCAGGACGGCCCCTGGACCGTCGCCGAAGTGCGGTGGAAGGAGAAGGCATGAGCCGATTGCGCGTGGTCGTGGCGGAAGACGAAGCCCTGAGCAGCAAGCGCCTGGTGCGCCTCCTCCAGGAGGCGGGTTGCGAGGTGGTGGCCACCTTCGCGGAGGGCGGAGGCCTCGCCCAGTGGCTCCGGCGGCCCCAGGACGTCGACGCCCTGTTCCTGGACATCCACATGCCCAACCTGGACGGGCTGGCCATCCTGCGCTCCGTGGAGGGCCGCATGCCCGCGGTGCTCACCACGGCCTTCCCCGAGCATGCGGTGGAGGCCTTCGATTCCGAGGCCACCGACTACCTCCTCAAGCCCATCACCGCCTCCCGGCTGGAGCGGGCCCTCAAGCGCATCGAGGCCCGCAAGGGTTCCGAGGTGCACGCCCTGGCCGCCCCCGCCCCCCACCCCGGCCCCCTGCGCTACCCGGTGCAGGCCGGAGAGGGCATCGTGCTGGTGGACCTGGCCCGCACCACCCACTTCGAGGTGGACAACGAGGTGGTCTTCGCCCACGCCGGCGCGCGCATGCGCACCCAGTGGACCTCCCTGGGCGAGGTGGAGGCCGCATTCCCCGCCGCGGGCCTGCTGCGCATCCACCGGCACCTCCTGGTGCGCCCCGAGGCCGTCATCGGCCTGCGCCCCTCCTCAGGGGGCCGGGCCATCGTCCGCCTGGCCGGAGGCGGCGAACTGGAGGCGAGCCGGGGCGGCGCGCCGCGGCTGCGGGAAAGGCTGGGGCTCTGACTGGTTCTTGGCCGCCGTAGGCACACTTGCTTCTTTTCCCAGCGCCCCAGCGAGCACTCTGCGCCCCAGCGTTTGAGCTTTTCGATGGTCCTTCCGATCCGATCCGGCCGAGCCAGGGACAAAAGGCAGGAATTGTTGCCCCTAGAGAACGCCCCGGCGCCGCTGGTCCAGTTCGATGGAATCGTACAGCGCCTGGAAGTTCCCTTCCCCGAAGCCCATGTTTCCCCGGCGCTGGATGATCTCGAAAAAGAGCGGGCCGATCTGGTCCTCGCTGAAGATCTGCAGCAGGTAGCCGGAGGCGTCCCCGTCGACCTGGATGCCCAGGGCCTCGATGTCCGCCAGGTCCTCGGTGACCTTGTAGCCGCCCTTCTCGATGCGGCCGGGCAGGAGTTCGTAGTAGGTGCGCGGCACCTCCAGGAACTGGAACCCCTGGGCCCTGAGCACGGCCAGGGTCTCCTGGATGTTGTTGGTGGACATGGCGATGTGCTGGACGCCCTGGCCCTTGTGGCGGTTGACGAACTCCTGGATCTGGCTCTTCTCGTCCGTGGGCTCGTTGATGGGGATGATGACCCGCCCGTTGGCGCTCTGGACGACCTTGGAATTGAGGCCCGTGCCCAGGTGCCCGCGGATGTTGAAGGTGCGCGTCACGGTGAATCCGAAGACCCGCTCGTAGAAGTCCACCAGGGGCTCCATCTCGCCCGGGCCGACGTTGTTGGTGAGGTGGTCCACCCGCACCAGCCCGGGTTCGCACAGGGGCAGCCCCGGGTCCGCGTGGAGGAAGGGCCAGAAGGGCTCCACCTCGCCGGTGCGCTGCACCAGGTAGTTCAGCACGTCCCCCACGCCCTTGATGGCCGCGAAGCGCAGCGTGCCGCCGCCGTGGTGGTGGGTCTCGGGTTCGAGCATGACCTTGGCCCCGCTGGCGCGGGCCGTGGCCAGGGCCCGGTCCAGGTCGGCCACCTGGAAGTTCAGGGCGCAGACGCCCTCCCCGTGGGCGTGGAAGTAGCGCCCGGCCCAGTGGGTGTCGTCGGCCTCGAGGATGAGCACGTCCATGCGGTTCTGGCGCAGGTGCACGAGCCGGCCCCAGGGGGCCTTGCCCGAGGCCACCCGCGAAAAGCCCAGGCGGCGGTAGAGGGGCTCCAGCCGGTCCAGGACACCGGTCATCTGGAAGTGGTCGATGCGCTCGATGCCCAGGGGGTTCGTGGCGACCCGGCCGGTGGGGGTGGAAAGGGCGAAACTGGTCTTCGACATTCATGACTCCGTGCGGAGGAATCCAGGATCATAGCAGCCTGCAAAGAGATTGAGACGGATTCGCCGCGGAGATTTTTTCGGCGCTACACTGCTGGAACCCACGCCCCCCCGCCCAGGTGAATCCATGAAATTGACCAACGAATCGAGCCTTTTCCCCCTTCGCAAGGGGCGGATCACCCGCCAGGCGCATGTGGACCTGCCCGAGGGGACCTTCGAGGAGGAATTCGCCCGCCAGGGGTTCTTCGGACGCACGAGTCACCTGTACCGCACCCACCCCGTCACCGCCTGGAGCCGCATCGAAGGCCCCCTGCGCCCCCGCAGCTACGACCTGAACCGGCTCGCCCCCGCCGCGGGCCCCTTCGAGCCCGTGTGCTTCCTCCGCAACGAGGACGTGGCCCTGCACTGGGTGGCCGCGGGCGCCATGGACTTCTTCTACCGCAACGCGGACGGGGACGACGTCTACTACATCCACGCCGGCGGCGGGCGCCTGGAGACCACCTTCGGGGTGCTGGACTACGTGCGGGGCGACTACCTGGTGCTGCCCCGGGGCACCACCTACCGGTTCCTGCCCTCCGCCGGGCCCCAGGCCTACCTGCTCATCGAGAGCGCCGGCGAGATCACCATCCCCGATCGCAACCAGCTGGGCCCCAACGCCATCTTCGACCCCGCCATGATCGACACCCCGGAGCTGGAGCCCCCCGCCGAGCCCGATAGGGAATGGGCCGTGCACATCAAGCGCCGCAACGCCATCACCCGGGTCTACTACCCCTTCAATCCCAACGACGTGGTGGGCTGGAAGGGCGACCTCACGGTCTGGCGGATCAACGTCAAGGACATCCGCCCGGTGGTGAGCCCCCGGTACCACCTCCCCCCCAGCGCCCACAGCACGTTCCTCGGGCGCAATTTCGTCATCTGCACCTTCCTGCCCCGCCCCTTCGAGGAGGAGCCCGGGGCCATGCGGGTGCCCTTCTACCACTCCAACATCGACTACGACGAGGTCCTCTTCTACTCCGACGGCCATTTCTTCAGCCGGGAAGGGATCGGTCCCGGGATGGTCACCTGGCATCCCCAGGGCATCCACCACGGCCCCCACCCCAAGGCCATCCCGGCCTCCCGCCTGAAGGACCGCACGGACGAAGTGGCCGTCATGGTGGACGCCTTCCACCCCCTGGAAGCCACGCCCGAAGCGGCCGCCGTGGAGAACGAGGCCTACTGGAGCAGTTGGAAATAGGACCCGCTCGCAGGTTCCATCGCTTCGTGAGAGAATTCCGATCCGTTCATTTCTGTCGGGTTGGAGGCATCGTGGAGAACCGGAACATCCTGATCGGTCTGGGGACCGGGCTCGTGGCAGGCTTCCTGCTGGGCTACGGGACGGGCGTGTATTTCACCACCACCAGCGGCCACACCCATCCCCCGGCGCCCGCCGCCGCGGCCCCCGCCGGCATGCCCCCCGCGGGAATGCCTCCCATGGGCATGGGCCAGGTGGACGCCTTCTCCCGCATCGCCGCCACCAAGGCCGCCCTGGAGCGCAACCCCAAGGACTTCGACGCCCTGGTCATGCTGGGCAACGACTACTTCGACACCCACCAGCCCCAGCTCAGCGTGGACGCCTACGCCAAGGCCCTGGCGCTGGATCCCAAGAACCCCAAGGCCCCGGACATCCTCACCGACCAGGGCGTCATGTACCGCGAGCTCAAGGCCTTCGACAAGGCCCTGGCCAACTTCAAGCAGGCCGGCAAGCTCGATCCGAACCACCTGCCCAGCATGCTGAACATGGGCATCGTGTACGCCACGAACCTCAACGACAAGGCCGCCGCGCGCAAGGTCTGGGCGAAGATCATCGAGATGGCCCCCGACAGCCCCCAGGCCCAACAGGCCAAGCAGTTCATGACGAGCCTGTAGGAGGCTGTCCCCGTATTATTCGGCCTCGCGACGGTGCCTGGAAGCCCGATAATCGGGCGCAAGGCCCGCAGGAAATATAGGTTATATTTTCAAGGGACTTGCACACGAGAAGCGGGCTTCCAGGCACCGCCCTCCGGGTGATGGCAGCGGCCACGGCAATCCCGCGTTACGCTCGTCGAACGATTACCCGAATCGCTCTCCTCGCGTGCCTTGTCTTGCCATGGCCGGTGCCATCATCGCGGGGCCGAAGAATACGTGGACAGCCTCCTAAAGCACCTGCCGCCTCCCCGCCAGCCGCCAGGCCTCCGGGAGGTCCTCCCGTTGCAGCGCCAGGTGGATCGCCCGCTCCAGCCCCTCCGCGTCGCGGGGATCGTCCCGGAGGGCCGCGGCGTGGCCGGGGTCGGGCAGGTCCGCGGAGTTGGCCAGGCGGCCCAGGTCGTTGCCCGTGAGGATCCGGCTGCGCTTGAGGACGTCCGGCAGGGCGTCGTAGCCGATGGGCCGGCCCGCGGGCTTCGCCACCTGGAGGATGGCGTGGCCCGAGGCCCGGGTGTAGAAGGCCCCGCCGTTGCGCCCCACGAGGTCCAGGCGGTCCGGATGCAGGTCCAGGCAGTCCTCCCGCACGTGGAAGGCCAGGACCTCCCCGATGAGCATCAGGCCCGACCCGGGGCCTGAGCCCAGTTCCACCTCCCGGTGCAGGCGGCATTCCATCTGGAAGGGCGACTCCCCCACCAGGGCCGGCGCCACGAACCGCGCCGGCAGGGGCGTGAGGCCCGACTTCACGAACTCGTCCACGTCCCCGGGGTAGTCGGCGCTGGCCACGTTCATCTGCTGGAGCATGGCGAAGCTCACCGCCGCGATGACGAATTCGCCGGTGGCGGTGGCGTTGCGGTAGGTGTCCTTCACCGTCCCGTCCCGCGCGCGGCGGTTGGGGGCGAAGGCCACCATGGGCGGGTTGCTTCCGAAGGCGTTGAAGAAGCTGAAGGGCGCCAGGTTCCTTTCCCCGCGCCCGGAGACGGTGCTGGCCAGGGCGATGGGCCGGGGCCCCACGCCGCCCGTGAGCAGGGCATTGGTGGCGGTGGGAGTCAGGTCCTCCGGCAGGATCGTCTTCACGGCAGCGGGCTCCGGGGCCCCAGGGCCACCAGCTCCGGCGGCAGTCCGATGCCCTCGGCCCGGGCCACGGTGTTCTCCAGGCGGCCCAGGCCCTGCACCTCCATTACCACGAAATCCCCTTCCTTCAGCCACAGGTTGTCGGTGACCTTGGAGCCGTTGAGCTCCAGGAGGCACCCGGTGCCCACGGTGCCGCTGCCCACCACCTCGCCGGGGTTCACCTGCACGCCGTAGGAGGTGCGCTGGAGGATCTGCGCGAAGGTCCAGTTCATGGAGGAGGCCTCGCCGTCGCTGAGGAGCCGTCCGTTCACCGAGGCCGTCATGCGCGCCTGGAGCACCCGCCCCTGGGGCGTGGGCTCCAGGGGGAGCTCGTCGCACGTCACCAGCCAGGGCCCCAGGCTCGTGGCGAAATCCTTGCCCTTGCACGGGCCCAGGGAGAGCTTCATCTCCTCCATCTGGAGGCGCCGGGCGCTCCAGTCGTTCATGACCATGAAGCCGAAGATGGCCGCGTCGGCCTGGGCGAGGGTGGCGTTCTTCAGGGGGTACCCGGTGACCACGGCCACTTCGAGTTCGTAGTCCAGGCGGTCCAGGTGGTGCTCCTGCACCTCCACGGGGCCGGGACCCGTGACGGCCTGATGGTTCGTGAAGTAGGTGACGGGAAACTGGTCGAACTCGGGGATCATCTCCAGCCCGCGGTTGCGCCGGGCGGTGGACACGTGCTGGCGGAAGGCGTAGCCGTCCCGCATGGAAAGGGGCCGGGGCACGGGCGCCAGGAGCGTCACCTGTCCCGCGTCCAGGAAGGCCGCCGCGGGGGCCTTGGCCGCCAGGGCCCGGGCCAGGGGCATCAGCGTGTCCTGCTTGCGGATGAGGGTGAGCATGTCCACGGCCAGGCGCTTGTCGGCCGCATGGAAGTCGAGGATGCGCCCGCCGCCGGTGACGGCGCCGATGCGCTCCTGGCCGTTGTGCAGAAAGGTAACCAGCTTCATGGACACTCCTGGGCAAAGTCTAGACCAGACTGAGACTCACGGGCAGTCGAAATCGCCGTCCGCGGCCGTGGTACAGTTCCCTACCCCCTTGTCCGGAGATGCCCGTGGCCGCGCCCCCTGTGGAACCGTCCCCCCTGAACCAGATCATCCAGCCGTTCATCGACCTGGTGCACGCGCCCCGGGCCCTGTGGGCCGTGAACCTCCTGAGCTTCCTGGAGGGGTTCGTCTACTTCGGGATGGTCATCTACCTCCACATGTACTTCAACCAGTACGGCGGCCTGTCGGATCCCAAGGCCGGACTTATGGTGGGCTTCCTCACCTGGGGCATCACCATCTCCATGCTGTTCTTCGGCGGCCGCGCCGACGCCTGGGGCCTTCGCCGGACCTTCATCGTGGCCCTGTGCATCATGTTCGCCGGGCGCGCGCTGCTGGCCCTGGCGCCCTACCTGGGGCTGCGCGGCGGCGGCTTCCTGACGCCCTTCGCGCTGACCGGAGCCCTGGCCATCACCCTGGTAATGACGGGCTACGGAATGTGCTACCCCGCCGGCTACGCGGCCATCCGCAAGTTCACCACGCCGGCCACCGCCGGCATGGGCTACGCCATGCTGTACGCCGTGATGAACCTGGGCGGGTGGCTGCCCACCTTCATGACGCCCGTGCGCACCCACTGGGGCATCCGGGGCGCCTACGTCTTCTACGCGGCCGTCACGCTGGTGAGCCTGGCGGCGCTGATGATCCTCTTGAGCCGCCGGACCGAACGGGAGGCCCTGGCCGCGGGCCTCGCGGCCCAGGAGGCGCCCCCGGCACCCGCCGGCGCGGGGCCCTCGGGCGGCCTCATGCACTGGCTGCGCAACCACCCCTTGGCCGACCCGAAGTTCTCCTTCTTCATTTTCTGCCTGATCCCCGTGCAGACCCTGTTCGCCTACAACTGGCTGCTCTTCGCGCCCTACGTCAGCCGGGCCTTCGCCGGCACCTGGGTGGGCACGCACTTCGAGGCCGCCAGCAGCCTGAACACCCTGCTGGTCTTCGTGCTCTGCCCCGTGGTGGCCGCGCTCACCACCCGCGTGAAGGTCTACACCATGATGATCCTGGGCACCGCCGTCATGGCCAGCCCCACCTTCATCCTGGCCCTGGGCCCCACCCCGGCGGGCCTCCTGGCCTACATCGTGCTGATGAGCATCGGCGAGGCCATGTGGCAGCCCCGGTTCCTGCAGTACGCCGCGGAGATCGCCCCCGAGGGACGCACCGGCGCGTACATGGGCGTGGCCCAGTTCCCCTGGTTCCTCACCAAGATGCTGGTGAGCTTCTACGCCGGCACCGCCCTGGCCCGCTGGTGCCCCGAAGGCGGCCCGGGGCGCACCGGAACCATGTGGCTGGTGTTCGGCCTGGTGTCCATGGTCACCACCGTCCTGCTGATCCTGGCCAGGGGGTGGCTCGGCAAGGATTTCAAGACCAGCCACAACCCGGGCAATTAGCCGGCGGCTGCGGGAACTCCTTTCGATCTGGAACCATGTAACCCCTTGGGGCCGCGCTCGAACCCCAGCCCGCAGGGCATGGCCCCGCCCTGCCCCGAGGACTTCAAGCCATGCGTTTCCACGATTCGACCCGCCGACACCGGGCGGCCCTGCTCGCGGCCCTTCTGGCGCCGGGGGCGCTTTCCCTGCCCGCCATGGATCCGGTCCCTCCCGGCCCCAAGGCCCCGGAGGCAGTCGGCGATCCCGCGACCGAAGCGCTCATGCGCGCCCTTCTTGCGGATCTCAAGGACTTCAAGCTTCCCGGCCGCGGCACGGAAACGACCGCGCCCCCCGTGGGCGGAGTCCTCACCGACCTGACGCTGCGGGGCCTGCACCTGCGGGCCGGGGCGGACCTGCGCGGGGCGGACCTGCGCGGGGCCGACCTCCGGCGCCTCGACCTGCGCGGCGCGGACCTGCGCGGCGCAGACCTCACCCTGGCCCAGCTGGGAGGCGCCAACCTGACCGGGGCGAAGCTGGAGGGCGCCCGCCTCTTCTGCGCCGACATCGGCGGCGCGACCGGCCTCGACCTGTCCGGCACCCGGCGCCATCCCTTTTTCGAGGTCGGGCAGGACGAGGAGATCGGGCACGTGAAGACGCTCCATCTGGGCCAGCCTGGGCTGGAGGACCGGGGCCCGGTGCGCAACCTCGCCTGTGACCTCGATGGCCGCATCTTCTGGTCCAGGGGCGACGATCCGACGCTGGAGAACGTCTCGGGCACCGGGCTTTTCCACGCCATGCCGGCCAATGGTGACACCCGTCTCCATGCCGTCGTCACGGACAGCCTGGGACGGCTGTGGACCGTCGGCGACCAACTCGTGGGCATCGCCCAGACGGGGGACGGCGCGGCCGTCACCGGCGCCCCCATCCGGTTCTCCACCTGGAAGAAGGACGTTCCGACCCCGCCCAGCCAAGTGGTGGCCGGGTCCGACGGTGACGTGTGGATCTCGCTTTCCGACCGGGCCTGGTGCGTCAGCCACGATATCGCCAGGGGCACGTTCTCGTTCCGCAACCTGGGGTACCGCCGCGTGTCCGAGGCGGCCGGATCCCTGGCGGTGTCCAGCCCCCAGGGCACGGAGGTGGCCTTCGCCATTCCCGAGCATGGCGCGATCCTCTTCCATCGGGGGCCGACGGAAGAGCCGTACTCCTTCGCGCTCCCCCCGGGAAGCCGGCCCCGGCGCATGGTGCAGGGTCACGGTGGCCGCATCTGGTTCGTCCAGACCGGGACGCCCGGCGTCGGTGAAATCGCCCCCAACGGCAAGGCATGCAGGGTGCATGTCCTGGACGGAGCTAGGCCCCAGCCGCACGGGATCGCTCCCGGTCCCGACGGCTGCATGTGGTTCACCGACACGGCCGGGGAACGCATCGGGCGCATCGCTTCCGGCGGCCCCATCACCTGGTTCCCCCTTCCCAAAGGCAGCCGGCCCCTGGAAATCGTCCCAGCGAGGGATGGCCGCATGCTCTTCACCCTGGAAGGGCGGAACGCCATCGGCTCGATCCGCGCGGCGCTGCGCGCGGCGACGGTGCTGGACCCGGGCCACGCCGATCACCTGGCCCGGGAAGCCGCCGAGTCCAAACAGGACGAACGGAAGGCCCCGGCCCTTCCCGCGAGCCGTGAAACCAGCTCCTCGTCCTCCTCCTGGGAGGTGCCCACCTACCAGCCCCGGCCGGTCACCACGGCGAAGACGCTGAGCCGGGAGGAACGCCACGCCCTGCACCAGCGCCGCGTCGAGGCGGCCGAAAAGGCGCTCCTGGCCCGCCTGTCCATCGAGCCCAAGGAGGCGCCGGCCCCCGGCCCGGCCACACCCCCAACGGACGAGCTGGACGGCCTGCTGGACCTGTTGGAAACCCAGGATGTGCTCCTGACCCCCGGCGCGGTCCGGCACAGCCTGGTCCGCCATGGCGGCGCCCCGGACGCCAACGGGCGGTGGGCCGCGAAATGGATGGATCCGCAGGCGCTGGCGACCCTGGTCGCCCGGGGAATGCTGGGTTCCGGAGCAATCGCCCGGGTGACCGCGCCCGACGGCGGCTTCCAGACCGTCTGCGAAAGCCCGGAGATCGTGGGCACCTACCGGGACCGCCTCGGCGTCCACCCCACCCGGTGGTTCCGGGTGATCACGGAGCGGCACCAGGTGGAGGGCCAGGAGCTCCAGATCGTCATGACCGCCTACCCCATCGCCGAGCACTGGCGGTAGCGCCCTTTTTATCCGGGTAAATTTCTTGCACGGGTTTTTTATCCGGGTAAAATCGTCCCAGACCTCTGGAGACGCCCCGTGGAAACCCCCATCCCCCTCACATGCACCGCGTTCCTGGGCACCCGGCGGCTTGCGGCGGGTTCCCTGGCCACGGTGGCCGTGGCGGTGCGGCGCGCCCTGGAGGCCGACCCTCGGGGCCAGGCCCTGGTGTTCGACGACGCCGACGGCCGGGTCATCGACCTGGACCTGCGGGGCACCGAGGCGGACCTGCTGGCCCGCCTGGCGCCGCCGCCGGAGCCGCCCCGGGGCCGGGGCCGTCCGAAGCTCGGGGTGGTGCCCCGGGAGGTGACCCTGCTGCCGAGGCACTGGGAATGGCTGACCGCCCAGCCCGGCGGCGCCTCGGTGGCGCTGCGCAAGCTGGTGGAGGAGGCCCGCCGCGCCGGCAAGGACGCGGATCGTCGGCGCTCCGCCCAGGAGGCGGCCTACCGGTTCATGGCGGCCCTGGGCGGCGATCTTCCGGGCTTCGAGGAAGCCACCCGAGCCCTGTTCGCCGGGGACGCCGCCCGGTTCCAGGCCCAGGTGGCCCCGTGGCCCGGGGACGTGCGACAGCACGCGCTGGTCCTGGCCGGCCCCTGCCTGGCGGGATTCAAGGGAGGAAACGATGAATCAGACGTTTGACCGCAAGGCCGCCCTGCGCGCCTACAAGGAGCGCAAACCCAGGCCCGGCATCTACGCGGTCCGGCACATCGCCTCGGGCCGGGCCTGGGCCGGCGCCGCCAAGGATCTGGACACCACCCGCAACGGCCTCTGGCACACGCTGGAGGACCGCCGGCACCTGGACAAGGGCCTGCAGGCCGCGTGGGACCGGCATGGGGCGGCGGCCTTCGACTACGTGATCCTGGAGGTGCTGGCCGAGGACCTGGCCCCCTTCGTCCTGAAGGAGACCCTCAAGGAACGCCAGGCGGCGTGGGCGCGGCGCCTGGCGGAGGAATAGGAGGCTGTCCAAGTATTACTCGACCCCGCGACGGCGTCTGGAAGCCCGATTATCGAGCGCAAGACCCGCAGGAAATATAGGTCATATTTTCAAGGGGCTTGCACACGAGAAGCGGGCTTCCAGGCGCCGCCCTTCGGGTGATGGCAGCGGCCACGGCAATCCCGCGTTTCGCTCGTCGAACGATTACCCGAATCGCTCTCCTCGCGTGCCTTGTCTTGCCATGGCCGGTGCCATCATCGCGGGGCCGAGGAATACTTGGACAGCCTCCTAGAACGAGAAGGGCCGCACGAAGTGGCAGGTGTAGCCGCCCGGGTGCTTTTTCAGGTAGTCCTGGTGGTAGTCCTCGGCGGGCCAGAAGGTCGTGGCCTCGGCGATCTGGGTGGTGATGGGGCGCTTCCACTTCCCGGAGGCCTCCACCTCGGCCTTGACCTTCTCGGCGGTCTTCCGCTGGGCCTCGTCGTGGTAGAAGATCGCCGAGCGGTACTGGGTGCCGATGTCGTTGCCCTGGCGGTTGGGGGTGGTGGGGTCGTGGATGGTGAAGAAGAACTTGAGGAGGGCTTCATAGGTGGTCTTCGTGGGGTCGAAGGTGACCTCGATGGCCTCCGCGTGGCCGGTGGTGCCGGTGTGGACGTCCTCGTACACCGGGTTTCGCGTGGTGCCGCCGGTGTAACCCACGAGGGTCTTGATGACCCCGGGGCGCTCCCGGACCAGGTCCTCCATGCCCCAGAAGCAGCCCCCGGCGAGGGTGGCCACCTCCCGGGGAGATGGGTTCAACCCGAATAGTGGCAGGTATTTGCCATAGCCCCTGGCCTCCATGTCCGCCACCGGCACGAAGCGCAGGGAGGCGCTGTTGATGCAGTACCGCTGCCCGGTGGGGGCCGGCCCGTCGTCGAAGACGTGGCCCAGGTGCGAGTCGGCGTTCTTCGAGCGCACCTCGGTGCGCACCATGCCGTGGCTCACATCCCGGCGCTCCACCACCTCCCCGGGTTCCAGGGGTTTGGTGAAGCTGGGCCACCCGCAGCCGGAATCGAACTTGTCCTTGGAGGAGAAGAGGGCCTCCCCGGACACCACGTCCACGTATATGCCCTCCCCCTTGGCGTTCCAGTACTCCCCGGTGAAGGGGGCCTCCGTCCCGGCCTCCTGGGTGACCCGGTACTGCTCCGGGGTGAGGATCTTCTTGAGCTCTTCCTTGGTCTTTTTGCCGCCCTGCTCCACACGCGCCTCCCTTTCCTTCGTTCCCGTTCCATGACCGCCCGACAGGCTCACCGCTCCCAGGGCGCCGAGCCCCACCAGGATGACCCCCAGCAGTACCGCGTTTCTCGTTCCCATGGCCAGCTCCTCGTCCTTGGGGTGCCCGATAGGGTTCCATTGTGACGGGATCTCAACTTCATGGAGCATTTCTTGCGAGAGAGGCTCAACTTCAGTTAGTTTGGAAGGAGCCACCCCGGCCCCGCGGCCCCGCGGGGCCTTGCCGTATCCGGGCCGCCCAACATTCGGGAGCCTTCCTTCCCGGTCTCCCGTATAGAATGCTCCCCTACAGCCACCTGCGAGGAATTCATGACCAACACGGCGAAACTGGAACTGGACGGCAAGGTGATCGACCTTCCGATCATCGACGGGACCGAAGCTGAACGGGCCCTCGACATCCGGGATCTCCGCGCGAAGACGGGCTACATCACCTACGATGAGTCCTACGGGAACACCGGCAGCTGCCAGAGCCGGATCACCTTCATCGACGGCGAGAAGGGCATCCTCCGCTACCGGGGCATCCCCATCGAGGAACTGGCCGAGGGCTCCACCTTCGTGCAGGCCGCCTACCTGATCATCTTCGGCAAGCTTCCCACCGAGACCGAGCGCCTGCGCTTCTCGGGCCTCCTCACGAAGTACCAGATGATCCACGAGGACATGAAGTTCCACTTCGAGGGCTTCCCCTCCTCGGCCCATCCCATGGCCATCCTGTCGGCCATGATCAACGCCGCCGGCTGCTTCCTGCCCGAGCTCAACACCGACTACGACGCCGAGCGCTTCGAGATCCAGGCCGCCCACCTCCTCTCGCAGGTGCGCACCCTGGCCGCCTACGCCTTCCGCAAGTCCCGGGGCCTGCCTTCCATCTACCCCAAGAAGAAGTACATGTTCACGGAGAACTTCCTGCACATGATGTTCTCCGAGCCCGACGAGGACTACGAGCTGGATCCCGCCGTGGTGGACGCCCTGGACCTCATCTTCCTCCTGCACGCCGACCACGAGCAGAACTGCTCCACCGCCACGGTGCGCATGGTGGCCTCCAGCAAGGCCAACCTGTTCGCCTCGGCCTCCGCGGGCGTCTGCGCCCTGTGGGGCCCCCTGCACGGCGGAGCCAACCAGGCCGTCATCGAGATGCTCAAGGAGATCCGCGCCGACAAGGACGACGGGACGCTCTTCCTGGACAAGGTCAAGCACAAGAACCACGGCGCCAAGCTCATGGGCTTCGGCCACCGGGTCTACAAGAACTACGACCCCCGGGCCCGCATCATCAAGCGCAAGTGCGACGAGCTCCTCTCCAAGATGGGCATCAGCGACCCCCTGCTGGACATCGCCAAGAAGCTGGAGGAGACCGCGCTCAACGACCCCTACTTCATCGAGCGCCGCCTCTACCCCAACGTGGACTTCTACAGCGGCATCATCATGCGCGCCATCGGCATCCCCACCGAGATGTTCACCGTCATCTTCGCCATCGGGCGAATGCCGGGGTGGATCGCCAACTACCGGGAAGTGGCCGAGGCCGGCGACAGCCGCATCTACCGCCCCCGGCAGATCTACCAGGGGCCCACGCTGAACCACTACGTGCCGCTGTTCGAAAGGTAGGAGTGGCGTAACCGTTCAACCGCGTTCCAACGATCGTGTCGGAAGATCGCTTTCCCCCGTGGGACGGAGGAAAGCTGACGGACGCGTCCAGGGGCGGGTGGGGACGTCAGGACCCGGCTGAACGGGTAGAGATTAATCATCAATAGTGCTTTGTCGAGGCCTCGTTGAGACGGGAACGCAATCAGTTCTGGTCACTTCCCGGCCAATCGGTATAGTGTCTGTACCTTCCCGGAGGCACAGGCCATTTCCCCGCACCGGTGCCCGGTTTTCCCAACCCGAACCAACCCATTCCGAGGGATCCCGTGGATTTCACCCTGCCCGAGCACGTCGAGGCCCTCCGCGAGGAGGTGCGCAGGTTCGCCCAGAACGAGATCCGCCCCCACGTCATGACCTGGGACGAGGAGCGGATCTTCCCCGCGGAGGTCATGGCCCACCTGGGCGAGATGGGGATGCTGGGCGTGTTCTTCCCCGAGGAGTTCGACGGGGCGGGCATGGGCTACCTGGAATACGCGGTGGTCGTGGAGGAGCTGTCCCGGGTGGACGGCAGCGTGGGGCTCAGCGTGGCCGCCCACAACAGCCTGTGCTCCAACCACATCTACACCCAGGGCACGCCGGACCAGCTGGAGCGGTACCTCAAGCCTCTGGCCTCGGGCCGGATGCTGGGAGCCTGGGCCCTCACCGAGGCCGAGGCCGGCAGCGACGCGGGGGCCCTGCGCACCACGGCGCGCAGGGAGGGTGACCACTGGGTGCTGAACGGCTCCAAGAACTTCGCCACCCACGGCACCGTGGGCGGGGTCTGCGTGGTCATGGCCCGCACCCGGGGCGGGGCGGGCGCGGAGGGCATCAGCGCCTTCATCGTGGAGAAGGACACGCCGGGTTTCCGGGCCGGCAAGCAGGAAAACAAGCTGGGCATGCGCGCCAGCGACACCTCCGAGCTCATCCTGGAGGAGGTGAAGGTGCCCGCGGCCAACCTCCTGGGAGAGGAGGGCGTGGGTTTCAAGCAGGCCATGAAGACCTTGGACGGCGGCCGCATCGGCATCGCCGCCCTGGCCCTGGGCATGGCCCAGGGGGCCTTCGAGGCCTCGGTGAAGTACGCCTCCATCCGCAGGACCTTCGGCAAGTTCCTCGCCGAGCACCAGGCCATCCAGCACAAGCTCGCCGACATGCAGGTGGGCATCGAGGCGGCGCGGCTCCTGGTGTACAAGGCGGCCACCCTCAAGGACCAGGGCCTGCCCTACGCCAAGGCCGCGGCCATGGCCAAGCTCCATGCCTCGGAGGTGGCCTGCCGGGTGGCGGAGGAGGCCGTGCAGATCCACGGCGGCTACGGCTACATCAAGGACTACCCGGTGGAGAAGTTCTACCGGGACGTCAAGCTGTGCACCATCGGGGAAGGCACCAGCGAGATCCAGCGCATGGTCATCGCCCGCCACGTCCTCAAGGAGTATTGAGGGTGACGCTCATCCAAAGCCACCTCAAGCCCGCCTCCGAAGCCTTCCGCCGGAACCACGCGCACAACCTCGCGCTGTGCGAGGAGCTCCGCCGGGAGAAGGAGCGGCTCCGCCGGGGCGGGGACGAGAAGGCCCGGGCCCGCCACGCCGCCCAGGGCAAGCTCTTCGTGCGGGACCGCATCGCCCTCCTGTGCGACGCGGCCACGCCCTTCCTGGAGGTCGGGCTGTTCGCGGCCTCGGGTGTCTACGACGACCCGGTACCGGCGGCGGGCCTGGTGACGGGGGTGGGCATGGTCCAGGGCCGCCCCTGCATGATCGTCGCCAACGACGCCACGGTGAAGGGGGGCACCTACTACCCCCTGACGGTGAAAAAGCACCTGCGGGCCCAGGAGATCGCCCTGGAGAACCGCCTGCCCTGCCTCTACCTGGTGGACAGCGGCGGGGCCTTCCTGCCGTTGCAGGCGGAAGTCTTCCCGGACCGGGACCACTTCGGGCGGATCTTCTACAACCAGGCCATGCTCTCCGCCGCGGGCATCCCCCAGATCTCGGCGGTCATGGGGAGCTGCACCGCGGGCGGGGCCTACGTGCCCGCCATGAGCGACCAGACCGTCATCGTCGACGGCACGGGCACCATCTTCCTGGGCGGCCCGCCCCTGGTGAAGGCCGCCACGGGGGAGGACGTCCCCGCGGAATACCTGGGCGGCGCGCGGGTGCACACCGAGCTTTCCGGCGTGGCGGACCACTTCGCCGCCAACGACGAGCAGGCCATCGGGATCCTCCGGGAGCTGGTGGGGCACCTGGGGCCCGCCCCCGCGGCCCAGGCGGCCCTGCGCAGCCCCGAGCCCCCCGCCTACGACCCCCTCGAGATCCTGGGCGCGTGGCCGCGGGACCTCCGGCGGCGCAGCGACGTGCGGGAGGTGATCGCGCGGGTGGTGGACGGCAGCCGGCTCTTCGAATTCAAGGAGCGCTACGCCACGACCCTGGTGACGGGCTTCGCCCACGTGGAGGGCATGCCCTGCGGCCTGGTGGCCAACAACGGCGTGCTCTTCGGGGAGAGCGCCCTCAAGGCCGCCCACTTCATCGAGCTGTGCACCTCCCAGAAAATCCCCCTGGTCTTCCTGCAGAACATCACTGGGTTCATGGTGGGCGCCCAGGTGGAGCGGGCCGGCATCGCCAAGGACGGCGCCAAGATGGTCCACGCCGTCGCCACCGCCCAGGTGCCCAAGATCACCCTCATCCTGGGCGGCAGCTTCGGCGCGGGGAACTACGGCATGTGCGGACGCGCCTACGGTCCGCGCTTCCTCTGGACCTGGCCCACCTCCCGCATCTCCGTCATGGGCGGGGAACAGGCCGCCCAGGTGCTCACCACCGTCAAGCGCGACCAGCTCGAGCGCGAGGGACGCACCCTGGACGAGGCCGGCGCCGAGGCCATCGCCGGTCCCATCCGGGAAAAGTACGAGCGGGAGGGACACCCCACCTACGCTTCCGCCCGCCTCTGGGACGACGGCGTCATGGACATGCGCGACACCCGGGGCTGGCTCGCGGCGACCCTGGCCACCACCCTCTGCGCCCCGGTTCCCGACACCCGCCTGGGCGTGCTGCGAATGTGAGGAAGCCATGACCGAAAGGAAGATTGTCCGCATCGCCAACGCCGGCGGCTACTGGGGGGACGACCCCTGGGCCCTGCGGCGCCAGGTGCGGGGCGCCCTGGAGCTCCACTACATCTCCATCGACTACCTCGCCGAAGTGACCATGAGCATCCTGCGCAAGCAGATGTCCCGGGACCCCGCCCTGGGCTACGCCCGGGACTTCATCACCCAGATCGATCCGCTCCTGGAGGAGATCCTGGCCAAGGGCATCCGGATCATCACCAACGCCGGAGGGGTCAATCCCTCGGGCTGCGCCGAGGCCCTGGCCGCGGCGGCCCGGGCCCGGGGGCTCAGCCTGCGCATCGCGGTGGTGGACGGCGACGACATCGCGCCCCGCATTCCCGGGCTCCTGGCCTCGGGGGTGGAGCTGCGGCACATGGAGACCGGCCAGCCCCTGGCCCCGGTGGCGGACCGGATCCTGGCCGCCAACGCCTACTTCGGCGCCATGCCCGTGGCCGCGGCCCTGGCCCGGGACCCCCACGTGGTCATCTGCGGCCGGGTCACCGACACCGGCATCACCCTGGCTCCCCTCATCCACGAGTTCGGCTGGGGGCCGGGGGACTACGACCACCTGGCCAGCGGCATCATCGCCGGGCACATCATCGAGTGCGGCGCCCAGGCCACAGGCGGCAACTTCACCGACTGGAGGAAGGTCCCCTCCTTCGTCGACATCGGGTACCCCATCGTGGAGTGCCGCCGGGACGGCACCTTCACCGTGACCAAGCACCCCGGCACCGGCGGCCTCGTCACGTGCCAGACCGTGCGCGAGCAGCTCCTCTACGAGATGGGGCACCCCCGCACCTACCTCACCCCGGACGTGGTGGCCGACTTCTCCACGGTGGACCTGCGCGAGGACGGGCCCGACCGGGTCCGGGTCGAGCGCGTCCAGGGCCGGCCCCCCACGGACCTGCTGAAGGTCAGCATCGCCTATGCCGACGGCTGGAAGTCGCAAGGCTCCCTCATCGTCTCCGGGCCCGACGCCCGCGCCAAGGCGGAGGTCCTGGCCTCGACGTTCTGGAAGCGGTGCGAGGCCGAAGGGCCCCTGGCCGCCACCTGCACGGAGTTCGTGGGCGACGATTCCACCCACCGGGCCCTCACGCCCCGCCACCGGCCCCAGGAGATCCTCCTGCGCCTCTCGGCCCGGGCCGCCGCCGCCGCCGACCTGCAGGCCTTCCGCAAGCTCCTGCCCGCCATGATCCTGTCGGGCCCGCCCGGGGTGGCGGTGACCGGCGGGGCCCCGGCCCTTTCCGAGGTCGTCAGCTACTGGCCGGCCCTGGTGCCACGGGGCCTCGTGCTCGGCCAGGCGCGGCTCCTGGAGGACGGCAGGGTCACCTGGGACTCGGGCCCCCTGGCCTGGCCCGAGAGCGAAGGGGCCGGGACCACCCCCTTCGACGCCACCGACCCCTGGACCCTGGCCCCCGGCGCCGGCGCCCAGGTGCGGGTGCCCCTCATGCGCATCGCCCACGCCCGGAGCGGCGACAAGGGCGACACCGCCAACATCGGCCTCATCGGCCGCTCCGGGCCCTGCTACGCCTGGCTCCGGGACCACGTCACGGCCGAAAGGGTGCGGGACTGGTTCGGGAGCCACTGCCGCGGGCGGGTGGAGCGTCACCCGGTCCCCCGGCTCTGGGCCCTCAATTTCCTGCTGGAGGAGACCCTGGGGGGCGGCGGCACCGTGAGCCTCCACCAGGACGCCCAGGGCAAGACCCTCGCCCAGGCCCTGCTCCGGTGCGAGGTGGAGGTGCCGGCGGCGCTCCTGGCCACCATCGCCCCCGAGAACCGCCCCTGCCCCGGCGAGCTCGTGCCGGAAGGGAGCCGCACGTGACGCCGCTCGCCGCGTTCCCCAGGGAGGGCGACGCCTTCCTGGGCCGCACCCTGCGGGTTGAGGCCCTGGCCCACGGGGTCAAGCGCCTGGTGCTCACCCGGCCCCAGGTGTGCAACGCCTTCGACGCGTCCATGATCCGGGAGCTGTCCCTGGCCATGGCGGAGCTGGCCGCCATCCAGGACCCGGCGCGCATGCGGCTCCTGCTGGTGGAGGGCGAGGGGTCCGTGTTCTGTTCCGGGGCCGACCTGGCCTACATGAAGGAACAGGGCGCCGCGGTCCAGGAGCAGAACCTGGAGAACGCCCGGGAACTGGGCCGCATGTTCACGCGCCTCGCCTCCTTTCCCGCGCCGGTGGTGTGCTGCGTGCGGGGTGCCGCCATCGGCGGGGGCCTGGGCCTGACGGTGTGCAGCGACTTCGTGCTGGCCGAGCCTTCGGCGCTCTTCGCCACCTCCGAGGTGATGCTGGGCCTGGTGCCGTCGGTGATCGGGCCCTTCGTGGTGCGCAAGCTGGGCCTGGCCGCCGCCGGCCCCCTCATGCTCACCGGGCGCCGGGTCCACGGCGCCGAGGCCCTGGAGGCGGGCCTGGTCCAGCGCCTCATCGACCCCTCCGAAACCCACGAGGAGGCCTTGACCCGCGTCCTCCGGGAGTTCCTGGCCGCCGGGCCCCGGGCGGCCCGGTCCACGAAGGAACTGCTGCGCCGCATCGCGCCGCTGCCGGATCCCGAGCTCTTCGAATTCACCGCCCACACCATCGCCGCCGCGCGCATGTCCGCGGAGGGGCAGGAGGGCCTCCAGGCCTACTTCCGCAAGACCCCGCCCCCCTGGAGGCCCTGATGCGCCGCCTGGTCATCGCCAACCGGGGTGAGATCGCCCGCCGCATCCTCCGGGCGGGCCGCGCCCGGGGCTGGGAGGTGGCGGTGGTGTCCACCTCCGGCGACGCGGGCAGCCCCGTGCGCCGGGAGGCGGACGCGGTGCTCGAGGTGGAGGGGTTCCTGGACGGCGCCGCCATCGTGGAGGCCGCCCTGGGCTGGGGCGCCCACCTGCTGCACCCGGGCTACGGCTACCTCTCGGAGAACGCCGCCTTCGCCCGGGCCGTGGAGAAGGCCGGGATCCGGTTCGTGGGCCCCACCCCGGAAAACATGGTCGCCCTGGGCGGCAAGGAGTCCGCCAAGGCCGTGGCCAGGGCCTGCGGGGTCCCGGTGCTGGAGGCCCTCCTTTCGCAGGAGCTGGCGGCCCTGCCCGCCCCGGCGTGGCCGGAGGCCCTGGCCGGGCGGGGCATCCTCCCCCCCTACCTCGTCAAGGCCAGCGGCGGCGGCGGCGGGCGCGGCATGCGGGTGGTGGAGGCCGCCGCGGACCTCCCCGACGCCGTCGAACGGGCCTCCCGGGAGGCCCTGGCCAGCTTCGGGGACGGCACCGTGTTCGTGGAACGCCTCCTGCGGTCCCCCCGGCACCTGGAGGCCCAGGTGTTCGGGGACGGCCATGGCGGCGGCGTCTTCCTGGGGGAGCGCGAATGCTCCCTGCAGCGCCGCCACCAGAAGGTGCTGGAGGAGGCCCCCAGCCCCGCGGCGGACCCCGCGCTGCGGGAGGCCCTTGGCCGGGCCGCCCTGGCCCTGGTGCGCCGCACCGCCTACCGGGGCGCGGGCACCGTGGAGTTCCTGCTGGACGGGGAGGGCGCCTTCCATTTCCTCGAGATGAACACCCGGCTCCAGGTGGAGCACCCCGTGACCGAGCTGGCCTACGGGGTGGACCTGGTCCTGGCGCAGCTGGATCTGGCCGAGGGCGCCTGGCCCGCGTCCCTGGGCGACCCCGCCGTCTTCGCCCTGCCCGAGCCCCGGGGCGTGGCCCTGGAGGCCCGGGTGCTGGCGGAGGACCCCCGCAACGGGTTCCTGCCCACCCCCGGCCCCCTGAAGGTCTACGTGGAACCCGCGGGCCCCGGCGTCCGCGTGGATTCCGGCGTGGCCCAGGGCGGGTTCGTCAACGCGGGGTTCGATTCCATGATCGCCAAGCTCGTGGTGTGGGGCCCGGACCGGGCCGCCGCGGTGGCGCGCCTGGCGGAGGCCCTGGAGGACTTCACCGTCCTGGGCTGCACCACCAACCTCCCCTTCCTGCAGGCCGTGGCCCGCTCCGAGGACTACCTCGCCGGCCGGGAGGCCACGGACTGGATCCAGGGGAACCTGGAGCGCCTCAACGCCCCCCTCATGCCCGCGCCCTGGCTCGCGTTCTTCCGTTCCCCGGCCTTCCGGGAGGCCCTGGCCATGGCCTTCCGCGGCGCCGGTGCCCCCGGCCCTGGCCCCGCCGGGCGGTTCAAGGCCCAGGCCGGCAACCCGGAACTCCGCACGGGCAGCGCCCTGGAGAAGGACATCTTCCACCTGGAGGGCGGCCCGGACCTGTTCACCCTGCGCGGGCCCATCCTGCGCCGGCTGCTGGACGCCCCCGCCCGCCCCGGGGAGCGGGGTCCCGGCCTGGCCCGGGCCCTGGCCGCGGCGGGCGAGGCCGATCCCGCCCTGCCCCTGCGCGCCTGCCGCCTGGGGGGGGCCGCCATGGCGGTGGCCGTGTTCGGCGAAACCCTGCGCCTGGAGGACCCCTGCGCCGACCTGGCCCCCGGCCCCGAGCGGGCCGCGGACGGGGGCGAGGTGGCGGCCCCCATGGCCGGGAGGATCCTGGAATGCCTCGTGGCCAAGGGCGAGGCGGTGGAGCAGGGCCAGCTGATGTTCGTGCTGGAGTCCATGAAGATGCAGTTCGAGATCACCGCGCCCCGGGCGGGCACGGTGGCCGAGGTCTGCGTGGAGCCGGGGCAGGTGCTGCAGGGTCCGGGGACGGTGGCCGTCCTGGCGTGAGCCTCAGGCCAGCCGCAGGCCCAGGTATTCCCAGCACGCGTTCGCCACCAGGCGGAACCCCTCCCCCGACGGCACCAGCCGCTGGATCTGGAAGGGGCGCCGCCGGCCGTGCCATTCGGCCCCCACCGGGGTGAACGCCAGGCCCGCCTTTTCCGCCAGGCGAAGGGCCCTGGGCAGGTGGCTGGCGGAGGTGACCAGGGCCAGCCGCTGCCAGTGCCTGGCGTCCTGGAGCCTGCGGTAGGCGGCGATCTCCTGGCGCGTGTTCATGCAGGGCTCCGGCACCCGCACGATGGCGCTGTCGGGTATGCCCAGGGCGAGCCAGATGGCGCGGGTCTCCTCCCCCAGGTCGCGGGCCCCGGTCACCACGTCCAGGCCCGCGCCGCTGGCCACGAGCACCCGGGCCTGGCCCGCGTGCCAGAGGCGGGCGGCGGCGAGGACACGGTCCCCCGCTTCGCCCAGGATGGGCCGGCCCGAAGGATCCAGTTCGGTGCCGCCGCCCAGGACGAAGACGGCGTCAAAGGGTTCCCGGCTCCCGGCCTCCGGGGCGGGCACGGTGCGCTCCAGCCCCGCCATGAGCGCGGTCCCCACGTAGAAATTGCCGGCGAGGCCGTAGGCGAGCCAGATCCCCAGGGCGACGACGCCTGGGTACCACTGCCGGCGCCGCACCAGGAGGAACGCCAGGCCCAGGATGGCCACCCACACCAGTCCCGCGGGCATGGCGAGGAATCCCGCGGTCTTGGCCAGATTGAAAAGACTCATCTAGTATTCCCCCTTGTCCGTGCCGTGCTGCGGGGAATGGGGCCCCGCGGGCAGCCCCTGGTGGGGCGGGTCGAAGGCCTTGTGGTTGGCGCTGCGGGCCAGGGGCATGAAATCGGGCGCGGCCTTGGCGATGGAGGCGGTGACGGCCATGGAGACCAGGTCCGCCAGGGCGTTGCCGGTGGAATTGGAACTGGGGACGTAGGTCCAAGCCTGGTGGGCCTTCCAGAGTTCCTCCCCGGTCCTGCCGCTTTTCAGCACGTAATCGAATTCCACCTCGACGCTGGTGGCGAGCACCGCGTACTTCGCGTCCCACCGGTTGATGGTGACGTAGAGGATGGCGTCGGCCCCGAAGAGCTCGCCCAGCCTGCGGGGATCCGCCTGGTGGACCATGCCCGCGTCCCCCAGGCCGTCGTCCTCCATGAGCCGCTTGACCAGGTAGACCGGGAACACGTAGTAGCCGCGGTTGGCCAGGGGCACCGTGAGGGTCGAAAGGAAAAGGTCGGCCGCCGTCACGTCCACGCTGCGGTTGACCACGGGCACCACGAGGATGGAGGCGGGATCCTCCGCGCGGAGCTTCGCGTAGTCCTTGACGGGGGCGGCGGCGGGCGGAACGCATCCGGCGAGGAGGGCCAGGAGGGGCGGGACCAGGGCCAGGCGCCTCATGACGGATCCTTCGCGGGTTCGGCCGGGGGCGGCGCGCATGCGCGGAGCATGCGGTCCATGATCACGGTGGCTTCCGGCCACCGGGTCTTCTCCTTGGTGAAGAACTCGGCGGCCTCGGCCTTCCGGCCCGAAAGGAGGAGCACGTAGCCGTACTCCGCGTAGAGGCCCGGGGGCACGCGGGTCCCGTCGGGATTGCGTTCGATCGTCTTGCGCAGGGAGGCCCCGTAGGCCTCCAGGCCGCCGGGATTGCGCACGAGGCGGTGGAGGCTCTCCTCGTAGCCGCCCCAGTCGAAGCCGGGGCGGGTGGCGGGGGCGGCGCACCCCAGCGCGAACGCCAGGGCCAGGGACGCCCATGCCCTCATCGGACGTCCAGGGTCCGCTGCTCTCCGCCGCCCAGGAACACCTTCCGGGACATCAGCAGCGTCTCCCCGAGCCGGACCTCGAAAACATGGGTGCCGGGTTCCACCCGGAGCACGCCGGGATCGCCGGCATAGGCGGAGGCGCTGCCCACGGGCTTGCCGTCCACGAAGAGGACGGCCCCCTTGGGGGCGCCCTGCACGAGGATCGTGGGGCGGTCGTCCACGGCGCGGGTGACGGTGACCGGGTCGGCGCAGGCCAGGAGAAGCAGGGGCAGGGCCAGGACGGCGATTCTCATTTGCGGGTCTCCTTGGCGTCGGTGACGTACAGGGTGCCGGAGGCCGGGATGGACCCGTCCACCACGTCGCAGACGGCGCCCTCGTTGGCCTCGGAATCCCCGAACAGGGACACCACCTTCAGGCCCGCCACCCGGGTGCCGGGCAGGGTGATCTCGAACCCGGTCTGCTGGCTCTTGACCTTGGGTCCCTGCAGCATGACGGACAGCGCGTCGCCCACCTTGAGCCCCTGGCGCTCGCCGCCCGAGACGAAGGCGCGGGTGCCTTCCACCTTCAGGATGTCGCTGGTCCAGGGGCGCTCCCCGAGGGTCCGCACGAGGGTGTTCATCAGGTCCGACACCGCCGCGCCGATGGCGCGGTCGTTGAGCGTGGCGTCGTAGTCGGCCCGGCTTCCGTAGCCGGCGATGCTGCCGGTCTCGGTGTTGGCCTCCCCGGTGCCCGTGGCGGTGAAGAAGGCCTGGCCGGTGCGCACGTCCAGGAGCCGGGCCTCCACCTTGGCCCGGGCCACCTGGTTCCGGGTGGCGCTGAGGAAGCCCACCTTGCCCGAGTCGCTGCGCCCGAACTCCGTGACGGCCCCCACCAGGAGGGTGTCCACGCCCACCAGGTTCTCCTGGCCGGAAAGGTGCTGCTCCTTGCGGACCTTCTGCAGGTCGGGGCGCTCGAAGACCAGGAACTGGCCCGAGGCGATGAGCCGGTTGGTCACCATGTCCGAAGCCTGCTTGCCCAGGGGATCGTCGTTCTGGTCCACCAGGAGGGATTTCCCGTACCGGGTCTCGTTGGTGAAGCGCGCCACGGCGATCTTCCGGCGCAGCACCTTGCCCGCCGGGGGCACCGCGGCCACCGGTCCGGACGCGGGCGCCTGCGCGGGCTCGTACTTCGGCGTGGAGACCGTCGCGCAGCCCGCGAGGAGCAGGAGCGCGGCCAGGGACGTCAGGGTCTTCATGGGGTTCACCTCTCGGAGGATCCGTGTGCAAGGAATCGCAGTTGCCGGCCAGGGGATCCCCCAAGGAATGCCCCCCGCCGCCCAAAGGTTCCGATGGGTCCGGCTGCCGGGGATGGGGTCGTCCTTGCGGGTCGGGTGGGACATGGCGGGCCTGCGGGTGCGATGATCTGAGCATGGGGCAGGTCCGCCCCAGGGTCAACCGGATCAAGGGGAATCCCATGAAAATGGAAACACTGACGCTTCCAGGTGTTGATTTTCCCCTGGCGGCCGCGCTCACCCCCGCCGCGGCCCCCGGCCACGTGGTGGTGCTCGTGCATGGCTTCAAGGGTTTCATGGACTGGGGGTGCTGGCCCTGGGTGGCCGGGCGCTGCGCGGAGGCCGGCGTGTCCTGCCTCAGGTTCAACTTCAGCCACAACGGCATCGGCGCGGACCCGCAGGCCTTCACCGAACTGGAGCGCTTCCAGGCCAACACCTTCACCCGGGAGGTGGAGGAGCTGCGCGCGGTGGTCCGGGCCGCCAAGGCCCTCCCCGGCGCCGGGCGCGTGTCGCTCCTGGGCCACAGCCGGGGCGGCGCCATCGCCCTGCTGGCCTCCGAGGGCGTCTCCAGCGTGGTCACCTGGGCCTCCCTGGCCGGCCTGGAGGACCTCCACGGCTTCCGGGGCCAGGAGGAGGCCTGGCGCCGGAACGGCTTCGTGGAGGCGCGCAACGCCCGCACCGGGCAGGCCATGCGCCTGGGCGCGGCCCTCCTGGAGGACTGGGAGGCCCACCGGAAGGACCTGGACGTGGAGGCCGCCCTGGCGCGCTTCGTGGCCGGGGGCGGCAGGGCCACCGCCATCCACGGCAGCGCCGATCCCGCCGTGCCCCTGGCCCACGCCCGGCGCCTGGAGAAGGCCGGGGCGCGCCTGGTGGTGGTGGAGGGCGGCGACCACACCTTCGGCTCCACCCACCCCTTCCCGGCCGAACCGCCCGCGGCGCTTCGCCGGGCGATGGAGGCGACCCTGGCGGCGCTTTGAAGGGCCCCTGTGCGCGGACGCGGGTCAGTCGTTCACGTAGGCCACGGCCGGATAGCTGACGAAGTGGTAGAGGTTGGCGGGGGCCGTCGCTCCCATGCCCAGGGCCTTCACGGGCAGTTCGGGCACGTCCACGGAGGCGCCGAAGGCGATGGGCATGCCCGTCGGGGCCGCCAGGCCCAGGGCGCGGGAGGCGGCCTCCAGGGCCATCAGGCCGAAGGGGACCGAGAAGCGCCCGCACCAGGGCATGCGGTAGGTGTCGGGCCGGGCCGGGTCCACCATCGCCTCGAAGACGTCCCGCGCCTTGGCTGCGTTCACGGGGCCCGCCAGGGGGCCCCGCAGGAGTTGGCGGTCGCGGTCCATGGCCTTCTGGAAGGGGACGACGCCGCCCTCGCCGTAGGGGGTGTAGCGGAAGTCGGCGCCGTAGTGGACGCCGTCCGAGGAGATGACCACGGCCACGTCCCGGCCCAGGGTCCAGCCCCGCCGGCCCATGGCCGCCGCCAGGGCCGAGCCGAAGCGCCCGGCCATGGCCTGGAGGCGCTCGAAGGAGGCCGAGGGAAGAATGACGGGAAGGATCTCCACGGCGGGGTCCTGGTGCTTGAGCCAGTAGGCGATGGCCTCCAGGGAATGCTCGCTGTCGGCCCAGGCGGCGTCGCGGACGGCGTCGCCCGGCGGCAACCCCGCCAGCACCTCGTCCCGCAGGGCCGACACCCGGATCTCCCCGTCGGGGGAACGCCAGGCGCGGTAGGGGTCGAAGGCCATCACGTCCCGGGCGCCGTACCGCCGGTACCCGTGGAAGACGCCCACCAGCACCACCGTGCGAGCCTTCACCAGGGGCAGGAGCTCCCGGTAGATGCGTCCCGCATACAGATAGTCGTCGTGCGGGCAGATGACCCCCGCCACCCCGGGCGCGGGCCTGGGACCCAGCCTTTCGGGCGCGGGCGGCGCCGCCGACAGGTCCCAGACCCGGGCCATCTGGTCGGCCCGGGACGCGAAGCCCACGGTGTCCTTCTGGCCGCGCAGGTCCCCGGCCGAGGGGATGCCCATGGCCCCGCGGGTCTCCTCCAGGGTGGGAGGCGCGGCCGGGGGCTTCGGGGCCCCCTGGGCGGAAAGGACCGCCGTCAGTCCGAAGGCCGCGCAATGGATCAGATAGGTTCGCATGACTTATTCTAGCGCCTTCCGCACCCGCTCCGGCGTCATGGGCAGCTCCCTCAGGCGCACGCCCACGGCGTCGTGGATGGCGTTTGCGATGAGGGCGCCCATGACGATGATGGCGGGCTCGCCGCCGCCCTGGGCCACCAGCCTGGGGTTGGGGATCAGGATCGTCTCCACGGGCGGCACGTCGGAGAACCGCGGGATGTGGTAGGTGTCCAGGTTCACGTCCAGCACCTCGCCGTTGCGGAAGCGCACCTCCTCGTGCAGGGCGTAGCCCAGGCCCATGGTCACGCAGCCCTCCACCTGCTGGCGCGCCCCGGTGGGGTTGACCACCACGCCCATGTCCTGGGCCACGGTGACGCGCTTGACGGTCACGGCTCCGGTCCCGCGGTCCACGGCCACCTCGGCCATGGCCGCCACCACGGTGTTGCGGTGGATGGCGCAGGCCACGCCGAAGCCCCGGCCGCTGGGGGCGGGGGCCGGCTTCCAGCCGAAGGCCTTCGCCGCCTCCCCGAGGGCGGCCGCCAGGCGCGGGTCCCGGATGTGCGCGAGGCGGAACGCCAACGGATCGGCCTTGGCCAGGGCGGCCAGGGCATCCATGTGGGACTCCCGGGCGAAGACGTTGGTGTTGGAGGCGGGCGCGCGCCAGGCGCCGACCGCGAAGGGGTGCATGCCCGCGGGGTTGGTCCCGTACCAGCTTCCGGCGGCGCGGATGCGCTGGTGGGGGATGTCGTAGAAGGTGGGGGACTCCCCGTCGCCGGCGCCGATGACCAGGTGGTCCCAGAAGGGGATGCGTCCGGCCTTGTCCAGGCCGGAGCGCACCGTCACCACCGCGGCGGGGCGGAAGGTGTCCAGGTGGAATTCCTCCCGGCGGTCCCAGGCCACCATCACGGGGCAGCCCACGGCCCGGGCCAGGCGCGCGGCCTCCACGGCCTGGGGGCCCTCGGTCTTGCCGCCGAAGCCACCACCCACGAAGGGGGCGGCGATGTGCACGTCCTTGGCCGGCACGCCCAGGGCCTGGGCCACCTGCGACTTGACGATGAAGGGGGCCTGGGTGGAGGCCCGCACCGTCACGCGCCCCCCTTCCCAGCTGGCCACGGCGGCGTGGGGCTCGATGGCCGCGTGGGCGCCGTAGGCGTGGCGGTAGACGGCCTCGAGCGTCCGGGACCCGGCGGCCTCGCCGGCTTCCAGGGAGCCCTTGGCCGCGACGGTCTTGGGCGGGGGCGCGGCCTTGGAAAGGTGCTCGTAGAGGGTGGCGTTGTCCAGGGTGGAGGGCGATGGGAGGAAGGTGGCCTTCACGTGCCCAAGGGCCTCCCGGGCCAGGTCGGGCCGGGCGTGCAGCACCGCCACCAGGTCCCCGTCCCGCACCACCCGCACGCCGGGGAGCCGCTCGGCGGCCGACGTGTCCACCGAGGCCAGCCGGGCCCCGTGGGCCGGGGGCCGGAGCACGCAGGCGTGGAGCATGCCCGGCAGGATGAAGTCCGCGGCGTACGTGGCCGCGCCGGTGACCTTGCGCAGCCCGTCGAGGCGCCTGGCGTCCTTGCCCACGACCTTGAAGTCGGAAGCGGCCTTCACCTGGACCCCGCGCACGTGGCGCTCGATCCGCCCGCCGCCGGCCAGCTGGCCGTAGGTGACGCGGCGGGAGTGGTCGCCCGCCACGGACACCACCCCCTCATCCACCCGGAGGCGCTGCGGGGGCTCGCCCAGGCGCTCCGAGGCCAGCTGCACCAGGACGGCCCGGGCCTCGGCCGCCGCGGCGCGGAGCACGGGCCCGAACTGCCAGATGCTCAGGGACCCGAAGGTGCCGATGTCCCAGGGGCAGAGGTCCGTGTCGCCCAGGGTCATGTCCACGCGGTCCAGGGGCACGTCGAGCTCCTCGGCGGCCAGCTGGGCCAGGCTGGTCATGGTGCCCTGCCCCATCTCCACCTTGCCCACGAAGCAGCCCACGCGCCCATCGGGGCCGATGCGGAGGTAGGCGTTGAAGTCGGCGGGGTAGCCGGGAAGCTTGGCCGGCACCCGCTCCGGCTCCTGCCCGAACACCGGGAAGGAGATGAAGATCCCCGCCGCCCCGGCGGTCCTGAGGAAGTCCCGGCGCTTCATTTCCCACCTCCCGCGGCGGCCTGCTGGACGGCGTCCAGGATCCGGGCGTGGGTCCCGCAGCGGCAGAGGTTGCCCTCCATGGCCTGGGCGATCTGCTCCCGGGTCGGCTTCGGGTTCTTGCGCAGCAGGGCGCAGGCGTTGAGGATCATGCCGGGGGTGCAGAAGCCGCACTGGAAGGCGGTATGGGCCAGGAAGGCCTCCTGCAAGGGATGGAGCGCGCCGGAGGCCAGCCCCTCGATGGTGAGCACCTCCCTGCCGGCCACGGCCTCCAGGGGCGTGGAGCAGGACCGCACGGCCTCGCCGTCCACCAGCACCGTGCACGCGCCGCAGATGCCGGCCCCGCAGCCCACCTTGGTCCCCGTGAGGCCCAGGTCGCCGCGGATCACGTAGGCCAGCATCCGGGACCCGGCGGCGTCCACGGAGACCTTCTTCCCGTTGAGATTGAATGAGATCGCCATGGGACCTCCGCGAACCCATTATCCTCACCCACGCAAGGCGTGTATGGTGGAAACCTGACCACCCGGAGGCCCCCCCGTGAAAGCCCTGCCTTTCCTCCTCGCCCTCCCCCTGGCGGCCCAGGCCCCCCTGGGCCACTGGACCCTGGCCGGCGCCCCGGACGTACCGGCGATCATCGAGGCCGCCACGGCCCCCATGAACTTCGTGACCCGGCCCATCGCCCGGTCCCGGCTCCGCAAGACCAACCCGGTCTACCAGGCCATCCGCCTCGAGCGCACCCCGGGCGAATACGTCATCACCTACGACCTGCGGGCCCCCCAGCACATGCCGGCCAACGGCGCCGCGGTGCCCTGGAAGCGCGAGGACGGCGACAAGTTCCTCATTTCCGCCGCCGCCGACAAGGACGACCTGGTGCAGCGCTACAAGGCCGAGGACGGGGAGCGCACCAACGTCTTCCACCTGGATCCCGCCAGCCGGACGATGACCCTTACGGTCACGGTGACCAGCGCCAAGCTGCCCCGGCCCGTGGTCTACACCATCACCTACAAAGCCGCCTCCTAGCATGCTCCTGGAGGCCCGCGGGGTCGGCAAGCGCTACGACGCGCGCTGGGTCCTGAAGGACCTGGACCTGGCCGTGGAGCAGGGGGAGCGCGTGGCGCTCCTGGGCCCTTCCGGCTGCGGAAAGACCACCCTCCTGAACCTCCTGGGCGGCCTGGACCGCCCCGACGAGGGGCGCACCCTCTTCCGGGGCGAGGACCTGGCCGCGGCCTCCCCGGCGCGGCTGGCGAGGCTCCGCCGGGAATCCCTGGGCACGGTCTTCCAGTTCTTCCACCTGGTGCCCACCCTCACGGCGCGGGAGAACGTGGAACTGCCCCTCCAGCTCCTGGGATGGGCCCGGCCCGCAGTGGAGGACCGGGTGGCAAGCCTCATGGAGGCCGTGGGACTGGGGGACCGGGCCTCGGCCTGGCCCCGGGAGATGTCGGGCGGGGAGATGCAGCGGGTGGCCGTGGCCCGCGCCCTGGCCGCCAGGCCCGCGCTCCTGCTGGCCGACGAGCCCACCGGCAACCTGGACAGCGGCACCGGGGAGCGCGTCCTGGACCTGCTGGCCGCCCTCACGGAGCGGGAGGGCGCGGCCCTGGTCATGGTGACGCACTCGGACGCCGCGGCTTCCATGTGCCACCGGGTGGTGCGCATGAAGGACGGCCGCATCCTGGACCCCGCGACGTGACGGGCCTCCACGCCCGCCTCGTGTGGCGCCCCCTGCGCCTGGAGGCGGGCCGGGCCTTCCTGGCCGTGCTGGCCGTGTCCCTGGGCGTGTCGGTGTTCCTGGCCATCCGCCTCGCCAACCGCGCCGCGGTGGCCAGCTTCGAGGGGTTCGCCCAGGGCGTGGGCACCGGCGCGGAATACACGGTGAAGGCCCCCTTCGGGCCCCTGCCCGAGGCCGGGCTCCGCGCGCTGGAGCCCCTGCGGGACGCCGTGTGGATCCGCCCAGTGCTGGAGGGGAGCTTCTGCCTCACCGGCCCCCGGGGACCGGAGACCTTCCAGATCCTGGCCACGGACCTGGTGGGCCTGGGCGGCGGCGGAGGGCGCCTGGAGGAGGGCCTCCTGGATCCCGGATCCGTGCTGGCGTCCAGGGCCCTGGAGGCGGGGCCGGAACTGGCGGGGTTCGTGGACGGTCGCCCCGCGACGCTTCGCGTGGCGGGCCGGATTCCCGAGGTGCCCGAGCGCCCTCCGGTGCAGCGCAACCTCCTGGTGATGGACCTGCCCGCCGCCCAGGTCCTCCTGCGCAGGCCGGGGCAGCTGGACCGCCTGGACCTGGGGTTCCTCCCCGGGAGGACCGCCACCGCCGCCCGCATCGCCGCGGCCCTGCCCCCGGGGTGGACGCTGGAGGCCGCCGAACAGCGCGCCAGCAGCGCCCGGGCCATGAGCGGAGCCTTCCGCATGAACCTCACGGTGCTCTCCCTCATCGCCCTGGCGGTGGGAGCCTACCTGCTCTTCCAGGCCTTCGACGCCGCGGTCAACCGCCGGCGGGAGACCTGGGCCCTCCTGCAGGCCCTGGGCTGCCCCCGGGGACGCATCCTGGGGTTCGTCCTGGCGGAGGCGGCCATCCTGGGCGGCCTCGGCAGCCTCCTGGGCATCGGCCTGGGCTGGGCCGGGGCCCAGGGGGCGGTGCGTTTCGTGGCCCGCACCATGGAGGCGCTGTACGGGTCGGCTTCCGCCCGCCATGCGGCCCTGGGCGCCCAGGAGGCGGCGGCCGCCTTCGTCCTGGGGATCCTCACCTGCCTCCTGGCGGCGTGGGTCCCGGCCCGGCGCGCCGCGGCCACGCCGCCGGTGCAGCTCCTGGCGCGGGGCGCCGCGGCGCGCCCCATGCGCTGGAAGGCCCTGTCCCTTTCGGGCCTGCTGATCCTGGGAGCCGGGCTTGCCGCCGCCTTCCTGCCGCGCCTGGCCCAGGGCACCCTCTGGCACGCCTACCTGGGTTCGGCCCTGGTGCTTTTCGGCGGCAGCCTCGCGACCCTGGCCCTCCTGCCGCTCATCGCCCTTCCGGGGCGCGGCGCGCGCGCCTGGGGCCTGAGGCTGGCTCTGCGGCCCCTGGCCCATCCCACCGGGCGCCACGGGTTCGCGGCGGCCGCCCTCGCAGTGGCGGTGGGCATGACCGTGGGCATGGGGGTGATGGTGCGCAGCTTCGAGGCCACCGTGGAAGGCTGGGTCGGCGACAGCCTCCGGGCGGACCTCTACGTGGCGCCCCTGGGCTCCGGCGGCGCGGGATCCCGCCACCGCATCCCCCCGGCCGAGGCCGAGGCCCTCCAGGCCGACCCGGACGTGGCGGCCATGGACCGCTACCAGGCCGTGCCCTTCACCTTCCGCGGCCAGATCACCACCCTCGCCACCGGCGACTTCCAGGTGCTGGGCACGCGGGGGCGCCTGCCCATGATCCACGGCGGCCCCAGCGCGGCCGTGCTCTCCCGCATCCACCGCGACGGCCTGGGCGATCCCGGGGCCGTGGCCAGCGAGACCTTCTCCCGGCGCTTCGGGGCGCGTGTGGGCGACGTGCTGCAGCTGGCCCCCGGACGCGTCGCCACGCTGCGGGGCATCTACGGGGACTACGGCAACGAGCGCGGAAGCCTCATCCTGGACCGCCCCGTCTTCCTGGCCTGGGTGGGGGATGACCGGGCCGCGAGCCTGGCGCTGTACCTGCGACCCGGGGCGGGCGCGGAGGAGGCGGCGCGGCGCCTGGCCGCGGCCCACCCGGGCCTCCTGGTGCGTTCCAACGCCGCCCTGCGGACCCAGGTGGAGCGCATCTTCCACCAGACCTTCGCCATCACCTATGCCCTGGAGGTCATCGGGCTCGCGGTGGCCCTGGCGGGTCTCCTGCAATCCCTGGCCGGCCTCGCCCTGGCGCGCCGGGGCGACATCTGGACCCTGCGGGCCCTGGGGGCCGGCGACGCCGCCGTCGCGGCGGTGCTGCTGGGGGAGGGCTGCGGCGTGGCCCTGGCGGGGTGCCTGGGCGGCCTGGGGCTGGGGCTCCTCCTGTCGCGGATCCTGGTGCAGGTGCTCAACCCCCAGGCGTTCGGGTGGACCCTGGCCTACCACCTGCCGTGGGCCTTCCTGGGCGGGCTCATGGGCCTGTGCCTGCTCTTCGCGGCGGCGGCGCAGCTGCCCGTGGCGCGCTGGGCGGCGCGGCTCCCCGCGGACCGCCAGGCCGAGGAGGGCGCCTCGTGAAGCTGGCCGCCCTGGTCCTTTCCGCCCTCCTCGCCGCGCAGCCTTTCCAGCCGGCCCTCCCCGGCCGCGTCTTCCGGTTCCCCCGGGACCACGGTTCCCATCCGGCCTTCGCCACGGAGTGGTGGTACTTCACGGGCAACCTGTGGAGCGCCGACGGCGCCAGGCGCTACGGCTACCAGCTCACGTTCTTCCGGGAGGCCCTGCCCGCGGGGGCCTGGCGGGGCAGCGGGGCCTGGCGCACCGACCAGATCCACCTGGCCCACGCCGCCCTCACCGACGTGTCCAGGGGCGCCTTCCGCTTCGACGAGCGCCTGAACCGCGAGGGCATCCCGGCCTCCGCCGCCGAGGGCCGCCTGGACCTGCGCAACGCCTCGTGGACGGCCCGCATGGAGGGCGGCACCATCCGCCTGGCCTTCACCGTGGGGGACGCGGACCTGGCCCTGGACCTGGAGGCGCCGGGGCCCCCGGTGGTGTTCGGCGAGGACGGCGTCGTGCGCAAGGGCGACGATCCCGCCGCCGCCAGCCACTACGTCACCTTCCCGCGCCTGGCGACCCGGGGGAGCCTCAAGGGCCCCGTTTCCGAGACGCTCCACGGCACCTCCTGGATGGACCACGAGTTCAGCTCCAGCCAGCTCTCCCGGGGCCAGGTGGGCTGGGACTGGGCCGGGATCCAGCTGCGGGACGGCCGCAGCCTCATGATGTACCGGCTGCGCCGGGACGACGGTTCCCAGGATCCCTGGTCCCTGGTCTCGGAGGTGGACGCCTCGGGCCGGCTCCGGCGCGCCACCCGGAGCTTCCGCCTCCTGGGCGGCGCCTGGCGTAGCCCCGCCTCCGGCGCCACCTACCCCCTCCCCCTGCGCCTGGAGGCCTTCGGCGAGACCTGGACCCTGGCGCCGCTGGTGCCCGCCCAGGAGCTCCGCACCCGCCAGGGCACGCGGATCACCTACTGGGAAGGGGCCTGCCGGGTGCTGGACGCCCGGGGCGTGGAGGCCGGGGACGCCTACGTGGAACTCACCGGGTACGCCCATTCCATGGCGGGCCGATTCTAGTCACACTCTCTGGTGTACCCGGGAGGTGGCCGTGAAGATCGCGATCATGGGCGGAAGTCTCCGGAAGGAATCCCTCAACCTCAAACTCCTGGGCCACCTGGCCCGCAGCATCATGGCCCTGGGCCCCAAGGTGCGCATCGCCTCGGGGCACGAGCTCCGCATCCCCCTCTACGACGCCGACGCCCCGCCGCCCCCCGAGGCCGTGGCCCTGCACGCCCTGATCGCCGACGCCCAGGGGCTCGTCATCGTCTCGCCGGAATACAACGCCGGCATCCCCGCCCACCTCAAGAACGCCGTGGACTGGGCCTCCACCATGACCCCCACGCCCTTCAGGGGGCTGCCGGTGCTGCTGGCGTCGGCCTCCCCCGGCGCCTTCGGGGGCGCCCGGGCCCAGATGCAGTGGCGGGCGACGCTGGCCAACCTGGGCGCCATGGCCCTGCCCGCGGGGATCACCGTGCCCCTGGCGGACCGGAACCTGGACGCCGACGGCGTTCCCCAGGACCCCAGGACCGCCGCGGACGTGCAGAAGGCCCTGGCGGCCTTCCTGGACCTTACCTCGAAGCTCGGGGCGCGGCCCTGAGGCTCGGCTCCAGCACCTTCCACACGTTGTCGGCCACCTTCCGAGCCCCGGCGGGGTTGGGGTGGATGCCGTCGTCCTGGTTGAGTTCGGGCCGCAGGGCCACGCCTTCCAGCAGGAAGGGAAGGAAGGGCACCCGGTAGGCCTTGGCCAGGCGCGGGAAGATGTCCGCGAAGGCCCGCTGGTAGGCGCGGCCGTAGTTGTCGGGCACCATGGCCCCGGCCAGCACCACGCGGGTGCCCTCCGCCCGGGCCCGGTCCAGGATGGCCCGGAGGTTGCGCTCCATCTCCGCGGGGGGCAGGCCGCGCAGGCCGTCGTTGGAGCCGATGCACACGAACAGGAGGTCCACCTTGCTCCGGTAGATCCAGTCCAGGCGGGCCCGGGCGCCGGCGGAGGTGTCCCCGCTCACCCCTGCGTTCACCACCTTCCAGTCCAGGCCGGCCTTGCGCAGGCGGGCCTCGATCAGGCTCGGGAAGGCCTGGGACCGGTCCAGGCCCAGGCCCGCCGTGAGGCTGTCCCCCAGGAAGACCAGCGTCGGCTGGGCATGGATGGGGGCCGCCAGGGCGGCCAGGGCGGCCAGGTGCGGGAAGCAGCGCATGGGGGCCATTGTACCGGTTAATCTTGACCGATGATCGAGCTCTCCGGCCTCACCAAGACCTTCACGGCCCCCGGCGGCGAACGGCTCACCGTCCTGGAGGACCTCCACTTCCAGCTTCCCGCGGGCGGCTCCCTGGCGGTCCAGGGCCCCAGCGGCAGCGGGAAGAGCACCCTGCTGGCCATCCTTGCGGGCCTGGAGCGGCCCACCTCCGGGGAGGTGCGGGTGGCGGGAAGGCGCATCGACCACCTGGGCGAACGGGAGCTGTCGGCCTTCCGGGCCCGGAACCTGGGCTTCGTCTTCCAGGCCTTTCACCTCCTGCCCCACTTCTCGGCCCTGCAGAACGTCTGCATCGGCGCCGAGATCGCAGGTCTGGCCTATCCCCAGGCCCGGGCCCGGGAGGCCCTGGACCGGGTGGGCCTGGCCGAGCGCATGGGCCACCTGCCCGGCCAGCTCAGCGGCGGCGAGTGCCAGCGGGTGGCCATCGCCCGCGCCATGGTGGCCCGCCCCCCCATCCTGCTCTGCGACGAGCCCACGGGCTCCCTGGACCCCCGCAACGCCGGCCACGTGTTCGACCTGATCATGGACCTGCACCGGGACCTGGGCACCACCCTGGTGATGGTGACCCACGATCCGCACCTCGCGGAACGGCTGGCCACCCGGCTGATCCTCGAACGGGGCCGCATGGCGGACCCGGCGGTGCGGCCTTGACCGGGTTCGTGCTGCGCAGCGCCCTGCGGGAGCTGCGCAACCAGAAGGGCCGGCTCCTGCTCATCGCCCTCTGCATCGCCGCGGGCTTCGCGGCCTTCTTCGCGACGTACGGGTTCTCGGACCGGGTGCTGCGGGGCATCGCCTCGGAATCCAGGTCCATGCTGGGCGCGGACCTGGTGGTCACCGCCCGGGGCGCCATGCCCGGGGAGGCCCTGCAGCGGGCCGGGGCCCTGGGCGGGCAACGCAGCCTGGTGAGCGACTTTCCCACCATGACGTCCACGGGACCGGCGGCGGACACGGTCTCCCGCCTGGTGGAGGTGCGGACCATCGAGGCGGGCTACCCGCTGGCGGGCCGCCTGGCGGTGGAGCCACCCCGGGAAGGCGGGGAGCCGTGGGGCGTGCTGGTGGATCCGGGCCTCGCCCAGGCCTGGGGCCTGCGCCCGGCCGCGCCCGGCATGGCCGGGGAGCAGCTCCTGGAGCAGCGGCGCGGGCTGCGCCTGGGTGACGGCGTGGTGCCCGTCCAGGGCATCGTCGGCCAGGACGACACGCGCCAGGCGTCCGCCTTCGCCCTGGGGCCGCGACTCTACCTGGGCGCGGCCACCGCCCGGCGGGTGGGACTTCTTTCGCCCCGGGCCCGCTTCACCTCGCGCCTGCTCCTGAACCTGGAACCCGGGACCTCCCCGGCCCGGGCTGCCGAGCGCCTGCGGGCCACCCTGCCCCGGGGCCTGCGGGTCCAGACCCACGAGGAGGCGGCCACCGCCCTGGCCCAGCCCATCCGGAACACCAACCTCTTCATCCGCCAGCTGGGCCTGTTCACCCTGCTCCTCTCCTGCCTGGGGGCCTGGGCCATCCTCGCCGCCTACCTCAAGGGCCGCGAACGGGACGCCGCCATCCTCCGGTGCCTGGGGGCCCCGCCCGGCGCGCCCGCGGCGATCTTCGCGCTCATCGCTGCGGTCCTGGTGGCGCTCGCCCTGGGGCTGGGCCTGGCCGCCGGATCCGCCGCGGGGCGGATCCTGCCCGGCCTCCTGGGCGACCTCATCCCCCAGGCCATCCGCCAGGGCCAGGCGCCCGCCCTGCCCGTGGCCGAAACGGCGGCGGCCGTGCTCATGCTGGTCCTGGTGACCCTGCCGACCCTCGCGCGGCTGGCTCGGGTCAGTCCCCTGCTCCTCCTGCGGGAGGGGCCGGAGTCCCGGGAAGGCCGGGCCCTCGCCCTGGCCTGCGGCGCGGGCGCGGGAAGCCTAGCCTGTGCGCTGGTCGTGCTGAACGCCCCCTCCCTTCGGGTGGGGTTCGCCACCGCGGCGGGCATGGCGGTTCTCTTCGGGGTCCTGCTCGCCGGCTTCCGCCTGCTGCTTTTCCTCTACCGGCGCGGCGCCGCCACCCTCCCGTTGCCCCTCAAGCTGGCCCTGGGCCAGATGGGCGCGCGGCCCGCCCTGGGTTCGCTGCTCATGGCCGTCATCGGGCTGTCCGTCTTCCTCGTCCTCGCCACGCAGTTCGTGAAGGACGACCTGGTGCGGCCCCTGGCCAGCCGGAAGGGGGACGGGAAGCGGGCCAACCTCTTCTTCGTGGACGTGCAGCGGGACCAGGTGGACGCCATGCGCGGCCTGGCCCGCACCGCCAGCGGCTTCGAGCCCATGGAGGCCCCCATGGTGCGCGCGCGGCTCACCGCCATCGCCGGCCATCCCGTGGCGGATGGGGGTGGCGAGGCCCGCTCCATGCAGCGCCGGGAGCAGAACCTCACCTGGCGTTCCCGCCTCCGGGAATCCGAGACCGTCACCCAGGGGGCCTTCTGGCCGGACGACACCCAGCCCGGGGCCGGCCCCCGGGACGAGGTGAGCCTGGAGGAGGGCTTCGCCCGGCAGATCGGCGCGAAGGTGGGGGACGAACTGGTCTTCGACGTGGCCGGCACGGAGGTGCGCGGTCGGGTCACCAGCCTGCGGCACGTGGTGTGGCAGAGCTTCCAGATCAACTTCTTCATCGTGGTCCACCCGTCCCTTCTGCGGGGCGCCCCCGCCGTGTGGATCATGGCCGCGGAGGTGGACCGCGCCCCGGCCCGGGCCGCGCTGCAGAACGAGGCGGCCCGGCGCTTTCCCAACATCAGCACCATCGACGTGGGCGAGATCGTGGAACGGGTGGGCAAGGTCCTGGACCTGGTGGGCCTGGTGACCCGGGCCCTTTCGGGCCTCATGCTCGCTTCCGCGCTGCTGGTGCTGGCCGCCAGCCTCCTGGCCGGCCGCCTGGGCCGCCAGCGGGACCTCGCCCTCCTGCGCACCCTGGGGGCAAGCCACGGCACGCTCCTGGCCAGCCTGGCCTGGGAATTCCTGATCCTGGGTGGCAGCGCGGCCCTGAGCGCCGGAGTCCTGGCCTGGTGGCTGGCCCGGGCCTACAGCGCGCGGGTTCTCCAACTGGACGTGGCGCCCGACCCCATCACCGCCCTGCCCCTGGTGCTGGTGGCCGCGGCGCTCACCGCCGCCGTGGGCCTGGCCGGCAGCTACCGGGCCCTGCAGGCCAAGCCCATGGACGTGCTGCGGGGCGACTGATCGCCCGTTCGGAAGGAACGGCCTTCGGTTTTCCCGTCCGGTTCCCGGATCAGGCTTCGTCCGCCGAGGGGCCGTACAGGGACGGCACCGGCACGTTCAGCATGCGCAGGTAGACCGTGGCCTGGGCCCGGTGATGGATCGCGTGGTTCAGCACGAACCCCCGGAGGACCGCGATGCGGGGCATGGCGAAAAGCACCTTGCCCTCGGCCTTCCCGCTCCAGGTCACCTGGAAATCCGCGTCGGTGGCCTTGGCAAGGGCCTTGGAGGCCCGCTCCTTGCCGGCGTCCAGGGTGCCGAGCAGACCCTCCACGGTGGTGCTGGGCTTGGGCATGAGGGCCCGGGTCTCCGGCGCCGCGAAATCCAGTTCCGTGCGGGACAGGGTGCTGTCCACCCACCCGGGGATGGACGCCAGATGGTTGGCCAACTCGCCGAGGGTCATGGACTTCGGGTGGGGGCGGTAATCCAGGTGCTCCACGGGGATCCGCTCGAGCACCCGGCGCACGCCGGCGATCTCATGTTCAAACTCAGGGAGGAGGGCTTGGGCGATGGACATCGGTTCTCCTTGTTAGAACATCAATGTAGCGCAAAAAAAGCGAAACGCAAGCGCCGCCGAAGAAAATTTCCCCTCCCCGCCTCACAGGCCCAGCGCCTTGATCTTCTGGTAAAGCGTGCTCCTGGGAATGTCCAGGCGCCGGGCCGCCACCTCCACCCGGCCCCCCTCCTCGTTCAGCACCTGGAGGATGAGCACCTTCTCCATCTCCTTGAGCGTCATCCGGGAGGAAAGGGCGCCGGCGCCGGCCCGGGGGCTGGAAGCGAAGTCCAGGTCCACGGACTCGATGAGGAGCGTCCGGGCCCCCAGCAGGGCCCGCTCCAGGACGTTGCGCAGCTCCCGGATGTTGCCGGGCCAGCCGTGGCGCTGGAGCACGCCCAGGGCCTCGCGGCTGAGCCGGACGGGCTCGCGGCCCCACTCCTCGGTGATCCGGCCCAGGAGGTTCTGGGCCAGGTCCGGGATGTCCTCTGCGCGTTCGGACAGGGGGGGCACGGTGATCTGGATGGCGCTGACCCGGTAGAACAGGTCGGCCCGGAAGAGCCGCTCCTGCACCAGGGCCTCCAGGTTCCGGTGGGTGGCGCCGATGAGCCGGAAGTCCACCTTCCGGTCGTGCACCTCGCCCAGCCTCCGGAAGCGCTTCTCCTCCAGGGCCTTCAACAGCTTGGGCTGGATCTGCAGGTCCATGTCGCCCAGCTCGTCCAGGAAGACCGTGCCGCGGTTGGCGGCCTCCAGCAGGCCCACCTTGGCGGCCACGGCCCCCGTGAAGGCGCCCTTCTCGTGCCCGAAGAGCTCGGTGTCCAGGAACTCCCGCGTGAACCCCCCGCAGTTGAGCTCCAGCAGGGGCTCCAGGCCCCGGGAACTGTGGCGGTGCAGCCACCGGGCCAGCTCGCTCTTGCCCGTGCCCGTGTCGCCCTGGATGAGGATGGGACTCTCCGCCGCCGCGGCCCGGGCCGCCTGTTCCTCCAGCCTGCGGATGGCCCCGCTGCTGCCCAGGAAGAGGTCCAGGGCGCGCTGGGGCTTGTCGCGGGTGTCGGTGGCCACCTTGTTGCGGCGGTTGCGCTGGTTCTCCAGGACCCGCTCCAGCACCACCTGCAGGGCCCCCAGGTCCACGGGCTTGACCAGGAACTGCTCCGCCCCCAATTGGATGGCCCGCACCGCCAGTTCGATGCTGCCCTGGGCGGTGACGAGGATGATGGGCACGCTGGCGTCGATCGCCTTGAGGCGGGGCAGCAGGTCCAGCGCGTTGCCGTCGGGAAGGGCGTAGTCCAGGGTCACCGCGTCGTACACGTCCTTGCGGTAGCGGGTTTCCGCCTCCCGGCAGGTGGCGGCCTCGTCCACGGTGAACCCGCGGAACTCCAGGAAATCGCGCAGGGCGAAGCGCACCGCGCCTTCGTCGTCCACCACGAGGATCTTCGGCTTGGACATGGGGCCTCAGAGGCTGGGAAGGGTGAAGGCGATGCGGAGCGCGCCGCCGGGACCCGGGGCCGCGGAGAGGGCGCCGCCATGGGCCTCCAGCACCCGGCGGGCCACGGGAAGGGCCAGGCGCCCCATGCCGGAGCCCCGGAAGTAGAAAGGTTCGAAGATCCGCCCCGGGTCCAGGTCCCCGGCCCCGGGACCGTCCACGTGGCCCGCGGCCCCGGGCCCCGCCTCCAGGACCACGGGCAGGCCCGGGCCCTGCCCCAGGGCCCAGCGCAGGAGGGACACGAAGGCCCCGCGGAGGCCCGCGCCATCGGCCAGGACCTGCACCGGCGGCCCCGTCCACGCCAGCCGGAGCTCCCGTCCGAGGTCCCGGGCGAAGGGCTGGCACGTGGCCACCGCCTCGCCCAGCACCTGGGCCAGCGGCAAGGGCGCCAGGACCGCAGGGACCGTCTCCCCGAAGGCGTTGAGCTCGTCGATGAACCCCGCGAGCCGCTCCAGCTGGGTGCGCAGGGCGCCGGCGTAGCGGCGGGCCTCCTCCCGGTCCGCGAAGCGCGCCTCGAAGGCGTCCAGCACCGCCGAGAACCCGAAGGCCGCGTTGCGCAGTTCATGCACCAGGCCGGGCACGAAGGAGGCGCTCGCGGGGCCCCGGGAGCGGGCCCGCCGCTCCGTGCGCGCCTGGGCCCGGGACGCCATGCCCTCCAGGAGCCGCCCGGCCCGGTCCAGTCCCTCCCGGTGCCTAGGCTCCAGGGGGCCGTCCACCCGCAACAGGCCCCAGGCCCGGCGCCCGGGCCCCAGGAGCCAGCGCCCCCCGCGGCCGGGCTCCCCGGGCACCGCCTCCGGCGCCTCCAGCACCTCCAGGCGCGCCGGGGCGCCGCAGAAGGCCGCCACGGCCTCCACCACCTGGTCCACCTCCGCGGGGTCGCAGAACCCCATCCCGCGGAGGCGTTCCGCACGGACGGCAGGGGTGGGGGCAAAGCGGTCCAAGGGGCACCTCGGCGGGGCCCATGGTAACCGCCCGTGCCACCCTAAATGAAGAAATGAATTATATTAGCAGCTACTTCAGCCTCTCCAGCACCGAGTCGCTGCGGTGCGAGACCGACGTGAGGTTCTGGTTCACGTGGTTGATTTCCTGGGTGAGGTTGCGCACCGCCTCCACCGACTTGCCCAGGTGGTCGGCCACCACCGTGAACCCCCGGCCGTGCACCCCGGCCTTGGAGGCCTCGATGCTCGCGTTCAGGGCCAGCATCTGCATGTTGGACATGATGGAATTGATGCGGCTCACGATGCTGTTGCTGGCGTCCAGGCTGGAGGCGATGTCGTCCTTGATGGTCGAAACCACCTGGGAGATGTCCTCGCGGGTCTGGGCCGCGTTTTCCGCCAGGACCTCCACCATCATCCGGCTGGTGAGGGACGTGAGGAACATGGTGGTCGTGCCCCGCAGCCGCGCGCGGATGCGGGTCTCCAGGTCGGCGTCCCCGCTGGAGTCGAAGAGGAAGCCGGGCAGGTCGCCGCGGGTGGCCTCCTCGTCGTCGTGGAAGACGCGGATGCCCCGCTGCCGGGCCTCCGCGATGGCCGGCGCGGAAGGGTTGGGGTCCACCACGAAGACCACCTTCCCCACGGAGCTGTTGCCGAAGAACTTCAGCAGCCCGAGGCCGCCCCGCCCTCCCCCGATGATCCCGATGGTGAAGACCTGCTTGCCGAACCATTCGCTCACGATGGGCACCTGTCTGTTGGATACTCCCCATGGTCCCACACTTCGCCGCCCGTGTCGGCCCCGGAACTTGACGGGCGGCGTCCCCGGCCGGGACCATGGACCGTGGAGGAACCCATGGAGCCGATCACGCTCACCGCTTCCCGGGGCCGCGTCGCCCTGCGGATGACCTGTGTGGCCATGGGCCGGGACCTGGCGGTGAGCCTCGCCGGGGGCGACCGGGAGCACATCGGCGCCGTGGCCCTGGGCCTGCCCAGGCCCAAGGGGGACGGGGCGACCACCTCGGTGCTGGCGGTGCTGGGCCACCGGGAGGACGACCTCGCCCGCAGCCTCGCCACCCGGCTTGCCTCGCGCCTGGGCGTGGCGGTGTGTGTGGCCTGCGGCATCCACGTGGACGGCATCAGCCGGGAGGAGCTCGCCGTCGTGCTGGAGCTGTCGGGGGACCTGGCCGACCGCCTGGCCTCCCAGGTGGAAGGGTAGACATCCGGGCCCATTGCCGGGAGGATGATCCAACCGGATCACCAGTAGAAGGGGGCGTTCCATGCGAATCCAGTGGGGCGGGCAGTTCGCCACCGGGCACGCCCTGGTGGACCACCAGCACGAGGCCCTATTCGACGCCATCAACGCGTTCGACAGCGCCCTGGAGGCGGGCCTGGCCCCCCAGCGCATGGACGAGATGCTCGCCTTCCTGGAACACTACGCCCGGGAGCACTTCGTCACCGAGGAATTCCTGATGGTGCGCGCGGACTTCCCCCCCCGCGCCGACCACCGCCTCGAGCACGAACGGCTCCTCCTGCGGGTCAAGTTCATCCGGGAGCTGCGCGACCAGGACCCGTCCCTGGTGCCCCCGGAGGGCCTGGGCAAGTTCCTCGGCGAATGGCTCACCAGCCACATCCTCACCTGGGACCTGGCGTTCTTCAGGTTCCTGGGCGAGCACCCCGTGGAGCCTTAGGAGGCTGTCCACGTATTCCTCGGCCCCGCGATGATGGCACCGGCCATGGCAAGACAAGGCACGCGAGGAGAGCGATTCGGGTAATCGTTCGACGAGCGTAACGCGGGATTGCCGTGGCCGCTGCCATCACCCGAAGGGCGGCGCCTGGAAGCCCGCTTCTCGTGTGCAAGCCCCTTGAAAATATGACCCATATTTCCTGCGGGTCTTGCGCTCGATAATCGGGCTTCCAGGCGCCGTCGCGGGGCCGAGTAATACGTGGACAGCCTCCTAGTACGCGTTCGCCGCGAGGCCCTTTCGCACGAGTTCCTTCGCCGCCTCCCGCACCGTGGCGTCGGGCTCCCGGGCCTCGCCGGTGGCCTCCAGGACGCTGGCGGCGGCATCGGCGCACTGGAAGGCCGCGAGGCTCCGCAGCGCGGCGATGCGGACCCGGGCGTCGGGTTCGCGGGTGGCGTCGGCCACCCGGCGGAGCCTGAGCGCGAAGGCCCGGTTGCGCAGGTCGCAGACGTTCTTCACGGCCAGGGCCGCGGCTTCCCGCACGGCGGGGGATTCCTCGAGCAGGAAGCTGGCCCGGTCCAGGATCAGGCCCGAGGCCAGGCCGCTGGTGGTTCCCATACCCGCGATCTCCTCGATGGCCCGGATGCGGTCGGCGTCGCTGGAAGTCGACCCGGAGCCCAGGACCGCCGAGAGCTCCACGAGCCGTTCGTTCACCGTGCGCGCGGGGGGCGCCGCGGCCCACGCCGCCGTGGCGGCCAGAACGCACAACGTCCACGCTCCCGCTCTCATCCGGCCCCCCCGAGACTATAGCACTCCCTGCTAGGCTGGGCAGGATGACCCCCACGACCTTCACCTTCCACCCCATCGGCACGCTGCGTTCGCCCCACCGGCAGCGCATCGACGCCCCCCACCAGGCCACGGTCGAAGGCGGCGTGGCCGGCCAGGCCACCCTCGAACTGGATCCGGGGCTGCCCGAGGAGACCCTCCGCGACCTGGAGGGGTTCGCCTACGTCTGGGTGATCTTCGCATTCCACAAGAGCGAGGGCTGGGCCCCCACCGTGAAGCCCCCCCGGGGGCCCCGGGTCAAGCGGGGCGTGTTCGCCACCCGGTCCCCCCACCGTCCCAACGCCATCGGGCTCTCGGCCGTGGAACTGCGCGGCGTGGAGGGCCGAACCCTGCTCCTGGGGGACGTCGACCTTCTGGACGGCACGCCGGTCCTGGACATCAAGCCCTACGTTCCCTACGCCGACGCCTTCCCGGATGCCCGGGCCGGCTGGATCGACGCGGTGGACGAGGCCACGGGCCTCCGTTCAGTTCCCGGCCTCAGGCGCCCCCGGGAGCCCCGGGAGGGCTGAGTACATCGCCTCGATCTCCGCCCGGAAGGCCTGCTCGATGTACTTGCGCCGGAGCTTGAGGGTGGGCGTGAGCTCGCCCAGGTCCATGGAGAAGGGCCTCGAAAGCAGGGTGAACTTCTTCACCTGCTCGTACTTCGCCAGGCCCTTCTGCAGCTCCAGGATCCGGCTTTCGAAAAAGGCGGTCACCTTGCTGTCCCGGAGCAGTTCCGCGGGGCTCCGGTACGTCACCCCGACGCTCCGGGCGTATTCCTCCAGGCGGTCGAAATACGGCACGATGAGGGCCGAGACGAAGTTCCGCGAATCGGCGATGATGGCCACCTGCTCGATGAAGGCGTCCTTGGCCAGGGTCCCTTCCACCTTCTGGGGCGCGACGTACTGGCCGTTGGAGGTCTTCATCAGCTCCTTGATGCGCTCCGTGAAGATCAGGTTGCCCTCGGCGTCCATGCCGCCCGCGTCACCGGTGCGCAGGAAGCCGTCCTCGGTCATCACCTTGGCGGTCTCCTCGGGACGCTTGTAGTAGCCGCGCATCACGGTGGGCCCCTTGACCTGGATCTCGTTCTCCTCGCCCAGGCGCACCTCCAGGCCCTCCAGGGGCCGGCCGATGGTGCCGATGGGCATGGGACCGTCCTCCCAGCAGGAGACGGTGGCGCAGGTCTCGGAGAGGCCGTAGCCGTACTTGAGCCTGAGGCCCACGGCCTGGAAGAAGAGGTTCACGTCGTCCGCGAGGCTGGCGCCGGCCACCGGCAGGAACCGGCAGCGGCCCCCGAACAGGTTGCGGATCTTGCGCAGCACCAGGAGGTCGGCCACCCGGTGGCGGAGCCCCAGCCAGAGCCCGGGACCCTTCCCCTCGATGCGGAGCCGCACCACGCGCAGGCCGATGCCCATGGCCCACTCGAACAGCGCGGAGGTGGGCCACCCGGCCTTGGCCATGCGGGCCTGGATGCCGGCGTAGGCCTTCTCGTAGACCCGGGGCACCGAGCACATCAGGGTCGGGCGGACCACGCCGATGGCCGCCACCACGGTCTGGGGATCCCGGAGGTACACCACCTCGGCGCCCCGGTACAGCAGGTACGCGGTCCAGGCCCGCTCGAAGATGTGGCACAGGGGCAGCATGCACAGCGAGACGTCCTCGGGCCCCACCTTGAGCCGCAGGTCGTGGAGGCGCATGGCCGCGGCGATATTGGCCTGGTCCAGCATCACGCCCTTGGGGACCCCGGTGGTGCCGGAGGTGTACACCAGGGTGAAGAGGTCCTCCATGCGGAAGGACGCCACGCGGGCCTCCAGCTCCACCGCCGTGGCCGGGTCGTCGCCCAGGTCCATGAGCGCCTTGAGGGTGAGCGCCTGGGGGCAGCCCCGCAGGTCGACCGACGCGTCCAGGGCCACCAGATGCGCGATCTCGCCCTGGGCCAGGAGCTCGATCCCCAGGTCCACCTGGGGCTGTTCCCCGGCGAACAGGATCCGGATGCCCGCGTCCCGGAGGATGAAGGTCGCCTGGTCCAGGTTGCTGGTGGGGTAGAGCGGCACGGGAACGCCCCTGGCGGCCAGGATGCCCAGGTCCGAAAGGGTCCATTCCGGCATGTTCCTACCGCAAAGGCCCACCATCTCGCCGGGCTTGTGCCCGAGCTTCACGAGGCCCCGGGCGATCCCGTCCATGCGCGCGCCCAGCTCGGCCCACGTGACCGTGGGGCCTTCGCCGTGGGTCCTGAGGGCCACCTTCTCCCCGCGCACCGGGGCCTGCTCCCGAAGGAAACGAACCAGATGGACATCCTGCCGCAATGAAGACTCCAATTGAAATGCCCCGGAGACGGTCGGTGCTCCAGGGCAGAACTCCGATTATATCGGAAAGCGCATCAAGGTTAACGGTTTTGCTGGGTTCGCAGGGCAATTCCTGCCGGCCCCTTGCCGGTCAGAACCGGAACACCGCCGAGGAAAGGGGCGCAAGCGTCACCGTGGCTCCGCTGACCGTCACGGTGGAGGACGCGGTAATGGCCGTGACCCCCGCCGAGTCCCCGTCCACCAGCAGCGTCGCGCCCGCGAGGCTCGCGTCGGCGGTGAAGGACTGGGGCGAGGTGTCGGCGTTGTGGAAGACGTAGTAGGTCCCCGTGAGGTCGGTGGACACGGCCTTGTACCCGAAGGCCAGGACCGTCGTGGAGCCGCCGGCGGGGGGGATGGAGGTGAGGTTGGGCGCCAGGTAGGCGTCGGGAAGCCGGAAGGCGTTCGTGCGCTTGCGCAGGGCGATGAGGCCCTGGGTGTAGGCGTAGAGCTTGTACCCGTTCTGGGAGACGGCGTAGTTGGCGAAGCCTCCGGTGATGGGGTCGCCCGCGTAAACGTTGGACCAGGCCACCATGTTCACGGCGTCCGAGGCGTTGTAGGAGTTGTCCACGAAGGTGCGGGTGGTGCTCGACTTGGTGTTCGGGGCGCCCTTGCCGGCCGTCGTCTCCTTGGTGCGGAACATCTCGTCCCCGGCGTGGAGGAAGGCGATGCCCTGGGAGGTGAGCAGGGTCGCGTAGCCCACCTTGGCCCGCTGCAGGATGACGTCGTCCTGGGTCTTGGCGGCATTGGTGGCGCAGACCAGCACGTCGTAGAAGCAGAGGTTGTCGTGGCAGGTGAGGTAGTTCACCACGTTGTTGGTGGAAGGCGCCGTGAAGTTGGTGGGCTTGCCGGAGACGTTGGCGAACAGCCCCGCCAGGGACTGGCCGGTGCCCGTGAGGAAGGCGGAGGCGCCGTCGGTGGGGTAGCCGTTCTTGAAGATCTGGCGGTAGGCGTCGGAGAACATGCCGATGTTCTTCCCGGCGAAGGCGGCCGCATGGGTCTGGTCCGCGCCGGCGATGGCATCACCGTTGTAGTCGGTGGCGGCCCCGGAATAGAACCCGGTCCAGCCCTCGCCCACGAAGAGGGTCTTGGGGTTGGCCGCGGCCGCCTCGGCGTAGGCGTCCTGGATGGTCACCGTGTCCATCACCCCCATGAGGTCGAAGCGGAAGCCGTCCACATGGTAGGTGTTCACCCAGTGCTTCACCGAATCCACGATGAGCTTGCGCACCATCTTGTGCTCGGACATGACGTCCTGGCTGCCGGCGCCGTTCCTGCTGGTGGTGCGGTAGTAGTAGTTGGTGCCCGAGAGGTCGCCCAGGACCGAGCTGTTGGCGGTGTGGTTGTAGACCACGTCGAGGATCACGCCCATGCCGGCCTTGTGGATCTCGTTGACCAGCGTCTTGAGCTCGTTGATGCGGGCCGCGGGGGTGGAGGGGCTGGCCGAGTACATGCCCGAAGGGGTGAAGTAGTTCTGGGGGTCGTAGCCCCAGTTGTAGTTGGCGCCGCTGGTCTTGGCGGGGTCGAGCTCCCGGGTGCCGATGGCGGTCTGGTCGTAGTTGTAGTTCTGCAGGGGGCACAGCAGCTGCACGTGGGTGACGCCCAGCTTCTGGATGTGGGGGAGCATGTCCACCAGCCCCTTGAAGGTGCCCCAGGTGTGCCCCGCGGCGAACCCGGTGAGGACGGGGTCCACGGTGAGATCCCGCACCCCGGCCTCGTAGATGATGGCGTCCCGGGCCGAGGCGTAGGCGTAGGGGGCGGCGGCGCCGTCGGCGGCCTTCATGGCCGAGCCGTCGAAGTAGCCGGAGGATCCGGAATAGGGCGCCCAGTCCCCGTCGGGGCCGGTGGCCGCGGGGTCGAGGATGGCGCCCTTGCCCTTGGTGTCGCCGGCGATGGAGGCGGTGCCCGTGTGCACCCACTGGGCCATGGACGGGGCGTAGGCGTCCAGGACGTAGGTGCCGGCAACGTTGTACACGTAGTAGGGCTGGGCCGGGATGGGAATGGGGCCGCTGGTCCACACGGCGTGGGCGCCCTTGGTGAGGTTCACCGTGGCGGCCGGGGATCCCAGGGAATCGTTCCAGTTGGCGTAGAGGTTCACCGACACCGAGGAGGCGGTGGGGTTCCAGTAGTTGAAAGTGACGCTCGTTCCGCTCACCCGGGCACCCAGGTCGGTGCTGGGGATCTTGTGGTAATTGGCATCCGGCAGCGGCGACTGGGCGCTGTCGCCGTCGATGGTGGGACCGGGCGCGGCCAGGGTCGCGCCGCCCCCGCCGCCGCCGCAGCCGGTCCAGGCCAGGGCCGAGGCCGCCGCCAAAACGAAGAACAGGTTCCTGGCCAAGGCAGCCTCCTATGCGTCTAGCGGCGCGTGTACATCCGGGCGTAGTACTCGTCCAGCATCCGCTTGACCCCGAAGGCCTCCCGGGTGTCCTGGATGGAACGGACCATCATGTCGACCCACCGGTCCCGGTGGCCGTAGTAGGTGGGCAGCACCTCCTCGGCCAGGACCTTCCGGAAGGCCTTGAAGTCGTGGGCGTCGAGGACGGCGTCCTTGGCGCTCTCGAAACCGTCCCCGAACTGCCACCCGTTCTTCCCGTGGTCGCAGGCTTCCGGCCACCAGCCGTCGAGGATGGAGAGGTTGAGCACGCCGTTCTGGGCGGCCTTCATGCCCGAGGTGCCCGAAGCCTCCTTGGGGCGCCGCGGGTTGTTGAGCCAGACGTCCGATCCGCGCGTGAGCAGGGCGCCGATCTCCATGTCGTAGTTCTCCAGGAAGACCACCCGCCCGGGGTACAGCCGCGTCATCTCCAGGATGTCCTCCACGATGACCTTCCCGTTGTCGTCCAGGGGATGGGCCTTGCCGGAGAAGACGATCTGCACCTTGCCGCTCTTGAGCAGGGGCTCGATGAAGGCGCGGTCGGTGAAGATGAAGTTGGAGCGCTTGTAGGGCGCGGCGCGCCGGGAGAAGCCGATGAGGAGGGCGTCGGGATCCAGCTTCACGCCGTTTCTCGCCTCCACGAAGGCGATGAGCCGGCCCTTGTTCTCCATGTGGCGGTGCCAGAGGGCGTCCTTCTTCCCCTTGGCGGCCAGTTCCAGCATCTTGGGGTCCACCCAGGTGCCCTGGTGGATGGCGTTGGTGATGCCGATGATCTCGCAGCGGTCCTTGACGCCCTTCCACATCGCGTTGGCGGTGACCCGGTGGAGCTCGGCCACGGCATTGGCGATGCGGCTCATGCGGAGGGCCCCTACGGTCATGTTGAAGGGTGAGCCCCCCAACTGCTTGAGCTGGGCCCGCGTCAGGCCCAGGTTGGCGCCCAGGTACATGAACCGCTCGATGGGATGGGACTCGTTGCCCTGGACGATGGGCGTGTGGGTGGTGAAGACCACCTCCTCCCGGGTGCGGGCCAGGGCATCCTTGAAAGCGGCGCCCCGGGCCATGCGCCGGCGGATGAGCTCGAAACCGGCGAACAGCGCGTGGCCCTCGTTGAAGTGGTAGACGTCGGGCTTGATCTTGAGGGCCTGCAGGGCCCGTACGCCGCCGATGCCCAGCACCATCTCCTGGGCCACCCGCTCCTCGCCGAACCAGCCGTAGAGCTGGCCCGTGATCCAACGGGCCTCGCCGTCGTTGGCCTCCAGGTCCGTGTCCAGCAGGTACAGGGAGTCCACCCCGTAGGAGGTGACCTTCCAGACCTTGACGTGCACGGGCCGGCCCTTGATCTCGACCTTGACGGTGACCCCGGTGTCCTCCAGGAAGCCGTGGTCGCCGGTGCGGAAGGCGTCGAAGACCTTGCCGGTGGCCGGATCCACGTGCTGCTCGCCGTAGCCCTGCTTCCAGCGGATGCCGATGCCCACCATGGGGAAGCCGTGGTCCTTGACGCCCTTGAAATAGTCGCCCGCGAGGATGCCCAGGCCGCCCGAATAGATCTTGAAGGAGCTCTCCAGGGCGTATTCCATGCAGAAATAGGCGACCTGAGGTAGTTTCGAAGCCATCGTGGATTTCCTTGCTAGTTGGCCCGCTCGAGCAGGACATAGGTTTCGGCCTGGACCTTCACGGCCCCTCCCGCCACCGTGGCGGTGCGGCCCGTATAGGCGTCCCGGAGGCGCTCGCCGTCCTGGAAGGCGCCCGCCACGGGGATGGTCGCCTCGCCCTTGGCGCCCATGGCCACCACCACGCAGTCCCCGGAGGCGGCGTCGATGCGGCTGAAGGCGTAGGGGGAGGAACCCAGCTGCTTGTGGACCCCCTTGGCCAGGGCCACGTGGCGGGCGCGGAAGGTTCCGAGCTTGCGCCAGTGGTCCAGCACCTTGGTGTCCGGGGCGGCCCAGTTCATGTCCGAGCGCGTTCCCTGCTGGTAGTCGGTGCGCGGTTCGTAGCCCACGGGCCGCGCGGTCTCGTCCCCGTAGAAGATCTGCACCCCACCCGGGGCCAGCAGCAGGGCGGCGCCGCCCTCCACCAGGCGGTCCCGGTCGAAGAGCTTCGTATCATGGGAGGAAAGGTAGTTCAGCATGTGCGCAGGCATTCCCGCCTGGAGTTTGACGTACCCCGCGAAGAGCTTCTCGGGCTTGGCGAACTCCCCCTCGTCGTTCTGGAAGTCGAAGTTGAGCATCGCGTCGAAGCCGAAGCTGTGCATCTTGTGCTTGGCGGGCCCCACGCCCCAGTACTCGCCCACCATCCAGAAGGGGGCGTCGTCGATGCGGCTGGCGGGATTCGCGGCCTTCCACTGGGCCAGGGCCTTGACGCCCTCCGCCTTGAGCTGCGCCCAGGCCTCGGGCTCCACGTGCTTGACGGTGTCGCAGCGGAACCCGTCCACGCCGTAGGTCCGCACCCAGTCGGTGAGCCAGTGGATCAGGTAGCCGCGCACGGTGGTGCCGGGCAGGTCCACGGCCCGGGTGCCGGCCTTTTCCTTCAGGAACTTGGGCAGCTTGACGGCGTCCTTGCTCTCGGTGCAGAAATCGGGGAGGAAGGCCAGCTGCATGGTGAGGTCGTCCCGGCCCCCGTCCAGGTACCCGGGCAGCCCCGCCCGCACCCAGTCCCTGCCCCACCAATCGGCGAATTTGAAACTATTGTAATCAATATAGTTATGGTAATTCCTCAGGGTGGCCTTCTCCGAGCCCTCGAAGAGCACGTCCACCTTCAGGTCCCGGGCCGTCTGCAGGTCGAGGTAGCCCGGGTGGTTCATGACGATGTCGAAGAGGACGCGGATGCCCTGGGAGTGGGCGGTGTCGATCATCTCCTTCAGGTCGGCGGGGGTGCCCATGTTGGCGTCGAGCACCGTGTAGTCCAGGGCGTAGTAGCCGTGGTAGGCGTAGTGCTTGAACTCGGCCTTGCCGCCCTGCACCCAGCCGTGGATCTGCTCGTAGGGAGCGGTGATCCAGAGGGCGTTGACGCCCAGCTGCCGGAACCAGCCTTCCTTGAGCTTCCGGGTGACGCCCTTGAGGTCGCCTCCGTGGAAGGTGGCCACATCGTCCTTGGGCAGGACTTCCCGCTTGCGGCCGTAGCTGCCGTTGTTGGAGGGGTCGCCGTCCAGGAACCGGTCGGTCATGAGGAAGTACACGATGGGGTTGTCCGCGAAGGACCCGGGCACGGAGGCCGGGGCCCCCTGGGCCGCGAGGGTGGCGCCGCAGAGCGCGAGGGACAGCCGGAACGCGAGGGAGGTGGTTCGCAGGGTCATGGGAAGCTCGCTGGTCGTGAAAAGGGGCCGGGCCGGTGGCGGCCTTCCGGTCACCACCGGCCCCGGGCGCCCAGGATGGCTACTGCTTGTACTCGGGGTGGCCGGCCTTGACCTCGTCGAGGGAGAAGTAGATCTTGCTGTCGTTCTCCCAGATCCAGGCCTCCTGGTGGGTCATGCCGTCGAAGCTCATGTCCTTGCCGCCCTGCTCCTTGATGTCGCCCTTGTGGATGATGTAGTTGACGACCATCTTGGTGCGGGTCTTGAACTCGGCGGCCTCGCGGGTCCAGTAGACGCCGTAGGCGTCCTTGCCGGTGGGGACCATGGGGGTGGGCCACTCCACGCCCTCCAGGGGCATGTTGGGGCTCTTCCAGAGGTGGATGCCCCACTTCTCGTAGTTGCCGTCCACGCGGTGGTAGTGGATGGTGATGTTGGGCCCGGCGGCGGGGGCGGGGGCCTGGGCCTGGACGGACGAGACGGTGGCGAAGGCCAGCGCGACGGCGGCGAACACCTTGACGAGGGTGGAACGGATGCTCATGTCGGGCTCCTGGTTCGATGTCGAGGGCACGGCCCTCGGAAGGGGTGAAGGGGAAGGCCGGATCAGCCCTTGGTGCCGCCGGAGGTGAGTCCGGCGATCAGGCCTTTCTGGGCCAGCATGAAGACGATGGTGATGGGCAGGCCCGAGAGGATGGCCGCCGCGGCGAAGTCCCCCCACATGTACTTCTGGGGGTAGAGGAAGGAGTTGGCGCCCACGGCCAGGGTGAGGTTCTTCTGGGAGTGGAGCAGGATGGAGGCCACCGGGTACTCGATGATCGCCCCGATGAAGGCCAGCAGGAACACCACCATGAGGATGGGCAGGGCCATGGGCAGCAGCACCCGCCAGAAGGCCTGCCAGGGTGTGGCGCCGTCCACGGTGGCGGCCTCCTCGATCTCGGCGGGGATGGTCTCGTAGAACCCCTTGATGGTCCAGACGTGGAGGGCGATGCCGCCGGAATACGCCAGGACCAGGGACCAGAGGCTGTCCATGCCGAACAGCGGGAAGGCGTTGCCGATGCGGGTGAAGATGGAGTGGATGGCCACCAGGGCCAGCACCGACGGGAACATCTGCATGAGCATGAGGCCGGTGAGGGCGGCCTTCTTCCCGGCGAACCGCATGCGCGCGAAGGCGTAGGCCGCGGTGGTGCTCAGCAGCAGCCCGATGCAGGCCGACACCAGGGCCACCCGGACGGAGTTCCAGAGCCAGCGCAGCACGGGCAGGTCGGGATACACGAGGGTGCCGTCGGGGCCCACGGAAGGCAGGCCCAGGGCGAAGCGCCAGTGCTCGAAGCTGATCTCGGACGGGATGAGCCGGCCGGTGGCGAAGTTGCCGGGCCGCAGCGAAATGGAGATGGTCAGGAGGAAGGGGAAGATCACCAGGGCGCACAGGCACACGAGGAACACGTGGGCGGCGAGCACCCTCCAGCGCTGGGATTTGTTGGTTACGATGGCCATGGTTCCCTCCTCAACGCTTCTCGTCGTCGGCGATCTTCGTGTACCGGATCTGGACGAGGGTGATGCCGGCGACCAGCAGGAAGATCACCGTGGAGATGGCGGCCCCGAGGCCGAACTGCTGGCCGGAGTCCACGAACGCGTTCCGGTAGACGTAGGAGATCAGGATGTCCGTGGTGCCGGCCTGGATGGTGGTGTCCAGGAAATCGGGGCGCCCGCCGGTCAACAGCGAGATGAGGACGAAGTTGTTGAAGTTGAACGCGAAGGACGAGATCAGCAGGGGCAGCATGGGCCGCTTGATCAGGGGCAGCGTGATCTTGAAGAAATTGGTGAGGGGACCGGCCCCGGCCACCGCGGAGGCCTCGTAGAGGTCCATGGGGATGGCCTTGATGAGGCCCATGCACACCACCATCATGTACGGGAATCCCAGCCAGGTGTTGACGATGAGGATCATCACCTTCGCCAGGAAGGGGTCGGAGAACCACCCCGGACGGATGCCGAACAGGGCGTTCAGGATCAGGTTGATCTCACCCATGTTGTTGTTGAACAGCCCCTTGAACACCAGGATGGAGATGAAGCCCGGCACCGCGTAGGGCAGGAACAGCAGGAGGCGGTAGAAGCTGCGCATTCGCAGGGCCTCCCAGTTCAGGAGCACCGCCAGCACCATGCCCAGGGAGAAGGAGAAGAGCACGGAGAGTCCCGCGAAGACCACGGTCCAGATGAAGATCCGGAAGAAGGGCTCCCGGTACTTGGGATCGGTGAAGATGCGCGTGTAGTTGTCCCAGCCGATCTTCACCTGGAACCCGGGAAGGACCTTCTCCCCGGACGCCGTCTCGTAGAAGCCGGTGCGCACGTTGGGCTTGATGACGGTGCCGTCCTGGTTGTTCAGGAGGCTGCCGTCGGGCTGGGCCGCGTAGAGGCGCTTCATCGCCGCGAATTCGCTGAGGCCGGTCATGCCCAGCTTGGCGCCGTTGGGCATGGCGATGGTGAGCTTCTTGAGGTTCTCCTCGTGGGCGATGATGTCCCCCAGCTCCACCGGGTCGCCCGGGGTGAACCCCGCGGCCGCCTCGGGTCCGGCCTTGACCTCCACGGGGGCATCGCCCGGCATGGCGAAGGCCGGGGTGAAGTACACCGCGCCCCCTTCGGAGTCCTCCAGCCGCGCCCGGAACTTCGGGCCGTCCGGGAAGAGGGAGAAGCTGAAGGTGTTGCTCTCCCCCGGGTAGGTCTGGTCCAGCAGGTACTGGGTGGCCCGGGGGAACTCCAGGAGGTTCCTGGAGCTGTAGTTGGAAAAGCTGATGAAGATCGTGTAGATCACCGGGAAGACCACGAAGATGATGGCCGCGGCGATGCCCGGGAACAGGTAGCGGTACGCGTAGGTCTTCTGGGAGGTGTAGAGCCAGGCGGCGAGCGCGATGATGACCAGGAAGGTGCCGGCCAGGAGCACCTCGCCCGTCGCGTAGATGACGGTGACGAGGAACAGCGCGGCGACGACGAGCAGGGCCAGGAAGGCTCGGCCCAGGTTGCGTCGGATGGCGGGTGGAATGGTCATTTCGTCGCTTCCGCGGAAACGGGCGGGAGGCCCCCGGGCCCCCCGCCCTTGGATGGGCCTACTTGGCGAGGATCCGCTTGGCGGCGGCGTCCATGGCTTCCTTGGGGCTCCGGCGGCCGTCGGTCATGCTGCCCAGGGCGCTCAGCATGGCGGCCCAGAACCGGCCCATCTTGGGGTTGTTGGGCATGATGATGCCGTCCTTGGCGCTGGCCATGGTGGCCTGGACCCGGGGATCGCCCTTGAGCTGGTTGAAGAAGGCCATGTTGGCGGGGGCGCCCAGGGCCACGTCGGCGTTGATCTTCTTGAGGCCTTCGGGGGTGAGCATCCAGTTCTCGATGAACTCCTTGGCGATGGCGGGGTTCTTGCTCGCCTTGGGGATCATGCAGCCGGTGACGCCGACCATGGGCCGGGAGGGCTTGCCATCGACCATGGGCAGCTTGGCGACGCCGTAGTTGATCTTGGCCTTGGCCACGTTGTCCCAGGCCCAGGCGCCGCTGATCATCATGCCGATCTTGCCGGCGGCCATCTGGGCTTCCATGTCGGCGTAGCCGGCTTCTGGCGGCATGACTTCTTCCTTGATGAGGCGGTCCAGCACGGCGGCGCCCTTGATGGCCCCGGCATTGTTCACGCCCGTGTCGGTCTCGTCATAGGTGCCGTCGGCGCGCCGCTTGAAGGCATAGCCGCCGTTGGCCTGCAGCATGGGGAAGGTGAAGTAGGTGTTGTTATAGTCCCAGAGGATGGCGTGCTTGCCCTGGGGCTTGAGCTTCTTCTCGATGGCGAAAACCTCGTCCCAGGTCTTGGGGGGCACGGGCACCAGGTTCTTGTTGTAGATGAGGCCCACCGCCTCGATGGACAGGGGGTAGCCCCAGGTCTTGCCCTGGATGGTGAAGGCGTCCCAGGCCATGGGCACGATGCCGTCCTTGAACTTCTTGTTGGGGCGCACTTCGGTCAGGAGGCCGCCCGCCATCCATTCGCCGACGCGGTCGTGGGCCCAGATCCAGATGTCGGGGCCCTTGCCTTCGCTGGAGGCCTGCTGGAACTTGCCGGGGGCGTCCTCGGGGTGCTCGACGATCACCTTGATGCCGGTCTTCTTCGTGAAGTCGTCGCCCACCTTCTGCAGGCCCTTGTAGCCCTTGTCGCCGTTGATCCAGATGGTCAGCGGGCCCCGGGGTGCGGCGGCGGTCAGCGCGGAACCGAGGCCGCCGGCCACGACCAGCGCGGCGGCGGTGACCAGTCTGGCGAATTTCGAGTGCGTGCTCACGGTGTTCTCCTTGAGGTTGCTGCGTGGATGGGGGGACTCAGTCCTGGGGAAGGACCTTGCCGGATGCGTCGAACAGGTAGCAGTGCTCCGCGGGGAACGCCAGGAACGCGTTGTCGCCCGTGGTGAGGGGGTTTTCGGGATCGGACTTGACGGTCAGCGTCTCGGGGCAGCTGGGGGCGGCCACGTAGAGGTAGGTGATGTCGCCCAGGTGTTCGGCCAGCTGGATGCGGGCGGGGGCGGTGCCCTCCGCGCCCTGCCGCGAGGCCAGGAGGTGCTCCGGGCGGATCCCCAGGGTCAGCGGCGCGCCCGGCCCCAGCCCGTGGGCCCGGGCCCGCACCCGGATGGAGGTGCCGTCCGAGAGCTTCACCAGGGCGGAACCGTCCTCCGCGGACGTCAGGGTGCAGGGCAGGAAGTTCATCTTCGGCGAGCCGATGAACCCGGCCACGAAGAGGTTGGCGGGCTTGTGGTAGAGCTCCAGGGGCGTCCCCACCTGCTCGATGAGGCCCTTGTTCATCACCACGATGCGGTTGGCCAGGGTCATGGCCTCCACCTGGTCGTGGGTGACGTAGACCATGGTGGTCTTCAGCTCGTGGTGCAGCCGGCTGAGCTCCACCCGCATCTGCACGCGCAGGGCGGCGTCCAGGTTGGACAGCGGCTCGTCGAAGAGGAACACGTCCGGCTTGCGGACGATGGCCCTGCCGATGGCCACCCGCTGGCGCTGCCCGCCGGAAAGGGCCTTGGGCTTGCGCTCCAGGAGGGGCTCGATCTGGAGGATGGCCGCGGCCCGGGCCACGGCCTCGGCGATCTCCTGCTTCGAGGCGCCGGCCAGCTTGAGGCCGAAGGCCATGTTCTCGGCCACGGTCATGTGGGGGTAGAGCGCGTAGCTCTGGAAGACCATGGCGATGCCGCGCTTGGAGGGCGGCACGTCGTTGACCTTCTTGCCGCCGATGTGCAGCTCGCCCGAGGTGATCTCCTCCAGCCCCGCGATGCAGCGCAGGAGGGTGGACTTGCCACAGCCCGAGGGACCCACGAAGACGATGAATTCCCCGTCGTGGATGTCCAGATCCAGCCCCTGGAGGATCATCACATCGCCAAAGGCTTTTTTCAGTGCTTTGATTTGGAGATCGCCCATGAGGTTGTTTCCAGGTGAAAGGAGAGGTGGGATTGCGGGAATGAGTCTAGAACTGTTCGGACCTACTGGATATCGCCATGGATGGTGCCCTTGAAGGTATCCCCCGCCACGTGCAGCACGCGCACGCCGAAGGGAGGCAGGGCACTGACGGTGTACTGGGTTCCATTTAATGAATTATTGTTCCTGGTGTCGCCCAGGATGGCGCCCACCGCCGCGCCGGGGGCCACGCCGTTGGCCGTGAGGTTCGTGAGCACCGCCGTCTGGACCGTGGCGGTGAGGTTGGCCACCACCACCACGCGCTCGGCGCCGGCGGAGCGGATGAAGGCGAGGACCTTGGAAGGGCCCAGGTCGGTGGCGAGGGTCGCGTAGCCGCCCCGCAGGGCCGGATAGGCCGCGCGGGCCCTGTTCAGGTACTTGACCCAGCTGAGGATGGAATCCGGCTGCGCGGACTGGGCGGTCACCGCCGCCCAGTCCATGGGCCCGCGAAGGTTCAGGTCCGTGCCCGAGGCGCCGGTCATGCCCACCTCGTTGCCGTAGTAGATGATGGGGGTGCCGGGGCCGAGCAGGTTCAGGGCCTCGGCCAGGATGATCCTGGGACGGCTGCCTCCGTACTGGGTGCCGGGCCGGGAGATCACGTTGTCATGGTTGGAATCGAAGGGGGCCGAACGGAACCCTGCGGGGTAGGTGTCCCGCTCCAGTTCCCAAAGGGACGTCAGCCGCGTGGCGTCGGCACCGTTGATGGCGTTGTACACCGCCCAGGGCGCGCTGAAATCCAGGCAGAGGTGGAACTCGTTGGCGCCGTTGCCGTAGTAGGGCGCGACGCCCGCGGCGTCGTTGGTCCAGGCCTCGGCGATCATCATCTTGCCGCTGTACCGGGAGGCGTCCCCGCCGGGGCGGGGATGGGCGTTGCCCGGGGCCAGGTAGCCGTCGATCACCGACCGGAACTCCTGGAGGCGGGCGTGGGTCTCGGGCGTGTCCGCGGCCTTGCCGGGCCCGGATTCGCAGAGGTAGCGCACGGCATCCACCCGCATGCCGTCGAACCCCCGGTCCAGCCAGTAGCTCACCACGCCCTGCATGGTGGAGCGCACTTCGGGGTTGTAGTAGTTCAGGTCCGCGTCCCCGGCGAAGGCCGAGTAGTAGAACGCGCCCTCATAGGCCTTCCAGACGTCCGACGACGTGCCTCCGCCCCAGGGGAAACCCCAACCCGCGGGCAGCGTGGATTGCCACACGTAGAAGTTCCGCTTGGCGGGGTCGTCCATCCAGGGATGGGATGCCGAGGTGTGGTTCGGGACGAAATCGAAGATGATCCGCATGCCGCGCGCGTGCGTGGCGTCGATGAGGTCCTTCAGGTCCGACTTGCGGCCAAACCGGTTGTTGATCGCGTAGTAGTCGGTGGTGTCGTACCCATGCATGTTCGTGCCCTTGTAGGTGCACTCGAAGATGGGGGACAGCCAGAGGGTGTTGACGCCCAGGGACTGGAGGTAGTCCAGCTTGCCCTGGAGGCCGGGCAGGTCGCCGATGCCGTCGTTGTAGACGCCGTCGGAAAAGCTCTTGACCCACACGTGGTAGATGATGGCGTCGTCGTACCAGCGGGGGGTGTTCTCCAGTTGCTGGCCGGCGGCGATGGTCGTGGTGTCCGCCGGGTACGCGGGGGTCGAGGTTCCTCCCCCGCCCCCCGCGCATCCCAGCGGGCCCACGAGACCGAGTGCCGTCGCGAGAAGCCAGTTCAGGCGCATGGAGCCTCCCCTCGGCCCCCGGCGCGCACGGGCGCGCCGGGAACCGCTTGCGAAGATGCCGAAGGGAGGTCGTTCCATCCGTCAGGCCCTCATTACCACCAGGCTTCGATCTGGGCGCCGAAGGTCACGCCCTGGGTGTCGGCGCCGAAATGGCCCTCGCCCACCTTGTTCCAGGCGTTGGCGTTCTGGTTCCACTGGCCGCGGGTCACGAAGATGCGGATGGAGGGGCGGCTCCAGAAGGAGGCCTGGGGGCTCCACTGCAGGGCCAGGGTCTCCTTGAAGAGGTGCCGGTCCTCGGACTCGTTGTCGAACTTCAGCTTGTCGAAGCCCACTTCGGCCGCGATGCTGAAGTGCTTGGTGAAGAAGTACATGGGACGCACGCCGAAGGACTGCCAGCTGTTGGTGTTGCCGGCCATGGTGCCCTTGCCGTTCTGCTTGCGGTAGATGGCGGTGGCGGCCACTTCAAGGTTCCGGGCGGGCTTGAAGTAGAGGGAGTCCATGAGCATCCACCAGGTGTTCTCGGTCTTCACCTCGGGGTTGTACCAGTTCCAGAAGGTGTTGCCGTTGCCGTAGGTGGCGTAGACGCGGTTGTCGCCGCCGAGCACGTTGGACTGGTTGTAGATCAGGCTGTACTGGGTGCCCTTGTTGTTCATGCCGGCCGCGTCGGCCTTGGCGTCGCCGTGGGCGTCGTTGTACTGGTAGCCCAGGGTCAGGCTGCCGCCCTGCCAGAGCTTGATGTCGCTCAGGCGCAGGTCGTGGGAGCCGATCACGAAGTGGCCGCTGCCGCCCACCCACTGGCTGTAGGGGGCAAGCTGGCCGCGGATGGCGCCGTTGTTCCAGTCGCTGGTGACGTTGCCGGAATCGTGCTGGATGAAGGCGTAGTGGAACTTGGCGAAGCCCAGGTTCATGCCTTCCATGCCGACGCCGTCGCCGCTGTCGTTCCAGTACCACTGGTCGCGCATGTGGAGGTCCTGGCGCATGTAGAAGCGCCGGCCGGCCCACAGGGTGGCGTCCTTGAAGAACTGGCTCTTGCCGAAGATGCCGGAGGCCTCGCCCCAGGCTTCACGGATCCACACCTGCTGGTTGGGGGAACCGGCCTTGCTGTTGTCCACGTCGCCGCCGGCATCGGCCGAGGCGTCGCGCACCTGGTAGTACCCGCGGAAGGAGGGGCGGAAGTGCAGCTTGAAGGACTCCTCGCCCTTGTCGTAGGCGCGAACGTCGAAGGCCAGCTCAAGGTAGTTGTCGGTCTCGTTGCCGAGCCGGTAGCCGGGGCCGCCGGTGGGGGACCCGCCGGTGTTGGCGAGGAAGAAGGAGACCTGCTCACCGCCGTTGGAGGAACGGCCGACGCCGGAGCGCATGTAGCCGTGGAGGTCGAAGGTATCCTGGGCGGCCAGGGTCCCGCAGGCAAGAGCCAGCGGCAACGCAGCCAGGAGAAGTTTGTTCTTCATGGGGTTGGCTCCTTGAAGATGCCGCTGACGCGGCGGTGGTTGGGGTTACTGCTGGGTCGAAGGGCGTGATTGCCCGAAGAATCCGCCCCAAGGGGGCAGGCGCAGGCGCCGCCCTTGGAGCGGGGCGGGTTCCAGGCCATGGCCGAGGAGGGGATCGATGTGCGGAGGAAGAAGGTAGTCGGCCGGTGCGGGCCCGAGGTTGAAGACGGCGAGGATGGACTGGGCCGGGCTCTCCCGCCTGAGGACCAGGAGGGGGGCGTCGGCCCGGGGGAAGGTGATGGAACCCTCGCGCAGCGCGGGCTGGCCCCGCCGCCAGGCCAGGAAGGTTCGGTAGAAGCCCAGGACCGAGTCCGGAGCCTGGGCCTGGAGGGAGACGGCCCGGGCCAGGTGCTCCGCGGGCATCGGCAGCCAGGAGTCCACGCCCGAAAAGCCCCCGAAGGGCGCCTCGGGGGTCCAGGGCATGGGCGTGCGGCAGCCGTCCCGGCCCTTGAAGTCCGGCCAGAAGGCGATTCCGTATGGGTCCGTGAGGCGGTTCTTGGGAACCACGGCCTCGGTGAGGCCCAGCTCCTCCCCCTGGTACACGCAGAAGGTGCCGCGCAGGGAACCCAGCATGGCCAGGAGCACCTTGGGGAAGGCCGGATCCTCGGTGCCGTTGCCCCAGCGGCTCACCACCCGCGCGCAGTCGTGGTTGGAAAGGGACCAGCAGGCCCAGCCCCCGCCCCGCTTCACCCGCTTCTCGAAGGCTTCCACCGCCCCGCGGATGCGGGCCACGCTGAACTCGTCGGTGAGCAGGTGCATGCCGTAGGCCATGTGGAGCTTGTCGCCCCCGCCGGTGTACTCGGCCATGGTCGCGAGGGAATCCTCGTCGCCCACCTCGCCCACGCTGGCCGCGCCGTAGGCGTCCAGCAGTTCCCGGAGCCGGCGCAGGAAGGGCAGGTTCTCGGGCCGGGTCTTGTCGAAGCGGTGCAGCTGCATGCCGTAGGGGTTCCCGGGGCGCACGGAGGAGACTTCCAGGGCCTTGCCCCGGGCCGGCGGGTTGTTGCGCAGGAGCGGATCGTGGAAGTGGAAGTTGCAGGCGTCGAAGCGGAAGCCGTCCACCCCGCGCTCCAGCCAGAACCGGCACTCCTCCAGCATCTGGTCCTGCACGGCCTGACAGTGGAAATTGAGGTCGGGCTGGGATTCCAGGAAGTTGTGGAGGAAGTACTGGCGCCGGCGCGGCTCCCAGGCCCAGGCCGCTCCGCCGAAGACGGACTGCCAGTTGGAAGGCGGCGTCCCGTCCGGCCTGGGGTCGGCCCACACATACCAGTCGCTGCGGGCGTTGGTGCGGTTCGACCGGCTCTCCTTGAACCAGGGGTGCTGGTCCGAGGAATGCGAAAGCACCTGGTCGATGAGCACCTTGAGGCCCAGCTTGTGGGCCTTGGCCACCAGCTCGTCGAAGTCGGCCAGGTTCCCGAAGATGGGGTCCACGTTGCGGTAGTCCGACACGTCGTAGCCGAAGTCCCGCATGGGCGAGGTGAAGAAGGGGGAGATCCAGATGGCGTCGATGCCCAGGTCGGCGATGTAGGGCAGGTGCGCGGTGATTCCCGGCAGGTCCCCCACGCCGTCCCCGTTGGTGTCCTGGAAGCTCCGGGGGTAGATCTGGTAGATCGAGGCGCCCCGCCACCATTCGGCCCGGCGGGTGCCCTGGTCTTCCGTGAACTGCGAAGTCATGATTCGATTCCTTTTGCGCGCGTCCGTGGATACCTTACCGATTTAATCAGCTACTTCATTCCGACGGAATCGATGCAACCGGTTACAAACTGCAGGCGAAAAAGAGTGCCCATTGGCCGTCTGCTTGTGTGTGTTAAGAATTCTACCTAGCGCTCGGGGAATGAAACCGGTTACAAAGAAGTCACGCAATGTTTGGCTAATCAAGGTAGGGTTGTCAACAAGAAAAATTTCGTGCCCAGTATTTCAGGAGGCTGCATGCCCACCGGATCTCCGGAACGGATTGTCCTCGCCGCTGACGTGGGAGGCACCAACCTGACCCTGGCCCTCCTGGCCGGGCACCCAGGGCGGGTCCGGCTCCTGCGGAAGGCCGTCTTCAGCACCGCCGCCGAGTCCTCCCTGGCGGGGCCCCTGCGGCGGTTCCTGGCCGAGGCCGCGGACCTGGGCCGGCCCGAGGCCTTCTGCGTCTCCGCCGCCGGCCAGGTGCAGGACGGGCGGATCCGACTCACCAACGCCACCTGGGACATCGACGGTCCCGCCCTGGGCGCCGAACTGGGCATCCCCGTGAAGCTGATGAACGACTTCTCCGCCGTTTCCCAAGGGGTCCTGCTCCTGGACCCCGGGGACCGGGAGCAGCTCTTGCCCCTGCCCCACGGCGGCGCCCCCGAGCCGGCCCCGGACCCCCAGGGCACGGTCCTGGTGGTGGGCGCGGGCACGGGCCTGGGGGTGGGGTTCATCACCCGGGGCGCGGACGGCCCCAGGGTCCACCCCAGCGAGGGCGGCCACATCGGCCTGCCCATGACCGGGCCGGAGACGCTGGCCTTCTGGGAACACGTCAGCCCGAAGTATCCGGGCCCCCCGGGCGCCGAGACCGCCGTGTCGGGCCCGGGCATCGCGGCCCTGCACCGGTTCCTGGCGGAATCGGGGCGCTTCGCCCCCACCGCGGCTTCCGCCGCCATCCTCGCCCTGCCCGAGGCCGGGCGCCCCGCGGCCATCGCGGCGCGGACGGAAGATCCGTGCTGCCGAAGGGCCATGGAGCTCTTCGTGGAGCTCTACGCCCGGGTGTGCGCGGAACTCTGCGTGGCCTTCATCCCCACCGGAGGCATCTTCCTGGCCGGCGGCGTGGCCTCCAAGAACGCGGGGCTGTTCCTGGAGGGCCGGCGCTTCATGGCCGCCTTCGACCACAACTACCGCGCGCACCTCGACGCCATCACCCGGGCCACCCCGGTCCACATCGTCCGCGACTACGACGTGAGCCTCTACGGGGCCGCGGACGCAGCCCTCCGCCTGGAACGACCATGAAGATCACGATCGGTGAAATCGCGCGACAGGCTGCCGTCTCCAAGGGAACCGTGAGCCGGGTCATCAACGGCAAGTCCACCGTGGCCGAAACCACCCGCAAGAACGTGCTGGCGGTGATGAAGCGCCTGGGCTACGAGCCCGATCCCGTCGCGCGGGAGCTTTCCATGCGCACCAAGCACACCCTGGGCATCTGGGTGGGCGCCGGGGAGAACCGCCTCTCCCCCTACTTCAACCTCATCTGGCGGGCGCTGCTCCGGGAGATGCAGGTGCGGGCCACCCAGGTGGTGGAGCTGCCCGAGGACATCAGCCACGTGCGCACCCGCTTCGACGTGGTGCTGGTCTTCAACAGCGACGGGGTCGACGGGCGCCTGGAGCTCCTGCGGGAGCGGGGCGTGCCGGCGGTACTCATCGGACACCACCCCGGCATCTCCTGCGTGGCCCCCGACGACATGGGGGGCGGGCGCCTGGCGGCCCACAGCCTGCTGTCCCTGGGGCACCGGAACCTGCTCCACCTGACCGTGGCGTGCGAGGTCCAGTGGGCCCAGGACCGCGCCGACGGATTCACCTCCGTGCTGGCCGGGTCCAGCCTCCCGGGGATCCAGGCGGCGACCGTGAAGGGGGAGGCCTCCGTCCTGGGCGGCTACCGCCTCATGCGGGACGCCTGGCGCCAGGGCCACCGCCCCACCGGCGTGTTCTGCGCCACGGACGAGATCGCCGTGGGGGCCCTGGGGGCCCTGGAGGACCTGGGGGTCCAGGTGCCCGGCCAGGTCTCGGTGCTGGGCTTCGACGGCCTCGTGGAGCTGCACCCCGGGCTGGCCTCCGTGGCCCAGAACATCCCGGCCATCGCCCACCAGGCGGTATCCCTGGCCCTGGCCGCCATCGGCAAGGATACGGTCCATCAGACCATCGTCCCGGTCGCCCTCATCGAAGGAACAACCCTGGGACCCGCTCCGAAGGTATCCTAGGGGTTCGAGGATGCCGCCATGACCTCCGACTCCGAGCAGCGCGAATTCACCCGGGTCCCCATCGCCTTCGATGTGCGCATCGCCGTGGGCGGCAAGTCCATCGAGGGGGCCCGCGTCAAGGACCTTTCCATGAAGGGCATGCTCGTTCTGACTACGGAGCGCCCGCCTGTGGGGACGCCGTGCGAGGCGGTGATCTCCCTGGTGGCCGGCGAGGTGGAGATCCGCACCTCCGGCGTCGTCGCCGCGGAAAACGCCCTGGGCTTCGGCATGGAGTTCTCCACCATCGACGGCCTGGAAAGCTACATCCACCTCAGGAACCTGGTCATCTTCAACTCTCCGGACGTGGAGAAGGTCGAGGAGGAGTTCCAGGCCCACTCCGGGATCCGGAAAAAGGACTAGTTGTGGTGGTTCCGGGGCGGCCGCATAATGGCACGCCTTCCCCGACGCCAGGTAGCCCCATGCGAGATGCCATCGGCCACGCGAAGTCTGCCCCTTCGCGCAATGCCTTCGAGACCCTGCTCCGCCGCCATTCCCGCGCCAGCTACGGGCTCGTGGTGCTCCTGCTCTACCTCCTGGCGGCCACGGCCCTGGGCGTCGCCCTGGCGCCGGCCCTGGCGCTCACCTACCACCTGTTCGGCGTGGCGGCCGGGCTTCCCGCCGTGCCCGCTTGGCTCCTCCGGGGCTTCGCCCTGGCCCTGGCCTGGTTCGTGTTCGGCATGTCCCTCCTGGTGGCGGTGGCGGCCTACAACAAGGTCCTCCCCACGCGGGTGAAGCCCTACAAGGGCGGCTACTACACCCTGGACGCCGTGCCCTGGTTCCTGCACAACGGCCTCTTCTACCTGGTGCGGTTCACCTTCCTGCCCTTCGTCACCCTCACGCCCTACGGCGTCTGGTTCCTGAAGGCCATGGGCATGAAGATCGGCCGGCATGCCTTCATCAATACGGAGTACATCAGCGACCCCTCCCTCATCACCATCGGCGACGACGCCGTGGTGGGCGGCAGCGTGCGCATATTCGCCCACTACGGCGGCGGCGGCAACCTGGTGGTGGCCCCCGTCGTGGTGGGCCACCGCGCCACCCTGGGCCTGGCCTGCTGCGTCATGGGCGACGTGGTCATCGGCGACGACGCCGTCATCCTCCCCGAGAGCGTCGTCCTGCCCGGAAGCCGGGTAGGGCCGGGGGAGACCTGGGGCGGCGTCCCGGCCCGGCCCATCGGGAAAGGGGAGATGGAGGCGTTCAAGAAGGTGATCCGGGGGGAGAGTTAGGGTCTGTTCGGATTGAAGGGAAGGCTTCATCTCCTTCATCCCTGAGATCGGTGTCTCTACTGGGGCGCGCGTCTGCCATTCCCGGAATCTTGGATTGGCAGGGGTTATGGATGCTGGGGGGAGGATGTAACCCTCGGTCCCGATGCGGCAGTAGAGATTACGGGGTCTGGAGGTGTCAGATGACCGTACAGGACATCGATCAGGCCAAGGTAGTGGCATTTGCCAGTGCTCTGTTGGTGCCGGCCTTGCGGAAGGCCAACTGGTGGGGTCCGGAGCAAGTCGTTTGCGACTATTGTCGAGGGCTGGCGCTGCCCGGCGAGCGAAAAAGCATGGAGCCCATGGCGGCGCGGCTCGCACCCGGGAGCACCCAGGCCAAGCATGCGTCGCTGCAACGATTCATCACGGATTCCGTCTGGGATCACCGGGCCATTCTGCGCGGGGCCCGGGACTATGCCTTGCCATTTCTGCTCTCCAGGGGTGCCCTGGAAGCCTGGGTCGTGGACGATACCTCCTTCCCGAAACGCGGTTCCTGCTCCGTAGGGGTGGCCAATCAATACTGCGGCGAGCGGGGCATCGTCGCCAATTGCCAAAGCGTGGTTACGATCAACCTTGCCAACCAATTTGCGAGCCTGCCTACCGCCTACCGGCTGTTCCTGCCCAAGGAATGGACGCAGAATTCAGCCCGCCGCCGGATGACCGGCATCCCGGAGGACATGAAGTTCCTTTCCAAGCCGGAGATTGCGCTTGGACTGATCGATGACCTGATTGCAGAAGGAACGGACTTGGCGCCGGTAGTCGCCGATGCGGGTTACGGCGACAGTGGCGCCTTCCGCAAGGGGCTGGCCGATCGAGGTTTGAGTTTCATGGTGGGAGTCCGCTCCAGCATCTTGGTCTGGAAGGAGGGACAAGGTCCGCTGCCACCCCGGCGGCGGAGGCCCAAGCGCGGGAGATACTCGCAATGTTTCAGGCCCAACCCGAAGCAGCCGACCCGAAAGGTCCTGGTCCTGGCCCAGGGGCTACCGAAGACGGCTTGGAGATCCATCGAATGGCGAGAAGGCTCGAAGGGACCATTGACCTCCCGATTCGCCGCCTGCAGGGTTTTGGTGCCGGGGCTCCTGCGCTCCAAGGGCAACTATGTGTTCATCCATCCGGAGCAATGGCTGCTGGTCGAGTGGCCACCGGAGTCTCCCAGCCCGGTGCGGTTCTGGCTCTCCAACTTACCGGCCAACACCTCGTTGCGAGCCCTAGTCCAGGTGGCCAAGCTGCGCTGGCGGGTCGAGCGGGACTACCAGGAATTGAAGGGGGAACTCGGCTTGGGACACTTCGAGGGCCGGACCTGGGCCGGCTTCCACCACCATGGCAGTTGTTGCTTGGCCACCTTTGCGTTCCTGGTCACCGAGCGAGCTCGGGTTTTCCCCCCTACGATTCACGAACTCCTTGGATCTCCGAAACCTCCCTTTCCCGAAGCCCGTTCCTGGCGGACCCCCGCTGGTCCGGCCCGAACGCCATAGCCCGTTTTCCATCCCCACCCTGAGGGCCTGGGTCGCCCGAGAGGCAATCCGAACCTTGCCCTGGTGTCCCTTCTGTGGCCGACCTGATCCTCGACCGCCTCCCGGAATGCCTCGGCCCGACGTAAGAGCTCCCTGACGCCCCAGTAGAGGTGTTCATGAACGCCGATTTCAGGGATGAAAAAGGATGGGGCTCGGCGCAGGGCGGTAGGATAACGGATGCACCGTTCAACACCTTATTTATCAAGAGATTATAAATCGTAGTTGACAAGTCAAGAAAACCGACAAAGATTGCCTGACCAAAGGCAATCCCATGGCCGAACTCTGGATCCGCCTACCCGACCGGGCCCCCGTGAAACTCGGGAGGGACCGCGCTGCCCTCACCATCGGCCGGGACCCGGCCAACGACGTGGTCCTGGAGGATTCCAGCCTCTCCCGGAACCACGCCCGGCTGACCTGGCGGGACGGCACGGCGACGCTGGAGGACCTGGGCTCGCGCAACGGCACCCTGGTCAACGGCGACCGCATCCTGGAGCCCCGGCAGGTGCGGGGAGGCGACGAGATCGTCTTCGGGCGCCTTTCGATCCGGATCGAGGAAGGTCCCGACATCCCCGCGGCCCAGGATTCGAGCGTCTCCTTCCTCATGGACGTGGACCGGCTGCGGGCGTCGTCCCCGGGCACCCAGGACATCGGCACCGCCAAGCGGTGGAAGGAGGCCCTGGACATCGTCCACGCCCTCAGCCTCGACATGCTGGGCGACGTCTCCACCGAGATGATGCTGTGGGACCTCCTGGAGCGCCTCTACGCCTTCCTGAACCCGGGGCGGGGCGCGGTGCTCCTGAGGAACGGGAAGGGGCCCATGACGCAGGTGGCCGCGCGTTCCCGCTCACGGGGCCACGACTTCCAGGTGGAGCTGTCGAAGACCATGCTCGAAGCCGCCGTGGAGCGCAAGGAGGCTCTCCTCATCAACAACCCCATGCTGGACTCGAAGCTCGCCCAGGCGCAGTCCATCATGTCCAGCGGGATCACCTCCATCATGACGGTGCCCCTGGAGCACGGCGGCGAGGTGGTGGGCATCATCTACATGGACGCCGGCCCCATGCGCGGGGCGTTCACGGAGGAGGACCTGCGCCTGGTGGCGGTGGTGAGCCACATGGCCGCCGCCAAGATCCGCACCACCCGGCTCATGGAGGAACTGGTCGTCAAGCAAGCCATGCAGAAGGAGATGGAAGTGGCCCGCAGGATCCAGGAGCGCCTCCTTCCGGACCGCTGCCCGGCCCTGGAGGGCTTCGAGCTCTTCGGCATCAACGTGGCGTGCTGGAACGTCTCGGGCGACCTCTACGGGTTCTGGCCCGGCCCGGGGGGGAAGACCTGGCTGGCCATCGCCGACGTTTCGGGCAAGGGCATCGGGCCCGGGCTCCTCATGGCCACGTTCCAGGCCCTCATGCAGGCCTGGACCGAAGGCGCCGAGGACCCCGCCCTCCTCGCCAGGAAGATCAGCCTGGCCCTCAGCAAGCGCACCACCACCAACCGGTTCATCACCGCCTTCCTGGGCCTGCTCGATCCGGCGGCCCGCACCATGACCTACACCAATGCCGGCCACAACCCCATTCCCCTGCTCCGCGCGGACGGAACCACAGAGGAGCTCGCCTCCCAGGGCTTCCCCCTGGCCATGTTCCCGGGAACCGAGTACGGCCAGGGCTCCATCCGTATGGAACCCGGCGACCTGCTCTTCCTGTACACCGACGGCATCACCGAGGCCGCCGATGCCCAGGGCGTGGAGTTCGATCTCGCCCATGTCTGCCGGACCCTCCGAGGCCTGGGCGCGCTGCCTCTGCCCGAGCTGAACCAGGGGCTCACCGCCGCCCTCCAGGAGCACACCCGGGGCGCGCCCGCCACCGACGATCGCACCGTCGTCATGGTGCGAAGGGCCTAGGAGGATGCCATGGACTTCGTAGACCCCGCGGCCATCGGGCGTTACACAGTCCTGCAGCGCCTGGGCGCGGGGGCCATGGGCGTGGTCTACCTCGCCCAGGATCCGCTGCTGAAGCGCCGGGTCGCCGTGAAGATCGTCCAGAAGACCCGTTCGGACTGGGAGACGATGATCGCGCGGTTCCAGCGCGAGTCCGAGATCAGCGCCCAGCTCAACCAGGCCAACATCATCACGGTCTTCGACGTGGGCGAGGACCCCGAGGTGGGTCCCTTCCTCACCATGGAATACGTGGACGGGAGTGCGCTCTCCAGGATCCTCTCGGAGCGGACCCTCGATCCCGGCACCGCGCTGGACTGGCTCTCGCAGCTCGGCCAGGCGCTGGTGGCCGCGGAACGCGCCGGGGTGGTCCACCGCGACATCAAGCCCGAGAACATCCTGGTGAGCCGGGACTCCCAACTCAAGCTCACGGACTTCGGCCTGGCCCGGGACGACGACAGCAGCCTCACGCACACCGGGACCATGATGGGCACCCCCACCCACACCGCGCCCGAACTCCTCGGAGGCGACCGCGCGACGCCCGCCACCGACCGTTGGGCCTTCTCGGTGATGGCGTTCCAGATGGTGCTGGGCACCCTGCCCTTCCCCGGCGAAACGCTCTCCTCCGTGCTGAGCGCCATCGCCCACGACCCCCCGGCCATCCCCCCGGGAACCCCCGCCCCCCTCGCCCGGGTCTTCATCAAGGCGCTGCACAAGGACCCCACCCGGCGCTACGAGTCCGTCCTGGCCTTCCTCACCGCCCTGGCCGAGGCCATGGGCCTCAAGGACAAGCTGGTCACCCGGGGGCTGTCCCCCGAAGGCGCGGCCAGCGCCTCCCATCCCTCCTCCCCGCGCATGCCGCGGCCCGATGAGACCGAGGCCTTCTCCATCCCCGCGACCCCCGCCGCCACGACCGCCCCCAGGCCCCGCGCGGTGCCGGCCCCGCCCAAACCCGTGGCGCCCCTCACCGGCCCCCCCCCGGGCCTCTTCAAGGGCGACGCCGCGGCACCCACCGAGAGCGCTCCCCCCCGGAACTCGCCCCCCCAGGGCATCACCCTGGCGGGCTACGCGACCAAGTCCCACCCCAAGGGCTGGACCCCCACCCTCACCACGGCCCGCACCCGCCCCAGCAGCCAGGTGCTCTGGGCCGTGGGCGCCGTGGCCGCCGCGGCCCTTTTCTACTTCTTCCCCAGGTCCCTCAAGGTCCAGACCACGCCGCCCCGGGCCCAGGTCCTGCTGGACGGGAAACCCGCCGGTGAAACGCCCTTCTCGGGCTCGGTGGCCTTCGGCACGCACCTCATCGAAGTGCGCCTGAACGGCTACGACACCGTCGTCCAGGAGATCCGCGCCGGCCAGCCCCCCCTTGACCTGGTTCTCCAGCCCTCCACCTCCTGGGCCGACATCCGCAGCACGCCACCCGGCGCCTCCGTGACGCTGGACGGACGCCCCGTGGGCACGACGCCCTGCAACGGAATCCGGGTGCCGGACGCCCCCGCCGTCCTGGTGGTGTCCCTGCGCGGCTTCAAGCGCTGGGAAGGGACCCTGGGGCCCGGCCGGAGACCACCGGTGCCCATCGTCCTGAGGAAGGAAGGGAAGTAGGTCCGGGGCCGGATGCTATGGTTGAGGGTCCACTTCCATAGCGAGCCCCATGGAAACGACTCCCACGCTGGAACCCTGTCTTGACTGCGGCACCCCGCTCCACGGCCGCTTCTGCTCCCGCTGCGGGCAGCCGCGCCAGGACCGGGACCTGCGCCTCAAGCACGTCCTGAAGGAGGCCTTCCTGGAAGCCTTCTACCTGGATTCCCGGCTCGCCGCCACCCTCCGCCTGCTCTTCCTGCGCCCCGGACAGCTCACCCTGGAATACTTCGCCGGTAGGCGGGCGCGATACCTTCCGCCGTTCCGGCTCTACGTCGTGGTCAGCCTCCTGCTCTTCATGATGCTGGGCTACGGCGGCAGCACGGCCCGCGCCCAGGCGAAGCCGCAGGACGACGTGGTCATCAACCTCGCGGTCGACGGCCAGGCCCCGGACGCGCCCCTCCAGAAGAAGGTGGGCCGCGTCCGGAAGGGCATCCTCAAGGCCAAGGAGGATCCCGAGGCCTTCAAGGCGGCGCTCCTGCTCTGGATCTCCCGCGTCATGTTCCTCCTGCTTCCCGCCTTCGCCGGGCTCCTGTTCCTGTTCCACTCCGGCAGCGGGCGCTACTTCGTGGAGCACATCATCTTCTCGCTCCACTTCCACGCCTACGCCTTCAGCGTCTTCATCGTCCAGGAGGTCCTGTCCAAGGCGCCCTGGGGCCTGGTGAGGATGGCCGGGGGCCTGCTGCTCATCGCCCTGCCCGTGCACCTATGCCTCGCCCTGAAGCGCGTCCACGGCGGAACGGCCTGGAAGCGTCACCTGCGGGGAGTGGCGCTCACCGCCACCTACCTGGTGGTGGTGGGAGTCACGCTGGTCGCCGTGGTGCTCATGGTCATCACCCGGGCGTAGGGTCTCCGACGGGAGCGCAGTCTTCCCATTTAAATAAAATAAATTTAAATTTATTCAAGTTAAATTACAAAATGCCCCACCATTCACCCCGCCCTGAAGGGGCGGTCCGCTTGCGCTCCCGGGGCCCCAGCCTACACATATCCACCTGAAACGCATTCCCGCGTCCGGGGACGCGTGATCGCCCGATGGCCCTGGCGGCGTCGGGCCAGGGGGGTTCCATGCTTCGGCGAAGCTTCATCCCGTCCTTCCTTCATCCGCGTGGCGGCCTGGGTCCCCCCGTTCCCTGCACATTGAAGGCATTGACCCTGATTGCATTCAATTTCATGTCACTGGCTGCGGATGGTGCCGACAAGCCAAGGGGAACCCTGGGCCAGGCTTCCGTCCTGGAAGTGGATCCCGGGACCGGCGCCGCCACCCTGCGGATTCCCCTGGGCCCCGGGGTGGGCGGCTCCGGCGTTCGGTACGTGCCGGCCCTCCTGGGGCGCTTCGCCCCCCATGGGGGGCCGGGTCCGGCCCCGTCGGCCGCGTCGGGATTCGAGCTGTCCCCGGGACATCTCCATTGCCGATGGGACTGCGGGGAAGCCGGCGCGAAGGTCCTGAGCGCGCGATGGACGCTCCCGGACGGGACGGGGGGCGGCACGGGTGGCGCGGCGCCGCAGGCGGATCCCCGGGACCTCCTGGCACCCTTCGGGTACGGCCCGGACGCCGCCTGCGGACCCGCGGTGGGCGGCCTTGCGGGTGACCTCCTCCTGCCCCTGGCCGGGTCTGGGCCGGGGGGATTCCTGGTGCTTCGCGCGGGCCGGGCGTTCGAATACCGCCCCGACCCGTCCGGGGCGCACCATTTCCGCATCACGGAGGTGCGCGACACGGAGGGAGGCCGCCTCACCTTCACCTACGGCCCCAGCCGGGTGGATTTCGAGGCGGCATCGGAAGCGGCGAAGGTCCGGGTGGTCCTGGCGGGACGGGCCCCCGCCGCTCCGGTCCCGGCCCTGGACGGGCCGGGCCAGGACCCGGATACCCCGTCCCTGGCCTTCCTGGACACCGAGGCGCGCATCCGGGTCACCTACGAGGGCCCGGCCCCGGGCAGCTTCAGCCTCACGGCGATGGCGCGCCCCGGGGAGGCCGGGCCGGGTGGGATTGCGCCGGAATTCTTCCGTGGCGCCCTGCAGGTCACGGGGGTGCTGGATGAGAGCACCGGCGAAACCCTGCGCCTGGGCTACGGCCGGGCCCCCGCCCTGGAGCGTCCGGGCCCCCTCGGGACGCGAAGCTTCGCCCCCACGGTGCTCACCGACTTCGCCTCGGACCAGCGCGCGCTCCACCTGGAATGGGAAGGCGCCCCCGTTCAGGATCTCTCCGGCCAGGAATCCGGTTGGCGCCTCGCCGCCCGGGGAGTGCAGGAGCTGGGTGATGGAGCCAAGGGCCCCGTCCGCCACTTCCGTCATTTCGCGCTGGGTGCCGGCGCTCCCGTGCCGTGCCGCACCCTCGTGCGGGACCGCTGGAACCTGGGAAAGGAGCCCGGCGGCAGCGAGGGCCCCATCCCCACCTTCGAGCTGGATGAGGGCACGGGAATCCTGGTGGCCGTGCCGGGCCACCTGACGCGGTGGATCTGCCAAGGCCCGGGCGACCCGGGCGATCCCCCCGACCTGCACGACCTCGGCCGCCCCGGCCTCCGGGGAGGCGCGGCCCGCCAACCCTACTTCAAGTGGCCCGGCGGCATTTCCTATGACCCCATCAAGCGGGAAGCGACCATGGAGGTCTTCTCCGCGCCCGTGCCGCCCCTGGGCGCCTCGGGCCGCGTGCCCCAGCCCGGCGAGGCCCTCTTCCACGGCCCCGGCCTCATGGCCCACGAGATCGCCAAGAACGCCCTGGAAATCCAGCAAACAAGCCAAAGGACCGCGGCCCTGATCGGACCGCCCATGCCGCCGCCCCCTTCCATCGCCGACATGGTCAAGACCCAGAGCGACCTCCAGCAGGCCCGCATGGACGAGATGTTCCGGAACCAGCAGCGCGCCCAGCTGGCCGCAATCGAGAAGGCGAAGGAGGAACACCTGAGGCAGGTCCAGGAGGTGATGGCACCGCCTTCACCCGCCACTCCCCCAACCCACCCCACCAACCTTGAAATGATCGAGTTCCTCCGTCCCATTTCCTCATCCATGGCCGGAAAGGCCGGATCGGCGCTGGTCCTGATCTGGGACTGGAAAGGGCTCGGCGTGATTGGAGAAAACCACTCAGTGGGTCACGCCGCCCTGGCCATCAAGGGTTCGGACGATCAATGGCGAATCATCCAGAGCCAATTCCCGCACGAACCCGGAGGTGCCTCGAAGCCGCACGGGCCCAATATCCTGATATTCCGCCCCCACAGGGTTTTCCTGGAAGAGGGTGGCCGCAAACCTGATAGCGCCTTCCGGGTCGAGGTTCCGGACCTGGGCGGTCTGGCCGGTGCGGCGATTGCGGACCTGGAGAAAAATCACTGGTTCCTGGACCCGGGCTATCTGGGGAATTCCACCAATTGCACCCATGGGATCATCCAGAGCCTCAGGGCCGGTGGCGTGCCATTGAGTTCCATGTGGGCCAACCATACCTTGATCATCCCGGGCACACCCTACACGCCGCGCGACCTGCGCACCGCCCTCGCGCGGGATGCCGACTTCAACGTGTTGCACCCATACAAGATCTACCACCAGAACAACCTGATTGATGAAATCGACTGGGAGAAGTGAAGATGGCCACCCCACTCCTGTTCATCCTCGGAACGGCCCTCGTCCTGGCCGCCGCACCTCCGTTCGAACCCGCCAGACTGGGATCTGGACAACGGGGTCTCGTCCTCACGCGCCTCAACCCCCTGGATCCGAACGAAAAGGAATGCACGATCGTGATCGCCTATCACCGGGATCCCGGTTATCCGATGGCCTCGGGGTACCTGAAGAACGATCCCCAAACCGTGATCGTTCATCGGGAGACCCTCGATCCGAAATACGAGAAAACCATTCCGCCCCGGTTCTGGTCGGGATGGACATCCCTCGAACTCTTCTCCTTCGACAAGGACGCTGCCTTTGACGGACGGGATCTCTACCGCATCGAAAAGGGCCACCTCCGCATCTACCCTTACGTTGCCCAGGCGGAAGCGCGGAAGCGGTATGGACTAAAGGAGAACGAGATCTTCCTCGGGGCCTTCGATGGACGGGCGTTCTACTGGGTCAAGGGGCAGCCCCGGACCGTTTACGTCCGTTCGGGGAGCCAGGTCCGCCGGTTCGAACTGGGGAAGCGGGTCACGGAGCCGCTCGGAATGGCCAAGGGGGATCCGAAGGGGGATCTGGCCCTGCACACCGTCATGCTTCCCGCGGGCTTTTTCTCCTTTTCGCCCCGCACGGTGGGGTGGGTCGTCCTGGACCTGAAGGATGCCCGGTAGGGGTGATCGATCACTATCCCTAGTCCCGCAACCGCTCGTCCGAAGCCCCCACCACGGTGGCGCTGTTCACCAGGAGCAGCGGGAAGTGGCTCTCCTCCTCCACCGGGGTGTCGTGGGCGCCGAAGCGGCAGTTGCGCAGCACCAGGAAGCCATCGTGGTTGGCCAGGTAGTCCGACACCCGGATGTCCTCCTCGATGGCGAGGCTTCCGGTGACGCTGCCGCCTTCCAGGAGGAAGGAGACGCGATGCACGTGGTACTGGGCGGTGGGCTCGGGCAGCTGCAGGAGGGACAGGTCGCAGTCGGGCATCACCAGGAGGGCCTTGCCCCGGCGCAGCGCGAAGAACCGCAGTTCCATCTCGAGGTAGGGCAGGATGACGCCCGTGAGCTTGAGCATCTCGCCCGAGAGGTTCAGGTACTCCAGGAAGCCGTGCATGGTGGGCACGTGGAAGGTGCCCCGGATCCAGCCGCCGGTGGTGTAGATGACCGAAGGGATGCCCCGCAGCGGGGGGTGGTACTTGGTCTTGCGGGCGGGGGCGCCCTTGCCGGAATCGCCCATGGGGCGCGGCGCGTTGTAGTCCACGGTCGTGGTGGCCTTGAGCATGCCCAGGAGGGAGGGGCCGGATCCGGGGTCGTCGAGCTCGATGCCGCCGCCGATGTCGCCCTTCAGCACCGCGGGATCGATCCCCAGGGCCCCGTCGAAGGTGGCGCCCATGATGTTGGCCCCCCGGAACATGGCGCCCCGGAGGAAGGCCCGGCCGAAGTTGGCGTCGGCCAGCACGGCGCGGCGGAAATCCGTGCCGCTGCACTTGGCGAAGTGCAGGTCGGCCTTGGCCAGGTCCGACTGGGTGAAGTCGGCCTGGGACAGGTCCGCCTGGCGGAGGCTGGCCTGCACCATCTTGGCGTTGGTCATGTTGGCCTCCACCAGGATGGCCTTCTGCAGGTTCGCGTGGGAGAGGTCGGAACCCGAGAGGTTCGTGCCCGAAAGGTCCGCCTCGTACAGGATGGCCCGGGTCAGGTTGGTATCCAGGAAATGGGAGCCCTGCAGCCGGCAGGAGGTCATGTCCGCGCCGCTCAGGTTCGTCCTGCGGAAATCGATCCCCCGCAGATCCAGGCCCGAAAGGTTCGCGAACTCCAGCGACACCTTGTTCTTCACGTGCTCGATGACTTCATCCCGCGTCAGTTCGGCCATGGCGGTACTCTCCCCGGGTTGCGAAGCTCCCCGCAATATCGGGCGATTGAGACTCTCCGTCAATGGCTGCGGTGAAGGAACGGGGGAGAAGGGTCCCGCTAACGCTCAGATCCTGCCGGGCTCCAGGTCCAGACCCACCTTGATGCGCTTTCCGTCCCGCAGCACCTCCAGTTGGAGGCGGCCTCCGGGAGGTTCGGCCTCGGCCAGGTCCAGGAGGCGGTCCATGTCCTTCACGGGCGCCCCGTTGACGCCCACGATCACGTCGCCCAGCGCGTAGCCCCGGCCCTGGCGGGACAGGCCCCGCAGGCCGGCCCGGTCCGCGGAGCCGCCCTGGCGCACGCGGCCCACGATGACCCCGGGCGGCACGTTGATGGAGGCGGCCCACCCTTCGGGGAGCGGGTCGAACCCCAGGTCCACGCGCACGGGCCGGCCCCGGGAGATGAGCTGGGGGACGATGCGGTTGATGGTGTCCACCGGCACCGCGAAGCCGATGCCCGCGGAACTGCCCGAGGTGCTCTGGATCGCCGTGTTGATGCCGATGAGCCTGCCCGCGCTGTCCAGCAGAGGGCCCCCGGAATTGCCGGGGTTGATGGCCGCGTCGGTCTGGATCACGCCGGTGATGCGACGGCGCGTGGCGCTCTGGATCTCCCGGCCCAGGGCGGAGACCACGCCGGTGGTGAGGGTCTGGTCCAGGCCGAAGGGGTTGCCGATGGCCATGACCGACTGCCCCACCTGGAGGTCCGCGGACGTGCCCAGGGGCAAGGGCTTGAGCTTGGCCGAGGCTCCGTCCTGGAGCGCCAGCACGGCGAGGTCCTTCTCCGGAGCCACGCCGATCACCTTGGCCTTGTGGCGGCTGCCGTCGGCCAGGGCCGCCTCCACCTCCTGGGCGTCCTGGATCACGTGGTAGTTGGTGACGATGTGCCCGCTGGCGTCCCAGATGAAGCCCGAGCCGGTGCCCGTGGGCACGGCCTGCACGTCAAGGGAGAAGAGGTCCTGCTGGTAGGCCAGGGAGGTGAGGTACACGACGGAGGCCCGCGCCTCGCGGAACCGGTCCACCACGCTCTGCTCGCCGGGGGGCAGGGCGCCCCGGGGCGTCACCGGGCGTGGCGCGGCGGGGCCCCGGGGCGTGCCCTGGCCGGCGCACCAGCCGATGACGAGGCCCGTGGCCAGGATGAACAGGATGGCTGCGGCTTTTCGCATGCGGAATCCACCTTGGAGGACACCCTCCTAGGGCCCCCATCATACCCTGGGACGGCGTCCCAGGGCGCCTTCCACGCCGTGGGCCATTTCCAGGACGGAGGCGGGCTTCTGGAGGAAGTGCACCCCCTCCTCCAGGACCCCGTGGGGATCCAGGATGTCGGCGGTGTAGCCGCTCATGAACAGGACCGGCAGCCCGGGCCTGCGGCTCCGGATCCGGTCCGACAGTTCGCGGCCGTTCATGTCGGGCATCACCACGTCGGTGAGGAGCAGGTCGAGGCTTCCCTGGAAGGCGCTCTCGATCTCCAGGGCCTTCGCGGCCCCCTGGGCGGGCAGCACCGCGTAGCCCAGGTGCTCCAGGAGCATCCGGGTCGCCACCAGGACGGTGGCCTCGTCCTCCACCAGGAGGATCGTCTCGCCGTGGCCCGCGGGGATGGCCGGGGCCGCGCCGTCCCCGGCTCCGGCCTCCGGGCCCTGGTGGCGCGGCAGGTAGATGCGGAACCGCGTGCCCTGCCCGGGCCGGCTCTCCACCAGGATGAAGCCCTCGTTCTGCTTGACGATCCCGTGGACGGTGGCGAGGCCCAGCCCCGTGCCCTTGCCGATGGCCTTCGTGGTGAAGAAGGGCTCGAAGATGTGCTTGATGACCTCGGGGTCCATCCCGCAGCCCGTGTCGGCCACGGAGAGCGCCACGAAATCGCCCTCCACCGCCTCCGGGTGCTCGCGCAGGAAGTCCCGGTCCACGTGGACGTTCTCCAGGGCGATGGAGACCCTGCCCACGCCGAGGATGGCATCCCGGGCGTTCACGGCGAGGTTGGCCAGGATCTGGTCGATCTGCGAGGGGTCCATGCGGATCGTCCAGAGTCCCTCCTTGCGCATCCAGGCCAGGGTGATGTCCTCGCCGATGAGCCGGCCCAGCATCTTCAGCATGCCCTGGATGGTCTCGTTCAGGTCCAGCACCCGGGGCGTGATGACCTGCCGGCGGGCGAAGGCCAGCAGCTGGCGGGTGAGGTCCCCGGAGCGCCGCGCGGCCTTGATGATCTCCCCGAGGTAGGGGTGGAACGGCTGGGATCCAGGCATCATCATGGCCACCTCGGCCTGCCCGAGGATGACGCCCAGCATGTTGTTGAAGTCGTGGGCGACGCCTCCGGCGAGCCTGCCGATGGATTCCAGCTTCTGGGCCTGGACCAGCTCCCCCTCCAGCCTCCGCTGCTGTTCCTCCGCGGCCCTGACGTCCGTCACGTCCCGGTCCAGGCCCCGGAAGCCCTTCAGGGCTCCGGCTTCGTCCAGCAGGGGCGTGCCCGAGGTGAGCAGGTGGCAGAGGGTCCCGTCCTTGCGCAGCTGCGCGGCGGGCAGATTGCGGAAGCCCCGGGCCTCGGAGAAGAGCCTCTGGTACCGGGCCTCCATGCCGGGGCGGTCCGCGGGGGCGAAGCCGTCCAGCACGGATCGTCCGGTCATCTCCGCGGGGGTCCAGCCCAGCACCTTGGCCACGCTCTCCGAGGCGTAGGTGTAGCGGCCCTCCCGGTCCATCTCCCAGAACCAGTCCGAGGAGGCGCTGGCGATGTCCTGGAAGCGTTTCTCGCTTTCCACCAGGGCCATTTCCATGCGGTTGCGCGCGGTGTTGTCCAGATGCGTGATGACCACGCCGCCCCCCGAGTTCCCCAGGGGGGTGACGTTCATGGTGAACCAGAGCCTTTCCCCCGGGGAGTCGCAGGGGTACTCCAGGGTGAACCCCGGCAGCCGGCCTTCCTGGACCGCGCGGATGCCCTCCAGGGCCTCCCGGGCGCCGGGAGCGCCTTCCCCCGCGCCCCTTTCGCACGCGGCCAGGTAGTCGTCCCCCACCTCGGCGCCCTGCCCGAGGCCCCGGGACCTGCCGAAGAGCTTCCAGGGGGCGTTGACCGCGAGGATGACCCCCCGCGGGTCCAGCACCACCAGGTGGGCGTTGACGGAATCCAGGATGGCCCGGTTGAAGTGCTCCATGGATCGCACCGTTTCAAGTGCGGCGACCCGTTCGGTGATGTCCTGGCAGAACACGAAGCAGCGACCGCCCTCCATGGGCGAGAACGAGGCCACGACCTCCACGGGCCAGATTTCCCCCGACCGGGCGCGGTGCCTCGTCTCGAACCGGACCTGCCCCTCGGCCTGGATGCGCCGGTAGGGCGCGTCGCCCGGGTCCACGGCCAGGTCGGGGACCCGCATGGCCAGCAGCTCCTCCCGGCCGTACCCCGAGCGCTGGACGTAGGCCTGGTTCACCAGGATGATCCGCCATTCGCCGTCGGTGACGAAGCAACCGGCGGGGGTGGTCTCCATGAGCCCGCGGTAGAGCGCGTCCAGGATCTGGCGGGAATTCTCGCTCACCCCCAGGGCACGGTGGGCGGCCATGTCCTCCTCCAGGGCGGCCTGGAGTTCGGCGGTTGCGGCGGCCTCCTTGGCCCGGGAACGCAGCAGGGCCCCCGCGAGGACGCTCACCAGGACCCCGCTGGCCATCAGGAAGGAGAGCTGCGCCAGGTCGAAAAGGCTTGCGACGGCCAGGGAGTGGGTGGGCGGGACCAGGAACACGACGAGAAGCAGGGCCGAAAGCCCCGTGGCCAGGAGCCCCGGTCCCAGGCCGCCCAGGAAGGCGCTGACGATGATGGGCAGCATGAACAGGATCATCAGCGGCCGCTGACCAAACGCGGTGGACCACGCCAGGCGCAGCCCCAGGGGCGCCAGGGTCGACAGGACCGCGAAGAGGTAGGCCCGCCAGCCGCCCAGGTGGCCTCCGGGACCGCCCAGGGGGTCCTGCCGCGCTGCGCTGGGGCCCAGGAGGCTCATGAACATTCCGGAAGCAGAAAGCTGAACTATAGCATCGATCCCGCGCCGCACCCCGGTGCCACCGCACGCCGGAAATAGGCTATGGTCAGGGTGGGAGCCGATCGTGAAACACCCTGCCCTAGCCATTTTCCTGGCCGCCGCCGCCCTGGCCGCGGCCACCCCCCAGCAGCGACTCCGTTCCGCCCTGGAAGCGCGATTCCTGGGTGACCGTACCGGGATCACCGTCGCGGCCGCCCTGGTGGGGGACGTCCCGGCCGAGGCCTTCGTCTCGGCGGACGCCGCGCGCCCCGCCAAGGTGGACGCGCACACCGCCTTCGAGATCGGGGCGGTGGCCGGCACCATGGCCTCCGCCCTGGCGGCGGACCGGATCCTGAAGGGCGAGGCGTCACTGGACGACGCCCTGGCCACGCTGTTGGCCGGCGAAGCCAAGGTGCCCGCCTTCGAGGGCACGCCCATCACCCTCGCCCACGTCCTCTCCCACCGCTCGGGCCTGCCTTCCCTTCCGGCCCGCCTGCGGCCCGAGGACGCCCTGAACCCCTTCGCCTCCCTCACGCCCGCGCAGCTCCTGGGCTCGCTCGAGGACGCCAGGCTCGACGCCGCCCCGGGCACCCGAAGCCGCCCTTCCAGCTTCGCCATGATGCTGCTGTCCTCCGGCCTGGCCCGGCGCGCGGGCATGGACTACGAGGCCCTCCTGGCCCGGGATATCTTCAAGCCCCTGGGCATGGAGGACGCGCGCATCCGGCGCACCGGGCGCAACGAGGCCCAGGGCCACGCTTCCAATGGGCGCCCTGCCGGCCCCTGGGACTTCCCGCCGGACATGGCGGGAGCGGGCGGCGTGCGCGCCTCCCTCGCCGACATGGTCCGCTACGTGGAGGCCGCCCTGGGCCGCCGCGCCTCTTCCATCACCCCCGCCCTGGAGCGCACCCGGGTTCCCTTCGAGGGGACCCTGCCGCCCGTGGCCATGAACTGGATGGTCGTCACCGTGGCCGGGCGGAAGATCCTCCATGCCGAAGGCGCCACCGGCGGGTTCTCCAGCTTCGTGGCCCTGGATCCCGAGAAGCGCCAGGGCGTCGTGCTCCTGGCGGACACGTCCCTCTCGAACCTTGGAGGGCTCGTGCCCATGGGCCTCTCCCTCCTGGACGACACGGTTCCCTCGCCGGGGTTCCCGCGCCGCCCGGTGCCCGCGGGCGAAGGCCTCCTGGAAGGCATGACGGGGCGGTACACCCTTCCCGGCGGCACCCGCCTCGCCATCTGGAGGAAGGACGGCGGCCTCGTGGCACAGATCGAGGACCGGCCGCCCCTGGACCTGGGCTTCGACAGCGCCGGCGATTTCTACGCCCTGGACCTGGACGCGGTGCTTCGCCCGGTGCGGGGCGCGGCCGGATACACCTTCTTCCTCCGCCAGGGCGGGGGCCAGGTCAAGGCCGAGCGGGTCCAGCCCGATCGCATGGACGCGGCCGCGCTCCAGAAGCTGGTGGGCAAGTACCGCGCCTCCGATGACTTCACCGTCAAGGTCATCCGGCGGGAGACCCTGCTCTACGTGCAGGGCACGGACCAGCCCGAGGTGCTGGTCGAGCCCGTGGACAAGGACGTCTTCCAGGCCCCCGGCGCCGGGGCGGAATTCACCTTCACCCGGGACGCCGCGGGCAAGGTCGTCGCCGTCGTCATCAAGCAGAACGGACGCACCGTGAAGGCGGAAAAGCGCTGACGCGGCCGCCCCGCGGACCCGTTCACCCCTCGCGGAACGTGCGCTGGATCCCCGCCCGCAGGGCCTCCAGGTGACCGGAGAGCGCGATGCGGGCCTCCTCCGGAAGCAGGCCGGCCACCTCCCGGCACAGGGCGTCGTGCACGGGGGCCAGGGCCGCCAGGAGATCCTCCCCCGCGGCCGTGAGGCTCACGAGGCAGCCTCGCCGGTCCGCGGGGTCCTCCCGGCGCGTGACCAGACCGGCCCGCACCATGCGGTCCACGAGCCGCGGCACGTCGGCCCTGCAGGTGAGGATGCGCCGCCGGATCTCCCGGATCAGTGAACCCTCCGGGGGCCCGCCCTTCACGATCCGCAGCACGTTGAACTGCTGGTCCGTGATCCCGGCGGGCCGGAACAGGCGCTCGTCGGAGAGCCGGGCGACGACCTCCCGGGTAAGGAGGATGGAGAGCAGGAGCTCCTGCCCGGGCGACATGACCTTCGTTATCTGCAGCTCGTCGCGGATCGGCATGACGGCGGCCTCCCTGGGGGTGGAGTGGTTTTCGAAAAAAGGTGTTGCAACATCAAAAAAGAAGTCTACCATGGCTATATGGTGTTTGAACACCTAATCGGAGAACCCCATGCGAAACCCCGCTTCCACCCTCGCGCTCCCCATCGTCGCCCTGATGCTTTCCGCTCCCTCGGCTGGCCTGATGGCCGCCATTCCCTCCACCGTCGACACCTACAAGATCGATTCCGTGCACTCCAGCGTCGGTTTCCGGGTTCGCCACCTGCTCTCCAAGGTCCAGGGCCGGTTCGGCAAGGCCGAGGGCACCGTCAAGGTCGACACCGCGGACATCACGAAGTCCAGCGTGGACGTGACCATCGACGTGGCCACCGTTTCCACCAACGAGGACAAGCGCGACGCCCACCTCAAGGGCCCCGACTTCTTCGACGCCGCGAAGTTCCCGACCATCACCTTCAAGAGCTCGGCCGTGAAGGAAGTGGCCAAGGGCAAGCTCGAGATCACCGGCACCTTCACCATGAAGGGCGTCTCGAAGACCATCGTGCTCCCCGTCACCAACCTGGGCACGGCCGTGGATCCCTGGAAGAACGTGGTCGCCGCCTTCGAGGGCGCCGTCCGGATCAACCGCATGGACTACGGCGTCTCCTACGGCGCGGGCCTGGTGGGCGACGACGTGGACGTCGAGCTCAACATCGAGGCCAAGAAGGTCAATTAATTTGAGCGAGGGGGGACCGCGCGGCCGCTGCGCGGCCTCTCCGTCCCCCCTCGTGCTCCCCCACGTAGTGGCCAGGCGGAGCCTGGCCACCACGTCCAACCCCTCACAGTCTGCGGTTCACCGGCGCAGCAGGCGGAGCCCGTTGAAGACCACCAGGAGGCTGGCGCCCATGTCCGCGAACACGGCCATCCACATCGTGCCCCTCCCCGCGATGGCCAGGCCCAGGAACAGCGTCTTGATGCCGATGGCGAGGACGATGTTCTGGGCCAGGACCGTACGGGTGTCCCTTGAAAGCCGGATGAACCGGGCGATCTTCCCCAGGTCGTCGTCCATGAGGGCCACGTCGGCGGTCTCGATGGCCGTGTCGGAGCCCGCGGCGCCCATGGCGAAGCCGATGTGGGCCGCCGCCAGCGCCGGGCCGTCGTTGATGCCGTCGCCCACCATGCCCACCTTCCCGGCCCTGGAGCGGATGGCCCGGGCCTTGTCCTCGGGGAGCTGGTCGCCCAGGGCCTCCTCGATGCCCACCTGGGCGGCGATGGACTTCGCGGTGTGGGTGTTGTCGCCCGTGAGCATGAGGGTGCGGATGCCCATGGCGTGGAGCGCGGCCACGGCATCGCGGCTGCCGGGGCGCACCTCGTCGGCCAGGGCGAACAGGGCCAGGACGGCCTTGCCGTCGGTGAGCAGCAGGGTGGTCTTGCCATGCCGCTCCAGAGCCTCCAGCCGCTCCTCCAGGGCCGGGGAGCAGACCCCCAGCTCCTCGATGAGGTGGTGGTTGCCCAGGCTGTAGACCGTGCCGTCGATGGTTCCCTGGACGCCCTGTCCGGGCAGGGCGCGGAAGGACGCCACGTCCGCGGCGGGCGCCCCGGGCCTCACCAGGGCGCGGGAAACGGGGTGGTCCGAGCGGGACGCCAGGCCCGTGGCCAGGCGCCAGGCGGCCTCCCCTTCCAGGGCCAGGGGGACGAAGTCCGTGAGCACAGGCTCGCCCCGGGTGAGGGTGCCGGTCTTGTCGAAGGCGATGCAGGCCAGGTCCCTTCCCTCCTCCAGCCAACGCCCGCCCTTCACCAGGATCCCGTGCCGGGTGGCGGCGGCGAGGCCGCTGACGATGGTGACCGGGGTCGAGATCACCAGGGCGCAGGGGCACGCGATCACCAGCAGCACCAGGGCGCGGTAGACCCACACCGACCAGGCGCCGCCCAGCAGGAGCGGCGGCGCCACGGCCACGGCCAGGGCCACGGCCAGCACGGCGGGGGTGTAGACCTTCGCGAACCGGTCCACGAACCGGTGGGTGGGGGACCGGGATTCCTGGGCCTCCTCCACCGCGTGGATGATGCGGGCCAGGGTGGTGCCGCCGGCTTCGGCGGTGACGGCGAACTCGAACGAGCCCGTCAGGTTGAGGGTGCCGGCGAAGACCGGGTCCCCCTCGCCCTTGTCCACGGGCAGGCTCTCCCCGGTGATGGGCGCCTGGTTCAGGGAGGAGCGGCCCGCGACGATGGTCCCGTCCAGGGGCACGGCCTCCCCCGGGCCGACCCGCACGCGGTCCCCCACCCGCACCGCCCGGGCCTCGGCCTCCACCCAGCCGTCGGGGCCCAGGACCGTGGCGGTGGCCGGGGAAAGCCGCAGGAGGCCGTGGATGGCGTTGCGGGCCCGGTCCAGGCTCAGCGCCTCGATGCGCTCGGCCAGGGCGAACAGCACCATCACCATGGCCGCCTCGGGCCATTCACCCAGGGCCATGGCCCCGGTGACGGCGACGCTCATGAGGGCGTTGATGTTCATGTCGCCGTTCTTGAGGCTGATCCAGCCCTTGCGGTAGGTGCCCAGGCCGCAGGCGGCCACCGCCACCACCGCCAGCGCGGGGGCCGCCCAGGACGGCAGTGCGGCCAGGACCGCCGCCTCGGAGGCCAGGGCGGCGCCGGCGCCCAGCGCCAGGCTCCAGGGCCAGCGGCGGACCGGGGGCGGGCCGGGAGCGTCCAGGGGCTCCGGGGTCATGCCCAGGTCCCGGATCGCGGCTTCGATCTCCGGCAGGCTCCCGGGGGCGTGCACCACGGACAGGACCCGCTCCATGAGATTGAACTCCAGGCCGTGGATGCCCCTGCGGCCCCCGAGCTTCCGCCGGATGAGGGCCTCCTCGGTGGGGCAGTCCATCTGGGCGATGCGCAGGCGGCTGCGCTGGGCGCCGGGGGGCACCGCCCCTGCCCTTTCAGAAGCGGCGTCCGGGGCGGGCGCCTCGCAGTGGCAATGGGAGCATGGGGGATGTTCGTGATCGAAAGCCATGGCCCATTTCAAACCCTGAAGCTACTTTAGGGTCAAGGGATTTCCGGGGAGGGCCGTCCATGACCATCGGCGAACTGGCCCACGCGGCCCAGTGCACCGTCGAGACCATCCGCTACTACGAGAAGGAGGGCCTCCTGCCGGCCCCCGGCCGCACCGGGGCGAACTACCGGCACTATGGCGCCTCCCACCTGGAGCGCCTGCGCTTCGTGCGCCACTGCCGGGCCCTGGACATGGCCCACGCCGAGATCCGTTCCCTCACCGCCCTGCTGGACCAGCCCCAAAGCGACTGCGGGGCCGTCAACGCCATCCTGGACGATCACATCGGCCACGTGCGCGTGCGCATCGAACAGCTGGTGCAACTGGAGGCCCAGCTGAGGAGCCTGCGCGACCGTTGCCGCACGGAACGCACGGTGGAGGACTGCGGCATCCTGCAAGGACTGGCGGAGATGGAGGGGGAAACCCGAACCGGCAAGCCGACGCACCTGGGGTAGGGGTCGGCCGCCGAGAATCAGCGCAGCGTCTTGTCCAGGAAGGTGTAGGCCAGGGCCCAGAAGTGGGCGGTCTGGCGATTGTCCGCGCCGGCGCCGTGCCCGCCCTCGATGTTCTCGAAGTAGCGCACGTTGTAGCCCATGTCCTTCATCTTCGCGAACATCTTCCGGGCGTGGGCGGGGTGCACCCGGTCGTCCCGGGTGGTGGTCATGAAGAAGGTGGCCGGGTACTTCTGGCCGGCCTTCACGTTCTGGTAGGGGGAGAAGGTCTTGAGGTAGGCCCACTCCTCGGGCTTGTCGGGATCGCCGTACTCCTCGATCCAGGAGGCGCCGGCCAGCAGGTGGGAGTACCGCTTCATGTCCAGCAGGGGCACCTGGCACACCACGGCCCCCATGAGCTCGGGATACATGACCAGCATGTTGCCCACCAGGAGCCCGCCGTTGCTGCCGCCCATAATCCCCAGGTGCCGGGGGGAGGTCACCTTCCGGGCCGCCAGGTCCCGGGCCACTGCTGCGAAGTCCTCGTAGGCGCGGGGGCGGTTGGCCTTGAGGGCAGCCTGGTGCCACCGGGGCCCGTACTCGCCGCCGCCGCGGATGTTGGCCAGGGCCAGGACGCCGCCGCGGCTCAGCCAGGCGCGGCCCACGGCACCGGAGTAGTAGGGGACGGAGGAGACCTCGAAGCCGCCGTAGCCGTCCAGGAGGGTCGGATTCGTCCCGTCCAGCTTGAGGCCCTTGCGGGCGACCTGGAAGTAGGGGATGCGGGTGCCGTCCTTGGAGGTGGTGAAGTGCTGGGTGACCTGCAGGCCGGAGGCGTCGAAGAAGGCCGGAAGGGCCTTGAGCAGCTCCGGTTCGCGGCCCAGGGTCCCCATGTAGAAGGAATCGGGGGTGAGGAAGTCCCGGGTGACCATGAAGAAGTCGTCCGTGGCGTCCTCGTCCACCGCGGAGACCGACGTGGTGCCCATGGCCGGCGCGCCCTTGAGGGGCTCGGCCTTCCAGGTGCCCGGGGTCAGCACGGAGAGGCGGTTCTTGACGTCATCCATGACGTTGAGCACGAGGAGGTTCCGGGTCCAGGTGAAGTCCTCCAGCGAGGTGGTGGCGGTGGGCTGGAAGAGCACCGCGAAGTCCCGCTTCCCGGCCAGGAAGTCGTCGGCCTTCGCCGCGAGGAGGGACCCTGCGGGGTACGTCTTGCCGGCCACCGTCCACGCGGAGCGGAGTTTGACCGTGAGCCACTCGCGGTGGAAGGAGGGCTCGGCGTCCAGGGGCACTTCCACCTTGCGCCGGGATCCGTCCTTGGCCAGCAGGAACGTCTCGCTGGTGAAGAAGGAGGGCTTGCGGTAGAGGAAGTCGCGCTCGAAGCCGGGGGTGGAGTCGTGGTAGGCCGAGGCTTCCATGTCGGTCTCCAGGCCCTCGAAGACCACCTTGGCCTGGGCCAGGGGCGTACCGCGCTTCCAGACCTTGGCGACCCGGGGATACCCCGAGCTCGTCATGGAGCCCTTGCCGAAGTCGGTGCCCACGAAAAGGGTGTCCTGGTCGATCCAGCTCACCTGGGACTTCGCCAGGGGCAGGGAGAAGCCGCCTTCCACGAAGGTCCGGGTCTCCACGTCGAACTCGCGCACCACCGCCGCGTCGGAGCCTCCGGGGGACAGGGACACCAGGCACCGCCGGAAGCCGGGCCGCAGGAACTGCGCGCCGTGGAACACCCACCCCTGGTTCTCCGCCTTGCCCAGGGCGTCGATGTCCAGCACGGTTTCCCATTCGGGCTCGGCCTTGCGGTACGAAGCCAGGGTGGTGCGCCGCCAGAGGCCACGGGGGTGCGCCGCGTCCCGCCAGAAGTTGTAGTAGTGGGCGCCGGCCTTGGAGATGTAGGGGATCTTCGCCTTGGAGTCCAGGATCGCCAGGAGGTCGCCCTCCAGGGTCTTGTAGGCGGGCGAACCTTCCAGTTCCTTGGCGGTGGCGGCGTTGGCGGCCCGGACCCAGTCCAGGGACTTTTCGCCGGTGACGTCCTCCAGCCAGAGATAGGCGTCCTCGGGGGCGGGGACGGGTGGGGGGGTCTTTCCTGAGGCCATGAGCGAGATCCCTAGAAGGATGGGCATCCATCTTCTTGCCATTTTCGACTCCGGGTCCAGTTACGTCCTGTAACCAGACAACCTTCCCATCGAACGGCCACACCTGTCAAAGGGGATCAGGCCCCTTCGTACAGGCGCTCGATGGCCTCCGCGTAGCGCTCGCTCACCGCCTTGCGCTTGACCTTGAGGCTGGGGGTGAGCAGGCCCGAATCCAGCGTCATCTCTTCGCAGGAAAGGACGATCTTCCGGATGCGCTCGAAGTTGGACAGGTGCTCGTTGATGCGCCCGATGCGGTCCAGGACCTTAGCCACGGCCTCGGGCCGGGCCACCAGCTCGGCGTCGGAGGCGTAGGGGATCCCGGCGCGCTCCGCCCAGCGGCGAAGGCTGGCCATGTTGGCGACGACGATGGCGCTGAGGAAGTTCCGGTGGTCGCCGACGACCACGGCCTGGGCGATGTACTTGTCCTGGGTCAGGAGCCGCTCCAGGGGCTGGGGGGCCACGTTCTTGCCGCCGGAGGTGACCAGGAGCTCCTTCTTGCGGTCGGTGATGCGCAGGCGTCCCTGCTCGTCCATGGCCCCGATGTCGCCGGTGCGGAAATAGCCCTCCTCGTCGAAGGCCTGCCCCGTGGCGAAGGGGTCGTTCCAGTACCCCAGGGTGACGTTGGGTCCCTGGCAGAGGATCTCCCCGTCCCCGCTCAGCTTGAGGAAGGGCTTCCCCTGCCATTCGTCCAGGAGGGGCTTGCCCACGTAGCCGGGCCGGACTTGGTTGACCCGGTTGATGGTCAGGATGGGGCTGGTCTCCGAGAGCCCGTAGCCCTCGAACACCGGCACCCCGGCGGCCCAGAAGAACTCCATGATGGGCGCCCCCAGCGCCGCCCCGCCGGAGGCGGAGATCTCCAGCCGCCCCCCGAGCCGCTCCCGGACCTTGGAGAAGACGGCCTTGTCCGCGGCCCGGTAGAGCGCGCCCAGCAGGACCCCCGGCGCCTTGCCCACGTACCGCAGCGCCGCCATCTTCCGCCCCACCCACATCGCCCAGTGGAAGAGGTAGCGCTTGGCGGGGCCCGCCGCCGCCACCGCCTCCCGGATGCGCGCGTAGACCTTCTCGTAGACCCGCGGCACGGCCAGCAGCACCTGGGGGCGCACTTCCAGGAAGGCCGCGGGCAGGTTCTCCAGGTCCGTCACGTAGTAGATCGCCACCCCCGCGTGGAACATCGTGTAGTGCCCTCCCATCCGCTCGAAGATGTGGGAAAGCGGCAGGAAGCTCATGCACCGCTGCCCCGGGTGGACTTCAAGCACCGCCAGGGCGGCCAGGATGTTGGACACGAGGTTCCCGTGGGTGAGCATGGCGCCCTTGGGCTCGCCGGTGGTGCCCGAGGTGTAGATGAGCGTGAGCAGCTGGCCCGGGTCCCTCCGGGAGGCCCATTCCCGCACCTGGGGCCGCTGGTCCTCCCGGAGCCTGCCGGCGGCCTGCAGGTCCCGCCAGGTCAGGATGCGCCGGCCGGGGACCTCGGGAGGCTCGCCGTCCATGAGCACCGCGGCCTGCAGTTCGGGCAGCCGGGGCCAGGCCACCAGGACCTTGTCCAGCTGCGCCCGGGAGGAGCACAGGATCATCCGGGCCCCGCTGTGCCGGATGATGTACTCGGTGGAATTCGGGTTGAGGGTGGGATAGACGGGCGCGGTGACGATGCCGAGGATGGCGCAGGCGTAGTCGGCCATGGCCCACTCGGGCCGGTTCTCGCTGAGGATGGCCACCCGGTCGCCCTCCTGGATCCCCTCGTGGCGAAGGGCCAGGGCCAGCCGCTCCACGATCGTCCGGATCTCGCGGTGGGACAGCGGCACGTAGGTTCCCCCGGCCTTGAAGGCCATGGCGTCGGGCAGGTCATGACCCAGGGCTTCGTAGAAAAGCTCCGCAATGGTCTTGATCACCGGGGTCTCCTTTGAGGTTGGGTCATCCTATATCCAATTCCCGGAGAAAAAAGAAATAATCAAATCTTGCAAGGGGGTCCGGGAGGCGGCAGAATGCTCCATCTTTTCGAGCGCCGCCGCCGTGCTGATGGATTTCCTCGGGATCGTGGGCGGGTCTGGAACCTGAAAAATCGACCAATTCATTCGATATTAATAAATCGATTCCATCCGTTATCACCCGCTCGACCTTCATGACAACTTCGTCTTCTTATAGGAGCGCCCGCACCATGAAATACGAAGGCCAGGCCATCCAGTGTTCCATGCTCGAAGGCGGGATCGTCGAGCTCCGGTTCGATCTGAAGGACGACTCAGTCAACAAGTTCAACAAAGTCACACTCTCCGAATTGACGGACGTCATTGCCCAAATCAAAGCCGACCCCGAGGTCCGAGGTTTGCTTGTGACAAGCGGCAAGGACTGCTTCATCGTCGGGGCGGACGTCACGGAATTTACTGAATATTTCAAGAACCCTGAGGAGCAGCTCACCGAGTGGCTCCTGCAAATCGACAAATTGTTCTCCACAGTGGAGGACTTTCCCTTCCCCTCGGTGGCCGCCATCAACGGCTTCGCCTTCGGCGGGGGACTGGAGTTCTGCCTGGCCACCAGCTATCGGGTCATGGCCTCGGACACCCGCATCGGCGTCCCGGAGACCAAGCTGGGCATCTTCCCGGGCTGGGGCGGGACCGTGCGCCTCTCCCGCCTCACCGGGGCCGACAACGCCATCGAGTGGATCGCCGCCGGGGAACAGCACGGCGCCGACGCGGCCCTGAAGATCGGAGCGGTGGACGCCGTGGTGCCCCCCGGGGAGGTGCGGGAGGCCGCCCTGGACCTCCTCGGCCAGGCCATGGCCGGGCGCCGGGACTGGAAGGCCCGCCGGCTGGAGAAGGTCTCGCCCCTCAAGCTGAACCCCACCGAGACCATGATGGTCTTCGAGGGGGCCAAGGCCTTCGTGGCCGCCAAGGCCGGCCCCAACTACCCCTCCCCCGTGGCCGCCATCGAGGCCATGCAGCGGGGCGCCACCCGGGGCCGGGACGACGCGCTGGCCATCGAGGCCGCCGCCTTCGCGCGCATGGCCAAGACGCCCACCGCATACCACCTGGTGACCATCTTCCTGGGCGACCACCACGTGGGCCGGGTGGCCCGGAAGCTGGCCAAGGCCGGCGGGAAGGTGGAATCCGCCGCCGTGCTGGGGGCCGGGATCATGGGCGGGGGCATCGCGCACCAGTCCGCGTCCCGGGGCACGCGCATCCTCATGAAGGACATCGCCGACTCGGCCCTGGACCTGGGCATGGCCGAGGCGGGGAAGCTCCTGCTCAAGCGCGTGGAGCGGGGCAAGCTCACCGCGGCGGCCATGGCGGGCGTCCTCGCCCGCATCCGGCCCACCCTCTCCTACGGCGACTTCAAGGACGTCGACCTGGCCGTGGAGGCGGTGGTGGAGAACGAAAAGGTCAAGCGGGCGGTCCTGGCGGAGGTGGAGGGCCAGGTGCGGGAGGATGCCATCCTGGCCAGCAACACGTCCACCATCTCCATCTCCCGTCTGGCGGAAGGCCTCCGGCGGCCAGGGAACTTCTGCGGCATGCATTTCTTCAACCCGGTCCACAAGATGCCCCTGGTGGAAGTGATCCGGGGCCGGGAATCCAGCGAACGCGCCGTGGCCACCGTCGTGGGCTACGCCCTGGCCATGGGCAAGACGCCCATCGTCGTCAACGATTGCCCCGGATTCCTGGTGAACCGGGTGCTGTTCCCCTACTTCGCCGGGTTCCTCAAGCTCCTGGAGGAGGGCGTGGACTTCCAGCGCATCGACAAGGTCATGGAGAAGTTCGGCTGGCCCATGGGGCCCGCCTACCTCCTGGACGTGGTGGGCATCGACACCGCGCACCACGCCGGCGCCGTCATGGCCCGGGAATTCCCCGACCGCATGGCCCACCCGGGGAGGACGGCCATCGACGCCATGTTCGAGCTGGGGCGCTTCGGCCAGAAGAACGGCAAGGGCTTCTACGCCTACGTGCCGGACAAGAAGGGGGCCCCGAAGAAGGAACCCGACCCCGGGGTGCCCGCGATCCTCGCGCCCCTGGCCCGGGCGGACGCCGCGCCCCTCACGGACGCGGACATCATCGACCGGATGATGCTTCCCATGGTCATCGAGTGCTCGCGCTGCCTGGAGGACGGCATCGTCGCCACGCCGGTGGAGGTGGACATCGGCCTGGTGTACGGCCTGGGCTTCCCCCCCTTCCGGGGCGGGGCCCTGCGCTACGCCGACGCCGTGGGCCTCCGGGCCCTCTGCCAGAAGGCGGAGGCGCTCAAGGGACTCGGCCGGCTCTACGAACCCACGGCCCAGATGCAGAAGCTCGCCGAAGCCGGTCTCGGCTTCCATCAGGAGAACTAGCGATGAAAGACGTCGTCGTCGTCGATGCCGTGCGCTCCCCCATGGGCCGGTCCAAGGGGGGCATGTTCCGCAACGTCCGGGCCGAGAACCTCTCCGCGGCCATGATCACCGCCCTGCTCCGGCGCAACTCCAAGGTGGATCCCGCCGAGGTGGAGGACGTCATCTGGGGCTGCGTGCAGCAGACCCTGGAGCAGGGCTTCAACATCGCCCGGTTCGCGTCCCTCATGACCGCCATTCCCCACACCGCCAGCGCCCAGACCGTGAACCGCCTCTGCGGTTCCTCCATGCAGGCCCTCCATGCCGCCGCCATGGCCATCATGACGGGCAACGGCGAGGTGTTCGTGGTGGGCGGGGTGGAGCACATGGGCCACATCCCCATGAGCCACGGCGTGGACCCCAACCCCGCCCTCAGCAAGCACGCCGCGAAGGCCTCGGGCATGATGGGGCTCACCGCCGAGGTGCTGGCCAAGATGCACGGCATCACCCGCGCCGCCCAGGACCAGTTCGCCCTGCGCTCGCACCAGAAGGCCCACGCCGCCTCCACGGAGGGCCGGTTCGCGGACGAGATCGTCCCGGTGGAGGGCCACGACGAGCGCGGCTTCTCCCGGCTGTGCGACGTGGACGAGGTGATCCGCCCGGATTCCACCCTGGAAGCCCTGGCCGCCCTCAAGCCCGCCTTCGACCCCAGGAACGGCACCGTCACCGCCGGCAACTCCTCGGCCATCTCCGACGGGGCCTCGGCCCTCCTGGTCATGTCCCTGGACCGGGCCCGCGCCCTGGGCCTGACGCCCCTGGCCCGGGTCAAGGCCATGGCCACCGCGGGGGTGGATCCCTCCATCATGGGCTACGGGCCCGTGCCGGCCGTGAAGAAGGCCCTGGCCCGGGCCCAGATGAAACCCGGCGACATCGAACTGTGGGAGCTCAACGAAGCCTTCGCCGCCCAGGCCCTTCCGGTGCTCAAGGACCTGCAGCTGCGGGACCACGTGGAAACGAAGGTCAACCTGAACGGCGGCGCCATCGCCCTGGGCCACCCCCTGGGATGTTCCGGAGCCCGCATCACCACCACCCTCCTCCACCTCATGAAGGCAGGCAACCGTTCGACCGGCGTGGCCACCATGTGCATCGGCCTCGGACAGGGCATCGCCACCGTCTTCGAACGCGTATAGTACCGGGCATTCCAACCCACCAGGTTTCCTCACCGACACGGAGGCACTATGGCTCAGATTCTTGCGGACCGCAGGGACATCGACTTCGTCCTTCACGAGCAGCTGAAGGTCGAGGCGCTCAGCACGCACGACCGCTTCACCGACTTCAGCCGCAAATCCATCGACCTGATCATCAACGAGGCCCGCAACCTGGCCGTGAAGGAGATCCTTCCCACCCAGGTGGACGGGGACCGCATCGGGGCCCGCTTCGACCAGGGCAAGGTCCAGGTGCCGCCGTCCTTCCACAAGGCCTGGAAGGCCCTCCGGGAAGGCGACTGGCTCGCCATGACCGAGGACCCGGACTGGGGCGGCCAGGGCATGCCGCGGGTGGTGGCCACGGCCGCCTCCGACTACCTCATGGGGGCCAATTTCGCCTTCATGATGCACGCGGGGCTCACCCACGGGGCCGGCAAGCTCATCGAGACCTTCGGCACGGACACCCAGAAGCGCCTCTACCTGAAAAAGCTCTTCACCGGGGAGTGGACGGGCACCATGCTCCTGACCGAGCCCGAAGCGGGCTCGGACGTGGGCGCCCTCACCACCACCGCCACCCCCAACCCCGACGGCACCTACACCATCACCGGGAACAAGATCTTCATCTCCGGCGGTGAGCACGACCTCACGGCCAACATCATCCACCCCGTGCTGGCCCGCATCGAGGGGGCCCCGGCCGGCACCGCGGGCATCTCGCTCTTCGTGGTGCCCCGGATCCGCGTGAACGACGACGGCAGCCTGGGGGAGCCCAACGACGTCGTCTGCACGGGCATCGAGGAGAAGATGGGCATCCACGGCAACGCCACCTGCTCCATCGCCCTGGGCGGCAAGGGCGGGTGCCGGGGCACGCTCCTGGGCGAGGCCAACAAGGGCATGCGGGCCATGTTCATGATGATGAACGACGCCCGGCTCATGGTGGGCAACCAGGGCCTGGCCTGCGCCAGCCCCTCCTACCTCTATGCCCTGAACTACGCCCGTACCCGCGTCCAGGGCCGCCACCTGCTCAAGATGATGGACAAGAGCGCCCCGCCCGTGCCCATCATCCAGCACCCCGACGTGCGCCGCATGCTCATGCTCATGAAGGTGTACGTGGAGGGCATCCGCAGCCTCTTCTACCACCTCGCCCACTGCTCGGACCGCATCGCGGTGTCCTCGGATTCGGACGAGAAGGCCCGGCTCCAGGGCATCATCGACTTCCTCATTCCCATCGCCAAGGGCTACGTCACCGAGCGGTGCTTCGACGTGTGCAGCCTGGGCGTCCAGGTCTACGGCGGCTACGGCTACATCCGCGAATACCCCATGGAGCAGCTGCTGCGGGATTGCCGGATCACCGCCATCTACGAAGGCACCAACGGCATCCAGGCCATGGACCTGCTGGGCCGCAAGCTGGGCCAGAACCAGGGCCGGCCCATCATGGACCTGTTCGAGGAGATGCGCGGGACCCTGGCCGCGGCCCGGGACGTGGACCGCGCCGCGCCCCTGGCCGAGGCCCTGGAGCCCGCGTTGATCCGCCTGGAGGAGGTGGCCCGCCACATGGGCACCACCGCCCTCTACGGGGATCTGCCCACCGCCGCCGCCCACGCCCACCCCTTCATGGAGGTGTGCGGCGACGTGGTCCTGGGCTGGCAGCTCCTGTGGCGGGCCAAGACCGCCGCCGAGGCCCTGGCCGCCGGCGCCAAGGAGAAGGACGTCGCGTTCTACGAGGGCCAGCTCCGCAGCGCCCAGTTCTTCACCGCGGTGCTCCTGCCCGTGGCCCTGGGCCGCATGGACGCCATCCTCTCCGGCTGCGCCGTGGCGGTGGAGATCCCCGAAGACGCCTTCGGCGGCAAGTGACCATGGTCCCCTTCTCGCCGGCCACCGCAACCCTGGCGGGCCTCCCCGCCCGGATCCCGTTCCTCCTCATCCCCCTGGCGGGCCTGGGGGTCTTCGCCTGGATCATCCGCCGGCGCCTGGAGCCCCTGCTCCGCGCCGCGCCGGATCCCCGGCAAGGCCAAGCGGGGGCCCGCCTCTGGCTGGTCCTCAAGATCTGGCTCGCCCAGTGGCGGCATCCCCGCTACCTGCTGGCGGGAGTCCTGCACATCATCCTCTTCTTCGGCTTCCTGGTCCTGGGCGCCCGTTCCTTCCAGCTGGTGTTCCTGGGCTTCATCGACGGGTTCACCCTGCCGGGCTTCGGCCACGCCTACGACGTGCTCAAGGACTATTCGGCCACCGCCACCTTCGTGGCCGTGGCCATCCTCGCCGTGCGCCGCGCCGCCTTCAAACCGGCGCGGTACGCCGTTCCGCCGGAAATGGGCAAGGACCACACCCCGGAAGCCCTCCTGATCCTGGGCATGATCCTCACCCTGCTCCTGTCCGAGAGCCTCTTCGAGGGCACCCTCCTGGCCGCCACCGGCGGCGCCGCCTCGCCCCTGACCCTCGCCTGGGCCTTCCGCCACGCCCTGGCCTCGGCGCCGGTGCCGGTGCTGGGGCACCTGAACCTGGCCGGGTACGCCATCCACGACCTCACCTTCTTCCTGTTCCTGTGCTTCCTGCCCCTGGGCAAGCACTTCCACGTCATCACGTCGCTTTTCAACGTGTTCTGGATGCGGGTGGAGACCGGCAACGTCAAGCCCGTGCGCCACGGCATCGGCGACGCCAAACTGGACGAGGTCAAGTCCTTCGGCGTCAAGAAGTTCGAGGACTTCACCTGGAAGCACATGCTCGACTTCTACAGCTGCGCGGACTGCGGGCGCTGCACGGACCGGTGCCCGGCCAACTTCGTGAAGCGGCCCCTCTCCCCCCGCTTCATCAGCATCAAGGCCAGGGACTACGCCTTCGCCCACTACCCGCTGCTGGGTGATGCGGTGGAAGGCAAGCCCCTGGTGGGCAGCATCTTCAGCGAGGACGAGATCTGGAGCTGCACCACCTGCGGGGCCTGCGAGGAGGAATGCCCCCTGGGCATCGAGTACGTGGACAAGGTCGTGGACCTGCGCCGGGGCATGGTGGACGACGGCCTCGTGCCGCAGTCCATGCAGAAGCCCCTCAGTGCCCTGGAGAAGCGCGGGAACCCCTGGGGCAAGCTGGAGAAGAAGCGCGCCGACTGGACCGCGGGCGCGGGCGTGGCCGTCAAGCAGGTGGACGCCGGAGATACCGCCCAGACCCTCTACTTCGTGGACAGCATCAGCAGCTACGACGACCGCATGCAGAAAATTGCGCAGGCCTCGGCGCGCATCCTGGCCAAGGCCGAGGTGGACTTCGTGGTGCTGGGCAAGGAGGAGAAGGACAGCGGCCACGACGTGCGGCGCTTCGGGGAGGAGATGCTCTTCCAGAGCCTTAAGGACCACAACACCGAAGGCATCCGCGCCTCCCAGGCCACCCGCATCGTCACCAACGACCCCCACGCCCTCAACGCCCTCAAGCACGACTATCCCGGGATCCCGCCCGTGCAGCACATGAGCGAGCTCATCGCCGCCGGCCTCGAAAGCGGCAAGCTGCGCATGAAGGCCCCCGCCGACGGCCGCACCTACACCTACCATGACCCCTGCTACCTGGGGCGCCACAACGGCGTCTACGACCCGCCCCGCAACGCCCTGGACGCCATCCCCGGCCTCAAGCGGGTGGAGATGGAAGGGAACTGCCGGGACCGCTCCTTCTGCTGCGGCGGAGGCGGCCTCATGCTCTTCTACGAGCCCCACGAGGAGCAGCGCATGGGCGTGGTGCGGGTGGAGATGGCCCGCAAGGCCGGGGCCGACGTGATCGTCACCGCGTGCCCCTACTGCCTCACCAACATCGAGGACGCCATCAAGGTGGCCGGCCTCGAAGGCAAGATGGAAGCCATCGACTTGTGCGAACTGGTCGACGGCCACCTTCAGAACGACTGACCCCGGAGGAGCGTCATGGAGATCCTGGTTTGCGTGAAACGCGTTCCCGACGCCGCGGAGAACGAGATCGTCGTGGAGGGCGGCGCCCTCTGCGCCGACGACCTCGTGTACTCCGTGAACGAGTGGGACAACTATGCGGTGGAGGAGGCCATCCAGATCGTCGAGCGGGAGGGAGGCAGCGTCACCGTCGTCACCGTGGGGGACGGGGAGTCCGAGGAGGTGCTGCGGCGCGAAATGGCCATGGGCGCCAACCAGGGCCTGCTCCTCTCCGATCCGGCCTTCGCCGGCGCCGACGGCCTGGGCGTGGCCACGATCCTGGCCGCCGCCGTGCGCAAGGGCGCCTACGACCTGGTCCTCACCGGGGCCCTGGCCGACGACGGCGCCGCCCAGGTGGGCGGGATGCTGGCCGCCATCCTGGACTGGCCCTTCGCGTCCCTCGTCAACAGCATCGAGGTTCAGGGGGGCCTCCTTCGGGTGGGCCGCGAGATCGAAGGGGGCACCCAGGAGGTGAGCGAGATCGACCTGCCCTGCGTGCTCTCCATCCAGACCGGCATCAACGAGCCCCGGTACGTGGGCCTCCGGGGCATCCGCAAGGTGGCCTCCGTGGAGCTGCCCGTGCTGGACGCCGCCGCCCTGGGCGTGACGCCGGCGCCCGCCAGGGTCCGCCGCATCGACTACTTCGTGCCGCCGGCGGGGGCCGGCGCGGAAATGCTCACCGGATCCACGGCCGAACTGGCCGGACAGCTGGTGGGGCTCCTGAAGGCCAAGGGAGGGCTCAAGTGATGGACAACGTCTTCGCATTCCTGGCCCACGCCGGCGGCAAGCTGGACGACTCCGCCCTGGAGCTCCTGGGTGCCGCCCGCACCCTGTTCCCCGGCGCCGCCCCCATCGCCCTGGCGGCGGGCTCCGGCGCCTCCCTGGACACCGCCTGCCAGGAGGCCGCCGCCTCCTTCGCCGAGGTGTGGAAGTTCGACCAGGAGGCCCTGGCCTACCCCAACGCCGAACTCCTCCGGCCCCTCCTGGCCCGCGTCCTGCCCCCGGGGGCCATCGTGCTCCTGCCCCACAGCACCCTGGGCATGGACCTGGGCCCCGGGCTCTCCGTGAAGCTGGGCGCGGCCTACCTGCCCGACCTGGTGGGCGGCACCGCCGCCGCGGGCACGACCCTCGAGGCCGTGCGCCAGGAATTCAGCGGCCAGGCCTCGGCCCACGTGGCCTGCGACCTGTCCGCAGGCGCCGTGGTCACCCTGCGTTCCGGGGCCTTCAAGGCCGACGCGTCCCGGTCGGCGGCGGGCAGGGTCGTGGACCGCTCCTCCGACGCCGCGGGCCTTTCCGCGCGCCGGCGCTTCGTCAAGCTGGTGCAGGCAGAGGCCGGGGACATCGACATCACGCGCGAGGAGGTGCTGGTGTCCGTGGGCCGCGGCATCGGGGACAAGGAGAACATCGCCCTGGTGGAGGAACTGGCCGAGGCCATGGGTGCGGCCCTGTGCTGCTCCCGCCCCATCGTGGACGCCAAGTGGCTGGAGAAGCCCCGGCAGGTGGGCACCTCGGGCCAGACCGTCAAGCCCAAGGTCTACCTGGCCCTGGGCATCAGCGGCTCCTTCCAGCACCTGGGCGGCATCAAGGGCAGCCCCTTCCTGGTGGCCGTGAACAAGAACCCCAAGGCCCCCATCTTCCAGGCCGCCAGCGTGGGCATCGTGGCCGACCTGCTGGAACTGGTGCCCGCGTTGACGGAGGCCATCCAGAAGGGCCGCTGACCCGCCATTCCCACCAGCCCAATTGACCGGTATGCATCGGGATTTGAGGTAAACTGGAGCCCCCACCCCTGCCGGAGGCCCCATGCGCCCCAACATCTGCCACGCCCTTGTCCTGGCCCCCTCCCTGCTCCTGGGGCAGAGCGAGCTGCCCCGGTTCGTGACCCATCCCGACATCCATGGGGACCAGGTGGTCTTCACCTACGAGGGGGACCTCTGGACCGGCACCGTCCAAGGCGGGCCGGCCCGGAGGCTCACGAGCCATCCGGGCGAGGAGTTCGCGGCGCGGTTCAGCCCGGACGGGAAATGGCTGGCCTTCACCGGCCAGTATGACGGGGGCAGCAACGTTTACGTGATGCCCGCGGGGGGCGGGACGCCCCGGCGCCTCACCTGGCGCGGCGCCTGCACCGTCCAGGGCTGGTCCCCGGACGGGGCCCGGGTGCTCTTCCGGGCCGCGGTGCAGGGCGACTGCAACCCCATGACCCAGATCTGGACGGTGGATCTCCAGGGCCACGAGCCCCAGGCCCTGCCGCTGGGCAAGACCGCATTCCAGGCCGCCATCTCCCCCGACGGATCGAAGGTGCTCTTCAACCCCACCGGCAGCGAGGACTACTTCTGGAAGCGGTACAAGGGCGGACTGCATGCGGAAATCTGGCTGGAGGACAGGAAGGCCGGCACCTGGCGGCGGGTCACCGATCATCCCGGCAAGAGCGCCTACCCCATGTGGACGGCCCAGGGCGGCGTCCTCTTCCTTTCCGACCGGAGCGAGGGGGGCTTCTCCAACCTCCACACCCTCGACCTGGCCACCGGGGCGGCCAAGGCGCTGACGTCCTACAAGGACTTCGACGTGCAGTGGCCGGCCACCGACGGGCGCAGGGTCGTCTTCGTCAAGGGGGGCTTCCTCCACCTGCTGGATCCGGCCACCGGAGAGGCCCGCCGCCTCGAGGTCACGGCGCCTTCCGACGGCTGGCGCTTCGGCCCCCGCACCCTCAACGCCAAGGACTACCTCCAGTCGGTGCGCCTGGCCCCCGGGGGGAAAAGCCTTCTCCTGGAAGCCCGGGGCGAACTGTTCTCGCTTCCCGTGGACGCCGCCGGATCCGCCAGGAACCTCACCGGGACGCCCGGCGTCCGTGAGCGCTTCCCCGAGATCTCCCCGGACGGCAAGCGCGTCGCCTACCTTTCCGATGCCAGCGGCGAGTACGACCTCTACGTGCGTCCCGCCGAGGGAGGCCCCGCCACGCGCCTGGCCACGGGCCTGGCCACCACGCTCTACCATCTCGCCTGGAGCCCCGACGGCCAGAAGCTCATGTTCGGCGACAAGAGCTTTTCGCTCTACGTCATGGACGTGGCCACCGGCAAGCTCGAGCGCATCGACGGTTCCTCCAACCTCAAGAACGACGAGTTCACCTGGGAGGTGGCCGACTACGCCTGGGCCCCCGACTCCACCTGGATCGCCTATTCCTACCCCGAGGCCAACCGCAACAACCGAATCTGGCTCTACAACCTCAAGACGAAGCAGAAGGTCGCCCTCACCGACGGGTTCTTCGATTCCCTCAATCCCTGCTTCGACCTGGATGGGACCACCCTCTACTACCTGAGCTACAACAATTTCCAGGTGCGCCTCGACGCGGGCGAGATGAACGCCATCGAGCCCAACCCGGTCCAGGTCATGGCCGTCCGCCTCCGGGAAACCGATGGGGGCCCGTTCCGCATCGACGTGGCCGGACTCGGCGACCGCACCTCGCTGCTGCCCCTAAAGCCCGGCAACATCTTCCACCTCAAGGCCGGCAAGGGCCTCGTGGGCTATTCCACGGTGGAAGGCTGGGACGACTTCGTGGTGGAGGAGGTCTTCAGGCCGCGCGGCCAGACCAAGTGGAGGGTGCATCTGTTCGAGACCGGGCCGAAGAAGGAGACCGTCCTTGCGGACCCGGTTGCCGAGTGGGGGCTTTCCCAGGATGGCGCCAGCATCTATGTCCGCAGGGCCGACGCCGTCCATGCGGGCCCCGTCCAGGCCGTCCTGGCCACCAAGGCGCTGCCCGAGCGCATCAACCTGGAGCGGCTGGCCCTCACGGTGGTCCCCCGGGAGGAGTGGAAGCAGATCTTCGAGGACGCCTGGCGCTGGTACCGGGATTTCTTCTACGACGCCAACATGCACGGCCGGGACTGGAAGGCCGACCATGACCGCTACGCCCAGTGGCTGCCCCAGCTCACGAGCCGGGCGGACCTCAACTGGCTGCTGAGCCAGATGGTGGGCGACCTGTGCGTGAGCCACACCTACGTGAGCGGCGGCGACCCCGGACCCGTGGCCACTCCCGGCCTCAAGCGCACCGCGGGCCTCCTGGGCGCGGACCTGGCGGCGGAGGGCGGCCTCTACCGCTTCACGAGGATCCTGGGCCCCACCCCCTTCGCGCCGGAGCTGAAGGGGCCCCTGGCCGGAAAGGTGAAGGAGGGCGAGTATCTCATCGCCATCGACGGCACGCCCCTCAAAGCCCCGGAGGCCGTCTACGAGCGCCTCCAGGTGGTTCCCGGCCAGAAGGTCGTGCTCACCGTCAACACCCGGCCCGTGCCCGACGGTGCCCGGACCGTGGAGGTCGAACCCATCGCCAACGAGTTCCCCCTCCGGTACGAGCGCTGGATCGCCGAGAATATCGCAAAGGTGGAGAAGCTTTCCGGGGGCCAGCTGGGCTACCTGCACCTGTCCGCCATGGGCGCGGCCAACATCGGCCAGTTCGACAAGTTCTGGCGCGCGTTCCGGTACCGCAAGGGCATCGTGGTGGACGTGCGCGGCAACCACGGGGGCTGGACCGAGTACTTCATGACCGCCAGGCTGGAGAATCATCAGGTCGGCTTCAACGTCCTGCGCGGCATGACCCCCTTCCGCGTGCCCAACACCGCTTCCGACGGCCGGTACGTGTTCCTGAGCAACGAACAGAACGGCAGCGACGGCGAAGCCTTCCTCAGCCACGTGAAGGCCCGGAACCTGGGCCCCGTCATCGGCGTCCCCAGCTGGGGCGGCCTGGTGGGCATCATCAACACCCAGTTCACCCTGGACGGCGGCCGCGTGGAGCAGTCCAACAACGCCTTCTACGGCAGGGAAGGCAAGTGGTGGGTGGAGAACGAAGGCGCCATCCCCGACATCCGCGTGGAGAACGACCCCGCCAGCTTCCTGGCCGGCCATGACCGGCAACTGGAGGTGGGCGTGGCGACCCTCCTGCAGCGGATCAAGGAGAACCCCACCCCCACGTTCCCGCCAATTCCAGCCTATCCCGTGAAATAATTACCGCTTAAGTGCCATCTGGCCGATGCGGGAGATGCGGTACCTGCCCACCGCCCCCTCCCGGATCAGGTCGTGCTGCAGGAGGTAGTCCAGGTCCGCGGCCTCCACGCCCTTCAGGGCGAGGAGCTTCTCCCGCGGGGCGTCCGGGTGCCTCGCCACGGTGAGGAGCAGGCTCAGGCGCAGCGGCGTGATCACGTCAATCATTGGGGATCCTTCCGGGGGCGCGGGTGCGCTCGAGCTTGAGCAGGGCCTGGATCTGGTTCTCCAGGGCGCCCAGGAACCGGGAGCGGTCCGCGGGGGCGTAGGGCTTCGGACCGGTGCCCATCTCGCCCATGTCCCGCAGGAAGGCGCTGATCTCCCGGCTGGCCATGGCGTCCACGATGGAGTCCTCGGTGAAGGGACGCCCCTTGGGGTCCAGGACCCGGGCCCCCTTCTTCAGGCACCGGTCCGCCAGCGGGATGTCGGCGGTGACGGCGATGTCGCCGGGCCCGGCCTGCTCCACGATCCAGTCGTCGGCGGCGTCGAAGCGCCCGCTCACCACCACCGCCTTGAACAGGGGGTCCCGGGGCAGGTTCAGCCGGCTGTTGGACACCACGTGCACCGTCAGGCCGTGCCGCTTGGCCACCCTGAACACTTCGTCCTTCACGGGGCAGGCATCGGCGTCGACGTAGATCTGGATCAAGCGGGCTCCTGGCGGTCCGGTCCATCCTACCGCACCCCGGCCCGGGCGCCCCCGGGGCCGTCCCTTTCCGCCTCGAATCGACAATTTTCCATCCCACACGTTGCCAGCACGTTTGGCGCCCGTTCCCCCAGCGTCACCCGCTGTCGCTCCGCCCCGGGCAGGGTACCATCAAGCCTCAACCGGAACGGACCTCCCCATGCGCATCCTCCACACCTCGGACTGGCACCTGGGCCGCGTCCTCCACGAGTTCCCGCTCCTGGAGGACCAGCGCCAGGTCCTCGGGCAGGTCATCGCCCACTGCGCGGCCGAGCCTTTCGACGCCCTCCTCGTCGCGGGCGACGTTTTCGACCGCAGCCTGGCCTCGGAGGAGGCGGTGCTCCTGTGGAGCGGCTTCCTGCGCGACCTGCGCGCGGCCTGCCCGGACCTGCCCCTCCTGGTCATCGCGGGCAACCACGATTCCGCCGCCCGCATCGCCTACGCCGCCGACGCCCTGGCCCTCGCGAAGATCCACGTGCGGGGCGGGCCGGACACCCTGGAGGCGCCGGTGGAGATCCGGGACGCCGCGGGCGCGCGCATGCAGGTGTGGATGATCCCCTTCCTGTGGGCGGGGGACTTCGACGGCGGCGGCGGGCGCATCCGCACCCAGGAGGAGACCCTGGCCGCGGCCGTGGAGCGCATCCGGCCCCTCCAGGACCCGGAGGCGATCCAGGTGGCCATGGCCCACTGCTTCGCCCGGGGGGCCTGCGCCTCGGACTCGGAACGGGTGCTGGTGGGCACCGCCACCGACGTGGAGGCTTCGCTCTTCGCGACCTTCGACTACACGGCCCTGGGGCACCTGCATCGGGGGCAGCGGGTGCTCGACGGGGTCTGGTACGCCGGCTCCCCCCTGCCCTACTCCTTCTCCGAGACCGGCGACGCCAAGGCGGCCCTCGCCGTGGACCTGGCCCGGGGCCGGACCCCGGAGGTGACGCCCCGCCCCTTCCTCCCGCCCCATCCCATGAAGCGCCTGCGGGGGACCCTCCAGGCCCTCCTGGACGACCCCGCCTTCGCGCCCCACGCGGACAGCTTCCTGGAGATCGCCCTGGATCCGCGCGACGCCGGCGCGAACCCCTTCGCCCTCCTCAAGCAGCGGTTCCCCTTCCTGCTTCACCTGACCTACCTGGATCCCGAAGGCGGCGAGGCCCCTCCGGACGCGCCCGTGACCGAGCGCGCCGGGGACCTCCTGTCCGACTACCGGCAGTTCGCGGCCGACCTGGGCCTGGATGCGGAAACGGTCGAGCGCCGCACCGCCCTGGCCGCGAGCCTCGTGGCCGACCTGGCCCGCCTGGAGACCGCATGAAGCCCCTGCGCCTGACCTTGATGAACTTCGGCCCCTACGCCGGGGACCCCGTCGTGGTGGACTTCGCCCGGCTCGACCCCCTCTTCCTCATCACCGGCGACACCGGCGCGGGCAAGACCTCGCTGTTCGACGGCATCTGCTACGCGCTGTACGGCTCGCCCCTGGGCACCCGCACCGAGTCCACCGTGCGCTCCAAGCTCGCCGGGGACGGCGAGAGCACCCTGGCCGAATTCGAGTTCGAGGTGCGCGGGGTGCGCCACCTCGCCACCCGGTCCCCGGCGTGGTTCGAGGCGAAGAAGAAGGGCGCCGGGTTCCGGAAGCCCGAGGAGGTCCACGCCCTCAAGGTCTGGGGGGACGGCGGCTGGACGCCCCTGACCTCCCGGAAATCGGACTTCGACGCCCGCATCGAGGCCATCCTGGGCCTCACCCGGGACGAGTTCGCCAAGATCCTGGTGCTGCCCCAGGGCGACTTCCAGCGCTTCCTGGAAATGGGCACCCTGGACCGGGAGGCCATCCTGGAAAAGCTCTTCCCCATCCGGGAGCACCAGCGCCTGGCCGAGTACGTGCGCGGCCAGGCCGACGAGGCCCGGACCCTCAAGGCCGACCTGGGCCTCCGCCTGGAGGAGGCCCGGGGCGGCGGCCCCCGGGACGCCGCCGAGGCCCAGGCCGAGGAAGCGGACCTGGACGGGGCCGCGGCCGCCGCGGACGCGTTCCTGCGGGCCGCCCTGGAGCGCCGCGACGCAGCCATGGCCGCCGTGGTGGCCGCCCAGGGGGATGCCCAGCGCTTCCGGGAGCGGGACCGCCTCCGGGAAGAGGAAGACGCCTACGGCAGGGAGGAGGTCCAGCGCGCCGCCCAGGAGCGGGAAGTCGCCCTGGCCCGGGGGGCGGCCGTGTGCGAATCCGCCGTGAAGGCCTGGGAGGACGCCGGATCCGCGCAGCAGAAGGCCGCCGGGGCCTTCGCTGACACCGAGCGGGACCTGGCCGCCGCGGTGGGGGACCGGGCCGCCCTCCAGGGGGACCTGGACGGAGTCCCCGGGCGCCAGGCCGCCCTGGGGGAGCTCCGGGCCGAGCAGGTGCTCAGCCTCAAGCGGCTGGAGGACCTCAAGGCCTTCGGCACGGCCTGGCGCGAAAGCACCCAGGCCGCCGCGGCCCTGGAATCCGCGGCCCAGCGTTTCGAGACGGCCCAGGGCGAGGTCGCGAAGCTCCAGGCGGCCCTGGAAGCCCTGGAGCCGGTGGAGCGGAACCGGGAGGCCCTCCAGGCTGAGCTGAACGGTCTCGTCCCCCGCCGCGGCCACCTGGACCGTCTGCAGGCCGACGCTGACGTGGTGCGGACCTGGCCCGCCCTGGAAGCCGAGCGCCGCAAGGCGGTGGAGGCGGCCCAGGCCCGCGCCAGCGCCGCCGCGGACCGCTTGCGGGAGGACGGGGACCGGGTCGAGGCGGCCCGCGCCCTCCGGGAAGCCAACCTCGCCGCGGCCCTCGCCGCCCGCCTCGCCGATGGGGTCCCCTGCCCCGTGTGCGGGTCCGCCGACCACCCGCATCCGGCGCAGGGGGATCTGGATCCCGCGGCCCTGGCCGCCGAACCGCCCCGCCCCGACGAGGCCCGGGCGGAAGCGGACCGCCGCGCCCGGGCGGATCTGGCCCAGGCCGCCAGCCGGCTCGAGGAGGACGCGCTCCGCCACGGGCAGTCCCTGGCCCGGCTCCGGGAGGGCGGCTGGCCCCACGTCGCCGCCTACGACGCGGCCCGGACCGAACTGGACGCCCGCACCCGGGAAGGGAATGCGCGCCTCCAGGAAACCGCCGACCTCCTGGCGGGCCGGGACCCCCTCAGGACCGGCCTCAAGGCCGCCCAGGAGGCCCTGGAAGGCGCCCGCGGCAGCCTGGACGGGGCCCGCCAGGCCGAAACCGCCGCCAAGGAGACCTGCCGGGGCCTGGAGCGGAGCCTGGGCCTGGCCATCGACGACCCCGAGCAGGCCTGGCGGGAGGCTTCCCGCGCCCACAAGGCCCGCGAGGCCCGGATCCAGGAGGAGGAGCGGAGCCTTGCGGACCTGGGCGCCCGGCGCGAGAAGGCCGACGCCGCCCAGGCAACCCTGGCCCGGCTCCTGGAGGTCCGCCGGGAGCACCTGGCCCAGGCCGGAACGGCGCTGGCCGTGGCCCTCGCGGCCCTGGAACGTGCCCTGGCCGGCTGCGGCTTCGCCTCGGTCACGGACCAGCGCGCCGCTCTCCGGGAGCCCGGGCGCCTCCAGGAGCTGGAAGCCCTCCTGCGCAAGGCCGCCGACGACCGCACCGTGCGCCTGGCCCGCCTGGAGGCCCTGGATGCCGCCCTGGACGGCATGGCCCGCCCGGACCTGGAGGCCCTGGAAGGCGCCCGCGAGGACGCCGCCGAAGCCTTCACCCGCGCGGGGAGCGCCGCCCAGTCCGCCCGGAACGCCCTGGAGGCCTTCCGCGCCCGCCGGGCCCGGGTCCAGGACCTCCAGGACAAGCTCGCGGCCGCCACCGAGGCTTCCGCCGACCTCCTCCAGCTCTCGGCCGAACTGGACGGCACCAACCGCCGGCGCATGAAGTTCTCCTCCTGGGCCCTGGCGTGGTGGCTGCAGCGGGTGCTGGAGCACGCCTCCCGCCAGCTGGACCTGCTGTCCGGGGGCCGCTACCGCTTCCGGCTCCGCACGGACGTGGACGACAAGCGCCGCTCCGCGGGCCTGGAGATCGACGTGCACGACGCCTACGCCAACGGCCTGCGCAGCGTGCGCACCCTCTCGGGCGGCGAGAAGTTCCTGGCCTCCCTCTCCCTGGCCCTGGGCCTGGCCGAGGTCATCCAGGGCCGCAGCGGCGGCATCGAGCTGGACGCCCTCTTCATCGACGAGGGCTTCGGGTCCCTGGACGACGAGACGCTGGAGAAGGCCATGCGCGTCCTGGACAAGCTGGGCCAGGGCCGCATGGTGGGCCTCATTAGCCACGTGGAGGCCATGAAGCAGGCCATCGATTGCCAGGTCCGGGTGCGGAAGCAGGACGGCGGCAGCCGGGTGGAGCTGGTGAGGGTGTCGCGGTGACGCCCCCTCAGCCCTGGATGAAGCGCTCGGGGTTGAAGCCCATCACGAGCGCACCCCAGTGCTTTCCCCCCACGTGGATGGGCATGGAGAGGTCGTTCAGGATCTCGCCGGTGTCGCGCATGTAGGTCTGCAGCAGGAAGGTCTGGAGGTTCCGGGAGCGGCGCTTCTCCGTCTCGACGTTGAAGTAGAGCCTCATGTTCCGGCTCTTCAGGAGGTCCACCTGGGGGTCGCCGGTCATGGGGTCGCTGACGCCCGAGTGGTGCACGGCGAGGTACCCGTTCACGTCCAGCGCCACGGCGTAGATGGATTCCAGGTCCCTGCGCGCCTCGTCGAAGAGGGGCTGCAGGTCCCCGGCCAGGACCTCGGTGTAGCCGGTGAGGAACTTCTGGGGGTCAGTGCCGGGCACCGGGCGGTAGTTCCGGTCGAAGACGTCCACCCCCTTCGCGGCCAGGGCGGCGATGCGGGCCTGCATGGCATCCCGCCACCGGTAGGCCTTGGCGATGACCGCCTCCAGTTCGCTCTCGCCCGTGCGGAAGCCCGAGACCAGCTCCAGCAGCTTTTCCGTGGCGCGGTTCATCTCGCTGGACAAACGGGTGGATTCCTCCAGGCGCTGGGCCCCTTCGCGGCTGAGGGCCAGGATCTCCCGGGACTGGCCGTGGATGGTCTCGCTGGTGGCGGAGATGCCTTCCACGGCGGTGGTGGCGCCGCCCAGCTGGGAGGTGCTGTCCTCGAAGTCCCCCACGAGCCTGCCGAAGTGCTCCGAGGCCCGCCCCAGGAGTGCGGAGGTGCCCTGGATGTCCTCGCTGATGCCCGCGATCCCCAGCGACGTGCTCCCGGTGTCCTCCAGCATGTCCCCCAGGTTCCGGCTGATCTCGATGGCGGCCTCCCGGGCCCGGTCCGAGAGCTTGCGCACCTCCTCGGCCACCACGGCGAAGCCCCGGCCGGCGTTGCCGGCGTGGGCCGCCTCGATGGTGGCGTTCAGGGCGAGGAGCTTGGTCTGGTCGGAGATGCCCTCGATGAGCTGGGCCACGCCACTGATGCGCTCGGAGCGCTCCTTGAGCCGCTCCACCAGGAGGGCGAAGTCCGCGAGCCGGCCGTTGGTGACGGCCATGCCCTGCACCGCCTCCAGCAGCTCCTCCCGGGTCGACTGGGCCGTCTCGAGGTTGCCCTGGGTCAGTGCGGCGATGTGGGAGGTGGCCTGGGCCACTTCGCGCACGGCCTCCTCCACGTCCCGGCTCGTGCGGGTGATGACCTCGGAGAGTTCACCCTGCTGCTGGGCCCCCTTGGCGGAATCCGAGGAGAGCTTGAAGGTGCGGGTGGACCCCACCGCGATGGTCAGCCCCAGGCGCTTGGACTCGTTGAGGATGTCACGGACCTTGCCCGAGAACACGTTGAAGGCCTCGGCCAGCTGGCGGATCTCGTCGTGGGTCTCCAGCTTCAGGTCCCCGGAGAAATCCCCCGCCCCGATCACCGAGGAGAGGGTGCGCAGCGGCGCCACCACCGACAGGTGGAAGGTGAGGTAGGCGACGGCCGCCACCACCAGGGCCGCCAGGGGCACGGCGACGGCGAGCATCTGCGCCCGGGCCAGCGTCTCCAGGGCCTCGGGCGGCGCCCCGGCCTTCAGCGCCCCGGCCACGCGCAAAAGCTCGGCGCTGAGCACCAGCATCATCAGGAAGAGCGGGGCCATGATGCCCAGGATCTTCCGCAGCAGGGTATTGAAAACGGTCCTCTCCAGGAATTGGTAGAGGAGCTTGAAAAGGAACATTGCAGTCCCCCTCGGTGTGGTTGGTGGTGTCACCAAACATAGTGACCGCTCAGCGCGCTTTCGCCTCCGGAATCCTTGGGCGGGGGGCAGGGCGCATGCCCTTGGGCGGGAAGGGGAATTTTTCTTTCATAACTAGAACTCGATGAGCATGGCGCTCAGCTCGGTCCCCGCCAGATCCAGCTGGGAGGTGACGTAGGAGGTGCGGGGCTCCGCCAGGCCGGACAGCTCCACCGCCTCCAGGGCCTCCCGGGGACCGGCCAGGGTCGAGGGGTCCGCCCCTTCGGCCACCGCGGCCATGGCCTCCAGGGCCCCTCCCGCCGCGCGGGCCAGCGCCTCCAGGCCGGGAACCGGCGGGTCGCCGGCGCGGAAATGCACCGCCGCCACGCTGAGCCAGCGGGTGACGCGAATGTTGTGGTTCGCGAGGGCCGCGTTGCGCTCGATGCCCTCCCGCATGACGTCCGGATCGCCGGCCATGCGGTTCAGGGAGGAGAACACGAGGCTGTTGGCCCGTTGGGCCTTGCGTTTGGCCTTGAGCACCAGGGCGGGCGTCATGTCCGCATCGCCCCCCAGCCCCTGGCAGAGGCGGTCCAGGAAGAGGGCGTTGGCCCGCAGGGCGCCGGCAAGGAGCGGGGGGAACCGGTCCCGCTCCCACACCGGCCAGAAGCTCAGCGCGGCCAGCAGCGCCAACAGGCAGCCTGCCATGGTGAAGGCGAGCCGGTGGAGGGTCAGGCTCAGGGTCACGGGACCCGAGGCTTCGAACTGCAGCACCACCAGCAGGGTGATGTAGAACACGGCCACGGCATAGTTGCGCTTCACGTAGAAGGTGAAGGTCCAGCACACCGCCGCGGTGGCCGCCAGGAGCAGTCCCAGGGGAAGGTGCAGCCAGAGCAGCACGCTGCCCACCAGTCCGCCCGCGAGGGTCCCCACCGCGCGCTGGGTGGCCCGGAGCCGGGTGGCCCCGTAGTCCGGCTGGAGCACCACCATGACGCACAGCGGGATCCAGAAGCCGTGGGGCAGGTTCCAGGCGCGCCAGGCCCAGGTGCCGGCCATCATGATGACCGCCAGGCGGAAGGTGAACCGTACCAGGGCCGGGTCCACCTGGAGGCTGAAGTTCAGGGCCGAGGCCAGGGGCCGCAGGCTCCAGGCGCGCAGGTCGAACAGCTCGAAGGAGATGGGGCCCCGCTCCCGCACCCGCTCCAGGGAGGCCCGCAGGGTCCCGCTCAGGGTGGGCAGGTGCTCCTGGAGCTTGTCCAGGACGTCCGCCAGGTGGGCCCGCTCCGGGGTGTCCTTCACCTTGGCGGCCACCCGGGACTGGAGCACCCGCAGCAGGCGCCCCATGCGCCGGAGCCGCACCTCGAACCGCGACAGGTGCCCCGCCTGGTGGGACACCACCGTCAGGGCCAGGGACCGGGTGGAATTCACGGTGCTGGCCAGGAAGGACCGGAAGGAGGCCGCCAGGGCCCCGGGCCCCGGCGGCTCCATGAGGCGCTCGATGCTGGGGTTGAGGGCCATGAGGTAGTTGGCCGTCTGGGCCGCGGCCCCGTTCAGGGCCTGCAGCTCCCGCACCAGGGGACGGCTGCTGGTGGCGTTGGCGCCCTTGAGGGCCTCGGTGGCCAAGTCCAGGGCGGCGCGCAGCTCGTTCTCGCAGGCCACCACCCGTTCGTGCCGGGCGGGGGCGTCGGCCGCCTCCACCGCCGGCAGGGCCTCGGCCAGGTCCGCCAGGGCGAGCCAGGCCGCCGCCACCGTGCGCCGGAGCGGATGCTGGGCCAGGAAGGGCCAGAAAGCCGCGTGCACCGCGATGCTCAGGGCGCACCCGGCCAGGGTGGCCACCGCGGCCGCCGGCGCCGAGGCCTCCGCGTGGTTGATCAGGCCCAGGAAGAAGAGCAGCGCCGCCGTGGAGGCCACCGAAGGCCCGTACTCCCCCAGCCCGTGCCGCCAGGCCCCCGCCCCCAGGGCGATGAGGCCCGTGGCCAGCACCGCCATGGGCACGCTGCGCCCGGCCTCCACCCCCAGCCACGCGGCCCCCGCGAACACCCCGCTCAGGCCCACCAGGAGGAACAGGCGCAGCGAATAGGCGCCCTTCACATCCAGCCCGCCCACCGCATGGCCCGCGAAGGAGGCCAGCACCGCCTGGGTGCCCGTGATCAGGCCCAGGGACGCCAGCACCAGGGGCAGCATGAAGGCCCCCGTGGCCCGCAGGGCGCGGGTGGCGGCTGGGTCAACCAGTTCCCGGGCGGCAACGCGTCCGAGCAGTCGTGAAAGGGCCATGCGGAATGGTATCAGAGGCTCATTTCAAGGCTGCCCTTCCTTCATGATCGCGGACATGGCCTTGAACTGGGCGTGGACCTTGTCCCGGCACCACTCGAAGGCCACGGACTCGTGGTTGGTGAGGACGGCGCCAGCCGCCGCCATGCGCTCGATGGCGTGCCTGCGGTAGTCCTCCCCGCGGCCGCTCACCGCGTCCCAGCAGAGGTGCACCTCGTGGCCCGAGGCCAGGAGTTCCAGAACCGTCTGGTTCACGCACACCTGGGCCTCGATGCCCGCCACGACGATCTGGCGCTTCGCGGGTTCCAGGCCGGGCCGGGCCGCCCGCAGCAGCTTCTCGAAGGCGGGATCCCCACAACAGCCGAAGGAGGTCTTCTCCATGTAGAAGGTGGGCGTGGTGAGGCCGTCGAAGGCGGCCTGGATGCTCGCCTCCGTGGGGCCGATGCCCTGGGGGTACTGCTCGGTCAACACCACGGGCACCTGGAACAGGTCCGCCAGGCGCATGAGCCTGCGGGTGGCTTCCAGGACCGTGGCCGGGCGGTGGACCATGTGGACCAGTTTGCCCTGAAGGTCGATGACGACCAGGATGCTCCGGTTTGCGTCGAGAAGGGCCATGGGTGCCTCCGCGGTGATTCTCGCACGATCCGGGAACCGCCGGGGCGCGGCCGCAGGGCGGAAACCCTGCGTCGGCGCCACACGGATGCACGGTCGGGGCACGTCCCCTGATATGTTCATATCCATTCCAAGCCGGAGCCGATAGGGGTAGCCCCATGCGCATCGTCGTAGCACCTGACTCCTTCAAGGGAAGCGTCTCGGCCACCGGGGTGGCCGACGCCATCGAACGGGGCATCCTCGCCGTGTTCCCCGGCGCGGAGGTGCGCAAGATCCCGGTGGCCGACGGCGGCGAAGGCACGGTGGAGGCCCTGGTGACGGCCACCGGGGGGCGGTTCTTCCGCACGGAGGTGCCGGGGCCCCTGGGCGAGCCGGTGACGGCCCTCTGGGGGGTCCTGGGCGACGGCGCCACCGCTGTCATCGAAATGGCGGCATCGTCCGGGTTGCCGCTGGTGCCCAGGGACCGGCGGGACCCCCGGCTAACCACCACCGCGGGGGTGGGCCACCTCATCAAGGCCGCCCTGGACGCGGGCCTGCGCAGCTTCGTCATCGGCATCGGCGGCAGCGCCACCAACGACGGCGGCGCGGGCATGGCCCGGGCCCTGGGCGCGCGGTTCCTGGACGCCGGAGGCCGCCCCCTCCCCGAGGGCGGGGCCGCCCTGGCACGCCTGGAGACCCTCGACCTTTCCGGCCTCGACCCCCGCCTGGCCGCGGCCAGCATCCTCGTGGCCTGCGACGTGGACAACCCCCTGTGCGGTCCCCGGGGCGCCTCGGCCGTGTACGGCCCGCAGAAGGGCGCCTCCCCCGAGGCGGTGCGTGAGCTCGACCATGCCCTCGGCATCCTCGGCCGGGTCGCCGCCGCCGCCACCGGCCGCGACGTGGCCCTGCGCCCCGGCGCGGGCGCCGCGGGCGGCCTGGGCGCGGGCCTCCTGTGGTTCACCCCCGCCCGGCTCCGCCCCGGCGTGGAGATCGTGCTGGAAGCCACCGGCTTCGAGGACCTCGTCCGGGGCGCCGCCCTGGTCATCACCGGCGAAGGCCGCACCGACGCCCAGACCGCCATGGGGAAGGCCCCCGTGGGCGTGGCCGCGGTGGCCCGGCGCCACGGCGTGCCGGTCATTTGCCTGTCGGGGGGCCTCGGGGAGGGCGCCGACGAGGTGCTCGGCCACGGCATCGACGCGCTCGCGAGCATCGTGCCGGCGCCCATGCCGCTGGAGGCGTGCATCAGCCAGGGCGCCCACCTGCTGGAGGCCGCCGCCGCCCGGGTCTGCCGGCTCGTGAAGGTGGGCCTGGCCCTGCGGTAGCGGAGGCGAAACCCCTTATCGAACCATTCGAATCCCGGACGAGCGATGATTTCCCTGGATTCATAAGGAAACCAGGGCCAAATTGAATCCCTGGCGGAGGTTTTCCATGGCCCTGGAATTCCGGAACGGCATCCTCTCGCAGTACCCCGACGTCCTCACCCCCCAGGTGCAGCGGGCCCTGGAGGCCCTGGCGCCCCTGGACGCGCGTCGACGGGAGCTCATGGCCGAGCGCGCCGCGCGCCGCCGGGACCGCGCGGAGCGGCGGGAGCCCATCGGCTTCCTGGACCCGGCCTCCACCATCCCCGGCACCTCCATCACCGTGGCCGCGGCCCGGGCCGGCGACTTCGAGGGGGCGGAGATCCCCCCCGACCTGCGCAGGCAGTGGATCCAGGGCACGGGCCCGGCCACCAAGCCCTATGCCGACGTGCGCTCGGGGATCCGCAACGTGGCCTACGCGCTCCTCTCGGGCGCCGACGGATGGATGTTCGACGGGGAGGACGCCCTGGGCCAGGTGGCGTCCATGAGCCTGGACAACCACCGCAACCTCAGGCTCGCCCTGGGCCGGGACGCCATCTTCCTGGATGTGGCCGAAGGGGTCTCCCGGGAGATGAACCGGTGGGCCCAGGGCTTTTTCGGCCACCCGATCATCGCCGACTGGCGGAGCCAGCTGGACGTAACCACCGTGCTCTACCGCGCCCGGGGCATGCACCTGGACGACCGCCACATCCGCCACGCCGGCGGCGCCGCGTTCTCCGCCTCCATCGCCGACCTGGCCACCTTCGCGGTGACCAACGCGGCCGCCCTGCGCGGGGCGGGCCGCAGCCTCGTGTACTACCTGCCCAAGATCCAGACCGCCGCGGAGGCGGCCTGGTGGAACGCGCTCCTCCTGGCCGTGGAGGCCCACCTGGATCTGCGGCCCGGCACCCTCAAGGCCTACGTCCTGGTGGAGCAGCTGGAGCAGAGCTTCCAGCTCATGGAGATCCGCGCCGCCCTCGCGCCCCACTTCGTGGGCTTCAACACCGGCCGCTGGGACTACATCAACAGCGTCGCCGACGCCCTGGCCTGGGATCCCGCCTTCCACAACCCCAACATCGACACCATCACCATGACCTACGGGTACATGGGGAACTACGAGGACCGGGTGCGCCGGGCCGTGAACACCCCGGACCGCCTGGGCCGGCACGCCCTCTGGCAGGGTGGCATGGAACCCAACATCCCCGTGGGTTCGGACGTGGGCGTGGCCGCGAGCATGCGCCGGGCCGTGGCCGGGGCCGAGCGGGAGCAGCGGGAAGGCGCCTCGGGCAAGTGGGTGGCCCACTGGAAGATGGTCCACATCGTGCGCCCCGTGTGGGAGAAGGCCGGCCAGGACAACCAGGCCGGACGGTCCTTCCCCGCCCTGACCTACGGCCCGGAGGACGCCGCCGGCCTGACCCTCCTCGAACCCGCCCCCCGCACCGTGCCCGGCGCCCGCGACCTGCTTTCCGTGGCCCTGCAGTACGGCAACGCCTTCCTGCAGGGGCTCCAGGCCGCCGCGCTCAAGCCCGCGGACCACTTCGGCAACGACGACGTGCTCTACCTCATGGAGGACATGGCCACCGGAGAGATCCGCCTCTCCATTCTCTGGGAGTGGATCCACAAGAAGGCCCCCCTCACCGACGGGGACGAGGTCCTGGGCGTGCGCCCCGGCGACGCCCTCACCCCCGCCCTCTTCAACCGGCTGCTGGAGGAGGAGTACGCCAAGCTGCTCCGCGCCCGGGGCAAGGACGTCCACGAGGACTCCAAGACCACCACCCTCCCCATCGCCCGGGCCATCGCCTGGGCCTACGTGCAGAGCGACGTGAAGCCCCCCTGGTACGTGGACCTGCTGAACCTGAACCTGGGGGTGGAAAAACGGGAGGCCGCCCAGGGACGCATCGCCCGGTTCCTGGAGACCTTCAAGACCACAGGGGAACGCATCACGGCGAACCTGGATTTCTAGCGGAGAAAGCCCTCCCGCATGGGGGTGCCCTTCCGGTCCAGGTGATGGACGGCCTGGATGTGGCGCACGGTGCCGCTGCGGGCCCGCATGAGGATCGAGTGGGTCTCGGCCTGGTGGCCGATGAGCTTGACCCCGGGCAGCAGGGAGCTGTCCGTGATGCCGGTGGCGCAGAACAGGGCGCTGTCACCCACCACCAAGTCCCGCACGTGGAAGACCCGCCCCAGTTCGGCGGCCGGGACCCGGGCGGCCACCTCGGCCAGGTGCTCGGGGTGGCGCTCGCCGTCGAACCACATGCGCAGCTGGATGTCCCCGCCCAGGCACTTGAGGGCCGCGGCGGCCAGGACGCCCTCGGGGGACCCGCCCATGCCCAGGTACAGGTCCACGCCCGACAGGGGCAGCGACGGCGCCACGGCCGCGGTGATGTCGCCGTCGGAGATGAGGCGCAGGGCCGAACCCGCCTCGCGCACCTGGCGGATGATGTCGTCGTGCCGGGGCCGGTCCATGGTGACCACCACCAGTTCACTCACGCGCTTTCCCAGGGCCTCGGCCACGAAACCCAGCACCTCGTCCAGGGGCCGGTCCAGGAAGGAGGGCCCCGGGTTCCGGTCCAGGGCCGCCTTCACCGCCGGGCCATAGGCGATCTTGTGGCTGTAGAAGCTGGGAATGTGGCGCAGGGCGTGGGTGGCCCCGTCGGCCACCTGGGCCGCGGCGATCACCGAGATGCTGTTGGGGAGCCCCTTGGCGATGTTCGTGGTGCCGTCGATGGGGTCCAGGGCGATGTCGAAGCGGGGGGCCCCGGGCCGCCAGGTGCCCAGCTTCTCCCCCACGAAGATCCCCGGCGCCTGGTCCTTGATCCCCTCCCCGATCACCACCTCGCCCTGGATGTCCAGCTGGTCGAACACCCCCGCGATGGCCGCGCAGGCCACCGCGTCCGCCTTCTCCTTCTCGCCCCGCCCCGACCACCGGATGGCCTGCAGGGCCGCGTTCTCCGTGGCCCGGACGAACTCGAACTCCAGGATCCGCTCCCGGTCGTAGGCGCCCAGGTCGGAAAAGGGGGGTGGATCGATTGCCATGCGAACACCTTTAAGCTGAATGCTGCTGAATGGGGCTGACTAGGAACGGTACAACGGAACCAGCCCTCCCTGGAGGCTATGGGGAACATTTTCAGGGTTTCGGTAGCTCCATCCTACGCTTGCTTGTTTGTATGGGCGGCCGATCCCCGGGCCCGGGTTTCCGGGGCCGTCCGAATCCCCGGAGCATCCGGAAGATTCCCTTGCAACTCCTGGTATTGTTTCTGCCATGTTCGTACTCGTCCTGAACGCCGGCTCCTCCAGTCTGAAGTTCAACCTCTTCGACATGGCGAAGGAGGTCTCCATCGCCGACGGCATGGCCGAGCGCATCGGGCTGGCGGATACCAACCTGGAGTGCACCCTCGCCGGCGACAGGCGGAAGGAGGCCCTGCCCCTGCCCACGCACCGGGAGGCCCTGGAGGCCATCCTGGAGCGGCTGCGCGCCGCCGTCCTCCACGACACGCCCATCCACGCGGTGGGCCACCGGGTCGTGCACGGCGGGCCCAAGTACGGGGACTCGGTGCTGGTGACCCCTGAGGTGGTGGCCGACATCGAGCATTTCGCCCTCTACGCCCCCCTGCACAACCCCGCCAACGCCCTGGGCATCCGCACCGCCATGGAGGCCTTCCCGGACGTCCCCCACGTGGCCGTGTTCGACACCGCCTTCCACCACGACATCCCGGACTTCGCCCGCATCTACGGCATCCCGTACGACCTCAGCCAGAAGTACGGCATCCGGCGCTACGGCTTCCACGGCACCAGCCACGCGTACGTGGCCGCCCGCACCGCGCTGCTCCTGTGCCGCCCCCTGCGCTCCCTGAAGATCATCACCTGCCACATCGGCAACGGCACGAGCATCTGCGCCGTGCTCAACGGCAAGAGCATGGACACCAGCATGGGCATGACGCCGCTGCAGGGCGTGATCATGGGCACCCGCTGCGGCACCATCGACCCCAGCGTGGTCGAGATGCTCATGGAATACGAGAACCTGGACTACAAGGCCATCACCGACCTGCTCAACAAGAAGTCCGGCCTCCTGGGCATCTCCGGCGTCTCCTCGGATTTCCGGGAGATCGAACTGGCCGCGAACCAGGGCAACGAACGGGCCCGCCTGGCCCGGGACCTCCTCACCTACAACGTGCGCCAATTCATCGGCTCCTACGCCACGGTCCTGGACGGGGTGGACGCCATCACCTTCACCGCCGGCATCGGCACCCACAGCACCTTCGTGCGGGCCAAGGTCTGCAGCAAGCTCACGTTCCTGGGCGTCAAGCTGGACGCCGAGGCCAACGAGCACGGCAAGGGCGAACGGATCATCAGCACGCCCGACTCCAAGGTCGTGGTGACCGTGGTGCCCACGAACGAGGAGCTGATGATCGCAAGGGAAGCGGTGCGCTAGCGAGAGCTAGATTCCGAACTTCTCCATCTTCCGGTAGAGGGTGTTCCTGGAGATGCCCAGGCTCTGGGCCGCCCGGGTCATGTTCCCCCGGGCCGACCTCAGGCACGCGAGGATGTCCTCCCGTTCCTCTTCCGCCAGCAGGTCCCGTAGACGCACCGGTCCCGAGGCCACGGGGGCCGGCGGCGCTGGCGCCTGGGCGGGCCTGATGAGCTCCTCCGGCAGGTGCTCGGCGGTGATGCGCCTTCCCCGCGCCGCCAGGACCATGCGCTCCACGACGTTCTGGAATTCCCGGATGTTGCCGGGCCAGGGGTGGGCCTGGAGGGCGGCCACCACCGCGGGATCGATGTCCAGGCCCTCACGGCCCTGCTTGCGGAGGAAGGCCTCCAGGAGCAGCGGGACGTCTTCGGGATGCTCGCGCAGGGGAGGCAGCCTGAGGGTCGAGACGTTGAGCCGGTAGTAGAGGTCCTGGCGGAAGGTGCCCCGCCGGGCCTCCTCGCGAAGGTCCTTGTGGGTGGCGCAGATGATCCGGACGTCCACCAGGAAGGCCCGGTCCCCCCCGAGGCGGGTGATGGTGCGGTCCTGCAGCACCCGCAGAAGGGCCACCTGCTGCTCCAGGGGCATGTCCCCGATCTCGTCCAGGAAAAGGGTGCCGCCCCCGGCCAGCTCGAACTTGCCGGGGCGCCCGCCCCTGGCGGCCCCGGTGAAGGCGCCGTCCTGGTACCCGAACAGTTCGCTGGCGATGAGCTCCCGCGGGATGGCCCCGCAGTTCACCGCCACGAAGGGCCCCCTTCTCCTTGCGGACTGGTTGTGGATGGACTGGGCGAACATCTCCTTGCCCGTGCCGCTTTCGCCGGTGAGCAGGACGTTGCTGTCGTTCTCCGAGGCGGCCTGGCCCAGCTGCACCGCCTTGGCCAGCGCCTCCCCGCGCCCCAGGATGTCCTCGAACCGGAAGGTGGCCTGGGCCCCCGAGAACCGGTTCACGAGCCGCTTGAGCTTGTTGATGGGGTTCACGAACAGCACGGCCCCGCGCACCGCGCCCCCGGCGCCCAGGATGGGCTTGCCGCTGGCCAGGCAGTGCTGCGGGCCCTGCCCGCTTCGCAGGTCCATCTCGCGGTCCAGGAATTCCCGCCCCCGTTCCAGGAGCTCGGCGAGGGGCTCCGGGTCCAGCACCAGATCCTGGATGGACGCGGTTCCCGCCAGGGGCTCCCGGATGCCCAGGAGGCGCTCGGCAACGGGGTTGATCTGGCCGATGGCGCCGTGGGCGTCCACCACGATGACGCCGTCGGTGACGGTGCCCAGGACGCGGGAGAGCCGGTCGTTCAGGAGGGTCAATTCCTGGTTCCGCTGCTCCAGGGCCAGGGAGTTCTGGATGGCCGCCACGGCGGCCATCACCAGCCCCAGGGTGTGGGAATGGGTCTCGTCCACGGGCCCGGACAGGTCCAGGAGGCCCAGGACCCGGCCCTCGGGATCGAGGATGGGGGCGCCTGAGCAGGTCCAGCGGTGGTGCTTGCGGCAGAAGTGCTCCGGGCCCGAAACCTGGAAGGGCCGGCCCAGGACCAGGCAGGTTCCCGCTCCGTTGGTTCCCACCTCGTGCTCGTCCCACAGGGCCCCGCCGTTGAGGTTGAGGTCCTGGCAGGTGCGGATGCGCTCCGGATCGCCCACGGCCTCCAGGAGGATCCCGTGCTCATCGAAGAGCAGGACGACGAAGGCCCCCGCCACCAGGCTGAACAGGTTGTCCATGAAGGGCTTGGCCACCCGGATCAGGTCCTGCTTGCGCTCGACCAGCGCCGCGAAGGCCGACGGCCTGAGCACCCCCACGGCCCTGCCCGCGAAGGGGTCCACCCCAGCCGCCTGGCAGCGGCGCCAGGACGCCTCCACCTCCGGGGCCAGGACCCCCGGCTCCACGTCGCCGGTGCTCACGAACTGCTCCCAGGCCGAAAGGATGGCGGGCGTGTCGATCTTGCGGTATCCCATGGCTGCTCCGGACTGGACCGTACCGAAGTGTCCCATATCGTTCGCCCCGTGGTACGCCCTGGCGCAACCTGTGACGAAGTTGCACGTACATGGAACGTTGATATTTCGTCCTTTTTTCCTGCCCCGCCCCTGGCGGCGCCTGGCATCCCGCCCCGGGGCGAGGACATGGCACAACCCGTGCGTTTACACGGGTTCCGCCTTGCGGTTCGAAGGGAGCAGACCATGGACAGGATCCTGAGGGTCAATCTGACCGACCTCACCACCCGCACGGAGGAGACGCCCGCGGCCTGGGCGGGCCTTGGGGGCCGCGCCCTCACCTCCACCATCGTGGCCAAGGAGGTGCCCCCCGCCTGCCACCCCCTGGGACCCAACAACAAGCTCGTCTTCGCCCCGGGCCTCCTCTCGGGCACCTCGGCCTCCAACTCGGGCCGCCTCTCCTGCGGCGCCAAGAGCCCGCTGACCGGAGGCATCAAGGAGAGCAACGTGGGCGGCACCGCGGCCCAGATGTTCGCGCGCCTGGGCATCAAGGCCCTGATCATCGAGGGTCTGCCCAAGGGGGACGCCTGGTACGGCCTGCGGGTCACCAAGGACGGCGTCGCCATCCAGGAGGAACGGGAGCTCATCGGCAGGAACAATTTCGCGGTGCTGGAAGCCATCGAGGGCCGCCTCGGGAAGAAGGCCGGCGTGCTCTGCATCGGCACCGCCGGCGAATTGCGGGTGACCGCGGCCAACATCTCCGTCCGGGACCCCTCCGGCAAGCTGCGCAGCCACGGGCGGGGCGGCCTGGGCGCCGTCATGGGCTCCAAGCGCGTCAAGTTCATCACCGTCGAGGACGAAGGGGGCCCCGGCATCCGGCTGGCGGATCCGGAGCGGTTCAAGGCGGCCTCCCGCACGTTCACCAAGGCCCTCATGGACCACCCCGTGAGCGGCACCGGGCTGCCCACCTACGGCACCAACGTCCTGGTGAACATCCTGCACGAAGCCGGCGGCCTCCCCACCCGCAACTTCACCTCCGGCCGTTTCGACGGCCACGACGCCATCTGCGGCGAGACCATGCACGAGACCATCGTCGCCCGGGGCGGCAAGCCCCGCCACGGCTGCCACGCCGGCTGCGTCATCCAGTGCTCGCAGGTCTACAACGACGCGGGCGGCAACTACCTCACCTCCGGCTTCGAGTACGAGACCATCTGGGGCCTGGGCGCCAACTGCACCATCACGGACCTGGACGACATCGCCACGGCCGACAGCATCATGGACGACCTGGGCATCGATTCCATCGAGACCGCCGTGGCCTTCGGCGTGGCCATGGAAGCGGGCATCCTCCCCTGGGGCGACGGCAAGGAGGTGCTTCGCATCCTCCGCGAGGAGGTGGGCCGGGGCACCGCCCTGGGCCGCGTCATCGCCTCGGGCGCCGGGGCCGTGGGCCGCACGTACGGCATCACCCGCGTCCCCGTGGTGAAGAACCAGGGCATCCCCGCCTACGACCCCCGCTCCGTCAAGGGCATCGGCATCACCTACGCCACCACCCCCATGGGCGCCGACCACACCGCCGGCTACACCATCGCCACCAACATCCTCAACGTGGGCGGCCAGGTGGATCCCCTCAAGAAGGACGGCCAGGTGGAGCTCAGCCGGAACCTCCAGATCGCCACCGCCGCCATCGACTCCACCGGGATGTGCATCTTCATCGCCTTCCCCGCCCTGGACGTCCCCGAGTGCCTGCCGGCCCTCATCGACATGATCAACGCGCGCTTCGGCGCCGAACTCACCGGCGACGACGTGGCGGCCCTGGGCAAGACCGTCCTCAAGACCGAGCGCGCCTTCAACCTCGCCGCGGGCCTGACCAGCGTCCACGACCGGCTCCCGGAATTCTTCCGCACCGACCCCGTCGCCCCCCACGACGCCGTGTGGGACTTCACCGACGAAGAGGTCGACGCGTTCTGGAACTTCTGATGATCATCACCGTCAAGCTCTTCGCGCACTTCCGCAACGGCAGGTTCAAGGAGGCCGAGAAGGCCTTCCCGGAAGGCGCGGATTGCCTCCACGTCATCCACAGCCTGGACTTCACCGCGAGGGACATGGGGATCGTGATGGTCAACGGCCTGCATGCCGCCCTGGACAGGCCCCTGGAGGACAGGGATACGCTCGCCCTGTTCCCACTGGTGGGCGGGGGCTAGGAGGCTGTCCAAGTATTACTCGGCCCCGCGACGGCGCCTGGAAGCCCGATTATCGAGCGCAAGACCCGCAGGAAATATAGGTCATATTTTCAAGGGGCTTGCACACGAGAAGCGGGCTTCCAGGCGCCGCCCTACGGGTGATGGCAGCGGCCACGGCAATCCCGCGTTACGCTCGTCGAACGATTACCCGAATCGCTCTCCTCGCGTGCCTTGTCTTGCCATGGCCGGTGCCATCATCGCGGGGCCGAGGAATACTTGGACAGCCTCCTAGGCCACCACGTTCAGGATGAAGCTCAGGCTTCCCTTGCCCGTATTGGCGAAGGCGTAGGGGGTGTCGGAGGGGAACGCGATGGACTGGCCCGCCTTGAGCACCTCCGAGGTGCCGTCGCGCTCCAGGGTGAGTTCGCCGCGAACCACGTAGACCATTTCCCGGTAGCCCGGAAGGTCCGGCTCGCCCTGGTAGCGGTCCCCCGGGGCGATGGTCCACTTCCAGAGCTCCACGGTGCGCCGGGCGGGAAAGCTCTGGAGCAGGTCCACCTTGGTGCCGGCGCTGCTGCCCTGCCACAACTGGAGGCCCCGGTCGGGGTGGGCATCCTCCTGCGCCGCGTCCACCAGCTCGGAGAAGGTGAGGTCGAAGGCCGCGGCGATGTGGCCCAGGGTGGCCAGGCTCACGTTGCTCTCGCCGCTCTCGATCATGCCGATCATGCGCCGGCTGAGCCCGGCGCGGTCCGCCAGCTCCTGCTGGCTCCATTTCAGGTCGTGCCGCTTTTTGACAATGTTCAGAGAGATGGGCAGGAAGAGTTTTCGGGGATCGAAGGCCATGGGAACCTCAAAGGGTAATATATTGCACATCCCAAAAATGCGCAATATACTTGCCATGCCGAAAAGGAGAACCGCCATGGCCGTCAACCTCAAGGGACGCAGCTTCCTCAGCCTCATGGACTTCACCGTTGAGGAGGTGCGCTACCTCCTGGACCTCTCCCGTGACCTGAAGGCCAAGAAGCGCATGGGCGTCTATAACTACCTCCTGAAGGGCAAGAACGTCGTCCTGCTCTTCGAGAAGGCCTCCACCCGCACCCGCTGCGCCTTCGAGGTGGCCGCGCTGGAGGAGGGGGCCCACGTCACCTTCCTGGACAGCAACAGCTCCCAGATGGGCAAGAAGGAGTCCCTGGAGGACAGCGCCAAGGTCCTGGGCCGCTTCTTCGACGGCATCGAGTACCGCGGCTTCAAGCAGGAAGTGGTGGAGAACCTGGCGAAGTTCTCCGGCGTGCCGGTGTGGAACGGCCTCACGGACATCGACCACCCCACCCAGATCCTGGCCGACTTCCTCACCATCGAGGAGCATGTGGCCAAGCCCCTCAACAAGGTCAAGCTGGTGTTCGCCGGCGACATCCGCAACAACATGAGCTACGCCCTGATGTACGGCGCGGCCAAGACGGGCATGCACTTCGTGGGCCTGGGCCCCAAGGAGCTTTACCCCAGCCAGGAGATCCTTGACCGCGTGCGCGAAGTGGGCAAGCTCACCGGCGCCAAGATCGAGATCACCGACGACGTGAACGCCGTCGAGGGCGCCGACGTCATCTACACCGACGTGTGGGCCTCCATGGGCGAAGAGGACCAGATCCCCGAGCGGGTGCGCCTCCTCACCCCCTTCAAGGTCACCATGGACCTCGTGAAGCGCACCAAGAACCCCGACATGATTTTCCTGCACTGCCTGCCGGCCTTCCACGACTTCGAGACGAAGCTCGCCAAGGACATGAAGGACAAGGGCCACGACATCCGCGAGGTGACCGACGAGGTCTTCCGCAGCCACCACTCCAAGGTCTTCGACGAGGCGGAGAACCGGATGCACACCATCAAGGCCGTCATGGTCGCCACGCTGTAGCACGGGAGATAACATGAGACAGGAAAACGTGAAGGTCTCCATCTGGGGATTCGGAGCCATGGGCGGAGGCATCGCCGAGGTGCTCCTGCGCAAGAAGGGCGTCGACATCGTCGGCGTGTGCGACATCCACCCCGACCGCGTCGGCAAGAGCATGTTCGAGGTGCTGGGGGTTCCCCGGGGAGGCCGCCCCGACGTGATCATCCAGGGCGACGTCCACAAGGTCGTCACCCGCGGCAGCGCCGACGTGGTGATCCTCGCCACCGACAGCTTCACCCGCAAGGCCTTCGACAAGATCAAGCTGGTCGTGGAGCAGGGCATCAACGTCATCTCCACCGCCGAGGAGATGGCCTACCCCAAGGCCAAGGAGCCCGCCCTGGCCGAGGAGCTGGACCGCCTGGCCAAGGCCAACGGGGTGAGCATCCTGGGCACCGGCATCAATCCCGGCCTCATCATGGACCTGCTGGTGATCCTCATGACCGGCGCCTGCACCGACGTTGAGCACATCAAGGCCGAGCGCGTGAACAGCCTCTCCCCCTTCGGCCCCGCGGTCATGGAGGAGCAGGGCGTGGGCCTCACCCTGGACGCGTTCAACAGCCAGGCCGCCTCCGGGCACCTGGCCGGCCACGTGGGCTTCAACGAGTCCGTGAACATGATCTGCGACGCCATCGGCTGGAAGCTGGACAAGCCCGTGGAGCAGTCCATGGCGCCCATCGTCTCGAACGTGCTGCGGAAGACGAAGTACGCGGAAGTGAAGCCCGGGAACGTCGCCGGCTGCACCATGCTGGGCTTCGGCACCGTGGACGGCAAGGTGGCCGTCGAGATGGTCCACCCCCAGCAGATCGAGCCCGAGCTGGAAGGCACCGACACCGGCGACTACGTGGTGATCAAGGGCACGCCCAACGTGAACCTGTCCAACAAGCCCGAGATCCCCGGCGGCATCGGCACCATCGCCATGTGCATCAACATGATTCCCCAGGTGATCAACGCAAGGCCCGGCCTTTTCACCATGATCGACCTCCCCGTGCCCCGCGCCATCATGGGCGACATGAGGGAGCAGATCCATCAGTAGCCCGCTCCCGGCGGCCCTCTCCGGAGGGCCGCCGAAGGCGGCATAGGGAGGCAAGAGATGACCGTCATTCCCAAGGGCACCTGGGTCGAGATCGAGCGGGTGCTGCTTCAGCCCGAGGACCGGGCCCCCAACCTTCCGGAGGAGACCCGCATCCACCCTTATGTCCTGAGGATCTCTGGTTTCCTCCAGGCGGATGCCGAGCTGGGCGCCCAGGTGACGGTGCTCAGCCTGATCGGCCACGCCCACCAGGGCGTCCTGAAGGTCGCCAATCCCGGTTATACCCATAGTTTCGGACCGACCGTGCCGGAACTCCTCCACATCGGGGTGCGCCCATGAACGACATGTCCTACCAGGCCGTCATGGGCCGGCGCAACGAGATCATGAAGGCCAGCCTGGGAATCGATTTCTCCGACTACATCCAGAGCCCCATCGCCTTCGACTACGAGCGCATGATGCGCGAGACCGGGTACTCCCTGGAGGACATCGTCCGCATCCAGGCCCAGACCAAGGTCGGCAACACGCCGCTGTTCGAGCTGACCAACCTCACCGAGGCGGTGCGCGCCTTCGCGGGACCGGGCAAGGGCGCCCGGATCCTCGTCAAGGACGAGGCGGCCAACGCCGGCGGCTCCTTCAAGGCGCGCCGCGCGGCCATCAGCGCCTTCGAGGCGAAGAAGCGCGGCTACGCCGGCCTCGTGGCGGCCACCTCGGGCAACTACGGCGCCGCCGTGGCGTCCCAGGCCGCCATGCGCGGCCTCAAGTGCATCATCGTCCAGGAGGTCTTCGACAGCCGGGGCGTGGGCCAGCCCGAGATCCTGGAGAAGAGCCGCGCCTGCGAGGCCTACGGGGCCGAGGTGCAGCGCCTTTCCGTGGGACCCGAGCTCTTCTTCCAGCTCCTGCTCACCCTGGAAACGACCGGCTTCTTCAACGCGAGCCTCTACACCCCCTTCGGCATCAAGGGCGTGGAGACCCTGGGCGTCGAGGTGGCCGAACAGGTGCGGGCCCGCTACGGCAAGGACCCCGACGCCGTGGTGATCACCCATGCCGGCGGCGGGAACCTCACGGGCACCGCCCGCGGCTTCATCGCGGCCGGCAGCACCGGTACCCGCGTCGTGGCCTGCTCCGTGGACCTGGGGGGCCTGCACATGGCCTCCGACACCGATTTCAACCGCAAGTCGTTCACCACCGGCCACACCGGCTTCGGCGTGCCCTTCGCCACCTGGCCGGACCGGGTGGACGTGCCCCGCAACGCGGCCCGGAGCCTGCGTTACATGGACGAGTACCAGCTGGTCACCCAGGGCGAGGTGTTCTACGTCACCGAGCTCCTCGCCAAGCTGGAGGGCCTTGAGCGCGGACCCGCGGGCAACACCAGCCTCACGGCGGCGGTGACCCTGGCGCGCACCATGGACCGGGACCAGATCGTGGTGGTGCAGGAGACCGAGTACACCGGCGCCGGCAAGCACCACAACCGCCAGCTCTCCTTCGCCCGGGAAAACGGCATCGAGGTGCGGGTGGGCGACCCCAGGGAGAACGTCCCGGGCAAGGCCATCGTCATTCCCGAGCGCCTGGACCAGGTCCAGGGCAGCGTCCAGGACATGGAAAAGCTGCGCATGTCCTACCTGCGCAACGCCGCCAAGGCCCACCCCGTCGCCCTGTGGACCGACGCGGACCGGGCCTTCCTGGCCGCCGACCTCAAGAAGGACCTCGACTGGGTGGCCACGGCCGCCGCGACCCTGTGAACCCAACGGAGACCCCCATGACGGATGAATCCCAGGCACGCAAGGAACGGTTCGCCCGGCGCCAGGCCGAGCTGGCCCGGATGAGCGACGAACAGCTCAAGGAGCGCTTCTGGCAGCTCTGCAACCAGGTGGTGGAGCCCATCGTGGACCTGGCCCGCACCCACACCAGCCCCTCCATCGAGCGCTCCGTGCTCCTGCGCATGGGCGTGGACAGCGTGAGCTCCCACGGCGTGGTGGACCGGATCTTCGAGGCGGGCCTGCTGTCCAAGGGCGCGGGCAACGTGCTCCTGCGGGTGGCGGAACGCACCGGGAAGGACGTGCGCGGCGCGGCCGCGGCGATCCTCGAGAACCAGGACGTCCTCAAGAACCTCTTCCAGAGCGTGAACGCATGAGCGAGCATCTCGAACCCAACGTCAAGCTCGACGTCGAGCACATCCTCGAGGGCCTGGAGACCTACCATCCCCCCCGCAAGGGCTGGACCTGGCGCGACGTGCCCACGGAAGGCGTCAACATGGGCCCCTTCCACTTCCGGGACATGTCCAAGCCCCTGAAGAACTCCATCGGCCTTCCCGCCTCCAAGTACTTCGACCACATCGACCCCCAGCCTTCCTGCGTGGTCACCACCGAGATCGCCTCCGGGCGCTTCGAGGACGACATCCGCCGCATGCGCATGGCGGCCTGGCACGGGGCGGACCACATCATGGTCATCCGCACCACCGGGCAGAGCCACATCGACGGCCTGCTGGAAGGCACCCCCGAGGGCATCGGCGGCGTTCCCATCACCCGCAAGCAGATCCGGGCCAGCCGCAAGGCCTGCGACCTCATCGAGGAGGAGGTGGGCCGGCCCATCAACTTCCATTCCTACGTCTCGGGTGTGGCGGGTCCCGAAGTGGCCGTGCTGTTCGCCGAGGAGGGCATCAACGGCGCCCACCAGGACCCGCAGTACAACGTCCTCTACCGCAACGTGAACATGTACCGCTCCTTCGTGGACGCCGCCGAGGCCAAGTCCGTGATGGCCGGCGCCGGGATCTTCCAGATCGACGGGGCGCACAACGCCAACGCCACCGCCAAGGCGGGCTGGCTGGTGATGCCCGAGCTCATGGTGCAGCACGGCATCAACTGCGCCTTCTCCGTGGCCGCGGGCATGGACCGGGACCTCATCGGCCTGTCCACCGTGCCCCCCAATTCCCCCCCCGCGCCCAAGCTCTGGTTCGACCTGCCCTACGCCGTTGCCCTGCGCGACTTCTTCAGCGAATACCGCATGCGGGCCCAGCAGAACACCCGCTACATCGAGGCCGACATCGAGGAGGCCGTGCGCACCCATACGGTGGACACCCTCATCTCCATGCTCACCCGGGCCGACATCCAGTCCACCATCACCCCGGACGAAGGCCGCAACGTGCCCTGGCACTACAACAACATCCGGGGCGTCCAGACCGTGAAGCAGACCTGGGCGGCCCTGGACGGCATCAAGGAGCTGGTGACCCTCAACCACGACGGCCCCCTGGGCGCCATGGTCCGCGACCTCAAGGAACGCGCCGTGGCCTTCCTGGAGGAGGTGGTGGACCAGGGCGGCTACTTCGCCGCCGTGGAGCAGGGCTTCTTCGTGGACTCCGCCAAGTACCCCGAGCGCAACGGCGACGGCATCGCCCGCGACGGCAAGGGCGGCGTGGGCGCAGGTTCCCTGGTTCCCCGCGACCCGGACTACTTCGCCCCCGTGTGCAGCCACTTCGGCCACAACCACGTCCCCGAAGGCCTGGACAAGCCCTGCGCCCCCATCCAGGGCTGCACCCTGTGCGATCCGGAGAAGATCGTCTACATCGACGAGCTGGATCCCGAGGACAGCTGCACCCGGCGCCTGGAGAAGACCCTGCCCTACCGCAAGGGCGGCCTCATCCGCCCCGAGGCCGAGTGGGCGGGGGACGGCACCGTCCTCATCCAGCTCTTCGTGCCCGAGAACGAGGACATCGCCCCGGTGTACGCCACCGAGATGGCCCGCAAGATGGGCCTGACCGACCCGGAGGTCATCAACACCATGGTCCTGCACCCCTCCGAAGGCTGCTTCGTGGAGGTCAAGGGCAAGGTGGCCTTCGACATCGAGCGGAACTCCCTGAAGATCCCCGAGAAGGAGATCATCCTGCCCGAGGAGGTCCTGCGCGCCGCCGTGAAGGCCACCGGCCTCCGGGTGGTGGCCGGCACCGTGGGCGAGGACGAGCACAGCGTGGGCCTGCGCGAGATCCTCGACATCAAGCACGGCGGCATCGAGAAGTATGGCGTCAAGTACACCTACCTGGGCACCTCGGTGCCCCTGGCCAAGCTGGTGGACGCGGCCATCGAGACCGGGGCCCAGGCCATCCTCATCTCCACGATCATCAGCCACAACGACGTGCACCGGGCCCAGATGCGCAAGCTGGCCGAGCTCTGCCGGGAGAAGGGCATCCGGGACAACCTGGTGCTGATCGCCGGGGGCACCCAGGTGAACCGGGAGATGGCGGCCGAAACGGGCCTGGACGCCACCTTCGGCCGGGGCACCAAGGGAATCCACGTGGTCAACGCCATGGTCAAGGTCCTCCGGGCCCGGGGCGTGGTGTAGCGTGGACGGAATCCAGGTCCTGACCATCGAGGTGGGGAGCACGATCACGAAGGTGAACGGCTTCGCGCGCGATGGCCGGGACGGATTCCGGCACCTGGCCCAGGGGTTCGCGCCCACCAGCGTGGCCCAGGGCGACGTGGGCATCGGCGTGAAGGCCGCCGTGGCCGACCTGGAGGTCCGCTTCGGGAGGCCCGCGGGAGACCCCGAGACCTTCGTGAACAGCTCGGCCGCCGGTGGCCTGCGCATGACCGTGCACGGGCTCACCCGGGGCATGACCGCCCGGGCCGCCCAGGAGGCCTCCCTGGGCGCCGGGGCCATCGTCAAGCAGGTGACCGCGGGCCCCCTGGACGACTTCGACCTGGAGGAGCTGCGGGAGATCGCGCCCAACATGATCCTCCTGGCCGGGGGCGTGGACTACGGCGAGAAGGCCATCGTCCTGCGCAATGCCGAACGGATCGCCGGCCTGGGCCTGAAGGTGCCGGTGGTCTATGCGGGCAACGTCGCGCTGCAGCGCCCCATCCGCCAGCTCTTCCAGGAGGCCGGCCTCGAGCTGCTCCTGGCCGAGAACGTCTTCCCCGACGTGGACGTGCTGAACGTGGTGCCCCTGCGCGCGCGGATCCACGACCTCTTCAGCCGCCACATCGTCCACGCCCCGGGCATGGCCCCCTTCGCCGGGCTCACCCGCTGGGGCATCCTGCCCACGCCGGGCGCGGTGCTCCGGGGCGCCGAGCTGTTCGCCGAGGCCATGGGCGACTGCCTGGTGTTCGACGTGGGCGGAGCCACCACCGACGTGCACTCCGTCACCGACGGCAGCCTGGAGTTCGCCAGCCGCCTGGTGGACCCCGAGCCACGGGCCAAGCGCACCGTGGAGGGCGACCTGGGCGTCTACGTCAACGCCCACCACATCGTGGACACCTACGGGGACGACGCGTGGCGCGAGCGGCTCCTGGACCTGCAGGCCCTGCCCGGCACCGAGCGGGAGCGGGAACTCACCCGTTGGCTCCGCGCCCGGGCCGTGGAGGTGGGCGCCCGCCGCCACGCGGGGATCATCTCGGACCTCTACACCCCCACCGGACGCAAGCAGATCATCAAGGGCAAGGACCTCACCTCCGTCAGATGGGTGGTGGCCACCGGCGGCGCCCTCACCCGGGTTCCCGGGGGGGAGGACTGCCTGCGGTCCGTGTGCACCGGCGCGGGCACCCACCTCCTTCCGCCGCCCGAGGCCCGCGTCCTCATCGACCGCGACTACCTCTTCTCGGCCCTGGGCACCCTGGCCCAGGCCTACCCGGACGACGTGAAGGCCACCTTCAGGCGCTGGGCCGAAACGGAGCACTGATGTACTACCGGACCCCCCGCCTCGAGATCTACCCCGACCGCATCGCCGCCAACGCGCGGTCCGTCATCGGCCGCTGCCACGCCCACGGCGCCAAGGTGGCCTGCGTCACCAAGGTCACCTGCGCGCACCCTGCGGTGGTGCATGCCCTGGAACAGGCGGGGGCCGACCTCATCGCCGATTCCCGCATCGCCAACCTCATGTCCATGGCCAACACGGGCCAGTCCCTGCCCCTGATGCTCCTGCGCATCCCGGCGCCCTCCCGGGCCGCCGACGTGGTGCGCTGCGCCGACACCACCCTCAATTCCAGCGTCTCCACCATCCGGCTCCTCTCCGAGGCGGCCCAGTTCCTCAACGTCCACCACAACGTCATCGTCATGGTGGACGTGGGCGACCTGCGGGAGGGCGTCTGGCCGGACCGGGCCATCGACGTCGTGCGCGAGGCCAGCCGGCTCCCCAACATCCACGTGGCCGGCCTGGGCTGCAACCTGGCCTGCTACGGCGGGGTCATCCCGTCCGTGGAGAACATGGCGGCCCTCATCGAGGTTCGCGACGCCTGCCGGCGGGCCACGGGCCTGGAGCTGGAAACCCTGTCCGGCGGCAACAGCGCCAGCCTGCCGCTGCTGGAGTCGGGGCGCATGCCAAAGGAAATCAATCAGTTCCGCATCGGGGAAGCCATCGTCCTGGGCCGCAACGTCCTGGATCGCACCCCCTGGCCCGGCACCCGCCAGGACACCTTCCGCATGGTGGCCGAGGTGGTGGAGCTGGAGCGCAAGCCCTCGGTGCCCGTGGGCGACCGGGGCCAGGACGCCTTCGGCGGCTACGAGGAATTCCAGGACCGGGGCGTGCGCCTCCGGGCCATCTGCAACCTGGGCCGCCAGGACGTCACCGTGGACGGCATCGTGCCCGAGGACAAGGGCATCATCGTCCTGGGCGGCAGCAGCGACCACCTGGTGCTCGACGTGGAGGACGCCGAGACGCCCGTGGAGCTGGGGATGGAGCTGGCCTTCAGCCCCAACTACAGCGCTCTGCTGGCCTTATCAACCTCGCCCTACGTGCAGAAGGCCGTCATGCGGGGCTAGAATAATGCAGGGGAACCCATGCTCTACCAGACCCACGCCCGGGTGCATCTCGGGAACATCCGCAGGAACCTCGAAGGCATCCGCGCCCAGGTAGGACCAGGCCGGAAGGTCCTCATCGCCGTCAAGGCGAACGCCTACGGGCACGGGGCGGTGGAGGTCTCGCGCATGGCGGAGGAGGGAAGGCTCGCGGACTGGCTGGGCGTGGCCACCGTGCCCGAGGGGCTCGAGCTGCGGGAGGCCGGCATCCGGCTGCCCATCCTCAAGTTCTCCCCCACCTTCCCCGAGGAGATGGCCGCGGCGGTGGCCGCGGATATCACGCTCACGGTCTGCGACCGGGCCAACGCCGAGCTGCTGCAGGCGGTGGCGGCCGGCCTGGGCCGGAAGGCCCACGTGCACCTCAAGGTCGACACCGGCATGGGCCGGGTCGGCGTGACGCCCGGGGTGGCCCCGGACCTTGCCCTCTTTCTGGAACGGGCGTGCCCGGACCTGGCGCTGGAAGGCGTCATGACCCACCTTCCCGTGAGCGACGAACCGGCCCAGACGCCCTACACCCGCGCCGAGATCGGCCAGTTCCGCGACGTCGCGGCGGCCATCGCAGCGGCCATCGGACGCGAGCCAGGGCTGGTGCACTGCTCCAACTCGGGCGCGGTGCTGGGCCACGAGGACGCCTGGCTCTCCATGGTGAGGCCCGGGGTCATGATCTACGGGCACTACCCGGACCCCACCACGCCCCGCACCATCGCCCTCCTTCCGGGGATGTCGCTGCTCACCCGGCTCTCCTTTCTCAAGAAGGTCGCCCGGGGCACCAGCATCGGCTACGGCCGCACCTGGGTGGCCGGGCAGGACACCTGGATCGGCACCCTGCCCGCGGGCTACGCCGACGGGTTCAACCGCCTCTTCTCCAACCGCGGGAGGGCCCTCCTTCACGGACGCTCCTATCCGGTGGTGGGCCGCGTCTGCATGGACCAGTGCATGATCGACCTGGGCCCCGAGACGGAGGCCGTGCCGGGCGACGAGGTGGTCCTCATGGGCCGCAGCGGCAACGAGGAGATCACGGCCCAGGAGTGGGCCGACGTCCTGGGAACCATCACCTACGAAGTCACCTGCCAGATCAACGCCCGCGTCCAGCGGGTCTTCGACGCCGGAACACATTGACGGAGCAACCATGACCATGCAACTCAAGGATCTCGGGAAAGCCGTGCTGGACACGGAATACGCGGTGCGGGGGCCCATCGTCGCCCGGGCGCAGGAACTGGAGAAGCAGGGCCGCGAGGTCATCTACTGCAACATCGGGAATCCCCAGTCCCTGGGCCAGCGGCCCATCACCTACGTGCGCCAGCTTCTCGCCCTTTGCGAGTATCCCGAGCTGATCACCGCCGCCCCCGGGCTCTTTCCCGCCGATGTCCTGGAGACCGCCCAGGCCGTCCTCAAGGGCTCCCGCCACGGGCTGGGCGCCTACAGCGAAAGCCGCGGCGTGCGATTCATCCGCGAGGCCGTGGCCCAGTTCATCCAGGAACGGGACGGCGTGGGGATCGACCCCGACCAGATCTACCTCACCGACGGCGCCAGCAAGGGCGTGCAGAGCATCCTGAAGCTCCTCATCTCGGGGCCGGCCGACGGCATCATGATCCCCATCCCCCAGTATCCCCTCTACAGCGCCACCATCACGCTCTACGAGGGCCGCATCGTCCCCTACGGCCTGGACGAGGCCGACAACTGGCGGCTCAACCCCGCCCTGCTGGAGGCCTCCCTGGCCAAGGCCCAGGCCGAAGGCACCCGGGTCAAGGCCATCTGCGTCATCAACCCCGGCAACCCCACCGGCGCGGTGCTGGACGAGGCGAACATCGCCATGGTCCTGGACTTCGCGCGTAAGCACGGCCTGGCCGTGCTGGCCGACGAGGTGTACCAGGAGAACATCTACCTGGCCGGCGACAGGTTCGTGTCCTTCGCCAAGGTCCTCCACGACCGGGGGATCCAGGACGTCTCGCTCTTCAGCTTCCACTCCTGCTCCAAGGGCTTCCAGGGCGAGTGCGGCGTGCGGGGCGGGTACTTCGAGTACCGCAACGTCCCCGAGGACGTGGCCGCCCAGATCCTCAAGCTCCAGTCGGTGAGCCTGTGCGCCAACCTGGCGGGACAGGTGGCGACCTACGCCATGGTGCGGCCTCCCCGCCCCGGCACCCCCTCCCATGCCCTCTACCAGAAGGAGCGTTCCGGCATCCTCGAGAGCATGAAGCAGCGCGCCGTCATCCTCGCCGAGGGCCTCAACCGCGTGGAAGGCATCACCTGCAACGTCATCGCCGGCGCCATGTACGCCTTCCCCCGCGTCGAGCTGCCCCAGGGCCTCAACGACGAAGCCTGGTGCATGGCGCTCCTGGAGGAGACCGGCATCTGCGTGGTGCCCGGCTCCGGCTTCGGCCAGGCCGAGGGCACCGCCCACTTCCGCACCACCATCCTGCCGCCCACCGACAAGATCCGCGCGGTGGTGGAGAAGCTGGCCGCGTTCCATAGGACCTACGCCGCCCGCGTCTAGGGCGCACCGTCGCCCTGCCGGCGCACCTTCTGCGCTACCCTTGGGCATGCCGCAACCTCTGCACATGCGTCTGTGTTTCCTGGGCCTCCTGACTGGGGCCCTGGTCCAGGCCCAGTCCGCCTTCGACCTGGCCCGTCCGGCCCTGCGGGTCTGGGGCATGGAGCATGGACTGCCCAGCGGCACCGTTTACGGATTCGCCACCGATGCCAGGGGCCGGCTGTGGGCGGGAACCGTCGACGGGGCGGCCTTCTACACCGGACAGGGCTGGGTTCCGGTGCGGATGCCCAAGGAGAGCTCCTCCCAGTACATCCGGGCGATCCTGGCGCCCCGGGACGGCAGCGTCTGGTTCGGTACCCAGGACGGCGGCCTCTGGCGTCTCCAGGAGGGAACCTGGAGCCACTTCCGGGGCGGCCGGGACCTGCCTTCCGACCACGTGTTCGCCCTGGCCGAAACCCGGGACGCCCAGGACCGGCAGGTGCTCTGGGTGGGCACCGGCGACCACGGCATCGCCAGCCTGGAAAATGGCCGCTGGCGCACCTGGGGACCGGAGCAGGGCCTGCCCGCCGGCACCGTCTGGCGCATCCGCCAGCTCCGGGCGCCGGACGGAACCCTGGGTCTGTGGGCGGCCACGGAGAAGGGCCTGTGCCGCCTTGAGGGCGAGCGATGGCGGGTGCTGGGACCGGCGGACGGCTTTCCCGGTGGCGCGGCCAACGACGTGCTGGGCGTGGAGGAAGGGGATGGCCGCCGGAGCGTATGGGCCTGCCTGTGGACGGGCGGCCTCGCCCGCTGGGATGGCCGCACCTGGCAGATCTTCGAGGCCGGCGCGGCCTTTCCGGCCCGGTCCCCCACCTCCAGCCTGGCCGCCACCCGGGATGCCCAGGGCCGCCCCATCCTGTGGATCGGAACCCTCAACCAGGGACTCTGGTGGTTCCGGGACGGCCGGTGGCACTCCCTGGGCCAAGGCCAGGGCCTGGCCACCCCAGGCATCCTCGCCACCCTTCCCATGCCCGGGGGCAAGCCCACCGTGTGGTTCGGCATCCGGGGCGGCGGCGTGGCCAGCCTGGACCTGGGCGGCTGGCGCACCCTCAATGAGGCCCTGGGCCTGCCCGGCCAGGAGGTCACCTGTTTCGCCGAGACCCCCGGGACGCCGGGCGCCTTCTGGGTGGGCACCTCCAACGGTCTCGTGAGCTATTCCCCCGGGCGGCCCGTGACCCGGGTCCGCGCCGCGGACCTGCCCAGCGACTACATCATCGCCCTCCTGGCCAGCGGCCAGGACCTCTGGGTGGCCACCCTCAAGGGCCTGGCCCGCAAGGACCGCGCCGGGTGGCACCGCGAAAATGCCGATGGGCTGCTGCCCCCGGGCCTGGTGATCTGCCTGCTGGAGACGCAAAACCGCGCCGGGGAGCGCACCCTCTGGGTGGGCACCCCCGGGGGCCTTGCTTTCCGGACGCGGGGCCGCTGGCGCCTTCTCACGCGCAAGGACGGCCTGCCCCACGACTACGTGGCGAGCCTGTGCGCGGTGCCGGGCGCCGACGGTGAGCCGGTGCTGTGGGTGGGCACCCGGGGAGGCGGCGTCGCCCGCCTTGAGCAGGGCCGCTGGACCTCCTTCGGCGCCGCCACGGGCCTGCCCAACCAGACCGTCTACGCCCTGCACGCGAGCGCCGGCCCGGATGGCCACCCCTGGCTGTGGGCCGGCACCCTGGGGGGCGGCTTGGCACTCCTGGACCTGCGAAACCCCAGCCGCTGGGAGACCTTCACTGCCGACAGCCTGCCCGGGCTGTCCAGTTCCTACGTTCAGCGCATCGAGGCCGACAGCCAGGGCAGGCTCTACCTTTCCACCGCCGGCGGGGTGAACCGGCTCCACCTCACCTGGACAGGCGGCGCGCCGCGGCCTGCGGTGGTGGACACCTTCACCCTGGGCGACGGCCTGCCCAGCCAGAACGGCAACCTGGGCGCGTCCATCGTGGACCACCAGGGCCGGGTCTGGATCGGAACCTCCCGGGGAGCCGCGGCCCTGGACCCGGCCCAGGAGACCCCGCCGCAGCCCCTGCCCCGGTTGATCCTGGAACGGGCCCTTGTGGCCGATCCCGGGCGCCCGGTGGTCCCGCACCAGCGCCTGGCCCACGGGGACCGGCACCTGCGGTTCGAATTCTCGCTGCCGGTGTACCACCGCAAGGAGGATACCCGCTACCAGACCCAGTTGCTGGGACTGGAGGCCGAGGCCCGCCCCTGGCAGGTGGAGGGATGGCGGGAATTCACCACCCTGCCGCAGGGCAGCTACACCCTGCGGGTGCGGGCCCGCGCATACAACGGCAGCCTATCCGAACCCCTGGATTTCCCCTTCCAGGTCGCGCCGTCACCGTGGCTGCACCCCGCGGCCATCCTGGGCTACCTGGCGGCCGCCGGCGCCGCGGTCTACGCCCTGCTTCGCCTGCGCACCCGGTCCCTGGCCCGGGCGGTGCGCCGGCGCACCCGGATCATCGAGGCCCAGTCCGCCGCCCTGGCTGAAAGCAACCGCAAGCTGGAGGCCCTGAGCGCCACCGATGGCCTCACCGGCATCGCCAACCGCCGGCATTTCGATACCGTGCTCGCCCGGGAACTGGCTCGCCATGCCCGCCTGGGCACACACCTGTCCCTGCTCCTCCTGGACGTGGACCATTTCAAGGCCTTCAACGACACCTACGGCCACGTGGCCGGCGACGCCTGCCTGCAGCAGATCGCCCGGATCCTCACCCAGTGCGCCAGCCGCACCTCGGACCTGCCGGCCCGCTACGGCGGGGAAGAGTTCGCCTGCGTGCTGCCCGAAACCGATGCCCAGGGCGCCGCCCTCCTCGCCGAACGGATCCGGGAGGCCGTGCAGGCCAGCTCCATCCCCCACCGGGCCTCCGCCACCGCCGAAGTGATCACGGTGAGCCTGGGCGCCCTCACCCTGCGCCCCCGGCTGGAGACCACCTTTACCGACCTCCTGGTCCAGGTGGATGCCCTGCTCTACCGGGCCAAGGCCCTGGGCCGCAACCGGATCGAAACGGCCGGTCCGGAGGGGACCTGAAAAGCCCTGACAAGAATTTCCATCAGAACCAGGGGGACCGGCGAATCCTGTCAACCTGGACCCGTGAAGGAGACCCCATGGGCAAAGCCCTCCTGGTCATCGACCTCCAGAACGACTACTTCCCCGGAGGGGCCTACCCCCTCTGGAACGCCGAGGGCACCCTGGAGCGGGTGGTGGAGGCCATCGCCCGGGCCACGGCGGAAGGTGTGCCCGTCAGCCACATCCAGCATCTGGCCGAGGGGCCGTCCTCCTTCTTCGCCGAGGGCACCCCCGGGGCGGCGATCCACCCCCGCGTCCTCGCCGCCGCCCCCCACGCCCCGGTGGTGATCAAGCACCACGCCGACGCCTTTCACCAGACCACGCTGGAGCGCACCCTGCGGGAGCTGGGCGCCACCGAGCTGGTTCTGGCCGGCATGATGACCCAGAACTGCGTCACCCACACCGCCATCTCCCGGGCCGCGGACCCCTACCGGGTGACGGTCCTGGCCGACGCCTGCACCACGGTGACCGAGCCCCTGCACCGCATGGCCCTCAAGGCGCTTTCGATCCGCGTGAACGTGGCCTAAGAGGGTGTCTGTACGCCCGGGAAGTTCGCGCCCAGACACCTCGCGCAGATGGCATGGCGGTAGCCGCCCAGATTCAGCCCCCGCCGGTCCGAGCGCCACACCTGTCCCATGCGGATGAACCCGCACCAGGCACAGCGGGTGACCGGCGTCTTGTCGCGGAAATCCACCATGGGTCCTCCCTGGGGAATAGGGAAGTATCGGTCCGTGGGATTGCGTGTCAATCGCAATGGGAGTACAAGGTGCAACTGCCGGATGTCATTCGATCCCCGGTTCGTGCGATTCGACCCCCCGGAGGTGCGTCTGGGCGGACCCAGGCTGCCTTTCCGGCCCATGGCGGCTCCAATGGTGTGGACGGGGCAACGTTCCCCGGACGCTGGAGGCACCCATGAAACCATCCATCCGAACCCTCATCCTCTGCACCGGGGCCCTCGCCCTGATGGCCCTGCCCGCGCTGGCCCAGGGCGGGCCCGGGCCTCACCGGGGCTGCGGCCCCCGCGGCGGCGCCTGCGAGAACCTCCCGGGCCTCACCGAGGCCCAGAAGACCGCCATGGCCGACCTGCGGGCCAAGCACCGGCCGGCCATGGAAGCCAAGCGCAAGGCCGTCCACGACGCCCATGAGGCCCTCCGTCAGGCCATGACCAAGCCCGGCGCCGACCTCAAGGCCCTCTTCGACAAGGAGAGCCAGGCCCGCTTCGCCCTCCTGGAAGCGCACCAGGCCAACCACCTGGAAATGGCCAAGCTCCTCACCCCCGAGCAGAAGGCCCAGTGGGAAAAGCGCTGGGCCGAGGGCCCCGGAATGGGCCGGGGCATGGGGCGCGGCAAGGGCATGGGCCACGGCAACCGCTGCTGTCCCCAGGGGATGCGCTGAACTAGACTGATCTATCATGCAGGCCGAGCCCCTATTCAGGACCACCGTCCACAGGATCCGGCGCCCCCTCACCCTGGGCGCCATCCTGGTGTTCGGCCTGCTCTGGAACCTCACCCGGTGGGGGCTGGGGCCCGGGAGCCTCCCCCTGGACGGGGAGGCCCTGGCGCCTTTCGCCTGGGGCTTCTTCTTCCTGGTGTTCGCCCCCCTGCCCTGGCAGTGGACGGGGACCCCGGACGCCGTGGCCTCGCCCATCCGTGGGCTCCTGCAGGCCATCCCCTTCAATGCGGCCTGCGCGCTCCTCCTTCTGGTCCTGCTGGGCCCCGGCGCCCCGCCCATGGGTCCGCGGGGCATGGGCCGGGGCATGATGCACCGGGGCGGCATGGAGTTCCACGGGGCCATGGGCGGCGTCCCGCATCCCAGGCTCCTGATCCTGGCGGCCTCCTACCTCTGCTTCTCGGTCCTTCTCGGAGGCGTCATCGCCCGGATGGAAAAGGCCGAGCGCAGCGAGGACCTGGCCGTGAAGGCCGCGGCCCAGGCCCGCCTGAAGGCCCTGCAGAACCAGATGAACCCCCACGTGCTCTTCAACGCCATCAGCGGGGTGGCCGAAATGGTCCGGGAGGACCCGGCCGCCGCCGAGAAGGTCCTGGTGGACCTGGCCGGCCTGCTGCGCCACCTCCTGGAACTGGGCGACCGCACCTCCCTGGCCCTGGCCCAGGAACGGCAGGTGGTGGAGCAGTACCTCGCCCTGGAGCAGCTTCGCCTGGGCAGGCGGCTCCAGGTCCGGTGGTCCTGGGATCCCGGCCTCGACGACCGCGAGGTGCCGCCCCTCCTCCTCCAGCCCCTGGTGGAGAACGCCCTCAAGCACGGCATCGGCCCCGAGCGTGCCGGGGGTGAGCTCCACATCAGCCTGCGACCCTGGGGCCGCGGCCTGGAACTGGAAGTGGCCAACACCGGCCGCCCCCCGGGCGAAGGCGCGCCCGACAGCATCGGCTTGCGCAATCTCAGGGAGCGGCTGGCCCTGCTGGGAGCCGATCCCGCCACCTCCTTCCGGCTCTGGCGTGAAGGCGCGTGGACCCGGGCCGTCATCCAGCTGCCGGGAGGGGACCTTGCCTGAACCGCTCCGCATCGTCGTGGCCGAGGACGAGCCTTACAACCTCAAGCGCCTGGTCCGCCTCCTGAAGGACCAGGGCTGCCAGGTCGTGGCGGAGCTGGAGGACGGCCTCGCCGTCATGGAATGGCTGGAAGCCGGCGGCACGGCGGATGCGCTGTTCCTGGACGTGCAGATGCCCGGCCTCACCGGCCTGGAGGTCATGGCCGAAGTGCAGTCCGGGATGCCCGTGGTGCTGGTCACCGCCTTCGCCGAGCACGCCGTGAAGGCCTTCGAGCATGCCGCCCTGGACTACCTCCTGAAGCCCGTCACGGAAGAACGGCTGGCCCTGACCCTCGAACGGCTCCGGGCCGCCCGTCCTCCGAAACCCCCAACGGCGGGCCCCTTCCGCTACCCCGCGAAGGCGGGCGAGGGCCTCGTCCTCCTGGACCTGGCCCGGACCTCCCATTTCGAATTCAGGGACGGCGCCGTGTGGGCCCACGCCGGCGGCGAATGGCGCACCCTCTGGAAGACCCTGGCCGAGGCGGAACAGGCCCTGGAGGGCCGCGGCCTGATCCGCGGCCACCGCCACCTCCTCCTGCGGCCCGAGGCGGTCCTGGGGGCAAGGAACCTGGATTCCGGGCGCATGCAGGTGAAGCTCGCCGGAGGCCAGGACGTGGAGATAAGCCGTGGGGCGGCGCCGGCCTTGAAGAAACGCCTCGGCCTGCCCTGAGGGCGTCCGGAATTACCTTGCGGGACCGGTGAAACCCTTCATTCGATTTTTTGTTGAAATTTAGACTCAATCTCATTATGTTTGTTGTATCCACCCGGAAGCCTGGGACCCGGCCCAGGCGGAACCCTCAACCGCCCCGGAGTTCCCGTGCCATCCCTGGATTCGCGAGGGAGTTGCGCGCTCGTCCACCGCAGGCCGCAACGCCCATCCCCTGATGGAGGTATCGAATGTTCCCAAATCCATCGAGCCCGGCGCGATGCGAGGGCCTTGACACCCGGGGCGGCGGGACCACCGTGGTCATCCTGCACCCCGAAGGCTCCGCCGCCATCCTCGGCAAGTGCCGCTGCGAGGCCAGCAGCGTCCTGAAGTGGTTCCAGGAGCCCCACCACCGCCGGCCCGAGGCCTTCGAGGACCTCTGGCCGGGGTTCATCGTCCCGCGGATGCGGGGGTGCCTGGACCGCTGCCGGGACGTGGAATCCACCTATTCGGACTGCGGCTACCGGTTCGCGCTCCCGGGGCGTCCCCTGCCCGCCGACCCCGCCCGGCTCTGCGCGGAACTGGTCCAGGAGGCGGAACGCGGGATCCGCCGCGAAGGGGACGTGGACGGCTTCCTGGACCGCTGCGGGAACCACCAGATCCTCGTGGACCTGCGCGCCCGCGGTTCGGTAGCCCTCTTCCAGCTTGAAGGAGTCACCCCATGATCCGCGTGCGCCTCCCCCTTCCCCCTGCCCTGGCCCTCTTCGCACCCTGGCCCCAGGCCGACGCTCCGGAGCGGCGCGGGGACGGCCCCGGGACCCCGGAGCCCGGGAGGGAGACGTCCCCTTCCGCCCAGGCGGAGCCCCGGTACGGAGGCAGGCCCGCTGAATGAAGGGCCGGCGGATTTTCCCGGATGATCCAGGGCGGTTGCCTGCGACCCCATGAGCCGTTCCGTGGCGCCCTGGCGCGGGAGGCCGGTACGCTTCGGCCTGGAGGTTCCTCACCGGTGCGCATCGCCAACCCCATCTACGACGTGGTGTTCAAGTACCTCCTGGACGACGAGAAGGTCGCCAGGATCCTGCTCTCCGCCCTGCTGGGCAAGGAGGTCCTGGAACTGCAGTTCCGCCCCACGGAGGTGCACCACAAGGCAGCCAAGGCCGATGGCACCCAGCTGCTGGTCCTGCGCCTGGATTTTGCCGCCGCCGTGCGCATGGAGGACGGCAGCCGCAAGCTGGTCCTGATCGAGATCCAGAAGGCCCGCAGCGCCTGGGACGTGCAGCGCTTCCGGCGCTACCTCGGCTCCAATTACGCCAGCCCGGAAAACGTCCACCTGGACCCGGCCGGGAAGAAGCAGGCGCTGCCCATCCTGACCATCTATTTCCTGGGCCAGGGCCTGGAATGCGTGGACGTGCCGGTGCTCAAGATCAACCGGCACTACCTGGACGCGGCCACCGGCGAGACGGTGCCCATCACCGACCCCTTCGTGGAGGCGCTCACCCACGATGCGATCGTGGTCCAGATCAATCGCCTCAAGAACCGCCGGCGAACGGACCTGGAACGGCTCCTGGAGGTGTTCGACCAGGGCCTGGCCTCCCGTTCCGATCCCCACCTGCTGGACATCCTGGAGGAGAATTTCCCAGAGCGCCATCGGGAAGTCCTGCGCCGGCTCATGCGGGCCGGCGCCGAACAGGAAGTCCGCGACTGGATGGATGTGGAAGACGACATGCTGACCGCCTTCCAGGACCAGGCGCGGGAGGCATCCGACCTGCGCCAGGCCCTCGTGGAGAAGGATCAGGCCCTCGTGGAGAAGGATCAGGCTTTGGTCGAGAAGGATCAGGCCCTGGTCGAGAAGGAACAGGCTCTCGAGGAGAAGGATCGCCTCATCGCCGACCTGACCCGGCGACTTTCCAGTCCCTGACGGGGAACCCGGCTATTTCAGGACGGCCGCGAGCTTCTTCCGGTCCTCGGCGGTGAAATAGGAGCAGCAGCCCTTCTTCGCCGCCGGCGCCAGGCCCAGTTCCAGGATGGCCTTCTTGACCTTGGCGTCGGAGACGCCCAGTTCCTTGGCCATGGCGCCGGCGGTGAAGAGGGTCGGGGTCTCGGTGGGCATGGCGGCCTCCTGGCATGGCTGGGGATCAGCCATTCTACCGCCCACCGGGGCCCGCTTCATTCGAAGGCGGCCAGGGGCCAGGAACCGCCCTGTCCCTTGGGCTGGGCGATGCGCCCGATGGCGCGGGCCGTGGCCCGGCAGGCGCGGTGGATCGCCAGGTCCACCGCGGCGTAGTAGTCCGAGGCGGCGGCAGTGACCACCACGAAGGCCCGATGGGGGAGGGCGATCTGGATGGAGCAGACCTTGTCCACCCCGCCCCGGGGCCCGTTGGCATCCGCGATCCGGACCACCGCGCCTTCGAGCCGGTCGCTCCAGTGCTCAAGGGCCGACCCCAGCCGCGAAATCGCGTGCTGATGCAAAGCTTCGCCAGCGTTGAAACCGAGGGACTTCAGCAGGATCTTCATGGATCACTCCTCGCACGACGCGTGCACCTATAGGATGGGTCTAGAAATGAATATGTTTTATATATTGTTTTTAGACATTCCATTCATTTAATGGATGTATGATCTTGGCATGGAATGGCTCAACTACCACCATCTGCTCTATTTCTGGACAGCGGCCAAGGAAGGGTCCATCACGTCGGCCGCCAGGACCCTGAACCTCTCCCAGCCGGCGCTCAGCACCCAGATCCGCCAGTTGGAAGCGAGCCTGGGGGAAAGGCTCTTCGAGAAATCCGGCCGGGGCCTGCGGCTCACCGCCGCTGGGCAGACGGCCTACCGGTACGCGGAGGAGATCTTCTCCCTCGGACGGGAGTTCCAGCACCAGCTCAAGGGGCACCCCACGGGCCGGGCCCTCCAGTTGGTGGCCGGCGTCTCGGACGTGCTCCCCAAGCTGATGGTGCACCGCCTGCTGCAACCCGCCCTGGAGCTCGGAGAGCCCCTTCGGCTCGCCTGCCGCGAGGCGCCCCTGCCCCGGCTCCTCAACGCCCTCCAGACCCACGAGATCGACATCGTCCTCTCCGATGCGCCCTGGACGCCCCGGAGCGGGGCGCGGGCCTACAACCATCTCCTGGGCGAGTCCGGCGTGGAGCTCTTCGGCACCCCGGCCCTGGCGGAACGCCACCCGGGCCCCTTTCCGGGGGGCCTGAACGGCGCGCCCCTCCTGCTCCCCTCCCCGGGCAACGCGCTGCGCCGCTCCCTGGACGCCTGGTTTGAACGGAACGCCGTCGTGCCCGTGATCGTGGGGGAATTTGACGACACCGCCCTTCTGGAAACCTTCGGAGCCCAAGGCCTGGGTTTCTTCGCGGCGCCCGCGGCCATCAGCCAGGAGGTGGCCAGGACCTACGGCGTGCGTTCCCTGGGCAGCCTGGACGGGGTCCGGGAACGGACCTACGCCGTCTCGGCCGAGCGCAAGCTGGTCCACCCGGCCGTGCTCGCCATCCTCAGGGCCGCCAAGGAGGAGATCTTTCCGTGATCCGGACCCGTAGGGTTACAATCGGCTGAACGGATCAGGCTCCAGGGATCGGGATGGCGGGCATCCGGCCATCGCCGCAGCACGCGTACAGCCCTTTGCGAGGCACGCCATGAAGGTCGGATTGGTCGGATTCCCAGGCAGCGGCAAGACCACGGTGTTCAACGCCCTCACGGGGCTCTCCGCCGAGACCGGCTTCAGCGCGGCCCGGGGCAAGACCAACCTGGGCACCGTCAAGGTCCCCGACGAACGGGTCGCGGCCCTGGCGGGGCTCTTCCACCCCAAGAAGACCACCCTGGCCGAGATCACCTTCTGCGACGTGGCCGCGGCTTCCGCGGGGGGCCACGGCCAGAGCCTGGACGAGGCGACCCTCCGGGCCATGCGGGAGGTGGATGCGCTGTGCCAGGTGGTCCGGGGCTTCCCGGGCGCGGCGGGCGAGGTCCCCGAACCCCTCGCCGAAGCCAAGGGCCTCGAGGACGAAATGAACCTCGCCGACCTCATCCTCATCGAGAAGCGCTTGGAGCGCCTCGCCAAGGAGAAGGCGAAGACCGGCGAGGCCGAGCTCCTGGGCACCCTCAAGGCCGCCCTGGAGGCCGGCGTGCCCCTGCGCAAGGTGGAAGGCGTCGCCCCGGAAGCCTGGGCGTCCCTGGCCGGGTACCGCTTCCTGACCCAGAAACCCCTGCTGCTGGTGCTCAACGTCGCCGAGGCCGAGGCCGCCGCCCCCGCCCCCGAGGACCTGGCGCGCCACACCCGCGAGGCGGGCCTCGGCCTGGTGGTCCTGGCCGGCCTGATCGAGATGGACATCGCCCAGATGTCGCCCGAGGACCAGCTGGAGTTCGTGGCGTCCCTGGGCCTGGCCGAACCGGCCATCGCGCGGTTCATCCGGGGGGCCTACGCCCTCCTGGATCTCATCAGCTTCCTCACCGCCGGCGAGGACGAGTGCCGCGCCTGGCCCATCCGCCGGGGCCTCACGGCCCCCAAGGCCGCCGGCAAGATCCACTCCGACATCGAGCGCGGCTTCATCCGGGCCGAGGTGACGAGGTGGGACGACCTGGTCCGCCTCAAGAGCGAGGCCAAATGCAGGGAGGCGGGCAAGCTCCGCAGCGAGGGCAAGGAATACGTGGTCCACGACGGGGACGTGATCAACTTCCGTTTCAACGTCTGAGGGGAGCGAAGGCCCTTCCCTGACACTTCCTTACGTTTCCATCCCCGGCCCCGGGATCTAATGGGAAGCGCCCCTTCCATCTGGAAGGCGCCCAGCCCGGAAGGATCCATGCCCATGAACCGCCGAACCGCCCTTCTGGTCCCGGCCCTGGCCGGGATGATGACCGCCTGCGGCGGCGGAGCGCCCGGGTCCCAGGCGCCTCCCGCCCCGGACAACCAGGTCGTCACCACCCAGGTTCCCGGCTTCCCCCATGCGGTGACCTTCTGCATTCCCGCCGGCGCCACCCGGGCCATCGTGGCGCTGCACGGTGGCGGCGGGAACAGCAACGCCATCGGATACCAGCTGGCCCTGAATTCCAGCGCCACCGCCACCACCACGGGCACCGTCAACTGGACCTGGCTCAGCGCCCACAAGGTGATGCTCGTCCTGCCCCAGGGCCAGCACATCGACGGGTCGCCCGGGGCCACCACCTGGTCCAACTACGCCATGACCTCCGGGCAGGACGACAAGGCCTTCCTGCAGGCCCTGGCCGCGAAGATCCGCACCACCTACGGCCTTGCGAACGTAACCCTCATGGGCCACTCCATGGGAGGGACGATGGCGAACCGCATGTGGTGCGAATCCCCATCCACCTTCAACGCCTATGTGTCCCTGGCGGGCCCGGCCTCCGCCCGGTTCCAGCAGGCCGCCACGCCCTGCGTCTGCACCCTGGGGAGCGCGACGCCTCCCTACCTGGGCCTTTTCGGGGATGCCGATTCCGTCATGCAGACCTCCGGCAACTGGACGCAGCCGAACTGGTACGTCAACCCGGTGGTCGTCTGGGCCGGCAATGCGGCCTTCCTGGACGGCACCATGATCGGGGAGTGGCACCAGCACGGTGACCGGGTCCTGCAGGTCTGCGGCACCACCCTGGACCTCGCCGGCTGCCAGACCACCGGAAACGTCGACACCTGGACGTCCTGCGGCGGGAAGCTGGTGCTCAAGCGGGTGCGGGGGGCGGACCACGGCGTCGACGCCATCGCCGCCCGCATGAATCCGGCATCACCCACCGTGGTCATGGATACCGTGATGGCCTTCCTGGCCGAAAACTAGAGGGGTAGCCAAAGCCGGACCTGGAGCCCTCCCCCGGCGAGGTTCCCGGCCTCGATGGTTCCCCCGTGGCACTGGGCCACCTTCCGGCTGATGGCGAGCCCGACCCCTGCCCCGCCCCGGGTGGCGTTCAATTCGCCGGAGCCCCGGTAGAAGGGCTCGAAGAGCCGCTCCAGGCCTTCCTCCGGCACGCCGGGGCCCCCGTCGCTCACGGCGACGAGGCAGCCGTCGATGCCCCCGCGCGCCGTGAGGGAAAGTTCGACTTCCACCTCGCCCTGGGGCGGGGTGAAGCTCACGGCGTTCCGCACGACATTCTCGATGCAGCGGTGCAGCAGGCCCGGGTCGCCCTGGAGCCGCACCTCGAAGGGGCCCGTCTGCATCACCGTCTTTCCCTCCGGCGCCCCTTCGAAGGAGGCGTCCAGGACCACCTGCTGGACCAGCCGGCCCAGGTGCACGGGCGCCCGGCGCGAGGCCGGCCCGGACGCGTCGATGCGGGCAAGGGTCAGCAGATCCGAGATCATGCCTTCCAGAATCCCGATTTCCCGCTCCATGCGTTCGGCGCCCGCCAGGTCACCCCGCTGGGCGAGCCCGGCGGCCACGCTGAGGCGGGAGAGGGGGGAACGCAGCTCGTGGGAAATGTCCCGGAGGAATTCCTTCTGCTGGTCCATCAGGGTCTGGATCCGCGCGGCCATGGAATCGAAGTCCTCCGCCAGGGCGGTCACGACCCCCGGCGCCCCGGCGGCCACCACCGGCCGCGCCCGGGCGGACAGGTTCCCCCCCGCCAGGTCCCGGGCCACGGCCTGGAGCCTGCCGATGGGCCCGGTGACGCTCTTGGCGAGCAGCCAGCTCAGGGCCGCGGAAATGAGCACGGCCAGCGCCAGCTTCAGCTGAGGGATGCCGGTTGTGAGGGACTGGGCCAGCAGCCGGCGGGGGCGCACCTGGGCGGCGAACACGTAGGTGCTCGCCCCCCGCTGGGAAACCACCGCCCCGCGCCAGGGCGACCGCAGCACATAGCCGGCTCGCCGCTCCGCCCGGGCCTTGGCGATCAGGTCCGCCAGTTCCGGCGGAGGGGGCGCGGCGCCCAGGTCCACGCCATCCTTCACCAGGGTCGCCTGGATCCCCGAATGGTCCCGGAGGGCGCCCAGGAAGCGGTCCAGCCGGTCCTTCCCCCCGAACTCGAACTGGTCGACCGCGGTGGCCCCCAGGGTCTCCACGGTGTCCACCATCCACCGCCGGGCCAGGGGCCTGGCGTCGGTGGCCTCGGTGACGGCCCAGAAGCCCAGGAGCATCAGCACCGAGGCGGCCCAGAAGGTGAGGAAGACCCTCAGGAAGAAATCACGCATCCAGGAACCCGGTGTAGCAGTAGCCGAGGTTGCGGACGCTCCGGATGCGCTCCACGGACCCGGACCGGGGCCCGAGCTTGCGCCGCAGGTTGCTGATGTGGTTGTCGATGGTGCGGTCGCTGAAGCCGAGGGGCCGGCCCAGGGCCTGCTCGGAGAGCTCGTCCCGGGTCACGCAGGTGCCGCACCGCCGGAGCAGGACCAGGAGGATATCGAATTCCGCCGCCGTGAGGGGGAGTTCCCCGCCTTCCTGCAGCACCCGCCGGGTGGGCACGTCCACCTGGAGGTCCCCCACCACCAGGCGCCCCCCGGCGGCACCGCCCCGCCGGCGCAGGACCGCCCGGATCCGGGCGAGCAGTTCCCTGGGGACGAAGGGCTTGGGCACGAAGTCGTCGGCCCCGTCCTCCAGCCCGGCGATGCGGTCCCCCGCGTCCCCCTGGGCGGTGAGCATGATGACCGGGACCCCGGACCGGCCCCGGATCCACCGGAGCAGTTCCCGGCCATCGCCGTCGGGGAGCCCCACGTCCAGCAGGACCAGGTCCCAGCCCCCCGCCCGGATCCCGGCCTCGCCCTCCCGCACCGTGGGCAGGCACGTGACCTGGAGGTCGTGCAAGGCCAGGAAGCGCGCCAGGGACTCGCACAGGGCCAGGTCATCGTCGATGAGGAGAACCGTGGTGGGCATGGCGTATGATGGTTCCCGCCGGCCTCAACCGTCAATGGCCCGGAGGATCGCGGCCCTGGCCTTCAGGAAGTCGTCTCGGACCTTCGGGAGCCGGTGCTTCGTGAAGAAGATGCCGCACACGCCGCGCTTCCGGTCGATCCAGGGGTAGGTTCCCAGGGCCCCGGGACTGGACACCAGGACGCCCTGCCCGTCCGGGGACCAGGTTTCGCACCAGTTCCCCAGGGCGTACTGCGGGTCCGAGTCCGCCGGGATGCCGGGCGGAAGGTAGTCCTTGGGCAGGCCGAGGGTCTGGACCGTCTCCAGGGTCCGCACGGCCTGGGCCGACAGCACCCGGCGGCCGCCGTGGACGCCCCCCTGGGCCAGCATGGAGAGGAAGCGCATGTAGTCTCCGGCCGTGGTGGTCACGCCCCCCTGGAGCAGGGGGTTGGTGGTCTGCCCCGAAGGCACCCGGCCCGGCGGGTGCTCCCAGGACGTGCGTTCCATGCCCAGGGGCCCGGCGATCCGTTCCCTGAAGAGGTCCGCCCACCGCCGGCCGGTCACCTTCTCCACCAGCGCACCCGCCACCTGGAAGCCCGGCCCGCCGTAGGCGAACACCGCGCCCGGCGGATGCTCCAGGGGCAGCCGTGCCACCTCCGCGGCCGACTCGGCCAGGGTGAGCCGGGGATCCTGGCGGATGTCCACGCGGCCCTTCAGGCTGCCCTGGCCGGAGGTCTGGGCCAGCAGGTGGCGCAGGGTCGTGCGGCCCTTCTCGCCCTGGAACTCCGGAAGGTGGTTCGCAATGGGCTCGTCCAGGGAAAGCCGGCCCTCGTCCACCACCGTCATCACCAGCGCGGCCGTCATCCATTTCGAGGCCGAGGCCACCGGGTACCGGGCCTCCGGGTCGATCCTCCCCACGTCCAGCCGGAACAGTTCCTTCCCGTCCCGCATGACGATGGCGGTGACGCCCCTGGCGCCCCGCCGGACGGCGTCCTCCAGCGCCTCCCGGACCCCGGCCGGAACCCGGCCGGGATCGCCACTCACCACCACGTCCGGGGTGGACACCTGGGCCGCCACGCGCCGCACGGCGCGGAGGCAGCCCGAAAGGCCCACCACCAGCAGGAGCGCGACCCCTGGCCCCGCGCGCTTCGCCCAGTGCCCGCCCATCCTAGCGCCGGATCGTCCGGGACCGGCTCACGGTGGTGCCGTTCGGTCCCGTGGCGGTGGTGGTCACCGTTCGGCTTCCGGCCTCCCGCGTCACGGTGCGGGAACGGCTCGCGGTCCTTCCGTTGGGCCCGGTGACGGACCGGGTCACGGTCCGCGAGGCGGCCAGGGCCGGCTGGACGGTTACGGCCAGCAGGACGAGGGCGGAAAGGAGAAGGGTGTGTGGGTTTCGCATGGGTGAGTCCTCCGGTGACCCGGGCGGGATTCCGGAAGGGGAATCCGGCCGCGGGGTTCACAGAGCTTTGGACCCCGCCGAACCCGAAGGGTTTCAAAGGACCTTTGTCAGGAATTGTCAGGCGGCCAGGTCAGGATGCGGCGTTCAGGGAAGATCCAGGCAGGCCATGAAATGCCCGTTCTCCCGGCCGAATGCCAACCCCCACCCCTCCTGCCGGGCCACCTGGGCCAGGACCAGGAGCCCCATGCCCCTGCCCTTGCCCTGGGCGGGCCCGGCCGGAGCCCGCCTGAGCAGCCCGTCCAGGACGGCCTGGGGAATCCCGTCGCCTTCGTCCGAAACCTCCACCCGCACGCCGCCCTCCTGCCGGGAGGCCTTCACCACCACGCGGCCGCGGCCGTGGACCAGGGCATTCTCCACCAGGGTGTCCAGGGCGGCGCGCAGGGCGGTGGCGCTGCAGTGCAGGCTGACCTCGGCCCCGTAGACCTCCAGGAGGCGTCCACGGGCTTCGAAGGCGGGGGTGAGTTCCTCGTCCATGCGCTCGAAGAAGGCCGCGTCCACGCGGTCCTGGGCCCGCTCAGCGTACCGGCTGCGCATCTCCTCCAGCCCGCCCTCGATGGAACGCACCAGGTGGTCCACCTCGCCCCGGATCTCCAGGAGGCGCGCCTCCTGGGCGTCCCGGGACAGGTCGGGGTTGAGGACCGTGTCGCAGCGGAGCTTGAGCACCGCCAGGGGGGTCTTGAGGCTGTGGGTGAGGGAGGCCAGGCGATCGGCGAGGAGGCGCTCCCGGTTGCGGCCCTGGATCACCAGGGCCACCGCGAGGCCGCTGGACGCCACCAGGAGGCCGTAGGCGCTCCAGGCCAGGAGCCCGCGCTGGACGTAGGCCTTCCAGAAGGCGCGGTAGGTTTCCGGAGCCATCTGGAGCACCGCGTACCACATGCCCCCGAAGGACTGGCTCAGGTCCTTGTCCACCCGGAAGGGCGCCGTGTCCGCGCAGGTGAACTCGAGCCGGCCCGGGACCTCGCCCTTGCAGGCGCGGAAACTGGAGAACGCGCGCGGACGCTTCAGGTCCGCGCTGTGCCTGAAGCCCGAGACCACCCCGAAGCGATAGGAGGCGCCGGGCTTGAGCGTGCCCTGGAGCCACCGCTCCACTTCAGGGCTGCCGGGCACCCAGGCCTTGATGAGGCACCATTTGCCGTGGAAAGCCACGATGGAGCATCGCTCTCGGACGAGGGGGTCCACCGTGCCCACCAGCCACCAGGTGCCGGCGTCCGTGCTGAACCCCCTGCGGCTGGCCACGGCCTGCGCCCCCCGCGGCGTCCACACGGGGGCCAGTTCCAGGGCCCTGCGGGCCCAGTCCGCCGGTTCCCGGGTGGCCTCGGGATCCGTGGACGGCCGGAGGCGGTCGCCGTCCCGGAGCCACACCCGGCCCGTGTCCGAGTCCACCAGGGCCGTGACCAGGGCCTCCCGGGCCAGCCAGGCGCGCATGGCGGGTTCGTCGCCGGTGGTGAAGTCGGGCACGCCCACCGTCCAATGTTCCCATTCCTGGGTGAGCCTGACCGCCTGGGTGTGGGTGGTGCTGAACCACCGGTCGAGGGTCAGGTCCTTCCAGTCGGAGAGCCACCAGGCCGGCAGGACCGCCAGCATGGCGCAGATGGCGGCCCAGGCCACCACCAGGGGCCACACGGCCCCGCGCGGCCCCGGAAGGATCCGAAGGGCCGCGCGAAGGCGCCGGGTCCCGGGTCGTGCCCGGGCGATCTGGACGAGGGGCATGGAAGGACCCTACTTGGTCTTGAGGAGCTTGCCTAGGGTCCTGTCCAGTTCCTCGCCCCGCATCCCCTCGTTGACGGTGATGATCTTCCCGTCAGGGCCCACCAGGATCACGTGGGGGATGCCCCGCACCTGGAAGAGGTTCATGAGGGCTTCCCGTTCCTTGCCTTCCGGGAAGGCGTGGTGCCAGGGCATGGGCGTCGCCGGGTTCTTGCGGAAGGTGGCGATGTCGCCGGCCTTCTTGTCGCTGGAGACGCTGAGGATCTCCAGCCCCGCGGGGTGGTACTTGGCGTAGGCCTTGTGCACGAAGGGCAGCTCGCCCTTGCAGGGGCCGCACCAGGTCGCCCAGAAATCCAGGATCCAGTACTTGCCTTTGAAGGAGGCCGGGGTCAGCACCGTCCCGGGCTTGCCGAGCTCGGTGACCTTGAAGGCGGGCATGGGATTGCCCGCCTTGGGCGCCACCTTGTCCTCCACTTCGGCCTTGGCGATCCAGGCGTTCCACTTGGCGATGGAGGGGGAGGCGGGCTCGAAGGCCTGGAGCCGGGCCAGTCCCTTGCGTACGTCGGCGATCATGCGGGGCCGGGAGGACAGCTCGATGGAGGACTCCAGCGCCAGGAGCTTCACGGTGCGGGTGGGGTGCTTCTCGAAGACCTGGTCGAGGAAGGCGAAGGCCTTGGTCGCGGCCTGGGCCTCGGTCTGCTTGGCGAACCCGCCCCCGCTGGCATGCCAGGCGATCCAGCCCAGGAATTCGGGATCCAGCGCAGCCACCAGGTCCAGGGCGGGGGAATCGGGGCTCATCTGCCCGGCCAGCTCGAGCATGGAGCTGGTGATCAGGGTGAACTGGAAGTTGGCCAGGTTCTCGGGGAGCTTGCCGGTCTCCTCCGCCTGGGACCGGAGCATGAAGTACCGGGCCTGGAGCATGATCTGGCGCACCCCGGGGCGGGTCTCGTGGGCGAGGAGCACCGAGAGCCCTTCGGGCGTGCCGTCCAGGGGAAGGCGGGTCTTGGCGGCCTTGCCCTCCTTGAGGTGGGCGGTGTAGTTCTTGACGACGGCGGCGTACTGGGCCGCCAGGGCCTGGTTATCCCCGGCGGGGGCCTGGGCAACGAGCATCGCGGGGAAGAGTAGAGCTGCGGAAAGGCGATTGGGCATGAAACGTCTCGTGATCAGGGGCCTGCCCGGAAACCCGGGCAGGCCGTTGGAGAAAGGGAAGGCTAGAAGCGGAATCCGACGCGGACCTGGATCTTGCGGGGGGCGGTGTAGTCCCCGGTCTGCCCATCGGCCATGACGTACGGATTGTTGCCGGGGTTCGGCGCGTTGTAGGGCACGGGCCTGAGCTTGGGATTGGAATACCAGTCCGGATAGGCGGCGGCGACGGACGGGTCGTAGGGCGCGAAGGTCCGGGTGCCGTCCGTGAGCGCCGTGCTGTAGTTCACGTACATGGGCTGCATGTGATTGAAGACGTTCAGGACGTCCAGGGCCGTGAAGAACGTGATCTTCCGGTACAGCTCGATCTCGTAGCCCACGTGCAGGTCGAAACCGAACTGTTCCGGCCACCAGGTGGGGGAATCCGCGTAGGACCGGGTGACGCTGTCGGGGTAGCCGAAGCCCTGGATTTCCGCCGTGGTGGGGCCCGAATAGGTGCGGTAGCCCCGGAAGCTCTTGGACCAGTAGTTGCCCAGGATGGACACGTCCAGCTTGCCGGCCTTGCCGAAGGAGCGGGTGTAGGTGGCGTCCAGGTGCAGGGTCACCGGCGTGGAGGAGGAGGACCACTGGCCGGATTGGGGGCCGAAGGGATCCACCAGGTCGTTGGCGATGAAATCGCCGTACTGGTTGCGGGAACTGGTGCCCACCCCCTGCCCCGCGTTGGCCCGCGTGTAGGACCAGCTGAGGTTGCCCCCGGCCCGGAATCCGGGCGCGATCTCGCGCTTGTACTGGAGCTCCAGAGCCTCGTAGCGGGTTTCCATGCCCGAGTCCGTGAAGTACTGCTTCCTGGCCGCGCCTGGGGCGGTTCCGGCGGCGCCCAGATACTTCATGCCGACGTAGTTGTCCTGCACCTTGTGGATGAAGGTGGCGGAAAGGGATTGGACAGAATCGGTGTAGCGGTAGGCCAGCGTCGCCTCCCGGGACCGGGGCGGCTTGATGTCCGGATCGGCCGTCACGGAACGGCTGGTGAGGGGATCGGGGGTGGCCTGGTAGGGGTTGCCCACGCCCAGCGCGGAGGCCGACTTGCCCCAGACGTTCCAGTTGATGGAACCGTCGGCGTTCAGGGCGTCGCTGCCGCTGCCGGCGCCGTAGTACTTGTAGAGGCGTACCGGGACCGTGTTGGAGACGCTGGTGGACGAGAAGGTGCTGACGTTGTACTGGCCGGCGTATTCGGCCAGGCTCAGGGTGAAGACGTGCCGGGTGTTGCCCTGGAGGTCGTAGGAGGCCGAGAGGCGCGGGGTCAGGGAGGAGGCGGTGAAGCTGTCCCCCTCGGGGTCCAGATCCACCTGGTTGCGGTCATAGCGCAGGCCCAGGTTGACGGTCCAGTGGTTGTCCAGGGTCCACACGTCGTTGACGAACAGGCCGAGGATCCGCGTATCGGCGCCGCCCTGGAGGGGATCGAACATCACCAGCCGGGTGCGCGTGGAGTCGTCGACCGCCAGGTTGCGGTAGGCGCGGTCCATGGAGGGCGGGGCCGCCACGTTCCAGCCGTAGAACTGCAGCAGGGCGCGGGAGGGGGTCATGGAGGCATAGCCGCCGTCGGAACCGGAATAGCTGCCCATGGAATCGATGCGGCTGTGGTAGTACTGCACGCCGCCTTCCAGGGAATGGCCCGCGCCGTTCCAGGCCAGGTTGACGCCCAGGGTCCGGATCCGCTCCTGGTTGAGATTCCCGGCGTTGAGTCCGTTGTCGTAGAGGTCGCCGTTGCCGGGGTTCTTGAGATCCTTCCAGGTCACCACCCCCGGGCCGCCCTGGGAACCCGTGCCGGGGCCCCCGCTCTTGGAGAGGGTGTCGCTGGCGATGACGTCCAGCAGGAGGGTGCTGGTCAGGGTGCTGGTCCAGCTCACCGACTTGTAGCTCTTCTCGGTGCGCGACGGGCCGTTTCCGGCCGCGAGGGTGGAGATGCCCCGGCCGTTGGTGGAGGCGGACTGGGTTGAAAGGTATCGGCTCCAGGAGCCGGAAACCTTGTTCTCCGCGTTGACCTGCCAGTCCAGGCGGATGTCCTTGAGTTCATTGCTGCTGGTGGAGGCGTAGGTGTAGGGCGCGAAGAGGCCGCTGCCCACCGACCCGGTGACCACCTTGGTGACGCTGGGGGTGGTGGTGTTGTAGCCCACCGCGAAGAACAGCTTGTCCTTGATGATGGGTCCGAGGAAGGTGTAGGACTGCATGTCCGTGACCCGCCGGGGCACCTTCTTGCTGGTGGTGTAGGCGGACTGCCGGGGCAGGGCGTTCCAGGAATCGCTGGTGAGGTCGTGGCGCATGGACCCCTGGAAGGTGTTGCTGCCGCTCTTGGTGACGGTGCTCACCACCCCGCCCACGAAGCGGCCGTACTTCGCGGAGACGCCCGCCGAAAGGACGTTGAACTGCTCGATGAGATCGGGGTTCAGGGGCAGCATCTGGGTGCCGCCGTTGGCGGACCGGGATTCCACGCCGTTGACGGCATAGCCGTTGCCGCCGTCCTCGGAACCGTGGAAGTTGTAGCCGCCCGAGGGCGTCCCGGGCAGGGTCTTGAGGGCGGCGGAGTAGAGGGAGGAACCGATGCTGGGCAGGTTGGCGATGGCCTCCGCGTCGAAGTTCCGGCCCGTCACGGCCACGCCCGGATCCACCCCCACCTCGGGGTTCTGCACGGCCACCACCTCCACGAAGGCCTCCGCCACCGGCGCCAGGGGCACCGTGAGGACGACGTTCTGGTTGGAGACCACGGTCACCTGGGTCCGGAAGCCATTCATGCCCTTGGCGGTCACGTGGACCTTCACCACCCCGGGCAGCAGCTGGGGCGCCTTGAAGCGGCCGTCGGCACCCGAGCGGAATTCCCGCACGCCGCGGCCGGTGTCCACCTGGACGAGGGCCCCCGCCACGGGCTTGCCGCCCGGGCCGGACACGAGGCCCGTGAGATTGCCCACCGCGGCGCTCTGGCCGAGCAGCAGGGTTGACGAGGCGACGATGAGGGCGCAGAGCCTTCCTGGCCCCGACGATTGGCCGGGTCTGATCATGTGATTCCTCCTGGGGATCGGGTTACGTTTGAATTCCCTTGGTCGGTATCCATGGTCGGGTCGGGTTACACCCCCAGCAAGAAGAACTCAAGAGAATAAATTGTATAATTATAATTACTTAAACTCTAATTTTAAACACTTCAAATAAAGCCCTTTGCGCCACACCGCCGTCACGGGAGGCCAAGGAAGCTGCACGGTGGTTGCAAGGTCGCCTCATCCCTTCACCGGCAGGGCCCAGCGGTAGCCTTCCCGTTCCAGGGTCTGGATGGCGGGGTTCTCGTCGGAGTCCCCCAGCTTCTTCCGCAGGGTGTTGATGTGCTTGTCCACGGTGCGCAGGGTGGGATGGGCGTCGGCCTCCCAGGCCAGGTTCACCAGGTCCTGGCGGCCGTGGACCCGCCCGGGGTGGGCCACCAGCACCTCCAGCAGCCGGAATTCCCGCAGGGTCAGCTGCGTGTCCCTGCGGCCCCGGTGCACCGAAAGGTGGACGTAGTCGATGCGGTAGGGCCCGCTGCGCACCATGCGCCGCCCTTCCTCCTCCGGCGCGGCGCGGCGCAGGATGGCCCGGATGCGGGCCGTGAGCTCCAGCATGGCGAAGGGCTTGGCCAGGTAGTCGTCGGCGCCGTAGGAAAGTCCGTGGATCCGATCCTCGCTTCCCGAACGGGCGGTGAGGATGAGCACCGGCACCTTGTCCTGCCGCCGGCGCAGGGTGCGCAGCACCTCGAAGCCGTCCATGCCCGGCAGGGACAGGTCCAGGACGATGAGATCCGCCGCCTCCCGGATGTGGGCGGCGAGGCCAGCCTCCCCGTCGCCCTCCAGCGTCGCGTTGAAGCCTTCGGATTCCAGATTGGCCTTCAGAAGCGTCCCAAGGGCCTCCTCGTCCTCGATGACGAGGATGCGGCGCGGTCGCTGGGGATTGGGGCGCATGGAACCGATTCAACCACGAGATGGGCCCCGCGTGATGTCCGTGGGCCGAAATTCCCGGCAGGACCGTCCGGACTACCTGCAAATGCCGAAACTGGACCGTCTCCGGGTCGGGCCGATCCCCGATACTGGGGGAATCGGTACCGCTTCCCTGCCCGGGACCGGATGCGCAACGTTGCGCAAACATTATTATAACAGGCACTAAGGTCGGCATTCCTCCGCGATTAAATCCCCTCGAATTTTTCACTGAACGAGACATTGTCATCTTGCGAGGCACCGAAAAAGATGAGGCATGGGGAATTCCCCCAAAGGACGCTCCCCCATTCCTCGATTTGTTGAGGTCTCCCAGCACGTCACCACTCCCGTAGCCATCCCCAGGAGGACCCATGTTCCGCACCCCAGGCCGGGTTGCCGCGGCCGCTTTATGCGCCCTGGCGCCCCTATCGGCCCAGGACTTACCCATCACCGAGCGCACCTTGCCCAACGGCATGCGGGTCCTCATGGTCGAACGCCATGACGAGCCCACCATCTCCTGCGGCTGGGTGGCCCGGGTGGGCAGCGCCGACGAGCGTCCCGGCATCACGGGCATCGCGCACCTCTTCGAGCACATGATGTTCAAGGGCACCAAGACCATCGGCACCCGGGACGCCCGGCGCGACGCCGAGCTGAACGCCCTGCAGGACCAGACCATGGGCGAGATCCGCAAGGAGCTCGACGCCCTCCGGGAGAAGCTGCGCCGCGGGGAGATCGCCGACATCAACGATCCGAAGGCACGAAGCCCCCGCCACCTGCAGCTCCTGGCCGAGCTCGACAAGCTGGTGCAGGAGCAGCGCGGCCTCATCGTCAAGGACGAGCTGGACAAGGTCTACAAGCAGGCCGGGGCCACCGGCCTCAACGCCAACACCACCTCGGACCGCACCTTCTACCACATCGACGTGCCCGCCAACAAGCTGGAGCTCTGGGCCTGGCTGGAGGCGGACCGCCTGAAGAACGCGGTGTTCCGCGAGTTCTACAGCGAGCGCGACGTGGTGCTGGAGGAGCGGCGCCTGCGGGTGGAAGCCACGCCCACCGGCAAGGTGCAGGAGACCTTCAACGCCCTGATCTGGCAGGCCCACCCCTACAGCTGGCCCGTCATCGGCTGGCCCAGCGACATCACCACCGTCACCCGGGACCAGGCGGACTACTTCTTTTCCACCTACTACGCCCCCAACAACATCACCGCGATCCTCGTGGGCGACTTCAAGACCGAGGAGGCCTTCGCCACCCTCCAGACGTACTTCGGCGCCATCCCCTCCCGGACCACCCCGCCCCCCAAGGTCACGACCCTCGAGCCGCCCCAGGGCGCCGAGCAGCGCCTGGTGGCCACCGCCAACGCCATGCCCATGGTCCAGGTCACCCACAAGACCGTCCCTTCCGTCCACCGGGACGCGGCGGCCCTGGATGTGCTCAGCTCCATCCTGAACGGCCAGTCGGGGCGCCTCAACCGGGAGCTGGTGATCCGCAAGCGGGTCGCCGTCAACGCCGGGGCCGGCAACCGCGGCATGAAGTTCGGCGGCATCTTCTACCTCGGAGGCATTCCCGCCCCGGGGCACACGCCCGAGGAGGTGGAAGGCCTTCTCCTTCAAGAGGTGGAGCGCATCCAGAAGGAGGGCGTCACGGCCCAGGAACTGCAGAAGGTGAAGAACCAGGTGCAGGCTTCCACCTACGCCCGCATGGAGAACAACGGCGACCTCCGGGACCAGCTGGCCGAGGCCGAAGGGGCCGGTAGCTACAGGGACTTCCTGGAAGAGCCCGCGCGCCTGAACGCGGTGACCCGCGAGGACGTCCAGCGCGTGGCCAAGGCCTACTTCGGCCCCGAGGCCCGCAACACGATGGTGATCCGCCGCAAGGAGGCAAAGTGATGGCCCGCGCAACGATCCTGGCCCTGCTGGCATCCGGGGCCCTCCTGGCCCACGTCCCGCCCGCGAGGCCTGAGCAGCTCACCTTCAAGCCCCTGGCCTTCGAGGCTCCCCGCGCCGCCGCCTTCAAGGCCAAGCTGAAGAACGGCATCCCGGTCCTTGTGGCCGCGGACCCCGCCGGGGTGCCCTTCGTGCGGCTCCAGGTGCTGATCCGGGGAGGCTCCTACCTGGATCCCAAGGGAAAGGAGGGCCTCGCCGCCCTCACCGGCGTGCAGATGCGCGCGGGCGGAACCGAAAAGACGCCCGCGGCGGCCCTGGACGAACGGCTGGAATTCCTGGCCGGGGACATCGGTTCGAACCTGGGGGAAACCTCCGGCACCGTAACCATGGAGTTCATGGAAAAGGACCTGAAGGAGGGCCTGGACCTGTTCATGCAGGTGCTCACCCGCCCCGCCTTCGCGCAGGACCGCCTGGACCAGGCCAAGGAAAACTTCCAGCAGGGCCTCCTGGCCCGCAACGACAAGACCGACGGGATCGCCAAGGTCGAGCTGCCCCGCCTCCTCAACGGCGAGGACCACTTCAGTTCCGCCCAGATCACCGGAGACAGCCTCAAGGCCATCACCCGGGAGGACCTGGCGGCCTTCCACGCCAGGCTCCTGCACCCCGCGAACCTGGTCGTCTCGGTGTCGGGCAAGTTCAAGAAGGAGGCCATGCTGGACCTCCTGAACCACACCCTGGGCGCCCTGAAGCCCGGGACGGCGGCCCAGGCCAGCCCCAGGGTCCAAGCCCCGTCCTTCCGGCGCAGGCCGGGCATCTACGTCGTGGACAAGGACGTGCCCCAGAGCCTGGTGCGCTTCGCCCTGCCCGGCCTTCGCCGCACGGATCCGGGCTGGCACGCGGCCCTGGTGATGAACCAGATCCTGGGCGGAAGCGGCTTCACCTCCCGGCTCATGAAGAAGATCCGCAGCGACGAGGGCCTCACCTACGGCATCGGCACCGGTTTCAGCGACGGCGCCCACTGGAAGGGGAACTGGTCGGGATCGGTGCAGACCAAGAACCGGTCCGTGGCCTACGTCCTGCGCCTGGCCCTGGCGGAGCTCGAGCGCCTCAAGGCCGAGCCCGTTCCGCCCGAGGAACTGGCCGTCATCAAGGACAGCATCGTGCAGGCCTTCCCCTCCCAGTGGGGCAAGAAGGCCAACGTCGTGAACCTGTTCGCCCAGGAGCAGCTCGTGGGCTGGCCCGAGGACTGGTGGGCCGGCTTCCGGGAGAAGATCCAGGCCGTCACCGCCGAGGACGTGCAGCGCGCCGCGAAGACGTACCTGGACCCTGCCCAGCTGGTGATCCTGGTGGTGGGCAAGGCCGGCGAGGCCGAGGCGGGCGATGCCGGCCATCCCGGGGCCCTGAAGGACGTGGCGCCCCTGCCCCTGATCCGCCTGCCCCTGCGCGACCCCCTCACGCTCAAGCCCCTTTCCTGATCCCGAGGCCCCCATGCCCCTTTTACGAACCCTGAAACTCCTCGCCCTGGCCGGAGCCCTGGCCCTTTCGGCGTCCGCCTTCGGCGGCGACCCCGACGTCCAGGTGTCCTTCCAGAAGGGCGCCGTGGTCATCACCACCCCCAAGGGCGTCCACATCAAGAAGTCCTTCACCGAGGTCACGCTGGCCTCGAAGCCCGGCTCGATCAAGGCAGGCCCCCTGCCCAAGGCCGACGCCCAGGACGAGCTCAAGGAGGACGTCTACCACGGCACCATCCACATCCCCGTCACCGGCGTCGGCCTGAAGGGCGAAGTGTCGCTCGACGTCCAGTTCCAGCCCTGCACGGAAGGGGCCGGCGGCAACTGCTTCCCGCCCACCACCCGCACCCTCAAGGTCCCCGCCTCGGAGATCCCGGCCGGCAAGGCCGCCGAAGCCCCCAAGGCTGATGGGCCCGTGAAGGCCCTGGCCTCCGCGCCCGTCCAGGCCGAGGCCGCCGCGGCGGCTCCCCAGGATCCGGCCGTCACCGCCCCCGTCCTCGAGACCGCACCGGCGCCCCAGGCCCCCGCCCCCCAGCGGGGCTTCCTCCTGGCCCTGGTGGTGGTCTTCCTGGCGGGCATGGGCGCCAGCCTCACCCCCTGCGTCTACCCGATGATTCCCATCACCATGGCCATCATCGGCGCGAAGGGCGGCGGCAAGCTCAAGGGCTTCTCCCTCTCCCTGGTCCTCGTGCTGGGCATGGCCGTCACCTACACGGTGCTGGGCGTCGTGGCCGCCCGCAGCGGCGCCACCTTCGGGGCCTTCGCCCAGAAGCCGGCCTTCCTCATCCCCGTTTCCGTCCTCTTCGCCCTCTTCTCCCTGTCGCTTTTCGGGGCCTTCGAGATCGCGCTTCCCCAGGGCCTGCAGAGCCGGCTCCAGGGCAACGGGCCCCGCAAGGGCTACCTGGGCGCCTTCCTCATGGGCCTGGTGCTGGGGCCCCTGGCGGCCCCCTGCGTGGGGCCCATCATCGGCACCGTGCTGGTGGGCATCGCCCAGCAGGGCGACGCCGTGCGCGGCGGCATCCAGCTGTTCACCTTCGCCCTGGGCATGGGCGTGCTGTTCATGGTGGTGGGCACGTTCTCCGCCGGGCTGCCCCGCTCGGGCGACTGGCTCACGCGCTTCAAGTACGTCATGGGCCTCGTGGTGCTGGGCTTCGCGGCCTGGAACGTGAGGCTGGTGGTGCCCGAGTGGGCCAACTACGGCATGTGGTTCGTCACCGCCCTGGCCGGCGCGGCCGTCTTCGGCGCCTTCGAGGAAGCCGTTGGCCTCACGGGCCAGTTGCGCAAGGGCTTCGCCATCGCGCTGGTGGCGCTGGCCGCCCTGCTGGGTCTGCGGGCCGTGGAAACGGGCCTGGACGTCAAGCTCCTGCCTGGAGGCGGTGCGGTTGCCGTGGAGAAGGCCCCGGAGCTGTGGGGCTCCGACTACGAGAAGGCCGTGGCCCGGGCCAAGGCGGAGAAGAAGCTGGTGCTCCTGGACACCTTCGCCGTGTGGTGCGCCCAGTGCAAGGAACTGGACGAGAAGACCTGGCCCGATCCGCAGGTGACCGCCTGGATCAAGGACCATGCCGTGCCCGTGAAGATCGACGCGGACAAGGACCGCCCCGACCTGGCCAGGACCCTCCAGATCCGGAGCTTCCCCACTGTCGTCCTGCTGGACGGCGAGGGCCGCGAAGTCCGCCGCATCCTGGGCTACCAGAAACCCGCAGAAATGCTCGCCTGGCTCAAACAGTAGAGGAATTCCCATGACCCACCGCAGGATCATCATCATCGGCACGGGGCCCGCGGGCTACACCGCGGCCATCTACGCCTCCCGCGCCAACCTCCAGCCCCTGGTGCTGGAGGGCGTCCAGCCCGGAGGCCAGCTCACCATCACCACCGAGGTGGAGAACTTCCCGGGCTTCCGCAACGGCATCCAGGGCCCCGAACTCATGGAGGAGCTGCGGGCCCAGGCCCAGCGCCTGGGCGCCGAGATCGCCCCGGAGACCGTCCTGTCCGTGGAGCTGGGCCAGCGCCCCTTCCAACTCGTGACGGACACGGGCGCCTACACCTGCGACGCCCTGGTCATCGCCACGGGAGCCTCCGCCAAGTGGCTGGGCATCGGCAAGGACGAGGACCTGGGCCGCAGGGGCGGAGGCGTTTCCGCCTGCGCCACCTGCGACGGCTTCTTCTACCGCGGCAAGGACGTGGCCGTGGTGGGCGGGGGCGACACCGCCCTGGAGGAGGCGCTCTACCTCACCAACTTCGCCAGCCGGGTGCACCTGGTCCACCGCCGGGACAGCTTCCGGGCCTCCAAGGCCATGCAGGACCGCGCCCTGGCCCACCCGAAGATCACCGTCCACTGGAACCAGGTGGTGGCCGACCTCCTCACGCGCCGGGTCGAGGTCTCGCCCGGCAACGAGGTGGAAAAGCTCGGGAGCCTCCGGCTCAGGGACACGGGCGACGGGCGCGAGTCGACACTGGCCGTGGACGGGCTGTTCGTGGCCATCGGCCACCGGCCCAACACCGCCTTCCTCCAGGGCCAGCTCCCCGTGGACGCCAACGGCTACCTCCTGGTGGAGAAGGGCTCGAGCCGCACCGTGATCCCGGGCGTTTTCGCCTGCGGCGACGTGCAGGACAGCGTCTACCGGCAGGCCATCACCGCCGCGGGATCGGGCTGCATGGCCGCCATCGACGCCGAACGCTGGCTCGCGGAAACGTCCCTTTCAAGCCCCGCCAAGGAGATCACCCATGTCTGACCTCGCCTCCATCACCGACGCCAGCTTCCAGGAATCGGTCGCCCAGGGCGTGACCCTGGTGGACTTCTGGGCCCCCTGGTGCGGCCCCTGCAAGGCCCTCACGCCCGTGCTGGAGAAGGTCGCCGCTGAACTGGAAGGCCGCGCGAAGATCGTGAAGATGGACCTCGACGCCAACCCCGGCACCGCCGCCTCCCAGGGCATCATGAGCATCCCGGCCCTGGTGCTCTTCAAGGACGGCAAGCGCCTGGACCAGCGCGGATCCCAGTCCGCGGCCCAGATCAGGGCGCTGATCGAATCCGCGCTCTGAACCCAGGCCCCTCCGTGCCCGCAGAAGCGTTCGCCTTCATGGACCAGAGCGCCGTCGCCCTGGTCGGCTCGACCCCCCTACTGGCCGTGGACTACCGGTTCATGGGCCGGAGGGGGCGCATCCATGTGAAGGCCGAGAACTTCAATCTCACGGGCAGCGTGAAGGACCGCATGGCCCTGCACATCCTTCGCAAGGCCTGCGACCAGGGAATCCTCCGCCCCGGCGCCCCCATCGCGGAGGCCTCCAGCGGCAACACCGGCATCTCCTTCGCGGCCCTGGGACGGGCGCTGGGGCATCCGGTGACGATCTTCATGCCGGACTGGGTGAGCCGGGAGCGGGAGTTCCTCATGCGGAGCCTGGGCGCGCGGGTGGTCCGCGTGGGCCGGAAGGAGGGCGGGTTCAAGGAGTGCATCCGCCTGACCCTCGAATTCGCCGGCCGGAATCCGGGCTGTTTCCTTCCCTGCCAGTATTCCAACGCGGACAACGTCGCGTCCCACCGGGAGGGCACCGGCCCGGAGATCCGGTACCAGCTGGCCAACCTGGGCCTGAGGCCCAGCGCCTTCGTGGCGGGGGTGGGCACCGGTGGCACGATCATGGGGGTGGGCTCCTACCTGAAAGAGCGCAACTCCTGCATGCGGGTGCATCCCCTGGAGCCGTCCAACTGCCCCATCCTCAGCAGGAACTGCCCCGCCTCCCCCCACCGCATCGAAGGCTTCGCCGATCAGTTCGTGCCCGCCCTGGTGAAGCGGGAGGACCTGGACGAGCCCCTGGCCATCCGGGACGGCGACGCCATCCTCATGGCCCAGATGCTCGCCTCTCGCCTGGGCCTGGGGGTGGGCATCTCCAGCGGGGCCAACTTCCTGGGCGCCGTCCGCGTGCAGGAGAAGATGGGATCGGACGCCGTGGTGGTGACCCTTTTCCCGGACGACAACCGGAAGTACCTCAGCACCGACCTCCTGAAGAAGGAGCCGCTGAGCCTCGACTTCATCTCTCCCTTCATCGAACTCGAGTCCTACCGGGCGTCCCGGGTCCAGTTTCCGCCCTAGAGGCTCACGACCAGCGAGGTGGTGAAGACCGTATCCAGCTTCCGGAGCCGCACCGGCGCCTGGCCCAGCACCACGGGCGGCACGGACCCGGTCTGGACGATGTCCACCGCCAGGAAGGCCGGGGCGTTGTTGTAGGTGCAGTCGTAGCCCACCTTGAGGGCCAGGCGCGGACCGATGTTGACGGTGTACGCGTTCTTCCACACGGCGAGGTAGGCCGAAGTGTCCTTCATGCTGGTGGACACCACCAGGTTGGAGGTGAACTGGCCCGTGGCGCCGGTCTTCCGGGTGAAGTCCAGGGTCAGGTCCCAGGTCCCGAAGCTGTCCTGGAACCCCGGCGTCTCGAAGACCGGCCGGATCCGGGTGTAGCCCGCGCCCAGGTCCGTGCGGAACGCGGTGGCGCCCGACCTGGCCCACCAGTACCCCATGCCCGCGCTGCCCACGGTGCGGCCGTCGATGCCCGACGGGACATTGCGGTCCCACCCCGCCCCGGCGAACGCGAAGAAGCGGTCGCCCACCTTGTGGTCGTACCGCCCATTGACGAAATAGTTCTCCGCCGTGGTCACGGTGGTGCGGAGCTCCCGCACCTCGTACTGGGTGGCCGACGTGCCCGTGGCCGTGTAGGAGATGGTCGTGTTCGACACCCGCACCCCCCCCGCATTGAAGGCGAAGGCATGGGCCTCGCCGGCGTACTTGAATTCGTTGGAGACCCCCAGGGTCTGCCCCTGGGCGTTGCCGGACAGGGATACCACCGAAAGGCTGGCCTTGTCGCTCCAGGGCCGCTTCGGGACCTCCTCGGCGCCCACGGACGCCGCGCACAGCAGAAGACAGAGGGTGGATCGCAGCATGGCAGCCCCCGAAGGATTTCAAGGGACCATGCTAGCCCACTTCCCGAGCCGGCGGCCCCACCCGGATTTCGGAAGAAGGGCGCCTGAAGGTGCCGGAGCCACCCGCTGCGTCGTGGCCCCTTTCCATTTGGAAATGTCCTTCCATACTTTCCGGGAAAGGGGTGGCGACATGAAGACGGCCCGGCTCAAGCTGACAGTGCTCCTCTGCGGATTCCTCTCCCTGGGCTGTGTGCGGCTCCCGGAGCGCATCACCCCGGTCAAGCCCTTCGAGGTGGGCCGGTACCTGGGCCAGTGGTACGAGATCGCGCGGCTGGACCACAGCTTCGAACGCGGCCTGACCCAGGTCTCGGCGACCTACAGCCTGCGGGAGGATGGAGGCCTGGCGGTCCTCAACCGGGGCTGGTCGGCCAAGGACGGGGCCTGGAAAACGGCCACGGGGAAAGCCTACTTCGTGCGGGACCCCCAGGAGGGCTACCTGAAGGTCTCCTTCTTCGGTCCCTTCTACGGCTCCTACGTCATCTTCCACCTGGACCAGAAGGACTACCGGTACGCCCTGGTGGCCGGCCCCGACAAATCCTACCTGTGGCTCCTGGCCCGCACCCCGACGCTGGACGCCGCCCTCCAGCGCCAGCTCATCGCCGAGGCCGCCGCCCTGGGCTTCGACACCTCCAAGCTGATCCTCGTGGAGCAGGGCCCTACAGGAACATCCCCCCTGACGCCTCGATCCGCTGGGCGTTGATCCAGCCGGTGCCCGGACCGAGCAGGGCCGCGACCACGGCGCCGATGTCGTCCGGCAGGCCCACCCGCCCCAGGGCGGTCTGGGCGGCGATGGCCTGGTTCAGGGCCGGGTTGTCCCGCACGGCCCCGCCGTTGAAGTCCGTCTCGATGGCCCCGGGCGCCAGGACGTTCACCGAGATCCGCCGGGGGCCCAGTTCCTTGGCCAGGTAGCGGGTCAGGACTTCCACGGCGCCCTTCATGGCGCCATAGGCGGACGAGCCCGGGAGGGCGAAGCGGGCCAGGCCGCTGGAAAGGTTCAGGATCCGGCCCCCGTCGGCCAGGAGGGGCAGGAGGCGCTGGGTGAGGAAGAAGACGCCCTTGAAATGGACGTTCATCAGGTGATCGAACTGGGCTTCCGTGGTTTCCAGGAACGGCGCGTGCAGGCCGGTCCCCGCGTTGTTGACCAGGGCCTGGAACTGGCCGGTCCCCCAGTGCTCCTGGAGGGTCCGCTCCAGCGTCTGCGCGAAGGCCCCGAAGGAGGCCACGTCCCCCGCGTCCAGGCGCAGGGCCTGGGCCTTGGCGCCCGCGGCCCGCACCTCGGCCAGCGCCCGCTCGGCTTCGTCCTGCCGGCTGTGGTAGGTGAGGATGAGGTCGTGGCCCGCCTTGGCGAGATGGAGGGCCGCGTTGCGTCCCAGGCCGCGGCTGCCGCCGGTGATGAGGGTGATGGGTCTGCGCATGGAAATCTCCTCGAGGGTGCCCTGCCCCCCCAGACTAGGCCTGGCCGGGGGGCGGCCGGTAGCGGGATCCTGTCGAAGGATTGCCGGATCCTCCCGATTTGCGAAGTTTCGGATGCGCGGCGTCCGGCGGTGGGGTAGGGTGAACCGGAGGACACCCATGCGGAACGACCCACGGACCGGAACCCTGACGGACCTGGCGAGGTCCGCCATGGAATGGGCTCCCACAGAGGGGGTGCACACCACGCCCCTGCCCGGGCTCCTGGTGATCCGCAGTGACGGCCGCACCCTGCCCGCCCATGCCGTCTATCGCCCTTCCCTTTGCCTGGTCCTCCAGGGTGCGAAGGAGGTGACCATGAACGGGCATGTCTTCCGGTTCCAGCGTGGGCGCTTCCTGATCGTGTCCATCGACCTGCCCATCACCAGCCACGTGCTGGAGGCCTCCCCCGACAAGCCCTTCCTCAGCCTGGCCCTGGACCTGGACCCGGACCTGGTCTTCGGGCTGCTCCAGGGCATGGGGCCCGCCCCCGAGCCGGCCCCTTCGGGGCCCGGCATCCACCTGAGCGAGGGGACACCGGAGCTTCTGGACGCTTTCCTTCGCCTGCTGCGTTGCCTGGAAGCGCCCGCGGATGCGGACGTGCTGGGCCCCATGCTCCGCCGGGAGATCACCTACCGCCTGCTGAGGACGGAGTACGGGCCGTTGGTCCGGCAGCTGGGCGTGGCCGGAAGCCGGGTCCAGCGCATCGCCAAGGCCGTCGCCCGGCTCCGGGAACGGTTCGACGAACCCTTGAGGATCGAGGACCTGGCCCGGCTGGTGAACATGAGTCCCTCGTCGTTTCACAAACATTTCAAGGAGATCACGACCCTCAGTCCCCTGCAGTTCCAGAAGGAGCTGCGCCTGCAGGAGGCCCGCCGCCTGCTGCGCGTCGAGGGCCTGGACGCGGCGACCGCCGCGTTCCGGGTGGGCTACGAAAGCCCCTCCCATTTCAGCCGCGAGTATGCCCGCCATTTCGGCCAGCCGCCCATCCGCGACATCCGCGCCACCTGAAGGGCCCTGGCCCCGTCGTCCCCGCGGCTGGCCCGACGGGGCCCACCCCGTCATGCGGGCTTGGCCGGCCAGCCGCCACCCAGCGCCTTGCACAGGGCGATCAGGTCCTGGGCGACGGCCTGGTCGCTCTGCACGAGGCTGTCCTGGGCCTGGTACACCGTCCGCTCCGCGTCCAGGACGTTGATGAAGCTGGTCAGGCCGCTGGCGTACTGCTGGCGCGCCACCTCCAGAGCCCGGCTGCTGGAGGCCACGGCCGCCCGCAGGGGCACGTTGCGGGCCTGCTCCTTGGCGTAGGCCGCCAGCGCGTTCTCCACCTCCTCGAAGCCCACGAGCACGGCCTTTTCGTAGGCGGCCAGGGCCTGCTCCTGGCGCGCGTCCTGGACCCGGATGTTGGCGCGGATGCGGCCCGAGGCGAAGATCGGCCAGCGGAAGGAGGGGCCCCAGGACCAGGTGGAACTGGCGGACGTGAAGAGGCTGCCGCTTTGGGCGCTCTCCCAGCCGAACCTGCCGCCCAGTGAGAATGCCGGGTAGAGATCGGCCGTGGCGACGCCCACCCGGGCGGAAGCTTCCGCCAGGTGGCGTTCCGCCACCCGGATGTCGGGGCGGCGCCGCACCAGGTCGGCGGGCAGGCCCGCGGGAACCTCCGCGGGGACGGCGGGGATCGGCGCGGCGGCATCCAGTTCCTCGCGCAGGGCGCCCGGGGCTTGCCCCAGAAGCACCCCCAGGTGGTGAAGTGCGGCCAGGTAGCCGGCCTCCAGGGCGGGCACCTGGCTTTGGGTCTGGGCCAGGACGGTGGCCGCCTGTTCCGGTTCGAGGCTGCTGGTGAACCCCTGCTGGTACCGGGAACGGGCCAGGGCCACGATGTCGCGCTGGGCGGTGAGGTTCTCCCGGGCGATGGCCATGCGTTGCTGGTACCCCCGGGCCGTCACGTAGTTGCGGGCCACCTCCGCCACCAGGCTGACCTGGGCGTCGGCCAGGCTGTAGCCCGCGGCCGCCAGGGCGGCGTCGGCCTCCTCCCGGCGGCGCCGGTTGCCGCCGAAGAGGTCCAGTTCCCAGCTGGCGTCGAAACCGGCCTGGTACACGTCGCTGGTCAAGGGGGTTCCGGGGGGCAGCAGGCCGCCCAGGAGGGGCTGGTTGGCGCTCTGGCGCTCACGGCCGGCGGATCCCCCGGCGTCCACGGCGGGGCCCAGGGCCGAGCCGGCCACGCCGCGCCGGGCCCGCGCCTCGGACAGGCGGGCCTGGGCTTGGCGGAGATCCAGGTTGGCCTTCAGGGCCCGGTCCACCAGGGAGGCCAGCTCGGGGTCCTTGAAGGCCGTCCACCACTGGGCCAGGTCGGCGCCGCGGGGGGTCTCGCCGCCGGCCAGGGGTTCGCTCCACCGGCTCGGCGCCCGGGGTTCAGGGGGCCGGTAGGTGGGTCCGACCTTGCAGCCGGTGAGCAATGCGGCGGCCGCCAGGGCCAGGAAGGGAATCGACGTTCGCATGGGACTCTTCTCCACGATTCGGGGGCTCAGTGACCCATTGCCGGCTGGACGTCCTTGCGCACGCGGCGGAGCAGCAGGACCCCGACGATGACGATGGCGCAGGCGACGGTAAGGATCCGGAACACGTCCAGGTAGGAAAGCATCGCCGCCTGGACCTGCACCTGGTTGTAGAAGCCCAGGAGGCTCTTCGGGGCGAGCCCGCCGGTGGGGTGCAGGTGGTGCATCAGGGGCAGGTTCGCCCGGGTGGCCGTGGCCGCCAGGTACATCTGGTGCACCTGGGCGCGGCGCACCAGGAGGGTGGTGGCGACGGCGATGCCGATGCTGCCGCCCAGGTTGCGCATGAGGTTCATCATGGCGCTGGCCTGGTTGCTCTTCCCGGGCGGCAGGTTGCTGTAAGCGATGGTGTTGAGGGGAATGAAGAACAGCGGCAGCCCCATGCACTGGATCAGCCGGGCCCAGAGCAGGTGGTTGAAGGCGATCTGCGCCGTGAAGCCCGACATCATCACCAGGGACAGGGCCAGCAGGGAGAGGCCGGAGGCCATCAGGTACTTGGGCTGCACCTTGCGCACGAGGGCCCCGGCGACGGGCATCATCACCATGAGCATCAGGCCGCCGGGCATCAGCACGAGGCCGGCCTGGGTGGCGTCGTAGCCCAGGAGCTGCTGGGCCAGGAGCGGCACCAGGACGGTGGTGGAATTGAGGATGAACCCGACGGCGAACTGCAGCCCCATGGAGGTGGCCAGGCCGCCGTTGCGCAGCAGGGGCAGGTCCACCACGGGATCCTTCGCGATCATCGTCTCCCAGACCACCAGGCCGACGAGGCCCGCCAGGGTGAGCAGAAAGAAGACGACGATGACGGGCGAACCGAACCAGTCGGACTCCTGGCCCTTGTCCAGGAAGACCTGCAGGGCGCCGAAGGCCAGCACCACGAAGGCGAAGCCCATGGCGTCCACCCGGATGGGCTTTTTCGGCGCCGTTTCCTTGGGCGGATCCTGGATGAGCCTCTGGGTGAGCAGCAGGGACACCAGGCCCACCGGCACGTTCATGAAAAAGATCCAGCGCCAGGAGAAGTTGTCGGTGATCCAGCCGCCGAGGGTGGGGCCGATGGCCGGCGCCACCACCACGGCGACACCGTAGACCGCGAAGGCCATGCCGAAGTACTTGCCGGGGAAGGTGTCCGCCAGCATGCTCTGCTCGCTGGGGGCGAGTCCCCCGCCCCCGGCGCCCTGGAGGATCCGGCACAGCAGCAGAACGCCCAGGGAGGGCGCGATGCCGCAGAGGAAGGAGCTGGCGGTGAAGAGGGCCACGCAGATCATGTAGAAGCGCTTGCGGCCCAGGGTGTTGGACAGCCAGCCGCTGATGGGGATGATGATGGCGTTGGCGGCCAGGTAGCTGGTGAGCACCCAGGTGGCCTGGCTCTGGCTGGCGCCCAGGCTGCCGCCGATGTGGGCCAGGGCCACGTTGGCGATGCTGGTGTCCAGCACCTCCATGAAGGTGGCCAGGGAGATCACCACGGCCACAAGCCACGGGTTGACGCCGGGCTTGGCGGCGCTGTTGGGGGTTCTCGGGAAGGACATGTTTCGCTCGTTTCGGGGGCTGGCGTCAGGAACGCACCCGCACCTTGGGTTCCACGGACATGCCCGGGGCCAATTGGCCCAGCCTGCCCTGGTCGGCGTTGTCGAGGAGGATCTTCACGGGCACGCGCTGGACGACCTTTACGAAGTTGCCCGTGGCGTTCTCCGTGGGGATCACGCTGAATCGCGATCCCGTGCCGGACTGGATGGAGTCCACCCTTCCGGTGAGGGCCAGCCCGGGGAAGGCGTCCACGCTCACCTCGACGGGCTGGCCCGGGGCCATGTGCTTGAGTTGGGTCTCCTTGAAGTTCGCCACGACCCACACCTGGGCCGGCACGATCTGGAAGAGCGGGTTGGCGGGGGTGACGTAGGCGCCCGCGTCCACCGCCTTGCCGGCGATGCGCCCGTCCACGGGCGCGAGGATGCGGCAGTGGTCCAGGTTCACCCGGGCCCGGCGGGTGTCGGCCTGGGCCTTCTGGTAGTCGCCCTCGGCCGCGGTGACGGTGGCCCGGGCCTGGGCCACCTGCGCCTGGGCGGAGCGCACCTGGGCCCGGGCCCGCTCCAGGGAGGCGAAGGAGGTCTTGCGGGCGGCCACGGCGGAATCCAGGTCCCTCTGGGCCCGGGCCCGGGCATCCACCCCCTGCTGGCGGCGCAGTTCGGTCTCGGCGTTCTCGAAGGTGGCCTGCAGGGACAACAGCGTGGCCTCCGCTTCCGCCACGGCGCTTTCCGCCGCCGCCACGCCGGCCTGGGCCTGGGCCCGCTTGCCCAGGGCGGCCGCCTCCGCCCCCTGGGCCTGTTCGAGGGCCACCTGGAAATCGGTGGGGTCAAGTTCCACCAGGAGGTCGCCCTTGTGGACCACCTGGTTGTCGTCGATGTGCACCACCGCGGCCTGGGCCGCCACCTGGGGACTGATGCCGATGATGCGGCCGTCGATGAACGCGTCGTCCGTGGATTCGAAGGGCGCCACCTGGCGCAGGTAGTAGGCGGCCCCCAGGGAGCCGGCCACCAGCGCGCCCGCGGCGAGGAGGGAGGGCAGCCGGCGGCGGCTGGAGGTTCGGGCGGCGGCGGACGGCTCCTGGGCGATGACGGCGGAGGCTTCGTCCACCAGGGACGGGGCCGGTTCGGAAGTCTGGGTAGCGGCAGGGGTCATGGGAAACCTCGAAAAGGGGTGGAGAAGGGCCGGGCAGCCTTCCGGCAGCCGCCCCGTCCGGGATCGGATTCGAACGATGCTGTGGAACGGGGAGCGCTATTCGCTCCGGTACGAGGGGAGCCCTTCCTGGACCTTCTGCAGAAGGGTGGCCAGGGTCTCCCGTTCCTCCGGGCCCAGGACGGACATGAGCCGTTCGATGCCCTGGAACTTCTGGGGAAGGTAGGTGTTCACCAGCTCCAGGCCGGCGGGGGTGATGCTGATCAGCCGGGTGCGCCGGTCCTCCAGGGATTCGACCCGCTTGACCAGCCCATCCTGTTCCAGGCTGTCCACAAGGCCCGTGACGCTGCCCTTGGTGACGGTCATCAGTTCGGCCAGTTGGGAGTGGGACAGCGGCTCCGGCTGGTTCTCCAGGAGCAGGACCAGGGTCATGATGCGCCCCTCGCCCAGGCCGTGGCAGGAGAGCTTGGCGTTGGCGATCTCGCGGATCTCGTCGGAGACGCTCATGAGCAGCAGGTAGGCCTCCAGGGTCCCCCGGTCCAGCGTCGGGGCGCCAAGGCGCTCAACGAGACGCTGGATGCGTTCGTATTTGGGTGATCGGAACTGGGGGGTGGGGCAAGGCGTCAACGGGTTCCCCTTGGTTGAGGTCCAGATAATATGGGTCCATACGATTAGGCCGTCAACCGTCCAGCAAAAAAATGTTGGGACACAGTTCTGAGGGTCCAGGATGCGCGGTTCTGGATCGGGTCCAAGGGTGGGAGAATCGGGAACACCCCTTCCATCCAGGTTTCGACGGAGTTCCCGCCATGCGCATCCCTGCCCTTCTCCCCCGCCTCGGCGCCGCGTTCGCGGCGCTCCTCCTGGCCCTGCCGGCCCCGGCCGGAACCCCGGCGAAGACCCCCTCCCGCGAGGAGACCCTGGCCGCCGCGCGGGAGCTCATGACCTCCTGCCGCTACGTCGCGCTCTGCACGGTCGCCACCGACGGCGGCCCCCGGGTGCGGACCATGAATCCCTTTCCCCCCGAGGCGGACATGTCCGTCTGGATGGCCACCAGCACCACCACCCGGAAGATGGAGGAATTGCGCGCCAACCCCAAGGTGACGCTCTTCTACGGCGACCTGACCCGGATGGAAGGGTACGTCGCCCTGCGCGGCAAGGCGGTCCTGGTCACCGACCCCGCCGAGATCCGCAGGCGCCACCGCGCCTACTGGGACCAGTCCTTCCCGGGCGGCAAGAACCTGGTGCTGATCCAGGTGGTGCCCGAGCGGCTGGAGATCATCTCCTACAAGCACGGCCTGAACGGCGACCCCGTGGCCTGGGCGCCGCCGGCGGTGACGTTCCCGGCGTCCTGAATCCGGTTTTCCGACAGGAATGCGGCACCCAGCGCGAGGCTTGCTCCCCGGGCGCTCCAGCGGCCCAGGCGGTCATGACCCTTCGAATTCACGCGTTCCCCGCCAGGGCTGCGATGGGCTCCACGCCCTCGGTGCGGCACCAATCCAGATAGTCCTGACGGGCTCCGCGGGCATCCGCGACGCGGATCAGTTTTCCTTCCGCATCCCGGTATTCATTCCGGCCATTCACCTCGATGTGAACAATGCAAGGCTCATCGCCGATGGCCTCCCAACTGTCCTCGTTCCCAACGGGTTCGTGCACGTACATCCCGGGGCCTACGATTTCGCCCGTGTCCAGCCGCCGTGTGCCAGAGAGGTTGAAGGCATGAACTTCTCCGGTGTGGCGATGACGGGAGATGACCGTTCCGGGTTCCAGCCGGAGCAGAAGCTGCCAACCACTGAGATCAGGAAAGATGTAAATGGGTTTGAAGGACAGGCCCTCTGAAAGCGGGATCCAGCCGATCTGGGCGGTGTCCACAAAGGTGGTGGGCGGAATCTTGCGCATAACGATCCTTGGAAAGTTGGACCACCAGGTCACTTCCCAAGTCTCCGGCCAATTGGCCCAGGGAAAAGTTCCACTTTTGAATTTGCCGCTAGTCCACCCTGAGGCACGAACGGCAAGCCACAAAGGATGGGGTCAACGCCACGGGTGCCGCGTCATAGGGCGGCCTTCATGCGCAGAACGGCCTCTTCCATCTGATCCTCATCCAAGGCGGTGAACCCGACTCGGAGGTTGGGCCGATACAACCCGCGAAAATCGTATCTGCGTCCAACGCTCAACTGGACGCCTCTACGTTCCGCACGCCTGGCCCAGGCTTCCACATCCACCGAGGGTTCAGCCGTGAGCCAAAGACTCATGCCGCCCGGTGGAAGCTCCCAGGAAACCACATCCTTCAGGTGATGGCCCAGAATCCCGGCGAGGATTCCTCGCCGGGCATGGTAGACCTTGCGCATTTTTCGCACATGACGCTGGATCAGACCCTCCTCCAACAGGTCGCCAACCGCGCGTTCCATGACCTGGTCCCCCTGGCGGTCTGAAATGTATCGAAAGGATGCGACCGCATCCACCAGGGGCTGGGGTCCCGTCAGGAAGCCCAGGCGCAGCCCGGGAGCCAGGACTTTCGACAACGTGCCCATGTACACGACCACGCCGGAGCGATCCATGCTCGCCAAGGGCAGTATCGGGCTTACGTCGAAGTGGAACTCGTAATCGTAATCGTCCTCGAGGATGGCCATCCGGTGGTCGCGTGCCAATTCAAGGAGACGCAGACGGCGCGCAATCTGCATCGTGGCCGTGGTCGGGAATTGGTGGTGCGGGGTGCAGTAGAGAGCGCGAAGGGGCTTTTTCTCCAACAGGGCCGAAAGCGACTCCACGCACAGCCCCCCTTCGTCCACCGGCACGGGAACCAGTTCCGCCCCTGCCGCCCGGAGGGTTGCCCAGGCGGCGGGATAGCCGGGGTCTTCGACGGCCACCCGATCACCCGGCCGAATCAGCGTGCGTGCCACAAGGTCGATCACCATCTGGCTTCCACCAGCGGTCATCAACCGTCCCGGGTCGATGGAAAGACCACGCGCTTCAGAGAGCATTCCTGCAAGGGCCGATCGCAGATGGATCTCTCCCTTGGGATCGCCGTAACCCAACAGGTCCCGGTTTCGAAGGGCTCGGCCATAGGCTCTGCCGATGAGCTCTTTCGGCAGCAACCGCAGATCCGGCAACCCTCCATCGAAGGAAAGCATCCCCGGACCTCCAGGGTTATCTGCGGGGATGGAAACGGCGGCGGTGGGAAGGGGAAACCCCATGCCTCCCGGTGCCAGGGTCCTGGATGGAATGGGAGCTGGGGGCAGATCCCCCGCAACCCGGGTCGTTCGATGGAGGGTCTGGATCCAACCTTCGGCGTGCAATTCCTGCAAGGCTGCCAGCACCGTGTTCCGGTGGACGCCGAGTGTCTGGGCCAGCGTGCGGGAACCCGGCAGGGCATTGCCCGGCCGAAGCCGACCGCGACGGATGTCGCCGCTTATGGCCCTGGCTATCTGAAGGTAGATCGGTTCGGCCGATGCGAGGTCGAGGTGGATCGGGAAGGACCAGGGGCGCATGGTCCAGCCACCTTATCAGAAATGGATCTTATTCATGTACCACAGCTCCATGCGCTGACCCGGAAGCCGGAATCCGGCAACCTATTTCGGCATGCCAAACCGGACCCCCAAGGAACACTCCGCCCAGGTCAGGTTTCCGATCGGGAAACCATCGGCGCCGTTCTTATCAACGGATAAGGAATGCAAGCCGACACCGGCATAGATCCGTTTGGAGAAGTTGTAGCCTGCCCCGAGGCGAAGAGCCAGTTTCCTGTCCTGGCGCGTTTCCTTGGTGTTTCCCACCATGGGTCCTCCGGATGAAATGGGGAACCGCGACGTGAGGGAAAGCTTGGGCGAAGCCAGCCCGATTCCGGCTTCTCCAAACCACCCTTTATTTCCATCCGTCCAATCCCTCCTCCAATCAAGGCCGATTTCCGGGATGGACCATTCGGAATTGAGCGTGACATTTCCCAAAGGTGGGTTGGGAACCGTGTTGTCGGAGCTGTGGTTAATTCCAGACAAATCAAGGCGAATCCGCAGGCTATCCCTGGAGTCGAAATGCCAGGAAAAGGCGGCGCCCCACATGAAGCCGCCAATGGCCTGGTGGGTGCCGACCAGCGAATCATTCTTCATGGAACCCATTGGAGAAGTAAAGCCACCCCGTAGAGCCCAGGAGAAATCCCCAGAATAGAGCATGGGGGCTGCGAGCAGCAGAAGGCTTGTTGCTCTGAGGATCTTGGTCAAATTCACCTCCAGGATGGGAGTTGCTTCTGGGCCACTACGGTTAAGCCAATCGTTTCGAATGCGGTTTTATGGATTGGGAGGGAACTTCTGGAGTTTACCGTGCGCTAACGGTGAAGTTCAAGAACGCGGCATCGCACGGGTCAACCACAGGAGTGGCCAGTTCGTTCTTCCCAACAATCATCGGGCATGCGGTCGCATCGGGAAGTCCACCAGCAGGGGTGGAGGGTGTGGGGTGGGGTACAGGTCGAAGGCTGCGCCGGGAGGGCCTCTATCGCAGCCGCAGGATCCCCGCCGGAAATCTGCGCAGGGGGTTGATTGGCGGGCAACGTTCACCAAATACTCAGGCGCCCCACGATGACCGCCACTGCCAGGTCCTGTAGCCATGAGAGCAGATGGGTCCTCCGCCGCCCTCCGCCGTTCCGCATGAAGCCCGGAGGTCTCCGGGACTTATTCCCTGGGATTGCGCTTGTCTGGGTAGGGCGAACAGGATTCCAACCCGTTTTATCGCCGTGAATGGGCGGGCCATAGGGTCAACGGGATTCACCAACTCTAAGCCATCGAGGGCAATTCTCGATGAACAATGTGGGTTGCATCCGGCGATCGAAACCCGTATATTTCTTTTGGGTTTCGTCAATCGGATTCAACCATGGGTCTTCCGGATTTTTTTGCGCTCCATCCCGTTTTCCGACGGGAAACGTTGGATCGCCATCTGGTCTTGGCGTCCGGTCAAGCGCCCAGCCGCGATTCGGTCGAGGAACTCCTCCGTTACCACCAGCGGACTGGGCGAATCATGGCTGTCCGACGAGGTCTTTACGCAACCGTTCCCCCAGGAGGCAAGCCCGAGTCCGCGCCAGTGGATGCCTACCTGGCTGGAACCCTTGGGTGTCCGGGTGGGGTGCTTGGGTACCACACTGCACTGGAACTCCATGGACTGGCTTATTCCTCCTTTGAAGTCATCCAGATCCTTGTGCCGAGACAAGTTCGAGGCTGGCAATTTCGCGGAGTGACCTACTGCCCCATTCGTCCCCGCCACGCCCTCGGGGCTGAAGCCTTCCGCCTTGGAGTGGAGCAGATGGACCGGCGCGGAATTGATATCCAGGTGACCACCCAATCCCGCACACTCGTGGACGTCCTGGATCGTCCTGACCTGGGTGGCGGGTGGGAGGAGGTCTGGCGCTCGCTCGAATCGATCCGATGGGTCGACCTGAACGAAATCACCACCTACCTTCGGCGACTGGGGAACGCAACCACCTCCGCGAAGGTGGGGCACTTCCTCGAACAGCACCAGTCTGCCCTCCATGTGGAAGAAACGGACCTCAAGGCGCTTGAATCTCTCCGGCCCAAGGTGAAGCAATACCTCGACCGGGGAGAGAAGGGGCGCCTATCCCGACGTTGGAACCTGATCGTCCCTGAGGTCATCTGGAACCGGGCCTGGGAGGAACCAGGATGAAACTCTCTCTGGAGCGACTGCTACTTGAAACCCGAGCGACCGGCTTCCGGCCCGAAGGCCTGGAAAAGGTCATTCGGCTCATCGGCATCCTAAACGAAATCTTCCGGGATCCTTTCCTGCGCGACCGGCTGGTTCTAAAAGGGGGGACGGCCCTCAACCTGTTCATCTTCGAAGTGCCCCGCCTCTCTGTGGATATCGACCTGAACTACATCGGAGCCGCGACCAGGGCTGGGATGGAATTGGAACGCCCGAAGGTTGAAGCCCTCCTTCAGGCCATCCTGGAGAAGGAGGAGTTCACGGTTCGGCGGGCTCCAACCGAACATGCTGGTGGAAAGTGGCTGCTGCGTTACCCGTCGGCGCATGGGTCCAGCGGCAACCTTGAGGTCGATCTCAATTTCCTTCACCGGGTTCCCTTGCATCCCATCAAATTCATGAGCTCCCATCCGCTCGGCTCATTCCAGGCTTTGAACATCCCTGTGCTGGGATTCCCTGATCTCGTCGCGGGAAAGCTGGTCGCGCTCCTGGATCGATCCGCCGCCAGGGATGTCGTGGATGCCGCGGCCATCCTGGAGCATCCCGCCTTTGACATGGATCAGGTCCGGCTGCCCTTCGTGGTCATGGGATCCACGGCGAGGACTATGGACCTGCGGGCGATCCAGCCTGATGCCATCACGATTGAGACAGGAGATTTCGAACGAAGAGTGCGACCCTTGCTCAGAACCCAGGCTGGCCCGTTGAACTTGGCGGGGATGGAGGCCAGAGTTCGTTCTGGCATGGCCAGACTGCTTCCACTTCGGCGTGAAGAATCCATGTTCATGGAGGCCCTATGGGACCGGGGGGAGATCGCCCCCCAAAGACTTACGGAAGATCCCGTTCTTCTGCGGCGCATCCTATCCATGCCTCTGCTCCAGTGGAAGGCCCAGAATGTGAAGCAGCACCGGGGGCTGAAGGATTGACCCCCAGGAGGCCGTGAATGCTCACAGCCATGCGAACCATCGATTCCAGCCAGGTGATCCTCCTGAGGGAAGATGGTCCGTCCAGGGCAGAACGACTTCGCGAGGAAGCAGCGGAAGGGCGGATCGTCTGCGAAGGCTGCCGACAGCCCGTAATCGTCCGGGCCGGTGAGGAGCGGATTTGGCATTTTGCCCACCGGGCCGGCGGGGACTGTCCCCGGGCGAAGGAAACGCTCGAGGTCCTCGAATGCCGGGCGCAGCTTTTTAGCTGGCTTCGGGTCCGGTTCCCCGAATCCATCCAGTTGGAGAAGACGGCCGCCCGTCTTCCACGGCCCCTTGATTGCTGGGTCGAGAGGCCTGGCAAGCCGACCCTGGCCTGGTGGGTGGTTCCCGCCGCGGTCAAGCCCGATGTGCGGGAGGCCATGGCGAAGGGCTGCAGGAAACTCGGGGTTCTCCTGCATCCGGTGTTCCATGCGAGGCTGCTGGTCAAGGAACCGGGCCTGGGCCGCATCACCCTTTCCGCAACCCTCCGGGCGTTGACGGAGCATTCCGCCTATGACGGCCTGTATGGGTTCGGCGATGAATCCCTCCATTTCCTGGACCCCGCCAGGCGTCAACTTACCTCCTGCCGGGGCATCTGGCTTCGGCACCCTCCCCAGGGCCACCAGGCCACCCTCCTTGAGCACCCTCTGGAATCGATCCTGCTCCATCCCCGGACCGGAGAATTTGTGCACCCGGGCGAGTATGAGACTTGGAAGGAACACCTTGAGGCCCTCACCCAAAAAAGGCGGGAAGAAGACGAACGAAAGCGGCGCCAGGCGACCACCAATGCGGAAGATTACCGGCGTTTCCACCGAGCCGAATGGGACGACGAGGACGATGACGATGAGGAACCCGAGGAGGGGAAGGTGGCCCCCGAGGTGAGGGTTCTGGAGATGGCCGAATCCCCGGTCCCGGATCGCAGACCGGCAGCCTTGGCGTTCGACTCCCGTGACCATGCCACTCCCACGGAAACCAACGCCGAGGACCTACTTACGTGCAAGGACTGCGGCAACATGACCCGAGATTGGGTGGTGCGCTACGGGAACACCGGGCTTTGCAGATGCCGTGCATGCATGCGTTGATCAATCCTGCAGGCCAGCTTTGCCACGGCGCCTCATGAGGGATGGCTGGTGGGCATGGAGCATCCGGATTGCTTCCATTCGGGTGGTGAAATCAAAGGCCTTGGAATGGAACTCCCTGTCCAGCAGTCCCATCACAAGGCCTACGGCCCGATCGTAGTGCCTTGTTTATTGGATGCTAGATTTAACCGTGAAGGAGCTGTATGGATCAGTTCGCCCGGTCAAAGCGCCTGCAGGACCTGGAGCGTCTGCTCGCGGGGAACCTCGCCGAGGCGGATCGACTTCGGGCCGAAATCCTGGAACTGCGGCGAATCCAGGTTGCCACGCCATCTTCCGACCAGGCCGGAGGCCATCCCGGCCCATCGACGCCCGCCTCGAAGGTCGCCCTGTTCAGGAGCCTATTCCGCGGCCGGGAGGATGTCTACCCGCGCCAATGGTTTTCCAGGAAGCCGGAAAGGCCGGGAAAGCCCGGGTATTCTCCAGTTTGTCTTGCCCTGGGCCCCGAACCCGCGTACGCGCCCCTGACCGACCAGGTGATCCTGGATCATCTCCAGGGTCGACAGGTCATCGGGCTGTATCCACTCCTTAGGGACGAGACCTGCTGGCTTCTGGCGGTGGACTTCGACAAGGATGGCTGGCACGGGGACCTCCGGGCCTTCGCCCAGACGTGCCAGTCCTGGGGTGTCCCGGTCACCCTCGAGCGGTCCCGGTCCGGCAATGGCGGGCACGCATGGATCTTCTTCCAGGCTCCGATCCCTGCGGTTAGCGCCCGTAGACTCGGCAGCTTCCTTCTGACCGAAACCATGGACAGACACCCTCACCTGGGCATGGGATCCTATGACCGCCTGTTTCCCAACCAGGACACCATGCCCAAGGGCGGCTTCGGGAACCTGATCGCCCTGCCCCTCCAGTTCGAGGCTCGAAAGGCCGGCAACACCCTGTTCCTGGATGTGGCCCTGGAGCCTCATGCGGATCCATGGGCCTACCTCGCAACCGTGGAGCGAATGGAGCCGAGCAGGGTAGAGACGCTGGTCCAGAAGGCCTCGAGCCAGGGCCGGATCCTTGGGGTGCGCTTCGACGCCATCCAGGATGGGTACGAGATGGCACCCTGGGAGCGCCCCCCCTCAGGCAAGGCCCGGACAGCGGTCCTGGGCCCCATGCCTGGAAGGGTCGGAGCCACGCTTTCCAGCCAGATCTTCCTGGAGAAGACGGGCCTGCCCCAGGTATTCCTGGCCGAGGCCAAGCGGCTCGCTTCCTTCCAGAATCCGGAGTTCTACCAGAAACAAGGCATGCGCTTCTCCACCAACGGCATTCCAAGGATCATTTGCGCCGCCGAAGACCACCCCGCCCACCTGGCCCTCCCCCGCGGCTGCAGGCAGGAGTTGGAAACACTGCTCCAGAGCCACGGCTCCAGCCTGGAGGTTGAAGACCTGCGTTTCGGCGGGCGGCCCCTCCTTGTGGACTTCAAGGGAAGCCTGACGGACCTACAGGAGGCGGGGTCCCGTGCCCTGATGAAGGAAGACATCGGGGTCTTCGTCGGGCCTCCAGGAACGGGAAAAACGGTTCTGGGCGCCTTCATGATTGCCGCCAGGGGCGTGAACACCCTTGTTCTTGTCCACCGCAAACCGCTCATGGAGCAATGGCGCGCGCAACTCCAGGCCTTCCTGGGCCTGGACGCAAGGGAAGTCGGGCAGATCGGGGGCGGCAGGCACAAACCCAACGGCAGGATCGATGTGGCCATGATCCAGAGCTTGGCCACTCGGGAAGGCGTGATGGACCTCGTTGGCGAGTATGGCCATGTGATCGTCGATGAATGCCACCATGCCCCCGCAGTATCCTTCGATCGCGTCATGCGTGCGGTCCGGGCCAGGTATGTCCTGGGCCTGACCGCGACCCCCTTCCGCCGTGACGGCCTGCAGCGGCTTCTGCATTTCCAGTGCGGGGACATCCGCTTCCAGGGCCCCGCTGCCCTCGGCCACGCCTTTTCCAACCGGTTGGTCCTGCGGGAGACTCGGTTCTTTGGAGAAGGCACGATCCAGGAGCTTTATGCCGCCCTTGTGAATGACCCCCTGAGGAACGCGCAGATCGCCAAGGACGTCCAGGAGGCACTGGGTGAAGGCCGCTCCCCGATCGTGTTGACGGAGCGGAAGGATCACCTGGAGCGTCTGAAGGCGGCCCTCCAGCACGCCGCGCAGCACGTCGTCGTCCTCCACGGAGGCATCCCTGCCAGGCAGCGCAGGCTCGCCCTTGAGCAGTTGGCCGAAGTTCCAGAGCATGAATCCCGGCTAATCCTGGGTATCGGGCGGTACATCGGTGAAGGGTTCGACGACCCCCGGCTGGACACCCTTGTCCTGGCCATGCCCATCGCCTGGAAGGGAACCCTCGTCCAGTACGCAGGGCGCCTCCACCGCCTGCGGGAAGGCAAGGACGAAGTCCGGATCTACGACTACCTGGACGCTTCCGTGCCCGTCTTCCGGAAGATGTTTGACAAGCGCCTCCGCAGTTACCGGTCCATGGGATACCAGCCTGGGGAGAAATCAGGGCATGACTCTCTTTTCACCGACGCATTGGACGCCCCATAACCACTGAAAAGGAAGTGCGCGGGACGTCAAGGAAGGTCGAGGCCCAGCTCTCCATCTGCGAATAACCGGATGCACAGGCAACCATGGGACCTGGTAGCCTGGTCCATCATGTCCAATGCAGTGTTCACCACATCGGTAGGCTCGATCTACGATGACCTGCCGGAATTCCGGTACCACTTTCCCCACACCTACCTGAACCAGGTGAAGGCGGCGCTGGGAGACTGGATCGTGTACTACGAACCCAGGCGCAGCCTTCGTGGCGGCAGACTGGCCTACTTTGCCATGGCCAAAGTGGTCGCCATCGAACCCGACACGCGGTCGCCAGGTCATTACTATGCCTACCTGGACGGCTACCAGGAGTTCGACCAAGCGGTGGGCTTCCAGGGCCGCGGCACCTATTGGGAATCTGCCCTCCAGAAGGAGGATGGGAGTACAAGCAAAGGGGCCTTCGGTCGTGCCGTGCGAATCCTCCCTTCCACTGAATTCGAAACGATTGTTCGGGAAGGCTTCCACCGTCATTTGGCCGCGTGGGAGGCCAAGGATGCTGCCCTGGCCCAGGGAATCCCTGAGGAGGCCGTGGATCTGGAAGCGCGTCCTCTCGTGGCCCAGTGCATCACCCGTCCTTTCAGGGACGAGGCCTTCAGGCGCAGGGTCCGGGAAGCCTACCGGGAGACCTGCGCTTTTTCAGGGTTGCGACTCATCAATGGCGGGGGAAGACCCGAAGTCCAGGCCGCCCATATCCGGCCCGTGGCCTCGGCTGGACCGGATTCTGTCAGGAATGGGCTCGCGCTCACCGGAACCATCCACTGGCTCTTCGACCGGGGATTGCTTGCCATCGGGGATGACCTGACCATTCTTGTTTCTCCCCAAGGCCTCCCGGACGACCTGGGTAGGCTACTCCGCCCTGACCACCGGCTGATGCCACCCGAACATCCCGACCACTACCCACACCCCGTCTTTCTTGGCTGGCACAGGGAGCATGTATTCAAAACCTGAAAACGAAGCTCTCAATATGGCTTGCCTAGCGATTCATGCCCCTGGGGAATCGCTGTAAAACCATGCCCGGACAGCAGTGCGCATCCTCGCCGGTCCCCCCCTGCCCCGGAGCCCCCGAAGGAGGAAAGCGTGAGGGAATTGGCCAAAAACGAAAAAGCCGGAGGGTTACTCCGGCTTCTAAGCATTGCACTTCTTTGGTAGGGCCAACGGGATTCGAACCCGTGTTATCGCCGTGAAAGGGCGACGTCCTAACCCCTAGACGATGGCCCCCTGGGTTGGACTTGCGGTGGATCTGCTGGTTTTCAAGAACTTCCAGGAGAGTGGTGAGCCCAGCCGGACTCGAACCGGCGACAATCTCCTTAAAAGGGAGGTGCTCTAACCAGCTGAGCTATGGGCCCATGCCGCTGCCGGCGAAAGACCAGTTTGCCTTTGAAAGGGCGGAAGGTCAAGGGATGGTTCCCGAGGGCGAGGGCCCGGGGAACGGAGTTCCCGGGGCCCTCGGCGGCGGGGTCGCTACTTGCCGAGGATCTCGTTGACGATGGGGGCGTCGGCGTAGACCTTGTCCAGGGATTCCAGGATGGCCCGGGCGTCCACGGCGATGCCGCGGTTGACCTTGCCGTCGTAGAAGAAGTGGCCGGGCAGGCTCTCGATGTTGCCGTCGAAGATCAGGCCGATGAGGTCGCCCTTGCGGTCGATGACGGGGCTGCCGGAGTTGCCGCCGATGATGTCCACGGCGTGGGCGAAGACGAAGGGGGTGTCGGGGTTCACCTTGGAGCGGTTCTCGATCCAGCGCTTGGGCAGGGACCAGGCGCCGTTCTCGGCTTCGGGGCCCCAGGCCGCGGCGCGGTCGTAGAGGCCGCCCAGGGTGGTGAAGGGCTGGATCTGGGTGCCGTTGGCGGGGTAGGACGCCACGGGACCGTAGGTCATGCGCAGGGTGAAGGTGGCGTCGGGGTAGACGCTCTTGCCGTAGGCCTTGAAGCGGGCCTTGGCGATGCGGCGGCCGTGCTCGGCCAGGACGGAGGTGACCTGGTCTTCCATCTTCTTGCGGAATTCGCGGTTGGGGCCGTCGATCTTGCGGGCCAGGACGATCATGGGATCCTGGCTGGCGTCGATGGCCTTCCTGCCGCCTTCCATGAGGGCCTTGCGCGCCGCGGGGTCGGCCAGCTTCGAGCCTTCCACGGCGGCCTTGGCGAACTCCGCGGGGGTGCGCCCGGCGAGGAAGGACTTCACCAGGGGCGTGCCGGCGGATTCCTGGAGGCCGAAGGTGAACATGGCGGTCTCGAGGGCGGGGTAGAAGGGGCGGTTCACCTGCAGGCGCTTCTTGACGCCCTCCAGGCGCGTGTCGCGGAACTCCTCCAGGCGCTGCTCGGAGGGCTTGGCGGATTCCTCGGCCAGGCGCACCAGGGTGAGGGCGTAGCCCAGGAGGCTGCTATCGTAGGCGGCGCCGGAGCGGGCGTTGAGGGCCTGGCTCTCCTGGAACAGGGTCTTCTGGACCTGCAGGGCCTTCTCGATGGCCGCCCAGCTTCCCGCCGCGTCGGAGGTGGGATCCGCGGCCACCTTGGCCTTGAGGGCCGCCTCGGCCTTGGCGATGCGGGCCATGGCCTCCTGGTTCTTCAGGCCGGAGACGTAGCCGGTCATGGCCTTGATGCCGTTCTCGATGCCGAAGATGGTGGAGGCCACCTGGCGCCGGTTCTCGGGGGAGAGCTTCGCGTAGTCCAGGAGGGCCTGGCGCTGGCGCTCGGAGGCCTTGATGCGGTTGGGCAGGTTGAACTCGCCCGCGAAGGCCATCTGGGCGGAGGTCCCCAGGCGCTCGGTGCTGCCGGGGTGGCCGATGACGAAGGTGAGGTCGCCGTTCTTCACGCCGGTCTTCGTCCAGTTCAGGTGGTGGGCGGGGTGGTAGGGCTTGCCATCCTCGTAGACGCGGAAGAGGGTGAAGTCCAGGTTGTGACGGGGGTAGGTGAAGTTGTCGGAATCGCCGCCGAAGAAGGCGATCTGCTGCTCGGGGGCCATCACCAGGCGGATGTCGGTGTGCTTCTTGTACTGGTACATCCAGTACTCGCCGCCGGCGTAGAGGGACACGGCCTCGGCGGTGAAGCCGGTGCGGTCCTGGATCTCCTTGGTGATCCGGGCGAGCTCGTCCTGGCGGGCCTTGTTGGCCTCCTTGTCGCCGGTGCCGGGCTTGACGGCCTTGTTGACGCGGTCGGTGACGTTCTCCATGGCCATGAGGGTGTAGAGCTCCAGGCCGGGGACCTTCAGTTCCTCGGCGCGGGTGGCGGCGATGAAGCCGTCGCGGATGTAGTCGTGCTCCTTGCTGGAGAGCTGCTGCACCGAGCCGCGGCCCACGTGGTGGTTGGTGAGCACCAGGCCGTCGGCGCTGATGAAGGAGCCGCTGCCCCCGGGAAAGCGCAGGGCCGAGAGGCGCACGTGGTCCAGCCAGGCCTGGTCAGGGGTGAAGCCGTAGTCGGCCTTCAGCTTCTGGACCGGCAGGTTGTCGAAGGTCCACATGCCTTCGTCGGCGCGGAGGCTGGGGGCGCAGGCCAGGAGGGCCGCGAGGGGAAGGAGGGTGAAACGCGTCTTCATGGGGGCTCCAGGGTTACTTGGACGTGATTTCGGTGACGAGGTGGCCGGCGTCGTAGACCTTCCCCAGGGCGGCGAGGAGGGCCGAGACGTCCACGGAAATGCAGCGGTTCACCTTGGGGTCGAAGAAGTACCGCCCGGCGTTGGACTCGATGTTGCCGTCGAAGGCCAGGCCCACCACCTCGCCCTTGCGGTCGACCACGGGCGAGCCGGAATTGCCGCCAATGATGTCGTTGGTGGAGATGAAGTCGAAGTGGGTGCTCATGTCCAGCCGCGGCCGGGCCTTGATCCAGCGCTCCGGCAGCTCCCAGGAACGGTTCTCGGCTTCGGGTCCCCAGGCGTCGGCGCGGTCGTAGAGGCCGCCGAAGGTGGTGAAGGGCTGGGCCAGGGTGCCGTTGGCGGGGTAGGTCTCCACCGCGCCGTAGGACAGGCGCAGGGTGAAGGTGGCGTCGGGGTAGACGGACCGGCCCCGCACCTGGAAGCGGGCCCGGGCGATGCGGGCGCCCTGGTCGGCGATGACGGCGGCGGTCTCCTCGCGCATCTGCCGAAGGGCGTGGTTGAAGGGCTGGAGCCTCCGGGCCAGGACCACCAGCGGATCGGTGGAGCCCTTGACGCCGCTCTCCACGGCCTTGGCGCGGGCGGCGGGATCCCTCAGGAGGGCCGAGGCGAACAGCGCCTGGGTCGCGGCCTCCGGGGTGCGGCCGTCCAGGAGCGCCTTCACCTGGGGATGCCCGGCGCCCAGTTCCTCCAGGGCGCCCCGGGCGCCGGCCAGGAAGACCTCCCGCTCCAGCTCCAGGTTCTCGAACATGCGGCGCCGCAGCGCGTCCTTGCGATCGGCGATGTCCTTCTCGGTGCGGTAGCCCGCGCCCCTCTGGGCGGCGGGAAGGGCCAGCTCCTCCTCCAGGCGCAGCAGGTTGGCGGCGTAGGGGAGGGCCGAACCGAAGGTGGAGGCGACGTCCTCCCGGGCCACGGCGGCGCGCCGGGCCATGGCCTTGGCCACCAGGTCCCAACTGGAGCCCGTGGAGGCCTGCAGGGCGGGATCCTTCGCCACGGCCTCGCGCAGCTCCTTTTCGGCCCGGGCCACGGCGGCCATGGCGTCCTTGTCGCGAAGGCCCACGGTCTCGTTGACGTAGACCTTGTAGGAATTCTCCAGGCCCATGAGGGTGCCCGAGACGATGCGGGCGTTCTCGGGGCTCCGGGCCGCGAAGGCGTGGAGGGCCTTGCGCGTGCGGTCCAGGGCGCGGATGCGGGCGGGGTTCAGGGCGTCGCGGTAGGCCTCCATCTGGGCCAGGGTCTCCAGGCGGGAGGTGCGTCCGGGGTGGCCCACCACCAGGGTCATGTCGCCGTAGCGCGGGCCCGCGGCGGCGAAGGTGAGGTGCTGGGGCGGCACGTAGGGCTTGCCGTCCTCGTAGACCCGGAAGAGGCTGAAGTCCAGGTCGTGGCGGGGGAAGGAGAAGTTGTCCCAGTCCTTGCCGAAGGCGGCGATGCCGTATTCGGGGGCCATGACCAGGCGCACGTCCTTGTGCACCTTGTAGGAATAGATCCAGGACTCGCCGCCCTGGTAGAGGGACACGGGCTCGCAGCGCAGGCCGGTGCGGGCCTCGGCCTCCCTGGCCAGGCGCGCCAGCGCCTCCCGCGGGCTGCCGGAGGCCTTGGCCACGGCCGCGGTGACGTCCTCCATGGCCATGAGGGTGGCCAGCTCCAGCCCGGGGACCTTGATCTCGGCCTTCCGGTCCATGGCCACGAAGCCGTTCTTGACGTAGTCGTGGGCGGCGTCGGAGACGCGCTCGATCCAGCCGTGGCCCACGTGGTGGTTGGTGAGCACCAGGCCGTCCCGGCTGATGAAGCTGCCGGTGCCGCCGGGGAAGCGCACCACGGCCAAACGGACGTGGTCCAGCCAGGCCTGGTCCGGGGCGAAGCCGTACTTGGCCTTCATCTGGGCCTTGGGCAGATTGTCGAAGGTCCACATCCCTTCGTCCGCCCGAAGGCTGGTGAGGGCGGCGAGGATGAGGGCGATGCCAAGGGCGCTGCGATTCATGCCGGGCTCCGAAGATGCCTCAGTTTACGAGGCCTCGGATTCCCATACAAGAAGGGTTTCAAGGAGGCTGTCCAAGTATTACTCGGCCCCGCGAGGAATACTTGGACAGCCTCCTATGCGATGGGCACCGTGAGGGTCATGGTCGTCCCCTTGCCTTCTCCGCCGCTTGCCAGGGCGATGGTGCCGTTCATCATCTCCATGAGGTGCTTGCAGATGACGAGGCCCAGGCCCGTGCCGCCGTACTCCCGGGAGTGGCCGCCGTCCGCCTGGACGAACTTCTGGAACAGGCGGGTCTGGGCCTCCGGGGACACGCCGATGCCGGTGTCGGTCACCAGGATGGCGATCTCGCCGAAGCCCCGCTCGGCCGAAACGGTCACGGCGCCGTCCTTGGTGAACTTCAGGGCGTTGGACAGCAGGTTGATGAGCACCTGCCTCAGTCGTCCGGAGTCCGCCAGCACCTCGGGCAGCTGGTCCAGGTCCGCGGGCCAGACCAGGTCCACCTCCGGCTTGCGGGGGTAGGCCTGGACGATGGTCCGCACCTCGTCCATCAGCCCCGCGAGGGCGCAGGGCTCGATGCGGATCTGCATGCGGCCGCTCTCGATCTTGGCCAGGTCGAGGATGTCGTTGAGGAGGTCCAGGAGGTGCTTGCCGGAATTGTAGCTGTCGGCCAGCATCCGGTTCATCTCCTCCTCGTCGTCGTAGAGGCCGTCCATGACCAGGCGCGTGAAGCCCATGATGCCCGTCAGGGGCGTGCGCAGCTCGTGGCTGGTGAGTGCGAGGAACTCGCTGCGGAAGCGGTCCGCCTCCCGCAGGGCGGCGTTGGCTTTCTCCAGTTCACCGGCCTGCCGCCGCAGGGTGTCCCGCTGGTTCCCCAGATCCCGGAAGAGCCAGGCGTTGTAGATGCTGGCGGCCACCTGGCGCTGGAGGATGGTGAGGGAGTTCTGGTCCTCCTCCAGGGTGCTGCCGGCCTCCAGCCCGATGATGGCGAAGCCCATGAGCAGGAGCTGGTTCTCGAAGGGCACGTAGTAGAGGGCCGTGTCCTCGGTGGGCTTGAGGGCGTCCAGGTAGCCCTTGTGCACGGACGGGTCGAGCCACTGGTCCTGGAAGAGCACCATGGGGGCGTTGGGGAAGGGATTGGGGGCGGGAAGGCGCAGGCGGGCCCCCACCGCGCGGGGCAGGCCGTGGGCGCTGCGGGGCTCGTAGCAGGCCCCGGTGTCCTCCATGATCCAGACGATGCAGGTGCGGGCGCCGAACTCCCGCACGAAGACGTCCTGCACGACGCTGGCCACCTGGGCGGCCTTGGGGGTGGCGGCGAGGATCTCGGCCACGTGCTGGAGCACGCCCATCTGGTGCGACCGGCGCGCGAGCCGGGTCTTGAGGTCGGCAACCTCCTGGGTGAGGGAGGACACCAGGCGCTGACCGTGGAGCAGCTCCACCAGCAGCTCGTTGTTCTGGCCCGCCGTGAGGCCCGCGGGAACCGGTCCGGCGGGGGCCGGACGGTTGGGGGAGGATCCCGGCTTGAAGGGGTTTGGGGGGATGGAGGCCATTCACTTTAAGGATGCCCTCCCAAGGCCGCTTTGCAAGATCTCTTGTGGATTTCCCGGCCCTGGCCTCAGACTGTTTTCTCAACATGATAAGCCTTGGATGAAAGCGGCCCACCTCAAACCTCCCGCCACCGAACGCCTCATCTTCTGGAGCGTGGCCTTCATTCTGCTCAGCCAGATGGCCTGGTGGATCAGCCTCCAGATCCGCGAATCCCGGAACCTCCAGAACGCCCGCATCGCCACCATGAGGGCGGGCCGGGCCGAGGCGTGGCAGATGGACAGCGCCGAGATCCTGCGCATCGTGTTCCAGGGGGACCCCGGCACGGCCAAGCCGGGGACGGTGGAGGCCCGGCTCCCCCAGTTCCCTCCCCTGCCGGTGCGGAAGGCGGCCATCGAGGGGCGGTTCCCGTACGTGGCGGTGGTCCCGGGCCCGGTGGAGCCGGACGATCCCATGCTCCTGGACCAGTCGGCCTACCTCACCCTGCGGGTGGAGATCCTGGGCGCCATGGAACGGGAGCGGACCCTGGCCCTGTGGAGGGCCGGCGGCGAGGCCGCCATCATGGTCCTCGCCGTGCTCCTGGGCCTGAGCTACATCTACCGGAAGCTCAACTCCGAGATGGAGCTGATGCTCCGCCAGCGCAACTTCATCGCCTCGGTCACCCACGAACTCAAGACGCCCATCGCGAGCCTGCGGGTGTGGATCGAGACCCTCTACACCCGGGAGCTGGGGCCCGAGCGCCGGGCCCGGATCCAGAAGCTCATGGACGGCGACCTGGTGCGCCTCACGGAACTGGTCGGCAACCTCCTGGAGGTCGCCCGGGCCGACGCGGGCAGCCTGGACCTGAAGTTCGAGCCCACCGAGCTCGCGCCCTGGCTGCGGGAGGTGGCCGAATCCATGGACCACCGCCTGGGGACCGGGTCGCTGGGGCTGGACCTCCAACTGGGCATCGGCATCCACGCGGACATGGACCGCAAGGCCATGGGTCAGGTCATCGACAACCTCCTGTCCAACGCCTTCAAATACGCCCCCGAGCCCCGCTCCACCCGCATCACCCTGGACTCCGACGGCGAAAACGCCATCATCACGGTCACGGACTGCGGGAACGGGATCAGCGCCCGGGAGCTCCCGCGGGTCTTCCAGCGGTTCTACCGGGTGGGCGACGAAATGACCCGCCAGGTTCCTGGAACCGGCCTGGGGCTCTTTCTCTGCTGGGAAATCGTCAACCTCCACCAGGGCCAGATCAAGGCGTCCAGCCCCGGTCCCGGCCTGGGCACCACCTTCTCCATCCGCATCCCCCTCTCCCGCTAGGTCAACCGGATGAACCCACAGCCCGAAAGCCAGCTCATCTCCAACGCCCAGGCGGGCGACGGGGAAGCCTTCAGCGTCCTGGTGCGCCCCTACCTTGGCCTGTTCTACGCCGGGATCCACCGGATCCTCCAGGACACGCTGGATACCCAGGACGCGCTGCAGGAGGCGCTGATCAGCATCCACACGGAGCTGGGCCGGTTCCAGGGCAAGAGCAAGTTCTCCACCTGGGCCTACCGCATCTGTATAAATGAAGCACTAATGTTACGGAGATCACGGATCCGCCGCCGCGAGGATGCCATCGAAGATTTTCTGCCACGTTTTTCGCCCGACGGGCATCTCATGAATACGGACAGGATGCGGGACTGGAGCCAGGACGCGATCGCCCTGGTGTCCGTGGAGCGGGACCAGATGCGGGCCAAGATCCGCGAAGGCCTCAACCAGCTTTCCGACGACCAGCGCGCTGTCTTCATTCTCAGGGATCTGGAAGGCATGGACACCGACGAAGTGGCCACCAAACTCGGCATCAGCCGCGGACTCGTCCGCCAGCGCCTGCACCGGGCCCGCCTGGGATTGAGGGGTTTCCTGGACGCGTTCATGACGGGGAGGCGGGTATGACGATGGCATTGACGTGCGAAGCGACCAGCGCCCTGCTCTCGGAATTCGAGGACGGGACGCTCTCCCTCTGGCAGGCCTTCCTGGTGAGGCTCCACCTGCTCTTCTGCCCCTCCTGCCGGGCCATCCTGGCCACCATGCGCGCCCTGCCGGCGCTCATGCACGACCTGGAGCCCGAGGCGCCCGAGGCGGCGCAGGCCGCCCTGGACGGCGCCCTGGCGGCCCTGGGCAGCGCCGGCCCCCGGGCCTGGCCCGCCACCCCCGTGCCGGCCGAGGCCCGGGACCTCCTGGAGGCCGGCCCCGACCTGCCCCTGGCCATCCTCGCCGAGGCCCACCAGGAAGTGGCCAGCGCCCGCGGACCCCAGCCGGGCCCCTACCACCTGCCCCCGGCCATCCTGGACCGCCTCCCCCCCCAGGACCAGTGGCGCTGGACCGACGGCGCCCAGGGCAGGCGCCGGGTGGAACTGCTCAAGGATCCCGAGCGGGGTCTGCGCCTGATCCTGGCCTACTCCCCCACCGGCGCCCGGGCCAAGGCCCATCGCCACCTGGGCTCCGAGAGCATCCTCGTCCTGGCCGGAACCATGAACGAGAAGGGCCTGGCGCTCAGCGCCGGGGACTGGGTCCACCACGGGCGGGGCACGGTGCACGCCCCGGAGATCCGGGGCGAGGACTGCTGGTGCCTGATCCGGGAGGAGGGCGGCACCGAGGCCGCGGGACCCCTGGACTGGCTCACCTCCCGGGTGCCGTGAATCCGGGTCCGGCCGTGGCCTACTGAGCCGCCAACTTTCCCGCGGCCAGTTCGGCGGCGGTCAGCACGCCCCGGTCCGTCACCAGGCTCGTCACCAGGGCGGCCGGCGTCACGTCGAAGGACGGGTTGAAGGCCGGCGTCGCGGGGGCCGTCCAGGTGCTCCGCACCTCGGCCCCGTCGCGCTGCTCGATGGGGATGGCCGCGCCGTCGGGGCAGGCGAGGTCCACCGTGGACCAGGGGGCCACCGGATGGAAGGGGACCCCGTGGAAGCGGCACTGCACGGCCAGGCCGTAGGTGCCCACCTTGTTCGCGAAGTCGCCGTTGGCCGCCACCCGGTCGGCGCCCAGGAGCACCCGGGCGACGCGGCCCTCCCGCAGAAGGATGGCCGCCATGCTGTCGGTGATCAGGGTGTGGGGGATGCCCAGGCGGGCCAGTTCCCAGGTGGTGAGGCGCGCCCCCTGGAGCAGCGGCCGGGTCTCGTCCACGAACACGTGGCGGACCCGCCCGGCCTCCCAGCCCCGGCGGATCACCCCCAGGGCGGTGCCGATGCCGGCGGTGGCCAGGCCCCCGGAATTGCAGTGGGTGAGCACGGCCTCGTCCGGGCCGAAGAGCGCCAGGCCCCTTCGCGCCATGGCCTCGCACAGGGCCACGTCCTCCACGAAGATGGCCTCGGCCTCGGCGATCAGTTCGGCCACCACCACGTCGTCCTTGCAGCGGCCCCCCTCCAGGATGGCCCCCAGGCGGTCCATGGCCCACATGAGGTTCACGGCGGTGGGGCGCGCCCGGCGAAGGTGCGCCGCGGCCAGGCGCAGGGCGTCGGGGCCGGCGCCGTCCTGGGCGAAGGTCGCCAGGGAGAGGGCCGCGGCCACGCCGATGAGCGGCGCGCCCCGCACCGCCAGGCGCCGGATGTGCAGGACCATGGCGTCGGGGTCGGGCACCTCCACCCATTCCTCCCGGTGGGGGAGGAGGGTCTGGTCCAGGATGCGCAGTCTGCGGCCGTCGTGGCGGAGGGCGAGGGAATCGGCGGTCTTCACAGGAGTTTCCTTCCGGATTGCGCGCGGGCCCGGCGGAGGGCTTCCACCTCGGGCTCCGGCAGGGGCCTGGGGCCGCCCAGGTCGAAGGCGGCCTTGAGGATCTGGCAGGCGTGTTCCAGGCGTTCCATGCCGTTGTAGGCCTCCTCCAGCGTCTCGCCCCAGGCCAGGGCGCCGTGGCGGGAAAGCACCAGGAGGCGGTGCTCCGGCAGGAAGGGGGCCAGGACCTCGCCCATGGCGGGGGTGCCCGGGCGCGCGTAGGGCGCGAAGGGGATGGTCCCCGCGGCCAGGATCACCTCGGGCAGGGCGTCCGAGGGCAGGCTGGCCCACTCCGGGTGGGCCAGGCTGAAGGCCACGGCGGTGGGGGGGTGGGCGTGCACCACGGCCCGGGCCTCGGGACAGGCCCGGTACACCGCCAGGTGCATGAGGCGCTCAGTGCTGGGACGGCCGGAGATGATCCGGCCGTCCCGGGCCAGGAAGGCCAGGTCCCCAGGCGCCATGCCCGCCTTGGCCACGCCCGAGGGCGTGATGGCGATCCGCCCGTCGTCCAGCAGCACGCTGACGTTCCCGTCGGCGGCGGCCAGGAGGTTGCGGGCGTGGAGCCGGCGGCAGACGTCGCAGATGGAGGCCAGGAGCTTGTACATCCCCCCAGTCTATTTCAGGACGACCCGTTCCGGCTGGCTCAGGGTGAAGATCACGGTCTTGGAGGCCGGGATCCGGATGATCGTGTCCGCCGTGCCCGCGGCCACGGCGGTGCCGGCCGCGGCGCCGATGGCCGCGCCGCCCAGGGCGTGGTCGCCCTGGTGCTTGCCGCTGGAGAGGATGCCCACCAGGGCGCCCAGGGCGGCGGTGCCGCCGATGAACTTGGCGTTGCGCTCACCCCGCTTGTCGCCCACCACCAGGTAGGTGCCGGCCTCCACGTCGTTGCGCCCCACGGTGGAGAGCTGGATGCCCAGCCCGCCCTGCCCGCTCTGGAGCCGGCCGGCCGGAGTGCTCTGGGCCACCACGCCCTTGACGGGGGTCCCCTTGGGCCAGGCCACCTTGCCGCCCACGGTCACGTCGTCGGCCAGAGTGCCTTCCCAGCCCTCGCCGGCCTGGTCCTTGTCGGTGCTGAGCTCCCGGGACAGCAGCACGGCCACCTGGGTCTGGGCGGGCACCTCCAGGATGACGGTCTTGGCCGCCTCGGCCTTGGGCGCCTCCGCGATGGCCTTGGCGTCCTGGTGGGCGAGGGCGGCGCTCTTGCGGGCGTCGGCCAGGCGGCGGTCCAGGGACTTGAGCTGGGCCTTGGACAGGTGCTGGACGGTGTCCGCGTCGCCTTCGGGAGCCTGTTTGCCCGCCTTGATGTCGGCGACCTGCTTTTCCAGCTGGGCCACGCGCTCATCCGCGGCCTTGGCCGCCGCCTGGGCCTGGACCTCGGCCTCGGAGGGCTTGCGGTCGCAGGCGAGCTGCCCGCAGATGGCGGCGGAGGAAAGGATCCCGGTGAGCCAGAGGGATGATTTGATCGTCATGGTGGACCTCCAGGAAAGGGCGAAAAATGAAGTATAGTTGGGACACGCACGACGAGCACCGTCCGCGAACCCGGAAACCTTCACCTTGGCGCTAACACTCTCTCCTCGCAGCGAATCCGTCCTGAAGGCGCTCATCGAGACCTACCTGGTCGAGGGGGAGCCCGTGGGCTCGCGGGTGCTGTCCAAGCGCATCCCGGGGTCCTTCTCCTCCGCCACCATCCGCAACGTCCTGGCGGACCTGGAGGACGACGCCCTCCTGGACCAGCCCCACACGTCCGCGGGCCGGGTGCCCACGGAAAAGGCCTATCGCTACTACGTCGACCACTTCGTGCAGCCCATCCGCCCCGACCCCATCCTGGGGGCCCGGCTCACCGAGGCCATCGGCGGCGTGGAGGGCCAGGCCGGGGACGCCCAGTGGCTCCGGAACGCCAGCCGGGTACTCAGCGAGGCCATGAACGGCATCTGCGTGGCCCTGCCCATGCACCTGACCCGGAGCCGCCTGGTGCGCCTGGAGTTCGTGCCCCTGGGCCCGGGCAAGCCCCCGGCCCGCATCGTTACGGTGTGGGTGGGCACCGGCGGCGAGGTGGAACACCAGATCATGGAGAACACCTGGGGCTTCCCGGCGGACAAGCTGGTGGAACTGGGTAATTTCGCCACGGCCCACTTCGGGGGATGCTCCCTGCCCGAGATGCGGGACCGGCTCATCACCGACCTGGAGGGACAGGCCACCGACGCCCGGGAACTGAGCCGGCGCCTGACCGAGCTGGCCTCGCGCATGACCCAGCCCACGGACGCCCCCCTGGTGGTCTCCGGCCTGGGCGAGATGGGCCGGTGCCCTGAATTCCTGGACCCCGCCCGGTTCAGGAACCTGGTGGAGGTCTTCGAGCAGCACGAGCGCCTCGCCCACCTCCTCAACGCCTTCGCCGTGGCGGCCAGCGCCGAGGTCCAGCTGCTCCTGGGGTCGGAGAACCCCTTCTTCCAGGAGATTCCCCTGGCCACCGCCCTGCGCACGGTGACGCTCAACAAGAGTGCCCAGGTCACCTTCGCCCTGGTGGGCCCGCTTCGCCTGGATTACCGCAAGGTGGCGGGCAGCCTGGCGTGGTGGTCGGAGGAAATCCAGCGGCGAAAGCCCACATCCGTTTGACGCAGTCCCCTTAACATTTCATTATCGAGTACTCAATGACCGAAAAAATCCAACCCCACACCAAGGACTTCCCCACCGATCCCCTCCTCCCGGAGAACGACCTCACGGTCGACCTGACCCAGGAGGAGTTTGGCGAGGGGGCGGACCTGCAGGCCCTGGCCGACGAGATCGGCGACTACGAGCCACCCGCGGCGGACGGATCCCAGGAAACGGCGGGCATGAGCCGGGAGGACCTGGAGGCCGAACTGGCCGCGGCGAGGGCCCGCCTCCAGGCGCTGGAGAAGGCGGAAAGCGAACACAAGGACAGGCACCACCGCCTCATGGCGGATTTCACCAACCACCGGAACCGGGTGGGCCGGGAGACACAGCTGGCCGTGACCCTGGCCGAGCGCAAGGTGCTCATGGAGCTCCTGCCCGTGCTGGACAGCTTCGAGCGGTGCATCAACGCCACCTACACCAGCCTGGAGGACTTCCACGCCGGGGTGGTGCTCATCCACCGCCAGATGCAGGAGGCCCTGCGCAAGTCCGGCGTGGAGCCCCTGGCCCTGAACGTCGGCGACCCCTTCGACGCGCTGCACGCCGAGGCCCTCACCACCACCAGCCAGCCCGACCTGCCCGACGGCTCCGTGGCCGCCATCTACGAGCGGGGCTACTTCCTGCGCGAGCAGCTGCTCCGGCCCGCCCGGGTCATCGTCAACAACCATCCCGAAGGGGAGCCTTCCCAGGACCCCTCCTGATTCCCGCACCACCCCAAACGCCCACTCGGGAGTAACGCAATGGCCGGCAAGCTCATCGGAATCGACCTGGGTACCACCAACAGCTGCGCCTGCGTCATGGAAGGCGGGGAACGCCGCGTCATCCCCAACCGCGAGGGGAGCCGCACCACCCCGTCCGTGGTGGCCTTCACCGACAAGGGCGACGTCCTGGTGGGACACATCGCCAAGCGCCAGGCCGTCACCAACCCCCAGCGAACCCTTTTCGCGGTCAAGCGCCTCATCGGCCAGAAGTTCGGATCGCCCCAGGTGCAGGAGGCCATGGAGAAGCTGCCCTTCCCCGTGGTGAAGTCCCCCAACGGCGACGCCTGGCTCGGCGTGGGCGACCGCGGGTACGCCCCCCCGGAGATCTCGGCCATCATCCTCAAGGCCCTGAAGGCTTCCGCCGAGGCGTTCCTGCACGAGGAGGTCTCGGACGCCGTCATCACCGTCCCCGCCTACTTCGACGACGCCCAGCGCCAGGCCACCAAGGACGCCGGGCGCATCGCGGGCCTGAACGTCCAGCGCATCATCAACGAGCCCACCGCCGCGGCCCTGGCCTACGGCCTGGACAAGAAGGGCCTCAAGCAGACCCTGGCCATCTACGACTTCGGCGGCGGCACCTTCGACTTCACCATCCTGGAGATGAACGACGGCGTCTTCGAGGTGCTGGCCACCAGCGGCGACACCTTCCTGGGCGGCGAGGACTTCGACCAGGCCATCCTCATGTGGCTGGTGGAGCACTTCCGGGACGCCACCGGCATCGACCTCACCCGGGACCGCATGGCCCTGCAGCGCCTCAAGGAGGCCTCGGAGAAGGCCAAGTGCGAGCTGTCCACCCTGGACCGGGTGGAGGTGCGCCTGCCCTTCATCGCCCAGGGCCCCACCGGCCCGCAGCACCTGGAGTCCACCCTGACCCGGGAGGACCTGGAGAACATGGTGGCCGACCTGGTGGCCCGCACCATGGTCCCCGTGCAGGACGCCCTCAAGCAGGCCCGCAAGACGGCCATGGACGTGGACGAGGTGATCCTCGTGGGCGGCCAGACCCGCATGCCCCTGGTGCAGCAGGTGGTCAAGGACTTCTTCGGCCGCGAGCCCAACCGCGACATCAACCCCGACGAGGTGGTGGCCGCGGGCGCCTCCATCCAGGGCGCCGTGCTCACCGGCGAGGTGACGGACCTGGTGCTGCTGGACGTGACGCCCCTTTCCCTGGGCATCGAGACCCAGGGCGGCGGCTACGTGAAGATCATCCAGCGCAACACCACCGTCCCCACCCGGGACAGCCGGACCTTCACCACCGTCACCGACAACCAGAGCCGGGTGGAGGTGCACGTTCTCCAGGGCGAGCGCGAGCTGGCCGAGCACAACAAGAGCCTGGGCCGGTTCGACCTGATCAACCTGCCGCCCCTGCCCAAGGGCGTGCCCCAGATCGAGGTGGCCTTCGAGATCGACTCCAACGGCATCGTGAAGGTCTCGGCCAAGGACCTGCTCACGGGTCTGGAGCAGAGCATGAGCATGCGGCCCTCCTCGGGCCTGTCCGAGCTGGAGATCCAGGCCATGCTCCGGGAGGCGCAGAACAACCAGGAGGCCGACGCCAGGCGCCGGGACGAACTCAAGTACATCGCCTCCGCCGAGGGCCTCCTCTTCTCCTGTGACCGGAGCTTCACCGAATGCGGGAAGTTCCTGGCCCTGGAGGAGCAGACCCTGGTGCGCGACACCCTCAACGCCGTGCGCATGGCCGTGGCCAACAAGGACATGGCCGCCGTCAAGGCCGCGGAGGAGGAACTGCTCGAGGTTCAGAAGCTCCTCACCAACGCCGTCCTCGTCGCGAGCGAGTCCATGATGAACTCCCTGGACGGCGAGGAGGGAGCGGAAAACCGCCCCAGGTGATATTCTGGTGGGATGAAGCGCGACTACTATGAAGTACTGGGCGTAGGCAAGGAAGCCACCCTCGACGAGATCAAGAAAGCCTACCGAAGGTTGGCCATGCAGTTCCACCCGGACCAGAACCCCGGGAACAAGGAGGCGGAGGAGAAGTTCAAGGAGGCCGCCGAGGCCTACTCCATCCTTTCCGACCCCGCCAAGCGCCAGCATTTCGACCAGTACGGCTTCGCCTCCCCCGGGGGCCAGGGCCAGGGCTTCCAGTTCGACCCCAACCAGTTCGCCGGCTTCGAGGACCTCCTGGGCTCCTTCTTCGGCGGGGGGGGCGGCGGGATCTTCGCCGACCTGTTCGGAGGGGGGGGCCGTCGGCGCTCCGGCGGTGGCGAACGGGGTTCCGACCTCCAGTACAACCTGCGCATCTCGTTCAAGGACTCCATCTTCGGGGTCGAGAACAAGGAGATCGAGATTCCCAGGCAGGACGCCTGCGACACCTGCAAGGGGTCCGGCTGCGCCGAGGGGACCAGCCCCCAGGTGTGTCCCAACTGCCGCGGCAACGGGCAGGTGGCGGTGCGCCAGGGCTTCCTGCAGATGGCCGTGACCTGCCCCCGCTGCGAGGGCCGGGGCCAGATCATCCCCAGCCCCTGCTCCTCCTGCCGGGGCGCGGGCCGCGTCAACCGGCGCACCAAGGTCCGCTTCAAGATCCCCGCCGGCGTGGACCAGGGCCAGCGCCTGCGCCTCCAGGGCGAGGGGGAGGCCGGCACCGGCGGCGGCGGCCAGGGCGACCTCTTCATCCTCTTCGACATCGAGAACGACCCCACCTACGAACGGGACGGGTTCGACCTGCACCGCAAGGTGGAAGTGCCCTGGCCCCTCATGGTGCTCGGCGGCAACCAGCCCGTGGAGACGCCCTACGGCACCGAGACCGTCAAGATCGCCAAGGGCACCCCCGCCGACAAGGTCATGAAGGTCCCCAACGCCGGCGTGCCGCGCCTGCGGGCCTCGGGCCGGGGCGACCTGTTCCTGCATCTCCGCGTGGCCGTGCCCACCCGGCTCACCTCCCGCGAGGAGGCCCTGGTGCGCCAGCTGCTCGAACCCGCGCCGGTGGACGGCGAGGCCTCCCAGGAGGAGGGCTTCCTGGCCAAGGTCTTCGGTTCCTCCGACAAGGGAAAGAAGAACAAAAAGAAGCGCTAGCTCACGGAAAGGAGCTCCTATGCGTATCGGCCTCCTCCTGTCCCTCCCCGCCCTGCTCACCGCCGCCCAGCCCGCGGCCGTGGACATGAGCCTCGTGACCCGGGACGGCTTCACCCTCAAGGGCACCCTCACCATCCCCGCCCAGGCCGGCCGCCGCCCCGTGGTGATCCTGGCCCATTCCTTCGGCGCGGACCGCACCGGGTGGAAGTTCCTGGTGGACGACCTGAACGCCCGGGGCATCGCCACCCTGGCCCTGGACCTGCGCGGCCACGGCCAGAGCACCCGCAAGGGCTCCGACACCGTGGCCGTCACCACCGACTTCGCGGCCTCCTCCGCCTCGGTGCGCTTCGACCTCATCCCCTCCGACCTGGCCCAGGCCGCCCAGTGGGTGCGCCGCCAGCCCCGCATCGACGGCCGCCGCCTGGGCCTGGCCGGGGCCAGCGTCGGGGCGTACTCCGCCCTGGTGGCCGCCCCCGAGGTGCGCCCCGTGGCCGTGCTCGCCCTCAGCCCCGCCGGCGGCTGGGGCGAGAAGCCCGAAGCGCGCATGGTGCGCGCCGTCGAACGGGCCAAGGCGTCCGTGTTCGTGGCGGCCGCCGAGGACGATTCCCATGCCTTGGCCAACGCCCAGGCCCTCAAGGGCGTATTCGGCGTCTACGCCCGGATCCGCCCCGGCAAGGAGCACGGCTTGGCCTACCTGCCCAGCCTCACGGACACCCTGGGCGGCTGGTTCGGCGAGATCCTGGGCCGGCACCCCGTGGCGGTGCCCTCCAAGGCCGCGCCCATGAAGGTGCCCGCCGAGGACGTGAAGTAGGAGGACGAAGGCGCGGAGCCGACGCGCCTAGGCGAACTTGAACCGGATCAGCCGCTGGCGCAGGTCCTGGGCCACGGCCGAGAGGTCCTCGACGGTGCGGCCCGTCTCCTCCAGGCTGGACACCAGCTGCACCGTCGCCGTGGCGGTGCGCTCGGTGATGCCCAGGGTGGAGGCCATGCCCTCCAGGATGGCCTGGCTCTCGGCGGACCGGGCCTCCAGCACCTGCACGGCGCCCAGGGCCCCGTCGGCCTGCTCCTTCAGGTTGCCTTCGATGGTCCCCAGGCTGTCGCTCACAAGGCGCACGGACCGGGAGCCCACTTCCACCCGCTCGCCGCTTTCCGCGATGAGCCCCTGGATCTCCTTGGCCGCGCTGCCGCTGCGCTCGGCGAGCTTGCGGATCTCCTCGGCCACCACGGCGAACCCCTTGCCCTGCTGACCGGCCTTGGCGGCCTCGATGGCGGCGTTCAGCGAAAGGAGGTTGGTCTGGCGGGCGATGTCGGAGATGACGCCGTTGATGCGCCCCACCTTCTCGGAGCTGTCCAGGATCCCCTTCATGGCCTCCACCGACGCCTCCACCTCGCCCAGCCCGCGGGCGCTGGCCTGCAGGGAGGTGGAAGCCAGGGTGCTGGCGGAAAGGGCCACGCCCTGGACCTCCTGCAGGGAGGCCGCCAGGGCGCGCACGGCGGAGGTGGACTGGCCCACCTCCTCCCGCTGGCGTTCCGCCCCCTGGCTGATCTCCGTGGTGGCCGAGGCCAGCTGGGTGGCCGTCGTGGAGAGCTCCAGGGCGCCGGAGGCGGTGTGCTCGGTGATGACCGCGATGGCCTGCAGGTCATCCCGCAGCTGCCGCACCGCTTCGCCCAGGCTCCGCGAGATGAAGGCCAGCTCGTCCTTGCCCTGGGCCCGCGGGACCCGGGTGAGGTCGCCGCCCCGGAGGGCGTCCATGGCCTCGCCGATGTCCCGGGCGGCCCCCTCCACGCGCCGGCTCATGGTCAGGGTGATGAGGATCCCCAGGGCCAGGGCCAGGACCACGGCTCCGGCCACGATGGTCTTCTGGGTCGAGGCGTAGGCGGAGTCGCGCACCACGATGTCCTGGGCCTTGCGCCGCTGGTCCTCCTGCAGCGTCTCCAGCTGGGCGCGGGCCTCGGCCAGTTCGGCCGAACCGATGTCCATGAGCGCCGGCAGGCGGGAAAGGTCCCGGCGGGCCTCCGCGAAGGCCCCGGCGAACCCGCTGCGGTAGGCCTCGAGGAGGCCCACGAGGCGGCGCACCTTGGCCTGATCCGCGGGGTCCCAGGCCTGAGCCTCCAGGTCCGCCAGCTCCTTGACGAAGCGGACGTCCACCTTTTCCGCCATCCCCTCCAGCTTCTGGGTGTGATCGGGGAACCTCGCGGCTCCCAGCATGGCCACGTGGAGGACCCGGAGGCGGTTGGCGTCGCCGATGGCCACCGTGATGCGGGAGGACTTCTCCAGGCTGTCGGAAAGGACCACCTGGCTCCCGTGGAGCTGGGCCAGGCTGCGCCATGCCAGCGCGGCCACCGAGACCAGAAGGACGGCCTGGGTGGCCAGGATCAGAATGAATTTGGAACGAAGCCGAAGGCCGTCCAGGAAGGCGTACACGGTTAACTCCGAATTTGAAGGTTCAGGAAATGTCGTACTGGTGCATCTTCCGGTAGAGGAGCGGCCGGGAGATGCCCAGGAGCTTGGCGGCCTGGGCCTTGTTGTTGTTGGTGCGGGCCAGGGCGAAACCGATGGCGCGGCGCTCGGCCTTCTCCACCACTTCGTCCATGGTGCATTCTTCGTTCTCGCAGACCTGGCCCGTGCCGGAGCCGACGCCCTGGAGGATCATGCGCACCTGGTCTTCGCTGATGAGGTTGTCCCGCACGATGGTGAAGGTGCGCTCGAGGACGTTGTGCAGCTCCCGGATGTTGCCGGGCCACGGGTAGTCCTGGAGCAGGTGCTTGGCCCCTTCGGTGAGGAACTTGTTGGTGATGCCGTGGGTCTTCTGCAGGTCGGCCCAGAAGAGCCTGGCCAGGGCCTTCACGTCGCCGGGGCGGTCCCGCAGCGGCGGGATGATGATGGGGATGACGTTGAGCCGGAAGAAGAGGTCGCGGCGGAACTTCTTCTGCTCCACCATGGCCCACAGGTCCTGGTTGGTGGCGGCGATGACGCGGATGTCAACGGGCATGGTGCCTTCGCCCCCCACCCTGTCGATCTCCCGCTCCTGGAGCACCCGCAGCAGCCTGGCCTGGGCGGAAAGCGGCATGTCGCCGATCTCGTCCAGGAAGATCGTGCCGGTGTCGGCCAGCTCGAACTTGCCGGCCCTGCCACCCTTCCGGGCGCCCGTGAAGGCGCCGTCCTCGTACCCGAAGAGCTCACTCTCGATCAGGGTCTCGGTGATGGCCGAGCAGTTGACCCGCACGAAGGGACGGTTGTACCTCGGGCTGAGGTTGTGGATGGCGTGGGCGTACACCTCCTTCCCCACCCCGCTCTCGCCCAGGAGGAGGATGGTGGAGGCGGTGGGAGCGCCCATCATGGCGCGTTCCTTGGCCAGCAGGCTGGACTCGCAGGTCGCCACGATGTCCTCGAAGGCGAACCGGGTGTCGGAGTGGGACTTGCCCTTGCTCTTGCGCAGGGCCTCCAGTTCCATCTGGAGCCGCTTGGCCTTGAGGGCCAGGCGCTGGATCTCCTGGAAGTCCTGGAACACGATCTTGCCCACGGCCCCCAGGCACTTCCCGTCCTTGAAGATGGGAATGCGGCTCACCACGTACTCGTGGCCGTTGATGGTCTGGATCTCGTCCACTTCGGGCACGCCGGTCTGGGCGACGATGTGCATGCGCGTGTTGTCGATGACCTCGGTCACCGGGTGGCCTTCGGACTGCTCCCGGGTCAGGTGGTGGATCTTCAGGAAGCTCTCGTTCACCAGGGTGATGATCCCCCGGGAGTCGACCACCTGCAGGCCCTCCACGGTGTCCAGCACCCGCTTGAGGACGTCCACCTCGTCCAGCGCCTCCCGGTACCCCTGGCCCAGCTGGGCGGTGAGCTCGAAGAGCACCAGGGCCCCGATGCCCGCGACGCCGGGCCGCACGCGCAGGACCATGAAGGCGCGCTGGCGGTTCTGCACGAACCAGAAGGACACGGGCCCCCGGTCCTCGTCCGGGCCCACGGGGTGGCCGGGCAGAAGGTCCCCGACACCCACGCTGGCCGCCGGGAAGAGGCCCGGGAAGGCCGCGCGCAGGGAGGCGTTGGCGAACAGCACCCGCTCCGCGCCGTCCGTGAGGGCCACCATGGGCTTCTCGACGCCCGCGAGCATCGCGTGGAGCATCTCGCGCCAGAGGCCGTCCGGGGAGGGGGGGACGTCCCCGCCGGGGACCTCCAGGTGCTCGCCCACGGTCTCGCCCGGCGCCCAGCTCCCGCCGTTGCGCACGCGGGAAAGGTGGCCCATCAGGTCGAAGGTGCCGCAGGGCTCGCCGTCGCTTCCGGCCACCGCCACCGAAGTTCGGCCGTTGACCAGGAGCAGCTCGACGGCCTCGTCCACGGCGCAATCGCTTGACACCATCGGAAAGCACGCCGCTTTCCCATGGGGGGAGTGGACAGACATGGGATGAATTATCCCAGGCATCCGCTCCCCCATCAAGGAACACCTCCCCGTGGCTGGCACCATGCTCAGATCCGCGTCTTGAACGTGTACGTCACTTCCATCCGGAAGAAATACCCGGGGTCCTGGGCACCGTAGAAGCTGCCCGGGGTGAGGCGCTCGTACAGCACGTGCCCCTTGAAGCTGTCGTTGAGCTTGTAGTCGGCCCGAACCTGGGCGAGGCCGCCGCGGTCCTTGCCCGATCCGAACTGGCCGGCCACGGCCGCCGGGGCCTCCATGGCGGACATCTTGTAGTAGGTGGCCCGCAGGTCGAAGTTCCGCACGGGCGTCACGCGCACCTCGGCCTCGAACATCCCGGTGTTGGTCCAGTAGCCCACGCCCTTCTCGGCGGGCTGGGAATAGATGTAGAGCTCGCTCCACTTGGGCCAGCGGCTGAAGAGCGGATCCCAGCCCCCGATCTTGTCCGAGTGGGGATCGGTGCCGGAAAGCACGGTGTAGCCCACCGAGACGCGGGGCTTCCAGGAGGCCTCGAAGGCCTTCTTCACCCGGGCGTAGCCGCCGTAGGCGCCGATGTCCTTGGACCCCATGTGCTGGATGGGGTTGGCGGCCTGGGTCCCGAACTGGTAGGCCAGCTCGGCATTGGCGGACCAGCCTCCCCCGAAGGCGCGGTCCACGCGGCCGCCCACGGTGCCCAGGTGCCGGTCGGGCTGGAACATGGCGTTGGTCCTGGCCCGGTAGTCGTTGGTCTCGGTCTTGTACACGGCGTAGGCGTCGATCTGCGTGTCCTTGATCTCCTTGCCCGTGTAGTAGAGGGCCAGGGCCTGCTCGTCCCACTCCGTGAGCCGCTGCACCAGGTTGGGGTCACCGGGATCGTTGAGCCGGGGCAGGTACTTGTCCTGGCGGGGATTGGAGATGGCGATGAATTCCAGCTTCGAGGCGGTGCCCAGGCTGCGGGTGAGGTCGATGGCGTTCATGTAGGCGCACCGGGAACCGTCCAGGGCGCTGCCGTCCATGAAGACGAAGCCTTCGCCGCGCATGATGTCCTGCCGGCCGACCTTCACGGACCAGCCCGGAAGGAAGCGCCAGTTGACCGAGAGGGTCTCGAAGAAGATCTGCCGCCCGTTGTACGCCGCGTCGGGACGCACCACCTTGCGGTTCTCCTGGGCGATGCCGGCGGCCAGCTCCAGGTCCTTGCCCAGGTTGTACTGGGCCCAGAGGCGGGTTCGCATGCGGTAGTGGAGGTGGCCGTCGTTGATCTTGTCGCTGTGGTCGGTGATGTTGTTCCAGGCCTCGGAGCGCACGCGCTCCTCGAAGCCCAGGTCGAGGGTGTTGGGCGCCTGGGCCGACAGCGCGAGCGTGGCCGCAAGCGCGGACACAAGAGACCTGCATGACAATCGCATGTTCACTCCAATGGGTTCGGGGCGGGGTTCAGAAGGGGGTTTCCCAGCCGGTGTAGCAGGTGATGCCCTCTTCCCTGACCCACTGGGCGTGGGGCGCCAGCTCTTCGCGGGTCATTCCGGGCATGTCCTTGAAGGCGTACTCCCGTCCCACCTGGCGCCACTTGGATTCGCTGAGCCGGTGGAAGGGGAGGAGGTTGATGACCTCCAGGCCGCACGCCTTGACGTACCGCGCCGTGGCGCGGATGTTCTCCTCGGAGTCGTTCCATCCCGGGATCACGGGGATGCGGACCACCACGAAGCAGTCCAGGTCCGATTCGCCCAGCAGCTTCAGGTTCTTCAGGGTGAGCGCGTTGTCCGCGCCCGTCTTCGCCTTGTGGGCGACGGGGTCCATGTTCTTGATGTCCACGAAGATCCAGTTCAGCATGGACGCGGCTTCCATGAAGTAGTCCGAGGGCAGGCTGGCGGTGGTCTCGATGCAGGTATTGATGCGGATCTCCCGGCAGCGCTTGAGCAGGGGCAGCATGAAGTTCCGCTGGAGAAGCGGCTCGCCTCCGGAGAAGGTCATGCCGCCGCCCGAACCCCAGTAGTGGCGGTCCCGCTGGGCGATGGCGATGATCTGTTCGACGGTGTAGAGCTTTCCGCTGAGCACGTTGCCTTCGTGGTAGCAGGTGCTCACGCATTCGTAGGTGGTGCAGGTCTCGCACAGGGTGCGGTCGAAGACCTCGAGGCCGTCGGCCCCAAGGGAGATGGCTCCCCTGGGGCAGGCCTGCATGCACTGGCCGCAGTGGGCGCACCGCTGTTCGCGGTGCATGACCACGGCCTTCTTGTGGAGTCCTTCGGGATTGCAGCACCACTCGCAGGCGAAGGGGCATCCATTGAGGAACACGGTCGTCCTCGTCCCGGGGCCGTCGTGCACCGAATGGGCCTGGATGTCGAAGATGAGCCCTTTGGGCGTGGACGGGTCGTTCTGGATGTTCACCTTGCCTCCTACGCGGCTATTTGTTGAATTCTGGTTCCAGGGGCAGCCTGGACGGGGCCGCCTTGGGGTACTCGGCCTTCAGCGGCAGGGTGGAGGCCAGCAGGATGGAGACCGCGAAGGCGCAGAGCGCGAACCAGATGGAATACGTGTACTTGCCGGAGAAATCCTTCAGCCAGCCGCCCACGTACGAGCCCAGGAAGGGCCCGATGCCCATGACGATCATCGTGGCCAGGCCCCAGATCTTGCCCAGGGTCTTGCGGCCGTAGATGGCGCCGGTGTAGCCCACCACACCGCCGGGAACGATGGCCCAGTAGATGGCGAAGATGACGCAGGCGATGTAGGCGAAGATGTCGCCCGAGGGGCTCGCCAGCAGCAGGAGGCAGGCGATGACGCCCGTGGCGGGGCCGACGAGGAGCATGATCTTGCGGCCCTTGGCCTCGATGCCCACCTTCTGGACGACCATGTCGGCCACCTTGCCCATGATGGGCATGGAGAAGATGCCCACCAGCCCGATGAGGGCGTAGATGTTGGTGGCCTTCTTGAGGTTGTAGCCCACGTCCTGGGTCCAGTAGCTCACCACCTGGGTCCAGATGAGGAACTCGCCCATCATGCTGGTGAGGAAGGTGAGGATGCCGCCCCAGATGGCGTACTTGGAGAAGGCTTCGCCGACGCTCCAGTCCACCTCGGCCACCGCGGCGGTGCCGGGGGCGGCGGGGATGGCGCCGAAGGGCTTGAGGCCGTAGCGCTCCGGGGACTGCTTGGCCACGAGGACGGCCACCACCAGGGCGATCAGGACGATGACGCCCAGGATCGTCATCTGGTAGCGCCAGGCGTGCTCGAGGCCCTGGAGGGCGCTCTTCACGTCGGGCAGGGCCAGGACGGAGGGATCCTTGAGCTTGGCCGCGACGGCCAGGGCCAGCTGCTTGGGGGCCATGGCGGCGCCGCCCTCGACCAGGGGCCGGATGGCGCCGTCGAGCTTGGCCTGGCTGGCGGAAAGGGTCGGCTTGACCACCTGGGCCAGCACGAACTGGGCCATGGGGCCGCCGGCGAAGGCGAATCCCCACATCGTGGCGTAGGACTTGCCGATGTACCACTTGCGCACCGAGACGGTGGAAGTGACCCACAGCATGCCCGTGGCGATGCCGCCCAGGAGGCCGAAGGAGAAGAGGTAGGCCAGGTGGGAATCGATGCGGGCGGTGAGGACGAAGCCCAGGGCGCCGAACACGGCGGCCACGGCATACACGGGCTTGGTGCCCCACTTGTCCAGGATCATGCCGCTGAAGTAGGCGGCCACGGCGTACACGACCATCATGAGCGAGTAGCCCAGGGTCACTTCAGCGGTGGTCCAGCCCAGGGTGACGGCCATGGGTCCCTTGAGGATGGCGAAGGTGGCGCGGTACCCGAACAGGCAGAACACCGCCAGCCAGGATGCGAAGACCACCGACCAGCCGTAGAATTTCGCGTTTCTGTCTTCCATGAGAATGGCTCCCATCTGTGACGCAATTGGTGTCAGATTTTCCCCCTTCCGCAAACCTTCCCGGCGCCCGCGGGGTTGCCGCGGGTGGCCAGGAAGGCAGCGGAGGGGCGCCCGGGGTCAGCGGCCCTGGTACATCTCGCAGGTCGTGGCGACCATGTCAGGATACGCGAAGAACTTGGGGTCGTTCCTGGAGGCGTTGCACACGCCCATCTCGATGGCGTCCTTGGTGGCGGCGAACTGCTTGCAACCCGAGCACTTGCGCAGGGGGGCGCAGTCGGGGCACTGCTCGGTGTCGCTCAGGACGATGTTCTTGGTCAGGTGGCAGATGCCCTTCGACACGTCGATGGCGGCGAAGTTCTGGCAGTCGCGGTGGTTGAGTTTCACGGTCATGGTCAGATCCCTTCGTATTCGGTGCGGGCGATGAGTTCATCCTGGACGGGCTTGCCGATCTCGACCCAGTACTGGGTGAAGCCGGCCACGCGCACCATCAGGTCGCGGTAGTTCTGGGGGTTCTCCTGGGCGTCCTTGAGCACCTTGGTATCCACGACGTTGAACTGGATGTGGAAGCCGCCCTTGCGCATGTACGCCTGGCAGAGGTCCAGGAGCTTGCGGGAGCCGCTGGGGCCCTGGATGGCGCTGGGGTGGACCTTGATGTTGAGCTGGGAGTTCTGGCTCTGGGTGTGGTCCCAGATGGCCGCGGAGTTCAACAGGGCATAGACGCCGTTGCGGTCGGTGCCGGGGAAGGCGGAGAGGGAGGCGTCGGCGAAGGTCGTGCCGGCGAGGCGCCCGTCCATGGAGGCGATGGTGGCCGAGCCCATGGCGCCGTGGGTGGACACGGAGATCTGGCAGGGATACATCTTGTGGGCGAAGAGCGACTCGTAGTTCGAGCAGTCGGGGCAGAAGAACTCTTCCCACTCGAGCAGGATCTGGTCGGCGAAGGCTTCGTCGTTGCCATACTTGGGGGCCTGCAGGCACATGAAGTGCAGCTTGTCCCAGGCGCTGGGGCCGTCCTCGCGCTTCTCCTGGTCGGACAGGGAGAAGGAGTTCACTTCCTTGGCGGTCTTGAAGCCGAAGTTGTCCTTGACGGCCTTCTTGAGGTCCTCGAGGGTGACGGTCTTGTCCACGTAGACCAGCTTCTTGATGGCCGCCAGGGAGTTGACGGCGGTGATGGTGCCGGCGCTCTCGACGTTGTAGGTGGCGTTGTAGCGGTAGCCCTTCTCGTCGATGAGGTGGCCGGTGTCCAGGCAGTCCGGCTTCATGAGCGAGTTGATGACCGCCATGTTGTTCTTGCGCCAGACGTCGTGCTGGATGTTGTTGGTAAGGGCCAGGATGTCCACGGCCTTCTGCCAGTAGAGCTTGAACTGGTCCCAGAGCTCTTCGTAGGTGTTGAACGTGCGGTTGTGGGGCTCGAAGACCTTCTGGCCGGTGCGCTGATCCACGCCGTTCCAGAGGACGGCTTCCAGGATCTTGGGCAGGGCCAGGAAGTGCACGCCGACGGAGGTGGGCTGGCCGGCGCCGCCGGGGATGAAGTATTCCTTGCCGTTCAGGTGCAGGGGCTTCCAGCAGCAGGCGGAGGACTCCAGGCAGCCGCCGATGGCCCAGGCGCGGGCTTCCTCAGGCGTCATGCCCTCGGGTCCGTACTGGTTCATCATGAAGGTCATGCCGCTCTGGTTGTTCATGAACGCGGGATAGCCGACGCCGCTCTTGATGGTCTCCATGGCCAGCAGGAGGAAGTCCTCGGGGAGCTTCTCGTCGTAGAGCAGGGCCAGGGTGGGCTGGGGCATCGCGTTGGTGAGGCCGGCTTCCAGCAGCAGGTATTCCAGGCGGTTGCAGGCGTGCTTGCCGTCCTTGGTGAGGCCGCCGATGCTGACGGTGTTGAAGGTGTTGCCCGAGAGCACGCCACCCACGACGCCCGCGGAGGCGAAGCAGTCGATGGAGGAGATGGAAAGGCGGTAGAGCTCCAGGAGCTCCATGACCTCGTCCTCGGAGATGCGGCCGGAGGCGATGTCCTGCTCGAAGTAGGGGTAGAGCACCTGCCCGATGCGTCCGGGGGACATGCCGGAGATGGCGTCTTCGTTGAGCACGGCCAGGTGGAAGGTGAGGATCATCTGGATGGCGTCGCGGAAGTCGCGGGGCTTGCCGTGGGCCAGGTACTCCAGGCGTTCGGCGATCTGGCTGTATTCGCGCTTCTGGACGGCGTCCTTCTCCAGGCCTTCCAGACGGCGGGCTTCCTTGGCGTAGTTGCTGATCCAGGTGCTGATGCCTTCCAGGACCAGGATGATCGCCTCGTAGTTGAACAGTCGGTTGGTGCCCTTGATGCCGTCGCCATCGGCGCGGCCGGCCACCTTGTCCTTGAGCTCCCGGGCGATCTCCAGCAGGCCGTCGATGCCGTATTCAAGGGGGTAGTAGTAGTTGATGACTTCCCGGCCCTGGGGCAGGGTGTAGCCGGAATCGAACATGCAGAACACGTTCCGCATGAGGGCTTCCTTCACTTCGTAGTCGGGGACCATCTGCTCGTACTTGTGGCCCAGGTCGTCCACGGACTTGCCGACCCACTTCTTGGCCAGGTTCAGGAGGCCGGGAACCTCTTCCTGGCGCATGCCGAACTTGCCGGCCAGGGAAACCACCTTGCCGAAGCTCTTGGTGACGTTGCCGCCGCCCGTGCCGAACTTGGAGTGCTCGTCGGCCGAAGCCGAACCGCGCTTGAGGGCGTCCTGGTAGAGCTCGTCCTCCTTGGCCATGTAGTAGCCTTCGGACAGCCAGGGCATGGGGAAGGACCCGCGGAAGAAGGGGGCCTTGTGCATGACCAGCAGCTCGCCGGGGTAGATCACCGGGGTCAGGTGGCTGAAGGCGACCTTCAGGGCCTGGGCGCGGCGGATGACGGGAATCTCGGAATCCAGGGCGAAGTACTCCCGGGAATACCAGTAGGGGAACTCGTTGTTGGCCGAGGACAACGTCTGCATGAAGATGTCCTTGAGCGCCTTCACGCGGGCGTGGGGCTCCCTGACGATCTCGCGGTCCGTGAGGTTCGCCGGGGAATGGCCGCCCGACTCGAAGTCCATGGGAATGCCGGCTTCGACCAGCACCTCTTTGAGTTTCTTGGGCATCAGATGCCTCCATATTGGGGGATGGGAGATGGGCCGGCGATTCGGCCGGAAGGACATGGGCGTGGGACTCCCCGTTTTTGCAAGGGCGATGCCAACCTTGCTTTTTATTTGTTAATTTTTGATTTAATTGGATTTAGTAATCGCGCTGAAATGAATTCCGATGGGTCGCCCTCCCAACCGGGGAAATGTGTAACGAAATACGAACGCTCGCAGGTCCCATTCTTGAAAATCGCGAAAGGTGACAACCCGGAAATTTCACGGTTTTGAATTGAAAACAAAAAGCTTATTGTCGATCAAGGGCGCCGGAAGCCTCCAGATGTATCCATTGCTGACGCACGTGTCAGCAATTATTACACTCGAATTTCGTGCAATGAAACCATTCCGTGACCAGAATGGTCCCTGTTCCGGCAAGGGAGAAGCATGCCCCAGACCGAAAATCCGCCGCCGCCCCCGCGCCATGCCGAAGGCATGCGGCGCTTCAATGCGGGCGACCGCGAGGGGGCCCTCGCCTTCTTCGCGGACACGGTCCGGGCCTATCCCGGGGACGCCCAGGCGCACTATTTCCACGGCATCGTCCTGTTCCGCCTGGAACGTTTCCGGGAGGCCGCCGAGGCCCTTCGCCGTTCCGCCGACCTCGTCCCCGGGGAGGACGCCCTGATCAAGCTGGCCATGGCCCAGGGCCAGCTCAAGGACATGCCGGCCTGCCTGGCGACCCTGGAGGAGGCCGCGCGCCGGCTCCCGCATTCGGCCACGGTGCGGGCCTACCTTGGCACCACCCTGCGCTCCATGGACCGGCTGGAGGAGGCCCTGGCGGCGTACCGCGCCGCCCTGGAACGGGATCCCGGCCATGTGCCGGCCCTGTGGGGCCTGGGCCTGGCCCTGGGCATGGCGGGCAGGCCCGCCGAGGGCATGGGCGCGCTTCGCCAGGCCATCGAGCGGGACCCCACCTTCCCTCCCCCCCACTTCCACCTCGGGGTGCTGGCTTTGGCCGCCGGCGACCCCGGGGAGACCCGGCGGCAGGAAGCCCTGCTCCGGAACCTGGCCCCCAGCTATGCCGATCGCCTGGCACAGATCCTCACGGAAAGGACAACCCCATGAAATCCCCCACCCTCGCCACCGAAGCCCAGATCCAGCGCATCGTCGACCTGGAATGGCCCATGTTCCACGGCGTCAAGGCCAGCGAACCGGCCGCCTGCCAGGAGGAGGAAGGCACCTTCCGGCTCATGCGGTGGATGAGCCACTCGGTGCTTCCGCCGGAGGTCCTGGACCCCATGGAGGCCCAGCTGGTGGAGGCCGCGGCCCGGGGCCGGAACCTCATGACGGAGAAGTACGCCCGCATGGCCGGCCAGATCCCGCCCCTCAAGGAGACGCCGCTCATCGGCGAGGTGGTGGCGGCCGAAGGGGAATGGATGCTCGCCGTGAACCGGCGCTATCCCCTGACGTTCACGGGCCGCGGCGACGCCTTCGGCACCTACCTGGCGGCCGATCTCGAGACCTATTCCGACGCGACCCTCGCCGCCTACCATGCCTTCACCCTCGCGGCCCTGGCGGCGGGCCGCAACCTCGTGGAGGAGCGCTACACCAACCTCTTCCAGCGCATGGGATTCAAGGACATCGAAGCCAGCGAGGCGCAGGCCCGCATGCGCAGATTCAAATGCTGCCAGTAGGCCTGGGCCTCGCCCGGCGCCTGTTCGAGCAGGAAGTGGCGCCGCGCCTGGGCGGGCTCCGGGCGGCGGCGGGCCTCGTGGGAGAGGGCTCGGACTGCTTCGGCTTCGACGACGAGGTTTCCAGGGACCACGACTGGGGACCGGCGGTGTGCCTGTGGATCCAGCCGGGGGAATCCCCGGCCCCCTTCCGGGCCATCCTGGACGAGCTCCCGGCGGTCTTCGAGGGGTTCCCCGTGCGCACCACCCCGGGCCGCACCGGCGTCCTCGTTACGACAGCCTTCTACCGGCGCTTCACGGGCCTGGAGCGCCCCCCGGAATCCGCCGCCGAGTGGCTGGCCATCCCCGAGCACGCCTTGGCCGCGTGCACCAACGGCGAGGTCTTCGCGGACGACCCCGGCACCTTCACCGCCCACCGCCAGCGCCTCCTGGACCACTACCCCGAACCCGTCCGCCGCCACAAGCTCGCCGCGGCCCTGGAAGCCGCCGCCCAGGCCGGGCAGTACAACCTGCCGCGGGCCCTGCGCCGGAACGATGCGGTGGCGGCCGCGCTCGCCCAGGCCGCCTTCCTGCGCCACGCCATGGGCGCCGCGTTCCTCCTGGCCCGGCGCTACCGCCCCTTCTCCAAATGGATGTTCCGGGCGCTGCCGGACCCCGCGCTGAAAGACGAACTGGAAGGCCTCGCGAAGGCCGCCACCGCCCGGGAGAAGGCGGAGCGCGTGGAAGCCGCCGCCCTGCTCCTCACCGGGGCCCTGGGCGACCTTTCCGGCTCCCGGGACACCTTCCTCCTGGCCCACGCCCGGGAGCTTCGCCGGGGGTTGGATCCCGGGGTGCTGGGGCTGAACCCGAATCTGGAGGGGTAGGGGCGGTTCGTTTTGCGACATGGGCCGGGAATCGGCCAAGGGCAGGGTGGAGGCGGGTTCGAGGAAAAAACCCGTACGCCGAGCACGCCGAGGCGCAGAGTTGCGCAGAGGTGGCTTCGCATCCTTGGCGCCGACCCATGCCGCCCAGGCCCTGCCCGCTGACGCGGGCCGCGTCGCAGGCGACGCGCGGCAGGGCGCGCAGGTCCATCCGCATGCAAGCCTGCGGAAGGACCTGCGCTCCCTGCCTTGGACGGGCCTGGGCTCATCAATCGGGATGGGAACCAGCGTCGTGGTTCCTTGGCGACCGGAACCGTGGGGCATCGATCCGCATCGACCGGAACACCACACGCTCCGACACGTTGTGGCAGAGACGAACGAGGTCCAGCCCGAAACCCCTCGAAACCCACACCATCTAGCCCAGGCCCGTCAAAGGCAGGGGGCGCTGGCCCGCCACAGGCTTGCATGTGGAAGGGCCAGCGCCCCCTGCCGCGCGTCGTGGCAGCGACGCGGACCGCGACAGCGGTCAGGGCCTGGGCGGCATGGGTCGGCGTCTCCACGTGCGAAGCCACCTCTGCGCAACTCTGCGCCTCGGCGTGCTCGGCGTACTGGTTTTTTAACCCAAAGCTTCCGAAACACCCTTTCCGTGAAGGTTCAGCCACCCTAAAGCGCCGGCACCCTCCCGCACAGCCTCTTTCCCATCCCCATCATCGGCTTCTCGATAAAGCGGAAGGTCAGGGCCGAAAGCCCGAGGCTCAGCCCCAGCCCCAGGAGGAAGCCCGTCCACGGCCCCAGGCCCCCCGGCACCGCGTGGACCATGCCCTCCTGGACGAGGGGATGGAGGAGGTACACCGAATAGCTCACCTCGCCCAGGAACTTCCCCACCGTCTTCACGGGGGAATCCGGGAAGTCGTAGAAGGCGAACGCGGCCACGCCCGCCATGCACACCAGGCAGAAGTAGTAGCGGGGCCAGCCCACCATGATCTCGAAGTCGTCGTAGAAGTTGCGGTGCTTCAGGGTGAAGGCCAGGACCAGGGCCAGGCACAGCGCCAGGAACACCGGGGTGGAGAGGCGGACCTTCCAGGCCTGGCGGGCCTGGGCGATGAGCCCTCCCATGAGGAAGAGGAAGGCGTGGTTGGCCACGTGGACGTAGGTGTGGAACTTCATGTCGCCCGCGTAGGAGGCCTGGGGAACCCAGGTGAAGGTCCAGGGCGCCGATAGGGCCAGGAGGGCCAGGGTGGCCACGGCCAGGAAGGGCTTCCACCGCGCGGCGGCCCAGGCCAAGAGGGGGAAGGCCAGGTAGAAGACGTACTCCAGGCCGATGGACCAGCCCCCGGTGACCAGGGAGTGGTTGGGGTGGATGAGGCCGAAGGTGAAGGAGCCGTTCTCGGCCACCATGCGCAGGGTGTGCTGGGGCCCGGCCTGGAGGCCGAAAACCAGGTTGGCGGCCACGGCCAGGTAGTAGAGCGGCGCGATGCGGAAGAACCGCTTCAGGTGGAAGTCCCGCAGGCCCGCGGGGGAGAGGGTGCCGGCGCCGTACAGGTAGAAGAAGCAGAACCCGCTGATGATGAAGAAGCCTTCCACGCCGTAGGCGCCGATCTTCTTGGTGGTGTACGCGGCGAACTGGCCCGCGGAAAACACCGGGTACCAGTTGGCGAAGTGGTAGATGGCCACCGCGAAGGCCATGAGCCCCCGGAAGATGTCCAGGGAGTCCACCCGGGGCTTGGCGCTGGGCTTGAGGTCGGCTTCAGCGATAGGTCACCTTCCCGGTTCCCGCCGCCAGTTCGCCCAGCACCCAGGGGTCCTCCCCGGCGCCGCGCAGGTCCTCGAGCACCCCGGCGGCCTCTTCCGCGGACGCGATGAGCACCATGCCCACGCCCAGGTTGAAGGACCGCCGGGCATCCTCCAGGGGCAGGCCCGCGCGGTCCATGAGGAACCGGAACAGGGCCGGGATCTCCCAGCTGGAGGTGTCGATGGCCGCGTCCAGGTGGGACGGGAGGACGCGGGGAAGGTTGTCCGTGAGACCCCCGCCCGTGATATGGGCCATGCCCTTGAGCCGCTGGGAGCGCACCAGGGGCAGCACGGGCCGGAGGTAGCTGCGGTGCACGGCCAGGAGGGCCTCGCCCACGGTGCGGTCCGTGCCGGGCAGGAGGTCCGTGACCTGGAGTCCGGCCACCTCGAAGCACACCTTCCGGGCCAGGGAGTAGCCGTTGGTGTGCAGCCCCGAGGAGCGGAGGCCGATGAGCACGTCCCCGGCGGCCATGGCGGAAAGGCGCGGCAGGAGCAGGGGCTCGTCCACCACGCCGACGATGGTGCCGGCCACGTCCACCTCGCCCTCGGCGTAGACGCCGGGCATCTCGGCCATCTCGCCGCCGATGAGGGCGAGCCCCCCCTGGGAGCAGGCCGCGGCCATGCCGCCCACGATCTTCTCGATGACCTCGGGCTCCAGGCGCTGGGCGGCCACGTAGTCCAGGAAGAAGAGGGGCCGCGCGCCCTGCACGAGGATGTCGTTGATGCAGTGGTTGACCAGGTCGGCGCCCACGGTGTCCCAGGTGCCCGCCAGGCGCGCCACCTTCATCTTGGTGCCCACCCCGTCCATGGAGCTGACCAGGATGGGGTCCCCCTCCTCGAACTTCGCGGAGTAGAGGCCCCCGAAGAGGCCCAGGTCGCTGCGCACCCCGGGGGTCCGGGTGGCCTTCACCAGGGGCTTGATCCGAGCCAGGGCGTCGTCCTGGCGATTGATGTCCACGCCGGAGGCGGCGTACGTCACTTTGGCTTCGGGCATGGAGCTCTCCAGGCTCCGATGATCCCACAAGAAAGGCCGGATTTGGGCTACAGGAACGGCCTCCGCCTGCCGATAAGCAGACCAGGTGGACCATGACTCCCGATGTGACCTCCGCGCTAGGCGCCTACAGCTACCAGTCGACCCTGGCCACGTCGGGCCGGGCCAACGCGGTGTTCCAGGTCCTCGCCCAGGCCTATTCCAACAGCAAGGGAACCTCCGGCGCCGACCCCCTTTCGGCCCTGGTGAGCCAGGCCAACAACGCCCCCCTGGTCTCCGCCATCTACACCCAGGGCAAGGCCCTCCAGGCCGCCGGAACGGCCGATGGCGCCTCCACCGCCACCGGGCTCCTGGGCCTCAGCACCTCCCAGCTCGTCTCGGGCCTCTCCAGCTCCACCGGTTCCTCCTACCTGTCCGAGCTGTTCGGGGACAGCACCCCGGGCCTCGCGGGGTTCACGGCGGCCACCTCCGGCGGCCCCGACCTGGCCCTCCTGGCGGCCCAGGCCCGGAAGGCCTACGGTTCGGGGAACCTCACGTCCGAGGCCCGGTCCCAGGCCTCCGCCAGCGCCGCCGCGGCCGACGACGCCTCCGGTGCCGGCACCTCCACCAGCCAGGCCTACCTGCTCCAGGCTTCCGCGGCCGCCCAGGTGGCGGCCCTGAACAACACCTTCACCCTCCTGGCGTGATTGGTGGCACCCTGGACACCGGAGGTGTCCATGGCGTTCGACACGGCGGGAGCGACGGCGGCGGTCAGGGAGCTCCTCAAGGCCTTCGGGGCGGATCCGGCCTCGCCTGAACTGGCCGAAACCCCCGCGCGGGTGGCCGACTTCTGGGCTGAGCGGCTCAACGGCTACGGCCAGGACCCGGCCCAGGAACTGCAGCCCCTGCCCGGCGATCTGGCCCCCTGCCCCGTGATCCTGGAGCGGGTGCCCTTCGTGAGCACCTGCGAACACCACCTGGCCCCCTTCGAAGGGTTCGCCACCATCGGCTACCTCCCCGGCGAAGGCGGCACGGTGGGGCTCTCCAAGCTGGTGCGGGTCATCCAGGGGTACGCCAACCGCCTCCAGGTGCAGGAGCGCCTCACCCACCAGATCGCCCGGGCCCTGGAACTGCACCTGAGGCCGGCGGCCTGGGGCGTGAAGCTGGTGGCGGTGCACACCTGCATGTCCCACCGGGGGCTGAAGACCCCCAACGTCCCCGTGACCACCGTCGTCCTGGGCGGCCAGTGGCTCGGGCAGCCCCCCGCCAGTTTCAATTCTTAAGTAATTTGTTATTTCTTTCTCGACTTGTTTGGTAGGATATATACGACGCGCTCGCGCATGTTTCGGAGGAATTCATGGCTTATGAACCCAAGAATTACGACAACCTCAAGGGTGGCGCCCTCAAAGGCTTCAGCGACAGCCAGTTGGACCAGCACTTCACCCTCTATAAGGGCTACATCGCCAAGCTGAACGAGATCGAATCCAAGCTGGCCGAGGCCGACAACACCAAGCCCAACTACTCCTTCAATGAGTACACCGAGCTCAAGCGCCGGGAGGCCGTGGCCTTCAACGGCTCCTTCCTCCACGAGCTCTACTTCGAGAACCTGGGCGCCAACGGCTCCATCTCCCCCGAACTCCAGAAGGCCCTGGACGCCTTCGGCGGCAAGGACAAGGTCGTCGCCGACCTCAAGGCGGCCGCCCTCTCCGGCCCCGGCTGGGCCCTGCTCACCCGCAACCGCCGCGACGGCAAGCTCCACACGTACTTCATCGCCGAGCACCACCTGGGCCTGCCCATCGAGCAGGACCTGCTCCTGGTGCTGGACAGCTGGGAGCACGCCTTCATGGTGGACTACGGCATCAAGCGCCCCGACTACATCAACGCCTTCAACGAGAACATCAACTGGGCCGAAGTGTCCAAGCGCTTCGCCAAATAGCGCGCACGCGACGCCGGTTCCGGGCCCCTTCGGGGGCCCGTTTCCTTTCAGATCCGCAACAGCTCGCGCAGGTAGTGGTCCGCCGCGTAGTCCAGCCAACGGTGGTCCGGCAGGTTGCTCGTGACGTAGCCCATGTGGCCGCCCGTGGCCTCCACGTGCAGGTGCACGGCCGGGGAGCGGGGCTGGACCAGGAGGTCCCCGGCGGGGGCGAAGGGGTCGTCCAGGGAACTCAGGATCACCGTGGGCACCTGGATCCCCGCCAGGTGGGGGCCGCAGGAGCAGAGGGCGTAGTAGGCCTCCCGGGAGGGGAACCCCGCCTGGGGGGCGGTGTACGCGGCATCGAAGGCCCGCAGGGTCCGGGCGGCGAGGGCGGCCTCGCACCCCGGGCGCCCGGCCACCTCCCGGCGCAGGCGCCGGACGAAGTACTGGTCATAGACCCGGTTGAAACCCCGGTCCAGGCGCCGGGAACAGGCTTCCAGGTCGGCGGGAGGATTCACGGCCATGGCCCGGTCGGGCAGGTCCAGGTGCCGGTCCCGCCCGGCCAGGAGCAGGAGGATGTTGGCGCTGATGGAGAACCCAACGGCCACCTGCAGTTGGCCCGGAAAGCGCCGGCGTCCCAGGCGGAGCACGGCGGCCATGTCAGCGGTGGCGCCGCTGTGGTAGGTGCGCCGCGCGAGACCGGCGCCCTCGCCCGCGCCCCGGTGGTTGGCCGCCAGCACCGCGTGGCCCCGGGCGTGGAGCAGGGCCGCGAGCCTGCGCATGTAGTGCCCTTCAACGCTCCCGCCCAGGCCGTGGAAGAGAAGCACCGCCACGCCCGAAGTGCCGTCCAGGGCCCGCAGCGCCAGGGCGTCCCCGTCGTCCAGGTCCAGGCGCAGGCGCTCCCAGGGTAGATTCGCGTCCGGGTTGGGCAGGTACTGGGCCGCGATGGTCTGCAGGTGGGCGCCCCGGGCCCACAGGGGCGGGACGCAGGCCAGCGCGGGCCGTTCCGGCCCCATCAGCCGCCCCACCTGCGGGCGTCGGCCTCGGGCAGGCCCAGTTGGTCCAGCACCCGGGTGGCGAAGGCCTGGTAGAGGTCGTCCAGCGAGGCGGGCTTGTGGTAGAACCCCGGCATGATGGGCATCACCACGGCCCCGGCGTCATGCACGCGCAGCATGTTCTCCAGGTGGATGCGGTTGAGCGGCGTCTCCCGGAGGCACAGCACCACGGGGCGGCGCTCCTTGAGGCACACGTCGGCGGCGCGGGTGACCAGGCCGTCGCTCACCCCCGAGGCGATCCGCCCCAGGGTCCCCGCGCTGCAGGGAACGATGGCCATGCCGTCCTGGCGGTGGCTGCCGCTGGCGATGTCGGCGCCCACGTTGCGCTCGTCCAGGTGGCGGAACTTCGGGGAAAGGGCCACGAGGTCCTCCACCCGCAGCCCGCACTCGTCCACCAGGCAGCGGCGCCCGGTGGGCGAAAGCAGAAGCGTCACCTGGCCCACCTGCGCATTGGCCGCGAGGCGCCGCGCCGCCGCCACGCCGAAGGCCGCGCCGGTGGCGCCGGTGATGGCGAGGATGAAGCGGCGGTTCTCCATCCCTACAGAATACCTAGTCCTCGTCGTCCTGGGGCGCGTAGGCGCCGAAGAACAGGGCGTTGTAGAAGACCCGGGTGGTCAGGGGCGCGCAGCCCCGGTGCACGGGATCCCCGGAGAAGAGGATGACGGCGCCCTTGCCCTTGCGCTCCCGCAGCGCGTAGGCGGAGTCGCGCACCTTGGCCTCCAGGGCCGCGGGCAGGAGGCCCGAGAGGTTCAGGTCGCCCTTGCCGAAACGCAGGGGGTTCTCCCCGCCGGGGCTGAGCCCCAGCACGGGGTCGCTGGAGTCCAGCACGGCGCCCTCGGTGGCGTTGAGGCCCCAGCCCAGGGGATGGGTGGGGTCGATGTCGGCCTTGAGCATCGCGCCGGGAATGGACTCCTGGAGGGCCTGCTCCTCCCGCAGGGCCCAGGGCCGGATGCGCTCGGCCAGGGGCGGGGCGACGGCCTCGCGCCGGGGGTCCTTTTCCTTGAGGCGGGCCTCCTCGTCCCTGCGGGCGAGAAAGGTCACCCCCGCGTCGCTGACGCCCACGCGCGCGGCGTAGGCGCTGCCGCCGCGCAGGGCCACCAGCACCCCTCCGTCCTGGGCGTACGTCTTGAGCCGGGCGGCGCCCCCGGACCCCAGCTCGGCGTTCCATTTGGCGCCCAGGGCACCGTCGTCGGGGAGGATGAGGTGGGTGTAGCGGCGCAGGTCGGCCTGGGCCAACCGGGAGGCGCGCACCTGGGTGAAGGGGATGCCGGCCTCGATGAGCGCCTGCATCACGGCGCCCACGGAGGTGGGGTCGGCGGGGGCGTCCATGACCAGGGCGGTGCGCGGCGCCCGCAGCGTCAGCGCCTTCACGGAGCCCAGGTCGGGGCCCGCGTCCACGGCGCTGGCGTCCACGGCGGAAACGACGCCCGGGGCCTTCGCGGCCAGTTCCCTCGCGCGGGCCTCGAGCCGGGCCGCGTCGTTGCGCAGGAGCGTGAAGATGGCGGTGCCCGCAGGGTAGGTGCGGGAGCCCGCCACGAAGGGCGCGGGGGCGGCGGCCCCCCGGAAGCCGTCCTTCAGGAGGCCTTCCAGCACCTGCTCCCGGCCCTCGGCGCCCGAGGACACCAGGTAGGCGTAGCCCGCCCGGGGCAGCGGGGCGGCGGCGGGCTCCCCCAGGGGCTCCGTGGCCACCCTGGGGCGGACCGGGGCGCGCCAGGCCGGCACGTTGAAGGCCAGGGGAAGGCTCCAGGCCGTGGCGTCATAGCTGGGCTTGGCGCCGAAGGCGGCCCTGCGTTCCAGGAGGGCCTCGGCCAGGCTGCCCCGGGGCTGGTCCAGGGGCACCAGGTAGCTGCCCGGGGGAAGCGTGGCCGGCGCGGCGCCGGGGTTGACGGGTTCCAGGCCCGAGGTGGCCACGGCCCCGGCGGTGCGGAGCACCTCGATGCCGTTGCGCCCCAGGAGGCGCACCAGGGCCAGGGTGCGGCCCGGGTCGGCGCCAGGGCCCAGGAGGAAGGCGCCCGGGGCCCGCATCCGCTCGCGGCGCGTGGCCTGGTAATCCAGCAGGAGCCGTTCGCGCCCGGAGGCGGCCACCGCCACGGTGGCGAGGCTGGCCGCGAAGTGCCGGCGCACCCGGGCCTCCAGGGTCAGGAGGTCGCCGTCCTTGCGCAGGTAGGCCAGCCCGCCGGGGCTGGGGCACTCGTAGGTCATGCCCACGGCCCCCTGGAAGCAGCCCCAGGAGTCGCCGTAGCCGGGGTAGAAGAGGTCGAAGACCTCCCGGGTGAAGTAGGCGAAACCCTGGGCGTCGAAGGCCCGGCCCAGGGCGTCGCCGAAGGTCTTCTGCCAGGCGCCGCCGTAGGCGGCGGGCAGGGCCGGGTGCACCGGGGCCATGCCGGGCGGGAAGAAATAGTTGCCCTCGGGCTTCATCTCGTGGTGGTCCGCCAGCACCTGGGGGTTCCAGGAAAGGAAGAGGGCTGCCTTGGCGCGGCTCTCCCCCTGGGTCTGCCAGGCCCAGTCGCGGTTCAGGTCGAAGAGGCGGTGGTTGAAGCGCCCCGAAGGCCACCGGGCCTGGTTCTGCGCGTCCTGGGGGTCGGGCGGGTTCTCGCCCTGCACCGCTTCGGCCACGGCCTGGAGGTGCCGGGCCCGGCCATCGGGGTTCTGAGTCACGTCCAGGAGGAGCACGGTCCGCCCCAGCTGCTCGAGGACCTCGGGATCCTGGCAGGCCGCGAAGTGGTAGGCCACCGCCAGGGCGGCCTCCGTGCCCGCGGGCTCGGAACCGTGGATGGAATAGCCCAGCCACACGAAGGCGGGGTTCCGGGCCGCCAGCGCCTTGGCGTCGGCCTCGGAGAGGGTCCTCGGGTCGGCCAGGCGCGCGTTGTCGGCCTTCAGGGCGTCGAGCCTGGCGAGGTTCTCCGGGCTGGTGATGGCCAGCAGCACCTGGGGCCTGCCCTCCTCGGTCACGTTGTAGGTGTAGGCCCGCACCCGGTCCTTCGCCGAGGCGATGCCCGCCAGGGCATCGGCCAGGGCCGCGTCCGGGGTATGGACCCGGCCCACCCGCGGCCGGGGCACCTCGGGGCGGTAGGTCCTGCCCGGGTAGGTGATCTGGGCCGCCAGCGGCAGGGCGGCAAGGGCGGACAGGATGCGCATGGGCCGTCTCTTCAGAAAGGGCCCCAGTGGAACAGGACCGGGGGGATCAGCAGCAGGAAACCCATCACCAGGACGATTCCCAGGAGCGGCAGGAACCATCCCGCCCACTTCTCCCAGGGTATCCTGGCCGCGCCCAGCACGCCCATGGTCACCGCCGAGGTGGGCAGGATGGGGTTCACGAACTCGCACAGCTGGAAGGCGAAGACCGCCGTCTGGCGCGTGATCCCCACCAGATCGGCCAGGGGGGCCATGATGGGCATGGTCAGCGCGGCCTGGGCCGTGCCGGAGTGGATGAAGAAGTTGATGACGGCCTGGATGAGGAACATGGTCTGGGGGATGACGGGCCGGGGCAGCACGGACATGAGGTTCTTGCTGTGGAAGAGCATGGTGTCCAGGATCCGCGCGTCCTGGGCGATGACCAGGAGGGCCCGGGCGCAGGCCACGATGAACACGACGCCGACCATGTCCTTGGCGCCGGCCACGAAGGAGGTGGCGATGCGGCTCCCCCCCATGCCCGAGGCCAGGCCCAGGACGATCCCCATGCCCAGGAACATCGCCGCCATGGCGTCCATGTCCCAGCCCTTGGCCATGATGCCGTAGACCAGCAGGACCAGGGCCCCGGCGAAGATCAGGAGCACCAGGACGTGGCGGATGGACCAGGGCTCGACGGATCCGGGGTTGCGGTCCACGGGCCCCCGGGCCAGGTCCAGTTCGTGGACGGGGCTGCGGGTGGGGTCCTTCTTGATCCTGCGGGCGTAGAGCATGACGTAGGTGGTGACGACCGCGGTGCCGACGAACCAGCTGAACACGCGGTAGCCCAGGCCGGAGTTCACCGGCAGCCCCGCCAGCTTCTGGGCCACGCCCACCGTGAAGGGGTTGAAGAAGGCCGCGGCGAAACCCGCCGCCGCGCCCAGGAACGGGATGCACACGCCCACGATGGAGTCGTAGCCCAGGCTCCTGGCCAGGGGAATGAAGATGACGACGAAGGGGATCAGTTCCTCGGCCATGCCGAAGATGCTCCCGGCCAGGGAAAAGACCACCATGAGCACCGGGATCAGCAGGAACTCCAGCGTGGGCCGGGCCGCGATGGCCCGGGTGAGCTTCTTGATGCCGAATTCCACCGCGCCGGTGTCGTTGAGGACGTTGAAGGCCCCGCCGATCACCAGGAGGAAGGCGATGAGCAGCCCACCGTCCAGGAAGCCCTTGATGGGCGCCAGCAGGAGCATGGAGGCGCTCACGTAGATCTTGGGGAGCACGTGGTAGGTGGCAGGATCGGGCACCATGCGCCCGTTCACCGCGATCCGGGTGAACTCCCCGGAAGGGATCAACCAGGAAAGCACCAGAACCAGCAGCACCAAGGTTTCCACCACCACAAGGGTGTGGGGCATCTTCATCTTCTTCAGCGACTGGAGCAGTCCGCCCTGCATGGCACCTCCGAACATACCGGTTTTGAAGTTCTTTCCTCTGCGCCTCAGCGAACCCTCAGCGCCTCTGCGTTCATTTCTTTTCAAGACCTAGCCTGCACGCCCGTCCAACATCAACCAAGAAAAGGAATAAACGCAGAGACGCAGAGGTTTCGCTGGGGCGCAGAGGGGAATGACTTCCATTTTGAACGATGGAAGTTTTTTTTCATTAACAATTTTTATGAATATTTTTATTTTAAGAGGATCCGCTCCGGAATCCCCCGATGATTGGCATCGATCTTGATAACCTTATATCAGGATGCACCCCTCTCGAATGCATCTATCCTGGTCCATCCGGTCCACCCACCCGCACCCGGGTCGGCTTCATCAACGGAGGCAACATGCGTAAATCCACCCTCTTCCTCGCCGCCGCAGTCGTGGCCCTCGCGATCCCCGCCCAGGCCAAGATGCCCTACGTCGCCGCCGCCAAGGCCGCGGGCATCGACTCCGTCAAGAACTGCGCCTCCTGCCACGTGGGCGCCCCCAAGAAGGGTGGCGAACTGAACGAGATGGGCAAGTGGCTCGTGGCCCAGAAGGCCGCCAAGAAGGCCGCCGAGATCGACGTCAAGTGGCTGAAGGACTACAAGGGCAAGTGATCGCCCTTCCAGCCTGAAGAGCGGCCCGCTGCGAAGCGGGCCGCTTCCGTTCAGGCCAGCGCCAGGAAGGCGGGACCCGCCGTGGTGATGGTGCCGGCGCCCATGGTCACCACCAGATCGCCCGGCTGGGTGATCTCGTCCAGCGCCCGGGCCAGGTCGTCCACCCGGGGCACGTAGCTGGCATCCCGCTGGCCGTGGGCCAGGATGGCATCAACCACCGAGCGCCCGGTGAGGCCGGGGATCGGCGGCTCGCTGGCGGCGTAGATGTCGGTGACCAGCACCACGTCCGCATCGAAGAAGGCCCGGCCGAATTCCTCCAGGAGGGCCTGGGTGCGGGAGTAGCGGTGGGGCTGGAAGGCCACCACGATACGCTTGTCCGGGAAGCCCTTGCGGGCCGCGGCCAGGGTCGCGGCGATCTCGGTGGGGTGGTGGCCGTAGTCGTCGATGACCGTCACGCCGTTGCGCTCCCCCTTCTTCTGGAAGCGCCGGTCGGCGCCGGTGAAGCTGGCCAGGCTGGCGCGGATGACCTCCCGCTCCACGCCCAGTTCCAGGGCCACGCCGATGGTGGCCAGGGCGTTGAGGACCATGTGGTGTCCGGGGACGCCGATGGAGAACTCCCCGAGGTCCTCGCCGAAGGCCCGCACCCGGAAGAGGGCCCTCCAGCCCTCCATGCGGATGTCCAGGGCCCGGATGTCCACCTGGGGGTTGGTGCCGTAGGTTCGCACCTGGCGCTTGAGGCGGGGCCGGAGGGTCGCGACGTTGGGGTCGTCCATGCACACGAAGACCGAGCCGTAGAAGGGCACCTTGTTCCCGAACTGCGCGAAGGCGTCCAGGATCTCGGGCAGGTCCTTGTAGTGGTCCAGGTGTTCCCGGTCCACGTTCGTGATCACGCCGATGGTGGGCGACAGGAGCAGGAAGCTGCCGTCGGACTCGTCGGCCTCGGCCACCAGGAAGGGGCCCTTGCCCAGCTTGGCGTTGCTACCGATGGCCCCCAGCTTGCCTCCGATGACGATGGTGGGGTCGATGCCACCCTGGCTGAGCACCTGGGCCACCATGCCGGTGGTGGTGGTCTTGCCGTGGGAACCGGCGATGGCGATGCCGTACTTCATGCGCATGAGCTCGGCGAGCATCTCGCCCCGGGGGATCACGGGGATCTTGGCCGCCCTGGCGGCCACCACCTCGGGGTTGTCGCCCTTCACGGCGCTGGAAATCACCACAACCTGGGCGCCTTCGATGCATTTCGCATCATGGCCGACCGCCACCTGGACCCCCAGGGCGGAAAGCCGCTGGGTGACCGCGCTCTCCTTCAGGTCCGAACCGCTCACCTGATAGCCCAGGTTCACGAGCACCTCGGCGATGCCCGACATCCCGATGCCGCCGATGCCCACGAAATGGATATGTTGGATTTTCCCGAACACTTGGTCTCCCTGCGGAAATATTCCAGGATACCTTCAAGATATGTAAACCGACGTCCCTCTCCGGGGATCTTTTACCCCAGAACCTGTCAATGGCGGCAGCCGTTCTCCTCCCAAGGGAGTACCCCATGCGATCCGCAGCCCTTCCCGCCCTTGCACTCCTCACCCTGGCCCTGGCCGGCACCGCGGTCTACGCCCAGAAATCCGGTCCCGGCGCGGAACGGCGCAGCGTCGAGCCCCGGTCCACGCCCTCCCAGCCCCCGGCGGCGGCCCGGGACACCCCCCGGTACACCCCCCGGGACACCCCCCGGGACACCCACCGGGACACCCCCCGGGACACCACCCCGGGTGCCGCCCGGGGCGAAGGCGGATCCCGCCGGCACAAGGGCCCCGTCCACCTGGAGGGACCCGACGAACCGCACCGCATCCCCCGGGGCATGGTCCATGAAAACCGTCCCAGGAACCTGACCCCGCCGTCCTCGTCGGAGGTCCTGGTCCCCCCGGCCACCCCCAAGGTGCAACTGTGGCCTGAGTACTCGGACTGGAAGACCCGGGACATCTTCGCGGAAATCCGCTACATGGCCCGCCGGGGCTACATCCCGGTGACGTTCGGAGGGGATGCCGCGGAGATCGTCGGATCGTCCTACCTCCCTGCGGGCTGGAGAGCCTACGCCTTCGTGGTTCCCGGCAAGGAGAAGCTGCACGTGCGCCTTCATCACACCAATGAAGGCTGGTTCCGCCTGGCCATGGTGGACCGGTGGGGGCAGATGCGCGTGGGCATGCTCCAGAACCTGATCGGCACGGGCAACCCCGAAGTCTCGTACACCAACCCCGCGGACCTGGCCAACACCGTCTACGTCCTCGTGGACGATCCGGGCTGGATGGGCACGAAGGACAACCCCTTCACCCTCAAGGTGGACCGCAGCTGGGATCCGGCCGCCACCAAGGCGCCCGCGCTGCCTGCGGTGATGGGCATCTGGGCGCAGGCCAAACTCGAGGCGAAGGATGCGGCACCGGCCCAGGCCGAAACCCCCAAGGCCCCGGCGGACGCCGAAGCCCCCAAGCCCCCTGCGGACGCCGAAGCGTCCAAGGCCCCCGCCGCATGACGCCGGGCAGGGCATGAGGCCCTGGCTCCCCCTCCTGGCACTGGCGTGCCTGCCGGTCCCGGCCCAGGGCGTGCCCTGGGTCCGGGACCACTACGCCAAGCGCGAGGCGATGGTTCCCATGCGGGACGGAGTGCGCCTGTTCACGGCCATCTACACCCCCAAGGCCGCCAAGGGCGGGCTGCCGGTCCTCATGGAGCGCACCCCCTACGGCGCGGGGCCCTATGGCCCCGAGGCGTTTCCCGACACCCTGGGCCCCTCGGAGCGCTTCGCCCGCGAGGGGTTCATCTTCGTGTACCAGGACGTGCGCGGACGCATGCGCAGCGAAGGCACCTTCGTGGACATGACGCCGGTGCTGGACGGCGCGGGGGTGGACGAAGCCACCGACACCCGCGACACCGTCGACTGGCTCCTGAAGAACGTCCCCTCCAACGGCAGGGTGGGCCAGTGGGGCATCAGCTACCCGGCCTACTACGCCGCCGCCGCCCTGGCCGGGGCCCACCCCGCCATGAAGGCCGTTTCCCCCCAGGCTCCCATCGCGGACTGGTTCACGGGCGACGATTTCCACCGCAACGGCGCCCTCTGGCTGCCCCACCTGTTCAACTTCATCGCCAACTTCGGCCGCCCCCGTCCGGGCCCCACGGAACACTGGGCGCCCCCCTTCCGCCACGGCACCCAGGACGGCTACGCCTTCTTCCTGGCCATGGGCCCCCTCTCCGGCGCCAACGACCTGCACTTCAAGGGGGGCATCCCCTTCTGGAACGACGTGATGGCCCACGGCACCTACGACGCCTTCTGGAAGGCCCGCGACCTGCGGCCCCACCTCAAGGGCGTGCGTCCCGCGGTGCTCACCGTGGGGGGCTGGTTCGACGCGGAGAACCTCTACGGCACCCTCCAGGTGCACAAGGCCCTGGACCGCCAGAGCCCCTCCACCGACCACAGGCTGGTCATGGGCCCGTGGTTCCACGGGGGCTGGGGCCGCAGCACCGGCGAGCGCCTGGGAGGCGCGGAGTTCGGTTCGGCCACCTCGGAGTTCTACCAGGCCCGCATCGAATTCCCGTTCTTCATGCACCACCTCAAGGGCACGCCCGACCCCGGCCTCCCCCGGGCCTTCGTGTTCCAGACCGGGTCCAACGCCTGGCGGCAGTTCACGGCCTGGCCGCCCCCGGAGGCCCGGCCCGTGAGCCTCTGGTTCCAGGCGGAGGCCCGTCTGGGCTTCGACGGCCCCGGCCCCGGGGGCAGCACCTCCTACGTCAGCGATCCCGCCCGCCCCGTCCCCTTCTGGGAGGGCGTGGACATCGGCATGCCCAAGGAGTACATGACCGCCGACCAGCGCTTCGTGGACGGAAGGCCCGACGTGGCCACCTTCAGGACCGCCCTCCTGGAGCGCGACCTGCCCGTGGCCGGCCCCATCCAGGCGGACCTCTGGGTGACCACCACCGGCACCGACGCCGACTGGGTGGTCAAGGTCATCGACGTGCGCCCCGACGGCTACCAGCAGCTGGTGCGCGGCGAGGTGATGCGCGGGAAGTTCCGGAACAGCTTCGAGCGCCCCGAGCCCTTCGTCCCCGGCCGGCCCACGCGGGTGGCCTTCGCCTTGAACGACGTGTGCCACACCTTCCTGAAGGGCCACCGCCTCATGGTCCAGGTGCAGAGCTCCTGGTTCCCCCTCATGGACCGCAACCCCCAGGTCTTCACCGACATCTACCACGCCAAGGCCGGGGATTTCCGGAAGGCGATGAACCGGGTGCTTTTCGGGCGTGGATACCCGTCGAAGCTGGAACTGGGCGTGCTGCATTAGGGAGGGAGGAGAAGGCTTCATCTCCTTCATCCCACCCTTCGGTTCAGTCTCTCCCAGGTGCCGCCGGGAATGCCCACCCTGAGCCGGGCACAGCCGGCCCAACGCAGCACAGGATCCCGGAAGAGGGGCATGGGTGGGCCCTCCGGGCGGAACCGGTGGAACTCGTCCACCAGGTCCAGGGCCATGAGGCTGCGGGCCAGGTCCTCGCCCCCCTCGAAGAGCACCCTGCCCACGCCCCGGTCGGCAAGGGTGCGCAGGAGGGCGTCCAGGTTCAGGCCGTCGGGGCCGGGTCCGGGGCGGAGATCCTCCACGCCCGCCAGGGGGAGGGCGGCGTCCAGGGTGGCGCGGATGGCGGGCTGGTGATCCAGGGGGCGCCACACCTGGCGGAAGGGATCCAGGCGGGCCTCGGCGTCGAGCACCACGCGCCGCAGCTGCCGGTGGGCGGGGGTGGGCCCGGGCCAGGCGTCCCGGAGGCTTGGATCCCGGAGCTCGGCTGTCCTGCGGCCAATGACCACGGCCTCGGCGCAGCGGCGCATGGCCAGGCCGATGCGCCGCACCGGCGGCGGCCGGTCCCCCGGGTCGAGCAGGAAGGCCACCCAGGGCAGGCCCGTGCCCACCAGCTTGAAGAAGGGCGCGTGGAAGGCCGCGCAGGCGCCGCCCAGGACCCCCACGGCCACGGGGATGCCCCGGGCCCGCAGGAGGGCGATGCCCCCGCCGTTCACCCGGGGGTTGGGGTCCCGGACGCCCACCACCACCCGGGAAACCCCGGCCTTGAGCAGGGCCGCGGTGCAGGGCGGCGTCCGGCCCTGGTGGCAGCAGGGTTCCAGGGTCACGTAGGCCGTGGCGCCGGAAACGGCTTCGCCCCGGGCCCCGGCATCGGCCAAGGCGGCCACCTCGGCGTGGGGGCCGCCGGCCATGAGGTGGGCCCCCGTCCCGATCACCCGCCCATCGGCCACCAGCACACACCCCACCGGAGGGTTGGGGCTGGCCAGGCCCACTCCCGCCTGGGCCGCGGCCAGGGCCAGGGCCATGTACCGGGCGTCCCCGTCCAGGGCGGCCGGATCGGGCCAGGGCCCGCCGGTGGCGGCGCCCCAGAGGAGCGCCGCTTCGCGGGGGGCCCGGTCCCCGGCCTCCATCAGAAGGCGTAGAGCAGGCCCACGCCCAGCCCCTTGGTGCTGGCGCCCGGGGCCACGGCGCCCGGGGAGGGGAACACCGCGTACGAGGCGGACCGGTCGTTGTTCATGCCGTAGTAAGCCACGAAGAGATCGGCGGCCTTGCTCAACGCGTAGGTGTAGCCCAGGGAGAACTGCCGCCCGGCGAGGCCGTTGGTGGAGGCGGGGGCGCCGCCGACCCGGGTGCAGCTCCCGTCGGCGGCCTGGCCGAAGGACGCGAAGAGCTGGTGGGGCCCGAAGCGCTGCTGGACCAGAAGGTACCAGGCCGTGCGCTTGTACTCGTTGACGTTGCCCACCACGGTGTCGTCAGTGTCGTACACGAGGTTCTCGAGAATGCCCGAGACCTTCGTCCCCGTGGCGAAGGTCCAGGAGGCCACCAGTTCCTGGCCCTCGTCCCGGGACGAGGCGTTGGTGAAGGTGGCACCCGCGGCGCCCCCCAGCTGGGAGAGGCCGAAGTAGTCGTCGTGGCGCTCGTAGCCCAGGCTCACGCAAAGGGGCCCGCTGCGGTACGTCACGAGGCCCGACAGGATCTCGGGGCTCACGGAGGGCGCGGCGGCGGTGGCGGTGGTGCGCCCTTCGTTGACGGAATACGCCAGGCGGAAGCTGAGCCCGCTCATGTCGGGGCTCCAGTACTGGACGCTGTTGCCCTGGCGGCGGTTGAAGGCGGCGTCGGCCTTGCCGTTGATCCGGCCGGACTGGGTGGTGGTGCCGGGCACGTTGAAGCCGGGGCTGGTGGTCAGCGCGTTGTCGAAGGGGCTGAGGCCGCGCAGGGGGCCCACAGCCAGGAGCGGGGACTTGTAGGGGGTGTCCCAGTTCCCGTAGAAGACGGTTCCCCAGGGGCCTTCCAGGCCCAGGCGGCTGTTGCGCCCGGCCAGGGTGTTGGGGGCGTCGCCGTCGGGGCTGACCGCGCTCTCGATCTGGAAGACCACCTTCACGTCGCCGCTGACGGCGAAGGAGCCCCGGAAGCCCAGGTTGGACGTGCCCGAAGTGATGCGGTTGCGGGAAGGCAGGTTGATGCCGGTGTAGGCCGAGGCCGGCACGAGGGTCGCGCCGCCCGTGGCGGGCGACAGCCCGGGGGCGGTGGCGCCGGTGGTCTGGACCGTGTCCAGGAAGGGCAGGAGGGTTCCGTAGATCTGGACGGGACCCGCCTGGGCCAGGGCCAGGGCGGGGAACGCGCAGGCTCCCGCCAGGCAGAGTGCGATTCGCTTGCTCATTGGGTTTCCTCTCGAGGTTCCATTGGGGTGGCGGCGCTGGGGCTAGACCATGCTCAGCAGGTGCCCCATCTTCCGCTTCTTGGTGAGGAGGTACCGGACGTTGCTGGCCCGTGAGGCCACCTCGATGGACACCCGCTCCACCACGCGCAGCCCGTACCCTTCCAGACCGATGATCTTCTTGGGATTGTTCGTCATGAGCTTCATCTCGACCACGCCGAGGTCCCGCAGGATCTGGGCGCCCACGCCGTAGTCGCGCAGGTCGGCCTTGAAGCCGAGCTTCTCGTTGGCCTCGACCGTGTCGTAGCCCCGGTCCTGGAGCTCGTACGCCTGGATTTTGCTGCCCAGGCCGATGCCCCTTCCCTCCTGGCGCATGTAGAGGACGATGCCCGCGCCCTCCTCCTCGATCAGGCGGAACGCCGACTGGAGCTGCTCCCCGCAGTCGCAGCGCATGGAGCCGAAGGCGTCCCCGGTGAGGCATTCGCTATGGACCCGCACCAGCACCGGAACCGTGGGGGAAACCTCCCCCTTCACCAGGGCGATGTGGGTGCGCCCGGTGACCCCGTCGAGGTAGGCGATGGCCCGGAAGTCCCCGCCCACCCGCAGCGGCATGGCGGTTTCGCCCAGGCGGGTGATGCTGCGCTCGTTGCGCAGCCGGTGGGCGATGAGGTCCTTGACGGCGACGATGCGCAGGCCATGCTCGGCGGCGAAAACCTCCAGGTCCGGCATGCGGGCCATGGTGCCGTCGCCCTTCATGATCTCGCAGATCACCCCGGCCGGGGCCAGGCCGGCCATGCGGGCCAGGTCGACGGAACCCTCGGTCTGGCCCGTGCGCACCAGGACGCCGCCGTCCCGGGCGATGAGGGGGAAGACGTGGCCCGGGCGCACGAAATCCCCGGGCCCGGCATCGGCCCTGACGGCCGCGCGGATGGTGGTGGCGCGGTCGAAGGCCGAAATGCCGGTGGTGACGCCCTCCCGGGCCTCGATGGAGACGGTGAAGGCGGTCTGGAAGGGCGAGGAGTTGTCCGCGACCATGGGGGCGAGCCCCAGGGACGCGGCCTTCTCCCCGGTCAGGCTCAGGCACACCAGGCCCCGGCCGTGGGTGGCCATGAAGTTGATGGCCTCCGGCGTGACGTGCTCGGCCGCGAGGGTCAGGTCGCCCTCGTTCTCGCGGTCCTCGTCATCCACGAGGATGACCATCCTTCCGTTGCGGATGTCCTCGATGGCATCCTCGATGCGCGACAGGGTCATGGCGGTGCCTTTGGTTGCGTGCGGGAAGGGGGGGCCCGGAGGCCCCCCTTCCCTGCGCCGGGTCTAGCCCTTGAGGGGCGGGACGGGAGGAATCACGAGCATGGAGGGGATGCTCTCGGGCTTGATCTTGAACTTGGCGTTGTAGAGCTTGGGGTCGGTCTTGTTGGGGGTCTCGGTGGAGCGCCAGGAGTAGGTGCAGGTTTTGCAGATGTACATCTCCCAGGCGTTCCCCACGGGGGACTTCGCCATGAGTTCGACCTTGTCGGTGTCGCAGCGCGGGCAGTTCATGTTGGATCCTTTCGGTTCACGGGTTGGGTTGGGCTACTTGCGGGCGGCCTTGACGAGCTGGGCGATGATGCCCTCCCACTTCTCGGTGCCGGCGGGAGGCGTCAGGAGCTCGGTCTCGCGGGACACGACCTCGGGGGCCTTGGGCGTGGTGGCGTCGATGATGAGCTTGTTGTGCATGCCCGGGGGGTTGGAGCTGGGATCCAGCGGCATGCCTGGGCAGTTCTTGATGATGCTCACGTCCTTGTCGGGATCCACGCGGGTCGTCATGGCCCACATGACCTGCTCGAGGTTGAAGGGATCCACGTATTCGTCCACGACGATGATGATCTTGTTGTAGGCCATGCCGTGGGGGGTGGTGAGCAGCCGCATGGCAACGGCCTTGCCGAACCCGCCGAAGCGCACCTTGGTGGAAACGATGACGCCGATGCCGTGGGTGTACATCGCGTTGACGGCCTGCACCTCGGGGAAGGTGTCCTTGAGCATCTTGTAGAGCGGAACGGACGTGTTCAGGGCCATGAGGTAGTCGATCTCGGACCAGGGGATGCCCAGGTAGAGGTTCTCGAAGACCGGGTTCGTGCGGTAGGAGATGGCGGTGATCCTCACCACCGCCTGGAGGCGGGCGCCGGAGTAGGAGCCGGGGAACTCGCCGAAGGGGCCTTCGCACTCGCGCAGGCGGGGCTCGATGTAGCCCTCGATGCAGATCTCGCAGCCGGCGGGGATCTCCAGGCCCAGGGTGGCGGACTTGGTGATCTCCATGGGCACGCCGTTGTTCAGGGCGCCGACGTAGTCGTACTCGGACTGGTCGTAGCGGATGGGCGTGGAAGCCATGAAGGTGGTGATGGGGTCGCAACCCAGGCAGATGGCGATGGGCACGGGCTGGTTCAGGGCCTCGGCCTTGCTCAGCTGGAGGCCGATGTCATGGAACGGCAGCGCCTGGATGCCCAGCTTGTCCTTGCCCTTGACCTGCATGCGGTAGGTGCCGAGGTTGGTCTTGCCGTAGCTGGTGGGATCCTCGGGGTCGGCCGAGACGATGCAGGCCTTGGAGAGGAAGCACCCCGAATCGTAGGTGTTGATGCGGTACAGAGAGATGATGTCGAAGATGTTGATGTTCTCGGTGACCGTGTTCTCGTTGACCGGCGCGTTGGTGACGCGCTTCGGCCCGACGGGGTACAGGTCCCAGCGGCGGGAGAGTTCGAGGAACTGCTCCTTGACGGGGGTGTCCTTGTCCATGCCCATCATGAGCGCGTGGTTGGCCCAGCTGCCGTGCACATTGGTGACGACCGGGTTCGCGTAGCCCTTGACCTTCTCGAAGAGCACGGCGGGGCCGTTCTTCAGGTTGGCCGAGGCGCGGCCGGCGGCGCCGATCTCCTCGGGGTCGACCTCGTCCTTGATGCGCACCAGCTGGCCTTCGGCTTCGAGGGTGGCGAGGAAGGAACGCAGGTCGTGGTAGGCCTTGGTGGTGCCCGTCTTGCCGGACGGGATCTGGATGTCTTTCACACCGGCTTCTGACATTGAAGGTTCTCCAATTCTGACGGTTGGTGATGGATGCGATCCGGTTTTCGGCGAACGCCCCCCTGGATCTCCGGGGCCCTCCTGGAATCTCAGCCCTGCTGTTCATGGATGCAGGACAAGAATTCTCCGGAGCGCCTGGAGCGTCCAATACATATTTGCTGACCGAATGATCGTCAATTACGATCAGCCGCATTCAGCGCGGGAAGAGCTCACCCAGTTCCGAGACGAACTTGTGGAGGAGCGGCGAAACGTTGTCGCTGCGCCACACCGCGCTCACCGCGATTTCCGTCTGCGGGTCCGCCATCGGCCGGTAGATGACGCCCTTGATCTGGATCGCCTTGAATGACTCGGGCACCAGCATGATGCCCAGGCTCGCGCCCACGAGCATCAGGCCGGTCTGGATCATGCGCACGCACTGGATGTTCGCGGGCCTCACGCCGGCCTTGCGGTACGCGTCCGCCACGGTCTCGTAGTACCCGCGCCGGGGATGGCGGGAGGGGGTGATGATCGTTTGCTCCGCCAGGTCCCCGAGGTTCACCCTGTCCAGGGCCGCGAAGGCCGGCGTCTCCGGCAGGGCCGCGATGAGCGGCTCCCGGTAGAGCTCGAGCACGCGGAACCCTTCGTCCAGCACCTCCGAGATCGTCAGGCCGATGTCCAGGTGGCCCCGGGCGAGTTCCTCCATCTGCTCGCCAGGGCCCAGCTCCAGGAGTTCGAGTTGCGCGGCGGGGATCACTTCCTTGAAGTGCCGCAGGGTCGCAGGCAGCACCTTCATCGCCGCGGTGCTGATGAAGCCGATGGCCACCGTGCCGGCGTCGCCCCGCCCCACCCCGCGGGCCTCGCGGGCGGCCATGCAGGCGTTGTCCGCCATCACCCGCGCCCGCGCGTAGAACACCTTGCCCGCGGCGGTGAGGGCCACGTTGCGGTTGTTGCGCTCGAACAGGAGGGTGCCGATCTCCTCCTCCAGCTGATGGATGGCCTGGCTGAGGGCGGGCTGGGCCACGTGCACGCGTTCGGCCGCTTTGCGGAAATGGAGTTCCTCCGCCGTGGCGATGAAGTATTTGAGTTGCCGGAGTTCCATGGCTCACCGTCGCGCATCGAAGCGTGTGAGGAATGAGTGGGAGTACGTTGGGCGCCCCAGGAAACCGCCGCCCGGGGCGGGATTGGCCTTCTTCGTTGCTTCATCCAATTTCTAAAATTCGGGACCTTCCAATCATAGGACACGCACCGGCCCCGCATGGGAAAAGCACGCTGATATAAATTTTGTATCAATCAGTCTTTGAATTTCTATTGGACTCGCTGCGGGCAAGCGTCCATGTTGCCATACATACCTGGAATACCCGAGAGGTGGACGTCCCCTCCTGGAAGCAGGATCCGCGCGCCCCTTTGCGCGGTCCCGGATCCCGGCTCGGACCCTTGCTGCTCGATTGGAGCGCGCCCCGCGAACCCCTCCGCGCCGGCCGCAGCTTGAAAGGAAGTACCGGTTCCAGGGAACACCGTTCATGGATGCACAACGTGGACCGTTCCCCGGCACCGCCCTGAAGTCCCTTTCCCCCAACCCATTCAAGGAGTCCCCCCGTGGCCAATGAGCCCACAACGGCCGGAGCGCCGCCTGCTCCGCCCTCGTTCTTCACTCGCTATAAACGTGAAATCGGCGCCCTCCTCGGGATCGCCGTGTGCCTCCTGGTGTGGTTCGCCATGCCGGCCGGGCCCGGCCTGAGCCCCCAGGGCCGCCACTGCCTCGCCCTCAGCCTCCTGGCCGTCATCTGGTGGGCCATGGGCGTCGCGCATCCCGGCTTCAGCGCCCTGTTCCTGCTGCTGGCGTGGGTGCTGACCCGCACGGCCGAACCCAGCGTCGTCTTCAAGCTCTGGACGACCCCCCTCATCTACATCGTCGTGGGCGGCTACATGATCGCCACCGCCGTGGAGAACTCGGGGCTGGGCAAACGCATCGCCTACCACTTCATCCTGAAGTACGTGAACAGCTTCACCAGCATCGTGGCCGCCGGCTACATCCTGGGCTTCATCCTCAGCGTGATGATCCCCCACCCCTGGCCGCGATCCTTCATGATCATGGCCGTCATGGGCATCATCATCAAGGCCACCAAGCTGCCCGCGAAGTACGCGGCCTCCATCGGCCTCTCCGTCTTCGCGAGCTCCGTGCCCGTGTCCATGATCCTCCTCACCGGCGACAGCATGATCAACACCATCGCCCTGAACTTCGCGGGCCAGGAGGCCAGCTGGCTGAAGTGGCTCATCTACATGGGCGTGCCCGGCGTCATCGCCAGCGTGCTCACCTTCTTCATGCACATCACCATCTTCAAGGCGCCCCCCGACTTCCGGATCGAGAAGGACGAGATCCGCGAGCAGCTCAAGGGCCTGGGCGGCATGTCCGGCGCCGAGAAGCGCGTCACGTTCTGGGTCTCCCTGGCCCTCATCTTCTGGGCGACGGACTTCATCCACCACATCCACCCCGGATGGGTGGCGCTGGCCACCGGCATCCTGCTCTCCATGCCCTACATCGGCGACGTCCTGAAGGCCCCGGACTGGAGCAAGTTCGGCCTGGGCACCCTGTTCTTCCTCACAGCGGCCCTGGGCATCGGGTCCGTGGGCGCCGTCACCGGCATGAACAAGTGGCTGGCCGGCGTCATCCTGCCCAGCACCGTGCCCCAGAACATCTACCTGCTGGCCCTGATGATCACCTGCTTCGCCGTGCTCATCCACATGTGCCTGGGCAGCGTGCTGGCCGTCATGGGCATCGTCACGCCGACGATCATCGCCTTCACCGCGGGCACCGGGCTCAATCCCCTGGTCCCCGCGCTCCTGGTGTACACCGCCGTGGGCATGCACTTCATCCTCCCCTTCCACCACATGAACGTCCTGGTGGGCGCCGGCGACTCCGGCGGGAAGTACGGGGACATGGACGTCATCAAGTTCGGCGTCCCGCTCACCGCCATCGTCCTCTTCACGACGGTCGTCGTGGAGATCACCTGGTGGAAGCTCATCCACCTGATCTAGCTCGAACGTCCCCCCGGGCCCGCGAGGGCCCGGGAGGACGCCTTTCCCCGGAATGAAACCATGGAATCCACCGAGAAGAAGCGCCTGGTCGTGGGCGTCAGCGGCGCCAGCGGCGCCATTCTGGCCATCGAACTCCTGAAGGTGATGCAGGAGCAGCCGGACTGGGAGACCCACCTGGTGGTCTCCAACGGCGGCCGCCGCACCATCGCCCACGAGACCCCCTACTCCATGGACGAGGTTGCCGCCCTGGCCACCCGCATGCACCCCATCGAGGACGTGGGCGCCCTGGTCGCCAGCGGCACCTTCAAGACCGCCGGCATGGTGGTCGTGCCCTGCAGCATGAAGACCGTGGCCGGCATCGCCACGGGCTATTCCGAGAACCTCCTCCTGCGGGCCGCCGACGTGGTCATCAAGGAGCGCCGCAGGCTCGTGCTGGTGGCCCGGGAATCGCCCCTGAGCCCCGTCCACCTCCGCAACATGCAGGCCGTCACGGAAATGGGCGTCATCCTGATGCCTCCCGTGCTCACCTTCTACAACCACCCCACCTGCATCGAGGACATGACCCGGCACATCGTCGGCAAGTGCCTGGACGTCTTCGGCATCGAGATGCCGCGGTTCAGGCGGTGGAACGAGGAACTCACCGCCGCCTGCAATGGGTAGCGCCTGGATCGTCATCGGAGGCGGGATTTCCGGGCTGCTCGCGGCCTGGCACCTGCAGCGCCGGGGCGGCGACGTGGAGGTGTGGGAGGCCTCCCCGGCGCCGGGGGGCTTCGCCCAGACCCTGGCCTGGCCAGGGCCCGGCGGCGAGCCGGGGTTCCTGGAGCGCGGCCCCCAGGGTCTCCTGGTCTCGCGGGACGGCCCCATGAAGGAGCTCCTCGACGAGCTGGCCCTGAAGGTCCTCTCCCCGGGCCCGCGGGGACCCCGCTGGCTGGGCAAGGGCGGCGGGAGACACCCGGGCCCGGCGAGCTTCGCCGGCCTGTTGCGAGCCCCCGGCCTCACCCTGGGCGAGCGGCTGCGCATCTTCGCCGAACCCTTCGTGCCCCCCGGGGCCAGGGAGGACGACACCCTCCAGACCTTCTTCGAGCGCCGCGCCGGGAAGGGATTCGCCCGGGAACTCCTGCCCGCCCTGGTGGCCGGGGTCCTGGCCGCGCCGCCCCACCGCATCGGCATGGACGCCATGCCCCGCCTGAAACGCATGGAGGCCCTGGGCGGGCTGGTGCGGGGCGGACTCGCCCTTGGGCCCGAGAAGACCGTGCACCTGGCGGGGGGCACCGGCGCCCTGGCGCGCGCCTTGGCGTCGAACCTCCGCGGCCTGCGGCTGGACCACCCCGCCCGCGCCCTGGAATCCCTTCCCGGGGGCGGCTGGCGGGTGCGCGGCGACCGCGCCCACCGGGACGCCGCCCAGGTGGTCCTGGCCCTGCCCGCCGATGGCGCCGCGGGCCTCCTGGCGGAACTGGCGCCGGGCCCCACGCGCCTCCTCGCGGAACTGGACCGGCTGGACCTCGCGGTCTGGCACAGCCGCCATCCCGCCGTCCCCGGCTGGGAACGGGGCATGGGCCTGCTGGTCCACCCCCCGGAAGGGCGCGGCCTCATGGGGGTGGTCTCCCTGGCCGCGGGCGACCCCCGGGGCGTGCCGGGCTTCACCCAGCTGCGCACCTACGTGGGCGGCGCCTTCCCCGCGGACCCCGCCCTGGCCCGGTGGCCGGGCGTCTTCGCGGAACTCCGGCGCTGGCTGCCGGAACTGGCCGATCCCGTCCAGGTGCGCGCCGAGCACGCCCCCCGGGCCTTCAACCTGCTGGGCCCCGGCCACGCGGGGCGCGCAGAGCGCATCCTGGGCGGTCTTCCCCCGGGCATCCACTGGATCGGCGCCGCACGCTCGGGACCCAGCCTCAAGGACCTGGCCGGGGCGGTGGGGACCTGGGCCGCCGGGCTGGACCTCCCGGCCTGACTTCAGATCCTCAGGTGGGCCAGATGCTGGGCGCTGGAGATGGGCTCGTTGGGCTCGTCGTGGATGACCTGTCCGTCCAGGAGCTTGATGATGCGGTGGGCGTGGCGGGCGATGTCCTCTTCGTGCGTCACCAGGATGATGGTGTTGCCCTTCTGGTAGAGCTCCTCGAACAGCGCCATGATCTCCACGCTGGTGCGGGTGTCCAGGGCGCCGGTGGGCTCGTCGGCCAGGAGGATGGAGGGATTGTTCACCAGGGCCCGGGCGATGGCCACCCGCTGGCGCTGGCCGCCGGAGAGCTGGTTGGGCATGTGGTCGGACCGGGGCCCCAGGCCCACGGCCTCCAGGGCCTGCACGGCCTGGGCGTGCCGTTCCTTGCTCTTCACGCCGCCGTAGATGAGGGGCAGCTCCACGTTCTGCAGGGCCGTGGTGCGGGCCAGGAGGTTGAAGGTCTGGAAGACGAAGCCGATCTCCTCGTTGCGGATCTTGGCGAGTTCGTCGTCGGTCATGGACGAGGCTAGCTTTCCATTAAGCTCGTAATGGCCGTGCGAGGGGGTATCGAGGCACCCGATGACGTTCATCATGGTGGACTTGCCGGATCCGGACGGGCCCATGATGGCCACGTACTCCCCGCGGTGGATGTCCAGGGAGACGCCGTCCAGCGCCCTCACTTCCATATCCCCCATCTGGTAGTACTTCTTGATGTCCTTGAGCCGGATGAGGGGGGAGTCTGTCATGAACGACCTCGGGAAGGATGGGACGGGCCCACAAGGGGTCTTCGGGGCTGGGCCATCCTGGGTTTAGACCCGGGTTCCGGCCAACTGTTTAAGGATAGCGGGGATTCGGGACAAGGACGGGTTGACTCCGTGCCCCCGGCTTCTAAAATGGTTGTTACAGTCAACCATTTCCGGGGCCCGCCATGGAAATCGAACAGATCTGCAGGGTGTTCGGCGTCCTCCACCGCCATTCACTGGACCACATCGCGGGCTTTGCCCGGGAGCTGGGCATCAGCGCCGTGGAGTGCATCTTCCTGCTGTTCGTCTTCGCCAACGAGGGCATCAACCAGGAGCGCCTCTCGGCCCTCCTGACCATCGACAAGTCCGCCACGGCCAAGGCCATGAAGTCCCTGGAGCGGGCCGGGTTCATCGAGCGGACCCGGTCGGGCCAGGACCGCCGGGCCAAGATCGTCTTCTCCACCCCCAAGGCCCGGGCCGTCCAGCCCCTCATCAAGGCCAACCTCCGGGCCTACATGGAGGCCGTCACCCGGGAGGTGAGCCCCGGCGACCTGGACATCACCCTGCGGACCATCGAGGCCGTCACGAACCGCCTCCCGGGGCGGCCATGAGCGGCCCGGGCGCCTCCCACAAGTGGCTGGTGGGCTTCACGTGCCTGCTGGGCATCTTCATGGAGGTACTGGACACCTCCGTGGCCAACGTGGCCCTCTCCAACATCCAGGGGTCCTTCGCCGCGGGCACCGACGAGGTGACCTGGGTCATCACCAGCTACCTGGTGGCCAACGCCATCATCCTGCCCATCACGGGCTGGCTGGGGAACTTCTTCGGGCGCAAGCGGCTCTACCTGACCTGCCTGGGCATCTTCACCCTGGCCTCCCTGGGCTCGGGGGCCGCCCAGTCCCTGTCCTTCCTGATCTTCATGCGGGTTGTCCAGGGGCTGGCGGGAGGCGCCATGGTGCCCCTTTCCCAGGCCATCACCTTCGAGGCCTTCCCGTCCGAGGAACAGGGCTACGCCGCGGCCATCTACGGCATCGGCGCCATCTGCGGGCCCATCCTGGGTCCCCTGCTGGGGGGGTGGATCACGGACAACTGGTCCTGGCCGTGGATCTTCTACATCAACATCCCCGTGGGTCTCGTGGCCTTCGTGGCGGCCGCGGTCTTCGTGAAGGACCCGTCCTACCTGGAGAAGCCCAAGGGCCGGGTGGACTACTGGAGCCTGCTGTTCATCGCGGTGGGACTGGGCTGCCTGGAACTGTTCCTCAACCGGGGCGAGCGCTACGACTGGTTCGCCAGCCCCATCGTCAAGACCTTCCTGGGCCTGGCGGCGCTGGGCATCGCGCTCTTCATCTGGCGCTCGCTCACGGCGGAAAACCCCCTGGTGGACCTGCGGATCTTCAGGCTGCCGGAATTCTCCGGCGGCATGGCCCTCATCTTCGTGGCGGGCATGGGCATGTACGGCACCTTCATCTGCGTGCCCATCTTCGTCCAGACCTTCCTTCACTTCACCCCCACCTGGGCGGGCATCGTGCTGGCCCCGGCGGGGGCGTGCTCCATGCTCGCCATGGCCCTGGCGGGCTTCCTGGTGGGCAAGGTGCACGTGCGCATCCTGGTGGGCGCGGGGTTCGTGAGCATGAGCGCCGGGGTCTGGCTCCTCACGCGCATCAGCCTCTCCACGGACGTGGCCTTCCTGGCCCTGGCCATGTGCATGTTCGGCTTCGGCATGGGCCTCGTGCTGGTGCCCATCGGCAGCGAGTCCATCCGGCGGGTGCCTCCGCAGCTGGTGGGCACGGCCACGGGCATGTTCAACCTCATGCGCAACGAAGGCGGCAGCGTCGGCATCGCCCTTTGCACCACCGTGCTGGCCCAGCGGGCCCAGTTCCACCACGCGCGCCTCGCCGAGCACGTCACCCTGTTCAGCCCGGGCCTCCAGCTGCGCGGCGTGGAGCTGGCGCGCGGCCTCTTCCCCAAGGCCGGCCTCGATCCGGCCTCCATGCCCGGCCTGGCCGCGGGCCTCGTGGGCGCCGAGGTGAACCGCCAGGCCTACCTTCTCAGCTTCATCGACATCTTCGCGTTCCTGGCGGGGTCGCTGGCCATGGCCCTGCCCCTGGTCCTGCTCATGCGGCATTTCCGGAGCGACGGCACGCACCGCCCCATGGCGCACTAATCACCGGATGGCCAGCCCCAGGAGGGTCTCGAGCATGCCCCGCAACTCCTCCTCGTCGCGCGCCTCGGCCTTGAAGCCCCGGGCGGAGGCCGCCAGCACCCGGGCGACGCCCGCCAGCGAGGCGTCGTCCCTCGCCCCCAGGGCCGGGCACCGCCGGAGGATGGGCACCAGCAGCGCCTCGAAGGCGGCGAAGCCTCTGGCCTTCACGTCCTCGGCGAAGGGCAGGCCGCAGCTGGCCAGGTCCCGAGCGTCGGGCGAACCCTGCATCATGCGGTAGGGCTGCACGATCCAGCCTTCGAACGCGAAGCGCAGCTGCTCGAGGGGCGTCGGACGGTCCGCCAGGCCCCGTTCGATCCCGGCCAGGGTCCGCGCCATGAATTCGGCCATGGCGCGCTCGAAGATCTGCTCCTTGTTGCAGAACCTCAGGTAAAGGGCGGGCCTGGAGATCCCGGCGGCCCCGGCGATGTCGCCCATGGTGGTGCGGCGGAAGCCGTAGCGCAGGAAGACGGAGGTCGCGGCCTCGATGATCTTCTGGTCCCGTTCTTTGCCCATACCCAAGGTTTGACATTATTTTGCGATTTGTCAACGCCCGCCGGGGATCCCCAGGGACCCGGTCTGCTGATACCGTCAAGGCAACTCCAACACCAGCCCAGGCGGTCCCGCCCCTGTGCCGCCCGTTTTCTCCGAGCCGAGGAAGCCTCCATGCGAGCCCATGTCCTTCTTGCTGCCACCCTTCCCTGCGCCATCGCGCTGGCCGCGCCCCCGGAAACGGACTGGCACCTCCTTCCGGCCTTTTCCGCCGACCCCGCCCTCCTGCTGAGGGAGGGGGCGAAGCGCAAGCCCCAGGAAGGGCATGCGGTCCACGAACTGCTGGAGGACACCCGGGTCACCTTCGACGCCCAGGGGCGCCGCGAAACCGTCTACCGCTACGTCTTCAAGGTCGACCACGAGTCGGGCGTCAATGCCTGGCGCACCGTGGGCTGCGCCTGGGCGCCCTGGCACCAGGAACGGCCGGTCATCCGGGCCCGGGTCATCACGCCCGACGGGCGGGTCCACACCCTGGATCCCGGCACCCTGGGCGAGTTTCCCATGAACGAGGACGACACCACCCTCTACGACGACCGCAGGAAGCTGGCCGGGCCCCTGCCCCAACTGGCCCTGGGCGCGGTGGCCGAAGTGGAGATCGTCACCCGCGAGACGGCCCCGGTGCATGCGTCGGGAACCCTCGTCTCGTTCTTCCTGCACCAGTCGGTGCCGGTGGAGCGCACCCGGGTGCGGGTGGACGTCCCCGGGACCCTGCCCTTCCAGTGGAAGCTGTCCGGCCTGGGCCCCGTGCAGCCCCAGGAGACCCGGGCCGACGGCCGGATCCGCCTGGCCGTGGACCTGGGCCCCATGGAGCCCCCCGAGGAGCGGGAGGCCTACGCGGATCCCGAGGCCCAGCCCAGGCCCCGCCTCACCTTCTCCACCGTGCCTTCCTGGGCGGCGGCGGCGGCCAGCTACCTGGAGATCGCCGAGCGCCAGATCGCCGGTTCCGACCTGGCCGCCTGGGCCCGCACGGCCCTGGGCGACGCCACGGAGCCCCGGGAGAAGATCAACCGGCTCCTGGCCCACATGAACCGGACCATCCGCTATACGGGCGTGGAATTCGGGGAAGCCGGCATCGTGCCGCGCACCCCCGCCGAAACCCTCAAGCGCGGCTACGGCGACTGCAAGGACAAGGCCGCGCTCCTGGTGGCCCTGCTCCGCCAGGCCGGCATCGAAGCCCGCCTGGCCCTGCTGGAGACCGGCCCGGGGCAGGACGTGGACCCGGCCCTGCCCGGGTTGAACCACTTCGACCATGCCATCGTCGTGGTGCCCGGCCCCGAGCCCCTGTGGATCGACGCCACCGCCGAGTTCGCCCGCGCCGGCGACCTGCCGTTCATGGACCAGGGCCGCCTGGCCCTGATCGTGGACCGGGCCACCACGGGCCTGGTGACCATCCCCGCCGCCCCGTCCACCGCGAACCTGGCCCTGGAGACCCGGGAGGTGTTCCTGGCGGATTCCGGGAAGGCCCGGGTCGTGGAGACCTCCCATCCCTCCGGGCTCGCCGAGATGAAGCTGCGGAGCGAGTTCCCGCCCGCGGACCCGAAGAAGCAGCGGGAGAACCTCAAGAAATACATGCAGGGCGCCTACGCCGCCCGGGACCTGGGCGCCTGCGAGGTGGCCGAAGCCGCCGACCTGGGACGTCCCTTCACCCTGCGCCTGGAGGCCCTGGACTGCGAAATGGGCATCACCACCGACGTGGACGCGTTGGTGACCCTCAACGCCTGGGACATGAGCTCCCGGCTGCGCAAGCTGATCCCCACTTCGTATGACCGCAAGGCAAAGGAACCGGCCCAGCGCCGGAAGCAGGACCTGATCCTGCCGGAACCCTACGCGGTGGAGTGGCGGTACCGCATCGCCGTCCCCGCGGGCTTCGAGGCCCGCCCCCTCCCGCCCTCGGACCGCCTCCCCTTCGGCCCCGCCAGCCTGGAGCGGACCTTCGCGAAAAGCCCGGAGGGCCTGATCCTGGCCACCTTCCGCTTCGATTCCGGGAAGGCCCGGTGGACCCCCGCCGAGGTGGAGGCGGCCCGGGAGGCCCTGGAGGCCTTCGGCGCGTCGGCGCCCACGCGCCTGCTCTTCGACCAGGTGGGTGAGGCCCACCTGGCGGCGGGTCGCGTGAAGGAGGCCATCCAGACCTTCCGCACCCAGGCCGAGGCCCAGCCCACCAAGGGCATCCCCCTCAGCCGCCTGGCCATCGCCCTGCTGCGGGCCGGCCTGGGCGGGGCCGCCCGGGATGCCGCCCGCAAGGCCTGCACCCTGGAGCCCACCCACATGTTCACCCACCGGGCGCTGGGCTGGGTGTATCTCCACGACCTCGTGAACCGGGCCTACCACCCGGGGTGGGACCGCGCCGGGGCTCTCGCCGCCTACCGACGGGCCCGGGAACTGGCCCCCCAGGACGCCCTGACCCGGAAGAACCTGGCCATCCTCCTGGAGCACAACCCGGAGGGCGTGCGCTACGGCCCCGGCGCCGACCTGGACGGGGCGGTCAAGGAATACCGGGACCTTCGCAAGGACCTCAAGGTGGAGGACATGAACGTGAACCTCCTGACCGCCCTTTGGCGGGCGGGCCGTTACGGGGAGGTGGAGGCGTGCGCCCGGACCCTGCCCGTGCCCCGGGAGGGCCACGCGTGGTTCCTGGCGGCGGTGGCCGCCACCCGGGGAGGACAGGCGGCCATCACCGAAGGCGCCGGCTTCATCCCGGACCAGGGGCAGCGCCGAACGGCCCTCCTGGAAGCGGGCGACCTCCTCGCAGGCGCCCGGAAATACGATGAAGCGGCCACGCTCCTGTCCGCCGGGGCGGATGGCGCGGCCAACGCCCCGGCCATCCGGGGCCGGGTCGCCGTGCTGGCCAGGACCCGCCCCTTCGACGCCCGCAAACTGGATCCCGCCCACCCCGCCACGCCGGTGTGGCGCCTGCTGCAGATCGCGGCGGCCCCCGGGGCCACGGACGCCGAGTTCTTCGACCTCTTCACACCCGCCCTGCGGGCCAACATGGGCAAGGAAAGCGGCGTCAAAGACTTCCGCAAGGGCCTGGGGTTCAACACCCAGAAGCGCGACGGCACCGGCGTGGCCCCCGTGGTCACGGTGGACGTCCTCCGCGTCCTGAGCCAGGTGGTGGTGACCGGGGACGCGGCCTCGGGGTTCAAGGTCGCCCTCAAGACGCCCGGCGCCAACGACGACAACGCCCTTTCCTGGTTCGTGGCCCAGGACCAGGGGCGGCTCCTCCTCGCCGCCACCGACACCATCCCCTCGACCCTGGGAATCGAGGCCCGGCGCCGCCTGGAACGGGGCGACGAGGCCGGGGCCCGGGCGATGCTGGACCATGCCCTGGAGCAGGTGAGGCCGGGAACCCAGGACGATCCCCTTTCGGGCCACCCCTTCCGCCTGTTCTGGGAAAAGGGCCGGCAGGGCGCCCCCGCCGAGATCCGCCTCGCCGCCGCCGCCCTGGAGGGCATGGACAAGGACTGCGCCGGGGCGATGCCGATCCTGCGGGAGGACCCGCCCTCGGAGCGCCGGGATCTGGTCCTCATGAACGCCCACCTGGCCCGCTCGGAATGGGCCGCCGCGCTGCCCCTCGCCGAACGCCTCCTCAAGGCCCATCCCGCCTCCAAGGTGGCCACCCGCGCCCTGGGCGGCAGCCTGAACGGGACCCGGCAATGGACCCGGCTCCTGGCCGCCGCGAACGATGCGCTCGCCGGGACCCCCGACGACGACGAATTCACCAACTGGAAGGCCAAGGCCCTGGGCATGCTGGGCCGGCACCAGGAACGGGAGGACGTGCTCAAGGCCCTGGTGGATTCGGGCAAGGCCACCTCCGCCGACTTCAACAACCTGGCCTGGGGCACCCTGGTGCGGGACCGGGTCACGGACCAGTCCGTGGAGTGGGCCCGCCGCTCAGTGCTCCTCAAGGCCGAGAAGAACGACGCGGCGCAGAACACCCTCGCCGCCCTTCTGGCCGAGCGGGGGGAGACCGCCGAGGCCCTGGACATCTTCCAGAAGGAGATGTCGAACCTCGAAGAGGACGAGCCGCGGAGCCAGGACTGGTATCTCCTGGGCCGCATCGCCGAGCAGATGGGAGAGACCGCCGCCGCCATCGACAGCTACCGGCGCGTGACCCCGCCCAAGGAGGGTGCCGAGACCGAAATCGAAATGGACACCTGCCACGCCCTTGCCGCGAGGCGGCTGCGGCACCTCCGCCAGGCCCCTACCGTCTGAGGTGCAATAGGAACTCCCGGTTCCCCTCCCCCCCCAGGATCGGACTCACGTCCCAGGCCAGGGGCCGGAGGTCCGTCTCCAGGAAGAAGTCCCAGATCTCCCGCTTCACCCGGTCGTGCACCGCGGCGTCGCGCACGATGCCGCCGGCGCCCACGTCGTCCCGGCCCGCCTCGAACTGGGGCTTCACCAGGAGCACGGCGTCGGCGCCCGGGGCCAGGGACGGGACGATGGGCGGGATGGCCAGGCGCAGGGAGATGAAGCTCAGATCGGCCACCAGGAGGGAACACGGCTCGGGAATGCGGGCCGGGTCCCACAGGCGGAGGTTCACCTGTTCCATGGAAACCACCCTGGGATCGCTGCGGAGCTTCCAGTGGAGCTGGTTGGTGCCCACGTCCACGGCGTAGACCCGGACGGCGCCGCGCTGGAGCAGGCAGTCCGTGAAGCCCCCGGTGGAGCTGCCGGCGTCGAAGCACACGCGGCCCCCCGGATCCACCTGGAAAACGTCCAGGCCGTGGGCCAGCTTCAGGCCGCCCCGGCTGACGTAGGGCAGGGCCTCCCCGCGAAGGCGCAGGACGGCCTCCTCGGCCACGAGGGCGCCGGCCTTGGTGACGGGACGGTCGTCCACCAGGGCGTCCCCGGCCATGATGCGGGCGGCGGCCTTGCTGCGGTTCTCGCAGAGGCCCCGCTGGACCAGGAGGAGATCCAGGCGCGTCCTAGCCATGGAGGGCCATGGCCTTCTTCTGGCGCTTCACTTCCTTGCGGTAGGCGCCCACGTTGCGGTTGTGCTCGGCCAGGCTGGGGGCGAAGGAGTGCCCGCCCCGGCCCGTGGCGACGAAATAGAGGTCCCTGCCCATCTGGGGGACCTTGGCGGCCTCGATGGCCGCCGCGCTGGGGATGGCGATGGGCGTCGGCGGCAGCCCGCCCACGGCATACGTATTGAAGCGGCTGGGCCGGCGCAGGTCCTCGGAGGTGGGGGCGGTGAACCGCATGTCGCCGGCGGCCCACCGGGCATAGAGGGTGGTGGGATCGCACTGCAGCCGCATGCCGATGCGCAGGCGCTGGGCGTAGACCCCGGCAACCTTGGTGAGCTCCTCGGGCAGGCGGGTCTCCTTCTCGGCCAGGCTGGCGAGGACGAGGGTCTGGTAGGGTGGCAGGGCCCCCCCCTCCAGGGTGGGCAGCACCTTGTCCCGGAAGGCCTCCACCATGGCCAGGAGGATCTCCTCGGGTTCCTGGGCGTGGTTCACCCGGTAGGTGGCCGGGGCCAGCAGCCCCTCCAGGGTCTCCGCCTCGGGGAACCCGGCGGTCTTCGCCAGGCGCGGGCTCTTCCAGAGGGCCCAGAACACGTCCTCGGGCACGAAGTCCCGGAGCCGGTGCTGCACCGCCCAGCCATGCGCACCCACCGGCAGCACGATGTTGGTGTAATGGATGTCGGCCCGCTTGAGCTTGTTGGCCACGTCGGCGAGGGAGGCCCGGGGCTCGATGGTGTACTCGCCCCGGATGAGCTGGAGCTTGCGGGCCCGGGCCCAGAGCTTGAAGAGGGCCGCGCTCCGGATGAGGCCGTCCCGCTCCATCTGCTCGGCCAGGGCGTCCACGGTGGTGCCCCGCTTCACCAGGAGCATGGACTGGGCGGCCAGGGGGCCCTGGCGCTTCCAGAGCCAAAGGCCCGACAGGGGCAGCAGGGCCACGAGGGCCACGGCGGCGGCAAGACGGGTGGAAGTGCGGGATCGGGCCATGGTTCCAGCCTAAGGGCAAATCCGTCGCCTTGCCATGGAACCCCCGGCGGCCAACAGGCATTTATCTAGTTTATGGATTATTCATGAGCGATTCGTATCGCCGCCACATCGGCCCCTTTTCCGCATCCATGCTCATCGCCGGCTCCATGATCGGCAGCGGCATCTTCATCGTCCCCGCGGAAATGGTCCGCACCGGCGGCACCGGCGCCTTCCTGCTCCTGGCCTGGGGCCTCACGGCCGCCCTCACCCTCCTCGGGGCCCACGCCTACGGGGAACTGGCCGGCATGTTCCCCTCGGCGGGGGGGCAGTTCGTGTACCTCAAGGAAAGCTACGGGCGCCTGGTGGCCTTTCTATATGGATGGACCACCTTCCTCATCATCGAGACGGGGGCCCTGGCGGCGGTGACCATGGCCTTCGGGAAGTTCCTGGCGACCTTCCTGCCCGCGGTGAGCGAGACCCGCTACCTGGCGGGCCCCCTGGAGGTGCCGGCGCTGGCCGTGGCGCCCGGCGTCGTGGTGGGGCCCTACCACCTGGGTTTGACCCCCGCGCGGCTGGCGGCCATCGTCGTCATCATCCTCCTGAGCACCGTGAACGCCTTCGGGGGGCGCATCGGGGTCTGGATCCAGAACGTCTTCACGGTGGCCAAACTGGGCAGCCTGGCCACCCTCATCCTGGTGGGGCTCCTGGCGGCCGCCCCCGCCCACCCCGCCGGGGCGGTGCTCCCCCCCGGCGAGGCCCTGCCCTTCCTGGCCGCCCTTCTGGTTGTGCAGAGCGGAAGCCTGTTCTCGTCGGATTCCTGGAACTCCGTCACCTTCATCGCCGGGGAGATCCGGGAGCCGCGCCGGTCCATCCCCTTCGCCCTCCTGGTGGCCCCCCTCCTGGTGCTGGGACTGTACCTCCTGGCCAACGCCGTCTACCTCCGGGTCCTGGGACCCGGCGGCATCGCGTCGGCCGAGGGTGACCGGGTGGGCACCGCCACCCTCCACGCCCTGTTCGGGCCGGCCGGCTCCAGCGCCATGGCCCTGGCCATCCTGGTGAGCACCTTCGGGTGCGCCAACGGACTGGTGATGGCCGGGTCCCGGCTCTACCAGGCCATGGCGGCGGAGGGCCTGTTCTTTGCATCGGCCGCCCGCTTGAACCGCTTCGGGGTCCCCGCCTGGGCCATGGGATTCCAGGCGGCCTGGGCCTGCCTCCTCACCCTCACCGGCAGCTACGCCCAGCTCCTTGAATTTTCAATGATGGCCGCAACGCTCTTTTATGTATTGACAGTAGGCGGGATATTCGTGCTCAGGCGAAAGCGTCCGAACCTGGCGCGGCCGGTGAAGATCTTCGCCTACCCGTTGCCGCCCCTCCTCTACCTGACCGGCTCCCTGGCCTTCATGGCTGCATTGCTTGTTTATCGGCCATCCTTCACCTGGCCCGGCCTGATCCTGGTGGCGGCGGGGGTTCCCGTCTATCTGGCCGTGTTCCGGAAGCGGTAGCCGTCCCGGCCCCACGAAAAAGAAATGGGTGGGGAGGCCAGAAATGAATTACTTTTTACTTTGCAACGTGTCCCAATGAATTGACTGGGAAATGCTGGCCCTTTGACTTCCGATACCGGTGCCGGCGGAAGGTTTCCGCCCGGCAAAACGTTAGTTACGCACGGCTTGAGAGGCCGTACCCGAAAATACCGCTTGCCACCAGGGAGCAGGTATGAAGAATAATTCAAGACAACCCCTTCACCTCGAATCCCACATGCCTTGCTTGCGACTCAATTGCTTCCGACTTCCACCCCAACGCAGCCCACGGATCCAGCAGGTCCACCGATGCCTCAACTTCAAGCAGGACAGTTGGCGTCACCTTCCCGAACGGCTCGTTCCTTGAAGACCGGAGATCCTTGCCATGGCTGAATCCGCAGACCCTCCCCAGGCTGGCAACCGGTTCCTGAAGGGTCCCCTTCTGAGGAAGCTCGTCAAGATCGGCCTGGACACCTTCGTGGCCTGCGTGGGTTTCGTGGCCGCTTCCAGCGTGCTCCTCCAGGGGATGAACGTGGGCCGGGGCATGGTGGCCTTCGTGCTCATCGCCATGTTCATCAACCTCGGCCTGCGCTTCCACACCCAGCACTACCGGGCGCTGGACATCCATGATGCCCGGTGGCTCGTCCTGGGAACCGCCACCCTCGCGGGCACCAACATGACCCTTTGCCTGATCCGGGGCGGCTGGACGGACAACGTGCGCCCGGACGTGGTCCTGGGCGCCAGCCTCATCACCGGCATCCTCTGGGTGGTGGTACGCATGGCCGCCCTGGCCATCCACCAGCGGCGCCACGCGCATCCGGCCATGGTGCCCGGAGCCACGCTGGCCGAGCGCACCCTCATCATCGGCGCGGGACGCGCCGGCGTCCTGCTGTGCCAGGAGCTCCGGGAGCATCCGCGCCTGCGCTGCAACGTGCTGGGCTTCATCGACGACGACCTGGAGAAGCAGGGACTGCGGATCCTGGGCATCCCCGTCCTGGGTCCCACCGCGCTCCTGCCGCTCATCATCCGCGAACAGAACGTCTCCCAGGTGATCCTGGGCATGGCTGGGGTGCGCGGCGCCCGGCTCCGCGAGCTCTCGAAGATCGTCATGGCCGAGGGCATCAAGCTCAAGACCGTGCCCGGCATCATGGACCTCGTGGGCGACCGCCCCTGGAAGCCCGAAGTGCGGGACATCGCCATCGAGGACCTGCTGCGCCGCGATCCCATCACCCTCGACACCGAGGCCATCCGGCAGGCCCTGGACAACGAGGTGGTGCTCATCACCGGCGCCGGCGGCTCCATCGGCAGCGAACTGGCCCGCCGGGTGGCCGACATCCACCCCGGCCGGCTCGTGCTTCTGGGCCGCGGCGAGAACAGCCTCTGGGAGGTCCAGCGGCAGCTGGTGAACCTCTTCCCGAACCAGGAAGTGGAAATCGCCCTGTGCGACATCCGCAATCCCGCCCGCCTGCACCAGGTGTTCGAGAAGTGGCGGCCCAAGGTCGTCCTGCACGCCGCCGCCCACAAGCATGTGCCCTTCCTGGAGGCCAACCCCGAGGAGGCCATCGAGAACAACATCTTCGGCACCCGCAACGTCATCGAGGCCGCCAAGGCCTGCGGCACGCGCATCTTCGTGAACGTCTCCACCGACAAGGCCGTCAACCCCGTCAACATGCTCGGGGCGTCCAAGGCCGTGGGCGAGCTCCTGGTGGCCCGGGCGGCGGTGGAATGCCCGGCCTCCAAGTTCGTGAGCGTGCGGTTCGGCAACGTCCTGGGCAGCCGCGGCAGCGTGATCCCCTTGTTCCGCGACCAGATCCGGGGCGGCGGACCGGTCACCATCACCCACCCGGACATGGTGCGCTACTTCATGACCATCCCCGAAGCGGCCCAGCTGGTGCTCCAGGCGGGCATCCTGGGCGACACGGGCAAGGTCTTCGCCCTGGACATGGGCGAGCCCGTGCACATCGTGAACCTGGCCGAGGAGATGGTCCGCCTGTCGGGGTTCTCCCCCGGGGTGGACGTGGACATCCGGTTCACCGGGGTCCGTCCGGGCGAGAAGCTGGTGGAGGAGCTCTTCACCGAAGGCCGGGTGCATCGCACCACCGTCCATCCCAAGGTGTTCGAGGCCCGGGAATACCCCGTGGACCCCGACCTGCTCACGGAGGGGCTGGCGATCCTGAAGGAGATCCAGGACGGCGGAGGCGAGGCCTGCTACCCGAGGATGCTCCGGTGCTTCAGCAAGCTTCTTCCCACCTTCCAGCCCTCCCCCCACGGCCTGGGCCGCTACCTGGACGCCTCGGCGGAGCCCATCAGCGGCAAGGGCCTGGCGCCCGCGGCGCCCATCGATTTCAGGTCCCCCGAAAGCCTGGGCCTGCGCGCCTTCATCTGATGCCATACTTGGATCCACAACCATCCACCTAGCCATTTTTCTTTGGAGCGCAACGTGTTGCGAACCCTGGGCCACGCTCAAGTTCCTTCCTCCATGCCGGGCCGGGTGGCCCCTTCGCGGCCCCGCCTGGTCCTGGGCCTCGGGGTGGTGGCCCTGTCCCTCCTCGCCGGATGCCAGTCGCCGGGAATGAAGCTCACCTCGCGGCCCAACAGCCACGGCCGGGCCGAGGACGTGGGCGGCCTTTCCGTCACGCTCCACCCCCTCTCGCCGGACCTGGTCAACCGCCAGGCGGCGCGTCCCGCGGTCCCCGTGGACCTCTCCGCCCTCGTTTCCGACCGGGCCCAGGCCTATCGCCTGGGCTCCCAGGACGTGCTTCTCGTGACGGTGTGGGATCACCCGGAGATCTCCCTGCCCATGGGTCCCAACCGCACGGACACGTCGTACGGCAACCTGGTGGACGAGGATGGCAACATCTTCTTCCCCTATGTCGGAAAGCTGAAGGTCGCGGGCATGACCATCGGCCAGGTCCGCGACACCCTCACCACCCAGCTGGCCAAGTCCCTGCGCAATCCCCAGGTGGACGTGAAGGTGCTGGTCTACCGTTCCCAGAAGGTGTACGTGGGCGGTGAAGTGCGCAATCCGGCCATCTACCCGGTCACCGACGTGCCCTTCACCCTCGCCGAGGCCATCGCCCGCGCCGGCGGTCTGCTCCCCGCCGCGGACGACAGCCGCATGGTGCTGACCCGGGGCGGCAAGTCCTGGACGCTGAATTTCCAGGCCCTCCTGGCCATGGGCACCGCCTCGGGCCAGATCCTGCTCCAGGACGGCGACTCCCTGCAGATCCCCAACGCCAGCGAAGAGCCCGTGTACCTCATGGGAGAACTCATGCGGCCCGGGAACGTCCCCCTGGTCCACGGCAAGCTCACCCTCGCCAAGGCGCTCTCCGAAGTGGGCGGAATCCAGGTCGCCAGCGCGGACGCGACGTCGGTCTACGTCATCCGTTCCGCCGGAGCCTCCAACAAGGTGGACGTCTTCCACCTGGACGCTCGCAACCCCGCGTCCATGATCCTGGCCGACAAGTTCGCCCTGAACCCCAGGGACATCGTCTACGTCGACGCGGGCACGCTGGTGCGGTTCAGCCGGGTCATGAACCTGCTCCTGCCCACCATCAACGCGGTCACGGCCGGGGCCTCCACCAGCGCCCAGGTGTACTACTTCCAGAAGCGGCTCTAGGCCTCCTAGCCCTCCACCCCCTCCCGCCATCCCAGAGGTCCCCAGCTGATTTCACCGCTTAGAATCGCGTCCGTTCTCATCATCTGCGAAGGCAACCACTGCCGCAGTCCCATGGCCGAAGCCCTGTTCCGTTCGGGAACGGGGGAGGGAATGTCCGTCAGTTCCGCGGGTCTTTCGGCCCTGGAGGGCCTCCCGGCCGACGGGGACGCCCAGCGCGTCGCCTCGGAAGAGGGCCTGGACCTCTCCGCCCACCGGGGAAGGCAGTTCACTCCCGCCCTGGCCATGGCGGCGGACCTCATCCTGGTGATGAACGAGAAGCAGAAGGCAGAGTGCGAGAACAAGGCGCCCCGGACCCGGGGCCGGGTCTTCCTCCTCGGGCACTGGCGTCCCCAGGACCAGCGGGAGATCCCGGACCCGTTCCGCCGGGGACCCGCGGCCTTCCGGCGCGCCTTCGACCAGATCAAACTGTCCGTGGGGGACTGGCTTTCCCGTGTGAATCCAGAACAAAGGTCCATATGAACAATGAACTGAATCCCGATTCCAGGCCACCCATGGCCCATCAGCGGTCCGCCCCGGGCCCGGACGGCCCCGACCGCGGGTCCGAACTGAACCTGGGCGAGGTCTTTGCCAACCTCTGGGAAGGCAGGGGCCTGATCCTCGGGTCACTGGTGGTGTGCGTGGCCGCCGGCCTCATCTATGTGCTGGCCGCCACCCCCATCTACCAGGTCGAAGGCCTCCTGCAGACGGAGGTGCCCAAGAGCTACGGCACCCAGAACCAGGAGTTCACCAAGATGGAGGGGGTCTACACCCAGCTGACGGTGGCCCAGGGGGAGATCGAGATCATCAAGAGCAACCTCGTGCTGGGCCGGGTCGTCTCCAACCTGGGCCTGGACATCGAATGCTCCCCCGTCCTCACCCCCGTGATCGGCCGCCTCTTCAACCGGAATCCGCTCACCCGCCCGCGCCTGGACATCGAAGCCTTCGAGGTCCCCGACAAGCTCCGGGGCATCGTCTTCAAGGCCACGGCCCTGAACGGCGGGGCCTACCGCCTGAGCGGCCCCGACGGGTCCGAGCTCATCCAGGGCCGGCCCGGGGAGCGCGTCACCGCCACCTGGAACGGCATGCCCATGCGGCTGAAGGTGCGCAACCTCCGCGGGAAGCCCGGACAGCAGTTCCTGCTCTCCGTGACGCCCATCGTGGACTGCATCACCAACCTGAGGCTGGCCCTCATGGTCGAGGAGCGCGGCAAGAACGCCAACCAGTCCTCCAACATCCTGGGCCTGTCCCTCCAGGCGCCGGACCCGGACCATGGCGCCCTGATCCTGAACGAGATCCTCAACCAGTACGTCCGCCAGTCCATCGAGCGCAAGGCCGGAGACTCCTCCAAGGCCCTCGCCCTCCTGCAGAGCCAGCGTCCCGCGCTCCAGGCCCAGCTTTCGGAGGCCGAGAGCCGCCTCAACGAATACCGCAGGCAGAACGCCGCCGTGGACATCGCCCAGGAGGGCGCGCTCTTCCTCCAGCAGGGCGCCTCGCTGGAGGCCCAGATCTCGACCCTCAAGCAGCGCCGCCAGGAACTGCTGCGCACCTACACCGAGCACTCCGACCTGGTCACCACCACCGACCAGCAGATCGCCCACCTCCAGGCCGAGGCCAACAAGGTGAACGGGAGGGTGACGGGCCTTCCCCGGACCCAGCAGGAGATCGTGCGCCTGACCCGGGACGCCCAGGTGAAGTCCGAGATGTACACCTCCCTGCTCACCAGCATCCAGCAGCTCCAGAACACCCTCGCCGGTTCGGTGGGCAATGCCCGGGTGGTGGACTACGCCATCCCGGCCTATGATGCGGTCGCCCCCAAGAAGAAGGTCCTGATGGTGCTCTTCACCTTCATAGGGCTGGTCGTCGGGTTCGGCCTGACGGTGGTGCGCCGGCTCCTGCGCCGGGGCATCCAGGATCACCGGATCATCGAGGCCAAGCTCGGCCTTCCCATCCTCGTGACGATCCCCCACAGCGAGGGCCAGAAGAACTTCGACAAGCTGATCAACCGCCAGCACCCCGGCATCCACCTCCTGGCCGTCGGGGAACCCGAGGACATCGCCACCGAAAGCCTCCGGAGCCTCCGGACCCTCCTGCACTTCACCATGGAGAAGGCCGCCAACCGCATCATCCTCGTAACCGGGCCTTCGCCCCAGGTGGGGAAGTCCTTCGTGAGCACCAACCTCGCCACGGTCTTCGCCCAGGGCGGGGCCAAGGTGCTGCTGGTGGACGCCGACCTGCGGCGGGGCAAGCTCCATCGCACCTTCGGCGTGAAGGGCCGCGCTGGCGGCTTGGCGGAAGTCCTGGCCGGCAGGGCGGACTGGAAGACCCAGGTCAAGGAGACCACGGTCCCCGGCCTCAGCCTCCTCAGCACCGGAATCCTGCCGCCGGATCCTCTGGTGCTGCTCATGTCCGCCCGGTATGCCGAATTCACGGCCCAGGTTTCCGAAGCCTACGACTTCGTCATCATCGACGCCCCCCCGATCCTGCCGGTGAGCGATGCCACCGTCCTGGGCGCCAAGGTGGAGACCATCCTCCTGGTCGCCAAGTACGGGGCGCACCCCATCGAGGAGATCCGCACCTGCCAGAACCGCCTGAAGCACCTGGAAGGCAAGCTGAAGGGATGCGTGTTCAACGACATCAAGCTGGTGAGCGTGGGTGGGCTGTACGGGTACTACCGGTATGAGTTCGACTACAAGTACCACCGGGGGGAAAGCTAGTTTGGGTCGATTGGATTAGGGGAACCATTTCGCCCAAATGGAATGTTGAGAAATATTCGAGCAAAGAACACGTACGCCGAGCACGCCGAGGCGCAGAGTTACGCTGAGGCGGCTTCGCATCCTTGGCGCCGACCCATGCCGCCCAGGCCCTGCCCGCTTTCGCGGGCCGCGCCGTGACCGGCGCGCGGCAGGGGGCGCTGGCCCTTCCGCATGCAAGCCTGTGGCGGGCCAGCGCCCCCTGCCTTGAACGGGCCTGGGCTCAGCAATCGGTTCGGATGTCAGGTCGGGAGATCCTCCCTGAAGGGGGCTGGCACGCACAAGAACGACCTTGCATCCCCAAGCGTCATCTCCAGGCCACGGATTCCGGCATCCGCCGCATCAAGCCCAGGCCCGTCCAAGGCAGGGTGCGCGGGTCCTTCCACAGGCTCGCATGCGCAAGGGCCCGCGCACCCTGCCGCGCGCCGCGTCAGCGGTGCGGACCGCGATAGCGGTCAGGGCCTGGGCGGCATGGGTCGCGAAATGGAGTTGCGAAGCCACCTCGGCGCAACTCTGCGCCTCGGCGTGCTCGGGTCGGGTAGGCCCGGGGCGTTGCCGCCCCAGGCCCCCCTCAGATCCGGACGTGCCCGATTAAGGCATCCGGCTCCTCAGATCACGTGAGTAGCTGCGGGCATGAGCGTCACTGTCCGCTTCAGCCTTGGGGGCGGGAGCGGGAACCGCTTCAACACCTTCTCCATGGCCTCCCAGGTCAGGACTGCCCTTTGGGATCTTCGGCCCAGCCACTTCTTCCAGAGGTGACTCACCTCCCGAGCGAAGTTCCTGATGGATCTGAAGTTCCCCGTAATCCCGTAGTAGTTGTAGTGTCCGATTAGCTTCTGGCGCAGGGTCTTGTGCTGGTCCGAGAGCCGGTTATGCCGGTTCTTCTTCAGCCAGTCCCCTGTGGCCTTGATGGCGCGGCTGAACCGTTTCTTCGAGGTCTTCCGCTTCACCACCCAAGCCCCCTTGAGGGACTTGCCCCAGTAATGGGTGAATCCCAGGAAGTCGAAGTTGCCGGGTCCCCCTCCGGGGTCCCGCGGTTCCTTCGGTTTCCGGAACTCCACCAGCCGGGTCTTGTCCGGGTGGATCCTCAGTCCGAACCTTTCGAAGCGCTTCGGCAGCACCTCCAGGACTCGCCGGGCATCTTCCTCAAGGGCAAAGCCCATCACGAAGTCGTCCGCGTAGCGGACCAGAAAGGCTTGACCCCGCAGACGGGGCTTCACTTCCCGCTCGAACCATACGTCCAGCACTTCGTGGAGGTAGATGTTGGCCAGGGTCGGGGAGATCACACCCCCCTGGGGAGTGCCCGTTTCCGGGTGCGTGATGCATCCTTGGTCGAGAACCCCCGCCTTCAGCCATTTGCCGATCAGACGCTTTACCACTCCGTCCCGCATCCGCTTGTCCAGGATTTCCCGCAGGCAGCCGTGGTCCAGCGTGTCGAAATACTGCCGGATATCCACGTCTAGCAGCCACCCACCGCTCAGGTTCATCGTCTGCTGCCAGATCGCCTGCAGTGCCTGGTGCGCCGACCTCCCGGGCCGGAATCCATACGAGCAGTCCAGAAAGTCCTGCTCATAGAGGGGTTCCAGGAGCATGACCACCGCCCTCTGGAGGACCTTGTCCTCGAAGGTGGGGATGCCCAGAGGACGCTGGGTTCCATCCGCTTTGGGGATGTATACCCTTCGCACCGGAGGGGCCTTGTAGGGGTCGCCGGCTTTGGCTCGGTTCAGCAGGGATTGGAGATTTGCCTCCAGATTCTCCGCGTATTCCTGGGCTGTTTGGCCATCCACCCCTACTGCCCCGTCCTTACGGGTTTGCCGGTAGGCTTCCTGAAGCCATTCGATGTCCATGTGGTGGGACAAGCTGCGAATTGCCGCCTCCGGCATTTGCCGGGACAGTTCCGCTATCCGTTGTTGTTTCGTGCAGACCGAGCTGGGAGTCGATATTCCCATGGTCTTTCCCTCCAACGATTCCGTGATCTGGCAGCCCCTTGGCTCCAGCGGGTCCCTCGGAACGGTTCCCCACCTTCATCGCTACTACGAGCTGCTCCGACTCCCTGCCGCCCTTCCCGCCGCCGTCATTTGGTTCCGGCTGGCGGTACCGCCTTCGCATCCGGTTGTTCGCTCCTGATCGGGTCGGTGCCCCCCGTCCAGGCCAGGGTTGTTTGGATCGTGGCGTCCCCAACCACGGGTCCAGGCGGAAACGACAGGGCCTCCCAGGTTCCTGGGGGACCCCCTGCGGACATGCCCTGCTCTGCGACCCCGGCGGGACCTTTGAGCCAGGCCGTTGCGGCTCTCAGGTGCGGCCTTCCGTTCGTACGAAAACGTCGGCTCCCACGGTAATAAGACTTTCGAGGCTCGATCACACGGCCTATACGCTCGCTGTCTACGCTTCGAAGGGTGGGTCACCCCACCACCACGCAAGACTCGCTTCTGGCTGCTGGCCAGCTTTGCCAGATGGGGTTGGCTACCCATCGGGTCCCATTGCGAGGTTTCAGGTGATTAGGTCATCCGTCCTCCTCGCCCAAGCTTTGCCTGGCGCACCGTACGTGTTCTTTACCCGAAGCTGCCGAAGCTTCAAATCGGGCTAAGAAAGTTCCGCTATTCCAACCAAAAGGCCGGCCCGGAAGTCCGGGCCGGCCGTTTCGATCAAGACCCGAAGGTCCTTACTTGATGGTGTTCGTTCCCACCGTGGCGCTGCCGTCGGCGTTGCGGATGGCGGTGCCGGTGTTGCCGCTGAGGGTGTTGCCGCTGACGACGGTGCCGGTGCAGTAGGACAGGTAGATGCCGTCGCCCTGGTTGGAGGTGATCGTGTTGCCGTTGATCCGGAAGTCCATGGAGTAGTAGTCGATCCAGATGCCGTCACCCTTGTTCTTGCTGATGATGTTGTTGGAGAAGGTGATGCGCTCGGACTCGTCCCAGGCGATGCCGCCCAGCTGGTAGTTGCTGCCGCCGTTGCCGGTGATGGTGCTGCCGGTGACGATGCAGTCGGTGCAGAACGCGGTGCCGTTGCCGGTGGGGCCGTTCTTCGTGGAGCCGCCGCCGGCGATGCCGCCGCCCGCGTTGCCGAAGATGTTGCAGCCGATCACCTGGACGTTCTTGACGGTGGAGCCGGAGTTGGGTTCGAAGTCCAGGCCGCAGGCCGGATCGTTGCCGTTGGTGTTGCTGAAGGTGCTGTACTGGATGATGACGCCGTTGCAGTAGACCAGTGAGCAGCCCTGGCGGCGGTTGTTGTCCGAGATGCAGTCCGACATCAGGACGTTGGAGACGTTGTTGTAGATGTAGAAGCCGTCGTTGCAGTTGTTCTTGGAGGTGACGCCCAGGATGATCATGCCGCTGGCGTTGCCGATGGCGACCCCGTTGCCGGCTTCGAAGTCCGAGCCGGAACCGTTGATGTAGGTGGGAAGGTTGCGGGCGACCCGGTCGCCGATGATGGTGCCGCCCACCAGGGCGATGTTGTTCTCCTTCATCCCCACCACGGAGTAGCCCCCAGAGGTGGTCATGGTCTTGCACTGGAGCACCGCGCCGGGATCCAGCAGCAGCGTGTTGCCGGAATTGAGGTAGAGGCCGAACTGGCTGGAGGAGGCGACGGGATTGATGAGGTACTTGCCGGCGGGCAGGTAGCAGATGCCCGAGCCCGTGGCGGCCAGGGCCTTGATGATGGCCGCGGTGTCATCGGTGGTGCCGTTGCCGGTGGCCCCGTACTGGGTCTTGGCGTTGATGGTGGTGTTGCTGGCCACCGTCAGGATGCGCACGCTGGCGCTGACGGAGGGGGTGGTGGCGGAGGTGGCGGTGATGAGGCGGACCGTCTTGGTGGTGACCGACGGGCAGGTGTAGACGCCGGAGGAGGAGATGGTGCCCACGGTGCTGTTGCCGCCCGCGATGCCGTCCACGCTCCAGGTGACCGCGCCCGAGGTGGTGCCGGCGAGGGCCGCGGAGAAGGCGACCTGGCCGCCGCTGCCCACCGCGGTGGGGACCGAAGGCGTGAGGGTGATGCCCGTGGCGGTGCCGGTGGGGGCCACCACGGAGATCGTCGCGGAGGCGGTCTTGGTGGAATCCGCCGCGCTGGTGGCGGTGATGGTGTGGTTGCCGCCGGTGGCGGGGGCCGCGTAGGTGACGGAGGAGCCGGACCCGCTGAGGGTGCCGACGGTGCCGTTGCCGCCCAGGATGCCGTCCACGGTCCAGGTGACGGCCGTGTTGGAGGTCCCGGTCACGGACGCCTGGAAGGTGCAGGACCCGGAGGCGGTCACCGACGTGGTGCCCGAGGGGCTGAGGGAGATGGCCACGGGCGCGGCCACGGAGACCGCCACGGTGGCGCTGGAGGCGGGGTTGGCCGCGCTGGTGGCCTTGAGGGTGTGGCTTCCGGCCGTGGCGGGGGCCGTGTAGGTGACGGTGTTCCCCGTGCCGGAGACGACGCCCACCGTGGAATTGCCGCCCACCACGCCGTCAACGGACCAGGAGACGGCCGTGTTGGAGGAGCCGGAGACCGTGGCGGAGACGGTGCCTGAGGCCGAAACCAAGAGCGAGAGCGAGGAAGGGCTGGTCGAGACCGTGACGGCCGGGGCCACCACGGAGACGCCCACGGTGGCGCTGGAGGCGGTGTTCGCCGAGCTGGTGGCCTTGATGGTGTGGCTCCCGGCCGTGGCGGGGGCCTTGTAGGTCACGGTGGTGCCCGTGCCCGTCAGCGTTCCCACGGTGGAATTGCCGCCGGCGACCCCATCCACCGACCAGATGACGGCGGTGTTGGTGGACCCGGAGACCGATGCGGAAACGGAGGCCGAGGCGCCGGTGCCCATGGACAGGGTGGAGGGGCTGGCGGCCACGGTCACGGTCGGCGTGGCGGTGGTGCCCGCCAGGACGGTAACCGACTTGGAGCCGGCCGTGTAGTGGGAGGAATCCTTGGTGGCGATGGCCAGGATGGTGTGCTTGCCGGCCCCGGCGGGGGACTGGTACACCACCGAGTTCTGGCTGGAGCCGGGCGCCAGGGTTCCCACCGTGGCGTTGCCGTTCTGGATGCCGTCCACGTACCACTTGGTCGTGTAGCTCGTGAGGCCCGAAACCTTGGCCGAATAGGCGACCTTGGTCCCGCCGGTGATGGTCAGGGAATCGGAAGGGGACACCTTCAGCCAGGTGGAGGTGGTTTGAGCTGCGGCGGGCAGGCTCGCGAATCCCCCACCCACCACGGCCAGGGCCATGGAGGCATTGAGGAAGGCGGCGCGGCTGCGGGACAGGCCTCCGGCAAAGCGGTTCTCGGACATGCGATCTCCAATCCACAGCCCGCCGGAAACGACCGGCGGGCATGGAGCAAGGGTGGGAACGTTGGCACACCCTCCAGAAGGTGGAGTGCCGGTGGACGCTATGGGGTTGGTGAGTGACCCGGTCGCTCTGCTTGAAACCGATCAGAGAACCAGATGCCAGGAGTATCGGCCTGCCCCTGTGGACACGCTAGTGCAAATCGTCACGCCGGTATTTTCAAACGAATTATTCATCAAAAATTATGACCAAAATGGTAGCTATATGTTCTTAAATGGTAGTTAAGCCTTAATGTGCATTCAGAAATTGATAAACCGATAAATAATTTCGCTAAAATTTCTCATCCGACCTGCTCGATTTTTTCAAGGGAGAAAAGGCCCTCCCGACCCGGAGGCCCCGCCGGTGATTCCCTTTCCCATCCCATCCATCCTTTTCATCCAGCCCATCCCCGTTTCAGCAGGGCCGGAGCCGGGATGGGTCGGGGCCCGCAGGTCACCTACGCAACGCCCCACCTCATCGCAGGCCCGGCAGAAACGGGGATGAATCGGATGAACAGGATGAAGGGGACAGGCGTCGGCATCTGATATGTGTTTGCATCGTTAGTGATAGTTGGGGTGGGTCGGAAAACCGGTCCGGGGAATCAGAGGGAGGCCAGCAGGGCCTCAGTGTTCCTGGCCAGGGCCCGGGCGCTGAAGTTCTGGCGGATCCGTTCCCGGGCGGCCGCCGAACGGGCTTCGCGGGCCGGGGCGCCCTCCCCCAGGAGGGCCAGGACGGCCGCCGCGATGCCCGCGTCGTCGCCGACCTCGCACACGGTGCCCGTCTCGCCCACCAGGAGGGCGGCGTCCCCCACCCGGGTGGTCACGCAGGGCACCCCGCAGGCCATGGCCTCCCCCAGGACGTTGGGGAAGCCCTCATCCGTGGACGTCAGGGCCAGCACGGTGAGCGCGTTGTACACGTCGGCCATGCTTGGACAGGTGCCGGGCCAATGCACGCTGGCCCCCAGGCCCAGCGCCTCGGCCTGGGCCTGGAGGGTCCGGGTGTAGCCCTCGGGCCCTCCGCCCACGCACACGAACGCCGCCCCGGGCCACTGGCTCCGGATCCGGGCCGCCGCCCGCAGGAAGGTGGGATGGTCCTTGACGGGGTCCAGGCGGCCGACGATGCCGATGAGGGGCGCGTCCTCCGGCAGTCCCTGGGCCCGCCTCCAGGCCCTGCCCGCGCCCGGGTCGGCCTGGAACCGGTCCATGTCGAAGCCGTTGGGCACGACGCACATCCGGGCGCACCGCATGCCCATGCGCGCATGGTTCGTCCGTCCGGCCTCGGAATTGAAAATGACCATGTCGGCGAACCCCGAGAGGCGGATCGTCACCCGGAGCAGCCACCGGGAAAGGAGGTCCATCTTTGAATGGTCGACGCTGCTCCTGCGGATGCCCCACGCCACGGGCTTCCGGAAGCGCGCCCCGGCGAGGAGGACGGGCAGGTTCCCTTCCATGTACCCATGGAGGACGTGGGGGTCGAAGGCCCGCACCAGGCCGAAGAGGCGCGGAAGCGAACGGACATACCCCAGGGCCCCGTGGCGCTTGTGCAGGCTGGCCAGGGTCACCCCCGGCACGGCGGCCACCTGCCGGTAGAAGCCGTCCTTGCCGGGGCCGGCGGGATCGTAGGTCACCACCACCATCGTCTCGAACCGAGCGGGGTCCAGGTTGGCCACCAGTTCCGTGAGCTGCCTTTCCGCCCCCCCGGGGTTGAGGGAGTTGATGAGGAAGAGCAGACGCCGCCTGTCCGGGCTCATGCCCCCTGCCTGGAGGGGACCAGGGTACGCCGGAGGGCCCCCAGGGCGGGCAGGACCCGGTGGTACCACATCAGGTTATGGAAGGCGCTGATCCGGTCGCCCAGGGTCTGGGGCCGGCCGGCGAAGGCGGCCTTCACCGCAGCCACGTCCGTCATCCGATCGGCGTACTTGGCCAGCTCGCTGCGGAAGAGCTGCAGGGTCTTGTCCGGCCATTTGTTGTGGTGGAGGCAGACGGTCCAGACGCCCGCAGGCTTCGGGCTGAACCGCCAGAGCTGCTGGGGGACCCAGAAGAGCCCGTTGGCGTCCTGGTGCGGCCAGGGCCAGAGCCCGTCGCTGACGACGTTGATCTTCAACTCGGCAAGCGCCTTGAGGGTGTTCTGGTCGAAGGAATGGGAAGGGGCCACGAAGCCGTCGGCCCGGACCCCGTTCTCCGCGAAGATGGCCAGGGCCTTCCGGAGCATGTCCAGCTGGGTCTCGTAGGGCAGGCCGGCGAATTCGCTGTGGGGGGTCAGCTTCATCAGCCCCTTCTCGCGGTTGGTGTAGAGATGCTGGTAGCCGTGGACGGCGATGGTGAACCCCATGGCCTGCCAGCGCCGGACCCGCTCCCAGAAATCCGCCGCCGGGGGGTCCAGCTTGAGCCCGGGATCCCGGTTGTCGGGCACCACCGCAAGGATGGGGCGAACGTCATGGAGCAGCAGTTCCCGCTCAATCGCTTCCCAGACCGCCCAGTTCATCGTGGGGCAGATGTCATCGAAGCGCAGGAGATAGCTGTTCTTGGCCATTGCGACTTACTCCTTAACCTGGGGGCCTGGCGCTGGCCTGATCATGAGGGCTGCGCTCCGCGGGCGGTCAGGACCGCTAATTGTATTGCGGATTCCCATTGGGCCAGGACACTTGATTCGCTGAACCGCTGGAGAACGTCCGGCGCGGCAGCGCCCAGGCGCGCCCGAAGGCCGGGGTCGGCCATGAGGCGGGCGAGCGCCGCGGAGAGGGCGGGCACATCCAGGGGCGGCACCAGGAGTCCATCCACGCCGTCCCGGATGAGCTCCGAGGGGCCGCTCCGGCAGTCGAAGCTCACCACCGGAAGGCCGCAGGCCATGGCCTCGGCCAGGGAATTGGGAAAGCCCTCCGCCCGGGAGGTGAGCACGAACACATCGGCCTCCCGCAGGCGGGCGCCCACCTCGAAGGTGGCGCCGGGGAACCGGATCCTCGTTTCCAGGCCCAGGTTCCGCACCTTGGCCTCCATGGCCCTGCGGGTGGGTCCGTCGCCGTGGATGACCAGGTCCCAGTCCGGGAATCGCCCTTCGATGGCCGCGAAGGCATCGATGAGCATCTCGTGGCCCTTCACGGGGTCCATGCGCCCCAGGGTTGTCAGGTGGTGCCGGCCGGGGGGCCCCTCCAGGGCCGGACCCGGGGGCGGGAGGATGACTGGGTTGGGAATCACCCGGGTGCGGGCCTGCACGGCGGGAGAGAAGAAGCCCTTGGCATGGAGGGTCTGGACCACCAGGCAGTCGGCCATGGGGTAGGTCCACCGGCGCAGCCACTCCCAGGGCCAGCCGATGGTGCGTTCACTGGGGTCGGTGCGTTCGGACACGAGGGTCGGAATCCGCGGCAGGGTCCGGCCCGCCAGGAGGCTGAGGATATTGTTCTTGTCCAGGAAGGAGATGAGGACGTCGGGCCGGGTGTCGGCAATGGCCCTGCGCAGGCGCGCGAGCCGGCCCAGGTTCAGCCAGAGCCCTTCCAGGGGGTTCCGGGAATTGTGCATGAGGCCAAGGGGCCGGTGGGCGACCGAGGGATGGAGCGGGAAGGACGGGGGCACTTCCCCGTTGTCCGTGGTGAGGATCGTGACGGTGCGCCCCATCTCCGCCCAGGCCCGGGAAAGGTTCACGGCGACCCGAGCCGCGCCGCCGGCGTAGAGCTGGTTGACGACCAGCGTCACGTTTCCCGGCGGCCCCTCGATCACCGGAACTCCCAGGCCAGGATCAGGGAATGGCCCTTTTTTGCCCACAACCGGGGTGAGGCGGTCAAGCGACGCGACCTCGGCCTTGGCCCCTGAGATATAAAGAAGATCATGGGTGGAGTTTACCGGACGAGGAGGCCTTGGGGCAAGAAAACCCTTCTACCCTGCCCGTTTAAGCCACTGCGGCCCCGCGGGGGGCGGGCACTGATCGGAACGGGTATTTATGAAAAAAAAGATGAAAACCCAGACGCCCATACAAGATTCCCCATCCGAGGCCAAGGACACAGGGGGGTCCCGCCGGGGCTGCAGGGAGTGCCTTTTTATGAAAATAACGATTGATTTTATGAATTTCATACTATTAATCAATAGTATTTTGTTTTCGCGCCAAGGCAAACCCTTTTTAAGCAGCATTTAATATAAACGCCCCAGGGACAGCCCAGGGCTTCCGGATGAAATAAGCTTTCTTCAACGTAAGGTTTGTATTAGATTGATTAATAGGATGTTATGGTCTCTATATCCTTAATTATTTTCCGTTGCCACCCCCACCTCTCCAGGCGGCCGACCCCTTCCCCTTGAAAGGCCCTCGAATGCGCGATCGTTTCCTGCAGTTCAGCCCCCCCTCCATCGGCGACGGAGAGCGATCGGAGGTCCTCGACACCCTGATGTCGGACTGGATCACCACCGGGCCCAAGACCCGCCTCTTCGAGGCCAACCTGAAGAGCTACCTGGGGGCGCCCGACCTGGCCGCCTTCAATTCCTGCACCGCGGGCCTCCATGTGGGCCTGGCGGTCCTGGGCGTGGGACCGGGCGACGAGGTGATCGTCCCCAGCCTCACCTTCTGCGCCACGGCCAACGTGGTGGAGCACGTGGGAGCCAAGCCCATCCTCGTGGACGTCGTCCCCGGAACCCTCACCCTGGACCCCGAGGCCGCCGCCCGGGCCATCACCGGCCGCACCAAGGCGATCATGCCGGTGCACTACGCCGGGCACCCCGTCCAGCTCGATCCCCTCTTCGAACTGGCCCATGCCCACGGCCTCCACATCCTGGAGGACGCCGCCCACGCGCTTCCCACCCGGTACAAGGGCCGGCTCGTGGGCTCCCGGGGCAACCTGGCTTCTTTCAGCTTCTACGCCACCAAGAACCTCACCACGGCCGAAGGCGGGGCCCTGACGGGGGACCCGGAACTGCTGGCCAAGGCCCGGATCATCGGCCACCACGGCATGGACAAGGAGGCCTGGAAGCGGTTCGACCGGTCCGGCTCCTGGTATTACGAGGTCCTGCTGCCCGGCTTCAAGTACAACATGACCGACCTCCAGGCCGCCATCGGCCTCCACCAGCTGACCCGGCTGGAAGCCTTCCAGGCCCGGCGGCGCCAGGTGGTGGACGCCTACAACGCCCGGTTCGCGCGCCTGCCCGAGCTGCAGATCCCCGTGGAGGACCCGGACGCGGAATCCAGCCTCCACCTGTACATCCTGCGCCTGCGCCCGGAACGCCTCACCCTGGGGCGCAACGAGTTCATCGAGAAGCTCAAGGAGCGCCAGATCGGCACCTCCGTGCACTACCTGCCCGTCCACATGCAGCCCTTCTACCGGAACAAGTACGGCTACCGCCCCGAGGACTGCCCCGTGGCCGCGGACGCCTTCTCCCGGATGCTCTCCCTCCCCCTGCACCCGGGCCTCACGGACCAGGACGTGGACGACGTGTGCACCGCGGTGGAGGAACTCGTCGCGGCCCACCGGGCCTAGGATGTTCCGGCTGTTCGATCTGTTCTGGTCGATCCTCGGGCTCGCCGTGCTGTCCCCCCTGCTGATCCTGGTGGGGGCCGCCATCCGGCTGGGCGACGGGGGACCCGTCTTCTACCGCCAGGAGCGCATCGGCAAGGGAGGCCGGCCCTTCCGGATCCTCAAGTTCAGGACCATGCGCGTGGACGCCGACAAGGTGGGGGACCTGCTCACCGTGGCCCAGGACGCCCGCATCACGCCGATCGGAATGTGGCTCAGGGACCTGAAGATCGACGAGCTGCCCCAGTTGGTGAACGTGGTCCTGGGCGACATGAGCCTGGTGGGCCCCCGGCCGGAGGTGCCCAAGTTCGTCGCCCTCTACACCGAGGCCCAGAGGCGCGTGCTGGATGTCCGCCCGGGCATCACCGACGCGGCCTCCATCGTGTACCGCCACGAGAACCACATCTTCCACGGCGGGGAGGACCCCGGCCGCTTCTACGCCGAGAACGTCCTGCCCAACAAGATCCGCATCAACCTTGAATACGCCGCCAAGGCGACCCTCTGGGGAAACGTCCGGATCATCCTGGCGACCCTGGGGCTGGTGCGGCCGCCCATCGCGCCCCGCAAGCCCGGTGACCGCCGGGCCTTCGACCGGGGTCCCCGGCCCGCCCCGGAAACCGTCATGGCAGACGGAACGCCCGCGCGGGTGGTGAACCTGGGCCCCGGGGGACTGCTCCTGGATGCGGTGGACCGGCCGGTGGGCTCCACCATCCAGGTGACGGTCCCCGGCGCCGATCCCGGTGGCGGTTCGGTGGTCCTGGAAGGTACCATCGTACGCAGCGACGGCCACGGCACGGCCGTAAGGTTCCCAGAGCCTCTGCCCGCCGCCCCCTTCGGAGAGGAGAAGCCCTGATGGACTGGACCCGGGACGATTCCCCATGGCTGGCCCTTGGAGGCAGCGCCATGGCGTTCCTGATGGGCCTGGTCCTGGCCGGCGCCCTGCCCTTCCTCTCCTACTTCTTCCGGGGCTTCACCTGGATGGTCTGGATGCTGGTCCTGACGATCCTGGTGTGCACGGCCATGCGGCTGAAGTACACCCGGCTGATGGGCCCCATGGTGCCCTACATGGCCTGGTTCACGTTCTATTTCATCTGGGGCCTCATCGTCGCGCCCACCCGGGACTATCCCTTCGCCATCAAGGCCTGGGTCATCACGCTTCTGCTGGGCGGCGCGGTGGCCCTGCTCACCTCCAGCGCCAAGGCCCTGCGGTCCTTCGCCAACGCGGCCCAGTTCGCGGTGGCGGCGAACCTGCTGCTCCTGTTCCTGATCCCCCTGAGTTCCAAGGTCGCTTCGGTCATTTTCGCGGTCACCCAGCGGTCGGGCATGCTCAACATGGAGGGCTCCGGGCGCTACGGCGGCATGTGGGGCAACCCCAACGTGGGCGGGTACATCGCCCTTCTCGTCGTGATCCTCTCGGTGTTCGCCACCCCCTGGCTGGCCTGGATGGGCCGGCTCTGCGCCGTGCCCATCATCTACCTCACCGCCAGCCGCCGGGCGGGCCTCTTCTTCGTGTTCGTCCTGGTGCTCTACCTGCTCATCGTCAAACGCAAGGACCTGCGGTGGTGGGTCGGGGGCATCGTCACCGCCGTCTTCCTGGTGATCGCCTTCTCCCTGAGCCAGTCCATGCGCCACCAGGTTCGCAGCGCCTCGAGCCGCGGCGCCCTTTCCCGCATGCTGGACGTGGAGGAGAAGAACACCACCGCCCGCGGGGGCACCACCCGGCTGGACCTCTTCGAGGAGTGGTCCTCCCAGCTGGACCAGGAGCCCTGGTACGGCTACGGCATGCAGGCCATGGCCGGCACCCGGGTGGACGACGACACCATGAAGGTGGTCGGCCTGGGCCGGGTGATGCTGGGCACCCACAACACGTACCTGGGCGTCTGGATCGACGTGGGCCCCGTGGGCTTCCTCGCGTTCCTGCTGATCATCTACCACTACGCGAAGCGGTCCCTGACCTACCGGGGCGGCCCCCAGGTAAAGTGGGCCCTGGTGTCCCTGTGCCTGGTGAACCTCACGTACCTGTTCTTCAGCCACAGCCTCCTTTTCAGCTTCGAGGGCATGGTGGCCTTCGCGCTGATGTTCCTCCTGCCCGTGAGCCCCGCCCTGGCCGAGCTGGAGGCCACCGGCCAGACCCGATAGCCCAGAGCGTGACGACCATCTCCGAAGCATGGCAAGGCGCGCCGGGGTTCGCCGAGAAATGATCTTCTTTTTTCATCGGCGATCCTCGGCGTCTTCGGCGCCTCGGCGACAAGGCTCTTCGTTTCGACCTGCCTCGACGACGGGATCAGGACGGCCTTCGACCACCCCTCCCAAGACCCTTCCAGGCGCAGGCCAAAGTGAGTGCAGGTGGAGGTCTCCACTCGATTCAGTGAGGACCCTATTTCTGGTGGCCTATTGAAGATGCTCCGGCAAATTCAGGACGGGCTTCTGCCTGAGCCGCCTCAATTCGCTGGCCCGGCCCCTCAGGAAAAGCCAGCGCTTCAGGGTCTTCAGCGCCACGTAGGCCCACCCGCGCAACGTCAGGGGCTCCTCGCAGTCGTAGCCGAACCAGAGGCGGCCCCGGAAGGCCTCCTTGAACTTGTTGATCTTGAGCCGCTTGGCGTCCTCGGAGCCGGTGTACCAGCCGTTCAGGTCGTAGGTGGCGTAGCCCTGTTCCTTGTAATGGACGAACTCCTGGTAGTACAGCACCCGGTTCGCCCGGCCCGTGGCGTTGGCGCTGGCCTGGTCCTCGGCCTGATGGTAGTTGGAGATCTGGTACACCGGCTGGGCGATGCCGGCGCGCCGGTGGCCCAGGACGCCATGCCACACCAGGATCGTCCCGTTCCGGTCCCGGCATTCCGACAGCTGCAGGATGCCCGTGGCGTGCAGCTCCCGCAGGCGGTCCCGCTCCAGCTTGGGCGCGTCGGGGTGGATGGGGTGGGCGTCATGGGCGTCGGCGAAGGCCTCCAGCTCCGCGTCGGTGGGCGAGGGAATGAAGGTGCAGGTGAATTCCCCGTCCTTGATGGACTTCCTCACCTCCTGGCGGGTGGTGCGGTTCATGCGGGCCAGGATCTCCTCCGCGGAGGCCGTGAGGTCCACCAGAAGGGTGTACCGGTAGTGCCAGCCCCAGGGGGTGAGGCGGGAGGGGCGCTGGTGGGCGATCCACACGTCCACGCCGTCCAGGCTGGCGGGGTCGTCGTTGAACCAGGTCTCGACCACCTTGATCCTGCCGCCCCGGCGGGTGCTGCGCACCTGGCCGTCGGGCGCGGGGTCCTGGGTGAGGGGAACGGGCCGGATCCAGGGAAGGAACCTCATGCGCTGGCCTCCTGAGCCTTCTTCTTCAACAGATGGTTCAGCGCCAACCCCAGGCACACCAGCGTCACGACGCTGCAGACCGAGGTGGAAAGCGTGATGCCGGCGATCCCGTACTTCTTGATGAGGAGCCAGTCCATGAACGCGTTCAGCGCGAAGCTGCTGAAGGACATGATCAGCAGGAAGTGCACGGACTTCATGGCGGTGAGGGTCCGGGTCACCAGCACGTGGCAGGTGGCGAAGGGGATGCGCAGCAGGTGGAAGATCTGGATCTGCACCACCAGCTCGGTGTCCGCGGCGGTGAAGGAGCCGTGCTGGTACATCGTCTGGACCAGGAACCGGGACAGGAGGATGAGCAGGACGGTGGCCGGAACGGTCACGGCCAGGATCATGCCCCCGTAGAACCGCAGGAACCTTCGGATGCCGCCCCAGTCCCGGAGGGCCACCATCTTGGACAGGGCGGGCAGGCACGCCGTGGCCAGGGCCGTCACGCCCAGCGACAGGGCGAAGGCCTGCAGCCGGCTCCCGTAGCTGAGCGCCGAATTGCTCCGGGGCCCCAGGGTGGAGGCGAAGGCCTGGTCCACCAGGCTCATGCCGTTGACGATGAAGGAGGCGGCGATGGCGGTGGCGTACTGGCCCAGCACCTTCCGGAACGCCGCGGTGACCCCGTGCCACTTGGGCATGAGCGGATGCCCACGCTTTTTCAGGAGCCAGCCCTTCATCACGGTCTCGGCCAGGATGCCCACCAGGGAGCCGGCCACCAGGGCCCAGATCCCCAGGCTGCGGAAGCAGAGGGCCAGGAGGAGGATGACCGCCACCGACTGCAGCGCGGGCGCCAGGGCCGCCCCGGCGAACCGCTCCCCGGCGTTGAGCAGGGCGCCCCACACCGTCGAGAAGCCCGTGAGCACCACGATGGGCAGGGAGGCGAACACCAGGTTGCGGGCCAGGGCCATCTTCGCCGGGTCGAAGCGGGACGCCAGGAGGGGCAGCCACAGGTCCACGGTGAACGCCAGCAGGGCGATGGTTCCGGCCAGGATGACGGTGTTCCACAGGAGGATGGTGGCGTAGAGGCGATGGGCCGCTTCGGTGTCCTCGGTCTCCCGCACTTCGATGTAGGTGGGGATCAGGGCGGCGTCCAGGGAACCGGACAAAATGGCCGCCAGGGAGGCGGGAACGATCATGGCGATGATGAAGGCGTCGTAGTCGTTGCCCGTGCCGTAGCAGGCCGCCACGAACGATTCCTTGAGCAGCGAGAAGACCTTGATGCCCAGGGTCAGGACGCCCACCACCATGGCCGCCCCGAAGATCCGCCGGTTCGCGCTGCCGGTGGTGAGCCTGAGCCACGAGGCCCGGCCCCGCTGAAGCCAGCCGGCCGCGCCGGATGGCGCAGGCGTCTCAGTGGGCTCCATGGGCCTTCCCTTTCCCGCAATCCATGAATTCGATGATATCGGCCGTCACCAGCCGCACGTCGTACTTCCGCTCCGCCAGCCTGCGCCCCTCCTGGGCGAACCGCTGGATCAGCTCGGGGTTGCGAACCAGGTTCTCCATGGCGTCCGCCAGGGCGCCCGCGTCCCCCACGGGCACCCGGTGCCCGTTGACGCCTTCGGCGACCACCTCCCGGCAGCCGGGGGCATCCGTGGTCACCACGGCGCGGCCCACGCTCAGGGCCTCCAGCACCGAGCGGGGGGTGCCTTCGCCGTACGAGGGGAGCACCATGACGTGGGCCGCGGCCAGGGCGGGCCGCACGTCCGCGAGTTCGCCCAGATACTCCACGACCCCCTCGTCCACCCAGGCCTCCAACTGGCCTGCGGTGATGCCGTTGGGGTTCGTGTCCAGCGGCCCGAGGATGCGGGCGCGGAAGGGCACGTTCCGGCCCGCCAGGATCCGGCAGGCCTCCACCAGCTCGAAGACCCCCTTGTTCCTCAGGAGCCGTCCCACGAACAGGAACGTCACGGGCCCCCCGGGCAGGGGACGCGGGGCGAAGTGGGCCAGGTCCACGCCCGATCCGTTGATGATGCGCCGGGGCACCGAATCCGGAAGCATGCCCAGGTCCCGGAAGAAGGTGCAGTCGTCCTGGTTCTGGAAGAATACGCCCCGGGTCCGGGGCAGCGCCATGCGGTACAGGCGGGTGACCACCGCCCTCACCAGCTTCTCCTGGAAGCCCGAGGTGGCCCCCTGGAGCGTGGTGCCCCGTCCGGTGATCATGGCGAAACGCCGGGGCACCCCGGCGAGCCGGGCGGCCAGGGTCCCGAAGGCCACGGATTTCAGTTCGTAGCACAGGAGCAGGTCCAGGCGCAGGCTCCGCAGGGTGCGCCAGAGCCGCAGGAAGCCCAGGGCTTCGCCGACGGGGTTGAGGCCCGTGCGGTCCAGCTGGATGGGTACAAAGACGGCCCCCAGGTTCGCCAGGGCCGTCCGGGTGGCCTCATTGCCCCCCGGCGCGATGCCGAAGGCCTCGTGACCGGCCCGGGCCAGTTCCGAAAGCAGGTGTCCGCGGAAATTGACCAGATCCCTGGCCTGGGTGCCCAGAACGCCGACGCGCATCAGGAGCGGGCATGGGTGGCGGCGAACCAGGGCACCAGCTCGTCCAGGCCCTGCGCCACCGAATGGGTGGGTTCATACCCCAGGAGGGTCTTGATCCGGGTGAGATCCGCCTGGGAATGGCGGATGTCCCCGGGCCGGAAGGGCGCGTACACCGGGTCCCCCGGCGTGAGGCCAGGCCTGAGGGCAGCCAGGCGCTCGGCGATCATCCAGTAGAGCTGCGTCAGCGTGGTGGTGCCTCCATACGACACGTTGAAGACGTCCGCCAGCCCCTCCCCCGGAGCCGTGCCCGCTAGGATGTTGGCCTGCACCGCGTTGGCCACGAAGCAGAAGTCGCGGCTGGTCTCGCCGTCCCCATGGATCTGGCAGGGCTGGCTTTTGACCAGGGCGTCGATCCACTTGGGCATGACGGCCGCGTAGGGGCCGTCGGGGTCCTGGCGGGGGCCGAAGACGTTGAAATAGCGCAGGCCCACCGCCTGGAAGCCGTAGGCGCGGCCGAAGACCGCGGCGTAGGCCTCGTTGATGGCCTTGGTGACGGCGTACGGGGACAGGGGGTTGCCCACCCGCTGCTCCACCTTGGGCAGCTGGGCGTCGTCCCCGTAGACCGAACTGGAGGACGCGTAGACCATGCGGGACACGCCGGCGTCCCGCGCCGCCACCAGCATGTTCAGGAAGCCGTTCACGTTGGATTCGTGGCTGGCGATGGGGTCCTTGATGGAACGGGGCACGGAGCCCAGGGCCGCCTGGTGCAGGAGGATCCCGGCGCCCTCGCAGGCGCGCCGGCAGGTGTCCAGATCCCGGGTATCCCCTTCGTGGAAGGTGAAGTTCTCCCAGGCGCCGGGCTTGACGCACTGGCGCACGTCCTCGAGATTCTCCCGCCTGCCGGTGGAGAAGTTGTCCAGGCCCACCACTTTCTGGTCCAGTTCCAGGAGCCGCTGGAGGATGTTGGACCCGATGAACCCCGCCACGCCCGTGACGAGCCAGGTGCGTGGACGCTCCCGGAGCTGTTGGGAAACCTCGGCGTACTTCGCCATCAAAGACTCCAGTAGGCGATCTGGCCAGGGAACTGGGCCGGGTCGAAGCAGGACTTCACGTCGATGAACACCGATGCGGGCTTCATGCGCCTGATGAGGTCGGCGACCCCCGCCTCCAGGAAGGACGCGTGGTTGACCGCCAGCACCAGGGCGTCGAGCTCCTGGAAATCCGCAAGGGGCTGCAGGTCCAGCCCGTACTCGTGGCGGGTCTCGGCCGGGTCGGCCATGGGATCGTGCACCAGGGGCGCGATGCCGAACTCCTTCAGCTCGGTGATGATGTCGGGCACCTTGCTGTTGCGGATGTCGTGGACGTTCTCCTTGAAGGTCAGGCCCAGGATGCCCACCTTGGCGTTCTTGACCTTGAGCTGCTGCTGGATGAGGAGCTTGACGAGCTTCTGGGCCACGTAGGAGCCCATGCTGTCGTTGATGCGCCGGCCCGCGAGGATCACCTCGGGGTGGTAGCCCAGTTCCTGCGCCTTGGTGGTGAGGTAGTAGGGGTCGACGCCGATGCAGTGGCCGCCCACCAGGCCCGGGCTGAAGGGCAGGAAGTTCCACTTGGTGCGGGCCGCGGCGAGGACCTCGCTGGTGCGGATGCCCACCTTCTCGCAGATGATCGCCAGCTCGTTCATCAGGGCGATGTTGATGTCGCGCTGGGTGTTCTCGATGACCTTGGCGGTCTCGGCCACCTTGATGGAGGAGGCCCGGTGCACGCCCGCCGTGATGACCGCGCTGTAGACGCCGGCGATGATCTCGCTGCTCTCGGCATCCTGGCCCGACACCACCTTCACGATCTTCTCGACGGTGTGGACCTTGTCACCGGGGTTGATGCGTTCGGGGGAATAGCCGAGCTTGAAGTCCACGCCGCATTTCAGGCCCGAGAGCTTCTCGAGGATGGGCCCGCAGATGTCCTCGGTGACCCCGGGGAACACGGTGGATTCGTAGACGACGATGCCGCCCTTGCCGAGCACCTTGCCCACCGACTCCGAGGCCTTCACCACGGGCGTGAGGTCGGGGCGGTTCCAGTCGTCCACGGGCGTGGGCACGGCCACGATGAAGAAGTCCGACCCGCGAAGATCTTCCAGGACGCTGGTCATGACGAGGGTGGTGGCCTTCAGCTCGGCGGGATCCACCTCGCGCGTGCGGTCGATGCCGTCGCGCAGTTCCTGCACCTTCACCTGGTGGATGTCGAACCCGATGGTGTTGGGGAACTTCTTGGCAAGCGACAGAGCGAGGGGAAGCCCCACGTATCCAAGGCCCACAACGGCGATTCGCATGGATGTCCCTTTCAAGCTGGTTTCCGGTAACGGTTAGGAAGGAATCATCCCATGAACCGTTGGGGGCGGGTAGGATTTTTAAGGCACACTTCCGGTAACGCCCCTGGAACTTCCCCCGGTCAGGCGCCGTACCGTTCCCCCACCTCGCCCATGGTCATGGGAACGACGCCGTACCGGTCCCTCAGCGCCACGTGGAACCTGAGCAGGTCATCCAGGATCGCGAGGTTCTCCCGCAGGTGGGTGCCGAAGTTGTGGGGGTGCCACCACAGGTGGAAGGACTCCCCCCTGCGGGCCGCGCGCTCCATGGCCTTCCGGATCCGGGCCACGCGCAATCCGTCGAGGCCGGCGAGGCGGGGCGAGAAGGGCCGGAGGAAGCGGCTGGAGGGGCAGTTCACGAGCCCCGTGTCCAGCCACGGCCGGGGCACGAAGCCGTTGGGGCCGGAAAGGTCCAGGTAGTGGTCGGCCACCCGCGCCCCGCGGGTCAGGAGGGACTGGCCCGGACCGGAGCCTTCCTGGTACATCCAGGCCGCCTCGTTGCCCCGGAACACGGTGAACCCCAGTTCCTGGCAGGCGGCCAGGTAGGCCTGGTTGAACTGGTTGCGGGGGAAGACGAAGCTTCCGCCGGCGCCCAGGGGCCGGGCGGCCTCCTGCCAGGCGGCCAGATCGGCCTTGAACATGGCGGCGTCCTGGCCTTCCTCCAGACAGTAGAAGTGGGAGAAGGTGTGGCTGCCCAGTTCCATCCCCTCGCAGTCCAGCACCTGCCGCACCAGGGACAGGCCGAAGTGGTAGGGGTCGGCCCGTTCGTCCTCCCCGATCTCGTCCAGGGCGAGGTAGGGGTTCAGCTCCCGCCGCGCGTAGGCGGGGCGGAGCTCGGGCAGATGGGCGAGGAGGTCCTTCCGGGATTCGAAGAGGGACATGCCCACCGCGGCCCAGGTGGCCCGCACCCCGTGGCGCTTGAAGAGGGCGAGCATGGCCGGCACGGCCTCCCGCTCCCCCAGGATGTGGTCGCCGTACCCCTCCACGGTGCGGCCGCCCCTCACCCCCCACATGAGCTCGAAATCCAATGAGATGACGAAGGCGGGCGGGGGCGGCGCGGCCGCGCGCGCGGCCGCGGCCTCCACCCGGGGCGGGGTTCCGGTGGCGGCGTGGACCACCTGCCGGATCAGGGTCTCCCACCGGTCCACCACGCGGTCGTTGTCGAAGTGGGTCTCGATGCGCGTGCGGCCGGCGGCGCCCATGGCCATACGCTCGGCCGGAGGCAGGGCCATGAGGTCGCCCATGCGACGGGCCAAGGCCTCCGCATCGCCGCAGGGGACGATGTGGCCGGTGACGCCTTCCACCACCAGTTCCCGCACCCCGCCGGCATCGGTGCTCACCACGGGGACCCCCGCGGCCATGGCTTCCATCACGGTGTTGGGCAGCCCTTCCCAGGCCGAGGAGAGCACATAGGCGTCGCAGCCCTTCAGCAGCCGCCCCACGTCCGTGCGCGACCCCAGGAAGCGCACGCGCGCGTCCAGGCCCCTTTGCCGGGCCTCCGCCCGCAGGGCCCCCTCGTCCTCTCCGTCGCCGGCGATGAGGAGGCGCCCCGCCCCGCAGCGGGCCATGGCCGCCAGGAGCGTGGGATAGTCCTTGGCCGCCCGGAGGTTGCCCACCGCCAGCCAGGTGAAGTCGCCGGGCCCCAGCCCGAACTCCGCCCGCACCTCCTCCCGGGGCACCGGGGACGGGAAGTCGGCCGCTTCGATGCCGTTGGGGATCACCAGGGTCTTGGCGGGGGTGAGCAGGCCCCGGGCGACCATGTAGGCGATGCCCGCATGGGAGTTGGAGGCGGTCAGGGCGATGAGGCGCTCGGTGCGCCGGTACAGCTGCCGGCGCAGGCCGTTCTTCACGTGGGCGGTGCGCAGGGACGACACCACGGCCGGGACCCCCGCCAGGCGCCCGCAGAGGCGGCCCATGATGTCGCCGTGGTAGTTGAAGGTGATGACCACCGCGGGCCGCCAGCGGCGCAGCTGCGCGGTCATGCGCAGGGCTACCCGAAAGGCCATGGCCGGCGGCCATCCCAGGGTGGGCGAGCATTCGTGGACCGCCACCCCCGAGGCCCGCAGGTCGTCCAGGTAGGCCACCGAAGGCAGCATGGTGATGACCCCCACCCGCCAGCCCCGGCGCTGCAGCGTCGTGGCGATGCGGTGGAGTTGCCGGTCCGCGCCGCCCCGGATCAGGTGGTCCGTGATGAAGACGACGTCCATGGCTGGGGATCCCGGGAAAGGTCCCGGTGCGGAGCCGCCCGTCAAGGCGCGATCCCGTTCCCGGAGACGGAGTTTCCGCTCAGGGTAGCGCCACTGCCGCTGCTGTTGCGAATCCCGTACTGCCCGTTGCCGGTGCAGGTGTTGCCCGAAACCACCGAACCCGCGCAGTTCTCCAGGTGGATCCCGTTCTGGCTGTTGGCCGTGACCGTGTTATTGGAGACCGTCGTGTGGGTGGCCAGGGCCACCACCATGATGCCCTGGCCGGTGGTCCGGGTGACCGTGTTGCCGGTGATGGTGTTGCCGTCGCAGGCCGAGATGGCGATGCCCGCCGCGTTGCCGGAGAGGCTCCCCTCGCCGTTGCCGGAGAACGTGCAGCCGGAGATGACCGTCCCGGTCACGGAGGAGGTGGCGATGTTCACGAAGGCCGGGCCCAGGGCGGCCCCGTAGCCGGCGTTGGCCGTGAAGGTGCAGTTGGAGACCGTCACCCCGGTGACCGCGTCGCCCGCGTTGGGCTCGATGTCCAGCCCGCACTCCGGGGCCGTGCCCCGGGTGTTGCTGAAGGTGGAGTCCTTCACCTGGATGTCCCGGCCCTCCACGATGGACAAGGCGTTGCGCCGGTTGTGGTCCAGCTTGACCGAGCAGACCACCACCGACTGGCTGGCGCCGGAGATGTAGATGCCGTCCCCCCAGCATTCCCTCACCAGGACCCCCTGGATCACGACGTTGCTGGAGCTCTCGATGGCGATGCCGATGCCCCATTCCCCGGAGGTGCCGGTGTGGCTGCCGCGCTCCCCCGCCACGGTCCCGCCGGTGACGTTCACCCGGCTGACGCCGCCCAGGTAGAGGACATTGTAGTTGCCCACCGAATTGGGAATGGCCTGGAGGACGGCCCCGGCGGAAAGAGCCAGGGTCATGCCGCTCCGGAGGGAGACGCCGCCGTTGGCGGCGTCGATGAGGTAGGTGCCGTCGGGAACCACCACGGACCCGCCGGAGCCGGCCGCCGCGTTCACGGCCCGCTGGATGGCCGCCGTGTCGTCCGTGACGCCGTCCCCCTTGGCGTTGTAGGGGGAGTTCCTGACGTTGAAGGTGGCGGAGCCCACCGCCGGGGCGCAGGGGTCCGTGACGGGTGGCGGGGGCGGGGCGGGCGTGACCACGGTGCCCAGGGCCTGGGTGCCCCCCCCGCAGGACGCCAGCAGCGCGAGCGCCCCAAGCACAAACCCGGCCAAGGCGGGTCCCGAAGGATTGAAGGACATGAAGGTCTCTTAGAAAAAGAAGTGGGAGAAAGGTGTGCGCGTCGGTGATGGTACCCTCATTGCCGCCCGGGAACACCCTGAATTTCGCAAGAAAAGGGGGATCGCAAGCGATCCCCCTTTCCCTGCTTCACATGCGTTTTCGACTAGAAGGCCACCTTCATGATCGCGTCCGGAACCACGATATACATCGTGCCAAGGGAGGCGGGCACGGCGATCCCCACGGGGAAGGCCAGGGTGGCGGACAGCGGCGTGGAGGAGAGCACGTTCTTCATCATTCCGGCGATTCCCACGATGGTGGTGACGTCGCCCGCGGGGGTGATCATGCGGACGGTGTTGTTGTAGGTGTCAGCCACGAAGAGGTTGCCGGCCCCGTCCACCGAGAGGGCGTTGGGGTTGAGGAAGGAGGCGTTGATGCCGTTGCCGTCGCCGGAGCCCGGCGTCGCCTGGCCCGCGAAGGTGCTCACGGTGTTGGGGCCGAGGGCGATCTGGCGGATGGCGTTGTTGCTCTGGTCGGCCACGAAGAGGTTGGTCCCGGAAAGGGCCAGGCCGGTGGGGTTGTTGAAGGTGGAGACGGTGCTGTCCCCGTTCGTGAAGCTTCCGATGCCCGCCTGGCCACCGATGGTGGTGACCTCGTTGCCGGAGGCCGAGGAGATCATGCGGATCAGGTGGTTGCCCTGGTCGGCGACGTAGACGTTGCCGGTGCCATCCACCGCGAGGCCCATGGGCTTGTTGAAGGTGGCCAGGGTGCCGGTGGCGTTGTTGTCGCTGCCGGTGGCGCCCGAACCCGCCAGGATGACCGGCGCGCTGAAGGAACCGGGATCCGTGACGTCTCCGAGGTTATAGGTGACGACCTTGATCAGGTTGTGGCCCGTTTCGGAGAAGTAGATCTGGGTGCCGTCCGCGCTCACGGCGATGCCGTTGGGCGAGGCGCCGGATCCGAGGCTGGCCACGTCGCCGGTGAGGCCGGTGGCGAGGTCGATGGCCCGGATGTAGTTGCCGCTGGTTTCCGCGACGAAGGCGATGTTGTGCGCGTAGTCCACCGCGATGCCGCGGGGGCTGTTGTACTGGGCGACTTCCATGGGAGCCGTACGGTTCCTGTGGGCCGCGCCGCCGGGGACGCCATGGATGGTGGCCACGGCATGGGGGGCGGTGGTGTTGACGGTGCGAATCGTGTTGTTGCCGAAGTCGGCGACGTTGAGGACGCCGGCCCCGTCCATCATGAGGGCCGTGGGGTAGAGGAAGCGTGCCAAGGTGCCGGTGGCGTTGTCGTTGCTGCCGGTGGATCCGGCGACGCCGGCGATGACGGTCGTGTTGGTCAGCAGGTCAGGATTCGCGAGGTCGACCGCCTTGATCAGGCTGTCCTCGTAGTCGGACACGTAGAGGGTGTTGTTGTCCAGGGACAGCGCGAGACCAACCGGGTTCGTGAAGGCGTCGGCGACGACAAGGGTATTACCGCTGGTGGGGTCGATCCCGATGATGCTGTGGTCGCCCTTGTTCGTCACATAGAGCACGTCGTTGGAGGAATCGTAGACCAGTCCCGTGGGCCAGTCGAGCGTGGTCACGGCGCCGGTGAGGGTGAGGGTGGAGATGAGGCCGCCACCCGTGGGCACGATGCGGATCGCGTTGTTGAGGTGGTCGGCCACGTAGAGGTCGGTCCCCCTCAGGGCGATGCCCACGGGAACGTTGTTGGTGCTGAAGTTGAAGAGCATGGGGCCGGAGCCGGCGGTTCCGGGGGTGCCGGCGATGGTGCTGACATTGCCGCCGGTGTCGATCTTGCGGATCGTCTGGTTCCAGGCGTCGGCGACGTAGAGGACGCCCGTGCCGTCCACGGCCAGGCCGCTGGGTCCGAAGAACCGGGCGTCGGTGTCCTTTGCGTCGGTGGTGCCGTGGGTGCCGGCAACGCCGTACGGGGTGGACACAACGCCTCCGGCGTTGATCATCCGGATGGTGTTGTTGTCGTAGTCGGACACGTAGATGTTGCCCGAGGGGGCGAGGACCATGCCGTTGGGCTCCCAGAACCGCGCGTCGGGGTAAGCGCCTTCGGTGTTGCCCTGGCCGGAGGGAATGCCGGAGAAGGCTTCCAGGGAACCCACCAGGACCTTGGCGGTGGCGGGGGTGGTGTCGCCGGCCTCGTTGGAGACGGTGAGGGTGTAGGTGGTCGTGGAGGCCAGGTTGCCGGTGGCCAGGGGCGCGCCGCTGGTGATGGCCGCGTCCGTGAAGGCGCCTCCGGTGACCGTGGCGCCGGAGCCGGTGAAGACGGCGTTGAGCGTCGTGGCCGCGCCGGTCCCGATGATGGCGGCGCCGGGGGCGAAGGAGGTCACGGCGGGCGCCGCGACGCAGGTGGTGTCCTGGGTGCCGGCGGTGGCCGCCAGGCCCGCGGCGTTGGTCACGGTGCAGGTGAGGGTGACGGTGCCGACGGTGGTGGGCATAAAGGTCAGGGTCGGCGTGGTGTCACCGCTGGTGAGGGTTCCGTTGCCGTTGATGGTCCAGAGGTAGGTGGAGTTGTTCCCCTGGTCCGTGACGGTGGCGGTGTAGCCGCCGACCTTGTTCTGGGTCACGTAGGACACCACGGTGATGGTCGGCTGGGTGGCGACCGGGACGATGGTGCTGTCGGCGGTGCCCGCGGTGCTGGGCGTTCCGGCCAGGTTGGTCACGATGCAGGTGAGGTGGACGGTGCCGGAGGCGTCGGCCGTGAAGGTCGGGGCCGCGGTGGTGTCGCCGGCGGTGAAGGTGCCGCCGGTGATGGTCCAGGCGTAGGTGGAATCGGCCTGGGGAGGCACGGAGGCCGCGTTCCCGGTGGAGACGGTGGTGACGTAGGGCGCAACCGTGATGACGGGAGTGGTGGGCGCGCTGACGATGGTGCTGGAGGCGGTGCCCGGGGTGCTGGCGGTGCCCGCACCGTTGGTGACGACGCAGCTCAGGCCGACGGTGCCGCTGGCGCCGGCGGTGAAGGTGATGGCGTCGGTGGTGGCGCCGTCCGTGATGGTGCCGCCGGTGAGGGTCCAGGCATAGGTGGAACTGGCCTGGGTGGGCACCGAGGCCGTGAGGCCCGTGGCGCCGGCCGTGACCTTGTCGCTCACGGTGATGACCGGGGTGGTGGGCACGGCGAAGATGGTGCTGGTGGCGATGCCGGGGGTGCTGGCCAGGCCCGCGCCGTTGGTGACGACGCAGCTCAGGCCGACGGTGCCGCTGGCGCCGGCGGTGAAGGTGATGGCGTCGGTGGCGTCACCCGCCGTGACGGTGCCGCCGGTGAGGGTCCAGGCGTAGGTGGAACCGGCCTGGGGAGGCACGGAAGCCGTGAGGCCCGTGGCGCCGGCCGTGACCTTGTCGGCCACGGTGATGGCGGGGGTCGTGGGCGCGGCGAAGATGGTGCTGGTGGCGGTGCCCGGGGTGCTGGCGGTGCCCGCGCCGTTGGTGACGACGCAGCTCAGCCCGACGGTGCCGCTGGCGCCGGCGGTGAAGGTGATGGTGTCGGTGGCGTCACCCGCCGTGATGGTGCCGCCGGTGAGGGTCCAGGCATAGGTGGAACCGGCCTGGGCAGGCACGGAGGCTGTGAGGCCCGCGGTGCCGGCCGTGACCTTGTCGGCCACGGTGATGACCGGGGTCGTGGGCGCGGCGTAGATGGTGCTGGTGGCGGTGCCCGCGGTGCTGGCCAGGCCCGCGCCGTTGGTGACGACGCAGCTCAGCCCGACGGTGCCGCTGGCGCCGGCGGTGAAGGTGATGGCGTTGGTGGCGGCGCCGGCGGTGATGGTGCCGCCGGTGAGGGTCCAGGCGTAGGTGCTGCCGGCCTGGGTGGGGACGGAGGCCGTGAGGCCCGCGGTGCCGGCCGTGACCTTGGAAGCCACGGTGATGACGGGCGTGGTGGGCGCGGCGTAGATGGTGCTGGAGGCGGTGCCCGGGGCGCTGGCGGTGCCCGCGCCGTTGGTGACGACGCAGCTCAGCCCGACGGTGCCGCTGGCGCCAGCGGTGAAGGTGATGGCGTTGGTGGTGGCCCCGGCGGTGATGGTGCCGCCAGTGAGGGTCCAGGCGTAGGTGCTGCCGGCCTGGGCGGCGACGGAGGCAGTCAGGCCCGTGGTGCCGGCCGTGACCTTGGAGGCGACGGTGATGACGGGCGTGGTGGGCGCGGCGACGATGGTGACCGTGGCCGTGCCGGGCGTGGTGGAAGCGCCGACGCCGTTGGTCGCGACGCAGGCCAGTTCGACGGTGCCGGTGGCGCCGGCGGTGAAGGTGACGCTGGTGGTGGCCGCCCCGGCGGTGATGGTGCCGCCGGTGATGGTCCACGCGAAAGTGGCGCCGGCCTGGGGGGGCACGGAGGCCGTGAGCCCCGTGGCCCCGGCGGTGGCCGCGGCGGGAGCGGAGATGACGGGCTGGACGAGGGTCATGGTCACGATGGTGGACGAGGCGACGCCCTTGGCGCTGGCGGTGCCCGCGGCATTGGTGACCACGCAGCCGAGATCCGTGGTGCCGGTGGTGCCGGCCGTGTAGGTGATGCTCGCGGTGGTCGCGCCGGCGTCGATGGTGCCGTTGGTGATCGTCCAGGCATAGGTGCAGCCGGCCTGGGCGGGAACCGAGGCCGTCAGGCCGGTGGCGCCGGGGGCGACGTTGGCGGGCGCGGTGATGACCGGGAGGACGGGGGCGGCGACGATGGTGCAGGACTTGGTTCCCGCGGCGCTGGAGACGCCGGCCGAATTGGTGGCCACGCAGGACAGCTGCACGGTGCCGGTGGCGCCGGCCGTGAAGGTGACGGCGGTGCTGGACGCGCCGGCGGTGATCGTGCCGTTGGTGATGGTCCAGGAGAAGGTGCAGTTCGCCTGGGCGGTGGTGGACGCGGCCAGGCCGGTGGCCCCCGCGGTAACGTTGGCCGGGGCCGTCACCACCGGCACGGTGGGCGCAGGCACCGGGGCGGGGCCGGAACCCCCCCCGCTGCTGCAGGCGGCCATGAAGACAAGTGCCACGGAGGTTGCGAGGCCGGATAGAACCGTTCGCAAGGTGCCCTTTTGGGGGGGGTGATCGAGGAAGGCGGCGCCCATTGTTGCTCCTTGAAGGTCAAACCACCGCGAAGGCCCATGGGAGGCCTTCTTAGGTGTGGTGCATTACAAGCCGGGTTCAGAAAGCTTGAGGAACACCCTAGGATGCATGTTTTCTACAATCCATTCAATAACCCAATTAAAAGATTTTTTTACAGCACGCCGCCAACGTCCCGAAGGGACGGGTCGTCAAAACATAAAAATTATATTTATGGATCTTAGCTTCAGGGCTCGGTGTCGACGCCTTCGACCCGGCCCGGGTCCGCAGCCTGGGGCTCCCGGGGCTTCATGGAAGAACCTCGCATACGCATGTTCATCAGGAAGGTCTTCTTGTCCCGGTGGTAGGCGGCCTCGTCGTAATCCGGCGTGGAAGCCAGCGACCATTCCGCATACTGGAGCATGGTCATCACCGGCTTGGCCGGGTTCCCCGCCGCCAGGACGTTGGGGGGGACGTTGCGGGACACCACGGCGCCCGCGGCGACCACCGAATTGGGACCGATGGTGACCCCCGGCAGGAGGATGGCCCGCTCCCCGATGACGCAATTGTCCAGAATGTTGATCCGGCCGTACTTGATGACCTTGCGGTACCGCTCCTGATGGCGGAAGGCGAAGGTCCCTCCGTCGTGGGTGATGAAGACCACATCCGAAGCAATGGCCACATGGTTCCCGAGGGTGATCAGGTAGGGTTCCGTACCGAAGGAAGGAAAGCGAGCGAACCGGCAGCCTTCGCCCAGGACCAGACCGGCCCTGCGAGCCTGCCAAATCCTTATCCTTTTATATAAATTCTTGAGCTCCCTGATAATGCCCATCATTGACACCTGTGGTTGCCCTAAGGATCATGCACTCGAAGCATTCAACCGATCAAGGCTATTTTTTTCAACCGCAACCACGGTCCTGGAAGGGAAAAGGGATCACCAGGGACGGGGGAACAGCCTCAGCAGTTCCCGCACCTTGTCCCTGCGGTACGCCTCCCGGTCATAGGGCGGGTTGGCGGCCAGGAGGTTCTCCGCGTAGGAATCGATGTCCCGGATGACCCGGGCGGGAACCCCGGCCGCCACGCTGTTGGGGGGCACATCCTTGGTCACGATCGAGCCGCTGGCCACCACCGCGTTGGGCCCGACGCTGACGCCGGGCATGAGGTAGGCCCCCTTCCCGATGAAACAGTTGTCGTGAATGGTGATGCGCCCATAGCGGATGACCTCCCGGAACCGCTCCTGGTCCCGGATCACCCACGTGCCCCCATCATGTGTAATGAAAGTGACATTACTCGCCAGGGTCACGTGCCGGCCGATGCTGATCAGGTAAGGCTCGGAGCCGAAATCCGGAATGCTCACCATGCGGCAGTCGGGAGCCACCTGAAGGCCCTGCTTCAGGTAGCCCCTGAGTCGCCATTTGTAGATCAGGGATCCGAGCATCGGGTACACCTTTCCGGTTGGGCCCGCCCAGTGTAGTGGATGCGGCCACGGGGAGGAATCCTTGGGGCGCGGCTACCCTGGACTGCGGCGAAAGTTATATTTTATTAATCAGAATTTCCCCGAAGGGAACGAAAATCATTCCTTTTTCCTTTTTACACCCCGTGTTTCTGCAATGAATATAAAATTCCTTGGATCTCATGTCTAATGGGTTGCCAAAAAGGACCCGATAGAACGGGCGTGAGGGCGGAGGAGCCCATGAACGGTATTGGCATCCAATTACGTCTCCTGGGTCTGCTCGTCATCGGAACCGTCTGCTCCCTCATCGCCTGCGGCGGGGCGGGGTCCCCGAACCCGGGCCTGACGGCGACCGGCGCCGCGCCGTTGACCCTCAACCTCGATTACGTGGACACCAACGGCAATGACATCGTCACGGCCACCGTGTCCAACCACACGGCCTCGGACACCGGGATGGTCTGGTCGGTGGACAACATCCCGGGCGGCAACGAGGCCGTGGGCACCATTTCCGGCACCGGCACGGCGGGCACCTACGTGGCCCCGACCCTCCCCGGCCTCCACACCATCACGGCCGTCAGCACGGCGGACGCCAAACGGGTGGCCACCGCACCCGTGCGGGTCTTCGCACCGGCCATGGAGGTGGCCCTGGAACCGGCCTCCGGCAGCCTGGCCCCATCCGAGACCCTGACCCTCACGGCATCCGTGACGGGAACCCGCCATACGAGCGTCGCCTGGTCCGTGGACGGCGTCGCGGGGGGCAATGCGTCCACGGGCATCATCACCGGGTCCGGTTCCACCGTGACCTATACCGCGCCCGCGTCCTCGGGGAGCCACACCATCCAGGCCGCCAGTTCCGTGAATCCCCAGGTCTTCGAAAGGGCCGTCCTGACTGTGGTCGCCCCGGGCGCGATCGTCGTGGGCGTAAGCCCTGCCAGCGCCTCCATCCCGAACGGAGGCACCGTCTCCCTGACGGCCACCGTCACCGGCTCCACGAACCCCGCGGTCACCTGGGACGTGGATGGCATCGCGGGCGGCAACGCCTCGACGGGAACCCTCACCGGCACCGGCAGCACCGTCGTCTACACCGCCCCCGCCACCGCCGGGACCCACACGGTCAGGGCCACCAGCGCCGCGGCCCCCGCCAGTTCGGGGGCGGCCGCCATCACCGTGGCGCTTCCCGTGCAGGTGGCCCTCACGCCCGCCTCCGCGAGCCTCTCCCCGGGCGGCACCGCCTCCATCACGGCCACGGTCACCGGAACGGACACCACCGGGGTGGCCTGGTACGTCGACGGCATCCCCTCCGGCAACGCGACCGTGGGCACGATCACGGGCACCGGGAACCTCGTCACCTATACCGCCCCCGCCGCGGCGGGATCCCACACCGTATCCGCCACCTGCGCCGCGGACGCCACCCGGTCCGCCACGGCGGTGATGACGGTGCTGCCGCCGGTGCAGGTGAGCATCAGCCCGTCCGGAGGCACCCTGAGCACGGGCGCCACGGCCTCCGTGACCGCCACCGTCACCGGAACCTCCAACACGGCCGTCACCTGGACCGTGGACAGCATCGCCAACGGCAACACCACCGTGGGCACCCTCACCGGCACCGGCAACACCCGCACCTACACGGCCCCCGCGGCCGCGGGCACCCACACCATCGTCGCCACCAGCGTCGCCGACCCCACCCGGTCCGCCTCCGGGACCGTCACGGTCCAGTCCGGCGTCGCCGTGACCCTGACGCCGGGGACCGGCTCCCTCGCCACAGGCACGGCCCTCTCCTTCACGGCGACGGTCACCGGCACCACCTCCACCGGCGTCACCTGGACGGTGGACGACATCGCGGGCGGCAACGCCACCGTGGGCGTCATCTCCGGCACGGGAGCCACGGTCACCTATACGGCGCCCGCCACAGCCGGTACCCACGTCGTCTCGGCCAGGAGCACCACCGACACCACCAAGTCGGCCTCCTCCACCGTCACGGTCACCGCCGGCGTGACGGTCACCCTCAGCCCGGGCACCACCACCCTCACGGGCGGCACCACGAAGACCTTCACCGCCACGGTCACCGGCACCACGGCGACCGGCGTCACCTGGGCGGTGGACGACATCGCCGGCGGCAACGCCACCGTGGGCGTCATCTCCGGCACGGGGAGCACGGCCACCTACACGGCGCCCGCCGCCGCGGGCACCCACGTCGTCTCGGCCAGGAGCACCGCCGACACCACCAAGTCGGCCTCCTCCACCGTCACGGTCACCACCGGCGTGACGGTCACCCTCAGCCCGGGCAGCACCACCGTCACGGGCGGCACCACGAAGACCTTCACCGCCACGGTCACCGGATCCACCGCCGGGGTCACCTGGAACGTGGACAACGTGCCCGGCGGCAACGCCACCACCGGCACCCTCTCGGGCACCGGCACCACGGTCACCTACACCGCGCCCCTCGCCGCAGGGACCCATACCATCCTGGCCCAGAGCGTGGGCGACACCACCCGCAACGCTTCGGCCACCGTCACGGTGACCGCCCCGGTGGTGGTCCTGGTCCTGAGCCCCGCGGCCACGGCCAGCGTCGCCACCTCCGGCAGCCTCTCCTTCACGGCCACGGTGACCGGGACGAGCGAAACCGGCGTCACCTGGACGGTCGACACGATCGTCGGCGGCAATTCCACGGTCGGCACCCTCTCGGGGACCGGGGGAACCGTCACCTACGCGGCCCCCGCCGCGGCCGGCACCCACACGGTGAAGGCCACCAGCGTCGCCGACCCGACCAAGTCCTCCTCCACCGTGGTCACGGTGGCGGCCCCCGGCACCACCTCGGCCATCGAACTGACCCCCGGCACGCCCACCGCCATCGGCAGCGGCGGCCAGTTGACCTTCTCCGCGGCCATCACCGGCTCCTCCACCGATTCCGTGACCTGGAGCGTGGACGGGATCACCGGCGGCAATTCCACCGTCGGGACCATCAGCTCCGCCGGCGTCTACACCTGCCCTGCCGCATCCGCCAAGGCGATCCGCAGGATCACGGCCACCTCCGTCTCGACGCCTTCGGTCAGCGCCAGCGTGCGAATCCTGACGGTGGCCAGCAACACCACCCTCAACGCCAAGACCCAGTACGGCGCCACCGGTGACGGCACCACCGACGACACCGCCGCCATCAACCGGGCCCTGGCCGCCACGGGCTCGGGCATCTGCTACGTCCCCGCCGGCACCTACCTCATCAATCCCGTCGCGTCCTCCAGCCAGTTCGGCCTCTACCTCAATTCCGGCAACACGCTGCTGCTGGATCCGGGCGCGGTGCTCCAGTGCAAGACCATGAGCATCGGGAGCGGCTACGCCCTGGTGGGGATGCGGGAGAGCAACATCGCCCTGGTGGGCGGCACCCTCATCGGCGACCGGGTGGCCCGGAACCTTCCCACCTACATCAACGGGGTCGGCTCGGACATGGAGGTCGGCAACGGGGTTTCCATCGGCACCGCCAACGGCATCACCCTCCTGGGGGTCACCTCCAAGAACAACTGCAACGACGGCTTCTACATCTACAACAACGTGTCCGGCGTCGTGATCTCCGACTGCACCTCGGACAACAACCGCCGCCAGGGCTGTTCACTGGTCTACTGCAACGGCGTCGTCATCCAGTACAGCACCTTCAGCAACACCAACGGCAACGACCCGGCCTGCGGCCTGGATTTCGAGCCCAACTCGGGTTCCACCGTCAAGAACGTCCAGGTCATCGGCTGCAACATCTTCGGCAACGCCGGGGGCGGCATCGCCGGCGGCGGTTCCACGAAGAACGGCCCCACCGGCAACGGCACCGCCTTCTGCACGGACTGCGTCGTCACCGGCTGCACCATCACCGACAACGGCGGCAGCAACTACCACCTCGGCGGCATCGCCTGGGACGAGTCCGAGCGCATCTCCTTCACCAACAACACGATCCGGAACAACAAGGGGGACGGCATCTGGATCGACTACTACGCCATGGATTTCGTGATCACGGGGAACACCGTCACCGGGAACCAGGGCGACGGCATCTACCTGTCCTACTGCACGGGGACCGTCGTCAACGGCAACACCGTCCTCGGCAACACCGGAACCGCCATCCGCAACGCCGACGGGTCCGCCACCGTGGGCACCAATACGACCAAGTAGCCCATGAAGCCCCTGACCCTGATGCTCGCACTGATGCAGGTGGCCGGTGTGGCCGTCGCGGCGCCGAAGCCGCCGGCCATGCCCCACGCCCAGGTCCGCAAGGCGCCCTACGGCGCCCGGGGCGACGGGATCACCGACGACACCGCGGCCATCCAGCGGGCCATCGACGCGGTCGCCGGCAGCGGGGGCACGGTGGAGATCCCCGACGGAACGTACATGATCAACGCCACCGCCCGGGACGGGCGGAACGGCCTGATCCTGGGCAGCCGCATGACCCTGCGCCTGGCCCCCCGGGCCGTGCTGAAGGCCTTTCCCTCCGCGGCCCCGCGCTATTCGATCCTGACCCTGGACGGGGCCAGCGACGTGACCATCCAGGGAGGGTCCCTCCAGGGGGACCGGGACACCCACCAGGGCCTCGCCGGGGAATGGGGCATGGGCCTTTCGGTCATCTCCTCCAGCCGGATCCTCGTGCAGGGCCTGGCCGTCTCGGACTGCTGGGGGGACGGGTTCTACGTGGCCAAGGCCTGCTCGGCGCTCACCTTCAGCAAGGTGGTCGCGGACCGCAACCGCCGCCAGGGGATGTCCATCGTCGGCGGCCAGGACATCCTGGTCAAGGCCTCCACGTTCCGGAACACCCAGGGGACCCCGCCCGAATGCGGCATCGACGTGGAGCCCAACGCAGGGGAGACGGTGACCCGCCTGGTCATCGCCGACTGCACGGTCACCGGCAACCGGGGCGGCGGAATCGCCGGCGGCCCCCCGGCCAGGTACAGCAATTCCGCCTTCTTCAACAACTCCCAGATCCTGCGCAACGTCATCTCAGGGAATGGCGGCTTCGGCGTGGGCATCTCGGCGTGCGACGGGAACCTGATCAAGGACAACACGATCCAGTCCACCGACGGGTACGGCATCCACCTGCGCACCAACGCAACAGGCATGACCGTCCAGGGGAACACCGTCACGGGCAGCACCCGGGACGGCATCTACCTGGAGTCCTGTCCGGGCACCTGGGTGGAGGGCAACGTGGTCCGCGGCAACAGGGGCCGGGGCATCCGCCAGGACCGGGGCAACGGGGCTTCGCTGGGGGCAAACCAGGTGGCGGGAAACGGAAGCTAGTGCAGGGCAATTGGATTAGCGGAACCCTTTCGCCCAAATGGAATGTTGAGAAATATTCGAGTAAAGAACACGTACGCCGAGCACGCCGAGGCGCAGAGTTACGCTGAGGCGGCTTCGCATCCTTGGCGCCGACCCATGCCGCCCAGGCCCCGCCCGCTGTCGCGGGCCGCGCCGTGACCGGCGCGCGACAGGGGGCGCAGGCCCTTCCGCATGCAAGCCTGTGGCGGGCCAGCGCCCCCTGCCTTGAACGGGCCTGGGCTCAGCAATCGGTTCAGGTGTCAGGTGGGGGATCTTCCTGGGGGGAAAGGGACCCTCCCGGAAGGGGGTCTGGCACGCACAAGAATGTACTTGCCTCGCCGGATTCCGGCATCCGCCGCATCAAGCCCAGGACCGTCCAAGGCAGGGTGCGCGGGTCCTTCCTCAGGCTCGCATGCGGAAGGGCCCGCGCACCCTGCCGCGCGCCGCGTTAGCGGTGCGGACCGCGATAGCGGTCAGGGCCTGGGCGGCATGGGTCGCGAAATGGAGTTGCGAAGCACCTCTGCGCAACTCTGCGCCTCGGCGTGCTCGGGTCGGGTAGGCCCGGGGCGTTGCCGCCCCAGGCCCCCCTCAGATCCGGACGTGCCCGATTAAGGCATCCGGCTCCTCAGATCACGTGAGTAGCTGCGGGCATGAGCGTCACTGTCCGCTTCAGCCTTGGGGGCGGGAGCGGGAACCGCTTCAACACCTTCTCCATGGCCTCCCAGGTCAGGACTGCCCTTTGGGATCTTCGGCCCAGCCACTTCTTCCAGAGGTGACTCACCTCCCGAGCGAAGTTCCTGATGGATCTGAAGTTCCCCGTAATCCCGTAGTAGTTGTAGTGTCCGATTAGCTTCTGGCGCAGGGTCTTGTGCTGGTCCGAGAGCCGGTTATGCCGGTTCTTCTTCAGCCAGTCCCCTGTGGCCTTGATGGCGCGGCTGAACCGTTTCTTCGAGGTCTTCCGCTTCACCACCCAAGCCCCCTTGAGGGACTTGCCCCAGTAATGGGTGAATCCCAGGAAGTCGAAGTTGCCGGGTCCCCCTCCGGGGTCCCGCGGTTCCTTCGGTTTCCGGAACTCCACCAGCCGGGTCTTGTCCGGGTGGATCCTCAGTCCGAACCTTTCGAAGCGCTTCGGCAGCACCTCCAGGACTCGCCGGGCATCTTCCTCAAGGGCAAAGCCCATCACGAAGTCGTCCGCGTAGCGGACCAGAAAGGCTTGACCCCGCAGACGGGGCTTCACTTCCCGCTCGAACCATACGTCCAGCACTTCGTGGAGGTAGATGTTGGCCAGGGTCGGGGAGATCACACCCCCCTGGGGAGTGCCCGTTTCCGGGTGCGTGATGCATCCTTGGTCGAGAACCCCCGCCTTCAGCCATTTGCCGATCAGACGCTTTACCACTCCGTCCCGCATCCGCTTGTCCAGGATTTCCCGCAGGCAGCCGTGGTCCAGCGTGTCGAAATACTGCCGGATATCCACGTCTAGCAGCCACCCACCGCTCAGGTTCATCGTCTGCTGCCAGATCGCCTGCAGTGCCTGGTGCGCCGACCTCCCGGGCCGGAATCCATACGAGCAGTCCAGAAAGTCCTGCTCATAGAGGGGTTCCAGGAGCATGACCACCGCCCTCTGGAGGACCTTGTCCTCGAAGGTGGGGATGCCCAGAGGACGCTGGGTTCCATCCGCTTTGGGGATGTATACCCTTCGCACCGGAGGGGCCTTGTAGGGGTCGCCGGCTTTGGCTCGGTTCAGCAGGGATTGGAGATTTGCCTCCAGATTCTCCGCGTATTCCTGGGCTGTTTGGCCATCCACCCCTACTGCCCCGTCCTTACGGGTTTGCCGGTAGGCTTCCTGAAGCCATTCGATGTCCATGTGGTGGGACAAGCTGCGAATTGCCGCCTCCGGCATTTGCCGGGACAGTTCCGCTATCCGTTGTTGTTTCGTGCAGACCGAGCTGGGAGTCGATATTCCCATGGTCTTTCCCTCCAACGATTCCGTGATCTGGCAGCCCCTTGGCTCCAGCGGGTCCCTCGGAACGGTTCCCCACCTTCATCGCTACTACGAGCTGCTCCGACTCCCTGCCGCCCTTCCCGCCGCCGTCATTTGGTTCCGGCTGGCGGTACCGCCTTCGCATCCGGTTGTTCGCTCCTGATCGGGTCGGTGCCCCCCGTCCAGGCCAGGGTTGTTTGGATCGTGGCGTCCCCAACCACGGGTCCAGGCGGAAACGACAGGGCCTCCCAGGTTCCTGGGGGACCCCCTGCGGACATGCCCTGCTCTGCGACCCCGGCGGGACCTTTGAGCCAGGCCGTTGCGGCTCTCAGGTGCGGCCTTCCGTTCGTACGAAAACGTCGGCTCCCACGGTAATAAGACTTTCGAGGCTCGATCACACGGCCTATACGCTCGCTGTCTACGCTTCGAAGGGTGGGTCACCCCACCACCACGCAAGACTCGCTTCTGGCTGCTGGCCAGCTTTGCCAGATGGGGTTGGCTACCCATCGGGTCCCATTGCGAGGTTTCAGGTGATTAGGTCATCCGTCCTCCTCGCCCAAGCTTTGCCTGGCGCACCGTACGTGTCCTTTGCCCGAAGATACCGAAGCCTAAAATCGGGCTACTAGGTGCTTTGGCTGCGGTGCTGGATCCGGGACTTCATTGCCTTGAAGATGGTGAGGTCCACCAGGGGTTGCAGCACGAGAAGCCATACGGCGCCGTAGGCGAAGGCGGCGATGATCTTGGCCCAGTCGGGGATGTTGGGGATGTAGGCCCGGAGCGCCCACACGGGGAGGATCGCGGTGGGGATGCAGGTGATGAAGGACGCGGTGGAGACCCTGCGGAAGGTCCTGGCCGTGATCCCGAACACCCGCTCGCTGTCGTAGCCGATGCGGCTCTGGCTCACCTTGAAGTAGTTCAGGTAGGCGTTGAAGACCGAGGCGGCCCAGGACGGGTTCGCCGGGCGCGCCAGGACCTCCAGGGTCTGGTCGGCCAGCATCTTGGCGAACTGGATGGCCGTGCCGTCCTCGCCGGTGCGCACCACGCGGCCCAGGGTCAGGAAACTCTCGGCCCCGGAGCCCTCCGGAAGGCCGATGGCGACCTCGCACTGGCTGCCCACGGGCAGGGCCTGGGAGGCATTGAGATAGATCCCGCCCATGCTGATGTTCACCGCGATGGCCGCGAGGATGACCTTCCCCTTGACCAGGACCTTGACAGGGGCGCCCAGGGGAATTCGCTTGGCCGTTCTCGACTCAATGGTCCCGCTCATGGTGTGCCTCCCAAGGAGGATTGCTGCCCGAAGATTACCTCTCGCCCACATTGATGCAAGATCCATTCTTGCAAAAACTCGGCACTTGGGCAGAAAAAATTCGCCCTGCTGAAAGGAATATCGACACGGCACGGGGATTTCTTGAGTTCCTTGGGGTCCCGTCGAACCGTCCCAGGGGGGCCCTTGGGGGGGGTCAGCCGTGCAACTCTCTATGTGTCAATACTAACTTAGGGATGTCCCGCCGCAGCCGCTGGGCCAGCATCTCCACCAGGGCGACGCTGCGGTGCTGGCCCCCGGTGCAGCCGATGGAGATGGTGTGGTAGGCCCTCCCCTCCTGCTGGATGTAGGGCCAGGCCCAGAGGATCCAGTTCTCGGTCAGGGCCAGGAAGGTGCCGAAGATGTCCGATTTCAGGAGGAAATCCCTGACGGGGATGTCCTTGCCGGTGAGGGGCTTGAGCTCGGCGACATAGTGGGGGTTGGGCAGGAATCGCGCGTCCAGGACCATGTCCGATTCGGGCGGGACCCCGTGCTTGAACCCGAAGCTGATGAGCCGGAGGGTGGTGCCTTCCACCGGGAGGTCGGGGAGCAGTTCGGAGATGCGGTGGCGCAGCTGGGAGAGGGTGAGGTTGGTGGTGTCGATGATGGCGGTGGCCATTTCCCGCACGGGCACGAGGCTCTCGCGCTCGCGCTTGATGGCCTCGCTGAGGCCGCCGTCCTTGGCCAGGAAATGGGGGCGGCGGGATTCCGAGAACCGGCGCAGGAGGGCGTCGTCCTGGGCCTCCACGAACACCATGTAGACGGGGATGGAGCTGTCCATGAGGCGGTCCACCAGGGCCGGAAGCTCCTCGGCGAACTCGGGGTGGCGGTTGTCCATGCCCACCGCCAGCCGGGGCCGGCTGGGGTTCAGCTTGGCCTCCAGTTCCAGGAGCGGTTCCAGAAGGCGCGCCGGCACGTTGTCCAGCGCGGTGCAGCCGGCGTCCTCCAGGGCGCTCAGCACCGAACGCCTTCCAGCTCCCGACATCCCCGTTACGATCACCAGTTCCATGGAACTAGCGAAACATAAAGCAGGGCGGATGTCAGGCGGAATTTTCCAGTCGCCGCTACTCTTCCTCGAGTCCGCCGGCGGAGAAGCGCATCACGCGCTTGACCACGTCGCCGGGAAGGCCCATCTCCTCCAGGGAGCCCAGCTCGTTGGGCCCAAGCTCGTGCATCTCGGCGGGTTCCCGGAAGAAGGCGTCGTCGTCGGGGATGTAGGCGGGCTGGGGCTCGACCCGGTAGAGGTAGCTGATGATCTCGTCCTCGTACCCGAAGCGCATCTGTTCGAAGTACTCGTAGCTTTCCCGCTTGTACTCCACCAGGGGATCCTTCTGGCCGTAGCCCCGGAACCCGATGGCCTCCTTGAGGTGGTCCATGACCAGGAGGTGGCGCTTCCAGGCGGAGTCGATGATCTGGAGGATGGCGACCCGCTCGTGCCAGCGCAGCACGTCCTCGCTGCCCAGGCGGCGTTCCTTCTCCTCGTAGGCCTCGGTCACGAGGGTGGTAAGCCGGTCGATGGCCTGGTTGTGACCCATGGTGGCGATCTCGTCCAGGTCCACGCCTTCCAGGGCGTAGAGCTGCTCGAACCGCTCCTTGAAGCCCGCCACGTCCCGCTCGCCCTTCTCGGGGAGGTAGTCGTGCACCAGGCCTTCCACGATCTCGGCGGCCACGCGGAGCACGTACTCCTTCGTGTTGCCCCGCAGGATCTCGCAGCGCAGGCCGTAGAAGAAGATGCGCTGCTTGTTCATGACGTCGTCGTATTCGAGCAGGTGCTTGCGGATCTCGAAGTGGTGGGCTTCCACGCGCTTCTGGGAGCGCTCGATGGCGCGGGTGACCATGCCGGCCTCGATGGGCTCGTCGTCGTTCATGCCCAGCGTGCTCATCATGCTCTTGATGCGTTCCCCGCCGAAGATTCGCATGAGGTCGTCTTCGAGGCTCAGGAAGAAGCGGGAGGAACCGGGGTCGCCCTGGCGGCCGGCGCGGCCGCGGAGCTGGTTGTCGATGCGCCGGCTCTCGTGGCGCTCGGTGCCCAGGATGTGGAGGCCGCCGGCCTCGATGACCTCGGCCTTCTCGGCTTCGGTCTGGCGGGCCATCTCGTCCACCAGGGCGAGGAATTCGGCCGTCTCGCGGCCGTCCTCGCTGTAGATCTCGATGCCGCGCTTGGGGGCCTCCATCTTGGCCATGCCTTCGGGGTTGCCGCCCAGCACGATGTCGGTGCCGCGGCCGGCCATGTTGGTGGCGATGGTCACGGAGCCCTTCCGCCCGGCCTGCGCGATGATCTCGGCCTCCTTGGCGTGGTGCTTGGCGTTGAGGACGACGTGGCGGATCTTCGCGGTCTTGAGGGCCTCGGAAAGGTCCTCGCTGCTCTCGATGCTGGCCGTGCCCACGAGGATGGGCTGGCCCTTGGCGTGCAGTTCCTTGATCTCGGCGATGATGGCCGCCTTCTTGCCGGCCTTGGAGGCGTACACCGTGTCGGCGAAGTCCGAACGGATCATGGGCATGTTGGTGGGGATGACGATCACTTCGAGCTTGTAGATCTGGAGGAGCTCCCTCGCCTCGGTCTCGGCGGTGCCGGTCATGCCCGCGAGCTTCTCGTACATCCGGAAGAAGTTCTGGAAGGTCACGGTGGCCAGGGTCTGGTTCTCGGCGTTGACCTCCACGCCCTCCTTGGCCTCGATGGCCTGGTGGAGGCCGTTGGACCAGCGGCGGCCCGGCATCATGCGGCCCGTGAACTCGTCCACGATGACCACCTCGAGGCCCTTGCCGTCCTCCTTGTCGCGGACCATGTACTCCACGTCCCGCTTGTAGAGGTTGTGGGCCAGCAGGGCCTGGTTGAGGCCGTGCAGGGTCTCGATGGCGGAGGGGTCGTAGAGGTTGGCCACGCCCAGGATCTGCTCCGCGTGGCGGATGCCCTCGTCCGTCAGGGTGACCTGGCGGTCCTTCTCGTCCACCTTGAAATCCACCTCGGGCTTGAGCTTGGGCACCACGGCGTCGATGCGGAAGTACTTGGAGGTGTCCTCCTCGCTGCTGCCGGCGATGATCAGCGGGGTGCGGGCCTCGTCGATGAGGATGGAGTCCACCTCGTCCACGATGGCGAACGTGAAGCCGCGCTGGGTGAAGTCCTCCAGCGACCACTTCATGTTGTCGCGCAGGTAGTCGAAGCCGATCTCGTTGTTGGTGGCGTAGGTGATGTCGCAGCCGTAGGCGGCGCGGCGTTCCTCGTCCGTGAGGCCGTGCTGCACGACGCCCACGGTGAGACCCAGCCAGCCGTAGAGGCGGCCCATCCACTCGGCGTCGCGCCGGGCCAGGTAGTCGTTCACGGTCACCAGGTGGGCGCCCTTGCCGGCCAGGCCGTTCAGGTACAGGGGCAGGGTGGCGGTGAGCGTCTTGCCCTCGCCCGTGCGCATCTCGGCGACCTTGCCGTAGTGGAGGACCATGCCACCTATGAGCTGCACATCAAAATGACGCATGCGAAGAACTCGCCTGGACGCTTCGCGGACCACCGCGAAGGCTTCGGGCAGGATCTCGTCCAGCGTCGCCCCTCCGGCCAGAAGCTCCTTGAAATAGGGAGTCTTAGCCTTCAGCTCGTCGTCGGAGAGCTCGCGGATCCCCGCCTCGAGGGCGTTGATCTCCTGGACCTTGGCCCAGAGGCGCTTCAGCTCGCGATCGTTCTTCGAGCCGATGAATTTCTTAAGGATATTATCAAGCATGCTGGGTTCCAGTTCCGTCAAGCCCTCCATTTTACATGCGGCGGGCCGAATTGCCCACCTTGCGTCCGCAATTCGCCGGAGGGTTGTATTCCTGACCTAAACGCTTGAGTGTTCCAGGACCCCCAGGCAAACTGTGGGATTGTTTATGGAGCATCAATGAGCGTGGAACAGACGTTTGGCATCATCAAGCCCAACGCCGTCCAGGACGGCAACATCGGCAACATCCTCTCCGCCATCGAGAAGGCCGGCTTCACCCTCCGGGGCATGCGCATGGCCCGCCTCACCCCCGCCATCTGCAAGGGCTTCTACGCCGAACACGTCCACAAGGGGTTCTACCCCGAACTGGAGGCCTTCATGACCGAAGGCCCCGTGGTCCTCCTCTGCCTGGAGGGCGAGAACGCCATCCTCCGCTGGCGCGAGCTCATGGGCGCCACGGACCCCGCCAAGGCCGCCGAGGGCACCCTCCGCAAGCTCTACGGCGCGAACATGGGGCGCAATGCCACCCACGGTTCCGATTCCCCGGAGTCGGCGGCCCGCGAGGTGAGCTACTTCTTCAGCGCCTTCGACCGGGTCTGATCCCGCGCAGGCCCGGCCTGGGACGTCCCCCGGAGGACCTCCGGAGGACGTCCTTATTTTTGCTTTCAGGGAAGGTTAATAATTCGAGGGCTTGATCGGCCGGAACCGTTTTGTCATAGTCAAGGCTAAATTCCACGCACCCGATCGCCTACCCCCCCGAATTCCGCGCCGCAAGAATCCCCACCCCCGCGGAACGTCGCGAGGCCCGGAGATCTCCCCAGGAGAGGCCAGGCATGAGCGAGACACCCCCCCTTCACCGCCGGTCCCGTTCCTTGCGGGCCGCGGCCGGGGATGTGCTCCGCCGGGCGCGCCCCTTCCTCCTGGACCTGGTACGTAAGGGGAGGACCCAGGGATTCCGCGCCGCCGCCTCCTACCTTCTGAGCCGGGTGACGGAGCTGACCGAGAACCTGGTGTACGAGTACCGCACCGTCGGCGGGAATCCCAGCCTGCCCGAAGGCTGGACCGTCCAGATGTTCCACAGCGAGGGGGACCCGGACATCGACCGGCTCGTGCGGGCGGGCGGAGGGGATGAAATGCATCATTTCCGCCGGCAGGCGGTGGCCTACGTCCTCAGCATCGACGGGGAACCGGTGGCCCACGGCTGGCGGTACCCCTGGGACCCGGTCGCACGGTGGCTGGGGCCGGACGCGGTGTACCTGGGCAGCGCCTGGGTGCGTCCCGAATGGCGGGGCCGGGGCATCAACGGCGCGTTCTTCGCCTACGTGACTGGGCACATGCCGGTGGGCACCCGGGTCGTCATGCTGGTGGCCGTGGAGAACCGCGCCTCCCAGGCGAGCCTCGCCAAGAGTCCGGCCAGGTGCCTGGGCCTCCTCCGGGTCCGCATGGTGCTGGCCATGGTCTGGAAGATCCGCCTCCTCCCGTTGCCGCCGGGGGTCCTCGCCGGCCCTTCGGACTCCCGCGCCCGGGCGTCGGAGGAACGCGTACCGGAGGTATGATGGAGCCTGCTTCCGAAAACCCATCCAGGCCGCAGGGGTGAAGGGATCCCCCTGCAAGAATGGAATCTCTGTGAACAGGATCGACCCGACATGATGGCCCCATGGCAAACCTGATCTACATGTGCCGCCCCGTTGGCCTCGGCGGGTCGGCCGGGGACAGCCTTGCGCGGGTGGCGGACCGCATCACGCCAGACGCCCTGCGGGGGGAATTCCCCCACCGGATCCGCCAGGAGGCGGGCCAGGCGCTGTGCGTGACGGGCCCGGACGGCACGGCCTGCATCGAGGGGTTCTCGGCCCACCTGGGCGCCTTCGTGGGGGACTGGAAGGACTGGCACCTCCCGGGGACCGCGCTCCCGGACGGGACGTACGCGCTGGTGCGCTCCCACGGCGGGACCACGGAGCTCTGCTCCGACTTCAGCGGGACCCGGACGCTCTGGTACGCCTTCCTGGACGGCGAATTCCTGGCCTCCACCTCCCAGCGGGCGCTCATCTGCCTCCTCCGGGATCTTCATTTCAACCGGTCCGCCTTCGCGTGGTTCCTCTCCTCGGGATCCCTGGGCCCCACGGACGCGTGGGATGCCCGCATCCGGCGCCTGCCCCGGGGCGCGCGCCTGACCCTGGACCGGGCGCGCTGGACCCTGGACCTGCACACCACCCCGGTGGTCTTCCAGAACCGGAACATGACCACGGCCGAGGCCCTGGAGGGCCTGGGCGCGGTCCTGGGCAACGCCATCCGGGAATGCCGCACCCGTTCGCCCCAATGGGTGGTGCCCCTGTCGGGGGGCTACGACAGCCGGATGGTGCTCGCCGCCCTCGACGGCACCGGGTTCCGGCCCCGCACCGTGACCTGGGGGATGGCTTCGTCGCGCACCCAGCGGGGCAACGACGCCTTCGTCGCCGAACGCCTCGCCAGGCATTACGGGCTGGCCAACGACTACTTCCTCACGGAGCGGTCGGACGCCGCGCCCCGGGAGGTGGTGGACGCGTTCCTCGCCGCCCACGGCGGCACCACGGACGCCCTGTTCCCCTACCTCGACGGTCTCAGGATGTGGACCCGCCTCGCCCGCGAAGGGGTGGGAGGCATCATCCGGGGGGATGAGGGCTTCGGCACGATCTCCCGGCCCGAGATGCACCACCGGTACGCCCAGGACATGGTCCTCCTTTCCGAGATCCTGGGGGAGGAGACCGCCGGGATGATCTCCGACGGCCGGCAGGCGCTCCCCGACGACCTGAAGCGCTACCCGGACGAGTCCCTGCAGACCTACGGGGACCGCCTCATCCACACCTGCTTCATTCCCATCTCCCTGGCCGCCCTCACGGACGTCAAGACCCCCTTCGTAGAGGTCGCCAACCCCATGCTCGCCCAGTCCGTCATGGAGTTCGTGCGCCAGCTGCCCGACCACCTCCGCGTACGGCGGAATCTCTACGAGCAGCTGGTCAGGTCGCTGAGCCCGCCGATCCCCTTCGCGGTCCTGGCCGCCGACGATTCCCGCAACCAGTTCCTGCACACGGAACCGTACCAGACCTGGATGCAGGACGAGCTCCACGGCGAATCCTTGAACCGCCTGCTGCCGCCGCCGTTCCGGGCCTCCCTGGAGGCCGCCCTGCGCAGCGATGCCATGCCCATCGCGAACTCGGGCCACGCGCGGGCCATCCTCAAGCGGATCATCCCCGCCCCCCTGATCTCGGCCCTGAGGACCATGGGGCGGCCGGTGGGACCGACCCTGCGGGTGATGGCCTTCCGCAGCGCCCTGGTCAGCCGGCTGATCCGGATCTTCGAGGGGGACGCGTCGACGCTGGGTCCAGGAGGCTGTCCAAGTATTACTCGGCCCCGCGACGGCGCCTGGAAGCCCGACGGTCAGGCCTCCATCTCGGGATAGAGCGCGCTGGAGCATTCCGGGCAGATGCCGTGCGTGAAGTCCGCGTCGCTGTGGGCGGAGATGAAGGCCTCGATCTGGTTCCAGTACCCGTTGTCGTCCCGGATCTTCTTGCACCGGGCGCAGATGGGCAGCAGGCCCGAAAGGGTCTTGACCTGGGCCAGGGTGTCCTCCAGGCTGCGCCTGAGCTCGCGCTCGCGCTCCAGGGCCTGGCGCAGCCGCACGTGGATGGCGACCCGGGCCAGGAGTTCGGCGCCGCGGAAGGGCTTGGTGACGTAGTCCACGGCCCCCAGGCGGAACCCCTCCTCCAGGTCCTCCAGTTCGGCCCGGGCGGTGAGGAAGATGACGGGGATGTCGCGCACGGCCTCGTCGGCCTGGAGGCGGCGGCACACCTCCAGCCCGTCCAGCCCGGGCATCATCACGTCCAGGAGGATGAGGTCGGGCGGCTCCACCTTGATCATCTCCAGGGCCCTGCCACCTTCCATGGCCATGGACACCCGGTATCCGGCCTTGTCCAGGAGAAGCGCGAGCACCTGGAGGTTCCGGGGGATGTCGTCCACGATGAGGATATGGGGGATGGTGTCAGGCACGGTCAGGGTCCTGGGCTGGGTCAAGTCTACCGGCAGTGGCCGCGCACGGCCTCCACCACTTCGGGGAAGCGCCGGAAGGTCGCCGGAAGGTTCTCCATGTCGAACGCCCCGGCCTGGTCAAGCACCTGGGCCGACCACGCCTTCAGGCCCGGTTCCCCGAAGGCGTCGGCCTGGGCCGACATGCGCGCGGCAAAGCCCGTCATGCGGTCGATGAAGAAGGAATCCTTGAGCTGGCCCCACTCCTCCATGGCCTGGCCCTCCAGTTCGGCCAGGAGCCGCGGCAGGGCGGCGCGCACCTCGGGCGCCGGCTCCGCGGGGGCGCCGGCGGCGGCTTCGGCCCGCACGGGGAGGAACCGGGCCAGTTCGGCGGCGAGCCTGGACCGGGACACCGGCTTGCGCAGGAAGGCGTCGGCGCCGCTCTCCAGCACCGGCGCCTCGTCGGCCTGGGTCGTGGAGGCGGTGAGGACGATGATGGGGATGGACTTCAGGCGGTCGTCGGCCTTGAGGATCCGGGTGGCCTGGATGCCGTCCAGGACGGGCATGCGCAGGTCCATGACGATGAGGTCGGGGCGGACCTTCCGGGCCAGCTCCACGCCCTCGGCGCCGTCGGCGGCCTCCTCGAAGCGGAAGGGGTAGCTCCCGAAGAGGTGCTTGAGCAGGTCGCGGTTGGCCTTCAGGTCATCCACCAGGAGCAGGGTGGCCGGCAGGAACTCGCCCCGGAACGGCGCGTCCTGGTCTTCGCGCACTTCGTCCTCGCTGGAGACGGCCACCCCGTGGAGGAGGAGGGTGAAGGTGCTGCCCAGGCCCTCGGTGCTGGCCACGCGCAACTCGCCGCCCATCATGCCGGCCAGGCGCCGGCAGATGGCGAGGCCCAGGCCCGTCCCGCCGTACCGGGCGGCGTCCTGGCCCGAAACCTGGTGGAAGGCCTCGAAGATCGTCTCCACCTGTCCGGCGGGGATGCCGATGCCCGTGTCGCTCACCTCGATGGCCAGGTCCACGGTGTCCGGGCCCCGTCCCCGTTCCCGCAGCGCCACGGTCACGGAGCCCTTCTCGGTGAACTTGACCGCGTTGCCCACCACGTTGAAGAGGATCTGGCGGAGGTGCACCTGGGAGACCACCAGGATCCTGGGGAGCGCGGCATCTGCATCCACCCGGAGGTCCAGTCCCTTCTCCCGGCACCGCAGCGCGAAGGTGTTCACCACGTCCCGCACGAGTCCGCCCACGTCGGCGGGCGCGTATTCCATCTCCGTGCGGCCCGCCTCGATCTTCGAGAGGTCCAGGATGTCGCCGATGATGCCCAGAAGGGCCTTGCCGCCGCTGCTGATGGCGGCGAGGTGGTCCCTCAGCCGCGGTTCGCCGACCTCGTCCCGGAGGATCTCCGAATAGCCCAGGATGGCGTTGAGGGGGGTGCGGATCTCGTGGCTCATGTTGGCCAGGAATTCGCTCTTGGCGCGGGTGGCGGCCTCGGCCTGGGTCTTGGCGAGCTCGAGCTGGACGGTCTTGCGCCGCAGCTGCTCGGTGCGCTCGACCACCTTGCGCACCAGGATCCGCCGGGCCAGACGGCTCCGCCAGAGGCGCCACTTGATGACCAGGTTGAGCAGGACGGCCCCCAGGGCGAAGTAGGCCATGTAGGCCCACCACGTGCGGTAGAAGGGCGGAAGGATGCGGAAGGCCACGGAGCTGGCCGGGGCCACCTGGCCCTCCCCGTTGCGGGCGGCGACCCGGAAGCGGTAGGTGCCCTCGGGCAGGTTGGTGTAGTCCCGGAAGGTCTCGGACGTCCAGGGCGACCAGGCCCGGTCGTAGCCCTCCAGGCGAACCTGGTACTGGGTGGCGGACTCCGGGGAACCGCCCGGGGCCGCGAATTCGAACCGCAGCGTATTGGAGGCGTAAGGCAGGCGGTCCGAGCCGTTCCAGGCCCCTTCCCCGCCGTAGAGCGTCTGCCGCCCGGGGCCCGTGACCCGGCGCACCTGCGCCCCGCTGGTCCAGGGCCGGCCGAATTCCTGGCCGGCATCGTAGCGCACGAGGCCTTCGGGCCCGCCCATCCACACCGCGCCGTCCGCCTCCGGCAGGATGGCGTAGATGGTTGCGTCCCCCAGACGCCGGAAGCTGCCCTTCTCGAACCGGTAGGGGAGCCCGGGGCCCGCCGCCGCGTATCCCGTGTCCCGCTCCTGGGTCGCCTCGTCCTGGGCGTGCATCCAGATCCGGCCGCCGGGCCCTTCCACCACGCCGTCGGGGTACCGCGGGCCCAACGGGAACAGCGCCGCGAACCGCGGATCGGGCCGGAAGCGCTTCGTCCCCTCGTCGAACCGGTAGAACCCGGCGTGGGTGGTGAAGACCAGCCCCGTGGAGAGCTCGCGCACGAAGTCGTGGGCCATGGAGGGCAGCCCCTGGGCGAGGCCGAAGGACTCCACCTCCTGGGCGCCCCCGGGGCCCATCCTCACGCGCCGGACGCCCGAGGACTGGGTGCCCACCCACAGGCTCCCGTCCTCGGCTTCCGCGAGGGTGCGCGCCTCGGCCTTGAGGTCCCGGATCCGCCCTTCGTCCTTCCACCGGGCGCCGTTCCAGCGCAGGAGTGCCACGCCGGTGGTGAGCCCGAGGTAGTACCGGGAGGCGTCCCGCCGCGAGGGCAGGAGACAGAAGGCGTCCCGCTCGCCGGCGGTGGAGACGGCCAGGACGGCCCGGTCCCCGCGGGCCTCGAAGAGCCCCGCGTTGCAGGTCACGAAAAGGCGGTCCCTGACCGTGCGGAAGCCCCACACCTGGCCGCGGATGCCTTCCACCCGGCGGAAGCGCCACAGGGGCCCCCCCGGCGGCAGGGCGTCCTCGGCCGGCGCCTTGGGGCGGCTGCGGCCCAGGACGAACAGCCCCTTGCTGGTGCCCGCGTACAGCTGGCCCCCGTGCCGGGTCAGCGCGTTGACGGTGCCCTCCAGCCCCGCCTCCTCGCCGAAGGTGGTGAAGGGCGACGGCCACTCCACCCGGGCCATGCCCCGGTTCAGGCCCAGCCAGAGCCGCGAGTTCCGGTCCACGAAGATCCGGTTCACGAACTCCTCCTGGAGGCCGCCCTGGCGGTCCAGGCGCAGCAGGAGGCGGCCCTGGCGGTCGAAGATCCAGCAGCCGCCCCGGATGGCCGCCACCGCGAGGTTTCCGTCCCGCAGGATCGCCCCGTGGCTGATGGTGATCCGGGCCAGGTCCGCGTCGGCGTCCGTGGGGAACGGCACGATGTCCCAGCCGTCGTAGAGGAAGAGCCCCTGGTGGCTGGTGCCCAGGATGATCGACTGGCCGGAGCCCCAGGGGAGCATGAAGTTCACGAGCTCCTTGGCGAACCGGTCGGCCCCCGCCAACGGCACGAACCGGCCGTTGTCGAAGACCACCGGCCCGATCCCGCGCTCGTAGAGATGGATCCGGCCGCGGACCTTCCAGGCGAGGGTGAAGGAGGTGTCGGCCTTGAAGTCCTTCACGGTCTTCCCGTCGTACAGGAAAAGGTGCTCGCGGGTCTGGAAGTAGACGCCATCCGCGGTGGGCAGCACGTTCCACACGTCCGAGAAGTGCCGCGCCGAGGGCTCCACCAGGTCCTCCAGGGGCACGTAGCGCAACTGCCCGCTGGCATCCGGGGCCAGGTAGCCGAATTCGTTCTTGGCGCCCACGAAGATGCGCCCGCCGGCATCCATGCCCAGGGACCGCACGGCGGTGCGGTTCCGGGTGGGGATCAGGCGCCAGGTGTTGCCGTCGTACTCCAGCACCCCGGCCGTGTTGCCGGCGAACAGGACGCCGCGGACGTCCTCCACGAAGTCCCAGTTCTGGGGCGGTCCCGCATACTCCCGGGGCCGGTAGTTGGTGATGAAGGGCAGGCCCAATTCCCCCGGCTGTCCCGCCCACAACCCCGCCGCCAGGGCCAGGACGGCCAGCGCGCGCCTCACGGCGCGTCGCCCACGAACCAGGGATGGGCCTTGTAGTGCTCCAGGGCGATGCGCCCGGCCACCTTGAGGACGATCATCAGGGGCACCGCGAAGATCAATCCGACCAGCCCGAACGCGTACCCGAACGACAGGATGGCCAGCAGCACCTCCAGCGGGTGGAGCCCGCTGGCGCGGCCCACCCAAACGGGGGTGAAATAGACCGTCTCGGCCTTCTGCACCACCGTGAAGACCAGGGCCACCAGGAGGAGGCCGCCGCCCGAGGTCCCGTTCACCGCGGCGAACAGCAGCGCGGGGGGCAGCGCGGTGATGTAGGGGGAGTACGGCACCACGTTGGAAAAGCCCGCCACCAGCCCCAGGAGCCAGGCGTTGGGCACCCCCAGGATCTGGAAGGCGAGGCCCTGGAGCAGCGACATGACCAGCGACACCGCCAGCTGCCCGCGGATGTAGCCGCCCAGACGCCGGTTGATCTCGTCCGCGATGCCCTTGGCCCGCTCCAGGTGGCGGCTGGGGACCAGCTCGTCCAGTTCCTGGAGGAGGCGGTGGCCCTCCACCAGGAGGTAGTAGAGGATGAGGGGCACCAGGATCAGGGTGATGAGCGACAGGAGCCAGCCCAGGAGGCCCGCGCCGGCCATGCCCACCTCCTTCACGAGCGCCATGGGCTCCAGCCCTTCCAGGCCCTGGCGGAGCTTCGCCAGGACCACGGGGTGGGCCTGGAGCCAGGGGAGGAAACGACCCTCCAGGCGAACCTTGTAATCCGGGAGGGACGCCACCAGGCGTTCCCCCTGGTCCCACAGCAGCGGCAGGAGGGCCCAGGCCAGAAGCGCCGCCACGGCCACCGCCCCCAGGATGACCAGGATGGAGGCCCATTCGCGCCCCACCTTCCGGGCGGCGCGGGCCACCAGGGGTTCCAGCACGTAGGCCAGCACCAGGGCCAGGAAGAAGGGCGCCAGCGCGCTGCGCAGGAACCACAGCGCCGCCAGGGCCGCCCCCGCCAGGGCGAGGAACCCCAGGGGAATCCGCACCCTGCCCGGCCCGTTCACGAAGGTTCCGTCACGTGGGTGGCCCGGAAGAAGTAATGGACCCCCGAGGCGACGACCATGGCCGCGATGAGATAGAAGACCCAGGGCACCAGGTATTTGTACCAGTACCGGGGACCCAGGTGGTTGAACAGCAGCGCCAGGGAGATGGCCACCAGTTCCACGAACGTGGTGGCCTTGCCCAGCCAGGAGGGCGCGAACTTGCTGGGGTCCAGACGCTCGTAGGCCACCAGGGCCACCAGGGAGATGATCACGTCCCGGGAGATGGCGAGGATGGCGACCCAGGCGGGCACCCGAACGGTGTACACCTCCCGGGGAAAGGCCAGGAGCACGAAGGCGGTCGTCATGAGGAGCTTGTCCGCGGCCGGGTCGAGGACGGCGCCCAGGGTGGACTTCTGGTTGAAGCGCCGGGCGATCCACCCGTCCAGGAGGTCCGTGAGTCCCGCGCAGGCGAACAGGACGCAGGCCTCCGTCGTGCGCCCGTACCACACGGCGATCGCGAAGAACGGGACGGCGCAGATGCGCAGAAGCGTCAGGATGTTGGGAAATGTGATGACCATGGGAGCCGTTTATACAAGCATTGTAGCAATGGAACCTGGCGGTCTTGTGATTAGTGTCGCAGCATTCCCGCTTGTTTCAGGGGCCTGTTGTTCTATTCTGAATGAACGGAGTTGAGATCATGTCTCATGTACAAGCCAGAACCCTCAGCGACCTCCAGCCAGGCGCCGAGGCCGTGGTAACCGAAATCCTGGCCACGGGTAAGATCCGCCACCGGCTCCTGGAGATGGGATTCATCCGCGGCGCCCGCATCAAGGTGGAGAAGCTCGCCCCCATGGGTGACCCCATGGAACTTGTAATCAAGGGTTATCACCTTTCTCTGAGGCGGGAAGAGGGTCAGTGCATCCTCGTGTCCGAGGAGACCTAGATGACCACCCTGGCGCTTGCGGGTAACCCCAACTGCGGGAAAACCACCATCTTCAATGCCCTTACCGGGTCGCGCCACCACGTCGGCAACTGGCCCGGGGTCACGGTGGAGCGCCGCAGCGGAACCTTCGAGACGCCCCAGGGAACCGTGGAGGTCGTGGACCTGCCCGGCACGTACTCCCTTTCCGCGCGCAGCGAGGACGAGCGCATCGCCGCCGTGTTCGTGGCCGACCCCAGCGTGGACGTCATCGTCAACGTGGTGGACGCCTCCAACCTGGAACGCAACTTCTACCTCACCACCCAGCTCCTTGAGCTGGGACGGCCCATGGTCTTCGTGCTGAACATGATGGATGACGCCGAGGAGAAGGGCCTGAAGATCGACGTGCCCGCCCTGGAGAGGCTCCTGGGGGGCCCGGTGGTGCCCACCGTGGGCAACCGCGAGGAGGGCATCCTGGCCCTCAAGGAAGCCGTCCTCAAGGTGGCCGGCGCGTCCGCGGCCAAGCTGGCCTCGGTGAACTACGGCCCGGACATGGAGGGCGAGATCCAGAAAATCGTCCAGGAGATCCTGCGCGACGAGGAGCTCGCCCAGGTCCAGCCGCCCCGCAGGCTCGCCCTGCAGCTGCTGGAGAGCGTGCCCCACGCCCTGGAGCTGGTCGAACGCAGCCACGCCCGCAAGGCCGTCGGCGCGCAGGTGAAGGCCAGCCTCGCGTTCCTGGAGTCGCACCTGGGGTCCGACGGGTCCACGCTGCTGGCCGAGGGCCGCTACGGCTTCGTGCACGGGCTCGTGGAGGAGGTGGTCCAGCGCACCGGGCGCAAGCACGCGGACATCACCGGCCGCCTGGATACCCTGCTCACCCACCGGTACCTGGGCATCCCCATCTTCATCGCCATCATGATCGGGGTCTACACCGTCACCTTCGTGGTGGGGAAGTACCCCCAGGACTGGATCGCCGCGGCCTTCGGGTGGCTCCACGGCTACGCCTCGGCCCACCTTCCCGCCGGGGAGCTCGCCAGCCTCCTCGTGGACGGCATCATCCCCGGCGTGGGCGCGGTCATCGTGTTCGTGCCGGTGATCATGCTCCTCATGGGCTGCATCGCCTTCCTGGAGGACACGGGGTACATGGCCCGGGCGGCGTTCATCATGGACCGCCTCATGCACCTCATGGGCCTCCACGGCAAGAGCTTCATCCCCCTCATCATGGGCACCGGCTGCAACGTGCCCGCGGTGCAGGCCACGCGCACCATCGAGGCCCGGGAGGACCGGTTCATCACCATCCTGGTGGCGCCGCTCATCTCCTGTTCGGCCCGCCTGCAGATCTACATCGTCATCGCCGGCACCTTCTTCAGGCCCGTGCAGGCCGCCTTCGCCATCCTCGCCATGCACTTCCTGGGCTTCTTCCTGGCCATGGCCATGGGCAAGCTCCTGCGCCTGTCGATTTTCCGCGGCGAGAACGCGCCCTTCGTCATGGAGCTGCCCCCCTACCGCCTCCCGGTGCTCAAGAGCACCGTGATCCACATGTGGGAGAAGGGGAGCGTCTTCCTGAACCGCGCCGGCACGGTGATCCTGGCGGGCTCCACCCTGGTGTGGTTCCTTTCCCACTACCCGGGGATCGCCAACGCCTCGTGGACCGCCGAGCTCCACAGCCAGCACGCCGCGGTGCGCGCCCTCAACCTCCCCGAGGCCGACCGGGAGATCCGGCTCGCCGCCCTGGACCGGGCCCACGAGAGCCGGGTGGTGAACTCCAGCCTCGCGGCCCGGTTCGGCAAGGTCCTGCAGCCCACCCTGGCCCCCATCCTCGATCCCTACCACACCCGCCCCGAAGCCTGGAAGGACACCGTGGCCCTGACCGCGGGATTCGTGGCCAAGGAGATCGTCGTGAGCACCATGGCCGTCATCCACCAGGCCCAGGGCGGGGAGGGCGACGAGGCCCGCGCCCTCCAGGAGGCCCTCAAGCAGCGTTCCGGCCTGACGCCCCTCACGGCCCTGGCCTTCATGGTCTTCACGCTCATCTACACCCCCTGCCTGGGCACGGTGGGCATGATCATGAAGGAGACCCGGAGCGTGCTGTGGGCCGGCTTCACCATCGTCTACGGTTCCGGACTGGCCTGGTTCATGGCCTGGCTGACGGTCGTGGGCGGCCACCTTTTGGGCTACGTGTGAGGATGCCATGACGCTTCAGCACTGGATCATGCTTGCCCTGACGACCCTCGCCGGCGCCTACCTGGCCCGGGGCCTGTTCAAGTCCGCCTGCGGCTCCGGATGCGGTTCCTGCAAGTCCAAGGAGTGCCCCGCGAAGAAGCTGGAGGCCATCCGCGCCCGGCTGGAGGATTCGCACTCGCAGGTGTGACTTACAGCTGCTGGCTGCTGCTCCCGTCCGGCAATTCACCTGCTTCCACCAGGTTGGCGATGAAGCGCTGCAGTTCGTCCGCGCCCAGGATGCCCCTGCGCTGCAGGAGCCGGATGAGGCCCAGCAGCAGGGCCCGGGACGGGATGCGGTCGATGGGTTGGATCTGCTCGCCCACGGCGGAGCGGGCGTGGATGATCTGGGCCGGGGGCTCCGCGGGACTCCCGGGTTCCGGTTCCACGAAGAACTCGAAGGGTCCCGCAGGCGTCGTCTCCGCCTTGAAGGGCAGGCCGTCGAAGAAGGGGTCCCGGGGGAAGGCGGCGGGGGGCAGCTTGAGGGTGGGCACCGAGGACGGCAGCTCGAAGTTCACCGGGAGGCTTTCCTCCACCGGTGTGCGGCCCACGTCGATGGTCACGCCCAGGGTTCCGGATTCCAGCTTGCGGTACTGGTCGGCGATGGCCAGGCGCAGGGCGGAGTGGGAGGCCACCATGGGCTCGATGGTGAGCCCGGAGGCGAAGCGCGCGCTGTCCACGGCGTTCAGGTCGGAAGGGTCCGCCATGGCCAGCACCAGGGACTTGGGCTCCTTGAAGGCCACGGGGAGCATCATCATCTGCTCCGCCAGCCGGCGGGGGATCCGTTCCAGCACCGCCGGGACGACCTCCAGATGCTTGACGTCCAGGCGCGGGACACCGGTCTGCTGGGCCAGGAAATCCATGAGGGAGTCGTCGCTGATGATGCCCATGGCCACCAGGTTGCTGCCCATGCGCCCACCCGCGGCCTTCTGGTAGCGGAGGGCCTCCTGCTGCTGCGCCGGCGTGATCAGGCCGGCGTCCACCAGCATTTCTCCCAATTTCTTGGTCTCCGGGTGCATTTGGGGTGGGCCTTTCCAGGTTACTATCCCAGAAGTTTAATCACACTATGCCTCCGTTGCCCAGAAAGTTGTGAACATGGAAAAACAAGCGGAACTTCTCATGCGGGCCGCACTTCATGACATGGCCAACGTGCTTGCGGGCATCCAGGGGGTTCTGGAACTCACCGATCCCGGCCGGCCCCTGGGCACCCGCGACAAGGACCGCCTGGACGCCGTGGTGGAGGAAGGCATGGCCACCCTCGAGCGTGCCCGCCATCTGGCCATGGGCACGCTCCCGGAGGCCGCCCTCCAGGAGGGATCCGACTGGCGCGCCCAGCTTCTGGACGAGCTCAAGCCCATGGGTGTCCTTTTCAGATGCGCGTTCGCGGTGACCTTCGAGCCCCGGGGCGGGGCCGACCAGTGGCCCGGCACCCGGCTCCGCTCGTACCTGCGGGCCGTGGCGCGCCAGGCGCTGCCCTACGTGCGCGACCACCTCCTCACGATCCGCTGCGCCGCGGAGCCCACCCGATGGTGCATCCGCATGGAGCCCGTGAACCTCCTGCCCGAGGGGCTCGCCGCGCAGGATCCAGAGCGGCCGGGCGACATCGGCGCCCGGTGGGCCTGGGCCCTGGCGGCTCCCCTGGGGGTCACCCTGACCTGCGATGATGGAGGCCTGTGGATACAGGTCCCCCGCCCTTGAAGAAACCGCCCCGCCCCGGAAAGCCCCCCCTCGACCCGTTGAAGGTGCGCCTCGACGCGCTCCATGACCGGTACCTGGGCGAGGCGTCCCTGGCCCTGGATCCCCTGGCGATCCCCCGCACCTTCGACGCCGCGGCGGACCAGGAGCTGGCGGCCTTCGTCGCCGCGCACCTGGCCTACGGCAGGGTCGCGCCCATGCTCACGGCCATCGCGGCGGCCCTGGCGCCCCTGGGGGCCCATCCGGCGGCCGCGGCCGCGGAACCCGGCGCCCTGGACCACCTGCGGTCCGCCCTGAAGGGCTGGACCTGGCGCTTCCACACCGGCGAGGACATGGCCCAGTGGATCCACGCCTGGGCGCGGCTGTCCCGGGAATGCGGAGGGCGGGGCCTGGAGCCCCACCTGGTCCCGCGGGAGGGCGCCGGCGCCGACCAGCGGCTTTCCGCCCTGGTCCTGCGGCTGCGCAAGGAACTGCCGGAAACCGCGGGACTGAGATTCAATCTGCCTGATCCGCTCCAGGGCGCGGCCTGCAAGCGCTGGCGAATGTTCCTGCGCTGGATGGTCCGGGACGAGTGGCCCGACCTGGGCCTTTGGCGCGACTACCCGAAAGCGGACCTGGTGATGCCCCTGGATACGCACGTGGCGAGGATCTCGGGGTTCATCGGCATCGGCCGCCGCCGCACCCCCGACGGCAAGCTGGCCCGGGAGATCACCGAGGCGCTGCGTGCCCTGTGCCCGGAGGACCCCCTCCGCTACGACTTCCCCATGGCCCACCTGGGGATCCTCGGGGACTGCCCCGGCGTGCGGCGCCTGCCGGGATGCGCCGCGTGCCCCCTGGTGGACCTATGCAGAGCGGGCCGGTGATCTTGCTCAAAAGTGGGCCGATCCCATGCGGATCGGGCCTGCGTTCGGTTTAGACTAGGGAGAATCGAATTAACGATAGGAGTATCTTGTGTTGATCCTCGTCCTGAATGCCGGCTCATCCTCGCTGAAGTTCAACCTAGTCGACATGGAGGAGGAGAGGACGCTGGCGGATGGCATCGCCGAGCGCATCGGGATCTCCGAGGGCTTCATCCGCTGGACCATCCAGGGCGAGAAGGGCCGTCTCGAGCTCGACATGGCGAACCACAAGAAGGCCCTGGCCGCGATCATGGACCAGCTCAGGCACACCGTGCTGGGCGAGGACCAGGAGGTCTACGCCGTGGGCCACCGCGTGGCCCACGGGGGTCCCAATTTCGGCGACTCCGAGGTGATCACCCCGGCGGTGCTGAAGGAGATCGAGGAACTGGCCTTCTACGCGCCCCTGCACAACCCCGCCTCGGCCTCGGGCATCCGCACCGCCCAGGAGCTCTTCCCCGGCGTGCCCCAGGTGGCGGTCTTCGACACGTCCTTCCACCACAGCATGCCCGAATACGCCTACACCTACGGCCTGCCCTACGAGCTCTGCCAGCGCCTGGGCCTGCGCCGCTACGGCTTCCACGGCACCAGCCACCGCTACGTGGCCGAACGCACCGCCAACCTCCTGGGCAAGCCCCTGGAAGCCACCAAGATCATCACCTGCCACCTGGGCAACGGCTCGAGCATCACCGCCGTGCACAACGGCCGCAGCGTGGACACCTCCATGGGCCTCACGCCCCTGGAAGGCGTGGTCATGGGCACCCGCAGCGGCAACCTGGACCCGGGCGTGCTCACCACCCTCATGGAGCAGGAGAAGCTCGACGGCCCTGCCCTCTCCGCCCTGCTCAACAAGAAGTCCGGCCTGCTGGGCATCTCCGGCGTCTCCTCCGACTGCCGCGAGGTGGAGGAGGCCATGGAGAAGAACAAGCGCGCCAAGCTGGCCCACGAGGTGCTGTGCTACGGCGTCCTGAAGTACGTGGGCGGGTACGCCGCGGCCATGAACGGCGTGGACGCCATCTGCTTCACCGCCGGCATCGGCGAGAACTCCCCCGGCCTGCGCAGCTGGATCTGCCAGCGCCTGGGCTTCCTGGGCGTGTCCCTGGACGAGGAGATCAACGCCACCCGCAGCAAGGCGGACCGCTTCATCTCCCGGCCCGACTCCAAGGTGGCCGTGGTGGTGGTGCCCACGAATGAGGAACTCATGATCGCCCGGGAAGCCAAGCGGCTGACTTCCTCGCACTGAAAACCCATCTCGGTCGACGCGAACGCTCGGGCTAATCCCATTGCGTCGGTAGAGTTATGTAAAAAACAATGACGCAGAGGCCGCCGAGTCGCCGAGGACGCGGAGAGAGCGCCGACCCATCCTCGCACGGGCCCTGGCCCGCTGACGCGGGCCGCAGCACTGGCGCGCTGCCCCTTTCGATGCGTGGGCCTGTCCGCATGCAAGCATTCGGACAGGCCCACGCATCGAAAGGGTGATCGGGCCCGTGCTAGCCTTCGAGTCCCCCCCCCGACTCAAGTCCAGGGACCGGAACCAGGACAACAGCCTTGACGGCACCCGGGATCGGATTCAGAGGTTCGGGTTCACCGCCCACCGTTGGATGAACCGGTTTCGAGGCGTCCTGAATCGCACGTGAGTGCCAGAGGCACGAACCTGAAAGGCAGCATGGGCCCGTCCGCCCTTTCGAGGCGGGGGCCTGTCCGCATGCTTGCATGCGGACAGGCTTCCGCCTCGAAAGGGCAGCGCGCCAGCGCTGCGGCCCGCGTCAGCGGGCCAGGGCCCGTGCGTGGATGGGTCGGCGCTCCCTCCGCGTCCTCGGCGACTCGGCGACCTCAGCGTCATTGTTTTTTGGTTCCTCGCTGAATCGAGTGGGTAGCGACCGGTTATAACCGGGCGGTTTGCCAGGCTGGGGTCAGATCGAACTTCAGCTTGCCGGCGATGAGGTAGGCCATCGTCACCAGGTTGCGGATGGTCCGGTAGCCCCGGGCTTTGGACTTGGCGGCCTGGAGCAGCGAGTTGATGCCTTCCAGCAGCCCATTGGCCAGGCCGCTCTTGAACCAGCGCAGAACCCCAGCCATGTGGTCCTTGAGCGTGTCGGCGGCTTTGACCATGGGTTGGATGCCGGACTCCCGGACCATCGTGATCCACTCTTTCAGGAACATCCCAGCCGCTTGTGGATTCGCCTGCTCATAGAAGTCCTGGAGGGTGAGTTTCATTCGGTAGGCCTCAGCCGTCAGCAGGTTCGCGCCCCGCAGCTCCTGGAGCCTCCCAGCCTGGGTCGCCCTGAGGTTCGAGGGGTTCTTCAGCCAGATGTAGCGGGTCTTCTTGAGCTCGGGCCGATCCTTGGCCTCTCCGCGCCGCACGTCGTCCACGGCCCTGTTGATCATCTGCATGACATGGAAGCGGTCGAAGGTCAGGTGCGCCTTCGGGAAATGCGCTCTCAGCCCCTTGATGAACGAGGGAGACATGTCCAGGCAGGCCTCCTCGATCCTCTCTGGGTCACCCATGTGGGCCACGAGGTCGGCCTTGAAGGCCTGCACGGTCTCATGGCTTCGCCCGGCCACACCGAACAGGACCTTCTTCTCCTCCATGTCCATGACCAGGGTGATGTAGTTGTGCCCGCGCTTGGCGGCGGTCTCGTCAATGCCGATCCGGGTGACGGTGGACATGTCCACCTTTGCCCGGGCCTCATCCACGTGGTGATGTACCAACCGCCAGAGCTTGGTATCGTGCTCGCCGACCAGCTTGGCGACTGTGGCTACCGGCATGGCCTGGACCAAGGTCATGATCAAGGCTTCGAACAGGAGGGTGAAACCTGATCCGGGTCGAGCCCAGGGGACCTGGACTTGCTTGACCCCGTCCACATCGCACTTGCAGCGAGGCACCCGGGCCGTCAGGTAAGCGGCGTGCTGAAAGAAGTCCAGGTGCCGCCAGGTCTTCTCCTCGGTGTCGTGGACCTTGGCGGGCTGGCCGCAGACCGGGCATGGAAAGTCAGCCCCACGGGTGAAATCGATCGTGATGTCCAACCGCTTGGCCTCCTCGTCGAACTGGAGATTCTTGACCTCCCAAGGGGCCTGGAGGCCGAGTGCCATGGTGAACAGGGTGTTGGTGTCCATGGCCCCATTGTCCATGGAACAGGCGCGCCGACCCACCCTCTGTGGCCGGTGCTCGGGAATGGAAAGCCCGGCGGATTCCGCTCCGCGGAACGGCCTATGGCCGCCCTTCGGGTCCGCGTCCTTCCCACACCCTCGGGCTCCGCCTGGAAAACGCTGACGCGTTTCCCACACCGCCCACAGCGACGGTCAGCAGCAGCATGGTTTTGAGCCACTTCTTTCCTGGGATCCGAGTCCTGGTTTCACCGTTCCAGGAAACCTTGCGGAACTGGGCCACAGCACGGAACAGGTCGGCGGTTTATGCGCTGGTTACCCACACGAAACAGCGACGGGCCTGTTTTTTACCTAACTCTGCCAACACGAATGGGTTGGAACGTACGATCAACCGTCCATGCATTCCAACGAAAAATGCCGCCCGCTCGCTATGCAGCGGCCATTCCCCGGCGACAGACCTGCGTTGGCCGACTCCCGCCCCGTGGCCGCCGAATGACCGGTTATCCGCCCCCTAAACGTGGCGAAACTTGAGCCGTAGTCATTTCAGTTCCAAGCTCATGGACATGCGGGAGAGTTATGAAAAAGCGCTGGTGGATCCTAGGCGTGGCGGGTGTCGTGCTGGTGGGCGGCCTGCTTGTGGCGGCCAAGAGCACCCATAAGCCCAAGGGGAACCAGGAAACCCCCTTCCGCCTGGGCAAGGTGCAGGCCGAGGACCTCCAGGTCAGCGTCCGGGAGGTGGGGGTGGTGGATCCCTTCGTGAAGGTCGACATCAAGTCGACGGTCTCGGGCCGGGTCCTCTCCTACAAGGTGCGCGAGGGCGACATGGTCACCGCCGGCGAGGTGCTCGCCGAGGTGGAGCCCGACGTGAACCAGGCCCAGACCCTCTCCGACGTGCAGGGCAGCGTGTCCTCGGCCAAGGTGGCCTTCATGAACGCGGACAAGGACTTCAAGCAGCAGGAGGCCCTCTTCAAGGAGGGGCTCGTGTCGGAGCAGGCCTTCCGGGCCTCCCGCACCGCCCGGGACATGGCCCAGGAGACGCTCAAGTCCGCCCAGACGCGGTACCAGATCGTCGAGGACCGGGGCATCCCCATCGCCGGCAACGCCTCCACCCAGATCGCCAAGGTCATCAGCCCCATGAGCGGCATGATCATCAAGAAGGGCGTGGAGCTGGGCGACACCATCATGAGCGGCGTGAACAGCTTCAACGCCGGCACGGTGGTCTACACCGTGGCCGACCTGAAGTCCCTGATCATCAAGGTCAACGTCAACGAGGTGGACGTGGCCAAGGTGATGGTGGGCCAGCCGGTGCGCATCACCCTGGACGCCTTCCCCCAGCGGACCTTCAACGGCCGGGTGCGCTTCGTGTCCCCCGCCGCCGAGCTGGTGGACAAGATCAAGGTCTTCAAGGTGGAGGTCAAGCTGGACGAGCTGAGCGAAGCCTACCGCACCGGCATGAGCGCCAACGTCGAGATCCTGGGCGAGAAGCGGGACAAGGCCGTGAGCGTGCCCCTGGAGGCCCTGCAGCGCCGCGACGGCGGCACCGTGGTGTTCCGCCTGAAGAAGGACCTGGACCCCCAGAAGATGGCCGCGGCCAAGGAAGGGCTTTCCGGCCGGTCCAAGTTCGTGTGGCTCTCGGACCACTGGCGGGACTACTTCGACGTGGTCCCCGTGAAGGCCGGCATCGCCACCCTGGAGCGTGTGGAGATCCTCTCGGGCCTGAACAAGGACGAGCAGGTGTGCCTCGAGGACCCCACCCGCAAGAAGGTGGAAAAGGACGAAGACAACTTCTAGCTGGAGCCATCATGCCGCTCGTCATCGAAACGCGGGAGATCAAGAAGGTCTTCGGCGCCAACGGCACCGCCGTCCACGCCCTGCGCGGAATCGACCTGCAGGTGGAAGCCGGGGAGTTCATCGCCCTCATCGGCCCCAGCGGCTCCGGGAAGTCCACCCTCATGGCCATCCTGGGCTGCCTGGACCGGCCCACCGCCGGCACCTACGAACTGGACGGCCACCCCGTCCAGGGCCTCTCCGGAGGCGACCTGGCCCGCATCCGCAACACCAAGATCGGCTTCGTGTTCCAGGCCTACAACCTCCTGCCCAAGGCCTCGGTGGTGCGCAACGTGGAACTGCCCATGCTCTACGCGGGCGTGGGGCGCAAGGAGCGCCGGGCCCGGGCCCTGGAGCTGCTGGACCGGGTGGGCATCGCCGACAAGGCCATGAAGCTACCCGGCGAGCTCTCCGGGGGCCAGAAGCAGCGGGTGTCCATCGCCAGGTCCCTGGCCAACCGCCCCACCATCCTCCTGGCCGACGAGCCCACCGGGGCCCTGGACTCCCACACCGGCGCCGAGATCCTGGCCCTGTTCAAGGAGCTCAACCGCCAGGGCAACACCGTCATCCTCGTCACCCACGACCTGGGCATCGCCGCCATGGCCCAGCGCAAGGTGGAGATCCGCGACGGCCTCATCGCCACGGGCGAACAGGAATGAGCGGCTCGGGCGCCTTCCGCGAACGGCTCCTGGAATCCTATGCGGAGATCCGGGAGAACCTGGGCCGTTCCATCCTCCAGGCCCTGGGCGTGATCCTGGGCGTGGCCTCGGTGCTGGGGGGATTTTCCATCTCCGACAGCCAGCGGGCCCAGAGCGACCGGCTCTTCGTGAAGCTGGGGGGCCTGGACAAGCTCAACGTCCAGCCCAACGCCATCGTCAAGGACGGCCAGGCCACGGCGCTGCAGACCGCCAACCGCGGCCTGCGCCACGACGACGCCGAGCAGGGCGCGGAACTGGACACCAAGGCCGTGGCCGGCGTGAGCGTGCGCAGGAACGCCAGGGCCCGCACCAAGTCCCCCTACGCCGACCAGGACCGCCAGATCACCGGCATCGGCGCCGACTTCATCCCCATGGAGGGCTACGCCGTGGCCACGGGGCGCTCCTTCAGCGCCACCGACCTGGACCAGGGCGAAGCCGTGGCCATCCTGGGCGCGGAAGCCGCCCAGACCTTCTTCCCCGCCGGCGACGCCATCGGGCAGGTCATGACCATCGGCAACATCCCCGTCACCGTGGTGGGGCTCTTCGAGGAACGCGTCTTCCGGTTCCGGGAGGGCCAGGGCAACATCTTCCAGTGGCGCAACCGCATCATCGCCCTGCCCTCGTCCTTCGTGCAGAAGCGCATGCAGGGCGACCAGTACCGCCGCACGGACCGCGTCACCTTCCGCCTGCCCGAGGTCAACGCCATCCAGGGCTTCGCCAAGGGCCTCAGCGCCTTCCTCAAGGCCAGCCACCGCCAGCAGGAGGACTTCCGCCTGGACGACGTGGCCGCGCGCATGGCCAAGCGCCGCAGCCAGGGCGACGTCTACAACATCATCTTCCTGCTCTCGGGCGTCCTGGCCCTGCTGGGCGGGGGCATCGTGAACGTGAACATCCAGATGGCCTCCCTCAAGGAGCGGGTGCGCGAGGTGGGCGTGAAGATGGCCATCGGCGCCTCGGGCCGGGAAGTCTTCAAGGGCTTCATGACCGAGGCCCTGCTCCTCACGCTGCTGGGCGCCTTCCTGGGCCTCACGGCGGGCGTTCTCTTCTCCTGGAGCATCTGCCTGAGCCTGGGCGTGCCGCTCTACATGCGGGCCTCCAGCTTCGTGTGGGCCTTCCTGCTGGCGGCCGTCTTCGGCTTCGCCTTCGCCCTGTATCCCGCGTGGAAGGCCAGCCGCCTCTCCCCCATGGAGGCCCTTCGCTATGAGTGAAACGTCGACTCCCGTGGCCGCGCGGGGCATCGGGCACCAGGCCGCCCTGGCCTGGGAAGTGGTGGTCAGCGGCCTGACCGAGCTGTGGGCCCACAAGATGCGGAGCATCCTCACGCTCACCCTCCTCATGCTGGGCGTCTTCGCCCTGGTGGTGATGACGTCGGTCCTGGACGGCATCCTGGACAAGATCGGCACGGGCTTTTCCGGCATGAGCTGGGACGGCACCCTCGTCATGGCCCCCAAGACCGCCGAGACCTCCGAGGAGCAGAAGCGCTTCGCCATGAGCCCGGGCCTGCGCATGGAGGACGTTCCCCGCCTCACCGCGCCCTACGACAAGGTCATGGCCTTCATGCCCCGGGCGGTGAAACAGACCAGTGTGCGTGTGGCCAGCGGCAACGAGCGGATCATGGTCGCCGGCAACGTGCCGGACTACATCCCCGTCATGAACCGCAGGATCGCCTCCGGACGCGGCCTCACCGTGGACGACCAGAAGCGCCGCTCCACGGTGGCCGTGCTGGGCGCTAGCCTGGCCTCCAAGTTCCTGGGCGGCGCGGACCCGGTGGGCAAGGACATCATGGTCGACGGCATCCCCTTCCGGGTGGTGGGCGTCCTGGCCCCCCTCATGATCTTCAACGAGGACTCCTGGGTGGACGCCAACGGCATGCTCATCCCCCTGGAAGCCTACATGGACCGCCTGGACCCCACGCACAAGCTGAGCCAGCTGGGCGTCAAGCTCAAGGCCAAGCGGGACGCCAAGGACGTAACCGCCCTGGTGCTGGGCCGGGCCAAGCAGGCCCACCACGGCATCGAGGACGTGGAGATCCTGGACCTGGACGCCGAGGCCGCACGCAGCTGGCAGAACTTCATGCAGCAGATGCGGGGCTGGACCATCGTCCTCATGAGCCTGGCGGGCACGGTGCTCCTGGTGGGCGGCGTGGGGGTGCTCTCGGTGATGCTCATCTCCTTCTCGGACCGCCGCTACGAGATCGGCCTGCGCAAGGCCCTGGGGGCCTCGGACCAGGAGATCTTCGTGCAGTTCCTGCTGGAGGCGGCCGTGCTGGCGGCGCTTGGCGCCCTTACGGGCACCCTGGCGGGCGGCGCCCTCTGCCAGGCCCTCTCGAGCAATTTCCCCTACGGCCTGGTGGTGAATATGTATGGCCTCCTCATGGCCTGGGGCGTGGCGCTGGCCCTGTCCCTGGTGTTCGGCATGTATCCCGCCTTCAGGGCCATGCGCCTCAGCCCCATGGAAGCCATGCGCTGATCATGGGAGCCGGGAAGCGGCCCGCGCCGCGACCTTGACTCGATACCGGTTTGACCTACCTTGGCCTCGGTTTACCAGCGAGGGCACGAACGCGGGCACCTTCCCGGTTCAGCGGTTCTCCAGGGACCGGCACGTCCACCCCACGGTACGGGGGCGGCCAGGGTGTGTCTCAACGGATCAGGCCGCCCCCGAGGAGGCGAAATGAGCACGATGCAAGCCACCCACAACGGCGTCTCCGTGGAGGATCTCACGGGCCTCATGAACAAGGTCAAGGCCACGCCCTCCCTGGGCAAGCTGACGTTCCGTTCCCGGTCCAAGTGGATCAACGGGGCCCATTCCCAGAGCACCTTCGACTCGCACTACGCCCTGGGCAAGGAGCACAAGCGCAGCACCCCGGCCTTCCTGGAGGGCGACGAGCCCGCGACCCTGCTGGGCACGGACCTGGCGCCCAACGCCGGGGAGGCGGCGCTCCACGCCCTGACGAGCTGCCTGAACGTCACCTACGCCTACAACGCCACGGCCATGGGCATCGACATCCACAGCCTGAGCTTCGACGTGGAGACCGACACCGACCTGCGCGGGTTCATGGAGCTGGACAAGAAGATCCGGCCGGGGCTCTCGCAGATCCGCATCAAGGTGAACCTCACCTGCAACGGCACCCCGCAGCAGGTGAAGGAGCTCCACGAGGCCGTGGTCAGGACCTCGCCCCTGTACGACACGTTCAAGAACCCCGTGGACATCAAGATGAAATACTGACCTCCGGCCCCTCCGGGGGGCGCGGTTGGGATCATACTGGTCCCCGCCCAGTCCATCGCCCCCCGGAGGCCCGTCATGTCCACCCCCATCCGCATCGCGTCCATTCCCGGCGACGGGATCGGCAAGGAAGTCATGGTCGAAGGCATCTGCGTCCTGGACGCGGCCGCGACGCGGTTCGGCTTCCGCATGGACTGGACGCATTTCGACTGGTCCTGCGAATACTACGCCCGGCACGGCGCCATGATGCCCGCCGACGGCATCGACCAGTTGCGGCCCTTCGATTCGGTGTTCCTGGGCGCCGTGGGCTTTCCGGGGGTGCCCGACCACGTCTCCCTGTGGGGTCTGCTCATCCCCATCCGCCGCGAATTCGACCAGTACGCCAACATCCGCCCGGTGTACCTCATGCCGGGCGTGAAGTCGCCCCTGGCCGGGCGCGAGCCCGGGAGCATCGACATGATGATCGTCCGGGAGAACACCGAGGGCGAGTACGGCACCCAGGGCCGCTTCGAGCACAAGGGCACCGAGGACGAGCGGGTCGTGGGCGAGGCCACGTTCACGCGCAAGGGCGTGGACCGGATCCTGAAGTACGCCTTCGAGCAGGCCATGGTCCGTGGAAAGCACGTCACGTCGGCCACCAAGTCCAACGGCCTGGCCATCACCATGCCCTACTGGGACGAGCGCTTCGCCCTCATGGCCAGGAACTACCCCGAGGTGCGGGTCGACCAGTACCACATCGACATCCTCACAGCCCAGTTCGTGCGGAACCCCGACTGGTTCGACGTGGTGGTGGGCTCCAACCTCTTCGGAGACATCCTTTCCGACCTGGCCCCGGCGTGCGCGGGCACCATCGCCATCGCCCCCTCGGCCAACCTCAACCCCGAGCGCGTGCACCCCTCCATGTTCGAACCCGTGCACGGCTCGGCCCCCGACATCGCCGGCAAGGGCATCGCCAACCCTGTGGGCCAGATCTGGGCCGGGTCCATGATGCTGGACCACCTGGGCCAGCCCGGGGCGGCCGCAGCGATCATGCGGGCCATCGAGAAGGTGCTGGCCGAAGGCCCCCGCACCCCCGACCTGGGCGGCCGGGCCACCACCTCGGACATGGGCAAGGCCATCGCGGACGCCCTTTGAAATTTCGTCACGACCGTTAAAGAGTCTTGGCCGCCGTGGGATACCGGGGTAGGCTTGAGGACTGGGCCTGGTCTAGGTCCTTTGGGAGTCGTGTCGACACATGAGCAAGCAGCGCGGCCTTGGAAGCCTGGCGGACCTCGCCAAGATCCTGGAAGAAGCCTCCGATCCTGAATCCGATCATCGGGAGGACAAGAGGGAGTTGAAACCCAAACCCACGGCCACGCGGAAGGGGGGCGGCATCAAGCAGGTGCGGGCCCTGGATCCCAAGCGCAAGCTCTGGTACGAGAAGCGGCTCCGGGAGCAGGCCGAGGCCGCCACGAACAATGCCGCCGAAAGCCCCAAGGGTCCCGACCGGGTGCACACCCCGGGGATCACCAAGGCCGCCGCCACGCGGGTGGGGGGCAGCCTCCTGGAGAGCCTGGCCAACGCCGCCAAGGACGCCAAGGCCAAGAACGAGGGCGGCAAGAACCGCGCCGAGGCCTGGCGCCGCAAGCCGGGCGATCCGATCTTCTAGTGGCCAAGCCCACGATCTCGCCGGACATCCTCGCCGCCATCCGCAAGGCCAAGGAGGCCCCAGTCGCCGCGCCCAGGCCGGAGGCCAAGCCCAAGAGCTCCCTCACGGAGCGGGAGAGCATCCGCCCCGCGCGCACGTCCATCGCCCACCGGAACGGCGGCAACAAGGGGAAGTAATCTAGCGGGCCAGGATGTCCCGGTAGGTGGTTTCCACCTCGCGGGCCTGGTCCGGTCGACCGGTCAGGCGCAGCGTCTCGACCAGGGGCGTCACCAGGGCCGGGCCCAGGGCTTCCCATTGGTCGCGCTCCCAGCCTTGGAGGGCCCTGCCCTTCCTTCGGGCGCGGGCCTCCCATGCCGTGCCCAGCCACCGGGCCAGCTCCGGGTAGTTCCGGTCCCGGCGCAACTCCTCGGTGACGGCCCGGAGAACCTCCAGGGGGAGCCGGCCGATCCACCGCTCCCGGTCCGTCCACAGGGTCAGGGTCCCGGCCAGGGCCACCACCGATGGGCGGGCGGGGTGGAAGCGCGCCCAGGCCACCCAGGCCTTCCAGATGGCGGGCTGGTTCGGCCAGCTGCGCAGGAGGACCTCCAGGCGGGGGAGGACCTGCTGGGCGGACCACTGCCATAGGGTGGGGTCGGGCTTCCAAGGAGCGTCCGGTCCGAAGTCCAGGACGTAGTTCAAGAAGCCATATTCCGCCGGCGGGTAACACGCCCGGGCGTCCTCCGCCAGGATCCGCTCCAGCCGGGGTTCGGGCATGCGCGCCTTGAGCAGGGCCAGGCGGGCCCGGTGGGCGCCCAGGTGGTCCGGGTGGCGCTCCAGGATCCGTTCCAGGCGCTGCAGGTCCGAGGGGCGCTCCCGTTCCAGGATCCCGGCCACCAGGGCCGGGGCCGGGCACCGGGTGCCCGAGGCCGCGGACGCCTCGCCCAGGAGGAGGACCCAGCGGGGTTCCGGGCCCCAGCCGTGGCGGGCCCGGAGGGCGGCGGCCTCCGCGGGGGCCAGGGAGGTCCATGCAAGCTCGGAAGGAGACCAGGGGAGGAGGGCCTCGGAGGCGCGCAGGGCCTCCCAGTCCTGCCGCCAGTCGGGGGTCCCCAGCAGAGTCAGGCGCGGGGTCGGCGGCAGGGGGGGCATGGGAGGGGCCGTGCGGACAGGTTCCTTCATGGCCTCCTTGAAGAGGGGCTGGTTCACCACCTTGGGTCCCGCGAAGACGGCGAGATTCGACTCCACCATGTGATCGCCCCCCCAGTACCGCGCCTCGGCCAACTCATCCCGGGCTTCCCGGGTCCGGCCCAGCTCCATGAGGGGGCGGACCTTGAGGGCGGCCACCAGGGCCCGGGCCACGCAGCGGGACTCCCACGCCGCCTTCGACGCCGTGGCGCCGTCGCGGACCAGGGCCGGGTTCCCCAGGAAGGCCAGCATGCCCTCCCAGTCCCCAAGCGCTTCCCGGGTTTGGAGGCAGGCCAGCAGGAAGGCCGGGGACGGCAGTTCCTGGTCCGGAAGCGCCACCCGCTCCGGAAGCTCCCGCAAGGGCCGCCCCGCCGCGGCCAGGAAATGGGTCATCCGGGCCTCCAGGGAAGGCCCCCCGTCTCCCCGGGCGAGGACCTGCTCCAGGTCGGCCCCGAGGCGGAGGCAGACGTCGCGAACGCGGGGAGATAGCCGGGCCCCCTCCATCGCCAGGGCGATGGAGGTATCGAACTCATTCCGCCACCAGCCCTCCACGGACCAGGCGCCTTCCAGGGCCGCCGCCAGGTCGCCGAAGACCTCGTCCGCCAGGCGCTCCCGGGCCTCGGGATCGGGGTCCGTGAACGTCATCGTCCGCATCCCAAAGGGTCCCGGAGCCGGGCTCCAGGCCGCCTTGCCCTGGGCGGCCAGGGCGTTCAGGTGCGCCATGGCGAGCCGGCTGCACCGGAACACCTCCTCGGCCCAGGCCTCGCCGTTCTCCGGGTGCTCCTTGCGGAAGGCCTGGCGCGCCTCCCAGGCGGGCACGAGGCCCTTGTCGCGCAGCACGGATAGGACCCGCGCGCCGTAAAGGGCCCCGGTGCCGGCGTCCAGCTCCCGGCCGTCGCCCTCCACCAGGATCCACCCTGCCCCGTTTCCCCATCCATGGGCCTTCCAGAGCCGGGCCGCCGTCTGGGGGCCCAGGACGACGCGTAGCGCCTGGTTCTCGATGCGCAGCCGCAGGGCGTCCGCGTCCCACTGGGCGGAGAAGGCGCCGGCGTCCTCCCGCCGGGTGAGGACGGCATAGGTTCCGGGGTGCAGGCCTCTCAAGGCGCCTTCGAGGGTGTCCTGGGAGTGGGCGGGGCTAGGCAGCAGGAAGCTGACAAGGGCCATCGCGGCGTAACGGCTGGTGGGAGGCATATCCAAGTCTAATCCATGTGGACCTTGCTTCCTCGACCGGAGAGGTACCTCGCCGGGTTTCTACCGCCTCAGGGGAACCCCCGCAAGTTCCAGCCGTTCCTTGAACGCACCCTCGCTCAAAAGCGCCGCGGGATAGGCGATTCCGTCCGCCCCGTGGGCCAGGGCCTCCGCGGCCAGGGCGGGGTCGGAGCAGCTGAAGAGGATGGGTGTCGGCAGGTGGGCGGCCTGGGCGCAGAGTTCGGCCAGGTGGCGGTCGCCGGCCCAGAGAAGGATCTCCCCTGCCCCGCCCAGGTCGCGCAAGTCCTCCAGGGCCGCGTCCAGGGCGTCCAGGTCCCGGGCGGGGACCACCACGCGGTCGGCACCGTCGTCCAGGGCCTCCTGGATTTCGGCAGGATCCTGGAAGGGGGCTTCGAGCGCGAAGGGGAGGAAGAGGAGACGGGCCACGTCCAGCAACCACGCCTGGCGAAGGCGCCTTCCCCGGCCCCGTTCCACGAACAGGAGGCCGTCGGCCCCCTCCAGTTCCAGGCGGCGGGCCCATTCGGCGGGGGCTCCCAGGCCGGCCAGGATCTTTTCCAGGAAGGCAGGGCTGAAGGAGCCGGACTTCTCGGGATGGGCCTGGCCAACGCCGCCAAGGATGCCAAGGCCAAGAACGAGGGCGGCACGAACCGCGCCGAGGCCTGGCGCCGCAAGCCGGGCGATCCGATCTTCTAGTGGCCAAGCCCACGATCTCGCCGGACATCCTCGCCGCCATCCGCAAGGCCAAGGAGGCCCCCGCCGCCGCGCCCAGGCCGGAGGCCAAGCCCAAGAGCTCCCTCACGGAGCGGGAGAGCATCCGCCCCGCGCGCACGTCCATCGCCCACCGGAACGGCGGCAACAAGGGGAAGTAATCTAGCGGGCCAGGATGTCCCGGTAGGTGGTTTCCACCTCGCGGGCCTGGTCCGGTCGACCGGTCAGGCGCAGCGTCTCGACCAGGGGCGTTACCAGGGCCGGGCCCAGGGCTTCCCAGTCCTTGCGCCGTTCGACCTCCATGGTCGTCGTCGTGTTCCTGCGTTCCTCGAGGCGGGCCCGCCAGGCCGCGTCCAGCCAACGGACCAGCTCGGGGTAGTTCCGGTCCCGGCGCAGCTCCTCGGTGACGGCCCGGAGCACCTCCAGGGACAGGCCCCCCATCCACCGCTCCCGGCTGGTCCAGAGGGTCAGGGTCCCGGAAAAGGCCACCACCGAGGGGCGGTCGGGATGGAAGCGGGCCCAGGCTACCCAGGCCTTCCATACCGCCTGATTGTTCGGCCAGCTGCGGAGCAGGGTCTCCAGGCGGGGCAGGACCTGCTGGGCGGACCACTGCCACAGGGCCGGATCCGGCTTCCAGGGGGCGTCGGGGGCGAAATCCAGGAGGTAATCCTGGAAGCTCCATTCCGCCGGCTGGAAGGCCACCCGGGCGTCCTCGGCCAGGATCCGCTCCAGCCGGGGTTCGGGCATACGCCCCTTCAGCAGGGCCATGCGGGCACGGCGGGCGCCCAGGTGGCCGGGATGGCGCTCCAAGATCCGGTCCAGGCGCTGGAGGGTGGAGGGTCGCTCCCGCTCCAGGATCCCGGCCAGCAGGCCGGGTACCGGGCATCGGGTGCCCGAAGCCACGGATTCCTCGCCCAGGAGCAGCACCCAGCGGGGCTCGGGACCCCAGCCCATGCGGGCCCGCAAGGCCTCGGCCTCCGCCGGGGCCAGGGTGGTCCACGCCAGCTCGGACCGGGACCAGGGGAGGAGGGCTTCGGAACCGCGCAGGGCCTCCCAGTCCTTGAGCCAGACGGGGGCGCCCAGCAGGGCCAGGCGGGGGGCCGGAGGCAGGGGGGGCATGAGGGGGGCCGGGCGGACCGGTTCCTTCATGACCTCCTTGAAGAGGGTCTGGTTCGCCACCTTTCGGCCCAGGATGAAGCCGAGGGACGACTCCTCCATCGATTCGCCGCCCCAGGACCGCGCATCGGCGATTGCCTCCCGGGCCTCCCGGGTCCGGCCCAGCTCCATGAGGGGCCGGACCCTCATGGCCGCGATCAGGGACCTGGCCGCGCATCGGGACCCCCAGTCCGCGGAGGAACGCACTTCCCCCTCCCCCAAGAGGGCCGAATTGTCCAGGAACGCCAGGATTCCCTCCCAGTCCTGCACCGCTTCCCGGGTGGCCACACAGGCCAGGAGAAGGGTCATGGGCGGTAATTCCGGCCCCGGGAGTGCCACCCGGTCCGGCAAGTCCCGCAGGGGCCGCCCCGCAGCGGTGCGGTAATGGGCAAGGCGACGCTCGATCCCTTGGTCCCACCCGCCCAGCGCGTAAGCCTCCTCGAGGTCGGCCGCGAGTCGGGAACACACCTCCCGCATGCGGAGGGATTCCTGGGCCCCCGCGATTACCAGCAGGATCGAGGGGTCGAGCTCATTCCTCCACCAGTCCACCACGGACTTCGCCCCCTCCAGGGCCACCGCCAGTTCTCCGAAGACCTGGTCCGCCAGGCGCTCCCGCACCTCGGGGTCCGGCTCCGTGAGGGCCAGGGCTCCTACCATGTCCAGCACCGTCTCCGCGCCCCTAGCCGCCTTGCCCTGGCGCGCCAGGGCGGTCATGTGGAGCCTGGCGATGCTCATGCAGCGCATGACCTCCTCCGACCACGCCTCGCCGTTCTCCGGATGTTCCTTGAGGAAGGTCCGGCGCGCCTCCCACCGGGGCACGAGGCCCTTGTCCCGGAGGACGGCCAGGGCGCGGGTCCCGTAGAGGGCGCCGGTGCCGGCATCCAGTTCGGTGCCCCGGCCGTCCACCAGGATCCAGCCGATCCCGTTTCCCCAGCCGTGAGCCTTCCAGAGCCTCGCCGCCGTCTGGGGCCCCACAGCATTGCGGTACAACTGGCCGTCCAGGCGGAGCCGCAGGGCATCCTCGTCCCACTGGGCCGCGAAGGCACTGGCGTCCTCGGCGCGGATGAGGAGGGCGTAGCCACCGGGGCGGACGTGCCTGAGGGCGCCTTCCAGGGTGTCCTGGGCGTAGAGGGGCAGCAGGCTGACGAGGGCCAGGGGGCACAGGTGTCTCGGACGCATGCGCCAGTCTACCTTCTAAGCGCGATTCCGGCCGGTTCCAGCGCGTCCTTGAACGCCCCCGCGGTCATCAGCGCCGCGGGATAGGCGATGCCGTCGGCCCCGTGGGCCAGGGCCTCCGCGGCCAGGGCGGGGTCGGAGCAGCTGAGCAGGATGGGTGTCGGCAGGTGGGCGGCCCAGGCGCAGAGGTCGGCCAGGTGGCGGTCGCCGGCCTTGAGGAGGATCTCCCCTGCCCCGCCCAGGTTGCGCAGGTCCTCCTGGGCCGTGTCCCAGCCGCCGGACCAGGCGACCTCCAGGGAGGCGGTGATCCGGGCGCGGCCGAAGCGGGCGGCGTCCAGGGCGTCCAGGTCCCGGGCGGGGAGCACCACGCGGTCGGCGCCATCCTCCAGGGCCTCCTGGATTTCGGCGGGGTCCTGGAAGGGGGCTTCGAGGGCGAAGGGGAGGAAGAGGGCACGGGCCACGTCCACCATCCAGGCCTGGCGCAGACGCCTTCCCCGGCCCCGTTCCACGAACAGGAGGCCGTCGGCGCCCTCCAGCTCCAGGCGGCGGGCCCATTCGGCGGGGGCTCCCAGGTCGGCGGCGTCGGCGGGGTCCACCACGCGGCCTTCCAGGACGTGGACCACCGGGACCAGGCGTTTGGCATCCATGGGGACCTCAGTTTCCGGCGCGGGCGGCGGGAAATTCGCCCAGGCCCGCCAGGATCTTTTCCAGGAAGGCCAGGCCGAAGGAGCCGGACTTCTCGGGGTGGGCCTGGAGGCCCAGGGTCTGGCCGCGCATTTCCAGGACGGAGAAGGGGCGTCCGTGGACGGCGGTGTGGAGGGTGCGGCTGCCGGGTTCCAGGGCATGGGCGTGCTTGAAGTAGAGCCAGGCCCCTCTGGCCTCGGGAATGACGGGGTGGGGGCTGTGCCGGGTGATGACCGTCCAGCCGTCGTGGGGGAGCTTCACGCCGGGGCCCAGGCTCCGCACGATGCCGGGGATCAGGCCCAGGCCGGCGCCCCGGGGCGATTCCTCGCTGCCTTCCGCCAATAGATGGAGGCCGAGGCCGATGCCCAGAACCGGGCGGCCGGCTGCCGCCAGCTGGGGCAGTTCGTACCACCAGCCGCTGGCCTTCAGGGCGGCGCAGGCGGGGTCGAAGGGGCCGGATCCGAGGATGACCAGAGGGCCGACCGATCCGGCGGAATCCGGGTCCTGGGCCCGGCGGTGCAGGAAGCCCAGGTGGTCCAGCGCCCCCTCCAGGGTGTGCAGGCTTTCGGCGCCCGTTTCCACGAGGGTGATCATGGGGCCGGCCGGGGCTCCGCGGCGGTCCGGGCATCCAGGGTGGACAGGAGATCCCGGAGCCGGGGGGCCTGGAGGTCCCCCTCCCCGGCGATCCATTGCCGGTCGGGGCCCACGGCGGCGAAAATCCAGTCCACGCCGGGGCACAGGTCCCGGGCCCCCCGCAGGGCGGAGGCGTCGTCGCAGGTGTCGCCCACGAAGATCACCTGGGTGCTCCGGAAGGCGTCGGCGAGCTGGACGAGGCCCTCGGCCCGGGGCTTGCGCAGGTGGGGGGCGCTGTCGGCCACGGCGGGGATGCGGAAGCCCAGCACCTGGAAGGCGAGGGTGAGCTCGTCCGGCGGGCGGCCGGTGAAGATGGCTAGGTCGCCGGGGAAGGCGTCCAGGTCCTGGCGGCTGACCATGGGGCGCTCCATGCGCCGGGTGCGGGCGTAGTGCTTCTGCACGGTGTCCCGGCAGCGGGGCTCCAGTTCCCGGATGCGCGACTCCAGGTGGGGGAAGCCCTTGCCGGTGGCGTGGCGCAGGCCGTCCAGGCCCCCGATCTCGGCCAGGGCCAGGGCCCCGGCGGTGAGGCGGAAATCGTTGTTGAAGCCCCCCACGCGCTTGAACGCGGCGAAGTGCTCGTCGTCCCACGCCAGGGACGGCGCCAGTTCGGCCAGGGCGGCGGAAACGGCCTCCACGAAGGACCGGCCCGGATCGATGAGCACGCCGTCCACGTCCAGGGCCAGAAGCCGGCGCTCCCCTTCGGCCGTGGCGAAGGTCGCGGGCAGACGGCCACCGCCCGCCCCACCCAGGGTCGCCAGCACCTCGGGCTGGCCCAGGGCGCAGGCCCCGTAGGGGCCCTCCCGCAGCAGCAGCGCGATGCGGTGCCGATCCACCGCCAGGCGCTGGGTTCGCACCAGGCCCGGGGCGTCGTCCCGCATGAGGACCACCAGCGGCGGGTGGGGCCGGGTGGCGGCGAACGCGAGGAAGGCGTCCAGGGTGAGCAGGTCCATGGCGTCCAGGGTCGGCGTGCGGTCCAGGTTCAGCCAGATCTGCTCCCGGGGGCCGCAGTCGGAGGCGGCGTCCATGAGGGTGTTCAGCACCTCCCGGCCTTCCAGCCAGAGGGAGCGGCACTCGGCTCCGGCGGCCCGGATCCGGTCCTCCCACTCAGGGCGGAGGGATTCCGCCACCCAGACCCGCACCGGGGCGCGTCCCGCCAGCAGGGCCTGGAGCAGGGCGTCGATGGACGCTCCCGCCAGGGCTCCGCCCGGGGGGGCGCCCAGCGCCGCCAGGGTCCTGTTCTCCACGATGCCTTCTCCCATTGCCTTCACTCTTCCAGCTTAGCCCAGGGGCGCGGGTCGGGCGCGGGGAAATCAGGCGGGAATGGCGTGGGCGGCGGGGAGGCCCTGAGCAAAAAGCTTCCTGGGCCGGAGCTCCGACTCGGAATCCGCCCAGGTCCAGGCGGTGGGATCGTCGAGAATCGCCTTGGCCAGCGCGACGTGGACGGCGTGGCCGGCGCAGTGGGCCTCCACGAAGCCCTCCAGGGGCGCGCCCAGCAGGGCAAGGTCACCCACCAGGTCCATCATCTTGTGGCGGACGGCTTCGTCCTCGAAGCGCAGCGACTCGTTGAGGGGGCCGTCGGCGCCGAAGACCACCGCGTTGTCCAGGCTGCCGCCCTTGGCAAGGCCCCGGGAACGCATGAAGGTGATGTCGCTCTCCAGGCAGAACGTGCGGGCCAGGCCCAGCTCCCGGACGTACTTCTCCGGGGTGAGGGACAGTTCCCGGCTCTGGCGGCCGATGTAGGGGTTGTCGTAGACGATGGTGTAGGCGAGCCGCAGGCCGTTCCAGGGGGTCACGCGCATCCACTTGTCGCCCATGCGCACTTCCACGGGCTTCAGGATCCGCAGGGCGCGGGGCCAGATGGCCATGGGGCGGATGCCGGCTTCCAGGATCAGGCGCACCCAGGGTTCGGAGGAACCGTCCAGGATGGGAAGCTCCTCCCCGTCCACCTCGATGGTGACGTGGTCGATGCCCAGGCCCATGAGGGCGGAGAGGAGGTGTTCCACGGTCTGGAGTCGGACGCCGTCCCGGGTCAGGGAGGTGGCCAGGCTGCAGTCGCCCACGAACTCGGCGCGGGCGGGAATCTCCACGCCGGTGGGGGTGTGGACGAAGGTGATGCCCGAGGCCCGTTCGGCCGGCCGGAGAACCACGGTGCAGGGGAGGTCGCCATGGAGCCCCCGGCCCGACAGTGTCGCGGCCTGGCGGAGCGTTTGGGCGTGGCGGTTCCGGTGCATAAAATCCTCGCCACGCATTGAGCAAGAACCATGCCTACCCGTTAATAATTGAATCTAAAGGGATTGATCCGAAATGGCACCCGCCCGACTGTGGGCCGATCCACCACACCCTGTGGTCCCGGGGTGCCAGCGATCCCAGTCCTCCGGGGTGGTCAGCTTGAGGTTGGCGGGGGTGGACGGGATGAGCTTCACCCGCAGGCCCATGGCTTCCAGCAGGGAGACGTCGTCGGTGGCGGCGAACCCCCGGTCCCCGGCCCACCGGAAGGCCTCCAGCCAAAGGGACAGCCTCGCGACCTGGGGCGTCTGCGCCCGGAAGATCCCCTCGCGGGGCTCGGTGCCGAGGATCAGGCCCTGGGCGTCCACCCGCTTGAGGGTGTCGGTGGAGGGTTCCCCCAGCACCGCGCCGTCCCAGGCGTCCAGGGCGGCCAGGGCTTCATGGACCGGAAGGGCGGGCGGAAACGGGCGCACGGCATCATGGATGAGCACCGGAGCCGAGGGGACTTCCGGCAGGGCGGCCAGGGCCAGGGCCACGGAGGCCTGCCGGGTGTCGCCCCCCGCCACGGTCCAGTGGGGTACGCCGAAGCGCCAGGCCCGCACCTGGTCCAGCCGGTCCTCGGGCACCGCCAGGGCGATGCCCGCCAGGTCCGGCATGCCAGGGGCCAGGAAGGCCCGCACGGTGGCCTCGAGAAGGGTGACGCCGCCCCAGTCCCGGAACTGCTTGGGCGTGCCGCCGCCCATGCGCACCCCCCGCCCGCCGGCGGGAATCACCAGGAAGGGCCGCCCGGCTTCCCCGTGGGGTCCCCCCTCGTTCATATCAATTCTCACGGGTGATGAAGGGCTCCAGGCCCCGGTCCTTGAAAAGCTTGGTGATGAGGTCCGAAGCCTTCTGGGCCTCGTCCTGGGTGGCGTAGCTGCCCACCCGCACCCGCTTGACCGTCACGCCCCCCCGGGTCCGGGCCTCCACGAGGTTCACGGGGCCCACGGCGGACTGCAATTCCTTGGAAATGCGCGCGATGTTGGCAGGGTCCGACAGGGCCGCCACCTGGACGGTGTAGGCGTCGCCCAGCATCGTGGCGGGATCGATGGGGGCCGGCTTGCCCTGGGTGTCCACGGAGCGGATGCGCACCCGGGAAGTGCCGCGGCCGTGCATGCCCAGGTCCTTGGCTGCCCGCTCCGACACGTCCAGCATGCGCCCCCGGATGAAGGGGCCGCGGTCGTTCACCCGGAGGATGGCGCGCTTCCCGGTGTCCAGGTTCCGCACCTCGATCATGGCGCCGAACGGCAGGGTGCGGTGGGCGCAGGTGAGTTCGCGGGGATCGAAGGTCTCGCCGTTGGCCGTGGCCCGGCCGGCGAAGCCGTCGTCCTCGCCGCCGTACCAGCTGGCTTCACCGGTCTCGGTGTAGACCTTGGCCTCGGAGCGCTCGCCGGCCTCCTCCTGGGCCGGAGCCTCGGGGACGGTCACGACGGGGGCCGCCTCGGGCCGGGTGCAGTGCAGGGAGAAGAGCAGGACCACCACCACCGCCGTGACCCGGCTCAGGGCCCGGGCCTTCCGGAGGAGGTTCACCTGGATCAGGGAAGGCGCCGCGACGACGGGATGGCAGACCACCTGGATGTCTTCGATCCAGACGCTGAAATGCCTGCTCCAGTTCTGAGTGCACAGCGCATTGAAGTCCATGGTTCTCCGGAAAGATCTTTGGGCGGTTTGTATCCCAAACTTCCATTTTAACCATTTCTTCGCATTTGTAAATTGACATCCAACCGGCAGGGGTACCGAATTTACAAATCGGCCGCCTTAATCGAGTATGTCGAATAATATACTGCAGAACTTTTTTACTGCTCCTTGGGGATTTCGGAGAACCGGAAGACCTTCGGACGGTTCCGCTCGCCCTGGAAGGCGGGGGGGAGACGCTTGATCTCCTTCTCGGCGGCGTCCTTGCCGGAGAAATTGCCGTAAAGCACCTGGTAGCAGGTCCTCCCGTCCCGGAGGGTCATGGGGAGGATGAAGAGATCGGGCTTGCCGTCCTTGAAGAGTTCGGAGACCCGCCGGATGGTCTCGCCCTGGCAGGCGATCTCCAGGCGAAGGACGAAGTGGCCGGCCGGCGTTTCCTTGACGTGTTGCGCCCCCTGGGCCACGGCCCGGGTCAGGTCGCCCTTGCGCAGGGCCTCCAGGCGCTCGGGGAGGGTGGCGCCCACGGCCTTGGCCTTGGGTTCGGCCTTGGCCTTGGGCTCGGCCTTGGGCTCGGCCTTGGCCTTGGGCTCGGCCTTGGCCTTGGGCTCGGCCTTGGCTTCGGCCTTGGGCTCGGGCTTGGGTTCAGGCTTGGGGGGTTCGGGGGGAGCGGGTTCGGCCTGGGCCGGTTCGGCGGGGGCCGGCACCGCGATGGAGGGGGCGGGTTCCGCCTTGGGTTTGTCGGGCACGGGCTGGGCCGGTTCCCCGGGCAGGGCCTTGGGCACGGGGGGGTGGCCCTTGCGGCGCATCCAGAAGAAGCCACCGAGAAGGCAAGCAGCGAGCAGGAGGCCCAATCCCGCCCAGCGGAAGCTGGACGACCGGGGCAGGTCGGGCTCGGGCGGCGGCGGGTCCACCAGGGCCGGCTCGGGGGGCACCGACAGCATCACCCGGGGCTCCTCGGCCAGGGTCTCGGGAAGGGGGGGCAGTTCCACGGAGGGGGTGGGAAGTTCGGCCTGGCCGGTTTCCACGTGCACCTCGGGCGCCGGCGGGGGCGGGGGGTCGGGAATGCCGGGAACCTGGAGGCCCTCGGGCAGGTAGAGCGGTTCGGGGGCGGGGGGCGGCTCCTCGTCCAGGGCCTGGGACAGGTGCTCCAGGTTCGTGGTGGGCCGGGCGGCCTCCTGGATGGTCTCGAAGAGGGAGGGCGCCGCTTCCACCGGCGGCTCGGGCAGGATCACGGAAAGGGGCTCGGGTTCCGGGGACAGGGCCAGGTCCAGGGCCTGGCGGTCCACGGGGGGCATCTCGTGGAGCCGGGCCCAGTTCATCTCGCGGAGGAACAGCGCGAAGGCCCCCACGCGCATGGGCTCGGCCTGGGCCTCCCGGCTCAGCTCCAGCAGGGTGTGGGTGCCGTCCAGGAGGCCGGTGAGCCGGCCCAGGTCCGGCGGCAGGGAAAGGTCCAGCAGGCTCCGGCCCTGGAGGACCACCACCTGGTTGAGGGGGCCCAGCAGCTCCAGGAGGGCCTCCCGGTCCTGGATGGCCAGCATGCCGCTCAGGAGCAACTGGGCGGTGTTCAGGGGCAGGCGCACCACGTGGGCGTCCAGCTCCCGGGCTTCGAACACCGGCAGCATGTCCGGCTGGGCCAGGCAGCCGTAGATGATGCGCTCCACCTGGATCTTGGCCACGTCCAGGAGGTCCCGCTGGGTGATGAAGCCCATCTCGATGAGGTTCTTGCCGATGCTGATGCCGGGCTTGAGGTTGGCCAGGGCGTAATCCATCTGCGCCTGGGTGATCCGGCCCCGCTCCACGAGGATGGTGGTGAGGCGGTCCGCCAGGTGCGTGCTCTGGGCGAAGACGGTGTCGCCGTAGTCCATGTAGATGGTTCGGCTCGGGTCCTGGCCCAGCCTCCAGACCCCCGTCGCCCTGTCTCGGTACCGCCGGAAAAGATCCTGGAGGGCCAGCAAGCTCATCGCACCACCCACCTCTGAAGTTTCAATTTGCCCGCCTTGACCAGCAGGGAGCCGCCCGGGGCCAGGTCCACGGCCAGCCGGGGGTCCTGCACCTTGACGCCGTCCAGGCTCACGGCCCCCTGCTGGATGAGGCGCTCGGCCTCCTTGCGGGAGGCGGCCAGGCCCCGCTCCACGAGGAGCTTGGCCAGGATCTCGCCCTGGAAGGCGGCCACTTCCACCTCGGGGGCGTCGTCGGTCTTCCGCTCGGAAAAGCGCTTCACCCAGCGCTCCTCCGCCGCCAGACCCTCGGCCTTGCCGTGGAACTGGCCCACGATCTCCCGGGCCAGGCCCTTCTTGGCGTCCATGGGGTGGCCCTGCTTGAGGGCCTCGATGTCCCGGGGGAGGAGGTCGGTGAGCAGAAGCCACCAGTTCCACATGTTCTCGTCGGAGATGCTCATGGCCTTGCCGAACTGGGTGTCGGCGTCCTCCATGAACCCGATGTAGTTGCCCAGGGACTTGCTCATCTTCTCAACGCCGTCCAGGCCCAGCAGCAGGGGCACGGTCAGCACCACCTGGGGGGGCTGGCCGAGGGCGGCCTGCAGGTCGCGGCCCTTCATGAGGTTGAAGAGCTGGTCGTTGCCGCCCAGTTCCACGTCGCAGGTGAGCGCCACGGAGTCGTAGGCCTGCACGAGGGGGTACAGCAGCTCGTGCAGGGCGATGGGTTCGGATGCGTTCATGCGCTTTTGGAAATCATTTCTTTCCAGCATCTGCGCCAGGGTGAACCGGCTCGCCAGGCGGATCCAGTCCTCGCCGTGGAGCCCGCCCATCCACTCGCTGTTGAAGCGGATCTCGGTGCGATCAGGGTCGAGCACCTTGAAGACCTGGGCCTTGTAGGTCTCCGCGTTGGCCAGCACCTCGTCCCGGGTGAGGGGGGGGCGGGTGGCCTTCTTGCCGGTGGGGTCGCCGATCATGCCCGTGAAGTCGCCGATGAGGAAGATGACGGTATGACCCAGTTCCTGGAACTGGGCCATCTTGCGCAGCAGCACGCCGTGGCCGAGGTGCAGGTCGGGGGCGGTGGGATCGAAGCCGGCCTTCACGCGCAGGGGCTTGCCGGAGCGCAGGCGCGCCAGCAGCAGTTCCTCCGTGTGGCACGTAACCGTGCCTTTCTTGAGCAGGTCCAGGGCATCCAGGGGAGAAGCATTTGCCATGCAAGCATAGTGGCGTATCCAGCCGATTTTCTCCAGCGGTTCAGTCGACCTGGATGTCCACAAGCTTGTCGTTCTCCAGCTCCACCGTCAGGGTGGCGCCGGTGGACATGCGCATGCTGACGGAAAGGGCCTTCCGGCCCCCGGCGTCCCGCCGGCGCAGGGTGATGCCCCCGGGGGCCTTGCCCTCCAGGATCTGCTTGAGCTCCGGGCGCTTTTCGGGGATGTCGCCCAGCTTCGCCCGCCACACCGCCGAGGCCTTCACGAATTCCTCCTCGGTGGGGTAGTTCTGGGCCAGGCCCGGGTTCTCCCGGTAGAGGGTCCGGGCGCCCTGCTCGGTGCGAAGGCTTCGCAACTCGGTGTGGAGCTCGGCCCAGCCCTGGTCCAGGGCCTTGGTGGCCTTGCTGAAGACCACCCAGGCCATGGCCCCGATGGCCAGGAGAAAGCACAGCAGCGCCCCGCCGCAGCCGATGGCCACCTTGCCGAAGAGGGAAAGCCCCTTCTTGGGGGGCGGGGGCGCCGCTTGGTCCCAGGAGGAATCGGGCATGGTCGGGCTCCTACAGAAGGTTGCTGGCCAGTTCGGCCATCCTGCTCCGCTCGCCCTTCACCAGGGTGACGTGGCCGGATAGCTCCAGGTGCTTGAAGTGCTCGGCGAGGTAGCTCAGGCCGTTGCTGGAGGCGTCCACGTAGGGATTGTCGATCTGGAAGGGGTCTCCGGTGAACACGATCTTGGTGCCGTCGCCGGCGCGGGTGAGGATGGTCTTGACCTCGTGGGGCGTGAGGTTCTGGGCCTCGTCCACGATGATGTACTGGTTGGGGATGCTGCGCCCGCGGATGTAGGTGAGGGGCTCGACGGCCATGTAGCCGCCCTCCTCCAGCTGGGCCGGGGTCATGGAGGACCTGCGGCGCTGCTCCATGTTGGCGGCCACGATGAAGTCCAGGTTGTCGTAGATGGGCTGCATGTAGGGCCGCAGCTTCTCGCTGATGTCGCCGGGCAGGAAGCCCAGGTCGCGGCCCAGGGGCATGACCGGGCGGCTCACCAGGAGCTTGTTGAAGCGCTCCTCGTCCACCACCTGCTGGAGGCCCGCGGCGATGGCCAGGAGGGTCTTGCCGGTCCCGGCCTTGCCCATGAGGGTGACCACCTGGATGGAATCGTCCAGGAGGAGGTCCAGGGCGAACTGCTGCTCGCGGTTGCGGGGCTTGACACCCCAGGGGGGCATCTCCAGGCGCTTGAGGGGATGCACCCGCCCGTCGGCGGCGTAGAACCGGCCCAGGGCCGTGTGGGTCTCGTTGGCCCTGTCCACCAGGGTCACGAACTGGTTGGGGTTGAGGACCTGGTCCGCCTCGGGCTGGAGCCCGCCGTCGAAGAGCTGGTCGACCTTCACGGCGTCCACGGTCCACGCGGCGGTGCCGGTGTAGAGCTCGTCCAGGGCCACCCGGTCGGTGGTGTAGTCCTCGGCCGAAAGGCCCAGGGCGTCGGCCTTGATGCGCAGGTTGGTGTCCTTGGACACCATGACCACCTTCTCCTTGCGGGTCCCCAGGAGCGCCAGGGCGCAGGCCAGGATCTGGTTGTCCGCCTTGTGCTTGTCCAGCGTCGTGATGGTCAGGTCCAGGGGGTGGTGGGCCACGTCCACCTTGAGGGATCCACCCCCCTCCAGGGGCACGCCCGCGCTGAGGTTGCCCAGGGCCCGGAGCTTGTCCAGCTGGCGCGAGACGTTGCGGGCGTTGCGGCCGATTTCCGTCTGGTCCTTCTTGAACGTGTCGATCTCCTCGATGACCACGATCGGAATGACCACTTCATGCTCCTGGAAGTGGAAGATGGCGGCGGGATCGTGGAGGAGGACGTTGGTATCCAGGACGAACACCTTCTTGCTGGACGCGACCATCTTGGGAACCTCCATCGGCTGGGGCAGCTCTGGGCAAGCCTAGCACCGTCCCCGCGGGAGGGTGCCGCCCAATTGGAGGCTTGAACCCCGGGCCCAAGCCGCGTTAGTCTAGGGGTCCTGCCCGACAGGACCAGCCGGTATAGCTCAGGGGTAGAGCAACGGTTTCGTAAACCGTAGGTCGGGGGTTCAAATCCCTCTACCGGCTCCAGAACCGCCCTCCATGGCCTCTCGCCCTGGGGGGTTTTTTGCGGCACCGGCGCGCAGTTCCGCCTGGAAAAGGGACCGGGCGGGTGTGAGACTTGGGGAGTCAAATACCCCCAACCCCAAGCCACGAGGTATCCATGTCACCAGGACGGTTCCAGATCGCCGGCAGGGCAGCCCTGCTGTGCGCCACCCTTCCCTTCGCGGGGCTCGCCCAGGCCCCGGCCCAGGGCTACCGCCAGCCGCCCCAGGCCATCCTGGACGTCATGCGGGCGCCCTCCGCGCCCGTCCCCTTCCTCAACCCCACCCGGGACCGCATGCTCCTGGTGGCCTGGGAGGCCTACCCCTCCATCGGGCGCGTGGCCACGCCCTTCCTGCGCCTGGCGGGCGTCCGCGTCGAGCCGAAGAACCACAGCCGGCACGACACGCCCGGGGGCTACGGCATCACCCCCTCGGCCCAGAGCTACGACCTCCTGCGCATTCCCGACGGCACCTCCATCCACGTGGACCTGCCCAAGGGCGGCTGCCCGGGCGGGCCCGTGTGGAGCGCCGACGGGAAGCGCTTCGCGTTCCAGAACGTGGCCACGGACGCCGTGGAGCTGTGGGTGGGCGACGGCACCACCGGCGCCGTGCGCCGCGTGCCCGGTGTCCGCCTGAACCCCATGCTCGGCGGCGAACTCCAGTGGATGCCCGACCAGAAGAGCCTGCTGGTCAAGCTGGTGCCCCCGGGCCAGGGGGCGCCCCCGCCCGCGCCCGCGGTCCCCGCCGGCCCCAGCATCCAGGAATCCCTCGGCGGCAAGGGCCAGAGCAGCACCTACGAGAACCGCGACACCCTGGGCAACGCCCACGACGAGGACCTGTTCGACTACTACGGCACCTCCCAGGCCGCCCTGGTGGACGCGGAAACCGGCGCCGTGAGCCCCCTGGGCAAGGCCGACCGCCTCCTGGAGCTGAGCCCGTCGCCGGACGGCGCCCACGTGCGGGTTTCCACCCTCCGCAAGCCCTACTCCTACGTCACCACCTACGAGCGCTTCCCCCGGCAGGTGGAGGTCTGGGACCTGGCCGGCCGCGCCGTCGCGGCCACCCACCCCATCGCCTCGCTGCCCCTGGCGGACCGGGTTCCCGTCCACGGCTCGCCGCTGGGGCCCCGCGCCTTCAGTTGGAGGCCCACGGACGCCGCCACCCTGGTGTGGGCCGAGGCCCTGGACGGGGGCGACTGGAACGTGAAGGTGCCCCACCGGGACAAGGTCATGGCCCTCAAGGCCCCCTTCACCGCCGCGCCGGTGGAGGTTCTCCGCACCGAGCAGCGCTATTCTGGCCTGGCCTGGGGCGAGCGCCCCGGGGTCGCCCTCCTCTATGAATACGACAACAACCGCCACTGGTTCCGCACCTACATCATCGACTTCGACCAGGCCAAGCAGGCGCCCCGCCTGTTGTGGGACCTGTCCACGGACGAGCAGTACGGCGACCCGGGCAGCCCCGTGGGACGCACGCTGCCCAACGGGACCTCCGTGCTCCGCCAGGAGGGGGATTTCATCTTCCTTTCGGGCATGGGGGCCTCCCCCGAAGGGGAGCGGCCCTTCCTGGACCGCCTGGACCTGCGCACCCTCAAGACCGAGCGGCTGTTCCGCAGCGGCAAGACCGAGTTCGAGCGGTTCCTGGCCTTCACGGGCCCGGGCTCCCGCACCTTCCTCACCTGGCACCAGACGCCCACCGATCCGCCCAACGCCTTCATCCACACCCTGGGTTCGGCCTGCAAGGCCCCGGCGGGCGAAGCGGCCTTCGTTTCCAAGCGCGCGCCCTTCACCCACATCCCGGATCCCACCCCGGCGGTCCGGCAGATCAAGAAGCGGCTCGTCACCTACAAGCGCGCCGACGGCCTTGACCTGTCCTTCACCCTCTACACGCCCCCCGGGTACCAGGAGGGGAAGCGGGTGCCCACCATCCTCTACGCCTACCCCCTGGACTACGCCGACCCCTCCAAGGCCGGCCAGGTCACCGGGTCCCAGTACACCTTCACCCGGCTGCGGGACTACCGACTGCTGCTGATGGCGGGCTACGCCATCATCGACGACGCCTCCTTCCCGGTGGTGGGCGACCCGAAGAAGGCCTACGACACCTACCTTGAACAGCTGGTGGCCGACGCCAAGGCCGCCGTGGACAAGGCCGTCGAGCTGGGCGTGGCCGATCCCGACCGCATCGGGGTCACCGGCCACAGCCACGGCGCCCTGATGACCGCCAACCTGGTGGCCCACTCCGGGCTGTTCCGGGCCGGCGTGGCCACCAGCGGCTCCTACAACAAGACCTTGACGCCCTTCGGCTTCCAGAGCGAGCGGCGGTCCGTGTGGGAGGCCCCGGACGTGTACCGGCAGGTTTCCACCTTCTTCTTCGCGGACAAGGTGAAGGCGCCCCTGCTCATCGTCCACGGCGCCGACGACGCCAACCCCGGCACCACCCCCCTCCAGGCCACCAAACTGTTCGAGGCCATCCGAGGCAACGGCGGCACCACCCGGCTCGTCATGCTGCCCCACGAGCCCCACTGGTACACCGCGCGGGAATCCAACGAGCACCTTGTCTTTGAAATGCTCAACTGGTTCGACGCCTACGTGAAGAACGCGCCGCCCCGCCGCTGATCCGCTGGATGCAAGACCCCGTCCCGGCATCCCCTCCCGCGAGGGGGCGCCGGGACGAATCGCGCTAGAATCCCCCCATGTTCCACCTGCGCCCCTTCCCCACCCTGGCCTTCGCCCTGGGAGTCTTCACCTCCCTGTTCTCGGTGATCAACCCCACCAGCGCCGCGGTCATCTATTCGGGCCTCACCGCCGGGTGGGACCGGGCCCGGGTGCGCCAGACCGCCTTCCGGGCCAGCCTCACGGCCACCTGCGTCATGGTGGGCTTCGCGCTCCTGGGCAAGGTGGTCTTCGGGGTGTTCGGCTTCACCGCCCTGGCCATGCGGTTCGTGGGCGGCATCCTGGTGATGCACTCGGCCATGGGGATGCTCTACGGCGAGGACCCCCACCTCAAGGACGCCACCCACGAGAAGCCCAAGTCCTCGGACATCGCGGTCATCCCCCTGGGCATCCCCATGCTGGCCGGGCCGGGCACCATCTCGACGGTCATGGGGTTCATCGCGGGCCTGAGCATTTCGGAAGCCCTGGTGCTGCTGGCCGCGATCCTGGTGAACGGCTGGCTGATCCACATGTTCCTGCTCCAGGCGCGGTGGATCACGGACCGGCTGGGCGGCACCGGCACGAAGATCGTCACGAAGCTGATGGGCCTGATCCTGGCCGCCGTGGCCATGCAGTTCCTCATCAACGGGGTGAAGGAGGTGGCCGCGGAGATCCGGAATCCCGTGGTGGCGGCGGTTCAATGATCGCGGAACCTGCAGCCGTGGCGGCGTTGAGACGCCACTCATTTGATTAATTATTAAGTATGTTATGACGATTTTGTAGCTACTTCCCCCCTGGAGAAAAGGAATCGAATTCACCATACTGATGGGGTCGAGATATACCGCCCCGGATTGCGCCACCCATTCAAGAGGACCGAAAGGCCCCGCGCATGATGGGGCAATTTTATAGGTGCTTATGAACGACCGAGTAGCAATCCTCATGGATGGGGGGTTCGTCAAACGACGTCTCCATTCCTCACTGAAGCGACATGCAACCGCCTCCGACATCGCAACGGAATGCGCCTGCATCCTCCAGCACCCCAGGCTAATCGGGAAGGTCCTGTTCAGGGTGTTCTTCTATGACTCCCCACCCTATGCCGGCGGAGCCACGCACCCCATCAGTCGCCAACAGATCCGTTACAGCTCCGAACCCACCGCGGCTCGGAATTCTCGGTTGTTGCATGAACTGGACCTGCAGCCGGATTTCGCAGTTCGACGGGGAACGCTCCTCCACCATGGTTGGCGATTGACGTCGCAAGCCGTGGCGGACCTGCAAACCGGGCCTCGCCTCCTCCGTCCGGACGACTTCAAACCCGATCTGGAACAGAAGCAGGTCGACATCAAGATCGGCTTGGACATTGCCTGGATTGCCCTAAAGCGGATTGCCGAAACCCTGGTCCTGGTCAGTGGGGATTCAGACATGGTTCCCGCGATGAAATTCGCGAGGAAGGAGGGAATTCGCATCTTCCTTCACACGCTCGGTAGCAAGGTAGGCATCAGGGACGAACTCAGGGCCCACGCGGACGTTGTTCTCGGCTAATTCCTCGCTAGATCATCCAGGACGACCAGGCTGGGTTGAAGGCCCCGTGGATCTGAGTGGCTGTGTACTGGGAGAGCTGGGTCACCATCGCCCCGGCCGGGACGCTCTGGGTGAGCCAGACGTTGCCGCCGATGGTGGAGCCGCGGCCCAGGGTGATGCGACCGAGGATCGTGGCGTTGGAGTAAATCGTCACCTCGTCCTCCACGATGGGATGCCGGTCCACCCCCTTGATGGGGTTGCCGTGCTCGTCCAGGGGGAAGCTCTTGGCGCCCAGGGTGACGCCCTGGTAGAGGCGGACCTTGCGGCCGATGATGGTGGTCTCGCCGATGACCACGCCGGTGCCGTGGTCGATGAAGAAGCCCTCGCCGATGCGGGCGCCGGGATGGATGTCGATGCCGGTGACGCTGTGGGCGTGCTCGGTGATCATGCGGGGGATGAGGGGAACGCCCAGCACGTGCAGTTCGTGGGCCAGGCGCTGGCTGGTGACGGCGAGGATTCCCGGATAGCAGAAGATGGCCTCGTCGGGGTTGGTGAGGGCGGGGTCGCCCTCGTAGGCGGCCTCCACGTCCGTGCCCAGCATGCGCCGCACCTCGGGCAGGCGCTCCACGAAGGCCTCGGCCAGGGCCCGGGCGCGCTCGGGGGAGGTGCAGGCCTCCCCGCCGTTTCCGGAAACGGCGCAGAAGCCGCGCCGGATCTGTTCCTGCATGCCCTGGAGAATGCGGTCCAGGGCGGCGCCCGCGTGGAAGCCCATGGTCTCGGCGGTGAGTTCCGAAGGCCCGAAATAGCCCGGGAAGAGCACGGACCGCAGGTCCTCCACCAGGTCCACCACCGCCTGGCGGGACGGGAATTCCCGGCGGAGGTTGGGCTTCGAGTGGGCGCCCTCCCAGCCCTTGCCGGCCCTGCACAGGGCTTCCACCACGGGGCCCAGGGGGGCGGGGTTCCCTTGATCCGGTCGCGCTTCTGGGTTCATGGGAAGCCTCGTTCACAGGTTCAGGAACAAGCATACACAAAGCTCCCGGAGGATCCGGGGCCGGACCGGGAGGAAACCGGCGTCCCTTCGTTGATTTGGACAACACGCCCGGCCGGGGGTGCACCCAGCAGATATTTTGTTCCCGTCCCCTCGCCAGGACTTTTCCGGTTCCTATAATTGACTCATACAGTCCCGACCCCGGACCCCGACGACACCAGGAGGAACCATGCCCATGCGCCAAGGGTGGCTGATGCTTTGCCTGACCACGGCCTGGATGCTGGGGCCCCAGCGCCAGCGGGCCCTCTTCGGTCCCCCCCCGCACCGCCCCGCGGCGCAGCAGCGCCCCGTGGCCCTCATCCCGGAGGGCGGACGCCCCTTGAAGGCCGGCGAGGCCTTCCGGCTGGTGCGCCCCGGCCAGCCGGAGCCCCGCCGCGGCCTGGAGGGGCTTCCCGCCGGGTTCCGCTTCTGATCAGCCGCGGTCCTGCAGGGCGCTGCGCACGTAGGCGTGGATGGCGGCCGCCACCTGGCGGGCGGTGTGGTGCTCGTTGTTGAACACCGCATCGTAGTGGGCAGGATCGGCCAGGTCGGCCCCCAGGCGCTCCTTGACGAACTGGTCCCGCCGCCGGGTCTCGATCTTCATGAAGTGTTCCGCCTCCTCCCGGGGAATGCCCAGGCGGCGCGCCAGGGACGCCACCCGCCAGGGCAGTCCGGCGTCCAGTCTGAAATGGAAGGCGTTGTCCAGGCCCCGGCACAGGACGGCCCCGCCGCGGCCCACGATGATGGCGTTGCCCTGCCGCGCGATGCCCACGAGGGTCCCGGCCACCTTGTCGAACATTTCGTCCTGGGTGACGCCCCCCCTGGGGTGGAAGCCGAAGGCCTCCAGGTTCCGGGTGGCGTCCCCCAGGCCTTCCAGGAGGTTCTTGGAGATGCCCTCGTCCAGGGCCACCTTGTCGAGCAGGGCCTTGTCGAACAGGCTCCAGGGCTCGCCGCTCCCTTCCGAGAAGAGTTCCTGCAGCCGCTGGGCCACGGCGAAGGCCTCGCACCCGTAGGACCTGGAGAGGGTGATGGCCGGCCCCGGCCGGGCCTTGACGGGGGCCTGGCCCCGGCGTTCCTGGATGGCCACCCACCCCGACAGGCGCTCCTCCACGCTGGCTGGCAGGTTCGTTCCGGACGTCATGGCGCACCTCCCGGGGATGCCGACGCATGCAGGTGAACGTTTCCGTAGGACCACCGCAAGTATAGGTCCGCTAGGACCCACCATCCACCTCGACCCGGTCCCGGCCGGCCTTCTTGGCGCGGTACAGGGCCGCGTCGCTCCGGGCGAGGAGGTCCTCCAGGGGATCCCGGGCCTGGGCCTGGCTGGAGGCGAGGCCCACGCTGACCGTGTAGGGCACCGTGGCGGCCCCCCCGTGGGCGACCTCCTCCCGGATGCGCTCGGCCACGTGGAGGCCTTCGGCCAGGGAGGAATTGGGCAGGAGCAGCACGAACTCCTCCCCGCCGTAGCGGCAGTGGAGGTCGAATTCCCGGATGGTGCGGCGGAGCACCGCGGCCAGGTGCTGGATCACCCGGTCCCCCGCGGCGTGGCCGTGGCGGTCGTTCACCGCCTTGAAGTGGTCGATGTCGATGAAGAGCACCGAGACCTCCAGACCGTACCGCTGGTGGTAGGCCAGGACCCGGGCGGCCTGGGCGGTGAAGGCCCTCCGGTTGGACAGGCCCGTGAGGGAGTCCTGGGTGGCCAGTTCCCGCAGCTCCCGGTCCGCGTCCTCCTTGGCGAGGAGCAGGACCACCGCGCCCCCGAGGATCATCATGAGGATCAGCAGGAAGAAGGTGAGGCTCTGCACCATGCCGGTGGAGTAGAGGGTGAAGGAGCTGTCGGAAACGGCCAGGACGGCCCGCACCCCCAGGATCGTGATGAAGGCGAGGTTCGCGGTGCCCAGGATCCGCCGGAACGCCGATTCCCGGGGGGCCGTCACGAAGAGCACCGAGGGGATCGCCATGCAGACCCCCACGCCCAGGGACGTGGCGGCCATGCGCTGGCCCGGGGTGCCCTGGAGCAGCGTCACCAGGTTCATGAGCAGGAGGGCCGCACCGGACAGGACGACGTGGACCCGCCGCGCCCGGGGCCGGTCGATGCCGGCCAGCTCCAGGGCGACCATGGATTCCAGGAAGAAGCCCGCCACGAGCAGGTTGTCCGCGGCCAGGATGGAGAGGACCCCCGGCAGTTCCCCCCGCTGGAGCATCAGCAGCCAGGCCAGGGATTGCAGGAGCCGGGCCAGGGCATGGCAGCGCAGGGGATGCCGGTGGCCGGATTCCGCGGCGAACCCTTCGAACACGAAGATCAAGGCCGCCATGGCGGCGTTTCCGGTGAAGAGCAGCACCAGGACGGTACGGACATCCAGGGCGAAGATTGCCGCGAGCGGCGAGGTCATGGGGTTCCTGTGGGAGGCCAGCCTTCACGTTTGGAACCTCAATATTCCTTCACCACCCGCCTCCAGTCAATGGACATGGCGTTTGCTATGGAAAAAACATGCAATATTTTCTATTCATCGCATTTCCATCCAACTCACGGAATCCGCGTGCGGGCCGAGGCCTCGTGGGCGGCCAGGCCCTCGGCCCTCGCCAGGGCCGCGGCCTGGGCGGCCAGGGCGGCGCGGCCCGCGGGGAGGGTGCGCTGCCAGGTGAGGATTTTCAGGAAGGTGGCCACGGAAACCCCGCCGGTGAAGCGCGCGGCGCCCGAGGTGGGCAGGATGTGGTTGGTGCCGCTGCCGTAGTCCCCGAAGACCTCCGCGGCGTCCTCGCCCACAAAGAGGCTTCCGAAGTTGGAGAAGCGGCCTTCCAGGGCCTCGGCCCGGGCGCCCTGGAGCTCCAGGTGCTCGGGGGCCAGGGCGTCGGCCAGGGCCACGGCCTCGGCGTCGCCGGCCAGGACCACGGCGAAGCCGTTGCGCAGGCTGTCCCGGGCCGGGGAGTCCGGAGGCAGGGCGGCCAGCTGGGCCTTGAGCTCGGCGTTCACCTGGGGGATGAGGGCGGCGTCGAAGACCGCCAGCAGGGGCCGGGCGTCGGGGTCATGCTCGGCCTGGGCCAGGAGGTCGGCGGCGATCCAGGCGGGCCGGGCCCCGGGGGAGGCGATGACCAGCAGTTCGCTTGGGCCCGCGGGGAAGTCGATGCCCACGTCGCCGTACAGGAGGCGCTTGGCGCCGGTGACGAAGCGGTTGCCGGGCCCCACCACCAGGTCGGCCCGGGGGACGCCGGCCAGGCCCCAGGCCACGGCGGCCATGCCGTGCACGCCGCCCAGGTCGAAGACCCGGTCCGCCCCGGCCAGGGCCGCGGCGGCGAGGGTGACGGGGTGGAGCCGGGGGCTGAGGACGAGGATCTCCTTCACCCCGGCCACCCGCGCGGGCACCACGCCCATGACCACGGAGCTGGGGAGCGGGTAGCGCCCGCCGGGGGCGTAGCACGCGGCGCGGCCCACCGGCAGCACCCGCTGGCCCAGCACCATGCCGTCCACCTCCGTGCTGAAGTCCCGGATGCTCTCCTTCTGGGCCCGGGAGAAGGCCTCCACGCGGCGGATGGCCTCCTCCAGGTGGCCGCGGAGTTCGGGGTGCAGCTTGCCGGGGGCCTCCTCCACCTTCCGGGGGTCCACCTCGAAGGGGCCGCCCTTGAAGCCGTCCAGCTTGCGGGCCCAGTCGAACACGGCCTCGTTGCCGCGCCTGCGGATGTCGTCGAGGATGGCGCCCACCTCGGGCGGTACCGGCGGGAACACGGTCCCCGCCTGGTCCATGGCCTTGGCGAAGGAGAGGGTCTTCAGCATGTGGGCGCTCCTTTGGCGTTGCCGGGCTTGCGGGTGTCGGTGGTGGCGCGGCGCTCGAGTTCGCGGAGGACCTGCTCCATGCGCACGCCGCCCTGGGCGAGGCGGACCATGAGGAAGTAGAGCAGGTCGGCCCCCTCCCACACCAGATCATCCTGGCTTTCGGCCGCGGCGACTTCCCCCGCCTCCTCCACGAGCTTGGCGGCCAGGAGCCCTTCCTCCCGGAAGAGCCGCGCGGTGTAGCTGCCCGGCGCTGCGCGTTCCAGGCGCGAGCGGAGGGTGGTCTCCAGGTCCTCCAGGGAGAACTCCGCCCGGCCGAAGCAGGTTCCGGCCCCGGTGTGGCAGGTGGGCCCGTCCTGGCGAACCACGAAGCGCAGGGTGTCCCGGTCGCAGTCCGCCTCCACCCGCAGGAGCTCCTGGCCGTGGCCGCTGCGCTCCCCCTTCTCCCACCGGCCCTGGCGGGAGCGGGACCAGTAGACGCCCCTGCCCCGCTCCAGGGCCTCCCGCAGGCAGGCGGGGTTCTCGTAGGCCACCATGCGCAGCCTGCCGGCCTCGTCCATGACCGCGGCGGGGATCAGTCCCCCCTGCTTGTCCCAGTCCAGGCAGGTCAGGAAGGCCTCGGCGGGGTCGAGGAGGCCCTTGTAGAGCGCCATGCCCACCTGGGCATCCAGCCCCAGCCGGTCCAGGGCCGCCACGTCCGCCGCCGTGGCGACGCCGCCGGCGTAGACGATGGGCAGGTCCGTGGCGGCCCGCGCGGCCCGCGCGGCATCCCAGTCCAGGCCTTCCAGCCGCCCCTCCTTGTCCACCACGGTCATGAGGAAGCCGCCGCAGAAGGCGCCCAGGCGCCGCATGCGGTCCAGGGGCGCCTCGGCCTCGTCCTCCGTCCAGCCCCGGGACTGGAGCCTTCCGGCCCGCTGGTCCACGGCCACCAGGGTGCGTTCCCGGGGGAGCCGGCGCAGCAGGTCCTCGGAGGCGGCGGTGCCCAGGATGATCGAGGACGCGCCCGCGCGGAGCAGCTCGACGGCGCGGTCCGGGGTGCGCACGCCGCCCCCCACCCGGCACCGGGCCACCGCGCAGAGCTCCTTCACCAGGGCCAGGTTGTCGCCGCGGCCCAGGGCGGCGTCCAGGTCGATGACGGCCAGGTCCCCGTACACCCGCCAGCGCCGGGCGAGGCCGAGGACGTCCTCCACCTCCAGGACCTTGGTGCGTCCCCCCACCAGCTGCACGGCCTTGCCGTCCATGAGATCGATGCTGGGGATCAGCATGGGCGCACCTCCACGCCCTCGCGGGCAAGCTGTTCCTTGAGCCGGCGCACCGTGAGGCCGCCGGTGTGGAAGACCCCGGCGGCGAGCACGGCGTCGGCGCCGGCCTCGAAGGCCTCCACGGCGTGACTGGCCTCCCCGAAGCCGCCGCTGGCGATCAGGGGGATCCTCAGACCGCGGGAGGCCCGCCGCAGCACGTCCAGGTCGTAGCCCGACCCCGTGCCGTCCTTGTCCATGCTGGTGAGGAGGATCTCCCCCGCGCCCCGGTCCTGGGCCTCGGCCAGCCACGCGCCCATGGTGAGCTGGGTGAGGGTCCGCCCCGCGTCCACGGCCACCAGGATCCCGTACGCCGGTCGCCGCACGTCCACGGCGAGGACCACGCACTGGCTGCCGAACCGCGTGGCCAGCTCCGTGATGAGCTCCGGGCGGCGCACCGCGGCGGAATTCACGGCCACCTTGTCGCACCCGGCCATGAGCAGGGCCTCCGCGTCGGCCACGGTGCGGATGCCTCCGCCCACCGTGAACGGGATGAATACCTCCCGGGCCACGGCCGCAACCATCCTCGCCGCGGTGTCCCGCTTCTCGATGCCCGCGGTGATGTCCAGGAACACCAGCTCGTCGGCGCCTTCGGCCCCGTAGCGCGCCGCCAGTTCCACGGGGTCGCCGCTGTCCTTGAGGTCCTGGAACCGCACGCCCTTGACGACCCGTCCGTCCTTCACGTCCAGACAGGGGATGATCCGTTTCATGACCATGCGAGCGCCTCCTTGAGCAGGTTCAGTCCGTAGGCGCCGCTCTTCTCGGGGTGGAACTGGAAGCCGGCCAGGTTCCCGCTGCGGAAGCCCGCCAGGAAGGGCCGGCCGTACCGGGCCGTGGCCACGGCCGCCCCGCGGCCGCCGGGGAAGGCCGGGACGAAGTAGGAATGGACGAAGTAGGCGGCCCCCGAGAGCTCCCCGAAGTCCACCGCGCTCCAGCCCATGTGCGGCACCTTGAGGGACGGGTCCGCGAAACGCTCGCCGCGTCCCGTCAGGAGCCCCAGGCCGGGGGTGTCCGGGGCCTCCTCCGAGCCCTCGAAGAGCAGTTGCATGCCCAGGCAGATGCCCAGCAGGGGGCGTTCCAGGGCCGCCCGTTCCTTCAGGACGTCCCCCAGGCCGCGCCGGGCCAGCTCCGCGCCGGCGTGGCCGAAATTCCCCACGCCGGGAAGGATGAGCCGGTCCATGGCCAGGACGTCCTCCCGGGCCGCGACCCGCCGGGATTCCAGGCCCAGGAACTCCAGGGCGTTCTCCAGGCTCCGGAGGTTCCCGCAGCCGTAGTCCACGATGCCGATCAACGGAGCACCCCCTTGGTGGAGCGCAGGCCCTCGGCCTCGCCCATGGCCTCGCGCAGGGCGAGCCCCACGCCCTTGAAGGCGGCCTCGGCCATGTGGTGGGCATTCTCCCCCGTCACCTTCAGGTGCAGCGTGAACCGGGCCTCCAGGGCCAGGGTCCGGAAGAAGTGCGCGATGTTCTCGGTGGCGAGCCCGCCCAGCATCTCCGCCCGGAAGGGAAGGTCGACCACCGGGAAGGGCCGGCCGCCGATGTCCAGGGCCACCGTGGCCAGGGCCTCGTCCATGGGCAGCAGGCGCTGGCCGTAGCGGGCCCGGCCTTCGCGGCCGCCCAGGGCCTGGTCCAGGGCGCGGCCCAGGGCGATGGCCACGTCCTCGGCCAGGTGGTGCCCGTCGCCCAGGGGCATGAGGTCCACGGCCTCCAGGTCCAGGCCGAGGCCGCCGTACAGGTTGAGCTGGTCCAGGAAGTGGGTGAGCATGGGCACCGAGGTGGCCACGGCGCCCCCCGCCCCCAGGGTCAGGACGACCCGGGTCTCCTTGGTGATGCGTTCGAACCGAGTCATGGTCTGCCTCCCAGGAATGCGCGCTCGAAAACGGCCGCCTCGTCGGCCGTCGTGACGCTGATCCGGCACCAGCCGGGCATGGCCTTGGCCATGTCGCGCACGAGGATGCCGCGCTCCCTCAGGCGGTCCGCGGCGCCGGGGCCCAGCTCGGCCAGGAAGAAGTGGGCGTCGGAGGCGATGGTGCGGTACCCCGCCTCCTCCACCCGGTACTGCAGGGAACGCCGGGCCGCCACCGCCGCGGCGATGCGGTCCCGGAAACGGATGTCCCCTTCCAGGAGGCGGGCGCCCAGGGCCGCGGCGAGGCCGTTGACGTTGAAGGGGGAGCGCAGGGCTTCGAGCCGGGCCGCCAGGTCCCGGGAGGCCAGGACGAACCCGCACCGGAGGCCCGGCACGCCGTAGACCTTGCTCAGGGAGCGCAGGATGGCGAGGTTGGGCCAGTCCCGCAGGAGCGGCGCGAAGTCCTGGCCGCAGTAGGGGCCGTAGGTCTCGTCCAGGAGCACGGGGCGCCCCTGGCGGAGCACCCGCAGCACCGTCTCGTCATCCACTCGGCGCCCCGTGGGGTTGTTGGGGCTGGTGAGGGCCACCACGGAGCCTTCCGCGGCCAGGACGGCTTCCACGTCCACATCCCAGGAGGCGTCCATGGGCACCTCCCGCACCGGGACGCCCAGCTGGTCCGCGTACACCCGGTACATGGAGAAGGCCGGCACCGGCAGCACCAGGCCACCCCCGCCCAGGGTCTTCAGCAGCAGCTGGATGCCCTCGTCGGCGCCGTTGACCGGCACGATGCGGTCGGGCTCCACGCCGTAGACGCGGGCGGCGCCGGCTGTGAGGGCCTCGTATTCGGGGTACCGGGACAGGCAGTCCCGCAGGTCCACGGCGAGCAGGTCGGGGTCGGGCGGCGGGCCCTCGTTGAAGTCCATGCGCACGAAGGACGCGCGTCCGGAGGCGGGGTTGGCGTAGGCGCTCATGACACCACCTTGCTGAAGGAGAATTCCAGGATGTCCGTGGCGCCGGCGGCCTTGAGGAGGGGGATGAGGCGGCGCACCTCCCGGGCGGGGACGGCGGACTTCACCGCGAAGCCGCCCTCCCCGGCCAGGGGCATGACGGTGGGCATGCGCATGCAGGGCAGGATCCCCAGGACCGCGTCCAGGTTGGAGGCGGCCACGTTCATCTCCAGCATCACCCGCTTGCGGGCGTCGAGCACGGAATTGAGCAGGAGGAGGAATTCGTCCACCTCGGCGCGCCGGCCCAGGCGGGGATTGGCGATGAGCCGGGTGGAGGAGGTCAGCAGGGTGTCCACGATCTCCAGGTCGTTCTCCTCCAGGGTCCGGCCTGTGGCGGTGTTGTCCACGATCATGTCGGCGTCCTCGGGCGGGAACACCTCCGTGGCGCCGTGGCTGCGCACGAAAAGGTAGTCGTAGCCCTCCCGGTCCAGCCAGGTGCGGGTGATCCGCTCGTACTCGCTGGCCACCACGATGGGCCGGCTCCGCAGGGAGGCCACCGACGCCCGGGGGGCGGCGGCCACCAGGCGCACCGTGTCCAGGCCCGTGTCCAGGAGGTCATCCACCCGGGCGTCCAGTTCCACCACCCAGTCGTGGCCCGCGAAGGCCAGGTCGTGCCGGCCCAGCTCCACCATCCGGACGATGTCCTGGGGCTTGAGCAGCTTGAGCTGGAAGCGGGGGTCGGCGCAGGCGGGCCGGTAGTTCCGGCCGTTGGCCAGCACCTTGAAGCCCGCGTCCTCCATGAGGCGAAGGACCCCTTCGGCCATGCGGCCCTTGGGTATCGCCAGGTTGATCGTGTCCATGTTCTCTCCAGAAAAGAAAAAGCCCCGGATGGCTCCGGGGCGAGGTTGCGGGCTTGCAGGGCCCGGCCTAGCCCGGAAGGGGCGGATGGGCGTGATGGCGGAAGTTCAGGTTCATGGTGGATCCTTGAATGCGGAAACCCCCCGGGGGTCAAGGCCGGGGGGTTCGTGCCGGGTTCGTTTCGCCTTGCTCGCTAGGCGTCTGTCCCGCATGCCACGGCCCCGCCGGAAACGGCGTGGGTATGGCGATGATGGATGACGGAGAAGGTCACGGATACCTCGAAGCCAACAATCTAGCGCCGCAAGGGGGTGGCCGTCAAGTCATGGGGCTCTCAGAACCGGAACCGGGCACCCAGGGCGAGGATGGTGGCGCCCACCTTGTACGTGCCGGAGAGGCTGCCGCGGAAGAAGTCCGGGTCAGACTGCGAGACGCCCGACACCTGGGCCAGGGGAACCGTCGAGCCGAAGATCTGCGTGGCGCCGAAGTCCAGGGTGGTGGCCTTGGAGAGGGTCCAGGAGACCCCTGCCGAAACCCACCTGCGGTCGGCGTCGGGGATGCGGGGGGTGCGGTGGGCGTTGTCCACCGGAGACCGGTCGTAGGCCAGGCCGAAGCGGAAGGCCCACTCGGGCGACACCCTGCAGAGGGTGCCCACGGACAGGAACCAGGAGTCCTTCCAGTTCTCGTCCACCACGGAATCGGGTTGGCCGGAGGCGAACTTCACCCGCAGCTCCTTGAAGTCCGACCAGCCGGTCCAGGCCGCCTCGCCCTGGAGGCTGAAGGTGGGGGTGACCTGCCAGGTGAAGCCCGCCGAGGCCGTGGCGGGCAGGTTCACGTCCGCGGCCCCGCCGCCGTTGACGAAGGTGGTGTCGAAGGGGGCGGGGACGGTCTCGTAGGCGATCTGCCCCTTCACCTTCAGGGTGGTCTTGCCCTGGTAGCCCACGCCGAACCGCAGGTCCTGGGAGGGCTGGAAGGTGAAGCCGGCCTTGTACCCGTATGCCCAGCAGTCGCCCTTGAGGGTCGCCACGCGGTCCGCGCTCCCGGGCGTGAAGCCCGGGACGCCCAGTGCGTTGCCGATGGCGCCGAAGTCCACCGCGTTACTGAGGGTCGCCTCGGCCTTGCGGGCCACGAAGGCCACCCCGAAGGTCCAGGCATCCCCGGCGCGCAGGGCCACGCTGGGGGCCACGTCGAAGGTCTTGAGGTCCGTGCGCAGGCCGTGATATCGGCCGATGAAGCTGTCGGGGTAGTTGGTCACCAGGCCATAGGGCACGTTCACGGAGAGGCCCAGGTGGACCTTGTCGTTCACGGCCCAGTGGGCGTAGATGCCGGGAAGGATGGGCTGGCTGGTGGCGTTGGGCAGGTCCGGGGAGCCGGAGATGGTCCGGGAAGCCGGCTGGAACACCGGGGCGCGGGACCCCGCGGCGTTGGAGAGGTCCATGTGGATGCCGATCCAGGACCCGCTCAGGGAGACCTCCCCGCCCTGGAAGAGCGGCAGCACCGCGGGGTTCCAGAAGAGGGAGGAAAGGTCCGGGGCGCCGGCGCTGGCCCCGGCGAAGGCGTTGCCCAGGCCGGAGGCGCTCTGCTCCCGGAGCATGAAGCCCGAGGCGGAGGCGGTGGAGGCGATGGCGAGGAAGAGGGTGAGGGAGGAAAGGGTGCGCTTGGTCATGGGAAGGGGGCTCCTCGTTCGGATGGGGGGATCGGATCAGAGGCCGGGGACGGTCCAGATGGCCGGCACCTGGACCTCGGCGGAAACCCCCATGACCAGGCCGGAGGGCGTCTGGGTGGGGTCCAGCGCGATGGAGGTCCCGGTCACGCCCAGGAAGTAGAGAAGCTGCTTCTGCATGAGGCCCGCGTTGGCGGGATGGGCGGGATCCAGCAGGCCGCCGTGGGAGATCCCCGCCTGGTCGAACTGGAAGTAGCCCTCCACCGGGGTGGTGTCGGAGGGGAGCAGCGCCGCAGGCTGGGTCTTGGGCGCAGGGGTGGTGCCGTTCAGGGTGTACATGAAGGTCGCGGGAATGCGGTCCGCCGCGCCGTAGCCCAGCTGGAAGAAGCCCGGGGCCACGGCGGCCGCGGCCGGCGTTCCCAGCACGGCCCGGCCTCCCAGGGCGTTGCCGAAGTAGCGGGTGAAGGGGTTGGTGATCACCAGGTCGCCGTCGGTGGGATTGCCGTTGGCGTCGAAGGTGGAGGAGGTGGCCTCCTGGATGAGGACCCGTCCCGAGAGCCGGCTGGGAAGGCCCGCAGCCAGCGGCGTGGTCATGCTCGCCGGATCCGCGGTGTCCACCACCGTCTGGGTGGCCTGGAAGAAGGCGTTGTAGGTGACGCTGCCCTTGGGGATTCCCGCGGCCGCCAGGCCCGTGTCCACCGTGGCCCCGAAGGCCGGGCTGGCCTGGATGAGGTACGCGATGCGGGCGCCCGGAACGCTGAGGAGGCCCTTCATGTCGTTGGCGAGGGTGGCCTGGGCGTAGGGCGGCACCGTGGCCGCCAGGGTGGTGTTCCCGGCCAGGTAGTAGGCCCCCACGATGGAACCCAGGCTGAGGCCCGCGAACTTCGCACCGGTGGTGGCCGGGGCCTTGGCGCCCAGGACGTCGAACCCGTGGGTGGCCAGCACCAGTTCGAGCCGGTGGAGGTCGAAGGCGGCCTGCTGGATGTTGGACCGGGTGGCCAGCGGGGTTCCCACCGCCATGAAGGCCTGGCCCCAGCCGGCCTGTTTCTGGGCCTTAACCGCGGCGCTGTCGCCGGGGGCCAGTTGCAGGGAGGCCGTCGCGAGGGCCCCGTGCTGGGGCAGGTCCACCGCCAGGGCCGCGTAGCCGCCGCCCGTGAGCACCTGGGCCAGGCCGATGACGGTCTCCTTCTGGCTGGTGATGCCGTGCTGGTAGAGCACCACCGGGTAGCCGCCGGCGGGGGCCGCGGCGTCGGGGGCGATGTAGACGAAGGGGATGGTCGTGGGCACGTGGTAGTACCCGGTGAGGACCCCGCCGGCGCCCCGGAAGGGCTGCACCACGCCCGAGAGCGGGTTGAAGGCGCCGGTCACGGCGCCCAGGTCCATGGAGGCGGCGTTGGCCCGGGCCAGCACGGGATCGACATTCAGGAAGGCGGTGTTGATCGTGCCCAGGACGACGGTGCCGAGGGTGGCGGGCACGGTGGCGGCGGGGGCGCCCGTGGCGCCCTGCCAGAAGGCCCCCACGTCCAGGGCGGGATTGGCGTTGCCCTTGGTGAAGGTGGCGGTGACGGTGACGGCGTTGTCCCAGGTCTTGCCGGAAAGTCCGCCCAGAGGCGCGCCGGCGGCGAAGGCCCGCAGGGCCGACTCCACCGGGATCACCGCCGTGGGGCTGGCGGGGTTGGGGACGACGAACCCAGCGCCCGAGGTGATGAACCGGCCCATGAGGGCGATGTCGGCGCGGGAGGCGATGGTGGTGGTGGCCTTGGCGGCGATGAGGTCGTCCATGACCTTGGCGTAGCCCGAGAGCAGGATGGTCGAGCCTGAAGTGACGTTGGCCCGGATGGGCTCAAGGGCGGCGGGGGTCCCCGTGAGGGGAACGGTGGACTTGAGGTAGTTGAAGTAGACCGAGGGGATCACGGCGCCCCCGGTGGCGGCGTCCTGGACGCGGCTGGTGACCACGTACACGTATCGGGCGGCGGGGGTGAGCGGGAAGGACGGGAACAGCCACAGGTCCGTGCCGCCAGCGGGGTATTTGAACGTGAACATGCCGGTGACGTCCGTGAACCCCAGCGGGCCGTTTTCGGTGCCCCCGGCGTCAGGGGTGATCTGGAACACTTTGATGTTGGCCGGCGAAACCGTGGAGGCCAGAAGCGGATAGGTGAAATGGAGGTAGATGGGCGCGTTCACCCCGGCCACCGCATTGGTGCCGGCCACTTCGTACTTGTTGATGTAGGCCAGGGCCTTCTTGGGATCCATGCCCGTGCCGGCGGCGAGGCCGGCCAGGGGGTCCGGGGCGGCGGCCGTGGCCAGGATGTTGGGCAGGGGCACGTCCCCCGAGGCCGGATCGAAGGCTGCCGCGTTGGAACTCGTGTCGGGAGCCGGGTTGGGCACCGCCTCCTGGCGGGAGGAGCAGGCCGCGAGGACCAGGAGGGACGCGCACGTCAGCGACGTTCGAAGGAAGGCATGCATTCTTCACCTCGGGAGGCGGGTTGATGGATTGGGTCCCGAGCGTAGACGCCTTCGCGAACGTCTTCCACAAAAAAACTTCAAAAGATGCTTATTTTTCAGGCCTAAAAGATGATCTATAGGTCGTTTTAATGTCCGGGCCTTTCCGGAATTTCCAGGGGAAGGAGCACCCTCACCCCCGTGCCTCGCCCCGGCTCGCTCTGGATCTGCACGGTCCCCTTGTGGTTCCCGATGATCCCCGCCACCGCGGGCAGACCCAGGCCCCGCCCGATGAATTTCGTCGTGAAGAAGGGGTCGAAGGCCTTCCGCAGCACCTCCGCCGTCATGCCCTCGCCGGTGTCGCGCACCTCCAGGAAGGCGTAGAGCTTCTCGCCGGCCCCGGGGGCCGGAGCCGGAACGGCGGGCCGGGACGGATCCAGGCGCCCGGTGCCGGTGCGGATGGCCACCTCATGCGGGGAGGCGGGGTCCAGGGCCTCGAACGCGTTCACGGCCAGGGCCCGCACCACCTGGAGGAGCTGGCTGGGGTCGCCCCGCACCCGGGGCGCCGCGGGATCCAGGCTGATTTCCAGGCGCGTGTTCCGGGGCAGCATGGCGGTGAGGAGATCCCGGGCGTCCTCCACCAGCCCGTTGAGGTCCACCGCGCGCAGGGCGGAAACCGTCTGGCCCAGGTAGGCCATGAGCTGGTTGGTGAGGTCCGCCCCCCGCATCGCGGCCTGTTCGATCCGGTCGAAGTTGGCCCGGGCGCGGCTTTCGGCATGCACTTCCCGCACGCCCAGGTTGCAGTTGCCCAGGATCGCCGTGAGGAGGTTGCTGAAGTCGTGGGCCACCCCCCCCGCGAAGGCCTTGAGGCTCTCCATCTTGTGGGTTTCGCGCAGGGACGCCTCGGCGCCCTTGAGGGCCGTGATGTCCGCCTGGATCGCGATGAAGTGGCCGGGGGCGCCGGCCGGGTCCGCCACGGGCACGATGGTGGTGGCGACCCAGAAGGGTTCGCCGCCCTTGGCCCGGTTGCGGATCTCGCCCTTCCAGACCTGGCCGGCCAGGATGGTCCGCCACAGGTCCTGGAAGAAGGCCGCGCCGTGGAAACGGCTGTTGACCAGCTGGAAGGTCCTGCCCAGCAGTTCGGACCGGGCGTAGCCGGACAGGGCGCAGAACTTGTCGTTCACGGCCAGGAGCCGGCCCTTGACGTCCGCGAGCGACACGATCGCATGCTCGTCCAGGGCCCGCCGGTAGCTTTCCAGCCCCACGGCCTCCCAGGACGGGGCGTCCAGCCGGGGTTTGCGCACGGCGTATTCCCGGGCCTCCCCGAGGATGGCGTCCCCGGTGGGCCGGTCCGCCAGCTTCCAGACCATGCGGACGGGGGTTCCGTCCCGCTTCTGGAAATGGCTTTCATGAATACCGGATACCTTCCCCCGCATGTGCCCATCGAACATGGACAGGACGGACCGCCGCTCCCGGGGCACCACCATGTCCGCGAAATCCTTGCCCAGCAGTTCCTCGTTGCCGTAGCCCCACAGGCGGGACGAGGCCCCCCGCACCATGCGGAAGCGCCGGTCGGCGCCCAGGGTGTAGACCACCTCCCGGTCCTTGTCCAGGATCCAGTCCAGGAGAGCCCCCGGGTCAGCGGGCGACTTGGCTTTGCGGCCCAGCGAGAACATGTTCAAGTATACGATTCGGCGCCGGATCATGCGGGTATATTCCTATTCTTTTTCTTATGCCAATATATGAAACGGCGGTATCATGACGAAACCCCCTGGAGGAATCATGAAGACGCTCATCGCAGCCCTCGCCATCCTCGCGTTCGCCACCGCCCGCGCCGAGGAGCCCAAGAAGCCGGCCAAGGCCGCCGCCTGCTGCAAGGAGTCCTGCAAGGACCAGAAGGCCTGCGACAAGAAGGCTTCCGAGCAGAAGAAGGCGTGCTGCAAGAAGGAATGCTCCAAGGACGCCAAGAAGGGATGACGGCCGCGGGGAAAATCCCCTACGGATTTGATCGACTTTCCCTTGGTTTGCCCGCCGGGTCTGGTACCATTCCAGCCCGATGAACCCGCAATCTTTTCCCTTGGCCCATGACGCCCTGGTCGCCCTCCTTGAGGGCGGGGTGTCGGTGTGCGTGGCCACCCGGGGCCGGGACGGCCTTCCGTCGCTGAGCCGGGCCCTGGGCTGCAAGGTCTCCCGGGACCGGCGCCGCCTGTCGGTCTTCCTCGCGCGGTCCCAGGCCGCGGACGTCCTGGAGGACGTGCGGGCCCACGGCGCCATCGCCCTGGTGGCTTCCCACCCCCTCACCCACCGTTCCTACCAGTTCAAGGGCACCGACGCCGCCGTGCGCCCCCTGGGCAGGGGCGAGGCGGCCCGCGTCCGGGCCTACGTGGAAACCTTCGTGCGGGTCGTGGAGCCCGAGGGCTACTCCCCCCGGCTCATCCGCGCCCTCTTCGCCAGCCCCCCGGAAACCCCCGAGGACTGGGTGGCCGTGACCTTCACGCCCACCTCCGCCTTCAGCCAGACCCCGGGCCCGTCCGCGGGCGATCCCCTGGGGGAGGCCCCATGAAGATCCGGCTCGAGACGATCCGCGATTGCCTGGAGGGCTCCGTGCCGGGCCATCTGGCCACCTGCGACGTGGACGGCACCCCCAACATCACCGCCCTCTCCCAGGCCCAGTACGTGGACGCACGCCACCTGGCGCTCTCCTACCAGTTCTTCAACAAGACGCGGCGCAACATCCTGGCCAACCCCATCGCCCGCCTCCAGTTGACCAGCCCCCTCACCGCGGCCCAGTACCGCATGACGCTGCGCTACCTGCGCACCGAGACCGAGGGACCGCTTTTCGAGACCATGAAGGCCAAGCTCGCCGGCATCGCTTCCCACGAGGGCATGTCCGGCGTGTTCCGCCTCCTGGGCTCGGACGTCTTCGAGGTCCTGGACATCGAGCCGGTGGCCGGACACCCCCTGCCCCCGCCCGCGCAGCCCAGCCGCATGACGGCCCTGCGCTCCTCCGCGGCGCGCCTGGCGGCGGCCCAGGACCTGGAGAGCCTCCTGGGCGGGGTCCTGGACTGCATGGAAAAGGATTTCGACATCGCCCACACCATGGTCCTCATGGCCGACACCGCGGGCCGGAAGCTCTACACCCTGGCGACCCGCGGCTACGACCGCTCCGGGATCGGCTCGGAGATCCCCATCGGCGAAGGCGTCATCGGCGTGTGCGCCCGCATGGGCACGCCCATCCGCATCGGCCACGCCACCTCCGAGTACGGCTACGGCCGCGCCCTGCGCCGCAGCGCGGAGGAGGAGGGCATGGGCGACAGGCTGGACACCCGCATCCCCCTGCCCGGCCTGGCGGAGCCCGCGAGCCAGCTGGCCGTCCCCATCCAGGCCCGGGGCCGCCTCCTGGGCGTGCTCTACGTGGAGAGCCCGCAGGATTCCCGCTTCACGTGCGACGACGAGGACGCCCTCATGGTGGTGGCCGCCCAGTTCGGCATGGTCGTGCAGGACCTGGAGACGGGGCAGGAATCCCCCGACGAGCCCGCCTCCGAGCCCGGCGAGCCCCTGCCGGGATGCGTCCCCGGGGGGCCCCTGGTGGTGCGCCACTACGCCGAGGACGACAGCATCTTCCTGGACGGCGACTACCTCATCAAGGGGGTGGCCGGAAGCATCTTCTGGACCCTGGTGAGGGACCACGTCACCCAGCAGCGCACCACGTTCAACAACCGGGAGCTGCGCCTGGACCCCAGGATCAAGCTGCCCGGCCTCAGCGACAACCTGGAGGCGCGCCTGGTGCTGCTGGGGCGGCGCCTGGTGGAGCGGGAGGCCTGCGTGCGCATGGAAAAGACCGGCCGGGGCCGCTTCCGCCTGCGCGTGGACCGGGCCCTCCACCTCGAGGACGTCCCGCAATCCTAAGGAAACCTTAAGGAAACCTTAAATATTTATTATTAAGGAAGTTGGAATATCCACTTCCCGTCCAGGGGCGTAGCTTTGCATGTCACCCGAGGCAGCAATTCCTTCGGATCCATGCGCCGCGTCTGGCGTCCCCTTGCAAATTAACGAGGAGAACATGAACCACTATCCCTTTAAACCCACCCCCCGGGCCCTCCTGGAGCGGATGCTCTTCATCCGGGCCTACGAGGAGCAGATCGTCGACTTCCACACCAAGGGACCCTTCCCCCACGTGTGCACCTCCGTGGGCCAGGAGGCCTCGGCGGTGGGCGTCGTGGCCGCCCTTGAGCCCCAGGACCTCATCCTCACCAACCACCGCAGCGCCGGGCACCTCCTGGCCCGGGGCGCGGATCCCGGCAGGATCCTGGCCGAGGTCATGGGCCGTTCCGGCGGCTACTGCAAGGGCAAGAGCGGCACCCTGCACGTCTCCGCCAAGGAACTGGGCGTCATCCTCACCTCCACCATCGTGGGGGGCGAGCTTTCCCTGGCCACGGGCGTCGGGCTCAGCCTGGCCATGCAGGGCAGCGACGCCATCGCGGTGTGCTTTTTCGGCGACGGCGCCGCGGCCGAGGGCATCTTCCACGAGTCCCTGAACCTGGCCGCGGTCTGGCAGCTTCCGGTCCTCTACGTGTGCGAGAACAACCACTGGCAGGCTTTCGTCCACCGGAACGAGACCATGGTGGGCGACCGCATCTCGCCCCGCGCCGCCGGCTACGGCGTCGAGGGCCTCACCGTGGACGGCAACGACGTGGAGGCCGTGCTGGCCGCCGCCAAGGAGGCCGCCGACAAAGTCCGGACCACCCGCAAGCCCTTCCTGCTGGAAACCTACACCTACCGCCTGCGCGGGCACATGGAGCCCAACGACCAATCCTACGTGGACCCGGCCGAACTGGCCTTCTGGGGCCCGCAGGATCCCATCCTCCGCATGAAGCGCAGCCTCCTGGAGCGGGGCCTGGCCACCGAGGACGGCCTCGCGGAAATGGCCGCCCGGGCCCGGGAGGCCATGGAGGCCGCCGCGGCCTTCGCCTCCGCCTCGCCCTTCCCCGACCCCGCCGAACTCCTCACCGACGTCTACGCCTGAAAGGACCCCACCCATGCAGACCATCACCGTTGAAGCCGCCGTGGGCCAGGCCCTGGCCGAGGAGATGCACCGCGACCCCTCCGTCCTCATCTTCGGGGAGGGCGTCGCCACCAAGCGCAAGGACCTCCTGGAGTCCTTCGGCGCCTCCCGCGTGCGCAACACCCCCCTGGCCGAGGGGATCATCGCCGGCACCGCCGCGGGCGCCGCGGCCACGGGCCTCCGCCCCGTGGTCGACCTGCTCTTCGCGCCTTTCCTTTGCTTCGCCATGGACGAGATCGTCAACAGCGCGGGCAAGCTGCGCTACATGTCCGGCGGCCAGTTCAAGTTCCCCATGGTCGTCATGGCCCTCACCGGCGGCGGCTGGACCGTGGGCGCCCACCACAACCACAACCTGGAGTCCTGGTTCGTCCACGCCCCCGGTCTCAAGGTGGTGATGCCCAGCAACGCCGCCGACTTCAAGGGCCTGCTCAAGGCCGCCATCCGGGACGAGAACCCGGTGCTCTTCTTCACCGACATGGCCCTCTCCTTCAAGGCCGGCGAGGTTCCCGACGGGGACCACGTGGTGCCCCTGGGCGTGGCCTCGGTGGTGCGGCAGGGCGTGGACGTCACCTTCATCTCCTACGCCAAGACCGTCGACACCTGCCTGGAGGCCGCAAGGACCCTGTCCAGTCAGGGGGTGGAGGCCGAAGTGATCGACCTTCGCACCCTCAAGCCCCTGGACGAGGCCACCCTCCTGGCGTCCGTGGCCAGGACCGGCCGCGCCGTGATCGTCCACGAAGCCGGGCGCCTGTGCGGGGTCGGCGCCGAAGTGGCCGCCCTGCTCTCGGAGAAGGCCTTCGCCGACCTCAAGGCCCCCATCGTGCGCCTCACCGGCCCCGACGTGCCCCCGCCCTCCAGCTACGTCCTGGAGCAGGCCTACATCCCCCAGGCCGCCGCCGTGGTCGAAGCCGCGCTGCGCCTGACCTCCCACGCCGGATCCCGGCTCGTCCCCACCCCCGCGGGAGCCTGATCCCCCGCACCTTCCAAGGAATTCCCATGAACCTGCTTCCGGCTCTCGCCGTCCTCGCCCTCTCCGCGTCCCTCCAGGCCCAGACCCCCGCCGCCCGCGGCGCCTACCTGGTGAAGATCATGGGATGCAACGACTGCCACACCCCCCTGAAGATGGGGCCCAAGGGGCCCGAACCCGACATGGACCGGTTCCTCTCCGGCCATCCCGCGGATCTCAAGATGCCCGCCGCGCCCGATCTGGGCAAGGGCCCCTGGGCCTGGGCGGGCAGCGGCAGCCTCACCGCCTTCTCCGGCCCCTGGGGCACCACCTTCTCCGCCAACCTCACCTCGGACAAGGAGACCGGCATGGGCGGGGTTTCCGAGAAGGACTTCCTCCAGATCTTCCGCACGGGACGCCACCTGGGCAAGGGGCGTCCGGTGATGCCCCCCATGCCCGTCGCCTCCGTGAACGAGGCCACGGACGAGGACATCAAGGCCATCTATGCGTTCCTCCAGACCACGAAGCCTGTCCGCAACGCGGTGCCCGACTACCTCCCGCCCCATTCCTGAGGATTTGTGTCCCCCCGGTTCCTGCTCGCCCTGGCCCTGGCCGCCGCGCCTCCCGCCCAGCTCTCCCTCACCGGGCTCTACGAGGGGGACCGGGTGGCCCCGGACGTCCTGCCCTACTCCCCCCAGTACCCGCTCTGGTCCGACGGCGCGGGCAAGGCGCGGTGGATCGCCCTGCCCCCGGGCACCCGCATCGGCACGCGCGACCCCCAGGCCTGGGATTTCCCGGTGGGCACGAAGCTCTGGAAGGAGTTCGCCTTTGGGGGCCGGAAGGTGGAGACCCGGATGCTCTGGCGGGCTTCCGCGGACGCGTGGGTCTACGCCGCCTACCGTTGGCGGGAGGACCAGCGCGACGCCGACCTGGCGCCCGCCTCGGGCGTGGCGGACGCCGCGGACCTGGGGGGCGGGCTGAGCCACGGCATTCCGTCCACCGCCGACTGCCTGGCCTGCCACGGCAACGGCCCCACGCCGGTGCTGGGGTTCACCGCCCTCCAGCTCTCCCCGGACCGGGACCCCCTGGCTCCCCATGCCGAGCCGCTGGCCCCGGGAATGGCGACCCTGGACACCCTCGCCGCGGGCCGGCTCCTGGACCCGCCCCTTCCCCCGGGCCCCGCCCCGCGCATCCGGGCCGCCACCCCCCTGGCCCGCGCCGCCCTGGGCTACCTCTCAACCAACTGCGGCTCCTGCCACACCCCGGCCAACCCCATCCGGGGCGTCAGCCTGGACCTGACCGCCAACGGCGGTCCGGACACCGCCGTGGGCCGCCCGGGCCACTACACCATCCCCGGGGAGGCCGCGAGCCTCCTCGTGAGCCCCGGGGACCCCGCCCACAGCTCCCTTCTCCACCGCATGACCTCCACCCGTCCCGAGGCGCGCATGCCCCCCCTGGGGAACGCCCTGCCCGACCCCGAGGCCACGGGCCTCATCCGGGAATGGATCGAATCCTTGCGCGGCCCCGCGGACGGCCGTACGCTTCCCTCCGGACCCGCACGTCCAGGCCCAGCCAACCCCGGGGGGGCGCCATGAACATCGATTTCGCCGAGCAGGACGCGGATCTCCTTAGGCTCCTCCTCGTCAAGGAGCTGGAGGAGACCCGCGTGGAGATCCACCACGCCAGGAACCTGGAATTCAAGCTGGGATTGGAGGCCAGGGAAACCAGCCTCCGGACCCTCCTGAACCGGTTCCAGGCGTAGGAGGCTGTCTAGTCCACTTCCTTCATCCGCATGGTGTGGCCCTTCACCCCGTCGCTGAACACCAGGTCCAGCGACGTGGAGGCGGAGCGGAAGGTCCTCTGGCCGCCCTCGAGGATGGCGACGACCTTGCCGGTGGCGTTGTCCCGCACCATCACGGCGGGCTGGGCCGATGCGTCCCAGGCCAGGGCCACCTCCTCCTGGGAGATCCGGCGGAGCGACGGCTCCCCGGCGTCGCGCCGGGGCGAGGTGCGGCTGGCCAGCACCTGGCCGTCCCGGAGGATCCGGACACCGGCCAGGGCGTCCAGGTCCGAGGCGGCCATGGGGAGGGCGACCACGAAGTGCCGGTCGTGGGGGCCCGGATCGCAGCCCAGTTCCTCCGCCTCGAAGGTGGAAGTGAGGAGCACCTTGCCGGAGGCGTCGAGCCCCTCCAGGCGCAGGTCCCCCTCGGGGTGGACCGTGGAAGCCACCGCCCGGGTGCGGAAACCGGGGAGCAGTTCGGCGGTGCCGTCCGGGTGCAGGACGCCGCGGACCAGCAGGCACTCCTGGCCGGCGTCGGCGGCCACGGCCACGAAGGCCCCGGTGGCCGCTCGGGTCGCCAGGACCTTCTTGTAGTTGTAGTCGCTCACCCAGACAGGGCTGCAGTAGCTCATCACGTCCTCCACGGAGGCGGGGGGCTCCAGGAGGTTGGTGGCGGTATCATAGCCCCAGACGCCGATGCTGCCGTTGGGGTAGGGGTAGGAGGTGTCGTAGGACGAGACTCCGCACGGCGCATGTGAGAGACCGAAGTTGTGCCCGACCTCGTGGGCGAACACCTCCGGGAAGTGGCCGCCGTCTGCGTAGCCGGAGGACTTGTCCCACCCGATGGCGGTGCGCGAGGAAAAGGACGAATTCACGGAGGGGACGTAGCCCATCCCGGCGGTGCCACTCGAGTAGGCGACCTTCAGGGCGCCGTAGTAGTAGCGGTCCGTGGCGCCGTCCGCGGCGTGCTTGGCGGCGAGGTCGCTCAGGACCTTCTTCCAGGCGGTGTCGTCATCGGCTCCCAGGTCGGAGACCGAGGGGGTGAAGGGATCCCCCACCCGGATGTCCACGTCGGCGATGGGCCACATCCTGGCAAGGCGGCTCACCCACGCGGCCTTGTTGGACTCGGTGACGTTGCCCGTGCCGCTGGAGAGGACCACCGGGAAGATCGTGGTGCGGAAGGTGGGCACCGCCGTCACGGCGAGGGCCACCTGGGACGTGTTGTTGGTGCGGTCCCCTTCGGTCACCAGGCCCCCGGGGTCGACGGCGGCCTGGATGGCGTACCCGGTGCCCGTGGGAGCGGCCAGGTCCGTGCCGGGAATGGCGAGGTTCCAACTGGAGGCCAGGCTGCCCTCGGACACGGCCTGCGGGGTGCTGGAGGCCGCGGCGGCCGCGGTCTTGGGATACCCGGCGACCGGGACCCCGTTGTTCGTGAGGGTGATCTGCACCAGGGGCGCCGAGGAATTGGCCTGGTTGGCCAGGACGTAGACCCGGACGAGGCCGTTCTTGCCCGCGACGATGGGCACGGTGTTGTCCGGAGTCTGGGTGCTCTGGGTGAACTCGATCTGCCCCACCGTCAGGTCCAGCGTGGTGCCGGGAGGGAAGACCACGATGGAGATCGCCGCCGAACTGGAGCCGCCCGCGTTGGAGGCGGTGACCGTGTAGGTCGCCTTGGCGGACGTGGCGGTGGGCGTTCCGGTGATGACGCCGGTGGTCGGCGACAGGCTGAGCCCGCCGGGAAGCGCGGGGCTGACCGCGTAGGAGGAGACGGGGCCTCCGCCCGAGGAAGGCGTGTTGGGCGCGATGGCCGTGCCCACCGCGTAGTAGGCGACGGGCACCGCGTAGGCCAGGCCGGTGGGGGCCGCTTCCACCACGGAGATCGTGAGGGTGGCCATGGTGCTGCCGATGAGGTTGGAGGCGGTCACGACGTAGGGGGCCGGCGCGGAAAGCGTGGTGGGGGTCCCGTTGATGATTCCGCGGACCGGATCCAGGAACAGGCCCGTGGGAAGGGCCGGCGCCACGGAGTAGGATGTCGGCGCGCCGCCTCCGTAGGAGGGGACGTTCGCCGCGATGGCGGTTCCCCGGGGATAGACCGCGGTGGTGAGGGTGTAGGTGAGGCCGGTGGGGGCCATGTCCGCCACCGCGAGGTTCAGGGTGGCGGTCACGCTTCCGGCATCGTTGGAAGCCGTGACCACATAGGCGGCCTCGGCGGTGACGGCGGTGGGCGTCCCGGTGACGGCGCCCGTGGAGGGGTTGAGGGTCAACCCCGCCGGGAGGGCCGGCGCGACGGTGTACGAGGTGGGGTTCCCCCCCGTGTGGGAGGCGACGTTGGCGGCGATGGGCACGCCACGGGGATAGGTGGCCGTGGGTGCGCTGTAGGTGAGGCTCGCGGGGGCGATGTCGTTGACGGTGATGACCAGGGCCGCGGTGGTGCCGCCGGCCGTGTTGGACGCGGTGACGGTGTAGGTCGCCTTGGGCGTGATCGCCGAAGGGGTCCCGCCCAGGACGCCGGACGTGGAATCCAGGGTGAGCCCGGCGGGAAGCGCCGGGGAGACGGCGTACCTCGTCGGGGCCCCCCCGGAGGAGGACGGCACATCGTTCGTGATGGCCTGACCCAGGGTGAAGACCGCCGGATTGGTGGCGTACGTGAGGTTCGTGGGGGCCTTCACCTCGGGCGCGGAGGAACCGCCGCCGCCACAGCCAAGGTTGACAAGGAGAACACCGGCCATGGAAAGGCCGATCCATCGATAAGGTAGCATTCTGCCCCCGCGGCAAACATCGCCACCCCATTATATGAATAAGGGGTGGCGATTCGGTTGTGAATGTGTCGCTATTACAGCACGCTTGGTCTCTGGCCTGCCGGTACCAAGGGCGGCTGGCGCGGAGAACGATTCAGGGCTTGAGGTGCTTGCCCAGGAACGTCTCCATGGCCCCGTAGAAGGCGAACCGGTTCTCCTCGTTGTGGAACCCGTGGCCTTCGTTCTCCTTGACCAGGTACTCCACCTCCACGCCGCGCTTCTTGAGGGCGGCCACCATCTGGTCGCTCTCGTCCTTGTTCACGCGGGGGTCCTTGGCGCCCTGGGCGATGAGCAGGGGGGTCTTGATGCGATCCGCCAGGAACGCGGGGCTGGTGGCTTCCATGCGGGCCTTGTCGGTCTCCGGGTTGCCCACCATCTCGTACATCATGTCCAGGAAGGGCTTCCAGTAGGGCGGGATCGTCTTCATGAAGGTGAAGAGGTTGGCGACGCCCACGTAGTCCACGGCCGCCGCGTAGAGGTCGGGCGTGAGGGTGACGCCGGCGAGGGTGGCGTAGCCGCCGTAGCTGCCGCCGTAGATGGCGACGCGCTTGGGATCCGCGATCCCCTGCTTGACGAGCCAGGTCACGCCGTCGGTGATGTCGTTCTGCATGGTGCCGCCCCACTGCTTGAAGCTGGCTTCCCAGAACTTCCTTCCGTAGCCCGTGGAGCCCCGGAAGTTCATCTGGAAGACGGCGTAGCCGCGGCTCGCGAGGAACTGCACCTCGGGGTTGAAGCCCCACACGTCCCGGTACCAGGGGCCGCCGTGGGGGTTGATGACCACGGGCAGGTTCTTGGCCTCCTTGCCGTTGGGAAGGGTCAGGTACCCGTTGATGGTGAGGCCGTCCCGGGAGGTGTAGGTCACCGGCTTCATGGGCGCCATGTCCGCCTCCTTGAGCCAGGGCGAGACCTGGGCCAGGAGGGTGAGGCTGCCGGTGGCCTTGTCGTACAGGTAGCGGGCGCCGCGGGAACGGTCGTTGTGGGCGGCGATGACGAAATGCTTCTCGGCCTTGTCGTTGGCCGTGAAGGCCACCTCGTAGCCCGGGAGGCGGGCCGCGACCTTCTCGTACAGGGCCTTGTACTCGGGATCCAGGAAGTGGCGCTCGCTCTTCCAGGTGGTGTAGGTGGCGGCGATGAGGACTTTCCTCAGCCTGGAGTGGGCGAGCCCGGACACGTCCACCTGCGGGTGCTCGAAGATCAGCTTGCCTTCCTTGGCCGTGGCGAGGTCGAACTCGAAGATGGCGGACTTGTCCCGGCCCCGGTTGGAGGCCACGTACAGCCCCTTGTTGTCGAAGGTGAACAGCATGGGGGCGACGGTTTCCTTGAAGTTGGTGGTCAGGATCACCTTGAAGGGATCCTTCTCGGTCGCGCGGTACAGCAGGCTGTTGTTGACCCCGTCCGTGGCCGTGGCCACCCGGAGGCGTCCGGCGTGGTCGGTCATCCAGCCCGTGATGTTCCCCGGGTTCTGGGCCACCTGCTCCTCCTTGCCGGTCTTGACGTCCACGCGGAACACGTCGAACACGCGGGGGTCGCGGCGGTTGTGGCTGAGCAGGATGTACCCGGCGTCGTCCTCCAGGTCGTCCACGATCTCGGCCCGGATCTTCTCGCCCGGGGTGAGGTCCTTGAGGTCCTTGCCCTCAAGGTCGACGCTCACCACGTGGAAGTTCTCGTCGCCCCCGAAGTCCTTCACGTAGAGGATGCGGTCCCCCTTCCAGAAGTAGCCGGAAATGTCCCGGGCCGTCTCGGAGGTCACCCGCCGCTCCGCGCCGCCCGCCAGGGGCTTGACGAAGACGTTCAGCCGGTTCTCGTAGGGAGCCACCCAGCTGAGGTACTTCCCGTCGGGCGACAGGGAGAAACCGGTCTTCTCGGGGTTCCGGAAGAAGTCCTTGAGGGTCGGGGGGACCTCGGAAGGCGGGGGGGCGGCCAGCAGGCCGGCGCTCAGCAGACCCGCCATGAGACACCCGGAAAGACGTCGACTCATAATTCCTCCACGTTGGAAAGCTTGGTTCGACGGAATTTTACACCTTCCGGGTGGATTCCCCCCGGAAAAGGATCCGGGATTGACCTGCGTCAAGGCGGCACCCTCCACCGGAACCGATAGTCGGAACCGGGACGGTGAACATGAGCGAACTGATCAACAACCAGGAACTGAGAATCCAGACCCTCAAGGAGGTCATCCTCCACCTGCACCGGGGCGAGGCCCCCGGGGCGGTGCGGGAACGCCTGAAGGGGCTCGTGTCCGAGGTGGACGCCAACGAGATCGCCGCGATGGAGCAGCAGCTGATGGCCGAGGGGCTCACGGCGGAACAGGTGCGAAGCATGTGCGACCTGCACGCCGACGTGCTCAAGGACGTCATGGCCAAGCCCAGCGCGCCCCCGGTGCTCCAGCCGGGACACCCCGTGGACACCTTCCAGCGGGAGAACCGCGCCCTGGAGGCGGCGGCCGGGATCGTCCGGGAGCGCGCCGCGGCCTGCGCCGCCCTGCCGGATTCCGGAACGCCTTCCGCCGAGCGCCTGGCCCTGCTGGAGGCCCTGGCTCCCCTCATGGACGTGGAGAAGCATTACAGCCGCAAGGAGCACCTGGTGTTCACCATCCTGGAGCGCCACGGCAACACCGGCCCCTCCAAGGTGATGTGGGGCAAGGATGACGAGGTGCGGGACCTGCTCAAGGGCGCCATGGCCGGGCTGCGGGAAGAGACGCTCTGCGGGGCCGAGCTGAAGATCCTGGCCGCCTCGGCCGTGGTTCCGGCCCTGGATGCCCTGGAATCCATGATCTACAAGGAGGAGAAGATCCTCTTCCCCATGGCCCTGCACCTGTTCACCGAGGAGGAATGGGGCGAGGTGTTCAGCCAGAGCCAGGAGTACGGCTGGTGCCTGGTGGCCCCGGTGGAAGGCTGGCGGCCGCCCCAGGCCAGCCTGCCCCAGGACGCGCTCCTGCTGCCGGCGGCCAAGGCCGTCCAGTTCCCCAGCGGCACCCTCTCCTTCGAGCAGCTCCTGGGCATCTTCAACGCCCTGCCCGTGGACCTCACCTTCGTGGACGCCCAGGACCGGGTCGGGTTCTTCAGCGAAGGGCCGGACCGGGTCTTCGCCCGGAGCCGGGCCATCATCGGCCGCGCCGTGCAGAACTGCCACCCGCCCAAGAGCATGGCCATCGTCGAGCGGATCCTCTCCGATTTCCGGGAAGGCCGCCAGAGCGTGGCGGAGTTCTGGATCGAGATGGGCGGGAAGTTCGTCCATATCCGCTACTTCGCCGTCCGCAGCGAGACGGGGGCGTACCTGGGGACCCTGGAGGTCACCCAGGAACTCAGCCAGCTCCGCGCCCTGAGCGGAGAGCGCCGGCTCCTGCAGTACGATCAGGTCCAGGAGGCCCCATGACGACGACCCCACCCCTCTGGTTCGACCCCGCGCGGGTCATCCTCTCCGTGGACGTGAGCGCGATGCTGGCCCGCGGCGTCCACCCCCTCCAGCAGGTGCAGGAGACCCTGGAATCCGCCGCGCCCGGGGACATCGTGGAGCTGCGCAGCGCCTTCGAGCCCACGCCCCTCCTGCAGGTCTTCCGGGACCGCCGCATGGAAGTGTGGTGCGGGGAAGAGGCCGGGTCCTTCCATACGTGCATCCGGAAATCCAGCTAGGATCGATTCCGGAGGTCGGCGGAATGAAGGTGATGGGCATCGTCGGTTGGAGCGGCAGCGGCAAGACCAGCCTCCTGGTCCAGGTGCTGCCCCTCCTCCGGGCGCGGGGCCTGAAGGTCTCCACCATGAAGCATGCCCACCACCGCTTCGACGTGGACCGCCCCGGCAAGGACTCGTTCCAGCACCGGGAGGCCGGCGCCTCCGAGGTGCTCGTGGTGACCTCCAGCCGCTGGGTGCTCATGCACGAGTCCCGCGAGGAGCCCGAACCCTCCATCGAGTCCCTGATCCAGCGCATGACCCCGGTGGACCTTCTGCTCATCGAGGGCTTCAAGACCCACCCCCACCCCAAGCTGGAGATCCACAGGGAATCCGAAGGCAAGCCGCTGCTCTGCCCCGGCGACCCCGACATCGTCGCCGTGGCCACGGACACCCGCCTTCCGGACCTCGCCCTTCCCCAACTGGACCTGAACGACCCCGCGGCCATCGCGGACTTCATCCTGGCCCACACCGGGCTGGGCTGACGCCCGGTGGACCCGGGGCGCCGCCGTGGCCGCGCCCGTTACCTGAAACCCTTCGAGGAACCCCATGCAAAATTTCACGTTCTGCAACCCCACCAAGATCCTCTTCGGGAAGGGGCGCATCCAGGACCTGGCCCGGGAGATCCCCGCCGGCCAGCGCGTGCTCGTCACCTACGGCGGGGGCAGTGCCCAGGCCAACGGCACCCTGGACGAGGTCCGCGCGGCCCTGGCCCACGCGCAGGTCGCCGAATTCGGCGGCATCGAGCCCAATCCCAGCTACGAGACCCTGATGGGCGCCGTGAAGCTGGCCCGGGAGAGCGGCACGGAATTCCTCCTCGCCGTGGGGGGCGGTTCGGTGATGGACGGCACCAAGTTCATCGCCGCGGCGGTGCCCTACCCCGGAGAGGACCCCTGGGACCTCGTCGTGAAGAAAGCACCCGTGAAGGCCGCCCTGCCCTTCGGCACCGTGCTCACGCTGCCCGCCACCGGCTCCGAAATGAACAGCGGCGCCGTCATCACCCGGAAGTCGCTCGGCACCAAGCTGCCCTTCGGCAGCCCCCTCCTCTTTCCCCGCTTCTCGGTGCTGGACCCCTGCAAGACCTTCACGCTCCCCCCCCGCCAGATCGGCAACGGGGTGGTGGACGCCTTCGTGCACACCCTGGAGCAGTACCTCACCTATCCCGCGGACGCCCCCATGCAGGACGAGTTCTCCGAGGGGATCCTGCGGACCCTCGTGCGCGTGGGTCCGAAGACCCTCGCCGAGCCCGGGGACTACGATGCGCGCGCGGCTTTCGTCTGGGCGGCCACCCTGGCCCTCAACGGCCTGATCGGCGCGGGCGTGCCCCAGGACTGGGCCACCCACATGATCGGCCACGAGCTCACCGCCCTGCACGGGCTGGACCACGCCCAGAGCCTTGCCGTGGTGCTGCCACCGATGCTGGAGGAGCGCCTCGAGGCCAAGCGGGCCAAGCTCGAGCAGTACGCGCAGCGGGTGTGGGGCCTGGACTCGGCCTCCGGAGCCATCGAGGCCACCCGGGCCTTCTTCGAAAGCCTGGGCGTCCGGACCCGCCTGAAGGATTACGGCGTGGGCGCCGAAGCGATCCCGGCGCTGCTCGCGGCCCTGGAGGCCCACGGCATGACGGCCCTGGGCGAGCGTAAGGACGTCACCCTGGACGTGTCGCGAAGGGTCCTGGAGCGGGCCCTGTAGTCCCGGAAATTCGGCCGTGGATGTGAAATGACATTTTACATCCGGTCCGGGAAGGCGAAAACTGGATGCGGAGGCGTCCATGACGATCCACCCTGCCATCACCATCTCCCGCAGCCTCGGCAGCGGCGGCACCCAGGTGGGTTTCCTGGTGGCGCGAAGGCTGGGCTGGCATTTCTGCGACCGCCGCATCCTGCGGCTGGCCGCGGGGGCCATGGGACATTCCGTCGCCAGCCTCGCCCACCAGGAGGACCATCCCAGCGGCTTCAAGGACTGGCTCATGACGATCTTCGCCCTGGGCTCCCCGGAGGCGCCCTGCACGCTGCTCCAGGAGGTGCCCATCTACAGCCGGGACCTCTTCGACGTGCAGAAGGCCGTGATGGAGCGCATGGTGGAGCACGCGCCCTCCGTGATCGTCGGAAGGGGCGGATTCATCGCCCTGAAGGACCACCCGGATGTGCTGCACGTGAGTCTCCACGCGGACCTGGAGTCCCGGATCGAGTCCCTGATCCGGCGCCACAGGGTCCGTGACCGGCGCGCCGCCCTGGCCGCCATCGAGGACTCGGACCGGGGCCGGGCCGGGTTCATCAGGGCCATTTCCGGCGCCGACTGGCGGGACCCCCGGCACTTCGACCTGGTGCTGGACACCTCGGGGGAAGGCCTGGAGGATTGCGTGGAGCGCATCGTCCTGGAAGCCGGCCGCCGCTTCGGGCTGGGCCGGGAGGCCTGATCACCCCCGGCCCCTCCGGATCGCTTCGAGGACCCGCTCCGGGGTCATGGGCAGCTGGAACACCCGCGCCCCGATGGCGTCGGCCACGGCGTTGGCCAGCACCGCGCCCATGCACACGATGGCCGGCTCCCCGCAGCCCTGGGAGGGCACCTCGGGACTGTCGCCCAGCACCACTTCGATCCTGGGCACCCAGGAGAAGCGCGGAAGGGTGTAGGTGTCGAAGTTCTCGTCCAGCACCTTGCCGCCCTTGAAGCGGAGCCCTTCGGTGAGCGCCTGGCCCAGCCCCATGGTCGTGCCGCCCTCCACCTGCTGGCGGACGCCCTCGGGATTCACGACGATCCCCAGGTCCAGGCCGTGGACGACCCGCTTGACCTGCACGTGGCCCGTCTTGCGGTCCACCGCCACCTCCGCCATGGCCGCCGCGAGGCCGCCGCGCCAGGCGCCGATGGCCATGCCGCAACCGCGGCCCGCGGGCCCGGGGGTCCAGCCGAAGCGGTCCGCCACCTTCCTGAGCAGCTTGATCATGCGGGGGTCGGTGAGGTGGTCCAGGCGGAAGGCGAGGGGGTCCCGGCCCGCCTTGGCGGCCAGGACGTCCATGTGCGACTCCCGGGCGAAGGTGTTGGTCACCGCCGCGGGGGCGCGCCAGGCGCCGGTGAGCACCGGGTGGACCGCGGGCACATCCCCGGAGAACCGCACCTGCTGGACCGGCAGCGTGTAGCCGATGTCGGACTCGCGGTCGCCGATGCCGTGCACCTGGTAGTCCCAGAAGCTGATGCGCCCGTTCCGGTCCACGCCGGAACGGATCCGGATCGCCGCGGCGGGGCGGTAGGTGTCCAGGAAGAACTCCTCCTTGCGCGTCCACATCACCTGCACGGGCCGGCCCGTGATGCGGGCCAGCCGCGCGGCCTCCACGGCATGCGGCGCCGGCGGAAGCTTGCCGCCGAAGGCGCCACCCACGTAGGGGGTGATGATCCGCACCTTGTCCGCCGGCAGGCCCAGGGCCTGGGCCACCTGGGCCTTGGCCGCGAAGGGGGCCTGGGTGCTCAGCCACACCGTCATCCTGCCGCCCTCCCACCGGGCCACGGCCCCGTGGGGCTCCATGGGCGCGTGGGCCACGTAGTCGTTGAGGTACTCCGCCTCGGCGCGCACCGACGCCCGGGCCTCGCCCTCCTTCAGGTCCCCCGCCTTGGCCCCGGACCGGAGGGCGGGGGCGTTGGCCACCAGGTGGGCATGGATGGTCGCATCGTCCACCGCCGGCTCCGTGCCCTCGAAGGTCGCCTTGACCCGGGCCAGGGCCCTGCGCGCTTCGGCGGGGTCCTCGTGGAGGACCGCGGCCAGGTCGCCGTCCCGCACCACGCGCGCCCCGGGGACGCGCTCGGCCTCGGCGCCGTCGAAGGTCTTGAGCCTGAGGCCGTGGGCCGGGGGACGGAGGAGGAAGGCGTGGAGGGTGCCGGGAAAGCCCAGGTCGGCCACGTAGCGGGCCGCCCCCGTCACCTTCTCCAGCGCGTCCTTGCGGACCGGGGACATGCCGGTCAGGGTGCGCGCCTTCAGGTCCTTGGGCTTCACCACGCCCAGGAACTTCTCCAGGCGCCTGCCCTGCGCCAGTTCCGCATAGGACACCCGCCGTTCCGGGGCGCCCTTCACCGAGACCACGCCCAGGCGGACTTCCAGGGCCTCCACCGGCGACGCGAGGCGTTCGCCGGCCATGCGAAGCAGGACGGCCCTCGCCTCGGCCGCGGCCCCGCGCAGCGCCGGGGCCGTCTGCCAAAGGGTGGTGGACCCGCCCGTGGCGTTGTCCCACGGGCAGAGGTCGGTGTCCCCCATGAGGATGTCCACCTTGTCCAGGGCCACGTCCAGCTCCTCGGCGATGAGCATGGGCAGCGCGGTCATGATGCCCTGGCCCAGCTCCACCTTGCCCGTGAAGCAGCCCACGCGGCCGTCGGGACCGATGCGCAGGTAGGCGTTCCAGTCCGCGGGATAGCCCGCGGGGCGCGGGGCCACCAGGGGCGCCGGGGCCGCGTCCAGCGGCACCCCGCGGAAGAAGAGGAAGAGGCCCGTGGCCCCGGTGGCCTGGAGGAAGGAACGGCGCTTCACTTCGCACCTCCCTTCGCCACCGATTCCACCGCGGCGAGGATCCGGACATGGGCCCCGCAGCGGCACAGGTTGCCCTCCATGGCCTCGACGATCTCGGCGCGGGTGGCCCCCGGCTTCCGGCGCAGGAGCGCATAGGCCGTGAGGATCATCCCAGGCGTGCAGAACCCGCACTGGAAGGCGTGGTGGTCGATGAATGCCTGCTGCACCGGATCCAGGATCCCCCCCTTCAGGAGGCCCTCGATGGTGATCACCGATTTGCCCGCCACGTCCGCCACGGCCGTCGAACAGGACGGCACCGGCTCGTGGTCCAGCAGTACCGTGCAGGCGCCGCAGAGCCCGGCTCCGCACCCCTGTTTGGTGCCGGTGAGGCCCAGGTCGTAGCGGAGCACGTCCACCAGCTTCCGGTCAGGGTCGCCGGCCACGCGCGCGGGCCGGCCGTTGAGGGTGAAGGATGTGGTCTGCGCCATGGGTCTTCTCCTCCGTGGGGGAGCTGGAATGCGTGCGGAAACGGCCTGGGAACAGGCTGAATCTCCCGCCGCCGGGCGGGCGTGTCAAGCCGGAACTGCCGAAGGAGCCCCGCCAGGGCGCCCAATTAAATGTTTAAACTGATTCCCCCCCGAGGGCCACGGCCGCCTCCTTCCGCTCCGCCAGCAGCGCCTTGGTCTCGTAGGCGCTCTCCTCCGTCAGCGGATAGCTCGCCAGCAGGAAGATCCCCGCCACGCACAGCGCCGTGGGCAGTCCGATCTCCCAGAACCGGATCCAGAACATCACGCTCGCCGTCTGGGTCCCGACGCCCTCCAGGAAGCCCGTCCAGCGGAGCAGGTAGCCGCCGGTGACGGAGGCGATGGACACGCCCATCTTCCACCACCAGTTGTAGACGGCGAAGTACACGCCTTCCTGCCGGGTTCCCACCCGCGCCTCCTCCTCGTCGCAGATGTCCGAGATCATGGAGTTCACCAGCGAGAAGCAGATCACCATCCCCAGGGAGAGGCAGATCGTCGGCAGGAACGTGAGCCGGGGAAAGGCGCGGTTGTAGCACACGACCTTGAGCAGGTTGCCCAGCGAGATGACGGCGAAGCTGAGGATCACGGTTCCCTTCTTCCCCAGGCGCTTCGAGAGCCAGACCATCGGGAACACGCCCGCGATGCCCACGGCGGCCCAGAGGGTGCCGTTCTGGGCCGATGCGTACATGAACCGCCAGTTCCTCGACCCCGTCCTCCTGGGCCGGCACCCCGAGGAACTGCCGGCGCTCTTCGGCGAGGCCTGGCCGAAATTCCCCGGCGGCGACTTCAAGCTCATCCGCCAGCCCCTGGACTGCCTGGGGGTCAACTACTACAGCCGCGGCATCACCCGCCACGACCCCGCGGCCCCCTTCGGCCAGTGGAGCAGCGTGCCCCACCCCACGCACCTGCGCACGGAGATGGACTGGGAGGTCTACCCCGAGGGCCTCACGGAGACCCTGCTCTGGCTGCGGGAGCGCTACGGCGAGCTGCCGCTGTACGTGAACGAGAACGGCGCCGCCTTCCCCGACCCCGACACGGTGCCCGAAGGCGGCATCCAGGACATCCTGCGGGTGGACTACTTCCGCAGCCACATCCTGGCCGTGCGCGACGCCATGGCCCAAGGCGCCGACGTGCGCGGGTACTCGGCGTGGTCGCTTCTGGACAACTTCGAATGGGCCCTGGGCTTCGCCAAGCGCTTCGGCATCGTCCACGTGGACTATGCCACCTTGAAACGCACCCCCAAGGCCAGTGCGCGTTTCCTCTCGGAGGTGGCGCGCTCCAACGGGAAGGTGCTGGAGTAGCGGCACAGGGCAGGGCCCGGATGATAAGGGTGGCCAATCAGCCCCAAATGGCCAAGGCCAAGAAATATCCAATCAAATTCAACAAAATCAGTAGAATCTTTAACTTCACTCCATATTTCGCAAATCCGGGCTTCCACCAGACATGAATGTACGCAATTGCTACCGTTAGCAATGGAGAAACAATCATTATCATTTTTAGCAAGGGCGACATCAAAGATATTTAAAACCTACATTGGGGTGATAAACACACTCGGCATCACATGAGGAATTGTGACTCTCACACCGTTTCCGTTGTTCATGAAACTCATCATGCAACCTGCTATACCAGCCGCCGCGGCAGCGGGAGGAAATGGAATTGCCATAGCCGCGGCCATTGTATTCAATCCGTTGGCAATGCGCCCAGCAGAACCATCTGTAAGTATAACAGTCGAATACAGCGGGGTTGTTTCAATGACATTACCGCCTGGTGTCGTGACACGGCCTCCTTTCCAGCCGTTTCCTTGAACAGAGAATTGGCCACCACGAACGCTTACAAGGTCCCGCTCTGCCAGCTTGCAGAATGGCGTTTTCATAATCGCCTCCCGTTGAATTACCCCACGTGACAGCACTGGCGTCTGGTTCCCTAACGCATCTTTCTGAAAAGCGCCTGTAATTTCAACGCGATCCCGGCGCAAAACCTTGGTGTCGATTTGAAACGGCGTTTGCGCAGTGCCCCCAGGATGGTGTAGAGGGGGTCGCCGATGAATTCGGGCAAGACGCTTTTCGCCCAACTGATGGCCTGGGTGCCATGGACCAGCTTCGACCGAATCGTTCGGCGACACCAGGGAGACTACGGCGTTCGCACCTTCCCGTGCACCGAGCAGTTCCGGGCCATGGCCTTCGTGCAGCTCACCTGGCGCGAAAGCCTGCGCGACCTGGAGGCATGCCTGGCCGCCCATCCCAACAAACTCTATGGCATGGGCTTCCGCCAGCCAGTTCGCCGCTCCACGCTGGCGGATGCGCTTGAACAGCGCGACTGGCGAATATGGGCGGAACTGGCCCAGCTCCTCATCAACAAGGCCCGCAAGCTCTACGCCGGGGATGACCTGGGCCTGGACCTCGAAGCCACGGTCTACGCCCTGGATTCCACCACGATCGACCTGTGCATGACGCTCTTCCCCTGGGCCCACTTCCGCAGCACGAAGTCGGCCGTGAAGCTCCACACAATGATTGACTTGCGTGGCTCGATCCCGACTTTCATCCACATCAGCACGGGCAAGATGGCCGATGTGCGGGTCCTGGACATCCTTCCCGTCGAGCCGGGTGCCTTCTATGTCATGGATCGAGGCTACATCGATTTCGCCCGCCTCCATCGGTTCCAAGCGAGCGGCGCGTTCTTCGTGACACGCGCCAAGGTGGGCATGGATGCCCGGCGCCTGCGTTCTGCGCCCTCCGACCGGGAACAGGGCGTGATCTGCGACCAACACATCGCGCTGAACGGCCATTACGCCTCGCGGGGTTATCCCGAGCCACTGCGCCGCGTGCGCTTTCGAGACCCGGAGACGGGCAAGACGCTGGTCTTCCTGACCAACAACATGGCCCTCCCAGCCCTGACGATTTGCGCCCTCTACAAGAAACGGTGGATGGTGGAGCTGTTCTTCAAGTGGATCAAGCAGCACCTGCGGATCAAGCGGTTCCTGGGCACTAGCGAGAACGCCGTCAAGTCGCAGGTTTGGTGCGCCGTGGCCACCTATGCCCTGATCGCTATCGCCAAGAAGGAACTGCAAATCGAGGCCTCCATGTACACTTTGCTCCAGGTCTTTTCAGTTTCCGTCTTCGAGAAAACCGAGCTTCGGCGCGCCTTTGCGGAGCCCGAACCCCAAAACGACAATGGGTGGATCTCTAAACCATTGTTTCCGCTGGAGATCTAACCGGACACTAGTGACGTGACAGTGGGAATGAACGGGTGGCCTGATTCCAGGAAAGGTTCCCGGAAGTCCCGTCCTGGCGCCCCTACCCCGCCAGGTACGCCTCCTTCACCCGCGGGTCCGTCGCCAGGACCTCCGCGGGGCCTTCCATCACCATGCGGCCGTTTTCCAGGACGTAGCCCCGGTGCGCGATCTTCAGGGCCATGCGGGCGTTCTGCTCCACCAGGAGCATCGTCGTGCCCCGGGCGTTGATGTCCTTCAGGGCCCGGAACACCTCCTTCACCAGGAGCGGGGACAGGCCCATGCTCGGCTCGTCCAGGAGCATCACGCGGCAGTCCGTCATGAGCGCCCGGGCCACGGCCAGCATCTGCTGCTCGCCGCCGGACAGGGTTCCGCCCAGCTGGGAGAGCCGCTCGGAAAGGCGCGGGAAGAGTCCGAAGACGGCGTCGTACGAAGCCTTCAGGCCCGCCTTGTCCTTGCGGGTCCAGGCCCCCAGGGCGAGGTTCTCCTTCACGGTCAGGCTGGGGAAGATGCCTCGTCCCTCGGGCACGTGGGCGATGCCCAGGGCCACCAGGCGGTGGGCGGGCACCTGGCGGATGCTCTGGTCCCGGTAGAGGATGTCCCCGCCGCGCACGGGGACCATGCCCGAAAGGGCCCGCAGGGTGGTGGACTTGCCGGCGCCGTTGGCTCCCAGGAGCGAGACGATCTCGCCCTCCCGGATCTCCAGGGAGACGCCGTGCAGGGCCTGGATGGGCCCGTAGGCCACGGAAAGGTTTTCCACCCGGATGCAGGTCATGCCTCCTCCACGCCGAGGTAGGCCTCGATCACCCGCGGATCCTTCACCACGTCCCGGGGGGCGCCCGCGGCGATGGTCCGGCCGAAGTCCAGCACCTGCACGAACCCGCACAGTTCCATGACCACGGGCAGCTGGTGCTCGATGAGGAGGATGGCCAGGGGGAAGTCCTCGTGCACCTTGCGGATGAGCCCGATGAGCTGCTCGACCTCCCGGGGGTTCATGCCGGCGGCGGGCTCGTCCAGGAGCAGGACCCGGGGCCCCGTGGCCAGGGCCCGGGCGATCTCCAGCCGGCGCTGCTCGCCGTAGGGGAGGCTGCCGGAGGGCTCGTCGCGCACGTTGGCTAGGCCGAACCGCTCCAGGTGGCCCAGGGCCTCGGCCAGGAGCGCGGCCTCGCCCCGCCGGAAGGCCCCGGTGCGAAAGGCCGCGTCCCGGAGGCGGTACCCGGCCCGGGCATGGAGGGCCTGGGCGATGGTGTCCAGCACGGTCATCTGCGCGAAGAGCCGGATGTTCTGGAAGGTCCGCGCGATGCCGGCCCGGGCGATGGCGTCGGGGGCGAGCCGGGCCAGGTCCAGGCCGTCCAGGGCCAGCGTGCCCCCGTCGGCGGCGTAGACGCCGGTGAGCAGGTTGAAGACGGTGGTCTTGCCCGCGCCGTTGGGGCCGATGACGCCCTGGATGTCGAGCGGGCCCAGGTCGAGGCTGAAGCCGGCCACCGCCTGGAGGCCGCCGAAGGTCTTGGCGAGGTTCTCGGCGCGAAGGAGGGTCATGGGGCCTTCCTCATCCAGGACCATTCCCGGTTGCCCATGAGGCCGTAGGGGCGCGTGAGCATGATCACGATGAGCACCAGGGGGCTGATGAGCATGCGCCATTCCGCGAGCTGGGGTGCGAAGGCGCTCAGCACGTTGCGCAGCACCTCCATGAGGACGGTGAAGGCCACCACCCCCAGGATGGAGCCCGACAGGCTGGCCATGCCTCCCAGGTAGAGCATCACGAGGATCTCGGTGGTCTTGATGTAGTCGAAGCTGCGGGGGGTGATGAACTGCTGGTTCTGCGCCCAGAGGCCTCCGGCCAGGCCCGCGAAGGCCGCGGCCAGGGTGAACACCTGGTTCTTGGCGCGGTTCACGGCCACACCCATCATTTCGGCGGCGATGGCGTTTTCCCGGATGGACACCCACACCCGCCCGAAGCTGGACTGGATGAGGTTGCGGAGGATGGCCAGGGTGAGCGCCGCGCACAGGGCCACGGCGAAAAAGCTGGTGTTCCGGGGAATGCCCGGGAAGCCCCGGGGGCCGCCCACCACGTCCAGGTTCTGGATGGCGTTGACGATGATCATGTTGAAGCCCAGGGTGATGATCGCCAGGTAGTCGCCCACCGTCTTGAAGGTCAGCAGCCCCACCAGCCACCCCACCAGGGCCGCCGCGGCCATGGCGCCGCCCAGGGTCACCCCCAGCACCAGGCAGGGGCCCAGCACCGGCGGAAGGTCGGCGGCCGCGGGCAGCACCTTCGTGGCCAGGATGGCCGCGGTGTAGGCCCCCACGGCCATGAACCCGGCGTGCCCCAGGGCGAACTCCCCCAGGTAGCCGTTGAGGAGGTTCAGGCTCGCCACCAGGATAATGTTCATCCCGATGACCGTCAGGAGGTGCAGATAGTACGGATTGAGCACGTCCGGGAACACGCCCGCGTCCACCGCAAGCTGCAGCCCCAGCGCCACGGCCAGCGCCGCCGCGCACACCTTCCAGAACCGGTCGCGGCCCATGCTACACCTTCCTCATGCCGGGCTTGCCCATGATGCCCCAGGGCCACACCAGCAGCAGCAGGATCAGCAGGCCGAAGGCGATGCCGTTCTTCAGGTTGGAGGAAAGGTACGCCACGGTCGCCACCTCCACCCCCGCCAGCAGGAACGAGCCCAGCACCGCCCCCTCGATGGAGCCGATGCCGCCGATGACCGCGGCGATGAAGGCCTTCCACCCCAGGTCGATGCCCATGTAGGGGTCCAGGGCGTAGGCCTGCCCGTAGAAGATCCCGCCGGCCGCCGCGAGGGCCGACCCGATGGCGAAGGTGGCGGCGATGATCAGGTCGAGGTTCACCCCCATCAGCGGCACCGCGTCCTTGTTGTCGGCCACGGCGCGCATGGCCGTGCCCACCAGGGTGCGGTTCACCACCAGCCACAGGATGGCCATGAGGGACAGGGACACCAGGATGATCAGCACCTTGTCCCAGGTGACGTAGACGCCCAGGCGCGCCTGGAGCCAGGCCACGGAGGCGGTGGGCATGCCGGCCCGGATCTGGCGCGTCTCGGGTCCCACGGCCAGGCGCACCAGGTTCTCCAGGAAGATGCCCACGCCCAGGGTCGTGATGACCACGGACATGCGGTTGGCGTTGCGGAGCCTCCGGTACGCCACCCGTTCCACCAGCACCCCGGCCAGGGCCGTGACGACCATGGCCAGGGGCATCATGACGTAGACCGGGAGCCAGGCCAGGTGCACGCCGATGAGCAGCCCGATGAAGCCCCCCAGCATGAAGATGTCCCCGTGGGCGAAGTTGATGAGCCGGATGATGCCGTAGACCATGCTGTAGCCCAGCGCGATGAGGGCGTACACCGCGCCCAGCTGGGCGACGTTGAGGAGCTGCTGGAGAAGGACGCCCATTCAGGGATTGACCGCGCTGTCGAAGACGAACTTCCCCTTCTCGATGCGGATGACCACCGCGCCCTTCACCGGGTCGCCGGTGCCCGCGAAGGAGATGGCGCCCGTCACCCCCTGGAAGCCCGAGGTGGCGGCCAGGGCGTCCCGGATGGCCCGGGGGTCGGCCTTGCCCGCCCTGGCGATGGCCTGGAGCAGGAGCCGCGCCGAGTCGTAGGTGAGGGCCGCGGCGGCGTCGGGCACCGCCTTGAAGCGGGCGGTGTAGGCGGCGATGAAGGCCTTGGCCACGGGGCTGTCGGCGTCGGGGGAATAGTGGTTGGAGAAGTAGGCGCCGTCCATGACCGCGCCCCCCAGCTTGACCAGCTCGGGGTTGTCCCAGCCGTCGCCGCCCAGGATCGTGGCGGAAAGCCCGAGCTTGCGGGCCTGCTGCACCTGCAGGGGCACCTCGTTGAAGTAATTGGGGAGGAAGAGCACTTCGGGGTTGGCGCCCTTGATCTTGGTGAGCTGGCCCGAGAAGTCGGTGTCCTTGGTGTTGTAGGTCTCGAAGCCCACGATCCTTCCGCCCAGGCGCGTGAACTCGTCCCGGAACACCTCGGCGATGCCCTTGTTGTAGTCGCTGGCCACGTCGTAGACCACCGCCGCGGTACGGGCCTTGAGCCTGCCCGCGGCGAACTGGGCCACCACCCGGCCCTGGAACGGATCGATGAAGCACGCGCGGAACACGAAGCTGCGCCCCCGGGTGACGTTGGGGTTGGTGGACCAGGGCGTCACCTGGGGGATCCGGGCCGCCTCGGCGATGGGGGCGCCGGCGTTGGAGCACTTGCTGGACTGGGAGCCGATGATGGCCACCACCCGGTCCTGGCTGATGAGCTTCTGGAACACGGTGGCCGTGGACTCGGGCTTGTTCTCGTCGTCCTCCACCAGGAACCGCACCTTCACCTGCCGGCCGCCCAGGGCGATCCCCCCCGCGACCTCCTCCTGCACCAGGGTGATGGCGTTCTTCGTGGACTGCCCGAGGGCCGAGATGTCCCCCGTCAGGGGCGCGGAAACACCGATCTTCAGGGCGTCGCCCTTGGGCTTGCAGCCGGGGAGGACCAAAAGGATCGGCAGGAGCAGGAGGGCGGGTTTCATGCGGAGGATCCTCGGGCTGGGGATGGCCGGCGCCGTCCCGGAAAGGGGGCGGGGTCGGGCTGGAGGACGGGAGGGTACGGGAGTCGTTGGCCAAGAATACCCTGAAACCGGCCCCGGGACGGAAGGCCGGGGATGCCCCGGCGCCCGGGGGTCCGTTCACCCCCCGGCGGCGGTCTTCACGAAGGTCACCCGGTCCCCGTCCGCGAGCCGCAAACCCTCCCGGCGATGGGCCACCAGGACGCCGTTGACGGCCACGGCGGCCACCGCGGCCATGCGGTCAAAGGCAGCCCCCTGGTCCCCGAACCGGTCCCGGGCCCCCCGGAGCGCCTCCCCCACGGTCCGGGGGCCCTCCAGGGGGATCGCCCGGGTTCCGAGGACCTTGGCCATGTCGTAGGTCAGTTCCACGGTGACGGTCATACGCGCACCTTGAGCCGCTCGAGGGTCTCGGGGAGGGGCACGCCGCGCTCGTCCCAGCCGCGGATCTGGTAGTACCGCGGCAGGAGCTCGGCCAGGGGGTGCCCGGAGGTCATGTGCTTGAAGGTGGGCTCGTGGAGGATCCGGTCCGGCAGGGTGTCGTCGGCCCCGGTGAGGCCCTCCCGCAGGTTGTACATGCGCTCCAGGTTGAAGATCCGCGCCCCGATCTCCTGCAGGTGGCCGGGGGTGAAGCGCATGCCGGTGACCCGGGACAGCCAGATGTCCAGCCAGGTCGCCTGGAAGAGCTTGGCGCCCATGATCAGGCGGTAGGCGGGCCCGCTGTTCTCGAAGAGCACCCGGGCCAGCCGGTGCATCCAGCCTCCGGGCTTGAGGGCGTGCACGTGCCTGGGGATGAGCCCGTAGGTCGTGAAGACGCACAGCACCATGGAGTTCACCGCGCAGGCCAGGTTCTGCTGCACCACGGGAATCTCGGCCTTGAGCTTGAGGTTCTGGGGGTTGATGGTCAGGGGGCCGGTGCTCTCGAAGTACATGCTGGCGCCCTGCACGTGGCAGCCGCCGCGGTTGGTGGTGGCGTACTCCACGCCCTGGGCGAACGAGCCCCGGGGATCGTAGGCGGAAAGCTCCAGGCCCTTGACGTGCATGGCGAATTCCTTGCCGCCGAACTTCTGGCTCATGCGCCGGGTCCCCTCCGCCAGCTCATCGCCCAAGCCGCGCCGGTGGGCGATGGCGTCGATCATCTCCGCCACCCCCTCGGGGTTGCCGAAGGCCAGACCCGTGGCGAGCATGCCGCGCTCCTGGAGCTCCATGGCGAACCCCAGGGTCACCCCCAGGCTGATGGTGTCCAGGCCCAGGTCGTCGGCCATCCAGTTCCACCGGTTCACCAGGGGCAGGTCGGTGATGCCGAGGTTGGTGCCCATCATCCCGGCGGTCTCGTACTCGGGCCCCTTGACCCGCCCGGCCCCGGGCACCTCCACCTCCCGGCCGCAGGCCACGGGGCAGTGGAGGCAGCTGGAGCGCACCCCCACCAGGCCGTGGTCCTCGAGGTACTCGCCCGACAGCCCCATGGCATCGGGGTGGTGCCCCGCCTGGAAGTTGCGGGTGGGGAGCATGTTGCGGCCGTTGGTGGTGTTGACGATACCCAGGGTCCCGAAGCGGCGCAGCTTCTCGCCGAGCACCGGATGCCCCTTGAAGACCTGGCGCACCCACTGGGTGTATTTCTTGAATCCCCCCTCGTCCTCCATCTCGAGCTTGCGGGTGCCCTGGGCGGAAAGGGCCTTGAGGCCCTTGGAGCCCATGACCGCCCCCACGCCGCAGCGCCCCGCGATGCGGGCGTCGGAAACGATGCCGGCGTAGAGGACCTTGTTCTCCCCCGCGGGCCCGATGACCGCATGGTGCATGCCCTTGCCCAGGGCCTTCTGGGTGGCCTCCGTGCCCAGTCCCCAGAGTTCCGCCGCGTCCAGGAACCGCACCGCGTCCGCGTCGCCGTCGATCTCCACGCGCACCGGGACCTCCGACCGCCCCTGCACCACCACCACGTCGATGCCCGCCTTCTTCAGGCCGAAGGCGAAGGAACCGCCGCAGGCCGAGCTCCCGATGCCCCCGGTCAGGGGGCTCTTGCACACCACCGCGAACCGGTTGGACTGGGGCGCCAGGGATCCGTTGAGCGGTCCGGTGGCGAAGATAAGGGGGTTCTCCGGCCCCAGCGGGTCGATCCCGGGCCGGGTCAGGTCGTACAGCAGCCGCGTGCCGTAGCCCTTGCCGCCCAGGTAGAGGCGGGCGATGGCCTCGTCCAGGGGCCGGAAGGCGAAGGTGCGGGACCCCAGGTCGATCTCCAGCACTCGCCCGGCGAATCCCTTGATCACATGTCCCTCCCGGTCTCCGGCATGGCGACCGAAGTATAGCCCAAGGCGGTCAGCGCCCCAGGGCGAAGGCGAGCCGGCGGAATGTCCCGGCCAGCCGGGCCCGGAGGCCCCCCAGGCCCACGGCGTCCCACGCCGTTCCGCTGGCCTGCTCCAGCAGGCGGAGATCCGGGCCGGAGAGCTCCAGCCGCGCGGCGCGCACCAGGCTGGCCAGCTGCGCGCGGCTGGTGGCGCTGGCGATGGGCGCGGTCACCCCTTCCCGGGTGAGGAGCCAGGCCAGTGCCACCTCCCCGGGCTGGGCGCCGTGGCGGTCAGCCACCTGGTCCAGGGCGCCCAGGATCCGCAGGCCCCGCCCGCCCAGGAAGCGCGCCAGGTCCGCGCCCCGGGTGCTCTTGTCCAGGTCCGCCCGGGAGCGGTACTTGCCGGTGAGGAAGCCCCGGGCCAGGCCGCTGTGGGCCAGCACGCCCAGGCCTTCGCGCACCGCCAGGCGCCGCAGCCCGCCCTCGAAGCCGGTGCGGGTGCAGAGGTTGTACTCGGGTTGCAGGGTCTGGTAGCCGGGCAGGCCCAGGGCCCGCGCGGCCTTCAGGGACGCCTCCACCTGGACGGCAAGCATGTTCGAGCATCCGATGGCCCGGACCTTTCCCGCCGACATCAGGTTCCCGAAGGCGCCCAGGGTCTCCCCCAGCGGGGTGCCCGGATCCGGCCAGTGGGCCTGGTACAGGTCGATGCGGTCGGTCTGCAGCCGCGCCAGGGAGTCCTCCGCCGCACGGACGATCCAGGCCGCCGACAGGCCCCGGCGCCCGTCGCGGAAGTCACCCCCCACCTTCGTGAACACCAGCACCCGCTCGCGCATGCCCGGACGGGCCCGCAGCCACCGGCCGATGATGCCCTCGGACTCCCCGCCCCGGTTGCCGGCCGCCCAGACGGAATAGATGTCGGCCGTGTCGATGGCGTTGAAGCCCGCGTCCACGAACGCGTCCAGCAGCTCGAAGCTGGTCCGCTCGTCGATGGTCCACCCGAACACGTTGGACCCCAGGACCAGCGGCGCCACCCTCAGGCCCGTGGACCCGAGGGGCCGCATCCCGGGGCTGGGGGTCCCCGGAGCCGGCGGAGTCGCGTTGGGGGCCTGGGTGGAGGTCATGGCGGAATCCCCGGGAAGGTGGTCCTATGATCCTATGGCCTGAACCCCGGCCCATCAATTGTTCCCGCACTGGCCCGCGGCCCGCCCAACCGATGGACCCTGCGCCCCCGATGCGGGAAGATGGGTCCATTGGATGGGAATCCGCATGGAAAACGCAGCACAAGACACCCGCACGGTCCTGATGCAATCGGCCCTGGCCTGCTTCGCGGAGCGCGGGTTCGACGGCACGAGCACGCGGATGATCGCGGACCATGCCCAGCGCCCCCTGTCCCTGCTGGCCCACTATTTCCGGAACAAGGAAGGCATGTATTTTGAAGTCTTCAAGTTCCTCTTCGAGACGAAACTGATGCGAAAGGGCAAGCCGCCCATTCCCGAAGGCGGATTCACCCCCCGGGACAAGCAGGACGCCATCCGCATCCTCCGGGAACTGATCCACGACCTCTTCGCCGACATCGCCCGGGACCCCAGGAACCAGGATCCCCTCCATGAGTGCGGATCCCGCCTCTGGCTCCAGGAGGTCCGCTCCCCGCGGGAATGCCTGCGGCCCCTTTTCATCCAGTACATCGGCCCGGTGACCGCGACCATGAAGGCCTGCATCCAGACCCTGCGTCCCGAACTGACCGAAGGCGAGGTGCTCTTCACCGGGGCCTCCATCATGGGAATGATGACGGGCCACGGCTCCATGGCGGGCCTGAACCGGGTGGTCTGGGGCGAGGACGTCACCCCCGAAAGCCAGTTCGCGGCCTGCGAGCGCCTGGTGGACCTGGCCCTGGGCGGGCTCCTGGGCGGCGCGCGGCTGGACTAAGGGGAAAAAGGCGGAGGCCGGGTGCCCTTGGCCGCCCGGCCGGGCCTATTCGGCGCGGTCGAACGTCCGATTTAGAGCGCATGACTCCCCTCCAGAGGAGTGTCACGAAAACTGTACATTCGTGACAGAAGCGTCATCAAAATATGACAAATATACCTATTGCGGAAGTTATCCAAAAGACTGATCCTAAATCATCAATTTGAACAACTGACCGATTAATCCCACCACCAGTCCTCAGCGCCCCCGCCTCAAGCCGTCCGTCCGGCCCCAGGAGCCCGCCATGACGCAACGCCTCGTCACCTTCACCTACCATGTGCCGCCCAAGGACATCAGCCCCCTCCGGATGCGGGGCCACCAGGACCTGCTCCGGGAAGGGGAGGGACGCGGTCTCTTCCGCCTGCTTGGATCGGCGGACGGTGACACGGCCCCCATCGCCCTGGCGCCCGCGGGCACCGGCGCGGCCCTCATCGCCTTCCTGGCCCAGGACCCCCTGCTGGCCGGGGGCATGGCCAGCTACCACTTCACTGGGTGCGGAAGGCGCGAAGCGCCCGCCAACCCCTGGGGACGGCTCCGCAAAGGCGCCTGACCGTGCGCCCCCGGCCGGGGGCCCTAGCCCTGGCTGCGGGGCTCGCCCTGGGAGCCCAGGATCTTGAGACGGGACCCGCCCCCACCCGGGAGATGTTCCCCCTGTACCTGAGCACCCTGGCCTACCAGCCGGTGGCCCCCGCGCCCCTGGGCCGCGGACGCTGGCGGGTGGACCTGGACCACATGCGGGCCAACACCTTTGAATTCTCGGACGTGTTCAAGAGCGTGCCCCCCGGCGAACCCCCGGGGCGGATCACCGCGACCCGGGAGCGCGCCGAGGCCACCGCCGCCGCCCACCCGGAAATGCCCGTCCTCTTCTACTTCGATGACGAGGTGCAGCGGACCTCCCTGCGCGTCCGGGTGGGTCTCTCCGAACGCACGGACGCCTGGGTGGAGGTGCCCTTCGTCAGCCACGGCGGGGGGGAACTGGACGGGGCGATCGAGGGGGTCCATGCCCTGGGGTTCAAGCAGTTCGGCCGGGACCGGGTCCGGCAGGACCAGATGACCGTGGCCGTCATGGCCTACGGCCGGCTGGCGTTCTACACGGACCAGCCCCTGCGGACCCGGGCCCAGGACCCCACCTTCGGGGTGGTGCACCGGTTCCTCGCCCGGCCAGGCCTGGACGTTTCCTTCCATGTGACCCTGAAGCCGCCGGTCACCGCCCTGTACGGCACCTTCCGCTCCGGATGGGACCACGGCCTGGGCGTGGCGGCCCGGTGGCAGGCGGCGCCGGACCATGTCCTCCATGGGGGCCTGGGCCTCATCCGCCGCCCCCGGGGCACCCTGGCGTACTCGAACCTGCCTTTCGGCCGGATGTCCGGTGGCTGGGGCGGCCACGGCACCTGGGAGTACCGGCGCTGGAAGCGGATCCGGCCCTTCATCCAGCTCTTCGCCCAGAGCGGCTTCCTGCCGGCGCAGCCCCACCAGAAGCTCCACCGCCCCAGCCTGCAGCACGACGTGGGATTCCACTGGCTCCTGCCCGGGAGGGCCGCGCTGACCTTCCGGTATCTCAACAACATCACCCACAACGAGAACACCGCGGACATGGGCCTGGGCCTCAGCTTTTCCACGGCCTTCTGACCAGCGGGAGCATATGGATCAATCGTTCGTACGAACAGCAGGCCGCCACCGGGGATCCCGGGTGGGAAAACAGGGGGCACTCCCAGGAATATCCAATTCCGGCGCGTTGGGAAGGCTCGCGGAGAAGTTGCTTGTTTTGGTTGGACGATCGAACTATTCTCTAAATCGGTCGTACGACCGATTAGGTGATCCGCCATGAGCACCTCCCTACCCACAACCTGCCCCGACACCCGGGATTCCCTCCTGCAAGCGGCCCTGGCCTGTTTTGCCAAATACGGCTACGACGCCACATCAATCCGCCTGATCGCCTCCATGGCCGGGAAGAACTCCTCCCTCATCTCCTACTATTTCAAGAGCAAGGAAGGCCTCTACCGGGAGGTCTTCAAGCACCTGCTGCTCCGCTTCCAGGGGTGCGAGCCCGAGGAACCGGCCGCCGCGGCGCCGGGGAACCCCCGGGAGCGCCTCAATCATCATTTCCGGCGCCTCCTGCGGCAGGTGGAAGAGCACCTGCGCTCCCAGGATCCGCTGCAGCAGCAGGCCGCGTGGCTTTTCATGGCCGAACTGCACTGCCCCAAGGACGAGGTCAAGGACCTCATCCTGGGTCGCATCGCCCCTCTGGTGGCGGAGATCCGGGCCTGCCTCCTGGCGCTCCGCCCGGACCTGACCGAGCCCGAGCTGGCCTTCTGGGGCATCACCCTGCAGGGGATGTGCATGGCCCATTCCCTTCACGGAGAACTTCACAAACTCGTCTGGCCGGCCGCTGACACCACCCTCTCCCTGGAGGGGATGGCGGACCGGCTGACGGATTTCGCATGCAGGGGGCTCGGCGCCCCCGGATCTTTCCCCCTCGACCCCGCCCCCGGCAAGCCCAAGGAGCCCATCCATGCCTAGATCCATCCGAAACCAAGCGGTCCTCCTTTCCTGCGCCGCCCTGGCGGGGTTCCTGGCGACGGGATGCTCCAAGGAAGCCCGGCCCGCCGCCACCCCTGAAGTGGCGGTGGTGACCCTCGCGCCCGAGCGGGCCGTGCTCACCTCGGAACTGCCCGGGCGGGTCTCCGCCCTCCTGGTGGCCGAGGTGCACCCCCAGGTGAGCGGCATCATCCAGAAGCAGGTCTTCACGGAGGGCGGCCTGGTGAAGGCCGGCGACCTCCTCTACCAGATCGATCCGGGCCCCTACCAGGCCGCCTTGGATACCGCCTCGGCCGCCCTGGCCCGGGCCGAAGCCAACCTGCCCGCGGCCCGCAAGCGGGCCGAGCGCTTCAAGGAACTGGTCGCGTCCAACGCCGTGGGCCAGCAGGACTACGAGGACGCCGCCGCCGCCCACAAGCAGGCCGAGGCCGAAGTGCTGGCCGGGAAGGCCGCGGTGGAGGCCGCCCGCATCAACCTGCGCTACACCCGCGTCACGGCCCCCATCTCCGGGCGCACCGGCAGGTCCGCCGTCACCCCTGGCGCCCTGGCCACGGCCTACCAGGGCCCGGCCTTCACCACCATCCAGCAGCTGGACCAAGTCTTCGTGGACTCCCCCCAGTCCAGCGCCATCCTCATGGCCATGCGCCGGAACCTGGAAACCCGGCGCATCAAGGGCGGCTCAAGCGAACAGGCCAAGGTCAAGCTCCTCCTGGAGGACGGCACCCCCTACCCCAAGACGGGCGTCCTGAAGTTCTCGGACGCGACGGTGGATCCCTCCACCGGGTCCCAGGTGCTCCGCATGGTCTTCCCCAACCCCGGGCAGGTCCTGCTGCCGGGCATGTACGTGCGGGCCATCGTGGAGGAGGGCGTGGCCGAACAGGCCATCCTCGCACCCCAGCAGGGCGTGACGCGCGACCCCAAGGGCAACGCCATCGCCATGGTGGTGGACGCCGCCGGCAAGGTCCAGCAGCGCACCCTCAAGGTGGACCGGGCCGTGGGCGCCAAATGGCTGGTGCTGGAGGGCCTGGGGGCAGGCGACCGCCTGATCCTCGAGGGCCTGCAGAAGATCAGGCCGGGCATGGCCGTCAAGGTCGTGCCCTTCACCGCAGCGTCGAAGTAAGGGAGCCGGAACCATGGTCAATTTCTTCATCGACCGGCCCATTTTCGCCTGGGTGGTGGCCATCGTCATGATGCTGGCCGGCCTCCTGGCCATCAAGACCCTGCCGGTGTCCCAGTATCCCCCCGTGGCGCCGCCGGCCATTTCGGTGGACGCCTTCTACCCCGGCGCCTCCGCCAAGACGGTGGAGAACACCGTCACCCAGATCATCGAGCAGAAGATGACGGGCCTGGACCGGCTGCTCTACATGTCGGCCAGCAGCGACTCGGCGGGCCACGGCAGCGTGACCCTGACCTTCCAGCCCGGCACCGACCCCGACGCCGCCTGGGCCAAGGTCCAGAACAAGCTCGAGCTGGCCAAGCCCCTCATGCCCCAGGTGGTCCAGCAGATGGGCATCACGGTGTCCAAGTCCACCAAGAACATCTTCATGATCGTCTCCATCACCTCCTCCAACGGTGCCATGAACGCCGACGACCTGCGGGACTACATGGCCTCGAACATCGAGAACGTGTTGAGCCGCGTGGAGGGCGTGGGCGAGGTGTCCTCCTTCGGCACCCAGTACGCCATGCGTATCTGGCTCAACCCGGACCGCATGGTGGGCTACAAGATCACCCCCGACGACGTGCGCCAGGCCGTGAAGGCCTACAACGCCCAGATCTCGGCGGGCCAGGCCGGAGGCCTCCCGGCCATGAAGGGCCAGCAACTCAACGTCACCGTGAACGTGCAGGAACTCCTCCAGACCCCCGAGCAGTTCGGCGCCATCCCCCTGCGCATCAACCCGGACGGCTCCACCATCCGCCTGCGGGACGTGGCCCGCACGGAGCTGGGCACCGAATCCTATGAGAGCGACACCCGGCTCAACGGCCAGCCCGCGGCGGGCATGCTGATCCGCCTGGCCTCGGGCGCCAACGCCCTGGACACGTCCAAGCTCATCAAGGCCAAGATGGACACCCTGGCCCCCTACTTCCCCGACGGGGTGAGGGCCGAGTACCCGTACGAGACCACGCCCTTCGTGTCCGTGGCCATCAACGAGGTGGTGAAGACGCTCATCGAAGCGGTGGTCCTGGTCTTCCTGGTCATGCTGCTCTTCCTGGGGAACTTCCGCGCCACCCTGATCCCCACCATCGCCGTCCCCGTGGTGCTCCTGGGCACCTTCGCGGTGCTGCAGTACGCGGGCATGTCCATCAACATGCTCACCATGTTCGCCATGGTGCTGGCCATCGGCCTCCTGGTGGACGACGCCATCGTGGTGGTGGAGAACGTCGAGCGCATCATGCACGAGGAGGGCCTGTCCCCCCTGGAGGCCACCCGGAAGTCCATGGGCCAGATCACCGGCGCCCTGGTGGGCATCGGCCTGGTGCTCTCGGCGGTGTTCGGGCCCATGGCCTTCTTCGGCGGGTCCACGGGCATCATCTTCCGGCAGTTCTCCTTCACGCTGATCACCGCCATGATGCTGTCGGTGGTGGTGGCCCTGGTGCTCACGCCGTCGCTGTGCGTGAGCTTCCTGAAGCCCGTCGCCAAGGGCCACGAGGCCGCCGAAACCGGCTGGAAGGTCACGCGCCCCTTCTTCCTCTGGTTCGACAAGACCTATAACCGGCTCAACGACTACTTCGTCGCGCAGCTGGGACGGGTGCTGGCCAAGCGCGTGCGCTACATCGTCGTCTACGGCCTGATCGTCGCCGGCACGGGCCTGCTCTTCATGCGGATGCCCACCGCGTTCCTGCCCGAGGAGGACCAGGGCATCCTCATGACCATGATCCAGCTCCCCGCGGGCTCCACCATGGAACAGACCCAGAAGATCATGAAGGAGGTCCAGCAGCATTTCCTGGTGGACCAGAAGGAGGCCGTGGCCTCCTGCATGACCGTGGCCGGCTACAGCGTGGCGGGCCGCGGCCAGAACAACGGCATGGCCTTCGTCAAGCTCAAGGACTGGCACCTGCGCGACCGCCCCGACCTCAAGGCCGATGCCGTGGTCGGCCGCGCCATGCGCGCCTTCGGCCCCCGCCGGGACGCCATGGTCTTCGCCTTCGCCCCCCCGGCCATCCTCGAACTGGGCAACGCCACCGGCTTCGACTTCCAGCTGCAGGACCGCGCCGGCGTGGGCCACGAGAAACTCATGGCGGCCCGGAACCAGCTGCTGGGCCTCGCCGCCAAGGACCCGGCCCTCAAGGCCGTGCGCCCCAACGGCCTGGACGACCAGCCGGAATACAACGTCAGCGTCAATCAGGACCGCGCCGGAGCCCTGGGCGTGCCCCTGCCGGCCATCAGCGACACCCTCGCCAGCGCCTGGGGCGGTTCCTACGTGAACGACTTCATCAACCGCGGCCGGGTCAAGCGCGTCTACATGCAGGCCGACGCGCCCTTCCGCAGCCAGTTGGAGGACCTGAACAAGCTCTACGTCCCCAGCCGTAGCGGCAGCATGGTGCCGTTCTCCTCCTTCTCCACGGGCAAGTGGTCGTACGGCTCGCCCAACCTCCAGCGCTACAACGGCTTCCCCTCCATCGAAGTCCTTGGTGAACCCGCCAAGGGCAAGAGCACCGGCGAAGCCATGCTGGCCATGGAGAGCCTCGCCTCCCAGCTGCCCCCGGGCATCGGGTTCGAATGGACCGGCCTCTCCTTCCAGGAGCGCCAGGCGGGTTCCCAGGCCCCGGCCCTGTATGCGGTGTCGGTGCTGGTCATCTTCCTGTGCCTGGCCGCGCTCTATGAGAGCTGGACGATTCCCTTCTCGATCCTGCTCATCCTGCCCCTGGGCGTCATGGGCGCCGTGCTGGCCACGTGGTCGCGGGGGCTTTCCAGCGACGTCTACTTCCAGATCGGCCTGCTGACCACCCTGGGCCTGGCCGCCAAGAACGCCATCCTCATCGTGCAGTTCGCCCAGGAGCAGATGGCCCAGGGGGTGGGTCTCCTGGAAGCGGCGGTTGAGGCCTCGCGCCTGCGCCTTCGCCCCATCCTCATGACCAGCCTGGCGTTCACCTTCGGCGTGCTGCCCATGGCCATCACCCGCGGCGCCGGCGCCGCCGCCCAGAACGCCATCGGCACCGGCGTCATCGGCGGCATGATCACCTCCACCGTCATCGCGGTGTTCTACATTCCCCTGGCCTTCATCCTGGTCAGCCAACTGTTCGCGAAAAAGCGCCCGTCGACCGGGTCCACCGGAGAGGCACAGTGATGAAACCGACCCAAGGCCTTTCCCTCCTCATGCTCGCGGCCATGGGCGGCTGCATGTCCATGGCGCCCCGGTACAAGGTGCCGCCCCGCCCCACCGCCGACCAGTGGCCGGAGGCCTCCAAAGCCCCGGCGGGGGCCACCAACACGGCCGCCGACGTTGCCTGGCGGGACTTCTACGTGGACGAGCGCCTGAGGAAGGTCCTCGACCTCGCGCTGGCCCAGAACCGCGACCTGCGCGTGGCCACCCTGACCACCGAGAAGGTGCGGGCCGCCTACCGCATCCAGCGGGCCGAGCTGCTGCCCTCCATCAACGCCTCCGCCGTGGGCAACCGCCAGCGCATTCCCGCCAGCGTGTCCTCCACGGGCCAGGCCATGATCGCCGAGCAGGACAGCGCCACGGTGGGCGTCACCGCCTGGGAGCTGGACCTCTTCGGCCGCGTCCGCAGCCTCAAGAACCGGGCCCTGGAGCAGTACTTCGCCTCCGAGCAGGCCCAGGCCGGGGCCCGCATCGCGCTCCTGGCCGAAGTGGCCAACGCCTACGTGACCCTGGCCGCGGACCGGGACGGGCTCCGGCTCGCCAAGGGGACCCTCGCCAGCCAGGAGGCGACCCACACGCTCATCCAGCGCCGCTTCGAGGCGGGCATCGCCTCGGAACTCGACGCGCGCCGCGCCGAAGTGGGCATGGAAACGGCCCGGGCGGATGTGGCGGCCTACACGCGCATGGTGGCCCTGGACGAGAACGCGCTCACGCTCCTGGCGGGCGCCCCCGTGCCCGCGGAATGGCTTCCCGAGGGGCTGGACGGCCTGGCGCCGCTGCGGGACTTCACCCCCGGCCTCCCCTCCGAGGCCCTGATGCGCCGCCCGGACATCCTCATGGCCGAGAACCTCCTAAAGGCCAGCAACGCCAACATTGGCGCCGCCCGCGCGGCCTTCTTCCCGCGCATCTCCCTCACCACCGGGTTCGGCACCATGGGCAACGAGCTTTCGGCGCTGTTCAAGTCCGGTTCGGAAACCTGGTCCTTCACCCCCCAGGTGGTCCTGCCCCTGTTCAACACGGGCGCCACCTTCGCGGGCCTGAGCGTGGCCAAGGCCGAGCGCGACATCAGCGTGGCCCAGTACGAGAAGGCCATCCAGGTGGCCTTCCGGGAGGTGGCCGACACCCTGGTCCAGCGGGGCACCCTCGGCGAGCAGCTTGCCGCCCAGGAAGCCCTCACCAAGGCCCTGGAGCGCACCTTCAAGCTGGCCACCCTGCGGTTCGAGGCGGGCGCCGACGGCTACCTGGGCGTCCTGGACGCCCAGCGCTCCCTCTACGGGGCCCAGCAGGGCCTCATCGCCCTCCGCAGGGCCCGCGCCGGCAACCTGGTGACCCTCTACAAGGTCCTGGGCGGCGGGCGGCCCGGGAAAGACGGCAAGTAGGACCTTTCGTTCCCCCAACCCACGGAGTTCTCCATGAGCCTCCATCGCCTTCAGCGGAAAGGGAAAACCAGCGTGGTCATGGCCGAACTGGAGCGCCTGGAGAAGGACTGCGACGCCGGAACCCTGAGCCGGGAAGCCTTCCTCGCGTCCGTCTCCAGGGTGCAGGACCTGGCCTACCGCCAGGACATCCGGCCCTTCCACGACCGCGCCGCCTGGGCCTCCCTCGCGGGAATCGTCCTGATGGCCTGCTGGGCCGCCGCGGAGCACCTTTACCCCGACGTGTCCGAAGCCCTGGGCAACGGGCTGGAAGCCGTCGCGCTGATGGGGATCGCCGCCCTCCTCTGCGGGGCGGCGTTCCTCCTGGCCTCCCTGAAACGGGAGGCGGACGACGTTCGCTGGTTCGGCGGTCTCCGCCAGGCGTTGGAGAAGGGCGGGCGCCTGGGCGACTTCCTGGAGCAGGGCGGGCGGCAATCGTCCGGAACCACCCCACGGCCCTGAGGGCGCCACGGGCCGCGCGTTGCGAGGCCGCCTCGCACGGAGTACACTGCTGACCATCCGTCAACAGCGTTCCTCTCTGGATTTGCCCATGCGCGTTCCGCTCGCAACCCTTCTGTGCCTTTCCCTGGCGGGGGGCTCCCTGGGGGCCGACTCCGAGGTTTCCAGGGCCGCCATCGCCGGTGACCTGCCGAGGCTGATCGCCCTGGCGGAAGCCGGGAAGGATGTGAACGCCCTGGACCGATGGGGCTGGACGCCCCTGCTCTGGGCCACGTTCTACCAGCAGGATACGGCGATGCGCTGGCTGCTGGCCAAGGGGGCCGATCCCAACATCGCCGCCACCCAGCCGTACCGTTCCTTCGCCCCCGGCGCGCGGGCCCTCACGGTGGCCGCCTATTACGGCTTCGAGAGCGGGATCGCCATCCTCATGGACGGCAAGGCCGACCCTTCCCTGGCGGATGCCAAGGGCGTCCGGCCCGCGGACCTGGCCCGGCAATTCGGGTTCGTCGAATGCCTCGCGCGCCTGGAGGGCAAGGTCAAGGCCCCGGAGGCCGCCCGCCCCGCCCCGGCGACCATCGGCCGGATCACGCCCGTGGTGATCGTGCTCGGCTCCGGAAGCGAGATGCCCGACACGTTCCTGACGGCCGTGCAGAATTCCCTGGCGTTCGGCCTGGAGGACAGGAAGATCCAGTTCACCTTCTTCCGCCAGAACCCGCTCGCCCTGGATGAGGAGAAGGCGCTGGCCGCGCAGGTGGCGTCCACCAAGGCCAGGTTTGTCCTCACGGTGTGGGAAGGCTCGGGCACCCTGCGGAAGGCGAAGAGGCTCCCATGGCAGGAGAAGACGGCCCCCATGCGCCTCGAGGCCACCTTCGAAATCGCCCTGCGGGCTTCCGGCTCGCCCGACGTGCTCTGGTCCAGGTCCCTGACTGCCCATGACTCGAAGCAGCACTCGCCCTTCGGGCCGGCGGAGGACGTGGCGCGGGTTTTCGCCACCGCCCTCCAGGCGGAACTGGAAGCGGACCACCTCCTCTGACCCAACCCTGAGACTGGACTATGCCCATGAAGAACCTGCATCGGATCCCCCTCTGCCTCGGCCTCGCCGCCCTCACCGGGTGCGCGAGCGTGAACATCGAATCCAGCGTGCGCCCCAGCTACGAATGCAAGGTCAGCGATCTCTGTGTCCTGGCGAGCTGCGCGCGCAGCATCGACGCACCCTTCTTCGAAGGGCTGAAGGGTAGCCTGGAGGCCGCCTTGGAGGCCCGGAACATCCGGGCGGCCGTGCTCGTCGTGAAACCGGCCCAGCCCGGCGCAGGAGGCGGAACCCTCTCCGTTCCCTACGCGACCCTCCCCCTGGGCGACGGCAAACCCACCGTGGCCCCCGCCCTGCCCACCCCCGGCGATGCGGCCATCCAGGCGGGTTTCAAACCGGCCTTCTTCATGACCCTCCAGATGGTCGAAACCGGACGCAGCGCAGGCAAGGCGTCGGCCCGGTTCAGGCTGGGCCTCAAGGCCTCGGGGGATGGACAGGACGTCTGGAAGGCCATGGTCTCCCTGGAATGGAGCGCCGCCAGCTTCGGGCCCCCGGGCGCCATCTATTCCGGGGAATCCGCCATCGGCATGGATTCCCGGGAGGTGGTGGCGAAGATCATCGAGCGGCTCGCCCAGGACAGGCTGATCTAGGCCCGGTCGCAGGATGACAGATCACCTGGATCTTCGGGTTGAACGCGTGTCAGCCAGGTCGTGAACGCGCGTTTTCCGGGGAGGATCGGCAAAGAAAGGCAGAATGGGCTGGGGCCGGCGATTGGCCGGCCCCAGGAACACGTTCGAAGGTGGGCTACTGGTGGTAATCCGCGTAGGTGACTGTACCACCCGAGGCCGGAACCAGCACATGGAGGAGGCCCGCGCCGTCCAGGCCCAGGCGGAACCAGGACACGGAAACACTCGGGGTGTTGACGAGGGTTTCGTGCCACGCGCCCGCGGCCTGGTGGTAGACCTTGAGTCCCGCGCTCGTGGCCATTCCGGCCAGGACCTTGGACCGTGAAGGCGTGGTGCAGATCCTGATGGACGTTTCCGCGGAGTATGCGGAGACGCTCGAAATGAGCGTCTGGGGAGCCTGCCAGACACCGGCGATCTTCTGTCGGGCCTTCAGGGAGGTCCTGGAATAGGAATTGGAGAGAACCGGCGTGTAGAAAAGCCACCCGTTGTCCGCATCCGCCCAGACGCCCTGGACGTAGGACGAGGAACCGGTTCCGAGGGGTTCGGAAGTCAGGGTCGCGGACGTCCAGGTGCCGGGGCCGCTGGGCAGGAATTCCACCGCGGCAGTATCGATGAGGAACAGGAGGTGGGGCTGGTCGGCGGCGTCGAGGCTCAGACTGAAGCCGGAGATGGAAAGGGTGGAGTTCGCCGCGCCCGCTAGGGAATCGCACACCCATGCGCTTCCGTTGTAATGGAGGTGCCGCATGGCGCCCACCGTGGGGTAGTAGGAGGTGCTGGTGTTCAGCAGGACCTGGGGCCGGCCGCCCTGATCAAGGGTGTAATGGAAGCTCTGCACGCTGTAGGAGCGCGGGATTGTACCCTCCCACAGGTCCTCGGTCTGCCAGGCGGACCCATCATGCCAGAGGTGCCGGACAACGGTCTGGGTGGGCACGGTGGTGCTGGGGATCAGGTAGACCGAATGCGGGTGCCCGGAGGCATCGGTCTGGACCAGGGAGGCGTTCAGCAGGGAGGCGGTGTCGGGGTAGAAGGCCGCCCACGGGTCGCCGGGGTTCGCCAGCATGCCGAAGGGGCTCTGCCCCGCGAACGCCCAGGCGCCCGTCGGCAACAGGGCCGCGTCATCGGCGTGGAGCACCGAAAGGGTGGTGGCGGTGAGTGCCAGGGCATCAGGGGGGTTCAGGGTGGTGGCCTTGACCTCACTGCTCGCGGTCTCCGTCGTGCCCACCTTCGCCACCACCCGGTAGGCGTACGTGCCCAATTGAAGATCGGTGTCCGAATACGAGGTGGTGCCGGGCGGAAGGCTGGCTACGTCCAGGGTGGACTGGTTATCGGAGCGGCGGATGACGATCTGCGTGGCCGTGGTGCTCTTGTTCACCCAGGCTAGGTCGACGCCCGCGACTTTGGGCGTCGCCTGGACCTGGACTGGAGCCGACACGGGCACCTGGACCGGCCGTGTCGTCCGGAGGAAGGGGGTCGTGTAGCCATCGAGGGAAATGGCCAGGTGGTACACGTAGGCCTTCCCCTCCGTGACCGCGGTGTCCTGGTAGCCGTACGAGCGGCCAGCAGGCAACGTCAGGGAGGACCAGGCGCTGGTGGGGGTCCCGGACGCATCGGCCTCGGCCCGGCCCAGGAGGTAGATGCAGTTGTTCGCAGAGGAGGCCGACCAGCTCACCTGGACCGACCCATTGGAGGATGCATAGGCGTCAAGATAGCTGGGAAGGGCCAGGGGGGTCCGGATGGGCGCCGAAGGCGCGGAAGCCGCGCTGGGAACGCCTGCGGCCAGGTTGGTGACGCGGTAGAGGTACGAGGTCAGCTCGCTGGTGTAAAGGTCCGTGTAGCCGGTGGTGGCTCCGTAGGAGGTCAGGGAGCTCCAGGTGCTGGCGGGCAGGCCATTGGCGTCCGCCGCCACCCGCTCCACCTGCACGTGATCCGCCTTGGTGGTGTTGGACACCCAGGCGACGTTCATCTTGTTGGCGACCGCGTCGAAGGTGGCCACGACCTGGGTGGGCGCGGCCAACGGCGTGACCACGCTGGGCGAGATGGCGCTGGCCGTGCCCCAGGTTGCGCCGAAGCCGTTGGTGACCCGGTAGACGTACCGCGTGAATTCCTGGGCGCCGGAATCCGTGAAGGAGGTGATGACCCCGGCGGGGACCGGAAGACTGACCCAGGGCGTGGACGGCAGGCCGGATGCGCCCGCTTCCGCGCGTTCCACCCGCACGCCCGTGGCGCGCGTCGTATTGGAGACCCAGGTGAGCGAAGGCGCGCCCTGGCTGAGGTTGAAGGTCGCCGTGAGACCCGTGGGCATGCCCGGAGGCACGGTGACGCAGGCCTGGATGGTCAGGGGCAGGCTGTCCACTGAACTTCGGACATTGCTGATGCGGTAGAGGTAATTCTGGGCTTCCTGCACCTGGGTGTCCAGGAAGGCCGCGGCGCCCGCGGCAGGCGTGGCCAGAGCCGCCCAGGCGCCGACGGCGTTGCCGCCATAATCGGCGGGAGCGCGCTCAAGCAGCAAACCGTCCCCATACGAGAAGGAATTGCCCCAGGTGAGGTTCACCCCCCCCTGGGCCGCATCGAAGACCGCCACCAGCTGGGTGGGCGAGGGTACCTGGGTGGAGACCACCGCCGACGGCAGGCCGTCCGCGCTGGCCTCTGCGCCCTTGACGTTGGTGATCCGGTAGACGTAGAAGGTGCCGAGGCGGGCGGATACGTCCAGCCAGGTCGTCGCACTGGAAGCGACCGTCTGGAGGGCGACCCAGTCCCCCAGGAGGCTGCCCCCATTGGTGCACTCGGCCCGCTTGACGATGAAGCCGTTCGCTTGGGTGGACGGGCTGGACCAGGAGAGGACCATGCCGGCCTTGGCCCAGTCGTACGATGCGGCCGGTTGCCCAGCGGCAAGAAGGGGCTTGTGATAGGTGACTTCGTTGGAATAGGGGCTGGCCTCGGTCCCACGGCGGGCCTTCGCCCGGAATGCGCAGTCCGTGGTTTCGGCCACGGACGCCGGAAGGGTGAGCGAATAGGTGAGCGTGCCGGCCGGAAGGAGGCTCGTGTTGAGCTTCTGATAGGCCTCGGCGCCATACCGGGCCTCCAGGTCGAAGCCGTCGATGCTCCCGGAGGGCGCAAGCCACTGGATGGTGATCGAACCCGAGGCCGCATCCACGGTGGGCGGCAGCATGGATGGGCTGGCCACCGGCACCGGCGCCGGCGCCGAGGATCCGCCGCCTCCGCAGGCAAGGCAGAGAAGGAGTGGGGCTGGCAACAGCCATCGGCCAGGGTGCATGGGGCGCTCCGGGAAAAAACAGGTTGAATGCGGTGAATCCATTCTGCACCATGCTCCGGCGGAAGTGACGGTTTTTTCCGCAACCCGCCATTGATAGGCCTCATGCCCTGTTGGAGTGCTGGAACCCCGGCGCCCTGCCCTTCATCCAAGACAGAGCCGGTCCCGGCCTCGTTCTGGAAAACATGATGGAAGCCGACCTCGATTCATCCATGGGCGAAAAGGGCCAGGCTCCAACGTCCTCCTTCTTCAAGGTCCCGGCAGGTGAGGCCCCGAATGGCCGCCTGGTGCGTGCGCGTGATGCCCGTCGCGACGTCGAGTACCGCTGCCCTGGCTGCGCACGTCCGCTTGTGCTTCGCCGGGGGGCCATCCGTTCCCCTCACTTTGCCCACAAATGCGATGGTTATTGTTCCCCTGAAACCGCCTTGCATCAGGGCGTCAAGAACCGCATCGCCCAGATGCTCGGCAGGATGTTGAATGGGCGCCGGGCATGGGCGCCCCGGATTCTCGCGCCTTGCGCCGGGCCCTTGCATGCCGATGGCATTTCGGATTCCTGGCGTTGTCCACGCGAAGCATGGTTCTCCCTGGCCGACCTTGCCTTTGATGAAGTTGCAGTGGAGCGCGCCACACCGGATGGGCTGCGACCCGACGTGATGCTTCTGCACGAAGGCCGTCCCATTCTGGGCATTGAAGTTAGGGTGAGCCATGCGGTCGACCGGGAGAAAGCGGTAAGGACCTCCATGCCCTGGATCGAACTGGATGCCATGCACGTTCTGTCCTCCCCCCGAACCTGGAGACCTTGCCAGGGCCTCCACCCCTGGAGCGGCCGATGCTTGATCTGCACGTGCATCAGCCGGCTTGACCCGTCCTCGATGTCCGAGATCACCGATCTTGGCGACTACCCTTCCCAGCTTGCCGCTGCCGGGTTCCATGAACAGATCCAGGGCTGGCTTCAGTCAGGGCATCGCCGCAGGAAACCGATGGTTTGTTGGCGGTGTCCGTCGTGCCGGAAACAGAACTCCCGAATCCTGGTCCGGAACAAGATCCTTGGGGCTGAGATGGCCTCCTCCCTTCGCAGTGCCCTGGAGCCCCAGGTGATCCTCCATGCCGCCGATGGAGGGACCATCCACGTTTCCTTCGGGTTCCCGAGAAACGCCAACCGCCCCTGGGCAGTCGTTCCACTCCCCGCCGAAGCCGTTCCGAGCCTCAGGGCGACCCCTGACCTCAAGCGGTTGCATCGCCTGCCCTTGAACGGGACCAACCGGCCTTTGGCGTTCATTTGCCCTCATTGCGGTGCAGATAGCATCGGCGTACTGCCGTTGCCGTGGACGCCCATGTGCCAAACGGATTGCCTCCCGAAGTAGGAGAGGGTATGGCCCAGGCGTGGCAGGCTGCAAATCATGCCTCATAATGATCCCGGAGCTGCCCCATGGCCGACCGAATCAAGGAGATCATCTTCGAAGTGACCGAGGACCCGGAGGGCGGGTTATGCGCCCGCGCGCTGGGGGCGAGCATCCTGACCCAAGCCGACGACCTGGAGGCCCTCAAGGTGGCCGTGCGGGACGCGGTGCTCTGCCATTTCGACGAGGACGAGGCCCCCTTGATGATCCGCCTGCACCTGGTGAAGGACTACCTGGTGGCCGTATGACCCGCCTTCCCCGGGACCTTTCCGGGGCCGACCTAATCAAGGCCCTCCGGCGCCTGGACTACCACGAAACCCGGGCCACCGGCAGCCACGTTCGGGTGACATGCCCGGGCCCTCCGCAGCACCACCTGACCATTCCCAGGCACGATCCGCTCAAGGTTGGAACCCTGGCCGGCATCCTGGACGAGGTGGCCCAGGCACGGAGCCAGAGCCGGGAGGAGGTAATGAGGGCATTGTTCGACTGACCGCCGACCTGCGCCGGGCCCCGCGGCCTCAGGCTTGATCCACAGCGACTTCCCGGCAAGGCCTGGAAGCCCTACGACCCTAGAATCCCCGTGCAACGAAGAACCCGGTCGGACGGGGTCGAGCAAAACCGGATGCCGATCAGATACAAGAACACCCTCGAATTCTCGAGGGTGTTTGCTGGTAGCCCCAAGGGGAATCGAACCCCTGTTAACGCCGTGAGAGGGCCTAGAGAGGCCATTGGCGCCTCACCCGTGGAAGGCTATGGACACGGGATACCCTTGAACTGCCTGCAAATAGGACGTTTTCTCTCCACTTGCCTCCATGCGCTTCCCGGGGTATGTTTTTACTGTGGTTTTACTGTGGGGGAATGGCAGTCATGACCAGGACCGTTCGAGATGGAAACCTGGGCAGCAGGTCCGGCCGGGCATCGCTGAAGGCTTCACCATCCAATCCCTACTGGCTCGTGGTGGCGCCAAACCAGGCGATCGGTTACCACAAGCCCAAGAAGGGCGCAGGGACTTGGCGCGCGCGGCTCTACCTGCCTGAATCCCGCTCCTTCAAGATGAAGGCCATGGGCACCGCAGATGATTATCGGGACGCAGACGGGGCCACCGTCCTGGACTTCAAGCAAGCCCAGGACGCCGCCGATGTGTGGTTCAAGGACTGCGCCAGCGAGGCCGCCCGGGTTGCCGGCGGGGAGCCTGCCCACGTGGGCCCCTACACCGTGACCGATGCCCTCAAAGCCTACTTCGAAGACGGGAAGCGGCGGGGCGTGAAGGGCCTCAAGCGTGATGAAGCCCGGGCCGCCCTCTGGATCTATCCCAAGCTGGGGGAGCTGGAAGTGACGAAGCTCACCCGCCGCCGACTGGAGACATGGCTTGCCGAGATGGCCGATTCCGCCCGGCGGATCCGCCCGCGCAAGGCCCCAGCGAAGCCTCGGAATTTCAAGACGCCCAAGGAACCCAAGCCCGTTCCGCTGCCCCCTGCCCCGCCCGCCACGGACGATGAGAAGCGGGCCCGCCGGGATTCAGCCAACCGCGTCTTGACGATCCTGAAGGCCGCCCTGAATCACGCCTTGGACCGCCGCCGCGTCACCTGCACCGGGGAGGCATGGCGCGAAGCCAAGCCCTACCGCGGGACCACCAAGGCCCGGGTGCGTTTCCTGAGCGTTGAAGATCAGGTGCGCCTGGTCAACGCCTGCCCGGTGGACTTCCGGAGTCTGGTCAAGGGCGCCCTCTACACCGGCGGCCGATACGGCGAGTTGGCCGGCGCCACCGTTCAGGATTTCGATGCCACCGGCGGAACGCTCTTCCTGATCGGCAAGGGCACCGGGGAAGGAAAGCCCCGCCGGGTGGTTCTGACCGATGAGGGCCAGGCCTTCTTCCAGGAGATCGTCGCCGGCCGCTCCGCTGTTGAACTAATCTTCCAGCGGGCCAAGGTTGCGCGCCGGAAGCGGCAGGACGTGGGCACCGCCTGGGGCCATGGTGACCAGAGCCGGTTCATGGCCGATGCGTGCACCACCTCGGGCCTGGATCCTCTAGGCTTCCATGAGCTGCGCCATTCCTATGCCTCCATGCTGGTGAACGCCGGCTGCCCTCTGGCTTACGTGGCGGCCCAGTTGGGGCACACGGATACCCGGATGGTTGAGAAGCATTACGGGCACTTGGCCCCTACCGCCCTTGCAGAGTCCGTTCGAGCCCTCATGCCCAAGCTGGGCCTCATGGACACCGCGAAAGTCATTCCTTTGAAAGTTGTCGGGACAGGTTGACAGCAGGCGACGGCGCTACACTTGGCATGACGCGGCTAGGGCGACGGCCCGAACGCTGGTTCCCGCACCAGTTGCCGCGTCTCCTTTGCGGGAAGCACCGACGGGAGGTGCAATGGGAACGGCGAATACTATTGACCCATTCGAGACGCGCCTAACTCGTTTCAAAAAGGAGGCGTTTGAGTTGCTCGGTGCGGAAATGACCCCTCGTCTTGAGGACGGGAGTTTGGCGAAATTGGACGCTCAAGCAAAGGCGAAGTTGATTTCGGAATCACTGAAGACGATTTCTTTATCAAGATCCCTTGACCAAATGGTCCGGCATTACACAAACCGCATTGCGTCTTCGGATCGAGATACGACGGCGAAGTTTGAAAAGCGTTTTGCGGTCAAGATAAGAACCCATGCTGAAGCCCTGGTAAACCTCTTAGGCGATCCGCAATTCCCAGAGAGACTCCAAGATGACCTGGGAACTTGGCTTTCTGGAATAGAACAACAGCACGAGGAAGGCGTTGTTGAGCCGGATATATTCTGGAAGAGTAGTGAACCGACAGCTATTGACATGCTTCGAAGTGCCCTACAAATGGCTGCAAGCCGTGCTGAAGGGTACGTTGACATGCCCCTTCCAAAGGCCACCACGACACCCCAAAAGTGGCTAATCAGCCGATCTATCAATTTGGCGACGAAGGAAATGAGGTCCAAGGAGGATGGGCTCCTCCTTGCCAAGAAAGCACATTGGGCAGCTACTGGGCACCTACCCAAGCAGGATGAATGGGGGATCTTCCACAAGAAGCGCACTCCCAAAGGATGACTAAGGGCCGTTCTTTGCCCTGTGCCATGCCTTTCCCCGCGCTCGTCCTGGGCTGATTCTTTTCCTTACACAACCACCCATGAGTGGAAGTGCACGGAGGATGACCCATGCCGAAGCTCAAGACACTCGCAATCCCTCAGGCCCCTGCACTCCTGCCACAGGTCCCAAGGCTGAGCCTTTCCGTTTCAGAAGCCGCCGAAGCAACGAGTTTAAGCAAGAGCATGCTCTACGACCTCATGAAGTCGGGGAAACTCCGCTTCGTTAAGGTGAGAGCTCGCAGGCTCATCCTGGTTTCTGACATGACTGCCTGCCTTACGCACCTCCCCCAAGGCCCCTGGGCTGCGTGATGGAGAGTCGGTTCGGACGCGCTGCGGGGCGCGAAAATAAGGCATTGCATTCACCTGTTTTCAGCCGTAACTTGGGATTCGGAGCTTCGAACCTCCATGTAGCGGGGAACCGCCCTCGACAGTCAGGACCACGACAAGCGGCACCACGGCATCAATGCCGGGAGTGCCCGAAATACAACAGCCCTCAGGGGCGAATACGGGCAGGGGTTCTACATGCCCCGTTCGAAACTCCCGGTTCCAGGCCGTGCACTGGGATCGACGTATCCCAACCTACCGCTGGGCCAAATCCTAGCGAATTTAATTCGGAGGCCGCAATGGCCGTCAACGCGTTTCACCAATTCACTGCCGAAGGCACGTCCCAGGATCTGCTCAACAGCATCAAGGAGGTTGGCCGTGCGAGGGGGAGAGAAGTCTTCGAGGTCATCCGGCCGATGGTCAATGCGGCCGCGGACGAGGTGGAGAACGACTTCGAACTCTGGCTCCAGAACTGGGAGCGCGCCGCCCTCTCCATCTGGGAGAACGAGCCCCACGACCGTCTGGTCTCCACGGATACCTGGATGAAGCACGTCCACCAGGCCCACAAAGCCTGGATGGAAGAGACGGCCCACCTGGTCGCGGCGGGGGCCTAGGATGAATTCAAAACGGGACGCTCACGATATCGTCCTGAGCCTTAACCAAGCGTTCGGGAAGGGTTTTGTGAACCCCCTCGATCACCCTGCCCTTTGGCCACTCCTGGAGGCCAACCCGGAACATGGTGCGGATCCTGAGGCCTCGGTTCGGATCTTTGCCGAGATGTACGGCAACGACGCCATGCCCATTCCTCCGTCCAAGGTCACCCCGCAGCCTCGCCGAAGGACAGGCGGCCTGGTCCCCATCCAGAGGAGGCGTTGACATGGCGATCTCCAGGACTTGGAACCTGCGCTTGAATCTGGACGATTTCAACGCCGGATTCGCCAGCCTTGATGGTGACGAGGACTTATCACAGTTCTTGTCCGGCCTCTCCCGCGGTATGAATAGAGGGACTGCGCGGGATAGCGCCACGGTTCCATTCTTGGCTGGGTTCACGATCGGCCACGAAATGCGGGTTGAGGCTGAAGCATTGCGGGAAGCGTACGCAATCAATGGATCGAAGGGTGGTCGTCCTCCTCGAATAAACCCATCGGATAACCCATCGGTTAACCCAATCGAAAGCGAAGGTCAACCCAATCGAAAGCCAATCGAAAGCCTATCCGTTAATCCCTTAATCCCTTTAACTGAAGAACCCAGAACCACCAAACTTGAATCCACTTCTCCGCCCAGGGTGGGCGGACGCCAGAAGCGGGTTACTAAAGGTGGTGAGTCCCTGGAAGAGATTCTTCATGGAGGGAAGGGCACTCCAACCTGGGAGGCGTACTGGAAATTGGTGTCCACTTTCGGGGGGCAGTCCAAGAACCCGGCGCCCAAGACCTCTGCAAGGCTCTATGTGGGTGCCCTGAAGGCCGGCACTACCGCAGAGCGGATCCAGAACCGGGCCGACAACCTGAGGAAGGCCACCTCCGAAGAGAAGTTCATGCCCAAGCTCAGCACCTGGTTGGAGGGGGAAGGCTACCTCACCCCAGACCTTCCCAAGGTTGCCGGCGGAACGGGACGCGCTCCTTCCCACCGTAGCGCCGTTGATCAGGAGTACCTCGAGCAACTGGCCGCCATGGAGCCCCACCAGGTTGAGACCCTCGCCGAGGAAGAAATGGCCGAAATTTGGAGGGAGCCAGCATGACCACCGCCAGAGAAGCAATTGAGACCTACCACCCACCCACCCTGGAGGAGGCCATCTCCGCATTCCGCGGACGGAGGGAGCGGTTCATCCGGGCATACATGGACAGGGTGCACATGGCGCCCCACGAGCTAACCGCAACCTGGGACCAGGTTTCCAAGGCGATTCGGGACCTCCTCCCGAACTCATGGAGAGGTTTTGGCCTCATCGGTGGGTTCGGCGTGGGCAAGACATTCGCCATCGCCGCGGTAATCCGGCGAAACGCTGAAAGATGCGTGGACGCCCATATGGAGGAGATAGTCAAGGGTGGGAACCTCGACACGCTCATTTACGGAGAGGTGTCCCTATCCCCCTGGTTCGCGTGGACCAACTGGCCCGGGGAGGTTGCAGCCAATCGCGCCCTCCTCTTCAGCAGGAACCGGCAGGGCGAGGTTGAGGAGTGGATCCAGACCCTCCAGGACCCCTCCCGGATGGTGATCCTGGACGACATCGGCGCCGACCGCGCCACGGGCACGGACTGGGCCGGCGAGGTCCTGGCCCGGGTGATTGATGAACGCCTCCGTCAGCAGGGACCCATCATCTGGACCTCGAACCTCACGCCTCTTGAGATCGCGGAACGATACGGCGCCCGCACCTTCTCACGCCTCCAGGCCCTCGCGCCCCCCATCATGCTCCCCAACCTCCCTGACAGGCGTCTCCAAACCCTCCGGGGATGACCCAATTCTGCCCCATCACCCCCACTTCTTGCCCTATAGAACCGGCTAGAACCACCGCCACGACTTGACCAAGATAGGAGACCCCCATGCCATCCCAGCGCCGCTTGAAGTCTCAGGAGGATTGCCGGCGGGCCATCGCCTGGGTGTTCACGGAAGCATCCGCCGACCGGATGAAGCCCGATAAGGCCCGCGTCCTGATCTACGCCGCCCTGACCTGCTCCAGCATCCTCTCGGGACACAACATGGAGGACCGCATCCAGAAGCTGGAATATCGTTCATTTTCAATTAGGAGGAAAATATCGTGAAGGATGATCACAAAATCCACCAGGCGGAATGCCTCAATAAGGCTCTCCCGCCCGACCTGCAGCTTCCTCATGAGGTCCGGAGGGAGGTGCGGGCCATGAGTGACGCGGACCTCCTGGTTGCCATCGCATGCGAGAAGGGCACCCTAGATTCAAACGAGCGCGCGCCCTATCAACGTGGTCTCCCGTACAAGGCCTACCAGGAGGAACTGCAGAACGAGTTTCGTCGGCGCGGTCTTAGCGTCGTCGTTCCGAAGGGCTGCAGCACCTGCATTCATTTCTCCCGCACTGACCCGCTCGGGCCGGGCTGGTGCGCGTCCCTATCCATGGAAATGGAGACGTCCCAGCCTAACTGCGAGTTTCATAGTCCAATTCTGGACTGAACTTCTCACTTCCCCTTTGCCGGAATAGACCGGCCCCTTGGAGGAACCAATGGAAATATCTAAACGTATCATAATGCTGGAGGTTGAAGCCGCTTTGGTGGATGCCTTCGACCGGATGGGAGGTGTCCAGGTTTTCGAATCCTGGGCGCGGAGCAACCCAGCGGACTTCCTGAAAGTGCTGGCCCGGTTCGTCCCTGAGGACATCATCCGAGGCCAGAGGAAAGGCGAGATCAACAATCAAATGACGCTCGGCGAGCTCCTCCACCTTGCGAAGAAGGAGGATCTGTGACCAGCGAAAAGAGAATTGCAGCCCTGGAAGCGGAGGCTGCCTTCGACGCCGCGGCCCAGGCCATGGGCGGATGGGACGAGCTGCGCAGGTGGGCGCAGAACAACAAGACCCACTGCAGGGAGATCATCCGGCGGTTCGTGCCGGACGACGTCCTCAAGGAAGGGGCCGGCCCCACTCTGGAGGACCTGGTGGTCGCTTCCTTCCACCACCCCAGCACCACCCCCGCAGAAAAGGAGTCCTGACCATGTGCCTCGGATCCCCCAGCGTCTCCACTCCCCAGATTCCCGCCACCCCCACCGCGCAGGACCCTGCCGTGCAGGCCCGCCTTGATGCCGAGCGGCAGCGGCAGCTCCAGGCCAAGGGCCTGAAGTCCACCGTCCTCACCAGCGGCCAGGGCGTCATGGCCCCGGCCACCACCCGTCCCAAGACCCTCATCGGCGAATAGGCAGCACTCACCACCCCGCCCTTGCCGGATCGGACCGGCCTAGCGGGCACCCTTCACCCTTTGCCGGTCATCCCGGCCCCATAGGAGATTCAAATGTTCAACCACACCAACCCTGTGCAAACCAAATCTCACCCTTCACCTCTTGCAGGGACCCCGACCTTTGTTGAGGTGATGGCCACCCTGGGAGCCGAGCGTATTTCGGAACCAGCCCCAACCCCGGCCCCGGATGCGCTGCCCGGCAGCAACAATTTCCACTCCCGGTTCTGCACCAGCTCCGAAACCCTGCAGAAGGCACTGGCCACGTATCAGAGGCACAAGAAGGCCATCACCGATGCCACGGAACAGGGGAAGGAAGGCTCCATGCAAACCGCGGCCGCCCATCAGCAGGTGATCGAGGCGGAGCAGGCGGTGGAAGATGCGATGGATGCTCTCGCCGTGGCCGTAGACACGCCGGGCGAGGAAAAGGCACAGGCCCAACTGCGGAAGGCGCGGTTGGCCCTGGAGACGGCGAAGGACCGCCATAAGGCCATTGTCGCGAAGAACCCTCCCGCCCCTGAACTGAGCGCCGAGGAACTGGCCGTCGAGGCCGCAGAAAAACTGGCCATCACCCATATGGTGGCCGAGGAGTTGAACAAGCTCCCCAAGGAGGCACTCCACACCCTGCACCGGGCGTTTGCAATTTATGAGGGGTGCATGCGCTGGCCCGCGTTCTTGGAGTTTGTCCTGCCCTCCCTGGACACGCGGGAGGTGCCCCAGCTCCGGGCGGATGTAATCAATGAATACGGTATCGGGTAGGTGACCCATGCCGCGCCCCATCCCCGTCTACAACTCCAACGTCCAGGCGCAAACCGCGCAGGGCGGCATGCGCACCACCAGCACCCCGCCGGGAACCTTCGGTGAGGGGCTGGCCGCGGGCCTGAATGAGGCCGGCCAGGTCATGGCCAAGCTCCAGCAGGACGCCCGGGTAGCCCGGGTGGAGGACGTCGTCACGCAGCTTCAACAGCAGGCCCTGGACCTCAAGTCCCAGGGCAACTCCGTCCGGGGCATCAATGTCCTGAACACGAACCAATCCGACGACGGCATGCCCCAGGACCTTCGGACGACCGGGCTCCAAGCCTTCGATCAGAACGTCGAGGAACTCTCCAGGTCCCTGGCCGACGACACCCAGCGCCGGATGTTCGCCCAGGCGTCCCAGCGTCTCAGGCTGGATCTCCAAGGCCACCTGCAGGCCCACCAGGACCAGCAATACCTCGACTACGAGCAGAACACCTACAAGGGCGCCGCGGCGGTGGCGGATCAGGACGTCGCCCAGAACGCCGTCGGACCCGATGGGCGCCTCCGTGCCACCACCATCATCAACGCCCTGGACCGGAAGGTCTTCGCGGCGGGCCGCCTCTCCGACGTCCTGGGGGATGGCCCGGAGGTTCGCCAGAGTCGCATCATGGAAGCTCAGAGCGGCACTCATTCCCTGGTGATCGGGTCCCTCCTGCAGGCGAACAACCCCCAGGCCGCCCAGGCCTACTTCGACCTCCACCGGGACCAATTGGACCCCAAGCTGATCTCCACCATGGAATCCCAGATCCGGAAGACTGGCCGGTCCCTGCAGGTTGACCAGGCCGTTGAGGAGGTGTGGGCGGCCGGCGGCCCCAAGGGGGATACCTCCGCCGTGAACCTGGACGCCATGGGGCAGCAGATCCGCAAGCGGTTCTCGAGCGACCCGGAGGCCCAGAAAATCGCACTGGCCAGCCTGAACGACCGGGCCAAGGAACACGACTACAGCGTCAAGCAGAGGGAGGACGTCAACCAGGGAACCATCTGGGGCCAGGTGCTGGCCGGGAAGTCCCTGGGCGCCATCCGGGCCATGCCGGAGTTCAAGTTCGGCATGGACGGGACCCGGCAGGCCCGGCTAGTGGGCCAGATCGAGGCCTTCCGGAAGCGGAACGAGGAGGAGCCCGGGGTGCAGCTGGAGCGGAACCTGACCTACTACAACGTCATCCACGACCCCAACTTCCCGACCCTCACCGACAACCAGATCCGCAAGCTCGCCCCGGCCCTGGGGCCCAAGATGACCGTGGACCTCCTGAAGGAGCTCAACGACGTGCGGATGGACCCCAACAAGTGGGGCGCCTTGAAGGTGGACCAGGACCAGCTCAAGTCCCGCGCGTTCGCGGCAGGCCTCATCTCCGACGAGGCGAACCCCACGGGCGAAGAGAAGAACCTGCTTTCCGTCCTGGAATACAAGGTCAAGAAGATGAAGCAGGCCTCCGGCAAGCCCTGGACGCTGCAGGAGACCGAGGCCGTCATGGACCGTGAGCTGGAGACGGTCGTCACCAATCGGGGATGGCTCGGCAATACCGAGAAACGCCTCTTCCAGGTGGAGGACCAGGTGCCGCAGCCCTTCATCCAGGCGCTGCGCACCCGCGCGCAGCAGGGCGGCCTCCGGGAGCCCACCAAGAAGGAGATCACCCAGCTCTGGTTCGACGCCAAGGACCGCGACCTGGTGGACGAGAACGGCAACCCCAAGTAGACCCACCCTCAACCTCCCTTGCCGGTTCCCCCGGCCCTTCCGGAGACCACCATGAATCCTGGTGAGAATGACCCCCTCGGCGCCATGCTGAGGCAGACGATACAGCAGTCCGATACGGCCCAGCAGTCCCGGGTAGCCCTGGGGTTCGGGATGAAGTTCGACCCGGACGAACGGGCCAAGGTCCAGCGCGCGGCCGCCGCGATGGGGACCTCCCCCGCCTTCGCCCAGGACAAACGGAGCAACTTCGAACGGGCCGGGAAGCTCAACGCCATCGACTTCGAGCGGTTCGTGGGCGAGACGCCACGCCTGGCGCAGTGGACCTCCAGCCCGGAGAACGCCGCGATCGCCCATGACGACCTGGACCGCCTGGCGTCCATGGAGGCCGCCTCGACCGCGGCCAACCTCTACAACCTCCCCCCGACCCAGCGCGCGGCCGTGGTGGAGGAGCGGAAGCGGGTGCTTCTCCACAACTACACCCGGAACGAGGTGAACTCGGCCCTGGCCAACACGGACCAGGCGTTCTACTCCCCCGTCCTGGACCTCCTGAAGTCCGCGGCCCACTGGGCGGGCGCCGCGGCGGGCACGGCCTCCGAACTGGGGAACTTTGTGACGGGGCCCCAGACCCTCAACCAGACCGCGGAGAACATCGCGGGCCAGTGGCGGAACCCCCAGCGGGAGGGGACCCTGGCCGGCGCCGTGGGCAGCCTCACCGATGCCGGCAAGCGGTTCATGGGGGGCTACGTGAAGCAGGGGCCCAACCCTTCCCTGGTGGACCCCAGCACCGGCAAGCCCTTCGAGAACCCCGACTACGCCTGGTGGGGCCGCCCCCTGGTGAACACGGCGGAGGCCCTGCCCGGGACCATCGCCGCCTTTGGCGTGGCGGGCAAGGCCGGGCCCGGGGTCTTCGCCTTCAACGCAGGGACCGAGAAGTACCGGCAGGCCATCGCCGAGGGTGCGAACCCCTTCACCGCGGGCGCCGAGGCCCTGGGCAGCGCCGGCCTGAACCTGGCCCTGATGACCAAGCTTCCACCCTCCCTGCCCACCCGGACCATCCCCGGGGCCGTGGTGCAGGCGGCGGGGCGGGGCACGGCCCTGGGCCTGGGTGTGACGGCCGGGGAGAATGCCCTCTCCATGCTCCACGGCAGCACCCAGCCCCTCTTCCAGGGCGCCGGCCAGAACATCCTCTCCATGATCGGGTTCGAGCTGGCGCCGGTGGGCGCCCGGATCTTCGACGCGGCCGCCGAGTCCAGGCTCCGCCAGCGGGCCCCGGAGAAGTTCGGCGAGCTCACCCAGTCCATCCTGAAGGACACCGCCCTGGAGGACGCCCTGGTCCCGGTGGAGGCCTTCACGACCTACTTCCAGTCCAAGGGAATCGACCCCCGGGCAGCCGCGGAGGACCTGGGCGCCAAGAATTTCGAGGAGGCCCGGGCCGCTGGCACGGACCTGGTCATCCCTACGGCCCAGCTCGCCGCCAAGATCGCGGGAGGTGAGCACGCCGGCCTCCTGGAGGATGTGCGGTTCCGCCCGGGGCACCTCTCCATCCGGGAGCTGCGGGACCTGCCTCCGGAGGCCCAAGCCGCGGCGGAGGATGCCCTGAAGACCCAGGCGGGCCAGGTGGACGAGCAGGCCCGGGTCCAGGCGGCGCAGCAGGACCTGACGAACCTGCCCTCCCCGGAGCTGATGCAGGTGAAGGCCGACATCAAGGCGCGCCTGGTGGCCGTCGGGATGGAGCCCAGCACCGCCGAGACGAACGCCACCCTCTACGCCGCCCGGATGGCCACGGCGGCGCAGCGCGAGGGCCTGAACCCGGCGGAGCTGCACGCCATGTACGCGCCGGTCATCTCCGGCCCGGCCGGGGAGGCTCCGGCCAATCTGGCCGACATGATCACCCAGCGCCTCGAGGCCCCGCTCCTGCAGGGTCCCTCCGGGGAGACCTTCCGCGCCGCACGGCCGGCGGAGGGGGGAACGGAGACCCGCGGCTTCATCCAGGTTGGCGAGGGCCGCCAGTTCAACATCGCCCTCCTGGCCGGCCGGGACCTCTCCACGTTCACCCACGAAACCGGGCACCTCTGGCTGGAGATGATGAGCGACCTGGCCACCCGCGAGAGCGCCTCCCCCCAGATCCGGGAGGACTTCCAGAAGGTCTTGAAGTTCATGGGCGTGGACGCCTGGGAGAAGGTGGGGACCAAGCAGCACGAGAAGTTCGCCCGGGCGAACGAGGCCTACCTCATGGAGGGCAAGGCCCCCAGCGAGGCCCTGCACGGGGTGTTCCAGCGGGTGAAGGCGTGGATGCAGTTGATCTACCAGAAGGCGGCCAACCTAGGCGTCAGCCTGAATGAGGACGTGCGGGGCGTGTTCGACCGCATGTACGCGACGGACCAGGAGATCGAGGCGGCGCGGCAGCGCCTGGGCGGGTCCAAACTCTTCGCCCGTGCCGAGGACATGGGCGTCAGCCAGGCCGAGTTCGCGCTCTACGACAAGGCCTATGCGACCCAGGGCAAGACGGCCCAGGACATCCTCCAGGCCAAGTTCATGAAGGAGGGGCAGCGGGAACGCACCGCCCAGTGGCGGGCGGAGCTGGACCAGGTGCGCGAGCAGGTCGCCAAGGAGATCGACGCCAAGCCGGAATACCAGGCCATCAAGGCCCTCCGGAAGGGCACCACGGAGGAAGGCGACGCCGTCACCCTGAACCGGAAGGCCCTGGTGGACCAGTTCGGGGAGGAGCGGGTGCGGGCCCTGCACGAGCTGCACCCGAACGTGTACCGGGTGGACGGCGGCATGGACGCGGAGGCGGCCGCCCTGGCCCTGGGGTTCGATTCGGGCCGGGACTTGGTGGAGGCCCTGGAAGGTGCGCCAAAACGCAGCGAGGCCATCCGGACGACCTCCGACGCTCTGATGAAGGAGCGCCACGGGGACATGCGCCTGGACGGCACCGTGGCCGACGCGGCGATGGAGGCCCTCCACAACCAGAAGCGGGAGGACGTCCTGGCCATGGAGCTGCGCGGCCTTCGGAAGAAGCAGCGGGAGGTCCGGCCCTTCGTGGACCTGGCCCTCAAGGATCAGGCCCGAGCGGAGCGGTTCTGGGCCCGGGGCCTGCAGAACGAGATCCCGCCCATGCAGTCCTTCCGGGTGGCGGCGCGCGACTTGGTGGCCAAGACCGCCATCAAGGACCTCACGCCGGACCGCTACATCATCGCCAGCCGCCAGGCCTCGCGGGAGGTCCTCCGCGCCTTCGGGAAGGGCGAGTATGGCCCGGCCGGGGACGCCAAGGAGAGGGAGATCCTGAACCACTTCCTCTACCTGGAGGCGGTGAAGGCCAAGGCCCGGGCGGAGACCATCGTCCGGTACCAGGCCAAGTTCGACCGTCCATCGGTGAGGGCCAACTTCGGCAAGGCCGGCGGACCCTTCCTGGAACAGGCGAACGCCATCCGGGACCGCTACGAGTTCGCCCGGATCACCAACAAGGAGCTGGCCGCCCGGCAGACCTCGCTCGCCGAATTCGTGGAGGCCCAGCGCAAGGAAGGGGAGGAACTGGTCATCGACCCCGCGGTCATGAACGAGTCCCGGAGGATCAACTACCGGGAGGCGACCATCACGGAGCTGGAGGCGGTCCACGATGCCCTCCGGAACATCGAGACGGTGGCGCGCCGGCAGCTGGAGAGCGTTATCGAAGGCATCCGGGTCACGCGGGAGGACCAGACGGCGGCCCTGGTGAAGGCGGCCTACACCAACGGGAAGGCCAAGGCGGTTCCCTTCTCCGGATCGGACCTCTCCGCCGGCGAACGCCTGGCCAAGGCTGAGCGGTACTTCTCCTCCATCCAACTCCGCCCGGAGCAGGTCATGGAGCAGCTGGACGGCGGGGACATCAAGGGGCCCTGGTCGACGTTCGTCTTCAATCGGATTTCGGAGGCGCAGACCGCCGCCTATGACCTCACTCAGAAGGTCTCTCGCCCCATCCTGGACGCCCTGGAGTCCATGCCCAAGGAGATGCGCCTGAAGGGGACGGACTCCGTCGGGATCCGCCTCCCGGGCATGGACCGGGACCTCATCCGGCGCCAGGTCCTCTCCATGGCCTTCAACTGGGGGAACCAGGAACAGCGGACCAAGCTAATCAACGGTTACGGCTGGAACCTGGAACTGGACAAGGTGGACGCGGCCCTGCGAACCCTCACCTCCCATGACTGGGCCCTGGTGCAGAAGACCTGGGACACGCTGGACGCCCTCCGGCCGGCCCTGGGCGAACTGGAGCGGCGCATGACCGGCCTGGAGCCCAAGTGGGTGGAGGCCTCGCCCTTCACCATCACCACCTCCGACGGCGTGGAGATGCACCTGAAGGGCGGCTACTTCCCGGTCAAGTACGACTCCACCCGGGACACCCACGGCGCCATGCAGGACACCAACATCCTGGATCTCACGGACCGCGGCTTCCTGGCCCCCAACACCCCCAACGGGTTCACCAAGGAGCGCACCAAGTATGCCGGGCCCATCCTCCTGGACTTCGAATCCATCCTCACCCGGCACCTGGCCCAGGTCATCCACCGGGTGACGCACCAGGAGGCCCTCTCCGACATCTGGAAGCTGTTCAAGCAGGACCAGGTGCGCAAGGCGGTCATGGAGACCCGGGGCGAGGAATACATGTCCGTTCTGGACAACTGGCTCCGCCACGTTGCCAACGACCGGAACGGGAGCCCGGCGGATGCGCTCTCCCGACTGAACCGCGCGGCCTTCACCTCCAGGTCCAATATCGTCATCGGGACCCTGTGCTTTCGGGCCTCCTCCGTGCTGGCCCAGGCGACGGACTTCGTGCGGGTGGCGGCCTCGCCCCGGGTCGACGGGGTGTATCTCGCCGACGGGATCCGGGAGTTCACCACCAGCATTCGCCCCGGGAGGAACCTGCTGGTGGAAAAGGTCCAGGCCCTCTCCGGCGAGATGCGGAGCCGTTCCGAGAACCTGGACCGGGACATGCGCAAGCAGGCCCAGCTCCTGGCCGGAAAGAATTCGAACTGGGCGGAGGTCCAACGCTTCGGGATGTACGGCCTGGCCATGGCCGACACCATCACCAGCTATCCCACCTGGTGGGCCGTCTACCGGAAGGGGATGGACACCCACGGGCAGGAGGGCCAGGCGGTGCAGGAGGCCAACCGGACCGTGCGCCTCCTGCTGAGCGCCGACGCCCCCAAGGACCAGCCGGCCATCAAGTACAAGACCGACGGCATTGCGCCCTTCATGACGATGTACATGGGCGATGCCACACCGGTCTATGGGTGGATCCGGGACTCCATCCACAAGGCCACGGGAGCGAAGGACATTCCCAAGGTGGCGGCCGCGGTGTTCTTCGGGGCGATGCTGCCGGCGATCCTGGTCGACTTGATCAAGAACCGCGGGCCCCGGCCCGGGGAGGACAAGGTGAAGTGGGCCCTGCAGAAGGCAGCGTTTTCCATCCCCGGGACCATGGTCGGCTTCCGAGATATTGCGGGCATGATCGAGTCCGGGCTCTCCGGGCGCCAGGTCGACTACAAGTTCTCGCCGGTGGTGTCCACCATCGAGAGGGCGGGCAGGACCTTTGTGATGGGCGGGAAGATCCTGGCCGGTGACAAGAGCCACGACCTGGCCGACCTCGGCATCGATGCCCTGGGATCCTTCGGCGTGCTCTTCGGCGTCGGCGGATCCTCCCAGGCGGCCACCATCGCGCAGTACCTCAACCAGGTGCGGAAGGGGAAGGTCAAGCCCAAAGGCCCTGGGGACGTGCTCTCAGGCCTCGCCTTCGGGGCGCCGCCGAAAAAGAAGTGAACGTGGACGAGGCCCCTTCGGGGGCCTCTTCATGTACCCTTGCGGCATTCCAGGGAGGACCTCCGCCCGGGGAGGTGGGCCTTCCACTCCTCCAGGTCGCAGCGGCGGTACTGCGGAGCCCGGAAGCCCGGGACCTTCACGAAGAGGGGCCCCTCCCCTGTGGTGCGCCACTTCCGCAGGGTGGCCACCGCCACGTGCATCTCATCGGCCACTTCCTTCTCCGTCAGCAGGTCCGCCCCGGTGGCCCGGGTGAGCTCCGCCTGGGTGGCGATGACGTAGCCCTCCGGCAGCATTTCCCGGAGGAGCTCGAGGCGAAGGGCGGCGGGGAGGGTCATGGTCGTCTCCATTCCGATCAGAGATTCCATCGTCCCTGTAGGACAGCTGTAGGATGACAAAAAACAAGCCTCTAGGTCCAAGGGGCTGAAACCGTTTGTTTCGAACGATTTATTCCATGCCTCTCCAAGGTGATATGTCCATCACTAGGGGCATGTTTTTACTGTCGTTTTACTGTGACAAGAGAAAAGCCCGGTTTCCCGGGCCTAAGTCTTCTGTTTACTGGTAGCCCCAAGGGGAATCGAACCCCTGTTAACGCCGTGAGAGGGCGCCGTCCTAACCGCTAGACGATGGAGCCACGGTTATGCCGAACCTTGATTCTAGCGCATGAACCTCGGATGGGGAAGATGTTTTCAACGGCGGCGGAGGGTGATGATCGTGATTTCGGGGGGGGCGCCGATGCGGATGGGGAGGGCCACCACGCCCAGGCCGCGGTTCACGTAGAGGACGTCGCCGTCCTTGCGGTAGAGGCCCTGGGCGTAGGGGCCCAGGAGGAGGGCGCTGTTCACGAAGGGGATGATGTTGATCTGGCCGCCGTGGGTGTGGCCTGAGAGGGTGAGGCGGGCGCCGGCTTGGCGGGCAAGGGGCCAGTCGCTGGGGCGGTGGCTGAGGCACAGGCGCCACACGTCGGGGGGCAGGCCCTCGGTGGCGATCTTCGGGGACGGGCCGGGACCGTAGCGGATGCCTTGGAAGTGGCCGTGGCGGGCCATGGGGTCCTGCAGGCCCACCAGGGCCATGCGGGAGCCGTTGCGGTAGACGTTGGCGTAGCGGTTCTCCAGGCACTGGAAGCCGGTGCGCTCCAGGATCTTCCAGATGGGACGGGGGTCGGTGAAGTAGTCGTGGTTGCCCAGGATGGCGTAGCAACCCAGGGGGGCCGGGAAGTTCCGGAAGGCCTCCTCCACGATGCCGGCCTCCGCGGGGACACTGTCGGTGACGTCCCCGGTGAGGAGGAGGAGTTCCGGGCGCTCGGCCTGCACGAGGGTCCGCCACCGGGCCACCAGGGGGGACTTCACCAGGGGGCCGGCGTGGAGGTCGCTGATCTGGGCGATGCGCAGGCCGTCCATGCCGGGGGGCAGGTCGTGGAAGTAGAGCTGGAGGTGCACGATGTCCGGGTCCCCCAGGGCCTCGCGGCGCCCCCTCATCACGCCGAAGGAGGCCAGGCCCACGCCGACGACCGTGGTCTGGCGGAGGAAGGTCCTCCGGCCGGGGTCCTCCGGTGGCTGCCCGGGCTGGGGCCGCCACAGGTGCCGCAGGCGCCAGAGCGCTTCGGACAGCAGCCACAGGGTCAGGTTGAAGGCGCTGAACATCTGGAAGTACAGCCCCGCCCGGGAGAACGGGCGGAGCCACGGCAGCCAGGTGGCGTTGCCGGTGAAGCGCATCGCCATGTACAGGGCCAGGGGAAGGTGGATCAGGACCAGCACCGGGGTCACCCACCGGTCATAGCCCTCGGGCAGCAGCCGATGGATGAGCTGCCGGTGGCAGTACTGAAGGCCGACGATGAGGGCGATGAAGATCAGGGCTAGCAATGGCAGGGTCCCCCGGGCTTGCGGTGACGGGCCGGGCTACTTCCCGGCGGTCCGGGTGCGGTCGTAGAGCGTCTCCATGCGCCCGACCAGGGCGTCGAAGGCCTTGAGGGCGGCCTCCACGGGCTGGGGCGTGGCGAGGTCCACACCGGCGGCCTTGAGGGTGTCCAGGGGGAAGCGGCTGCCGCCCGACCGAAGGAAGGCCAGGTACCGGTCCCGGGCCGCGGGATCCTTCAGGGCGGCCTCGGACAGGGCCATGGAGCTCACGATGCCCGTGGCGTACTGGAAGACGTAGTAGTTGTAGTAGAAGTGCGGGATGGAGCTCCACTCGGACTTGATGTAGTCGTCCACCTTCATGACGCCCTTGTCGTGGCCGTAGTAGAGGCGGGTGAGTTCCAGGTACTTCGCGTCGAGCCAGTCGGGGGTGAGGGACTGCCCCTGCTCCACCCGCTCGTGCATGGCCAGTTCGAAGTCCGCGAAGAGCGTCTGTCGGAAGAGGGTACCGCGGATGGTCTCCAGGTAGCTGTCCAGGAGGTAGAGCTTGAGCGTGTCGTCGCTCACCGTGTCCAGCAGGTGGTGCATGAGCAGGTTCTCGTTGAACGTGCTGGCGATCTCCGCGAGGAAGATGGGGTAGTCGGCCATGGGGAAGGGCTGGGCGGCGTCCGAGAGGTAGGAGTGCATGGCGTGGCCCAGTTCGTGGGCCAGGGTGGACACCTCGTGGAAGGAGCCGTCGAAGTTCATCTTCACGAAGGGGTGCACACCGTAGACGCCGTCGGAGTAGGCCCCGGACTGCTTGCCCTTGTTCGGGTAGATGTCGATCCAGCCGTTGGTGAAGGCCTGGGACAGGCCCTTGCGGTAGTCGGGACCCAGGGGGGCGGTGGCCTTGAGCACCAGGTCGCGGGCCTCCTCGAAGGTGTACTTCTTGTCCACGGACTGCACGGCGGAGGCGTACACGTCGCCGTAGTTCATGTCGGTCAGGCCCAGCATCCGCGCCCGCAGGCGCATGAGGCGATGGAGGGGCGCCAGGTTGGCCTTCACGGTGGCCACCAGGTTCCGGTAGACGGCGGTGTCGATGGCCTCGGGATAGAGGGCGGCGTCCAGGCAGGTGGGATACTTCCGGATCTTCGCCTGGAAGAGGTCCCGCTTGACGTTGGCGTCCAGGAGGGTGGCGAAGGTGTTCTGGTACTGGGCCTGCTCGCGGAAGTGGGTCTCCATGACCATCCGCCGGTCCGCGGGGATCTTGGAGGCACGCAGCTTGTTGTAGTTGGCGGTGTTGAGGACGACCTTCTCGCCCGTGGAGAGGGTCACGGTTCCGTGGGGCATGTCCACGTTGTTGAGCATGCCGGCGGCGGCGGAGGGCGCTTCGGCGAAGAGGCCGGCGGTGGCGGCCACCCGTTCCTCGCCCTCGGGGAGGATGTGGGCCTTCATCCGCAGGGTCTTCAGGAAGCCCACCCGGTGCGAGGCGAGGCGGGGGTCGGCCTTGACGTAGGCTTCCACCTTCTCCTGGCCCAGGGCCATGAGGTCGGCGTCCATGAACGCGAGCTTGGCGCCCAGGCCGACCAGCACGGACTGGATCTCGCCCTTCATCTTCTGGTAGTTCGTGTCGCCCAGGTCCATGTCGCCCTGGTGGCTGGCGTAGCGGTAGAGGCGCCCGCCCCGGAGGTTGACCTCGTCCAGGCGCGCCATGAAGTCGCCCATGGCCTTGGGGGAGGCGGTCCAGGCCTTGCCCAGGGGGTCCAGGGCGGCGATGAGGACCTTGACGGCGTCCAGCTCGGTGCGCCAGGCGGCATCGTCCTTGTACATGTCCGAGGCGCGCCACTTGTGGATCTCGGGCACCTTGGCGCGCTCGGTCTGGGAGAAGTCGGGTATGGGCTGTCCTGCGATCATCGCAACTCCGGCAAGCAGGGGGAGGGTGTGGCGGAACATGGCGGGGCTCCTTTTCAGTAGGTCCAGCTCAGGGCGCATCCGGCTTCCTTGGCGACCTTTTCCGAAAGGTCGGGGTCGAAGCGGACATTGAGGTCGCCGCCGGCCCTCACGCGGGCGAGGATGCCCTGGGGGCCGCGGTATTCCAGGTGCAGGGGAAGGTTGCCGTGGTAGAGGCGCAGGAGGGGCAGCAGCCGGCTGGGATACTCCCCCCGGGGCAGCCGGATGAGGGCGCCGGAAAAGCCCTTGCCCTGGAAATCCTCCAGGGGCTCCAGGGACGTGACGAAGAGCTTGATGGAGGTCTGCTCCTCCTCGTCCTCCTCGCCGTTGGCGCCGGTGGTCTCGATCTTGAGTTCCCCGGTGACGCGCAGGAGGGCGTCGGGCAGGGCCAGGTGGCGGAACAGCTCGAAGGGCCGGCCCCGCTTGCGCGTCACGGGGTTGTAGCTCCCGGCCATGAGCAGGGCTTCCACCTTGTCGGTGAGGTCCTCCAGGTAGAGGATCGCCCAGGGTTCGCCCTTCTGGTTGGTCTTGAACTGGACGTTGCTCACCATGACCCCGATGGACACCTCGTCCCGGTCCCGGTACTTGCCGGCGGCCGCGGCCTCCCTCAGGGAGGTGATGGTGCCCACGGTGTGCACTTTGATGGCGTCCTTGAACTCCTCCAGGGGATGGCCCGACACGTAGAGGCCCAGGGATTCCCGTTCGTAGCGCAGGCGGTCCTTGCGGCTCCAGTACTCGACGTCCTCCGGCACGGCCCAGTTGTCGGCGAGGCTGGCCATCTCGGCCTCGTCGAAGAGCGAGACCAGGCCCAGGTCCTGGCCCCCCTTCCCCGCGTTCTCCATGGCGGACGGCAGCCCCTCCAGGAGCGCGGCGCGGTTGGGTTCCATGGAATCGAAGGCGCCGGCCTTGATGAGGGCCTCCCACACCCGGCGGTTGGCCTTCTGCAGGTCGGTGGCCTTGAGGGCGTGGAAGAAGTCCTTGAATCCGCCCTCCTCGGCCCGGGCGGCGAGGATGGCCTCCAGGGCGGCCTCGCCGAGACCCTTGACCGCCGCGAACCCGAAGCGGATCTGGCGGGAGCCGGTGATGGTGAAGTCCAGCTGGCTCTCGTTGATGTCCGGGCCCAGCACGTCCAGGCCCATCTCCTTGCAGTTCTGGATGTACTTCACCACGTCGTCGGTGCGCTGGGCCTTGGTGGACAGGAGCCCGGCCATGAACTCGGTGCGGAAGTTGGCCTTGAGGTAGGCCGTCTCGTAGGCGACGAGGGCGTAGGCTGCGGAGTGGCTGTTGTGCACCACCAGGCCTTCGGCCACGAAATTGTGGTCCTCCTCCACGGTGAGGTCATAGGTTTCGGCTTCCCCCATGGGTTCGATGGAGAGGATGCGGTCCCAGAAAAGATCCGAAGCCGCCTCGCGCGCCAGGGGCTCGGAGCCCAGCACCTCGCCCAGCCTGGCCAGGGTGGAACGCCGGAACCCACGCTTGTTCGCGGATCCCTTCCCGTAGAACTCCTTCATGCTGAGATCGCTCCGGGTTTCCAGCTCATCCCAGGTGATGCCCAGCCTCTGCTTGGCCTCCCTCACATGGATCCGCACCTCCACGGGCACGGTGTCGAGGCTCGTTCGATCCCGGTCCGTGTTGCCGATGTGCCCGTGGAGGACGGCAACCTGATCGGCCCGGCCCAACAGGTGGGGTCCCACCCTGCCCAGGAATTTCTCCAGGGACCGCTCGCCAAAAAGGTGCACGGTGTAGCCTGTGCGGCTGCCTCCACGATAATTGAAAGCCTTCTCGTGGATCCCGGAAAGGATGCCCAGGCGGGCCAGAAGGGCCTGGACGCCCCATGCGAGTTCCCTGGAGGAGGTCGCGTAGTAGGGGACCTTCAGGACCGCATCACCCAGGCACCCGTCGCCCGACCACAGACGGCCTAGGAACAGTTCGATGTCCTCGTCCCGAAGCGTGAATACGCCCGACGGGATGCGCTTGGAATCCGCCTTCAGCCCGAGGAGCCCCAGGGCCTTCGCCCATTCGAACATCCCGCTGCGGGCCCCGGAATGGCCATTCCCTGCCCCGCCAAGCTGGAATCGCGTGTCCTTTCCCGTGCTGACGCAGACTTCCATCCGGCCATTGGGCCGGTGGTCGATGCGAGGAACGGAGGCGGGAAAGGCCTGGGCCGCGGCCGCGAAATCATCAATGAGTGATGGATCGTTATTGAAGAAATAGAGGCACGTCGGATGGCAGGTATTCCCTTCGGAGAGGAGCCCGGCCAATGCGATGATCTCGTGCGACGGCCAGGATTTCCGGGTGGGGACGTTGAGCGCGCGCGGGGCGGCGATGCGATCCCCGGCCTTGAGGTTTTCCAGATTGGCCCATCCCGATACCGTCAGGAAGGGGTGGTTGCCCGTGGCGATGACCTGCTTCCCCTGGGCCGTGGTCAGCCGGAAGACCGGCTTGCGCCCGTTGGAGATCACGTTCTCGACCTTCCGCGCCCTCAGCTTCCCGCAGGCGCCCACGGCATGGATCCTCCAGGGCAGATCCTCGTTGAAGATCTCCTCCACCGTCCGGACCTCGCCGGTGTCCGCATGCATCACGCGCGTGGAGCCGTGGACGCACTTGTTGAAACCGTAGCCCGCGAAGTACTCGATCAGGTCGAACAGTTCGGAGACCTTGTCCCGCTCGTAGCCGCGCAGCACGCCCTGCTCGATGAACTTGGTCTTCTCCTTCGCCATCTTCTCCTTGTCCTTCTTGCCCATGGCGCGCCGGAGCATGTCGGCCTCGCCCAGGGAGTAACCGGCGATGAGGCTGGCGATCTGCATCACCTGCTCCTGGTACAGGATCACGCCGTAGGTGGGGGCGAGGATGGGCTCGAGGGTGGGGAACATGTACGTCACGGGCTCGCGGCCGTGGCGGCGGTTCACGTAGGTGTCGCCCATGCCGGCGCCGAGGGGGCCGGGGCGGAACAGCGCGTTGAGGGCGATGAGGTCGTCGAAGCGGTCGGGGCGCAGCTTGGCCAGCAGCGACTTCATGCCGCCGGATTCGAACTGGAAGATGCCGTCGGTGTCCCCCTGGCTGAACAGGTCGAAGGTCTTCTTGTCGTCGAAGGTCCGGATGAGCGTCATGTCCAGGGGGTGGCCCTGGGTCTGGGCGATGTAGCCCTGGGTCTTGGCGATCTGGGTGAGGGTCTCCAGGCCCAGGAAGTCCATCTTCAGGAGGCCGGCGCGCTCGGCCTCGGTCATGGTGTACTGCACCATGACCTTGCCGTCCTTGTCCCGGCTGAGGGGGGCGAAGCGGGTGAGGTCGTCGGGGGCGATGATCACGCCGGCGGCGTGCACGCCGGTGTTTCGCGCGAGGCCTTCCAGGCGCGCGGAGATGTCCAGGATGTTCTTCACCTCGGGCTCGGAGTCGTAGAGCTCGCGCAGCTTGTCGCTCTGCTCCAGCGCCATGGCCACGGTGATGGGCTTGCCGGGCTCCTGGGGCACGAGCTTGGTGAGGTTGTTGGCGAAGGCGAAGTCCTTCTCGAAGACCCGGGCCACGTCCTTGATGACGGCCTTGGTCTTGAGCTGGTTGATGGTGACGATGTTGCTGACGCGCTCCTTGCCGTAGGCCTCGGTGACGTAGTCGATGACCTTCTGGCGCCCGTCCCGGCAGAAGTCGATGTCCACGTCGGGCATGGAGATGCGCTCGGGGTTCAGGAACCGTTCGAAGAGCAGGTCGTACTGCATGGGGTCGATGTCGGTGATGTGCATGGACCACGCCACGATGCTGCCGGCGGCGCTGCCGCGGCCCGGGCCCACCGGGACGCCCATCTCGCGGGCCTTGCGGATGAAGTCCCACACCAGCAGGAAGTAGCCTGGGAACCCCATCTTCAGGATGGTGTCCAGCTCGAACTCGAGGCGGGCGCGGTACTTCTCCTCGGAGTGCTTGAGGGCCCCGGCCTGCCACAGCACCTGGCATTCCCGGAGACGCTCCTCGAAGGTCTCCCGGGCCACCTGCACGAAGTAGCTCTCCAGGGTGTGCCCGGAGGGCACCGGGAACTGCGGCGTGATGGGCTTCCGGGTGATGGGGAAGAGGTCGATCTTGGAGGCGATCTCCAGGGTGCGCTCGAGCAGTTCGGGGTGGTCCGGGAAGACGGCGGCCATCTCCTCGGGCGACTTCACGAAGAACTGGTCCGTGGAGAAGCGCATGCGCTTGGCCTCGCTCTTGAACCGCTTGGTTCCGATGCAAAGGAGCGTGTCGTGGAGGTCCGCGTCGTCGTGGTTGAGGTAGTGGGCGTCGTTGGTGGCCACCAGGGGGATGCCGGTGCGCCGGGAGAGCTCGAACTGGCTGGGGATGATCAGGCGCTCGGCCTCGAAGCCCTGGTCCTGGATCTCCAGGTAGAAGTCCTCGCCGAACATGCTCTGGTAGTCCCGGGCCACGCGCTCGGCGGCGTCGATGTTGCCCGAGAGGAGCCGGGCCTGCACCTCGCCGCCCAGGCAGGCCGTGAGGGCGATGAGGCCCTCGCTGTTCTCCCGCAGCAGTTCCTTGTCCACCCGGGGCTTGTAGTAGAAGCCTTCCGTGAAGCCCTTGGAGACCAGGTTGGAGAGGTTGCGGAAGCCCACGGGGTTCTTGGCCAGGAGCACCAGGTGGTAGCCCGCGTCCCGCTGGCCGGAGGGATCCAGGCAGTCCTCGAGGCCCTCGGCGTTCAGGGCGGCGTTGTCCAGCTTGCGGTCGTGCCTCGACCGGGGGGCCACGTACACCTCGCAGCCGAGGATGGGCTTGACGGCCCAGTTCCCGTCCTTGTCCGCCGTCTTCTCGCAGGCGTCGAACAGCTTCATCATGCCGAACATGTTGCCGTGGTCGGTCACCGCCACGGAATTCATGCCGGTGGCCCTGCACTTCTTGACCAGATCGGGAATGCGGGTGAGGCCGTCGAGGAGGGAGTACTCGGTGTGGAGGTGGAGGTGCGCGAAGGTCATAGAAGGTCATTGTCGCTTGCCGGGGGCGGGTTGGGGAAAGTTGCTCGAGTGTTGCAGTTGTAAACGAGCAGGCACGGGGCTTGCGCGGAAGAATTAATTAATCATATTTGGGTTCACCCCGATCGCCGGAGGGTCGTGAACCATGTTGAAAAGCCTCACCTGGGGCCTGGCGGCCCTCTGCCTCGCCATGCCCGCCCGGGCCGCGGACCCCTGGTCCAAGGCCGACACCGCCTGGGAGCTCTCCTACGTGGCCATGGTGGCCATGGACTGCAGCCAGAGCCGGCAGATCGAGGACGGGAACCGCTATGAGCGCAACCCCCTCCTGCCCCGCCACCCCAGCGCGAAGACCATCACGCAGCTGTGCATCCTCAACGTCGCGGCCCACGCGGCCATCAGCTACGCCCTGCCCCGGCCCTGGCGCCGGCGGTTCCAGGTGGTCTCGGTGTTCCTGGAGGCGGGCGTGGTGGCCGACAACTACTACCGCGCCGGCGTGAAGGTCAAGTTCTGACCAGGGCCAGGGGGATCACTTCGTCCATGCGGCTCACCAGGTGGATCTCGAGCCCCTCGCGCACCTCGGCGGGCAGCTCCTCCAGGTGCCGGGCGTTGTCGGCGGGGATGACGACGGCGCGGCACCCCATGCGGTGGGCGGCCAGAAGCTTCTCCTTGAGGCCGCCGATGGGCAGTACCTTGCCGCTCAGGGTGAGCTCGCCGGTCATGGCCAGGTCGGCGCGGACGGGAACGTCCGTGAGGGCCGAGACGAGGGCCGTGGCCAGCGTGATGCCGGCGCTGGGGCCGTCCTTGGGGATGGCGCCCTCGGGAAGGTGCACGTGGAGATCGGTCTTCTCGAGGAAGTCGGGCGCGAGGCCCAGGCTGTCGGCGCGCATGCGCACGTAGCTCAGGGCGAGGTTGGCGCTCTCCTGCATCACCTCGCCCAGCTTGCCCGTGAGCTTGAGGACGCCCTTGCCCGGAAGGCGCGCGGCCTCGATGGTCAGGAGGTCGCCGCCGGTGGGCGTCCAGGCCAGGCCGTTGACCACGCCCGGGGCGGGCTGGCGCGACAGGGGGGACTCCAGGAACCGCTCGGGGCCCAGGAGCGAGGGCAGGCGGTCCGGGGTGACGACGGGGTCGAAGGGCCCGGGCTGGAGGCTCTGGCGGGCCAGCTTGCGCAGCACGGCGGAGATCTCCCGCTCCAGCTGGCGCACCCCGGCCTCCTTGGTGTAGGCCTGGACGACCTTCTCCAGGGCTTCGTCCAGGAACGTGATGCCCAGGTCCCCCATGCCGTGGCGCTCCAGGGCCTTGGGAACCAGGTGGGCCTTGGCGATGGCCTTCTTCTCGCCCAGGGTGTAGCTGCTCAGCTCGATCACCTCGAGGCGGTCGTCCAGGGGCAGGGGGATCTGGCCGCGCACGTTGGCGGTGGTGAGGAAGAGCACCTGGCCCAGGTCGAAACCCACGTCCAGGTAGTGGTCCTGGAAGGTGGAATTCTGCTCGGGGTCCAGCACCTCCAGCAGGGCCGAGCTGGGGTCGCCCCGCCAGTCGGAGCCCATCTTGTCGATCTCGTCCAGGAGCATGAGGGGATTGCGCACCCCGCCCTTCTTGAGGAGGGAGATGATGCGCCCGGGCATGGAGCCGATGTAGGTGCGGCGGTGGCCGCGGATCTCCGCCTCGTCCCGCACGCCGCCCAGGGAGAATCGGAGGAAGGGCCGGTTCAGGGCCCGGGCGATGGACCGCGCCAGGCTCGTCTTGCCCACGCCGGGAGGGCCCACGAGGCAGAGGATGGGGCCGCGCAGGGGGGCGCCCGCGTTGCGGTCCCGCAGCCGGCGCATGACGGCGAGGTACTCCAGGATCCGCCCCTTGACCTTCTCCAGGCCCGCGTGGTCCTCGTCCAGGATGCGTTCGGCCTCGTCCAGGTCCAGGCGGTCGTCGGCGAGCTTCGTCCAGGGCAACGCCAGGAGCCAGTCGACGTAGGTGCGGCTCACGGTGGCCTCGGCGCTCTGGGGGGGCATGCCCTCCAGGCGGTCCACCTCCTCCAGGGCCTTGCCTTCGGCCTCCTCGCCCATCCCGGCCTTCAGGATCCGTTCCCGCAGCTGGGCCAGCTCGTCCTTCCTGCCTTCGGGCAGGATTCCCCGCATCTTCTCGCCCAGCACGAAGGCCTTGTGGTCCTTGTCGAGGTTCCCGGCCTCGTCCCGGCCCTCGGCCTGGTGCAGCGCGGCGTCCGATTCCAGGAGCTTGAGAAGGGTGTGGAGCCGCGGCTCGATCTCCAGCTGGTCGAGCACGCCCTGCTTGTCGCGCACGTCCGCGGGCAGCACCGCGGCCACCGCGTCGATGGCCTGGCCCAGGGGGATGGCGGGGTCCAGGTTCAGGACCCGGGCCAGTTCGGGGTTGCGCAGGAGGAAGCCCTCCACCGCCGAGCCGAAGGCCTCCTGGAGGGCGGGCCCGCCCGGAGTCTCGGGCTCGGGGAGGAGCTCCACCTCAGCCTGCACCACGTCGCCGTCGTCCAGGTACCGCTCCAGGCGCACCCGGGCGACGCCCTTGACGCCCACCTTGTAGTAGTCCCGCGGCAGGGGGATGAGGGACTCCACCAGCGCCAGCGTGCCCACGGCGTGGATGGACTCCTGCTTGGGCTGCTCCTCCTTGGGGTCGCGCTGGGTGAGCAGGAGCAGGTGGTCGCCCACCTTGATGCCCAGCTCGAGGGTCTTCACCGAGGCGCGCCGGCCCACCATGAAGGGCACCCGGGCGCCCGGGAAGAGCACCATGTCCCGGATGGGGATGGCGGGGAGGGTGATGGTCTTGCGGAGGGGGTTGGCCATCGTCGGGGTCCCCGGAAGCCTAGCCCGCGGCGGGGATCGGCAGGCTGGCGATGCCCAGCTCCTTTTCCACCATGGCCCGCGTGAGGTGCAGCGTGGCCTTGGAGGTGCGCTCCTCGCTGGGCAGTTCGAACATGGGCTCCAGGAGGATCTGCTCGAGCATGGAACGCAGGCCGCGGGCGCCCAGCTTGCGCAGCAGGGCCTGGTCGGCGATGGTGTCCAGGGCGCCGGCCTCGAAGGTCAGCTCGATGTCGTCCATCTCGAACAGCCGCGTGAACTGCTTGGTGACGGCGTTCTTGGGCTGGGTGAGGATGGCCACCAGGGCGTCCCGGTCCAGGGGCTGGAGGGTGGCCACCACGGGAAGGCGGCCCACCAGCTCGGGGATCAGGCCGAACTTGATGATGTCCTCGGGTTCCACCAGGCGGAGGAGGTTGTCCTTGCTGCCCTTGGAGGTGACCTTGGCGCCGAAGCCCACGGCCTTGGCGCGCACCCGCTGCTTGATGGTGTCCTCGATGCCCACGAAGGCGCCGCCGCAGATGAAGAGGATGTTCGAGGTGTCCAGTTGGATGAACTCCTGGTGGGGGTGCTTGCGGCCGCCCTGGGGGGGGACGTTGGCCACGGTGCCTTCCACCAGCTTCAGGAGGGCCTGCTGCACGCCCTCGCCGGACACGTCCCGGGTGATGCTGGGGTTCTCGCTCTTGCGGCCCACCTTGTCGATCTCGTCGATGAAGACGATGCCCCGCTGGGCCCGCTCCACGTCGTAGTTGGCCACCTGGAGCAGCTTGGTGAGGATGTTCTCCACGTCCTCGCCCACGTAGCCGGCCTCCGTGAGGGTGGTGGCGTCGGCCATGGCCAGGGGCACATCGAGCATACGAGCGAGCGTCTGGGCCAGGAGGGTCTTGCCGGTGCCCGTGGGGCCGATGAGGAGGATGTTGCTCTTGGACAGCTCCACCTCGCTGGCGCCCAGGCTCTTCTGGGGGGTGAGGATGCGCTTGTAGTGGTTGTACACCGCCACGGCCAGGCGCTTCTTGGCGCCCTCCTGCCCGATCACGTAGTCGTCCAGGAAGGCCTTGATCTCCTTGGGCCGGGAAAGGCGGGGCTCATGCTTGCCCGCTGGCTTGCCCTGGCGGCTCATGCGCAGCTGGAGCTGGCCGGCCTCAACGCATTCATTGCAAATATAGGCGTTGGGGCCAGCCAGGAGCTGTTCGACCTCGTTGGGGGCCTTGCCGCAGAAGGAGCACTGCTGGTCACGCTTGGGCTTTGTCATGGGATCTCCCTCCACTGCGTCGTTCATTGTGGGGCCTGCGCGCCCTCCGGGCACCTGGCAATCGCGTGCCGGGCGTCACTGGTGGTGGACGGTGACCAGCCCCAGGACCTCGAAACGCTTGATGCCCGCAGGAATCTTGATCTTCACTTCCGCCCCTTCCTCGAGGCCCACCAGGGCCATCCCGATGGGGGAGCTGATGCTCAGGTGGTCGGGGTGGTCCCCCAACTCCTCGGGCAGCACCAGTTTGTAGGTGACTTCCTTGTCCGAGTCAAGGTCCAGGAGGGTGACCCGGGTGCCGTAGGCCACCTTGTCCTTGGGCAGGCGGTCCAGGTCGAGGCTGGCCACCTCGGCGATGCGCTTTTCCAGGACGACGACCTTGTTCTGGAACATGTCCCTCTTGGCGAGGGCCTGCTCGTATTCGGCGTTTTCCGACAGGTCGCCCTGGGAGGCGGCGCTGGCGATTTCCTTGGGAATGTCGACGAGCAGGGCCTGCTTGAGGGCCTTCAGTTCGACCTCGAGCTTTGCGAGAACGTGCTTGGGCATGGGGAAGTCCAGGGTCGGGGGGCCAAAGCCCCGGGAGGGATTCAACGGCTGTTGAGGAGCCATTCATCAGGAGGTAGCGGCGCCGGGAGGGGGTCGCCCTCGCCGGGCCGGGTCTTGAACCGGCGGTGCATCCAGAACCACCATCGAGGCTCCCGCCGGATATCGGCCTCGATCTTCTGGGTCATGATCTGCGTGGCGGTCCAGACGTCCCGGTCCATGGCCCCGGTCACGGGCACCTGGAAGGGCGGCTCGACCGACACCGTGATGGTGCCGTCGGGGTTGGGCCAGCTCCGGAGCTGGACGACGGGGAGGCCGTACTTGACCGCCAGGAGCCCGGCGGAAGGGAAGGTGGAGGCCCAGCGGCCCAGGAACTTCACCCAGACGCCCGCGGTGAGGGCGTCCTGGTCCAGGAGGAAGCCCACGGCCTTGCCTTCCCGAAGCGCCTTGATGGCCCCGCGGAAGGCCCCGTCCTTGGGGATCACCTCGTTGCCGAAGCGCCCCCGCAGCTGCCGGAGCCGGGGCTCCAGGAGGGGGTTGTCCAGCTCCCGGCCGATGACCGAGAGGGTCCGCCCCAGGGCGCTGAGGGCCAGGGCCGTGGCCTCCCAGTTGCCGTAGTGGCCGGTGAGGACGATGAAGCCCTTCCCCGCGGCCCGGGCGGCGTCGTAGTTCTCGACCCCCACCACCTTCACGCGGCGCGCCAGCTCCTCCTCGTCCATGTGGAGCAGGTGGATGGCCGTGAGGGCCAGGGTGCCGAAGTGCTCGAAGCAGTCCAGGGAGACGGCCCGGACCCCGGCCTCGGTCAGGCCCAGGTCGGCCTTGCGCAGGTTGTCCCGCACCACCGTGCGGTGGCGCCGGTCCAGGGCATGGGCCAGGCGCCCCAGGCCGCGGCCCAGGACGAGGGTGGTCTCCCAGGGCAGGCGGCTGACGATGCCTTCCACCAGGTGGAACAGGCCCGCTTCCGCGCGATGGCGGAAGGAGGGGCGGGTGTCTGCGGAGGTAGGTGCCATATAAAAAAAGGTGCGCCCCGATGGTGAGGCGCGAACGACTAGCGTAGCAGATTCCCGGTCCCGGTGGGATTTCCGGACAACGAATGCGAGACTCATTTTCATCGAAAAAGAAGGAAACCCCCGGTAAAGTGACTTTTCTTACATGGAAAAAACCCTAGACTGGGATTTCAGATTTTCGGATGGAAAGGTCCTTTGATGAACTTGGGAATCGTACGATCGTCGCTGCTGGCCCTGGCCGCTGCCCTGACCCTCTCAGCCCAGCCTTCGGGGCCGGACGCGGCCTGCTTCGCCTGCCACGGGCGCAAGCCCGCCGCCACCGCCAAGGGCAAGCAGGCCCCCTTCGTGGACAAGGCCAAGTTCGAAGCCTCCATCCACGCGGGCAACGGCTGCGTGAGCTGCCATGCGGACCTGGACACCGCCACCCATCCCGCCGTCAAGCTGGCTCCGGTGGACTGCGCCAGCTGCCACGAGAAGCCCTCCAAGACCTACGAAGCCAGCACCCACGGCCGGGCCCGGAAGGCGGGCAACACCGGCGCGGCGGGCTGCGCCGAGTGCCACGGCACCCATGAGATCGTCAAGGCCACCGCGCCCACCTCGCCGGTGCGGCGGGAGAACCTGCACATCACCTGCGGCCAGTGCCACCCGGACGTGGTGGCCGAAATGGACGCCTCGGTGCACGGCCAGGCCGCGGCCGCCGGCATCCGGGAAGCCCCGGTGTGCACGGACTGCCACTCGGACCACGCCATCGAGGGCCTGAAGTCGGCTTCGCCCATGAAGGTCTCCCAGATGGTCTGCAGCCGCTGCCACGGCTCCTCCCGCATGAACGCCAAGTTCGACCTTCCCGACAACCGCGTCACCACCTTCTTCGAGAGCTACCACGGCATGGCCGCCAAGATGGGCTCGGCCAACGCCGCCAACTGCGCCAGCTGCCACGGCTACCACCTGGTGCTGCCGGCCTCGGACACCCGTTCCTCGGTCAACAAGGCCAACCTCGTCCAGACCTGCCAGAAGTGCCACCCCAACGCCAACGAGAAGTTCTCGCTGGGCAAGATCCACGTGGACAAGAAGGAGGTCTCGGACATCGGCAGCAAGGTGGACCACTGGGTGCGCTACACCTACCTTTCGCTGATCATCGTGACCATCGGCGGCATGGGCATCCACAACATCCTGATCCTGCGCAAGAAGGCCCTGGCCGCCCTGCGCGACCCCAACCGCACCGTGGTCCGCATGAACGTCCAGGCCCGCATCCAGCACGCCATGCTGGCCTCCAGCTTCATCTTCCTGGTGGTGAGCGGCTTCGCCCTCAAGTACCCCAACTCCTGGCTGGGCTGGTGCATGGGCTCGAGCGAAGTGGTGCGCCGCATCGGCCACCGCATCGCGGCCGTGGTCATGATCACCGGCGCGGTCGTGCACCTCTTCTACGCCATCTTCACCAAGGACGGCCGGAAGTTCGTCATGGACATGCTGCCCGAGACCAAGGACCTCAAGGACGTGTTCACGCACCTGAAGTACCTCGTGGTGCCCGGCGCGGCCAAGCCCCAGTTCAAGCGCTTCGGCTACGCCGAGAAGGCCGAGTACTGGGCCGTGGTGTGGGGCACCTTCCTCATGGGCACCACCGGCGCCCTCATCTGGTTCAAGATGTACTTCACCCGCTGGATGCCCCGCTGGATCGTGGACGTCTCCATCACCGTCCACTACTACGAAGCCATCCTGGCCACCCTGGCCATCATCGTGTGGCACTTCTACTTCGTCATCTTCGACCCGGAGGTCTACCCCATCAACTGGGCCTTCCTGGACGGCAAGGTGACCCCCCACCACCACCACGAGGAGCACCCCCTGGACCACGTGGGCGAGGCGCCGAGTCCGGATCCGGACGAACCCGCCGAGTGATCCGGACGAATTAATCTTTCAAAAAACGGGCGACCCAAGGGTCGCCCGTTGTCATCCAGGGTTCCCCGGTCGGCTCATCCTTCCTGGGTCGCCTCCACCGCCACAGTGCCCACGGCCCGCGCCAGGTCCTCAGGGGCCAGCCCCACCAGGAAGCCCCGGCTCCCCCCGTTGAGGTAGATCCGCTCCAGGGCGAGGATGCCCCGCTCCACGTACACGGGCATCGCCTTGCGGGTGCCCAGGGGGCTGGTGCCGCCCACCAGGTACCCGGAGTGCCGGGTGGCCACCTCGGGCTTGCAGATGTGCACGGTCTTGCAGCCGATTTGCCGCGCCAGGGCCTTGGTGCTCACTTCCCGGTCGCCGTGCATGAGCACGATCAGCGGGCGGGCGGCCTCGTCCTCCATGACGAGGGTCTTCACCACCGCATGCTCGTCCACGCCCAGCGACTGGGCGGCCACCTGCGTGCCGCCGTGGTCCTGGTAGGTGTACAAATGTTCCGTATAGGGGATCTTGAGTTCCCTGAGCAGACGAGTGGCCGGGGTGGAAGGAACCTTGGACATGCCCCAAGTATGTTGCACTCCGGGTGGGAATGTGACACGGTTGAAAAACCGATGGAGGAGCGATTCCCATCAGTAGGCCGAGGGAGGGTTGATGAACCCGTTGATCTCCGCTGAAAGGGGAGGATCGCCGAAGGGGTTGCGGATCATCGACGCACTCCCTGGACGTCAGGGCTAACACCCGGCGGCTGTCGCGGCACCAATTCGCCGCGGAGTGCCTTAGGACGACAAGCCGGTCCGCCAGGGGCCGGGGAGGGGTCAAGGGTCTTCATCCGTTTCCTGACGGAGGCCCTCGTGACACACCTGCCCAACCCGGTTCCCGCGCCCTCCGGGGGTGCGCGATGATCGTCATGAAGTTCGGCGGCTCCTCCGTGGCCGACGCGCCCCGCATGCGCGAGGTGGCGGCCCTGGCCGCGGCGGCCCGGGCCCGTTCCCCGCTGGTGGTCCTCTCGGCCACGGCCGGCACCACCGACCAGCTCTTCGAGGCGGCCTCCCGGGCCGAGGCCGGAGACCTGCCCGCGGCCCTGGCCCTCCACGCCGCGCTCGTGGACCGCCACCGCGCCCTGGCGGAAGCGCTCATGCCCGGCGGGCTTTCCGGGGAACTGGACGGGGCCCTGGCCGGCCTCGCCGCCGAGCTGGACCTCCTGCTGCGGGGCGTGGCGCTCCTCAAGGAGCTCTCGCCGCGCAGCATGGACGCCATCGCCAGCATCGGCGAGCGGCTCTCCACCCGCATCCTCGCGGCCCACATGGACGCGCCCTGGGTGGACGCCAGGACCGTGGTGCGCACCGACGCCACCTTCGGCTCGGCCCGGCCCCTGGGGCCTGAGCTGGAGGCGCTGGCGGCTTCGCTCCTGGCGCCCCTCCTGGGTCCCGGCGGCCCCGTGGTCACCCAGGGCTACATCGGCGCCACTGCCCAGGGCCTCACCACCACCCTGGGCCGCGGCGGCAGCGACTTCAGCGCCGCGCTGTTCGGCGCGGCGCTGGGGGCGGAGGACATCCAGATCTGGACCGACGTGGAGGGCGTGCTCACCAGCGACCCGCGGGTGGTGCCCGAGGCCCAGCCCATCCCCGAGCTGAGCTTCGCCGAGGCCGGGGAGCTGGCCGCCTTCGGGGCCAAGGTGCTCCACCCCGCCACCATCCAGCCCGCGGTGGACAAGGGCATCCCCGTCACGGTCCGCCACACCCGCAGGCCCGGGGGCCGCTTCACCACCATCACCGCCGAGGTGCGCACGGGCCGGCCCGTCACCGCCCTCGCGCACCGGGGCCCGGTGACGGTCCTCACCGTGGCTTCGGCCCGCATGCTGAACCAGAGCGGCTTCCTGGCCCGGCTCTTCGACGTCTTCGCCCGGCACCGGGTGAGCGTGGACCTCATCGCCACCGCCGAGGTGAGCGTCAGCCTCACGGTGGAGGCCGACGCGCCCCTGGAGGAGCTGATCGCCGACCTGTCGGCCTTCGCCACGGTGGGGGTGGCCCGGGACCGCGCCATCGTGGCCATCGTGGGCGAGCGGCTCAAGCACACCCCGGGCATCACGGGCCAGGCCTTCGGCGCCATGAGCGACATCAACGTGGAGATGATCAGCATGGGGGCCAACGAGATCAACCTGAGCATCGTCGTCGCGGCAGGCGAGGCGAAGGAGGCCGTGCGGCGCCTCCACGCCGTCCTCATCGGGGGAGGTGAGGCATGAGGATCGGCATCTTCGGAAAGGGCCGCCTGGGATCGGCCATCGCCCTGGAGGCCCAGGCGGCCCCCGGCCTGGAGCTGGCCTGGGTGCTGGGTTCCGGGGAGGCGCCCACCCCCGTGGACCTGGCCATCGACGCAAGCGTCGCGGGCGCCGTGGACGGTCACCTGGCCTGGGCCCTGGAAACCGGCGCGGACCTGGTGATCGGCGCCACGGGATGGGCGCTGCCCGGCCTCGAGGCGCGCATCGGCGGGCGCATCGGGGTGCTGGCCGCGCCCAACTTCAGCCTGGCGGTGGCCCTCATGGCGAGGTTCTCCACCATCCTGGGGCGCTTCGCGGCCCTGGACGGGGACCTGGACCCCTACCTCCTGGAGCACCACCACCGCCTCAAGGCCGACGCCCCCAGCGGCACCGCCCGCAGGCTGGCCGAGGCGGTCCTGGCCGGGTTCCCCGCCAAGACGGGCTGGACCCTCGCCCCGCCCGCGCCCGACCAACTGGGCATCTCCGTCATCCGCGCCGGTTCCGAGTTCGGCGCCCACACCCTGGGCCTGGACGGCCCCGCCGAGACCCTGCGCCTGTCCCACCAGGCCCGCTCCCGGGCCGTGTTCGCCCGGGGCGCCCTGCGCGCGGCGCGCTGGCTGCGGGGCCGCAAGGGCCTGTGCACCTTTGACGACTTCGCCCGCGAGATCCTCGACCCCCTTTTCGGAGAACGGCCATGACCTTCACTGGACTCTTCGTGGCCCTGGCCACGCCCTTCACCCCGGCGGGGGAGATCGACCTGCCCGCCTACCGCCGCCTCGTGCGCCACGTGGCCGGCGGCGGGGCCCACCTGGTGGTCCTGGGGACCACCGGCGAGGCCCCGGCCATCCTGGACGACGAGCGGGACGCCCTGGTGGACGCCACCCTGGAGGAGGCCGGTTCCGCCACGGTCATCGTGGGCACAGGCTCCAACGCCACGCGTCAGGCCGCGGCATGGACCCGCCGGGCCCAGGCCCAGGGCGCCCACGGCGCGCTGGTGGTCACCCCCTACTACAACAAGCCCACCCCGGACGGCCTCCGGGCCCACTTCGAGGCCGTGGCCGAGGCGGCCCCCGGCCTGCCCATGATCGTCTACAACGTGCCGGGGCGCACGGGGATCAACCTCACGCCCCAGGCCCTGGCCCGGCTGTGGGAGAACCCCCAGGTGGCCGCGGTGAAGGAGTCCAGCGGCAACCTCGCCCAGATCGCGGAGATCGCCCGCACCCTGCCCGGGGGCAGGACGCTGCTCGCGGGCGACGACAACCTGGCCTTGGCCAGCATCGCCGTGGGCGCCTCGGGCCTCGTGAGCGTCCTGGGCAACGCCCTGCCCCGGGAAACGGCGCGGCTGGTGGCGTTGGCCCTGGAGGGCCGCAGGGAGGAGGCCATCGCCCTTCACCAGAGGCTGCTGCCCCTCATGGACGCCCTCTTCCTGGAAAGCAACCCCATCCCCCTGAAGGCGGCCCTGGAGCTCCTGGGCCTGTGCGGACCCGCCCTGCGCCTGCCCCTGGTGCCGGCCACCGAAGCCACCCGGGCCCGCCTCGCGGCGCTCCTTCCCCGCCGCGGCGAGGTGGCGTGATGGACCAGCAGGCCTTCTATTCCCGCCCCATGGACGCGATCCTCGCCGACCCGGCCCTGCCCCGGGTCTTCGAGGTCTTCCTGGACGCCCTGGAGCGCGGCGCCGTCCGCGCGGCCTTCCCCGACGCTGAGGGGACCTGGCACGCCAACGCCTGGGTGAAGACCGCCATCCTGGCCGGCTTCCGATCCACCGCCACCGCCGAAATGCCGGGGTGGCCCGGGCCCTGCTTCGACCGCACCGCCTACCCCCCCAGGGCCTTCGCCCTGGCCGACGGGGTGCGCCTCGTGCCGGGCGGAAGCGCCGTGCGCCGCGGCGCCTGCGTCGCCCCGGGGGTGGTCATCGTGCCGCCGGCCTACCTCAACGTCGGGTGCTTCGTGGACGAGGGGGCCCTGGTGGACAGCCACGCCCTGGTGGGCAGCTGCGCCCAGATCGGCAAGCGCGTGCACCTGTCGGCCGCGGCCCAGGTGGGCGGCGTGCTGGAGCCCGCCGGAGCCCTGCCCGTGGTGGTGGAGGACGACGCCTTCGTGGGCGGGCTCTGCGGCCTGTTCGAGGGGGTGGTGGTCAAGCGCCGGGCGGTGCTGGCCCCCGGCGTCCTGCTCACGGCTTCCACGCGCATCTTCGACCTGGTCAACGGGCGCGAGATCACCCGCGTGGTGCCCGAGGGCGCGGTGGTGGTGCCCGGCACCCGGCCCGCATCGGGTGTGTTCGCCATGCAGAAGCGCCTGTCGGTGAGCGCCCCCTGCATCGTCAAGTACCGGGACGGGAAGACCGACGCCGGCACCGCCCTGGAGGAGGCCCTCCGGTGAGCCCCGCCGCGCGCCTCGCCCACCTGCGCCCCAGCCCCATCCGGGCCCTTTCCGAAGGCGCTCCCACCGACGCCGTGCCCATGGGCCTGGGGGAACCCGGCTGGGACCTGCCCCTGCCCGCGGTGGAGGCCCTGGCGCGCCTTTCCGGCCCCTGCGCCTACGGGCCCAACACGGGCCTGCCCGAGATGCAGGAGGCGGTGGGCGCGTTCCATGGCCTGCCGGCCGGCGACGTCCTGCTCACCGCCGGCAGCCAGGGGGCGCTGTTCGCGCTGGTACAGGCCCACGCGGATCCCGGCGACGAGGTGCTGGTGCCCGACCCGGGCTTCCTGGCCTACCCCGCCCTGGCCCGCCTCGCCGGGGCCGAGCCCGTGCCCTATGCCCTGGGCCCCGGCTTCGAGCTGGACCCGGACCTGTTCGAGGCCGCCCTGGACGCCTCCCACCGGGCCCGCATGGCCCTGGTGAACCACCCCGGGAACCCCACCGGAGCCGGCTGCTCCCGGGAGGCCCTGGCCCGGGTGGCCCGGGCCTGCGAGAAGCGCGGCGTCCTGCTCCTCTCCGACGAGGTCTACCGCGAACTGCACCTGGGGGAGCGCGCGCCCTCCCTCCTGGAGGTCACCCGGGGCGGCATCGTCCTGGGCTCGGTGAGCAAGGCCTGGGGCGCCCCCGGCCTGCGGGTGGGGTGGGCCCTGGGCGACCCGGCGCTCCTGGCGCCGGCCCGGCTCGTGCACGCGTACATGGTCACCGCGCCGGCCCGCACCTCCCAGCTGGCGGCCCTGGCCCTGGTGCGGGCGTCCGGCGCCGTGCTCGCCCAGGCGCGGGCGCACCTGCGGACGCGGTGGGAGGCCTTCTCGGAGGCCTTCGCGCGCCACTTCGGGCGGATTCCCGGACACGGCGCCGGAGGCTTCTACCACTGGCTGGCCCTGCCGCCGGGAGTCGACCCCATGCCCTTCTGCCTGCGCCTGCGCGACGAGGGCCGGGTGGTGGTGGTGCCGGGGCAGGCCTTCGGGGCGCGCGGCCACGGCTTCGTCCGCCTCAGCTACGCGGGGGATCCCGCCCTCATCCGGGAGGGCGTCCGGCGCCTGGCCCCGTTCTGGAGCACCCCATGAACCTCTTCGCCTTCGATGACGCCGCCTGCGACCGGCTCGCCCGGGAGGGCACGCCGCTGTTCGCCTACAGCCTCGCGGCCGCCGAGGCCCAGTTCCGCGCGCTGCGTGGGGCCCTGCCCCCCCGGGTGCGCCTGGCCTACGCCGTCAAGGCCAATCCCCACCCCACGCTCCTCCAGCTCTTCGGGGACCTGGGGGCCTCCTTCGACTGCGCCTCGGCCGGGGAGTTGGCGCGGGTGGCCGAGCTCGCCCCGGGCCGCATCCTCTACGCCGGCCCCGGCAAGCGCACCGCGGAGCTGGACCTGGCCCTGAGCCTGGGGGTGCGCGTCCAGGCCGAGGGCTGGGAGGACCTGGAACGCCTGGAGCGCCTGGCCCCGGGCCCCGTGGCCGTGAACCTGCGGGTCCATCCCGCGGGCGGCATCCAGGAAGGGTCGCCCATCATCGGGGGCACGGGCCCCTCGGCGTTCGGGGTGGACGAGGAGGACCTCCCCCTGCTGCTCAAGCGCGCCGGAGGCCTGCGCAAGGTGGCCATCCGCGGCCTGCACGTGTTCGCCGCCAGCAACGAGCGGGACGCCGCCAGGCTCCTGGCCACCCACCGGCACGTCCTGGGCATGGCGCGCTCCCTCCAGGAAGCCCTGGGCACGGAACTCGAGCAGGTGGACCTGGGCGGGGGGCTGGGGATCCCGTACGCCGCGGGCGAGGCGCCCCTGGACGTGGAGGCCCTGGGCCGGGGCCTGGGCGAGCTGCTCGCGGCCTGCCCCTGGTTCACGGGCGAGCTTGTGCTGGAGCCGGGCCGGTTCCTGGCCGGCCCCTGCGGGGTCTACCTCACCCGCGTCACCCGGGTGAAGGAGAGCCGGGGCGTGCGGTTCGTCATCCTGGAGGGGGGCGTCAACCACCTGCTGCGGCCCCTGCTCACGGGCCAGGCCTTTCCGACCCGGGCCGTGGCCTCGGGCGGGGCGAAACGCCCCGCGACCCTCGCAGGCCCCCTGTGCACCAGCCTGGACCGCCTGGGGGAGGTGGAGCTGCCCGAGGTGGCCCCCGGGAGCCTGCTGGCCATGGGCATGGCGGGGGCCTACGGCTTCACGGAAGCCATGACGCCCTTCCTGTCCCACCCCGCCCCGCGGGAACGGTGGGAGGCCTGAATGGTTGAAATCACGCATTCGCCATGGGACGGTTCTAGGGTGGGAGCATCCATGCTTGCGCCGCGCCGCCTCATCGAGGACCTTTGCGCCCTGGATTCGACCACGGGCCGGGAAGCCGCGCTGCTCCCCGCGCTCCTGCCGGCCCTGGAGGCCCTGGGGGCCCGGGTGGAGGTGCGGGAGCTGGCCCCCGGGCGCTGCAACGTGCTGGCCACCTGGGGCGAACCCCGGGTGCTCTTCTCCACCCACCTGGACACCGTGCCTCCCTTCCTGCCCCCGCGCTGGGAGGGGGACGCCCTCTTCGCCCGGGGCGCCTGCGACGCCAAGGGCCAGATCGTGGCCCAGCTCCTGGCGGTGGAACAGCTGAGGGATGCGGGCGTGGCCTGGCTGGGCGTGGCCGGGGAGGAGACCGACAGCCTGGGCGCGCGCGAGGCCCTGGCCTGGAAGGACCGCTTCGCCTCCTGCCGGGCCCTGGTCAACGGCGAACCCACCGGCCTGAAGGTTGCCTCCGGGCAGCGCGGCGTCAAGAACCTGCGCCTGGCCTGCCGCGGGGAGGCCGCCCACGGCGGCAGCCCCGAACAGGGGCACAGCGCCATCCTCGACCTCCTGGACTGGCTGGAAGGCGTGCGCCGCATCCCGCCGGGAAGGGACCCCGACCTGGGCCCCGAGGTGTGGAACCTCGGCACCATCCAGGGCGGGGGGGCGGTGAACATCGTCCCCGACCGCGCCCAGGCCCTGCTCAACGTGCGCACCGTCCCCGCCTCGGCCTTCCTGGCCCGGGTGGAGGCGCTCCGCCCCGCCCGGGGCACGCTGGAGGTGCAGGTGGACGAGCCCCCCTGCCTCTACCCCGCCCTGCCGGGCTTCGAGCGGGCCATGGTGCCCTTCGGGTCCGACGCTCCCTGCCTTCGGGAACTCATCCCGGACCTCACCGCGGTCCTCGCGGGCCCGGGCAGCATCACGGTGGCCCACACCGCGGACGAACACCTCACCATGCAGGACCTCGCCGACGGCGCGCAGCTCAACCTGCGCCTCGCCCGGCATTTTCTCCAGGAGCAGCCATGAACCGCATCCCCGTCTCCGTCCTTGGCGCCACCGGCGTCGTCGGCCAGCGTTTCGTGCGCCGCCTCATGAACCACCCCATGTTCGAGGTGGCGTGCCTCGCCGCCAGCGACCGCAGCGCCGGCAAGCGCTACCGGGACGCCTGCGAGTGGCGCCTGGAGGGCGAGCCCTACGCGGGCCTGGGGGACCAAGTGCTGGTGCCCTCCGACCCCGCGGAGGCCCTCTCCCCCATCGTCTTCAGCGCCCTGGACAACGCCCCCGCCCGGGAGATAGAGCCCGCCTTCGCCCGCGCCGGCGGCCACGTCTTCAGCAACGCGGCGTCCTTCCGCATGGACCCGGACGTGCCGCTCCTGGTGCCCGAGGTCAACCCCGGCCACCTGGCCCTGCTGGAGACCCAGCGCGCCCGCAGGGACTGGAAGGGCAGCATCCTCACCAACCCCAACTGCACCACCACCGTCCTGGTGATGGCCCTGGCCCCGCTGCACGAGGCCTTCGGCGTGGAGGCGGTGATCATGACCTCCATGCAGGCCGTGAGCGGCGCCGGCTACCCCGGCGTGCCCAGCCTGGACATCCTGGGCAACATCGTCCCCCATATCGGCGGCGAGGAGGGCAAGGTGGAGGTCGAGACGGGGCGCCTCCTGGGCAAGGTCGTGGACGGCCTGGCGGTGTCCGATCCCATGGCGGTCTCCGCCCTGTGCTACCGGGCGCCGGTCATCGACGGCCACACCGAGAGCGTGAGCGTCAGGCTCAAGGGCAACCCCTCCCCCGAGCAGGTGCGCGAGGTCCTGGCGGCCTGGAAGCCCCTGCCCCAGCGCCTGGGCCTGCCCAGCGCCCCGGAGGTCCCCATCCGGATCCACGCGGCCGAGAACCGGCCCCAGGTGCGCCGGGACGTGGAGATGGACGGCGGCATGAGCGTCCACGTGGGCCGAATCCGCCCCTGCGGGGTCCTGGGGCTCAAGTTCGCGCTCCTGGGCCACAACACCGAGCGCGGCGCCGCGGGGGGCTCCGTGCTCAACGCCGAGCTGGCCGTGTCCCAGGGCTTCGTGTCCTAGAAGCCCGGCATTCACCGGGGTCCGGCCACCTTCAAGGTGGTCCAATCGTATAAATTGTTCCTTAGCCTGGGTTTCTGCGGCCGGGCCCCGCGGGAGCCGGCCTTGCGAACCCGGCCGAAGTACGCAAGCCTGGGCCATCCCCATCCAACGCGTCTGGCCCCGGCCCAACCGCCGCAAGCCCCCCGCCCTGCCCCGGAGTCCCCATGAACCGCTTCCTGGCATCCGCGTTCCTCGGCCTTGCGCTCCTGGGGACCCTCGCGGGCGCGGCGCCGGTGAAATGGCCGCCCATTCCCGCCGACGTCTGGGCCATGACCGAGGCCAGCCTTCCCGGGGGCCTCGGGGCCCTCAACCTCTCCCGGCGGCTGCGCGTGACGGACACCTTGGCGCTCAATGAATTCCGCATCCGCATCTGCAGCCAGCGGGGCCGCAGGGCCGCGGAATTCTCGTCCTTCGGACCGGAGGCCGCCGTCGCCGGAAGGGTGGTCTACCGCGACGGCACGGAACTGGCCTTCGATTCCGAGAAGGACTTCCACCTCAAGACGAGCCTCGCCACCCGGGACGGGGAGGTGAAGGAGAAGGTGCTGGTTCCGCCGGGACTCACGGACGACTGCGTGGTGGACCTCCGGTGGGAGGCGCCGCGGCAATGGCTCTCCTGGGCCAAGCTCGGCCGGGGAAGGGAGACCTGGGATCTGGCTTCCACCTACCCCACCCAGGTCCTCACCGTCGAGATCGGCCAGCGCAACTGGTTCGACTGGTTCTTCAGCCCCGCGGGCCTGGCCTGCGTCCCGGTTTCCACACCCGACTGGAGGGTGCTTACCCTCAAGGACGTGCCGGCCTCGACCGAGGTCCCCTTCACCCTGAAGGCGACCCGGAACAGCCCCACGCTGAAGCTCTTCGTCCAGGGCGACATCATCCGGGCCGCTTCGCGTGAAGGGACGGACGCGTTCTGGAAGAAGGTCGTGGAGCTCTACAGGGACTACTTCACGAAGGACCTGAAGATGGGATCGCGCTACAGGGCCTTCTCGGAAGCCATACGCCAGGACCTTCCCGCGGGCCACCAGGCCCTGGCCCAGGAACTGGCCCTGCGGATCCAGTCCAAGGTCCTCAACCTCCGGAGGCTGAGCCTGGAGGAGCAGTCCCGCAGGACCCGCAAGCAGGCCGAGGAGGAGATCGAGATGAAGGACCTGGAGGCGCTGGCCAAACGCGGCACCGCCAACAGCGAAGGGATCTTTGTGCTCTTCCTGCAGCTGCTCAAGGAGTCCGGAATCAAGCCCAAGGTGCTCCTGGTGGTGGACCGGGACAAGGGCGTCCTGCACCGCGAGGAAAAGAACATCAACCAGATCGACGACTACCTGGTGAGCGTCGAGGAGCCCGGGAGACCGCCCATCCACCTGGATCCCACCATGCGGTTCGCTCCGCCCACCCTCGTGCACCCCGACTACCAGGGCACGCCCTGCATCGAGATCGACACCACAACCTGGACCAGCCGCTTCACGGACCTGCCTTTCCAGGCCGCGTCCACCAACCGGCGGCGGGACACCTACCGCCTTGAGCTCCTGCCCGACCAGGACCGGTTCACGATGGAGGCGGACTTCCGCGGGTACGACGACTACCGCTGGAAGGTGCGGTTCATGAACCTGGAGCCCCGGGAGCAGGACCGCAAGCTGCGCGAGCAGCTCGAGGTGCGACTGGACACGCTTGTCGACAAGGCCCAGGTGCTCCACGCCACCGATCCGCGCACGCCCATCCAGTGGAAGGCGTCAGGCCGCATCGACCGGGCCATGGGAAGGCACCGCCGGGTGGATCCCTTCCCCATGACGCCCGATGCCCTGCCGGTTCCGGACGCGCTCTCCGAAACGCGCTCGGATTACATCGTGCTGTCCTACTGCCTGGAACGGGAGGCCGTCAGCAGGTTCCGCCTCCCGGAGGGCTACGGATGGAAGGGCACGCCGCCCTACCTGAGATCCAACGAATTCGGCTCCGTGAGCCTCACCGCCGTGCGCGAGGACGGCCCCGACGGCCCGGAAGGGGTCGCCACGCTCCAGGTGAAGGTGGTCGGGGCCGTGGCCAACCCGGGCCGATGGAAAGCGTTTAAGGAATTCCTGGGATGGATCCGCGAAGCCGGCTCCGCCCAGCTCATCCTCGAGAGAAACCCATGACCGCCCGCCGCCTCCTCTTCGCGCTCCTTGCCACCGCCCTGGCCGCCCAGAACGTGCGCGGCCTTCCCGATTGGGCAGGGCCCCATGCCCTCAAGGGCGCCGCCAACCCGCCTCCGGGGGATCCGGACGCCTGGGTGCTTTTGGACCGCACTGAATTCGCCTACCGGGGCGACGGGGAGATCCGCAAGCGCAACTTCCGCCTCGTGCGCATCCTCACGGAGCGCGGACTCGACCAGGGCGGGTACGTCCTCCACGGCCTGGGTGGGGCTTCCAGCCGCATCAAGTCCCTGAAGGGCTGGAATCTCCGCCCCGACGGCGAGACCGTGAAGCTCGACAGGAGCTTCGTCGTGACCGTCGACACGGCGAACGCGGCCAGCTACTCCACGGGCACCACCACCGTCGCCGCCCTGACGCGGGTCGTGAAGGGCAGCTTGGTGGCCTTCGAGTCCGAAGAGGTCATCACCCATCCCCTGGGCCCGCTGGACGCCACGAACATCCTGGAGCCCCGTCCCATCCGGCGCTGGGAGCTTGCGATGGTCAAGTCGGTGGGGTGGTTCACCGCCACCTCCACCGAAGGCGTCGGGCTGCGCCTGGAGGCCCGCCATTTCGCGCCGCTGTTCCCCCAGCCCGACCCCAAGGCCACCTCCCTGGCCCTGGACGACGTGCCCGCCCTGCCCCGCCACGAATCCGGTGTACCCGCAGCCCGGAACGTTCTGCCCTGGGTGGCCCTTTCCTTTTCCGACCCCGTCGTGCCCAACGCCATCGACCTGGCCAGCTGGGACACCTACGCGAAGTGGACCCATGCCATGTACGAGCCCCGGACCCGGCCCTACAACGGCCTGGACCTGGCCGGGGCCACCGGCCTGGACGCGCTCCGGGCCATTCGCCGCTGGATGCAGCGGGAGCTGACCTACAAGCAGGTCTACCTGACCCCCGACCGGGGCTGGGTCCCCGGATTGCCCGAGGACGTCCGCCGCGCGCGGTTCGGCGACTGCAAGGACCTCGCTGGACTGTTCATCGCCGCGGCCCGGGGCGCGGGGTTCACCGCCGTCCCCGTCGATGCGCGCATCGCCGAGGGTTCCATCGAACCGGACGAACCCGTGGGCCCCTTCGCCTTCAACCACGTCATCGCAGGCATCCGCCTGGACAAGAGCGAGGGCCTGCCGGCGGAAGTGGTGACGCCCCAGGGCCGCTTCCTGCTCGTGGACCTCACGGAGCAGTTCACGCCCCTGGGACGCCTGGGCGAGGCGCACCGGGGCCGGCGCGTGCTCATCTGCACCGATCAGGGCGGTGCCTGGGCCTCGATCCCCGGGGAGGCCGTCATTCCCTCCAGGGTGGAGGTGCTCCTGGACGGGACCGAGACCGACACCGGCGCCCTGAAGGGCACGCTCACGGTCACCGAAACCGGCGAGGGCGCCGGACTCCGGCACCTGGCCCTGTCCGGTGGGGCCCGGGCCGTCCGGGAACACTGCGCGACGCTCCTGCAGCTTCCCGCGGGCTCCCGGTGGGACCTCGCGCCCCTTCCGGACCCCAAGGACGGCCAGGAGGCGTTCCGCATCAAGGTCAACTTCCAGCTCCCCGAGGCCTTGGAAGCCACGGGCACCGAGTGGCTCCTCCCGCGCCTGGGCCTTCCGCCTTCCCCCGCGTCCATCCAGCGCCTGGGCGAACCCCGGCGCCTTCCGGTCTCCCTCGTGGGGGGGCCCACCTGGGACTGGCATGCCACGCTCCGCCTGCGCACCCCCAAGGCCCCCGCCATGCCCGCCGCCGACCTGGAGACGCCCATGCGCTCTCTCCGGTTCACCGCCGAGCGCAAGGGCGATACCCTCGACTTCCGGCTTCGCCAGACCCGCCGGGAGGCAACTTATCCCTACGAGCGCCGCGAGGAAGGCGTGGCGGCCCAGCGAAGCGACTGGAAGCGTTTCCGGACCTTCGTGGACGAGGCCCTCACCGTGACCGTGCCGCCGGCCCCCGCCGCCGTCCCGGCCCAGACCGTCGATCCCGCCAGACCCGCGAAACCCGCCGATCGCCCCAACCCCGCCAAGGCGAAGAGGCGGCCTACCTCCCGCGGATGAACAGCTCCCGCGCCAGCGCCCTGGCGCTGCGGTAGTCGGGCGCCCCCCCCATCATGCGCCAGCGCACCCGCAGCTCGTGGACCACGGGCCGCACCGCCAGCACGAAAAGGAAGGCCGCCAGGAACACCGTGACCTTGTAGCCCACGTGGCGGAAGCCCATGGCCCCGGCGACGCCTCCGCCGGCGAAGGACAGGAGGATCAGGCCGTGGAGCTTGAGGCGGTCGCGGTTGCCCCGGATGGGGTCGCTGCCGCGGCGGTGGAAGACGTTGGGGTACACCAGGCGACTGAGTTCGATGCCGAAGTCGGTGAGGTTGCCTGTCATGTGGGTGGTGCGCACCTCCGCGTTGGAGATGGAGGTCACCACGGAATTGTGCATCCCCATCATGAAGGACAGGAGGATCACCGTCATGGGCAGGAAGAATTCGCGCGTATGGCTCAGGGTCCCGCCCATGAGGCCGAAGAGCAGGAGGAGCCCGGCCTCGATCATCAGGCTCAGGGCATAGTGGCCCCGGAACTTCAGGCGGCGCCCCAGGTTGATCAGGGTGCCCGAGGTGAACGCGCCCAGGGTGAAGCACACCAGGATCTCCAGCGCCGCGTAGGCCAGGCGCATGCGGCCCCGGGCGATCGCGTCGGCGAACCGGGAGAAGGTCCCCGACACGTGGGAGGTGTAGCTCTTGACGGCCAGGAACCCGCCCGCGTTGACGGCCCCGGCGATGAAGGCCATGGACCAGGCCAACTGGCGGTTCAGGCGCTTGGTCCGGTCCGCGCCCTGCTTGGTGAGGAGGTTGGCGTCCAGGGGCAGCAGGTCGAAGGTGGTGCCGATGGCCTTGCCGATGCCGTGGGGCACCGTTTCCAGGTTCAGGTGCCCCTGGAGGAGGCGCACGGTGCGCTTCCGGGCGACGCGGAGGTAGCGGTGGTGCCGCCGCGTACGGGCGGTGGGGCGATGCGGGCTCATGGCTCCATTATTCCGACCGCAGGTGCGGAATGGGATTAAATGATAGACTCTTGGCTGACACGCCCCGACCCGACGCACCGCAGGAAGAGCTCGCGCATCGAACCGGGGCCGTGCTGCTCCGGCGGAACGATGGTGCTTCAGAGTCTTTATTTCAGCGCGCTGCTCCTGGCCACCCTTTCGGGGGTGCCCGGCTTGGCGGGGTCCGCCCGCGGGGGCCGGGTGGCATCCTGGATGCTGACCGGTTCGGCCCTGTGTGCGCTGGGGCTCGCCGGGAGCGTCCTCTACGGGGGTCTGGCCTGGCAGGCCGAACTGCGGTGGGCCCTTCCCGGGGCCCATTTCCTTTTCAGGGGGGATCCCATCGGGACCTTCATCCTGGTGCCCGCCACCCTGGTGCCCGCCATCCTCTCCTTCTACGCCGAAGGCTACTGGAGCGACGGCGCCCACGCCGACACGGCCCCGGGGCTGCGCCTGTTCTTCGGCATCTCGGTGGGCTGCATGATCCTGCTCACCGCGGCCGCCAACGCGGTGCTCTTCCTCTTCGGGTGGGAGATCATGGCGATCCTGGCCTTCCTCATGGTCACCACCAGCGACCAGGACGCCGCGGTGCGCGAAGCGGGGTGGGTCTACCTCGTGGCCTCCCACACGAGCGCCCTCATGCTCTTCGCGGGCTTCGCCCTGCTGGCCCTGGGAACCGGCACCGGCTTCGACCTGGGTCCCATGCGTCCCGGCTTCGCCTCGACGTCCGCGGGAACCGCGGCCTTCCTCCTGCTGCTCGGGGGCTTCCTCCTCAAGGCGGGCGTGGGCCCGCTCCACGTGTGGCTCCCGGGCGCCCACGCCGCGGCCCCCAGCCACGTGAGCGCACTGCTTTCGGGTCTCATGCTCAAGATGGGGATCCTCGGGATCCTCCGGATCATCGCCTGGACCCCTGACCCGCCCCTGTGGTGGGCGGGACTCCTCACGGGCCTGGGCGCCGCCTCGGGAATCATGTCCATGGCCTTCGCCCTGGGCCAGAAGGACCTCAAGCGGCTCCTGGCCTACAGCTCCATCGAGAACGTCAGCGTGATCGCCCTGGGCCTGGGACTGGCCCTGGCGGGCAAGAGCCTGGGCCTGCCGGCCCTGGTGCTGCTGGGCGGGGCCGGCGCCCTGTTCCACCTTCTCAACCACGCCCTGCTCAAGCCGCTGCTCTTCATGGGCGCGGGCTCGGTGATGCACGCCACCGGCACCCGGGACCTGGAACGGCTGGGAGGCCTGGCCCGCGCCATGCCGCGCACGGCCTTCCTGTTCCTGGCCGGGGCCTTCGGCATCTGCGCCCTTCCGCCCCTGAACGGCTTCGCCGGGGAATGGCTCATCTACCTGGGGGCCTTCCGCGCCATCCAGCCCCAGGGCTGGGTGTGGGCGGTGGTGACCCTGGCCTCCCTGGCCGTCATCGGGGCCCTGACCGTGGCCTGCTTCACCCGGGCCTACGGGATCGTCTTCCTGGGCGAACCCCGGAAGGAGCTGGGCGGACCCGCCCACGAGTCCCCCCGGAGCATGACCGGGACCATGGCCGTGCTGGCCGGGATCTGCCTGTTCATCGGACTGTTCCCGGCCGCCCTGGGCAGGGCCCTGCAGGCGGCGGCGGGGGACCTGGGCCCGGGCCTGCCCCCCCTGGGCAGCCTCGCGGGCCTGGGCGCACTCACCCTGGTGGCGGTCATCGGCATCCCGGTGGGGCTGGCGGTTTGGCAGACCATCCGCAGGAGCCCCTCCAACCGCTCCATCACCTGGGACTGCGGCTACGCCGCCCCCACGGCCCGCATCCAGTACACGGCCTCCAGCTTCTCCCGCATGCTCACCGACGCCTTCCGCTGGCTGCTCCTGCCCATCGAGCGCATACCCCGCATCCAGGGGCTCTTCCCCCGGGAGACCCGCTTCCAGTCCCAGGCCCCCGACACCCTGCTGGACCGCGGCATGAACCCCGCCGCCTCCTTCGTGGCCTCGGTGCTGAGCTGGCTGCGCTTCCTCCAGGCCGGGCACCTGCCCATCTACCTCCTGTACGTGGTGCTCACCCTCGTGGCCCTGTTCGCGTGGACCCTGCAATGATCCGGAACCTGGCTCAACCCGCCCTCATGCTCCTGGCCCAGATGGCCCTGACCCTGGCCCTGGCCCCGCTGCTTCCGGGGATCGTGAACAAGGTGAAGGCCCTGTTCGCGGGCCGGGTGGGTCCCCCGGTTTTCCAGCTCTACTACGACCTGGCCCGGCTCCTGCGCAAGGGCGCCGTCTTCAGCCGCACCACCACCGGGGTCTTCCTGGCGGGGCCCGCGGTGTCGGTGGCGGTGCCCTTCACGGCCGCGCTGCTCATCCCCATGGGCGGGGCCACGGCCCCGGTCTCCTTCGCGGGGGACGCGGTGGTGCTGGCCTACCTCTTCGGGGTGGCCCGGTTCTTCGTGGTGCTGGCCGCGCTCGACACCGGCTCGGCCTTCGAGGGCATGGGCGCGGCCCGCGAAGTGACCTTCGCGGTCCTGGCCGAAGCCGCCCTCTTCATGGGACTTGCCACCCTCGCGCGCCTCTCGGGCGGGCCCACCCTGGCGCCCATGCTCACCGCCGCCGGCCAGGGCTGGCGCGCCGCCGGCGGACCCCTCGCGCTGGTGCTCACGGCCTGGGTCATCGTGTTCCTGGTGGAGAACTGCCGGATTCCCTTCGACGATCCCAACACCCACCTGGAGCTCACCATGATCCACGAGGCCATGGTGCTGGACCACTCGGGCCCCCCCCTGGCCGCGGTGCTCTACGGCGCCAGCCTCAAGCTCTGGGTGCTGGGCGCGCTGGTGGTCAAGCTCTGCCTGCCGCTGCGCGGCACCTGGTGGATCGACTGGCCCGCGTTTCTCGGGGGCATGACCCTGCTGGCCTGCGGCGTGGGGGTGGTCGAGTCCATCATGGCCCGCCTGCGCATGCGCCGCGTCTCCCAGGCCCTCATCGCCGCGGTGGTGTCGGGCACCTTCGGCTTCCTTCTCCTTCTCCTGGCCTGAACCATGACCCCGAATCTCCTGCTCGCCGCGATCATGCTCATCAACTTCATGCTGGTGGCCAGCAGCCGCGTCAGCAAATGCATCCAGTTGGCGGCCCTCCAGGGCGGGCTCCTGGCCCTGGTGCTCCTGCTCATGCACGACCACTGGCCCTTCCACGTCCTCCTCATGGCCTTCAGCACCGTGGCCATCAAAGGGGTGGTGATCCCCGCCATGCTCAACCGGGCCCAGGACCGCATGAAGCCCCAGCGTGAGCCCGAGCCCTACGTGGGCTACACCCTCACCCTGGTCATGGCCGCGGCCGGCACCGGCCTCGCCTTCATCCTGGCCCGGCGCCTTCCCCTCCAGGCCGGCAACCTGGGCACCCTCTTCGTGCCGGCCTCCATCATGGCCCTCTTCACGGGGTTCCTGCTCCTGACCACCCGCAAGCGCGCCCTCCTGCAGGTGGTGGGCTACCTGGTGCTGGAGAACGGGGTCTACCTCTTCAGCCTCCTGCTGGTCAAGCAGATGCCGCTCCTGGTGGAGACCGGGGTGCTGCTGGACCTGGTGGTGGGCATCTTCGTCATGGGGATCGTCATCAACCACATCCAGACCGCCTTCGACTCCCAGGACACCCATCGCCTGGCGCACCTGAAGGACTGACGCCGTGATCCTCGCCCTCATCTGCACCCCCCTGATCGCCGCGGCCGTCGTGTGGTTCATGAAGCCCGGGCTGCACCGGGCCCGGGTCCTGCCCGTGGCGGGGCTGATCCACCTGGCGCTGGTGCTGGTGGCCCTGGCCCGTTCCTCCCACCTCCAGCCCGGCGCCTGGTTCCGCCTGGACCCCCTGGGCGGGTGGATGCTCCTGGTGGTGTCCACGATCTTCACCCTGTGCTCGCTCTACGCGCCGGCCTACCTCGCCCTGCGCATGGAGCGCAACTTCGGCGTGTTCGGCGTGGCCATGCTCGGCTTCCTGGGCATGGCTTCCCTGGTCGCCGTTTCGCGGCACCCGGGCGTCCTGTGGGTGGGCATGGAGGCCACGGCCCTTTCCACCACCCCGCTGCTCTACTACAACAAGAACAAGCGAAGCCTCGAAGCCACGTGGAAGTACCTCCTCATCTGCTCGGTGGGCATGGCCCTGGCGCTGCTCGGGACCTTCTTCGTGGCCTACGCCGCGCAGCAGGGGGGCCTGGGCGAACCCATCTACCTCGACCGCCTCGTGGCCAATGCCCGGGCCATGCCCACCCCCTGGCTCAAGGCCGGATTCGTGCTCCTGCTGGTGGGCTACGGCACCAAGATGGGCCTGGCCCCCATGCACACCTGGAAACCCGACGCCTACGGGGAGACTCCGGGCATCGTGGGCACCATCCTGGCCGGGGGCGTGACCACCATGGCCTTCCTGTCGCTCCTGCGCTTCTTCTCGATCATGGCCGCCGCGGGGCTGGGGCCCTTCTGCCGGGAGCTGCTGGTGGGCATGGGCCTCCTGTCCATGACCTGGGCGTTCGTCTTCATGATCCGCCAGGGCGACCTGCGCAGGCTCCTGGCCTACTCCAGCGTGGAGCACATGGGGATCCTGGCCTTCGGGGTGGGCATCGGCGGAAAGGCCACCCTCTTCGCCCTGTTCCACGTGGCGGCCAACGCCCTGGTGAAGAGCGTGCTCTTCCTGGGCTCGGGCAACATCGTCCGCAGCTTCTCCAGCAAGAACCTGGCCGACGTGAGCGGGGCCATGCGGCGCCTTCCGGTGTCGGGCTGGTGCTTCCTGCTGGGCTTCCTGGCCATCGTGGGATCACCCCCCTTCGCGCCGTTCACCAGCATCTTCGGCATCGCATCCTCGGCCCTGGGCAGCGGGCACCTCCTGGCGGGTTCGCTCTTCCTGGCCCTGCTGGCGGCCATCTTCACGGCCATGGGCTCGGTGATCCTGCCCGTGCTGCAGGGCAATCCGAACCCCGCCAGCGTGCGCACCCACTACGAGGACACGTTCGGCCTCACGGCCCCCCTGATCCTGGCGCTGGGGCTGGCCCTGGTGCTTGGAACCTGGCTTCCGGGGCCCCTGCAGTCGCTGCTCTCCCGGGCGGCGCTCCTCGTGGAGGGCCAGCCGTGACCAGCGCGCCCATCACCAACGGCACCGCCATCCCCCTCTCGGAGGTGCCCCTCCTCCCCTTCCCGGATTTCCAGGAATACATCGTGGAGTCCTGTGGTGCCGACCACCGGCTCGTGGCCCTGTCCGTGGGCCCGGACCTGGCGGGCACCGCGGTGCTCGCCTCGGGAGCGGGCCCGGTGCTGCGGGCGCTGCGCACCACCTTTCCCGCCGCCGGATTCCCGTCCATCACGCCCCGCTGCCCCGAAGCCCACCTCTTCGAGCGGGAGATCGCCGAGCAGCGCGGCCTGAAGATCTTCGGCCACCCATGGTTCAAGCCCGTGCGCTACCAGCGGGCCCTGGGCACCCCCCGGGACGCCTGGGACCGCACCGGGCCCATCCTGCCCGGCGTGGCCGACTTCTACCGGGTGGAGGGCCGCCAGGTGCACGAGGTGGGCGTGGGCCCCGTGCATGCCGGCGTCATCGAGCCGGGCCACTTCCGCTTCCAGTGCAACGGCGAGACCGTCTTCAACCTCGAGATCGCCCTGGGCTATCAGCACCGGGGCATCGAGCGCACCCTGGCCGGGGGCCCCCACCGCACCACCCTCAAGCACATGGAGACCGCCTCGGGCGACACCACCATCGGCCACCTGTGGGCCCATTGCCTTGCCATCGAGGGCCTCCTGGACCTGGAGGTGCCCCTGCGGGCCAACCTCATCCGCGCGGTGGCCCTGGAACTCGAACGCCTGGCCAACCACACCGGGGACCTGGGGGCCATCGCCGGCGACGTGGGTTTCCTGCCCACCAGTTCCTACTGCGGGCGCCTGCGGGGCGACTGGCTCAACATGACCGCGGTCCTCTGCGGCAGCCGCCTGGGGCGCGATCTCGTGAAGCCCGGGGGGGTGCGCTTCGACGTGGACGCCGCCCGCATCGCCGATCTTCGCGAACGCCTGGAGGCCACCGCGGGCGACACCGCCAACGCCCTGGACCTGCTCTGGCACACCCCTTCGGTGCTGGCGAGGCTGGAGGGCACCGGGCGGGTCATCCCGGCCCAGGCCAAGAATCTCGGCCTGGTTGGGCCCGCGGCCCGCGCCTGCGGCCTGGACCGGGACGTGCGCCGGACCCACCCCTTCGGACCCTACCTGGAGGCGGCCATCCCGGCCGTGAGCGAAGACCTGGGGGACGTGGCGGCCCGCGCCCGGGTGCGCACCCAGGAGATCCAGGCCAGCGTCGAGTTCCTGCGCTGGGCGCTGGACGTGCTCGGGGCCCTGCCCGCGGGACCGGTGGAGGTGGCCGCGCCGAAGGCCCTGCCCCCGAACCACCTGGCCCTGGGCATGACCGAAGGCTGGCGGGGCGAGATCGCCCATGTGGCCCTTACCGACGAGGACGGCCGCTTCGCGCACTACAAGATCGTGGACCCCTCCTTCCACAACTGGACCGGGCTGGCCCTGGCCCTGCGCGGGGAGGAGATCTCGGATTTCCCCCTCTGCAACAAGAGCTTCAACCTCTCCTACTGCGGGTTCGACCTCTGATGCTGAAGATCCTGGCTTCCCGACTGCGGCAAGGGCACCGCACCAACCACTACCCGGACGCCGTCCCGCCCATGCCGGACCGTTTCCGGGGCCTGCCCTCCCTGCCGGAGGGCCCCTGCCCCCCGGAATGCAGGGCCTGCGTGGACGCGTGTCCCACCGAGGCCATCAGCGCCGGCCAGGGCCTGGCCATCGACCTGGGCCGGTGCCTGTTCTGCACGGAATGCACCGACGCCTGCCCCGAGAAGAGCCTGCGCTTCACCGACGAGTTCCGCCTGGCGACCCGCTCCCGGGAGGACCTGCTCGTGCGATCCGACCTCACCTTCCAGGCGGCGGCCGCCCTGGACGCGAAGGCCCTCGCCCTCTTCGGGCGCTCCCTCAAGATCCGCGTGGTGAGCGCCGGCGGCTGCAACGGCTGCGAAGTGGACGTGAACGTGCTGGGAACCATCGGCTGGGACCTGGGCCGCTTCGGCATCCAGGTGGTGGCCAGCCCCCGCCACGCCGACGCCGTGCTCATCTGCGGCCCCGTGACCCGGAACATGGAACTGGCCCTGGCCAAGACCCTGGAGGCCACCCCGGACCCCAAGCTCGTCATCGCCGTGGGCGCCTGCGCCATCAGCGGCGGCCCCTACCTGGAGCAGGAGGAGCAGCTGTGCGGCGCCGTGGGGGCGGGCATCCACGTGGACCTGTTCATCCCGGGGTGCCCCCCGCACCCGCTGACCATCCTGGACGGGCTGCTGAGGCTGCTGGACCGGGTCAAGGCCTAGGCACCACGGCCATGCCCTCCAGGTCGGAGGTCCGGGAACCGTCCGTGAGGGGGATGGGAATGCCGTTCTTCCAGATCACGGCCGTGAGGACCTCATGGTCCAGGACCGAGCCCCCGAAATACAGGTCCTGGCCCGACAGGCCCCCGGCGCAGGCGGCCCCCAGGGCGTCGGATTGCCGGATGGCCGTTCCGTTTTTCCAGACGACGGCTTCCGCGGACCCACCCGGGAAGGCCTTGCCGGCCACGTAGACGACCCCGCCGGATACGCAAAGGGAGAGCGCTTCGGATCCTCCGGGGCCTTCGGTGAGGAAGGCGCCGCTGCCGTTCTTCCAAAGCATGGCCCGGTGCACGCCGTCCACGCTCTGGATGCCCGCGACGTAGACGTCCCCGCCGGAGACCTCGACGGCCGTGGCCTCTGAAGGCGCGGCACCGTCGCCAAGGGTGTGGGCGAGGCCGTCCCGCCACAACCGGGCCACCCGCACGCCCTTCATCTCCTCCCACCCCGCCACCAGCACCGCGTCCCCATCCACGGCCACGGCACAGGCCACCGCTTCCGACTGCCCGCCGCTGAGGGCCGTGGGCTCGCCGTTCTTCCAGATCTTGGCCACGGAGTGGGTGCCGTTGGACTCGTAGCCCGCCACCAGGACGTCCTCCCCGGAAACCGCCACCCCCAGCGCCTCCGCCCCATTGAGGCCGTCGGTGAGCCGCCTCAGGTCCCCGTTGGTCCAGAGGGCGGCCACGGAGCCCTCCTCCGAAAAAAGGCTGCCCGCCACATGGACCGTGCCTCCGGAGACAGCGACCGCCTTCGCGTTGGCGTTGTCCTCGCCGTGGGCCAGGGGCGCCGGTTCCCCGTTCCGCCACAGGACCGCCCTGCTGCCGGTTTCCGTGGTGACGGATCCCACGGCGTAGACCGTGGCCCCGGCGAAAGGCGAAGCGGTCCGCCGGCCTTCCGCGCATCCCAGGGCCGCCCCCAGGATGAGCAGGGCCAGCAAAAGAAGTTGGAATTTGCCAGACGGCGTCATGGGGAGCCCGGAGATTATTTATTAAGAATTTATTTATCATCTTCTCCCCGTCAAGGCGCCCCGGCGCCAGACCCCAATAAGATGATCCTTTCAAAATCTATGAAAACAGGCATCCACCCTAAAAAATGGAAATGAATGGAAATCGCTTCCCTGAATGAAACCCGGATTGGACTTGAATCACTTATGGTATCGGAGAACCAGCAATGAACAAATTATTTAAACTTTTCATTCCTTTCGCGGCCCTCCTGGCCGTCGGTTGTGGCGGCGGGGGCAAGCGTGGCACCAGTCCCGCCCCCGCGCCCGCGCCCACTGCGGGGACCTTCACGGCCACGGGAAACCTCGCCACCCCGCGAGCCCAGCATTCCGCCACCCTCCTGACGTCAGGCAAGGTGCTGGTGGCTGGGGGCCAAACCTCCGCCTCCGGTTTCGTGCCGACGGCGTCCATGGAAACCTACGATCCCGCCGCCGGCGCCTTCGCCCCCGCCGCGGCCATGGGGACGCCCCGTTATGCCCACACCGCCACCTTGCTGCGGGACGGGAAGGTGCTTCTGGCGGGAGGCATGGGCGGGAACGCCCTGGCCAGCGCCGAGCGGTACGACCCGGCCTCGAACACCGTGTCCCCCACGGGTCCCATGACCACACCCAGGAGCAACCACACCGCCACCCTCCTCACGGTGGGGCCCGATGCCGGCAAGGTGCTGATCATCGGGGGGATGGATACCGCCAGCGCGCCTCTGGCCTCCATGGAGGTGTTCGATCCCGCCGCTGGAACCTTCGCCCCGAGTCCGGCGGTCCTGGCCGGGGGACGGACACGGCACACGGCCACGGTGCTGGAGGACGGCCGGGTGGTCATTGCGGGCGGCAAGGCCACCTCCGAGGTGGAAGTCTATGATCCGGCCACGCGGACCGTGGCCGTGGCGGGATCGATGCTCCAGGCGCGATCGGCCCATACGGCGACCCTCTTGCCGGGCAGCCGGTTGCTCTTCGCCGGGGGGCTCGCGGGCGGCGCCCTGGCCGGGAACGAGGTGTGCGACCTGTCCAAGGCCACCCCCACCTTCACCGCCGTCCAGGCCATGGGGGTGCCCCGCCGCGACCATAATGCGATCCTCCTTCCCAACGGTGCCGTCCTGATCACGGGGGGGACCACCGCGGACGCAGGGTTCAACGTCACGGCCCAGGCCGAATTGTTCGATGCCGCCCGGTTGGCGTTCGTGCCATCAGGCAAACAGGCGGAAGGCACCACGAACGGCACCGCGACGCTGCTTCCCGGCGGGAAGGTCCTGGTCGCGGGAGGCCTGGATTACCTCCTGGAACCCATAAGCGACGCAGCCCTTTATCAGTAACGATTCGGCTCTTGGCACACTCCCGTCAAGGCGCCCCGGAAACCGACCTGCTATCCTGGGTTCCCCTTTTCCGAGGTCCGCCTTGACGCCCAAGCACTTCCGAGTTGGATTGGTCCAGATGGCCTGTGGGCCCGATCCGGAGGAGAACCTCCGCCGGGCCGCGGCCTTCGTGGAGGAGGCGGCCGGCCGAGGCGCACAGGTGGTCTGTCTGCCTGAACTCTTCCAGACCCAGTATTTCTGCCAGCGGGAGGACATCGCGCTGTTCGACCTGGCCGAGCCCATCCCCGGACCGGCCACGAACCTGCTGGGCGAAGTCGCCCGCAGGCACGGCATCGTGATCCTCGCCTCGCTGTTCGAACGCAGGGCCGCGGGCCTCTACCACAACACCCTGGCGGTGCTGGAGACCGACGGCGCCGTCAAGGGGCTCTACCGGAAGATGCACATCCCCGACGACCCGCTGTACTACGAGAAGTTCTACTTCACCCCCGGGGACCTGGGCTTCAAGGCCCACGACACCACCTTCGGCAAGCTGGGGACCCTCGTGTGCTGGGACCAGTGGTATCCCGAGGGGGCCCGCCTCACGGCCATGCAGGGCGCCTCCGTCCTCTTCTACCCCACGGCCATCGGCTGGCACCCCGCGGAAAAGGCCGAATTCGGCGAGGCCCAGTACGATGCCTGGCGCACCATCCAGCGGGGCCACGCCATCGCCAACGGCGTGTTCGTGGCCGGGGTGAACCGGGTGGGCTTCGAGACCGGCGACATCCGCGGGGACCGGGCCCCGGGCCAGGGCCTGGAATTCTGGGGCGGCTCCTTCCTGGCCGACCCGTTCGGACGGATCCTGGCGCAGGCCAGCCACGACCGGGAGGAGATCCTCATCGGCGAGATCGACCTGGAGCTGCTGGAGACCACCCGGCGCAACTGGCCCTTCCTGCGGGACCGCCGCATCGACGCCTACGGGGACCTGCCCCGAAGGTATCTGGACTGAGGGTCCCATGATCCGCATGCCCGCCGAATGGGAGCCCCATGCCGCCACCTGGCTGGCCTGGCCCCACAACCGCATGGACTGGCCCGGCAAGTTCGCCGCCATCCCCTTCGTGTTCGCCGAGATCATCCGCCACCTGGGCCGCCGCGAGCGCGTGGAGATCCTGGTGCGCGACGCCGCCATGGAAGCCCGGGCCCGCCGGGTCCTGGAGCGCGCCGGGGCCCTCTCGCACAACGTGCGCTTCCACGCACTGCCCACGGACCGCATCTGGCTGCGGGACTCCGGCTGCTGCTTCGTCAAGGACGGCGATTCCCTGGGCGCGGTGAAGTGGCGCTTCAACGCCTGGGCCAAGTACGAGAATTTCCAGCAGGACGACCGGGTGGGGACCTTCATGGCCCGCGCCGCGGGTGTGAAGGCCCGGCGGGCCGGGATGGTCCTCGAGGGCGGCAGCATCGACGTGAACGGCCGGGGCACCCTGCTCACCACCGAGGAGTGCCTGCTCAGCCAGGTCCAGGAGCGCAACCCGGGGCTGTCCCGGGACGGCTACGAGAAGGCCTTCGCCGAGCACCTGGGCATCCGGAAGGTGATCTGGCTGGGCGAGGGCATCAAGGGGGACGACACCCACGGCCACGTGGACGACCTCTCCCGGTTCGTGGGCGAACGCACCGTCGTGACGGTGGTGGAGCCCCGGAAGGACGACCCCAACCACGCCCCGCTCCAGGAGAACCTCCGCCGCCTGAAGGCCGCCACGGACCAGGATGGCCGGCCCCTGGAGGTGGTGGAGCTCCCGCTGCCCGGGCCCCTTTCCTACCGGGGCATCCGGCTTCCGGCCAGCTACGGGAACTTCTACGTCGCCAACGGGCTGGTGCTGGTCCCGGTCTTCAACGACCCCAACGACCGCCACGCCCTGGACCTCATCGCCTCCCTCTTCCCCGACCGGGAGATCGTCGGCATCTACAGCGGGGATTTCATCTGGGGCTTCGGCGCCATGCACTGCATGACGCAGCAGCAGCCGGCATGAAGGGTGACCCCGGCCCTGGCAGGGGGGAGTAAGATCAGTTAGAACCAGGCACGAATCCATGCACTTGACCAGCATCACCCACCGCAAAGAACTGTTCGAGCTGGCCACCCGCTGGTTTGCGGACTGCCCCCTGAGGGGCGACGGCCGGTTCCTCACCCAGGTGACCACCTACGAGAACCTCATCTCGGCTCCGGTGGTGCGCGACCTGCTCACCGGCATCAAGCAGTCGGTGCACCCCGGGCCCGTGACCCTCACGCGGCTCCGGTCCAAGGACGAACTGCGCGACGCCATCGTCAAGTCCTGCCGGAACCCCGGCCCCCGCGAGCAGGAACTCTTCAGCCTCTACCGGAACCACCCCGAGGATTTCTTCCCCGGCACGCCCTCGGACGTCATGCTCGGCCTGAGGGAGGATGGCACCATCCTGGGCATGGCCCGCATCAAGCGCCTGCGGCGCATCGCCGAGAAGTGCTCGCGGCGCGTGGCCGACCGGCTCGCGGGGGCCATCAACGAGCGGGCCCGGCTCCTGGCCCAGCAGCGCGCGGAGACCTACGGGATCCCCCTGGCGGAACTGCTCTCCTCCAAGCAGGAGATGGCCCAGGACTACGACCAGGCCGAGCGCCTCGTCAGCCGCACCTTCCGGGACGGCGTGCTGGTCTTCAAGCCCGAGGACCTTCGCATCGACGACGGCATCGGCCTCAAGTTCGTGGGCACCCCCGGGGAGATGGAATCCATGGAGGAGGCCATCCGGAACCACCCCGCCGTGGTGGGGGTCGTGAAGGAGGAGCACCGGGGCCGCTACAACGACATCAACCTCCTGGTGGACCTCAGCGTGCCCGAGCCCGGCACCCTCGTGGACCTGGCCCGGGACTGGGACTGGAGCCGGCACGCCGGCAAGGGTCTGACCCCCCAGGAGCTCGCCGAGGGCTTCCCGGCCTTCGTGGAGGGCGGGCAGCGCACCTTCCGCGCCGAGGTGATCCTCACCACCGAGTCCGACCTGGTGGAAAGCGAATTCGGATCCTGCATCCACGAGGCGCGGATCCTCGAGCAGCGCGCGGGGGTGACGTATTCGGGCCGCATCGCATCCAACGCTTCCTTCCTCATCGAATACATGCTCATGCTGGCCCTCTCGCCCACCCTGGAGGTGGGGGAGCTGCCGGTGAAGATGTGGGGCCGGTACCTGCCCGACGTCTACTCCCTGGCCGTGTGGCGCCTGTTCGGGATCACCCTGGGCCGGGACCAGATCGACCACCTGGTTCCCTGGGGCGGCGTGGACGCGGGCCTGGCCTTCGAGCACGGCCTTTGATTCGACTTTGCTCCCACTTGTGCTATTGTCATCAATTCAACCACCTTTCGGGGGGTTCCCATGGGGATCTTTGAGGGCCAGCTGCGTGTGGACAAGGGCGATCGGTTCGCCCTGGTGGCCTCGCGTTTCAATGAATTCATCGTGGACCGGCTCATAGGCGGCGCCACGGACTGCATCCTCCGGCACGGGGGGAGCGAGGCCCAGATCGACCTCATCCGGGTACCCGGGGCCTTCGAGCTGCCCCAGGTGGCCAAGAAGGCCGCGCAGACCGGCAACTACGCCGGCGTGGTGGTCCTGGGCGCGGTCATCCGCGGCGGGACGCCCCATTTCGACATGATCGCCAACGAAGTCACCAAAGGCACGGCCCAGGTGGGCCTGGACGCCGGCATCCCGGTCATCTTCGGGGTGCTCACCACCGATTCGGTGGAGCAGGCCATCGACCGCGCCGGCACCAAGATGGGAAACAAGGGCTGGGAAGCGGCCATGACGCTCCTGGAGTCCGTGGATCTGTTCCGCGCCCTCCAGGGACCCGGGAAGGGGAAGAAATAATGGGTGTTCGCAGGCGGGGGCGCGAATACGCCCTCCAGATGCTCTATGCCATGGACCTCACGGACTACCTCCCCGACGAGGTGTTCGCGGGCTTCAACGCCATCCAGGACCTGAACCGGGACGCGTTCTACTACGCCCGGCGCCTGGTGGACGGGGTGCACGGGCACCTGGAGGAGATCGACGCCGTCCTCACCCGATTCGCCGAGCACTGGAAGATCCACCGCATGGCCGTGGTGGACCGCAACCTCCTGCGCCTGGGCGTCTACGAACTGATGTTCCTGAAGGAGATCCCCTTCCCCATCGTCATCAACGAGGCGCTGGAGATCGTCAAGGAATTCAGCGACCAGGAGGGAACCCAGTTCGTGAACGGGATCCTGGACGCCGCCAGCAAGGAATTCCGGCCCGACGAGACCGGCCTTAAGGGACGCTCCCGCAAGGCCGCCGCCCTCGCGCAAACCCCGGATGAACCCCCGAGCGTCGACTGACGCTCCCCGTGGAGTGCCCATGAGTCCTGCCAAGAAACCCGTTCCCGCCCGCGCCCTTCCCGCCAAGGCTCCCTCCGGGGCCCTCGCCCTGGGCCTGGAGGACATCAAGGCCCTCATCGGCCTCGTGGCCCGGGAGCCCATCGACGAATTCGAGATGGAGACGGGCGGCGTGAAGTTCCGCATCCGCAAGGGCGGCGACCCCGTCCCCGCGCCGGTGCCCGTCGCCGCGGCCCCCGTCATGCCCCTGGCCGCCATGCCCACCCACACCCTGGTGGCCCCCGCCCAGCCCGCGGCGGAGGAGAAGCCCGAGGATCCCGGCATCCACTACATCACCAGCCCCATCGTGGGCACCTACTACCGCAGCCCCACGCCCAACGGCCCCAGCTACGTGCAGCCCGGGGACTTCGTGAAGCCCGGCCAGACGCTCTGCATCGTCGAGGCCATGAAGCTCATGAACGAGATCGAGTGCGACGTGGCCGGCGAAGTGGTGGCGGTCCTGGTGGAGAACGGGCAGCCCGTGGAGTACGGCGAGCGGCTCTTCGCCGTGCGGGTGCGCTAGCGCCATGAGCCCCGTCAAGCGCGCCACCCCCAACCGCAAGCCCGACGCCCGGAACGGCGAGCCGCCCTTCCGCAAGATCCTCGTCGCCAACCGCGGCGAGATCGCCCTGCGGGTGATCTTCGCCTGCAAGGAGCTCGGGATCCAGACCGTGGCCGTGTACTCCGAGGCCGACCGCAACGCCCTGCACGTGCGGTTCGCCGACGAGGACATCTGCATCGGCCCCCCCGCCAGCGGCAAGTCCTACCTGAACATCCCCCAGGTCATCGCGGCCGCCGAGGTCACCGGTGCCGAGGCCATCCACCCGGGCTACGGCTTCCTGAGCGAGAATCCGCACTTCGTGGACGTGTGCCAGGCCTGCGGCATCGTGTTCATCGGCCCCAACGCCGAGATCATCCGCACCATGGGCAACAAGGCCCAGGCCAAGGCCACCATGCTGGCCGCGGGCGTGCCCCTCATGCCCGGCAGCGACGGCATCGTGGAGACGGTGGAGGAGGCCCTGGTCTGGGGCGAGAAGATCGGCTATCCCGTCATCGTCAAGGCCAGCGCCGGCGGCGGCGGCCGGGGCATGCGCATCGTCAACTCCCCCGACGAGATGGCGGACATGTACAACACCGCCCGCACCGAGGCCCGGGCCGCCTTCACGGACGACTCGGTGTACATGGAGAAGTACCTCCTGGAACCCCGTCACATCGAGGTCCAGATCCTCGGCGACCTCTTCGGCAACATCATCCACCTGGGCGAGCGCGAATGCTCGATCCAGCGCCGGCACCAGAAGCTGATCGAGGAGAGCCCCAGCCCGGCGCTCACCCCCGACCTGCGCAAGCGCATCCACGAGACGGCGGTCCGCGCCGCCCGGGCCGTGGGCTACTTCAACGCCGGCACCATCGAGTTCCTGCTGGACGCCCGGGGCGACTTCTTCTTCATGGAGATGAACACCCGCGTGCAGGTGGAGCACCCCATCACCGAGCTGGTCTCGGGCGTCGACATCGTCAAGGAGCAGATCCGCATCGCCGCGGGCCGCAAGCTCTCCTACGCCCAGGACGACATCGTGCTCCGGGGCGCCGCCATCGAGTGCCGCATCAACGCCGAGGACCCCTGGAAGTTCACCCCCTGCCCCGGCCGCATCACCGCGCTCCACTTCCCCGGCGGCCCCGGCATCCGCATGGACACCGCCATGCACCAGGACGCCGTCATCCCCCCCTACTACGATTCCATGGTCGCCAAGCTCATCGCCTACGGCAACGACCGCACCGAGGCCCTGGCCCGCATGCGGCGGGCCCTGGACACGATCGTGGTGGAGGGCATCAAGACCACCAGCCCCCTCCACCGCCGCATCATGGACCACCCCGACTTCATCAAGGGCGACTTCTCCACCAAGTGGCTGGAAGTGTTCCTCGGCCAGCTGGAAAAGGAACGGGCCGAAGAATCCTGACCCCCGCCGCCGATCCGGACTAGAATGTCCGGGAATCGTACAGGTGGAGTGCCGGCCGGAAAGGGGATCCCCCCTCCGGCGTTTCGACCCGTCCACGGGCGAGGAGGGCAGGCCATGGGGTCCCGCATCGCATTCATCCTGGTCGCAGGCGCCCTCCTGGGGGCCCAGTCTCCGCCGGCCCGCCTGGAGGCCATCTATTCCCCGGCCCTTTCGCCCGGCGTCGAATCGGTCCAGTCCGCCCGGACCACCCTGACCGCGCTCCTGCGCGACCGGAGCCGCCAGGTGGGCATCCGTTTCGGGGCCGGCGACTACTCCTCCTCCGACCTCACGAAGCGGGCCAATGCCAGGGAGCTGATCGACCTCCTGAAGGGCGGAGCCGACATCAAGAGCCTCCATTACGACCAAAGGGATGATCTCCAGTACATCCTGTACGAGACCATCCCGGTGCTTGCGGACCGCATCCAGCTGAGCCCCCGGATCGCGCTCCCCTTCACCGAGATCCTCGGAAACCCGGTCACCGTGGCCAGGGACCCGGCCAACCCCGACTATCCCTTCGTGATCCGGCTGCGCGACCACGTCTCCCTCCATTTCGCCAAGAAGGACCTGGCCGTTGCGCAGAAGGCCGCCGATGCCCTCCAGGTCATCCAGCAGGCCACGCCGAGGATGGAGGATGCGGATTCCGCCCGCGCCCAGGCCCTGGCCGTCCAATACCGCGCCCTGGCCGTCAAGCCCCCGGTCACCGAAGAGCAGCGGCGCTTCATCGTCCAGGCCAACCTCCTGAACCAGCAGAAGGAATATGGGCGGGCCCTGGAGCTCTACCGCAGGGCCGTGGCCGTCGACCCCCTCTCCTACCCCGCGGCCTACTTCAACATGGCCCTGATCTCCGCGCAGATGGGGCGGTTCCGCCTGGCCATCAGCTTCATGAAGCAGTACCTGCTCCTCGAGCCCGAGGCCAAGGACGCCCGGGGCGCCCAGGACAAGATCTACGAGTGGGAGATCCTCCTGGAATAGGGAGTCCCCATGCGCCGGTTCCTGGTCCCTCTCCTGCTGATCGCCCCCCTCTGCGCCCAGACCGTGCCCGGCGCTTCGAAGCCGGTGTGCATCCACTGCGGCACCCCCCTTCCCTACGGCGTCCACGCCGCCAGTTGCCCCTACCACAAGGCCGCGCCGAAGGCCGGAACCCGGCCCGCGGGGGCGAAGGCCGCCCTGGCCGGGACCCTGTTCCAGAGCCTGATCACCACCCTGTTCGCCTCCGATCCGGAGACGAAGGCCCCCGCGGAACAGGCGGCTGCCGAGGCTGCGGCCCGGGCCGAGGAAGCGCGGAAGGCCCGGGACGCCGAGGCCCAGGCGGCCTACCTGCGGATGATGGCTTCCTACAAGCAGCTCGAGGGGGCCCAGGACACCGCCTTCCGGGACCTGGGCTCCGGCGGCCTGGCCCTGAAATCCCTGGATGACCAGGCTCTGGACGCCCGGGCCCCCTTCGACACGGCCGCCGCGCCCACCCCCTTTTTCGGCGACACCATGCCCATCCAGGACATCCGGTTCCTGGCGAATCCCGGCAACGACCCCCGGCTGGTGGACCTGCGCCAGGCGAAGGAATGGGTGGCGGCCAGCCTTAAACAGGACGCCCCGAAGGTCGAGGCGGCCCTGAAGCCCCAGGCCCGGACCCCCGACTGCGACCGGCTCGCCCGCACCCTGGAAGGATCCGTCCAGCAGCGGACCCGCTTCCAGAAGACGGTGCAGTCGGCCCAGGAGCAGGTGGAGATCTGGGAGGCCGCCAATCGCGCCGCGCTCCTCAAGGCCGCCCAGGACGGCATGGAGGCCCTCACCGGTACGGTGCTGGACGCCGCCTCCAGGCGGGCCGAAGCCGCGGGGCGCCTAGAGCGGATCCTGGACGCGAACGCCGGGAAGATGACCGCCCAGGGCCTGGACGTGGCCGAAATCCGCGCCAAGGTCCAGCGCCTCCGCCGGCTCAGCTCCGCCGGGGAGCTCCTGGACTTCACCCGCACCATGGGCGACTGGCAGGGCTTCCTCAAGGACGGCCTCTCCGCCCTGGCGGCCCAGATGGAGGGCACCAACCGGGACCTGGAGCCGCTGTTCGCCGATCCCCGGATGAAGGACTATTTCGGCGGCGATTCGCCGGCCCTCCACGCCCTCCTCGACCTCTCCAGGCTCGCCGCCTCCAACAAGGTCGCGGGGAAGTGGGTGGCCCGCAAGATCCCCGTCATCGCGGGCGTGGAACTGGCGATCAACGAGACCTACGACGCCCTGGGCTGGTACCTGAGCTTTCGGCGCATCGCCGAGTCCCAGGCCATCAACGGACGGGTCCTCGCGGCCGCCGAATCCATCCAGCAGCGCATCGACGGCACCCTCGCGGCCCTGAAGGACTGCCCGGGCTCCCCGCGGCCCTGAAGGCGCGCCGCCCCATCGGCCGGATCCCCAGGCCCGCCGCGGGAGAACGCCGTGAACCTGGGGACCCCTCGCGGCATTCAAGGAATGGCGCGCCATAACGTCCATTTTTTATCCATAAAGGAGCACCCCATGCAACGCATCCTCATTGGAGCGACCCTGGCCGCAGGCCTGTGCGCCGCCCACGCCGCCACCCCCCTAACCCATTCCCTCGTCCACGGGGTCTTCAAGCCCGGGGCCGAGGCCAAGAACGCCAAGGACGAGGGCGCGATCCATCCGCTGCAGCCCCTCCAGCGCCTCGCGTCCGTGGACAAGGGCAGCTTCGGCATCGTGGCCCAGGACTCGGCCGAAACCATGGCCTTCCCCGTGCTGGCGGCCCCGGGCGCCTCCGGCCCGGCGGACCTGGGCGACCTGGGGGAGGACACCTTCATCGCCCCCCTGGACCTCACGGGCGCCGGCGTCTCCGACCTCATCTACGCCCGCAAGGGCGCGCCGGGCTGGAAGGTCCTCACCAACGGGGCCCGGCTCCGGCAGCCCTCCCAGGGCTTCGTGGCCGGCAACTTCGACAAGGACGCCGAGGCGCCCAAGGCCGACCTGATCCCCGCCGACACCAGCGAGCTCACGGTGGATCCGGACCTGCTGGCCGCCACGGGCGACTTCCTGGGCAACGGCACCGAGCAACTGGCCTACACCCGCCCCGGCCAGCACCAGGTCTGGATCGTCGGCGGCCACGGGGTGATCACCATGAAGGCCGACCTCAAGGGCATCGAACCGGGCGTGCCGGGCCCCAGGAACCACTGGCTGTTCGCCTACAGGGCCAACCGCAAAGGGCAGCGGACCCGGCTGGCGTACTACCGGGCCGGGAGCGACCACCTCATCCGGCTGGTGCCCAAGGGCATGGAGTTCATCCAGCAGAAGGCCCCCCTCAAGGGCCACTGGGAGCGCCTGAACCAGGCCCTGGTGGACTGGCCCCACGCCGCGCCCGCCACCTCCTCCTCCGAAGGGAAGGAACCCACGGGCAAGTGAGGGTAGTCGAATTCATTTAACGTAAGGCGATCCGGGTCCACCGGCCTCCAGGCCGCGGATCCGGGCTTTTTAATGCATGTGTAAACGTTATTATAATTGAAATTTAATTCGAATTTTCCGCTCAAGTCCATTCTTTCGTCACCCGATTGGTAGCAGTGGAATTCGAAACGCTAAGCCTGGACAAAAACCCTGTCCCCTCCACCCCGCCCGGTGGCCGCCTCCGCCGGGCCCCCATCCATCCGGATCCCCCGGGGTCCCCGTGCGGCCTCTGCCGCGTGGAGCGCACCATGATCACGACCCTCATCGGCATCGCCTCCCTCTTCACCGCCGGTCCCGCCCTGCCGGACGCGACGACCACCCTCTCGGCCCGGGAGATCACCCCCGCGGGCCAGACCGCCCCCGCGGCCGACCTGGAGCAGCGCCGCTGCGGCGGAAGGCGCTGCGCCGGCGTTCCGCGCTGCGGGCGCCGCTGCGCCACCACGCCCCGGTGCGGACGCCGCTGCGCGGGCATACCCCGCTGCGGACACCGCTGCGCCACCGTGCCCCGCTGCGGCTGGGGCCACTAGCATGATCTCCGGCGTCGGCCTGGGCTTGCGCCCGCCCCACCTGGAGGAGGTGGCCCGCAGGGCGCCGGGGGTCCCCTTCTGGGAGATCGCCCCGGAGAACGTCATCGGGGACGGCGGCAGGTTCGCCGCCCTCACGCGGACCATCCTCGCCCGGGATCCCGTGGTCTCCCACGGGCTCAGCCTCTCGGTGGGCGGGTTCGACCCCTTCGACGATGCCTACCTCGCGGACCTGGCCACCTTCCTCCTGGAGACGGGCAGCCCCTGGCACTCCGAGCACCTGTGTTTCACCTCGGTGGATGGGGCCACCACCCACGAACTCCTGCCCATGCCCTTCACCCGGGCCTCGGCGCGCCACGCCGCGGCCCGGGTGCGCGAGCTCAAGCCGCGGCTCCCGGTGCCGTTCCTGCTGGAGAACGTCACCTACTACGCCGAACTGGGCGAATCGGAGATGGACGAGGCGGCCTACATCACCGAGGTGCTCGAGGGCGGCGACGCGGGCTGGCTCCTGGACATCAACAACGTCTACGTGAACTCCCTGAATTTCGGCTTCGATCCCTACGCCTGGTTCGAGGGGATGCCCCTCCACCGGGTCGCCCAGATCCACATCGCCGGCCACGAGCGCTACGGTGACCTGGTGGTGGACACCCACGGGGCCCCGGTGGCCGATCCCGTGGTGGACCTCATGCGCTTCGTGCTGCCCCGCATCGGCCGGCCCGTGCCCGTGCTGCTGGAACGGGACAACGGCATTCCGCCCCTGGACGAGCTCCTGGCCGAGCGCGCCGCGCTCCAGGAAGCCTACGACCAGGCCCTGGCCGCCCATGTGTGAGGCCGTCCTGGCCCTGCAGCGCACCCTCGCCGCCCTGGCCCTGGACCCGGACGCCGCCGCCTTCGAGGCCGATCCCTGCGCCTTCGCCGCGGCCCGCGGCCTGCCGGAGGGGGACCAGGCCGCCTTCCGGCGCCACCGCGACCGGCTCCTCCACTACCGGAACGCGGTGCGGGACGACATCTGGGAACCCATCGACCTGGACTTCCCCCTCACCCGGACGCTCCTGGAGGAGGCCGGCGCCTGGGAGGCGTGCCGCGCCGCCTTCCTGGCCACACGCATCTTCCGCAGCCCCTTCTACCGGGACATCGCCCCCACCTTCCTGGGCTGGCTGGCCACCTCGGGCTGGGGCCGGGACCGGTGGCCGTTCCTCCTGGAACTGGCCCACTTCGAGCTGGTGCGCGAGCGCGTGGAGCACCTCCCGGACGAACCCGCCCCCCCGGACCTCCGGGCCGAGCCCCGGCCCGGGGACCGGCTCGTGCTCGCGCCCTCCACCCTGGTGCTGGCCTACTCGTACCGGGTGCACGAGGCCACCTGGGAAGCCCCCGCGCCCGCCCCGGGGGCCTGCCATCTCCTGGCCAGCCGGGACGCGGAAGGCTTCGTACGCTGGCGGGAGCTCACGGGGGCCACGGCCTGCCTCCTGGTGCGCGCCCAGGCGGCCCCCGTGGCGGCGGCGGCGCGGGAGCTGAGCCTGGACCCGGAGGTGGCCGGGGCCTTCCTGGCCTCCCTGGATGGGGCGGTAGCGGGGTTCAGCCGCTAGCGTAGCCCATTTGGATTAGCGGAACCCTTTCGCTCAAATGGATTGTTGAGAAATGTTCGAGTAAAAAACACGTACGCCGAGCACGCCGAGGCGCAGAGTTACGCTGAGGCGGCTTCGCACCTTTGGCGCCGACCCATGCCGCCCAGGCCCTGCCCGCTTTCGCGGGCCGCGCCGTGACCGGCGCGCGGCAGGGGGCGCTGGCCCTTCCGCATGCGAGCCTGTGGCGGGCCAGCGCCCCCTGCCTTGAACGGGCCTGGGCTCAGCAACCGGTTCAGATGTCAGGCGGGGGACCTTCCTGGGGGGAGAGGGACCCTCCCGGAAGGGGGTCTGGCACGCACAAGAGCGACCTTGCGTCCTCAAACGTCATCTTCAGGGCATCGCCTTTCTGCATGACCTTCTCCAGAACCCGAGATGCCTCGGGAGTCTGATCGTTCGGGGTATTCGAATAAGCTCTGGCCATTCCTGGCGGGATGCGCTTGCCTCACCGGATTCCGGCATTCGGCGCATCAAGCCCAGGCCCGTCCAAGGCGGGGGGCGCTGGCCCGCCGCAGGCTCGCATGCGGAAGGGCCAGCGCCCCCTGCCGCGCGCCGGTAACGGCGCGGCCCGCGATAGCGGGCAGGGCCTGGGCGGCATGGGTCGGCGCCGAGGATGCGAAGCCACCTCTGCGCAACTCTGCGCCTCGGCGTGCTCGGGTCGGGTAGGCCCGGGGCGTTGCCGCCCCAGACCCCCCTCAGATCCGGACGTGCCCGATTAAGGCATCCGGCTCCTCAGATCACGTGAGTAGCTGCGGGCATGAGCGTCACTGTCCGCTTCAGCCTTGGGGGCGGGAGCGGGAACCGCTTCAACACCTTCTCCATGGCCTCCCAGGTCAGGACTGCCCTTTGGGATCTCCGGCCCAGCCACTTCTTCCAGAGGTGACTCACCTCCCGAGCGAAGTTCCTGATGGATCTGAAGTTCCCCGTAATCCCGTAGTAGTTGTAGTGTCCGATTAGCTTCTGGCGCAGGGTCTTGTGCTGGTCCGAGAGCCGGTTATGCCGGTTCTTCTTCAGCCAGTCCCCTGTGGCCTTGATGGCGCGGCTGAACCGTTTCTTCGAGGTCTTCCGCTTCACCACCCAAGCCCCCTTGAGGGACTTGCCCCAGTAATGGGTGAATCCCAGGAAGTCGAAGTTGCCGGGTCCCCCTCCGGGGTCCCGCGGTTCCTTCGGTTTCCGGAACTCCACCAGCCGGGTCTTGTCCGGGTGGATCCTCAGTCCGAACCTTTCGAAGCGCTTCGGCAGCACCTCCAGGACTCGCCGGGCATCTTCCTCAAGGGCAAAGCCCATCACGAAGTCGTCCGCGTAGCGGACCAGAAAGGCTTGACCCCGCAGACGGGGCTTCACTTCCCGCTCGAACCATACGTCCAGCACTTCGTGGAGGTAGATGTTGGCCAGGGTCGGGGAGATCACACCCCCCTGGGGAGTGCCCGTTTCCGGGTGCGTGATGCATCCTTGGTCGAGAACCCCCGCCTTCAGCCATTTGCCGATCAGACGCTTTACCACTCCGTCCCGCATCCGCTTGTCCAGGATTTCCCGCAGGCAGCCGTGGTCCAGCGTGTCGAAATACTGCCGGATATCCACGTCTAGCAGCCACCCACCGCTCAGGTTCATCGTCTGCTGCCAGATCGCCTGCAGTGCCTGGTGCGCCGACCTCCCGGGCCGGAATCCATACGAGCAGTCCAGAAAGTCCTGCTCATAGAGGGGTTCCAGGAGCATGACCACCGCCCTCTGGAGGACCTTGTCCTCGAAGGTGGGGATGCCCAGAGGACGCTGGGTTCCATCCGCTTTGGGGATGTATACCCTTCGCACCGGAGGGGCCTTGTAGGGGTCGCCGGCTTTGGCTCGGTTCAGCAGGGATTGGAGATTTGCCTCCAGATTCTCCGCGTATTCCTGGGCTGTTTGGCCATCCACCCCTACTGCCCCGTCCTTACGGGTTTGCCGGTAGGCTTCCTGAAGCCATTCGATGTCCATGTGGTGGGACAAGCTGCGAATTGCCGCCTCCGGCATTTGCCGGGACAGTTCCGCTATCCGTTGTTGTTTCGTGCAGACCGAGCTGGGAGTCGATATTCCCATGGTCTTTCCCTCCAACGATTCCGTGATCTGGCAGCCCCTTGGCTCCAGCGGGTCCCTCGGAACGGTTCCCCACCTTCATCGCTACTACGAGCTGCTCCGACTCCCTGCCGCCCTTCCCGCCGCCGTCATTTGGTTCCGGCTGGCGGTACCGCCTTCGCATCCGGTTGTTCGCTCCTGATCGGGTCGGTGCCCCCCGTCCAGGCCAGGGTTGTTTGGATCGTGGCGTCCCCAACCACGGGTCCAGGCGGAAACGACAGGGCCTCCCAGGTTCCTGGGGGACCCCCTGCGGACATGCCCTGCTCTGCGACCCCGGCGGGACCTTTGAGCCAGGCCGTTGCGGCTCTCAGGTGCGGCCTTCCGTTCGTACGAAAACGTCGGCTCCCACGGTAATAAGACTTTCGAGGCTCGATCACACGGCCTATACGCTCGCTGTCTACGCTTCGAAGGGTGGGTCACCCCACCACCACGCAAGACTCGCTTCTGGCTGCTGGCCAGCTTTGCCAGATGGGGTTGGCTACCCATCGGGTCCCATTGCGAGGTTTCAGGTGATTAGGTCATCCGTCCTCCTCGCCCAAGCTTTGCCTGGCGCACCGTACGTGTCCTTTACCCGAAGCTACCGAAGCCTCAAATCGGGCTAGGGAGTGTCCACTATTTTGATCGGGCTAGCGAGCTAGGCCTCGTCCTCGTCCTCGGCACCCTTGGCCATCGGTCGCATGAGGGGAAACAGCAGCACGTCGCGGATGCTGGAGCTGTCGGTCATGAGCATGACGAGCCGGTCCATGCCCACGCCCAGGCCGCCGCAGGGGGGGAACCCGTGCTCCAGGGCCTCGATGAAGTCGTCGTCCAGGAGCATGGCCTCGTCGTTGCCGGCCTCGCGCTCGGCGAGCTGGGCCTGGAAGCGCTCCAGCTGGACGACCGGGTCGTTGAGCTCCGAGTAGGCGTTGGCCAGTTCCATGCCCCCGATGAAGAGCTCGAAGCGGTCCACGAACTGCGCGTCGCCCGGGAGGTTCTTGGTGAGCGGGCTGAGCTCCACGGGGTAGTCCGTGATGAAGGTGGGCTGGATGAGCTCCTTCTCGGCGTGGTGCTCGAAGAGCGCGCCCAGCAGGGCGCCCGGGGTCTGCTTCTCGGCGTCCTCCACGTGGGCTTCCTGGGCCAGGCGCAGGATCTGGGCCGGGTCCTCCAGGAGGGCGCGGTCAAAGCCGCCGAAGTGGGCGGTGGCGTCCTTGAGGGTCATGCGGCGGAAGGGCGTCTGGTAGCTGATGAGGCGCGGATTGCCCTCGGCGTCCACGCCGAAGGGGCGCTCCACGGCGCCCAGGTGTCGGGCCACGGTCTCGAACAGGTTCTCGGTGAGCACCATCACGTCCCGCAGATCCTCGCCCGCCGCGTAGCTCTCCATCATGGTGAACTCAGGGTTGTGGCGCATGGACACGCCCTCGTTGCGGAAGCTCCGGTTGATCTCGAACACCCGCTCGAAGCCGCCGACGATCAGGCGCTTGAGGTAGAGTTCGGGGGCGATGCGCAGGTAGAGGGGGATGTCCAGGGCGTTGTGGTGCGTGACGAAGGGCCGGGCCGTGGCGCCGCCCGGGATGGGCTGCATCATGGGGGTCTCCACCTCCAGGAACCGCTGGCCCTCCATGTAGCTCCGCACCTTGGCGATGATCCGGCTGCGGGTCTGGAAGGTGAGGAGCACGTCGGGGTTGGCCACCAGGTCCAGGTAGCGCCGGCGGTAGCGCACCTCCTTGTCCTGCAGCCCGTGCCACTTCTCGGGCAGGGGCTTGTGGGCCTTGGTGAGGAACTGGATCCGCTGGGCGCGCACGGAGAGCTCGCCCATGCGCGTGCGCATGACCGGGCCGGTGACGGAGATGAAGTCGCCCAGGTCGAGCAGCTTTACCACCTCCCACCCGGGCTCGGCCAGTTCGTTCATGCGGAAGTACACCTGGAGCTTCACGCCCATCTCGGTGATGGTGGCGAAGACGCTCTTGCCCATCTCCCGGATGGCGACCACGCGCCCCATGACGCTGACCACCTTGGCCAGGGCCTCCAGTTCCTCGCCGGAGGTCTTGGCCCCATCCCGGTCGTGGGCCTCCAGGAGCTCCCCGATGCCGTGGGTGCGCTCGGCCTTGCGGGGCCACACGTCCAGCCCCAGGGCCTTGAGCTTTTCCAGCTTCTCGATGCGGACTTGGCGGTACTGGCTTAGCTGCATGCGGTCTCCATTCCTTCCGGGCAAAAAACCAGTTTATCGCGGCCCGGTCCCTTTTCAGCCTTCCGTTGGCACCAGGAGCACCACCCCCAGGCTGGCCCCGCCCAGGCAGGTGGCCGTGAAGGCCCGCCCCCGGAGGGTCAGGGTCCCGGGAGCGGCGGGCCGGTGGTCGGGCCCCGGGGCGGGGATTCCCCTCCAGGCCGCCTCCAGCGACGGATCCCCCCCGAAGACCGGTTCACCGGGTCCGGGCAGGTCCTGCCGGGACCAGCCGGGGGTGGCCTCCATCACCAGTCCCGACACCCGGTCCGCGAAGGCCGCGGGCGCCGCCAGGCCCCGGAAGGCCTCCCGGTACCGCTCGAAGGCGCGCCGGGCGTCCAGGTCCCGGGCCTCCATCTCGTCCTCCAGGCGGATCTTGGCCCTCCAGTAGCGGTGGGCGAGCACCGTGGCCAGGAAGAGGGCGGCCACCAGGAGGAGGACGCCGCCATCCACCTTGTGGGGCCAGGGGGGCAGCAGGATCAGGAACGCCATGGGGGCCTCGGGGTCAAGCCCCCAGTATAGTCCGTCTCCTTTCGTGGCCCCGCCGCGGCGACCCGTGCCAAGATACCTCCCCGGGAGGCGGCCGTGATGGACACCCTCTACCTGATCCTCGTCGTCATCGCCTTCTTCGGGCTCGTGCTCCACGCCATCCACCGGGAGGAACGCCGCAAGGACGACCGGCGGAAGGAGGACCTCCCCGTGGCCGTGGAGCGCCGCAAGGGCGACCGCCGCGGCAACTCCATCCTCGCCTACGTCGCCTGGGGCCTGCGCTCCTGGCGGGACCGGCTCAACCGAGGACGGCCCTGAACAGGACCACGGCCGCGGCGATCACCAGCAGCGCGCCCATGGCCTTGATGAACCATTCCACCGTCGCGGGGCTCCACCGGCCCTTGAACCTGCGCACCAGCCAGAGCAGCGTGGAGAACCAGGCCACGATGCCCAGGAACACCGACAGGGCGAAGGGCACCGCCCGTTCCGGGGAGAGGGTGACCAGGCCCGTGGTGTGGAGGGCCGCCAGGGCGGCGGTCCAGGTGACCAGCAGCGTGGGATTCAGGGCGGTGAGCAGGAAGCCCCCCAGGAGGCTGCGCTTGGTGCCCTTCCGCCGTTCGGGCTGGCCCGGCGGGAGCCCGGGCTTGGGCTTGTGCAGCAGCAGGACGATGCCCAGGGCCAGGCACAGCACCGCGCCCACGATCCGGCTGGCGGGGAGGACGTGGGGGAAGCGGTCCAGCACGGTGCTGAGCCCCCAGAAGGCGGCCAGGGAATAGAACCCCTCCGCCGCGGCCCCGCCGATGGCCACGTAGCGGGCATGGCGCGCGTCGTGGTTGAGCCCCAGCCGCAGCACCAGCAGGGCGATGGGTCCCGCCACCGGCATCGAGCCGATGAATCCGAAGGCGAACCCGACGAGGATGGCGACCACCATGGGAAAAATATACCGTGTACGGGTCCTACCGGAAGTCCACGTCGTCCGGCAACTCGTTCGAGTCCGCGTCGCCCGCCCAGGGGAAGTGCTCGGCCAGGCGCTCCCCCACCAGGTGGATGGCGTCCACCAGCCCTTCGGTGAAGGCGCCCCGGGCGAACCGCGTGGCCATGCACGCGGCCACGTCGTCCCAGAAGGCCTGCCCCACCCGGGCATGAATGCCGGCGTCCCCCAGCACCACGAACCGCCTGCGGCTGGGCACCACGAAGATGAGCACGCCGTTCCGGTCGGCGGTGGCGGCCATGCGGAGCCGGTCGAAGGCCCTGGCGGCGGCCTTTTCCGCGTCGCCCCAGAAGAACCGGGACACCGACACCCGGATCTCGCCGGAGGAGGCGCGCTCCGCCTCCCGGATGGCCTCCATGACCTTCCCCGCGTCCACGCACTGCCTCAGGCGCCTGCGGCTCATGCCCCACATGACGGACCTCCGCGTTTCACCATGACCCCGACGCCCCCCCGCCGCCGGAACGCCCTCCGCCGCCGGAGAACCCGCCGCCCCCGCCGCCGCCTCCGCCGCCCCGGCCCGAGGTGAGGATGTCCAGCAGGAGGTAGATGGCCATGGACGGGTGGGTGACAAGCAGCCCCAGGAAGGCCAGCGCCACGAGCCCGAGCAGGATCTTCGTGCCCAGGCCCAGCGAGGCGAAGTCGAAGCCGGCCCCCTGGCCCCGGGTGGGTCGGGCCGCCGCCTTGTCACCCCCGACGACCTTTAGGGTGCGGTCCACCCCCGCCGTGAGGGCCTTGTCGGGATCTCCGGCCTTCAGCGCCGGGAGGATGGTCTCCTGGATGATTCGGAAGGCCACCGCGTCGGGCACCTGGCCCTCCAGCCCGTAGCCCACCTCCATGCGCACCTTGCGGTCGGCCACCAGCACGAACAGCACGAGGCCGTCGTCCAGGCCCTTGCGGCCCACCTTCCAGGCCGCGAAGGCCTTGACGGTCCAGTCCTCCAGGGGATCCCCGCCGGTGGTGTCGCCGATCCACACCAGCACCTGGTGGCCCGTGCCCCGCTCATAGGCTTCCAGCCGCCGGTCCAGGGTTGTGCGCGCCGCCGGCGAAAGGAGGCCGGGGCCGTCGGTCACCCAGCGGGTGGGGGCCGGCGGGGGCGCGGCCCCGAGGATCCCCGCCAGGAGGCAGAGCAGGACCAGGAGCCGCCGCATGAACTAGAAGGCGACCTTGGGCGCCGTGTCGGAGCCGGCCTGGGCCTTGAAGTAGGCCCGGTCCCGGAACCGGTCGCCGAAGAACCCGGCGATGAGCACGGTGGGGAAGCTGTTGCGCCGGGTGTTGAAGGCCTGGGCGGCCTGGTTGAAGCGCATGCGCTCGACCGCGATGCGGTTCTCGGTGCCCTCGAGCTGGGCCTGGAGCTCCCTGAAGTTCTGGGTGGCCTTGAGGTCGGGGTACTTCTCCACGACGACCATGAGCCGCGAGAGCGCCGAGCCCAGGCCCTCCTGGGCCTTCTGGAACGAGGCCATGGCCTCGGGGGTGGCCGGGGCCTTGCCGCCCAGGTTGATCTGGCCCACCTTCGCGCGGGCCTCGGTGACGGCCGTGAAGGTGTCCTTCTCGAAGGCGGCGGCGCCCTTCACCGTGGCCACGAGGTTGGGGACCAGGTCGGCGCGGCGCTGGTAGACGTTCTCCACCTGCCCCCACTGGGCGTCCACGCCCTGGCTCAGGCCGTTGAGCGAGTTGTAGGATCCCACGGCGCCCAGCCCGAGGATCACGATGAACAGCACCAGGATTCCCCCGCACCCCAAAGCGATCTTTGCGCCCAAGCCCATGTGGCCTCCAATGAATGCCCAGCAAGCATACCCGCTTTGCCCCATTCCCGCGCCACCCGCCTATGATGCAGATAGGGGGCGCGCACGTATGGATCTGGTTCTGGTGGCCATACATCTGGAAGCCTCGGCCCGGGCGGTGCCCCTGGGTCCGGCCATGCTCGCCTCCGTGGTGCGGCGTTCCTTCGGGGCCGAGGTGGCCGTGCGCGTGCAGGACCTGTACCTCGAGCAGGCTCCCGAAGCCTGCGCCGACCGGATCCTGGCGGACGTCCCCCGGTGGGTGGGGTTCTCGATGTACCTCTGGAACCGCGATCTGTCGCTGGCCGTGGCCCGGATCCTCCGGGCGCGCCGGCCGGACCTGGTGATCTTCGCGGGCGGTTCGGAGGCCACCGCGGACCCCGGGGGCGTCCTGGCCGACCCCGCCATCGACCTGGTGCTCCCGGGCGAGGGCGAGGACCTCATCCTGGCTGCCGTCAAGCACCTGCTCCGGGGCCTGGACCCCCGCGCCCTCCAGGCCACCCTCCGCCCCGCCCCGGTGGCCGACCTCGCCGCGCTGCCCAGCCCCTACCTGGACGGGACCCTGGACCCGTCGGCCTACCCGGGGCAGCTGTGGGAGCTGAGCCGCGGGTGCCCCTTCAAGTGCGATTTCTGTTTCGAGTCCCGGGGCGGCTCGGGCATCCGGCGCATCCCCATGGACCGGGTGGAGGCCGAGCTGCGCCTGTTCGAGGCCAAGGGCGTCAGCCAGGTCTTCGTGCTGGACCCCACCTTCAACTTCGACCGCGCCCGGGCCAAGGAGGTCCTGCGCCTCATCGCCGCCCAGGCGCCGGCCATCCACTTCTTCTTCGAGATCCGGTCCGAGTTCATCGACCGCGAGCTGGCCGGACTCTTCGCGTCCATCCGCTGCACCCTCCAGATCGGACTGCAGAGCGCCCACGACGCCGTGCTGCGCAACATCAACCGCCACATCGATCCCGATGCGTTCGAGAGCCGCGTCCTCCTGCTGCACCGCGCCGGCGCCACCTACGGCTTCGACCTCATCTACGGCCTGCCCGGCGACGACCTGGAGGGCTTCAAGGCCAGCCTCGACTATGCCCTGGGCATGGCGCCCAACCACCTGGACATCTTCCGGCTGGCGGTGCTCCCCGGCACCCGGCTCTTCGACACGGCGGCCTCCTTCGGCCTGGAGCACCAGGCCGCCAACCCCTACCTGGTCACCGCCTCCCCGGGCTTTCCGCCGGAGGACCTCGCCCAGGCCGAGCGCATCGCCCGCGCCTGCGACCTCTTCTACAACGACGGGAAGGCCGTGCCGTGGTTCGCCATCGTCCAGGGCGCCCTGGGGCTGGAACCCTCGGAGCTGTACCGCCGCTTCGCCGACCATCCCGGCTCAGGCGACGTCATCACCCTTCAACGGGACTTCGTCACCGCCCAGTTCCAGGCCCTGGGCCTGGAGGCCCAGGGGGCGGTGGCCGCCGACCTCATCACCTGGTTCGGACTCTCGGCCCGGCTCGCGGACGCCGAGGCGCGCCGGGAGCCTCTGGCCGGGCCATGCACCGGGTTCTTCACCCACGACCCCGCCCTCCTCCTGGAGCAGTTGGCCGCCGGCATCACCGAACTGGAGGACCTGTCCTTCGTCCTGCCCCCCGACCCCGGGGAGCGGGTGCTCCATTACCGGGACGGCGAGGTCTGCCTCGCCCCCTGAACCTACCAGCGCTCCGGAGCCCCCGGCGCCACGGGGGCCAGGGCCAGGTCGTGGAAGTCGAAGCTGAAATCCGTGGACTGCGAGACGGCCTTCATGGCCACCCGGGCCACCTTGCCGGCGGGGTCCAGCGAGAAGGTCACGTAGGCGTCGGCATTCAAGGTGCGGTCCCGCCACCTCGCCACGAAGGTGTCGTACTGCCAGTGCTCCAGCGTGCCCGCCAGCCCCGGCGTGTGGGTGAACCGGATGGCCAGCTTCCCGCCGGCGGCCTCCACCAGGACGTCGCCGTACCAGGGGTCCCGGTAGCGGCCCGCGTAGGCCTCCAGGGGCAGGGAGGGCCGGGAGGCGGCGTTGCGGCTCCCGGCGGCCTTGGCGACTTCTTCATCGGCCTTGGCCTTCTGGGAGGCCCGCACCTCCTGGTAGGCCCCCACCCAGTCCTTGGGCGGCGCCCCCAGGTAGTGGTCCAGCACCGTGTTCGTGATGGACCGGAAGGCGGCGCCCTCCTCCTGGTTGGTGAGGACGATGATCCCCAGGTTGCGTTCCGGGACCATGCTCACTTCGGTGACCATGCCCTGGAGCCCTCCGGTGTGGGACACCAGCAGGTGCCCGCGGTAGTTCCGCACCTCCTCGCCCATGGCGTAGGCCACGAAGTCCGACCGGCTCTCGGCGAGGGCCGCGGGGGGCTCCCGGTGGGGAATCAAGGTCAAGGGCGTGAAGAGGTCCCGGGCGCGCTTCTCGCTGAACAGGCGCTTGCCGCCGCCCAGGTCCCCCTTGGCCAGCAGCACGCGCACCCAGCGCGCCATGTCCTCGGCGGAGGCCACGATGGCGCCGGCGGGGGCGCTGTTGTCCATGACCTCGCCGGCCACCGGCACGAGCCGGTCGCCGTCCATGGCGTGCGCGGCGGCAACGTCCTCCCCCAGGGCCACGTCCCGGATGCTGGTGCGGCTGGAGGCCATGCCCAGGGGCCCGAAGAACCGCTCCCGGATGAACTCCGCCCAGGGCTTGCCGGAGACGGCGCGAAGCACTTCGCCCGCCACCGTGTAGAGGATGTTGTCGTAGGCGTAGGCGCTGCGGAAGCTCGTGGCCAGGGGAACGTGGCGGAGGCGGTGCACGATCTCGGCGGAGGTGAGGTCCGACGGGGGGAAGAACATCAGGTCCCCGGCGCCCAGGCCCAGCCCGCTGCGGTGGCAGAGCAGGTCCCGGATGCGCATCTCCCGCGTGACGTACGGGTCGCTCATCTGGAATCCCGGCAGGCGGTCCACGACCCGGTCGTCCCAGGCGAGCCGGCCCTCGTCCACCAGCATGGCCAGGGCCGCCGCGGTGAAGACCTTCGTGTTGGAGGCGATGGCGAAGCGGGTGCCCGGGGTCACGGGGGCCGGGTCGCCCAGCTTGCGCACGCCGTAGCCCTTGGCCATCACCACCTTGCCGTCCTTCACCACCGCGACCGCGATGCCGGGCACGTGGAAGGCCGCGCGGGTGCGCTCCACGGCGCGGTCGATGTCCGCCTGGGCGGCCAGGGGGAGGGCGAGGATCAGCGCCGGTAGGATCCGGTGGAAAGGAATGGCCATGGCGGGCTCCGAAGGAGGTCCACCCAGGGTACTACGCCCGGACCGCCCAACGCAGCTTGGCCGACGTGGACCGGGGATTGTCGTGGCGCTCCTGGAACGAGGGCCGGATGGGTTCCGGGGCGACGTCCCGGTAGACGCCGGTCCTGTGGCCTTCCAGGAAGGCCTTCTTCACGCGGCGGTCCTCGCCCGAATGGAAGGTGAGGATGGCCACGCGCCCGCCGGGCTTGAGGGCCATGGGCAGGAGCGCCAGGAACTGGTCCAGCACCTTGAGCTCGTCGTTCACGGCGATGCGCAGGGCCTGGAAGGTGCGCTGGAGGCTGGCCCGGGCCTCGTCCTCGGGCAGGACGCCCCGCACCAGGCGCGCCAGCTGCGTGGTGGTGGCCACCTCCTGTCCGTGCAGGGCCGCGGCGATGGCCCCGGCGTGGGGCTCGTCGGAATTCTCCACCAGCAGGGCCTCCAGGTCCTCCCGGGCGAGGGCCTTGAGCAGGGCCGCGGCGGACCGGCCCTTGTGGGGGTTGAGCCGCAGGTCCAGGGGCCCGTCGCTCTTGTAGGTGAAACCCCGGGCGGGGTTGTCGATCTGCATGCTGGAGACGCCCAGGTCCGCCAGGACGAAATCCAGGCCCCCGCCGGTTTCCGGCAGGAGCGAAGGGAGCCCGGCGAAGTTCATGCGCCGGACCACCAGCTGGTCCTCCCCGAAGCCCAGGGCCCGCAGGCGGGCCTCGGTGCGGGGCAGTTCCAGCGGGTCCACGTCCACCCCGAAGAGCCGGCCCCCGGGGCTGATGCGGGCCAGGAGCTCCCGGGCGTGCCCGCCGTAGCCCAGGGTGGCGTCCAGGCCCACCTCGCCGGGCCGCGGGGCGAGGCACTCCAGGATCTCCGCGACGCAGATGGGCCGGTGGGTGCCGGCCGGCGTCTGGCCGCGGTCCATGACCTTGCGGAGTTCCTCGGCATGGAGGTCCGGGTTCAATTCCTTGTACTTCTCCTCGAACCGCCTGGGGTGGGTGCCCTTGTAGCGGACGCGTCGTCTTCTCGGGGGAGGGGCCTCGGTCATCCCTAGATTCTGGACCAGGACGGGCCCTCCCGGGGAACCGCTATGATGAAGCCATGAGCCTTCCCGACCCCTGGCCCCTTTTCCAGGACCTCCGCTTCGCCGGCCAGCGCAACCACCCCCGTGGCGCCTGCTTCGTGGCCGAGGGCCGCATCCTCGTGGAGGACCTCCTGGCCTGGGGCCGCGCCGGCCGGGTGGAGGTGGTGGCCGTGCTGGCCGAGACCGCGTCGGCCGACGCGGTGCGCCCGCTGCTGCCCATGGGCGCCGAACTCATCGTGGCCACCCCCGCGGAGGTGGAGGCCCTGGCGGGGTTCCCCTTCCACCGGGGCCTCATGGCCGCGGCCCGGGTGCCCGATCCCCCCGGGGAGGACCGCCTGCGGGCCTGCCGGCGCCTGCTGGTCCTGCCCGCACTCTCCGACGCCGAGAACCTGGGCCAGGTGCTTCGCACCGCGGCGGCCCTGGGCCTGGACGGGGTCCTCCTGGGACCCGGCCCCGACCCCTTCAGCCGCCGCGTCATCCGGGTGTCCATGGGAACGGCCTGGAAGCTCCCCGTCTGGCGCCGGGACGACGTCTGGGAGGCCCTGGAGGGCTGGAAGGCCGAAGGCGGCGAGGTGGTCGCCGCGGCCCTGGGGGGCGAGGACGTGCGGGCCTGGCGCCCCGCGGACCGCACCGCCCTGGTCCTGGGCCCCGAGGGTCCGGGCCTGTCGGCCGCGGATCTGGCCCGGTGCGGGCGCCGGGTGGGCATCGCCATGGCCCCGGGCGTCGACAGCCTCAACGTCGCCGCCGCCGGGGCCATCCTCATGCACCGCATGGTGGGCCCGTGACGGTGAACGCCGGATTCTGCTACCGGGAGCGGGTGCGTCAGGGCGGCCTCACGGTCCTGGAGCACTACGTGCGGAACCACCCCCACTCCACCCCCGAATGCTGGCGCGCACGCATCGAGGCGGGGGAGGTGGAACTGGACGGCCACCTTCCCGATCCCGCCGCCCCCCTCGCCCCGGGCCAGGAGCTGGCCTGGCACCGCCCCCCCTGGGAGGAGCCGGAGGTGGACACCACCCTGCGCGTGATCCACGAGGACGCCGCCCTCCTCGTCGTGGCGAAGCCCTCCGGCCTTCCCACCCTGCCAGGAGGCGGGTTCCTGGAGAACACGCTCCTGGCCCTGGCGCGGGCCCGCTGCCCCGGGTGCAGCCCCATGCACCGCCTGGGCCGGGGCACCTCGGGACTCGTGCTCTTCGCCCGCACCCCGGAGGCCGGCGCGGCGCTGCAGGCCGCCTGGCGGGAGCACCGCGTCGAGAAGCGGTACCGCGCCCTGGCCGCGGGGGACCCGGGCTGGGATGAGCTGGACATCCGCACCCCCATCGGCCCCGTGCCCCACCCCTGGCTGGGGACGATCTTCGCCGCCAGCCCCGCAGGCAAGGCGTCGCGAAGCGTCGCCCGGGTCCTGGAACGGCGCGAGGACGCCACCCTCGTGGAGGTGGACCTCCACACCGGGCGCCCCCACCAGATCCGCATCCACCTGGCCTCCGTGGGCCACCCGCTGGAGGGCGACCCCCTCTACGGCCCCGGGGGCCTGCCCCGGGAGGACCTGGTGGCCGTGCCGGGGGACCTGGGCTACCTCCTGCACGCCGAGCGCCTCGCCTTCGCGCACCCCGTCACGGGCCTGGCCCTGGACCTCCGGGCCGAGCCGCCGGAACCCCTTCGCATGCGCAGCGGGCCCACCCCATGACGCCGGCCTTCCTCCCCGGCCAGCGCTGGATCAGCCAGACCGAGCCCGACCTGGGCCTGGGCACCGTGCGCCAGGCCTCGGGCCGCACGGTCACGGTGCACTTCGGCGCCTCGGACGAGACACGGGAGTACGCCCGCGAACACGCCCCCCTGCGCCGGGTGGCGTTCCAGCCCGGGGACACGGTGCGCGACCGCCTGGACCGGACCCTGAAGGTGGAAGCCGTGGCCGAGAGGGCCGGCCTCCTGGTGTACCTGGGCGGAGGCCGGGAGCTGCCCGAGGCCGACCTGGAGGACCGCCTGGCCTTCAGCGACCCCCTCCAGCGCCTCCTGGCCGGAAGCCTGGAAGGTCCCGAAGCCTTCGCCCTGCGGGTCGCCGCCCTGGGGCACCAGCACCGCATGCGCCGGTCCCCGTCGCGCGGGTTCGCCGGGGGGCGCATCCAGCTGATCCCCCACCAGCTCCACATCGCCTCCGAAGTGACGGCGCGCCTTTCGCCGCGGGTGCTCCTGGCCGACGAGGTGGGCCTGGGCAAGACCATCGAGGCCTGCCTGATCCTTCACCGCCTGCTGCTCACGGGCCGCGCCGCGCGGGTCCTGATCCTCCTGCCGGACTCGCTGGTCCACCAGTGGTTCCTGGAGCTGTACCGGCGCTTCAACCTCTGGTTCCACATCTACGACGAGGCGCGCTGCGTGGCCCTGGAGGCCGGGGGCGCCAACCCCTTCCTGGACGACCAGCTGGTGCTGTGCGGCCTGGGGCTGCTCACCGGCAGCCCGGACCGGGCCCGGCAGGCCCTGGAGGCGGGCTGGGACCTGCTGGTGGTGGACGAGGCGCACCACCTCGAGGGCGCCTCCTACGGGGTCGTGGAAGCCCTGGGGGCCGCCGTCCCGGGGCTCCTGCTCCTCACCGCCACCCCGGAGCAGCTGGGCGTCCCGGGCCACTTCGCGCGGCTGCGGCTCCTGGACCCGGACCGCTTCCACGACCTGGACGCCTACCTGCGCGAGGCCGCGGACTACCGCGCCATCGCCGACCTGGCCGCGGGCCTCCTGGCCCCCGGCCCCCTGCCCCCGGCCCTGGCGACGGACCTCACCGCCCTTCTGGGAGCGGACCTGGGCTCGCGCCTGGAGCACGCCCGCGCCGAGGCCCTGGATGCCCTCCTGGACCGCCACGGCACCGGCCGCGTGATGTTCCGCAACACCCGCGCCGCCGTGGAGGGCTTCCCGGGCCGCGTCGTGCACATGGCCCCCCTGGCCCCCGCCCCCCGCGATCCTCGCCTGGACTGGCTGGCGGACCTCCTGCGCACCCTCCCCGACAAGATCCTGCTCATCTGCTCAACCCGGGCCCAGGCCGAGGCCGTCCACCAGGCCCTGAAGCTCCGCGTGCAGGTGAAGATGGCCGTCTTCCACGAGGGCCTCACCCTGGTGCAGCGGGACCGCAACGCCGCCTGGTTCGCCGAGCCCCAGGGGGCGCGGCTCCTCCTGTGCTCCGAGATCGGCAGCGAGGGCCGGAACTTCCAGTTCGCCCATCACCTCGTCCTCTACGACCTCCCCCTGGACCCCGACCTGCTGGAACAGCGCATCGGGCGCCTGGACCGCATCGGCCAGACCCGGGACGTGGAGATCCACGTCCCCTACCCCACGGGCGGCGCCCACGAGGTGCTGGCGCGCTGGTACCACGAGGGCCTGGACGCCTTCCGCTCGCACCTCCACGGCGGACGGGAGCTCCTGGAACGCTTCCGGGACCGCCTGGCCCGGCCCGGCGATGTGGAGGCGCTGGTGGAGGCCGCCCGCGCCGCCCGGGAGGAACTCAGGGACCGCCTGGAGCGGGGCCGGGACCGGCTGCTGGAGCTGAACTCGTTCCGCCCCGCGGCCTGCGCGGACCTGGTGGCCGAACTCCGGCGCCAGGACGAGGACCGCACCCTGGAAGACTTCCTGCTCACGGTGTTCGAGCACCTCCCCGTGGACGTGGAGGACCTGGGTCCCCGCACCTACCAGCTGGGCTCCATGGGCGTCCTGGCCGAGACCCTGCCCGGCCTCGACGCCGACGGCCTCACCGTCACCTTCGACCGGGCGCGGGCCCTGGCGCGGGAGGACCTGCAGTTCCTCACCTGGGACCACCCCCTGGCGCGCGGGGCCCTGGACCTCCTGCTGGGTGGCGCCCGGGGCTCCACCTGCTTCAGCCGGTGGCCGGATCCCAAGGGCCAGGGCCTCTACCTGGAAGCCGTCTACGTCCTGGCCTGCGCCGCCCCGCCCCACCTCCACGTGGACCGCTTCCTGCCCCCCACACCCTTGCGCGTGGTGGTGGACGCCCAGGGCCGCGACCTCACCCGGACCCTCCCCCGTGCCCTGCTGGCCCGCAGCGCGAAGTCCGTCCCCGGGCATGGCCTCCTGTCCCGGCCCGAGGTGCGCCAGGACCTGCTCCCGCGCATGCTGGCCCAGGCCGGCCGATGGGTCGAAAGCCGGGCGCCAGGCCTCCTGGCCAAGGCCCGGGAGAACATGGCAGCCCAGTTGGACGGCGAATATGGGCGGTTGCAGGCCCTGCGCCGGGTGAACGCCGGCGTCGGCGAGGAGGACCTGGCCCGTCTCCTCGAGCAGAAGACGGCCCTGGACACTCACCTGCGGGAAGCCCGGCTCCGGCTGGACGCGATCCACGTGGTCCACCGGGGCTGAGGCCTTCGCTGAATTGATTTATTTTTTATCAAAATGTGATCCCAGTCCTTGATAACAACAAATAAAATCTATCTTGACGGGGAGGCTATTTTATTGTTTATTTATCTTACTGGGTTTGAAGAGCACCTTTTGAGGCCCGCCCGTGCACGTCCGTTTTCTCCTCTCCCTTCTCGGCATCTTCGCCTTGTCCGGCGGCAAAGACATCCGCTCGGATTCCGCCCCGGCGGGGTTGGACGATCCCGCGAACCAGGTGGTGACCCGGTGGATCGACGGCAGCCGGCCCACCGTCGCCCAGACGAACCAGCCTGGACTCTTCTGAGGCCTCCTGGGATAAACTGCCCTTGTCCAGCCCCGCAAAAGGAACCGCCATGCAGCTCCGCCCCGTCGCCATCGTCCTCGCCGCGGGCGCCTTCGCCCTCCCCGCCCATGCCCAGTTCTGGGACGCCCTCATCAACCCCGACGTCCAGGTGACCCTGACCCATCCCCCGGGCCTGGGCATCAAGGTCCAGCGCGTGGCCTTCGCTCCGGTGGCCAGCCCCGCGGCCGAGGACCTGCTCTCGGCCTGCATCGCCGACCTCACGTCCTCGGGGCAGCTGGAGGTCCTGGACCGGGGCAACATCGAGCGGGTCCTGGGCGAACAGAAATTCAGCAACTCGGGCCTCGTGGACGAGAAGACCGCGGTGGAGCTGGGGAAGCTCCTGGGATCCCCGGTGCTGCTGTTCGTGAAGGTGCAGCGGTCCGACGTCAAGCACATCCCCCTGCAGAAGACCGATCCGTCCTGGACGGACAAGAAGGGCGAGTACCACCCCGCCGTCACCACGTACACCTCCAAGACCCAGGTGGAGTTCAACGGGTCCATCCAGGCCGTGGACCTGGCCACGGGCCGCATCTACAGCCAGCAGCGCATCGCCGTCTCCCCCAGCCTGGAGGCGTCCTCCACCCAGGGCAGGCCCGAGTACCCCTCCGACACCGAGGTGCGGGAGATGGCCGTGAACCTGGCCCGGGACCAGGTGCACAAGATGCTCCTGTCCTGGACCGAGCGGCGCAAGCTGATCTTCTACGACGACAAGGACTACGGCATGAAGGACGCCTACAAGCGTCTGCAGCTGCAGGACGGCCGCGGCGCCCTCGCCAAGTCCCTGGAGGCCCTGGAAGCCGCCCGGTCGGACCCCAAGTGCAAGCCGAAATACCTGGGCCGCACCAACTACAACGTCGGCATGTGCCAGTTCATCCTCGGCGACTACGCCGCCGCCATCCCCTACCTGAAGGCCGCCCGCGAGACCGACCCCACCCACAAGATCTTCGCGAACGCTGAGACCGAGTGCCTCCGCGCCGTGGGCCTGATGGACGAGATGAGCAGGGTGGACGCCCGCAGCGCCAAGGTGGAGCTGGACGCGCCCAGGGCCGAGCCCGCGCGGGCCCCGGAGCCGGTGGCCGCCCGGAGCGGCGCCTCGGTGGAGGACCGCCTCGAACGGCTGGAGGCCCTCCGGAAGAAGGGCCTGATCTCCGCCGAGGACTACAAGGCCAAGAAGGCGGAGATCATGAAGGAGCTCTAAAGCACGGCCTTGGCGGTCTTCACGACGTTCTCCACCGTGAAGCCGAACTTCTCGAACAGCACCTCCGCGGGCGCCGAGGCCCCGAAGCGGTCCAGGCCCACCGAGGCGCCCTGGAAGCCCACCCACTTCTCCCAGCCGAAGGTGACGCCGGCCTCGATGGAGACGCGGGCGGTGATGGCCCTGGGGAGGACCTCCTCGCGGTAGGCGGCGGACTGCTTCTCGAACAGCTCCCAGCTGGGCATGGACACCACGCGGGTGGGCACGCCCTGGGCCTCCAGCTCCTTGCGGGCGGCCAGGGCCAGGTGCACCTCGCTGCCGGTGGCCATGAGGATCAGCCGGGGCGCGGCGCTGGCCTCCTCCAGGACGTAGGCGCCCTTGGCGGCGCCCCGGGCCTTGGCGGGATCCAGCACCGGGAGCTTCTGGCGGGTCAGGGCCAGGCCCACGGGGCCCGAGGTGTGGCGGATGGCCTCGCGCCAGGCCTCCACGGTCTCGTTGGCGTCCGCGGGGCGGATGAGGGTCATGTTCGGGATCATGCGCAGGGTCATGACCTGTTCCACGGGCTGGTGGGTGGGGCCGTCCTCGCCCACGCCGATGGAGTCGTGCGTCCACACGTAGTCCACCGGCAGGCCCATGAGGGCCGCAAGGCGAACGCTGGGGCGCATGTAGTCGGAGAAGATCAGGAAGGTCGCCCCGAAGACCCGCAGGCCGCCGTGGAGCGCCATGCCGTTCAGGATCGCGCCCATGCCGTGCTCGCGGATGCCCCAGTGGAAGTTCCGTCCGCTGGTGGTGGCGCCGAAATCGCCGCCGTCCTTGAGGTGGGTGTTGTTGGAGGGGGCCAGGTCGGCGGAGCCGCCGATGAGGTTGGGGAGCTTCTGCGCCAGGGCGTTGAGCACCTTTCCGCCGGCTTCCCGCGTGGCCTGGTCCTGCCCGGGCTGGAAGACCGGCAGGGCCTCCTGCCAGTCCGGGGCCAGCTCGCCCTTCATGAAGGCCTCGAACTCCGCGGCCAGCTCGGGGAAGGCCTTGCGGTACGAAGCGAACAGCTCGTTCCAGGCGGCCTCCTGCGCGGCGCCGCGGGTGCCGCACTCGCTCCAGTGGGCCTGGGCCTCGGCGGGCACGACGAAGTGGCCGTCGGGATCCCAACCCAGGATCTCCTTGGTGGCCCGGATCTCGGGCTCGCCCAGGGGGGCGCCGTGGGCGCCGTGGGTGTCCTTCTTGGTGGGGGCGGGGAAGCCGATGACGGTCTTGCAGTCGATGAGGGTCGGCTTGCCGCAGGGCGTCCGGGCCTCGTCGTAGGCCCGGGCCAGGGCCTCGATGTTCTCGCCGTCGGCCACCTGGAGCACGCGCCAGCCGTAGGCCTCGAAGCGGCGGCCCACGTCCTCGGTGAAGGCCAGGTCGGTGCGGCCCTCGATGGTGATGCTGTTGTTGTCGTAGAGCAGGATCAGCTTGTCCAGGGCCAGGTGCCCGGCGAGGCTGGCGGCCTCCTGGGCGATGCCCTCCATGACGTCCCCGTCCCCGGCGAATACGAAGGTGTGGTGATCCACCACCTTGAAGCCGGGCCGGTTGAAGCGGTCCGCGAGCCAGCGCTCCGCGATGGCCATGCCCACGGCGTTGCCGATGCCCTGGCCCAGGGGGCCCGTGGTCGTCTCGACGCCGGCGGTGTGGCCGAACTCGGGGTGTCCGGGGGTCTTGGAGCCCCACTGCCGGAAGGCCTTGAGCTCGTCCAGGGGCAGGCCGTAGCCCGCCAGGTGCAGGAGGGAGTACATGAGCATGGACACGTGGCCGCAGGAGAGCACGAAGCGGTCCCGGTCCGCCCAGAGGGGGTTGGCCGGGTGGTGCTTCAGGAACTTCGTCCAGAGCACGTAGGCCGCGGGGGCCTGGGCCATGGGGGTCCCGGGATGGCCGCTGTTGGCCTTCTGGACGCCGTCCATGGCCAGGCAGCGGATGGTGTCGATGCAGAGTTTGTCGATGTTCGTGGCCGCAAAGGTCAAGATGTACCTCATGGAATGATCAGATTGTCTCACGCCTGGAAAGGCGGGCTCGATTCAGGGGCGGTTGGAATGGCTCGCCTTCACGAAGGCCGTGAAGAGGGGGTGCGGCGCGAGGGGCTTGGACTTGAACTCCGGGTGGAACTGGCACCCCAGGAAGTAGGGATGGTCGTGGATCTCCACGATCTCCACGAAGGTTCCGTCGGGGCTCAGCCCGGTGAAGGCCAGCCCGTTGCGCTCGAGGGGCCCGCGGAACTCGGCCTGGTTGAACTCGTACCGGTGGCGGTGGCGTTCGCTGATCTGGGTCGAGCCGTAGGCCTTCGCGGCCTGGCTGCCCTCCACCAGCACGCAGGGGTAGGCCCCCAGGCGCATGGTGCCGCCCAGCTCCTCCACGTCCACCAGCTCGCGCAGCTTGAAGATGACACGGTGCCTGGGGTTGTCCTCGAACTCCGTGGAATCGGCCCCTTCCAGGCCCGCGACGTTCCGGGCGAACTCCACGGAGGCCATCTGCATGCCCAGGCAGATGCCGAAGAAGGGCACCTTGCGCTCGCGGGCGTACTGGATGGCCTTGATCATCCCGGTGGTTCCGCGCACGCCGAAGCCGCCGGGGACCAGGATCCCGTGGCAGTCCCCGAGGAACTCGTCCAGGTTGCCGTGCTCGAGCTCCTCGCCCTCGATCCACTTCAGGTCCACCTGCGTCTCCAGGCCGTAGCCGGCGTGGTGGAGGGCCTCGATCAGGGACTTGTAGCTCTCCTTGAACTCCACGTACTTGCCCACGATGCCGATGCGCACCGACCCCTTGGGATTCCGGATGCGCTGGAGCAGGTCGTGCCAGGGGGTGAGGTCGGGGCGGCGGTCCGGGAGGCCCAGGAGGGTGGCCACCTTGGCGTCCAGGCCCTCCAGGTGCAGGTTGAGGGGCACCTCGTAGATGGTGCTGGCGTCCTTGCAGCTGAACACCGCATCGGGGGCCACCGAGCAGAACATGGCGATCTTGTCCTTGAGGGAGCGCGGGATCTCCACGTCCGCGCGGCACACCAGCACCTCGGGCTGGATGCCCAGGGCCCTGAGCTCCTTGACGCTGTGCTGGGTGGGCTTGGACTTCAGCTCGCCGGCGGCCTTGATGTAGGGCACGTAGGTGAGGTGCATGTTGATGGCGTTGCCGTGGCCCGCCTCCAGCTTGAACTGCCGGATGGCCTCCAGGAACGGCTGGCTCTCGATGTCGCCCACCGTGCCCCCGATCTCCACCAGCACGACGTCCACCTCCTTGGCCACCTTGCGCATGGTGGCCTTGATCTCGTCGGTGATGTGGGGGATCACCTGGACGGTCTTGCCAAGGTAGTCGCCGCGCCGCTCCTTCTGGATGACGGTGTTGTAGATGCGCCCGGTGGTGATCGTGTGGTTCCGGGTGGCGGGCACCGAGGTGAAGCGCTCGTAGTGGCCCAGGTCCAGGTCCGTCTCGGCGCCGTCGTCGGTGACGAACACCTCCCCGTGCTGGAAGGGGCTCATGGTGCCGGGGTCCACGTTGAGGTAGGGATCCATCTTCATGAGGGTCACCTTGAGGCCCCTGGCCTCCAGGAGCGCCCCCAGGGACGCCGCGGCGATCCCCTTGCCGAGGCTCGAAAGCACCCCGCCGGTCACGAACACCCATTTCGTCATCGTCGCACCCCCCCCGGTGGCAAAATTCCAGTCGTCACTACATCTCCTCGGGGGCCTGGATGCCCATGAGGAAGAGCCCCTGCCGCAGCGCCCGGGCCGTGGCCACGCAAAGCGCGAGCCGCGCGTCCCGGACTTCCGCCGTGTTTTCAGCCCAGAGGATCGGGCAGTTGGTGTAGAAGCCCGAGAAGGCCTTGGCCACCGAAAGCAGCTGGCGCGCCAGGGCCGTGGCCATGTTCTCCCGCGCCATGGTGCGCAGGGCGTCGGGCAGCCCCGCCAGTTCGAAGAGCAGCGCCTGGGCCGGGGCGTCCGCGAGGCCCGCGAGGTCCCCGGGCACCGGCGCGTCCCCGTAGGGCACCACCGCCGAGTCCGGCGTCAGGGGCCCGGTGGGCCGGGCCAGGTCCGCCCAGCCCCCCCCGGCCTTGCGCAGCACGGAGCAGATGCGGGCGTGGGCGTACTGGACGTAGGGACCCGTGTCCCCGTCCAGGGCGATCACCCGGTCCCAGGTGAAGGTGATGGCCTTGACCCGGTCGTTGAGGGCGTTGAAGAAGACCACGGCGCCCAGGCCCAGCATCTCGGCCACCTCGGCCTTGGCGGGCAGGTCGGGGTTCTTCTCGTCGATGATGGCCGTGACGCGCGCGACGGCCTCGTCCAGCACGTCCTCCAGGAAGATGACGTTGCCCTTGCGGGTGGACATCTTGCCCTCGGGCAGGTTGATCATGCCGAAGGGCGTGTGGAGCATGCGGCCCCGGTACCAGGGGTCCAGCTTGGTCATGACCGCGAAGATCTGCTGGAAGTGAAGGATCTGGTCCGCGCCCACCACGTAGATGCAGCGGTCGAAGTTGAAGGTGGCCTTGCGGTACATGGCCGCCGCGATGTCCCGGGTGGCGTAGATGCTCGCGCCGTCCGCCTTCTGGACCAGGCAGGGGGTGGAGATCCCCACATCCTCCAGGTCCACGATGCGCGCGCCGTTCTGCCCCTCCACCAGCAGGCCCGCGTCCTCCAGGCGCCGCATGGCCGGCACCAGCTGGTCCTGGTAGAAAGCCTCGCCCATCTCCAGGTGGTCGAAGGCCACCCCCAGGCGCAGGTAGATGCGGTTGAAGGTCCGCAGGCTGATCTCGCGGAACCAGGACCACAGGCGCCGGGCCTCGGGGTCCCCCTCCTCCAGGCGCCGGAACCAGTCCCGGGCCTCCTCCCGGAGCGCCGGATCCTCCTCCTCGGCCCCGTGGAAGCGCACGTAGAGCTGGAAGAGCCGGTACAGCGGGCTCCGCATCTTCTCCGGGATCTCCTCGGCCCAGGGGAAGTCCAGCTCCAGGTCCGGATTCTCCGCCTCGGCCCAGTGCTTGTAGGCGGCCAGCAGGGTCCCGAACTGGGTGCCCCAGTCGCCCAGGTGGTTGAGCCGGACCACGTCGCAGCCCAGGTACTTGTTCACCTGGGCCTGGGCGTGGCCGATCATGGTCGAACGCAAGTGCCCGATGGTAAACAGCTTGGCAATATTGGGGGAGCTGTACTCCACGATCACCGTCTCCCCGGTGGGCTCCGCGGACCCGTAGGGCCGGCCGCCCAGGAGGGCCTCCAGCAGGATCCGGGCCCGGGTGGCGGGCTCCAGCCGGAGGTTGAGGTAGGGGCCCGCGGCCAGCACCTCGGCGCCCTCCAGGCTGATGGAGGCCGCCAGCTCCTTGGCGACCTGGGCGGGATTCTTTCCCAGGGCCTTGGCCGCCTTGAAGCACGGATAGGCGAGGTCGCCCATCTCCCCGGAGCGCGGCCGCTCCAGGATGATCTCCTGCCCGGGCAACGCCGCCGCCAGGGCCCCACTGAACGCCTTCTTCACCTGCTCCATGCCCGCTCCATGACAATCCACCAACCGGAAGCCAGGGGCCTCCAACCAGGATGAAGGAACCCGGGGCTGGCGGGAAGCCCCAACTTTGCCCTTTGTGCAGGTCTTTCCCCTTGAATTGAGGGCTGGTGGAGGTATGATGATTCTTCGCCTCCATGGGCGACATCAAGTTCGTTCGTACGCCCTGCGGGTCGAATTATCAGGTATCCAGGAGTCAGGATTCATGGCCAATCACAAGTCCGCCGCCAAGAAAGCCGCCCACGACGTGGAAGCTCGTCTGCGCAACCGCGCCAACCGTTCCACCATGAAGTCCGCCATCAAGCGGTTCCTCACGGCGGTCGCGACCGGCAACAAGGCCGAAGCCACCACGCTCCTGCCCAAGACCCTGGGCGTGGTCGACAAGGCCTGCCGCAAGGGCGTGCTGCACAAGAACGCCGCCAACCGCTACAAGAGCCGCCTGACCCTCAAGGTCAACGCGCTGGCCTAGGCCTTCGGGCCCGGTTCCGCAACAGCCCGGCTTCGGCCGGGCTTTTGCGCGTACCCTAGACCCATTCGGCCGGCACGGCCACCGGCCCCGCGGGCACCTTGGCCCAGCTGAACCCCGGCAGCAGGTCCTCCAGCCGCGCCGGCTCCGGCCGCTCCAGGCATCCCAGGCTCCACCCCAGCCACCCCAGCACCCCCGAGGCGTCCACCCCCCGGTGGGCCAGCAGCGCCAGGCCCAGGGCCCCGTCGCGCTTGCCCAGCCGGGACCCGTCGGGGGCGGTCACCAGGCCCAGGTGTCCGTACGCGGGGCGCGGGAGCCCCAGGGCCTCCTGGAGCCGGATGTGGGTGGCGGTGACCCCGCGCAGGTCCTGCCCGCGGACGATCTCGGTCACGCCCTGGCCGCCGTCGTCCACCACCACCGCCAGGTGGTACGCGTAGCACCCGTCACGCCGATGAAGGAGGGGATCCCCGGTGAGGGAGGCGGGGTCGTCCCGCTGCGGCCCCAGCAGGAGGTCGTCCCAGGCCACGGCCCCCGCCGGCGCCCGGAAGCGCAGGGCGTCGGGTCTCAGGAACGGCAGGGGCCGGTGGCGGCAGGTGCCCGGGTAGGGCCGGAGGCCCTCGTCCAGGTGGGGCGCCGAGGCCATGGCGGCCAGGTCCTTCCGGGTGCAGACGCAGGGATAGAGCAGCCCCGCCCCGAAGAGCCGCCTCAGGGCGTCCTGGTAGGCGCCCCCGCGCCGGGACTGCCAGAGGACGGGCCCGTCACTCTCCAGGCCGAGGGCCGCCAGGTCCCGCAGCTGCGCCTCCCCCAGGGTGGACCGGCACCGCGCGGTGTCCACGTCCTCCATGCGGATGAGCCAACGCCCGCCCCCGGCCCGGGCGGACAGCCACGAGGCCAGGGCCGTGCGGAGGTTGCCGAGGTGGAGTTCCCCGGTGGGGGACGGAGCGAAGCGGCCGGTGCATGCCATAGTTCCAGGATACCTGTGAGGCCATGAAAGGATTGGGAAAAAACCATATCGATTTTATGAATTTTCCCACTTGGCAGCCCCCCGGATTCCCGGTTCAATGAAGGCACTCCCGCATCCGGGAGGCTTTCAAACCCTTTTAGAGAGGACTATCCATGGCCTACGGCCCCAGTACTCCCCTGCCCGTTCTGACCCCCGAGGAGCTCGCCACCGTGCGCGGCTCCGGCGGTGCCCTCGACTTCTCCTTCACCACCCCCCCCTTCCGGGGCCAGGTGGGGCTGACCCACACCGGTCCCCGCGGTTCGGTGGGGGGAACCCTCTCCACCGACGGCCGCACCTGGGTCGGCGGCTTCCAGACCACGCTGACCCCCTCGCCGAAGGTTAACCTGGGCGGTTTCGCCAGGACGGACGGCCGTGAATGGGAAGCGGGCGTCACCGGCCGGATACGCTTTCTGACGGCCTGAGCCATAATCCAGGGATGCGTTCCCGGTCCCCCATCCTCAGGGCGGTCCTTGCCCTGGCGGCAGCCTATGTGCTGCTCCTGGCGGTGGCCCGCGCGGGCCTGCTGCCGGCCGCCCTCCAGGGGCGGCCGGCGGTCCTGCTCATGGGCATCCTGGCCGCGGGTTCCGGCCTGGGGTTGGGCCTGGGGGCCCGGTGGGTGCCGGGGCTCCTGTTCTTCCCCTACCTCCTGGACCTGCTGCTCCGCCACATGCCGCCCACCTGGGTGTGGCCGGCGGCCCTGGCCGCGCTTCTCCTGGTCTATGGCGGAGGGATCCTCACCCGGGTCCCCCTGTACAACTCCAACCGGGCGGCTTGGGAGGCGCTCCTCTCCCTGTGCCCTCCGGGGCTCACGCGCCTGGCCGACCTCGGCGCGGGCCTGGGCGGGCCCCTGGCCTTCCTGGCCCGGAGGCGCCCCGACGGCTTCTTCCTGGGGGTGGAGGCCTCGCCCCTCACCTTCGCCGTGGCCTGGCTCCGCACCCTGCCCGTGCGCGGCAACTGCCGGGTGCACTGGGGCAGCCTCTGGAACCAGGACCTCTCGGGCTTCGAGGTGGTCTACGCCTTCCTCAGCCCGGCCCCCATGCCCGGACTGTGGGAGAAGGCCCGGGGCGAAATGCGGCCGGGAACCCTGTTCGTGAGCAACACCTTCGAGGTGCCCGGCCGGGCGCCCACCTTCCGGATCCCCCTTCCGGGCCGCAAGGATGCCTGCCTGCTGGCGTACCGCATGGAAGGGCCCCCATCCGGCCCGGAACCCGGTAGGATCGACCCATAGACATGGAGCTGCCCATGACCTTCCCCCGACATCTGGCCGCGCTTTGCGCGTTCACCGCCTGCGCCGTGGCGGCGCCGCCCCCCGCCCCCAAGGCCGACTATCTGGCCGGGGTCATGGACACCACCGTGAACCCGGGCGCGGACTTCTTCACCTACGCCGTGGGCGGCTGGCTCAAGCGCAACCCCATCCCCCCCTCGGAATCCGCCTGGGGCATCGGCAAGGTCCTGCGGGAGCAGACCTACGCCAACCTCCGCCGGATCAACCAGGAGGCCGCGGCCCATCCCGCCGACGCCGATGGACGGAAGGTCGGGGATTTCTGGGCGGCGGCCATGGATGAGGCCCGCATCGAGCGCCAGGGCCTCCAGCCGCTCCAGGCCGAGCTGGCCAAGGTGGACGCCATCCGCACCGCCCGGGACGCCGCGAACCTGGCCTTCGCCTGGAGCCCGCTGCGCACCGGCGCCCTCTTCGCCGTTTCCGTGGACCAGGACGAGAAGAACAGCGAGGAGATGACCCTCCATCTCTACCAGGACGGCCTCGGGCTGCCCGAGCGGGACTTCTACTTCAACCCCGAGAAGGGCGTCGCGAAGATCCGGGAGGCCTACCTCACCCACCTGGACCGCACCCTCCACCTCCTGGGCCGCGAGAAGTCCGGAGACGCCGCCATCCGCGTCATGGCCTTCGAGACCGCGCTGGCCAAGACCTCCCGCAAGCTCGAGGACCTCCGGGACCCCGAGAAGAACTACAACAAGATGACCCCGGCCGAGCTCACCGCCTCGCGCACGCCCTCCATCATCTGGGCCGACCGCTTCAAGGATTGGAACCTCAGCCCGGCCACCGTCGTCGTCGGCCAGCCCGAGTTCTTCGGGGCGCTGGAGACCCTGCTGGCCGCCACCCCCGTGGAGGTCCTCCAGGACTACCTGCGCCTGCGCCTCGTGGACACGTATTCCGACTACCTGGGCAAGGCCTTCCAGGAGGAGCACTTCAAGTTCTACGGTCAGGCCCTTTCCGGCCAGCGCCAGCCCCGGGACCGCTGGAAGCGCGTCCTGGACGCCCAGGAGCGGGCCATGGGCATGCTCCTGGGCAAGCTGTTCGTGAAGGCCTACTTCACGCCGGCGGCCAAGCAGCGCTACGAGACCATGGTCGAGCGGATCCGCGAGGCCTACAAGGAACGCATCGACCGCCTGGACTGGATGAGCCCGGCCACCAAGGCCAAGGCCCAGGCCAAGCTGGCCGGCATCACCCCCAAGGTGGGCTATCCCGACAAATGGAAGGACTTCTCGTCCCTGACGGTCGCCCGGGACGCCTACTGCACCAACATGATGAACGCCTCCCGCTGGCGCTACGCGGACATGCTGTCCAAGTACGGCAAGCCCGTGGACCGCACCGAATGGCACATGACCCCCCAGACCTACAACGCCTACTACAATCCCTCCAACAACGAGATCGTGCTCCCCGCCGCCCAGATGATGGTCCCCGGCGCGGCCGACGCGGACCTGGATGACGCCCTGGTGTACGGCTACACCGGTGGCTCCACCATCGGCCACGAGATCACCCACGGCTTCGATGACCAGGGCCGCCAGTTCGACGCCAAGGGCAACCTCTCCGACTGGTGGACGAAGGAGGACGGGGAGAAGTTCAACGCCCGGGCCGCGGGCATGATCCGCCAGTTCGACGCCTACGAGCCCCTGCCGGGCCTGCACATCAACGGCAAGGCCAGCCTGGGCGAGAACATCGCCGACTTCGGCGGGATCCTCCTGGGCATCGACGCATTCAAGAAGACCGAGCAGTTCCGCAAGGGCGAGAAGATCGGCGGCCTGACCCCCATGCAGCGCTACTTCCTGGGCTACGCCCTGGGCTGGATGACCCAGCAGCACGAAGAGGTGTTGCGGACCCGGCTGCTCAGCGACGTGCACTCCCCCGCCAAGTGGCGGGTGATCGGCCCCCTCTCCAACATTCCGGAGTTCCACAAGGCCTTCGGGGTGAAGGAAGGCCAGGCCATGTGGCGCTCCCCGGCCGACTGCATCCGCATCTGGTGATCAAAGCGCCCGGAAGGCCCGCTCCAGCCCGTCCCGCGTGATGAGCGCACTGGAGCAGGCCTTCTGGCCGCAGGTGTGGCGGGCCACGATCTGGCCCCGGACGATGGATTCCTCCAGGGACCGCCCCTCCAGCACGCGGCTCACCAGGAACCCCACCGCCAGGCCGTCCCCGGCGCCGTTGGTGTCGACCACCGGAATGCCTGAGGCCACCGGCGGGAAATACCTCACCTTCCCGGCCGCGCCCAGGGCGCAGCCCCGCGCCCCCATGCCGGCCACGACGATCTGCCGCGGGTTCCGGGCCAGGAGCCTGCGCATGAGGGGTCCGGGGCTCCGGTGGTTGGCCGCGGACAGGAAGAGGATGTCGGACCCGTCGATGAAGTCCTGGCGGTTGGGGTCGTCCAGGTCCACCACGTCCTGCAGGTCGCAGGCCACCGTAAGCCCCTCGGCCCGGGCGACGGGAAGCAGCTCCCGGGCCCAATTGGGAAGGTGCACGTGGGCCAGACGGGCCCCCCGGAGGATCGAGCGGCACAGCGCCAGGTCCGGGCGCAGGCGCATGTGCCCCTTGCCGTCGTAGAAGTTCTTGCGCCGGCCGTCCAGGCCCATGAGGTTCACGCTGCGGCTGGTGCCCTCGGGGTCCAGGAAGAGCCCCCGCAGGTCGATGCCGTCCCCGGCCAGCTCCTCGCGGATGAAGCGCCCGCTGAAGTCGTCGCCCACGCACCCGATGAAGGCCGTGGCCAGCCCCAGCCGGGCGTAGCCGCGGGAGGTGTAGCCCCCCGCCTGCCCCACGTAGTCCAGGTCCAGGGTGAAGTTGGCCTCGACCTTGAAGTCGATGTCCCGGCCCGGGAGGTACACGTTCGTATCGATGCCGACGTTGCCCACGACGACCACTTCAGCTGCCATGGCCCGCCTCCGAGCCTACAGTCTATGCCTGGAGGCGCGTGAGCCCGTAGTCCTGGGTGATCTCGCCGATGAGGTCCCGGACGTGGACCAGCTCATTGAGCTTCCAGCCGTTGCTCCCGGTGAAGAAGAGCCCGGATTCCGTGTCGCCGCCCCAGGCGTCCCCGAGGCTGTCGGCGATGCAGTACCCCACCCGCTCGGCGCCCTTGCCGTGTTCGCAGGGGGACACGCAGTTGCTGATGCACCGGATGCGGGGGGCCACCCCCTCGGCGATGCGGCGGTGGAGGGCGGTCTTGACGCCCCGGGCCGGCATGCCCACGGGGGAACCGTGGAGCGCGATGGTGTCCTTGTCGGCCTTGAGGATCACGCCCTTGAAGTTGAGATGGGCGTCGCACTCGAAGGTGCCGATGAACCGCGTGGCCATCTGGACCCCGCCGGCGCCCAGCGCCATGAGGCGGTCGATGTCCTCCCGGTCCCACACGCCGCCGGCGGCGATGACGGGGAAGTCGCCCCACTGGTCCCGCTCCTCCACGACCGAGGCCAGGAGGGAATCGAGGCTGTAGGCCGGATCGGCGCACTGTTCCAGCGAGAAGCCCTGGTGGCCGCCGGATTCCGGGCCTTCCAGCACGACGGCGTCGGGGAGCCGGTTGAACTTGCGCTGCCAGGTCTTGCAGATGAGCTTCAGGGCCCGGGCCGACGACACGATGGGCACCAGGGCCACGTCCGCGTCGCCCACGTACTCGGGAAGGGCCAGGGGAAGGCCCGCCCCGGAGATGATGAGCTGGGCCCCGGCCTCCACCGAGTCCCGGACCACGCGTTCATATTCGTTGATGGCGCAAAGGATGTTCACACCCACGGCCCCGTGGCCGCCGGCGATGTCCAGGGCGCTGCGCAGGATCCGCTTGAGGGCGGGGGTGCTGTTGAGGTTCTCCGCCTTCAGGGGCCGGCCCTGCACCTGGGCCCCGGTCTCGGGGTACCGGTAGCCGGTGCCGATGGCCGAGACGATGCCCACGCAGCCGCAGCGGGCCACGTTGCCCGCCAGGCGGTCCCAGCTCACGCCGATGCCCATGCCCCCCTGGATGACCGGATAGGGGATGTCCAGGTTCCGGATGCGCAGGCGCGGCAGTTCGGGGGCGGGGTGGTCCACCAGCTTCTCCAGGGCGGGCTCGCCCAGGACCTCGGCCAGGCGCTTGCGGAAGGAGGCCAGGAAATCGGCCGCCCCTTCCCGCAGGAGGGCGGGGGTCCGCAACTGCAGGCCGGCGGCGCCCTCGGTGAGCAGGGCCCGGGCTTCCCCCTCGGCGCCCGCGGGGGCGAAGCAGGGGAGGTTCGTGGAACGGATCATCCGGCGGAGGCGTTCGGAAAGGCCTTCCCCTTCGGCCGCGAGAAGGGCGGCGGCCCCCTCCGCCTCGGCCCGCACGGCCTCGTCCTCGTCCCGCACTTCCACCACCCGCGGCAGCCCCCAGGCCCGCAGGGCCTCCAGGCGCTCGGGGAGGAGCTCGGATCCGTGCATGACGAAGGCGGCCAGGTTCTGGGCGGCGGTTTCCATGCGGGTGGAGACGTCCCCCAGGACGCCCCGGAAGTCCAGGCCCAGTTCCCCGCCCTGGCGCAATTCGTTCAAGCGCTTGATCAGGGCCTCGGTATCCGGGAAGGCCGGCATGCGGATCACCCCCACGCCTCCCGCGCCCGCGAAGGCGGCCGCGAGGGCATCGGTGGAGAAGGGATGCCAACCCTGGAAGAACACGGGGGAATCCTCCCCGAAGGACTGGAAAGGTCTGCGTCTGGTCATGTTGGGTTGCTCCGTCGGACCCAGGGGCATCCACAGGGCCCGATATTATGTATTTCATCTTGGCAGAGCGGGGACCTTTCTAAGCTAGATTTAAGGTCGCGGCTCGGGTTTCCGAAACACGAAGTGGGAGCTTTGTACATGTTTTTCATAATTGGTCTGGTGGTGGTGATCGGGGCCGTCCTGGCCGGCTATCTCATGGAAGGAGGAAAGATTCATGTCCTCCTCGAGCCGCTGCCCGCCGAAGGCACCATCCTCTTCGGGGCGGCGGTGGGCGCCTTCCTGGCCGGCAACACCATGAACACCATCAAATCCGTCGTGGGTAACCTCAGTAAACCCATCAAAGGCAGCAAATACACCAAGGCCGTATACATGGAATCCCTGATGCTCCAGTACGAGGTCTACGTGAACATCAAGAAGGGCGGCCTGCTCGCCCTGGAGCAGGACGTGAACGACCCCCACAGTTCCAACATCTTCAAGAAATACCCCGCCGTGATGCACGACCACCACGCCATGGATTTCTTCTGCGATTCCATGAAGCTCCTTATTAATGGTTCAGCCAAGATCGACGAGATCGACCAGGTCATGGACATGGATCTTGACGTGCATCACGCCGAGTCCGCCGCCCCGGGCGCCGCCGTGGGCGTCATGGCCGACGGGTTCCCGGCCTTCGGCATCTGCGCCTGCGTCATGGGCGTGGTGATCACCATGGGCTTCCTGGACCAGCCCCCCAACGTCATCGGCGGCAAGGTCGGCTCGGCCCTGGTGGGCACCTTCCTGGGCATCTTCCTGGCCTACGGCGTCTTCCAGCCCCTTGCCAAGAACATCGACCAGGTGCTTGCCTCCGAGGGCGCCTTCTTCAACGCCCTGCGCGCGGGCCTGGTGGCCTTCGGCAACGGCGCGGCTCCCGTGACCGCCGTGGAGTTCGCCCGCCGCAACATCCCCACCCCCGAGCGCCCCGGCTCCCAGGAACTGGAAGAAGTGGTCCGCCAGATCAAGCCCCGGTAACCCCAGATGGCCGAGCAGCAGCCCGAAGTCAAAATCAAGTTCGTCAAGAAGAAGGGCGGTCACGCCGCCGCCCACGGCGGCGCCTGGAAGGTGGCCTACGCCGACCTGGTCACCGCCCTCATGGCCTTCTTCCTCCTCATGTGGCTCCTGGCCAGCGCCTCCTCCAACACCAAGGCCGGCATCGCCGGCAGCTTCCAGGATCCCAACTTCTTCAACACCGAGAAGGGCAAGGCCATCATGGAGGCGTACAAGCTGGAGAAGTCCGGCATCCTTCCCGGCGGCCGCGGCATGAAGGAAGGCACCGGGGACGGGGGCAGCGGCCCCGAGACCGTGGTCCTCGAGGACGACGACGGGGAGAAGGAACGCAAGACCATGGAGGAGACGGCCCAGACCATCGACAAGGCCTTCCGGGAGGACAAGCTCCTCCAGGCCTTCTCCAACCAGATCACCTTCGAGTTCACCGCCGAGGGCCTGCGCATCCAGGTGCAGGACCGCGCCTCCCAGGTGCTCTTCGATTCCGGCTCGGCCACCCTCAAGCCCTACACCCTGGCCATCCTCAAGGAAATCGCCCAGGAGCTGGGCAAGCTCCCGAACCACATCCTCATCGGAGGCCACACCGACGCCGTGCAGTACCCCAACCAGGCCTACACCAACTGGGAGCTGAGCGCCGACCGCGCCAACTCCGCCCGGCGCGTCCTGGAATCCTCGGGCCTGCGCCCGGGCCAGGTGCAGCGCGTCACCGGCTACGCGGCCACCCAGCCCCTGGAGGACAAGGACCCCAAGGATCCCCAGAACCGCCGCATCTCCATCGTGGTGCTCTCCAGCGCCACGGAAAAGGCCGACACGGAGCGACAGAAGGCCGTTCCGCCCCGGAAGAAGAAGTAGCTCCCGGATCCCCCCCCCGTGCGCCTCCTCCCCATTCTCCTGGCCACCCTCCCGGTCCTGGCCGCCCCGGCCCGGCGCGCGCTGGACGTCACCTTGCGGGTGGACGCGCCCCGGGCCGTCGCCGCCGGCCTGGCCCTGCCCCTCCGGGTGGAACTGGCCTTCGTCGTGGAGAACCCCGGGCTCCGGGTGGTCACCTTCAACGGCCAGGAGGCCTGGGAGGACCCGGCCCGGCCCCTGCTCCGCACCTGGAGGAGCGGTCTCGTCCTGGACCCCATGGAGCGGCCCCGCACCCTCAAGGCCATCCGCTACCTCGTCAAGGATCGCGCAGGGAGGACCGTGGCCGCCTTCAACGGCCGGGACGCCCGCATCCGTCCCGAATCCCTTTCGGGCATCGTCCTCCACCTCCGGGTCGGCACCCTGGGTGAACCGGGAGCCGCGGTGGAGGAAAAAGTGGAGCTGGAGTTCTGAAACCCACCTCAGCACTTAACTTAAATTAACTTCGAGCGGCGCGCGGGAGGCGCGACCATGGTTCCCGCCGGGTGGGCGGAATCGTCTTCGTCCGCATCCACCCGCGAACGAAGACGGGAGCCCCCGGGTTTCCGGATTCCCCCTGACGCCACGCGAAGTGCCCTGGAGGACCCATGCGACTGCTGCCCCCCCGTTCCCGGTTCACGGCCCTGGGACTTCTCCTCGCGGCGGGCACCGCGGCGCTGGCGGCCCCGGTCACCGCGACCCAGGCCGGCATCGCCGCCGGAGCCTGGCTGCAGCGCACCCGCAGGCCCCTGGAGACCCCGCTGCAGCAGAGTTTCACCGCCATCGAAAGCCGGACGGACACCGACGGCCGGGTCCTCTACCACCAGGTGAAGCTGGACGGCGGAGGATTCCTCGTCCTGGCCCCGGACGACACGCTGGAGCCGGTCATCGCCTTCGCCGCCCAGGGCAGCCTGGACCCCGACCCCGAGAACCACCTCTACCTCCTTCTGTCGAAGGATCTCCGCAGGCGGCTGGACGTCATGGTCAAGGCCCGCGACGCCAAGGGACCCGGCGCCGTGGAGGCGGCCGCCCACAAGGCCCAGGCCCGGTGGAAGGCCCTCCTGGGCACCGACGACGCCCTCATGTCGTCCGTGGGCAGCGTCTCCGACCTGCGGGTGGCGCCCCTGGTGACCAGCACCTGGAACCAATCCACCGCCGGCGGCAAGAACACCTTCAACTATTTCACGCCGTCGGCCTACGTCTGCGGATGCGTGGCCACCTCCATGGCCCAGCTCATGCGCTTCCACCAGTGGCCCACCGCCGGCATCGGCGTCACCCCCTTCAAGGTCACCGTGGATACCGTCTCCCAGACCTTGTCCACCCGGGGCGGAGACGGCAAGGGCGGCCCCTACGGCTGGGCCTCCATGCCCCTGAAGCCCACCAGCGCCACCCCGGACGCCGAACGGCAGATGATCGGCTCCCTGACCTACGACGCAGGACTGTCGGTGAACATGGCCTACGCCAGCGACGGGTCCGGCGCCAACGCCCTGCTCATCGACAACGCCCTGCGTGACACCTTCAAGTACGCCAACGCCATCAGCGGCTACCGCTGGAACGGCGCCGACCTCCTGGAGATGACCGGCAACGGCCTGGCCCAGATGGTCCAGCCCAACCTGGACGCGGGCTACCCCGTGCTCCTCGGCATCGAGGGCAAGGGCGGCCACAGCATCGTCTGCGACGGGTACGGGTTCGAGGCTGGCGTCCCCTACCACCACCTGAACCTAGGCTGGGGCGGGAGCCAGGACGCCTGGTACAACCTTCCGGACATCGGCACCACCTACGCCTTCAACCTGATCGACCTCGTGACCTACAACGTGTTCCCCGCGGGCACCGGCGAGATCCTCAGCGGGCGGATCACGGACGGTTCCGGCAAACCCGTGGCCGGCGTGACGGTCACCGACGGCGCCCTCACGAGCCTCACCGGCTCCACGGGGATCTACGCCCTGAAGGGGATCGCCCCGGGCGCCACGACCGTTACCGCCTCCAAGGCGGGCCTGGCCTTCCCCCAGGCGGTGCTGGTCCATGAGGGGGTTTCCAGGGACGGCGCCATCACCGGAAACGTCTGGGGGGTGGACCTCGTCCAGGACGCCGGCGCCACGCCGGTCATCTCGCCCCAGCCCGCTTCCAGGTCCGCCAAGATCGGCGGGTCCGCCACCTTCGTGGCCGGAGCCACGGGCATGGGGCCGCTGAGCTTCCAGTGGACCCGCAACGGCACGGCCGTCGGCACCGACAGCCCCACCTACACCCTCGCCCCCGCCTCCCTCGCCGATGACCAGTCCAGCATCAAGGTGCGCGTGACCGGCTCCCGGGGCACCGCCGAAAGCGCCCCCGCGACGCTGACCGTCCTGCGCCTGTTCAACGGCGACTTCGAGGCGGGCAACAGCGGCTGGACGCTCTTCAACGACGGCGTCGTGCTCGGCCCCACCGATTACGCGGAAGTGGCTCCCCACGGCGGTTCCAAATGGCTCTGCATCGGGGACTGGGCCACGCCCTGCACGGACTTCGCCATGCAGGACATCCCGCTCCCGTCCACCGGATCCATGGAGCTGGGCTTCTGGGTGGGCATCGCCAACAAGCCGAAAACCCCGGCCGCGGCCGGAACCAACGTCTTCAAGGTGATGGTCCTCGACACCGCGGGCAACACCCTGGCCACCCTGAAGACCCTGGACAACGGTTCGGCCGCCGTGGACGGCACGGGCAAGGTCGTGTGGGTTCCCTGCGGGCCCTTCAGCCTTGACGCGTGGAAGGGTCAGACCGTGCGGCTGCGCATCGAATCCACGCAGCCCGGCATCACCGACACCGGCACGATCTTCGCGGTCGACGACGTCACCCTCACCCTGGGCGCCGGCGCCAAGGCGTCCCTGGCCCAGGGCCCCCGCACCCTCGCCACGGGCGGCCAGGCCACCTTTTCCGCCTCGGTCACGGGCTTTTCCGCCGACAACCGGGTGGACTGGACCGTGACCCCGGCCTTCGGCACCTTCAGCGTCGCCCGGACCCCCGGGGACGGCACCGCCACCCTCTTCACCGCGGGCGCCGCCCCGGGCACCTGCACCGTCACCGCCACCCCCGTGGAGACCGACGGCACCGCGGCCAGCACGACCCTGACCCTGGTGGCCCCCGGGGACGTCGCCGTGGGCCTGGCGCCCCTGACCCCCACCGCGAGCCTTGGCCAGGGCGTGACCTTCACCTCCACCGTCACCCCCCTCACGGACGCGTCGGTGACCTGGACCGCCACCGGCGGCGCCTTCAGCGCCCACGACGGCACCTCCGCGACCTGGTCCTCGGCCGCGGCGGGCACCTACACGGTCACCGCCACCAGCAGCGGCGCACCCTCCCGGTCCGCCTCCGCCACCGTGCGGGTGGTGGACCTGGCCTCGGTCGCCCTGGCCGTGGCGCCGCCCGCGGCCACCCTGCGCCCGGGCGGCACCGCCACCTTCACCGCCACCGGCGACCTGGGCCTGGGCGTGGACTGGACCCTCACGGCCCCCGCCTCCCACGCCGACGCGGGCCTGGCCTCCACGGTCACCGTGCCCGCCACCGTACCCCTGGCCACCACCACCTACACCCTCACCGCCACCCATAAGCTCGACCCAACCGCCAAGGCCACCGCCCTGGTCACGGTCAAGGGCCTGGACCTGGACGGCGACGGCGCCCTGGGCCTGTGCGACCTGCTGGTCTTCGCCGGCCAGTGGGGCAAGGACGCCGCCAGTTCCGCCAACTTCAAGGGCAGCGGCACCGTGGACGGCACCGACCTGGACACCCTTCTCACCCAGTTGCAGTGAACGCCGAGGCACCCATGAACACGCGCATCCTCCTTCCGGTCCTTCTCGGCACCCTCCTCGCCTGCGGGGGGGGCGGCGGCTCCAAGGCCCCCGCCACCGCCACCTCCCTGGCCTACGCCGATCCCGTCGCCACCTCCTACCTCCTGAAGAAGAACGCCTCCCTCAGCACCCCGGGCCACCTGGTGCTCGAGCTGTGGGGCCCCGCCGGCGCCACCGGCTGCGGGGTCACGGCGGCCTTCACCCTGGGCGGCACCGCGGCCTCCTGGCACAACGTGAACGCCGCGGACGCCGCCGGCACCTATGTGGCCAACGGCACCGCCTTCGACCTGGGCCCGGGCGCGCCCATCCTCAAGGCCAAGGTCACCGGCCCCGTCCTCGCCGCCACCGTCGCCGAGAAGGGCACGTCGGCCCCCAAGGCCCTGGACAAGGCCCTCCTGCGCCTGGCCCTGGACCTCCACCCCGGCCTCGCCCCCGGCGCAGCGGCCACCCTCACGCCCGACGCCGCCCGTTGCAAAGTCCTGCTCGCCGACGGCACCCTGGCGCCCATTACCATCGCCGTCTCGGGGATCACCGCCCAGTAGCCTCGAAAGGGTATCGTTGAACCTGGAGAATCCCATGCCCCAGGTCGTAATCGCCGCCACATTCACCGCGCATCCCGGCCGCCAGGCCGACCTGGAGGCCGAAGCCGCGCGGATGGTGGATCCCACCCGCGCCGAGCCGGGCTGCCTGCGCTACGACCTCTTCCGCCATCCCGCCGGGATCGCCTTCCTGGAAACCTGGGAAAGCCCCGCGGGCCTGGAGGCGCACCGCGCAAGCCCCCACATCCAGGCCTGGCGCGCGGCCTCGGCCGGACTCGTCGCCAACCGCGACGTGCGTACCCTGGAACCCCTGGGGGATCCCGGCCCCGATGGCGCCGGCCCCGTGGTTGTCCTCGCCCTGGTCACCGCCCTCCCCGGCCGCGAGGCCGCGCTGGCCCAGGAACTCGCGTCCATGGTGGTCCCCACGCGCCTGGAGGTGGGCTGCCTGCGCTACGACCTGCACCGGGACCCCGCCGATCCCGCCACCCTGGCCTTCCTGGAAACCTGGGCAAGCCAAGGCGACCTGGAGTCCCACCTGGGCACGCCCGCGTTCGCCGCCTCCCGCGGGCGCCAGAAGGCCCTGGTGGCCACCGCGGAGATCCGCCTGCTGGAGCCCATCCGCGCCTGAGGCCCGGGGGTTCTCCTTCTGGTCGATGTATGCGATAACAGACATCGATCCCTGGAGTCTCCTTGTCCGGCCGCCCCGCGATGCCCAACCCCACCGGAACCCCCTGACATGGACTGGGAAGCCATCCGCCTGAGCTTTCGACTTGCGGCCTGCTCCGTGGGGCTGCTGCTGCCCATCGGCATCCTGCTGGCGTGGCCCCTGGCCCTGGGGCGCTTCCGGGGCAAGGTGATCCTGGAGGCCCTCACCTCCCTGCCCCTCATCCTCCCCCCCACGGTGCTGGGCTTCTACATCATCGTCGCCCTGGGACCCCGCAGCCCCATCGGCGCGGCCTGGGAGCACCTCACCGGCGCGCGGCTGGTCTTCAGTTTCCAGGGGCTGCTCCTGGCCCAGGCCGTCACCAACATGCCGTTCTTCCTGCAGCCCCTGGTGGCCTCCCTCGGGGGCGTGGACCGGCGGCTCCTGGAGGTGGCCTCGACCCTGGGCTCCCGCCCCCTGGGCGTCTACCTCCGGGTGGCCCTGCCCCTGGCCTGGCGCGGGCTGCTCTCGGCCCTGATCCTCAGCTTCGCCCACGCCATCGGGGAATTCGGGGTCGTGCTGATGGTGGGCGGCAACCTGCCCGGGACGACGCGCACCGCCTCCATCGCCCTCTTCGACCAGGTGCAGGCCTTCGACATGGCCGGCGCCAACCGCACCGCGCTCTTCCTCCTGGCCTTCGCCCTGGCGGTGCTCTCGGGCACCGCCTGGCTCCGCTCCCGGGAGCGCCCATGGGCCTGACGGCGTCCTTCACCCGGGCCTTCCCCCAGGGCCCCGCCATCCATGGCGACCTGGAACTGGAGCTGGGCCGGTTCAGCCTCACCGTGCTCTTCGGCCCTTCGGGCTGCGGCAAGACCACCCTCCTGCGCTGCCTGGCCGGGCTCGAGACCCCCGACGACGGCTCCATCCGCGCCGGGGGCGAGACCTGGTTCGGCCCGGGCCCCTTCGTCGCCCCTGCGCGACGGGGCATCGGGTACGTCTTCCAGGACTCGGTGCTCTTTCCCCACCTCACCGTGGCGGGCAACATCGCCTATGGGCTCCTGGGCCGCCCCCGGGAGGAATGCCGGCGGCGCGTGGAGGAACTGGTGGAGCTCATGGGCCTCCAGGGCCTCGAGGGCCGGCGCTCCCGCGAACTCTCCGGGGGGCAGAAGCAGCGCGTTGCCCTGGCGCGCGCCCTGGCGCCCCGGCCCCGCCTGGTCCTGCTGGACGAACCCTTCGCCTCCCTGGACCGCCCCGCCGCGGAGCTCCTCCGCCACAACCTCCGGCAGATCCTGCGCGCCCTTGACGTTCCCGCCGTCCTGGTGACCCATGACCCGGTGGAGGCCCTGGCCCTGGGCGACCGCATACTCCTCATGGACGGGGGCCGCATCGTGCGGGACGGCGCCCCCGCCGCCGTCCTCGCGAGCGCCGGCGGCGTCCCGGGCGACCAGGTCGGAGCCGTGGTGCGGGCCCGGGTGACCGGCACCCAGGAGGGCCTCCTGCGCCTGGCGGCGGGGTCCGTGGAACTGTTCGCCCCGGACCCGGGCGGCGCCACCCGGGAGGCCTACGCCTGCATCCGGGGCGAGGGCGTGTCCCTGGAACGCGGCCCCCACGGCCTGATGACCCAGCGCAACCGCCTCGCCGCCACCGTCACCGGCCTGGGGACCCTGGGCGCCCTCACACGGGTGGACCTGGACGCGGGCTTCCCCCTGCACGCCCTCATCACCACCTGGGCCGCCCATGACCTGGACCTGGCCCCGGGCCAGAAGGTGCATGCCCTCATCAAGGCCAGCGCCATCCAGGTGGTGCCCATCGAGGACCCTCCCGGTGCATAATCGGACCCTCGGGGCGGCCGCCCCGCGGAGGTGGTCATGAAACTCAGCGCCCGCAACGTCCTGACCGGCCGCATCACCAAGGTGAACCACGGCGCCGTGGAATCGGAGATCGTCATCGAGCTCAGCCCCGGGGTGGAGATCGTCTCCACCATCACCAAGGCCTCGGCCGAGGGCATGGGGCTCAAGGCCGGCGACACGGCCCACGCCATCATCAAGGCCTCGAACGTCATCGTCGGCGTCGACTGACGGCGGTCTCGCACCGCGAAGCCTCCTTCGCCTTCGTCACCCCTCCGGCAGGGCGCCGCCCCCCGCGTTGCGGTGGTAGTGGCGCCGGGCCTTGGCCCGGTTGCCGCAGCTGCTCATGGAACACCAGCGCCGGGTGCCCGCCCGGCTCCGGTCCATGAACAGCCAGGTGCATGTGGGGCCCGCGCATTCCCGGATCCGCCCCCGGTCCTCCGAGGCCAGCAGGTCTGCCGCCGAGCGAACAATGGGCCACAACGGAGCGTCCAGGGCGGTCCCTTCCCAGCCCCACCGGAATCCGTCCACCGTGGGTTCAAGCCGGAGGTGGCCCAGGGCTTCCGCCAAGGCCCGGTTGAAGACCCGGAGGTCGCCCGGCCGTGCCGGCCGCCCCGCCGCGCTTTCCGAACAGAGCCCGAAGATGGCCTCCCGCACCTCCCGCACCCGGGCCAGGGCCGCCCGGGCGGCCCCGGGATCCTCCCCTACCCACCGGGCCAGGGCCTCCTCCCAGGCATCGTCCACCAGGCCGGCCTGCCGCGCGAAGGCGGCCACGTGGTCCATGGACGGGAGCTGGTCGCCCTCCTCCCGCCCCCGATCCGGCCAGGTGTTGGCGAAATCCAGGCAGAGGAAACCGGCGGACAGGGCAAAGGAGGGCGTTTCCAGGAGGGCGTCCATGCCCCCAATATAACCCATAAACGACCCTTGACAGGTTATTGTCCGGGAATTATCTTAACCGCCACGAAAGCGCGAGGAGGTTACCATGACGCCCACCGAGACCCTGCTGCTGGACCGCCTCACCGCCGGCCGGGACCACCTGGCCAACCTGGCCTCCGCGGCCCACGAGGAGCGGCTGGCGGACCTGCTCCGCCGGGTGGACGGCGCCATCGGCGCCCTGGAAACCGGCCGGTGGGGCACCTGCTGCGTGTGCCGGCAACCCGTCGCCCCTGACCAGCTGGCCCAGGACCCGCTCCTGCAGGTGTGCCTGGAGTGCCTCACCCCCGAAGCCCGCCGTGCCCTGGAGCGGGACCTGGAGACGGCCGGCCGTGTCCAGCGCGCCCTCCTCCCCGCCCCCTTCACCCGCTGCGGTGGCTGGGAGGTGGCCCACCTCTGGGAACCCAAGGGCGCCGTTTCGGGCGACCACGTGGACCTCATCCGTCCGCTGCGGCCGGGGGACCCGCTTCACCTCCTCCTGGGCGACGTGGCCGGCAAGGGCGTGGCCGCGTCCCTCCTGCAGGCCCACCTCCATGCCCTGTTCCGGGCCCTGGCCCCCGCGGGCCAGCCGCTGCCGGACCTGCTGGCCCAGGCCAACGGGCTCTTCGCCCAGGCCACCCTCACCACCAGCTATGCGACCCTGGCCGCCCTCCGCCTCGCTTCCGATGGCGAGGCGGAACTGGCCAACGCCGGCCACACCCAGCCCCTGTTGGCGGACGCCCAGGGCGTGCGGCCCGTGGCGGGCGGCGGCCTCCCCCTCGGGCTCTTTCCCGATTCCGTCTTTCCCCGCCAGGACCTGGCCTTCGGTCCCGGACAGACCCTTCTCCTCTACACCGACGGCTGGACCGAGGGGACGAAGGACGAGGAGGAGTTCGGAGTCGGCCGGGCCGCCGCTGCCCTGGGCCAATCCTTCCATCTGCCCCTGCCGGAGCTGCTTGCGGCCTGCCGGGCTGCCCTGGACCGGTTCCTGGAGGGGGCGCCCCGCCAGGACGACCTCACACTGGTTGCGGTGCGGTGGACAGGCGAGGCCTGATCAGGACTTGCTGGGGTTCGCCGAAGCGCCCTTCGGCAACGAGACCTCGCCCACCCCTTCGGCCCACATGGCGGCCAGCTCGAAGCGCACCTTGAGCTCGCGAAGGTTCCAGAGGATCCGTTCCAGTTCCGCGGGGCTGAACCGCTCCAGCCGGCGCCTTGCGCCCTCGGCGGTGGTGATTCCCCCCAGGGCGGAGATGGGCGTGTAGTCCACGGGCTGGTCCAGGAAGGCCTGCAGGCGGCCCAGTTGCTGGTAGAAGTTGGCCAGGTCCTCGGCCTGGGCCTTGGGAAAGAGCTGCACCGACTGGTCGGCCAGCGCCATGCCCCAGGCGGAACTCTTCAGGTTGCCTGCGGTGTGGTGGATCGAAAGGTCTCCGAACGCCTGGGGCATGACCCAGGGCCGGTGGCTGCTCCGGGCTTCCTGGAGGCTCTCCAGGGCGGCGATGGTCAGCCCGAGGTTCCGGGGCAGATCCTGGTTCGCCAGGGCCAGCTTGTGAAGTGCCTGCCGGTTGCTTTCGGTTTCCCGGAGCACGGACGCCAGTGCCGCCTGGGCGGCCTGCCGTTGTATGCGGGCCTGGTTCCAGTTGTTCAGCCCCAGGGCCATGACCAGGCCCAGGAAGGTGGCGAACAGGGATTTGGCGAAACGTATCACGGACTCGGAAAAGCTCTGCACGGCCAGGCTCCAGTTATGGGATGACTTGATCATAGCGAGAGAAGGTAACGGACGGGCGTACGAGTGATCCCCCCATGGCCGGTCGCGATCCTGGATCCGGTTGCACCGTCCTGGGTTCTGGTTCTGGGACGGCCCATCCCGGATCCGGGACGCGGAACCCGTCCCGCGGCCGGCGGGCTGCCCGTAGTTGTTAATATGAGGACGATTCCCATGTTGGCATGGGATTGGCGATGCCCCGGGTTCACCTCAAAACGCATCGTTCGACCCGGGGGGCACGTGGTGACCGAACTCTTCCGACAGCTTGGGCAGGTTCTCCGGTCCCTCCGGCGCGCGCCGGGGTATGCCGCGGCGGCGGTGTTCACCTTGGCCATCGGCTTGGCGGGCGCCCTCGCGGCCCTGGCCCCGGCCTGGGACCTGCTGGGGCATCCCTTCCAGTTCCGGGAGCCGGGGCGGGTGGTCTGCCTTTCCGGGGAAGGTCCGGAGGGCGCGGCCTTCCTGCGTCCCCTGAGCGCGCCGGATTTCGGGGACCTGCACAGGGAGGTCCGTTCCCTGGCGGACCTCGCCGCCTGCAGGGACAGCACCCTCGACCTGGACACCCCCGAAGGGAGCCGGCAGGTGCGCACGGCCCTGGTCAGCGCGGGATTCTTCGGGGTGCTCGGCATGCCGCTGGGCCAAGGCCGGGACTTCACCGCGGACGATTCGCACCGGGGCGCGGCCCCCGTCCTCATCCTGACCGACCGGTTCTGGCGGCGAGCCTTCGGCGGCGACCCGGGCGCCGTGGGCCGAAGCCTCGTCCTGGACGGCGTCCCGCACCAGATCATCGGGGTCCTGGCGCCCCAGCGCCGCCTTCCCTTCTTCCTGGGCGATGCCGTCGCGTTCCAGCCGCTGGCCTTCCGCCCGGGGGAGCAGGGGCGGACCGTTCCGAGCTGCTGGGTCTACGGACGACTGGCCAAGGGGGCCTCCCTGGCCGCGTTGCAACTGGAACTGGACCGTCTGGCGCCCACCCTGGGGCCGGCCCGGCCCGGGGGTGACCGCTCCTGGGGGATCAAGGCCCGCGGCCTGCTCCCGTACTGGCGGGCTCGCCAGGCGCCGGCCCTGGCCATGACCGTCCTTTCGGGGCTGCTGATCCTGCTGCTGGCCTGCGCCAACGTTGCCCACCTCATGCTGGCCCGGAACCTCGACCGCACCCGGGAATGGGGCCTGCGCTCCGCGTTCGGGGCCGGGACCTTCGGCATGGGCCGGCCCATCCTGGTGGAGGCGGCGGTGCTGTGCGGATTCGGCGGCCTTCTGGCCTGGTGGTTCCTGGCGGGCCTCCGAGCCCTGGATGCCCTGCCCGGCGAAGCCCTGGGAGGACCGGTCCTGGGGCTCATGGCCGGGGCCCTGGCGGCCGCGGTGCTCCTCACGGCCTTCCTCCCCATCCGCTGGGCATCCCGCCTGGATCTCCACGAGGCCCTGCGGGAGGGAGGCACGGCCTCGGCATCCAGGGGCAGCACCTTCCTGCGGGGGTGGCTCGCGGTGATCCAGTTCGCGCTGGCCTTCGCCCTGCTGGTGGGCGCCGGCATGAGCCTCCGGGCCCTGGAGCGGCTGCGGAACATCGATCCCGGATACCGTCTCACCGATTTGAGCGTGGCCATCGTGACGCTGGGGGGCGGCGGCGACGGGGTGGACCGGGGCCTGGCCTTCCAGCGCCAGGTGCTCCAGTCCCTGAAGGAGACGTCCGGCATCCAGGCGGCCGCCATGTCCAACACCCGGCCCCTGGTCGACCAGGGCCACAGCGGCAACGTCTGGCCGGATGGAGGCCAGGGGTGCCTGGAGGCCGGCCAGCATGCCGTCAGTCCGGAGTATTTCCAGGCCCTGGGAATCCCCCTCCTGGCCGGCAGGAATGTGGGAGAGCGGGAGACGGGCGCATGCGTGGTGAGCTTCCAATTCGCCCGGCGCTGCTGGGGCGAGGCGCCGGCCCTGGGCCGGACCCTCCACCTGGGCGGTGCGAACGGCCCCGCCCTCGAGGTGGTGGGGGTCGTGGGGGAAGCCCGCATGAGCCGCCTGGTCCGGGAACCCCTCCCGGCGGTCTACACGCCCCTTGCCCTCCAGGGCGCCGGCTACCTCACGGTCTATGTGCGCAGCTCCGCCCCGGCAGCCGCGCTCCAGGACATCGTGAAACGGGTGGTTCACCAGGCGAACGGCAACGCCCGTTTCCGGGAATTCCAGAACCTCGCGGCCCGGGCGGCCCGGGAAGGCGAGGAGCCGCGGAGGGTTGGCGGGCAGACACTGACGGCGGGATTGCTGGCCGCCCTCCTGGCCGGCGTAGGCCTGGCCGGCACGCTGGCCCAGGCCGCGGCGAGGCAGAAACGGGAATGGGGCATCCGCATGGCGCTTGGCGCCACGCCGGTCCAGCTGTTCGGACTGGTGTTCCGCCGGGTCGCCTTGCTCCTGGGTTCGGGCCTGGCCCTGGGCGGCGCCCTGACCTGGGGGCTGTCGCGCATCCTGCAGCACCAGTTCCTGGGCGTCGAGGCCGCGGACCCGGCCATCCTCGCGTCCGCGATCCTGGCGCTGGGACTCACGGGCCTGGTGGCGGGGCTCACCCCCGCCCTGCGCGCCGCCCGGACCCAGCCCGCAGTGGCCCTTCGATCCGAGTGACCTGCATGGACCCTGGCTAGGGCAGCGTGTTCTTGTGGATGCGGCCGCCCTTCATGATGACCATGAACTTGTGGTCGGGATCCGCCACCAGGTTGATGTCGGCCAAGGGATTTCCGTCCACCAGCAGCAGGTCGGCCAGGGCCCCGGGCTCCACCACTCCGAGGCGGCCCGGGTAGGGGTTGCGCGGGCCGGAGAGGGCCAGCACCTCGGCGTTGGTGCTGGTGGCCATGGCGAGGGTTTCGGCGGGGGTGTACCAGCGAACCAGCTTGGCCAGTTGCGCGCCCTGGCGGGCGGCTTGCCTGGGATCGAAGAGCACGTCGGTGCCCCACGAGGTCTTGACCTTGTACTTCCGGGCCAGGGCGTAGGCGGCGTCGGTGCCGCGGTGCATGGCCTTCTCCTTGGCTTCGTTGTCGGATCCGGGGGGATAGACGGCCGCGTCCTCGTCGTCCAGGAAGGGCTGCAGGCAGAGCCAGATGCCCTTTTCGGCCAGGAGCTTCGCGGTGGCTTCATCCATGAGCTGGCCGTGCTCGATGCATCGCACTCCGGCACGCACGGCGGTCTGGATGGCTTTGGGCGTGTAGGCGTGGACGGTGACGTAGGTGCCCCAGTTGTCCGCGGCCTCCACCGCGGCGTGGATTTCCGCTTCGGTGTACTCGGCCACGTCCAGGGGATCGTAGTTGGAGGAGACGCCGCCGCCCGCGCAGAGCTTGAGCAGCACCGCGCCGCGCATGAGCTGCTCCCGGGCGCGGATCCGCACCTGGTCGGGGCTGTCGGCGAGGGCCGAAATGCCGCTCACCTCGCTCTGGGACAGGGGCGCCCCGGGGGCCCGGGGGACCTCGTAGGGCATGCGGAAGTCGCCGTGGCCGCCGGTCTGGGAGATCAGGGCGCCGGCGGGCCAGATGCGGGGCCCGTCGATGATGCCCGCGTCGATGGCCTGCTTGATGCCGAAGGCAGGGCCCCCAACATCGCGCACACTGGTGAAGCCCCGCATGAGGGTGGCGCGGGCCTCCTTGCCGATCACCGAGAAGAGGAAACCGGGATCCGCGCCCATCATGGCCATGGGCACGGGCGCGAGGCACGCGTGCCAGTGGGCGTCGATGAGGCCCGGCATGAGGGTGCGGCCGCCGCCCTGGATCACCTGGGCGCCGGCCATCTCTTCTGCGCCCAGGGGAGCGGTGGTGATCTTTTCGATCAGGTTGCCGCGCACCAGGACCTGGGAGGGCGCCGAAAGGGAGGCGCTGCGGCCGTCGAAGATCCGCACGTTCCGGAACACCACCGCTGCGGGCGGGGCCGCCACGGCGACGGCGCCGAGCATGAGAAGGAGTACGACCCAGGATCGATGGAGCATGGGGCCTCCGATGGGATGGATAGGACGGATTGTATACCTGGTTGTTCGGCTGCTATCCCGAATTCAATCCCGTGCAGGTTTCGGCATGGTCCTCAGGGGCATTCCCCCAAGCGCCAGGATTGTCTGAATACCTATTTCACCCAGGCCATGAAGACCGGCTGGGGCTCCTTGTCAACGCGGGCCTTGAGATCATCGGCCTTCAGGCTTTTCACGAAGGCCGGATTGAAGACCCAGACCTTGTTGAATTGGAAGGCGTGCATTTCCTCGATGGCCTGCTCCGGCGTCCACCCGTGGACCATGATCCGGTAGGCCGCCACGTTATACCCTGTGCGGTCCCTTCCCTGGGCGCAATGAATGAACACCGGCCAGTTTGCCTTGTCCTGAACGACCCGAAGGAATTTGGCGATGTTTTCCTCGGCCGGGATGAAGGAAAAGGACGGAAAGCGGAGGTACTTCAGCCCGGTCCCCTTGAGGAGTTTGAAGTCGTCGTGGTCATGTCTGAAGCTGATGACGGTCCTGGCCCCCTGCTTCTCCAGATTCCTGAAGCCCACTGCCGTGGGCTGCGCCCCACGCCACAAGGCGTCGGACACCCGGGCGAAGTTGATGACCCCTGGCACTTCCGTATCGCTCGGGACTGCGGAATGGACGGGGAGGGGGGAGGCGACCTGCTCCTCCCGCCTGGGTGCTTGAGCCGTCAACGGCATACCCACCACCAACACCGGCACGGCTGCCTGGCGGAGGAGGAAGGCGAATGACATGTGAACTCCCAGGGTCTAGAAACAGCAGAATAGCTTGAAAATTCGTGAGCGTTCAGGCCCCCTCACGTCCACCGAAAGCTCACAAGAAGACCGGAGAGGTCGCACAATTCCTGGCCAACGACGTGGAAAAGGTGCGAACCCGGAAGAGGCTCCAGGGCCGCGATCCGAAAGGCCTTCGGTTCGATCATCCAGCCCTTCTCCGACGGGAACGGTCGGACCGGACCATCCGGAACATCCCCGTACAGTGAAACGCCCCGAGGCGGGGGCGTTAGAAATTAACTTAAATTCTTTTTTATCAATGTTTTTATTCAATTCTCTTTGCACTTCCGGCAAATTTCCGGCATTCCTGCTTTGAAGCCTAATCCAAATGGGTCCCGAATCGTTCATTGGCGAACACTCTTAGACTCGTCCCCGATCCCCATTCCCGACCACTAGGCCATGAAAGTACCGAATCTGGGGGTCGACCCTAATTCAGAGTGACCGTCCGCTGAACTCTGGTCAGGTTGCTACTGACCAGAAATGGGGAGGGAGACGGTGAACCAGAATTTGACCGCGACGGGGACCGGTTCCCTCCGCCACCCCTTCGGAAGGATTCGCCCTCCCTCAAAAACAAGATCAAATCGTGATAACTGGGCCTCCATGGAGTCAAAATGTATGAATGACTGCCTGGGCCAAATACCCTTAAGGGTCGTGGATAGCCGATGCACAAGGTCGAACTGGGAAATCACCACGGTTTGGTTTGTCTCCAAAATTTCGTCAAAGACAGTCTGAAGTTCGGCAATCTCGCGGGGGGTGAGGACGTTCATCAGCAGGTCATGGCTAATATAAGTGTCTGGCCGGATTTTATTGGCAGAAAAGAATGCCTCCAAGTGGTCATCGACCCTTGCCTTGACCTTGGTCCGGAGGGTGATCAGTCCTTCGACAGTTCTATATCCGTTCCGCGCCGCAATTACTTCCCCAACAAGGTTCCTGTGTTTTGTTGCGAGCAGCCACCCCAAATCCTCAATGTGAAGGCTGGGAACCTCCGAGAACCCGACCAAGGCCCTCTGTGTGAACCATCCGTGATCCCTGATCCCCGGCGTTCGCCACGAGGCAATTTGCCGTTCGGTGTTTAGCAGGTCGTTAACATGTTGTACAAGCACCATTAAGGCATAATTACCCGATGCAATTCTTCGCCTTCTTTCCGCGACATACATCAAGAACCAATTGACCGCCAAAGCAAACAATGCACCGCCGAGAGTGGAGATGAACGGGACCACCCACTTCAACCACAGGGGGTCCCCGCCACTCATGTGAACAATCACTTCTGGCATGTCCCCACTCCCTTATTGAAATTTATTGGTCCCGTTCTATGCCCCCAGTGCCTGGGGCCGGTGCCAACGAGGGCCATTGGCGGTTTCCACGCGGCTGACCATCCCGAGGTCGGAGAGGAGGTCCAGGTGGGCGGTGATTCTGTCGCGGAAGCGGCCCCGGCTCTTAAATACCTGGGCAATAGCCTCCAAGGACCAGAGGTTTCCTGTCGAGAACACGACCTCGCGGAGAGCCGCGAGTTGGGGCTTGAGGTCCTTGGGCCAGGGCCGGGGCTCCAGACCCCCGATGGCGACGGGGGCCTCATCCTCGGGTTCCAGGTCGAGGACGCGGGTGGCCACGGGCTGGATGGTCTCGGGGGCCTGGTATTCAGGCCGAAGCCAGCGTACGAACCCCCGAGCCTCCTCCGCGACCCTCTCCTTGTTCAAAGCCACGAGGTTCCCAAGGATGTCGGCCTCGGCGAGGTCCACCGGCCAGCCATAGGCATCGGCCACGGCAGCGTCAAGATCGTCGTGGAGCTGGCGGAGAATTTCGGTTTGGGCCAAGTCGTGCTGATCCCGCTCATGGAGAGTGAACACCTCCCCCGACCTCAACTTGGTCAATAGGTTATACATTCCCGTGAGTGTAGCGCCCCGACCCTGAGCCGATTTGCGGTGGGCGTCCAGGCGCTCGGCAAGGTCTCGGATAACAGCCTTCTGTGGTTCGGTAACATCCGGGAAGGGGAAGGTGTCGAAGCAACGCGTTTTGTTGTAGCGGGGGCGGTCCTCTAGGACACCACCCGAGGCCAACGTCCAGAAAACATGAATTTTGCTGCTAAGCACCCCCAAGTGGAAGGCATCGTCGGAAGCGACCGCGATGAGCATGTTGTCCGGGCGAACTTCCGCCTCGAGGAACTGGAAGGTCCGGTGCTTGGCTGTCTCAACAGTGACAATGAAACGCCGCATGCCCTTTGTCGAAACCCGAAGGCCCTCCCGGACCCAGCCGAAGAGCCACCAGTTGTTTCGGATGGGGTCGCGGCGGTTCTGGTCACGCTCTGGCTTCACGTGTTCATAGACATGTTGGTATGGCCCAGGAAAGCGGCGTTGGGCCTCTAGGGCAGTCAGGCCATAGAAGTCGATGACCATGACTCCCCTAGGCCGATCCATCAGGTCTCGCCCGTTGACATAGGGGTGGACAACCGGTGGCCTACCCCATGCCTCCCATTTCTCAGGGCTGACGATGAACCCCGCACCGTAGAGCTGAACCCCCGCCCAGGCCAACCTGTCGTTGGATTTCAGAGCGCGGGCCTCGGCGACATTGGCCCCAGCACTCAAGTCTTCATTGATGAGGTCTACTGTGCTTCCCATGATCTGGACGGCGGCGGCTTCTGCTTCCGGGGATTCTCCGCCCGCTTCCTTAACCACCCGTCCAAGCCAGGACTGGCCCTCCAGACCACCCACGGTCATGGCGATCCGTACAGCGGCACCCTCATCGGTCCAGGGGTGATCGGGAACGGCCCACAACAGCTTCAGGGGTGGCTTCCCATTCACATGGCGGACGATGACGCCACGCTGCTTTACCTGCCGCAGGCTATTGGTAGTGATGAGGCCAAAGCGCCGTGTGCGGCCGGAACGGACCGCCAGGGCTGCCTTGTGCCACCAGTAAAGGACGAAGTCCACGGTGTCGGGCACATCGGGGTAGGCGGCCCTCAGGGCCTCGGTATAACCATCGCCGAGGGCGTCGCGCATTCGGGCGTTCCCCAGGAAGGGGGGGTTCCCCACAATGAAGTCGGCTTCGGGCCACTCGGCGGCCATAGGGTTGACCAGTTCGAAGATGGGCACACGACCCGTCTCGTCGGGGACCTCCAGGCCGGTCACCGGATGAAGCTTGGTGGCCCGCCCATCCCAGCGGGTCCGGCCGGTGTCCCGTCTGCCTGTCCAGGTCAGCACGGCATCGCGGCATTCAATATTGCCGTTTGCCTGAAGTACAGGTTCCGGCGGGGCCATGTCGGGGTGCATGCGGTGGAACCATTGCAGATGGCTGATCCACAAAACCAGGTCCGTGATTGCGGCGGCCCAGGGCTTGACCTCCAGACCAATGAACTGCCCAGGCGTCACCAGGACGCCTTCAAGGGCCAGGGAGCGGCCCGTTTCGCCCAGGTCCTCCAGGCGTCGTTGGACTTCCCCTTCTAGGCGCTTGAGCACGTCATATGCCGTGGCAAGGAAGTTTCCGCTGCCGCAAGCGGGGTCCAGGACGGTCACATGCGCGAGGTGGCGCTGGAAGTCGTGCATTGTCTGCCGGGCCTTGGCGCGGTCGGCCTCCGTGGGCTCCACCCCCAAGAGGGCCAGGGCTTCGGCCTGGGCCAGCTCCCACTCCGCCCGCAAGGGCTCCTCCAGGGCGGGGCGCAGCAATCGTTCCACATAGGCGCGGGGCGTGTAGTGGGCCCCGAGACGGTGGCGTTCTCGAGCGTCGAGGGCACTTTCCAGAAGCGTCCCGAATATGCTTGGGTCCACTTCGGACCAGTCAAATGCGGAAGCCGAAGCCAGGCGTGCGATCTCCTCCGGTGTGAGGGCGAGGGCCTTGCTCTCCTGGAACAGCCCGCCGTTGAACCTCAGCACCTTGAGCGGTCCCCAGAATCCGCCCGTATTCATCGCCGCCCACAGGGTCTCAAGCCCCTGGGGGAAGGCGTCGGGGTGTTCCCGCCACGCACCCTCCAAGGCGTTCTGGAACAGCTTCTCCGGAAGCAGTCCCACGTCCTCGGCAAAAAATGTAAAAACGACGCGCATGAGGAAACGGGCCACCACGTCAGCTTGGAATCGGCCTTCCAGGCTGCGCGCGAGACCGCCCAGCGCCACGGCGACCTCCCGCGTCACCGTCGTCCGAGCCCGCGCGGGGTCCAGACTTTGAGGGTCAAGCCAGATCGCTCGGAAGTAGTCGCGTACCTTGGCGTCCTTGAGGTCGTCCATGGTGAAGCTGCGCCGGGCCCCGTAGCCTCCGTAGGAGCCGGAAAAACCGTTCCAGACGTGGAAGCCGTGCCCGATGTCGCAGGTGATGACGAAGGGGGGCCGCGAGGGGAGGTTCCTGGCGTAGTTGACGGCCTGCCCGAAGGCCCTCTCCAGGTATTGGTCATAAGCGCGGGTGCCCCTGATGGGGGCAGCGCCCGGTACTTCCTTCGTGCGCCCCTGTTTCGCTTCAAGAACGAAGCACCCTTCCCTGTAGAGGTCGATGCGGCCCGTGCTGGTGGAGCCATCCAGGTGGGTGATCTTCAGATCCTTTTCAAGACAGTAGGTGGGCCCCGGCCCCTTGGGCTCCGGGGGAGGGAGTTCCAGGGCCTCGCAGAAGTCCCGCAGGAACAGTGGGAAATTGGCCCGCTCATTTCCAGCAGAACCCCGCCACAGGGTTAGAAAGGCGTCCAAGGAGGGGGGCATAGACAAGTACCATACCTGCTGCCTGGCTGCCCGGAAAGGATCCGCCCCTGATGGTGGCTTCCCAGGGATTAAATCAGGACGCCTCCAACCTCCGGCTTCACCCCACCTCAATTTTAATTAATTCATGAATAGGAGAATTTGAGACAAAACATTCTGATTCCGCACGGGATGGGAAAGCGTCGCCTTCTTTGGGCCTGGAATAGTTGCATCCGGGCCTTGGCATGGCTCGATAAAATGGCATAATTCAGAGGCACGGTCCCTCCCCTATGACCCCACCCATGCGATACATGACCTTCAACGAGCACAAAGTGGCCCAGATGGCGGCCTACCTGCTAGACAAGCCGGGTGGGCGCATGCCGCATTTGAAACTTATGAAGCTCATGTACCTTTCGGACCGAGAAGCCTTCGACCGCCTGGGCCGCCCTATCAGCGGGGACCGCGCCGTTTCCATGCCCCATGGTCCTGTCCTCTCGCAAACACTCAACCTGATGGACGGGGATGTGGAATCCGCTCCTGATGGCTGGTGCTATTGGATTTCCGACAAAGAGAATAATGAATTATCCCTCAATCGCGCCGTGGACCGGCCCTCGCTAGGGGAACTGAGCGACGCAGAAATCGAAATTCTCGACCATGTATATGCGAAGTATGGCCACATGGGCAAATGGCAGATCAGGGATTTCAGCCACTCCCTCCCGGAGTGGGCCGACCCCCAAGGAAGCTCCCTCCCCATCGCGACCCAGGACATCTTCAAGGCGCTGGGTAAGAAGGCCGAAGCTATCAAGGGCATGGTGGCCCGCCTGGACGAGGACAGAGCCGTCGACGCCTTCTTCGCGTCGCTCTAGCGGATGCTCCTGATCCTGCCCCGACTCACCGTCCTGGTGCCATCCGGCCCGGAGCACGATCCTGACCGCAAGCATCTATTTGTGGTGCTCACCGCGCCCTATTGCCAGCCGGGAGGCGTCCCATCAGTGGCCATGGTCTCCTTCCGGTCCGTGGACCCTGCCCTGCCCTTTGACCGGACCTGCCTCCTGGATAAGGGGGACCACCGGTTCATCAAGCACCCGACTTGGGTTGACTACGGAAGGGGCCGTATTGAGGCCGCTGCGGCCATTGAGCGCGGCATCCAGAGCGGGGCGCTGGTCCGGCATGATCCTCTCAGTGAGACTGTCTTCCGCCGCGTCGCCGCCGGGCTGTGCACCTCCCCGATGACACCCCGGAAGGTATCGGACTTCTATCTTGCCGCAACCAATTGAGGAAGCCCCTGGGGGACGTCAGACCGTTCCGTTCGAACCTTCAAAGCTTCAATCACGGGCCCTCCCCCATGCCCCTGAAGGGTCCATAGGCATTAAAGGCCCCGCCCTGGCATTGGGCAAGGTGGCCCTAATACTGTCGACAGTCAATCAGCGGTAAAAATCACGACTGTCGACAGTAAATGTCGATTTTTAGTAACTTTCCTAATGCAATTTGGGGGCATTTCCAGTTGGATATATAAATCACCAACCAACCCGGAGCCTCACCCGATGGTCATCCATCCTCGTAAGAACGACCAAGGCCAGACTGTCCCCATCCTTAAACCACACTTTCCCTCACCACTCGGGGCCTGGGGAGACCCCCTAGGGATTGCCATCGTGATCCCTGACGGGCCCGTCCCCAAGGCCGTGAATGGGACATCCTTTGGCCTGCCATGGCTCTTTCCGCCTGGCAGGGACCAATGGGAGCAGATGAGCACCGAGGCCCGGTTTGATGAACCTCCGTTCGAGCCAAATGGACTGGAGACCGCCGCTGGGGCTGTCGTGGTCGAGCCTGACGGCCGACTGTGGCTGGTCTCCCCGACCAATGCTTTCGGTGGCTACAAGACCACTTTCCCGAAGGGGAAGACCCATGGTAGTGGTCTTCGCGGCACGGCCCTCAAGGAGGTGTTCGAGGAAACGGGGCTATTCGTGGAACTGTTCGGGCACTTGACCGACGTTGATCGGACGACCTCCCGCACCCGGTATTACCTAGCCCGCAGGAAGGGCGGGAGTCCGTCGGATATGGGATGGGAGACCCAGGCAGTGCATCTTGTGCCCCTGGAGCAGGCCAAGAGTCTCCTGAACAAGGAAGTCGATCACGCGGTGGTGGATGCCCTTCTGGACCGCTGGGGTGACTGGGTCTGGTGGTTTGAGCACTCCGAGTTCAAAAGCCCGGCATGGGAACTTGCAGCATCAGGGAAGGAGGCCGCCCGCCCATGGCACTGGGTCCATCTTCCCCTGCCCCAGAAGCACGTTCAAATCCCTCTGGACGTGGTCCTGAGCCGGGTCGAGGCGGAGAACCTGAAGCTAGGGTTTATCCCCCGGATGATGGAGCAGAAGTGGTTCACCTACTTCGAGGGCGACACCCTCTTTGAGCACCGGAGTTGGTCAGGGTTCTGCATCGACCAGATCGTTTTCCGCCCGGATGGCGAGGGAATGCGAGCTGTCCAGGCTCTTGTGAACCGGGAACCAAGACAGTATGGGTGCCGCGACGACGAGGAGGACCGGCGCTTGATCGAGACGCGCATCAAGCAGCTCGCCAACCTCACGGAAGAGGATCGCAACGCTGAGGACCCCTTCGTTGGCGGTCTCAAGGCGGCCATGGTCCCCAACTACCTCGGGAACCCGACGGTAGTCCTCGGGCTCCTGGAGCCCTATTTCAAGGCCCTGTTGAACCATCAAATGGCGCTCCGCACTGGAAAGCCCGACCCCAATGCATTCGAGTCGAATCTAAAAGCGAACGCAGCCCTGGCGAACATCTTCTCAGGCGAGAACCCGGACTACTCGGTCATCGGCACCTGGAATACGGCCGGCGGCCTCGGGGCCTTGGTTGTCCAGGCCCTGGACCTGGACCCGGACTACTACGCCGACGAGAACCAGTTCTGCATCCTCTCGGAGGGATTGGCAGGCGTCGGCATCTCCATAGGGGAAATGGTGGGGGCCTTCCTGAAGGACCCCGGCGCAGACCTCAAGGAAGACCTGTTGCCCTGCGTGGCGGGGGTCCTGCATTTCACCGCCTCCGTGATGATGGGCACCCAGCCCGTTCTCTACCCCGGCCTCACCCTCAAGCGTTTCCATTACGTTTCTCGGACCGAGGCGGAGGATGAGGTGCAGCCCAGGACTCGGCGGCGAGTCCCGCCCAGCTCCAGCGAGGAGACCGAAGAAATCGAGGAGCTGCTGGAATCCATCAAAGCCAAGATGGGCCGCCCGATCACGCTCCCTGGCCCCATCGGTGCCCTCGCCAAAAAGATGGGAGGGGAAGACAAACTCGCCGAGGAAATGGGTGTCTCCACGCGGACAATTCGCCGCTGGGCCAAGGGTGGCGTCATTCCCAAGCTGCCCTTGAAAGTGCTCCGGGAACGATGCATTCAGCATGATGTGGACTGGATGGAACTGGCCCCAGGCCAGACAAAGGAGTGAGAGGATGTGGATTTTCACCAGCTCTGCCTTCCTATCGGTTGTTGACAAGGGTGGCGATGGCTCCACCCTCCTGGTTCGGGGACGACGGGAGGGAGAAATCGAAGCGGTGTTTCCAGGGGCGAAGGTGGAATGCACGCCCCGAAACGATTACAGGTTCCGGGCTCGGATCAAACGGGAGGAAGTCGCCCAGGCGGTGGCCGAAATGATTCGAAATATCCGGTACGACAACTTCAAATCAACCGTCACCGATGAAGCCCGGCACGATGCCTACATGGGCGTCTGGGAGGAGCTTTACCAGTATCAGGCCCGCCATAAGTAGAGGGCCCGCCCGGATCGGTCCCCTTAACTCCTGGCACCCTTCCCGGCTCTCGTCAGCGATCTTCGGCCAGAAGCCGCCCCATTGTCCTCAGGGCTTGTCCGAAATCCTGGGTTTCGATGGCCCTCGCAAAGGCCCCAAGGCCGCGCTCCCGGCGCAGGTATCCCATGATCCTGAAGGCCATTCCCGCTTGGGCCGCCGTGGCCTCCAGTAGGCTGTTCACGGCCTTGAAGGCGGAGGCCCTGGAAGCATAGCCGAGGGACTGGGCGATGGCCGCGTAGGACCAGCCTGACGCCCTGAGCAGGGTGGCCTGTGCCTGGCGCTGCTGGGCCAGGACCATGCGGGGGGTCGAAACCGCCTTTGTCATGTTGTTGCCTGCCCTGGGTTTTCCGGGCCACCCGGTATTTTCCGGGCATATCCGGACCCGGTTTCACGCCCTGTCGACACCTTGCCTTTCCTAAGCAAGCCAAGGCATTGAATGTGATTGTGGCCGGAAGTCAACTCTTTCACCGCATCGAGCATCAAAGCTTCCGGCCAGTCCACCCGCAAGAGGGTTCCTTTCAGGATGTAGCTCAGGCGGGGCCCCCAGGATTCAGCTCCTCGGCCAAGCAACTCAAGGCCCTGCCCATTGGGATGGCTGTATTCCATGGCCTCCAACCATGTGCCCATCATCCAGGTTGCGAAGGCCCCGGCATCCGCCTGGTCCCGGCTGAAGACAAGGACATGATGATGGGGATGCCCATCGCCGCCCTTTCCGGGCGCAATTTCGGTGACCAGGAGAAGGCCCACCTTGCTTTTCCATCCGTTCACTTTCTTCCACGCCTGCTTTTGAAAGACGAACTTTCTAGCCAGGGCCAGAGCCGCCACCCCTGCCTCCACGCCCACTTGGCCTGCGCCAGGGTTCATGGTCAGGAAGGCCACCCCGCCCCCTTCCCCGAGGATTTGGAAGATTCGGGGGCGCATCTTGGAGGCCACGCTCCTTTGGCGAAAACCCTGGCAGCCCGAGCAGAACCGTTGGTTGCATGAAACCCTCCGCAGGGGGGACCCTGGCCCCTCCGCCATCTGGATCAGCCTGCCACAGGCCCGCAAAGCCCTTGGTGCCCTGGGAACCCCCGCCTGCTCCAGTCGGTCGGCGATAGCAAGCATCTCGTCGCGATCGGGTCGCTCCCAGCTCCGAGTTGGTAGTGAAGTTGCTCTATGTTCAAGAATGATCATGGAGGCGCTCTACCGTTCGCCTGCAATGCCAGAGGCAGGGCGAAGTGACAGCAACCATCGCTCGGCCTCGTCAGCCGGGATGAGGGTCCTGCGGCCGGACTTCAGGGCAAGGAGCCGCCCCGCCTTGATTTCCTCGTAGACCCTGGTCTTGCCAAGACTCATTGCCTTGCAGAAGTCGGCGATGGAGAGTGCCCGGCAGGGATTCAATCCTCGGGCAGAAAGGGATGGATTCATGGTGGCCTCCGAACGTTCGTAGTCGTTCAGGAGAAACTCCCACGGGGCCACAGCGCTCGCATCATGCGCTCCCGCTGGGTTTGCACTTATGGAAGTACTAGGTCAGCCACGCCCGGCGCGGGAAGGTCCCTCAGCTGATTTCCGTGCGTGGCCCTCGTCCTAGCCTTCCTTGATTTTCAGGGCTTCCACGCCACTGGGCTGGTGGATTCCCAGCACGGGGGCGAGGCGCTGGATCGCGAGCGTCTTGGCCGTCTTGCACAGGTGCCCATAGTGCTCCTCGACCATCCGGGTGTCCCGGTGGCCGAGTTGCTCCGCAATGAAAATCAATGGGAGCCCGGCATTCACGAGCCCTGAGGCATAGGTGTGCCGAAGCTCATGGAAGACCATCGGCTCCAACTCCGCCGCTTCATACGTTTCAGCCATGCGCCTGCACAACTCCGCGCGGGTCCAAATGCCGGAAGGCACACCATCGCGCCTCCGGTAGGTGGTGCGGGGCAGGATCAAGTCGTCATTGCCCAGCCCGGCGGTGATTTCTGCAAAGAAGGCCACCCCCTCGGCGGTGAGGGTGATGTATCGCTTCTTGCCCGTCTTGGAAAGCTCGATGAACAGGGTGCCCTGCTCGGGGTCGAAATCCGCCTTCCTGAGCCTTGCGAGTTCCCCTTCACGGGCCCCGGTGAACAGGCCCGCCTGGAGCAGGCGGCGGAAATCGAGGGATGCGGCGGCATTCACAAGGCGCTGCTGATCCTGGACGCTCAGGAATCTCATCCTGGCTGATTTGGTCTCCTTGAAGGGCCGCACGTCCCTCCACCCGGCACTCGAGGGCACCTTCCGGTCGCGGTGCGCAAGATTCAAGGCCGCCCTCAACATGGTCCATAGGCGATTGGCCGTGGACCTCCGGGCCCGGAGAGCATCTACGTCCGACGCCTTGGGAGCCTCCTTGCCACGGTAGCGGGCTGCCGAGTCGGCCAGCTCCTCCATCCACAACTCGATTCGGCGGCGGGTGAGCTTGGCGGCAGGGATATCGCCCAGGGCCGGAAGAATGCGGGCTTCCAAATCCCATTTCATGCGCTTGGCCGTCTTTACACCGGCCCGTTCCCTGTCTGCCAGATAGTCCAGACAGGCGTCCCGGACGGTGTAGTCGCCAGTCTGGACCCTCTCGCCGGTCGCCAGATGGAAAGCCTCCTTGAACCACTCGCGTGCCGCCTCCTGAGCCTGGCCGAAGGACAGGACCATCTTCCCGTCCGGTTCGCTGAAATCATCGGCAGCGCCCAGGGCCTTGGTCTGGCGGGCGGGCTTGGCGACGGGGTCGTAGAATTTTGCGATCCAGTTCCCGCCGTTCTCGCCCTTGTAGTAGCCGAGGGTCCTGCCCTTCTCCATGGGCATCCAGTAAGGCTCCTTGCGCTTCGCCAGCTTGGAGCGGTTCGTTCGGTTCCGAAGGTTGGGGGCGTCTTTGGTCCGGGGCATGCCAGATTATGGCATCCGGCAAATATCCGGCAAGGACGGGAGTGAAAATGGCCGATCGCAGACGGACGGAGGCGGAATGTGAATAGCCCAAATCCTTATTTTTCAATGTCCATTGACGTTCGCGAAAGTTCTCACCGTACAGTGAAACGCCCCGAGGCGGGGGCGTTTCGTGTGGGAAATTTTGGCGGGGTAGATTAGGTGGGAAGTGTCTTGCGGGAGTCCCCGATCGTGGGGGACTGGTCAGATTGAAGGGACAAATGGTGGCGTGAAGCTCCTTGGGTCCTGGAGCGGCAAGCCGGTCCAGGAGGAGCACCTCACGGTCAGCATACGCCTTTCGGGGGCGGGGGGCAAACCTGACCTGTCCGGTCAATCGTTCAGTTGCGGCCGTAGACGTCCTCCAGGCGCTCGATGTCCTCCTCGTCGAAGGTTCCGAGGCTGATCTCCAGGACCCGCACGGGGCTGGTCCGGGCGGCCTCGCAGCTCAGGCGGTGCACGCTGCCGGCGGGGAGCCAGATCTGGGCGCCCTTGTCGGGGGTGAGGACCTTGCCGTCCAGCTCCACCACGACGCCGGCGTCCAGGGCGATCCAGAGTTCGTTGCGCTGGCGGTGGCGTTGGAGGCTCAGCTTGGCGCCGGGGCTGCAGGTGAGGATCTTGACGGTGCAGGGCTGGTTCAGGACGAACTGGTCGAAGCTGCCCCAGGGCTTGTCGACGTGGAGGGTGGCGGGTTTCTGGGTCATGGTGTCCTCTAGAGGAGATCGGTGCGGCCCAGGGAGGCCAGGCGCTCCACGATGGTCTTCACGTCCTGGGCGCGGTCCTTGCGGCAGAGGAGGAGGGCGTCGGGTTCGTCCACGACGATCAGGTTCTCCAGGCCGGAGCCCGCGATGAGGCGCTTGCCGCCGAAGATGGCGCAGTTGTTGGATTCGAGAAGGATGGCGTCGCCCTGCACGACGTTGCCCGCGGCGTCGGCCTCGTGGAATTCCACCACGGCGGGCCAGGAGCCCACGTCGGACCAGCGGAAGTGGGCCGGAACGACGGCCACCCGTTCGGATTTCTCCATGAGGGCGTAGTCGATGGAGAGCTTGGGAAGGCGGCCGTAGGCCGCGGCAAGCCGGGACGGGTCGGCGCCGGCGGCCATCCACGCGTCGAGGGGGGCGAGGATCTCGGGGCAGTGACGCGTGAGTTCGGCGCGCAGATCCTGGAGGGTCCACACGAACATCCCGGCGTTCCAGAAGTGCCGGCCGGACTCGAGGTACTCCACGGCCCGCTCGTAGGTGGGCTTCTCCCGGAAGGCGGAGGCGCCCAGGACCTTGCCCTTGCCCTCGGTCTCGATGTAGCCGTAGCCGGTCTCCGGGTAGGTGGGACGGATGCCGAAGACCACCAGGTCACGCTTGCGGGCGGCGTGGTCCACGGCGGTGTCGATGTCCTCCAGGAACTTTTCCTTGTCCCCGATCCAGGAGTCGGCGGAGAGCACCACCATGACCCCATCGGGGGTCCGGCTCTCGATGACGGCCAGGGCCAGGGCGAGGCAGGGGGCCGTGTTGCGGCCCTCGGGCTCCACCAGCACGTTGCCGGGGGGGAGCTGGGGCAGCATGCGACGGGTTTCGGCGGCCAGTTCTTCGGTGGTGACGATGTAGATGTCGCCGGGCAGGAAGGACGGGGCCAGACGGTTGACGGTGGCGTTCAGGAGGGTTTCCTCCCCCACCATCGCCAGGAACTGCTTGGGGCGGGCGCCCCGGGAGCGGGGCCAGAAGCGGGTGCCGCGGCCGCCAGCCATGATGACCGCGACCTTGCGCGGGCCGTTCTTTTGTTTGGTCATGGGAAGAATCCTCTGGATGGGCTACCGGGCCAGGATGCCCGCGAGGGCAGCCAACTCCTTGGGGGGATTCGGCTTGGGGTCCCGGAGGCGGGAGAAGGGGTTGAGGACCATTTCTCCGTGCTGCGAACCAAGATAGAAGGAAGTCTCCCCCGCGGCGAGCCGTTTCACGGCTTCGGAGCCCCACATGCTGCCCCAGATCCGGTCCAGGGCCGTGGGGCTGCCGCCCCGCTGGATGTGCCCGAGGACCACCACCCGCAGGTCGAGGTTGTACTCGGCCTGGAGCCGTTCGCTGATCTTGTAGGCGCCGCCCGTGGAGTCGCCTTCGGCCACCACCACGATGCTGGAGCGCTTCCCGCGCTGCCAGCCGGCCTTGAGCTGGGTGACGAGGGAATCGTAGCCCTGGCTGTCCGATTCCGGGTAGAGCACCGCCTCCGCCCCGCAGGCGATGGCGGTGTTGACCGCGATCATGCCCGAGCTGCGACCCATGACTTCCACCAGGAAGATGCGCTCGTGGGCGCTGGCGGTGTCGCGGATGCGGTCGATGGCCTGGACCGCGGTGTTGAGGGCGGTGTCGAAGCCCAGGGTCCGGTCGGTGCCCGGCAGGTCGTTGTCGATGGTGCCGGGGATGCCCGCGCAGGGGATGCCGTGCTCCCGGTTGAGCATCTCGGCGCCCGTGAAGCTGCCGTCGCCGCCGATGACCACCAGGGCGTCCACGCCCGCGTCCCGCATGTCCTGGGCGGCCTTGGCGCGCACGGCGGGAAGGTGCCAGGCTTCGCACCGGGCGGTGTTCAGGATGGTCCCGCCGCGCTGGAGGATGTTGGCGCAGTTGCGGGAGGTGAGGGGCCGCCAGTCCTGCTCCACGAGCCCCTGGAAACCGCGCCAGACGCCGTATACGTTGATGTTCAGGGAATCAGACGTTCGAACGACCGCACGGATGGCGGCATTCATGCCGGGGGCGTCCCCACCAGAAGTAAGTACAGCTATTCTCAACCCTTCACCTTCCTGCTCGATTTGCGGCCACCCTTGGCCGGATTCTTTTTCGCCTTGGATGCCTTGGGTGCCTTGGCGGACTTGGCGGATTTGGCGGACTTCCCGGACTTGGCGGACTTGGAGGTCCGGGAGGCGCGGCGGCTCTTGGCGGCCTTGACGCCCCGGGTGTCCTTGAGATGGGTTTCGGGCGGGGGAAGCGGGGGCGGCTCAACGATGCCGCGGGGCACCGGAGGCAGGTCGCCCTCGACGAGGCCCTGGGCCTGGGCGCGCTCCGAGCGGGCCTTCAGGACGGGATCCGGAGGGGGAGGCTGGGCACCCAGAATGAAGCAGCCGAGAAAGAGAACAATCAATTTTCGGGATCGAACCATTCGCCTGACTCCGGGGCCGTCCCCTACACGATAACCCAGGAGGGTCCCCCTGCGAAATCACCCCTGCTTGCCCGCCCGCAGCTTGGAGAAGAATTCGGCGATGATGGCGTCGGCCTCGGGCTTCACGATGTCGGCGTCCTGGGCCTTGCGGTCCAGGATGTCCCGCCCCGCGGAGGCCGAGAAGATGGTCTCGGCGGCCATGGGCTGGAGGTTCTTGAGGATGTACTCGGAGACGTCGATCAGGCGGTGGCCCACCTTCTCCAGCTTCTGGCGGACGATGTCCTGGTACTGGAAGAGGTCGTAGACGCCCTGGATGTTGTAGGTGCCGTTGTCTGCGTGGAGGGCGATGCTCTCCATCTTCTCGATGAGGTCGGTCAGGTCGTCGGAAGGCGGCACCAGCCGGGTGAGGATGACCTGGCATTCCTTGGCCAGGGCCTGGATCTCCTCGAAGCTGTTCTGGACCACCTCCATCTGCGAGATCACGCGCTCGGCCCCACCCTCCTGCTCGTGGGCGATCTGGATGATCTGGTCGGGGATGGCCGGGGTCCGGGGTTGACTGGCCGCGTTCGGATCTGTCATGTAAGCCCCATGCGTTGAACCATAGTGACCCATCTGGGCATCGTCCACCACTGATACCACCGTTGGAATCCCGAACGCGGAAATTCCTTTCCGCCGCGCTACACTCCCCTAGGGCCGCCTGAGCCGCCCCGATGCCGGAGTCACCATGTCAACTATTCCCGATTCCCAGCCCACCGGAGGTTCTGTCCTCGCAAGTTGTCTCGTGCCTTTCCCGGCCTCGGAAAAAATCTACGTGACCGGTTCCCGGCCCGACCTTCGGGTGCCCCTGCGGCGCGTCAGCCTGCACGCCACCCGGGACTTCGACGGCACCCTGACGCCCAACGCCCCCCTGGACCTCTACGACACCACGGGCCCCTACACCGATCCCCAGGGCGGCGTGGACCTGGCCCGGGGGCTCAAGCCCCTGCGCCTTCCCTGGATCCAGGAGCGCGGCGACGTGGAGGAGCTGCCCGGCGCCACCAGCCTCTACCGCAAGCTGCGGGAACGGGACCCGGAGCTGGACCGCATCCGCTTCCATGCCGAGCGCCAGCCCATGCGGGCCCGGACGGGGCGGAACGTGTCCCAGATGCACTACGCCCGGAAGGGCATCATCACCCCCGAGATGGAGTTCATCGCCATCCGGGAGAACATGGGCCGGGAGGCCGCCGGCATCAAGAGCCACATCACGCCCGAATTCGTGCGCAGCGAAGTGGCCCGGGGCCGCGCGGTGATCCCCAGCAACATCAACCACCCCGAGAGCGAGCCCATGATCATCGGGCGCAGCTTCCTGGTGAAGATCAACGCCAACATCGGCAATTCCGCCGTGGCCTCCACCATCGAGGAGGAGGTCGAGAAGATGGCCTGGTCCATCCGGTGGGGCGCGGACACCGTCATGGACCTTTCCACCGGCGACAACATCCACGAGACGCGGGAATGGATCCTGCGCAACTCCCCGGTGCCCATCGGCACCGTGCCCATCTACCAGGCCCTGGAGAAGGTCAACGGCAAGGCCGAGGACCTCACCTGGGAGATCTTCCGGGACACGCTCATCGAACAGGCCGAGCAGGGCGTGGACTACTTCACCATCCACGCCGGGGTGCGCCTGCAGTACGTGCCCCTCACCGCCAAGCGCATGACGGGCATCGTCAGCCGGGGCGGCTCCATCCTGGCCAAGTGGTGCCTGGCCCACCACAAGGAGAACTTCCTCTACACGCACTTCGAGGACATCTGCGAGATCATGGCGGCCTACGACGTGGCCTTCTCCCTGGGCGACGGGCTTCGCCCCGGCTCCACGGCCGACGCCAACGACGAGGCCCAGTTCGCCGAGCTGGACACCCTGGGCGAGCTCACGAAGATCGCCTGGAAGCACGACGTGCAGGTCATCATCGAAGGCCCCGGCCACGTGCCCATGCACCTCATCAAGGAGAACATGGACCGCCAGCTGGAGGTGTGCGGCGAGGCGCCCTTCTACACCCTGGGCCCCCTCACCACGGACGTGGCCCCGGGCTACGACCACATCACCTCGGCCATCGGCGCGGCCATGATCGGGTGGTACGGCACGGCCATGCTCTGCTACGTGACCCCCAAGGAGCACCTGGGCCTGCCCAACAAGAAGGACGTCAAGGACGGCGTCATCGCCTACAAGATCGCCGCCCACGCCGCCGACCTGGCCAAGGGCCACCCCGGCGCCCGGTTGTGGGACGACGCCATGAGCAAGGCCCGGTTCGAGTTCCGCTGGGAGGACCAGTTCAACCTGGCCATGGACCCGGACACCGCCCGGGAGTTCCACGACGAGACCCTGCCGGCCGAGGGCGCCAAGGTGGCCCACTTCTGCTCCATGTGCGGCCCGCATTTCTGCTCCATGAAGATCACCCAGGACGTCCGGGAATACGCCAAGACCCGCGGCCTGGACGAAAAGGAGGCCCTGACCGCCGGCATGGAGGAGAAGAGCCGGGAATTCGAAGCCACCGGGGCGGAGATTTACCATCAGGCGTAGTAACCTCTTCCCGTGGAACCCAATCGCCCCAACCCCGATGACCTTCTGAAAACCGTCCAGGAAGAGGAAGCCCGCACGTCCAGGGCCCGGCTGAAGATCTTCTTCGGCATGGCCCCGGGCGTGGGCAAGACCTACGCCATGCTCCAGGACGCCCAGATCCGCATGATGGAGGGCGTGAAGGTCGTCGCGGGCGTGGTGGAGACGCACGGCAGGGCCGAGACCCTGGCCCTCACCGCCGGCCTGGAATTCCTCCCCAAGCGCATCCTGCCCTACCGGGGGGTGCAGCTGGAGGAATTCGACGTGGAGGCGGCCCTCCGGCGCCGGCCCGCGCTGATCCTCATGGACGAGCTGGCCCACACCAACGTGCAGGGCTCGCTGCACGTCAAGCGCTGGCAGGACGTTTTCGACCTGCTGGAGGCGGGCATCGAGGTCTACGCCACCGTCAACGTCCAGCACCTGGAGAGCCTCAAGGACACCGTGGCGCAGATCACCGGCGTCCTCGTCCGGGAAACCATCCCCGACACGATCCTCAACCGCGCCGACCAGATCGAACTGGTGGACATCCCCCCCGAGGAGCTCCTGGAGCGCCTGAAGGAGGGCAAGGTCTACGTTCCCGACCAGGCGCAATACGCCTCCGAGCGCTTCTTCCGCAAGGGGAACCTCCTGGCGCTTCGCGAGCTGGCCCTGCGCCGCACCGCCCAGCACGTGGACGCGGACATGCGCCGCTACATGGAGGCCCAGGGCCTCAAGGGCAAGACCTGGGCCGCGGGCGAGCGGATCCTCGTGTGCATCAATTCCAAGCCGCGCTCCGCCAGCCTCATCCGCGCCGGCAGGCGCATGGCCGAATCCATGGGGGCGCCTTGGATCGCGCTGTACGTGGAGACCGGCAAGCACATCCGCTATAGCGACGAGGAGCGGGCCCACCTGGAGGACCACCTGCGCCTCGCCGAGCAGCTCGGGGCCGAGACCGCCGTCATCCAGGGCGACCTGGGCGCGGGCGAGGACATCCTGGCCTTCGCCCTGGCCCACAACGTCACCCGCATCATCCTCGGAAAGCCCACCTATTCGCGGGTTCCGGCCTTCATCTCCGGTTCCCTGGTGGACGACCTGGTGCGGCTCACCAACACCATCGAGATCCACGTCATCCCCGGGGAGGTCCCCGGGAAGGCCAAGGGCCGGCGCAAGTCCCTGCCTTCGGGCGCGGGGCCGGCCCCCGCCCACTTCGTCTGGGGCGCGGTCATGGTGGCGGTCATCACGGGCGTGTGCCTCCTCCTGGGGCGCCGCTTCGAACTGGCCGACCACGTCATGCTCTTCATCCTGGGCATCCTCCTGGTGGCCACGCGCTTCGGAAGGCTGCCCTCCCTGGCGGCGGCGGGGCTCAGCGTGCTGTCCCTGGATTTCTTCTTCGTGCCCCCGGCCCGGTCCTTCGTGGTGCGCGACCTCCGGCACATCGCCACCTTCGCCGTGATGCTCCTGGTGGGCGCGGTCATCGGCAACCTCACCGAACGCATCCGCGCCCAGATCCGCCTGGCGCGCACCCGCGAACAGCGCCTGCGCGCCCTGTTCCGCCTGAGCCGGGAACTGACCCGCACCTTCGGCTCCCAGGCCATGATGGACGTCTCCATCCGCATCCTGGCCGAGCATTTCCAGAGCAGCATCTCCATCTCGCTGCCGGGCCCCGGGGGCAGGCTCGTGGCCCACGGCAGCCCCAAGGACCCGCCCCTGGGCGAGGACGAGCTGGGGGTGGCCCAGTGGGTCTACGACCATCACGAGGCCGCGGGCCTGGGCACCGACACGTTGCCCGGCGCCCACGCGCTGTACCTGCCCCTCAAGGGTTCCCACGGCCTCATCGGCGTCCTGGGCATCCAGCCCCTGGCCACCGCCGGCATGGAGACCATGGAGCCGGACCAGCGCCACCTCATGGAGGCCTTCGCGAACCACACCGCCCTGGCCCTGGAACGCACCATCCTGTCCGAGAAGAACCTGGACACCCAGCGCCGCATGGACCGGGAGCAGGTGCGCAGCGCCCTGCTGTCGTCCGTATCCCATGACCTGAGCATGCCCCTGGCGGGGATCACGTCCGCCGCCCGGGCCCTCCAGAAGGACGACGGGAGCCTCACCCCCGAGGCCCGCCACCAGCTGGCCGGCGTCATCCACGACGAGGGCCACCAGCTGAGCCGCCTGATCGCCAACCTCCTGGACGCCACCCGCCTGGAGTCGGGCGTGGAGCTCAAGAAGGCGTGGATGACCGTCCCGGACCTGGTGGAGACCGCCCTGGCCCGCCTCAAGCCCCTCATGCCCGACCGTCCCGTGGCCCTGGAATTGCCGGCCAACCTGCCCCGGTTCCAGGCCGACCCGGTGCTCATGGAACAGGTCCTCATCAACCTCCTGGAGAACGCCCAACGCTATTCCCCGCCCGGCCAGCCCATCGAGATCAAGTCCTGGGCCACCGACCGGGCCCTGACGATCTGCGTCTCCGACCACGGCCCCGGGATCCCCGAGGACCAGGAGGAGCGGATCTTCGAGAAGCTGGTGCGCTTCCAGCAGGGCGAATCCAGACTGGGCGCCGGCCTGGGCCTGGCCATCTGCAAGGGCGTCATGGACGCCCACGGCGGGAAGATCCAGGCCAGCAACCGGCCCCAGGGCGGCGCGAGCTTCCGCATCAGCCTCCCCCTGGAGGGGAAGGCGCCAGCCCGGCCGGCCGAGGAATAATAAAATGAATTGGGCCATACCCGAGGGGCCGTGGAATCTTCGCCAAGTCGAGGATCAACCCCTTTCAAGATCCCCCGAAGCCCGGGAATTCCCGGCGGACTCGGCAAATGCGAGCACAAACACAAATAAGCAATTATCAACAAAATATAGTTGAAAAATATAGATATATAATGGAAAAAAACGATTGATTTTTCAAATCCTGTCCACTAGATTCTGGGACTCAGGAGGAGAGATGAAACGTGTTTTTCTGGGAATCACGTTCACGATGGCCCTGACCTCCCATGGCCCCCTGGGGGCCAACGACCCCACCGGGATCCAACGTCCCGCCAATTCTGATCCATGCTCCGGGATTGATGACCCGGAACAGGCCCGAAGATGCATGGAAGAGGCCGCGGGCGGGGCGGCTGGACGACTTCCCGCCACGGATTGCGGTAGGCTTTGCCCACTCCCCTGCACTTTCCAATTCAACGCCCCCCTTTTCAAGGGTCATTGCCTTGCCTCCATCGAGCGATGCAATGGCCGGATCGGATTTGCCATCTGCCAATGCAACGGCAATGGAGTCTATTTCCATGGGCGGGGAACCAAGCATCTGATGTATCAACGGTAAGGCACCCCATGTCCAAGTTGCCAAGATTCCTGCCCCTCCTACTATTTGCGACTTCAATTTCCGCGCAAACCGCTCCCTTCGATCCAAACCACCCCGTCTGGGATCGCAACCGGCAATGGCTCGTCATTCAAGACAGGATCCACTCCAGGTCCGAGGCTGAAAGCAGGTTTTCCAGGGGCGTCCAGCCAACCATCGGGGGCCCCGGCTTTCAGGACGCGTCCGATCTCTCCTTTGACGGGACCTTTGCCTATTGCACGGCCAACCGGGGCCGCGAAAGCATCGCCCTGAACCTAGGCTGGCTGGAGGTTTCGAACCTTGAGTCCCGGTGGATCTGGAAAAAGCCGGCGGTCCTGCCTGGGCACCTCCGGTTCCTGGCTGGGACCATGGAAAGGGCCCTGCTCCTCCGCATGCCAGGCATTACGGAACCCGGGAAAACGCAGAAGACCTCCATCGAGTTGTATGATTTCGTGGAAGAACGGCTCACGCCCCTTCTCGACCTGGATGCCGGACTGGGCCCCTTCGACGCCTGTGCCGTGGCCTCGAATTGGGACTTCTACCTTCTCCTGTCCAACGGATCCCTGTTTCGTGTGCCCTTCGGGCAAAGGACGATCACGGCCCTGGAGACGGATAGCCTCCGAAGGTTGGTCGAAGGGATGATCGACCTTGAAACCGACGAACGAGGCGCTCGAGTGGTGCCCGTGCCGCCTCACTTCACCGGCAACCCCTTCATCGGTCAAACCGGGGAGATCTATTTCCCCATCCAGGTGCGCCAAAAAAACCATTGGGACGAGGCTGCGATCATGCGCCTTTGGAATACCCTTGCGCCCTCCGAGCAACAGACCTTCATCGCCTCAGGAAAATGGCCCATCCATGGCGGCTATGACGGCTCCGACGAGACATTCCTCCTTCTTGGCTTCGATCCGGCCACCCGCAAACTCCGGCGCGTTCCCAACGAATCCATGGACACCCTGGTCCGCCGGGACGGCTACACCCGCCAATGGCAGTTGGTGGAGCCGGGATGGGTCTCCCTCGCCGAGGGAAAGGATGGCGGCATCGTGCCCCTGGATTCGCTGGTGGAACCGGTCAAGCCGGAGGAAAAGCGCGGGTGGGCTTCCCTTAGCAGCGGTTCAGTGCCCTCGCGGCCTTGAGGAGGCAGGCTCTCGCCGCGCGGGGCGTTCCCTACTGATGGGACGGTGCCGATGCCAGGGGCTTCCGGACCACGAGGTTGCAGCCCTTGACCCGGAGGTCCTCCTCCGTCAGCCCCCGGAACTCGCGGCAGCGGTGCCGGGCGGCCTCGGGGCACCCGTCGAACAGGTCGACCCCATCCTTGAGGATCTCGAACCCGGCGGCCCGGAACCCGCCGATCAGTTCGGAATGGCGAAGGCGGTTGGTGTAGAAGCCGGAACGGGCGAACCAGTCCCGCTCCCAGAGTCCCGAACCGATGCGCAGGTTGTTCAGCGAGCCCCCCAGCATGTCCCGGAAGTCCACCCGGTGGGAGCCCACGCCCCCCGGGCGGGTGATGCGGAACAGTTCCCGCAGGTGGGCCGGCACCTCGGCGCGGCGGACATGCTGCAGCACGGTGTTGGAGAACACCAGGTCGAAGGCGTCGCTGGCTTGGCCCCGAAGGCAGGGCAGCCCCCCGGTCTGGTACCGGACCCGGGACCGGGCCAGGTCCGGCGGCAGGGAGGCCCCGCACAGGGCCAGGGCTTCGGGCGTGAGGTAGGCCGAAGGCTCGAACAACCGTTGGACGTCCACCAGGCAGACGGTTTCGAACCCCGCGGCCAAGGCATTGCCGATGGTGAAGCCGCCCTCCCCCGGTCCCAGCTCCAGCAGCCTTTTCGTGGGCGTACCCTGGCAGTGCACGAGGGCGCCGGAGTGGTTTTCCCAGACCCGGCGCGCATAGGCCAGGTTTTCCATCCGCCCGTGCTCGAACAACCCCAGGGCCTTCCAGTGGCGATGCGCCAGGGGCACATGGCCGAGCGCCACCTTGATGGTGATCCGCAACCACCAGGGCAGGCCGATCATGGAGGCCAGTTCCCGGACCTTCAAGGGCATGGTTTTCATCCTCGCAATGGATTTACCCAAGGATGGACGTCCGCCGCTCAGTTCACAAGCCTTCTTTCGGAGGCCAGCGCTACCGCGCCAAGGTGATCTTGATGTCCCCGCCCGGGCCCGGGTCCCCGGGCTTGTTCTGGGGGGTTCTCGGGTCGGGCCTGGGGGCCTGGGGGGACAGCGGCGTGCCGCCGGCCTCCCGGCCCAGGCCGGAGCTGATGGACATGCCCTTGTCCATGTTGGTCCGGGACATCTCGGCGGTGGAGGCGATGCCCTCCAGGCGGAGCTTGAATTCGCCCACGTTGGTTGCCCGCTTGAGGGCCTCCTCCACGGTGATGAGTCCTTCCTGGAGAAGGAAGTAGAGGCTCTGGTCGAAAGTCTGCATTCCGTACTGGCTGGTGCCCTGGGCGATGACGTCCTTGAGGCCCTTGGTGCGGTCCTTGTCCTCGATGCACGCCTTGACGGTCTCGGTGGCGATGAGGACCTCCACGGCGGGCACCCGGCCCTGCCCGTCGGCCCGGGGCACCAGGCGCTGGGAGATGACGGCCTTGAGCACCTGGCTCAACTGGATGCGGATCTGCTTCTGGTGGTGGGGCGGGAAGACCGAGATGACGCGGTTGATGGTTTCCGAGGCGTCCAGGGTGTGGAGGGTGGAGAAGACCAGGTGACCGGTCTCGGCCGCGTGGATGGCGGTCTCGATGGTCTCGTAGTCGCGCATCTCGCCCACGAGGATGACGTCGGGGTCCTGGCGCAGGGCGGCCCGCAGGGCGGTGGCGAAGCTCTTGCAGTCGGCCTCCACCTCGCGCTGGTTGATGATGGAGAGGTTATCCCGGTGGAGGTATTCGATGGGGTCCTCGATCGTGAGGATATGCTCACTTCGGGTGGCGTTGATGAGGTCGATCATGGCCGCCAGGGTGGTGGACTTGCCCGAACCGGTGGTGCCGGTGACCAGGACCAGGCCGCGCTGCTCCTCGCAGATCTTGTTCAGGGCCCGGGGCAGCATCAGGTCCTCGATGGAGAAGATGCGCCGGGGGATCACGCGCAGGACCATGCCCACCGTGCCCCGCTGGTTGAAGATGTTGCAACGGAACCGGCCCAGGGCGGGAACCGAGTAGGCAAGATCGATATCCATGTTCTCTTTGAACTTAGCCTTCTGCCGGTCCGTGGCCATGATGGAGTAGGCCATGGCGATGGTGTCTTCCTGCACCAGCTTCTTGAACTGCGTCAGGGGGGTGAGGCGGCCCTTCACCCGGGCAACCGGGTAGTTCCCGACCTTGAGGTGGAGGTCGGACCCCCCCAGGTCCACGATTGTGGTGAGCAATTCATTGATATGCATGACCCGCTCCGCGACTTTTTCCTTGAATCCAGGGAAGGTTTCCGCACCATCTTAAGCCTTCCCGGCAAATCCGGGATGGGTGAAATGCCTTTCCTCTGTTAAAATCTACGGTTCTGCCAGGACCGCACCCGGCTGCCAGATCTTTCCAAGGACCCGAATGACCGCCATCGAGAAGATCCGCAACATCGCCATCATCGCCCACGTCGATCATGGCAAGACCACCCTGGTGGACGCCATGTTCAAGGGCGCCCACATGTTCCGGGACAACCAGAGGGTCCAGGAACGGGCCATGGACAGCAACGACCAGGAACGGGAACGCGGCATCACCATCCTCGCGAAGACCACGGCCATGCACTGGGGCGGCTACCGCTTCAACATCGTCGACACCCCCGGCCACGCCGACTTCGGCGGCGAGGTGGAGCGGGTGCTGAGCATGGTGGACTCGGTCCTCCTGGTGGTCGACGCCTTTGACGGCCCCATGCCCCAGACCAAGTTCGTCACCCGCAAGGCCCTGGCCCTGGGCCTGCGGCCCATCGTGGTCATCAACAAGGTGGACCGCCCCGGAGCCCGGCCCCTGTGGAGCCAGGACGCGGTGTTCGAGCTCCTCATCGAGCTGGGCGCCACGGAGGAGCAGCTGGACTTCTGCTGCGTGTTCGCCAGCGCCAAGCAGGGCTACGCGATGATGGACATCAACGATCCCGCCGAAAGCCTGGATCCCCTGTTCGACGCCATCGTCAAGCACTGCCCGGCCCCCAAGGGCGACCCCGAGGCCCCCCTGCAGATGCTGGTCACCCTCATGGACTACAACGACTTCGTGGGCCAGATCGGCATCGGCCGCATCGTCAACGGGCGCATCAAGGTGGGCGAGCAGGTGGCGCTCATCAAGCGGGACGGCTCCATCCAGAACCAGAAGGTCTCGATGCTCTACGGCTTCGAGGGCCTGACCCGGGTGAACCTCACCGAGGCCTCAGCGGGCGAGATCATCGCCCTGGCCGGCATCCCCGACATCCGGGTGGGCGAGACCATCGCCAGCCAGGAGAACCCCCAGGCCCTGGAATACGTGGACATCGACGAGCCCACCATCTCCATGATGTTCGTCGTCAACAACGGCCCCTTCGCGGGCCAGGACGGCAAGCACACCCAGAGCCGCCGCATCCGGGAGCGCCTGACCAAGGAGCTCCAGCACAACGTCGCCCTGCGCGTGGAGGATTCCGAGAGCCCCGACAGCTTCAAGGTCTCCGGCCGCGGCGAGCTGCACCTGGCGGTGCTCATCGAGACCATGCGCCGCGAGGGCTTCGAGCTCTGCGTGAGCCGCCCCGAGGTGATCCTGCACACCGACCCCGTCACCGGCGAGAAGCTCGAACCGTACGAGGACATCACCATCGACGTGCCCGAGGAGTTCATGGGCGTGGTCATGGAGAAGCTGGGCGCCCGCAAGGCCGAGATGCAGGACATGGCCAACGAGATGGGCCGCATCCGCCTGCACTTCAAGATCCCCAGCCGCGGCCTCATCGGCTACCGCTCCGAATTCATGACCGACACCCGCGGCGAGGGCATCCTCCACAGCCTCTTCAGCCACTACGGCCCGTACAAGGGCGAACTGCCCCGGCGCAAGAACGGCGTGCTGATCTCCATGGACCAGACCGAGGCCGTGGGCTTCGCGCTCATGAGCCTGGAGGACCGGGGCGTCATGTTCGTGCATCCCGGCTTCAAGTGCTACGAAGGCATGATCGTCGGCGAGCACGCCCGGGAGAACGACCTGGTGGTCAATATCGGCAAGGTCAAGAAGCTCAGCAATATGCGCTCCTCGGGCGCCGACGAGGCCACCCGCATCACCCCGCCCCGGGACCACACCCTGGAACAGGCCCTGGAGTACATCGAGCAGGACGAGCTGGTGGAGGTCACCCCCAACTTCGTGCGCATGCGCAAGCGCATCCTCTCAGAGAACGACCGCAAGAAGGCCGACCGCCGTTCCAACAACTAGACGCCGCGGCACGGGAAAGGGCCGGGCCCCCGGGTCCGGCCCTTTCCATGCCTTGATACCGGAAAACGATCAAAGACATTCCCAAAAGATATTGGACGCGGTTCCCGGATGCCCCCGATGCTTGGGCATCCACCAGAATCCGACCGTGGCGCAGCATGCCTCCAGGAGGATTCGCCCCCGTTCCCCATGCGCCCTGCGGGGTCGCACCCTCGCAAGGACCGCCCATGCTCGATTTCAGGAACCTCCCCGTCAAACGAAAGATCCAGCTCGTGGTGGGGACCTTCTCCTTCGTGCTTCTGGCGACCCTGGCCCTGGCCATCAAGGACGTGTGGGCCGCCCAGAGCCGGTGCGAGCAGATCTACCACGACCAGCTGCTGCCCGTGGGCGACCTCACCACGGTGCGCACCGCCACCCTGCGGGCCCTGGTGCTGGCCAACAACCACCTGAGGGCCACCAGCCCCGCGGAGAGGGCGGCCATCGAGGCCGACATGGACAAGATGGACGAGAGCCTGGCGGCGGCCTGGGAGCGCTACAAACAATCCCTCACGTCCGAGGTGGGCATGAAGGTAGGTCCCCAGTACCACGCCCTCCTCCTCGAGCAGGTGCGGATCCGGAGGGACCTGATCCTGCCCGCCTCCCGCCGGGGCGACGCGGAGGGAGGCCGGCGGATCCTCCGGGAACAGATCGACCCCCTGGACCGTCAAATGGGCCCCCTGGGCGCCGCCCTGGTGAAGGACAACGCCCGCCGGGCCTCCGAGGCCCTGGAGGACGGCCGGGCTCAGTTCCGCCGGGGGACGACCCTGGGCATCAGCTTCGCGACCCTGGGCCTCCTCGCCGGGGCCTTCCTGGGCTGGGTCGTGGTCAAGCAGGTCAATGATCCCCTGGTGGCCTTCGGGAAGCTCCTGGGCGCGGTGGCCGAGGGCGACCTCACCGCCCGGGCGCAGCTGGACCGGAAGGACGAGTTCGGCGAGATGGGCGCGGGCCTGAACGCCATGCTGGCCCGCCTCCAGGCGGTGCTCATGGACGTGCGCGGCGGGGTTGAGGGCGTGGCCAGCGGCGCCGTGCAGCTGTCGGCGTCCGCGGAGCAGATGGCCGCCACGTCCCAGGACATCGCCCGGGCCTCCGAGAGCCTGCGCCAGGGCAGCGAATCCATGGCGGCTTCCGTGAACGAGCTGGCCTGTTCCATCGATTCCGTGAACACCGGGGCCCAGGCCTCCCTCCAGCTGCTGGACGAGGCCCTTCTGGCCACGGACCGCGGCCAGGCGGCGGGCTCGAGCACCAACGCGGCCATGGAGGAGATCTCCGGCACCGCGGGCCAGATCTCCGCGGCCGTGGGGGTGATCCAGGAGATCGCCAACCAGACCAACCTCCTTTCGCTCAACGCCGCCATCGAGGCCGCCAAGGCCGGGGCCCAGGGCAAGGGCTTCTCCGTGGTCGCCGAGGAGGTGCGCAAGCTCGCCGAACGCAGCGGAACCTCCGCCAAGGAGGTCAGCGCCCTCATCGACGCGGCCCGCCAGGCCGTGGCCAAGGGCGAGACCACCGTGGACACCACGGTGGAGACCCTGGAGGCCATCCGGAGGACCCTGGCCGACTTCGCCGGCCAGACCCGCACCGTGGCCGCCGCCACCGTGGAGCAGGCCAGCGCCGGCGCCGACGTGTCCAGACAGGTGGACACCAGTTCCCAGCAGGCCATCGCGGTGGCTTCCGCGGTGACCCAGATGTCGGCCTCCAATTCGGAAGTGGCCCGAACCGCCCAGGACCTGACGAAGCTCTCGGAGGACCTGCAGGCGAAGGTGCGGCACTTCAAGCTGTAGGATCCCCCCGTCAGCTCACCCCACGATGCGCGTGCCCGTCTCGCCGCGGAGGGCCTGGGCTAGGTGGGCGGGGTCGGTGATGAGGGCCTCCTTGCCGCCCCCTTCCAGGAAGGCCACCACGGCCTGGATCTTGGGCAGCATGCTGCCGGGCTTGAAGTGGCCCTCTTGGATGTACGTCCGGGCCTCGGCCAGGGTCATGCGGGAAAGGGCCCGCTGGGTGGGCTTGCCGAAGTCCAGGCACACCTGCTCCACCGCGGTGGAGATGATCAGCAGTTCGGCGCCCAGCTGACGGGCCATGAGGCTCGAGGCCAGGTCCTTGTCGATGACGGCGGCGGCGCCCTGCAGGCGGCCGTCGGCGTCCTCCACCACGGGGATGCCCCCGCCGCCCCCGGCCACCACCACGAAGCCGGCGTCCAGCAGGCTCCGGATGGCCTCCAGCTCCAGGATCACCTGGGGCCTGGGCGAGGCCACCACGCGGCGGAAGCCGCGCCCCGCGTCCTCCACCAGGTCCCAGCCGTCCTGGGCCCGGTGCAGCTCGGCCTGCTCGGCGCTCATGAAGGAGCCGATGGGCTTGTTGGGCTTGGCGAAGGCCGGGTCGGCCCGGTCCACCAGCACCTGGGTGACCACGGTGGCCGGCGTGCGGGCCACGCCCCGGCGCTTGAACTCGTTGTGCATGGCGCGCTGCAGGTGGTAGCCCAGGGCGCCCTGGGTGTCGGCCACGCAGGAGTCCAGGGGCACCATGTGCAGTTCCTGGGCGGCCAGTTCGGACCGGCGCAGGATGAACCCCACCTGGGGTCCGTTCCCGTGGGTCACCACCAGGCGCAGGTCTTCGGCCTTGAGCATGGACGCGATGTGCACGCAGGTTTCAGCCGCGGCCTCGTACTGGTCGGCCACCGACTGGTGGGAATCGTCCGCGATGAGGGAGTTGCCGCCGATGGCGATGACTACGGTCCGGGTCATGGTGTTCCTCCGCTTGAATGAAAAATTTTAGCTTTCATGATAAATTTTTTTCAATCGATTTTTTTGACCTCGGGGTCAATTATTAATCAAAGATCACCGCGTGATGTCGGGCACATTGCGGGGCGGGCGTGCCCCTCAGCCCCCATCCTTGGTGCATATTGAACAAATCCAGGAGATATCCATGCCCATCCCCGCCTCTTCAGTGGTCCACGACGAAACCTCCATGGGCGAGTGGCACCTGCTTCACCTTTCCGCCATGACGAAGATGTCCGAACTGGCTTCGGCCCTCCTGGCCCGGGACTGGGTCCAGGTGGACCGGGTCTGCCGGTGGGTGTACGAGGTGCTCCGACCCCACAACGAGGCCGAGGAACGCGAGCTGCTGCCCCTCCTGGACGAGCTGGGCGCCGAGGCCCTCATGGACCAGCTCATCGGGGACCACCGGGAGATGTGGGACCTCACCCTGCTCCTCCTGGCCGCCAACGCCGGCGGCGTGGTGGCCGAGCCCGGCCCCTACCAGGAACAGGCCCGGCGGCTCATGGACCTGATCCGCCAGCACATCGACACGGAAGAGCACATCATGCTGCCCCTGCTCAAGGGGAAGTCCCTGTACATGGGCGACGAGGTGAACGCCGACGGCTACCTCATCCTGGAAAAGCGCCTCCTGGCCCCCGAGACCTGGAGCTTCATCGTGCAGGCCCCCATGGTGGCCCGGGGCCGCAAGCCCGGCCAGTTCCTCATGGTGGCCCCCTTCGAGAAGAGCGAGCGCATCCCCCTCACCCTCGCCGACGGCGACGCCCGCAAGGGCTGGATCCGCTTCGTCATGGTGGAGGTGGGCGCCACCACCAAGGCCATGGGCAAGCTCAACCAGGGCGACAAGCTCTTCGCGGTGGCCGGCCCCATGGGCAGGCCCACGGAGCTGGTGGAGGAAGGCACCGTGGTGCTGGTGGCCGGCGGCTACGGCAGCGCGGCCATCCTGCCCGCGGCCCAGGCCCTCAAGGCCCGGGGCCAGCGGGTCATCACCGTGCTGGGCGGCCGTTCCCGGGAGCGGGTGCTCCTGGCCGAGGAACTGGACGCGGCGTCCGACGAGCTCATCATCACCACCGACGACGGCACCCTGGGCCGCCAGGGCATCGTGACCCAGCCCCTGGCCGAGATCCTGGAGCGGGAGCCCGTGGCCGAGGTGGTGGCGGTGGGTCCCATGCCCATGATGCAGGCGGTGTCCGAAGCCACCCGGCCCAAGGGCATCTTCACGCTGGTGAGCCTGAACGCGCTCATGGTGGACGGCACGGGCATGTGCGGCGGGTGCCGGGTGACCGTGGGCGGCGAGATGAAGTTCGCCTGCTTCGACGGCCCCGACTTCGACGGCCACAAGGTCGACTTCAACATGCTCCGCATGCGCCAGAACTGGTACAAGGAGGACGAGGCCTCGGCCGTGGACCACGTGTGCAACCTGGGCATGCCGAACCACCCGGTGACCGATGCGGACATGCCCTTCATCCCGCCCGTGGCCGACCTGGACTGGCAGAACCTGGACCTTTCCGCCCTCAAGCCCGCCCAGCGCATGAAGATCCCCCGCCAGATCGCAGCCTGCCAGGACCCCGCCGTCCGCGTGGGCAACTTCTCGGAAGTGACCCTGGCCCTCAACCCCGAGCAGGCCCGCCTGGAGGCCGCGCGGTGCCTGGACTGCAAGGTGCCCAAGTGCATCGAGGGCTGCCCGGTCAACATCAACATCCCCGCCTTCGTCAAGCAGATCGAGGCGGGCAACCCCCTGGAGGCGGCCCGCATCCTCAAGCAGTCCTCGAGCCTGCCCGCCGTGTGCGGCCGGGTGTGCCCGCAGGAAAAGCAGTGCGAGGCCAAGTGCGTGGTGGGCATCAAGGGTGACGCCGTGAGCATCGGGCGCCTGGAGCGGTTCGCCGCCGACGCGCTGCTGGCCGCCGAGCCCGAAACCCCGCCCATGGAGCCGGCCACGGGCCGCAAGGTGGCCGTGGTGGGCGCGGGCCCCGCGGGCCTGACCGTCGCCGGTGAACTGGCCGGCAAGGGCCACGACGTCACGGTGTTCGACGCCCTGCACCGCCCCGGCGGCGTGCTGCTCTACGGCATCCCCGAATTCCGCCTGCCCAACGCCATCGTGGAAAAGGAAGTGGACACCCTGCGCCGCATGGGCGTGAAGTTCGTCCTGAACACCCTGGTGGGCCGGAGCATGACCCTGGCCGAGCTGAAGGAGGAGTACGACGCCGTCTTCATGGGCACCGGCGCGGGCCTTCCCGGCATGCTGGGCATCCCCGGCGAGGACTTCAAGGGCATCTACACCGCCAACGAGTTCCTCACCCGCATCAACCTCATGCGCGCCGACCGCTTCCCCGAATCCGGCACGCCGGTGACGGTCGGAAAGCACGTCGTCATCGTGGGCTGCGGCAACACCGCCATGGACGCCTCCCGCGCCGCCAAGCGCCTGGGCCCCGAATCGGTCTCCATCGTCTACCGCCGCACCATCAAGGAATCCACGGCCCGCAAGGAGGAACTGGAGCACACCGAGGAGGAGGGCGTGCACTTCCACTTCCTCACCAACCCCCTGCGCTGCATCGGCAACGACAAGGGCTGGATCACCCACATCGAGTGCGCCGTCATGGAGCTCACCGAACCCGGCCCCGACGGCCGCCGCGGCGTGCGCGCCACCGCGGAGACCGTGACCCTGCCCTGCGACACGCTGGTGGTGGCCCTGGGCTTCTCGGTGAACCCCCTCATCGCCCAGACCGAGGAACGCCTCAAGACCCTCAAGGGCGGCGTGGTGCGGGTGGACGAGGCCACCGGGGAGACCACCGTGCCCGGCGTCTTCGCCGGGGGCGACGTCATCACCGGTGGGGCGACGGTGATCCTGGCCATGGGCCAGGGGCGGCGCGCCGCGGATGCGATGCACAAGCAGTTGATGAAGGCCTGAGCGGGTTTTCGACGCTCCCATCGCGAGGATGACGACAGGCGCCATGAATGGCGGCTCTTATCGGATTGTCCGGAGCGTATCGGAAGGACCAACGAAAAGATCAAACGCTGGGGCGCAGAGGGCTCCATGCGCCGAGCCGATCGGGTATTGGCCATTCCCGTTTCGATATCAGGAACAGGTTCCAATCAAAGGACCAAGCCGTTCCCGCAGTTCGCCGTGGGCTCAGCCCCGGGCGTAGCGCTGCAGTTTCTGGATGTCGAGGATCCTGACCACCGGGAACGTGCTCTGGATCAGGCCCAGGTCCGCCAGCAGCCTCAGGGCCCGACTGAAGGCCTCGCGGCTCGCGCCGATGCACTGGGCCAGATCCTCCTGGGTCTCCTTGAATTCCACCAGGGCCCGGCCGGGGTTGCGGCCCTGGTATTCCAGGATCAGCTGGCCGACCCGTTCGGGAACGCTGTGGAGGCTGAGCGTCTCCACCAGGGAGATGAGGTGGCGCACCTTGCCGGCGAAGTGCTGGATCATGCACATGGCCACGGCGTTGTTCTTGGTGGCCATGATGCGCAGGGCGCCGGCGGGCACCAGCCAGCACTCGGTGTCCCCGTGGGCCTCGGCGCCGCTGGCGGCCACGCCGCCGTCGAACACCTGGACCTCGCCCACGCAGGTGCCAGGCTGCAGGATGTCGATGACCTGGATCTTGCCGCGGCCGTCGGTGCGGAACACCTTCAGGGCCCCCTGCACCACCACGAACACGCCGGGCATGGCCTCGCCCTGGGTGAAGACCGGGCTGCCGTTGGGGTACCGCCGCAGCTCACTGACGGCGGCCAGTTCCTCGGCTTCCGCCGTGGGCAACCCTGCCAGGTAGTCGATCCGTCTCAGATTCACGATGGCCTGCCCCATGAGCACCCCAAATTGCACAGTGATTTGTATCACACAACGTGGTCGATCGTGAATCCCTGTGCAGGTCATTAACAGACCACCCGGTAAGGATTTGGACATTCCCGTCCTGGCAATCTTTACAACCTTCGGGAACGGGCGGGGCCGGCGGGAATCAAACCCATGCACGGTTGGACAAAAACCTTCGAAGGACAGGGGATGTACACATCTCGCGGGTTCAGGGAGTGGGAGATCGGCGACATCGACGTCATCCGGCGGGGCAAGTTGTTCCACCTGTTCCACCTGGTGCTTCCCAACCACGACTACATCGCCCATGCCGTGAGCCCGGACGGCATGAACTGGGCGCGCACCCGCAACGCCATTTTCACGGGGGAGCCCGGGACCTGGGACGACGACATGCTCTGGACCATGCACGTGAGCCACAACCCGGCGCGCAAGCTCTACGAGATGTTCTACACCGGGCTGCACCGGGCAGAGAACGGCTACTTCCAGCGCATCGGCCGGGCCGTTTCCCGCGACCTGGTGGCCTGGCGCAAGGAGAACGAGAAGAACCTGCCGCTCTTGCCCACGGGCAGCCACTACGAGGGACCCGGCTACTCCGAGCGGGGCTGGGTGTCCTTCCGGGATCCCTTCCTGTGGCGGAGCGCCGACCAGGAATGGCTCCTGCTCTGCGCCCGGGTGATCGGCGGTCCGGTCAGCCGGCGGGGCTGCGTGGGCCTGGTGCGCCGGGCCGAGGAAGGCTACGTCATCGAGCCGCCCCTCTTCTTCCCCCGGATGTACGACGACATCGAGTGCCCCTGCCTGGTGGAGCTGGAAGGGACCTACTACCTCATCGGTTCCATCCGGGAGGACGTGGAGGTGCATTACTGGTGGTGCGACACCTTCCAGGGCGAATACCGGGCCTTCAACAACAACGTCCTGCTCCCCAAGGGCAACTACGCGGCGCGGACCATGCGGGACGGCGACCGCACCCTCGTCTATTCCTTCTACATCGACGGGGTCAACGTGGAGACGGGGGCCCGCAGCCTTCCCCCGCCCAAGGAGCTGCGCCGGCGCGGCGACGGCAGGCTGGAACTGGTGAGCTACCACCGCTGGGCCGAGAAGGCCCGGGAGGCGGTCCCCTTCCAGCGGGACGCGTTCAGGCCCTGCCTGGACAACCCCACCTCCAGCTGCGAGGTGGACGGCGAGCGCATCCGCTTCGCGTGCCGCAGCGGCTTCGAGCTCTTCACGGTGCCGTCCGCGGAGGGGTCCTGGATCTGGGAACTGGACTGGCAGACGCTGCGCCAGGGCGACTGCGGGCTGGTCTTCGGGCTGGACGACCTGCTCAACGGCTACTTCATCTCCCTGGACACGGAGCGGGGCAAGGCCCAGATCCGCGCCTGGGGCAACCGCCTGGAGCGGGTGTTCCAGAACTACATCTACGAGAGCCTCCAGGTGGGAGAGTTCACGCCCATCCCGGACCGCCGCTACACCCTGCGGCTCATCCGGTGGGCGGGCTACATCGAGCTCTCGGTCAACGGGGTCGTGCGCCTTTCCCTGGTGGACACCCGGTTCTCGGGGCGCAGCCTGGGCATCTACCTGGAGAGCGCCGAGGTCAGCCTGGCCATGCCGGGCCTCCGGATCCTGGAGCCTCCGGGCCGGGACCTCACATGAACGTGAGAGGCAGCGGGAACCGGAGGCTGTAGTGGCGGATCCCCTCCAGGATCCCCGCGGCGCAGGGCTGGTTGGCGAAGAAGACCCGGGCCCGCCCCCGCAGCGGGGCCAGTTCGGGGCTGTGGTTCCCCACCACGATCCCCAGCATGTCGCCCAGGAGCATGTCCCGGTCGTTGCCGGAATCCCCGGCCACCAGGAAGCGGTCGGGGGGAATGCCCCACTTGAAGGCCAGGTAGCGCACCGCGTGGCCCTTGGAGGCGCACCGGGGCAGCACGTCCAGGTTCCGGGATTCGGAGTAGACCAGGTTGGCCTGCAGGCCCGCGGCGTGGAGGGTGGCCACCAGGGTCTCCAGGGGCGGCATCCGGCTGGGCTTGACGGTGTAGCTGAGCTTGTAGGGCCCCTGCTTGCGGTGGTTCTGGAGCCGGAGACCGGGCACGTCCTTGAGGGCCGCGGCCAGGTCCTCCCGCCTCCAGCCCTGGCGGATGTGGTTCTCCCAGGCCTGGTCGTGGGCGCGGTTGAACCCGTAGCGGATCTCGGTGCCGATGCCGCTGATGATCACGTCGGGCTCGGGCACGCCCCAGGTGCGCAGCGCCCACAGCGCGTTGTCCAGCTTGCGGCCCGTGGCCACCCCGAAGGCCAGGGCGCCGCGCTGGGCCCTGATCCAGGCCAGGAGCTGCTCCAGGGACTCCCGGTCCCCCAGGAGGGTGCCGTCCAGATCGCAGATGAGGGCGGCCCGGGCGTGGAGGAAGGGGGAGGTGCCCGGGGCGGGGTCCAGGTCGGCCCGGGCCCTCCGGGCCTGCTTCCGGCCGCGCTTGAGGACCTGCTGGACGACCTTCAGGTACTTCCCCACGTGGGCGTCCCAGCTGTAGGTTTCGCGCACCCGCCGGAGGCCGTTGCGGGCCCAGGATGCCCATCGCGACGGGTCCTCCAGGGCGTCCCGGATGGCCGCGGACAGGGCCGCGGGCTCCAGGGATTCCACCACGGCGCCGTTGCGGCAGTTGGCCACGATGTCCCTGGGCCCGCCGCAGTCGGTGGTCACCACGGGCAGCCCCGTGGCGGCGGCCTCGATGAGCGTGAGGCCGAAGCTCTCCTGCACCGAGGGGTTCACGTAGACGCCCCGGCGCTGCGCCGCCAGCCGGTAGAACCCGGGAACGTCCTCCGGGCGGTGGGTGCGGGGGAAGGCCACGGACCCGAAGAGGTCGAAGCGGTCCAGGGTGAGCAGCAGCTCCTCCCAGGTGCGGCGGCCCTCCTCGTCCATGTCGCGGATGTCCTCGTGGTGGCCGGCCACCAGCAGGAGGTTGGCCTGGGCCCGCAGGCGCGCGTCGAGCCCGTAGGCCTCCACCAGGCCCAGGATGTTCTTGGAGGGCACGGGGCGGCCGATGCAGAGCACCAGGGGCTTGCGGGGGCGCGCTAGGAAGCGGTCCACCAGGGCCGCCATGGCGGGTTCGGGGTGCCGGGAGGCCGGCGGGGTGAAGCGGTCCAGGTCCGTTCCCGGCGGGATCACCACGGCCCGGCGCGGGTCGAAGTGGGGGTAGAGGCCGTACTGCTCGGCCACCTCCTGGCGGGTGCTGGCCACCACCCGCGCGGCGTGGCGCAGCACCTCGTCCTCGGCTTGGATGCGCCGCTCGAAGTGGAAGGTGCGCTCCAGGGCGGCTTCCTTGCCCCCGGCCCGCAGGAGGCGGTCCCGCTTGCACCGCCCCAGGGAGTGCCCGGTGTGGAGGAAGGGGATGCCCAGGAGCGCGGAGAGGCGCTGGGCCACCAGGCCCGCGTCCCCGTAGTGGCTGTGGATCACGTCCGGCAGACGAGGGAGTTCCCGGGCGTACACCAGGAACCGGTCCACCAGCTGGTCCAGGTGATCCCAGAGCCGCTCCTTGCGCACGTAGCGCCGCGGGCCGAAGGGCAGGCGGATGATGCGGGCGTTGGGTCCCAGGGCCTCCTCGGGCTGGGCGTAGTCCGCGGTCAGGCCGGGATCCTGCACCAGGCGCGTGAGCAGGTCCACCTGGGCGACCTCCGGCCTCCGGCCCAGCGCCTTGGCCAGTTCCAGCACGTAAAGCACCTGCCCCCCGGTGTCCGGGTCGCGGCCCAGTTCCGGCGACAGGCCGCGCACCAGTCCGTGGACGCTGACCAACAGGATGTAGATGCCGTTTTCCCTCACCCGGGTCTCCTGAAGAGGACGTCCCGTTGAGATGCCGGCCAGGGGCCGGGGGTTCCAGGTACGTGAAAAGGCCCCGGAAACCGGGGCCTTTTCGAGTATGAAGGGCTGCTACTTGACCCGTTCCATGAAGGTGCGGTCCACGGTGTTCACGCGGATCTTCTCGCCCGCTTCCATGTAGGGCGGGACGTTCACGATGACGCCGTTCTCCATCTTCGCGGGCTTGTAGGAGCCGGTGGCGTTGGCGTTCTTCATGACGGGCTCGGTCTCGACGATCTCCAGGACGACGCTGGGAGGAAGGGTGATGCTCAGGGCCTTCTCCTCGTAGAACTCCACTTCGACCACCATGTTGGGCTGGAGGAAGACGGCGTCGTCGCCCATGAACTCCTTGGGGATCTCCAGCTGCTCGTAGGTCTCGCCGTTCATGAGCACGATGTTGTCGCCGTCCTCGTAGAGGAATTCCATCATGTGCTGCTCGAGGCTCGCCTTGTCGACCTTCTCGGCGGAACCGAAGCGGTTCTCGCGATTGAGGCCGTCCTTCAGGCGCTTCATCTTGGTGGCGATGCGGGCGGGGAGGTTGCCCGGGGTCTGGTGCTCGACGAACGTCACGCGGCAGAGTTCGCCTTCGAAATTGATGATCATTCCGACGCGGAGCTGGACGGCGTTGATGAAGGGCATGGAATCACCTCGTGGAGTCCCGGTTGCGGAGTTTTCGACTTCCAATCAGATGGCCCCCGGTTTTACCCAGGGGCCATGTGTCGGTGGTGGGCATATCAGGATTCGAACCTGAGACTTCTACCGTGTGAAGGTAGCACTCTACCGCTGAGTTATACGCCCGCGGTCCATCAGAGTAGCACCTCTCAGGGATTTGTCCACATCAGAATCGCCGGCGCACTTCCACCCGGATGGCCTGGGGATCGGCGGGCTTCAGGTGCCGGTCCGGGGTCGGGTCGCCATCCGGGAAGCGGGAGGCGTAGTGGTACTGGTAGTTATATTTCTTCCAGTTGAATGCGTTGATCACCTCCACCCCGAAGGACCACGTTTCCAGGTCCACCTGCGCCTTCAGCTCCAGGGCGTCCTGGCGCCTCGCGGTGACGGCGCCGTCTCCCGTGAGGGGGCGAACCCCCGTGCGCCGGACCTTGGCTTCCAGGGTGAGTCCATGGTCGGCCCAGCCCACGCCCAGGTACCCGGTCAGGGGGACCGAGCCGGGCACCCGGTCCAGGCCGTGGGCGGGCTTCTTGAAGGCGGCCCGGTTCCAGCCCCAGGCCAGCTCCGCGCGCCAGGGCCCGGTGCGCACGTCGTTGTAGAGTTCGATGCCCTCGTGGCGGGCCGGGCCCCGGGCCGTGAAGGCGTTCTGGGCCGGGTCGAAGAGCACTTCGGCTTCCAGGTCCAGGCGCCACACCGTCAGGCTCGCCACCCACGGGTCCAGGGGCCGGGTCTGGGCGCTCACCTCGGCGCTGGTGGTGCGCACCATGGGCCGGGTGTCCCGGAACGCGTCGCCGATGCGGAAGCCGCGTCCGGCGCTGGCCGAGAAGACCGTGCCCTCGGCCGGGGAGAAGGAGAGGCCGGCCCGGGGGCTGCCCAAGGTCTGTCCGCGGTCCTGGGGCGTCCAGGGGCCGGCCAGGGCGCTGACCTGGTTCCGGTGGGCGTCCAGGCGCATGCCCAGGAAGGCTTCCCACCCGCCCCCCAGACGCAGGGTGCTCTGGCCGTGGAGGGTGCCATGGTACAGGCCGCCGCGGGCGGCCAGCCCGGGCACGGGGGAGGCGCCCAGGCGCTTCCGGCCGGCGGTGGGCGTCACCTCGGCCTTCACGCGGTCCGCGCGGCCCTGGGCGCCCAGGGTGTGGGTCCAGGCGCCCCGCGTCCAGGTGGTCTCGGCGTCCACCCCCAGGAAGGCCCTGCGGTCGACCTGCTCGGTCTGGTCCCCGTTCACGGGGTCGAGAAGGAAGTAGGTCCAGTTGTTCCAGATCCGGTGATGGTGGGTGCCGGCGTAGACCCGGATGCGCCGGGAGCCCCCCGGCCCTTCCCCTGAGGCCAGGCGCCAGCCCAGGAGCGCCCGCTGGTTCCAGGTGCCGTCGCCCAGCCTGGCGTCGTCGGCGCCGCCGTCCCCCTTCCAGGGCCGCGCGGGGCTGGCGCCGCCGGCGTCGGTCTGGTCGTCGGAGCCCAGGAACGTGAGGCTCCACCGGCCCCGGGGGCCCTCGCCATCCTGGCGCAACGCGAGGTTGAGGCGGGCCGAACCCGTAAGGTCGTCCCAGGGCCGCTCGTTGCGGGTGAGGTCCAGGGCGTAGGTGAACCGGGACGGCAGGGTCTCGGTCCACAGGAACCGCGCGAAGCGGTCCGTGCGGGCCCCGCCGTAGGTGAACGACAGGAAGGGTTCCCGCTGCGCGGGCACCAGCTCCAGCGAGGCCTTCCCCGCCACCGCGGTCTGGGCCGAGCGGTAGGGGCCCTTGGCGTACTGGAAACCCTCCACCACCTCCGGGATCACCAGGGACGGGTCCAGGAAGCCCGGGCCGTGCACGTGGGAGGGGGTGTTGAGGGGAATGCCGCCCAGGTCCATTTCGAAGTCGGTGCCGAATTCCAGTTCGAAACCCCGGGCGAAGAACTGCGAGGACTCGGAACCCGCCTGGGGGGGCATGCGGCGATCCGCCCCATGGAGGCCCTGGGCGAGGATCGTCGCATAGAACATGCCTTCCACAAGCCGCTGCCTGGCCATTCCGCCCTCCGTTCGCGATGCCGGCGTCGGGGCAGGCATTCAAGCCACCCCAGGCGCCGCGTGACTTCTGTGTGCGGGGACCCGGGCCCTGGTTCGATGATTGCCGTATACAATGCCCCACTGGCGCCCCACCGGCGCCCCACCGGCCCGGGCTTCCCCTTCCGGTTATCGTGGACGTCGAGGTGCATCGTGATCATCCCCTTCCAAGGCATGGCTCCGCGCATTGGCCAGCGGGTGCTGGTGGCCCCGGGCGCCACGGTCCTGGGCGACGTGGCCATCGGCGACGACGCGTCGGTGTGGTTCAACTGCGTCCTGCGGGGAGACGTCAACGCCATCACCATCGGCCGCAGGGTGAACATCCAGGACTTCTGCTGCCTCCACGTCACCAACGGCAAGTGGGCCCTCACCCTGGAGGACGAGGTGAGCGTGGCCCACAACGTCATGCTCCACGGTTGCACCGTGCGCCGGGGGGCCCTGGTGGGCATGAGCAGCACGATCATGGACGGCGCGGAGGTGGGCGAGGGCTGCCTGGTGGCGGCCGGGTCGCTGGTCAAGGAGGGGTTCAAGGCGCCGCCGGGGACCCTCGTGGCCGGATGGCCCGCCACGGTCAAGGGGCCGCTGTCCCCCGCGCAGCGCGAGCTGGTGGCGGGCATCTGGCAGCGCTACGTGCGCTACAAGGAAGCCTACTTCAAGGACGGCTGGCCCATGGCCGTCTCCCCGGCGGCGGCGTTCCCGGAACCCGGGTTCCGGGAAGGACATCTTTTCCCCTAGCGGGAGAACGCCGGTTTACGGCTAGACTTTCTTCCATTGAAACCCCAGAGCCCCATGAGCCCCTTCCTCGTCCTCCGCGTCCACACCGATCTTCGCCTCGGCTTCGGCCACCTGGCCCGGGCCCTGGTTCTCCAGGAACACTGGCGCGGCCTGGGCGGCGCCGCCTGCATCGCCGTCTCGGGTGACGCGCGGGCCCGCCAGGTGGGCAAGGGCCTCCATCCCTTCGACGGCCAGCCCCTGCCCTGCCGCACCGTGGACCTGGGCGAGGACATCCACGCCGCACTGCCGGAATCCCTCAGGGCCGAAGCCGACGTCGTCCTGGTGGACCTGTGGGACGCCACCCAGGCCGACGTGGCCGGGGCGCGCCCCCCGAAGGTCGCCCTCATGGAGGACGAAGGGGATGCCCACGAGGCCGCCGACCTGCTCTTCCAGCCCTACCTGGAGGGCGTCTCCTGGCCCGCGTCCCCCCTGAAGGTCGTGGACGGCCGCAAGGTCCGCCCCCTGGAGACCCGGCGCGGCGCCTGCCGGATCCTGCGCGGCACCCACTACGTCGTGGTGGATCCCCAGGCCCTGGCCGCCCGGCCCCGGCGGGAGCCGCTCCAGCCCCTGGCGGTGCACAAGCTCCTCGTGACCTTCGGAGGCACCGACGGCCCCGGGCTGGCGGGGCGCGCCCTGGAGGTGCTGCGGAGCCTGGAGGCCTCGGGGCGCTGGACCGGCGCCTGCACCGTCCTGGCCCCCCAGGGCCTGGAGGCCAAGCCCTTCCCGGGCTGCCGGGTGCTCCAGAGCCTGCCGGGGCTCACCCGCCACCTCCAGTCCTTCGACGCCATCTGGTGCGCCGGCGGCATCACCCTGGCCGAAGCCCTGTGCATGGGCGTGCCCGCGGCCACCTGGGGCCAGAACGACCGCCAGCAGGTCATGCTCTCGGACCTGGCCCGCGCCGGGGGGTGCCTGGACCTGGGCATGGGCACCGACGCCGACCCCGAGGCCACCCGGGACGCCCTGGAGCAGTGGCTGGGTCCCGAGGGCCAGGAGACGCGCCAGGAGCAGGTGCGAGACGGCATGGCCCTCATCGACGGGATGGGCGCCGGGCGGGTGGCCCAGGAGCTCTGGAGCCTCGCCTCAGTGCCAAAAGAGTCCTTGACCCCTTAGGGCATCAACGATAAAGTTGGTGTTCTGCGCATCACCAGATGGGCAGCTTGACGATGGATTTCACATCGAATTCGTAGGTTTCCGGAGTTCGGCCATGAGCACCTATTTCCCCAAGGGTCAAGACCTAGTCAATCGCAAGTGGTTCGTCGTCGACGCCACCGGGCTGCCCGTGGGCCGCCTGAGCACCGTCGTCGCGGACGTCCTTTCGGGCAAGAGCAAGCCCACCTGGACCCCCTTCATCGACACGGGCGACCATGTGGTGGTGATCAATGCCGCCAAGGCCGTCTTCACCGGCAAGAAGGCCACCCAGAAGTTCTACCGCCGCACGAGCACCCAGCCCGGCAGCATGGTTGAGGTCCGGGCCGACGTCATGAAGATCACCTTCCCCGGCCGCATCATCGAGAGCGCCGTGAAGGGCATGCTTCCCAAGGGCCCCCTGGGCCGCGCGATGTATCGCAAGCTCAAGGTCTACGACGGCGCCGAGCACCAGCAGCAGTCGCAGCAGCCCGAAACCCTGGCTATCAAGCTCTAAACTACCGAGGCACACATGGCGATTTCCCAGAACTACGGAACCGGCCGGCGCAAGTCCTGCACCGCTCGCGTCTTCATGCGCCCCGGCACCGGCAAGGTCACCGTGAACGGCCGCACCGAGGAGAACTACTTCCCCAACGCCGTGCTGCGCATGGTGGTGCACCAGCCCCTGGTGCTGGCTGAGCTGGATGGCAAGTTCGACCTGCTCGTCTCCGTCTCCGGCGGCGGCCCTGCCGGCCAGGCTTCGGCCATCCGCATGGGTCTCTCCCGCGCCCTCCTGGGCTACAACGACCAGCTCAAGAGCATGCTCCGGCAGGCCGGCCTGCTGACCCGCGATCCTCGCATGAAGGAGCGCAAGAAGCCCGGTCAGATGGGCGCCCGCCGCCGCTTCCAGTTCTCGAAGCGCTAGTCTTTGGCAATGCGTATCAAGGACGGGGAGATTCGATCTCCCCGTTCGTGTGTCTGACGGATTCCTCTCCGGAGGAATCGATTCGGGCGGAGTCTTCCCCTTCGCCCTCCATCCCCCGCGGCATCCGCCGCTCTCCCAGGGAGGCCTTCCATGGCTGCCATTCAAATGAAGGAACTGCTTGAAGCCGGTGTGCACTTCGGCCACCAGACCAAGCGCTGGAACCCCAAGATGAAGAAGTACATCTTCGGCGCCCGGAACAGCATCTACATCATCGACCTGCAGAAGACCCTCCGCCTCTGGAACACGGCCGCCAACTTCCTCACCAAGGCCGCCAGCGAAGGCAAGACCTTCCTCTTCGTCGCCACCAAGCCCCAGGCCCAGGAGCTCATCGCCGAGCAGGCCCAGCGTTGCGGCGCCTACTACGTGAACAACCGCTGGCTGGGCGGCATGCTCACCAACTTCGCGACCATCAAGAAGTCCCTGGACAAGCTCAAGGAGATCGAGGCCACCCTCAACGATCCCGCGCGCACGGCCATGCTCACGAAGAAGGAGATCCTGACCCTGACCCGCTCCAAGGAGAAGCTCGAAGCCTCCTTCGCCGGCATCCGGGACATGCGCGCGGTTCCCGACGTCATCTTCGTCATCGATCCGCACCGCGAGGACATCGCCATCACCGAGGCCGCCAAGCTGGGCCTGAAGATCGTCGGCCTGGTCGACACCAACTGCGACCCCGACAAGATCAACTACGTGATCCCCGCCAACGACGACGCGATCCGTTCCATCCTGCTCTTCTCCGAGCGCGTGGCCGACTCCATCCTCGAAGGCCGCCAGTCCTTCCAGGACAAGGGCGACAACGACAAGATGAAGGCCATGATGGCCGAGAAGATGAACGAAGGCGGCGAGGCCTAGGCTTGGCTTTGAAGCGGTCAGTTGCCGGCTCCGAGCCCGGCCGCTGACCGCTCAGTTCTTATCACCGAATTTTCACAGGAGTTCGCAATGGCATACACGGCCCTAGATGTGAAGGCCCTCCGGGACAAGACCGGCCTGGGCATGATGGACTGCAAGAAGGCCCTGGAAGAGAACGGCGGGGACATGGACAAGGCCATGGACTACCTCCGGAAGAAGGGCCTCGCCTCCTCCGCCGCCAAGGCCGGCCGCATCGCCGCCGAAGGCATCGTGGAGTCCTACATCCACCCCGGCGGCCGCGTGGGCGTGCTCCTCGAACTGAACTGCGAGACCGACTTCGTGGCCCGCACCGAGAACTTCACGCGCCTGGTGCGCGAGGTGGCCATGCACATCGCCGCCCACGATCCCGCGCCCCAGTTCGTGTCCAAGGAAGAGGTCACCCAGTCCTACCTGGACAAGGAGAAGGAGATCGCCACCTCCCAGGCCATGGCCACCGGCAAGCCCGCGGCCGTGGTGGAGAAGATCGTCGAAGGCAAGATGAACAAGATCTACGAGGAGGTCTGCCTCCTGGAGCAGAAGTTCATCATGAACACCGACCTCACCGTCGCCCAGCACCTCTCCGCCAAGACCGCCGAGATCGGCGAGAAGCTCAGCATCCGCCGCTTCACGAAGTACGTGATGGGCGAGGGCCTCGAAAAGCGCAACGACGACTTCGCGGCGGAAGTCGCCGCCCAGGCCGCCGCCGCCAAGTAGGATTCCACCTGGTTCAATTGAGCGGGAAGGCGGCCCTGGTGCCGCCTTCTCCATTTTCGGAGGTATCTATGAGCAAGACCGCGTGGCTGTTCCCGGGCCAGGGTTCCCAGGCCGTGGGCATGGGCGTTGCGCTGGCCGAGGCGGAACCCGCCGCCAAGGCCGTCCTCCAGGAGGCCGACGAGGCCCTGGGCTTCAACCTCTCCACCCTCATGGCCCAGGGCCCCGAGGAGCAGCTGAAGCTGACCGAGCACACCCAGCCCGCCATCCTCACCCACAGCACCATGGTGGTCCGCGCCTACGGCGCGCGCCTGCCCCGGCCCGACTTCGTCGCCGGGCATTCCCTGGGCGAGTACAGCGCCCTGGTGGCCAACGGCAGCCTGAGGTTCCGCGACGCCGTGCGCACCGTGCGCGAGCGCGGCCGGGCCATGCAGGTGGCCGTGCCCGTGGGCGTGGGCGCCATGGCCGCCATCCTGGGTTCCACCGTGGCCGATGTGGAGGCCGCCTGCGCCGAGGCCCAGACCCAGACCGGCAAGGTCGCCGTCCCCGCCAACTTCAACGGTCCCGGCCAGATCGTCATCGCCGGGCATGTGGAGGGCGTGGAAGCCGCCATGGAGATCCTCAAGGCCAAGGGCGTGCGCAAGATGATGAAGCTGCCCGTCAGCGCCCCCTTCCACAGCCCCCTCATGGAGCCCGCCAAGGCGCACATGCAGCCGCTGCTCGCCTCCACCGTCTTCGCCGTTCCCTCCTGCCCCCTGGCCAACAACGTGGACGCCGCCCTGGTGGACGACCCCGCGGCCCTGAGGGACGGTCTCGTGCGCCAGATCCCCGGCGCGGTGCGCTGGGAGGCCCTCACCGCCCGGCTCCTGCAGGAGGGCGTCACCACCTTCTTCGAACTGGGCCCCGGCAAGGTGCTCAGCGGCCTCGTGAAGCGCCAGGCCAAGGAAGCCGGCATCGAGGTGACCGCCACCTCCATCGGCGGCCCCGAGGACCTGCAGGCCCTTGCCTAGGAGGCTGTCCACGTCCAGCCTCGTCTACCTCCACGGTTTCGCCTCGGGCCCCGGCGGGTCCAAGGGCGGGCACTGCCGGGCCTGGGCGGAGGCGAGGGGCATCCCCTTCATCGCCCCGGACCTGAACCTGCCGACCTTCGAGACCCTCACCGTCTCCGCCCAGGTGGAGGCGGTGGAGGCGCTTCTGGGTGGGCTGCCCCACCCGCCGGTCCTGGTGGGCAGCAGCCTTGGGGGCCTAGTGGCCGCCGCCGTGGCCCACCGCGGCGCGGCCGTGGCGGGCCTCATCCTCCTGGCCCCGGCCCTGGGCTTCGCCGCCCGGCGCCTGGAGGGGCCGCGCTGGGCCGGCTACCGCCGCCGCGGGCGGATGCCCGTCTTCCACCACGCGCGCAACGCCTGGACCACCCTGGGGCCCGACCTGCTTGCGGACCTGCCGGCCTGGGCCGGCGACGGGCAGTGGCGCGTGGAGGCGCCCCTGGCGATCCTTCACGGCACCCGGGACGAATCCGTGCCGGTGGAGGAAAGCCGCACCTTCGCACGCCGGCACGAGGGCGCGATCCTTCTGGAAGTGGATGACGACCACGGGCTGCTGGGGGAGACCAGCCTGGCGGCGCTGGATGGGCTCCTGTCCCGGATGCTGCCAGGCGCCCAAGCCAACGTGACGCAGGCTTGACGGGCCGCGGTAGCCTACTCCCCCTTCACCGCCTTCTTCACCCCATGGCCCACGTCCTTCGCCCCGTCCCGGAAGCCGTGGCCGACCTTCTTCGCCCCTTCACCGACCGCCTTTCCGGCGGTCTTCGCGCCCTTGCCCACGGCCTTGCCGGTTTTCTTGGCGGCCTGGCCCACGGCCTTGGCGCCCTTCTTCACGGCGTGGCCGACTTCCTTGCCCGCCTCCTTGACGCCCTCCACCACGCCTGGCTTTTCGTCCTGGGCACCCACGGCGCCACCCGAAAGCACCAGGGCCGTCACGATAAGTCCCTTCACCATGGTCCCCTCCCCGCCACATTCTAGTCCGCAATGGCATACTTACCATTCCCCATGGCCGCCCCCCCATCGCTCCTGCCCCCGCGCCTGCGACAAGCGGGGAAGATCCTCACCAGCGGAATCCTCTTCACCCTCCTGGGGGTGGGCGGCTGCCTGTGCACGCTGCTGATCCGGCCCATCCTGGCCGTAATGCCGGGCGGCCAGGAAGCCCGCCGCCGGCGGGCGGCGCGCATCATCCGGCGCTTCTTCCGGCTCTTCGTCTTCGGTCTGGAGGCCTCCGGGATCCTGAAGGTGGTGACCCAGGGGCAGCCGCAGGTCCTCAGGGGCACCCTCATCCTGGCGAATCATCCGTCGTATCTGGATATCGTCATCCTCATCGCCCTCCTGCCCGACACGGTTTGCGTGGTCAAGGAGGCGGTGTGGAACAATCCCTTCTTCGGCCCCCTCGTGCGGGCCGCGGGCTTCATCAACAACCAGGACCCGGAGCGGGTGCTGGAGCACTGCGGCCTGGCCCTGGCTTCGGGCCGGAACCTCGTGATCTTCCCGGAAGGGGGCCGGACCCGGATTGGCCAGCCCCTCAAGTTCAAGCGGGGCCCGGCCCACCTGGCCCTGCGCACGGGCGCCCCCATCCTGCCGGTGCGCGTCTCGGTGGACCCGCCCCTCCTGGCCAAGGGCGACCGGTGGTACATGATCCCGGCCCCCACCTGCACGTTCCGCTTCGTGTTCGACGCCTGGGTGCACGCCCCCGCGGCCCCGGAGCAGGACCGCCCCCGGGAGGCCCGGGCCCTCACGCGGCTCCTGGAGAGCCGCTTCCACGAGGAGAGCCATGGCTCCCACGACGCTTGAACTGAAGGCCTTCATCATCGAGACCCTGGACCTGGAGGACCTCCTGCCCGGGGACATCGGCGACGACCAGCCGCTGTTCAAGGGGGGCCTGGGCCTGGACTCCGTGGATGCCCTGGAATTGGCCATGGCCCTGAAGCGCCGCTACGGCGCCACGGTGGAGGAGGCCGGGTCCCTGCAGGGGCGTCTGGGCACCGTGCGGGCCCTGGCCGCCTGGCTCTCCGAAAGGGGCGGAGAAACCGGGTGAAACCGCAGGATCAGGCGGTATACACTGGTTTATTCCAACCAGCCAGGAGTGGCCCATGAGACTTGCCCCCCTTCTCGCCGCCGCCGCCATCGTCCTGGGAGGCTCCGCCCTCCAGGCCGGCACCAAGCTCTCCCGGGCCGTCGCGGACGGCAACCTCCAGAAGGCCAAGGACCTGGTGGCATCCGGGGAGAAGGTGAACGAGGTGGACAAGTGGGGCTGGACGCCCCTGGCGTGGGCCGCCTACAACGGGTACCCGCCCATCGTGGCGTGGCTCCTGGAGCAGGGCGCGGATCCCAATGCCCTGACCATCAAGGAATACGGACGCTACAAGCCGGGCGTCTCGCCCCTGATCCTGGCCGCCTACTACGGCCATGACGGGATCGTCGCCGACCTGCTCAAGGCCAAGGCCGACCCCGGCATCACCGACGTCTCCGGCAAGAAGGCCGTGGACTACGCCCGGGAGTTCGGGTTCACCAAGTGCGTGGAGCTGCTTTCCCGGTAGCCCGGAAGCGCTTCACCAGGAACCAGGTGGGCACGGCCAGCAGAAGGCCCAACGCGGGCCCCACCACCAGCGCCCCCAACAGCCATTCCCAGAGGCGCTGGGGCAGTTCAACTACGAGCCCCTGGCGGTTCCAGGTGGTCCACCAGCGCCCGTGGAGGAGCAGGTGCCCCACCTGCACGCAGAGGAACGGCACGAAGGGCGCCACGCAGACGTTGGAGGCGCCCATGCCCGCCAGCTTGTTGAGGTGCAGCCGGTGGTGCACGAAGGCGATCACCAGGAGCCCGAAGGGGATGATGGGCAGGCTGCCCAGGAAGACCCCCAGCCCCACCGCGGTGGCCAGGGCCGCGGGGCTGTCGTGCTCGGAGGCGAGCGTGCGCAGGAAGGCGCGGGGTGAAATCAGGGCCCGCCGCGCCTCCTCGGCCAGGGGCGGCCCCTGGCGGCGGAACAGGGCGAGGGTGACCAGGCAGGTGTGGAGCGCGGTGAGCCGGAGGTTGTCCCGGAAGGCCCGGAAATGGGAGATGCGTCCCTCGGCCTGGTAGAGGACCCGCACCGGGGCCTCCGCGATGGCCAGGCCCGCCCACGCGCCGCGCACCAGGACCTCCACCTCGAAGGCGTAGCGGCGGGTCCGGAACGTCCCGCCGGTGAGGAACGCCACGGGGTAGACCCGGTACCCGCTCTGGGTGTCGGCCAGGTCGCGCCCGCACTCCAGGCGCACCCAGAAGTTGGAGAAGGCCCGGCCGAAACGGCTGGACCCGGGCACGTGCGGTCCGTCCATGGCGCGCACGCCGATGGCGATGGCGGGCCAGTGCGCGAAGGCCGCGGCCAGGAGCGCCGGGGCATCGGAAGGGAAGTGCTGGCCGTCGGCGTCGATGGAGAGGAGGGCGCCGAAGCCCGCCTCCGCGGCGACACGGGCCCCGGCCAGGAGCGCAGCGCCCTTGCCCTGGTTGGGCTCCAGGCGCAGGGTGCGCACGGGCAGGTCCGCCACCCGTTCCAGGGCGCCGTCGCGGCTGCCGTCGTCCACCACCAGCACCGGGAGCCCGGCTTCGAGAAGCCCTTCCACGACCCCCCGCAGGGTGGCGGCGTGGTCGTACACAGGCACCACCGCCAGGGCGCGGGGGGCTTCAGTCATGGGCGGGATCCCTCCGGCGTCCTTCCACTTCCAGGATCATGCCGCCCCGGCCCAGGAAGGTGAGCAGGTGGCCCTGCACACGCACCGGTTCGATGCCCGCCGCGCGCAGGAACCGCACCACGTCCCGCCGCGAGCGGGACTTCAGCCAGATGCCCTGGCGCAGGGCGTTGCCCACCTGCGTCCAGAACCGGAGGAAGGACGTGCGCGCGGTGATGAAGTACACCGGGGCGCCGGGTTCCAGATGGGGCGCCAGACGCCGGAAGAAGGCCGGCAGGTCCTGGAAGTACTCGAAGACGAGGAACGAGAACACGGCGGCGTAGGGGCCCTCGAAGGCCAGGGCCTCGGCGTCCCCCTCCCGGGTGCGGATGTTGCCGAGGCCCGCGGCCGCCGCCTTGCACTCCAGATGGCGCAGCATGTTGCCGGAAAGGTCCACGGCCTGCACCTCGGTGCAGTTCCGGGCCAGTTCGAGGGTGAAGATGCCCGTGCCCGCGCCCAGTTCCAGCACGGTGCCGGTGCCGTGGAGGAGGTGCGGCAGGCGCGCGCGGAAGAGCTCCAGTTCCAGGTTCCGGCTCATGGCCACGGCCGTGCCGAACTGCTCCTGGTCGTAGGTGCCGGCCAGGTCGTCGTAGAAGCTTTCCGCGGCGCCCTGGCATTCCAGGCCGCGCCGCATCAGGGAGCGGCCCAGGAGCGTGGACGGGGCCACCACCTCCAGCCCCCGCTCCCCCAGCCCGCGCAGCACGGCGCCGTGCTCCGCCAGCAGCTCGTCCACGGTGGCGCGGGTGGGCAAGACGTCGTGCAGGAGGATCAGGTCCCCGGGCCGGACCTTGCCCAGGATGCGCCGGGCCAGGCCCGGCACGCGCCGGTTGCCCTGGTCCAGGCCCCGGCAGCTGAAGTTCACGCAGAACATGCCGTGGTCCAGGAGCACCGGCCAGAGCCTGGAGCTGGTGATCCCCACCGGAGGCCGGAAGGCCCGCGGCAGGATGCCGAAGCCCTTGAAGATCTCCTGGGCCCGGGCCACCTCCTCCCGGAGGATCCGCTGGCCGCGGAGCATGAGCATGGGGAAGTGGTGCCAGCTGTGGCTGCCGATCTCGTGGCCCCGGGCGAGGATCTCCCGCACCAGGTCCGGATGCGCCTCGGCCTTGGCGGCCACCAGGAAGAAGGCCGCCTTCACGCCGTGGCGGTCCAGGAGGTCCAGGACCGCGGGGGTCACCGCCGGATCGGGCCCGTCGTCGAAGCTCAGGGCCACCCGTGGCGACCTGCGGCTGCCCCGGGACAGGATGGGCAGGAAGAAGCCGAAGCGGGGCAGGAAAGGCGCCACAGCGCAGAGCAGGACGAAGAGGGCCAGGGGCAGCGCGGCCAATCGAACATCCACGAAGAGCAGAAGGAAGGCCAGCTGGAACGCGGTGAGGGCCGCCAGGTGGGCCACGGTCAGGGGAAAGCGCATGTGTGCTATATTACAGAATTACGAACAGGTGCGGGCTTCCGGGCATGCCCCCTGACCCTGGGGCGCCATGAGCCGAATTCTTCTAGTCTCAGCCAATCTGACCTTGGATCCCTATCCCGTCTATCCCCTCGGGATGGCGGTGGTGGCCGGCGCGCTCACCGCGCGGGGCCACGTGGTGGAGCAGTTCGATTTCCTGGCCTCGGGCGCCTCGGAGGCCGCCTTCGCCGCCCGGATCCGCGAGGTCCGGCCGGACTTCCTGGGCATCTCCATGCGCAACCTGGACACCTGCGATTCGCTGGCCAGCTCGGACTACCCGGCGGTGGCGCGGCGCCTGGTGGAAGTGGCCCGGACCTGCACGGCCGCGCCCGTCATCCTGGGGGGGCCGGCCTTCACGATCCTGCCGGAGGCGATCCTCGCCTACACCGGGGCGGACTACGGCATCGCCGGCGAAGGCGAGGGCGCGGCGGCGGACCTGGTGGAGGCCCTGGCCGCGGGCCGGGCCATGCCTCGCATCCTCCGCAACGGCGGCCTCGCCGGGGAGATGGCGTCGCCGCGCTACGACGGGGCCATCGTCGCCTTCTACCAGGGGGCCTCGGGCCTCCTGAACATCCAGACCAAGCGGGGCTGCGCGCACCATTGCGCCTACTGCAACTACCCCTCCCTGGAAGGCGAGGCGTACCGCGTCCGGGACCCGCGCGCGGTGGTGGACGACCTGGAGGAGGCCCACGCCCGCTTCGGCCAGACGGAGTTCTTCATCGCCGACGCGGTGTTCAACGACGACGGCGGCAGGCACATGGAGCTCGTGGACGAGCTGCTGCGCCGCGCCCTTCCCATCCGCTGGTCCTGCTACATGCGTCCCAGCCTCCTCCGCGAGGCCGATCTGCGCCTCATGGCCCGGGCCGGCCTGCGCGCCGCCGAACTGGGAACGGACGCCTGCGCCGACGCGACCCTGCGGGCCCTGGGCAAGGGCTTCACCTTCGACGAAGTGGTGGAGGCCAACGAGGTCTTCGTGTCCTGCCGGGTTCCTTGCGCGCACTTCGTGATGTTCGGGGGTCCCGGGGAGACCGAGGCCACCCTCGCCCAGGGCCTGGCCAACCTGGAGCGCCTGCGCAGCACGGTGGTCTTCGCCTTCACCGGCATCCGCATCTTCCCCCATACCGCCCTGCACAACCTGGCCCTGCGGGAAGGGCGGGTGGGCCCGGACACGGACCTGCGGGAGCCCTTCTACTACCACGCCGCCGGCGTGGACGCCGACGTCCTTTCCGGGCGCATCGAGGCCGCCTTCCGGGGCCGCCGGGACCGGTTCTTCCCGCCCGAGCGGGGCCGCGAACGCATGACGGTCCTGCGGGCCATGGGATTCCGCGGACTGCTCTGGGATTCCCTCATCCGCTACCCTGCCTCGGAGCCGCACCCGTGCTGAACCACCGGAAGATCCTCCTGGTCCACCCCCTTGGATACCGCGCCGGCGCGGCGGGGCAGGACATCTCCCGCATCGCCAACCTCATGCCGCCCCTGGGGCTGGCGAGCCTTGCGGCGTACCTGGACGCCGCCGGCATGGAGACCGCGATCATCGACTGCTTCGCCAACCCGGATTCCGACGGCCTCATCGAAGCGTACCTGCGCTCGGAGCGCCCGGCCTTCCTGGGCTTGAGCTGCACCACCTCGAGTTTCCTGGACGGGGTGCGCATCGCGGAACTGGCCCGGCGCGCCTGCCCCGGCATCATGAGCGTCTTCGGGGGCCCGCACATCTCGGCCCTGAAGGAGCGCCTGCTGCGGGAGTACCCCGCCATGGACTTCGCCGTGGCCGGCGAAGGCGAGGAGACGCTGCGCGAGCTCATGGACGGCGGCTTCGAGACGCCGGCCCAGGTGCGGGGCCTCATCTGGCGGGACGGCCCCGCCGGGGAGGTCCGCTTCAACGGCTACCGCCAGGGGCTCGAACTGGACAGCCTGCCCTTCCCCGCCTACGGCAAGCTCGCGGGCTTCCCGGCCGCGTACAAGCTGCCCATCTTCAACTACCCCACCGTCCCGAACACCAGCTGCATCTCCAGCCGGGGGTGCCCCTACGCGTGCTCCTACTGCGACCGGAGCGTGTTCCAGCGCAGCTTCCGCTCCAATTCCGCGGACTATCTCTACGACCACATGCGCATGCTGCGCCGGACCTTCGGCATCCGGCACATCAACTTCTACGACGACCAGTTCACCCTGGACCGCAAGCGCGTGGAGCAGCTCACGGACCGGCTCCTGGCCGAACCCCTTGGCATGACCTTCAACTGCGCCGTGCGGGCCGAGCACATCGACCCCGACCTGGTGGGCCGCATGAAGCGGGCGGGATGCTGGATGATGAGCCTGGGGATCGAGACCGGGGATCCGGACCTCCTGGCCCGGCACCGCCAGAACCCCGACCTCAACCACCTGGCCGGCAAGATCCGCACCATCAGCGCCGCGGGCATCCGCACCAAGGGGCTGCTCATGATCGGGCTCCCCGGCGAGACCGAAGCCAGCATCCGCCGCAGCATGGACTACGTCTTCTCGCTGCCCGTGGACGACTTCAACCTTGCCAAGTTCACGCCCTTCCCGGGCTCGCCCATCTACGACGGCATCCACGAGCTGGGGGAATTCGACGAGGACTGGGAGAAGATGGACTGCATGAACTTCCAGTTCGTCACGAAGGGCATGACCCGGGAACGCCTGGAGGACCTGTTCCGGGAGTTCTACGAGCGGCATTTCAGGCGGCCCAAGGTGCTCTGGGGCTACGTCACCATGCTCTGGCGCTCCCCGGACAGCTGGCTTCGGTTCCTGGGCGGCCTGGGCAGCTTCCTGCGCTTCACCCGGTCCACCCGGCGCATGATGGGACGGGAGGAGGCGTGACGCCCGGCCGGATCGAATGGCGGATCCAGGGCATCGGCGCACGGTGGCAACTGGGGTTCTTCCACGGGCTGATCCGCCTGGCAGGCCGCCCCATGGCCTATGCCCTGGCCGATCTGGTGAGCCTCCATTACACGCTGACCCGGGCGGCGGTGCGCCGGCGGTGCCGGCCGTACCTCGCCCACCGGTTCCCGGCCCGCACGGGACTCCGGCGCCTGCTGGACACCTTCCGGCTCAGCCGCACCTTCGCGCGGCTCATGGTGGACCAGGCCGCCCAGCGGATCCTGGGCCGGGGCGAGTTCATCACCCACCTGCTGGGACGCGAGGACCTCACCGCCCTCCTCGCCGAGGGCCGGGGGCTGGTGATCGTCACCGCCCACGTGGGCGCCTGGCAGCTGGGCATGGCGAACCTCGCCCACCTGGCCCCGCCCATCTCGGTGCTGGCCCGCTTCGACGCGGGGGACGCGGGATCCCCCTTCCAGGCCTTCGCCGACCGCGACTTCCGGATCATCGATCCGGAATCCTTCCTGGGGGGCGTGCCGGACATGCTGGCCGCCCTGCAACGGGGCGAGGTGCTGTGCCTCATGGGGGACCGGGCCTGGGGCGCCGGCGGCGGCACCGTGTCCGTGGATTTCCTGGGGGGTCCCGTTTCCCTGCCCTTCACCGCCTACAAGCTGGCCTCGGCCACCGGCGCGCCCGTGGCCGTGCTCTTCCCCCACAAGCCCGGCCCCGACCAGTACGAGATGCAGCTGGCCGCCGTCATCCGCGTACCGCCCGGCCTGGGTCGGGCTCCGGAGGCCTACCGCCCCTACGCCGCCGCCTACGCCCAGGCCCTGGAGCGCTTCCTGGAAACCTACCCCTACCACTTCTTCAACTTCTTCGACCTCTGGGCCGGAGAGACCGGGCCCGGGTGAAGCCTACGCCATGCGCTTCCTGATCCTGCCGGGCAGCAACGCCCTGTCCCACCTCGCCAAGGGCCTGGCCCTGCGCGACGTCCTCCTGGCCCGGGGCCACGAGGTGGCCTTCGCCGCCACCCCGGCCCGGTCCCCGTTCCTGGCGCGCCTGGGCGTGCCCCACTACCTGCTGCCCGACCTCCAGGAAGCGGACCAGGGATCGGCCCCGGCCTACGCCTGGTTCCGTCAGCCCGAGCGGTTCATCCGGGTCGTGCGGGCGGAGCGGGCCCTCATGGAGGAGGTCCGGGCCCAGCGCGTGGTGGGGGTCTTCCGGTTCACGGCCACCACCTCCGCGGCGCTGGCGGGCCTCCCCTGCGACACCCTGGCCTGCGGCTGCATGATCCCCGCCTTCCGGGGCGTGCTGGGGTTCCGGGAGGAGGAGCCCGGCGCGGCCGACCAGGGGGCTTTCCTGGACACCTTCTTCCGCGGGACGGCACGCCGCGCGTCCATGGCCCTGCGGGCGCTGGGCCGGCCCGACGTGGCGGACGTGCGCGCCCTGCTGCTCGGCGACCGCACCTTCCTGTGGGACACGCCGGGCTTCCAGCCCCTGGCCGTCCCCGCGGGCGTGGAGCACGTGGGTCCCCTGGCCTGGAACGGGTGGCCCCGCACACCGGGTTCCATCGGGCCCGGGGCCCCCCTGGCCATCCTTTCCATGGGCACCGCCCTGCCCCCGGGCTCGGGCCCCGCGCGGCTTGTGGAACGGCTGCTGGCCCTGGGCTACCGGGTCGCCCTGGCGGGCGGCGGCCACCCGGACCTGGACCGCCCCGACCCGCGCGTCCTGGCCACCCCCTTCGCGCCCATGGACGAATGGCTGCGGCGGGCCGCGCTCCTCATCTGCCACGGGGGCCAGCAGACCCTTTTCGAGGCCCTGGCCCGGGGCGTGCCCGCGGGCGTTTTCCCCTTCCATCCGGAACAGGCCCAGAACGGCCTCTGCCTGGAGCGCCTTGGGGCGGGAGCCCGGCTGATCCCCCCCACCGTCTTCTGGGGATCCAGCGAGGTGTATGCCCGGGCCCTGGAGGCCATGGACGACGCCGAACTGGACGCCCGCATCCTCGCCCTGGGACGCCTGGCGGCCCGGACTCCGGACCCGCACCTTGACCGGGGAGCCGAACGATTGGCGGACCGGATGGTGGAACCATGAGGTTCCTCCTGGTGCATGGGTACACCGGCGGCCCGGGGGACCTGGCGTCCCTGGCCGAAGGCCTGGACGCGGTCTTCGGGCCGGGGCACACGCGGCTGGCGGCCCTCCATCCCCACTGGCGGGGCGGCGCGCCACCGCCCTTCGACCGGGAGGCCTTCCTGGCGATCCTGGAGCGGGAGGCCGCGGGCGAGGGCCCGCTGGTGGTCATCGGGCACTCCACCGGCGGCACCCTGGCCCTCCTGGCCGACCTCGGCCCCTGCCTCCGGATCCTCCTGGGCACCCCGCCCCGGGTGGGGCTGGAACACCTGGCCCGCCTCCAGGCCGCGACCCGGCCCGGAAACGAGACCCCTGGCCTCCTGGACCTCGCCCGGCTGGTGAAGGCCGTGAACGGGGCCGGCGCCCGGGGGCTCCCGCCCGGGACCCTGGTGGTGCACGGCGACGCGGATCCCCTGGTGCCACCCGGGGATCTGGCCTTCTGGGGCCCAGAGGTTCATCCCGTCCGGGTGCCCGGGGGGGGACACCACCTGCCGGCGGGGCCGGTCCTGGCGGCGATCCTCGAAGCCCTGCCGCCCGCCCTCACCGGCCTGGAACAGGCGAGGCTCCGCCTCCTGGAGCCCCAGGTGGCCCGCCATGCCGACCGGGTGCCCGGGGGCTGGCAGGTCCTGGGCCGCAGCCCTTCGGCGTGGCGGGCCCTGCGCCCCGGCCTGGGGCTCCCCCCCGGGCTGGGCCCCCTGGCGCCGCCCCCCGTGCTGGCCAACGTGGAGGTCACCACCCGGTGCCCCCATGCCTGCCCCTCCTGCGCCCGGGCCGCCGGCGCCCCCCACCGGGGCGATCTGGACCGGTTCCAGGAACTTCTGGACCGCCTGCCCCACGCCTCCCGCCTGACCCTGGTGGGCCTGGGGGAGCCCACCCTCCACCCGCGCCTGGCGGAGCTGGTGGCCCTGGCCGCCGGGGAGGGCCGCAGCGTGGGCCTGGTGACCAGCGGCGCGGCCCTGACCCCGGACCTGGCCCGGAGCCTCGTCCAGGCCGGACTCGGGGCCGCCACCTTCAGCCTGGACGCGGGGGAGGCCGGCCTGGCGGGGCGCCTTCGCCCGGGGGTGCCCTTCGCCCGGACCCTGGCCCACCTCACCGAGGCCGCCCGCATCTTCGGCGACGAGGTTCCCCGTTCGGTGTTCACCGCCGTCGGCACCGCCAACGCCCGGCACCTGGCCCCGGTGGCGGACCTGGCCCTGGCGCTGGGAGCCCGGGCCTGGATGCTCTCGGACCTTAACTTCACGGCCAACCGCGACCGGTCCCTGGCCGGGGCGGCCACGGAGGCGGATCGGACGGCCATCCGCGAAGCCGTGGGCGGCGCCATGGCCGCCGGGTTGCCGGTGCTCCAGGTCCGGGGCCTGGAGGAGCTGGGGAAGCCCTTCCGCCTGCGGGACCTGCTCCTTCGACCGGTCGACGCCCTTTGGACCCGGAGCCCCGGCCACGCCCACTGCCTATCCCCCTGGCAAACCCTCGCCGTGGGCGCCGACGGCACCGTCACCGCCTGCGATTGCCAGCCCGACGAGGAGGTGGGCAATCTCTTCGGGACCCCCTTCCAGGCCGTGTGGAACGGACCCGGGATGGTCCGGCTGCGCCGGGAGCTGCTCGCCGGGACCCCGCGGGCCGCATGCCGCCACTGCCCGCGGCTCTGAGAGGTGAGGTATACTGGGGGCTCTTCTGCCCGGAGGACATGACGCCTTCAGGACCGCGAATCAGCGACCGCGACCCGCCGGGCATCCATTCCACCGCCGGAGCCCCCATGCCCCCCAAGACCCAGGACGAGATTCTCCAGTGGGTCCGCTCCGCGCTCAAGGCCAACTTCCAGCTCGACCCCCGTTCCGTGCGCATGGATTCGAACCTTTTCACGGACCTGGGCCTGGACAGCATTGACGAAGTCGAATTGGCCCATCACATGCAGGAATATACCGGGCGCCGGCTGGCGCCCGAGGAGTTCCGGGTGCTCTGCACGGTGGAGGACGTGGTGGTCTCCGTGCAGAAGATGCTGGAAGCCTGAGCGCCATGGGGCGCCTCGCCAGCCTTTTCACCGGGGACCGGGCGCAGGGCTCGGTGGTGGCCCTCGCCGGCCAGGGTGAGCGCACCTTCGGGGAGCTGGCCCGGACCGCCGCCGCGGTGGCCCGGATGGTGCCGACGGGGGGCCGCTGGCTGCTGGCCTGCGAGGACCCCTTCGCCTTCGCCACGGGCTTCCTGGGCCTGGTACTGGCCGGCTGCACGCCGGTGCTGCCCCCCAACCTGCTGCCCGGGACCCTGGCGGCCCTGGAGGCCGACGGCGTCCTCCGAGACGCGGACCTGGCCGCACTCCCGGACGCCCCGCCCCCGGCCCGCGCCCTGGAGGATGTGCCCGTGGAATTCTGGACCTCGGGCAGCACGGGCGCGCCCAAGCAAGTGCTGCGCCGCTTCCAGGACCTGGACCGGGAGGTGGACGTCCTGGAGGGGCTCTTCGGGCCGCTGCCCGCCATGGTGGTGGCCACGGTGCCCCACCTGCACATCTACGGATGCCTGTTCCGGGTGTTCTGGCCCCTGGCCACCGGGACGCCGTTCCAGACGGAGACCTGCGGCGACCCGGCCCGGTTCCTGGCCGAAATGGCCCGGCGGCCGGTGCTGGTGAGCAGCCCCGCCCATCTGGCCCGCCTGCCGCGGCTCCTGGACCTCGGGGGCCTGGCCCTGCCGGCGGTGTTCTCCTCCGGCGGCGCCCTGGACCGGGGGGATGCCCTGGCCTGGCGGGCCGCGGCCCCGGGCGGGGTGGTGGAGGTGTACGGCAGCACCGAGAGCGGCGGCATCGCCTGGCGGAACCCCGGCCCCGATCCCGCCTCCGCGCGGTGGACCCCCTTCCCCGACATGGCCCTGGCCGCCGCACCCGACGGCGCCCTGCTCCTGCGTTCTCCCCGGGTGGGAGGGGGGCTGCGCATGGAGGACGCGGTGGCCCTGGAAGCCGACGGCACGTTCTCGCTGCTGGGGCGCCTGGATCGCGTCGTGAAGATCGAGGAGAAGCGGGTCTCCCTGCCCCAGGTGGAGGCCGCGCTCAAGGCCCATCCGCTGGTGCGGGACGCCGCGGTGGCGGTGCTGGAGGAAAGGCGCCGGATGCTGGGGGCGGCGGTGGTGCTGGAGGGCCGCGAGGACCTGGAGGACCCGGCCGTGCGCCGCGCCCTGGGGGAGCGCCTGGGAGCCCACCTGGCCCAGTCTCTGGAAGGACCGGCCCTTCCCCGGCGGTGGCGCTTCGTCGCCGAACTGCCCCGGGACGCCCGCGGAAAGCTCCGGGCCGAGGACCTGGCCGCGCTCTTCGCACGCGCGGGGAAAGCCTGAAATATGATGACATCTGCACTAACATGGGGTTCCATCCCCGCCAGCGAAGCCCACCGGAGACGCCACCCATGACCACCGTCAATCCCACCCGGGACGAGATCCTCACGCAGCTGAGGAACATCCTCGCCCAATCCTTCGACCTGGCGCCGGAGCGCATTACCCTGGAAGCGCATCTCTTCACCGACCTGGACCTGGACAGCATCGACGCCGTGGAGCTGGCCATCCAGCTGCAGGAGATCACCGGGCGCCGGGTGAAGGCCGAGGAGTTCAAGCACGTGCGCACCGTCGCGGACGTGGTGGAGGCGGTCCACCAGATGCTGCAGGCCCGATGAGGTTCCCCGCGAGCGCCCGGGCCACTTCAGCCGGGCCTGACGGGGGCACCACCTTCGCCCTGGACCTGGACCCCGGGCTCCTGGGCTTCCAGGGGCATTTCCCGGGCAACCCCATCCTCCCCGGCGTCGTGCAGGTGGACTGGGCCATCCATTTCGGCCTGGAGGCCTTCGGCGCCCTGGGTCCGTTCCAGGGGGTCGAGCACCTGAAGTTCATGGAGGTCATCCGGCCCGGGGAGGACCTCACCCTCACCCTCGCCCTGGACGCCGCGCGCGAGAACCTCAAGTTCAGCTACCAGGGTGGCGGCGTCCGCAAGGCGTCCGGCATCCTCCGCTTCCGGGGGGACGCCTAGATGGACGCCGTCACCGTGGGCCTCGGGCCCCTTGCCATCGAAGACGTGGTGGACGTGGCCGCCGGATCGCGGTCCCTGGCCCTGGCCCGGGATCCGGCCTTCCGCGCGCGGATCCAGGCCGGCGCGGCCACCCTGGCAGCCCTGTTGGCGGACGGCACCGAGGTGTACGGCGTCACCACCGGCTACGGGGACTCCTGCACCACCACCGTGCCGCCCGCCCTGGTGCCGGAACTGCCCACCCACCTCACGCGGTACCACGGCTGCGGCCTGGGGCGGATCCTCGACGAGGACGAGACCCTGGCCGTCCTGGTGGCCCGCATCAATTCCCTGGCCCAGGGCTATTCGGGGGTCCGCTGGGAGCTCCTGGAAGCCCTGGAGGGCCTCGTGGCGCACCGGGTGCTGCCCCGGATCCCCGCCGAGGGCTCCGTGGGCGCCAGCGGCGACCTGACGCCGCTCTCCTACGTGGCGGCCACCCTCATCGGCGAGCGCGACGCCACCTTCCGCGGGCAGGTGCGGCCCGCCGTGGAGGCCCTGGCCGAGGCCGGCCTGGCCCCCCTGCGCCTGGCCCCCAAGGAGGGCCTGGCCCTCATGAACGGCACCGCGGTCATGACCGGGCTTTCCTGCCTCGCCTTCCGCCGGGCCTCGTACCTGGAGCGCCTGGGCTGCCGGCTCACGTCCCTGGCGGTGGCGGCCCTGCGGGGCAACCGGGACCACTTCCACCCCCGGCTCTTCCAGGTCAAGCCCCACGCGGGGCCCCAGGCCGCCGCGGGCCGCATCCACGCGGACCTGGGCGGGCCCGCCCCGGACCCGGCGGTGCGCCTCCAGGACCGCTACTCCATCCGCTGCGCGCCCCACGTCATCGGCGTCCTGGGCGACGCCCTGTCCTGGGTGCGCCGGGACGTGGAGAACGAACTGAACAGCGCCAACGACAACCCGCTCCTGGACCCCGACGACGGGCTCCTGCTCCACGGCGGCCATTTCTACGGCGGGCACATCGCCTTCGCCATGGACGGCCTCAAGGCCGCCGTGGCCAACCTGTCCGACCTCATGGACCGCCAGCTGGCGCTTCTCGTGGACGCGCGCTACAACAACGGCCTGCCCCAGAACCTCTCGGGGTCCCGGGGCCCCCGGGCCGCCATCAACCACGGCCTCAAGGCGGTGCAGATCGGCGCGAGCGCCTGGACCGCCGAGGCCCTCAAGCTCACGATGCCCGCCTCCGTCTTCTCCCGGTCCACGGAGTGCCACAACCAGGACAAGGTCAGCATGGGCACCATCTCGGCCAGGGACTGCCTGCGGGTGCTCGAACTCACCGAACAGGTGGCCGCCGCCCTGGTGCTGGCCGTGCTCCAGGGCCTGCGCCTACGGGAGCGCCAGGGCGAACCCGCCCTGGACAGGCTCGCCCCCGAAGCCCGGGAGTTCCTCGAGTCCTTCGCCTGGCTCCCATTCCTGGACGAGGACGTCGCCCTGGACGGAACCCTCCTCTCCCTCGTCGCGTCCATCCGGAACCAAGCCTGGAGCCTGTACCCATGAAACCCATCCTCACCGGCGAGACCGTCATCGAGGTGCCCTTCCACGACGTGGACGCCATGGGCGTCGCGTGGCACGGTCACTACGTCAAGTACCTGGAGATCGCCCGCACCGCGATGATGCGCCAGGTGGGCCTGGACTGGCAGCAGATGAAGGACTGGGGCGTCATCTGGCCCGTGGTCACCTGCAACCTGAAGTACATCCGCCCCCTGAAGTACGGCCAGAGCGTGCGGGTCCAGTGCAGCCTCCTGGAATACCAGCAGCGCATCCGCATCACCTACCTGCTCTCCGACGCCCTCACCGGCGAGCGCGTGAACAAGGCCGAGACCATCCAGCTGGCGGTGGATTCGACCACGGGCGAGCTGCTGTTCGAATGCCCCCGGGTGCTCACGGAGGCGCTGGAAGGGGCCGTGGAAGGGACCCGGCCGTGAGGCGCGCGGCCTTCCTCCTCCTGGCCCCCGCCCTGTGCGCCCAGACGGTGCCCGAGGCGCTCACGGCCCACCTGAAGGCCACCGCGACCCTGCACGCGGACTTCACCCAGACCCGCAGGCTCGCCGCGCTCTCGCGCCCCTTGAAGTCCTCGGGCAGCCTCGTGGTCTCCCGGGAGCTGGGCGTGCTCTGGCGCATGGCCAAGCCCCTGCCCCTGACCGTGGCCGCCGGGCCCAAGGGCGTCCTGGAAGTGGACGGCGCCGGCCGCAGGACGCTCCGCACCGCCAAGGACACGCCCATGGTGGCCCGCATGGGCGAGATCATGAAGTCGCTCCTGGAAGGGCGCTGGAGCGCCCTGGACGGCCTTTTCACCGTCAAGGGGGAGTCCGGGAAGGACGGCTCCTGGACCATCTTCCTCACCCCCGCGCCCCAGACCGCGGCCTTCGTGAAGGCCGTGCGCATCCGGGGGGCCGCCTTCATCGAGACCATCCACGTGGATGAGCCCTCGGGAGATTCCATGGACCTGACCTTCCTCAATTTCCGCCCCGAGGCCCCCCTGACGGCCGAGGAACGGCGCCTCCTGGCCTTCGAGTAGCCGGTGCGGGCCCGCGGCTGGATCTGGACGGCGCTGCTCCTGGCCCTGGCGGCCTTCGCGGGCCTGCGGCTGGCCTCGGGCCGGGCCATGGAGACCGACCTCCTGGCCATGCTCCCCGAGACCGAGAAGAACCCCGTGGCCGAGCAGGCCATCCGGACGCTCACCGCCACCACCCAGGAGCGCATCGTCCTCCTGGTGCGCGGCACGGACCCCGCCGACAGCAAGGCCGCGGCCCTGGCCCTGGCCCGGGACCTGGAGGCGGCCCAGGTGTTCGAGAACGTGTCCTGCGAATTGCCCCCGGTGGATCCCGGCGAGCTGGTGCGCTTCTACGCCCCGTTCCGGTTCCGCCTGGCGGCCCCGGATCCGCCCTCCGGGGACCTGGCCCCCGCCATCCAGGCGCGCCTGGCGTCCCCCATCTTCTCGGGCCTTCCGGCCCACGTGGATCCCCTGGGGGCCTTCGGCGGCTTCCTGTCGGGCCTGCCCTTCCAGTCCACGGGCCTCGAACTGCGGGACGGGCTCCTGGCGGTCCAGGCCGACGACGGCCTCCACGTGATGGTCACCGCGGCCCTGCGGGGGTCAGCCTTCGACCCGGCGGTCCAGGCCCGGAGCCTGCGCGCCGTGGACGCCGCCACCGGACGCATGGCGCGCCCGGGGCGCCAGGTCCTTCGCACCGGCGTGATGTTCTACGCCGCAGACGCGCGGCTCAGCGCCGAGCGGGAGATGAACCTCATCAGCCTCCTGTCCACCCTGGGCATCGTCGGCATGTTCGTGCTGACCTTCCGCTCCCTGCGCCATCTGCTCCTGGGCCTGGCCTGCGTGGCCGCGGGGCTCGCCTCGGCCGCCGCGGTCTGCCTCCTGGTCTTCGGGAAGCTCTACCTCCTCACGCTTGTGGTCGGGTGCACCGTCATGGGCGTGGCGGTGGACTACGCGTTCCTGTACTTCGCCAGCCACCTGGGCGCGGGGGAGGCCTGGACGCCTGTGCCGGCCCTGCGCCGCATCCTTCCCGCCCTGTTCCTGGGGCTCATCACCAGCCTGCTCGGGTACGCGGCGCTCCTGGCCGCGCCCTTCCCCGGCCTGCGCCAGATCGCCCTGTTCTCCATGGTGGCCCTGGTGGGCTCCTTCCTCACGGTGCTTCTCGTCCTGCCCTCCTGGCTCGCGGCGCCCCTGCCGCCCCGCCCCGCCCTGGGCGCCGCCCTGGCCCGCATCCTGCGGCGCATCCAGGGCTGGTCCGGGCACCGCCGGACGCCCCTGGTCGCGGCCGCGGTCCTGGTGGTGCTGGGCGGAGCCGCGGCCCTGGGCCGGGTGGACGACGACGTGCGCGGCCTCATCGTCCCCTCCCAGGCCCTGCGCCGGGACGAGGCCCGCATCCAGGAGCTGCTCAGGATCTCCACCGCCGGGGCGTTCTTCCTGGTGGAAGGCGCCGACGAAGGCCAGGTGTTGGCGCGGGAGGAGGCCCTGCGCGCGCGGATGCCCATTCCCGGCGTGGCGGGCCTCATGGCCGTTTCCGCCTTCGTGCCTTCCCCGGCGCGCCAGGAGGCGACCCTAGCCCGGAACCGGGAGGGGCAGCCGGCCCTGGCCAAGGGCATGCTGGACGCGGGCTTCCGCCCCGGGGCCGTCGCCACGGCCCAGGCGGACCTCGCCACGGGGCCCCTGACCGTGGGGGCCTTCCTGGGCACGCCCTTCTCCATTCCCCTGCGGCCGTTCTGGCTGGGACCCACCAGCCGGGGCTTCGCCTCGGTGGTCCTCCCCACGGGCGCCCCCGACGCCCCCGCCCTGGCGCGGGCCGCCGAGGGCCTGCCGGGCGTGACCCTGGTGGACAAGGCCGCCAGCGTCACCCGCCTCCTGGCCCACTACCGCCGGGTGGCCACCTGGGCCCTGGGCGGCGCGGTCCTGCTGGTGGGCCTCCTCCTGGGCGTGCGGTACGGCGCGGCCGCGACCTCGCGGCTCCTGGCGCCGGCCATCCTGGGGATGCTGGCCGCCCTGGCCGCGGGCGCCGCCCTGGGCTACCCCGTGACCCTTTTCACGGTCATGGCGCTCATCCTGAGCCTGGGCCTGGGGGTGGACTACACCGTCTTCCTGCGCGAGCGCGACGCCGCGGGGACCTCCGCCCTCCTCGGCGTGATGCTCGCCAGCGGCAGCACCCTGATCTCCTTCGGCCTCCTGGCCCTGAGCCACACCCCGAGCCTGCGCGCCTTCGGCATCACCCTGGCCGCGGCGGTGCTGGCGGCCACCCTCACGTCCTTCCTGGCCCTGGGGGAGCGCGCATGAGGCACGGCACGCCCCCGATCCTCGTCCTGGCCCTGGCGCTCCTGACGGGATGCGCCTTCCGGCGCACCCTGCCCTACACCCTCCAGCCCGCGGCCACCGGGCCCGCGTACTTCGCGAACCAGGAAGTCGTGTTCATGCGCCCCGGCGCCCAACCCGAGCGGCTCCTGACCACCGTGGAGAACGACGGCCGGCGCCTGTCCATCGTGGCCTCCTCCCCCATGGGCCAGACGCTCTTCGTCCTCAAGGTGGAAGCGGGCCCGGCGGTCCTGGACGCCCGGGTGCCCCTGCCGGACGCCTTCGACCCCAACCTCCTTCCCGCCCTCATCCAGCTCAGCGACTGGCCCCTGGACGAGGCACGCAAGGGCCTGGCCCCGGGCATGGAGTTGCGGGAGGCCGGAACCCTGCGCACCCTCCTGCGCAAGGGCAGGCCCCTCCTCACCCTGGACCGCCAGGGCTCCGCGCCGCCCTTCCGCGCCATCGTCCTGCGGGTGCCCCCCCTGGACCTGGAAGCCACCATCACCACCCTGGACGACTGATGATGCGACCCGCCGAGGATCTCCTGGTCCACCGCCCCCCCATGCTCCTCCTGGACGCCGTGCTGGACCACCGGCACGACGGCATCCTGGCCCGCACCCGGGTGGACGCCGGCGCCTGGTACGCCGACGCGGACGGCGCCATGCCCGCGTGGTTCGGCCTGGAACTCATGGCCCAGGCCATCGCGGCCTACGCCGGGCTCGAGAAGCGGGCCCAGGGCGGGAAGCCCCGCGTGGGCTACCTCCTGGGAACCCGGGCCTACGCCTGCACCCTTCCCGCGTTTCCCGCGGGCAGCGAACTGGAGGTCCAGGCCCGGCTGAAGTACCTGGACGACTCCGGCCTGTCGGCCTTCGCGTGCGGCATCACGCTGGAGGGGAAGGAGGTCGCCACGGCCATCCTGAAGACCTTCGAAGGGGAGCGACCGTGACCCAGACTCCACTCCAGCGCGTGCTCGTCACCGGCGCCAGCGGCCGCATCGGCCGGGCCATCGCCCTGCGCCTGGCCCGGGACGGCTTCCACGTCACCGCCCACGCCCGCAGCCGCGGCGCCGAGGCCGAGGCCCTCGCCGCCGAGATCATCCAGGCCGGAGGCTCGGCGGACGTGGCCGTCTTCGACGTCACCGACCGCGAGACCTCGCGCACCGTCCTGGAGGCCCTGGTGGAGGCCCACGGGGCCTACTACGGCATCGTCTGCAATGCCGGGATCACCCGGGACAACGCCTTCCCGGCCCTGTCGGAGGAGGACTGGGACCTGGTGCTGCGCACCAGCCTGGACGGGTTCTTCAACGTGGTGCATCCCCTGACCATGCCCATGATCCGGCTGCGCAAGGGGGGCCGCATCGTCTGCATCGCCTCGGTGTCGGGCGTCATCGGCAACCGCGGGCAGGTGAACTACAGCGCCGCCAAGGCCGGGCTCATCGGCGCCGCCAAGGCCCTGGCCGTGGAACTGGCCGGCAGGGCCATCACCGTCAACTGCATCGCGCCGGGCCTCATCGATTCCGAGATGCTCGCGGGGGTGGAGATGGAGTTCGCCATGGCGGCGGTGCCCATGAAGCGCGTGGGCCGGCCCGAGGACGTGGCGGACCTGGCGGGCTTCCTCTTCTCGCCCTCGGCGGGCTACATCACCCGTCAGGTCATCGGCGTCAACGGCGGGATGATCTGATCCGCGCCGCCGCGGCGGCCAGGGAGAAGGCCTCCGCGCCGGGCTGGGCGCCCCAGGGCCAGGGCCGGGCCGCGGCCTGGGCCTCCTCCAGGGTGCAGCAGCCGGGGCCGTCCTCCTCCCGGGCCGAGAGCAGCAGGAAGGCGGCGCCTTCCCCGGCCACGGGGCCCGGCGCGTTCCGGGCCCAGAGGTAGCCCATGAGTTCGGAGAATTCGTCCACCGCGCCCACCAGCACGCGCCGGGCGCGGCCTTCGGCCAGCAGGAGCCGCGCGGCCGCGAGCGCCGAGGGCACCATGCCCTCGAACAGGCTGAGGGTGAGGCAGGGCCCGGTGATCCCCATGAAGATGCCGATGTGGGCCGCGGGGGTATTGTGCAGGGAGCCCGCGAAGTGGATGGGGGAGGTGCACGCGTCCCCGTCCTGGATCATGGAGTCGATGAGGCTGAAGGTGGTGGCGGTGGGGCCGAAGCCGCTGGCCACCACCAGGCCCAGGCCCTCCGTGCCGGCCCCGGCGTCCTCCAGGGCGAGGTACGCGCCCAGGAGCGCCATGCGGGAGAAGTGGTCCACCCTTCGAAGGGCGCGCCGCGGCACGAAGCGGTCCAGGGGTTCGGTGCCGGCCAGGTAGGCCGGGATCCCGCGGGTGCCGTCCCCCCAGGGGATGTCGAGGGTTCCGGGCGCGCCCGGGGCCTGGTCCAGGCGCCCGGCGCCGCAGCCGAAGCCGCCCACCGCGCCGATGCCCTGCACCGTGACCTTCACCGGGGGCCTCCGAAGGCCAGGACCGCGTTGTTGCCGCCGAAGGCCAGGGACGTGGACAGCGCCACCCCGCCCCGGAAGGCCGTGGCCTCGCGCACCGGTCCGGCGCCGCCCAGGGCGGGATCGGCGTTCCGGAAGCCCGCGCTGGCCGGGATGCGGCCCCGCTCCAGGCAGGCCACGGTGAAGGCGGCCTCGATGGCGCCGGCGGCGCCCAGGGTGTGTCCCGTGCGGCCCTTGGTCGAAAGGAACGGGACACCGGGAAGGACGTCCGGGAGCACGAGGGCCTCCACCCGGTCGTTGTCGGGCGTGGCCGTTCCGTGCGCGTTGACGAAGGCCACCTCGGCGGGCGCGAGGCCCGTCAGGGCCTCGGCCAGGGCCCTGCGCAGGCCGGCTCCGTCCGGGCTCGGGGCGGTGGGGTGGTAGGCGTCGCAGGACGATCCGTAGCCCAGCACGAAGGAGCGGGCCCGGCGCGGCGTGCCAGGGGCCTCCAGGACCAGCAGGGCAGCCCCCTCCCCCAGGTTCAGGCCCTGGCGGTCACGGTCGAAGGGGCGGCAGGCTTCCGGGGAGGTGATCTTCAGGGAGATGAACCCGTTGAAGGTGATGCGGCTGAGTTCGTCCGCGCCCCCCGCCAGCACGATGTCGCAGAGCCCCGCCCGGATCCAGGAGGCCCCCAGCCCCACGGCGTCCGTGCCCGAGGAGCACGCGTTCACCACCGTCTGGCAGGGTCCGGAAAGGCCCAGTTCCTGCGCCAGCGCCTGGGCGGGGTTGCTGCGGAAGATGCGCTCCATGGGCGAGAGGTCCGGATGTCCCCCGGCGCGGTAGGCCCGGCAGAAGGCCTCGTCGTTCAGGGCGCACCCCACGGTGGTGCCGATGATCACGCCCGTGCGGGCCCGGGGCAGGTCCTCCGGCGCCAGTCCCGCGTCCGCGAGGGCTTCCCGCGCGGCGTGGAGCAGCAGGCCGCTGGTGCGCAGCCGCAGCGGATCGCATTCGAAGTCCGGCACCTCGAAGACGGGGTAGGAAACGGCATGGTCGCTGGCGAACCGCGTGGCCGGGGCCGGGCCGGGGCCTCCCTCGAAAAGGGTCCCCATGCACGCGGAAAGGCTCTTGCCGGCCGCGCAGATGCATCCCAGGCCGGTGACCGGGATCATGCGTTGAGGCGCCCGTCGATGAAGCCCGCCAGGGCGTTGATGGACTGGAAGGCGGGCTTGCTCTCTTCCATGTTCTTGAGTTCGATGCCGAAATGCTTCTTGAGGAGCATGACGATCTCCACGGCGTCCAGGGAATCCAGGCCCAGGCCTTCCCGGAACAGGGGCGCGTCGTCCTGGATGTCCTCGGGACGCATCCCTTCCAGATTCAACTCCTCGATCATGACTTTCTTGAGCTGTTCCTTGATTTCCATCGCACGTTCCCATGGGCGGGGGGTTTCCCTGCGTCCCGCATCCCAGGCTATCATCGAACTCCCGAACGGCCATGGCCTGGAACCAGGCTGGCTCATGGAGGCATGGCTTGGAACGACGCGTGGTAGTCACAGGAATGGGAGCCGTCACCGCCCTGGGCGACGATTGGGGCACGGTGGAGCCGCGCCTTCGCGAAGGCCGCAGCGCGGTGATCGCCATGCCGGAGTGGGACGCCTACCCCAGCCTCCAGACCCGCCTCGGCGCCCCCATCCCGCACTTCGCCGCCCCGGCCCGCTACCCCCGCAAGCTGACCCGTTCCATGGGCCGGGTGGCCCTCCTTGGGGTGCGGGCCACGGAACTGGCCATGGAGGACGCGGGCCTGACCGGGGACCCCTTCGTCACCGGCGGCCGCATGGGGGTGGCCTACGGCTCCTCCTCGGGCAGCCTCGAGCCGATCCTTTCGCTGGGCTCGGCCCTGTCGGCCGAAGGTTCCTCGAGCATCAGCGCCACCGGCTACATCCAGTTCATGAGCCACACCGCCGCGGTGAACATCGGTCTCTTCTTCGGCTTCACGGGGCGGGTGATCCCCACGAGCAGCGCCTGCACCTCCTCGACCCAGGGACTGGGCTACGCGTACGAGTCCATCAAGTACGGCATGCAGGACGCCATGGTCGCCGGCGGCTCCGACGAGCTCACCTTCTGCAGCGCGGCGGTCTTCGACACGCTGTTCGCCACCAGCCTCCGCAACGGCGAGCCCCACCTCACGCCCCGGCCCTTCGACCGGAACCGGGACGGGCTGGTGCTCGGCGAAGGCGCCTGCACCTTCGTGCTGGAGGAACGGGAGCGGGCCCTGGCCCGGGGCGCCCGCATCCACGCCGAGATCCTGGGCTTCGGCACCAACTCCGACGGCGCGCACATCACCCAGCCCCAGATGCCCACCATGGCCGCCACCATGGCCACGGCCCTGCGGGACGCCGGCCTCGACCCGGAGGCCGTGGACTGGGTGAACGCCCACGGGACGGCCACGGAGCACGGCGACATCGCCGAGAGCCGGGCCACCTGGGAGACCTTCCGCCGCGCCGTGCCCATCACCTCCTTCAAGAGCTACCTGGGCCACACCCTGGGCGCCTGCGGGGCCATCGAGGCCTGGCTGGGCATCCACATGACCCGCTCGGGATGGGTTGCGCCCACCCTCAACCTGGTGGACGTCGACGAGCGCTGCGGTCCCCTGGACTACCTCCAGGGCGAAGGCCGGGTCCCCCGCGGGCCCATCTTCATGAACAACAATTTCGCCTTCGGCGGAATCAACACCAGCCTCATCTTCCGCTGCGAGCCATAGACAAAACCCCCATGGCCGGGAAAGTGCATTAATATTTTACTACCCATCTCTGGGAAACGTTCGCCTACGGGGAGGCCATGCCCGCTCCAAAGTCGCTTACCCGTCTCATCGAGCTCCTCCACCAGGCTCTCCGGGCGCAGCTGCACCATGCCCCGGACCACCCCCTGGCCCTGAAGAGCCAAGCGGACCTGGAGGACTACCTGCCCTCGCTCCTGGCCGGACTCGGAACCATCCGCCTGGTGACCACCGGGGTGGGCTTCTCCTGCCAGGACGAGCCCGTCACCGGGGCGCCCAATGCGGCCATGGCCCTGGCCCGGGAAATGGACGCCCGGGATATCGGCGGCATCGAACTGGTCCCCGGCATGGATCCCGAGGAGATCCGCACCCTGCTCTTCATCCTGCAGATGCGGCCCCAGCGGGTGTCGGAAATGGGCGGCGCCGCCTCCCTCCTGCCCGACGACGGCCTGCTGCGCGTGCTGCCCAAGGAGGAACTGCCGCCCCCCCGGGTCCCCACCCCGCTGCGGGCGTCGGACGTGGAACTGGACTGGGAGCGCATGTTCGCCGCCCCCGAGCGGAGCGTGCCCAGCGTCATCCCGGACACCTTCGACCCCATCCCCTGGGTTTCCGCCGGCCCCTCCGGAGACCCCGGTCCGCTGCCTCCCACGGTCCCCCTGGCCTTCCCGGAGCCCGCCCCCCTCACCCCCGAGGAACTGGCCCGGGTGCAGGTGCCGCGCGAGCTGGAGGAGCTGGTGGAGCTTCCCGACGAGGCCCCACCGGCTCCCGCCCCGCGGCCCGTCCCATCCGCCCCGGCGCCGCCCTCCCCCGCGGCCCTGCGGGACGAGTTTTCCGAACTCTTCCGTCAGGCGCTTTCGGCCACCACGTCTGTGGACAAAGCCGGACCCCGGTCCCCCTGGGGGGTGGACCACCGGGATTCCCTCAAGCGCTTCGGGTTCACCATGCCCAGCTACGCCTGCATGGCGGGCGCCGGCGCCCGGCTCATGCTGGAGGCCATGGACCCCGGCACGGTGCGGGACGCCCTGCGCAAGGCCTTCGCGGAATTCGAGCCCGGGGACCAGGGCAACATCCTCCTGGGCCTTCCGGGCTTCCCGCCCGGGGAGCACGCCCTGCGCCGCGCCCTGGACTTCCTGGCGCCCGAGCTCCTGGCCCAGGCCGTGGCGCAGACGCACGTCACCCACCGCCCCTCCATGTTCGACCTGGCCCTGCTCACCGTCGCCCTGATGCAGTGCGTGCCGGACCGCGAACTCTCCCTGGACGCCATCCGCGGGCGCCTGCAGTTCGAGGGCTGGGGCATGCAGGAGGTGGAGGACTTCAAGGAAGCCATCCAGTGGGAATGCCAGGGCACCGACACCAAGCTGCACATGAGCCTGGAACGCCACGCCATCCACAAGCTGGACCCCCACCTCGTCATGACCCTGGGGCGCCAGCTCATCCGCGGCAAACGCGTGGACGACATCCGCTCCATGCTCGCGCAGCTGGAGGAGGAGTTCAGCAGCCCCCAGGAATCCGTGCGCCGCCACGGCACCGAGATCCTTGCCAACCTCGCCGAGGGGCTCCCCGACACCGGGCTGCCCCTGGACCTGGAGAACCGCATGCTGGCTTCGGCCCGCTACCGCCTTTCGGCGGAGAACGACCAGCTCGTGGCCCAGTGGTGCGCCCACACGGTGGAGGCGATCCTCAACCGGTGGATCCCCGCCGGGAACTTCACGGCCCTGCACAACGAGATGCGCAACCTGGGCGACCTGGCCTACCCCAGCGTGGGCGCGGCGGCCTGGAAGCCCCAGCTCATGCGCGACCTCCTGGCGCGCCTGGGCAGTTCGTCCAACATCGCGCTCCTGGTGCCCCTGCTCTTCCAGAAGGGCGCGGGGCTCCCGATCCCCCAGGTGCACGCCATCCTCGCCCTCATCGGCACCCCCGCCGCGGCCCACCTCGCCGTGAGCCTGGAGATCGAAGAGGACCCCAGCCACCGCACCCACCTCATCGAGGCCCTGCGCGCCATCGGCAGACGCGCCGTGCCGGTGCTGCAGGAACAGCTGGCCTCCTCCCACTGGCACATGGTGGACGCGGCCCTCATGCTCCTGGCCCAGGCCGGCGACAAGGCCGTCCTGCCCGACATGCTCCTGGCCATCAGCCACCAGGACATGCGCGTGCGCCGCACCGCCGTGAATTCGGTGGCCGCCCTGGCCGGGAAGCCCGCGGCCGCCATGGCCCTGGCGGAGACCCTCGCGGACTCCGACGTGGCCGCGCAGCTGGAGACCCTCAACCTCATCGGCGACCTGGGCGAGCCCGCCGCCCTTCCCGCCGTCCTGCGCCTCCTCACCCCGGACAAGGCCGCCGGCGAGGACGTCCAGCGCCTGCGCCTGAGGGTGGTGGAAACCTTGGGCCGCATTCCGGGAAGCGAATCCGTCAAGCCCCTCCAGGAGCTCTTCCAGAAGAAAGGCCTGTTCAAGGGCCGCGAGCCCGTGGGCATCCGCATCGCCGCGGCCAAGGCGCTGGCCGCCCTGAACTCCCAGGAGGCCCGGGAGGCCATGGCCCTGGCCATGGAGAGCGAGCCCACCGAGGAGGTGAAGGCGGTGTTGAGGCAGCACCTCATCCGCTAGTAAGCTTTCGGGTGCCACCCAGGAGGCCTGCCATGCCGCACGCTCCCGACCCCGATCTCGACCTCGTCTTCGAACGGGTCGTTCCCTTGAACCGGGCCCTCATCTGGCGGGCCTGGACCACCCCCGCCCTGGCCCTGAAGTGGTTCACCCCGGCCCCCTGGAAGACGGTGGCCTGCGAGCTTGAACCCCACCCCGGCGGCATCTTCAAAGTCGTGATGCGATCGCCCGAAGGGGAGGACTTCCCCATGACCGGCACCTGGCTTGACGTGGTTCCCCACGAGCGGCTCGTCTGGACCAACGCCCTGGCCCCCGGCTTCCGCCCCGCGGACCCCGGTCCCCACGGCCCCACCATCACCGCCGTCATCACCCTTGAGGCCCATGGCGCGGGCACCCTGTACCGCGCCGTCGCCATGCACCGCAATGCGGCCGACCGGGAGGCCCACGCCGCCATGGGCTTCCAGGAAGGCTGGGGCAAGGCCCTGGACCAGCTGGTGGAGGCGGTGAGGGACCTCTAGGCGGGCCCGGAATCCCCCAGGCGGCGCGTCAGTTCGAGAATGAGGCGGTCCTTCTCCCCGAGGGCGCGGTCCCTCTCACCAAGGGCACGCTCCTTCTCATCGAGTGCGCGGTCCTTCTCATCGAGGGCGCGGTCCTTGTCTTCGATGACCCGGTCCCGGTCTTCGATGACCCGGTCCCGGTCTTCGATCACCCGCGCGCTGGCCTCCAGTTCCCGGTCCCGGCGCGAGATGGACAGCCGCAGGTCAGCGGCCTCCCTCGCCCGTTCCTGGAAGGCATGGAGGATCTCGTCCTCCAGGTCCATCTTCACCCGGAGGCCCGGCTCGGCGCAGGCCAGCATGAGCCTTCGAAGCACGTCCCGGTACCGCTCCGGGAAGTTCACCTCCAGGATGTCCAGGAAGTGCGGGTCCGTGTGGGAAGCGACGCCCTGGTCGAACACCTCCAGGAGCCGCTCCAGGTCCGTCCTGCGCCGGTCTTTCAGGCGGTTCATCTGGATGATGACCGAATCGTGCGTGAGCCCCTCCACGAACGGGTCCGTGACCCGCACCTCATCGCCGGTGGCCGGGTCCCAGCAGCGCCGGTCCACCTTCAGGACGGGCATGTCCAGCCCCTTCAGGCCTTCGCCCAGGAAATAGATGGTGAAGATCGGCAGGGGCCGCTCCACGCCCTCCGCATCCCGGTACACGTTCCTGGGATCGGCATAGCTGGTCCCCAGGTACCGCCTGAATCGCTGGATGTCCGAGGTGTCGCGCGCCTTCTGGATCTCGATGAGCACCAGCTTGCAGCTGCCATCCTCCATGCGGACCCGGGCGGCGAAATCCATGCGCAGGACCAGGAGGCTGGTGCCGTCCTGCCCCGTCACGGGCTCCCGGGTTTCGGTGGGCACGAAGGAAAGCTCCATCACCTCCCGCCCCATTAGTGCGGAAAGCAGCATCCGCGCGATCCGCTCGTCGTCGAGGAGGAACTTGAAGACGGCATCGTAGATGGGATTGGCGACATTCATGGGGCCGGGGCACTCCTGGGAAAAGCCTAGGGACACCCCGGGCCGATGACCACGGAGCCGCTCATGGACCCCAGTTGAGGCTCCCCTTGGCGATGGAATGTTCGTAACGGCTGTGCGGTCCCGGTTCCTCCCGTCAGCGCCGGCACAACCAGGCATTCCAGTGGAATGGTGGGATTGCATTGCCTGAACCACAGGCGCCGGGAACACCCAGCGTTTGGCTTTTCGCCGAAGTAACCGACACGCCCCGAACAGGCCGGCAAGAGCGTCAACCAGACAAAGATGCAGGCGATGGCCACACACATATTCGCCTTGGTTCCCACTGAATCGGAATACCCATGCAGAAATTCCCTTCAATCCTGCCCGCCCTTCTCATCCCTGGAACCTTGCTCATCCCGAAGGCCATTTCAAGAAGCTACCTTGGAACACCCAAGCCTTTCGAGATGACGGATGTCACATACACGGCACCCGACTACCAAGGCATCCCCGACCTGGATGCGGCGTGGGATGGGTCGACCCTTTTCCTGGCCCACCACGATGGGTACGGCCTGTTCCGGCCTGTGGGCGAACCGGGAAGGCCCCGATTGGAAGCCACCGAATTGGGTTCCATCCCCAGGTGCGAGCGCGGCCCCGCCTACGCTGGCTTGAAATGGAGACGGGGACACTTCTTCGCCCGCGTGGGACGGAATATCCGGATCCTTGATTCCGCCACCGGAATCTGGCGTGACCATTTCATTTCCAATCGCCTGTTTTCCCAATTTGAAATCCTAGCGGACGGTCACATTTTGCTCATCTGCCCGACCAGCCGTCCCCCCATGACGTCCAGCGGGGCCGTGAACCTCGAGATGAATCTGAACAAAGGCCCGGAGATCGCAGTGCTCGCGGAGGTGTACGACCCCGCCCGCCCCGGCAAGCCGGAACGGGTCTATTCGTATCCAGCCAGGGTGGAGGAAGCCCTGGGTAAAATGAATGCCTTCCCCTTGGTGGACCAAACGTTCCCGTTGGGCGATCACATCCTCCTGGTCAATGCACGGGCGGGCCACCTCCATGTGTTTGACGTCAGGACCCGATCCCTGGAATCTCTGGAGGTTCCTTGGCCCCAGGTGGATGGTCCCTATCTGAAATCCCTGGACTCGACCCCCGGCCGGGGCGCGGCCCCGGCCGGGGTCATGAAGATCTCCTGCCTTTCCTTCCCCTGGAAGATCCTGGTCTATCCCCAGGCCTCCGGAGGCGCCCTGATCGCGGTCATGCGGCACTCCGGGATCGATTCGGCGTTCGTGGAGGAACGCAGGCGCCAGGAGCGGAGCCTGGGATGCCGGTACGCACCGGTGGCCCGGATCTATTCCGAAGCCGAAAAAGAAGCCTGGGCCTGGATGGAGTATTACCTGCTCGATCCCCGCACCGGGAAGTTGTCGAGGTTGCGACCGCCCGCCCTCGGAGCCCTCAGGGCGGATCCGGCCAAACACTGGCTTACGCCCGAAGGTGATTGCGTGCCTCTGAAGGATCTCGGCCTCCCGGGACCCGGGAACCCCTGAAGGCTTTGGGCCAGCATGGGGTATCCCAGGTGGACCCTGCGGGTGGGGGACGAGGTCAACCGACCCGGGGCTTCCCCAGGACGTAGAAGGTGTACCCGTAGCTGTGGCCCGCTCGGCGGTAGGTCTCGATCTCGGACCGCTGGGCGGCGATGATCGCCTCCAGGCCGGGGGTCCCTTCATGGAGGCGGCACTGGTGTTCCACGGCCCCGTAGTAGTCCCACCAATCCTCGCGGGGCAGGCGGAAGTGGCCGAGGACCTCCAGGCCCAGGTCCCGGGCCGCGGCGAGGTTGGCGGCCTCGTCGCCCATGCCCGGATACCACTCGGCCCAAAGGCGCCGGGCCTCCTCCGGGGGATCCGCCTCGAACCAGGTGGCGTCCGTAATGGCCAGGACGCCCCCTGGACGCACCAGGTCCTTCCAGAGCGCCAGCCCCGGGGCCCAGCCCAGGTGGGCGATGGCTCCCTCGGACCAGAGCAGGTCGAGGCTCTCCGGCGGGAGGCCCGGAGCGGCCATGTCCGCGCACCGGGGCAGGACCCGGGGGAGGAGGCCCCGGGCCTCGGCTTCCGCCCAGAGGGTGTCCAGGGCGCCCCCATCGGCGTCCAGGGCCAGGATGGGAACCTGGAGGGCCTCCGCCAGGAGGAGGGTGGACGCGCCGGCCCCGCACGCGAGGTCGGCGACGCCGGGGCGGGGCGGGAGCGGGCAGAGGCCGAGGGCCCGCAGGGTGGACGTTTCGCTGCCGGGACCTCGCCGGAGCATGCCCTGGAACAGGCGCAGAAGGGGGGACCAGGCCGCCATGAACGGCTGGGAGGGAAAGGGAGGACGCGGATTCAAGGGTTCCTCCAGAGATCCAGGGGATGGGCCCCCAGCAGGACGCTCACCCGGGTCTTTTCGAAGGGGCTGCCGCCGGGCAGGAACCACCGGCCCACGGCCACCTCGCAGAACCAGCGGCCGATCTCGGAACGCAGGCTGGCGCCGGCCCCGCGCACCAGGGGGGCCGAGGTGAGCTGGCCAGGACTGCCGGCTCCCAGGTAGCCGACATCCACCCGGGGGCAGATCTGGAAATTCACCCCGAACGCGTTGCCGACCTTCAGGGGGAGCCCCAGGCGGAAGGCCGCGAAATTGGGCGTGAAAAGCGTGCCGCTGGAGGTGCCCGCGAAAAAGGCGGGCCCCCCCGTGCTGTACCACCGGGCCAGCGGGAGGTTCCACCCGAGGCCCGTTTCCAGGTCCCCTTCCAGGCTGGCCCAGGCCCCCAGGGGCCAGAGGTGCCTCAGGCGCAGGTAGGCGGCCTGGTACGTGCGCGTTCCCGCAGCGGGGTCCAGGGCGGTCTGGCGTCCCTCGGCCACCTTCATGCGAAGCAGCAGTCCCTGGGTCGGAAAGAGGTAGCGATCGAAACTGTCCCATTCGAACATCGCCTGCGCCTGGTCCAGCGATCCGTTGCCCCGCACCTGTGGCGCAGGCTGGATGTCGTTCCAGCGGTGGCTGTAGTCCAGGGAAAGGAGCCCGCGGTCATCCATGCCGACGCGGGCGAAAAGGCCGAGTCCCAGGCTGCGTTCCCGCAGGGTCCGGTTCGCCATGGACACCGGCAGGGTCGAGGGGGTGAACGGGAATCGCAGCGTTTCGGGGCGCAGGCGCAGGGCGGTTTCGGCCCCGGTGATCCTCCAGCCGATGCGTGGCCACGCGCCCAGCGGGCGCGACAGGTCCAGGGCCAGGGCCGTCTGGATCGCGTTGGCCGATCCCCGGGCGCCAAGGCCGAATTCCGTCCCGAACACGCGGTTGGCCTGGATGCTCAGGGCCCCCTGCGCCTGCCAGGTGCTCTCGTAGGCGAAGACCGCGTCGATGATGGTGCGGTTGTCCGGCACCGGCGTCACCCGAAGTGCGCGCCCGGGACCCTCCCCCTTCTCCAGCCTCAATTCCTTGAGGCCCAGGCGGCGCTCGGCCAGGCCAAGGTCCCGGGCGAAGGTCCGCGCATCCGTGGGCGCGTCCTCGTAGGGCGCGAACACCCGTTGCAGGTACCGGGTCTGGGCCGGCGGGAGGATGCCCGGCTGAACCCGGATGCGCTCAGGGTGGAACTCCTGGACCTTCACCCGCAACGTCCGCGCCCCGGAATCGAACCCGGTCCCCTGGAAGGTGATCATGGGGTGCCCCCGGAGAAGGGCCGTCAGATAGAAATGGTCCAGCGCACGTCCCAGGGCCATGGGGTTCCACCGGGCCCCCGGCCGAAGGCCCTCCTCCTCCAGATGCTGCCGGGCCAGGTCCCTCCAGGAACCGGGTGCCTGGAGCTCCACCGTGTCGAGCACGGGCTGGGCCGTGACGGCCAGCCGGGGACCCTCCGGCGGGAAGCGCACTTCAGCCTGGCTCACGATCCCGGAGGCGAGCAGTCGTCGAAGGAGGCGCCCGTAGTGGCGCCGGAGGCGGGGGCCATCCGGCAGGTTGTCCTGGACCAGGGCGCGCAGGCGCGGGCCGAGTTCCTCCGGGCCCTCGATGGCCAGGGGCCCCGTGGGAGCCGGCAGGTTTCCGTCCGGACCGTACAGGCCGCCTTCAAGCGCCTCCAGGCGCTGGTCGAACGCACGGCGGCCCTCCTCCACGGCAAGGCGCACCTGTTTGTGGAACTCCAGGTATTCGATGGGGTCGGTGTTCGGCCGCACCAGGATGTCCGACGCCTTCCGGCTGATCTCGGTCCGTTCCTCGATGCTGACGTCCAGGGACCTGAAGGCCAGGCCCAGGATCGAGTTCTGGCGCACCTCGTCGAGCCCCTTCCCCACTTCCACGGCCATCACGAGCGCGGAAGGAACCAGGGACCGCGCCGTCTCCACCGGAAGGTTCTGGACCAGCATCCCGTCCACGAGCTGGTGGTCGCCCAGGATCACGGGGGAGAACAGGCCCGGGACGCTCATGGAGGCCCGCACGACGGTGGCCAGCTCGCCCCCGTCGGGGGCCGTGGCGCGCCCGGTCTGCAGGTTCGAGGCCACGGCCCGGAAAGGGACCCGCAGATGGTCGAACGAAGCGTCGGCGCCCAGGGCCCCCCGGCCCAGGAGGATCTGGAGGGCGAGCTTGAGCTCGTAGCCCGAGGACGTGCCCGGCGAGAACACCACCCCATGGCCGGGCTCCACTTCGAGGCTCAGGAAGGTGACCCGTTCATTCTCCTGCTCCCACAGGGTCTTTCCGGGAATCCGATGCTGCCGGTCCAGGAGCAGCGCCCCCAGGTCCACCTCCTCGAGCACCGACTGGATGGCGAACCCGGAGTAGCCCGTGACGTACATGGACCCCACCAGGGCCCCCATGCTCGTCCCCGCGATTCCGGACACGGGTAGGCCCTCCTCCTGGAGGCGCTGGAGGACGCCCAGGTGGGCGATGCCCTTCGCCGCCCCTCCGCCCAGGGCGAGTGCCAGGGGCCGCTGCCCTTCCGCGAAGAAGCGAGGGAAGAATTCCAGACGGTAGTCCGGATCCTGGGTCACCATCCGAAGGGGGGACCGGGATGCGTCCCGGGACCAGCCCGGGATGGCGCCCAGGGTCGCGAGCATCGCGACCGCGACAACGTTGTTGCCCTTCATGGCCCGCTCCAAGGATCAGCACTAGCATGTCCCATTCCTGAAAAAACGGTAGCTCCCGATGTGTCGGCACCTTAGGGATACTGGAAGCGAGGAAAGCCCGTTCGTTCCTTTCCGGAACGGGTCCTTGCCCGGAGTCCCCATGCCGAACTGGCGTACCCTCATGTGCCTGACCGCCCTCGCGGCTCCCTCCCTCTCCGGCCAGGCGCCTCCCCCGAACCCCGCCGAGACCCTGGCCACGGCGAGACGCCACCTCCAGGAATGGCGCAGGTCCATCCAGGCCGAGCTGATGGATGACTGGGGCCAACGGGCGCGCTACCGGGACGCCAACGCCAGGCTCAAGGCGCCCCGCCCCGGGGAGGACCGCGTGGTGTTCCTGGGCGACTCCATCACCGACATCTGGGACCTGGCGGCGAGCTTTCCAGGGCGGCCCTACGTGAATCGCGGCATAAGCGGCCAGACCACTGGCCAGATGCTCCTGCGCTTTCAGCAGGACGTCGTGGCCCTGCACCCCCGTGCGGTCGTGATCCTGGCGGGGACCAACGACATCGCCGGCAACACAGGCCCCATCGCCCTCGAGGACATCGAGGCCAATCTCGCCTCCATGGCCGACTTGGCCGTGGCCAACGGGATCCGTCCCGTCCTTTGCACCGTCCTGCCCGTCCACAACGACACCGAGGCCTCCCGGGACTACTTCGTCACGCGGCCCCTGGACCGCATCCGGGCCCTGGACCAATGGATCCGGTCCCACTGCGAGCGCAAGCGCCTGGAGTTGGCGGATCTCCACGCGGCCACCGTGGACGGCCGCGGCCAGCTCAAGCGCGCCCTGGCCGACGACGGGCTCCACCCGAACGCCGCGGGCTACGCCGTCGTGGCGCCCGTCGTGGAAGCCGCCCTGCGCAGGGCCCTGGCCCACTGAGGGGACAGGGGGCCGGCTTCAGATGGCCGTCTGCAGGACCGTCAGGATCACCGTGTTGACGATGTCCTCCGCCGTGCAACCCCGGCTCAGGTCGTTGCCCGGCTTGGCCAGGCCCTGCAGGAAGGGGCCGTTGGCGCTGCAGCCGCCGAAGCGCTCGGCGATCTTGTAGCCGATGTTGCCCGCGTTCAGGTCGGGGAAGACGAGGACGTTGGCCTTGCCGGCGACGGCGGAGCCGGGGAACTTCTTCTGGCCGATGGCGGGGATCATGGCGGCGTCGAACTGGATCTCGCCGTCCACCTGGAGCCCGGGGCGGCGTTCGCGGACGTTGGCGAGGGCGCCGCGGACCTTGTCCACCAGGGGATGCTCGGCGCTGCCGGCGGTGCTGAAGGAGAGCATGGCCACCTTGGGCTCCACGCCCAGCATGGCCTTGGCGCTGTCGGCGGACGCGATGGCCACCTCCGCCAGCTGTTCGGCATCGGGATCGGGCAGGACGGCGCAGTCGCCGAACATCATGGCGCCGCGCTCGCCGAAGGCGGGGTCGGGATGGATCATGAGGAAGGCGGAGGATACGGTCTTGATGCCCTTGGCGCAGCCGATGGTGAGCAGGCAGGCCCGCACGGTCTCGCCGGTGGTGTTCAGGGCGCCGGCCACGAAGCCGTCGGCCTTGCCCAGCCTGACCATCATGCCGCCGAAGTAGAGGGGCATCCGGATGGTCTCCATGGCCTTGGCCTCGGTCATGCCCTTGTGCTTGCGGGCCTCGAAGAAGGCCCCGGCCAGTTCGGGCGTCTCGGGATCCGTGGCGGGATCGCGCAGCTCCGCGCCCTGGAGGGAGAGGCCCAGCTCCGCGGCGCGGGCCGTCATGCGCGCGGGGTCGCCCAGCACGGTGACGCGGCAGATGCCGTCCTGGAGCAGGCTGTGGGCGGCCTTGAGGGTGCGGTCGTCGACGCCTTCGGGAAGCACGATGTGCCGGGCCAGGCCCTTGGCACGGGTGCGGAACTCGGTGAACCAGGTTTCGTGATTGGCGTTCATTGCTGCCCTCTCGTCTGCGGTTGCGCGCTTCGCAGGAAATCCGCCAGCCGGAAATCCTCCTTCCGGATGTGGCTTTGAAGCCAATCATCCAGGTACTCCAGGGTAACCGGATCGAGGCCCCTCGCGCCCCTCTGGAAAGCATCCACGATGCGCTCCAGGTCCTGGACCAGGGCCGAATGCAGCTGCCGGTGCTCGGCCTCGAAGGGATAGCCGTGGCGCACCATGAGCTCCTGTTCCATTTCCAGATGCACCAGCGTGAACTCCAGCAGGAAGCCCAGGCACCCCTCCAGCTCGTCAGGGTTGGGTTCCGCGCGCCCCGCCAGGGCGCACAGGCGATTGAAGGTGTCGATGAGGGTCCGGTGCTGCTCGTCAAGTTCGGCCCAGCCCGTCTCCAGCCGCTGGTCCCAGATGATGGCTGTCACGGTGGCCTCCTGGAAAATTCCGGTCCCGAAGACGTGTCTCCGGCCGGGGATATGGGGGGTTAGGCAGAAAGCTTAGCCGGGTTTTCGCCGTAGGGAATGGGAATCGCACCGGACCCCGGCCCCGGCCGGGGTCCGTTCCTCGCGGGAGGGCCCCAGGCTATACTGGCTGCCCAGCCGCCTTAGCTCAGGGGTAGAGCACTCGCCTTGTAAGCGAAAGGTCGTCGGTTCAAATCCGACAGGCTGATGTTCGAAGCCAAGCCGAATCCTCTATGGGGATTGGCTTTATCTGTTTGAATCCCAATTCCAAGGACCAGAGAACACCCTCAAGTGAGCCTCAATATTACTCTGATTCCGAGAAGGCCGTCACCAAGACGCCACAACAAATATTGGCTGAAAGCGTGTAGGGGAGCGGGTTTGCCGCTGGCCACCAAGACCCACCTTAGGCCCTAGGGGTGGTCACCATAGATTCCAGGGACGGGAGGATTAGCAAGCCAATCCCCGTTCACAATTTAATTATTTATTAATATTTGAGCATCTTAAGACAACACTTTCTGCCTTAATGCTGGTATAAGTAAGTTTATTGTTGTTTCAGTGCAAATGCCTGCCAGTCTCTATCGCATTTTGTGTGTTCAGCATTAGCAGGCATCAGAAAATGGCCGATCCCAAATATTGTTCATATCTACCCTTGTTGCTTTATTTAGATATAAGTTGTTTAGCAAAATGATACGGGGAAGCCGACACGATTCCAGCGGTGGTAAATAAACCTGAAGCAGGCAATCGTGCTTGGCTTTGAACTCAAAAATGAACCATTAGAGGCCTAGCCGAAATCCCATATTAGCGTTTGATCGCCTTAGCCCCCAGTCGTGCAGGCAGAATATCGCGTGCCGTGGCCTCAATCACTAGATGGGGATCGGATGGTTGCCCTTTTGCAGAGAGGATCCTTTGACTGTTGAAACCGACTACCTAACCGAATGGAGAAAGACTCGGTTTGGGCCATTGATGAAAGAGCTTTTCCGCTGTGGATCCCCACCAATGGCGCTAAGCAAGCAAGGTAAGAAACCTGCCTTTGGTTCTGTCAGCCGTTCCCTTACCAAAGATGCGGACCATGCAATCGAAGTGATGACCAATGGATACAACCTTGGGCGGGTCGCCTACCTTGCTGCGCTCCCTGGCCATAACCCATTGGGGATTGAGGTTCTAGACCTGGACAGCCAAGACCATGGGCTTGATCTGTCGCCATTCACTGGCCTAATGACTCGACGGAATGATGAAGCGCATCGTTGTCACCTTTGGTTCCGGCGTCCACATCCCGAACAGCCAAGGAGGGGCTCCCGAAAGGGATCAAAACTTAGCCCAGTGGGCGCGTATGACCTCATGCCGTGGAACTCTGTCCTTCCTGGATCTATCCATCCCGATGGAAGCATCTATGAACTTTACGTCATGAAAAAAGGCCTCTGGGTCCTATGGGACGGGAAAGAGCCCCTCGATATGGATGACCGCCTTCCTCTCGTTGACCCTGAGAATTATAGGCCCGTGGGACAAGTCACACGATTTGACCTGGGGGGAATTGATGTTGTAGCCGAGAACCGGCCCTTCCTTACCCATCCCGGCAGACTTGAGGACCGGGAGTATGCAGGGCGCAACTACGTTCGAATGGCCATTCGCATTGGGGCTGTAAGCAAGTCTGGGAATGGCGGGCGGTCAACTCTCGCAAAGATTGCGTCCCACCTCACGGCCTACCTTCTGCTTCCCATTGAGACCGCCCTTCGCTACTTGACCGAACCGCTATACGAGTTTGGCTGGAACCGAAAGCGCAACCTGATCGAGAGGGCCTTGGCCGTTGAAGACCTCGACAAACGGGCCAAGCTGCCATGGAACAAGAAAAGCTGGAATGCCTGCTGTATCGATGGCGCGACGGGTGCCCCCTTTCCATGGGAAGCATCAGACCTGATCGAAGCCCTCGAGTGGGGCGCAATGTCAGTGCCGAGTTACGGAATCATCCGATGGGAACAGGAAGCCCGAAAGACCCATGTAAAGGCCTGTTTAAGGCACTTCCTTGGCTTCCTACGGTTCCATGTGGATTTCTGTGAACCCACGGCTCATGTTTCCGCAGATGCCCTCTACAACGCCTTCTTGCCCCTTTATGACCTACAGGAAGGAGATTGCACCAAACACCGATTTTGCGTTGCCCTCACAACCGCTATCAAGATCGAGGCATTGCCGATCCGGAAGTTCCAGCGCACAGCGGCGCACACCATACACTATGGAGGAATCTCTAATGTAGTCGGTGGGGATAATTTCGATCGCTGGGTCATAGACCATCCGCTTCCCACAGTGCCTGAGCCATTGTTGGGAGGCAGGGATAAACCAGGAGCCGCCTAGGACACCCTTCTCCCAACATGCAGAGGATTGCATCTGTTTACTGAAGCTTTTGGGTTTTAGTAGAAGAGAACAGATAGTGTCCTCTACACCAGCACGACAAAGATCTATCAGACAGCGCCGTTGGAACTTAAACATCCTCAGCAGGCTGATGGAACCGTATGCCAGTGGCCACATCAATGATGCAGCCTTTCCCCGTTGCCATGGGGCAGCCTTGCTCTACCCGGCACCAACCAAATTACCGAAAACACAACGGAGTATCTTGTGATACTTAAAAAGAAAACCAACCTCGACAGCAAGGATATAGCAATCCTTTCAGCCCTCGAACATCATGAGCCACAGTGGGTTATCCTCAACCCATTGACGTTTGGCCCCATGCATCCGCTTGAATATTACCAACACGGTCGCCACTTCGGCGACAACCTGACAACGGCGATCCAAGAATTGAAATCAGGTTCAGGGCTCGGGATTCTGCCCGACGGCTTCATTTACGCTGTTCGGTTCCACGCTCATGGGAAGGCCAACGCCGTCAAGATCATTCAATCCGTGTTGGCACGGAAGGGGTTCAGCCCGGACCTTCCCCCTCCTCTTACTGCCAATAGCAGCGGTGAGTTCATCGCCCTATTTCGTCTACCTCCCCACAAGCGGGGAGTCACTTACCGCAACTTCGTCGCAAATACATTGATCCCAGGAACCGCGATGAGGGTTTCGCTTTACCTGGGACCCATGGCGGTTGCTCCATTCCTTGGTCCTGTTGGCGCTGGGAATGGATTCCACGCCGTGAATGATCGATGGGGCTTGTTTGAGATTGAACCTGAGGAGTGGGTGGACGCTGAGATGCTGACCAAAATGTCTGAGGCCTTTCTTACCGCTCAAGGGACATATCGACAACGAATGACGCAAGCGAAGAACCACTTGAAAAGCGTCCTCGCTGACATTCAGCCTTTGGACGATGCTTCAAAGATAGTTGAGATTGTTGCGGCGGATCTTGTTGCCTGTTTCAGACTCATTCCCCACGATGCGATCAAACTCCTGCGACAACCACTTGGGAAAGGAAACTCTGGGCAAGGGTTCCTCGAAGGTCTTTCTTTTCGCCTTCCGGCGTGCCGCGCAATCCCGGAAGCATGTCTACGAGGCATCTTTGACGGTGCCGTCGACGCTGTTCCTCCGCTTGGGGTTGCGGCTCTGAAGCGAATGGAAGCGAAGGCGAAACTGGCCTCTCTTCTGAAAACCTTGGCTCTGTTTCCTCCCCCAGCATCTCAGACGAGCATTTCCGCTGAACGTTTTCGACTTGCCTTCTGTGAGTTGTCTGGCGTAGACCCCCAGCACCTGAACCAGACAGTTTTCGGAACGATGGTTCGCGCGGCAATCCGGTCGGGTCATATTCGACTCAAGAAGGAACGATTCATTCACTTCACTAAGGGAGATCACATGATCTACCTTGGCATCGATGAAACGACCATGAAACAAGCCTTCTTTTGGCAGCAAGAGCAGGATGCACTCAGCGGGTGTAAACCGAAGCAAACCAGGGGGGCTCAACACTGGTGAGTGGCCAGTCGCCACTAAGAGAATGATGGACTAGATCGCGGAATGCCCTGGACCCTGTGATAGGAGACCTCGTTGCGGGGTCAAGGGCATCACTGCGAAGAAGTAAAATTGTCATTCCTCATGGAATGAACCGTATATACGGCAGTTCATAAACAGGTCCTTCAAGGTTCATGAGGGGCGTGTGGTGAGCATGACGGCTTCAGGGTGATATGATCATTAAATGCTACCTATGGCATCCCAATCCTCCTCCCTGCCGCCCTTCGAGACGGTCCAGCTACGACGAAAGCTTAGCGAGTTCTTGGAAATGCGGATTGATGACCCCATCACCGGCTTGCCTGCGATCCTGGGGAACTACAAGTATGGGGTGTATGCATTTTTCGACTATGACGGCGAACCCATTTACGTGGGACAGACGAATGAAAAGCTTCGGACCAGAGTTCGAAGACATTTGACCAATCAAAGAACCGACGCAGTTGCGATGAAGGTCTTGGACCCTTTTGAGGTTTATGAGATTGAGGTTTGGCCTCTTGCCCAGTATGAGGGACTGGTTGGTTCAGATGCTCAGGCCAAGGCGCACCTTAGTTGGCTTGAATTCGACATCTTTCAGCACCTGAAGGGCGAATCCCACTTCCAGGCTGTATTGAATGAGAAAGATCCAAACCCGGTTGCGGACAACGGCTTTCAACGGCCCCCAAGTTGGCGGGGAAAAGTCGTTTGTCCTGAGGTTTACGAGATGCGCAAGCATCCTGACACAAGACTTTCCCGAAGGGCTGAGACCCTTTCACTCCTGGCGAAGGTGATTAGTGAACGCCAGGTGCAGAAGGGCCTGAGGAAAACCTTGCTTACCCAGGCCAAAAGGATTGTTTGGCTTGCAGAACGGCGGCTTGGTGAATTGGCATGGACTCAAGATGTTCCCGAGGATTGAACATTCTGATGCCCAAGAACTGCCGGGAATTCCCTGATTCTGACGGCAAGCTCTTGGAGCATCCCTGGTTTTGTGATGTCACATTCCCAGATGAAAAACGCTGTCCACCCAATTGCCTCCAACGCTGAAATAGCATCGTTGTCTCGAATTTGATTCCGACTGAACTTCCTAAGCCAGTATTCTCGATTCTCCAATGGAACTCTTGCTCGCTTGCATCCAGGGTGCTGGTGCCAGAAGCATCCATGGACAAACAGGGCGATTCGTCGGGAAGGGAAAACCAGGTCCGGAGTGCCTGGCAAACCTTTGGCATGGAGGCGAAAGCGCAGCCCTGCCATATGCAGAAACCTCCGAACAGCCATCTCAGGGGCTGTATTCTTGGATTTGACGGCCCTCATCGTCCGGGAGCGCAAATTGGAAATTGTGGGCTCACGTCCGGCGGATTGCCGTGGCTCGTGATTCCTTTTGCGTCTTTCCATTGCGGACCACCCGGGTTTTCCTCACGATATCGGTTCCACGGTAGGCAACCTGAAAGTCAACATAGTTTACTTCTGCTTCATCCCCTTGGAAGCACCTATGGAAGGCATCTAGGAGGTGGACATCAGCTAGCTTCTGCGGCATTGGATTGGGGTTTAGCTTTGGATGGGGGACAGTCGAGGGGAATACATAGATGCAGGGTGGTGGAAGAATGAATGGACCGGCAGCTGTAGACCGACTTGAGTCCTCTAGAACCTTCGGACAGGGGCGGCCAACCGTTCCGCAACCCATATCCCAAATGACAACCCCGTCAACAACCTGTTCCCTCGAAATAATGTCTGCACTCAAGCGCGTATGAATACCAGACCATGCATTATGGCGCGGATCTCCCCCGGCGTTGGTTGAAACGCTCCAAATTATAAATTCATGAACTTGGGGTGGCCGTTCAAAGATGTTGGTGTTATTCCCGTCCAGTGCGCCCTTTAGCTCAATGGCGGCGATCCGACCCGAAGGCAAAGTAACAACGTAGTCATGTCGATTTGCATCTCCTGCCGGTTCCCAGTTCTTGATATACCCCCCGTCCTGCATGTGGTTTAGCACATGCTGGACAAACTCACGCTTGCCTCGCATCGTCGCGGAGAACTGGCCGCGCACGCACTCTATTGCTCCACGGAACAACCCACTATTGTAAAAATCCTTTTCTGAAAGCCCATGCGAACCGAGCTTGTGAGCCTCGGTTTTCAACGTCTCAGCATAGGCCTCAATGAGACCGTGAAGCTCGGAGTTCTGTGAACAAGGGATTATTGCACTCATACCACCGCTCGAGAGTCGACCACCTGGGCAGCTGTCAACGGCTCGAGGATGTGTTGCGCAATATACCGAACAACCGGAACGGCCACCCCGTCGCCGGTTAAATGGTAGGCCTCATTGTAATTATCGGGAAGGGTATATTTTTCTGGCAACCCCATCAAACGGGCGGTTTCTCTGCTTGAGATTAGGCGGGAGCGAATTTTGGCCGCATCAACAACCAGAATTAGCTGTCGGCTTGACCCACCAGATGGCGTTCTCAAGCACCCAGCCACATCGTCAAAACGGACCTCTGCCCTCTGCACTTTGATGCCGTCTTCATCCGGCCTTGTCCGCTTGTAGATTGTGCCGACAATCCGCCTCCCCGACTTCTTTGCGAGTGCTTTCGCTTGGTCAACCTTTTTGCGATTAACGTCACTCATCATTGAAAGGAGTTGACGTGTTTCTGTAGGGGTCTGCCACCGAACACTGGCTGGCTCCTCTTCCACCAAATCGGCAAAGATTGTCGTGCGTGGTTGGGGGGAAGGCAGGTTCCACCACAACCACTTCCGCCGAACTTGATCGGAAAGGTTTTCATAGGCTCCCTGCAATGCCTTTGGGCACCAAAGACTAGATGGCACGTCACTTGTTAAGCCCTCTGGGATCAGGTAGCCTTCCCGAACACCGATTATGAAAAGCCTGGGACGAGAATGAGGCACGAAATGGACAGCGTCGATAACCATCGCTCCAAACCGATAGTCGGTTCTTGCAAACGCATCGCAAATTGCTGCGAAATCCTTCCCCTTATGGGAGGTCAACGTTCCACAGACATTCTCTAGCACAATCATGCCCGGGCTTCGGCGCTGGGAGACGAGACCCTTAACAACATCCCAGAAGGGCCAGAACGTTCCAGATCTGTCCCCCTTTAGGCCAGCACCAGCGCCCGCAAGGGAAAGGTCCTGGCATGGAAAGGAAGCCCAAACGAGGTCGGCTTGACCAGGCAGCAAATCGGGCTGGATAGCGCGGACATCGCAAGTCTTGAGCTTGCCCTTGCCCCAATTCAGGTCATAGACGGCACTCTTCTTGTGGTCGAAATCATTGGCGAATAGGCAATTCCATCCGGACCCCAAGCCAGCCCTTGCCATTCCGCCGCCAGCGAAAAACTCATAGAAGTCATGCATGGCGGCCCCCCTTTTGAGCCGTGAACTTGTCGGCGTCCCGCTCCAGTTTCTCCCTGATTGCAGTAGCAATCCAGACATTCCTGGAGACTTTGCCGGGCTCCTTTCGACGAAGCTTGTCTATCTCTTGAAATTCCTCAAGGGGAAGACGGAGATTGATTCGGTGGTCTTGGTCCATGATTAAGTATGGCGCCAAAATGGCGCCATTTCAAGATGCTTGATCTGGATTTTGGCTGAGGCCGAGAGAGGCGTTGGCAGCCTGAAGCACCACGTTGCCCCCCCCCTCATTGGCGCGGCCCAGAAACCCCGGCAGACGCCAATACACAGCGCCTACCGGAGTATGTTAAATCGCTATTAAACTGTCAAAGACCCCAAAGAAAACCATGGGCTACAATCCAGCGCACCGCCTTTAATAGTGCTGCCTGAGCCCCTTATCACTGACCACAATGTCCCAGACAATTGCTCCGAAGAAATATCAAGGCTTCCACTTTTCTGCAATTGCCAAGCGCCCCTTCAGCTTTAGCACATTTGCTTCGAATTCCTTGATCTCTTCAAAGCTCCGGCCACCTTCTTGGGCACGCGCAAGCCCTTCGACGTTTTCGCCAACAATGCTCCGAAGATTGTTTACCAACATATACTTCACATAGGTCTTGTCTCGGTAATGTGATAGGTATTCCTCTTCACGCTTAACATCAGATTCTTCTGCTAACAGCGCAATACCCTTCCGTAGATAGATCCTAATTAGTTTCTTTATTCTTGGGGGCAAATCTTCCCTGACAGGAAGGACCATGTAACGCTCGGGCAGTTCCAAGCTATCCAGCTCATGGACTGCCCGGGCATGTCCTTGCTTTTTTACAATCATCCCAGTTTGCGCGTCAAGGTGTAACACCCCAGCAAGGATCAGCGCAAATAAAGGGGAAAGCGTCTTCATGGAAACTCCTACGGCTAGTGTATGGAAATGGCCACAGTCGGTCTTCAACCTACCGGTAAGCCAGAGAACTTATCGTTTAATATCAAGCGCTAGTTGAATTAAGCCACCCAGGGCCTTTGCCAGGGACATATTGGGCATTTCCCTTAACGCCACGACGATTTCTTGTAGGCGAGTTAAGGCGGCCTTCGAAACCCTTCCGCTGATGCTTCTAACACCCGTTTCAAATCGGGCGCTTTTGCGCTCATCGCACAGGCGTTCGGCGGCTCCAACCAAGGCGGGGAAGCTCCCATCGAAGGAGAAAATGGCGTCCTCAATGAATTTGCTAATTCCAGGCCCACACCGGAGAATTTCCCGGTAAACGCGGTCGGGAACTGTCGTGCCTACCGGGAATTTGGCCGGACGAATAAAGCTGAGCTTCAACTGTTCCAATTCCCCAGGCTTAAATCCAAATTCGGCACCTGGATATCCTCCAGGTAGTTCCATGGCTCCAGGACCAAACGACGATGCGGGGGGTTCGTTCCCCGGCAATCCGTTCGCTTGACTACCACCAACCTTCTTTACCATTTTTGCACTCCCTGGTGCCCCGTCGATGGAGCTGTAGACGGTTCCCCCATTCGGAGGGTAAGAGCATCCATCCACAACAGCAAGCATGTAGCATTGCAACAATTAGTGTGTTGGTGCGTTAGTAGATGCTTAGATAAATGCATGCGTGTAGCAAAATTTCTTCCTTCTTCACTCCATCGGAGCGCGACTACGAGGAGAGGGGGGTTCTTCGAATCTGGCATTATCCCAATCCGAGCTTCTGCGATAGCGCGTCCTGCGCCCTTCGCTTCGAGTCCAAGCTGGTTTCAACGTAGATCATGGTTGTAGTCACACTCTTGTGTCCGAGCATCCCTTGGATCTCCGTTATGGGCGTCCCCGCCTCGGCATGAAGGGACGCATAGCTGGCTCGGAGTCGATGCTGGGTGATCTTTCCCAACGCCAATTCCTTGCACATGCGTTGGAGAGCCTTTCGGCAGAATTGAGATCGATGTGGTTTGCCATCATCTGCCGGGAATACCCATTCGCTATGCGTTTTCGGCATGGCATGGATCGATGTCCATAACCATTCGGGAACGGGAAGAACCCGGGCCTCCTTGCCTTTGGCTTTGCCAACAACATACGTTCGATTGGAGGGATCAAACCATTCCCAACGCATTCCAAGAGCCTCCGCTTGCCTAAGCCCAAGCCCCACCATCACTTTGAGAATCACCCCTACATGGGGGTTGCGGGCTATGGAATCAGTCGCGGCAAGGAATCCCTTCACCTGCTGGGCCGAAACGGTCGGACGGGGCTTCTTCTGCACCCGAATAAACTCAACGCGGAATGGGAGGTCCCTTAGGATCCCGAGCTTGATTGCGAATCTGCAAAGCAGCTTGAGAATCTTTAGGGCATCGTTGACGGTGACCGGGGCCTTGCCAGCGTCAAGCATCTTGGAACGGATGGCGGCAACATCCTCGTTCTTGATATGGTCGACCCTTTTACTGCCCACCAATGGCACAAGCCAGTTGCGAGAGACGCACTCCACGTCATCCCAATGCCTCTTGCTATGAACGCCCCGATGTGTCTTCAGCCACTTGGCAAGGAGCACCGCAAAGGTTGGGGCCTTAGGAGCCCCACACTGGTTCAGGAGCGCATCCTTACGCCTCTCCTCCAATACACGTTTCGCTGTGGCGAGGTCTCTCGCTTTGGTAGAACCGTGAAGGCGATGCCCGTTGATTCGGAGTTCGTAATGCCATACGTCTCCGACCTTCTTGAGACCGGGATGCTGCGATACCATGGAAACTCCCCAGAAAAGGGGGGTTCCCTGGTTTATGGACTAGGGACCCGTCACTGAAACGCCACAACGGGGGAAGCGATTCCTCGCAAACCCGCACCAGCCGCCTTAGCTCAGGGGTAGAGCACTCGCCTTGTAAGCGAAAGGTCGTCGGTTCAAATCCGACAGGCGGCTCCAGGATCCGGGGCATGGAACCCCAGGGGAGGCAACCGTGACCCAGGCGATGACGACGGACGAACTGGTGGCGCTGGTGCGGCGGGTGTTCTCGCCCGGCCCCGGGGACCGGGGGCTGGCGGTGCTGGTGGACCTGCCCGACGGCCAGGTGCCGGACACCCCGGAATGGCGGGAGCGGCGGGCCCTGGCGGCGGGGTGGGTCGAAGCCCTGGCCGCCCGCGCGGGGGACCTGGGGTTTCCCGTGAACCTCGTCCATTACCCCAATGTTCACACCAACAACGGCGACCTGCCCGGGCACGCCTGGATCCACGCGGGCGGAACCCTGCCCGAGGGGGCCGGCGACCTGGATCCGGCGGCGGCGGTGCCCTTCCCGGACATCTACGCGGCCCATTCCATCCTCATCGCCCTCACCACCTTCTCGGCCACCGCCCCCCTGAAGGTCGCCGCGCGCCAATTCCCCATCCGGGCCGCCACCATGCCCGGGTTCACCGCGGCCATGGTGCCCAGCCTCCGCCTGGACTACCAGGAGGTGAACCGCAGGGTGGAACTCCTGAAGGGTCTGCTCGACGAGGCCACCGGGGCCGACCTGCGCTTCCGGCATCCCGGCGGCGAAGCCCGGCTCCACCTGGACCTGCGCCACCGCACCGCCCACGCCAGCGGCGGCATCCTGCCGCGGACCGGCACCGCCGGCAACCTGCCCTCGGGAGAAGCCTACATCGTGCCCTACGAAGGGGAGCGGGACGGCGACCCCAGCCTCAGCGAAGGCACCCTGCCCGTGCAGTTCGGCCCCGAGGTGGTGTGCTACCGCATCCGGGGCAACGTGGCGGTGGAAGTGGCCCCGGGGGGCCCGGAGGCCGCCCGGGAGGCGGCCCTGCTCAAGGCGGAACCGGCTTACGGCAACCTGGCCGAACTGGGCCTGGGGGTGCTGGCCGCCTTCGGCGTCAAGCCCGTGGGCACGGTGCTGCTGGACGAGAAGCTCGGCCTGCACATCGCCTTCGGCCGCAGCGAGCACTTCGGAGGCCAGGTGGGGCCCGCCGCCTTCAGCGGGCCCGAGGCCGTGGTGCACATCGACCGCGTCTACGTTCCCGAGACGCAGCCCCAGGTGGCCGTGGCGGAGATGACCCTGGCCCTGGAGGGCGGCACGGCGTTCCCCCTCATGCGCGACGGGGATTACGTGCCGGGGCTCTTCACGCGCTGACGGGGATCACCCCAGCGCCTTCACCACCTGGGTTCCGCCCAGCATCCGCATCTGGTTCAGGATCCACTCCTGGCGGCCCCGCACGTAGGCGCTGGGCGCGTCGGCGCGGTACCGCAACGGGGAGGGCAGCACCGCCGCCAGCAGCGCGGCCTCCGAGGAGGACAGCGATTTCGCGTGCTTGCCGAAGAACTTCTGGGCCGCGGCCTCCACCCCGTAGATGCCGTCGCCGAACTCCACGATGTTGAGGTAGACCTCCAGGATCCTTCGCTTGGACCAGCCGGCCTCCAGCAGGAGGGTGAAGTACACCTCGAAGCCCTTGCGAACCCAGGAACGGCTCTCCCACAGGAAGAGGTTCTTGGCGGTCTGCTGGCTCACGGTGGAGGCGCCGCGCTTTCTCCGGCTGTGCTCGTTGTGGGCCACGGCCTTCTCGATGGCCTTCCAGTCGAAGCCGAAGTGGTCGGGGAAATTCTGGTCCTCGGCGGCGATGACGGCCACGCCCATGGCCGGGGCGATGTCCTCCAGGGGCACCCAGGCGTGGCGCGGGTGGTAGGGCTTGTCCCGGCCCAGGGACTGGACCCGGCGCTGGATCATGAGGGCGGATGCGGGCACCGGCACGAAGCGGAATACCAGGACCGCCACAAGGCTGGCGGCGACGCAGCCCAGGAGCCCCAAGCCCAGCCAGCGCAGGAGGCGCCTCCAAACGGGTCGTTTCTTCATTGGGCAATTATGCCCTAAGTGAGCGGGCCTTGGCCCTGCGCTTGGCCTCGTACATGCGCCGGTCGGCCTCATCCAGCAGGCTTTCGGGCCCTTCGTCCAGGGCGGGGTTCACGGCGGCCACCCCCAGGCTCGCCGTCACGTGGGAGGCCACATCCGACCGGGCATGGGGCAGGCCCAGGTCCGCCAGGGCCGCGGTGATCTGGTCGGCCACGGCCCGCGCGCCGCCCTCGTCCGTGTCCGGCAGGAGGCACACGAACTCCTCGCCGCCAAAACGCGCCGCCAGATCCCCGGGCCGGCGCAGGGCCCCCGCGAACGCCTTGGCCACGGCCCTCAGGCAGGCATCCCCCGCCACGTGGCCGTACGTGTCGTTGAAGGTCTTGAAGCAGTCCACGTCCCCCAGGATCAGGGCGAGGGGGCTCCCCTCCCGCCGGCTGCGCTGCCACTCCCGGGCCAGCGCCTGGTCGAAATGGCGCCGGTTGGCCAGGGCCGTGAGGCCATCCTGCACCGCCAGTTCCACGAGGCGGTCCTTGGACCGCTTGAGCTCGATGTGGTTGCGCACCCGGGCCAGCACCGTGGCGGGGTTGATGGGCTTCTGGATGAAATCGATGGCTCCGGCCTCCAGGGCCCGGATCTCGTCCACCTCCCCCTGCAGGGCGGTGAGGAAGAGCACCGGGATCTCGGCGGTGCGGGCGTCGCCCTTGAGGTGCCGGCACACCGAGAATCCGTCCCGCCCGGGCATGACGGCGTCCAGGAGGATCAGGTCGGGCCGCGCCTCCAGGGCCCGGGCGAGGGCGGCTTCGCCGTCGGCCGCGGCCACCACCCGGAAGTCCCGGCCCAGGACCACGGCCAGCAACCGGCGCACCATGGGGGAGTCGTCCACCACCAGCACCGTGGCCGCGCACGGAGGCGGGACCCCCAGGTCGGGCTCCCCCCCGGCCGGAAGAGGCTCCTGTTCCAGGGCGCGGGCCCCGGGAACCTCCCGGCATCCCGCCTGGGCGAGGCCCGGCACGACCACCTCCCGGTAGATGGCCAGGGCCCGCTCCCACCGCTTGGGGAGGTCCTCCCCGCTCCCGGGGGACGGGGCCGCCAGGAGGTCGTGGAGGAAGATCATCTCCAGTTCCTCCCGGCGCTCCTCACCCCGGCAGTCCCTGAACACCCACAGGTGCATGCCGCCGGCCCCCAGGGGAAGCGGCTCTCCGCAGGCGCGGAAACCCCGGGAGGCCGCGCGGGTGCGGGCCAGGAGGGGCAGGATGTCGGGCCCGCCGGGGCCCTGGACCAGGCCCAGCGCCCCGGGGGCGCCGGGGCTGAAGGTCAGGAGGCGCAGTTCCCGGTCCAGGATGAAGGCGTAGCAGCCCATGGCCTCCAACAGGGCCGTCACCACGGGACCGTCCAGGGGCCCCGGGAACGCGGGGGGGCCTTCCGGGTCGAGGCTGGGGTTATTCATTTTGAATTCATTCAATCGACCCGTCCGATCCAGCGATTACCCAAAACGTAGGGTCACGAAATCGGTAGGCAATAAATTTTTTATAGATTTCAAAACATCAACACCCCCGCGAGGTCCCGGCGTCTTGCTAAAGTGGTCCATCCACGCCTTCAGGCTGAGGAGCCCGCCATCACCGCGCCCCACACCAAAACTGGGAAACAGGAAGCTTCCATGCTCCGGTCCGCCGGAGTCGTGGGCGCGCTCACGCTGCTCTCGCGCATCACCGGAATGCTCCAGAGCCGGGTGGTGGCGTACTACCTGGGGGCGGGCCCCGCGGCCGACGCCTTCCTGGTGGCCTTCCGCATCCCCAACCTCCTGCGCAGGTTCACGGCGGAGGGGACCATGACGTCGGCCTTCCTGCCCACCGTGGGGGAGGTGGAGACGGTGCGGGGGGAGGCAGCCGCCAAGGAGCTGGTGGCGCGGTTCCTGGGAACCCTGGCCCTGCTCCTGACCGGCCTGTGCGCCCTGGGCATCCCCGCCATGGGGCTCCTGGCCGGCCTCCAGGTGATTGGGCGGCTGGACCCCGGCGCCGGCTGGGGGCACCAGGCCGGATTGCTGTTCGACATCCTCCTGGGCCTTCGGTCGGGGCCCCCGGAATACGTGCTCACCACCACCCTGGCCCGCATCATGTTCCCCTACCTTGTGATGGTGAGCGTCACCGCGGGCCTCTCCGCGGTCCTGAACCTCAAGGGGCGCTTCGGGCTGCCGGCGTCGGTGTCCACGTTCTGGAACGCCGCCTTCATGGGCATCACCCTGGCCTGCCTCACCTGGGGACCCCGGGCCTGGCGGTCCCCGGAGCGGGCCGCCCTGGTCATGGCGGTGGCGGTGCTGGCGGGGGGCCTGGTGCAGCTCTTCATCCTCTGGCCGGCCTTCCGGGGCCTGGGCTACGGGATCCGCTGGGGCCTCCACCTCAAGGACCCCGGGGTGCGCACCGCCCTGAGGCGCATGGCGCCGGGGATCCTGGGGACGGGGATCCACCCCATCAACGTCGTCATCTCCACCACCCTGGCCTCCCAGCTGGCGGTGGGCGCCCAGGCGGTGCTCTTCAACTCCAATATGATGAGCGAGATGGTGCTGGGGGTCTTCGCCGCCAGCGTGGCCACGGTGAGCCTGCCGGCCATGAGCCGCCTGGTGGATGCCGGCGACCTTCCGGGCCTGCGCCGGAGCCTGGCCTCCGCTCTGCGGGGCACGGCGGTGCTGGCCATCCCCGGGGCGGTGGGGATGGCGGTCCTGGCCCGGCCCATCATCGCCCTCATCTTCCAGACGGGCCGCTACTCCGCCCGCGACGTGGAATGGACCGCCACCACCCTGGCCTTCCAGGCCGTGGGCATCCTGTTCGTGGCCACGGGCCGGGTGACCGCCCAGTGCCTTTACGCCCTGAAGGACTACCGGCGCCCCGCCTACGCCGCCCTCCTGGGAATGGGGGTGAACGTGGTGCTCTCGTACGTCCTCATGAAGCCCCTGGGCACCGGGGGCATCGCCCTGGCCAACGGCCTGGCCAGCATCGTGGGGCTGGGCTTCATGGTCGCCGGCCTGGGCCGGCGCATGCCGGGACTCCCGGTGCGGGAAGTGGTGGGCGGCTGGCTTTCCATGGGGACGGCGGCGGCCCTCATGGGGCTCCTGGCCTGGCAGGGCGAGCGGCTCCTGGGTCTGTGGGCCTTCCACGGGCTCTACGGCACCAGCGCCCGGTTGTTCCCCCTCATCGCCCTGTGCGCAGTCTTCTATGGGGGTCTCCTGCTGCTCTTCCGGGTGCCCGAGGGGGCCTCCCTGGCCGCCATGCTCGCCCGCAAGGCGGGCCGGAAAGGCTGACCCGGGCCCCAATGGGGTGCGGGCGGACCCGGGCACTGGCATACTCTAGGAACCCACAGGAGTCTTCATGTCCGTCCCCATGCTCGAACTCGCGCCCCAGAACGCTTCGGTCAAGGAGAAGATCCTCCAAGGGCTCTCCGCCATCATCGACCGGTCAAGCTTCGTCCTGGGCGAGAACGTCAAGGGCCTGGAAGCCGAGCTGGCCGAATATTCGGGAGCCCGGTACGCCGTTGGCATGTCCAGCGGCACCGACGCCCTCCTGGTGGCCCTCATGGCCCTGGACATCAAGCACGGGGACGAGGTGATCCTCCCCTCCTTCACCTTCTTCGCCACCGCGGGCGTCGTGTCCCGCCTGGGGGCCACTCCGGTGTTCATCGACCTGGACCCCGAAACCTTCAACGTCACGGGCGCCCTGGTGGAAGCCGCCATCACCCCCCGCACCAAGGCCATCATCCCGGTGCACCTCTTCGGCCAGCTGGCCGAGATGCCGGCCATCATGGCCGTGGCGGACAAGCACGGCATTCCGGTGCTCGAGGACGCCTGCCAGTCCCTGGGCGCCAAGGGCTGGGGCCTTTCCGCGGGCCAGTTCGGCCAGATGACCGGGTGCAGCTTCTACCCCACCAAGAACCTGGGCGCCTTCGGCGACGCGGGCATGACCCTCATCCGGGACGACGAGGCCCTGGCCGCCAAGGTCCGCCGCCTGCGCGTCCACGGCATGGAGCCCGTCTACGTTCACCACGAGATCGGCATGAACGGCCGAATCGACGAGTTCCAGGGCCTGGTGCTCCGGGCCAAGCTCCCCATGCTCGAGGGCTGGCACGAGGGCCGGCGCCGGCACGCCGCGTGGTACATCGAACGCCTCGCGGCCATCACCCGCGACCTCATGGTGCTGCCCCGGGAGAAGGTGCCGAACGGCCGGCATATCTATAATCAATTCACAGTTCGCGTCAAGGGCGGACGCCGGGACGCCCTCATGGCCCACCTGCGCGGCCTGGGCATCGGGTGCGCCGTATACTACCCCATCTGCCTGCACGAGCAGCCTTGCTTCGAGTACCTTGGCTACAAGAAGGGCCGCCTGGCGGAATCCGAGCTGGCCAGCCAGGAGGTCCTCAGCCTGCCGGTCTACCCCGAGATGACGCCGGCGATGCTGGAAGAGGTGGCCCAGGGGCTGCTGTCCTTCTTCGGGATGAAATAGGGAATTAATTCAAGACTTTCAGGTCGGTTCCCGAATAATGAATGGTACCTGGGGAAAACCTGCCCCGTTGGGTGTCGTGGGGCCACCGTGAAGATCCACCGTCCAGCCTGGCTCGATAGCCTGACCGTCACGGTCGTGATCACCCTGTTTCTGGCCCTGGGATTCCAGACCTGGATGCTCGTGCAGGGCCGGCAGAGGGCCCTTGAATTCATTTCCACCCGCGCCGCCAACCGGGCCCAGGCCACGGCGCACCGGGTCCAGGAGATCCTCAAGGAGGTGGACCTCATCCTCCAGGACGTGCGGGAGCACGTGGACGGGGACGAACTGGCCCGGGGCGCCGCCGGGCCGCGGAAGACCGCGGCCATGCGGGCCTTCCTCCGCCAGCAGGCCGCCAAGATCCCGCAGGTCCTCATGCTGCATGTGATCGACCGCGACGGCTGGTACCACGACTCCACCGTCGACCCCCTGCCGGCCGTGAACATCTCGGACCGGCCCTTTTTCCAGGAACAGCGTGACGCCATCGCGGACGAGCCGAGGGTGTCCGATCCGTTCCTGGGCCGGGTCTCCAAGCGCTGGGGCGTCTATCCCTCCCGGCGCGTCACGGATTCCCAGGGGCGCTTCGCGGGCATCATCGTGGCCACGCTGGACACCCAGACCCTGGGCTCGGTGATGGTGGCGGTGGACCAGGCGCAGTGGGTGCTGTCCCTGCACGCCATGGACCACCAGCTCATCGCGCGCTCACCGGCGGGGCCCATCGGCACCCGCATCCCGGAGGGGCGGCTGGATTCCATCTGGAAGGGGCCCATCGTGTTCCAGGGGATCGCCATGGGCGAGACCAAGCCCCACATCTGGGCCGGCTGGCAGGTGCCGGGCACCACGCTCTACACCGTGGCGGGGTATTCGAAGGCCCGCGCCCTGGCCCAGTGGCGGCGGGACCTGCAGATCAACGCCGTGGTGGCCACCCTCCTGGCGGCCGGCTGCGTGGGCATCCTGATCCTGCTGGCGCGGGACCGCAGGGCCGCCAGCTCCGCCATCCTGCTCCAGGAGCGGCTCGCCATCGCCGCCCAGGGCGCGGGCATCGGGATCTTCGACTGGGACCTGCCCCAGCGCCAGCTCCACTGGGACGACGGCATGTACCGCCTCATGGGCCTGCGCAGGGAGGACCTCCCCTCCCCCGGGGCCGCCTGGATGAACCATGTGGATGCCCGGGACCGGGACCGGATCGTCCAGGACTTCCAGACGGCCCTGGCGTCCGAAGGCCTCCATTTGAACCAGTTCCGGATCCGGTGGCCGGACCAGTCCCTGCACCACGTCCGCGTCGCGGCCCGCAACCTCCGGGACGGCACGGGCAAGGCCGTGCGCATGGTCGGCATCGTCTACGACGTCACCCAGGCCGAGCAGGCCCAGGAGGACCTGAGGAACAGCGAAGCCTACTTCCGCACCCTGTTCGAGGCCGTGCCCGCGGCCGTGGCGGTCCTCCGCGGCGGCCAGGTCATCGATTCCAATCCGCGGTACCTGCAGATCTTCCAGGCCGCGGACCCGCCCTGGGTCCTGGCCCCCACCCGCCAGCCCGACGGCAGCCACTCCCGCGACCACGGCGAACGCCTGGCCGCCGCCGCCCGGGCCGGTCAGGTGCAGCGCACCAAATGGCAGTGCCGGCGTCCGGACGGATCCCTGTTCGACACCGAAATCACCGTCACCGGGTTCCGTCACCGGGAGGACGACCTGCTGATGGTCATCGTCCGGGACCTGACCGCCATCCGGGAAATGGAGATGAAGCTCCATCAGGCCCAGAAGCTGGACGCCCTCGGGCAACTGGCGGGGGGCGTGGCCCACGACTTCAACAACATGCTCTCCGCCATCCGCTCGGCGGCGGAGCTCCTGCAGGAGGAAGCCCCCGGGGAACGCCCGGCGCGGCTGGCGGGCACCATCGTGGCCGCGGCGGACCGGGCGGGGCAGCTCACCCGGCAGCTGCTGGCCTTCGCCCGCAAAGGCAAGATCCTCTCCACCCCCACGGATGTTCACCTCATCATCAACGAGGCCGTGACCCTTCTGGAACGCACCATCGACCGCCGGATCCGCATCGAGCAGCGGTTCCTCGCCCCGGACGCCACGGTGGTGGGGGACCCCACCCAGATCCAGAGCGCCCTCCTCAACCTGGCCGTCAACGCCCGGGACGCCATGCCCGAGGGCGGCCTGCTGACCTTCACCACCGAGACGGTGCCCATCGAAGGACCCGCCTGCGCGCAGGGGAGCTTCCTGCTCGAGCCGGGGGAGCACCTCCATGTGACGGTGGCGGACCAGGGCTGCGGCATCCCGGAGGCCAACCTGAGCCACATCTTCGATCCCTTCTTCACCACGAAGGAGGCCAGCAAGGGCACCGGTCTGGGCCTGGCGGCGGTCTTCGGGACGATGGCTTCCCACAAGGGCGCGGTCACGGTGGAATCCCGGGAGGGGAAAGGCACCGTCTTCCACCTCTACCTGCCCCTGGCCCAGGCCGGGGTGCGGGAGGCCCAGGCCGCCGCCCCGGGGCCCCTTCCCGTCGGCACCGGCCGGATCCTGGTGGTGGAGGACGAGGACCTGGTGCGCACCGCCACCGCCCTGTCCCTGGAATCCCTGGGCTACGAAGTCCACCCGGTGGCCGACGCCGATTCCGCCCTGCGCCACTTCACGGACCACCACGCGGGCCTGAAGGCCGTGATCCTGGACATGGTCCTGCCCGGGTCCTCCGGGGAAGGCCTGGCCGCGGAACTGCGCGCCATCGATCCGGGCGTGCCCATCATCCTGGTCAGCGGCCTGCCCCGGGCCGGCACCCCCGCCCACCTGCGGGCGCAGGGCATCGCGGGCTTCCTGCAGAAGCCCCTGGATCGCAGGGAACTGGGGGACCTGCTGGCGGGACTCCAGGTCCCCTAGCTGTCCAGTTCTTCCTTTCGGCCGGTCTGGCCCATTTCCAGCAGCCGGTCATTGGCGCGTCCGGCCCATTCGCTGCCGGGGTAGCTCTCAACAAGCTTCTGGTAGAAGCCCTTGGCCTCATCCTTGTACTTGGCCAGTTCGTCCTTCACCAGGTCCGTGAAGGCCTTGGTGTACTCCTTCAGCTCCTCCTTGGTGAGCTTGGAGGCATCCTCCTTCTTGACCTTGGCCAGCCAGTCCTTGTTGAACTGCTTGATGACCTCGGTGCTGACGGGGCGCTGGCGCATGGCCTCACCCAGGTAGTAGTAGGCCCGCTCCCGGTCCACGTACTCGGGGTAGGTCTCCATGAGCGACTTGAGCCGCATCTCGGCGGGGGCGAACTGGTAGTTCTTCACCATGAAGATGCCCACCATGAGCTCGGATTCCGCCAGGCGGCGCCAGCACTGGGTGATCTTGGACTTGGCGTCCACGGCGTACGCGGAACCCGGGGCCTCCTTCAGGAGGGTCTGGAAGCCCTCCAGCGCCCTGCGGGTCTCGGACTGGTCCCGCTCGGCGTTCTCGATGACCGCGTAGTGGCAGAGGGCGATGCGGTACAGGGCGTAGTCCCTGCGCTCATGGCGGGGGAAGTAGTTCAGGAAGCTCTGGTACTCCACCAGGGCCTCGGGGTAGGTGGAGGTCGACCCGAAGAAGAAGCTGTCGGCGATCAGGAGCTTGGCCAGGGGGAATTCCTTGGAGGAGGGCAGGCGCTCCTCGATGACCCGCAGCACCTTGCGGCCCTCTTCCCATTTGCCGTTCTGCAGGTAGATTTCGCCCTCGGCCAGGATCTGGGCTGCGGTCTGGCCCACGGCCGCCTCGGGCTTGGCCTTGGGTTTGCGGCAGGCCGCCGCCCCGACCATCAGCAGGACGCCGCAGGCGAGAGTGGGAAGCGTTCGGGTGAGGTTCATGGAATTCCTTTGGTTTCTCAATTCAACATGGCGGCAGGGAGGGCATTGGTTCCTGCGTTGGCGGGAAAAACCTTGGCCAGCCAATCCTCCGTGATGCGTTCCGCATCGCTCCGGCGCAGATCGTGGAAGACCTCGTGCAGGAAGCCCGGAAGCCGGTGCCGCTCCAGCCGCTCCGGAGGCACGGCCCTCCACAGCGCGTCGGCCGCGTCGGGGTCGGCGATGGTGTCCTGGCCGGCCTCCAGGAGGAGGATGGGGCGGTCCAGTTCGGCCCCCATGGGCAGGATCTCCCGCCTCCCCTCCTCCATGGCGTCCAGGAAGGCCGCGGTGATGAGGTGGTGGCAGAGGGGGTCGTCCCAGTAGCGCTGCACCAGCACGGGGTCGGAGCAGACCTGGGTCTTGTCCCCCTTGATGTCCAGGGGCCGGTGGGGGGCGGTGTACAGCAGGACCTTCTGCAGGATCCGCATAGGCAGGGGGATCTCCCGCAGCACGACCGCGGGGCTGGAGGCGATGAGGCCGTCCAGGGCGTCCGGGTGCCAGAGCAGGACCAGCAGCCCCACCAGGCCCCCGAAACTGTGCCCGAGCAGCACCTGGGGCCACACGGGCCGCAGGGATCCCCGGCTCAGGGTGTCGTTCAGCCGCTCCTGGCGAAGAACCAGGGCCAGGTCCTCCACCGGGGCCTTGATGCCCCGGGCGTCGCCCCGGACCCCGCCGCTGCGGCCGAAGCCCTGGTGGTCCATGGCGGTGACGGACCAGCCGGTGCGGTGCAGCCACTTGGCGGTGTGCCGGTACCGCTCCCCGTGCTCCCCGTATCCCGGGGCGATCACCACCCGGCCCCGGGGGTCGGGGTGGTCCCACCGCGCCCAGGCCAGCGGGGTGCCCCCATGCCCGGTCAGGAACCCCCTCGCGGTGGGCTCCATGTCCTCGGGCAGGATGGAAAGGTTCTCCGGCATCCCATGAGGATACCTTGGGATTCACGGAACTTGGCCCCCCAGGTTTCGGAAGGGGCCCGGGAACGGCTACGATGGGGGGATGGACTTCGAAAGCCTCGTCAGAGCGAAGAACGAACTGGAACCCCGGGTGGCGCAGCTGCGCCGGCACCTGGACCCCGACCGCCAACTCCTCGAACTCGAGCAGTTGGAAGAGCAGACGGCTGCCCCGGGCTTCTGGGACAACCCGGAGGCCGCCAAGCCCATCCTCAAGAAGCGCGGCGTCCTCCAGGACGAGGTGTCCCTGGCCAAGCGGCTCGGGGGCGGCCTGGACGACCTGGACACGGCCCTGGAGCTGGCCCGGGACGACGCCGACATGCTCCTGGAGGCCGAGTCCCTGGAAGGGGACCTGCGGCGCCTCATCGAGGACGCTGAACTGCGCATGATGCTCTCCGGGGAACTGGACGCCAACAACGCCATCGTGGCCATCGCCCCGGGCGCCGGCGGCACCGAGAGCTGCGACTGGGCCGCCATGCTCCTGCGCATGTACCTGCGGTACTGCGAGGCCAAGGGCTGGAAGACCGAGATGCTCGACTACCAGGACGGGGACGAGGCCGGCATCAAGGGCGCCACCGTCCTGGTGTCGGCCCCCTACGCCTACGGCTACCTGCGGGCCGAGGCCGGCGTGCACCGTCTGGTGCGCATCTCCCCCTTCGACGCGGCCAAGCGCAGGCACACCAGCTTCGCCGCGGTCTACGTCAGCCCCGAGCTGGACGACACCATCGAGATCGAGATCCCCGAGAAGGACCTGCGGGTGGACGTGTTCCGCGCCAGCGGCGCCGGCGGCCAGCACGTGAACCGCACCGAGAGCGCCGTTCGCTTCACCCACCTGCCCACGGGCCTTGTGGTGAGCTGCCAGAACGAGCGCAGCCAGATCCAGAACCGCGCCACCGCCCTGAAGGTCCTCAAGGGCCGCCTCTACGAGCTGGAACGGCGAAAGTTCGAGGAGAAGGTGGCCCAGGCCTCCGGCGAGAAGTCGGACGTGGCCTGGGGATCCCAGATCCGCAGCTACGTGCTGGCCCCCTACCAGATGGTCAAGGACCACCGCACCCTCGAGGAGACCAGCCAGACCCAGAAGGTCCTGGACGGCGACCTGGACGCCTTCATCCGCACGCAGCTCCTGGCCAAGAGCCTCAAGACCGAGTGAAAGCCCACTGCGACCTCTGCCTCTCCCCCATCGCCGAGACCCGGACGGTCCGGCACCTGGAGGGCGGCACGCTGGAATTCTGCTGCCCAGGCTGCGCCACCGTGTACGGCATCCTGGGCCCCGAGGAGGCCCGGCGGATGGGGCCGCGCTTCAAGGGCGAAACCGACGGGGACGCTGAACTGCCCCCGGGGCCCTACCTGGAGCTCTGGCTCAAGGTCGACGGCATCGCCTGCGCGGCCTGCGCCCCCCTGGTGGAGGGCATCCTCCAGTCCCGCCCCGGCGTGGTGAAGGCCACGGTCGAGACCGTCTCCGAGGTCGCCCAGGTGCTCTACGCCCCGGGGCGGGTCACCAAGGAGGCCATCGCCGACCACTGCGCTCGCCACGGCTTCCCGGCCCACGAGCAGAGCCCCCTGGATCCCGAGGAGGCGCACGACGCCGGCGTCCACGGCCCCCTGCGTCTCGTCCTGGCCATCGTCCTGGGCGCCAACGCCATGATGAACGCCATGGTCATGTACGCCGCCTTCGCCCACGACACCGGCGCGCGCTGGCTGGCGGACCTGGTGTTCATGGAGCGGATCTACGACCCCGATCCCCTCCCCCTCACCGTGCGGGACGCCTTCACGCTCACCACGGGCCTGGCGGCGCTTCCGGTGCTGCTCTACTGCGGCTGGCCCATCATGGTCACCGGCTGGCGCCGCATCCGGCTCGGTTCGCCCAACACCGACAGCCTGGTGGGCTTCGGCGCCCTGCTGGCCTTCGTGGTGAGTCTCTACTCCGCCCTGGTGCTCCACACCCACCACGTGTACTTCGACACGGCCTCCATGCTGGTGTCGCTGCTGGTGGTGGGCCGCGCCATCGAGGGCGGCGCCCGGCGCAAGGCCCGCAGGGCCGTGGCCGGCCTCCTGCAGCTCTCGGCGCCCAGCGCCGAGGTGCTCGTGGACGGTGTCTGGCAGGAGAAGGCCCTGGACCAGGTGGCCCAGGGGGACCGCGTGCGGGTCCGCCAGGGCAACCGGATCCCCGTGGACGGGCGGGTGGCGGAGGGCGAGGGATGGGCCGACACGTCGTCCCTCACCGGAGAGTCCCTCCCCGAGGCCCTGGGACCGGGAGGCATGGCCTTCGCCGGGACCCTGCTGGCCTCGGGCACCGTGGAACTGGAGGCCGTGGCCGTGGGCGCCGACACCCGGCTCGCACAGATCGTCCAGCGCGTGCGGCGCACCCTGGCGGCCCGCGCCCCCATCCAGCTCCTCGCGGACCGCATCGCGGCCGTGTTCATGCCGGTGGTCATCGCCCTCTCCCTCCTGGCAGGGTTCGTGGCCTACGCCCGCGCCGCCACGGCCGTCCAGGCCCTCATGGCCGGCGTCGCCGTGCTGGTGGTGGCCTGCCCCTGCGCCCTGGGCCTGGCCACGCCCATGGTGCTGGTGGCCGCCGTGGCCGAGTGCGCGAGGCGGGGCATCCTCCTCAAGGGCGGCGAGGTCCTGGAGAAGGCGCGCGGCATCAAGGCGCTGGTCCTGGACAAGACCGGGACGCTCACCACAGGCCGGCTCGACTTCACCGGGGCCCGCCTCGCCGCGCCCGCAGACGAGGCCCTGGCCCTGGCCGCGGCCCTGGAGGAGATCTCCGTCCACCCGCTGGCCGAGCGCATCTTCCGGGAAGGGGCCACCCGCGCCCTGGCCGGGGGCCCCGCCCTTCCCCGGGTGGAGGACCGCGTCAACCACCCCGGTCTGGGCGTCACGGGCACCCTCGGGGGCGAACCCGTCCTGGTGGGCCGCCCCTCCTGGCTGCGGGCCCAGGGCGTGGCCGCGCCCGAGGCCTGGTGGTCCGGGGACGGCCTGGAAGGGTCCCTGGTGATGGTGGCCCGTGGCGGCACGGCCCTGGCCCTGTGGGGCCTGGGCGACAGCCTGCGCCCCGAGGCCCCCGCCGCCGTCGCCGCCCTGCGGCGCATGGGGATCGACTGCTGGCTGGTGAGCGGCGACCGCCCCGAGGCCTGCCTCGCGGTGGCCGCGCGGGTGGGCATTCCCCCGGACCGCGTGGTGGCCGGAGCCCTACCGATCGAAAAGGGTGAGAAACTTGCGTGGATCCAACAGAACATCGGACCCGCCGCCATGGCCGGCGATGGCGTGAACGATGCCGTCGCGCTCTCCCAGGCGGACCTGGGCATCGCCATGGGAAGCGGCGCCGGCGTGGCGCTGGAAACGGCGGGCCTGGTGCTGGTGCACCGCGACCTGCGCCGGATACCCGTGTTCCTGGCACTCGCCCGCCTCGCCATGCGCCGGGTTCGCCAGAACCTCGGGTGGGCCCTGGTCTACAACGCCATGCTCGTCCCTCTGGCGCTCACCGGTCACATCCATCCGATCCTTGCCGCAACGGCCATGATGGCTTCAAGCATCAGCGTGGTGGTGAACAGTGCCCGGAAGCTCTCTTTGGATTCCAAGCCAAGGGATCTTGAAACGGTGGCTTGACATTTAATTGATGTTTATTTTGTTTTAAATGAATCAGCTAAAAAGATGTCTTGCAGAGCCGGCACAGGCGACTAGAATTATCAGTGCCGATCGACAACACCACTGTGCACGGGTCATTCGCCACCCCCCGCCTTGGCCCATCTTTCCTTTTTTACACACGCTTTTAGAGTCATCCATTGCCACAACCCATGGGCAAGGGTTCCATGTCGCTTGCCTCCAAGCGACATGGAACCCGCATTTAATCGTTCCACACGGGAGATGTCATGTTCAATTCAAAACCAGCCATGGTACTTCTATGCGCCGCGGGCACCCTCGCCGCCCAGGGCGCCGTCGATCTGAACAGCCTGGCGTCCGCGGCCAAGCGCTACGCCTCCCACGGCCTCCAGGGCACCCATACCCCCGCGACGCTGGACCTTCGCCTGGTGCGGGGCGACAGCGGCGGCAACCCCGCCTTCCTCATGTCCAAGGCCAGCGACGTCCAGCGCTGGACCCTGTTCTACCAGGCCCTGTACCAGGTGCCCGAGGAGGCGGGTTCCGTCCTGCCCCGGCCCCGCTCCGCGAGCGTCAAGTGCACCAAGGGCGTCTTCTCGGATTTCTTCCTGTCCACGCCCCCCATTCCGGGATGCAAGTCCATGGAGTTCACCTGGGTCGCCCTGAGCCTGGACGCGGCCATCGCCAGCCTGAACGCCAACGGCTACGTGCGGGGGTTCTCCCAGGTGGAAACGAAGCGGCCCGATGGCCAAGGCTATCCCGATGAGCTCGTCTACGTGTTCACCTGTCCCTGGGAGCGCGCGAAGGTGGCCATCTCCGGGAACACCGGCGCCCTCGCCTGGTACCAGATGTACTGAACCGGAACCCCGGCGCAGGTAGTCTGGAGGGCGACAAGGATGCCGCCCATGGACCCAGCCCGCCTTCGCGCCTTCGTTCCCCCCGCCCTGACCCTCCTGGCCGCGATGCCGGCCACCGCGGCCGGCACCCAGGCCCCCCATGCCGCTTGGCGCACCCTCTCCACCGCCCACTACCGGATCCACTACCCGCCGTTCCTGTCGGACTGGGCCCAGGACGTGGGCTCGCGCATCGAGGGCATCCACGCGCAGGTCGTCGCGCTGGTGGGGTATGAAAGCCCCCGCCCCGTCCAGGTGCTCCTGGTGGATCCCATGGGCGAGCCCAACGGCATGGCCCTGCCTCTCCTGCCCTACCCCTACGTGGTCCTGTGGGCCACGGAGCCCCGAAGCGACGACCTCCACGGCAACGCCTTCGGCACCTGGACGGAAGAATTGGTAAGCCATGAAATGACCCACATCCACCACCTCCTGCGCCCCGCCCGGGCGCGGACCGTCCTGGACAACCTCTACGGCCTGCCCATCGGCCCCCTGGTCCTGAAGTGCCCCCGCTGGATCACCGAGGGCTTCGCGACCCTCGCCGAAGGCCGGATCACCGGTACGGGCCGCCCCCACAGCGCGCTCCGGGCCACCCTGATCCGCCAGTGGGCGCGGGCGGGAAAGCTCCCATCCTATTGGGCGCTGGACGGCACCCAGGGCTTCCTGGGCGGCAACATGGCCTACCAGGTCGGCTCCGCCTACCTGGAGTGGCTGGAACGGCAGCGCCCCGCCCAGCCCGAAGTCCTGAAGAACCTGTGGAAGCACTTGGCCTCCCGGCGCAACCGGTCGTTCGACGAGGCGTTCCTGGCGACGTTCGGCTTTTCCGCGGTGGACGGATACCAGCGCTTCCAGGCCGAGGCGGCCCACGACGCCCTTGAGTGGGAACTCCGGCTGAAGGCCCAGGGGCTCCGGGAAGGCGAACTGTTCCTGCGCAGCGGAGGCGGCCTGCGCGACCTGGCGGTGAGCCCCGACGGGACCCGGCTCCTGGCGTCGCTGGCGGCCCGGGGCCAGTCCGGCCTGCGAATCTGGAAGCTGCGGGATCCGGACACCGCCTCAAAGCCCGCCAAGGCCGCCAAGCTCCCCAAGGCCGATCCCCTCAACTTCGTGAAGGACGTGGCCCCGGAGAGCCCCGCGCGCACCCCCGCGGCCGTCCTGCCCGCCCTGGACCACCGCACCCCCCACGGGGCGGAGTGGGTCGACGACGCCACCGTGCGGTTCCAGCTCAAGCGCGCCGATCCGGAGGGGACCCTCCGCCCGCGTCCCGCCCTTTGGCGCCCCGGGGCGGGCGTGGACCGCGCGCCCGCGACCCTGCCCCCGGCCCGATGGCGCACCCTGGAGCCGGTGCACCGCGGCGCCACCTGGGTCCTGGAACTGGAAGGACGGCGCGTCCCCCTGCCGGGGCAGGCCGTGGGCAAGGCCTTCCTGGACGAGGCCAGGGGCCTCCTGTGGGCCGGCTGCGAGGTGGACGGCGGCGTGGAGGTGGTGAAGGTGCCCTTCACCCGGGAAGGCGGCGTCCCGGCCTTCCAGGCCGCCCAGGCCATGACCCGCACGGTGGGCGGCGCCTGGAACCCCGCCCCCAGCCCGGACGGGAAGACCCTCTTCTTCACCACCCTGGACGCCCGGGGCATGGAGATCCGGCGGCTGGACCTGGCCCTGCCCCCCCTCGGTTCCGCGCCAGCGCCCGAACCCCGGTTCCTCACCACGGACACCGTCCTGCCCCCTCCCGCCGAACCCGCCGCCCTGCCCCGCGTGGCGGGCCCGCTCCCCACGACCCCCTACCATGCCGCGTCCAACGCCTGGATCCAGGTGGCGTCAGGCGCCACCATCGCCCCCTCGGGCACCGCCTGGCAGGTGGGCCTTTCCGGAGCCGACCTCCTGGGACGCCTTTCCTGGCAGGCCCTGGCGGGCTTCGGGGACGACGCGGGGCCCCGGGGCGCCATGGCCGGCTTCAGCAGCGCGGCGTGGGCCTGGCAGCCGGCGTTCACCCTCTTCAGTGTCACGGCCCGCCCCTCCCGCCAGCGCTTCGTGCCGGCCGCCGGGGACACCCGGCGCCAGGGCGCCGAGCTGTCCTTCACCTGGGAAGACCGGGGGGAGGTGCCCTTCTGGTTCAGCCCCGTGGCCGCCTCCGAGCGGGTGGAGCCCCTGGATTCCGGCCCGGCCCGCACCCGGAGCCTCCTGGGCCTCCGGGCCGGCATGGAGGCCCTGTGGGCCCGGGGCGACTGGGGCGTCGCCCTGCGTCCGAACCTCCAGTGGTTCCCCGGGACGACCTCCGGGAACCGGTGGAACCTCCTGCGGGCCGAGGTGGCCCTGCGCCTGGAGAACCCCGTGGTCCCCGTGACCCTGCGGACCTCCGGGGGCCGGATCGTCCAGGGCGGCGCCGGGGGCGAGGCCTTCCACCTGGGCGGCACCGCCACCAGCCTCCTGCCCGCGAGCCTGGATTGCGACCGGGTGGAGCAGGCCGCCCTGCCCTCGCGCCTGGCCACGGGGGACCGGTTCCTCCGCTGGCGGGGGGAGGCCGGCGGCGCCCTGCGCGCCTACCTCGAGGGCACCGCCCTGTGGGCCCCGGGCCCGGGGCGGCCCCCCTTCACCCGGGTGGCGGGCCTGGAGTTCACCCTGGAGAACCCCCTGGGCGCCGCCGGCGAGGAGTTCCTTCGGCGCATGCGCATCCAGGCCGGCTTCCACCGGCCCCTGGACGGGCCCATGAAGGGCCGTTCCGTGGGGACCCTGACCCTGGTGATGCGGCCCTAGGGAGACCCCATGTTGTTGGCGGTCCTGGTCCTGACGTCGGCCCTGCTCCACGCCCTGTGGAACGCGCTGCTCAAGCGGGCCGCCGACATCGAAGCCGCCTCCCTGGGCATCCTGGCGATCTCGTTCCTGGCTACCGGGGCCGCCTCGGTCCTCCTGCCGGGCCCGGCCTTCCCCACGGGCGCGTCCCTGGCCTGGGGGCTGGGCGCGGGCGTCTTCGAGGGGCTCTACTTCCTCGCCCTCGCCCGGGCCCTGGGGACCTCGCCGCTGGGGTGGAGCTACACCTGGATGCGCGGGGGTTCCCTCCTGCTGGTGTGGCCCGTCTCGCTCCTCCTCCTGGGGGAATCCCTGCGCCTCACGTCCGCCGTGGCGGTGGGCGCCGTGGGACTGGGCCTCGCGTTCATGGGCCTCGTCCCCGGCCGGGGCGCGGACAGGCGCGGCCTCGCCTGGGCCGCCGCGGTGGGGGCGGCCATCGCGGGCTACACCCTGTGCTACAAGCTCAGCCTCGCCGGGGGTGCGCAGGCCCTGCCGCTCTATGCCACCTCCATGGCCGTCAGCCTTCCCATCCTGGTGCTGGCGCGGGGACTCCCGCGCCCGGGGGCCTTCTCCTCCCAGCGGGCCCTGGTTCTGGGGGCCGGCCTCCTGTGCACCGCCAGCTTCCTGCTCTACCTCCAGGCCCTGGCCCTGGGCGGCGTGGGTTTCGTGGCCACCCTTCGCAACACCTCGGTGGTTTTCGCGGTGCTCTTCGCCAAGGCCCTGGGGGAGCGCCCCACCGGCCGTCAGTGGGTCGGGGCCTGCCTGGTGGCCGTGGGGGCCATGGGCCTGGCCTGGCGTTGACCGGGGGGCGCCGTGAAGTCGCCCTCCAGGCCGCCCGGGCCGGGGAAGGCCCCGTCCCGGGTGAGTTCCCGGGCCATGAGGACCCCGATGCCCTTGAGGTTCGCCGCGTCATCGGCCCGGGCGTCAAATAGGGGCGGCTGCAGGATGCCCGCGGGCACCACCAGCTCGTTGGGGCCCGCCTCGTACCGGAGCGTCACGGCGGCGGGGGAGACCGGCCAGCGGGAGGGGTCCACCGGGCGTCCCAGGAGGGCCGCCCGGGCGCGGAAGGCCGAAGCCGCGGCGCGCTGGACGTTGCCGAGGTAGTCGGCGCGGTTCACCCGCAGGGCGGGATCGTCGGGGAACGCGTCGGGGTAGCCCACCTTCATCGTCAGCGCGTCCAGCCTCGCCAGGGCCGCATCGCGCACGCGAGGGTCCAGGTCGGCCCGCCCCTGGATCCCCATCCGGAGCGCATCGCGCACCCCGGCCGCCAGGGCCTGGGCCCGGGACCGGGATCGGGGCGCGAAGGTCCGGGCCACGTACATCTGCCCCAGGGCCGAGCCCAGGGCGGCGTCCGTGGCCGCCAGCACCCGCCGCCACCGCGGGATGGCAGGCCTCCCGGCGCCGTGGAAGCGCCAAGAGGCCTCCTCGAAGGCCTCGCCCAGGTACGGGGCGCTGGCGTCCAGCAGGCGCGCCTTGAGGTAGATGCGCCACTGCGGGGCGGGCGTGGCGGCCGCCAGGGCCCCAAGGCCCGCGAGAAATCCCGGGTCGCACACCCCGAACGCCTTGCAGGCGTCCAGCCCCGCGGCCTCGAAATAGGCCTGCCAGGGGAAACCGGGCGCCAGGCGGAGGAGGTCCTCCCGGGAGATGCGGAGGCCCGACGCGGCGGGGGGCCGGGAAACCCCGGCCAGACCCCGCTCCAGGTCGAACGCGATGGCGGCATGGGCCCGCGCCAGGGCGGGCGTCTCGCCCGCGAGGGTGAACAGGCGCGCCAGGTAGTCCAGGTAGGCGGCCCGCGCTCCGCGGTTCCCCTCGCCCAGGTACGCGTCGCGGCTGGCCATCCCCAGGCCGCCCGGGGCCAGGTGCGCCAGGTGCGCCGGGGGGTGCGCCCCGTCCGGACCCACCGTGAGGAGGAAGGCGGCCCCGGCCCCCGCGAGGTGGAGCCGCGCCACCTCCCGCCCCACCCCGGAAAGGTCCCGCACGCCATCGATGCGGGCAAGGCCCTCCCGCAGGGGCGCCAGCCCCGCGCGGGCGATGGCGGCGGTGTCCATGCCCGACGCGAAGAAGTCGCCCAGCTGCCGCGGGACGGTGCCCTCGGGGGCCCGGGACGCCGCGGCGTCCTCCAGCACCTCGCGCAGCACCGAACCGGCGCGCTCGGCCACCTCGCCCAGGGCGCCCCCGGCAAGACGGTCCGCAGGCGCGGCCTCCGCCCGGATCCGGCCGCCGTTGGCGTACCGGTAGAAATCCGCGCACGGCGGCGTCGAGGGGTCGAGATCGGCGGTGCGGACCCCGTGGACCTGCGCGCCCAGCACGCCGGCCACGAGGCCGGGAAGAAGGTACCGTGCCGCGCGATTCAAGGATCACCTCACGTATCATGATGGTGGCGGCCTTCCGGGCCTGTCAATGCGGGGAGCGACGATGAGGATCCACCTGTCCCGGTTCGTGTGCATGGACGTGGAATCCAACCTCGTCCGCATGGAGGAGGAGGCGGACCGCGCCGCCGCCGGCGGCGCCGACCTGGTGGTGTTTCCCGAGGGATTCCTCCACGGCTACCGGCGCACCCTGGATCCCGTCCTTGCCCGCGGGCGGTTCCGGCGGATCTCGGGGGACCACCCCCGCACGGGCTTCGTCTTCGGATCCCTCACGGAGGAGCGGCGCAACCGCCTCACCTTCTGGGAAGGCGGGGATGAACGGGCCCGCTACGACAAGGTCCACCTCTTCCGCCCCAACGGCGAGGACAGCATCTGGGAGCCCGGCGATCGCTACGTGGCGGTGCGGTTCCGCGACTGGACCCTGGGCCTGCTCAACTGCAACGACCTGCGCTTTCCCGAGCAGGCCAGGGCCCTGCGTCTGGGCACCCGGTGCGACGCGCTGGTGGTCCCCGCGTGGTGGCCCTGGCGGCGCGACCACGTGTGGAGCGCCCTCCTGCAGGCGCGGGCCATCGAGAACGGCGTGTTCACGGTGGGATGCTGCGTGAGCGCCTCGGAACACCCCCTGGAGACCTTCGCGGGCGCCGGCAACCACGTGTTCGATCCCCTGGGCGACCCGGTGCGCACCCCGGACGACCACACCTACCTGCTGGACGCGAGGGTGCGGGACGCGCTCCTGGTGGATCCCCTGGAGACGTTCGTGGAAATCGGAAAGGTCGAGCTGCGCTAGGCGTGCGCCGCCGCGGCGGGGAAGAGCAGCCGGAAACGGGTGCCCGCGCCCATGGACGAGCTCACCTCCACCCGCCCCTGGACCCGTTCCAGGAGGGCCTTCACGGAGGCCAGCCCCAGGCCCGTCGCGGTGCCGGGGTCCTTCGTGGTGAAGAAGGGTTCGAACATCCTGGCACGGTTCTCCTCGGGAATGCCGACGCCGGTGTCCTCCACGTCCAGGTAGGTCTCGCCGGTGAGGCTCTCCTTGCCCACCGCCACGCGGATCGTCCCGCCCGCGGGCATGGCGTCCCGGGCGTTGGCCACCAGGTTCAGGAGGATCTGCTTGAGGTCCTCGGTGTGGATGCGCACCGGCGCGGGCTCGCGCCCGGGCTGCAGGAGCAGGTGGACATCGCCGGGGACCAGGAGCCTGAGGATGCCTTCCAGGGCCCCCAGCTCGCGGCGCAGGTCCCGCACCTCCCCTTCCTCCTGCAACTGGCGGGAGAAGTCCATCACCCGCGAGGAGAGAACCGCCGAGCGTTCCACGGCCTCGATGATGGCCTCCACGGCGAATCCGGAGACCTTCATCCGCCGCTCCAGCTCCATCCGCAGCACCTCCGCCGCCGACAGGATCGAGCCCAGGCCCTTGTTCAGGTCGTGCACCAGCCCCGCGCCCAGCACCACCACCGCGTTCAGGCGCTCGTTGAGCAGCACCACATCCTGCATGCGCTCCAGCTCGAGGGTGCGGCTGCGCACCCGCGCCTCCATCTCCCGGTGGGAGGCCGCCAGATGCTCCTGCAGGAGGAACTGGCGCAGCACCAGCACCGTGGTCATGAGCAGGAAGACCAGCAGCACCGCCGGTCCCGGCGCCTGTCCCTTGATGGTGGTCACGATGACGAGGGAGGTGACGGCCAGGAATGGGACGTGCAGCAGCAGGCCGGTGAGGCGGCTCTCCTGTCCCGCGTCCACGGCGGGGACCTCCGCGGGCCGCCGCGTGTACGTGGCCATGAAGAGGGCGCCCGTGATGAGGGGCGTGAGCGCGAACCAGGGTGACCTGGCGACCACGTCAAGGCGCGCGACGGAATGCGACAGGAAGGCGCCCTGCACGAAAAGCAGGCAGCTGTTGAGCAGCAGCCACCCCAGCGGGCCCCTCAGGCGCCGGGGATCCCCGGCCACCAGGAAGGACGCGATGCCTCCCGCCAGCACCAGCCGGGAAGAGAGCGTGATCACGAACGTGCGGAGCGGGGAACCGCCCCCCGCGGCGGGACCCCAGGCGCCCCCGATCCAGGGCAGCAGAAGGAACGACAGGCAGAACACGAGGCTGCCCAGGACGTGGAGTTCCGGGTGGCCGTGGCGTCCCCGCCAGGGCCAGCTCCACACCGCCAGGCCCAGGATGGCGGACGAAAGGGGCGTGGCCACGAACGCCACGGCCCTCATGGCCGCGTCGGCCCCGGGGGCCAGGGGCAGACCCAGCCACAGGGCGTTGCCCAGCCAGGAGACCCCCACCCCCGCCGCGAAGAGCCGCCATCCGGTGCGCTCCTCCGGGAGATCCCGGGCCTTGGCCAGCGCCAGGGCGATGGTGGCGATGTTGAAGGACAGCACCAGCGCCGAATGCACAAAGTAGGGGCCCTTCCCCGGAAGGGCCGGGATGAGCGCCAGGAAGGCGAGGCCACACCCCCCCAGGAGCGTGTAAAGCGCACCCGGCGACAGTATGTATGAAACATTACCCATGGCGCCCCGCCCCATGCAGCCCCTCCTTTATCGGCCCGGGCCCTAAAAAACTCAACATCTTTCTGATGGTTAACATTCAAAATGAATACCTTTAGCCAATTATCATACTGATTTAATAAGTTATTTCATTAATGACCCGAATTTCGCCGTCCCCGGGCCCCACCGGGGATCACGACCGGACACCGGGTTTGCAGCCTCCGGTCACCATTCATTCCCATGACCGCCCCCCGGGGCCGCCTCGACCCGTTGGTCACGGCTTTCTCCACCCCGCCCCACCGGGTGCGACCCGGGAATCATGAAAATGCCATTCCGTTTGCGCCGGGACCTCAATCCACGTTCAGCCGGTAGCCGACACTGGGCTCCGTGAGCAGGTAGCGCGGCCGCGTCGGGTCGGGTTCGATCTTGCGGCGGAGGGTTCCCATGTAGATTCGCAGGTAGTGCGTCTGGCCCTCGCCCGTGGGGCCCCACACATCATTGAGGAGCTGGGCGTGGGTCACCACCTTCCCGGCCCTGCGCGCCAGGGCTTCCAGGAGCCGGTATTCAAGGGGTGTGAGCTTGACGGGCGCCCCGTCCATGGCCACCTCTCGCTTCTCCAGGTCCAGGCAAAGGGAGCCGAAGGTCAGGACCGGCGTCTCCCGCCCGGGCCGGACCGCGTGGCGCAGAGCCACGCGGATGCGCGCCAACAGCTCGGCTGCGCCGAAGGGCTTGGTGAGGTAGTCGTCCGCGCCCAGGTCCAGGGCGCCGACCTTGTCCTTCTCCTGGTGGCGCGCCGAGATGACGAGGATCGGCTTCCGGCTCCAGTCGCGCAGGTCCCGGAGCACCTCCAGGCCGTCCCGGTCGGGCAGCCCCAGGTCCAGCAGGATGATGTCCGGGTTGTAGCTGCGGGCCAGGGCGAGGCCTTCCGCCCCGGTGGAGGCCACGTCCACCTGGTAGCCCTGGGTGGAGAGGGTCGGCACCAGGAAGCGCCGCAGGGGCGCCTCGTCCTCGATGATCAGGATCAGGGGATTCGTCACGGGACGGGCTCCGGCGGCACGGGTTCGGGTTCGGACAGGAGGGGGGGAGGGGCGTCCTGGGGAAGGCTGATGCGGAAACGGGCCCCGCCGCCCTCGCGGTCCTCCACCCAGATGCTTCCTCCGTGGGCCTTCACGATGGCCTCGCAGATGGCCAGGCCCAGGCCCGCGCCGCCGTCCCGGAGCTGGCCGGGCATGCGGAAGAACTTCTCGAAGACCTTCGCGTGGAATCCGGCCCGGACGCCGGGACCCCGATCCGACACCGCCAGCTCCATGGAATCCGGCCCCGCCCAGGCCTCCAGCAGCACCTCGCCGTCCCCGGCGTGGAGCCGCGCGTTGACGAGGAGGTTCTCGAGCACCTGCTCCATCAGGCCCCCGTCCAGCGGCACCGGAGGGAGGTCATCGGGCATGAGGACCCGCACGGGCACCGGCCCCTGGCGCTCCAGGCGCACGAGGGTCGAGCCCACCACCTCGTCCAGGGGCTGCCACTCCTTGCGCACCCGGATGATCCCGCTCTCCAGCCGCGTGAGGTCCAGCACGTTCCCCAGGAGGCGCGTGAGCCGCTCGCTCTCCTCCCGGATCATCACGAGCAGGTCGCGGCGGGAGGCCTCGGGCAGGGCTCCTTCGGGCAGCAGCAGGCTCGTGGCCGCGCCCTGGATGGCCGCAAGTGGCGTTCTCAGGTCGTGGGAGACCGCCCCCAGGAGGGTGCTGCGCATGCGCTCGGTCTCGTTCTCCACCCGGATGCGATGGGCGGTCTCCATGGCCCGGATGCGCTCCAGCGCCAGGGAGCCCTGCACGGCGAACGCCTGGAGAAGACCCCAGCGCTCCTGGGGCACGCGGCCCCTGGAGGCGGGGCGGATCTGGAGGAGGCCCTCCGTGCCGCCCGTGCCCGCGAGGGGCACGTACGAGCAGGGCGCCTGGAAGTAGGGCTCCAGGGGATCCTCGCGCGTGGCGCCCGCGCCGGATTCCGGAAGGAGCTCTGAGGGGGGCGCACAGGGCGGGGCGCCGTCGCCCTCCGGCAGCCGGATCCACTCATCCCCCTCCGCCGGCAGCAGCACCCACGCCTCCGCCTGGAAGGCGCTTCCCAGGCGCCGCACCAGGGCCTCGGCCACCTCGCGGGCGGTGGCGCACCGGGCCAGGCCCCGCCCCAGGAGCATGAGCAGCACCGTCTCCGCCTCCCGGCGCCGGCCCAGGCGGGTCTCCTGCCGCAGCTGGCCCACCAGGTCCACCAGCCCCTGGGCGCCCAGCACCACGGCGGCGAAGGCCACGAAACGGGGCCAGGCCGAGGCCGGATCCGCTCCGGAAAGCCGGTTGAGGAGGAGGATGTGCAGGATGAAGGAGGCCAGGGTGGCCACCGCCGCCACGGGCCGGCCCCAGCGGTGCAGGACGAAGGCCAGCGCCAGGGCGAAGACCGCCGGCAGGGCGGCGAAGCCCAGCACCTGCGCCAGCGCGGCGGCGAAGAGCCCGGCCATCGCAAGGATCACCGCCACCGCCGCGGCGATGCCCGCCAGGTCCCCCAGGTTCCTCCAGGCGAAGGCCACCGGCGGCGCGGAATCCAGCGGGATCGGCAGGATGCGCACGTCCAGGTGGCGTCCGAGCATCTCCTTGGCCCGCGAGCTCTCAAGCCGGTCCCAGGGTCCCCGGGCCCGGGTCACCCCCATGACGATGAGGGACGGCCCGCGCTTGCGCGCCAGCGCGAGCAGGCCCGCCACCACCGTGGACCCTTTCAGCCAGAGCGCCTCGGCGCCCAGCTCCTGGGCCTCCTGCAGCCAGACCCGGGCCAGGTCCGCCTCCTCGGGGGTTTCCCACCCCGGCACGTCCACGTGGGCCACCACCCAGGGCCGGCCCTGCTCCCGCGCCAGGCGGAACCCGGCGTGCACCAGCCGGAGGCTGCGCGCGTCCGAGCCCAGGGCCACCACGATGGGGCCGGGGGCGGGGCTGGAATCCATGGTCAAGGGAGGTCTCTCCTGGGCGGCGGGTCAGCCCATGATGTCACAGGGGCCCGGCCGCCCCGCACCGGGCCTGGGCACCGAAGGAAGGGCCCGGGGTATAAATTTCCACTTATGGAAGCCGGGTGCCGGTGCGGGGATGGAATGAACGGGAACCCTGTGATTTTCCTCACACCCACGGGGCATCCGTAAGCCCCGGAGGCACTTTTTTACGCAATCTTTATACCCGAGAAGGCGGTCTTCATATCACCGTCTTTATGTCCTCATTTCAACCGCAGGGACGGCCCCTGCCCTTCGGGAGCGCGCGTGGCGCGCCCCCGGGCGGGGCCGTGCCCGGGCCAACCCCTTCTCCCATCCCCGCTCCCCAGGAGGTCACGTGCTACCTCAAATCAACACTGGCAACACAGGATTCATGATCCTTTGCGCCAGCCTCGTCATGCTCATGACGCCGGGCCTGGCGTTCTTCTACGGCGGCCTCTGCGGCCGCAAGAACGTGCTCGGCATCATGATCCAGAGCTTCGTGTCCATGGGCTGGACCACCGTGCTGTGGTTCACCTTCGGCTACTCCATGTGCTTCGGCCCCACCGTGCACGGCATCATCGGCAACCCCTTCACCCACGCCTTCCTGAAGGGCATCACCCTCCACAGCCTCTACCAGGGCAACGCGGCCCTGGGCATTCCCACCTTCGTCCACGTGGCCTACCAGATGATGTTCGCCATCATCACCCCCGCGCTCATCACCGGCGCCTTCGCCAACCGCGTGACCTTCAAGGCCTACATGTGGTTCCTCACGGCCTGGCTGATTTTCGTGTACTTCCCCTTCTGCCACATGGTCTGGCATCCCGACGGCATCCTGGCCCAGTGGGGCGTCCTGGACTACGCCGGCGGCATCGTCGTGCACAACACCGCGGGCATCGCGGCCCTGGCCTCCGTCCTCTACGTGGGCCGGCGCAAGGTCGTCGACAGCATCCCCCACAGCATTCCCCTCGTGGCCCTGGGCACCGGGCTCCTGTGGTTCGGCTGGTACGGCTTCAACGCCGGCAGCGAATTCCAGGTGGACTCCGTCACCACCTCCGCCTTCATCAACACCGACGTGGCCGCGTCCTTCGCCGCCGTCACCTGGCTCGTGGTCGAATGGATGAACGCCAAGCAGCCCAAGTTCCTGGGCCTTCTCACGGGCGCCGTCGCGGGCCTGGCCACCATCACCCCCGCCGCGGGCTACGTCTCGCCGGCCACCGCTGCGCTCATCGGCATCCTCTCCGGCGTGATCTGCTACTACGCCGTGGCCCTCAAGAACCGCCTGGGCTGGGACGACGCGCTCGACGTCTGGGGCGTGCACGGCGTGGGCGGGTTCATCGGCATCATCTTCCTGGGCATGTTCGCCAACAAGTCCTGGAATCCCGCCATCGTCACCAACGGCCTGTTCACGGGCGGCGGCACGGGCTTCTTCTACAAGCAGCTGGCGGCCGTGGCCATCTCCAGCGCCTGGGCCTTCGTGTTCACCTATGGCATGCTCTGGATCATCGACCGCATCACCCGCGTGAAGGTCGAGGACGGCGTCGAGGAGACGGGCCTGGACATGGGTCTCCATGGCGAAATGGCCTACACCGACTCGCTCTAGGAGGCTGTCCATGTATTAATCGGCCTCGCGACGAGGAATACGTGGACAACCTCCAAGCCTTGACGAAACCTTAACTCCGGGGCCCCCAGGGACCCTGGCTAGAATCCGGGGCGGGAGGTGGCGGCATGGACGCACCCCCCGCCCTTCGACCACCCTTGCCGCTTCCCCCCCACCAGGAGCCGCCATGCGCACCCGCATCGCCCTCACCCTCATCGCCTCCCTCGGCCTCACCGCCCAGACCCCTCCCGCCGCCGCGGGCCCCGCCGTCAAGTGGCGGGGCGCCGTCTGGGCCTCCGGCGCCGCCTCCGACCGGCAGACCCCGGACGGGACCCTCTTCCTGCGCACCGCCGACGCGGGCGAGGGCCAGCTGGCCCTGGACGGCCTGCTGGTGGGCGCGGACGTGGCCCTCCCCGAGGGCTTCGGGCTCAGGTTCACGGTCCTGGGCGGCCAGGCCGCGAAGTTCCTGAACGCCATCACCGTCGTCTCGGGCACCACCCCCGCCGAGACCGGGTCCCTGGCCTGGCCCGAGGCCATGGTCACCTGGACCGGCGGGAACGAGACCCTCAAGTTCGGGCGGATGTACACGGCCATGGGCATGGAGGTCCTGGACGCCACCCAGGACACGCCCGCCACCCGGGGCCTCCTCTTCACCTACGCCATCCCCGCCGCCCAGCTGGGGCTGAACTGGCACCACGCCTTCAGCGCCTCCTGGAGCTCGGACATCTGGGTATTCAACGGCGAGGACCGCCTGCAGGACAACAACCACGGCAAGACCGCCGGCATCGGCCTCACCTACAACCACGGCGGCGCCTCCGACCGGTTCGCCACCCTGATGGCCTTTTCCGGGGCCGAGCAGGACGGCATCGGCGCCGCGGCCGCCGCCGGCGCCGAAGGCCGCAAGCGCACACGGATCTCCTTCGCCGGCCAATGGGTGTGGGGCGCCACCACCCTCCAGTGGGAGGCCGAGCACGGCCGCGAGGCCCTGCCTACGGGCCAGAAAGCCACCTGGACGGGGTTCGGGTCCATCGTGAAGTACGCGTTCAACCCGCGCTGGAGTGCCTACGGGCGCCTGGAGACCCTTCGCGACGACATGGGCATCCGCCTGGGGGGCGAGGCCACGGTGGCCAGGGCCCTTGTCCAGGGTCCGGCGCCCGACCTCACCGCCCGCTCCGGCTCCCTGGGGGCGGAGCGCAGGTGGCACGCCACCTTCACCCGCCTCGAGCTCCGCCGGGACAGCCTGGACAGGGATATGACCGACCGGGACGGCCGGACGTTCCGGAGCGCCACCAGCGTCACCTGGAGCCTGGGAACCACCTTCTGATCGACCCTTCGACAAAGAATCCCCGCGATAACGTTAGACATTCCCCGCGCTCTGGCTAGAATCGGGCAGCCCCAATCCAGAACCCAGAGCGTGCAATGGCATTCCGCAGCCAGTCCCCTGCCTGCGGCACCAACCAGGGAGTGTGAGCCATGAGCGAGCAAGCCTTCATCCGGGATCTCAAGGAGATCGTCGGCGGCTCCAATGTGCTGGCGTCCGGCGTGGACCTCCAGCTCTACCAGTACGACGGCTACCTCGAGGAGCATCGCCCCGAGGCGGTGGTGTTCGTGCGTTCCACCGAGGAGGTGGCCCGGGTGGTCCAGTGCTGCAACCGCCACCGCAAGCCCTTCGTGCCCCGGGGAGGCGGCACCAACCTCACCGGCGGCACCATTCCCTTCGGGGGCGGAGCGGTCATCGAGATGATCCGCATGAACCGGCTCCTGGAAATCGACATCCCCAACCTGCGGGCCCGGGTCCAGCCGGGCATGTTCAACCTGGAACTGGGCAATGCCCTGGCGCCCCTGGGCTACCAGTTCATCCCCGACCCCGCGAGCCAGAAGGCCGCGACCCTGGGCGGCAACGTGGCCGAGAACGCCGGCGGCCCCCACTGCTTCAAGTACGGCGTCACTTCCAACCACGTGCTGGGCCTCACGGTGGTGCTCCCCGACGGCAGCGTGGAGACCCTGGGCGGCAAGGCCGCGGACGTCCCGGGCTTCGACCTGACCGGGCTGTTCGTGGGCAGCGAGGGGACCCTGGGCATCTGCACCGAGGTGCTCGTGAAGGTCGTGCGCCAGACCGAGTCGGTCAAGACGCTCCTGGCCATCTACGACAGCCTCGAGGCCGGCAGCGAGACGGTGTCGGCCATCGTGGCCGCGGGCATGGTCCCGGCCACCCTGGAGATGATGGACCAGCTCGTCATCCACGCGGTGGAGGCCTCCCTGCACTGCGGCCTGCCCATGGATTGCGCGACCCTCCTGCTCATCGAGGTGGACGGCCTCAAGGACGACCTGGAGTCGCAGGCCGCGGCCATCGGCGACCTGTGCAAGGCCCACGGCGCCCGGGAAGTCCGGGTGGCCAAGGACGACGCCGAGCGGGCCCTGCTCTGGGCCGGGCGCCGGGGAGCCTTCGGCGCCGTGGCGCGCCTGGCGCCCAGTTTCCTGGTGTGCGACGGCACGGTGCCCCGCACCGCCCTGCCCCAGGTACTGAAGAAGGTCTCCCAGGTGGCCGCCAAGTACGACCTGCGCATCCCCAACGTCTTCCACGCCGGGGACGGCAACCTCCACCCCCTCATCCTCTTCGACTGGAGGGACGCGGAGATGAAGGCCCGGGTCCTGAATGCCGGCATGGAGATCCTCTCCCTCTGCGCGGAACTGGGCGGCACCATCAGCGGCGAGCACGGCGTGGGCCTCGAGAAGCTCGAGGCCATGCGCATGGTCATGAGCGAAGCCGATATCCAGGCCCAGCGGCGGGTCAAGGCGACCTTCGACCCCGACAACCGGGCCAACCCCGGGAAGATCTTCCCCGCCAAGGAGGTGGCCTGTGAACGCTGAACTGCGCTCCCGGCTGGAAGCCATCGTCGGCCCGGGCCTCGTGTTCGGCCCCGGCGAACCCGTTGACGGCCTGCGGCCCGCGCTCGCCGTGCGCCCGGGCACCCAGGACCAGGTCGCGGCCGTGGTCCGCGCCTGCGCGGTGGCCGGAGCCGCCATGATCCCCATCGGGGGAGGCACGTCCATGGGCCTGGGCAATCCCCCGGCCCGGGCCGACGTCCTGGTGCACCTGGACCGCCTGGACCGCGTGGTGGAATGGGACCCCGCCAACCTCTGCATCAGCGCCGAGGCCGGCATGCGCCTGGAGACCCTCCAGGAGCTGGTGGCCAGGGATCGCGCGGTCCTGCCGCTGGACCCGCCGGGCCTCCGCCGCGTCACGCTGGGAGGCCTGGTCGCGGCCAACCAGAGCGGCCCCGGCCGGCTCCAGCACGGCACGGTTCGGGACTGGGTGCTGGGCATGCGCGTAGTGCTCCCCGACGGCGAGCGCATCCACTGCGGCGGCCGCGTCATCAAGAACGTCTCGGGCTACGACATGAACAAGCTCTTCATCCGCAGCCTGGGCTGCCTGGGGATCATCACCGAAGTGACCTTCAAGCTCCTGCCCATGCCCGCGTGCCGCGCGGCGGTCATCGGCAGGTTCCCCGACACCGCCGGGGCCTGGGCGGCGGTGGGGCGGACCCTGGCCTCCTTCCTCCTGCCCGAGGCCCTGGAATTCCTCAACGCCGAGGCCGTCCAGCGCCTGGGGGGCCCCCCGGGCACCTGCGCCCTGGCGGTCTCCCTCGCGGGCAGCCCCGAAACCGTGGAACGCCAGGTGCGGGACTTCACCGCCTTCTTCCAGGAGGCCGGCGCCACCGCCGACGTGCTGCGGGAGGCCGCCGCCGTCCAGGCCTGGGAGGGCATCCGCGACCTCCTCGAGGGCGCGTTCGAACCCATCCTCTGCCGGATCTCCGTGCCCCTTTCCGCCACCGCGCCCCTGGTGGCGGCGACGGAGCGGATGGCCCTCCTGGCCGGACTGAAGGCGGTGATCACGGCTCACGCGGCCACCGGCGTCATCCGCGCCCTGCTGGTGCCGGGCTCCGAGCCCCACCCCGGCGAGGCGCCCATGGCCCTGGAGGGACTGCGCCGGGAGGCCGAGGCCGCGGAGGGCAACCTGGTGCTCGAAGCCGCCCCCCGGGCCCTGAAGGCCCGGTTCGACGCCTGGGGCGCGCCCGTGGGCGGCCTGGACATGATGAAGCGGCTCAAGACGGAATTCGACCCCCTGGGGATCTGCAACCCCGGGCGCTTCGTGGGCGGGATCTGACATGGCGACCCCCGAACTCCTCCCCCTCTACGACACCATCGCCCAGTGCAACCGGTGCGGCTTCTGCCAGGCCGGGTGCCCCGTGTTCCGCACCACCGGCTCCGAGCACTCCCTGGGCCGGGGCCGGCAGGCCATCGGCAGGGCCCTGATCCTCGGAAACATGGAACTGACGCCCGACGTGGCCGCGGCCCTCGAGGACTGCCTCCTGTGCCGCGGGTGCACCGCCCACTGCTTCCCGGCCATCCGCACCGACGAGACCGTGCTGGCCATCCGCCACGCCTACATCAAGCGCCACGGCCAGCCCGCGTGGCAGCGCTTCCTCTTCCGGCAGATCCTGGCCGACAACAAGCGCCTGGAGAGCGCCGGGCGCCTGGCGCTCTGGGCCAAGCGCCACGGCCTGGTGAAGGTGGTCGAAAGGTCCGGGGCCCTGCGCCTCGTGGATCGCCGCTTCCAGGTGGCCGACGCCATGCTTCCGCCCATGGACGCCAGGCCCTTCCTGCGGGGCGACCAGGAGCGGGTGCCCAGGCCCGGACAGGTCAGGCACCGCATCGGCTACTTCGCCTCCTGCGGCCTTTCCTTCGAGTTTCCCGAAGTCGTCGGCGCCACCCTGCGGGTCCTGGCCCGCAACGGCTGCGCCACGACCCTCATGGACAACACCTGCTGCGGGCGCCCCGCCCATTCCTACGGGGACCTGGACGCCGCCCGCGACATCGCCCGCAAGAACATCGACCACATGGCCGCCGAAGCCGAAGGCCTGGAGGCCATCGTCTCGGATTGCGGCAGTTGCAGCACCCACCTCAAGGAATACGGGCACCTGCTCAAGGACGACCCGGTCTACGCCCCCAGGGCCGCGGCCCTTTCGGCCAAGATCCGCAGCTTCAGCGAGTACCTGGCCTCCATCGGCCTGGAGGGCGGCATGGGCCCCGTGGCCGGGACGGTCACGTACCACGACCCCTGCCACCTCTCCAACCGCTTCGCCAAGGTCACCGCCCAGCCCCGGAACCTCCTGAAGGCCGTCCCGGGCGTGGCCTTCAAGGAGCTGCCGGAGGCCGACTGGTGCTGCGGCGCCGCAGGCAGCTATACCTTCCTCCACCACGAGGAGGCCTCCGGCGTCCTGGACCGGAAGATGGGCAACGTCGCGAAGACGGGCGCGGCGACCCTGGCCACCGAGTGCCCCGCCTGCATGATGCACCTGGGCTACGGCGCCCGGCGCAAGGGCATGGAGGTGCGGGTGCGCCACGTGAGCCAGATCCTGGACGAGGCCTACGCCGCCGCGGGCAGCCTGGACAGACCGGCCAACGGGCCTATCGTATGAATCCACCCGGTGGCGCACCGGGTGGTCTGCGCGCATCTATGGATCAGGCGGAAGTTGTATTGTTGACCAGTTTGGTTGTGATAAATTCATCTCGCCCGCCGGCCTTCGGCGTGAGGAGCGCCTGTGGCGAAAACCGAGACGGTCCCCGACATTCGCAGCCTTTCCCGGGAGCAGAGAATCGGTCTCTTCCGCACCATCTACGCCTCCAGGCGCATCGATGACCGGGAGATCACGGGAAAGCGCCAGAACAAGGTCTTCTTCCAGATAAACGGGGCGGGCCACGAGGCCCTCCAGGCCGCCGCCGCCCTCTGCCTGGAGCCGGGCCGGGACTGGTTCTTCCTGTACTACCGGGACCGGGCCCTGGCCTACGCCCTGGGCGTTTCCGCCCGGGACATGTTCCTGGGCTCCGTGGGCTCGAGGCTGGACCCCGCCACCGGGGGCCGCATGATGCCCGGCCACTGGTCCAGCCATAAGCTTAACATTTTCACCACGTCCAGCCCGACGGGCACCCAGTTCCTCCAGGCGGTCGGCGCGGCCGAGGCCCTCCTCCGGGCCGGGCGGGAAGGCCTCCGGGAACGCCTCGGCATGACCGAGGGCGAGGTGGTACTCGTCACCAGCGGCGACGGCACCGTGGCCGAGGGCGAGTTCTGGGAGTCGGTCAACAGCGCCGTGAACCTCAAGGTGCCCCTGGTCTACCTCATCGAGGACAACGGCTACGCCATTTCCGTCCCCACCGAGGTGCAGTACCCCGGCGCCAACGTGGCCGCCCTGCTCAAGGGCTGGGAGGCCCAGGGGCTGAAGGTCATCGACGGCGTCGACGGCTGCGACCCCGTGGCGAGCTACGAGGCGATGCGCGAGGCCGTGGCCCACGCGCGGGCCCGCAAGGGCCCCGCGCTGGTGCGCGCCCGGGTGGTCCGGCCCTACTCCCACTCCCTTTCCGACGACGAGCAGCTCTACAAGACCCCCGCCCAGCGCGCCGACGAGGCCAGGCGGGACCCGGTGACCACCTACCCGGAGCGCCTCCTGCGGGAGGGCCTGCTCACCGCCGGGGAGCTGGAGAGCCTCAAGGCCGAGGTCCAGGAGGAGGTGGACCGCGCCTGGGAGGAGGCCGTGGAGGCGCCGCCGCCCGAAAGCGGCTCCCATTCCCGCCACCTCTACAGCGAGACGGTGGACCCCACCTCGGCCGCCTTCGACCGGGAGGACCAGGCCGGGGACCAGGGCACGGGGTCCAAGACCCTGATCGACCTCGTCAACCTCACCCTGAAGCAGGAGATGGCGGCCAACCCCCTCATCCTCGCCTTCGGGGAGGACGTGGCCGACGCCAGCCGTCCCGAGATCCTGGACGAGCTCAAGGGCAAGGGCGGCGTCTTCAAGGCCACCCATGGCCTCCAGCGGATCTTCGGGGAGAACCGGGTCTTCAACTCCCCCCTGGCCGAGGCCACCATCGTGGGCCGCGCCATCGGCCTGGCCGCCCGGGGCTTCAAGCCCGTGGTGGAGATCCAGTTCATGGACTACATCTGGCCCGCCATGCAGCAGATCCGGGACGAACTGGCCAACATCCGCTGGCGCAGCGACGACCACTTCAAGGCCCCCGTGGTCATCCGGGTGCCCATCGGCGGCTACCTCATGGGCGGCTCCGTCTACCACAGCCAGTGCGGCGAGAGCTCCTTCACCCACATTCCGGGCCTGCGGGTGGTGTACCCCAGCCGGGCCCTGGACGCCGCGGGCCTGCTGCGCACCGCCATGCGCTGCGACGACCCGGTCCTCTTCCTGGAGCCCAAGCACCTCTACCGCCAGACCCACAACAAGGGCAACGACCCCGGGCCCGACTTCATGATCCCCTTCGGCAAGGCCCGCACCGTCCGCGAAGGCACGGATCTCTCCGTCATCACCTACGGCAGCACCGTGCACCGCGCCGTCCAGGCCGCCCGTCAGGCCGAGGCCGAGGGACTCAACGTCGAGATCATCGACCTGCGAACCCTGAACCCCTACGACTGGAACGCCATCACCGCCACCGTGAAGAAGACCCACCGGGTCCTGGTGGCCCACGAGGACACCCTGGCCTGGGGCTACGGCGCCGAGATCGCCGCCCGCATCGCCGACGAACTCTTCTTCGAACTGGACGCGCCGGTGCGGCGCCTGGCCGCCAAGGACACCTGGGTGGCCTACCACCCCAGCCTGGAGGACGAGATCCTGCCCCAGGCCAGCCACTTCCTGGAGGCGTACCGGAGCCTGGCCCGCCTCTGACCGGCGGGCCCTAGGGGGCCAACCGCCTGGGCTTCTCCAGGGAATTGTTGTGCTTGAACGACCCGATCAGGAGGTTGGCGTCCTCCTCCACCTGCCCGGTGTCCAGCACCTCGCTGCCATTCCAGAACTTCTTGTTCAAGTAGTTGACCTGGTAGCCGGCCAGCTCAGGGAAGCTCTTCAGCACGGCGAAGACCAGGTGCACCAGGGGGTCGCTGGTGGCGTTCTGGATGGCGGTGGCCTTGTTGAGCAGGAGGTTGTTCTCGTACCGGTTGAGCATCCGGGAGTAGAAGAGGATCTTCCCGTTGAAGGTGATGTGCGAGCCGTCGGTGGCGATGACGAAGACCTTGCCGCCGGCGGTGACGTCGAACTTGAACTCGGCGCCCCGCTTGAAGGCGGTGAGCAGGCTCTGGAACTTGGGGTGCTTGATGTAGGAGACCCCGTAGTCGATCTTCTTGGGGGCCAGCTTCAGCTCACCCTCGGTGGGGCCGTACATCATGTGGTTGTAGCGCATGGCCTCCAGCCGCTCCTCGGCTGTCTGGCGCTTTTCCTTTTCCTTCTTGGGAGCCTTGGGCGCTGCGGTCATCGCGTTCCTTCTCTTCAGTGGTGGGCCGGGGCCGGAGCGCCGGGGGCGGGCATGTAGTCGACCTTGCGCCCGAAGACGAGCCAGAGGCCGAACAGGGCCTCGATGGCCACCCCGAAACCCCGCAGGAGCCCCAGGGAGCCCTGGAACCATTCGTATCCGTGACTCAGCACCCCGGCCAGGATCATGGCGGCGCCGTAGGTGACCAGGAACCCACCCCAACGGGCTGCCCAGGCGGAACCGGGACGCACCTCGGACGGCAGGGCTTCCCGGGGCTCGGACAGTTCGCCCAGGAGCTGGGTGCCCTGGAAGAGCAGGATGGCGGCCAGGACATACAGGGAGATGTAGAACAGCATCACGAACTCCTCGATCCCTACAGGAATAGCACGGAACGGGCCTTCCTAAACAAAGTCCTTGACCCAATCAATCGATTGATTAACATGATCAAAGGTTGTTCATCCGATTGATTAAATTTTCTTGAGGGACCCATGACGCACCCCGAAGTCGAACCGTCCTCCCGGATCCGCCTCCTGGAAGCAGCCATCCTGTGTTTCGCGGAAAAGGGGTTCGACGGCACGGGCATCCGCGAGATCGCCCGGCGGGCCAAGGCCAACTCCGCCCTGGTCCAGTACCATTTCGGCGGCAAGACCGGCCTGTACGCCGAGGCCCTGAAGCACATCTTCTCCTCCCGGCCCCCCATGCCCCCCCCGCCCTCGGCGGGCGCCGACGTGCCTGCCGCCAGGCGAATGGCCATCCAGGCTCTGGGCGACATGATCCAGGGGCTCATGAACGAGCTCATGGCCTGCTCGGACGGTTCCGAACTGGACCAGGCCTGCCTCGTTCTCGTGACCCGGGAGCTCCAGGCGCCCCGGCAGGACGTGGCGGACCTCATCCTGGAGCACCTGCGGCCCACCACGGACCACATGCTGGCCTGCATCGCGATCCTTCGGCCCGACCTGGACCGGCTCCGGGCCCTGGAGTTCATCCACAGCATCTTCGGCCAGATCGTCCACCTCCACACCAACCTCAAGCTGATCCGCCTGGTCCGCCAGGAGCCCGACTACCCCCGGGACCTCACGGCCATCGCCCGCCACATCACCGAATTCAGCCTCCGGGGCCTCGCCATCCCCGAAGCGTTCCCAGGAGCATGACCATGGTGTTCTTCCCCCCCGCGGCCGAAGTGGCCCAGCTTCCCCCCACCCCGCCCCAGGCCCCGCCCCTGGCCCTGGACCTGGCCGGAGCCCTGTCCCGGGCCCGCGCCGAGAACCCCATGCTGCAGGCCTCCAAGGCCCGCGTGGCCGAACGGCGCGGGCTCATCACCTCCACCCGGGCCGACGCCCTGCCCCAGGTGTCCCTAAACGGCGATTTCACGCGGGTGCGGGACGTGTCCCTGCTCAACAGCAACCTGGGCGGCGTGGTGGGCGCCTTCGGCATGGAGCCCTCCAGCCTCGTGGCGCCCACCACCCTCTACACCACCCAGGCCACGGTCTCCCAGCCCCTCTTCTACTGGGGCAAGCTGGGCACGGCGGTGAAGATCGCCAAGATGGGCGAAAAGGAAGCCTCCTACGCCTACACCACCGCCGAACTCGACACCCTCCACGGCGTGGCCAAGGCCTACATCGGGGTGCTGGCGGCCCAGGCGGAACTGGAAGTGGTCCAGACCCGCCTCAGGACTGCCGAGCAGTTCCTCAGCGACGTGAAGGCCAAGCTGGAGGCCCAGAGCGCCACCGAACTGGACCGGCTGCGGGCCGAAAGCGAATACCTGGGCGTGGTGCCCGAGAACCTCCAGGCCGAGGCCGGGTACAAGCGCGCCATGGAACTCCTCAACGGGCAGCTGGGGCTGGATCCCCGGACCCCCCTGAACCTGGCCGACCCGGGCGCGCCCGACACGAACCTCCCCGCCGCCGCCGGCGAGCGCAGCGAGATCTCCCAGTTCAAGACCCAGGAGGCGATGTACCGCGCCAACGACCAGATCATCAAGTCCGACCTGAGGCCCAAGTTCGACTTCAACGCCTCGTACGGCTACCAGGCCAACAAGACGCCCAACCTCTTCCACGAGCCCTACGACACCTGGCGCGTGAACGTCACCATGAAGTTCCCCGTCTTCGACGGGCTGCGATCCTCGGGCAAGCGCGCCCAGAACCGCGCCCAGCTCGAGCAGGTGGCCCAGGCCCGCATCGACAAGGAGCGCGCCATCGCCGTGGAGCGCAGCAGCGCCGAACGCGAGATGCAGAAGGCCCTGGCCTTCCACCAGGCCGCCAAGTCGGCCTACACCGCGGCCCTGGAGGCCCTCCGCACCAGCCGCGAATCCTTCGACCAGGGCCTGATCACCTCCCTGGACCTCCTCCAGGCCGAGCGCGCCGAACGCCAGCAGGAGAGCCAGCGCCGCCGCGCCCAGCTGGGCGTGTGGACCGCGCTCTTCGACTACCGCCGCTCCTGCGGCCTCCCTCCCCTTTGATCGTCCCGGACCCCACGAGGTAACCCATGAGCAGCCCCAGAATCATCGTCTACGCGGTCCTCTCCGCCGTTCTCATCGCCGGGACCATCACCGTCCACCAGTACCGCAAGCGCGCGGAGATCGCCCGCCAGCGCGCAACCAAGCAGGAAGGCCTGGTGCCCGTCACCCTCACGGCGGTGGAGAACCACCCCTTCCGCGGGGCCATCGCCTTCACCGGCACCCTCCTGGCCGTGAACCGCGCCGAGCTCAAGGCCGAGGTTTCCGGCCGGGTCACCCGCGTCATCGTGCAGGAGGGCGACCGCGTCGGCGCCGGCGCCGTGCTTTCCGCCCAGGACGAGGACGACCTCCTCCTGTCGGTGCAGGCCGCCGAGGCCCAGCTGGCCCAGGCCCAGGCCCAGGCCCAGCAGGCCAGGCGCGACAACGACCGGGCCCAGAGCCTGCTGGAGAAGCGCAGCGTCACCCGCCAGTCCGCCCAGCAGGCCGAAACCAACTTCAACGCCGCCATGGCCATGGCCCGCGCCGCGGAAAGCAACCTGGGGCTGGCCAAGAGCCGCCTGAGGAAGTCGCGCATCACCTCCCCCTTCGCCGGGGAGGTGGCCCAGCGCCTCATCCAGCCCGGCGAGATGCTCTCGCCCGGCCAGACCGCGTTCACCGTGGTGGACAACCGCAAGCTCGAAATCCAGGCCGACCTGCCCGCCGAGGCCGTGGCCGCGGTCCGGCAGGGCATGAAGGCCTCCTTCCGCATCGCCGGCTTCGACCAGCCCTTCGAGGCCACCCTCACCCAGGTGAGCGGCTCGGTCATGCAGGACGGCCGGACCCTGCGGGTGCGCATGGAGGTGCCGAACACCGACGGCCGCCTCAAGAGCGGCCTGTTCGCGGAGGGCGTGATCCTGGGCGAAGGCGAAATCCAGCGCCCGGCCCTGCCCAGCGCCATCCTCACCGCCGTGGGCCGCGACGCGGACGTCTTCGTGAACGAGAACGGCGTCGCCCGCCGCAGGCGGGTGCTCGTGGGCCCCGACCAGGGCGGCTGGCGCACCGTGGACGGCCTCCCCGTGGGCAGCAAGGTGGTGGCCCAGGGCCGCGACCTGGTGGCCGACGGCACCCGCCTGCAGTTCGAAACCGAAAAGGGGAAGTGAGCCATGTTCCTTTCCGATCTTTCCATCAAGCGGCCGGTGCTGACCACCTGCGTGATGCTCGCGCTCGTGGTGCTGGGCCTGTTCTCCATCAAGGGCCTGGGCCTCGACAGCTTCCCCAAGGTCGACATGCCGGTGGTCACCATCAGCGTCATCTACCCCGGCGCCAGTCCCGACGCCGTGGAGCAGGACGTCATCAAGAAGATCGAGGAGGCCGTCAACCCCATCGAGAAGGTGCGGGAGATCAGCTCCACCAGCCAGGACGGCCTGGGCACGGTCACCATCGAGTTCGAGATCGAGCGCGACGTGGACAAGGCCCTGGACGACGTGCGCTCCAAGGTGGGCCAGATCCGGCGCAACCTGCCCGACACCATCAAGGAACCCATCATCCAGAAGTTCGACCCCGCCCAGCTCCCCGTGCTCAGCCTCATCGTCAAGCCCGACGCCAAGCACAAGGACATGAGCAACCGCGAGGTCACCCGCATCGCCGACGAGTTCCTCAAGCGCCGCCTGGAGAACATCCCCGGCGTGGGCAAGGCCGAGGTGGTCGGCGGCTCCACCCGCAACATCCTGGTGCAGGTGGACCCCCAGAAGCTCGAGTCCCTGGGCCTCACCCTGCCCCAGGTGATGAGCGCCCTGGGCCAGGACACCATGGCCGTCCCCAGCGGCAACCTGCTCACCGAGACCCGCGAGATCAGCGTGCGGGTCGACGCCAAGGCCCGGCGCGTGGAGGACTTCAACAACGTCGTCGTGGGCAACCAGAAGGGCCGGCCCATCGAGCTGCGCGAGGTGGCCACCCTGGTGGACGGCATCAAGGAGAAGCGCACCCTGGCCCGCATGGACGGGGTGGACGCCGTGGCCCTGGAGATCCAGAAGCAGATCGGCGGCAACACCGTCGCCATGGTGCGCCGCGTGGACGCCGCCGTGGAGCGCCTGCGGCCGGACCTGGAGAAGATGGGCGTCACGACCGTCAAGGCCAAGGACAACTCCAAGTTCATCAATGATTCCGTAGACGACGTGGTGCTCTCCATCGTCCTGGGCGGCATCCTCACCGTCATCATCGTCTTCTACTTCCTCAAGAGCTGGCGCTCCACCATCATCACCAGCCTGACCCTGCCCGTGTCGGTCATCAGCACCTTCACCATCATGAAGGCCATGGACTTCACCCTCAACACCATGACCCTCATGGCCATCTCCCTGGCCATCGGCATCCTCATCGACGACGCCATCGTGGTGCGAGAGAACATCACCCGCCACGCCGAGATGGGCAAAGACCACATCACCGCCGCCCGGGAGGGCACCGCGGAGATCGGCCCCGCCGTCATCGCCACGACGCTCTCCATCCTGGCCGTGTTCATTCCGGTGGCCTTCATGGGCGGCATCGTCGGGCGCTTCTTCTTCTCCTTCGGCATCACGGTGGCCTTCGCCGTGGCCGTGTCGCTCTTCGTGAGCTTCACCCTGGACCCCATGCTCAGCGCCGTGTGGCCCGATCCCGAGCACGAGAAGGGCTACCAGGAGTCCCACCACGGCCACCGCCGCTTCATCATGAAGACCGTCGACTGGTTCAACGACAAGCTGGACGGCTGGGAGAAGAGGTACACGTCGGCCATCTCCTGGGCCATGGACCACCGCTGGACCGTGCTGGGCATGGGCGCGGCGAGCTTCGCCCTGGCCGTCATCCTCATGCCCCTCCTGGGCGGGGACTTCATGCCCGACTACGACCGCGGCGACTTCCAGGTGGGCTTCAAGGTGGAATCCGGCGCCAGCCTGGAGGCCTCCCGGCGCAAGGCCGCCCAGCTCGAGCAGATCATCGCCTCGAAGACCGACGGCACGCAGAACCACGAGATCGAGCACGTCTACACCACCATCGGCACCGGACTCAACGGCACCATCACGGAGGGCTCCATCTACGTGAAGCTTTCCGAGGGGCGCCGCCGGGACATGATGTACATCCGCCGGGAGCTCCGCGACCGTTTCCGGGCCGTGCCCGGGGTCGAGACCGACATCTCCGCCGTCTCCGACTTCGGCGACAGCAAGCCCATCGCCCTGGCCGTCATGTCCCCGGACCGAAGGTCCATGGAGCAGGCCGAGCCCATCGTGCTGGAGGCGCTCAAGAACGTGGACGGCGTGGTGGACGTGGCCAGCAGCAAGGACAAGGGCAAGCCCGAACTGCGCCTGGCCGTGGACCGCCGCAGGGCCTCCGACCTGGGCGTCTCCCCCATGGCCGTGGCGAACCTGGTGCGCCCCCTGGTGGACGGCGTGGACGTGGCCAAGTTCGAGGACCCCGGCACCGGCGAGCAGTACGACGTCACCGTGCGCCTCTCGGACGTCAACCGCTCCCGCGGGGACCTGCTGGAGTCCATGACCGTGGGTTCCACCAAGAAGGACAAGGCCGGCAACAACCTGCAGGTCAAGCTCAGCAACGTGGCCCGCTTCGAGGAGACCACCGCCCCCTCCAAGCTCCAGCGCCGCGCCCTGCAGTCCCAGATCCTCATCTCCACCAATAAGGAGGGCCGCTCGCTCAACGAAGTGGTGGCCGACGCCAACCTTAAGCTGTCCTACCTCAAGTTGGCGCACAAGCTCCCCGAGGGCGTGGAGGTGGCCTTCACCGGGTCCGCCCGCAACAACAAGGAGACCGCCGGCTACATGGGGACCGCGATGCTCATGGCCGTGGCCTTCATCTACTTCGTCCTGGCCAGCCAGTTCGAGAGCTTCAAGCTCCCCATCACCATCATGCTGAGCCTCCCGCTGTCCATGGTGGGCCTGGTCATGATGCTGCTCATCACGGGCGATGCCCAGAGCATGATGACGAGCATCGGCCTCATCCTCCTCATGGGCCTGGTCACCAAGAACGCCATCCTGCTGGTGGACCGCGCCCTGCAGAACATGCGGGAGGGCGGGATGAGCCGGAGGGACGCCCTCATCGAGGCGGGCACCACCCGCCTGCGCCCCATCCTCATGACCACCTTCGCCATGGTGGGCGGCATGCTGCCCCTGTTCCTGGCCCTGGGCGCCGGCGCCCAGATGCGCGCCCCCATGGCCCGCGCCGTGGTGGGCGGCATCATCACCTCGACGCTGCTCACCCTCATCGTGATCCCGGTGTTCTTCGACCTGCTGGACGCGTTCACCTGGAAGAAGGCCCGGGCCAGGATCCGGGACCGGATCCGGGACCGGATCCGGCGGTAGGACGGGAAAAGGGGTCCTCACAGAATTGAGTGAAGTCCTCGACCCACACTCACTCTGGCCTCCTCTTGGAAAGGGGCTTGGGACGGGTGGTCGAAGGCCGTCCTGGTCCCGTCATCGAGGCTGTTAGAAACGAAAAGCCTTGTCGCCGAGGCGCCGAGGCGCCGGGGTTCGCCGAGAAAAGATCATCTTTTATTCGGCGATCCTCGGCGTCTTCGGCGCCTCGGCGATAGGCTCTTCGATGGAATTTGCTGGATTCACCGGGTAACAGGTCGGCAGCAACAGATTTCAGGCATCCTGGGTTTGTCGAGAACCCGAGATAAAGAAGGCTGCTACCAATTTCTTCATTACGGCGTGAGAGGAAGAATTTTTGGCGGTATAAAGCAGTATGACCTCCTGTGCTTCTGGCTCCTGCTCACGCGCTGCATGCAAAGCCCACGGGCAGCCAAGATTCCCTTTTACATCGGCGAGAAGAGGTGGCCTGTGATGTCGTGTGCAGGAAGGGGCCTGTTGCCAATCCTAACCACCATATGCCTCAGCGCGGCACCACAATCCACTCGCTCAGTGAATCCTGCCGCCCAAAAGCTAGTGGACGAACTCTACCGGGAAAAGGAGAATCCCAAAGCGGAGACATGGTCTCCGACCGTAAAGAAGCTCATTGCTCTTGGTGAGGCTGCCGTTCCAACCCTGGAAAAAGGTATGCATTCTGGCAATGATTATGTTTCCAATAGTTGCGTCACGGCACTTGAAATGATTGGGGGATCAGCCGTCGATGTCTTCATTCGGACTTTGGTCTCGAAAACCCCAAGGATGAGGAAAAGGGGTCTTCTGGGGCTCGCCTTCGTAGACAACAGGACACCCTCGGAATCCATCAAGGTGCGAACAACCTTGATGCCACTGGTCCATGCCAAAGATCCTGAGACGCGCAAATGGGCCGTGTACGGGCTTCAGCGGTTCCGTGAACGGGAAAGCGTTTTGCTCATTGTTAGGGCGCTTCAAGACCCGTCCGCTATTGTCAGAAGGGAGGCGGCCTTGGCGCTGCGGTCCACCAAGGACGACTTCGCAGGACCAGCCCTCATCAGGGCTCTCGAAAGCGATGACCCCGAACTGCGGTCGGATGCCATCTGTGCCTTGGGATTTCGCCACAGGGATCCTGGGGCCTTCCAGGCCCTGCTGCGACACCGGACCGACCCTTCTCCTAAGGTGCGATGGATGATCGTCAACTACTTGGCGAACTTCGGCGGCAAGCGGTCGATGAAATACTTGGCCCTCTTCTTGGGCGACAACGAGTCCTGTGAATTTGGCAATCCCTCTGAAGCAGCGGCGAGCATCATCAGTGGCATGATCGGCATGAAACTGAACCATTCCCAGGAAAGTGTCGAGAGGATCAGGCGCTGGTGGGAAGCCATCGGTTCGCCCAGGTACGGCGGCCTCGAAGTACCTGACCCATGTGGCCAATACCCGCCACCCTTTATTCCTTCGCGGATTCTTCCTGAGGGATGGGAGTTCCTTTTTGCTGAATACTGCCCAGCCCCGCCAGGTTGGACTTCCAGCGTGAAGGACATTCCGGTTGACCAGGATGGGGCCTGTCGCCACTACCGCTATTGGTTTCCGGTAACTCCGGACCCTGAGAGCACTGCACCCTATTTCGACATCTATCTGGCTCCTCTTTCCTGGTCCGGTGAAAGCCGATCTGGAGCCACCCGGATTATGAACGGAGAGTTGGCGTTCGAACCTCCGGCCAATGGCCAGGAGGCAGCGTATCCCCACGAAGCCCGATTCATCGGGAAGTCAGGGCACGACTTCGTGTTCTGGTACTCAGATCGACTGGGCACATGGGAGACGGCCCCCGCAGACTTCAGGGAATATCTCAAAGCCAAGTAAGGAGGACTGGAGCCTCCGCATCCCATTCATGACAGGCAAGGAGGGCGGCTGGGGCCGCCCTCCAAAGGGGAATCCTAACTGAACTGCCTAACCAGTCCACCGGGACTTTTTCCTGCGCCGAAGCCGGTCAGGCTTCGATGCGCGTCCCAAGCACCTTCAGGAACTTGGCGATCCAGTCCGGGTGGGCGGGCCAGGCGGGGGCGGTGACGAGGTTGCCGTCCACGTGGGCCTTGTCCACCGGGATGTCCACGAAGGTCCCGCGGGCCTCGGTCACCTCGGGGCCCACGGCCGGGTAGGCGGTGCAGGGACGGCCTTCCAGGACGCCGGCCGCGGCCAGGATCTGGGGGCCGTGGCAGATGGCGGCGATGGGCTTGCCGGCCTTGGCCATGGACCGCACCAGGTCCAGGACCTTGGGGTTGAGGCGCAGGTATTCGGGGGCGCGGCCTCCGGGAATGACCAGGGCGTCGTAGTCCTCGGCGCGCACGTCGGCGAAGGCGGCGTTCAGGGTGAAGCGGTGGCCGGGCTTCTCGGAGTAGGTCTGGTCCCCCTCGAAGTCGTGGATGGCCGTGCGCACGAAGTCCCCGGCCTTCTTGTCCGGACACACGGCGTGGACCGTGTGGCCGACCATCAGGAGCATCTGGAACGGAACCATCACTTCGTAGTCCTCGACGAAATCGCCGACGAGCATCAGGATCTTCTTCGCTGCCATGGGAGCCTCCGGAATGGGCGGGAACCGCTGACGAATTCTAGCTCCGGATGGTCAAAATCCGCACGCAAAAAGGCCGGCTCAGGGAGCCGGCCTCGACGGGAAGGGGAAGGTCCTAGGGCAGAACGGTGAAGGTGTCGGCGCTGGTGGCCGAGGAGCCGTAGGCCGTGAAGGTGACGACGCCCGTGGTGGAGCCGGCGGGCACGACGGCGGTGAGGGTGTTGGGGCCGGTCACGATGAAGCTCGCGTTCGGCCCGCCACCGAAGGTCAGGGTGGAATTCCCGGAGGAGCTGGGGTCGGAGAACCCCGTCCCGGTGATGGTGATCGTCGCGCCCACCTTGCCGCTGAGGGAGGACAGGGCCGTGATGGAGGGGGTCACGTAGAACGTCGACGGGGAGGAGGTGGATCCCAGGGCGTTGGTGACGGAAATGAACCCGGTGGCTGCGGCGGTGGGCACCGTCACGCTGATGGTGGTGTCGTCGGTCACGGTGAATTCGGTGGCTTCCGCCCCGCCCACGGTGACGTTGGTGACCCCGGTGAACCCGGTGCCGGTGAGGGTCACGCTGTCGCCGACGGCGCCCTTGACGCTGCCGACGCTGGTGATGACCGGCCTGTTGACGGCGTCCGGGACGAAGGTGAAGTTCGAGGAACTGGTGCAGGTGAGGCCGTTGCTGGCCACGGTGATGGCCCCGGTGGCCGAGCCCGCCTTCACGTTGGCCTTGATCGTGTTCGAGTCCACGACGATGAAGCTGGAGGGGACGGCATTGCCGAAGGTGACCTGGGTGGCGCCCGAGAACCCGGTGCCGGTGAGGGTGACCAGGGTGCCCGCGGGCCCCGAGGCGGGGGTGAAGCCCGAGACGGTGGGCGTCACCAGGAAGCGCGAGGCCGAGGTGGCCGTGCCCAGCACGCCGGAGACCTGGATGAAGCCCGAGGCCGCGGCCGCGGGAACCTGGATGCTCATGGCCGTGTCGCTGGTCACGGTGAAGTAGGAGCTGATGCCGCCGATGGTGGCGCTGGAGACGCCGGTGAAACCGGAGCCCGTCAGGACCACGTAGTCGCCGGTCCCGGCCTGGCTGGGCGAGAACGAGGTCAGCACCGGCGCCTCGACGCCGCCGCTGGAATAGGTGAAGGCGGGCGAAGTGGCGGTGAGCTGGACGCCGGCGGTGTTGGTGGTGACGGTGATGGGGCCGGTGCTGGAGCCCAGGGGCACCACCGCCTGGATCTGGGTGGCGCTGTTGACGTAGAAGTTGGCCGCGGGGCCGCCGCCGAAGTTGACGACCTGCGCCCCGGTGAAGCCGGTTCCCGTGAGCGTCACCGTGGTCCCGGGGCTGCCGCTGGTGGGGCTGATGGCCGTGATGGTGGGGATGACGTTGAAGGTGGAGGTGCTGCCGCCGCTGCCCAGGGAGTTCACCACGCCGATGACGCCCGACATGGCCCCATCGGGAACCTTCACGGTCATCGAGGTGTTGCTGTGCCGCTTCCATTCCGCGGAGACCCCGCCGATGCTTACGCTCGTGGTCCCGTCGAAGCCCGTGCCCGTGAGTTCCACGGAGGAGCCGGTGAGGCCCTGCGACGGCGTGAACGAGGTGATGACCGGGACCGACGAGGCCGCGGGATCCTTGCTCTTGCTGCACCCCAACGCGCCCACGAGGCAGGCGACCGTCACCATCGACCAGCAGTATCGAACGACCATTTCCGTGATCCTTGCGAAAAGGAGACCACTCCAGGAAGGGGAGAGGCCCTGGAATGTGCTGAAAAAATTGACAACCCCAAGGAAGGTTAGCGGTTCGACCCGAAGGGGGTCAAGGGTCCAGGGGCTCGGCCAGAAGCCGGAGGAACTCCTCGCCGTACGTCTCCAGCTTTTTGGGTCCAACCCCACTGATAGCCATCATTTCCTGCGGGGTGAGGGGCTTGAACCGGGCCATCTGGTGAAGCGTCGAATCGCTGAAGACGATGTAGGCGGGGAGGTTCCTCCGGTCCGCGATCTGCTTGCGCAAGGCCTTGAGTTTCAAGAATAAGCCCGCATCTCCCTCGCCGGTTCCGGGCGAGGCGTCCGCGGGGGGCGGAAGCGGAAAATTTCCCTTGGGAACCTTTGCCTTCCTTCCCGCACGGGAGGCGCCGAACGCCGCCGCCAGCGGGATTTCGGCCAGCACGTCCCTCCCCGTGCACGCGTCGCAGGAGCACCCGCACGCCTCGATGCGTTCGCCGAAGTGCCCCACCAGCGCGCGATGGCGGCAGGAGCGCGTCTCCGCGAAGTCGTACATGGCGCGGATCTGCTTTTTCTGCACCGAAGCCACGGCGGGATCCAGGCCGTCCAGGAAACGCTCCAAGCTCATGACGTCCGCCCAGGAGTAGAAGAGGACGCAGTCCGCGTCCGCGCCGTCGCGCCCGGCGCGGCCGATCTCCTGGTAGTAGCTTTCCAGGCTCTTGGGCAGGTCGCGGTGGATGACGTAGCGGATGTTGCTCTTGTCGATGCCCATGCCGAAGGCGATGGTGGCGGTGACCACGTCCACGTCATCCCGGCGGAAGGCCTCCTGGGCCGCCTCCCGCGCCTGGGCGTCCAGGCCCGCGTGGTAGGCCAGGGCGCGCACGCCGCGGCTGCGCAGGTAGTCGGCGGTGGACTCGGTGGATTTGCGCGACAGGCAGTAGATGATCCCGCTCTGCCCCGGCCGGGCCCGCACCAGGTCGAAGATGGCCTCCCGCACCTCCGGGGCGTCCCCGCCCTTCTTGATGGCGTGGAGCCGGAGGTTGGGGCGGAAGAAGGAGCCCAGGAAGTCCAGGGGTTCGTTCATGCCCAGCTGGGCGATGATGTCCCGGCGGACCTCCGTGGTGGCCGTGGCCGTCAGGGCCAGCACCGGCAGGTGGCCGAAGCGCGCCTTGAGCCCCGCGAGGTTCCGGTAGGCGGGGCGGAAATCGTGGCCCCAGTGGCTGATGCAATGGGCCTCGTCCACGGCGATGAGTCGAAGATCCAAGCGATCAAGCAAGGGCCCCACGCTCTGCTCGATGCCCTCGGGCGCCGCGTACACGAGTTCATACTCGCCCCGGTGGAGCTGGCGAATGCGTTCCAGGCGCTCGCCGGGTTCCAGGGAGGAATTGAGGAAGGTGGCCCGGAGGCCCGCATCCACCAGGGCGTCCACCTGGTCCTTCATGAGCGCGATCAGCGGCGAAATGACCAGCGTGGTTCCGCCCAGGAGCCGCGCCGGCAGCTGGTATGTGAGGGACTTCCCGGCCCCCGTGGGCATCACCGCGAGGCAGTCCCGGCCGGACATCACCGCGCGGATGACCTCCTCCTGCCCCGGCCGGAAGGTGTCGAACCCGAAGACCGACTTCAGCCGGGCCTTGAGGTCGGGTTCGCCCTTGAGGGCCTCGGCGATCTCCTTGAGGGTCCCGATGGACCCCGCGTCGAAGATGTCCGGTTCGGTGCGGTAGCGGCTCCGCAAGGCTTCCAGGGACTGCCGGCACGCGTCCCGCTCCCCGGATTCGAACAGGAGGCGAAGGGTCTGAATGGCTTTTTCAAGGGGCATGGACCACCGGGCAGGGTTCCATTGTCGGGCCTGGGGCCCCGGATGCCAAATGCCGGCCCCGGCGCCCATTCATGTTCACGGCTTCTTCCTTGGGGCACACTGGTTGCATGAGCAGTCAAGACCGCGCCACCCTGAACGACCTCCTCCGACCGCTGGACCCGGGGGGCCTCGAACAGGCCGGCTCGCGCCTGCGGTGGACCTCCCCCACGGCCCTGGCCCTCATCCTGGCCCGCTGGACCGCCGGGGACGGGCGCCAGAAGACGCTTTGGGTAGACGCCCCCACCGAACTGGAGGCCCAGACCCTCGCCCACGACCTGGCCGTGGCCCTGCCCGACGCCCGGGTGGCCCACTTCCCGGGCTTCGCCCCCTTCGCCGGCGGCGAGTCCAGCCCACCCTTCGTCGTCACCCGGGACCGCCTGGCAACCCTGGTGGGCCTGCTGGAGCACCGGGTGCAGGTCCTGGTGACGGGACCCCTGGCCGCCCTGGAGCGGCTGCCCCACCCCACCTGGTTCCAGCGCCAGAGACTCGAACTGGCCCAAGGCACCGAGGTGCCCCGGGAACTGCTCCTGGAGACCCTGGTGGCCCTGGGCTACCGCCGCACGGAACTGGCCGGGAGCCCCGGCGAATTCAGCGCCCGCGGCCTGGTGGTGGACCTGTGGCCCGACCACCTGGACATGCCGCTCCGCCTGGAGTTCTTCGGGGACGAGCTCGAGCGGCTCAGCCCCTTCGATCCCGACACCCAGCGCCGCGGCGGCGAAGGGCTCCAGGCCATCACGCTCTACCCCCGCTTCGAGGGCGAGCGCGGCGAAGGCGCGCCCCTCATGGCGGCCGTGGAGAGCCGCGCGGGGCTCACCCCCGAGCCCGAGGACGACCTGGAGTTCCGACGCTCCCGCCTGGCGACCCACGGCCACTTCCCGGGCGAGGAGCTGTTCTACCCCATGCTCGCCCAGCCCAAGGGGCAGCTGGCGCACTGGGTCCCCCCCTGCCTCCGGGTGCGCCTGGAGCCCCAGTGGGAGGAGGCCGTGGCCGACCGGGAGCGGGCCCGCATCCAGGAGAGCCTCGCGGTGCTGCGCCGGGGCGGCGTGGTGTGTCCCGAGTTCGAGGACCGCTTCCTGGCGACCGATCCCAGCCGCACGACCCTCCTGCTCACGGAGTGGCAGAGCGAGGCCACCGTTCCCCTCCAGGCCACGCCCCCGCGGGAGTTCCACGGGCGGCTCGGGGACCTGGCGGAGTACCTCCAGGAGCTTGCCCTCTCGGGCCACCGGATCTTCCTGGCCGGGTCCACCCCGGGCATGCGCGACCGGTTCGGGGAGATCCTCCAGGAATACGAGCTGCCGGTCTCCTTCGGCACCCAGGCCGGGTGCCGCGCCGTCCACCTTCCGCTGTCGGCCGGCACCTTCCTGAAGGAGCCCCGCCTCCTGGTGCTCACCGAGCGCGAGGTCTTCGGCCGCAAGGCCCTGGCCGCTCCCCCCAAGCGCAGCCGCTCGGCGCCCTTTCTGTCGGACCTGCGCGACCTCAAGCCCGGGGACCGGGTGGTGCACCTGGACCACGGCATCGGCGAATTCATGGGCTTCACGGCCCTGAACATCGGCGGGGAGGAGCAGGAAGTGGTCCAGCTCCGTTACGCCGACGGCGGCAAGCTCAACGTGAGCCTGGAACGGGCCGACCTCATCCAGCGCTTCGTCTCCCCCGACGGAGGCCTGGCACCCCTGGACAAGCTGGGCGGCGCCTCCTGGGCCAAGGTCAAGCGCCGGGCCAAGAAGGCCATCCGCGACATGGCCGAGGAGCTGCTCAAGCTCTACGCCCAGCGCAAGCTGGAGGCGGGCCACGCCTACCCCCCGGACGGCCCCGAGATGGCGGAGTTCGAGGCCACCTTCCCCTTCGAGCCCACCCCCGACCAGATCGAAGCCACCGAAGCCATCAAGGCCGACCTGGAGCGCCCCGTGCCCATGGACCGCCTCCTGTGCGGCGACGTGGGCTTCGGCAAGACCGAGGTGGCCATGCGCGCCGCCGCCAAGGTGGCCCTGGACGGCAGGCAGGTCGCGGTGCTGTGCCCCACCACCATCTTGTGCTTCCAGCACTTCCGGACCTTCAAGGAGCGCTTCTCGGCCTTCCCCATCCGCATCGAGATGCTCAACCGGTTCGTGGACGCCGCCGAGGCCAAGGCCATCCTCCAGGACGTGGAGGCCGGGAAGGTGGAGATCGTCATCGGCACCCACCAGCTGCTGGGCGCCCGGGTGAAGTTCAGCGACCTGGGCCTGGTCGTCATCGACGAGGAGCAGCGCTTCGGCGTCAGCCACAAGGAGCGGCTGAAGAAGATGCGCGCCAACGTGGACGTGCTGGCCATGAGCGCCACGCCCATCCCCCGCACCCTCCACATGAGCCTGACGGGACTGCGCGAAATGAGCCTCATCGAGACCCCGCCCAGGAACCGCCTGGCCATCGAGACCGTGGTGGCCCCCTGGTCGGACGAACTCATCGCCACCGCCATCCAGTTCGAGCTGCGCCGGGGCGGCCAGGTGTACGTGGTGCACAACCGGGTGGACTCCATCGTCACCGTGGCCGCGCGCATCCGGGAGCTGGTGCCGGACGCCCGGGTGGGGGTGGGCCATGCCCAGATGACCGACGAGGCCCTGGAGGCCGCCATGCTGGGCTTCATGGAGGGCCGCATCGACGTGCTGGTCGCCACCACCATCGTGGAGAACGGCCTGGACGTGCCCAACGCCAACACCCTGATCGTGCACCGCGCCGACACCTTCGGCCTGTCCCAGCTCTACCAGCTCCGGGGCCGCGTCGGCCGCAGCGACGTGCCCGCCTACGCCTACCTCCTCATCCCGGGCAAGGGCGAGATCAGCGAGGACGCCCGCAAGCGCCTGCAGGCCCTGGAGGACTTCTCGGAGCTGGGCTCGGGCTTCCGCGTGGCGGCCCAGGACCTGGAGCTGCGCGGGGCCGGCAACATCCTGGGCGGCGAGCAGTCCGGCCACATCCACGACATCGGCTTCGAGCTCTACATCAAGCTGCTGGAGGAGACCCTCCAGGAGCTCCAGGGCCAGCCCAGCGGCACCTTCGAGGTGAAGATCGAGCTGGGCGGCGCCCAGCTCTCCCGCCTCTGGGTGGACCAGGCCGCGGAGCGGCTCGTGGCCTACAAGCGGGCCTCGCGCCTGCGCACCGAACGCGACCTGGAGCTCTACCGCCTGGAACTGGAGGACCGCTTCGGCCGGATTCCCGAGAAGGACGAGGAGAGCGCGCGCTTCTTCGAGCTCCTGCGGGTGAAGATCCTCGCCCAGGCCCTGGCCGTGGGCGAGGTGTCGGCGGAAAAGGGCCGGCTCAAGCTGCGCCTGAGTCCGATGACCCCCGTGGACCCCGGCAAGCTCATGGCCTGGGTGCGTCAGCAGAAGGGGGGCCAGTTCAACCCCGACGGCACGGTTCTCGTGGCCGCCCCGGCCCCCGGGGACGCCACCATCCGGCTGGCCCAGGAGATCCTGGCGGCCTGGGCCAGTTTCTAGCTATTCGAACCTCAGGGCCCGCACGGTGTTGGCCGCGGGCGCGGGCATCGCGGGCCTCCCCGCGGCCTTGGCGTCCTTGTACTCGAGCTTCTGGTTCGGGGGTGCCACCCTGCGGATGCCGGGGAGGAAGGGCCTCACGAACGTCACCGTGTGGGGCGACGTCAGTTGCACCGCCGCATCGGACAGGCCTTTGGCTTCCTCCTCGGGGACGAGGTTGAGCGTGGTCAGGGCGGGCCCCCCCGGGACGCCGCCGTGGGTCACCTCCAGGGTGCAGAGGTCCTCCCTTTGGCCGTCGAAGATCCGCGCGCGGCGCGTGCCCTCCGTCACGAAGTTGATCTTCTTCTGCTCCTTGGGCTTGATGCACAGGGGATCCGTGGGGTCCAGCTGACCATCCGGGCCGTACCAAACCAGCGTCCAGGGGGCATCCGTCCGGTTGTCGAAGGTGATTTCTTCGGCGGCAAGAGGTGCGCCCAGGCTGAGGGCAATGATCGACAGGGCTGCCGAGCGAAACGGGGATATGCGCATTTGAGTTCCTTTAGCGGGGCCGACGGGCCCAACTATGAATGGCTAGTTGCACCCATGGGTTCCCCGGGCAAGATCCCCCGCCTCTCCGCACGGGCGGCAGGGAGCCGCGGATGCAGGACATGCCCCGCCCGGAGCCGAATTCTAAAGGTGGCCCGCGCCCTCCCGCTCTGACAAAATAAACACTTTAGGATTCGCCACATGCAAGAGATGGACAAGGCCTTCGATTTCAAGACCGCCCAGCACCGCTGGTACGAGCAGTGGGAAACCTCCCGCATCTTCGAGGCCCAGCCCGCCAGCGGCAAGAAGCCCTGGTCCATCGTCATCCCGCCCCCCAACATCACGGGCAACCTGCACATGGGCCACGCCCTGGTGTTCACCCTCCACGACATCCTCACCCGCTTCAAGCGGGCCCAGGGATTCGACGCCCTCTGGGTGCCCGGCGTCGACCACGCCGGCATCGCCACCCAGGTGGTGGTGGAACGACAGCTCAAGGAATCCGAGGGCAAGACCCGGCACGACGTGGGCCGGGAGGCCTTCCTGGAGCGCCTCTGGTCCTGGAAGGACGAGAACCAGGGCGCCATCGAGAACCAGCTTCGCCGGCTCGGGGCCTCCGTGGACTGGACCCGCAAGCGGTTCACCATGGATCCCGACCTCAACCGCGCCGTGCGCAAGGTCTTCGCAGCCTCGTACAAGGCGGGCCGCATCTACAAGGGACCCCGCATGATCCAGTGGGACCCCGCGAGCCAGACGGCGCTCTCCGACCTGGAGGTGAAGTACGTCGAGCGCCACGGCAAGCTCTGGCACCTGCGCTACCCCCTGGCCGACGGCAGCGGCTTCGTGGTCGTGGCCACCACCCGCCCCGAGACCATGCTGGGCGACACGGGCGTGGCGGTGCACCCCGAGGACGAGCGCTATGGCCACCTGGTGGGGAAGATGGTCCGGCTGCCCCTCACCGACCGGGAGATCCCCGTGGTGGCCGACACCTTCGTGGATCCCAAGTTCGGCACGGGCTGCGTGAAGCTCACCCCCGCCCACGACCCCAACGACAACGCCGCCGGCAAGCGCCTGGGCCTGCCCAGCATCACCGTCATCGGCTTCGACGCGAAGATGACCGCCGCGGCCGGACCCGCCTACGCGGGCCTGGACCGCTTCGACTGCCGGAAGAAGGTCATCCACGACCTCGAGAAGCTCGAGCTCATGGAGAAGATCGAACCCTACACCCACCAGGTGTCCGTGAGCGACCGCAGCGGCGCCGTGCTGGAACCCCTGGTGTCGGAACAGTGGTTCATGAAGGTGGACGAGGCCGCCGCCAAGGCCCTCGCCTCCGTGCGCGACGGCCGCATCCGGTTCACCCCGGAGCGCTGGGCCGGGGTGTGGGAACACTGGCTGGTGAACATCCAGGACTGGTGCATCTCGCGCCAGCTTTGGTGGGGCCACCGCATCCCCGCCTGGACCTGCGACGCCTGCGGCCACCTCAACGTGGAGGAGGACGCCCCGGCCGCCTGTGAGAAGTGCGGCTCCACCGCCCTCACCCAGGACCCCGACACCCTGGACACCTGGTTCTCCTCGGCGCTCTGGCCCTTCAGCGTCTTCGGCTGGCCCGACGAGACCGCCGACCTCAAGCGGTACTACCCCACCAGCGTGCTCATCACCGGCTACGACATCCTCTTCTTCTGGGTGGCGCGCATGGTCATGGCCGGTCTCACCTGGACCGACGAGGTGCCCTTCCGGGACGTGTACTTCAACGCCCTTGTGCGCGACGAGCACGGCGCCAAGATGTCCAAGAGCAAGGGCAACGTCATCGACCCCCTCCAGACCATGGACGACTACGGCACGGACGCCCTGCGCTACTCCCTGGCCGCCATGGCCGCCCCCGGCACCGACATCTCCCTTTCGGTATCCCGCCTGGAGGCCAGCCGCAATTTCTGCAACAAGCTCTGGAACGCCGCGCGGTTCGTGCAGATGAACCTCACCCCCGACGTCACGCTGGACGTGGTGCCCGAATTGGGCGAGGCGGAGTTCTGGATGATCCGCCGCCTGCGGGAGAGCCTGGGCCAGGCCACCCGCGCCATCGAGGAGTTCCGCTTCCACGAGGCCGCCGAGACCCTCTACCACCTGGTGTGGGACGACTTCTGCGCCACCTACATCGAACTGGCCAAGGTCACCCTGCAGAACGGCACGCCGGCCCAGAAGGCCGCCATCCTCCACTTCCTCGACATCCTCCTCCGCGCCCTGCACCCGGTGGTGCCCTTCCTCACCGAGGAGATCCACGCGGCCGTCCTGGACGGGCGACTCCCCCAGGGCGAACCCGCGCTCCTCGCGGCCCGCAGCTGGCCGCTGGACGACCCCCTCCTGCGGGCCGAGGGCGGCGATCCCGACCTGGTGCCCCGCTTCCAGGAGGTCCTCACGGCCCTCCTGCGCCTCAAGGCCGAGAACGGCGTGGACCCCGCCCGGCGCGTGCACGCCTTCTGCACCCTCAGGGCCCTAGAACCCTTCGCCGAGGGGCTCAAGAGCATCGCCCGGCTGGAGTCCGTGACCTTCCCCGAAGGCGACATCCACGCCCCCACCCGCGCCGTGGGCGTGGTCACCGGCGGCACCGTGGCCCTGGAACTGGCCGGCCTCAAGGATCCCGCCGCTGAAAAGGCCAAGCTGGAAAAGGAGCGGGACAAGCTGGAGAAGGAACTGGAATCCTCCCTGGCCCGCCTTGCCGACGAAGCCTTCGTCACCAAGGCCCCCGAGGCCGCCGTGGCCAAGATGCGCGCCGGCGCCGCGGAAAAGCAGGCGAGGCTGGACAAGATCAGGGAACTGCTGGCGATCTAGAAGAGGTTCTTTTTTTTCCTCTGCGAGCCTCGGCGAGTCCTCTGCGCCTCGGCGACAACGTCGTTTCACGGATGCTCCGGCGCAAGGGTCCGATGCGCCGGCTCAACCATGAAAAGGATTTAACGCGGAGGCGCTGAGGGCTCGCAGAGGATCGCTGAGAAAAGCATTCAAAGGCAGGCTTGGCACACCTTCGCCCTCCACCCGCCGGGCCAGGGACGGCGTTCGCCGATGGAGGCCCGGAATTGGCGGAATCATGCACCCAGGTCCCCCCCAAAGGCCTACCCTGGAAGCCCAAGGTGACCCCATGAGAATCCAAGTCCTTCCCCTCATCCTTTGCGCAGCCCTTTCCGCGGCGCCCCCCTCCCGCACGGAGACCCGCACCGAACCCCTGGCCATGGGCGCCAACCTGCGCATCACCCAGGGCGACGGCAAGGTGGAGATCAAGGGATGGGACAAGCCCGAGGTGCAGCTGGTGGCCGAGTTCGTGCCGGGCTCCCACCGCGGCGAGGCCAAGCTGGAGGTGCGCCGGGTGGCCGACGGCCTCGAGATCGAGGTGGACCGGCAGCGGCGGCACCGTGTCCGGATCCTCTTCTTCGGGCGGGTCCACGATCCCGTGTGCAACCTGACCCTCATGGTGCCCCGGAAGCTGAACGTGGATGTGCGCACCGTGGACGGGGCCATCGGCATCCAGGACCTGGAGGGCTACGCGGGCTGCCGCAGCGTGGACGGCCCCATCCGCCTCGAGGACATCAGCGGCGAGGTGCACGCCCGGGCCGTGGACGGGACCCTCACGGCGCGCAACCTCAAGGCCCGCATCAAGGGTGGCACCGTGGACGGCGGCATCACCCTCAGCCGGGTGGAGGGCGGCGTGGACGTCCACACCGTGGACGGCTCCATCACCGCCGAGGACCTGGACGGCTGGGGCGAGGGCCTGGCCTTCCGCACCGTGGACGGCGCCATCAGGGTCAAGCTCGGGCAGGCCAAGGGCAACGTCGAGGCCAGGTCCGTGGACGGGCGGGTGCGCTCGACCCTTCCCTGCGCCCCCGACGCCGGGAGCAAGCGCAACCGCTTCACCTGCTCCATACCCGGCCGCGACCAGAAGATCTCCTTCCGCACGGTGGACGGGAACATCGACATCGAATGACCCGGCCGCGCCGGGCTACTGGACGGACTCCACGCGGATGGAGAGCTCCCCGCCCTGGACCTCCAGGCGGGCCGCATCCCCGGGCCGCAGGCGCCCTTCCAGGAGCATGCGGGCCAGGCGGTTGACCACCACCTGCTGCACCAGGCGCTTCAGGGGCCGCGCGCCCATCTGGGGGTCGTAGCCTTCCCGGGCCAGCCAGGCCAGGGCCTCCTCGGGCACTTCCAGGGTGATCCGCTTGTCCTGGAGCATCCCCACGACGCGGAGCATCTGGATGCGGGCCACGGCCTTCATGTCGTCCACGCCCAGGGCGCGGAAGGTCACGACCTCGTCCAGGCGGTTCAGGAACTCCGGCCGGAAATGCAGCTTCAGGGCGGCCTGGATCTCCGCGCGGGCCTTGTCCACCTCGCCCCCGGCCTCGAAGATGGCCTGGCTGCCGACGTTGGTGGTCATGAGGACGACGGTGTTCCGGAAGTTCACGGTGCGGCCCTTGCCGTCCGTGAGGCGGCCGTCCTCCAGCACCTGCAGGAACAGGTCGAAGGTGCGGGGGTGGGCCTTCTCCATCTCGTCCAGGAGGATGACGGCGTAGGGCCGGCGGCGCACCGCCTCGGTGAGGCGGCCGCCCTCCTCGTAGCCCACGTAGCCCGGGGCCGCGCCGATCAGGCGCGTGGCGTCGGCCTCGTGGGTGAACTCGCTCATGTCGATGCGCACCATGGCGTTCTCGTCGTCGAAGAGGAACTCCGCCAGGGCCCGGGCCACCTCGGTCTTGCCCACGCCCGTGGGCCCCAGGAACAGGAAGGACCCGATGGGGCGCTTGGGGTCGCCAAGGCCCGCGCGGTTCCGGCGCAGCGCCTCGCTGATGGCCTCCAGGGCCGGATCCTGGCCCACCACCCGCTCCCGCAGTCGCTCTTCCATGTGGAGGAGCTTCTGGATCTCACCCTCCAGCAGGCGGGAAACGGGCACGCCGGTCCATTTGCTGACCACGGCCGCCACATCCTCCTCCCGCACTTCCTGGCGCAGCATGGCCCCTTCCAGGTCCTCGGAGGAGGCGAGCTGCTTCTCCAGGGTCGGGATCTCGCCATATTCCAGGCGGGAGGCCACCTCGTAGTCGCCGCGGGCCTTGGCCCGGTCCAGCTCGATGCGAAGGTCGTCCAGGCGCTTCTGGCGCCCGCGGTTCTCCTCGATGCGGGCCTTCTCCTGGTCCCACCGGGCGCGGAGGCTGCGCAGCTCCTCGGTGAGGTCGGCCAGTTCCTTGTCCAGCTCCCCGAGGCGGGCGCGGCTTGCGCTGTCCTTCTCCTTGGCCAGGGCGTGCCGCTCCAGCTGGAGCTGCATCTCCCGGCGTTCGCGCACGTCGATCTCGATGGGGCGGGTGTCGATCTGCATGCGCACGAGCGACGCCGCCTCGTCCACCAGGTCAACGGCCTTGTCGGGCAGGAACCGGTCCGCGATGTAGCGCTGGCTCAGGTTGGCCGCGGCCACCAGGGCCGCGTCGCGGATGCGCACGCCGTGGTGGAGCTCGTAGCGCTCCCGGAGCCCGCGCAGGATGGAGATGGTGTCCTCCAGGGCCGGCTCGTCCACGAAGACGGTCTGGAACCGCCGCTCCAGCGCGGCGTCCTTCTCGATGCGCTTGCGGTACTCGTCCAGGGTGGTGGCGCCGATGCAGCGCAGCTCGCCCCGGGCCAGGGCGGGCTTCAGGAGGTTCGCGGCGTCCATGCCGCCCTCCACCGAGCCCGCGCCCACCAGCAGGTGAATCTCGTCGATGAACAGGATGATCTCGCCGTCGCTTCCCTGGATCTCCTGGATGACGCCCTTGAGCCGCTCCTCGAACTGGCCGCGGTACTGGGTGCCCGCCACCAGGGCGCCCATGTCCAGGGACATGAGCCGCATGCCCTTGAGGCTCTCGGGCACGTCCCCCTTGGCGAGGCGCTGGGCTAAGCCTTCGGCGATGGCGGTCTTGCCCACGCCGGGCTCGCCGATGAGCACGGGATTGTTCTTGGTGCGCCGGCTCAGCACTTGCATGACCCGCCGGATCTCCTCGTCCCGCCCGATGACCGGGTCCAGCTTGCCGGACTGGGCCAGCGCGGTGAGGTCCTTCGCGTACTTCTCCAGGGAGGCGAACTTCTCCTCGCCGCGCTCGTCCTCCACCCGCGAGCCCTTGCGGGTCTCCCGGATGGCGGCCTCGATCTTCTTCCGGTCCAGCCCGAAGGACTCCAGGATCTTCTTGGCCTCGGTGCCCGCGTTCCCGAAGGCCAGGAGCATGGCGTCCGCCGCCAGGAACCGGTCCCCCAGCCCCCGGCCGGTGTCGCTGGACACCTCCAGGAAATGGCGCAGGGCCGGACCCGCCTGGGGCTCGGCGCCGCCGATGGCCTTGGGCAGCCCCGCCAGGGCGGCCTCGGCCGCGTCCGCCACGCCGGCCACCGCCTCCGGCGCGAGGCCGGCCTTCTCCAGGATGGGCCGCAGGCCACGCTCGGGAACAAGGATCGAAGCGAACAGGTGCTGGGGCAGGATCTCCGGATGCTGCCCGGCCACCGCGAGATCCCGCGCGGCGACCAGGGCTTCGTTGGCTTTCTGAGTGAACGGCAGCATGGCCATGAAACGCCTCCGGATCCAAGCTTAGGCCAAATGTGATTCATTTCAACTAAAGTTTTTTGAGCCAGATAACTAACCATTGAAAATCATCCCTCGATTTATTTTTATTTCATTTTGAGTCGACAAGCACGCTTACGGACACGAAGATTCATGGGCCGATCATGACCGCCCATCCCCGAACGGCATGATTAATTCAATATTTAATTCATACAGGAATCTTCCCATGAGCGCCCTTCACCCCTTTCTCCGGGAACCCCGCCGCCGGCGATTCCTCCTCCCCGCCCTGGCCCTGGGTTCCTGCCTCCTCCTGGCGACCGCCTGCGGCCGCAGCACCCGCTCCTTCCGGGACGATGCCACGACGCCTCCCACGGTCGTGTCCGTCTCGCCCGGCAGCGGGTTCCCCGGCGCCGGCGGCATCGTCATCACGGGAACGGGGTTCAGGGGGGCCGGCCAGGTCCTGTTCGGACCCACCCAGGCCCTTCGTTTCACGGTGGACAGCGATTCGCGGATCACCACCTCGGTCCCCGAAGCCACCCCTCCGGGCGCCGTGGCCGTCACCGTGCGGAAGGGTTCCATGTCGGGGACGTCCCCGGCACTGTTCACCATCAAGCCGCTGCCGCCCCCGGTGGTGCTCACCTCCTTCAGCCCCCAATCCGGAGTCGCGGGCACCGTCGTCACCCTCGCCGGATCGGGGATGACCGGCGCCACCGCCGTGGCATTCAACGCCAGGGCGGCCCGATCGTTCCAGGTGCTGGACGACACCCACATCGAGGCCACCGTCCCCGACGGGGCCGACTCGGGCCTGATCACCGTCACCGGCGCCGCCGGTTCCATCGCGAACAGCAGCGGGGACTTCACGATCGAGGCCTCCGGGGCCCCGGTGCTCCTCGCCCTCGCGCCGGCCTCGGGCGCCCCGGGCACGGCCGTGACCCTCACCGGCACCGGCTTCCTGGGCGCCACCGGGGTCCGGTTCGGGGGCGTGCCTTCGGGTCCCTTCCAGATCGACGCCACCGGCACCCGCATCACCACCACGGTGCCCGCGGGGGCGGCGACGGGCCCGGTGGTCGTGCTCACCCCCGTCGGAAATTCCCCCGAAACCCCCGCCACCACCTTCACGGTGGATGCCCCGGACATCCCTTCGGCCCCGGTCATCACCGCCTTGACCCCCGCCCAGGGCATTCCCGGCACGGAGGTCACCGTGACCGGCACCGGATTCAAGGGGGTCACCGGCGTCACCTATGGGGGCCTGGCCCTGCCTGCGGCACGGTATGACCTGGATTCCCCCACCCGCCTGCGGGTGCGGATTCCCGACGACGCCCAGGCCGGCGGAACCATCGGCGTGGCCACCGCAACGCCCCCCGCAGCCACGTCGCAGGACTTTGTCCTCCTGCCGTCACGCGGGACGATCATGCCCCAGCCCCTCGTCTCGAGCACCCACACGTTCGGCATGCCCTTGCTGGACTATCCGGCCAGGAGGCGCTCAGCCATATACGAGGGATTGTCCCTGCCCCTGGCGCCGGTCTTCCATGCCTACAACCCCATCGGCTCGACGGGATTCCGCCCCGACAAGTCCTATCCGTCCCATACCCTGAGCATCCTGCTTCCGCCCCCGTTCTACGAGGCGCTGCCCCGGCCCATCAAGGACCGGATCCAGGCCCTCGGCATTCCCCCGGCCAATGTGCAGATCCTCGTTTCCAGCCAGGACTACGCCTACGACGGCGTTACCCCGAACGACGGCGTCTACCTGTTCCGGCCGCACTACTGGACGGATCCCGACGCTCCCGACACCGGTGTGTACTTCCAGAACCATGCCCTGTCGGGGGGCATCTTCGAGGCGGACCCGGGCATCACGATCTCGGGCCACGCTCCCGGCGAATGGTTCGATTTCTCCATCACGACCCACGGACCTTCTCCCACGGTCGCCGGCCAGATCCTCGCCTCCGGCAACTCGGAACCCATGGCGGGCTTCGACACGAACACCTCCACCGGACTCTACAGCGTGGTCAGGGATGGCGACCGGGCCGCGGTGACCCTGCACCTCCTGTTCAACGACGCACACCAGGAGGCCCTCCTCTCCATCGCCGGCAACCCCAATACGGTGGGCGGCCTCCTCGAGGCCCTGGTGAAATCCAGTTTCGGCAACTCCCGGGGCATCCAGCTTCTGCTGGCCCTGGCCAGGCCCATCGTCGCCACCGTGACCCGGGCCCCCGCCAACGGCGGCGCCAACGTCCAGCTGACCCTCACCGGTTCAGGTTTCGGAAGCGCCACCTCCGTCCTGCTCAACGGAACGCCCCTGGCCGTCCAGGGCACGGGCAACAGCGACGCCATCCTCAGGGTCGAGGTCCCCGCGGGCACCACCGGAACCCTCCAGGTGGAGAGCCCCCTCGGAACCAGCGACGCCGTGGCCCTTCCGGCCCCCTGAACACCAGGAGCCGGGGGCGCAGGCCCCCGGCTCCTGGCAGAGAGCGTTTGTTCCTACCGCTCCGGGGCCAGCCCGAGGCTTTCGGGGGACCGCCACAGGGAGCTCAGCAGCAGTTGGCGCATGTGGAAGAACTCCTTGGGAAGCTTGTCGTAGAGCTTCTCGAAGAGTTCCTCGTGCAGCAGGATCTCGTGGCGCCACTCGTCGCGGCGGATGGCCATGGCGGCGCGGAAGCCCTCCTCGCCGAAGTTCTCAAGGCCTTCCAGGTGCAGGTCCTCGTAGCGGGGCACCCAGCCCAGGGGGGACTCGGCGGCGTAGGCGCGGCCGTGGACGCGGTCCACGATCCAGTTCAGGATGCGCATGTTCTCGGAGTACCCGGGCCACACGAACCGGCCGGCATCGTCCTTGCGGAACCAGTTGACGCAGAAGATGCGCGGGGGGTTCTTGATGTCGCGGCCCATCTGCAGCCAGTGGTTGAAGTAGTCGCCCATGTGGTAGCCGCAGAAGGGTAGCATGGCGAACGGGTCGCGGCGCACCTCGCCGATGTTGCCGGCGGCGGCGGCGGTCATCTCGCTGCCGATGGTGGCGGCGGTGTAGACACCGAAGTTCCAGTTCACCGACTGCACCACGAGGGGCACGGTGGTGGCGCGCCGGCCCCCGAAGACGAACGCGCTGATGGGCACGCCGTCCGGGTTCTCCCACTCGGGATCGATGCTGGGGCACTGGCTCGCGGGGGCGGTGAAGCGGCTGTTGGGGTGGGCCGCCTTGCGGCCGCAACCGGGGGTCCAGGGCTGGCCCTGCCAGTCGGTGAGCTTCTCGGGGACCTCGTCGGTCATGCCTTCCCACCACACGTCGCCGTCGGGGGTGAGGGCCACGTTGGTGAAGATGGTGTTCTCGGTCATGGAGAGCATGGCGTTGGGGTTCGACTTCATGCCGGTGCCGGGGGCCACGCCGAAGAATCCCGCTTCGGGGTTGATGGCGTAGAGCCTGCCGTCGGGGCCGGGCTTGATCCAGGCGATGTCGTCGCCCACCGTGGTGACCTTGTGGCCCGCGAACGCGCCGGGCACCTGGAGCATGGCGAAGTTGGTCTTGCCGCAGGCGCTGGGGAAGGCGGCGGCCACGTAGGTCTTCTCGCCGCCCGGCTTCTCGACGCCCAGGATGAGCATGTGCTCGGCGAGCCAGCCCTCGTCCCGGGCCATGCAGCTGGCGATGCGCAGGGCGAAGCACTTCTTGCCCAGGAGGGCGTTGCCGCCGTAGCCGGACCCGAAGGACCAGATGGCGCGCTCCTCGGGGAAGTGCACGATGTACTTGTTCTCCTTGTTGCAGGGCCAGCTCACGTCCTTCTGGCCGGGCTCCAGGGGCGCGCCCACGGAATGCAGGCAGGGCACGAAGTCGCCGGTGCCCATGACATCCCACACCTTCCGGCCCATGCGGGTCATGATCCGCATGTTCACGGCCACGTAGGCCGAATCGGTGAGCTCGATGCCGATGTGGGCGATGCGGGAACCCAGGGGGCCCATGCTGAACGGGATGACGTACAGGGTCCGGCCCTTCATGCAGCCACTGAACAGACCCTTGAGCTTCTCCTTCATGACCGAGGGGGCCACCCAGTTGTTGTTGGGGCCGGCGTCCTGCTTGCGCACGGAGCAGATGAAGGTGCGGTCCTCAACGCGGGCCACGTCGCTGGGGTCCGAAAGGGCAAGGTAGCTGTTGGGGCGCTTGGCGGGATTCAGCTTCTGGAAGGTCCCCCCGGCCACGAGCCGCCCGCACAGGGCGTCGTACTCCTCCTGGGACCCGTCGCACCAGTGGATGCTCTCGGGTTGGCAGAGGTCGGCGATTTCCTGGATCCAGGCGATGGCCTTCCTGTTGTGCACGTATTCAGGGACGTTCAGCACGGCGCTCATATGCCAGTCTCCAGTAGCATGTCCCGGGAATTCCGGAAAGGCCCGCCATTCCCTCAAACAGCTGATTGAACCCAGTCTAGACATGGGGTTTTCCTCCCGCAACGCGGAAGAAGGCTCCATGGGGCCGCGACGCGTTCTTCTTGGTATGCTTGGAACGCACCAACCCCTTGTTCCATGGGCTTCTTGGCCCCGATCCCGGCCAGTGTGACTTTTATCATTCTCCACCGGGACCCGCCGGGCGGATCATTAGCCCAGTCATTCGGCACCAACCTACCAGGAGCGGCCCGTGTCCATCCATCCCGAAGCCCAGGATCGCAACGATCGCCTCAAGGCCATCAACCCGGCCATCGCCGAGGCCCTCTCCCCCCTGGGGCAGCGCTCCTTCTTCCCCAAGGGCATTCCCTACCAGGCCGGCCAGAGCAAGGGCTGCGCCATCAACGCGACCATCGGCCAGATCACCGACGGCGCCGGCAACCCGCTTCCCCTGGCCCCCATGGCCGAGAAGCTCGCGGGCCTGAACCCCAAGGACGCGTTCCTCTATTCGCCCATCCAGGGCCGCGAGCCGGCCCGGAAAGCCTGGCACGGCAAGCTGGTCAAGGAGGACGCGCGCATGGAGGCCGTCGGCCTTCCCGTGGTGAGCGCCGGCATCTGCCACGCCCTGACCATGGGGGCCGAGCTCTTCTTCGGCAAGGGCGACACCCTGGTGCTGCCGGACCTCTACTGGGACAACTACGAGCAGATCTTCAGCATCCGCCTGGAAGGCGACTTCAGGCGGTTCCCCTTCTACAACGCGGCCATGGGCTTCAACGTGGAAGGCCTGCGGGACAGCATCGCCGGCGTCAAGGGCAAGGTCCAGGTTCTCCTCAACTTCCCCAGCAATCCCAGCGGCTACAGCCCGACCCCCGCCGAGATGAAGGCCATCGCCCAGGTGCTCGTGGACGCCGCCAAGGACCGCACGGTGGTGGTGTTCTGCGACGACGCCTACCACGGCCTCGTCTTCGACGAAAAGGCCACCACCAAGAGCCTCTTCTTCGAGCTCATCGGCCGCAGCCCCAACCTCATCCCGTTGAAGTGCGACGGCGTGACCAAGGAACTCAGCTTCTTTGGCGGGCGCGTGGGCTTCCTGTCCTTCGGGGTGGACAAGGAATCCGCCGCCATCCTGGTGGACAAGTGCATGGGCCTGATCCGCTCGGGCATCGGCAGCCCCGTGGGAATCAGCCAGTACCTCATGGAGCTCGAGCTGGCCGACGCCCGCCACGAAGCCGAGTTCGAGAAGATGCGCAAGGTAATGGGACGGCGCTACGAGATCCTGCGCAAGGCGCTGGACAAGCCCGTGCCCCACTGGACCGTCTTCCCCTTCAACGCCGGATGCTTCTGCCTGCTGGAACTGCGGCCGGGCCTCAACGCCGACGCCATCCGCCAGAAGCTCATCGCCGAGGAAAGCGTGGGCGTGGTGAGCCACGGCGACAAGTACATCCGCCTGGCCTTCTGCTCCATGAAGGAGGAGGCCATCCAGCCGCTCGTCGACGCGCTCGAAAGGGTCTGCGCGAGGAGCTAGGAGGCTGACCTAGACAACCCTCCCATCCAGGGGCGACCCTGGAGGGATGAATCCCTGGCGCGGTCTTCAAGGCCTTCCTTCCGGAATGTGGGTGCTGGCCCTGAGCACCCTCGTCAACCGCATGGGCACCATGGTGGTGTTCTTCCTGGCCCTGTACCTGGTGGGGGCGCGGGGCTGGACGGAGGCCCAGGCCGCCACGGCCCTCGCCGTCTACGGCCTGGGGGCCCTGGCGGCGAGCCCGTTCAGCGGGTGGTTCGCGGACCGGTTCGGCCACCGCTTCACCCTCGCCCTCAGCCTGGGCCTGTCCGCGGCCCTCCTGCTGCTGCTCCCGTCCGTTCCCACCCGGCCGCTCCTGCTGGCCACCATCGCCCTCTGGTCCGCGGCCACCCAAGCCTACTACCCGGCCTCCATGGCCCTCATCACGGACCTGGTGGCGCCTTCCTGCCGCAAGCAGGCCTTCGTGCTCCACCGGCTGGCCTCCAACCTGGGGATCTCCGTGGGACCCGCCCTGGGTGGGTTCATCGCCCACCGGTCCTTCGATGCCCTCTTCTGGATCGACGGCCTCACGACGGCCCTGGGGCTGGCCGTGCTCCTGGCGTTCGTGCCCTCCCCCGCGCCCGAACCCGCCCCCGCCCTGCCCACCCTCTCGGGCTGGCGGGACAGGCGCCTCCTCTGGCTCCTGGCGGCGCTGCTTCCCGCCACGGCCGTGTTCACCCAGATCCACGGCGCCCTGCCCCTGTGGGTCGTGCAGGGCCTGGGCCGCGGGACCCAGGTCTTCGGCCTGCTCTTCACGCTCAACACCGTCCTCATCCTCCTGCTGGAGGTGGCCGTCAACCACCGCCTGGCCCACTGGAGCCACGGGAGCCAGCTGGCCCTGGGAGCCGCCCTGATCGCCCTGGGCTTCGGCTCCCTCGCCGTGATGCGCCCCTTGCCCCTCCTGATCCTGGCCACCGTTGCCTGGAGCCTGGGGGAGATGATCTTCCTGCCCGCCTCCACCGACGCCGTGGCCGCCCTGGCGCCGCCGGACCGCAGGGGGCAGTACCTGGGCCTCTACAGCCTCGTGTGGACCCTCGCCCTGACCGTGGGGCCCTGGCTGGGCCTGGTGGTCTACGCCCACGGCGGCCCCTGGGCCCTGTGGGGAGGCTGCGCGGTGGTGGGCCTGGCGACGGCGGCCATGGCCTTCCGGACGCCCTGAAGGCCCATCCCCGGTATCCTGGATGTTTCGAGGTCTGCCGGATGTCCACCCCCATGCTCACGCAGGTCGCGGCTCTCAAGCGCGAGGCCGGCGATGCGATCCTCTTCACCCGCATGGGCGACTTCTACGAGCTGCACGGCGAGGACGCGGTCAAGGCGGCGCCGGTCATGGAGATCGCCCTGACCCTGCGGGGCCGGGGGACCGAGTTCGAGACGCCCATGTGCGGCATTCCCCACTTCGCCCTGGAGAGCTACCTGCCCAAGCTGCTGGCCGCGGGCTATTCCGCCGCCATCGCCGATCCCACCGCCCGGCCCGATGAGGTCAAGGGCCTGCTGCCCCGCGCCATCACCCGCATCATCACCCCCGGCACCTGGCTGGACGACGACGGCCGGTGGCTTGCGGCGGCCCACCGCGTGGGGGAGAGCTGGGGCATCGCCCTCCTGCAGCTGGCCTCGGGGCAGCTGCGGGTCATCCCCGGCGAAGGCCTGCCCATCCTGGCCTCCACGCTGGAGCGCCTGGGCCCCCAGGAACTGATCCTCGCGGAGAACACCGCCGATCCCTTCGAGCTGGAGGCGGCCCGGGTGCGCCTTCCGGCCTGGCGCTTCGAGGCCGCCCGGGCCCGCACCCAGATCCTCGCCTTCTTCGGCTGGACCCACCTGGAAGGCGTCGGCCTGGATCCCTACCCCGCGGCCATCGGCGCCCTGGGGGCTCTCCTGGACCAGGTGGAGGCCACCCAGAAGGGCCGCCCCGCGCACATCCAGGGCGTGAACCTGGAGCTGGGCGCCGCCGGGCCCCTCCTGGACGCCACCTCGTCCAGGCACCTGGAAGTCTTCGCCAACACCCTGGACGGGTCCAGGGCCGGCAGCCTCCTGGAGCTCATGGACCAGTGCCGCTGCCGCCTGGGCTCGCGGCTCCTCAGGGCCTGGCTGGACCAGCCCCTGCGCGACCGGGGCGCCCTGGAGCTCCGCTGGCGCCAGGTGGCGTGGTTCACCGAGGACCGGCACCGGGAGCCCATCCAGAAGGTGCTCGGTTCCGTGCCGGATCTGGACCGCATTCTGGGCCGGGTGGCCCTGGGGCTCGCCACCCCGCCGGAGCTGGCCCAGCTCCGGGACGGCCTGGCCCGGGCGGGGAAGCTGCCTGAGCTCATCCGGGAGGGGGGCTGGTTCCAGGAATCCCAGGAGCTCGACGTCTGGCCCGGCGACACGCCCACCTGCGCGGATCTGGTGGACGAGCTCCGCCGCTGCCTCGCCGAAGCCCCGCCCCTGGAACTGGAGAAGGGCAACACCATCAACGACGGGGTCGACCCCGAGCTGGACGCCGTGCGCCGCCTGGCCCGGGACGCCAAGCAGGTGATGCTCGAACTGGAGGAGGAGGAGCGCGCGGCCTCCGGCATCAACAGCCTCAAGATCAAGTACAACCGGGTCTTCGGGTACTACTTCGAGATCACGAAGGCCAACCTGGCCGCCGCCCCGGCCCACTTCATCCGCAAGCAGACCCTGGCCAACGCCGAGCGGTTCACCACCGAGAAGCTCATGGCCTTCGAGCAGCGGCTCCTCTCGGCCGAATCCGACCTGCTCCGCCTGGAGGAGGCCCAGTTCAAGCGCCTCCTGGCCCGGGTCCTGGAGGACCGGGCAGCCCTGACGTCCCTGGCCCGGGCCGTGGCCAAGGTGGACGTGCTCTGCGCCTTCGCCGAACTTGCGCGCCTTTCGGGCTGGACCCGGCCCGAGGTGAGCGACGACCGGGAGCTGATCCTCGCCGGCGCCCGCCACCCCATGCTGGAGGCCCGCCTGGGCCGCGAGTGCATCCCCAACGACCTGCGCCTTCCCGCCAACCGCTCCATGGCGGTGGTCACCGGCCCCAACATGGGCGGCAAGTCCACCTTCCTGCGCACCGCGGCCCTGCTGGCGGTGCTGGCCCAGGTGGGTTCCTTCGTGCCCGCCGAGCTCATGCGCTTCTCCCTGGTGGACCGGATCTTCACGCGCATCGGCGCCTCTGACTTCCTCGCCAAGGGCCAATCCACGTTCATGGTGGAGATGACCGAGACAGCCCGCATCCTCAACCAGGTCACCCCCGCGAGCCTGGTCATCCTGGACGAGATCGGCCGGGGCACCAGCACCCGGGACGGCCTGGCCCTGGCCGAGGCCATCGCCCTGCACCTGCGCGACCTCAAAGGCGGCGAGCCCCGGACGTTGTTCGCCACCCACTACTTCGAACTCACCCGCCTCGCCGACGACGCCCGCATCCAGAACCTGCACGTGGAGGTGCAGGAATGGGAGGAGCACCTGCTCTTCCTGCACCGCATCGCCGAAGGCCCCGCGGACCGCAGCTACGGCATCCAGGTGGCGCGCCTGGCGGGCCTGCCCAGGTCCGTCATCTCGGCCGCCCAGCGGATCCTGGCGGAAACGCCTGAGAAACCCCTGGAGGAGAAGCGCCCCCGGCGCCAGGCCCCCGTGCAGCCCCTGCTGCCGCTTTTCGAACCCGAGCCGGACCCCCTCCGGGAGGAACTGGCCGCCCTGGACCTGAACCGGATGACCCCGCTGGAGGTCATGGCCTGGGTGGCGGAGCGCCAGAAGGCCTAGTCTTCAGCCGCGGGTGCCTTCCCCAATCCTTCCGGCTTGTTGGTGACCACCTCGATCACCCCCTCCCGGTGCAGTTCCATGAGCTCCCAGGGCAGGCGCGGGCCGTGGGCGGCGCGGGCCAGGCCGTCGCGGGCCTCGGCGCCTGCCCAGGCGTCCCGGCCCGCGCGCTTGGCCAGGTACAGGCAGGCATCGGCGATCTCCACCACCTTCTCCCAGCCCAGCCAGCTGGTGTCCTGCAGGCAGAAGGGGTAGGCCGCGTACCCCACGGAGCACGTCCAGCGCACCTCCTCGCCGGTTTCCAGCACCAGCTTCTGCTCGGCCATGAGGCTGCGGATGCGCTCGGCCAGGATGGGGGCCTCGGCCCGGGTGGAGTTGCGGGCCATGACGAGGAACTCTTCCCCGCCCCACCGGATGACGCCGTCGGTCTCGCGGGCGGCCTTGCGCAGCACGTGGGCCACCTGCGCGAGCACCTGGTCCCCCACGGGGTGACCATAGGTGTCGTTGACGCCCTTGAAGTGGTCCAGGTCCACCATGAGGAACAGGAGGTCGTTGTTGGGCAGGGCCTGGCCGGGGGCCCAGTCCCGGTATGAGCGCTGCACCTTGGCGGTGTCGTCGTCCACTACCACGGAGAGGAAGCGCCGGTTGTGGAGCCCGGTGAGGGGGTCGGACAGGCTCTGCGCCTTCAGGGCGAGGTTGGCCTTCTCCAGGGCATGGTTGGCCTTGAGAAGGTCGCCCGTGGCCTTGTCCACCAGGGCCGCAAGCCGCTCCTTCTGGTTGGCCAGGGTGCGGAAGCGCCAGTGCATCACGAAGCTCACGAGCCCCATGGCCGCCACCACCTCCAGGGCCAGGAACCACCAGGTGCGCCACCAGGGCGGCAACACCTGGAAAGGGTATTGCGCCGCGGGGCCGAAGGGCATGCCCGGATAGGCGGCCCGGACCTCGAAGGTGTAAGTTCCTCCGGGAAGCGCCGCGTACCGCGCCTGGGGCACGTCCGTGGACCGCCATTCGTCCTCGAGCCCGGCCAGGCGCACCTGGTAGAGCACGGCCTTCTCGTTGACGAAGGTGGGCGAGGCGAACCGGAACTCCAGCGTCGCGTCCGCGTGGCCCACGGGCCCCAGGTTCCCGAAGGGGGGCTGGAGCTCCCGCCGGCCGCGGGTGACCTGGGTGATGACCGTGCCCAGGGGCGCGAGGTTCCGGGGCCGGTTTTCGGCAATGACGTGGGCAAGGCCCGTGGTGGTGCCGATCCACACGTCCTGGTCCCGGTCCACCAGGATGGAGTTCTGGCTGCAGTCGTCGCCGGCGAGGCCGTCGCCCCGGCCCAGATGGCCGGTGGACGTCCCCAGCACCGATTCCAGGCCGCGGTCCGTCCCTAGCCAGAAGCGGCCCTGGGCATCCACCGCCCCGGCGTAGGCCACGTTGGACCTCAGGTGGTTGGAGGTGTCCAGGCTCTCGAGCACCTGGAGGGCGCCGTTCGCGTAGGCCACCCGGGACACCCCCCGGGGTTCCCGGTACAGGAGCCACGCCGTGCCCTCGTTGGCCAGGGCCAGGCCGTTGAGCGGATCGACCTTGAGGCCGTGGGCGCGGCCGAACCGGTGCCAGCCCGCGTCGTCGTGGATGACCAGGCCCGCGCTGGTGGCGCCCCAGATGCGGCCCTCCCCGTCCTGGACCAGCTGCCAGGGAATGAATTCCGGCACGCCGGCCTGCGTCGCCCCGAAGTCCAGCCGTACCGTCCCCTTCCGGGAATCGATGCGGAAGATGCCGCGGCTGGGGTCGGCCACCCAGATGATCCCGTCCCGGCCACAGGCCACCGATTGCGAGCGCTCCGGGTGGCTGAGCCCCTCGGCCCGGAGCCCCCGCAGGAAGCCCTCGGTGGCCGCCCGCGCCCGGGGCTCCAGGGTGCGCAGGGGGGCGTTGGAGGACCCGATGAGGAGCGCGCCCGTGTCCCCCTGGACCAGGCTCGTCACGTTGAGGCCCTCGGTGCCGGGCACCCGGGACCAGCCCTTCTCGCCCAGCATCGCGAGGCCTTCGCTGGTGCCCGCGAAGAGCCGTCCCGAATGGTCGCGGAACACGCTCCACACCAGGTCCGAGGGCAGGCCGTCCGCCACCGTGAAGGTGCGGACGTAGCCCCTTCCCAGCTGCCGGTACAGGGTGGGCCCCACCACCCAGAGGTTGCCTTCCCGGTCCCGCAGGGAGGAGACCGTCCACTTGCACGGGAGCCCCGCGGCCTGGTCGATGACCTCGTGGTCGTCCCCCTTCAGGCGCAGGAGGCCGGAGTTGGTGGGGATGCCCACGCTTCCGTCGATCTCGCGGTTGATGGTGCAGGAGGCGAAGGGCGGCGCCGGCAGCCAGGAGGATGCGTCCCGGAAGGCGGTGTCCATGGGGTCCTGGTACCGCAGGAGCCGCCGCCCCACCACCCACAGCCGGCCTTCGCCGTCCACGGCCAGGGTCTCGATGCCGTCGCCGGGCAGGCCGTCCTCGTTGGTGTAGTGGACCCAGGTGGTGTCCCGGCGCCTTTCCCACACCTGCCCGCCCACCACCGCGAAGACCGATCCGGTGGCCGCCCGGCAGGCAAGGCCGCGGCCCTGGCCGGAGGGCACGTCCGCCACCCGTTCCATGCCGTCCCCTGCCGCCCGGTAGAGCCCATCCATTCCCAGCGCCCACAGGACGCCGTCGCCATCCAGGTCCACCGCCGAGCCCCGGATGGGACGGAACGTCTGCCCCCGGTAGGTCACCGGCGTGAAGACGCCCTTGTGGAACTTCACCAGCCCGCCTTCGGTGACCACCCAGAGGCCGCCGCCGCGCCGCCGCAGGAGGCGGTTCACCGCGGTGGAAGCCAGGCCGTCGTCGGCGGTCCACCGGCGGAACTGCACGCCGTCGTAGCGCACCAGGCCCGAGTCCCCCCCGATCCAGATGAAGCCCTCGGAGTCCTGGGTGATGCAGGTGAGCCCGGGTTCCACGAAACCCTGCTCGGGGCCGTAGGCCCGGAACAGGTAGCGGCCGGCCGGCTCAGCCTGGGCGAACACCAGGGCGAGAATACAGACGACTAGGGCTCGGATCGAAGGCATTCGGGGTTCCGATTTCGGACGCGCAAGGGCTTTGGTATCCCTTAAAATACACGGCCCGCACGCAGGCTGGCTTGGGAATTAACTACAACGTATCACCCGCGCCCGGCCCGGTCCAGGTAGGCCTGGGATCCCTTCATGACGGCCGCGGGCCCCTGGGAGGCCTTCCAGCCCTTGCCGGCGCCCCACTCCCGGGCCAGTTCCACGGCCTCGGGGTTCCCCGGCGCCAGCGCCAGCACCTCGGCCAGGTCCGCCCGGGCCAGGGCCGCGCGCCCGGTGCGGTGGAGGAGCAGCGCGCGCTTGAGGAAACCCCAGGGGTTCCCGGGCTCCCGGGCCACCACCTCGCCGTACTCGGCCTCGGCCTCGCCGAACCGGCCCTCCTCCTCGGCGGCCTCGCCGCACAGGAGGTTCGTCACGGCGCAGAAGCCCAGCCAGGCCTTCTGTTCCCGGAACTGGGCCGGAGTGTAGATGGCCCGGGGCTTCGTGGCCTCGGCCACCTGGGCCAGCCGCCGCAGGGCCTTCTCGGTGTGGGCGTCCACCCGCGCGAAGACCTCCGCGTCTCCGGTGCCCCGGAAGAAGTCCGGGCTGATGCGCCCTTCGGCGCGGTACCGGTCGAAGAGCCGCGTCCCGGGGTACAGGGCCAGGGGCGAGACCTGCACGTCGTGGGGCCGGGCGCTGCGGATGAGGTCGCAGGTGATCTCCACGTCCTCCCAGGTCTCCCCGGGGATTCCGGTGATGAGGTAGATGCCCAGGTTCATCCCCACCTTGCGCACCAGCGTGAGGGCCTTCAGGGCCTGGCGCATGTTGGTGCCCTTGTCCAGGAGCTGGAGCACGCGCTCGCTGCCGTGCTCCACCCCGAACTGCATGAACTCGCAGCCGGCGCGCTTCATGGCCACCAGCCGGTCCTCGTCCACCAGGTTCACCCGGCTCTGGCAGTTCCACAGGGGGTGCATGCCCGAGCCCTGGATGAGGTCCATGAGCTTGAGGATCCGTCCCCGGTTGGCGGTGAAGGTGTCGTCCCGGAAGCTGAAGTAGGTCAGGCCGTGGCGCGCGCGCAGCAGGGTCATCTCCCGCAGCACGGCCTCGGGGCTCCGGAAGCGCACGGAACTTCCCCAGAACTCGGGCGTGTTGCAGAAGTTGCAGGTGGCGGGGCAGCCGCGGCTGGTGCTCAGGTACGAGAGCTGGCCGGGGTCGTCCAGGAAGTCCGCCTGGAAATGCTCCACGGGGGCTCCCATGACGTCCAGGTCCTCCAGGGGCGGCACGGCGGGGGTCTCGCCGTCCCGCAGGATGAGCCCGGGGGCCTCCCGCCAGGCGGCGCCGCGCGAAAGGACCTCCAGGAGCGGGATCTCCCCCTCGCCCTTGACGATGGCGTCCAGGCTGGGGCAGTCCTCGAAGACCTCCTTCGCCAGGTGGGTGGGATGGGGCCCTCCGGCCAGCAGGATCGCCCGCGGGCAGGCCTCCCGGGCCAGGGCCAGCAGGTCGCAGCTGCGCTTGCGGTTGAAGGTGAACATGGACACGCCGATGACGGCCGGGTCGTGGCGGCGCAGGTAGGCCAGGATCTCCTTGCGGCCCTTGCCGCTGAGGTTCGCCAGGCGACAGGCGTGGCCCCGGGACCGGAGCATGGCCTGCAGGAACCCCAGGCCGATGGGGAGGAAAGTCATCCACTCGTCCCCGTATCCGCTTTTGGGAGCGCTGTAGAGCAGGAGGGCACCGCCCCCGCCCCCGGCTTCCACGCCCTCGTGCACCATGATCCCTCCGGTTCCATTTCAACACAGGTGACGGGCCCGCACGAATCGACAACAATGGCACGATACGAAACCTTCGGAGCGGCCCGTGGCTGACGCGATCAAGAAATCCGGCGAGATCCAGGATGTCCTGGCCCAGGCCTGCGCCCGCCGGGAGCTCCTGATCCTCGCCACGCCCTACCTGCGCTTCGAGTCCTCCTTCCTGGCGGTGCACAACGGCGAGCTGCACATCCTCGCCACCATGAGCCGCGAGGATGCCACCTTCGGCCTGCGGGCGCCGGATCTGACCATCCGGTTCCCGGATGGCCTGGGCTTCTTCGAGGCCCACGTGGAGGTGCTTGGGCTCGGGATGCTGGACGGGCGCCGCACGATCCGCCTGTCCCTGCCCAGGACGCTCACGGAGAACGACCAGCGCGACTCCTACCGCGTGGAGCGCGTGGGACGGGTGCTGGTCACCTACAGCACCCTAAAGGGGGACCTGCTGCAGGGCGCCCTGGTGGACATCAGCGCCACGGGCGCCAAGATCCACGCCCAGCGGGACGTGGACCCCGCGGTCATGGGTCCGGGAACGCCCCTCCTGCTCTCCATCCCCCTGTCCCCCGATATCCAGATCGAGACCCGGGCCGAGGTCCGCCACCTGGGGGCCCGCACCCTCGGCCTGGCCTTCCGGCCCGCCCTGCCCGAGCGCACGGAGCAGCCCCTGTCCAGGTGGATCTTCCTGCGCCGCGAGGAGGAGCGGGAGCGCCTGGCCCAGCGCCTGGAACTGAACGACAGGGCGACCAAGCCGCAAGCCGCGGGTCCCACCGGCATCCTCCTGGTGAGCGCCGACCCGGCCCTGGAAACGGCCCTGCGCGAATTCCTCGCCCCCATCCAGCCCCTGATCCGGCTGCCCTACTCCGCCCAGGCCATCAAGGACGCCCTGGCCGCGGCCCCGCCCCTGGCCATCTTCCACGTGAAGAGCACCTCCCTGGACGAGCGGCGCCTCCTGAAGGCGCTGGTGGAAACGACCCTCCCCAAGGTGCCCGTCCTGCTCCTGGGCACCCAGGTGGACGCTACGGCCCTGTTCGAGCTTTCCGCCGAATGGAAGGCCTCCAGCGCCATCGTGTGGAATCCGTCCCGGGGCCTGTTCCTCCAGCGCCTGGCCCAGGGCATCATACGGCGGAACACCCACGGGGGGGACAGCCCCATGGCCCCCGCCGAGCCCTGAGGGGATCCGGGTGTAGACTGCTTCGAAACCGGAGCCACCCATGAGCCTCACCACCCTCGACCGCCGTCGTTTCCTGGGCCTCGCCCTGGCCGCGGGCGCCGCGTTCGCCGCCCGGGCCAAGGTTCCCGGGTCCGGCGGCCCCGCCCTGGACGAAGCCACCCTGGACCAGATGGCCGAAGGCATGAGGACCGGGCGCTGGAGCGCCGAGGGCCTTGCGAAGCACTACCTGGCCCGCATCCGCACCCTGGACCGCACGACCCTCCACGCCGTCCTGGAGGTCAACCCCGAGGCCCTGGACATCGCCCGGGCCCTGGACCGGGAACGCCGCGAAAAGGGCCCCCGCGGCCCGCTCCACGGCATCCCCGTGCTCCTCAAGGACAACATCGACACCGGCGACCGCATGCAGACCACCGCGGGCTCCCTGGCGCTGGTGGGCGCCAAGCCCCCCGCGGACGCCCCCATCGTGGCGCGCCTGCGCGCCGCGGGGGCCGTGATCCTGGGCAAGACGAACCTCAGCGAGTGGGCCAACCTGCGCTCCTCCCATTCCATCAGCGGCTGGAGCGGCCGGGGCGGCCTCACCCGCAACCCCTACGTCCTGGACCGCAACTGCTCGGGCTCCAGCTCCGGCTCCGGCGCCGCCGTGGCCGCGTGCCTTTGCGCGGCGGCGGTGGGCACCGAGACCGACGGCTCCATCGTCAGCCCCGCCACCACCTGCGGCATCGTGGGCCTCAAGCCCACCGTGGGCCTCCTGAGCCGCACCGGCATCATCCCCCTCTCCCACACCCAGGACACCGCGGGCCCCATGACCCGCAAGGTGCGCGACGCCGCGATCCTCCTGGGCGCCATGGCCGGACCCGACCCCCGGGATCCCGCCACCGCGGGGTGCAGGGCCCACCCCGACTACACCCGCTTCCTGGACCCGGACGGCCTCAAGGGCGCACGCCTGGGCGTGGCCCGCTCCTTCTTTTCCGGGAACCGGGGCGTCCTCGAGCTCATGGAGGCCACCCTGAAGACCCTGGCCGCCCGGGGCGCCGTGCTGGTGGACCCCGTGGACGTCCCCACCGCCGGCTACGAGAAGGCCGAACTGGAGGCCATGCTCTTCGAGTTCAAGGCCGGTCTCGAGGCCTATCTGGCCGGGCGCGGCGTCACCACCCCCATCCGCGACATGGCCTCCCTCATCGAATTCAACGAACGCATGAAGGACAAGGAGATGCCGCTGTTCGGCCAGGAGCTGCTGTACGACGCCCAGGCCAAGGGCCCCCTGACCGACCCCGCCTACCTCAAGGCCCTGGACACCTGCCGGACCCTTTCCCGGCAGGGCATCGACTCCGTCATGGACGCGAACCGCCTCGACGCCATCATCGCCCCCACCGGCACCCCCGCCTGGGTGACCGACCTGGTCAACGGCGACAACTACGGCACCAGCTGCGCCACCCCCGCCGCCGTGGCCGGGTATCCCCACCTCACCGTCCCCGCGGGCTTCGTGATGGGCCTTCCGGTGGGCCTGTCCTTTTTCGGAAGGGCCTGGAGCGAGCCGGTGCTGCTGAAGCTGGGCTACGCCTTCGAGCAGGCCACCAAGGCCCGCCGGGCGCCGAAGTATCTTGCGACGCTGGGCTGAGCCTTCACCGTCTCATATGCCTCAGGATCCGCCCAAGGAACGCCAGCACGTGACCAAGGCAATAAAAAATAACCCCATTCAAGATTATGCCCATCCCCCAAACAACAAATGACAACCATCCCGTGCTTCCGAGAAAGAGAATCTGGATACAATGCCCTGGGCTCATTACGAGAATCATATTATTGATAAAAAAATACATCTTGCCAGCCGAAAAAGTTTGGCATTTGGCGGCATCGTACGAGGAGGGCAAATCAAAAGGATTAAAATATCTAACCCACCAAAAAACCACAAACGACAATATCCCCAATACACATCCAATATAAGCCATTTTTATCGGAAGAGTTTTGCGCATAAAACCGAGTTCCTATTGGCCTTTCTTCTGTTGAATCAATGATTTTACCATCTCTTCAGGCGTCACGACAGTTGGCACATTTGAAATTGAAAATTTCAGCACTTCCCTAACCCATGAAACACAATTTCGGCTTATCGGATGATAAATTTGTGGAACCAATATCGCCTTTTCCATATATTTGATCATCACCAATGCCTCCTCTTGGCTAACCTCCAATGATGTTGCAGAAAGCACCTTCTCCTTCGGATCCTTCGATACGATACGACCTCCAACGAACGATGAGAATGGCTGCGCCGAAGTCAATGCGGAGCCAATAGCATTCCTTGCGATCGCAATTGTTGAATCCAGGCCCGAGTCTGGGACCAGACCAAGCGGGTCCCCTTCGCCAACTTTTATGACAAGATGGCCCCACCGAGAATTTCCGGTTATGTGCTGGATCTCGACTTTGACCCGCTCACAAGAAAGCCCTTCTTTGGCGCGCTCCGCATTCACGAGTGCTTGGATTTCGTTGTTGATGGATTCCGAACTTCTTTTGATGTTCTTCTGGGCATCAGCAAGGGACACGCCCCTTGTTATTCGCATTACCCTCGTGTATTCATCACCTTGCCTTTTCAGGGCTTCCACCAGCGCCTTTTCGGCCGCCTCGACCTGGGCCCTTGAAGATACCTCAGATTTCTGAATCGTTAAGTTATTGAATTGAACTTCAAGGCTCTTTTGGATTTTCCATTGAGCAACATATTCCTCGAATGATTTCCGCTCATCCTTCCGCCTTTTCTCGGCCTCACGTGCCTTTGCCGCCTCCGCATCCCCAGTCACGGGAGGGAACGGTGAAGGCCGGCTCCTGAAAGTCGCAGAGAAGATATTGTTCGGATTCCTCCGCCACTCCTCGAATTCGCTGTTGGTCATCCCAGTGGGGCCGGAACCGCGGCCACCACACACCATCGCAGGCCCACTCGGGTCCGGCGGTCGCTCCGAAGCCGGCGGTCCACCTACACCAGAATGCGGCGGAGCCATCGGCACGTTCGGGGCGAATAGAGGTCCGGGAATCCCCATGTACGGAATCGGCCGATCATTGGGGATCGGGCCCAGATGGTAGGGAATGGGACCCTGATTTCCCCACACGGTCACGGTGGCAGATCCGGCAAAAGGTGGTTTGTCGGCCATTCCCGTGGGATCGGTCACGAGAAAGGGTGTCCCATCCGCATAGGTGAAGCGGTTCCAGGAGAGGGGGGCGGCGCCTCGGTCCGGAGACAAGAACCGGTGCCAAGTCGGGCTGAAAAAGCGCGCTCTCATGTATATAAGCCCTGTGGTCTCCGTGCGCAGATGCCCGGTGAAACCTGTCAGCGGCGCATAGCCGCACACGTTTTCCATAGGTTCCCCGAAGGGGCCGAAATCCTGCCTGCCTTCGATGGTCCCGGTACCCGCGGTGACAATCCGGGGCGTGCCCAGATGGTCGCAATGAAGTTCGTGGACCCCGCTGCCATCCACTTCGGCGATCGCCTCGTCGCCCAGGTAAAGGACATCCCGGTTCCAGCGACCATCCCCGTGATACTCCGCCAGGAGTTGGCCCCGGTCCGAATATACGAACTGGCGATCCAGCCCGGGGTTGGCGGAGTCCGAGACCCGTGCCAGCATGCCCTGGGGCCCATATCGGTACGACTGGACATTCCCGGCGATCGAATCTGAAACGGCCGTGAGGCGCCCGAAGCCGTCCCATGCCAGATCCAGGTAGCGCTGACTGCCCGTTCCTGTGCCCACCTGGGAGGGCTCCCCGTTTGAACCGACGACCCAGCCCGTCAGGGCGCCGTTGGGCTGAACCCCGGGCATCCGGTTGTCGGCCAGGGGCGCCAGGTTGAATGCGTTGAATCCGGATGGCGCAGTTCCTGAAACGCCATGGAAGATGGCATTGCCAAAGCCGTCGCTGTCGTGGACGGTGCACATGCCATCGACTGCAGCTTCCCTGAGCCGGCCCATTCGGTCATTCAGCATCAACCATTCTCCGGCGCCCGTGAGTTCCATGCCGTCCCACGTGAAAGCCCGGGATTGGGTTCCACCCGCGTGGGAAACGGTCCAGTCCTGCCACCGGCGTCCTTGATCATCCCAGCGCCAGGAACTGGCCGCTCCGCTGGAGAACCCCAGGCGAGTAAGATTCCCCCAGCCGTCGTATGTGACGGAGGCCAGCGGCGCGCCGTTGTGGGCCACGTTCACGATGCGGTCCAAGGAGTCGAAGCCGTAGGTCACGGTACGGCCGCATGGATATGTCATCCTGGCGATACTCCCGCTGGAGTCGTATTCATAGCGCACCGTCCGTTCAACACCCCCAATGAACAAGGTTTCCGAATCCATCCGGCTCCCTGGGGCGGAGTAGGTGAACGTCTGCCGCAGGCCTTCGGAGGTCTCCCGGCCCACAAGGAGGGGCCCCCTGAACCTGGCCGAAACCCTCAGGCCGCCGGATTCTGCTTCGAGAACACGGCCCAGGGCATCAAAGGATCTCCGGATCTTCCTGCCCGAGGCATCCGTCTCGGAGCCGCACTGCCCCAGGGCGTTGAAGTCGGCGAAGGTGGTGGTGAGGGTCTCGGGTTCGGTCATTTCCGTCAGGTTGCCGATGCTGTCGAACTTGAAGCTGCGAGTCTGGGTCAGGCCGCCAGGTTCCATCCGCGTCAAACGGGTTACCTGGCCGAACGCGTTATGGGTGGTCCGGGTGGTGCCTTCGGCATCCGAACGGCTGATGACCTGCCCCCAGGGATCGATGGACAGAGCCAGGCCAGAACGGCTTTCCAACCGCCAGGCGGTACCTTCGGCACGGTAGCTCCAGGCCAAGTCCGGCCCCCACGGCGACCGTTCAAGGCAAATCCGGTCCAGGGCATCCCAGGTGACATCCCGGACCAACCGGGACCTGGTCCCGTCGCTCTCGTGGATCGAAACGATGCGGCCCAAGGTATCGGTGGCGAAGGTTTCCGTCACCCCATCGCCGCGACGCCGGGAACGAAAGCGCCCGAATCCATCCTTCCATTCCACTCCACTCCGACGCCCCTGGCTCCAGGTGCGGGTATTCTCGTCCGGATAGGCGTACCGGAGATCCGGCAACCCTGTCGTCCTCACCTCGAGGGGCCGGCCCCAAAGGTCATAAGAAAAGGTTGTGACATTCCCCTTGGCATCCGTATGCCGGCCGACCTGTCCGCGGTCGGTGTAGACCCAGGACTCTCGGAGCGGCTCCACGAGGTGGTGCCCGTTTATGGTTAGGCCGGTTTTCCCCAGAGGGCCCTGTTCCCAGGTCCGTATCATTCCCGTGTCCGACGTCCATGAGGCCACCACCCTTGCGCCGGTTCGCCGCCCATCCGCGTCGCGGGTGTACCACTTCCCCCGCTCCTGGCCTCCCGCACGGATCGTATGGCGGATCAATGCGCCTTGGGCTGAACGTGCCCGGAGTTCCATGACGGCCGGGTGCCCCTGGCGGGTCGTGGTCATCACGGATGGTGATTCGCCAGGGAGGGCGTCTCCATACTCCATTGTCCTTGTCTGGACGTTCTCGCCACCAACAACCACGGTTTCCGCCAGCACCCTCCGGGAGGGCGGTTCGAGGGTGCGCAATACGTCCACCGCCGGGCTTCCGCTCTCTGCCACATGGATTCCCACCGGGGTGCAACGGCCATCATCGCCCGGGTGCAGGGGGTGTCGAACGTAGTCGTCCTTTCCGTTCCCGCAGCCCCCAGGATCCGCTCGCTCCGACAGAATGGGTGGGCCGGTGATGCGGAGAAGGTGTAGTCCGTCCTTCGGCCCTCGGTGGGCATTCCATCGGAGTACTTCGCCACATGGCTTACGGACCAGCTCCCCGCACCTGCGATTTCCCTGTGCCAGGTCTGTACGAACGTGGTTCCCGTGCGGACATCCTGATCCATGGCCCGGGTCACACCCAGGAGGCTGGAACCGTCGGGAAACCGGCCCTCCCCCCAGGTGAAAGTCGAGATCAGCCCCTGTGGACTCCGGAGGGAATTCAAGACGGGAACGCCAGATGTCTCGTACCCGAACGTCCATTCCCGCATATCCCCGGACTCCCCCAGGCTCACACGGTCCGGCCGGGCCGTGGAAAAGGGGTGTGCGGATGACGGTACTGCGCGGCCCTGGACTCGAAGAGAGGGCCCTCGCATGCCGAAGAAATCCATCTGGAGGATATCACCGGCTTCTGAGGCCTTGCCGGCGGGCCAGGTGACCTTTAAACCCTTCCCGAGGGCATTGGTGACTTGCAGGACTCGAGACGACGCCATGCCATCGTGGACCTCCTGCCAACGGAAGCGGACCTCATGGCCGAACCGGTCCACCCACAGCACAGGGAGGAATAAATTCAGGGTGTCGTGGAAAGCGAAGATCCGGGCTCGCCGATGGTCGAAGACCACCTTAAGGCGACGGGAGGCCGTGAGGCCGCTCACCACCGGGCCCAGGCGGCCAAGGTCCCCGGGGTCCGAATCGCAATACCCGACCGTCCGGGTGGGATCCAGGGCAGGCGCAGGAACCGTGAAGCCGTATGCCTGAGCCAAAGCGGTCCCGGCCTTTGCGTCGGGCTCCCAGTCCGCGTCGAGGAACGACCTTCCATCCTCGAGTACCTGGCTACCCGATCTTCCCTCCTGGGCGGGGGTGATATAACCAAAATGCAGGCTGCCCGTGGTCCCTTGATGACGGTAGGCCACGGTCACCGGCAGGTCCCCCGGCACCGTGCCAACCGTCAGGACCCAGGAGAGGGCACCCGAACCGGGCTCCACCCGGTATTCCGCGCCCCGGGAAGAGGGCCAGGCCTGCAGGATGCAGGGGGCCCGAAGGATGACAAAAGCAGCCAGGGCTCCGCCCAAACGTCGATTGCTCACGGTTACCCCCTCTGCAGGCAAACAGGTGAATCTCGTGAATCCATGGAAACCGCCGGATGCGGTTCCACCACCGCCGGAAACCCACACCGGCCGGCAGGATGATGGCCCCTCGCAGGCGGGTCGCAGCCTAGGGCCGGACCCCGCATGCCTCGGAGACGAGATTCTAGTTCACGATGCCCCGCCCGCAAGCAGGCGGCAGAGGACCGTCAGACCCAGGCCCTGCGTGGGCTCAGGTTGAGCCTCCAAAAAAAGTTCAGTTCTTCTTGAACTGCCGGTCGTAGGCTTCCTGCGCGTACTTGCTGGGCGGCACGCCGAAGCGGCGCTTGAAGGCGCGGGTGAAGGCCGAGGCGTCGTAGAAGCCCAGGGACTCGGCCACGTCCAGGGGACGTTCGCCGTCGGACAGGAGCTGCACGGCGCGCTGGAGGCGGCGTTCGATGAGGTACTGGTGGGGCGTGGTGCTGGTGGCTTCCCGGAACAGGCGGATGAAGTGGTCCGGCGTGCACCGCGCCAGCTTGGCCATTTCGGGGACGCTGTTGGGGGCGCCCAGGTGGGCTTCCATGTGGTCCAGGACGAGCTGGAGGGTGGAACGGCTCAGGCGGTAGGGGAACCGCGCCCGGTCCTCCTTCTCGCACAAGCGGTTCAGCTCGGCGCCCAGCAGGATGAGGAAGAGCTCCCGGGTCATGAGCTGGAGGCCATCGGGATTGGAGATCTCCTGGCTGAAGATCCCGAAGAGCTGCTTGAGGCTCTGGCTGCGGAGCACCGCGAAGCTCTGCTCCTGCCACTTGCGGGGCGGGTGCTGCAGGATCGAAACCAGGGGCTCAGGGAAGGGACCGTCCATCTGGAGGGCCGTGAACCCGAAGGGGGAATCCGGGTGGTGGCGCTTGAACGTGTGCCCGAACCCCGGCATCAACAGCGCGAGGCTGCCCCGGGGGATGACCCCCTCCTCGATGTCCTCGCCCGTGCAGACCCGGATGGGGCTGGTCGGGAGCATGAGGGTCCAGCTTTCGTTGGAGGGCATGGCCTTGGCCGGAATGGGATCCCGCTTGAGGATCACAAGACGCAGCGGGCCGCTGGTGTGGGTTTGGACGTTCTTGGTGTCAGGACCGGTCATGGGCTTTTTCTTCAACACATGAAGAGGAAGGGTGGATGGACGGACCCGTTGGGAGCGCTGCGCCCCTTCGGGCCAACCCCCGGGCTGTAGGCTTCGGATTTCAATCTTTTGAAAGCATATCCGCGATGCTTTTTAACAACCACAACATGCTTTTGTCCAATTGCAAAAAAATCGGGTTTTTCCGGAAAGGACCCGGGCACCCCCCCCTCGGGGGCGTGCCCCGGGTCCTTGAGCCTACCGGACTAGTAGCCGATCTGGACCGACAGGACCAGGCTGTCGCCGCCCTGCTCGCCGGACTGGCCGGCGATGGCGCGGAGGAAGTTCTTGCTGCGCAGGATGTAGTCGAGCTTCAGCTTGCCGTAGGTGTTCTTGGAGGGATTGAACACGTAGTTGTAGCCGAGGGTGGTCTCGGTGTACTTGGGCGAGAAGTCCCCGCCGGCGTTGAGGCCGGTGGTGGGCTTGTAGGGGTTGACGGCGCCGTAGTAGTCGTCGCCGGAGTTGTAGTTGAACATGTCGTAGCGCGCGCCGATCTGGTGGGCGCCCATCTTGTAGACGCCGGTGATGGCGAAGGTCTGGAACTTCTGGTCCAGGTGCTCCCGGCTGGGGGCCGCGGCGGCGCCGAAGAGGGTGGGGAACCGGCGGCCCACGAGGCCGGTGGCGAATTCGCCCAGGATATGCACCTTCGCGGTGTTGAAGGAATAGAACAGGCCGGTGGCGGAGGTCTTGTCGCGGTTGTCCAGCAGGTCGGCCTGGGTGACGCCGGCGGCAACCCAGTTCGCGGGCAGGGTGGCGCTGACGGTGGTGGAGGACTTCAGGTTGGTCTGGCCGGTGCGGTACCAGAGGCCGAACTTGTGGGCGGAGGTGAAGCTGCCGTCGAAGCGGAAGGTGTAGTCTTTCTGCGCATTCTGGTCCACCGCGGTCTTGCCGGCGGTGCCGTCGTCGGAGGTGCCGTTGGAAATGGCCGCGCTCACGTTGCCCTTGAAGGCGTCGGCCTTGCCGTAGCTGTAGGTGGCGATGACGCCGCGGTCGCGGCGCTCGCCGAGGACGCGGCTGATCTGGGCGCGGTCGAAGAAGTAGATGTCCCGGGCCGACATGAGGGTGGATTCGTAGGTGGTCGGCATCTTCATCTGGCCGGCCTTGACGGTGAGGCCAGTGCCCTTGGGCGTCCAGGTGATCACCCAGTCCTGCAGGGCCGCGCCGGAGTTGGTCGTGGCCGAGTTGGCGCCGGAGGACGTGTTGGTCAGGCTGGGGTCGAACATGACGTAGCCGGCCCACTCGTCGTTGATCTTGTAGTTGCAGTAGATCTCAGCACGTTTGACGTTGAAGGTGTTCTCGGTGAAGCGGGAGTCGAGGCCGTAATAGTTGGACACCACGTTCTGCGCGCCGTTGTTGCGCAGGTTGCTGTCCATCATCTGGGTGTACCAGAACTCGGTCAGGATGTTGACCTTGACGTCCTGGGCCTGGGCGGCGAACCCGGCGGCGGTGAGAACGGCGGCGACGCCGAAGATGCGGGAAATCCTCATGGCTTGGCTCCTGTGAGGGGTTGGGGTGAGGGAGACCAGGAACGCACGGAACGGAAACCGGGGCTCAGGGCCAGGGTCGGAAACCCGTCGTGCGGAAGCGGTGGTGGAGCATCTAGGACAAAGGAAACCACAAATCTTGACCGAAGGATCAAGAATCACGCGTTTTGACCATAATTTTACGGAATGCCCGACCGCTTAAGTCGTGTTTACCGTTCAATTGCCATGCGATATACATCGCTCGCGGGTCGCCCGAGGTGCCTGGCGAGGGGCTTTACGGCCTCCCTCAGCGTCATGCCCCCTTCCCGGGCGGCATCCAGGAACCGGCCGGCCCACTCCGGCAGGGCGTCTCCCTGTTCGCTTTCGTCCAACGCCTCTGAAACTGTGCGTTTGGCATCGGCTCCCGCCATGACCAGGACCATTTCCCCCCGGCCCTCCGAGCCCAGGGCCGCCTTCACCTGGGCAGGGGTGCCCCGGTACCAGGTCTCGTGGAGCTTGGTCAGTTCCCGGCCCAGGGCCAGCTCCCGGTCGGGCACGATCTCCTCCAACTCCAGTAACGTCTCATGGATCCGGTGGGGCGTCTCGAAAACCACCACCGTCTCCTCCTTGCCGGCCAAACGGCGGAGCATCGCCTTGCGGGGTTCGCTGCGGGAGGGCAGGTAGCCCCAGAAGCCGAAGGCGTGGCTGGGCAGCCCCGAGGCCACCACCGCCAGGGTCACCGCCGACGGCCCCGGCAGCACGGTGACGCGGGCCCCCGCTTCCCGGGCCAGGCGCGCCAACTCGAAGCCGGGATCGTTCACGCCCGGCATTCCCGCGTCCGAACAGTAGGCCACGGTGCGCCCCGCGGCCAGGGCCAGCGCCACGCGCTCCCGCGCCTCCAGGGGGGCGTGGTCGTCGAAACGCGCCAGGGGCTTGTCGATTCCCAGATGGGCCAGGAGCCCGCCGGTGCGCCGCGTGTCCTCGCAGGCCACCAGGTCGCATTCAGAAAGGGCGTCGCGCCCCCGTTCCGTCAGGTCCCCCAGGTTTCCGAGGGGGGTGGGCACGAGGATGAGATGTCCAGCCAAGGGGGCCTCCAGAGGTATTCTGGCAGGATTCACGCGCCCCAACCGCCCGGACGAGACCCATGGCCCGCAGACCCGAACCCGTCACCCAATCCCAGGCCCGGCGCCTCCTCCTGGCGGCCCAGGCCCTCCTGGGCCCGCCCCCGCCGGGCCTGGAGGCCCTGGTCCGCCAGCTGGGCTACGTGCAGCTGGACTCCATCAACGTCGTGGAACGTGCCCATCACCTCATCCTCGGCAGCCGCCTTGACGGCTACACCCCCGCCGCCTTCGACGCCCTCTTCCAGGGGGACCGCAGGCTCTTCGAGCACTGGACCCACGACGCCTCGGCCATTCCCCTGGCCTCCTACCCCCACTGGAAGGTCAGGTTCCCCCGCAGCCGCGAACGGATCCTCCGCAACGCCTGGTGGCGGGAACGGGTCGGCGAAAAGGTCGACGAGCTCCTGGACCTGGTCCTGGAGCGCATCCGCGCCGAGGGGCCCCTGCGCAGCGCGGACTTCGAGCACAAGCGGGACAAGGGCGCCGGCGCGTGGTGGGGCTGGAAGCCCCAGAAGGCCGCCCTGGAGTTCCTCTGGCACGCCGGGGAGCTCGCCGTGGCCAGCCGGGTGAACTTCCACAAGGTCTACGACCTGCCCGAGCGGGTCTTCCCGGAGGCCCACGCCCTGCCGGCCTCCACCCCTGCCGAGCACCGGGAGTGGGCCTGCGCCACCGCATTGGATCGCCTGGGAGTGGCCACGCCCCGGGAACTCGCCGACTACTACGACGCCCTGGGCCCCGCCGAGGCCCGGGAGTGGTGCGCCCAGGCCGAGAAGGCCGGACGCATCCGCCCCGTGGAGACCGAGGACGGAAGGCAGGCCTTCGCGCCCGAGGACTGGAAACGGCGCCTGGCGGAACCGGCGGACCGCACCGTCCTCCTGTGCCCCTTCGACCCCATCCTCCGGGACCGCGCCCGCGCGCTGCGCCTTTTCGATTTCGACTTCCGGTTCGAGGCCTTCGTTCCCGAAGGGAAACGGCAGTACGGGTACTACGTGCTGCCGATCCTCGAAGGGGAGGCCCTGGTGGGAAGGCTGGATCCCAAGTTCCACCGGGAGCGGGGCGTCCTGGAGATCAAGGGCCTGTGGCTGGAACGGGGCGTGCGCGCCACCAAGGCCCGCAAGGCCGCCGTGGCCCGGGCCGCGGAGGCCCTGGCCGCGCGCATCGGCGCCCGGGACGTGGAGTGGAGCTAGGACGGAGTCCTAGTAGCCTTCCCCGTCCCCCGCGGCCTGGACCTTGCCGCGGTGGATGCGGAACAGCATGGCGAAGTAGGCGATGACCACGGGGAACGCCAGGGCCCACCACACCAGGCCTGAGCGCATCCCGTAGGCCCCGGCGTTGGCGTTGAGGGCCGACAGGCTGAAGGCGGGGTCGATCGTCGAACGCAGCATCACCGGCCACACGCAGGCCGCCGTGGCGGCCAGGATGCCCACGATGAAGGACCCCGAGCCCAGGAACGCCAGCAGCGGACGCCCCTTCCACAAGCCCGCCGCCACCGTGCCCAGCCCCGCCAGGAAGAGCGCCATGCCGGCCCAGGCCAGGGGGGCATGGGGGAGCCTGGCGTAGACGTCGGGGTTCACCCGGGCCGTGGCGAAGGTGGCGAGAAGGGCGAGGACCGCCACGACCGCCCACAGGGGCCGGGCCGCGGCCAGGCACCGCCGGTGCACCGCGCCGGTGGTCTTCCAGGCCAGGAAGAGCGCGCCGTGCGCCGTCAGCGTGGCCAGCACCAGGAGACCCATGAGCAGGGTGTACCAGTCGAGGATCCCCACCGGGTTGCCCACGCCCCAATGGGTGAACAGGGGGATGTTGAAGAAGCCGGAGCCGTCCAAGGGCACGCCTCGCACCACGTTGCCCAGGGCCGCGCCCAGGAGCACCGGCATGAGGGTGCTCGCCAGGGCGAAGCCCCCGTCCCAGAAGGCGCGCCAGAGCCGGTCGGACACGTGGGAGCGGAACTCGATGGAGATGCCCCGCAGGATCAGGGTCCAGATCACCATGAACATGGCCAGGTAGAACCCGGAGAAGCCCGCCGCCAGGACCTTGGGGAAGCCCAGGAAGAGCAGGCCCCCGCCGGCCAGGAGCCACACCTCGTTGCCGTCCCACAGGGGGCCGATGGCCCCAAGAACCTCCCGGCGCTCCGTGTCGGTGCGGGCCACGAACAGATGCAGCGCCCCCGCCCCGAAGTCGAAACCGTCCATCACGGCGTACACCGCCACCACCACCGACACCATCCAGAACCAGAGCATCTCCATGGCCGTCTCCTCAGTGGCCCTGGGGGCCGTGGGCCACTTCCCGGGAGACCAGGAAGAGGTAGAGCAGGCCGAGCACCAGGTAGAGCCCGGCGAAGCCCAGGGTCGTGAACACGGTCTGGCCCGGGTGCACCAGGGCGGACGTGCCCGCCGAGGTCCTCAGCAGCCCGAACACCGTCCAGGGCTGGCGCCCCAGCTCAGCCACCATCCACCCCGCTGAGTTGGCGATGAAGGGGAACGGGAAGGCCAGCATGATGCACCAGAGCAGGGGCCGCGTGCGCTCCAGGCGCCCCCCGCGGAGAAGGAGCGCGGCCAGACCCATGAGGCCGATGAAGAGCGTGCCCAGGCCCACCATGATGTGGAAGCCGTAGTAGAGGAGTTCCAGCTCCGTGGGCCAGGTGTCCTTGGGGAAATCCTCCAGGCCCTTGACGTCGCTGGAGAAGGAGCCGTAGGCGATGAAGCTGAGCACTCCGGGCAGGCGCACCGGGTTGTCCAGGCGCTGGCGGGCCACGTCGGGCTGCCCGATGAGGTTCACCTCGGCGTAGCGTCCGCTCTTCCACCGCCCTTCCATGGCCGCCAGGGCCACGGGCTGGTGGCGCGCCACCTGCTTGCCGTTGAGGTCCCCCGTGGGAAAGGCCGCCGCGCAGGCGCCCAGGAACCCCGCGATCACCCCCGCCTTCAGGTAGAGCCGGGCCTGGGCGGCGTGGACACCTTGCAGGGTCCAGAAGGCGCCCACCGCGGCCACCACGAAGGAGCCGGTCACCACCGCCCCGGTCATGGTGTGCGCGTACTGCACCAGCCCCCACGGGTTCATGAGGAAGGCCCAGAAGTCCACCAGTTGGAGGCTCCCGTCCGCCAGAACCCGGTGGCCCACCGGATGCTGCATGAAGGCGTTGGTGGCCACGATGAAGAATCCCGAGAGCCAGCTGCCCAGGAACAGCGCGAGGGCCGTGGCGGCGTGGAGTTTCGGCCCCAGCTTGCGCTCGCCCCACACCAGCAGGCCCAGGAACGTGCTCTCCAGGAAGAAGGCGAACATGCCTTCCATGGCCAGGGTCTGGCCGATGACGCCCCCGGCGTCCCGGGAGAACCGGGCCCAGTTGGTGCCGAACTGGAACTCCAGCGGGATGCCCGTCACCACGCCGACCCCGAAGGTGAGGCCGAAGATGCGGATCCAGAACCGCGCGGCCTCGTTGTAGCGCTCCTCCCCCCGGGCCAGGGCCAGGCCCTTGAACACCAGGATCATGAGCGCCAGGCCCATGGTGAGCTGGGGGAACAGATAGTGGAACGTCGCCGTGAACCCGAACTGGAACCGGTGCCAGAAAAGTAGACCATCCATGCCAGGACCCCGTTTCGTATGCTGCGACCTGGAAATAGTAGACCGGATCCACAGGTTTGGACAAGCCGGAGAAGATCCATCGTAATATGAGGCCAGGCGCCGGCGCGCCTGCTCCGGAGTCCGCATGGCCTACGCTGGCGAATTGGCTGCCCTCGCAACCTCCCTTTGCTGGGCGTTCAATTCGGTGTGTTTCACCGTCGCGGGCCGCCGGGTGGGTTCCCAGGCCGTGAACGCCGCGCGGTTGTACATGGCGCTGGCCATGCTGGCGGCGGTGCACTTGGCGGCCTTCGGCACCGTCTTCCCCTTCCACGCCGGGACGCAGCGGCTGGCGCTCCTGGCGGTCTCGGGGCTCATCGGGTTCGCGCTGGGGGACGCCCTGCTCTTCGAGGCCTTCCTGCTCCTGGGCGCGCGGGTGGCCATGCTCCTCATGACCCTGTCCCCGGTGTTCAGCGCGATCCTGGCGCGGGTCTTCCTGGGCCAGTCCCTGGGGTTCCCGAAGGTGGCGGCCATCCTGGTCACCCTGGCGGGCATCGCGTGGGTGGTGGGCGAAGGCCACGGTGAACAGGAACGGCCCAGGCACGTGGTCCTGGGCGTGCTCCTGGGCATCGGCGGGGCCCTGGGCCAGTCGGTGGGCCTCATCCTGTCCCAGCTGGGCATGCGGGGCGGGCTCCACCCGGTCTCGGCGAACCTGGTGCGGGTGGTGGCCGGCACCCTGGCCATCAGCGTGTGGTTCATCTTCCGGGGGCGGTTCATGGACTATGCGCGGCGCCTGGGCGACACCCGGGCCTCGCTCTACATCTTCGCGGGAGCGATCACCGGCCCGGTGGTGGGGGTCGTGCTCTCCCTGTTCGCGATCACGCACACGTCCATGGGCGTCGCGGCGACCCTCATGTCCCTGTCGCCCGTGCTGCTCCTGCCCATCTCCATGGGCGTCTTCAAGGAGCGGATCTCGGGCAGGGCGTGGGCCGGCACGGTCCTTTCCATCGCCGGCGCGGCGGCGCTTTTCTGGGTCTAGGCCGGATAGAACATCCGCAACGTCTGGTCCAGGGCCTGGATGACCGCGAGGATGCGGAAGGGCTCCACCGGCAGGAAGTCCACGGCCCCCAGGCCCAGGGCCCGGTTCCGCTTGAGCTGGGCGTCCTCCTCCGGGCCGGCCACCAGGACCGGGACGGGGCAGCCCTCGTCCTTGATGAGTTTGCCCGCCAGTTCCATGCCGCTCATGGAGCGCAGCCGCTGGTGCACCACCACGAGCTTCACGCGCCCCCAGTCCGTGCCCTCCACCCCCAGCGACTTCACCAGGGGACGCACTTCGCCCCGGGCGAAGTCCAGGCCGGCCACCCCGAATTTCCGGCCCACGGCCTCGGCCATCCGCGCCGAGAAGGGGGGCTCGCCGATGACGAGCACCAGGGGCTCCCGGTCCGAGAGCACCTGGAGGGTGGGCCCGGCCTTGGCGACTTCCACCCTGCCGCGTTCGGCGCGCACGCCCCGGGTCTGGAAGAGCTCCCGGTCCTTGCGGTCCTGGGCGACCCTGGCGTCGTTGAGCCACAGCCGGTAGGCCTTGAGCACCGGGGCGTCGTGCTTTTCCGTGAACCGGATGCCGGCGACCCCCTCCTCCAGGGCGTCGCACACGGCCTTGAGGACGAACCGGTTGTCCAGGTCCAGGTTCAGTTCCAGGGTGGTGGGCGTGTCCAGCTTGAGCTGGCCGTCCTTGACCGCTCCGGTGCCGTAGAGGGGCAGCAGGAGGCCGTCCTGCCCCAGGGCCCGGATGCGGGCGTCGCAGAAATCCATGGCCGGGCTCGTGAAGACCGCCGTGAGGGGCCTTTCCGGAAGGAAGTCCGAGAGCCCGCGGTAGTCCCGGCCCTTGAGCGTGCGGGGCTGCTCCAGGTGGACGCAGTCCGATCCCTCGAGCTTGCCGAAGTCGGCCACCTCCACGGTGCCCTGGAATTTCCGGCCCCGGTCGAACACCGTCATGGGGTAGTGGTCGCCCACGCTCATGTTCCACTTGGCGCGCTCGGCCGCCGTGATGCCCGCCAGGATCCGGCCCTCCACCTCCTCGAAGATCGGAAAGGTCCAGTCCCGGCCCTCCACCTTCAGGGTGATGTCGCCGCCGGCTCGGCACAGCCGCTGGAAGACCATCCGGATGGAGGCCGTGTCATCGATCTGGAAAAATTCAACGGTCATGCCGAGATTATGTTCAGCGGCTGCAAAAACTCAACAATCAAGAACCTGATCCACCGCGGCATAGGGGTCCAGGGCCCGGCCGGCGATGGCCTCGATGAGTTTCTCAACCTTCTCGGCACCGGCGCGCGCCCGGGCGCGCCGGGCCGCCTCCTCCGCCAGGAGGCTGCCGAACCGGACCCGGGCCCGCTCCCGGTCCTTGACCCGGAAACCGCCCTGTTCCTTCAACCACGCGCCGTGTTCGCGGATCTTTGCCAGCAGGTCCGGGATCCCGTCCCCCTGGGAGGCCACGGTGCGCACCGCGGGGGGGTCCCAGGCCTTCGCCGAACCGAGGGACTTCATGGCCTGGATCTCCATTTCGACCTTTTCGACACCTTCGCGATCGGCCTTGTTCACGATGAAGATGTCGGCCACCTCCATGATGCCGGCCTTGATGGCCTGGATCTCGTCGCCCATGCCGGGCACCAGCACCACGCAGCAGGTCTGCACGCAGCTCACGACGTCCACCTCGTCCTGGCCCACGCCCACCGTCTCCACGATGACCACGTCCCACCCCGCGGCGTCCAGGAGGTCGATGGCGTCCTGGGTGGCCCGGGCCAGGCCCCCCAGGGCCCCGCGGGTGGCCATGGAACGGATGAAGATCCCCGGGTCGGACGCGATGCGCCCCATGCGGATGCGGTCGCCCAGGATGGCGCCCCCGCTGAACGGGGAGGTGGGATCCACCGCGAGGATCCCCACGCGCTTGCCTTCGGCCCGGAGGGCCCGGGCCAGCTGGTCCGTGAGCGTCGATTTCCCGCTCCCCGGGGATCCCGTCAGCCCCAGGACCACGGCGCGGCCCAGGTGGGGCCAGACGCTGGCCATGAGGGCCCTGGCCTCGGGGTGGCCGTTCTCCATCCAGGTGATGGCCCGGGCCAGGGCCCTGGGGCTGCCGTCCAGGAGGGGTCGCAGAAGCCGGGAAGCGTTTTCCATGCCTCCAGGATGCCATTCAAGGGCCACGGCCGGGGAGGCGTCCGCGGAGATGCTATGATTTCAATGGAACGTAGCCACCTGAAGAGCAGAAATGACCCCACGCCCTCCCGCACGACCCGAACCGCCCCCCGCCGAACCCGCCTCCCCCGGCGTGGTGAAGATCCAGAAGCGCGAGGCCAAGCCCACCGTGACCACCCGCGAGAAGGTCTGCGCCACCTGTGGCCGCACCTTCCGGCTGTCCCCCGAGGAGAAGTTCTTCAACTGTCCGCACTGCTACAAGAAGACTCAGCCCGTGCGCAAGGCGACACGCAAGAACGAAGCCCAGATCCTCACCCAGATCGTCTGCGTGGAGTGCGGCACCAAGGAATACGTGGACTTCGTCCCCACCGATCCCGCCGCGGCCTTCTGCGCGTCGTGCTTTTCCAGGCGGAAGCGGGAACTTCAAGCCCTGATCCCTCATAAAGAACGGCGATAGCCCTTATTCGGAGATCTGCATGAAACTCGGTATCACTGCCCTGACGGCCACGCTCCTCGTTCTCGGAGGAACCGCCCCGGTCCATGGCCAGGCCAAGGGCAAGGCTCCCGCCGCCAAGGCTCCCGCAAAGGGCCCCGCCAAGGAGAGCATCGAGGCCACCTTCGCGCGGCAGAACCTGGACCAGGTGCTCAACGCCGTGAACGCCGGCTGGTTCGGCAAGCCCTACCAGGACGTGCGCGCCGTGGACCTGGAAGGGACCCTCGCCATCCATTTCACCGCCGCCGCGGCCAACGCCAAGGTGGACCAGCTCGGCCAGGGCGCCGTCAAGGGCGGCCTCACCAAGGGCGGCACCGTCAACCTGAACCTCAAGGGCACCTACTTCGCCAACGCCGACTTCCGCACCGAGCTCAAGGGCGACTTCGGCACCCTGCTCTACTACCGCTCCGGCATGAAGGGGTTCCTCTACAGCAAGGAGATGAACGCCTACACCACCAAGGTGGACCCGCCTCCGGCGGACGCCCCCGTGTCCTTCCTGGGGTGGTTCAGCCAGTGCGTCAACGACGTGCGCGACGTGTACGTGAAGGGCACCCTCTTCAAGGCGGCCATGGGCCGGGAGGACGGCGCCGGCGGCCAGACCCTGACCTTCCACTCGCCCACCTCCTCCTATGACCCCAAGAAGCGCGAGCAGAGCATGGCCGAGAGCCTGGGCTTCTGGAAGCGCGGCAAGCTCGACGTGGTCTTCGACAAGTCCACCAAGCTGCCCACGCGGATGAACTACAGCAACGACGCCCAGGGCATCACCACCCGCATGACCTTCCACTACACCGGCACCCGGCCCACCAGCGTGACCATCGAGAACCAGAGCAAGGGCATGGAAGGCCCGGCCTCCCTGACCATCTCCTACAACGGCGAAGGCCGCATCGACCACCTCGCCGGCCAGATGGGGTTCCCCGTCGGCACCATGAAGTTCGACATCCACATGACCTGGACCGGGGAGCGCAAGCTCGCCTCCACCATCCCCCCCGTCGGCGCCACCAAGAAGGGCGGCGATGAACTCGAGACCATGCTCCTGGTGAACCTCGCCGGGAAGGTGCTGGACCTCCAGCGCGGCGGCTTCAACCTCCGGAGCGTGACGCTCACCAACAAGTGAGGGACCATGCCCGACCCCGAGGCGCTCGCCAGCTGTTCCCTCGGGGACGAGGCGTTCGCCGGGGGTGACCTTGCCGGCGCGGCCTCGGCCTACCGCAAGGCCCTGGCCGCCGGCCCCTTTCCGGAGGCGTCCAACAACCTGGGCAACGCCCTGATGCTCCAGGGCGACCTTCCCGGGGCCCTGGCGGCGTACCTGGAGGCGGACTGCCCCGAGGGGTGGCTCAACGCCAGCGCCGCCGCGCGGGCCCTGGGCGACCCGGACCGGGCCGCGGACCTCCTCCAGCGCACCCTCCGGGCCGAACCCGGCAACGCCCTCGCCTTCGGCAGCCTGGGCCACCTGTTCAAGGACCTGGGCCGCATGGACGTGGCCCTGGCCTGCCTCCGCGAGGCCGTCGCCCTGGACCCCGCGGACCCCGTCGCCATGGGCAGCCTGGCCTACCTGCGGACCTTCGATCCGGCGGCCTCCGCCGACGACCTCCTCCAGGAAGCCCGGGCCTTCGACCTCGTCCACGCCCGGGGCCTGGGCGGGGAGGCGCCGGCCCGCAGACCCGGCCCCAGGGTGCGGGTGGGCTACGTGTCGCCGGACTTCCGGTACCACTGCCAGGCCTTCTTCACGGTTCCGCTCTTCGCGCACCACGACCGGGGGACCTTCGAGATCCACGCCTATTCAGGCGTCCGGCACCCCGACGCCGTGACGGCGCAGCTCCGGACCTGTTGCGACGTCTGGCACGACTGCGCGGGCATGACCGACGAGGCCCTGGCTTCCCAGGTGCGCGAGGACGGCATCGACATCCTCGTGGACCTCACCATGCACATGGCCGGAGGCCGCCCCCTGCTCTTCGCGCGCAGGCCCGCCCCCGTCCAGGTGGCCTGGCTCGCGTACCCCGGCACCACGGGCCTTTCGGCCATGGATTTCCGCCTCACGGACCCCTACCTGGATCCCCCGGGCGTCACGGACGGCGACTACGCCGAACGCTCCATCCGGTTGCCCCACACCTTCTGGTGCTACCACCCCCTCGCGGACGAGCCCGCTCCCGGCCCCCTCCCGGCCCTGGCCGCGGGCCACGTGACCTTCGGGTGCCTGAACAATCCCTGCAAGGTGAACCGGTCCGTCCTGGCGCTCTGGGACCGCGTCCTCCAGGCCGTCCCCGGCTCCCGCCTCCGGCTCCTGGCCCATCCCGGCCACCACCGGCAGTTGATCCTGGACGCCTTCACGGACAAGGACCGCATCGACTTCACGCCCTTCCAGTCCCGCCGGGACTACCTGGCGCAGTACCGGGACATCGACCTCTGCCTGGACACCGTCCCCTACAACGGCCACACCACGAGCCTGGACGCCTTCTGGATGGGCGTGCCCGTCGTCACCCGGGTGGGCGCCACCGTCGTGGGCCGCGCCGGCTGGAGCCAGCTCCGGAACCTGGGCCTGGCCGAGCTCGCCGCCTTTGAAGACGACCCTTTCGTGGCCATCGCCGCGGAACTCGCCGCGGACCTGCCGCGCCTGGCGCAGCTGCGCCGGGACCTGAGGCCGCGCATGGAGGCCTCCCCGCTCATGGACGCCGCCGGCTTCGCCCGGGACCTGGAAGCGGCGTACCGCAGGATGGTGGGATAGCGGGCCCCAGGCGGCGGAATCGGCCTACTTCTTGGCTTTGATCGTGATCTGCTTGTCCTTCACGACGAACGCCTTGTCCCAGTCCGAAAGCACCGTTTCACGGGTGAGCTTGCAGGGACCGGCCAGGGTGAAGGAGCCGAACCCCATCCCGCTCGTGTCCCCCACCACCGAGACGTCCATGGTCCGCCAGGATTCCTTCGCGGCGGGCTCGATCGTCAACGTGTAGTTCCTGCCCCCGGTGAGGGTCACCGTATCCTTGGCCTTGACGAGCTTCGCATTGAACCCGCCGTCCCCCGTGACGAGGACGGTGCCCTGGCCGAGGTTCTGGAGTTTCAGGATGTAGCTGGTCTTCTTGTCCTCCAGGGACACCTTGGCCCCGTCGGCGGCGGAGGCGGCCTGGAGGCCTCCCAGAAGGACCACGGCAGCCATGAGCCAGGGGGTGGAGCGGGGGTTGCGCACGGCAGGTCTCCTTGAAAGGGGGACCGGATCGCCGGGTGGGCCCGCACAATCCTGGTCGTGCTCAAATATAATTTATATATATTTTTGTCAAGGGCTATCGGGGCCGCGGGGGCTCCGGCGCCGCCGCCAGGAGGTCGGCGAGCAGGGCGGGCCGGGCCGGAATCAGGGTGATGGCCCCCTTCCCCGCAAGCATCTTCTGGGCTTCCAGGACATCAAACAAAGCCCGGGCCACCGAGGGATCCCGGGAGATCTCCTCCAGGGCGGACCCCACGATCTCGGGCCGCACGGCCCCGGCCTTGGCGAACTCCACCGCCGCCTGGCGCTCGGCGGTGCTGGTGATGATGTTCACCTGGTTGGTGCCGTCCTGCTTGATGCTGGAGGTGACCTGCCGCAGCCGGTTCACGACCTTGCTCTCGATCTGGCGGATCATGTCCGCGTCCCGGAAATGCACCTTGCGGATGTAGATGGAACCGAGCTTGTAGCCCCAGTCGTGGGAGAGGGGGGAGACCTCGTTGCGCACCGTCTGGCTCATGGCGTGGCGGTTGGCCATCATGTCCGCCAGGGGCATGTTGCTCAGGCAGCGCACCGTCGAGTTGCTCACGTTGGCCGCCAGGGAGCCCCGGGGATCGGTGTTCTTGAAGAGGTAGGCCACGGGATCGCTGATGAACATCTCGTACCAGATGCCGATGCCCATGGGCGCCCCCTCCTCGGAGTTCACGGGGGCGCTGCGCAGGTATTCCTGGTCCAGGCGGTAGTCGATCTCGTAGCAGCGCCCCAGGAGCTTCACCAGGGGCGCGCGCCAGCCCAGGCGCAGCCAGAGGAAGTGCAGGCCGGGCTCGTCCAGGATGCCCACCACCTTCCCGAAGAGCACATAGACCAGGCACCGGCGCTCCTGCACGATGGCGTAGAAACCGAAGGTCCGCAGCAGGCCCAGCAGGACGGGCACCGCCACGAAGCAGCCCATGAAGGTGATGACGGCGACGATGAAGGTTTCCATCACTTCACCTCCAGCACGATGCGGGCGGCATCGGAATAGAGCCCCAGGCGCACGTTGCGCACGTAGGCCTCCAGGGCGCCCTCGCCGCCCTTGCCCTTGAGCAGGGCGATCTGCGAGGCCAGGAGGCGCAGGGGTTCCACTTCAGCTTCGGCCTTGAGGGTCTCGATCTCCACCGCGCGCCGGGACTGGACGATCTTCTGGTCCGCCGAGGCCTGGGCCAGGCTGATGTCCGAGGACACCTGGTTGTGGGCCGTGTTGATGGCCGCCAGGGCCGATTCCACGTCGGGGGGCGGATCGATGGCCGTGATGAGCGAGGCCTCCAGGAGGATGCCGTAGCGCGCCTGGGCCGAGGCGCATTCCTTGTCCATGTGCTCGTTGAGGTCCCGCAGGTTCTTGCGCAGGTCGTTGATGGAGATCCCCGTCTGCACCGCCGGGACGCCGTCCGCGTCCGCCGGCGCCTCGAACGTCGCGATGCGCTCGCGCAGCACCGAGACGAAGTAGCCCATGACGTGCGCGATGGGGTTCTTGACGCCGAAAAGGAACGCGTAGAGGTTGCGGTCGCTGATCCGGAACCGGATCTGTCCCGTGAGCCCCGTGTTGAGCTGGTCCTTGGTGACCGCCTCCAGCACCGTCCCGCCGCTGTTGGCCGAAGGCATCGCCGGATCCCACGCCATGCTCACCGTCTCCGTGGCCACCGAGACCTTGTACACCCGCTCCCAGGGCCACTTGAAGTACGGCCCCCCCGGCGGGATGACCCGCACCTGCGGGGAGGCGTAGCGCTCCCGCTCCTCGGGCGTGAGCATCGCCGAGATGGGATCCTCCGCCGTCGTGGCCGTCCCCACCCGCTCCGCCCGCCCGAAGGAGGTCTTCACCGCCCGCTGGTTCTGGTCCACCGTGTAGATCCCCGCCGCAAGACACCTCACCAGGAACCACGCGACGAACCCCAGGGCACAGCCCAGGGGAATCCCTACGGAAAGATCGATCATGGCCGCACTCCAGGAAGATGATCCCCAGTATGACGGATCCCACCCCAGGACATGCGAAGTTCAAGCCCCCACCCCCCGCCTTGGGGCCGGAACCCGGCCTTGCTATACTTACCTTCCAGTCGGGGCGTGGCGCAGCCTGGTAGCGCATCTGCTTTGGGAGCAGAGGGTCGGAGGTTCGAATCCTCTCGCCCCGACCAATAAAATCAAGGGAAACGGGGCCGCCACAGGGTGGCCCTTTCGTTCAGAATCGTCCCGCGCTGCAGCGGCGCTACAAATGTTCATCTGCGTAGCATTCAGTCCAACCTTGCATGCGAAAAGCCAAATAGAATTCAATTATTGACCATCCAGTTCCAATTGACACAATCGTCAAAAGGCAATATTCAGTCTAAGATTTTTATTTTTAAATAGATGAACCTTGATTGACCAATCAATACAGATTGACAAATTTATCCATTGACCTATTTTGGTCAACATGAAGACTCCGCCACTGACTCAAGAGCTTGCTGAGTTGCCTGTCCGCCTGGAGGCATTGCTGGACGTACCTGTGCAGGCATCAAGGCCGAACACCTCTGCGGATAAAGGCTGGGATGAGGGATTGATCGCAGGAGGTTGGCGTTTCCAGGTGGCAGCCAAGACCCAGGGCAGCCCCATGGCCGTGCGTACGGCCATTGCCCATATCCAACGCGCCAGCCCATCGCTGGGCCAGGGAGAACTCCCCCTGCTGGTCGTGCCCTACATGGGCCCGCTCGGCGTGCAGGCTTGCCAGTCTGCGGGCATCTCCTGGGTGGATCTCTCGGGCAATGCATCCATCAAGGGGCCGGGCCTCAGGATCCTGGTGGAGGGGAAACCCAACCGTTTCCTAAGGCCGGGGCGAACCTCCAGTCTTTTCGCCCCCCAGGCTTCGCGCCTGGCCCGATGGATGCTCATGCACCCTGGGCAGGCCTTCAGCCAACAGGAGCTCAGGGATCAGATCCATCTGGATCCTGGCTACCTGAGCCGCCTGATCAAGAAGCTGTGCGCGGAAGGGCTTCTCCTCAAGGACGGTTCCGGAAACATCCGGACCGATCAGCCTGACCTGCTTCTTCAGGCCTGGCATGACGGCTACCACATCCAGGAGGAGGAGCGAATCCTGGGCCACCTTCCCGCAAGGTCTGGCGAGCATGCGCTGGAGCAGGTCGTACGGCGTCTGGGAAATGGATCCCTTGAGTATGCGGTAACGGGGCTCGCGGCGGCCTGGCTACACACCCGGTTCGCGGGGTTCCGGCTGGTTTCGCTCTACATGGACCCGACGCCAGGCTTTGACCTCGCAAAGGAACTGGGGTTCGAGAGGACGGACCGCGGCGCCAACCTCTGGATCATCCGGCCCAAGGACACCGGGGTGTACCAGGGGAAGACCCGTGTGGACGGGACCCCGGTCGTTCATCCCGTCCAGGCCTACATGGACTTGAAGGACCACCCCGAGCGGGCCTCCGCGGCTGCTGATAACCTGCGTGAGCGATTCTTGTCCTGGAACCACCGTGCCTGAAAAACCCGCAACCTTTGAAGGCTACCCCCAAGGCCAGATCGCCCTGATCCACAGCGCCTGCTTGACATTGGCCACCCGGGTGGGAGACCTGATGGAAGACCTGGTGATCATCGGGGGCGTGGCTCCATCCCTGCTGATCCCGCAGGAAGGCGTCGGGGAAGGTCATGCCGGGACCTTGGATCTTGATGTCGGCCTTTCCGTGGCCATTCTGGACACCAGGCGGTACCAGGTTCTCGCCGAACGCATGCGTGCCGAAGGTTTTCGTCCGGAGCCGAACCCAAAGGGCAATCCGGCCCGGCAGACCTGGGCCCTGGAAGGGCAGGACCGGGTCACCTTGGATTTCCTGATTCCTCCCAGCCGGGATGGGGATCAGGGAGGCCGGCTTCGAAACATCGAACCTGACTTCGCGGCCTTCATCATTCCCGGCCTGGACTTGGCCTTTCGCGACCGGCGCTGGGTGGATCTTTCGGGGTGGACCTTGAGGGGAGACCGCGCCAGGCGCAGCATCCCCGTCTGCGGGCCGGGTTCCTTCGTGGTGCTGAAAGCTCTTGCATTCCGCATGCGCGGCGAGCCAAAGGATGCTTACGACCTTGTGTACCTTCTTCGATTCCTCGGCCTGGAGCCTGTCGTGGAAGTGGCCCAGATCATGGAGACGATGCTGGACCATCCCTCGGCCCGGGAGGCCCTGGGTTACCTAGCCCAGGACTTCGATGGGCCGGACGCCTTCGGTCCCGGGGCCTATGCTCGTTTCCTGGGAGAACCCGCCAGCGACGCGCTTCGTCAGGATGCCGCGGGCGCGGTGCGCTTGCTGCTGAGGCAATTGCCTGGAGGCCCCGAAGCACGCTGAAAGGTGCTTCACTCCGCCGCCGATTCGCCATTGGCTTTCTCGGGATTGATCTTCTCCCCGAGCTTGGGATGCTTTCCTGGACGACGGTTCCAGTCGTTGGGAGATTCTTGGATCCGAGGTAATGATCAGCCCATTCCCGGTACGCTCCGTCCCGATTTCGGGACACAGGAATTCAGTGAAGGCGCAGAAGTGCAGCTTTAACAGCACCCTATTTATGGCATTTTTGTTGCTATTGAAGATAAGAGGTGTTGCGTGTCTAGTTCGAAAAGCCTTTTGGCTTTCAAGGCCTGAGTCCCGTCAAGTGGTGTAACAAGAGCGGCCAGCGAAGCGCCGCCGTACCCGTATGAACAAATTTCAATGAAATGCTGCTGCTGATGGACCTTTGGCCGGGGCGGTGTGGGAAACGCGCCAGCGTTTTCCAGGCGAAGCCCGTGGGTGTGGGAAGGTTGTGGACCCGGAGGGCGCCCCGCAGGGGCGTTGCCTGTGGACCCGAAGGGCGGGCTGAAAGCCCGTTCCGCGCAGCGGAATCCAGCAGGCAATCCAGCAGCCTTTCCATGCCCGCGCACCGCCCCGGCCGGGTGGGTCGCGACCTGGCCCCGGTGCCATCACACCCTCGCTTTCAGGTATGGGAATGGCGCGGCGGCCCACTCGGCGTGGTGATCCGCCAACAAGCTCCCAAGCAGGCGAAGCACAGCGGCCCGGTTCGGGAAGATGCCGACCACATCGGACCGTCGCCGCAATTCGCGGTTCTCCCGCTCCAGGACGTTGGTCGAATGGATCTTTCGCCAGTCGGCCTTGGGGAAGTTCATGTAGCCCAGAACGTCCTCCACGGCCTCGTCCAGGAGCGCGGCGAAGCTGGGATGCTCGCGCTGGGTTTCGTGGGACAGCGCCTTGAACAACTTCATGGCTTCGTCCTTGTCCGGTGCTTGGAAGGCCTGCTTCAGGCGCTCCAGGAGCGCATCCTGGGCGGCTTTGGGCAGCTTCACGGCTGCATTGCGCATGAAGTGCACCCGGCACCGCTGCCAGGAAACCCCGTTCAGGACCCGCCGTACCGCCGCCTTCAAGCCGGTGTGCGCGTCCGATACCACCAATTCCACCCCGGTCAGGCCACGTTTGATCAGGCTCTCCAGGAAGCTGCTCCAGGCCGACTCCATCTCGCCGTCAGCCACTTCCAGGCCGAGCACTTCCCGGTAACCCTGCTGGTTGACCCCCATAGCGACCAGGACCGCCAGGCCCACCACCCGTTGTCCCTCCCTGACCTTGGGATACATCGCGTCCAGCCAGATGTAGCGGAAAGGCCCCTCCAGCGGACGTTCGCGAAAAGCCGTCACCTCCGTGTCCAGTTCCTTGGCCAGCCTGGAAACCTCGCTCCTCGACATCCCCTTCGCCCCCATGGCCTCGACCAAGTGCTCCACCTTCCGGGTGGAAACCCCCGCCACGTAGGCTTCCGAGACCACGCTCATGAAGGCCCGTTCCCAGTGCCTGCGTGGCTCCAGGAAATCCGGAAGGTAGCTCCCTTGCCGAAGCTTCGGGATTTTCAGAGCCATGGTTCCCAGGCGGGTCTCCCAATCCCGCTCCCGGTAGCCATTCCGGTGGTTCTCCCGCAGCGGCGAACGCTCCCCGGCCTCGGCCTGGCAGAGCGCCGTGACGTCGCTGTCCATGATCCGCTCCAAGGTCGTCATCACCAGCTGGCGCAGGAAATCCCCGCTGCCTTCCTCCAAAACCTTGCCCAGGGCCACAAGGCCCTCCACACTGTCTCTGGCCATCGTTTTCCGCTCCTATGTTCGTTCGGCAAAAACAAACATACGGGGAACGGTGGCCACCTGTCTGCCTACCCGGCTCTTACACCACTCTCTGGGACTCTATCGAAAGGGAAATAGGTGCCTGATGCACTCAATTCGAGTTCGCGACCCACCCGCCCGCGGCCCGTGCACGGGAATGGAAAGGCTGATGGATTTCCTGCTGGATTCCGCTGCGCGGAACGAGCTGCGCTCGCCCTCCGGGTCACACAGGAAACGCCCCTGCGGGGCGCCCTCCGGGTCAACAACCTTTCCACACCCGTGGCCTTCGGCTGGAAAACGCTACGCGTTTCCCACACGGGCCGCTGGCATGAAGCCATCATCAGCATGGGATCTTTTTCGCTTTGAAATCGGACCCGGCGGCTACGCTTCGCTGGCCGCCTTAAGTCCCCAAGGACCCCGGGAGGGGGGTCAATAGTTTTGACGCCTGGGGGGTCAATAGTTTTGTCGCTGGACAACGAGAACTCATTTGCCCAGAGGAACGGGGGTCTCTCCTCCACTTGGCCCACCCTCGCGCGCTTGAAACCGGGTGTTTCCATCGCCCAGGCCCGGGCAACCGTAATGGCGATGGGGAGCCAATTCCAGCCTGCACCGCAACCGAACATCGAGGTCAGCGGCATTAACGTCCGCCCTGCATTCAATGATCGCAAGAGAGCGCTTGAGGAGCGCCTGCCAGCGCCCTATGTCCTTCTTTCGGTGGCTGGGATTCTGCTGCTGCTGGCCTGCGCCAATGTCACCAACCTCCAATTGGCCCAGATGGAATCCCGGCGACAGGAGTTCGCCGCCCGAATGGCCCTTGGCGGCCGGGGAAGCACAATCTTTCGCCAAGTAATCGGTGAGCACCTTGTCATCAGTGCGTTGGCCAGCGTTGCGGGCATAACTATTGCAATACCAATTTTTAAATTTATCGAGCGCATAAAGGATGTAAAGGCATATGGGACGCCCCTGCCAGTGGAACTCAGCACTTCAGCCATCCTGTTTGCCCTGTTCATAGGGGGACTTTGCGGCCTCGCCACGGCCCTGCCTCCGGCCCTGAATGCATCCAGGCAGGATCTAAACCAGTTGCTCAAGGGCGGCTCCGGAACACTTACCCAAAGAAGCCGGGTAAGGGATGGATTGGTGGTCCTTCAGGTCGGGCTTGCCCTGGCTCTTGTGACCAGCGGAACCATAATTACGCGCAGCTTGGACCGAGCCCGGACCCGTGATTTGGGATTCAAGACCGCTGGCGTTGCGGCCCTGAGGGTTGAATTCATGGAATCGGGACCCGGCGGAGGCAAACGGAACGAGGAAATCCTCCTGCGTCTTCAGGAACGCCTTCGGGCCCTCCCCGGAATCCGAACCACAGCTTTCGCAAACGGCCTTCCAATGGAGACGGGTCGGAAAACGATCAGTAATGTGGGAAGCCTTTATTTTCAAATCCTTTTCGTAGGGCCGGACTACTTCAAGACCTTGGGGATCCCGGTTCTAAAGGGACGAGAGTTCATGGCCTCCGATCTCATCCCGGATTCGAGGGTCGCGGTCATAAACAGGGCCTTGGCCCAAAAGCTTTGGCCGGGTCAAGATCCCGTGGGGATGCTTACGCGAAAGGACGGAAATACCGTCCTGGGCGTTGTTGCTGACCATGGCGTCGATCCAGGGAAAAGCATTCATGAACCTGTGCTGTTCCTACCAAGGAGTTCAATGCTGGACCGGGCAGGATGCCTTCTCTTCTCCCTGGAGGGGAAGTCAGAGGCCGTTTTCCCGCTTGTTCGGCAAATGGTGCGGGACATTGATCCTGATCTTCCGATCCTCCAGTTGGGTGCACTTGATGAGCACCTGGACGGCTTGTACCACGACCTCCGGGTGGCGTCCTGGTTGCTTGGCTTTTGCGGGATGGTTTCCCTTTGCCTATCAGCCATGGGGGTGCAGAGCCTCCTGGCCTTCCGGGTGGCGCGGCAGACCCGCGAAATCGGAATCAGAATGGCCCTTGGAGCGGCTCATTGGGAGATTCTTCGGAAGGTTGTCCTGCGTGGCATGGCCAGTGTCCTGGTAGGACTTGCCCTGGGAAGCCTGGGAGCCTACTGGCTTGGGCAGGCCCTACACGGATTCTTCACTGGGGTTGAGGCCTTGCATCCAGGTAGCCTTCTGGCTGGCATCCTTGTCCTTTTCACGGCGTCCTTCCTGGCATGCCTAGGCCCGGCCATGCGAGCAGCCTCCGTGGACCTCGCAACGGCCATCCGACAGGAATGAATTTTCTATTGTTTTGAGAATCGCCCCAAAAGGGTCGGGAGCTTCCAGACCCCAGCTACCTCCGCCGCGTGTATTCCATTTCCATGTTCAGTTTGTATTCGCCATCCTTGCCCTTCGTATACATTGTCATGACCCGGCGATCGGGACCGTGTTCGACGGTGACTTCCTTGTACGAGGTCATCTTCCCGTCCATGCCGGGGCCATCGAACGACATGGTGACTTCCCGGCAGTCATCCTTGCAGGTGCCCACGGGCAGGGCCAGTCCGGTGACCATGGAATCGATCCAGGTGCCCACGTGCTGGTGCCTGGCGGTGTCATAGCCGAAGATCCCGCGCCCCTCGAAGGGCATGCCCATGAAAACGGACTTGAACTCGGACGTGAGCCAGAGCCCACCCGGCACAAGCTTGTTCACCTCTGCACCTTTGGACACCATGGGTGGCTTGCCGGGGGCGCCGTACCCTTTCACCACCACATCCCAGGTGCCTTCCGAGCGTTGGAGCGCCAAGTGGTGGGAGGTGGGCTTGGGAAGGGGCATGCCCGGCTACCGGGATGCAGCCCCTTCCTCCCCCGCCAGTAAACGGATCATCAGGGACACGAAGGTTTCATTGCTGGTCCAGATGAAGCGTGCGGGAGGCAGGCCGCCTTCGATGAGTGCGGGCAGACTGGCATCCAAGGCTTGGCGGAACTTGGGATGAACCGAGGCTTCGGCAAGACCCAGGTCCTCGGCCTTGGCCAACAGGGCGAGGATTTGCGAAATCAGGGGATAGACGGTCATCCAGGGGTAGGGGGCAAGGGCCTTCCCGGCCCCCAGGAACTGGCGGAACGGGTCATCGAGGCGGTAGCGCTTTTCCCTGCCCACGCTTCGCACCTTCACGTGGCCCGAACGAGCCATGTCCACCATGGCGTCCTGGACGTTTTTCTGAGAATAGCCTGTCTGGCGGGCAAGTTGGGAAGGTGTCTGCTCCCGGCCACCGCATAGCCATGCCAGGATCTCGCAGCGTGCAGAACTGCCCATGAGCGCCCGAAGGGATAGGATCAGCGCGGCGGGCTCCTCCGGGGGGAAAGGACGGGTCTGGCCACGGAACGCGTAGATTTCCCGCCGCAGGCCCTGGCGAAGGAAGACGGGATCCGGTGGACCGACCTGGGGCAGCGGAGCCCCCTCCAACGTGAAGAACAGGGGCTCAGGATTGGGAACCTCATGGATCGGCTCCAGCAGCGGCTTCCAGCGGCTCCCCCCACCCTTGGCACAACCGAGTTCCGTCAGGGCGGCCAATTGCCGGACCACGGGATGGTGCGCGCGGAGCGCTTTGAGCCGGGGGATGGCGAGGAAGGCCTCGTTGGCCATGCACCAGTCCAGGATGACGTCGAAGAGCCGGGCATCCCATCGCGCCTGTTCCAGCGAACACAGCAGCAGCGCCTCCGGATCGATGATGCGTCCGTTCGCACCGCCATAGCCGGCGACGCCCAGGGCGGACCACTGGCCCCAGAGGTGGTCCAACAGGGCGCGGCGCAGCCGCCTAGACCATGGTTCGGGCGACATTGGCGAATCCCAGTTCAGTCAGCAGGCGGCCAAGGAGCATCCGGTAGCCCTCGGAGACGTCCTTCTTTAGCGTCCACAAGGCTGCGGCGCGGATCTCTTCCTCCGTGGGCTGGAGCTTGAGCAAATCGTCAATGTGATAACCTCCCCGATCCACCGAGGCCCAGAGTTTGAAAGGAATCTGGTCGGTGCGGCCAATGAAGGAGACGGTGAGGGCCGGGCCGTAGACACGGGTGACCAGACGTTCCTGGAGACCTTCGGGCAGCCCCATCTGGAAGAGGCCGCCTTCCCCGCTGCTCGGCCCGTTGTTCAGCCAATCCTGGGGCAGACCCAGTTCCGTGGCCACCGCCACAGCCGCCGCCTCGAGTCCTGCAGGCAGGGGCTGCGGCGCCACCAGCCGCCCCTCCTGCTCCAGCGCCAACAGGTCGAGATCCCGCGTGGTCCGAGGCACCAGCCCCAGTGCGATCAGGGCCGAGCCGCCGCACGCCACCAGATGCACTGGCGCCGTATCCTCCAGCCGGAGTAGATCCTGAAGTAGGTGGAGGGCCTGTTCAAGCTGAGCCGCGTCCAGGGCGTTGTTCATGGTTTTAGCACTTTCAACTAGTGTTCAAAGCACTATTATAAACTCCCCGTCCACTTTCGCCAGCCCGCATCGATGATTACCGTAATGGGGGGCAGACAAGGCGCGCCGCTTTGAAACCAGAGGGTCGGGGGTCCGAGTCCTCTTGCCCCAAAATAATGTGCTATTCATTCGCCGCATTCTCTGGGAGCTTGGCAACGACCTTGATTTCAAACTGAAAGCCATAGAGCCAGGTCACGCCAATACCCGTCAGGGTTGGGTGTGGGGCGGGCCCCCAGAACTCATGAATCACGGGCCAAATGGTCTCCAGGTGTTTCTCCGGGTCAACGATGAACACCGATACATCCACCACGTCGTCGAAGGTGCAGCCGGCAGCCGCCAGGATGGCGTTGAGGTTCTCGAACGCCAGGCGGACCTGTTGGGCCACATCCGGTTCGGGGGAGCCATCCGGTCTGCTGCCCACTTGGCCGGAAACAAACAGAAAGCCATTCGACTCGACGGCGGGCGAGTAGCGGTTTTGCTCATAAAGCGCCTGGCGACCGGCGGGAAACACAACCTTGCGCACTGACATGGAACACCCCTATGAATGGTGCATGTTACGTGAAGAGCGAAAGGGCTCACCGTTAATTTAGGCGGCCGCGGCCCCACGGATAAACCCGCAAGTCGTACAATCACTGTTTTCGAAATCAGAACAATCATCCGGCAAAGGCAAGGCCCGTATGGATCGTTTCGATGCAATGCAAGCGTTTGTTCGCGTGCTGGAAACAGGCAGCTTCACCAACGCTGCGAGGACCCTGCACATGAGCAAGACCAAGGTGACCCAGTTGGTGCAGCAACTGGAGGCACGGCTGCGGGTCAAGCTGCTCAACCGCACGACGCGACAAGTCCACGCCACCGCCGATGGCGCTGCCTACTATGAGCGGGCGATGCGCCTGCTGGTCGATCTGGAGGATGCCGAGAGCAGCCTGTCCAGCGCCACGGCCTCGCTCAGGGGGCGGTTGCGTGTGGATGTTCCGAGCCCGGTGGCGCGCCTGCTTCTGGTCCCCGCATTTCCAGAGTTCCACGCCCGTTATCCCGAACTTCAGATCGAGATGGGCGTGACCGACCGCATGACCGACCTGATTCGCGACAACGTGGATTGCGTGATTCGTGGCGGGAAAGCCACCCCGGCATCCCTCGTCGCGCGCCATGTGGGCGATCTGCCGTTTGGCGTATACGCGGCACCCAGCTATCTGCAGAGGGTGGGCACCCCACGGCACCCCTTGGACCTGAAAGCGGAACCTCACCGCATCGTCGCCTTTTTGTCCCCACGCACCGGCAAACTGTGGCCCACCACCCTGCGCCAGGGCGATGCACGCATCGAAGTCAAAGCCAGACACGCCCTGGCCGTTGATGATGGCAACGCCTACCTTGCCGCTGGATTGGCCGGTGTAGGGGTGCTCTGGCTGCCCACCTACATGGCCAAGCACCCCATGGCCCGCGGCGAACTCATGCGTTTGTTCCCTGACTGGGCGCCGGACCCCATGCCCCTGTACCTGGCCTTCCACCCCAACCGCCAGGCGAGCATGAAGTTGCGTGTTTTCATCAACTGGGTCGTCGAGGTCATGGCAGAACACATGACCGATGTCCCGGAATCTGCCACTGCAAATAGGCAGTAAAACGGGTCTGCGAAGGGCGAGGGCTCGGTTGGCGTCCGTCTTGACAATTATATAACAAGGCATATAACTTGTTAAGCTATTGGAGCCCGCATGGACGACGTCATCAAGGACCTGGGTCATCTCGCGCTAGGCACGCGCTTGAAGCGGCTTGGCGACCGGCTCCAGATGCAGACCCAGGTCATCCTCGACGAAGCGGGAGTGCCGGTGCCCGCTTCGCACCTGCCACCGCTGGCGTGCCTGAAAAGACGGGGTGCGTTGACGGTGGGGGAGCTCTCCCGGTCCCTCGGCGTGAGCCAGCCGGGCGTGACGCGCATGGCCCGGAGCCTGGAGGAGGCGGGGCTGGTCCGCTCGAGGGCGGCGGCGGACGACCGGCGCGCCCGGGTCCTGGAGCTCACCCCCGCAGGGCGGAATTTGTTTGCCCGGCTTGAGAAGGGCACCTTTCCCGGGATCGAGGCCGCGGTGCGCGAAGCCTGCGGCGAGGCCACCGGCAACCTGCTCGAGAACCTCGCGGCGCTGGAAGCGGCCCTGGAGCATTTGCCCCTCGCCGGCCGCACCCGCCGCCCTGCGCAAGGAGGAAGCTGACATGGGAGATCTGGACCGGCCCGTCTGGGCATCGCTGACCACGTTCCACCGGGCCCTGTCGGAGGGCGATGCCCGCGCGAGGCGGTTCCTGCGCGACGTGAACCTGTTCGCATCCGCCCGGGACGACGGGGAGGAGGCCCAGGCGGGGTTCGCGGACCTGGTGCGTCCCGGGGAGCATGTGTACCTCCTCCAGGTGCCGGCCATCACGGTGCCACCCGGCCTGCGGGCGGCCCGCACCGCCAAGGGCGTGCAGATGGTCGCCACCCGCCCCCTGGCGGCCGGGGCGGATGGGGAGATCGAACCCCTGACCGACGCCGACGCGCCGGAGATGCTCGCCCTCGCCACGCTCACCGAGCCGGGGCCCTTCCTGCCCCGCACCCACGCCATGGGGCGCTTCCTCGGCATCCGGCGCGGGGGCAGGCTCGTCGCCATGGCCGGGGAGCGGATGCGCTTCCCGGGGTTCACGGAGGTGAGCGGCGTTTGCACGCACCCCGATTTCCGCGGCAAGGGCCTGGCCCGGCGGCTGTCGGCGGCGGTGACCGCCGCCATCCAGGCGCGGGGGGAGATCGCCTTCCTCCACGCCTGGGCGTCCAACACGCCCGCCATCGCCCTTTACGGGACCCTCGGTTTCGATCTGCGCGCGGAGGTGAACGTGGCCGTGCTGGAAACCCTCATCGCCCCGTGAGGGCGGCGGCGCCCTCCGCGGGCGCCCGCTTCCGGGTGGCCCCCGCGAACAGCGTGGGGTTGAGCGCGATGGAGATGATCGAGCCGGCGATGATCAGCTGGTAGCCTTCCTGGGTCAGCAGGCCCACGGCCATGGACAGGCTCGCGAGGATGAAGGAGAACTCACCGATCTGGGCCAGGCCGGCGGAAACGACGCGGGCCGCGTCCGTGCCGAAGCGCATCAGGCGCATGAGCAGGAAGGCCGCGGCGGTCTTGCCCCCCAGGACGATGGCCAGCACCCAGAGCACCTTGACGGGGTGCTGGACCAGGACCCGCGGGTCGAAGAGCATGCCGACGGAAACGAAGAACAGCACGGAGAAGGTGTCCTGGAGGGGTTCGATCTTGTTCAGGATGCGATGGCTGCTGGGCTGGCCATTGACCAGGGCGCCCGCCAGGAACGCGCCCAGGGCGAAGCTGACGTTGAAAAGGATGGCCACGAGGTAGGCCAATCCCACCGAGATGCCCAGGATGGCCAGGGTGAACAGCTCGCTGGAATTGTGCCGGAGCACTTCGTGGAGGAGCCAGCGCACCCCCCGGGTGCCCGCGAAGAGCATGAGGGCCGCCAGCACTCCGATCTTGAGGAGGGCCAGGAACACGAGCTTGAGGACGGTCAGGAAGGTGGACCCGCCCCCGCCCTGGACGCCCTGCATGGCCGCGAGGGTGGGCAGGAGGAGGAGGACGACGACGCAGACGATGTCCTCCACCAGGAGCCAGCCGATCGCGATGTGCCCATGGGGATGCTTGCTGAGGCCCCGGCTTTCCAGGGCCTTGAGCAGAACGACCGTGCTGGCGCAGGAAAGGCTGAGCCCGAACACCAGGCCCGAGATGAGCGGCCACCCCCAGGACCGGGCCAGCCAGGTCCCCAGGAGGCTGGCCACGATGATCTGGAGCACCGCTCCCGGCACCGCGATCTTCCAGACCTTGCGCAGGTCCTGGAGCGAAAAGTGCAGGCCCACGCCGAACATGAGCAGGATGACGCCCACCTCGGCCAGCTCCCCCGCGGCGGCGCTGTTGCCCACGAACCCGGGCGTGTGCGGGCCCACCAGGAGGCCCCCCAGCAGGTACCCCACGATGGCCGGGATCCGGAGGCGGGCCAGGACCAGCGCCAGCACGAACGCGGCCAGGAGGCCGAGGGCGATGGTCGGCAGGATGGAATGGGTCATGGGGCGTCTCCGGGGGGAGGCGGTTGAGCCTTTATCGGAACAAACCTGGTTTCCATTCTTGGATGCGCCTCATGGGCCTTTGGGTATCGCAATTATGCACCCGCCCCGGTGGCTGGGCATCCGGGTTCGGCGTCGGGACCCCAGCCGCTGCCGATGAAGGTGAACAGGCTCTTCGCGGCGGCTTCGATCTGGAGGAACCCTTGGCGGATCCCGGATTCGATCTGTTCGTGGAGTTCCGCGCGGGCTTCCGGGCTTCCTTCGGCTTCCAGGTCCTGGACGAACAGGTCCGCGCACTGCGTGGAGACCTTCTGGAGGATCGCCTTCCTGCGCCCGGCGGCCCATTCCGCCGGGAAGGCTGTCTCCAGGCCCCGGACCGCCCTGAAATAGGCCCTTTCGGCCGAACGCCTCGGCCCGCGGGGACCGTCGATCACGGCATGGAAGGAACAGAACCCCGCCTGGGCCTCGAGGAGCGCCTCCCATGCCCGGGCCTCCGCTTCCGTCTCGTCCACCAGGGGCGGTACCGGGAAGGCGGCCACCCCGCGCAGCCCGAGGCGGGCGGCCCGTTCCTCGGAGGGGGCCATGACCTCCAAGGCGGCCGCGGCCTGCTTGTCGTCCCCCAGACGCCGGTAGAGGTGGACCAGGAACCTCCCCGAGGCGAGGGTCTGCCGGGTCCACAGGTCAACCTGCTGCGTGAGCTTTCCAGTTGCTTGCTTCATTGGGATCCAGTTCTGCATGGGCGGGCGGGCCCGGACCGGGGCCTCCCGCGAAAGGGCTCTGCGCCGGCGGCCCCCTTCCGGGGGGACGCCTGGCCTGCGCGATCGGGGATGGATGGGACCTAGGCGCGGTGCGCCGGCGGACCGCGCTTGCCGGCCGCTTCCGGATCCATTCCCCCGGGCGTCCCTTCGGAACCCCATGGCAGGTTGCACGCCACCACCCCGGCGGCGGGCGGCCAGTTCACGAAGCCCAGGGGCGCCGGCTCCCCCATGGGGTGCGGCCCGGGTCCATCCCCGGCCCGCCCGGGGAGCTTGCGGCGCACATCGCCCTCGGCGCGGGTGGATGGTTTCTTGGCCATTCCCCGCCCAGGGGCCGGGGACGCCAACCCGCCGCGAAGACCGTGGACGCCCACGAAGGCGCCCTCCGTCAACCCCGCCGCGCGGCGCCAGGCGCCGTGGACCGGCCCGCAGGGGGGGCACGATACGCCCAACCCGGCGAGGATCGCCAGGATCATCCACAGCTGATTCAGGAACATGCCCACGCTTCACTGTAACCGCAAGGCCCATCCATGCCGAACCCGGCGGCGCGTTCACCGCGAGCTGGGCTACAGTTGGGGTGCGGCTTGCCGCGCCGGAGGCACGCCCATGGGCCCCACCTTCTACTGGCATGACTACGAGACCTTCGGCGTGGACCCCCGGGTGGACCGGCCGGCCCAGTTCGCCGGCCTGCGCACCGACCTGGACCTCAACCCGGTGGAGGCGCCCCTGGAGCTCTGGTGCCGCCTGTCCCCGGACTACCTGCCCCACCCCGAAGCCTGCCTGCTCACGGGCATCGGTCCCGCAACCGTGGCCCGGCTGGGCCTGCGGGAGGCGGAATTCATCACCGCCATCCACACCGAAATGGCGCGGCCCGGCACCTGCTCCGTGGGCTACAACAGCCTGCGGTTCGACGACGAGGTCACCCGCTCCACCCTCTTCCGGAACCTGATCGACCCCTACGCCCGGGAATGGAAGAACGGAAACAGCCGTTGGGATCTCCTGGACGTCCTCCGCCTGGCCCGGGCCTTCCGCCCCGGGGGGCTGGCCTGGCCGGACCAGGAGGACGGCACGCCGTCCTTCCGCCTGGGCGACCTCACCCGGGCCAACGGCATCCCCCACGGGGAGGCCCACACCGCCCTGGCCGATGTGCGGGCCACCCTCGCCCTGGCCCGCCTCCTGAAGGCCGCCCAGCCCCGGCTCTGGGACTTCGCCCTCAAGGCGCGCAGCAAGCAGTGGGTCCGCGCCCAGGCCGACCCCGGGCAGCCCCAGGCCCTCATCCACGTCTCGGGCATGTTCAAGGCGGCCCAGGGATCCTTCTCCCTGGTGTGGCCCGTGGGGGACGTGCCGGACCGCCCCAACGAGATCGTGCTCTGGGACCTGCGGATCCCCTTCGAGCCGTTCCTGGACCTGGACGTGCCGGCCCTGCGGGAACGGATGTACGCCCGGGCCGAGGACCTCGCCTCCCGCGGCTGGGAGCGCCCCGGCGTGAAGACCCTGCACACCAACAAGTGCCCCATCGTCGTGCGGGACCTGCGGCTGCTGACCCCGGAGGTGGCCGAACGCCACGGCCTGGACCGGCCTGCCCTGGAGGCCCGGGGCGCCGCCCTCCAGGCCCAGGGGGCCTTCCGCGCGCGCCTGGTGGAAGCCTGCATGGCCGCGCACGCCGGGCCGGCCACCGCCGACCCGGATTTCTCCATCTACGGCGGCTTCTTTTCCGACGCCGACCGCGCATGCCTGGACCGGATCCACCTGGCCGCGCCCGCGGAACTGGCCGCGCTGGAACCCACCTTCAAGGATCCCAGGCTCCCGGAACTCTTCTTCCGGTACCGGGCCCGCAACTGGCCCGAACTCCTCACCCCGGCGGAAACGGCGCGCTGGACGGCCCATTGCCGGAACCGCCTGGAGCGGCCGCCCCTGGAAGGCCTGCTGGGCCTGGAGGGGTTCCGCGAGGCCCTCGCCAGGGCGCGGGAAACCCACCCGGACCGCGGGAGCCTGTGGGAGGAGCTCGAAGCCTGCCTTCCGTCCTCCGAGGCCGCAACCCCCGGGCGGTGAACGACCGGGGCGCCGGGAACGGATAGGGAGAATTGAGCGGCCACCGGTTGCCTTTGAAAAAGCCGGGACCCGGCCGCGCCCTTTCGTCATAACTTCGAGAAACAGTCGTGGTGCGGGTTCCCGGGCCCCGTTTCCGCGAGGGCTGCGGAAAACCCTCCGGGCCGGGCATCCCATTTCCCCCCCTGGAAGGGGATTCCGGAGTGCACTCAAAAAGTGGCAGCGGGACGTCCGACCGAAGTGCCGGCTACTCCCCGGCCAGGATGGCCTCGGGCATGGGCTCGTCCTCGTGGCGGTTGAGCACCTCGTTGAAGCGCTTCCAGTCCAGTTCCTTCTCCCAGATGGCCATGATCACGGCCGCCAGGCAGTTGCCGATGTGGTTGGTGATGGCCCGGGCCTCGGACATGAACTTGTCGATGCCCAGGATGAGGGCCATGCCGGCCACGGGGATGCCCGGCACCACGGCCAGGGTCGCCGCCAGGGTGATGAAGCCCGAACCCGTGACCCCCGCGGCGCCCTTGCTGGTGATCATGGTGACCACCAGGATGCCCAGCTGCTGGCCGAGGGTGAGCTCGATGCCCATGGCCTGGGCGATGAAGATCGAGGCGAGGGTCATGTAGATGTTGGTGCCGTCCAGGTTGAAGGAATACCCCGTGGGAATGACCAGGCCGACGATGGATTTCGACAGGCCCAGGTGCTCCATCTTGGTCATCAGGGGGATGAGCGCCGATTCCGAGGAGCTGGTGGCCAGCACCAGGAGCAGTTCGCCCTTGATGTAGCGCAGGACCTTGAGGATGTTGAACCCCGCCAACCGGGCGATGGTGCCCAGCACCAGGAAGACGAAGAGGGCGCAGGTGACGTAGAAGAGGCCGATGAGCTGGGCCATGGGCACCAGGGACTTCAGGCCGAACTTGCCGATGGTGAAGGCGATGGCCGCGCCCGCGCCGATGGGGGCCAGGTAGAGGATCTGCTTCATGACGCCGAAGAACATCTTGCTGATGTTCTCCAGCATGGCCAGGAGCGGCGCCTTGTGCCGCTCGGGGAGGGCCGCCAGCGAGAAGCCCAGGAGCACCGAGATCAGGAGCACCTGGAGGATGTCGCCGTCCGTGAAGGCGCTGAACAGGGTCTTGGGGATCATCTTCAGGAGGTGGTCCGTGACCGTCATGTGGGCGGCCTGGGTCAAGTAGCCCGCCACGAGCTTGGGGTCGAGCTTGGACGGATCGGCGTGGAATCCCCGGCCCGGGCCGAAGACGTTGGCCATGACCAGCCCGATCACCAGGGCGAAGGTGCTCACCACCTCGAAGTAGAGGATGGCCTTGGCGCCCACGCGCCCGGCCTTCTTGATGCTGCCGGCGCCCGCGATCCCCAGCACCACGCTCACCAGGATCACCGGCGGGATCAGCATCTTGATCAGGGAGATGAACCCGTCGGCCAGGGGCTGCATCCGGACCGCCACGGCCGGGTAGAAGTGCCCCAGGAGGGCGCCCAGCACGATCATCACGGCGACCCAGTTGTACAGCTTGGAGGCGAACCTCTTGACCATGGGGGCTCCTTCCTGGAATCAGGGATGCGGATGGCCCTGGAGGGGCCACCGGAAGCGGGTGGGCGCATCCTGGACCCGCCCAGCCGTCACGGCGGACACCTTGGGTTTCGGACTTATCAATTCGGAAATAATGCAGGAGTGGGACATTTCAACAAATGGGTCGTCTATCGTGAAAAAGCTATTGTTTTCAAGGCATCTCTAAAAAAGAGGAAGGATTCCTTTTTCCACTGATTTGATAAATTCAGAATCGATTTTGTGACAGCCGACCGGGTGTGACCGGCCAAAAAAAACCGGAACCGCCTGGGCGGTTCCGGTGCAAGTCCCCTTGGGGGGGGAGGTGGCTAGATCAATAGCCGACGATGTGGAAGTCGTCGATGCAGACCCGGCCGTTGGCCAAGGCGTCCGTCCGGTAAATCTCGAACCGGATGGGCTGGTTCACGCCGACGGTCCAGGTCACGGTGGTGGGCGTCGTGCCGGTGGGCGTGAAGGTCTCGGACAGATTCACCCAGTTCACGCCGGCGTTGGTGGAGTACCGCAGGCCGAGGGTTCCGATCGTCGTATCGGTCGTGTACTTCGCAAGGCTGATGGAAACGCTCTGCGCGCCGTTGGGCCAATCGAAAGCCATGGTCATCTTGCCCGTGGCCGAGGTCGAGGCGTTCCGCATGCGCACGCCCTGGAGACCCACGAAGTTGTCCGCGGCGAGGCCACCGTTGGCGGCGGATTTGCCGACCAGCGCGTCCGTGAGGTTCCAGACACCGGTCTGAAGGGCCGGATTGGGCGTCCCGGTAGCCCAGGAACCCTTCGTGCCGATCTCGAAGCCTTCATACATGTCGTTGGCGGGAACGGTGTTGACGACCAGGGCCGCATCGGCGCTGGGGGCGGTCAGGGAGCCGGATCCGGCCGTGTTGGTGACCACCACCGAATACGTTCCGGCGTCCGCGGAGGTGACGTTGGTGAGCTTCAGGGTGGCGGTGGTCATCCCCGGCAGGTCCACGCTGTCCTTGCGCCACTGGTAGGTGATCGTGCCGTTGCCGGTCGCGGCCACGGTGAAGAACACCGCGTTGCCCGCGAAGACGGTCTGGGACGCAGGCTGGGTGGTGATGTTCGGGGCGGTGGGATCCAGGGTCTTGATGCTCACGACCCGGGAGATGGAGCGGGTGTGGTTGGCCGCGTCGGTGGCCGTGAAGGTGGCCGTGTAGGAGCCGGCGGCGGTGTAGACGTGGGTGGTCGTGGGCGTGGTGACCGCGGCGCTGCCGTCGCCGAAGGTCCAGGAGGTGCTGGTGATCCCGTCGGGATCCGGCGTGGCCTGGCCCTCGAAGGGGATGGCATCGCCCACCAGGCCGTTGTAGGTGTTGATGGTATTCACGGCGTTGGTGGTGTTGTGCACGTGGGTGAACGTGGAGTCCCAGCTGGGCTTGATGATGTGGACGTTGGGGACGTTGGGGCCCTGTTCGAGGGTGTTGCCCCAGCCGGTGACGTCCACCACGGAGGTGAAGGTCGCGGGAAGCGGGGAGGACGGGGCCGGGAAGAAGTTCAGGCCGGTGAGTTCCTGGACCCGGTCGACGGTGGTGGCGAACTTCCAGAAGTCACCGGCGACCATGGGCACAGCGGGTCCTGAGGTGCCCGAGACGGTCGTGCTGTGGGGGACGATCAGGGCCAGCACCTTGGGGACGCCCGCGGTCTCGCGGACCAGGATCTTGTAGAAGGCGGTGGCGATGGGGATGTTCTTGGTGCCGATGGGGTTGACCAGGGGGGTGGAGTAGATGGGTCCGGTGTAGATCCACACCCGGCCGAAGGCGGTGGTCAGGTTCTGGGTGGTGAGGATCTCGAGGTCGCTCCAGGCGGCATCGTTGAAGCCGGCCTGCACCTGCGGGCACATGTTGGACATGTACATGGTGGAGGCGCCCGCGTCCGCGCCGTAGACGTCGCGCAGGTTGGCGAACTGGGTCTGGTGGCCGCGGCTGTAGCCGGTGCCGGTGTAGTCGCCCGAAGCCAGGGAACCGGTGATGCGGGTATCCGTGGGGTAATCACTGGGACGCGTGAAGGACCAGGGGGCGCTGGGGAAGAAGCACGCCGAGGACCAGACCGGGCCCAGCTTGCCGGTGTCGTAGCCCACCCGGAAGGAACCGGAGGGGTCGGCGGGGGCGGTGGTGATGAAGGAGGGGACGACGGTGTACACCCGGCTGGTGTCGGTGACGGTGGGGTCGCCGGCGTAGACGGGCTTGGGCGCCACGACCGAGAGGGTCGCGGGGTCGCTGACCACGGAGGTGGTGCCGCTGGTGACGGTCACCGTGTAGGTCTGGCTGACGGTGTGCAGGTCGGTGGCGGGGATCGTCAGGGTCGGGGAATCGGTCCCCACCACGGTGCCGGCGCCGTTCTTCCACTGGTAGGACAGGTTCGCGCCGGTGGCGGTCACCGAGAAGGTGGCGCCGTCGGGGGCCGTGACACCCTTGGACTGGGGCTGGACGGTGATGGCGACGGCAACCGGCTTGGGCGTGACCGTGAGGGTTGCCGCGGCGCTGGTGGTGGCGGCGGTGGTGCCGTTGAGGGTGTTGGTCACGACCACGGCGTAGTCGCCGGCGTCGGTGAGGAGCACGGGGCTGAAGGTGAGGGCCGAGTCGGTCTTGCCGTTGATGGCGGTGCCGTTGAACAGCCACTGGTAGGTGAGCGTCCCGTTGCCGGTGGCGGCCACGGTGAAGGTGGCGGGCTCGCCTTCCAGCACGGTCTGGGCCGCGGGGCCGGTGCCGATGACCGGGGCCGCCGCGGCGGGCAGGACGGTGAGTTCGGCCGCGGCGCTGGTGGTGGACGCCGTGGTGCCACTCAGGGTGTTGGTGGCGGTGACGGTGTAGCTGCCGGCGTCGGCGGCGGAGACGGGGGACAGGGTGAGGGTGGCTTCGGTCCTGCCGTCGAGGGCGACGCCGGCCTTCAGCCACTGGTAGGTGATGGTGCCGTTGCCCGTGGCGGCGGCGGTGAAGGTCGCCGAGGCGCCCTGCACGACCGACGTGGAGGCCGGGCTGGTGGTGAAGACGGGCGCGTCGGCCCGCGGGACCACCGTGACCACGGCGGCGTTGCTGGTGGTGGAGGCCGAGCGGCCGTTGACGGTGCTGGTGACCACCACGGTGTAGCTGCCCGCGTCGGTGGTGGTGACGGGGTTCAGGGTGAGGGTGGCCGAGGTCTTGCCCAGCAGGGACGCCCCGCCACGGCGCCACTGGTAGGAGAGGGACTCGCCGGTGGCGGTCACGCTCAGGGTGGCGCTGCCGCCTTCGGCCGCGTTCATGGCCTGGGGCTGGGCGGTGATGACCGGCGCGGCGACCGGAGCGGCCGGATCGTCCTTGCTGCTGGAGCAGCCCAGCATGAGGGCCGGAAGCGCCAGGGCGCCGAGGGCGAGCGCAGGTACGAGCAAGCCGCCAGTGACACAGAAGGGTCGTGCGAAACGAGCCAATGCCCGTCGGATGTTCATCGTGGACTCCTTGACCCGTCGAGGGTCAGCAGGTTTTCAGGGATTCGGATCGGGGGTTCTATTCGTTCTCGGGAGCCGTGATCTGCAGGACACCGTCACCGGACGTGACGATGAGGTCGCCGAAGGTGGTGATCCCGAGACCCTTGGGGAAGTAGACGCCGGCGGTTCCGGTGGTATCGAGGGTGCCCCGCGTGGTGTTGAGGCGCCCGGACACGATGCTGGTGCCGCCATTCCAGTTGGTCAGCGTTTCGGGAACGCCCACCACCGTGCTCACGAGGCCCGTTGCGACCTCGATCCTGCGGATGGCGTGGTTGGACTGGTCCGCGACGTAGATGAACTTGGCGTTGCCGGTGGCGTCCTTCTTGATGGCCAGGTTGACGGGGTTGTAGAAGCGGGCGGCGCTGCCCGCGGCATCCACGAAGCCGCTCGTGGACGAGGTGTTCCCGCCGGCCACCACGGTCACGGTCGGAGCGGCGCTGAAGTCCTGGCTCGCCTTGCGCACGGTGTGCTGGGAGAAGTCCACCCAGTAGAGGGAGGTCCCGTCCAGGGCGAGGCCGTTGACGCCCCCCTGACCCGCCACTGCGCCTGCGGCCTGAACGCCCGTGGCGACGTCGAACTTGCGGATGTTGGCGCCGTGGGCGATGAAGAGGCTGGCGCCGTCGTTGGTGACCACGATGCCGCGGGGGGTGTTGGCGGTGAACGAGTAGTTCAGGGGCAGGACACTGGCCACGCCCGTGCTGTCGATCTTGACGACCTTGATGGAGGCCGCGAGGCGGTCGATGACATAGACGTTCTGGTTCGCGTCCACGGTCAGGCAGTAGGGATCCGTGAAGGTGTAGCCGGTGCCGATGGTGGTGACGGTGCCGTCCGCGCCGATCCTGCGCACGACCTTGTTGAGCTCGTCGGCCACGAACGTGGTGTTCTTGCTGTCCACGGCTACGCCGTTGGGGCCGTAGAACCGGGCGGTGGCGATGGTCTCGTCGGTGGTGCCCGCATTCCGGGCCCCGGCGAAGGGGGCGGAGGTGTAGACGGGGGTCGCTTCGGCGGAGGGCGTGAGCTTGCGGATCACGGCGTTGACGGCGTCGGCCACGTAGAGGGTGCCCGCGGAATCCATCGTGATGCCTTCAGGCCCGTTGAAGACGGCCTCGGCGCCGGCGCCCTCCTTGTAGCCCGGCGCGCCGGTGCCGGCGATGGTGGTGACGTCCCAGGCGGAGGTGCCCGCGTTGTACACCAGCTTGCGGACCGTGTGGTTGTTGTTGTCGGTGACGAAGAGGGTGCCATCGGCGGCCCGGACGATGCCGGTGGGCCGGGCGAACCGGGCCGTGAGGCCGCTGCCGTCCACATTGCCGGAGGCGGCGACGGGATAGGCCCCGGCGATGGTGGTCACCACGCCGGCCTGGGTCACCTGGCGGATGGCGTGGTTCTCGCGGTCGGCCACATAGATGGTGCCGTCGGCGGGGTTGATGGCCATGGACGAGAGGGTGCGGAACAGGGCCAGGCTGCCGGTATCATCCTTCAGGCCGTACTGCTGCCCGCCATTGGCGCCGGCCAGGACGGTGATCCTGGATCCGGCCGCGGCCGCGGGATCGTAGATGCGGATCGAGGAGTCATAGGCCGAGGCGATGTACAGCTTTCCGTTGTACTGGAGGCTGCAGATGGGGTTGTCCAGGTTCTGGGTGGCCGCATTGCCGTAGGTGCCGGGAACGCCCACCAGGACGGACGTCGTCCAGCTTCCATCCTGCTGCTTGGCGAGCTGCCTCATGGAATGGGAGTAGAAATCGGACACGTAAAGGGTGTTGGGGTCCACGTACAGGACGTGGGTGGGGTTCCGGAAGCGGGCGGCAGTCCCGTTTCCGCTGCCGTCGCCGCTCACGGCGGCGCTGATCCAGGAAACGCCCGCCCTGCCGGCGAGGGTGGTGACCTCCCCGGTGCGGCTGATCATGCGGATATTGGCCAGGAGCGAATCCGCGACATAGATGTTGTCGTTGGGATCGATGGAAAGGTTCATGGAGGCAGCGGTGCTGCCGCTGATGGGAGCGGAGTTCAGGCCGAACTTGGCCACGGTGCCGGTGCCGTCCACGTAGCCGGGGCCGGCGGTGCTGCCGGCCAGCAGGTCGAAGCCCTTGGCGCCCACCGCGGTGGTGATGGAGATGGCGGCCGGATTGAGAAGGTTGCTGCCGGTCAGGGTGTAGACCTGGCGCCGGATGGGGCTGACGGTCTTGGACACCAGGCCCATCACGTCCACGCCGTCCAGGGTCAGGGTGTCGGGCGTGTTCAGGTAGTCCCAGGAGAGGACGCTGGTGCCGTCCAGGGACGTGACCGAGGGCGTGCCCTTGAAGTCCACGAAGGCCAGGGGGCCGGAGCCGACGGTGAGGCCGAGGGTCCGAACCACGGCAGGGCCGCCGGCCGCGGGCTGGAGGGAGAGGGTGTACGTGGTGGTGACGGCGGGGGTGACGGTGGCCGTTCCGGACAGGCCGATGGAGGCGGGCAGGGTCGCATCCGGGGGATTCGCGGTGATGGTGGCGCTGGTGAACAGGCCCGGAACCTGGGTGGCGTCCCAGGCGAGGGTCGCGGAATCGCCCGCCACGACGGCGCGCACGCTTTCCGTATAGGTGACGGGCGTGGCCAGGACCCGGACGGTCACGGTGCCCGAGGTGGCCTGGCCCACGGAATCCACCGCGGTGACGGTGTAGACGGTGGCCGGGCTGGTGGCCTGGGGCGTTCCGGAGATGGTGCCGGTGATGGCGTCGAGGGTCATGCCCGCGGGCAGACCGGGGTTGACGGTGTAGGTGTAGGTTCCGCCCCCGGCCACGGTGACCGCGTTGGTGCCGACGAAGACGTCCTGGTAGCAGGTCGCGTCCGGCGTGGCGTAGGTGAGGTTGGAGGGCGCGGGCAGGACCACGGCGGTCACGGTCTGGGTGCTGACCTCGCCCTTGGCGCTGGTCACCGTGAGGGTGAAGGTCGTCGTGGAGGTGATGCCGTTGATCGTGATGACCCCGTTGGTGGTGGGGGTCAGGTTGCCGGGGGTGATGAGGGCCGTGCCTCCCGTGGTGGCGAAGTTGGCGCGGATCAGGACGGTGCCGCCCTTGGCGATGTTGACGGTCCGGGTGGCGTCGGAGTCCCAGCCGCCCTGCTTGGGCCGGCAGATCAGGAAGGCCGAGATGTTGGGGGAGGGCGTCTCGAAGGCCTTGTTGGAATTGGTGCAGCCCAGCTGCATGGAGACGAGGCCCAGGCAGATGCCGGTGCCCACATAGGCCAGGGCCTTGCCGGTTCCTCGGGGGGTCAAGCGGGTAAACATAGGTACTCCTGAAGAGGCTGAATCGGAAAAGGATTTCGTCATGTTCGCCGGGCCTAGAAGCGGGCCTTGAGGGTGAACTGCACCTCACGCGTCTTGCTGTCCGGCATGTTCAGCTTCCCGAAGGTGTCGGCGTAGCTGCCCCGGTCCGTGGGCGAAGCGGCGTAGGTATTCTGGTTGGTCCACATCTTGGACCAGTTGAAGACGTTGTAGATGTCCACGATGGCTTCCAGGGCCAGGCCCTTGGTGACCTTGAAGGCCCGGTCGAGGCGCAGGTCGAAGGTCTTGGTGGAGGGCTGGCGGAACGCGTTGCGTCCTCCGGCCGTGTCGATGAACTTGCCGTCGCCGTTCACATCGTTGTAGTAGACGCCCGAGTAGGGACGCCCGGTCGTGAAGGTGGTGACGCCGGAAATGCGGACGCCGTAGACCTTGGGGGCCCACCAGGCCAGCACGGCCCGGAACTTGTGGTCGTTGTCGCTGAGGGCGTACGACTGGAGCGGGTCGGCGGGATTCTCCGTGAGGGCGTTGTTGGACGTCAGGGTGGCGCGCTCGTTGGAATTGTTGTCCTCGGCCTTGGCGAAGGTCAGGCTGCCCTTGAAGCCCCACTGCCCGGGCACGTTGCGGCCGAACTCCAGCACCAGGTTCCGGTAGCGCCCTTCCCCGTCGTACTTGGAGAGGATGACGTCACCGAAGCCGCTGAGGTCCAGCTGGCGGCCCCGGACGATGGCGGTGTAGGGGCGGTTCGTGGCGGTGTTGGAGAAGTGGTTCCACTTGGTCGGGTAGCCGTCGTTGTAGATGCGGCCGTCGAGGGCCGTGATGCTTCCGTCGGCGTTCTGGGCGAGGTTGATGTTCACGCCGTACTGGAGGTTCAGGTACTTCTTGTAGGTGGCCTTGAGGCCCAGGGTGTAGCCGTTGCCCAGGTCCTGCTCGACGCCCAGGGACATGGACCGGGCCTGGGTCATCTTGGCTTCGGGGTCGATGATGGTGACGTTCACGGCGTCCTTGGGCAGGAGCGCCAGGTCCGCGTCGCTGAGGGGCTTCAGGGAACTGGTCCCGGTGAGAGGACCGCCCCACCGGCTGGACGCCGACAGCAGGCCGCCGGGATTGAACATGCTGGCGTTGGAGGAGGAACTGACGGAGTAGGAGACCAGGTTCAGCCCGTTGTTCATGATGGCGGCGGACGCGGTCTGGCCGGGGTTGCTGATGCTGAACCAGCCGTAGCCGCCCCGGATGACGGTCTTCGCGTTGCCGAAGACGTCGAAGCTGAAGCCGAAGCGCGGATCGACGGCCTTGTCGTCCGGCTGACGGTCCAGGCCCTGGAGCTTGCCGTTGGGATTGGGGTTGCCGCTCCAGCGCTCGCTGCTGGCCCGCACGCCCAGGCTTAGCATCAGGCGCTTGTCCAGAAGGCCCGTGTACTGTCCCTGGAGGAACCCGGCGAAGTACTTCTCGCTGAAGTCGCTCACCCCGTCCAGGGGCGAGTAGCCCTGGCTGTAGGTCAGTCCGGATCCCGCGACCGTCCCCTCGAACCAGTTGTTGGCCATCAGGTAGGTCCCGAACGACCAGTTGCCGTTCTGGCTGGGAAGATACCGGTTCTTCATGTGGATGTACTGCAGGTCCACGCCGGCCTTGAAGTTCCAATCCCCGGACAGGTAGGTGATGGTGTCCTGGAACTGGGTGGTCCGCTCGGTGGTGACCCGGGGGTCGATGTAGTACTGGCCGGCGTTGATGGAATTGGAGGCGATGCGCACGGGGGCGCTGGTGGTGGAATTGGGGGTGGTGGGCCGGTCCTCGGTGGCGATCTGGAGGCGGCCCTCGTTCAGGAGGCTCGGCCCGAGGATCGACTTGAGCTCCAGGACCCCGGACAGGCTCTTGAAGGTCATGGTGGAGTTGCCCGAAACGGCCACGTCGTAGCGCCGGGTCCCGGGGTAGATGTCATTGAGTCCCTTGTAGTTCTGAGAGTTGATTCGCAGGGTGGCGGTGTGGTTCTCGTTCACCGTCCAGTCCAGGCGGCCCATGACGACCAGGTTCGTCTGTTTGTCCGTCCAGGGCGTGTTCGCTTCCTGGGCGAGGGTGGTGCCGGGGCTGGTCATGAGCAGCGACCCCATTCCCGAAGGGGCCCAGAACTTGGCGTGATCCGCCGCGGTGTTTCCGGGAACATCGGTGTATCCGAAGGCCGGAACGCTCTGCTCCTCCAGGCGCGAGGCTTCCACGTTGAGGAAATAGTGGAGCTTGTCCTTGATGATGGGGCCACCGAAGTTGAAGCCGCCCTGGGCCGTCTTGTAGTCGCGGGTGCGGGCCGCGAGGTTGTTCTTGCTGTTCCCCGGGTCGTAGTCCACGGGCCGCACCCGGGCCACCAGGGAATTGGGCTTGAACATCATGAAGGCCATGCCCGAGGGCTCGTTGGTGCCGGTCTTGGTCACGGCGTTGACCACCGCGCCCACCGCGTCGCCGTACTGGGCGTCGAAGGAATTGGTGATGACCTGGAGCTCCTTGATGGAGTCCGCACCGAAGGAGAAGGGCACCCGGGTGCCGCCGCGCTGCTCGCTGTTGAACTTGGAGTTGAAGCTGGCGCCGTCGATCTGGAGGTTGTTCTGGACGCCGCGGGCACCTTCCACGGAGGTCCGGTAGCCCTCGGCGTTGTCGGCGGCGCCGGGGGTGAGCTGGACCAGGTCCGTGAAGTTGCGGGTGGCCAGGGGGACGGCCGAGATGAGGTCCTGGTTGAGGGAGGTCTGGGTGTTGATCTGGGCCACGTCCAGGCTGGCGGTGACGTCCACCACCTCCACCACCGCCGAGGCTTCGGCGATGTCCAGGGAGAAGTTCTGGGTGCTGGTCTGGCCCAGGCTCACCCGCACCAGGGGGTCCTTGGCGGTCTTCATGCCCTTGGCCGTGACCACGAGCTCGTAGTTGCCCACGGGCAGGAAGGGGAACTGGAACTCGCCCCGGGCGTCCGTGACGAGTGAACGAGCGAAGCCGGTCTCCAGGTTGCGGATGGCGACGAGGGCCCCCGCGACCGCGGAGCCCTTCTTGGATTTGACCGCGCCCCTCATGGCGCCGGACGTGGTGCCGGTCTGGGCCGTCGCCACCATGGCGCAGGTCAAGGCCGAAAGGGCGATCAAGCAGGACTTCCTGTTAAACATCTGTTCTCCTTGGCGAACTCGTTCGACACCCGGGGGGGGCTGTGGGAGCCCCTGGCGGTACACCCTTTTATGAAGGATTAGAAGACACTAGCACAGACGCGAAAACAGGGAGGTTAATTACTGTTAAAATTTTTCATTGCAGCGGAAGAAAAACGCCAATTGTGACCAGTGGACTCATCAATCCATATCCCCCGGGAATGGTTTTCGCCCCATTTCGCGCCCCTGCCCCGCTGGAGACACGCGAGAAGATCCCTTGACGGCCCTTCCCCCGACCACCGGTCAGTAATAGGAGACCTGGGTCTTCTTCAGGTGCCGGGTCTCCAGCAGGGCCGCGATGCGCTTGATGACGTTGCGGCGGATGTCCAGTTCCACGGGCAGGGCCGGGTCCTGGTGGGCCTCGTTCACGGCGGTGCCCACCTGGAAGTGGATGATGTCGGATTCCAGGAGCAGCTCCACCAGGCGCGAGGCGGCGTTGCGCCGGGGACAGGCGCCGGCCTCCAGGTATTCCCCCACCTTGGCCAGCGTCAGACACCCCTCGGTGACCAGCTCCACACCGGCCATGGCGGAGGGGGCGGGCACCTCCCGGTCGGGAAAGGCCAGGTCCATCTCCACCTCCCGGTTCAGCTCCCGGGCCAGGATGTTGGAGGTGGTGCCGCCGCACACCACCTTGCGGGAACCGGGCCGGTCCACCAGGGCCGCGAAGTCCCGGTCCCGGGCGCGGTCGAAGGGGGGGCCGGTGAGCACCTGCAGCACCCGGGGGTGGCGAAGGTGGATGATGCCGCAGGTGATGTCGTCCCCGGCGGCGCCGCCGTCGTTCCACAGGGCCCGGTCCACCATGAGTTCCGCCAGGCGGCGGCTGGACAGCTCCGGGGAGCGGGCCAGCCTGGACAGGGCGTAGGCGGCGGCCTCGGGTTCCCCCCAGCCCAGGGGGAGGGCCGGGGTGCCCATGCCAGACTGGGTCACGCCGTCCGAGCACAGGACGATGCGGTCGCCCACGCAGCTCTGGAACTCGCTCACCCGCAGGCGGCGGTTGCCCCACCGGGGCTGGGCCAGGACGGTGCGCTCCAGGGGGACCAGGGTGCCTTCGCGGATGAGCATGGCGGGCGGATTGCCGTGCTCGAAGACCCGGGTGCGGCCGTCGCGGCGCGCGTCCACGATGGTGAAGGTGGAGTAGCTGATGCGGCGCACGGGGTCCACCGGCAGGGAATCCATGAGGATGGCGGCGGCCTTGGCGGTGTCGATGTTCCACTCCACGTACTCCAGGGCCATGGACGCCGTCACCGAGGCCAGCACCGCGGCTTCCACGCCGCTGCTGAGGCCGTCGGCCAGCACCGACACCACCCGGTGCCCCTCCTCCAGGCTGCGGGAGTGGAACAGGTCGCCCGAAAGGTGCTCGCCGCCGCAGGGCAACCCGAAGTAATCCACCTCGATGAAGACTGGCGTGGCGGCCGGGCTCTGCCCGGCGGCCACGTGGGGGAGCACGAGGGGGGACGGAGAGGGAGCGAAGCGACCGCGCGGTCCCCCTTCGTTCATATCATCCTCCATGGGGCCCCCGGAACTCCGCGATGATCGAGTTGAGGATCCCCTCGCTGCGGGCGGCGTTGCGCCCCAGGCTGAAGGCGATCTCCTGGGCGTTGGCCAGCATGCTCTGGATCACCTCCTCGGCCTTGCCCACCATCTCCTTCTGCCGGGCTTCGGTCTCGGTGACGTCCAGGAGCAGCGCCCCCAGCACGTGCCCGGGCTCCACCGTGAAGATGGTGGCGCTCAGGGTCCGCCCGGCGCTGGCGAGGTTCTGGCGGATCAGCTCGTCCCCGCCCTCCAGCACCTCCCGGAACCGGCCGCCGAAGTCCACGAGCTTGTCGATGCGGGCGCCGGCGAGGCCCGGCTGGGCCTCGGCCACCAGCGCGGCCTCCTCGCCCAGGAGCCGCACGAACTCGTCGTTGCTCTCGATGATGCGGAGCTCCTCGTCCACGATCACCACGCCGAAGGGCAGTGTGCGCAGCAGGGCGTTGGCCTTCTTCTCGGCGAGGCGGCGCAGGTTGGACACGCACATGCGCGTTTCCGCCCGGCCCGCCAGGATGGCCCCGGCCAGCTCCCGGCAGGTGTCGTAGCCGCAGGCCCCGCAGTTGAGCTCGTCCCCGGGGCCCGCCTTGCCCAGGCGGCGCAGGGCCGCCTCCAACTGGCCCGCGGGGACCTCGGGCTCCGTGGGCGTCCGCGGGTTGAATCCCCGGTGCAGGTCCACCCGGGTTGCCCGCGGGTAGGCGCCGTCAGCCTCGGCGGCGCCGTCCAGCACCGCCATGCGGGCCGGGACGGGGGGGCGCCGCGCGGCGGGACCGTTCACGCAACCGCCGGCGCAGGCCAGCAGTTCCAGGAAGACGTTGCCCCGGGGCCGGGGCAGGTCGGCCAGGGCCTCCTTGATGGGGCCCAGCCCGCTGAGGGTGACGAAACGGGTGCCGTCCGTGGCCATGTTGAGGGCCGTGGCCCGGGCCATGCCCCCTTCGATGGGGTAGAGGGCCCCTTCCGCCGCGGAGCCCAGGAGGAAGGCGCCCTCGGGCTCCAGGTCCAGGGGGTCGATGCCTTCCCGGTCCAGCCAGGCCCGGAGGTCGTCGAAGGTCAGGGCGGCGGCCAGGGTGGGCGCGTCGTCCACTTCCAGCTTCTTGGCGATGCAGGGTCCGATGAAGACCACCGGCAGGTCGCCCAGCTCCGCCCGCAGGAGCCGCACGTGGGCGAGCAGCGGCGAGTCCAGGGGCGTGAGGTCGGGAATGCGCTCGGGCAGGTAGGTGCGCACGTAGTCCACCGCCACGGGACACGCGGTGGAGATCCAGATGCGGCCGGTCTGGGCGTCCAGGTCCCGGGCCAGGCGCGCCGACACCTCCTGGGCGCCAAGGGCGGTCTCGCTCACCCCGGCGAAGCCCAGGCGCTTGAGGGCGGCGATCATCCGCCCGGGTCCCCCCGGGAATTCGCTGACATAGGAGGGGGCCAGGGACGCCACCACGGGCCGGTCCCCCCGCAGCAGCGCCTCCACCGCGGGCAGGTCGTCCCGCACCCGCTTGGCCCCGCTGGGGCAGGCCCGCACGCAGGCCCCGCAGGCCAGGCACCGCTCGGGCATCACGTAGGCGTGGGCCGAGCTGACCCGGATGGCCTTCACGGGACAGGCCCGCACGCACTTGTAGCAGTCCTGGCACTGGGCCTGCTCGGAGTAGACCGGCCCCGCCTTCACAGCGCCTTCCCCAGGTCCTCCAGGCAGGTGGCCGGGTCCAGGAACACGTCCCCCAGGCGCAGGTTGGGGCCGTGCTGGCAGCGGCCTTCGCACCGGGCGCCCTTGAGCGCCACGCGGTCTTCCAGGCCCCTGCGCTTCAGGAAGGCCTGGAGCCGCGGAAGGGTCTCGTCGTTGCCCCGGGTGAAGCAGGAGCTTCCAAGGCAGATGGTGAGGGTGGGCAGGCCTTCGGCATCACACATGAAATGCCCTTTCGTGAACCGGACCTAGGTCCGGGATGAGAGTTTGGCGGAGAGCACGGCGAGGCCGATGGCGATGTCCTGGTCCTGGACGATGACGCCCGGGGGCAGGTCCAGGGGACAGCCGGTGAAGTTCCAGATGCCCTCGATGCCTGCGCGGGCCAGGCGCAGGGCCACCTCCTGGGCGGCGTCGGGGGAGACGGTGAGGATGGCCATGCGCGCGCCCAGGCTGCGCAACTCGGGTTCCAGGCGGTCCATGTGCCACACGGGCGTGTCGTGGACCACCAGCCCCGTCAGGGAGGAATCGATGTCGAAGGCGGCGCAGATTTCCAGGCCGTGGGCCTTGAAGCCCTCGTAGCCCAGCAGGGCCATGCCCAGGTGCCCCACGCCCACCAGCACCGCGTCCCGCACCTGGTTCCAGTTCAGGCAGTGCTCGATGGCCAGCACGAGCTCCTCCACCTGGTAGCCCATCTTGGGCAGACCGGAGATGCCGATGAAGCCGAAGTCCTTGCGCACCTGCACGGCCTCCAGGCCGAGCAGCTCGCCCAGGCGTGCGCTGGAAACCACCTCCCGGCCCAGGCGGCGCATTTCTCGCACCACCCGCAGGTAGCTGGGGAGGCGCTGGACGGTGGTGAGGGGGAGGCTCCCGATCCGGTATCCGTACGCCATGCCCCCCTCCATTTCAATTGCTACCATGGTATCGATACCACGGTAGCAATTGTGGACCGGCCGGTCAGGATGTCAAGCCAGTGGTTCTATTTGCTGTATTACTTTAATTTAAAATTGACACCGAAGACGATCCGCACGGCTTTGTTCTCCTTCCCCACGCGGGGCGGGAAGAACACCCAGCGCCACGCGAAGGCTTCCGCGGCCGCCCGGAACGACGGGGTGCCGCCTGCGCTCTCCACGTGGAGGGGGAAGCCGTCCTTCCCCACCGCCACCCGCAGCGTCACGGCGCCTTCGGTCCCGGCGGCGAGGGCATCCGGGGGATACGTGGGCTTCGCAGGGCGGTAGGCCACCGGGAGATCGGCGATGGCCACCTCGGGGAGCGCATCCAGGCCGCCCTCCGGGAAGGGCGCGGCCCCGGTCCGGGGGTCCTGGGCGGCGGGATCCCAGGTGCGGGTCACCTGGATCGTGAAGCGGCCGGCCTCGATTTGATCCAGGGACAGACCGGGCCCGTCGTTGGCCTTCCGGCTGGCCACGACCTCCACCTCGACGATGACGGCTCGGTCGGAGGTGTTGTTGAAAGCGCGCTCGTTGAAGCCGCGCGGACCGTGCTGGCGAACCACCTCCAGGCGGTACGTGGAGCGGGGGATCTCCCCGGCGGCCTTCACGTCCAGCCCGATGCGGGAATGGGGCGGGATCTCGAAGGAGAAGGACCGGTTCTGGCTGGCGTTGCCCTGGATGACCGCCATTTCGGCGTGGGCCGGGATGAAGACGCCCTGGCCCCGGAAGGCGGCGCGCGGGACCGGCGGGGGCGCCTCCCCGCGGGGCGCCGCCACCTTCGGCGCGGGGGCGGGAACGGCGGGGGCCGCCGGGACCTCCAGGGCCGCCCGGGGTGAGGGCAGGTCCACGGAAGGAGCTGCGTGGACGGCCGCCAGGGCCATGACGGGAACCGCCGGGGCCGCGGCCGGGGCCGGCGCGGGAACGGCCTCCACGGGCGGTGCGGGGGGCGCCGGCGGGGCGGCCTCCAGGGGCGTCCAGTGGACGCCGCCCCCGAGGACGGCGACGGCGGCCAGGGCCAGGAGGCCGGGGCGGGTGAGGGTCTGGGAGGGGAGCACGGGCAGGAGCAGGCGTTTGATGCGGTGCATGAGGGAGCCTCCGTGGCCCGACGGGGCCAGCTGGGTGGGGGGTCGGTGGCGAAGGGTCTCCAGATCCGCCAGGGCCTGGGCGAAATGCAGGCCCCCGCCGCAGTGGGCCGCGGCGGCGTCGTCGCAGCAGTGCTCCCGCTCCGCGCGGATCTCGCGGGAGAGCCACCACACGGCGGGGTGGAAGAAGAAGACGACTTCGGCGAGGTTCTGGAGGAAGTTCACGAGGAAGTCCCGGCGCCGCACGTGGGCCAGTTCGTGGGCGAGGACGGCTTCCAGGGTGGCCTCCGGCAGGGAGAGAAAGGCCGCAGAAGGAACGAGGATGACGTCCCGCCAGAAGCCGAGCACCAGGGGGGAGTCCACCAGGTCCGACACCAGGAGCCGCACGGGGCGGTGGTGGGCGAAGGCCCGGCGGAGGCGGTCCAGGCTCGCCTCGAGGACTTCCGGGGCCGCCGTGGCCCTGCGCAGGCAGGGACCGTAGAGCCACAGGAGCCCGGCCCCCAGCCGCAGGGCCAGGGCCGCGCTGCCCGCGGACCACACCAGGAGGATGCTCGGTAGCTGCGCCTGCAGCCGTTCCCGGAGATCCGGAGGCAGGACGGTGACGGTTCCGGAGAAGGCCGCGGGCGCCTGGATCGCCGTGGCCTCCGGGGGCGTCAGGGCGAGGGTGGCGAGGAACGCCAGGACCATGGCCAGGAGGCCCATGCAGGCCACCAGGTACCGGGTCTCCGGACGCCGCGCGAAGCGCAGCGCCAGGAACGCGGCGCACCCGACGAGGGCGCCCTCCCAGAGGAAGTGCACCAGGGCCCAGGCGAAGGCCTGGAGCCAGGGGGAGAGGACGGCGGAGGTCATGGCGCCTCCGCCTTCCGGCGGGCCGCGTCGAGCAGCCGCTGGATCTCGTCGAGTTCACTCCCCGAGGCCGCGTGGGACTCCAGGGCCCGGACCATGAGGTCCTTGGCGCTGCCCGCGAAGGCGCGGCGGACCAGGTCCTGGACCAGGAACGCCTGGGTGGGCTCCTGCTCCCGGGCCGCGCGGTAAACGTGGGTCATGGCCGAGGCGTCCCTCGTGACCAGGCCCTTGTCCGCCATGATCTGCATGAGCTTCAGGACGGTGGTGTAGCCCAGGTCGCGTTCCCGGGCCAGTTCCGTGTGCACGTCCCGCACGGTGGAGGGGCCCCGGCGCCAGAGGACGCTGAGAATGGCGAGCTCGCCGTCCGAGGGACGGGTGGGATCGGGGCACATGGGAACTCCGCGGTGATGAATCAAAGATACGAACTTATTCGTAGGTGTCAATGGACTGGAATTTTTATTTCTCGGATGCCCAGGGACACGCCGTCGGTGCCGACAATCCCTCTGCCCGCCTTGCGGCCCTTGGGACGGGCGGTGGAGGGTATCCTGGAGTCTCGCCTTTCAGGGAAGCCCATGCACCGCTCCGCCATTCTTTGCCTTCTCCTTGCCCTTCCGTCGCCGGCGGCGCCGACCCTCGAGGGCACGGTGCAGCCCTACCGCAAGGTGGAGGTGAGCGCCCCCGTTTCCAGCCACATCGTGGAGCTGAAGGCCGCCGAAGGGGAAACGGTCAAGGCCGGCCAACCCCTGGCCCAGCTGTACGCGCGCCTGGAGGAGCTGGAGATGAAGCGCTCCAAGGCCCTGCTGGACCGCCGGGAGTACGAGGCCAAGGGGGCCCGGAGCCTCTTCGACAACCGGGTGATCCCCGAGGCCAGGGCGGTGGAGTCCCGCATCGAACTGGAACTGGCGCGGCTCCACTACGAGACCGCCGCCGAACAGTTCCGTCTGCGCACCATCCTCGCCCCCATCGACGGCCTGGTGGTGGAGCGCGCCCGGGAGCTGGGCGAATCCGTGAACGCCTCCCAGGTGGTGTTCCGCATCCTGGACCTGAGCAGGGCCACCATCCTCTGCAATGCCCGGCCCGAAAAGGTCAGCCGTCTGGTTTCCGGCCAGAAGCTCACCGTGCATGTGGCGACCCCCGAGGGCATGACCTCGCAGCAGGCGGAAGTGGTCCTGGTGACGCCGTGCCCGGATGCGCCGGGGCTCATGCGGCTCAAGCTCCTGGTGCGGAATCCGGCGCCGGGGTTGCGGGCTGGGGTGAAGGCCTTGGTGGATCTGCCGGACGCCTCCTGACGCTTGTGGAAGCGTGGGAATCGATTCGCCCTGAATGAGGTTGCGGTGACTTCGGCGAAAAAACGCGTACGCCGAGCACGCTGAGGCGCAGAGTTACGCAGAGGTGGCTTCGCGATCAGGCATGCCGACCCATGCCGCCCAGGCCCGTCCAAGGAAGGGGGCGCTGGCCCGCCACAGGCTCGCATGCGGAAGGGCCAGCGCCCGCTTCCGCGCGCCGCGGCAGCGGCGCGGACCGCGATAGCGGTCAGGGCCTGGGTGGAATGGGTCGGCGCATCGGGTTGCGAAGCCAACTCTGCGTACCTCAGCGCCTCTGCGCCCTCAGCGTAATTGTCTTTTACCCGACGCAACCAGGACCTTGGTTCCATCAGAGCAGGTTCCACCAACCCTAAACCTGAACCGTCAGCACTCCATCCCGTCCGCTCACCTCCCACCGCCCGTCCTCGTCGAACGTCACCCCCCGCCCCTCCAGGATCGCGTTCATGGACACCAGGACGGCCCGGGGTTCCGTGGGGTGGGCCTGGATGCCGGGGCGGGCGCAGAGGCGCTCGATGAGCTTGTCCAGGAAGGGCCCGACGATCTTCTCCACGGGCATGGCGGACCGGATCTCGGCCACCTTGACGCGCACCTTGCCGGGGCCCTCCCCGGCAACCTCCAGGCGCAGGGTAGGGCTCAGGCTCATGAAACCCTCCCCGGCCTTGAAGGTCAGTTCGGCGCCGTCGGGGAGGAAGCGGGAGGCCACGTAGGAGAGGCCCACGGGGGACTTGCCGGCCGCGGCGGCGAGGCCCAGGCGGCACATCGTCTCCAGCCAGGGGCCGCCCAGGGTCGCGGTGAGGCGCCGGACCTTGAGCGCCAGGGTACCGCCGGTGGGGACCGTGTCGAAGGCCAGTTCCTGGATGAGCACATCCGTGGTCAGGGGCATGGGGGGACTCCTGGGAGGGTGCCCCACGATATCAGGATCGCGGCGGTTGTCCCTCCGCCAGATGGATCCCCCCGTCGTCCAGGGTGATCTTCCGGCCCTTGTACAGGGCGCCCAGGGCCTGCTTGAAGGCCTTCTTGCTGATGCCGAACAGGGTGTGGATCGTCTCGGGAGGCGTCCGGTCGCCCACCGCGAGGTGGCCGCCTGCGCGGGCCAGCGCGGCCAGGATCCGGTCGGCGGCGGACTCGACCTTGGCGTAGCCGGGGGCGGCAAGGGCGATGTCGAGCTTGCCGTCGGCGCGGAGGGTCTTGACCCAGCCATCCTGCCGGTGCCCCCGGGGCAGGCTCCCGAAAAGGTCGCTCGCGTGCACGAGGCCATAGTAGCGGTTGTCCACGATGACCCGCAGGCCAAGGTCGGTGGGCTCGTCCACCAGGATGGCGACCTTGTCGCCGGCGCGGTAGCCCCCGGCCTCGTCCCGGAGGAAGTCGTCCAGGCGCGCCGAGGCCGCCACGCGGCCGTCCTCGGCCTCGAACACGCAGACCATGATCCGGCGCCCCTCGACGATGCGGCGCTTCTGCTCGAACTTCACTTCGCTCCAGGGGAGGAGCAGGTCCTTCGGCCGGCCCCAGTCCAGGAAGGCCCCGGCGTCCTTGACGGATACGATGCGCAGGTAGGCGACGTCGCCGGTCTTCACGGGCTCATGGGTCATCACGCGTCCTTCAGGAGGGCCAGCAGCGCGGCTGCGTCGAGCTGGGCGGCGACGGCGGCGCCGCTGAGGAGGTCCTCGGCGAGCTGCCGCTTCTGTTCGTGGAGGCGGAGGATCTTCTCCTCGACGGTGCCCTTGAGCACGAGGCGGTACACGGTGACGGGCCGGGTCTGGCCGATGCGGTGGGCGCGGTCCGAGGCCTGGTCCTCCACGGCGGGGTTCCACCAGGGGTCCATGTGGATGACGAAGTCGGCGCCCGTGAGGTTGAGCCCGGTGCCGCCGGCCTTGAGGCTGATGAGGAAGAGCTCGCCCTCCCCGGCCTGGAAGGCCTTGACGGAAGCGCTTCGCTTTTTCGCGGGGGTGGCGCCGTCCAGGTACTGGTAGCTGACGCCACGGGCGTCCAGGGCCTCGCGCAGCAGGGCCAGGTGGTCCACGAACTGGCTGAAGACCAGGGCCCGGTGGCCGTTCTCGCGCAGCTCGTCCACCAGGTCCAGGAAGGCCTCCAGCTTGGAGGAGGGGATTCCGGCGTCCTCCTGCACCAGGGCCACGTTGCAGCAGGCGCGCCGCAGGCGCATGAGGGAGGCCAGCACCTGCATGGTCTGGCCCGGGGATCCGTCCAGGGCCTCCAGGCTCTGGCGGCGCAGGGCCTCCAGGAAGGCCGCCTCGGCCTCCGAAGGCTCCAGGGCCAGCACGATCTCGGTGCGGGCGGGGAGTTCGGAGAGCACCTGGGCCTTGGTGCGGCGCAGGAGGAAGGGGCTGACGATGCGCCGCAGGCGGGAAACGGCCTCGGCGTCCTGGTCCTTCTCAATGGGCTCCTGGAACCGCTTGCGGAACTGGTCCAGGGATCCCAGCAGGCCGGGGTTCAGGAAGTTGAAGAGGTTCCACAGCTCGGCCAGGTGGTTCTCCACGGGCGTGCCCGACAGGAGCACCCGGAAGCCCGCCTGGAGGTCCATGACGGCCTGGCTGCGCTTGGTGAAGGCGTTCTTGATGTTCTGTCCCTCGTCCAGCACGACGGTGGCCCAGGGGACGCGCTGGAGCCGCTCGGCCTCGAGGGAGAGCAGGCCGTACGTGCAGATGTAGAGGTCGCAGGGGCCCGCGTCCCGGAGGGAGGCCTCCCGGTCCCCTTCTCCGAAGCGCTTGACCGTGAGCCGGGGCGCGAACTTCCGGGCCTCGGCCTCCCAGTTCGAGCAGACGCTGGTGGGGGCGATGACCAGGCCGGGGCCGTCCCCGGCGCGGGAAAGGAGCATGGCCAGCGTCTGGACGGTCTTGCCCAGGCCCATGTCGTCGGCGAGGCAGGCCCCCAGGCCCGCCGCGGCCAGGCGCAGCATCCAGCGGCAGCCCTCGGCCTGGTAAGGCCGGAGCTCGGCCTGGAGGTCGCCGGGCACCTCGGGCTCCAGGCCCATGGCGCCGTGGAGCCGCTCCAGGAGGCCCGTCCACGCCTTGTCAGCCTTGAATTCCCCCAGTTCGCCGGCCAGGCCCTCCAGGGCCAGGGCGCCCATGCCGGGAAGCCTCAGGCTGCCGCCGTCCACCTCCCCCAGGGCGCGCAGGTCGTCCAGGCGCCGGCGGAAGGTCTCGGCGAGGGCATAGACGCGCCCGTCGCCCAGCTTCACGAAGCGGGCGCCGGGCTTCTCCGAGGCCTGCAGGAGCTCCTGCAGGCTGGCCACGCGTCCCTCGTCCAGCTTGAGCTCCCCTTCGGCGTCGAACCAGGTGCCGTGGCGCTTGAGCCGGAGGCTCATGGCTTCCATGCCCAGGGTGCGCGGCGGGCTGAGGCGCCCGCCCTCGGGCCACTGCACCGCGGCCAGCCCCTTGGCGTTTTCAAGTTCCAGCAGGAGGGTCATGCAGCTCTCGGGATCGTCGATCATCCACTCCGAGCGCCCCTCCTCCACCGGCAGGGTGGGCAGGACCTCCAGCAGCGCCTCGGCGGCGGCGGTCTCGGCCTGCAGGTCGCGCGCCACCAGGCGCGTGGCGCCCCGGTGCTCCACCATGAGGTTGGAGCCGCCCTGCCCGGGGGGGTAGTATCCGGCCCCCTTCAGGGGCTCCACCCGAAGCTGGGCCTTGAGGCCCTGGTGGAACGGCATGAGCAGGAGCTGGATGCCGGGGTCGCCGTCCACCTTGGCCATGCCGGCCTTTCGCGCGGCCTCGTCCTTGACGGTCACGTCCGAATGGATGGTCACCATGGGGGCCACGGCGCGCAGGGCCTTGAGCACCTGGGCCTCGGCGGCCAGGGGAACCTGGAGGCCCTGGCCCACGATGCCCTCAAGCTTGCGGTGGGCGGAGGTGACGGTGATGACCCGGACCCGGAAGAGCCCGTCGTTCACGACCATCACGTCGCCCTCCTCCAGGGGCGGCTCCAGGCGCAGCTCCAGCACCTGTCCCCGGCGGGTCACGCGCAGCTCGGGCTGGCCGGCCACCACCTCCACCCGGGAGGCCTGGTCCACCTCGCCTTCGGTCCAGAACACCAGGGGGTGGCCCACCAGGGCCTGCAGGGCGCCGTCGAGGTTGAGCTCGAAGCCCTTCCAGCCCTCGCGCACGCAGGCGATGACGGCCTGGTCCTGGGGCAGCAGGAAGTCGTAGGCGCGGCTCTCCTCCTTGAGCCGCTTCATGGAGATGGCCTTGCCGCGGGTCCACTGGCCGCGCGCGTCCAGGCGCTGCTCCCGGGGCTCGATGACGAAGGGGGCCTTGCCTTCGGTGTTGCGCCAGACCCACCAGGCCAGGCGCCCGGGGCGCTGGCTGGCCATGGGCTTGACCAGGCCGTGCAGGTCCTCCAGGGCCTTCTCCCAGCTCTCGCTGTGCTGCACCAGGTCCAGGAAGGGGAAGCGCCCGGTGGACAGGGCACCCCGGCTGCGCCGGCCCATCTCGTCCAGTTCGCGCGCGAACAGGCCCAGGGGCAGGCCCGTCAGCTCCTGCCGGGCGCCTTCCAGGGCGGCCGGGGAGGTCCGGGCCTCGCACAGATAGCCGCAGAGGACGTCCACGAAGCGCACGACGCCCGTGGGCTGGACCCGCGGCGGAAGCTCCTCCCGGGGGGGCAGGCCGGTGCGGTGGAGGAGGAGCCGCTGAAGGGGTTCGGCCATGGCGCGCAGGGGGTCCCCGGGCTGGCGCCGGCCCAGGAGCTCCAGGCGTTCGGCGGCCACCCGCAGGCCGGCGTCGTCGCCGCGGCCCAGGAAGGCCAGGAAGCAGAAAAGGTCCATAAGCCCGGGCAGGTGGACGGCCTTTCGCCGGGCCCCCTGGCCCAGGGCGGCCAGGACGGTGCCGAAGCCCTCCGCGGCGGCCTGGGCATTCCCCTGCGCGAGGTTCATGGCCGCCTCCAGCAGGGCGATGGGCACCAGGGCCCGCTGTTTGGGCTGGAGCTTCGCCAGCAGGGCGCCGGCCTCCTCCAGCCGGCCCTCCATGACCAGGTACTCCAGCATGGGGCCCAGGGGGTTGGGCCGGGTGCGGCTCCGGGCCTCCATCCAGGCCCGGAAGGCCTCGTTGGGGTGGTGGTGCACCGTCTGGTCGTGCAGCAGGGCCCAGGCCCCGTGGCTCTGCTGGGCCGGCGGCAGGGCTTCGAACCAGGCGGGGTCGAAGGGGCGCGAGCAGATGAGGGCCAGGGGATCCCGGAAGGCGAGGGCGGTCCGGTGGGTGGCGCGAACCTTCTCCTGGGCCGTCAGCCAATCCTCGGTGCGGCCCTCCAGGAAGGCCAGGCGGAAGGCCGCCAGGTCCCGTCCCAGGGTGTCCAGCAGGACCTTGCCCGCGTCGTACGAGCACTGCCCGGCCACCGAAAGGGGCTTGAGGACCCCCTTGCGGTGGGCCCGGCGGCACACCGCCTCCCGCGCGGCCTCGGCCACGGACCAGAAGCCCCGGTGTTCCTCCTGGGCCAGCCCCGCCTCCCGCAGGAGGTTGAGCATGGGGGTCATGGCCGCGGGGTCGGCGATCCACGGTTCGGCCTGGGGGGCCACGCGGCTGCGCACGAGCGTCTGGGCCAGATGGCCCCGGGCCGAGGCCTGCCCGATGGCGCCCATGGCCATCAGGAGCGCCTCAGGAAGGGACTGGAGCTTGTCCAGGTCGAAATCGGAAACCCAAAGAACTGGCATCTGATCAGGTTAACCCCTTCCCGGTTTTTTGGCGCCCGAAGTTTTCCGCCGGCGGTTCGCCAGGGTGCGCAGTGACGGCTGATTTCCGTGAGAGGGAGTCTCGCCCGCGGGGCCCATCCGGGGTAAGCTGGGCCACCCTGGTCCTGCCGGAGGAACCCTATGCACCCCGAGCGCGTGTATTTCTACGGCACCTGTCTGGTCGACCTCTTCTATCCGGAAGCGGGCATGGCCGGCATCAAGCTGCTGCGCCGGGCGGGGGTGGAGGTGCTCTTCCCGGAAGGCCAGACCTGTTGCGGGCAGCCGGCCTTCAATTGCGGCTACTGGGAGGAGGCCCGGCGGGTGGCGCGGAGCCAGGTGGAGCTCTTCCCCCTGGACCTCCCCGTGGTGCTGCCGTCGGGGAGCTGCGCGGGCATGATGCGCAACCACTACCCGGAACTCTTCCACGGCGAGCCCGACGAGGCCCGGGTGCGGGCCTTCAGCGGGCGGGTCTTCGAACTCACCCAGTTCCTGGTGGACGTCCTGGATGTGCGCCTGGAGGATCTGGGGGAGCCGGTGAAGGTCACCTGGCACAGTTCCTGCCACGCCCTGAGGGACCTGGGCCTGGCGGGCCAGCCCCAGGCGCTGCTGGCCCAGCTTGCCAACGTGGAGCTGGCCCCCCTGGCGCGGGAGCGGGAGTGCTGCGGCTTCGGGGGCACCTTCTCGGTGCGCCACCCCGAGATCTCGGGGGCCATGGCCTGCGACAAGGCCGCGGACGCCGTGGCCACCGGGGCCACGCGGGTGCTCAGCACGGACGGCGGGTGCCTGCTCAACGTCCAGGGCGCCCTGGAGGCCAAGGGTGATCCGCTAAGGACCCAGCACATCGCCGAATTCCTCTGGGAGCGCACCCATGAACGCTGAGACGGGTTTCCGGGAATCGGCGACGCAGGCCCTGGGCGACCCCCAGATCAGGGCCAACTTCCGCCGGGCCATGGACGGCCTCATGGCCAAGCGGGCCGCGCAGTTCCCCGACCCCGCGGACCTGGAGGCCATGCGCAACCTGGGCACGGCCATCCGCGCCCGCAGCCTGCTGGACCTGCCCCGGCTCCTGGAGCAGTTGGAGGCCAACTGCACGCGCAACGGGATCCAGGTGCACTGGGCCCGCACCTGCGAGGAGGGCAACGAGCTGGTCCTGGGCCTGCTGCGCGCCCGGGGCGCCACCCGCCTCGTCAAGGGCAAGTCAATGGTTTCGGAGGAGATGGGGCTCAACCACTTCCTGGAGGCCCACGGCGTCGAAGCCCTGGAGTCCGACCTGGGGGAGTACATCATCCAGCTGGACCACGAGACGCCGAGCCACATCATCATGCCGGCCATCCACAAGAACAAGACGCAGATCGCCCGGCAGTTCAGCCAGAAGATCAAGGACGCCAAGTACACCGAGGACGTGGACGAGCTCACCGCCCTGGCGCGCAAGGTGCTGCGCCGCAAGTTCCTGGAGGCCGACGCCGGGCTTTCGGGCGTGAACTTCGCCGTGGCCGACACCGGCACCCTCTGCCTGGTGGAGAACGAGGGCAACGGCCGCATGAGCACCCACGTGCCGCCGCTCCACATCGCCCTCATGGGCCTGGAGAAGGTGGTGGAGACCCTGGAGGACGTGGCGCCCCTCTACGCCCTGCTCACCCGCTCCGCCACGGGCCAGGCCGTGAGCACCTACCTCAACCTCATCCGCGGACCCCGGGGACCCGAGGAACTCGACGGCCCCCGGGAGGTGCACCTCGTGATCCTGGACAACGGCCGCTCGCGCATCTACGCGGATCCCCAGCTGCGGGCGACCCTGCGCTGCATCCGCTGCGGAGCCTGCATGAACCACTGCCCGGTGTACACCCGGGTGGGGGGCCACGCCTTCCAGGCGGTCTACCCCGGGCCCATCGGGACCATCCTCACCCCCCAGATGGAGGGCGTGGGCGTCCGCCACGAGCTTCTGCACGGCTCGAGCCTCTGCGGGGCCTGTTCCCAGGTGTGCCCGGTGGAGATCCCCATCCCCGAGATCATCGTCCGCCTGCGCCGGGAGGCCACCCACCGGGACGCCGCCTCGGCCGTGGAGGGGCGCGGCACCGGCCGCACCGCGACCGAAGACCTGGCCTGGCGCGTGTGGGCCGCCGTGCTCTCCCGTCCCCGGGCCTACCGGCTCGCGGCCTGGTGCGCCACCCGGTTCCGCAACCTGATCCCCGGGGGCCTGCCCCTGCTCAAGGCCTGGACCCTGGCCCGGACCAAGCCCGTGCCGGCCCGGCGCTCCCTGCAGGAACGCATGAGAGAGGAGGGACGCATCCATGGCTGACGCCCGCGCCGCGATCCTGGAAAGCCTGCGCGCCGGTGGCGGCGGGGAGGCGGTGCCCGTGCCCGACACGGCCGTCCTGGCCCGGAGGACCTGGTCCCCGGCCGAGCGGGTCCAGCGGCTCCGCCGGGGCATGGAGCTCGTCCACACGGAATTCCTGGAGGCCGCCCCCGGCCAGTGGCCGGGCGTGGTGCTGGGCTTCTGCCGGGACGAGGGCCTGGCGAACCTGCTCTACGGGCCCCGCAGCGCGGCCGGAAAGGCGCTAGCCTCCGCCTGGACGCCCAAGGACCCGGAGCTCATCCCCTACCAGGACCCGGTGGAATCCTTCAAGGCGACGCTCTTCGACGGGGTGGCGGCGGGTTTCACCACCGCCTTGGCGGGGGTGGCGGAGACCGGCGGCCTACTGCTGGAGCCCGGCCCCGAGGAGCCGCGCCTGCTCTCCCTGGTTCCCCCGGTGCACATCGCCCTGCTCCTGGCCTCGACCATCGAGGACACCCTCTGGTCCGCCATGCGCCACCGGGGCTGGGGCAAGGGGACGGCCCGCAACTCCCTGCTCATCTCGGGCCCCAGCAAGACCGCCGACATCGAGCAGACGCTGGCCTACGGGGTGCACGGGCCCAAGCGCCTCGTGGTGGTGCTGGTGGACAACCTGTAGGAGGCTGTCCACATATTCCTCGGCCCCGCGATGATGGCACCGGCCATGGCAAGACAAGGCACGCGAGGAGAGCGATTCGGGTAATCGTTCGACGAGCGTAACGCGGGATTGCCGTGGCCGCTGCCATCACCCGTAGGGCGGTGCCTGGAAGCCCGCTTCTCGTGTGCAAGACCCTTGAAAATATGACCCATATTTCCTGCGGGCCTTGCGCTCGATAATCGGGCTTCCAGGCGCCGTCGCGAGGCCGAGTAATACGTGGACAGCCTCCTAAAGTCGCTTGCGGATCTCGCGCTCGGCGAAGGTCACGTGCTCGAGCATGGCCCGGGAGGCGCTGTCGGCATCATGGGCCTTGATGGCCTCGAAGACCCGGGTGTGCTGGTCGATGATCCGCTGGGCGTTGTTGGGGGTGTCCAGGAGCAGCTGCTGGCTCCCGGCGGACACCGCCTTGCTCCACTCCTCGTGCACCGTGCGAAGGAGCTTGATCAGAAGATTGTTATGGGTCGCTTCCGCCACCGCGTAGTGGTAGGCTCCATCATATTCCTCTCCTTTTTCAGAGTCTCCCTGCCGGATGCGATCCTTCATCTTCTCCAGGAGCATTCCAATCTGCTCGATCTCCTCGTCCGTGGCGCGTTCCGCGGCCAGCGCAGAAGTGGCGGTCTCGAAGATCCGCCGCACCTCGAACATGTCGAGGAGCGAGCCGCGTTCCACCGCCAGGAACATGGCCAGGGGGCGGATCACCTCGTTGGCCGACGCGTCGCGGATGAAGGTGCCCTCGCCGTGGCGGATCTCGATGAACCCGAGCATCTCCATCGACCGGATCGCCTCGCGCACGGACACGCGGCTCACCTGGAGCCGGTCGGCCAGTTCCCGTTCGGACATGAGCTTGTCGCCGGGCTTCAATTCGCCGCCGGTTATGAGCTGCTGGATCTGCTCGGCGATCTCTTCATATATGCGCTTGGTCTTTACGGGTGTGAATTCGATGGCCACGGGAAACCTCGCCACGATCCTAGCAGGGCCGGGGGGCGGAGAACCGGCCCGGTCCATGAATGTAATATCAGCGCCACAAACGGATGTGTTGAATTAAATCAGCTTAGAAATAAGACGAGGTTGTCCAAAAATTTGGTGGTCGGACCACCATACCTTTGGTAGTCTTTCTCGCTCCCCTGATCTTTCTTCCAACCCACCCACTCCTCACCTATAGGAGGTCCAATGAATTGGACTCAGGTGTACTCGCCCGTCATGGGCAACATCTTCTTGTCGGCCCTTGTGGCCGCCCTGCCCGTGTTCGTGCTCCTGGGCCTCCTGGCCTTCTGGCACGTGAAGGCCCACATCTCGGCCCTCCTGGGCCTGCTCACGGCGCTCCTGGTGTCGATCTTCGTCTACCACATGCCCGCCAAGCTCGCGGGAATGGCGGCGGTGAACGGGGCCCTCTACGGCCTGCTGCCCATCGGCTGGATCGTGCTGAACGCCATCTTCATCTACGACATCACCGTGAAGTCGGGTGATTTCGAGGTGGTCAAGCACTCCATCGCGGGGATCGCGGCCGACCGCCGCATCCAGGCCCTGCTCATCGCCTTCAGCTTCGGCGCCTTCATCGAAGGGGCCGCGGGCTTCGGCACCCCGGTGGCCATCTCCGCGGCCATGCTGATCGGCCTGGGCTTCCGTCCCCTCCAGGCCGCCGGCCTCGCCCTCATCGGCAACACGGCCCCCGTGGCCTACGGCGCCCTGGGTTCCCCCCTCATCGCCCTCGCCGGCGTGACGGGTCTGCCCCTGGAGATGCTGAGCGCCGCCGCCGGCCGCATCCTGCCAATCTTCTCGCTGATCGTGCCCTTCTGGATCATCTGGACCATGGCCGGACGCAAGGCCATGATGGAAGTCTGGCCCGCCTGCCTCACCGCCGGCGCCTCCTTCGCCTCCGTGCAGTTCCTCGTCAGCAACTACCATGGCCCCTGGCTGGTGGACATCGCCGGCGCCATCGTCTCCATGGTCTGCACCGTCGTCCTGCTCAAGTTCTGGCAGCCCAAGACCCTCTGGCGCTATGAGCACGAGCGCGAAGAGGCCCACGCCGAGATCCCCGACCAGTCCACCGGCAAGGTCGTCAAGGCCTGGATGCCCTGGGTCTTCCTCTCCCTGTTCGTGTTCGCCTGGGGCACCCCCCAGGTCAAGACCTTCCTCAACGGCGGCCCCAAGGACGCCCCGAACTTCCTCTACGGCGTCTCCAAGTTCGACTACCAGATTCCCCTGCTCCACATGGCCGTCACCAAGGCCCCGCCGGTCGTCGCCAAGCCCGCCAAGGAAGCCGCCGTCTACACCCTCAACTGGCTCTCCGCCACCGGAACCAGCCTCATGCTGGCCGGCATCGCGGGCGGCCTCCTCCTGGGCTTCGGCCCCTGGCAGCTCCTGAAGATCTGGGGCAACACCGTCAAGCGCGTCCGCATCTCCCTGCTCACCATCGCCGCCATGCTGGCGCTGGGCTTCTGCACCAAGTCCGCGGGCCTGGACGCCACCATGGGCCTGGCCTTCGCCGCCACGGGCGCCGTCTTCCCCTTCTTCAGCGCCATGCTGGGCTGGCTGGGCGTGGCCCTCACCGGTTCCGACACCTCCTCCAACGTGCTCTTCGGCGGCCTGCAGAAGATCACCGCCCAGCAGCTGGGCCTCAACCCCGTGCTCACGGCCGCGGCCAACACCTGCGGCGGCGTCATGGGCAAGATGATCGACGCCCAGAGCCTGGTCGTGGCCTCCGTCGCCACCCACCAGGAAGGCCAGGAGGGCACCATCCTCCGCTACGTCTTCTGGCACAGCATCGTGCTGGCCGCCCTCGTGGGCCTGGTGATCATGCTCTACGCCAAGGTCCTCCCCTCCAACTGGATGCCCAGCGCTCCGGCGCCGGCTCCCGCCGTCAACGTCGCCGCCCCGGCTCCCGCCGTGGCAGCTCCCGTCGCCACGCCCGTCAAGTAGGACGAGTTCCAATACGCACGACCGGGTCCTGCCAGCCTCCTGCTGGCGGGGCCCTTTTCAGGGCCGCCAGGGCCCGAGGACAGTACAATGAGCAACGCCGCCACCCTCCGGGAAACCCTCGCAGCCATCGTCGGCCAGGACCGCGTCCTGGACCGTCCCGTGGACCTCATCGCCTTCGCCTCAGACGCGAGCTTCTACCGGCTGATCCCCAAGGCCGTCGTCTTCGCCAGCGGCGTGGACGAGGTCAAGGGCCTGTTCCGGGCCAGCCACGAGCTGGGCATGCCCATGACCTTCCGGGCCGCGGGCACCAGCCTTTCGGGCCAGTCGGTGTCGGACGGCATCCTCGTGGAGGTGGCGCGCAACTGGCGGGGCATCGAGGTGCTCGAAGGCGGCGCCAGGGTCAAGGTACAGCCGGGCGTCATCGGCGCCCACGTGAACCAGGCCCTGGGCCGCTTCAGGGCGAAGATGGGCCCGGATCCCGCGTCCATCAACACCTGCACCGTGGGCGGCATCCTTTCCAACAACTCCAGCGGCATGTGCTGCGGCGTGACCCAGAACGCGTACCACACCCTGGATTCCCTCACCTTCGTCCTGCCCTCGGGCACCGTGATCGACACGGCCCGCCCCGACGCCGACGAGGCCCTTCGCAAGGCCGAGCCGGCGCTGTGGGACGGCCTGCTGGCCCTCAAGGCCGAGCTGGAGGCCAACGCGCCCCTGGCCGCGCGCATCCGCGCCAAGTACAAGATCAAGAACACCACCGGCTATTCCCTGAACGCCTTCCTGGACTTCTCCCGCCCCGTGGACATCTTCCGCAACCTGCTGGTGGGTTCGGAAGGCACCCTGGCCTTCATCGCCGAGGCCATCCTGCGCACGGTTCCCGACCTGCCGGTGAAGGTCACGGGCTTCCTCATCTTCCCCGACATCCACGCCGCCTGTGCCGCCATCGTTCCCCTTAGGGACGCCGGCGCCGCCGCCCTGGAGCTGCTGGACCGCGCAAGCCTGCGCTCCGTGGAGAACCAGGCCGGAATCCCCCCCACCATCAAGGACCTGCCGGAAGGCGCCGCGGCGCTGCTGGTGGAGTTCCAGGGCCAGGAGGAGGCGGCCCGGTACGACCTGGAGGCCAAGGCCTTGGCCGCCGCGGCCGGGCTGACGCTCCTGGAGCCCGCCAAGTTCACCCACAACCCCGTGGAGCAGGCCCTGTTCTGGAAGATCCGCTCGGGCACCTTCCCCTCCGTGGGCGCCGTGCGCAAGCGCGGCACCACCGTCATCATCGAGGACGTGGCCTTCCCCATCGAGAAGCTCGCCGACGCCACCGTTGACCTCACGAAGCTGTTCGCCAAGCACGGCTACGACGAGGCGATCATCTTCGGCCACGCCAAGGACGGCAACCTGCACTTCGTCATCACCCAGTCCTTCAACGACCAGGCCGCGGTGGACCAGTACGCCCGGTTCATCGACGACGTGGTGGAGCTGGTGGTGAAGAAGTACGACGGCGCCCTCAAGGCCGAGCACGGCACCGGGCGCAACATGGCCCCCTTCGTGGAGGCCGAGTGGGGCGCCGAGGCCAAGGCCGTCATGCAGAAGCTCAAGGCCCTCGTGGATCCCAGGCAGCTGCTCAACCCCGGCGTCATCCTCACCTCCGACCCCAAGGGCCACCTGGCCGACCTCAAGCCCATGCCCGGCGTGGAGGAGGAGGTCGACAAGTGCATCGAGTGCGGCTACTGCGAGCCCAAGTGCCCCAGCCGGGAGCTCACCCTCACGCCCCGCCAGCGCATCGTCGTGCGCCGCGAGATGGCCCGCCTGGAGACGACCCGGGAGAACCCGGCCCTGCTGGGCTCGCTTTCCGAGGCCTTCCCCTACATGGCCCTCAAGACCTGCGCCGTGGACGGCCTGTGCGCCACCGCCTGCCCCGTGGGCATCGACACGGGCCAGCTCACCAAGCGCTTCCGCCGCGCCAGCCATTCCCCCCGCGCCCAGAAGCTCGCGCTCATCGTGGCCCGGAACTTCGCCACCATGGAACCCGCGGTGCGCCTGGGCCTGCGCTCGGGGCACGTGGTCCAGGCCATCTTCGGCAACGCGGCCATGCCCATGCTCACCCGCATCCTGAAGGCCTTCGGCTGGGCCCACCAGTGGAGCCCCGAAATGCCCAAGGCCGCCAAGGGCAGGCTCCCGGTCACCCAGCGCCAGGGCGCCCAGGCCATCTACTTCCCGGCCTGCATCTCGCGCACCATGGGCCACCTGCCCGGGGAGGACACCAGCATCAGCCTCGTGGAGGCGCTCGTGGCGGTCTCGGCCCGCGCGGGCGTGCCGGTGCACATCCCCACCGACGTGGCCGGCACCTGCTGCGGCGTGCCCTTCTCCTCCAAGGGCTTCGACCAGGCGCACCGGTTCTCGGTGAACCAGGCCATCGAGCGGTTCTGGACCTGGAGCCAAGAAGGCGAACTGCCCGTGGTGGTGGACACGTCCCCCTGCACCTACGGCCTGACCAGCTGCCGCGCCTACCTCACCCCCGAGAACCAGGCGAAGTTCGACAAGCTCACCATCCTGGACGCCGTGGCCTTCGCCCACGACGTCCTGCTGCCAAAGCTGCAGGTCAAGCGCAAGATCGGCTCGGCCGTGCTGCACCCGGTGTGCTCCCTCACGAAGATGGCCCTGGCCCCCAAGCTCGAGGGCGTGGCCAAGGCCCTGGCCGAGAAGGTGACGGTGCCCAGGGACGCCGGCTGCTGCGGCTTCGCCGGCGACCGCGGCTTCATGGTGCCCGAGCTCACCGCCTCGGCCACCAAGCACGAGTCCAACGAGGTCCGCCAGGGCACCTTCGACGCCCACCTTTCCAGCAGCCGCACCTGCGAGATCGGCATGACCCGCTCCACGGGCTCCATCTACCGCAGCTTCGTCTACCTCCTGGAGGCCTCCACGCGCCCCTGAGGTAGAGTTGGGGGATGGCTTTCCTTCTCGCCGTCTCCGTCATCTGGGCCCTCTCCTTCGGACTGATCCCCCGGGTCAGCCCGATGGGGGCGCCGTTCGTGGCCGCCGCGCGGTCCGTCCTGGCCCTGGCGCTCTTCCTGCCCTTCTCGCGGGTCAAGGGCCTGGCCTGGCGGCACCGCCTCGCCCTCGCCCTGGTGGGCGCGCTGCAGCTCGGCCTTATGTACGTCTTCTACACGGCCAGCTTCCGGTGGCTGCTCCCCGGCGAGGTGGCGCTGTTCACCATCTTCACGCCCATCCTGGTGGCCCTGGCCGACGACGCCTTCTCCCGGCGCATGTCCTGGCCCGTGCTCGGCGCCGCGGCCCTGGCCGTGGCGGGCACGGCCATCTGCCTGGGGACCCGGGTGCGCCAGGAGGGCGTGCTCCGGGGTTTCCTCCTGGTGATGGCCTCCAACGCCTGCTTCGCGGGGGGCCAGGTCCTGTACCGCAGGCTGGCGCGGAGCCTCGGCAGGCCGGACCACCAGCTCATGGGCCTGCTGTACGCCGGGGCCGCCGTGGTGACGCTGGCCATCGCCATGCCCGGGGTGGACCTCTCCAGGGTCCTCCACGCCTCCGCCTCGCAGCTCCTGGTCCTCGTGTACCTGGGCCTGGTGGCCTCGGGCCTGGGCTTCTTCCTCTTCAACGCCGGGGCCCGCCGCGTGGACGTGGGCACCCTGGCCGTCTTCAACAACGCCAAGGTGCCCCTCGCCATCCTGGCGTCGGCCCTGGTGTTCGGGGAGCGGGTGGAATGGATCCGGCTGGCGATGGGGGGCGGGGTGATCGCCCTTGCCTTGATCTTGAATGCTGGATTTAAAAAGACTTACTAAAACATCCTTGCAAATTGATGATGGCATCACCAAATCGCCAGCCTGGACACGAGGCGGTTCGATACCTCCAGGTTCACGGATGAATCAGGCTAAGCCCGGCCCTGCATTTACGATTTCTGCATCCCCGTCCATCCTGTTCATCCCCGGCAAAAACAGACGCAGGGTGCATCGGCGCGACTTGTTCCAGAGTCTCGGCACCATCCTTGGCTAAAAATCCGGGTTCAACGGAAGTATTCAACGCCCGCCCTGAAGATCTCCATGTCCTTGTCCCCCGGCACGTTGAACCACACGTGGGGCGTGTGGCGCTCGGGATGGGCCATCTTCCCGAAGACCCTTCCGTCGGGGCTGGTGAGGCCTTCGATGGCCAGGGCGCTGCCGTTGGGGTTGTACTCCAGGTCCAGGGTGGGGTTGCCCAGGTCGTCCACGTACTGGGTGGCCACCTGGCCCCGGGCCAGGAGGCCCTCCAGCACGTCGGCGGGGCCCACGATGCGCCCCTCGCCGTGGGCGATGGCGGCGGTGTGGATGGCGCCGGGCTGGACCCTGGCGAGCCAGGGGCTGCCGGCGGCCACCACCCGGGTGCGGGCGAAGCGGCTGGCGTAGCGCAGGCTGTTGAAGGTGAGGGTGGGGCTGCGGGGATCCAGGTCGCGGATCTCGCCGAAGGGCACCAGGCCCAGCTTGATGAGGGCCTGGAAGCCGTTGCAGATGCCCAGGGCGAGGCCGTCGCGCCGCTTCAGCAGGTCGTGCACGGCCTCCTTCACCCGCGGGTTGCGGTAGGCGGCGGCGATGAACTTGCCGCTGCCCTCGGGCTCGTCCCCCGCGGAGAACCCGCCGGGGATCATGAGGATCTGGGCCCGGCGGATGGCCTGGGCCATGGCGTCCAGGGATTCCTCCACGGCCCGGGCGTCCAGGTTGCGGAACACCACCGTCTCCGTGACCGCTCCCGCCCGTTCGAACACCTGGGCCGTGTCGTATTCGCAGTTGGTGCCGGGGAACACCGTGAGGACCACCCGGGGACGGGCGATGCCCAGGGCGGGCGCCTGCGGCGCCTGGAGCACCCGAGGCTGGAAGGGCGGGAGCGCAGGCACCGCGCCCTCCTGGCGGGTGGGGAAGATGGGCTCCAGCGGCGCCTCCCAGACAGCCAGGGCCCGGTCCAGCGCCAGGGAAAGCCCCTTCGTGCGGATCACGGGCTCGGCCTGGGTGGTGCCCAGGCGGGTCCAGGCCAGGCCGTCCAGGAGCTCTTCCAGGTCGCCGTCCAGTTCCAGCACCAGGGCGCCGGGACGGGGTGCGAACCAGTGGGAGGGCTCCCTCGGCTCCAGTTCCAGGCCCACACCGTTGCCGAAGGCCATGATCGAGAGGGCGGGAGCCAGGCCGTCCATGCCCACGGCGCGCGCCGCGAGCACCCTGCCCTCCCGCACGAGGCGGGCCACGTGGGCGTAGGTCTTGTCCAGCACCTCCCAGTCGGGGAGAGCCTCCTCGGTGCGGAGCAGGTCGATGAGCACCACGGCGTGGCCGGGGCCCTTGAGCTCGGGGCTGGTGACCTGGTCGGCCCGCACCACGTCCACCGCGAAGGCCACCAGGGTCGGGGGCACGTCCAGGTCCTTGAAGGTCCCGCTCATGGAGTCCTTGCCGCCGATGGCCGGGGCGCCCAGGGCCAGCTCGGCGTTCAGGGCCCCCAGCAGGGCCGCGAAGGGCCTGCCCCACCGGGCGGGGTCGTCCTTGGGCTTGCCGAAGTATTCCTGCAGGGTGAAGCGCAGCCTGCGGGGATCCCCGCCCACCGCGGCCAGGCGCGCCGCGGCCTGCACGTGGGCCCACACGGCGCCGTGGAAGGGGCTCCAGCGGCTGAGGGCGGGGAAGTAGCCGTGGCTCATGGCGCTGGCCGACAGCGTCTCGCCGTCCTGCACGGGGAACTTGGCCACCATGGCTTCGGAAGGCGTCCGGCGCAGGCGGCCCCCGAAGGGGGCCAGCACGGTGCCCGCGCCGATGGTGCAGTCGAACTTCTCGGCCAGGCCCCGCTGGCTGCAGGTGTTGAGGTCCGCGAGACGTTCCAGCCAGGTTCGCTCCAGGTCCGCGGGGTCCACGGCCGGCGTGGCAAAGGGGGTGGCGGCGGAGGGGGACTCGATGCGCACGGTGGTGAACTGGGCGGCGCCGTTGGTGTCCAGGAACTCCCGGGAGAGGTCCGCGATGGTGCGCCCGCGCCAGGTCATGCGCAGGCGGGGTTCCGGAGTGACGCGGGCCACCAGGGTGGCCTCCAGGTTCTCGAGGGCGGCCAGGCGCATCACCTCGGGCGCGTCCGCGGCGTCCACGGCCACGGCCATGCGCTCCTGGCTCTCGGCGATGGCCAGCTCCGTGCCGTTGAGGCCTTCGTACTTGCGGGGAATCACGTCCAGGTCGATGACCAGGCCCGGGGCCAGCTCTCCGATGGCGACCCCAACGCCGCCAGCGCCGAAGTCGTTGCACTTCTTCACCAGCCGGCAGAATTCCGGGGCCCGGAACAGGCGCTGGAGCTTGCGCTCCATGGGGGGATCCCCCTTCTGCACCTCGGCGCCGCAGGTGTCGATGGAGTCCTCGGTGTGGCTCTTGGAGCTGCCGGTGGCACCGCCGATGCCGTCGCGGCCAGTGCGTCCCCCCACCAGGATGATCACGTCGCCGGGCGCGGGCTCCTCGCGGCGGACCTGGGCCTGGGGCACGGCGCCCACCACGGCGCCGATCTCCATGCGCTTGGCCACGAAGCCCTCGTCGTAGTACTCGGTCACCTGGCCCGTGCAAAGGCCGATCTGGTTGCCGTAGGAGGCGAAGCCCTGGGCGGCCTCCTGGGTGATCTTGCGCTGGGGCAGCTTGCCGGGGAGCGTGGCGTCCATGGGCGTCCGGGGATCGCCCGAGCCCGTGACGCGCATGGACTGGTACACGTAGGCGCGCCCGCTGAGCGGGTCGCGGATGGCCCCGCCCAGGCAGGTGGCGGCCCCGCCGAAGGGCTCGATCTCGGTCGGGTGGTTGTGGGTCTCGTTCTTGAACATGAGCAGCCACGGTTCGCGCCCGCCGGGGGCCGCGGTGTTGTCCACGTCCACCACCACCGAGCACGCGTTGATCTCGCTGGTGAGCTCCTGGTCGTCGAGTTTCCCGGCCCTGCGCAGGGCGCGGGCGGGAAGCAGGGCGATGTCCATGAGGCACTCCGGCCGCTCCGCCAGGTCCTCCCCGAACACCTGGCCCCGCAGGTCGCGGTAGGCCCCGTAGGCGCGGCGGATGGGCCGGGCCATGGGACCGTCCTCCACCGCGACGTCCGTGACCTGGGTGAGGAAGGTGGTGTGGCGGCAGTGATCGGACCAGTAGGTGTCCAGCAGGCGCAGCTCGGTCTCGGTGGGGTTCCGGCCCTCGCCGCGGAAGTAGGTGCGGGTGTGCTCCAGGTCCGCCAGGGTCATCGCCAGACCCATGCGGGCGTGCAGGTCCTCCAGGAAGGCCAGGCCGCCTTCATTGAAGCCCTCCACCACGGCCACGTCGGCGGGTTCGGGCAGCACCGGGGTGAGGGTGGCGGGCTTGGCCCACGCCGCCTCCCGGCTGTCCACGGGATTGACGAGGAAGCCGCGGATGCGGTCCAGATCCCCGGGCGCCAGCGTGCCCCGGAAGACAGAGACGCGGGCTCCGGCCACGGTGGGCCGCGCGCCGTGGGAAAGGAGCTGGAGGCACTGGGCGGCGCTGTCGGCCCGCTGGTCGTACTGGCCGGGCAGGTACTCCACGGCCAGGGCGGTCTCGCCGGGGCCCACGGGCAGCTCCTCGTCGAACACCGCGTCCACCGGGGGCTCGGCGAAGACGGTCCAGCGCGCCGCCTCCAGGTGCGCCTCGGAAAGGCCCTCCACGTCGTAGCGCACCGCGATGCGCAGGCCCTCCAGGCCGGCGATCCCCAACTGCTCGCGCAGGTCGTGGCGAAGCTTTTCCGCCTCCACGGCGAACTCGGGCTTCTTCTCCACGAAAAGGCGGCGGATGGCGGGCATGGGGGTTCCCTGTCAAAACAGAACGGCCGCCCGGATGCGGCCATGTGTCACTTCAAATATAGCAAGATTGCCGTATTAATGGTTCAAGGCCTCGCCCGTGGCGGAGGCCGCGCAGGCGCGGATGTGCGCGGGGGTGCCCGCCGCCACGACCGCCCCGCCCTGGGGCCCGCCCCCGGGCCCCAGGTCCACGATCCAATCGGCGCCGCGCACGAATTCCAGGTCGTGCTCCACGGCCACCACCAGGTTGCCGGCCCCGGCCAGGTGGCGCAGGGAAGCCACCAGGCGCTCCACGTCCTCGGCCCCCAGCCCCCGGGCGGGCTCGTCCAGGAGAACGGCCGTGCCCTCCGGGGGTACGGCCAGGAGCGTGGCCAGGCGCAGGCGCTGCCACTCGCCGCCGGAAAGCCCGGGGCCGGGCTGGCCCAGGCGCAGGTAGCCCAGGCCCACCCGGGCCAGGGCGTCCAGGGGCCCCGCCAGGGCGGCGTCGTTCCCGAGGAACCCCCGGGCCTCGTCCACGGTGGCGGCGAACACCTGCGCGATGGACCGCCCCTCCAGGAGGCATTCCAGGACCGCGGGCCCGAAGCCGGCGCCCCCGCAGGTCTCGCACCCCACGGTGACGTCCGGCAGCAGGTCCATGGGCACCGTGATCGCGCCCCTGCCCTCGCAGGCCTCGCAGCGCCCGCCCGGGGAGGCCGTGGAGAAGTGCTTCGCGGAAAGCTTCAGCGACCGGGCCCCGGGGGTGGCGGCGAAGCGCCGCCGCAGCGGGTCGGCCAGGCCCATGGCGGTGGCCACGGTGGTGGACCAGCCCGGGCCGGAGCCGCCCTGGTCCAGGACCTCCACGCGCCGGACCGGGACGTGCACCCGCAGTTCCGCGCAGCCCACCGGGCCCCGCCCGGCCAGCAGGGACCGCAGCGAGGCTCCGAGCACGCCCCGCACCAGGCTGGACTTGCCGCTGCCCGAGACACCCGTGACCGCCACCAGGGCCCCCGACGGCAGGTCCACGTCGATGCCGCGCAGGTTGTGGAGGCCCGCGCCCCGGATGGACACGCCCGGCGCGAGGGGACGCGCCGGGGCCGGCGGGGGCGGGGTCCGGCGCGCCAGGATCCGCCCGGTGTGCGAGGACGGCGGGAAGGATCCCGGGGCGCCCTGGCCCGTGAGCAGGCCCCCCCGCGGCCCCGGCCCGGGGCCCAGTTCCAGGATGTGGTCGGCGCGGGCCACCAGGGCGGGGTCGTGCTCCACCACCACCACGGCGTTGCCGGCGTCGGCCAGGCCGCGCAGCACACCCGCCAGGCGCGCGGTGTCCCGGGGGTGGAGGCCGCGGGTGGGCTCGTCCAGCACGTAGGTGACGCCCGAGAGGCCCGAGCCCAGGGACGCGGCGAGGCGCACCCGCTGGGCCTCGCCGCCCGAAAGGCTCGCCATCTCCCGCCCGGGCGCCAGGTGCCCCAGCCCCGCCTCCTCCAGGGCCGCCAGGCGGGGCAGGATATCCTCCCGCAGCGCGGCGGCGGGGCCCGACAGGTCCAGGGACCCGAACCAGGCCCGGGCCTCGGACACGGTCATGCGCGCCAGTTCGGGCAGGCGCAGCCCGGAGAACGAGGAGCTCCGGGACCGCGGGTTCAGGCGCTCCCCGCCGCAGTCGGGGCAGGGCGTCTCCCCCAGGAGGTCGGCCAGGTCCTCCCCCTTCTCCAGGTGCACCCGTTCGTACTCCCTGTCCACCAGGGCCGCGAAGCCCTCCCAGGGGGTGGAGAGGCGGTGGACCCCCTCCCGCCGGCCCCGGCGGTAGGCCCATTCCACCTCCAGGGTCCCTTCGCAGCCGCGCATGGCCACGGCGCGGGCGGCGGCGTCCAGCTCCCGCCAGGGGCGGTTGAATTCCAGGCCCAGCTTCCGTCCCGCGGCCAGGAGGGTGGCGACGTAGCGCCCGTCGCGCTCGCCCAGGTAGGCGCCGAAGCGGGTGCCGTCCAGGGCGCCCGCGACCAGGGGCAGGTCGGGGGCGGTGACGAGCCGCTCGGGATCGCAGGCCTGGAGGAAGCCCAGGCCCCTGCACCGGGGGCAGGCCCCGGCCTCGGCGTTGGGCGAGAAGGCCGAGGCCGGCAGGGGCTCCGACCCCGCCCGGGACCAGAGCATGCGGAAGAGTTCGTCCAGTTCCGTGACCGTGCCCACCCGGGAGCGGGGGTTGCGCCGGCCGGAACCCTGGGGCACGGCCACCGCGGCCTGGAGGTTGCGGGCCGCGGCGAATTCCGCCCCGCCCTTGCGGGGCAGGAGCCGGCGCGCCCAGGGGGCCACCAGGTCGTTGAAGCGGTTGAGGCTTTCCGCCAGAAGGGTGTCGAAGACCAGGGAACTCTTGCCCGAGCCCGACGGGCCGGTGACCACCGTGAGGCCCCGGGCGGGGAAGGCGGCGTCCACCTCCCGCAGGTTGTGGGTGGTGACGCCCTGGAGCTCCATGGGCGGAAGGGAGGCGGGAGCGGGAAGCGACGGGGGCGGGAGGGGGAAGCCCCGCAGGCCCGCCCCGGTGAGGGAGGCGTCGCAGGCGGCCACCTCGGCGGGGGATCCCGCCACCACGATGCGGCCGCCTCCGGGCCCGCTGCCGGGCCCCAGGTCGATGACGTGGTCGGCCCGCAGGATCACGTCGGGATCGTTGTCCACCACCAGGAGGGTGTGGCCGGCCTCCGTGAGCCGGTCCCAGGCCGCCAGGAGCACCTGCGTGTCAGCGGCGTGGAGGCCCGTGGTGGGTTCGTCCAGGGCGATGAAGGAGGCGCCCTTGCCGGCGCGGGCCAGTTCCGTGGCCAGCTTCACCCGCTGGGCCTCGCCGCCCGAAAGGGTGGTGGCGGGCTGGCCCAGGGGCAGGTAGCCCAGGCCGCAGTCCAGGAGGGCCGCGAGGATGCGCGCGAGCCTGGGCTGGTCCGCGAAGAGCCCGGCGGCATCCCGGACGCTGCATTCCAGCACGTCGGCGATGGTCCGGCCCCGGTATTCCACCGCCAGCACCTCGGGGTGGAAACGCCTGCCCGCGCAGGCGCCGCAGGGCACGGACACCGTGCCCAGGTGCTTCATGCCCACCTCCAGCACCCCGGCCCCTTCGCAGGTCTCGCAGCGGCCTCCGGGGGTGTTGAAGGTGAAGTGGCCCTTGCCCAGGCCCGCGGCCCGGGCGGCGGGGGTGGCGGCGAAGAGGGTCCGGATGAGGTCGAAGGCGCCCGTGTAGGTGGCGGGGTTGGACCGCGGGGTGCGCCCGATGGGGGCCGCATCCACCCGCAGCGCCGGCCGGCGCCCGGCGACGTCGTCCAGGAGGGAGGTCTTGCCGGCGCCGGAGACGCCGGTGACCACGTTGAGGCCGCCCTCCACCAGCTCCACCGCCAGGTCCTGGAGGTTGTGGCGGCGCAGGCCCTCGATGCGGATGCGGGCCCCTTCCCGGGGCACCCGCGGCGGGGGACGGTAGCCTCCCCGCAGCCAGGTCCGGGTGGGGGAGTCGCCCGTTTCCAGGAGGCCCGCGGGAGGCCCGCCGTAGAGGATTCCGCCGCCCTCCCGGCCCGGGCCGGGACCCAGGTCGACGATCCAGTCGGCGCCCAGGGCGATGACCGGGTCGTGCTCCACGACCACCACCGTCTGGCCCTGGTCCCGCAGCCTGCGCAGCACGCCCAGGAACCGCGCCGCATCGCCCGGGTGGAGGCCGGCGGAGGGCTCGTCCAGCACCAGAAGCAGGCCCCGCAGCTCTCCCAGGGCGAGGGTCAGCAAGCGCAGGCGCTGGGCCTCGCCCTGGGAGAGGGTGGGCGCGGGGCGGTCGAAGGCCAGGTACCCCAGGCCCAGCTCCACCATCAGGGCGGTGCGGCCCAGGAGATCCTCCCGGATGGGCCCCAGCACCGCCGCGCCTTCGCCTTCGGGCTCCAGCCCGGCCAGGAAGCCGTGGAGCTCCGAGGCCGTCCTGGCGGCCAGGTCCGTGATGGCCAGGCCCCGCCAGCGCACCGCCAGCGCCTCCGGGCGCAGCCGCGCCCCCCCGCAGGCGGAGCACGGGGAGGTCGCCACGTAGCGCAGGATCGAGTCGTTGCGCTTGCCCCGGAGGATCTCCTCCATGACCGGCACGAGGCCGCGGTAGAACCCGTCCTGCCGGGGCCGGGCGGTGATGCCCGTCCACTTGAGGCGGGATTCCAGGGGATGCTTGCCGTAGGGGACCCGCAGGCGGTCCGAGCCGTGCAGGACCACCTGGCGCGCCTCGTCGCCCAGGTCGCGCCAGGGGATGTCCACGGAGCCCCCGTGGGCCCGGAGCACCTGGTCCAGCACGTCCAGAGTCACCTGGGAGTACATGAGGTAGCCGTTGGGGGTGCTCACGTGGAGGGCGCCCTGGCGCAGGGTGCGGGCCGGGTCGGCCACCAGCAGGTCCAGGTCCAGGCGGTCCTCCACGCCCAGGCCGGCGCAGGCGGGGCACGCCCCTTCGGGGCCGTTGAAGGAGAACAGGCCCCGGGTGGGCGCGACCGGACCCTCCCCGAGCCGCGCGAAGAGCAGGCGCAGCAGGTCCCACACCTCGGTGAGGGTGCCCACGGTGGACCGGGGGTTGGCCAGGGACGCGCGCTGGCCCACGGCCACCGCGGGCCCCAGCCCCGTGATGGAAGCCGCCTCCGGCCGCCCCAGGCCCCCGGTGAACTGCCGGGAGAAGGCCGGGAGGGTCTCCAGGAACCGCCTCTGTCCTTCCCGGAAGAGGGTATCGAAAGCCAGGGAAGACTTGCCCGACCCCGAGACCCCCGTCACGACCGTGAGCCGCCCTCGGGGAATGGCCACGTCCACGCCGCGCAGGTTGTGCTCCCGCGCGCCCTTGACGACGATCCAGCCGCTGTCCTCCATCCAGGAATACTATCACCGGCGAATTCCGATGCCTTTCAGGGCCGTGCGGGGCACAAGCAGATCGAAAAAACGGTACCTGCTCATCTGGATTTGAAGATTCGGCGTCTTCGGGTAAAGGACCCGTACGCCGAGCACGCCGAGGCGCAGAGTTGCGCAGAGGTGGCTTCGCATCCTTGGCGCCGACCCATGCCGCCCAGGCCCTGCCCGCTGACGCGGGCCGCGTCGCAGGCGACGCGCGGCAGGGGGCGCTGGCCCTTCCACATGCGAGCCTGTGGCGGGCCAGCGCCCCCTGCCTTGGACGGGCCCGGGCTAGGCGTTGAGAGTTTCGTGGGGTTTCGGCGCGGACATTGTTCTTCTCTGCCGGAATCTGTATGAGCGTGGGGTGTTCCAGCCGATGCGGTTCGATGAACCACGATTCCAGGCGCCAAGGAACCACGCCGCTGGATTCCATCCGGATCGATGAGCCCAGGCCCGTCCAAGGCAGGGTGCGCAGGTCCTTCCACAGGCTTGCATGCGGAAGGACCTGCGCGCCCTGCCGCGCGTCGCCTGCGACGCGGCCCGCGCCAGCGGGCAGGGCCTGGGCGGCATGGGTCGCCGCACCAAGTTGCGAAGCCACCTCGGCGTGACTCTGCGCCTCGGCGTCCTCGGTGTACGGGTCCTTTACCCGAAGATTCCCCAACACTCCATTTGGGCGAAATCATTCCGCAGAAAACCACCGGCCCCTATCGCGGCCTGCCGTCGGGGAGGTCCAGGGGCTGGCCGTCGATGCGCTTGAGGCGGGACATGAGGACGGTGCCGGTGCGGGTGTTGAAGATGATCTTCCGGCCCACGTCGCCGCCCACGTCCGAGGCGGTGATGGGGATGCCGGCCTCCCGGAGCAGGTCCCAGGCCACGGTGATGTTGCGCTCGCCCACGGTGACCGAGCCCTGGCTGTTGCCGATGACGTTGCCGCCGCCGAAGACCTTGGCCACCATGCGCTCCCGGGTGCAGCCCCGGTCCAGCATGGCCCGGACGAGCTTCTGGATGGCGATGTTGCCGTACTTGGGCGTGGGCAGGCCGTCCCCGTTCCACAGGGCGAGCATGTAGTGGTTGATCCCCCCCATCTGCATGGCCGGGTCCCACAGGCAGACCGCCACGCAGGAGCCCAGCACCGTCGTCACCTCGAATTCCTGCCGGTGCGCGAACACCATGCAGGGATAGAGGTAGTGGGTGGGTACCTTCTCCAGGGCCTGATCCATGGTCAGAACGCTTGCGGCTCGTCGAAAATGAGGATGTTGTCGTCCTGGGCGCGCGCCTGGGGATTGGCCAGGAAGGGGGTCCTGGGCAGCTCCACGCGGAAGAGGCTGCCCCGGCCGGGCTCGCTGTCCACGTGGATCCGTCCGTGCAGGATCTCCACCAGGGCCCGCACCACCACCAGGCCGAGGCCCTGGCCCCGCGCCACCTTGAAGGGGCCGTTCTCGTTCCGGAAGGGTTCGAAGATCCCCTTGAGGGCGAGCTCGGAAAGGCCCGGGCCCCCGTCCTGCACCTCCAGCACCAGGCCCGACCCGGTCAGCACGGCGCGCACCTCCACGGGGCCCTGGGCGTGATGGACGGCGTTGGAGACGAGGTTGGAGAGGATGTGGTGGAGCATGTCGGCGTCGGTGGGGAAGTCCTCCTCCAGGCCCTCGAGGCGCGTGGCCAGGCCCAGCTCCCGCTCCCGGGCCTTGACCTCGAAGGAGCCCACCACGTCGCGCACCACCGAGGCCACGTCGACCCGGGCGAGGAAGGGGCTGGCCTCGCCGGCTTCCACTTCGGCGGCGGTGAAGACGTTGCGGATCTGGCAGTCCAGGTGGAAGGCCTCGTCCTTGACCAGGGCCGCCAGTTCCCGCGCCTTGGCGGGGGGAAGGGCCGGGTCGGCGATGCGGTCGGCCAGGGCCATGATCCCGCCGAGGGGATTGTTGATCTCATTGCGCATCAGGGCCAGGAAGCGCGTCTTGACCTCCTCGGAGTGGGTGAGCTTGACGTTGAGGGCCATGAGGCTGCGGTTCATGGCGCCGGCGTCGTGGAGGGCCTTGCCCAGGCTGTCCCGGCTCTCCCTCACCTCCTGGCTCTTCCGGCGGATGGCGAGGTGGGTCATCACCCGGACTTCCACCTCCTCGTACTGGACGGGCTTGGCCAGACAGTCCACGGCGCCGGAGTGGAACGCCCTCACCCGCTGGGACGTGCCCAGGAGGCCGCTCATGACGATCACCGCGGGAGGCCCTTCCTCGCCCTGGGCGAGGAGCTCCCGGCAGACGTCGTAGCCGTTGATTCCCGGCATGGTCAGGTCCAGCAGGACCACGTCGGGGCGCTCCCGCCGGGCCAGGTCCAGGCCCTGGGCGCCGTCGGGGGCGTCCAGCACCCGCAGGCCGATGCCTTCCAGGAAGGCCCGCAGGGCCACCCGAAGAGCCGCGTCGTCGTCGATGATGAGGATGGTGTCGGAGGAATCCATGGTCGGGCTCCGGGGTCAGCGGGCGATGAGCTCGGGAATCTGGGAGAGCGGCACGACCTTGTCCGCGGCGCCCAGCTTGATGGCCTCCTTGGGCATGCCGAAGACCACGCAGCTCTCCTCGTCCTGGGCCAGGGTGTGGGCGCCGGCCTGCTTCATCTCCAGGAGGCCCCGGGCGCCGTCGTCGCCCATGCCGGTCATGATGACGCCCAGGGCGTTCCGGCCCGCGTACTTGGCCACGGAGCGGAAGAGCACGTCCACCGAGGGGCAGTGCCGGTTCACGGGGGGCGCCGAGACCACCTCGGCCACGTACTGGGCGCCGCTGCGGCGCACCACCAGATGCTTGCCTCCCGGGGCGATGAGGGCCCGGCCGGCCAGGACGCGGTCGCCGGTCTTCGCTTCCCGCACCTCGATCTCGCAGAGGCTGTCGAGGCGGGCCGCGAAGGCCGCGGTGAACTTCTCGGGCATGTGCTGGACCACCACGATGCCCGGGCAGGTGCGGGGCAGGGACGCCAGCACGTACTCCAGGGCCTGGGTGCCGCCCGTGGACGTGCCGATGGCGGTGAACCGGTCCGTGGTGACCGCCATGGCCTCGCCCCCCGGCGGCAGCACGATGTCCGCGTTGGACTTGGGAGGGATGGGCTTGAGCACCCGTGTGACCCGGGCGCCGGCGGCGGCCCGCACCGCGGTGACCAGGTCGCCGGAGCTGTCCTCCAGGAAGGACTTCACGCCCAGGGTGGGCTTGGTGAAGATGGTGAAGGCGCCCGCGGCCAGGGCCTGCATGGTGGTCTCGGCGCCCTTGGCGGTGAGCGACGAGCAGATGATGACCGGCGTGGGGCGTTCGGCCATGATCTTGCGCAGGAAGGTGATCCCGTCCATGCGCGGCATCTCCACGTCCAGGAGGATGACGTCGGGCCACTCCTTCTTCATCTTCTCCATGGCGAACAGCGGATCCATGGCCTGGCCGATGACCTTGATCCCCCTGTCCTTCCCGAGGATCTCAGTGAGGGCCTGCCGCACCACCGCGGAATCGTCGATGACCAGGACTTTGATGGGCTCAGGGGACACGGTACACCGTCGGACGAAGGGGGGTGAGGTTGTGGTCGAGCCCGGTGAGGCTCTCGGAATGGCCGACGATGAGGAGGCCCCCCGGCTTGACCTGGCCCGCCACGGCGTCCACCACGAGCTTCTTCTGGGGAGGTTCGAAATAGATGAGCACGTTTCTCAGGAAGGCGACGTCGAAGGGACCCAGCCTGGGCAGGGGCTGGATGAGGTTGGCCTGGGTGAAGGTCACCCGTTGCCTTAGATGCCGGCTGACGAGGAACATGCCCTCCTGCTTCCCGGTGCCCTTGAGGCAGTGGGCGTGCAGCAGCTCCTTGGGGATGCCGGCGCTGCGCTCCATGGGGTAGAGCCCGTTGCGGGCCCGCTCCAGGACGCGGGTGCTGATGTCGGTGCCCAGCACCTGCCAGTCGGCGGTGCCCAGGAGATCGGACAGGACCATGGCGATGGTGTAGGCCTCCTCCCCGCTCGAGCTGGCCGCGCTCCAGACCTTGAAGGGAAAGGGCACCGGCCGCAGGCCGCGGATGTGGTCGGACAGGATGCGGAAGTGCTCGGGTTCCCGGAAGAAGGAGGTCTCGTTGGTGGTCATCATGTCGATGGCCGTCTGGAGCTCGATCTTCTCCGAGGGGTCCTGGAGGATCTTGAGGTACTCCCCGAAGGAGGACACGCCGCGGTGGCGCAGGCGGTTGCCGAGCCTGCCCACCACCAGGGCCTTCTTCTGGTCCGAGAGGTTGATGCCGGTGAGCTGCTTGACCAGGGTCCGGATGCGTCCGAACTCCACGTCCGTGATGGCCGGCGACCCCGTCGCCAGCGGAAAGCCTGGAGATGGAGGGCGAACGGTCACGAAGCGTCCGCCCTGGCACCACCGGCCCCCAGGGCGGCCATTTCGTCGATGGAGAGGACATGGTTGACGTCCAGCAGGATGACGAACTTCCCGCCCACCTTGCCGACGCCGGCCAGGAAGTCGCTGCGCAGGGTGCTGCCGAAGGACGGCGCGGGCTCGATCTCCGAGGCGCCGATCTCCAGCACCTCGCTCACGTGGTCCACGATGACCCCCAGCTCCACGATATCCCCCTCCTGCGCCACCTCCAGGATCACGATGCAGGTTCGCCGCGCCACGTCGGTGGCGGGGCGGCCGAACCGCACCGAAAGGTCGATCACCGGCACCACCGCCCCGCGCAGGTTGATCACGCCCCGGATGAAGTCCGGCATGAGGGGCACCTCGGTGAGGGCGCCGTACTGGATCACCTCCTTGATGGAGCGGATGTCCATCGCGAAGTGCTCCCCGCCCAGCACGAAGGCCAGGAACTGGTCCTTCTTCTCCACCTGGACCTTCTCCACCGCGGCCCGGGTGCGCTTGTTGACCTGCATCGCTTCCGCCATGGGCGTCTCCTTCCGTCAGAATCGGGAAAAATCATCCTCGTTGGCTTCCAGGGGCTTGGCCGGGCGTCTGGACACGGAAACCGGCGCCTTGGCGGCCGGCCGTTTCGCGACCCGGGCACGGACGCCCGCCAACTGGAAGAAGGCCATGGTCCCCTGCATCTCCTGGGCCTGGGCGTTCACTTCCTCGGAGGTGGACGCCAGTTCCTCGGACGCCGCCGCGTTCTGCGCCACCGCCTGGCTGATCTGGCCGATGGCGGCATTGATCTGGCCCACGCCGGAGTTCTGCTCCGCGGAGGCCGCGGCGATCTCCATGACCAGATCGGCGGTCTTCTGGATGGAGGGGACGATGGTATCCAGGAGGTTCCCCGCCCGTTCCGCGAGCTCCACGCTGCCCGAGGCGAGCCCGCTGATTTCCTCGGCGGCCACCTGGCTGCGCTCGGCCAGCTTGCGCACCTCGGCCGCCACCACCGCGAAGCCCTTGCCGTGCTCCCCGGCCCGTCCCGCCTCGATGGCGGCATTGAGGGCCAGCAGGTTGGTCTGGTAGGCGATGTCGTCGATGATGGCGATCTTCTGGGCGATCAGCTTCATGGCGCCCACCGTCTCCTTCACCGCCTTGCCGCCGTCCCGGGCCTCCATGGCCGTGCGGGAGGCCAGGTCGCCGGTGACCTTGGCGTTCTCGTTGTTCTGGGCGATGGAGGCGCTCATCTCCTCCACGGAGGCGCTGGTCTCCTCCACGCTTGCAGCCTGTTCACTGGCGCCCTGGCTCAGGGACTGGGCCGTGGCGCTCAGCTGGTCCGAGGCGCCCACCAGCATGTCCGAGGCTTCCTGCACCTGCCCCACCACGTCCGAGAGCTTCTGCACCATGACCTTGATGGAGGCCATCATGCTTTCGGTGTCGCCCCGGGACGTAACCACCTCCAGGCCCAGGTTGCCTTCGGCCACCTGACGCACGATGGCGGCGGCGTAGGCGGGTTCGCCTCCCACCTGCTTCTTGATGAGGGACGTCACCAGGAGTCCCAGCCCCACCGCCAGGAGCATGCCCAGGCCGATGGCCACGGCCATCTGGGTGGAGGCTGACCGGGCGATCTGGGCGTTGGCGGTGGCGATGGCTTCGGCCTCCTCCACGTTGCCCCGGATCATCTTCTCGATCACTCCGTTGAGCTCGTTGGTGATCTTGCCGACGTTGGCGCTGTAGGACACGGCCACCGAATCGGCGATCTTGTTCTCGTTCCGGAAGCGGATCATGGGCTGGGCCACCTCCTTGTCGTAGGTGACGGTCAGCTCCCGCAGCCGGGCCAGGTTCGCCTTCTCCTCGCTGGAGGTGGCCTGCTTCGTGTAGGCCTCCATGGCGTCCTGCATGAGCTTCCAGTTGTTCTCGTAGGCCTTCAGGACCATGGCCAGCTTCTCCTTGTCGGGGGCGGCGATGGTCTTGCTGAGGGAGTTCCTCACCAGCTGGAAGTTCCCGTTGATCGCGTCCAGGTTCTTCATGGGCGCGGTGGCGGAATCGTACATGTTCCGGTCACTGGTGGCCAGCTTGTCGAGGTTGAAGATCCCGATGGCCCCGACCCCCCCGGCGATGAGGGCGACGAGCACGAAGGCCAGGATCAGCTGCGTGGCGAGAGGAAGATGCTTGAACCAGTTCATGGGCGCCCCTGCTCAAGAGTTGGTTGGGAAAGGGCCGGGGCGACGCCCCTGCCGCGACGCGTGGCGAGCTGGACGAGCTGGGGAACGTCGAGGATCAGGGCCACCTCGCCGGTGCCCAGGATGGTGGAGCCCCCCACGCCGCGAAGGTTGCGGAAGAGCTCTCCCAGGGGCTTGATGACCGTCTGGAATTCGCCCAGGAGCTTGTCCACCACGATGCCGGCGCGGGTCTCGCCGTACTGGATGACCACCACCCGCTCCTTGGCGGGCCGGGGCCCCGGCACGGTGAAGACCTCCCGCAGGCGCAGGAAGGGCAGCACCTCGCCCCGGAGGTTGATGAGGTGGTTCTCCTCGGACTCCAGGAAGGGGCCCAGGTCCAGGCACTCGATGACCGTGTCCAGGGGGATGACGTAGCAGGTGGATTCCACCTCCACCCGGAACCCGTCGATGATGGCCAGGGTCAGGGGGAGCCGGATGCGCATGGTGGTTCCGGAGCCCTCGTAGCTCTCGATCTCCACGGTTCCGCGCAATTCGTCGATGTTCCGGCGCACCACGTCCATGCCCACGCCCCGGCCGGAGAGGTTGCTTACGGCGGAGGCGGTGGAGAACCCCGGCTCGAAGATGAGGGCGTGGACCTCGGCGTCGGACAGGTCCGCCCCGGCGGCCACCAGGCCCTTTTCCACCGCCTTGGCCAGGATCCGGGCCCTGTCCAGGCCGCCGCCGTCGTCGGCCACCTCGATGACGATGCTGCCGGACTCGTGGAAGGCGTTGAGGGAGAGCGAGCCCGTGGCCGGCTTGCCCCGGGCCAGGCGCACCTCCGCGGATTCGATGCCGTGGTCGATGGAGTTGCGCACGATGTGCATGAGCGGATCGGCGATCTTCTCCACGATGGTCTTGTCCAGTTCGGTTTCGGCGCCCTGGATCTCCAGCTCGATCTCCTTGCCCAGTTCCCGGCTCACGTCCCTCACGATGCGCCTGAAGCGGCTGAAGGTCTCGCCGATCTGCACCATGCGGAGGCTCAATGCATTGTCGCGGATCTCCTCCACCAGCTTGTTGAAGGTGGCGGTGGCCTCCAGGAGGCGGGACTCCTTGGCCTGGCTGGCCATGGCCTGGGCGCTGGCCCCGGCGATGACCAGCTCGCCCACCAGGTTCACCAGCTTGTCGAGCTTCTCGGCAGCGACCTTCACCACCTTCATCTCGTTGGCCTGCTTGTCCTGGAAACGCTTCTGCTTTTCCAATGCCGCGGCCACCACCGGGGGCGGAACGGACTGGTCCTGCACCAGGATCGTGCCGATCATGCGCCCGGGGTCCTCGCCCTTCTGCACCTGCAGGGCCGTGTCCAGTTCGCGCGCGGTGATGCAGCCCCCGGCCACCAGGATCTCCCCGAGGAAATGCTCCTCCTCGGGCAGGGCCTGGATGAGGGCCAGGTACTCCTCCACCTTGGCGCGGGGCGGGATCAGGCGGATCCGGCTGTCGTCCTGGATGAACTCGAAGACGTCCTCCAGGGTCTTGCGGTCCGCGTCGGTCTCCAGGTCCATCTCCAGGCCCAGGTAGCAGGCCTCGGGATCGAAGGCCTCCCCGGCGGGGAGCTTCTCCAGCAGGGAGTGCAGGCTGACCATGCGCCCCAGGGTGCGCAGGTAGCGCACGAAGGAAAGGGGGTCCATGCCGTTCTGGAGCACGTTGGGCGAGAACCGCACGGAGATGTGCCAGTGGTCCCCGCCGCCTTCCGGGCGATGGGCCACCTCGGGGTGCACGGCGGGGGCCACGGTGGCCACCCCGCCCTCGAGCCAGGGAACCAGGGCCCCCAGGAGGCGTTCGCCCTCTGCGGCCACTTCGGGCGGCTCCTCGGCGTTCTCCCGCACCGTGGCCAGCATGCGCACCAGGTGGTCATGGCACTCCAGGAACAGGCCCACCAGCTCGGGGTTCAGGGCGAGGCGGCCGCCCCGCACCCGGTCCATGACGCTTTCCACCGTGTGGGCGAAGCGCACGATGGGGTCCAGCCCGAACAGCCCCGCCGAACCCTTGATGGTGTGCACGGCGCGGAAGATGGCGTTGATGGATTCCGTGGCGTCGGCCTGGTCCTCCACGGTCAGGAGCGCCTCCTCCATGGAGGCCAGCAGCTCGCGGCATTCGATGATGAAGGTCTGCTTGACCTGGTCCATGTCCATGGTTGCCTCAGGCGGTGGGTGCGATGAGCAGGGTGTCCCCGAACGCGCCGGCCAGGTTGAGCTGGTCGAGCACCTCCAGGACGGCGGGGCTGTGGTGGGTGAAGGGCACGGCCCCACCCCGGGCCCGGGCCTCGCGCTTGAGCCAGAGGAGCACCTGGGCGCCGGCGGTGTCGAGCTCCTCGATGCCCGAAAGGTCCACCTCCAGGGCCGGGTCCGCGGCCAGTTCCTCCCCGAGGCGCGTCCTGGCCTCGGCGGCGTGATAGATGGTGAGTTCCCCCGAAAGGAGGAGGGTGTGCTGGTCGCGTGCGAAGGTGATCATGGCCGGCCTCAGGGAAGGATCAGCTTGGAAACGGCCACGAGCAGCTGCTCGGGCTTGAAGGGCTTGACCACCCAGGCCCGGGCGCCCGCGGCCTGCCCTTCGCGCTTCTTGTCCTCGCCGGCCTCGGTGGTGAGCATGATCACCGGGGTGAACTTGTAGGCCGGATGGGCCCGGATGGACTTGAGGAAGGTGATGCCGTCCATGTTGGGCATGTTCACGTCGCAGATCATGAGGTGGACCTTCTGCCCGGTGAGCTTGGCCAGCGCGTCCTGTCCGTCGCAGGCCTCGATGACGTCGTACCCTGCCCCGGCCAGGGCGATGGCCACCACCTGCCGGAGGCTCACGGAATCGTCGATGATCATGATGGTCTTTGCCATGGGGTCCACTCAGAAGAAGGTGATGTCGGAATCCGTGTCCTGGGAGGCCTGCTCCCCACGGTGGATGGCCAGCTGTTCGGCGGTGGTGTAGGTGGTCTCGAGCTCCGCAAGCCACTGGTCCACCTCCAGGCTGGTGGGATGGTGCTCGAGGCGATGGCTGAACTTCTCCATGTCCGCCACGACGCTCTGGAGGATCTGCCCCACCCGGTCCTGGAACTGCAGGTGGACGAGGGTGCTGGAGATCTCCTGCCCCAGATGGACCCCCACCCCCTCGAAGCGCGTGGCGGAGTCGGAAAGGAGCCCCACGCCCTCCTGGATGTCCTCGACCACCTTCTTGATGGTGGCGTCGGCCTTCTGGACCATGGCGGCGTCGGTGACCGCGAAGGCCTGGGTGGCGGCGAGGGTGTCCAGGAGCGACTTGTTCACCCAGGCCACCTTGGACGTGATGGCGTTGCCGGTGGTGCCCGAGCGCATGCTGAGCTTGCGCACTTCGTCGGCCACCACGGCGAAGCCCCGTCCCAGCTCCCGGGCATGGGCGGCCTCGATGGCGGCGTTCAGGGCCAGGAGGTTGGTCTGGTTGGCGATGGCCGCCACCTCCTCGCTCATGGTGCGCAGCTCCTCGGTGATGGCAGCCAGGTCCTGGATCTTCTCCAGCACCTCGTTGCGGGCCCTGGCGCCCGCCTCCAGGTCCTCCACCACCCCGTGCAGGGCGTCGGCGCCCCGTTCGATGGTGACCTGGAGGTTCCGGTTCGACTCCAGGCCGGCGGTGTGGACGGCCTCCTTCAGGTTCCGCTGCATGGCCGAGAAGCGCCCGGTGAGGGCCGTGATGGCCTCCTCCATCTCCGACCGGGCCTGGGAGGTCTGCCCCGCCCAGAGGGGGACCACGGCGCCGGCGACCTGCTCGATCCCGGGGCGGGCCTCAGGGGAGGCCTGCACCGGCGCCGGTTCCAGGGCAGCGGGGGCGGGCGGGGCGGGGCGCCGGACCAGAAGGACGCACCCCAGGGCCGCCAGGCCCAGGAGCACACCCTTCCAGCCGAATCCGGACGCGAGGCAGGGCGCCAGGAAGACCACGGCGGGGACGCCGTAGGTTCCCAGGTGCCGGGGGATCGGAAGGTTCGTTACGGGGGCTGGGGATTCCAAGGGGTCCGGTCTCCTGGGCGGGGCGCCGGGGGCGCGGGAGGGGGGGAATGAGAGAGAAGGCGTTGGGCCTCAACGGATGGCTACGTCAAGGATTCCACCCCTTCGCCGGGGCGGCCATCAAAAACGTGTGAACTCGCCCGCATCCTGCTCCTGCTGCGCGGCCACCTTCCGGGGCTTCGCCGGAGCCCGCGCCGCCACCCGGGCACGCGCGGGCGCGGCGCCCTTGGCGAGCCGGAAGTAGTCCATGGTCCCCTGGAGCTCCAGGGCCTGGGCATTGACCTCTTCCGATGTGGAGGCCAGCTCTTCCGAGGCGGCCGCGCTGTGGGCCACCGCCTGGCTGATCTGGCCGATGGCCGCGTTGATCTGGCCCACGCCGGAATTCTGCTCCGCCGAGGCGGCGGCGATCTCCATGACCAGGTCGGAGGTCTTCTGGATGGACGGGACGATGGTGTCCAGCAGCTTCCCGGCCCGTTCAGCCAGGTCCACGCTGCCGGAGGCGAGCCCGCTGATCTCCTCGGCCGCCACCTGGCTGCGCTCGGCCAGCTTGCGCACTTCGGCGGCCACCACCGCAAAGCCCTTGCCGTGTTCCCCGGCGCGGCCCGCCTCGATGGCCGCGTTCAGGGCCAGCAGGTTGGTCTGGTAGGCGATGTCGTCGATGATGGCGATCTTCTGGGCGATCTGCTTCATGGCGCCCACGGTCTCCCTCACCGCCTGGCCCCCTTCCACCGTCTCCTTGGCGGTCCGGGTGGCGATGTCCCCGGTCACCTTGGCGTTCTCGTTGTTCTGGGCGATGGAAGCGCTCATCTCCTCCACCGAGGCGCTGGTCTCCTCCACGCTTGCGGCCTGCTCGCTGGCGCCCTGACTCAGGGACTGGGCGGTGGAGCTGAGCTGCTCCGAGGCGCCCACCAGCGACTGGGAGGCTTCCTGCACCTGGCCCACCACGCTGGCCAGCTTTTCAACCATGTTCTTGATGGACGCCATCATGCTCGTGGTGTCCCCCGGCTGCAGGTCCACCTGGACCGCCAGGTCCCCGGCCGCCACCTGCTGGGCGATGGAAGCGGCCTCCATGGGTTCGCCGCCCACCTGGCGCTTGATCATGCGGGTCACCAGGAGGCCCAGTCCCATGGCCAACGCGAAAACCACGACCGTGGTGAGGGTCATGTTCCGCCGGAGCCCGTCGTAGGTGGCCGCCCCGGACTTGTCGGCCTCTTCGGCCACGTGGCCGTTGTCGTCCAGGATCTTCACGAGCATGGCCCGCAGCTCCAGGTACTTCGGCCTGGCTTCGAGCATCGTCATCTTCTTCGCGTCCTCGACCTTCTTGTCGTCCATCAGGGCCGCGATCTTCCGGATCGTCTCCCCGTAGCTGGTCCACTTGGGATCGAAATCGGCCCAGAGGGCCTTTTCGGTGTCGCTCATGTTCGTGGCCCGTTCCTTCTTGGACCATTCCAGAAACTCCTTCTTGGCCAGCTCGATGTTGGCGAGTTCGGCCGCGCGGCCCTTTTCGTCCGGGGCCATGACCATGTACACCACCCGCAGCTGCAGGGCGGCCATGCGCACGATGCAGTTGGCCAAGTAGTTCTGGCCCAGGACGTTTTCGGTGTAGACCTGGTGCATGAGGCCGGCGACGGTCGAGGTGCCCCTCACGCCCATCGCCCCCACCCCGACCGACAGGATGGCCACGATCAGGAAGGCAAGCAGGAGCCGTGCGGAAAGGCGGAGGTTGTTCAAGAAGGACATGGCAGCTCCTTTGGAACCTGGTTGGGGGATGGGACGATCGACACCGTGTAAGGAGTCATCGGTAAATCCTGTGGGAGGGTGAGATTGGTGTGGATTGTGCACGCTTCCCGGCCACCTGCAAGCCCCAATAAAAAGGTTCTTTATTGAAAACATCAAATACGAATCAGAACCGGCCGGTCCCGGCCCGGGCCGGACCGTTCCCCCTGCCCTGGCCAGCCGGCCCTGACGTTTCCGCGAGGCGGAAAAAGGCCATGGTGGACTGGAGCTCCATGGCCTGGGCGTTCACCTCCTCGGAGGTGGAGGCCAGTTCCTCGGAGGCCGCCGCATTCTGGGCGACGGCCTGGCTGATCTGGCCGATGGCGCCGTTGATCTGGCCCACCCCGGCGTTCTGCTCCGAGGAGGCGGCGGCGATTTCCAGCACCAGATCGCTCGTCTTTTGAATGGAAGGGACGATGGTGTCCAGGAGGTGCCCGGCCCGCTCGGCCAGATCCACGCTGCCCGTGGCGAGCCCGCTGATCTCCTCCGCCGCCACCTGGCTCCGTTCGGCCAGCTTGCGCACTTCCGCGGCCACCACCGCGAAGCCCCGTCCGTGCTCCCCGGCCCGGCCCGCCTCGATGGCCGCGTTCAAGGCCAGCAGATTGGTCTGGTAGGCGATGTCGTCGATGATGGCGATCTTCTGGGCGATCTCTTTCATGGCCCCCACCGTCTCCCTCACGGCCTTGCCCCCTTCCCGGGCTTCCTGGGCGGTGCGCGCGGCCAGATCCCCGGTCACCTTGGAATTCTCGTTGTTCTGGGCGATGGAGGCGCTCATCTGCTCCACCGAGGCGCTGGTCTCCTCCACGCTCGCGGCCTGTTCGCTGGCGCCCTGGCTCAGGGCCTGGGCCGTGGAACTCAGATGTTCCGACGCCCCCGCCAGGGACCGGGAGGCCTCCTGCACCTGGCCGATGACCCCCCCCAGCCGCCCCACCATCTCCTGCATGGCCAGCAGCAGGCTGCCCTTGGCCCGGGGATCCACCTCCACGGTGGTCGTGAGATCCCCGTCCGCCACCCGCCGAACCACGTCGGCGGCATAGGAGGGCTCGCCGCCCAGGCTCCGGGTGATGCTCCGGGTCACCAGCCAGGCCGCGACCGTCCCGGCCGCCAGGCCTATCAGGAGGAGGATCACTTGAAGGCGCTGGGCCTGGACCACCGCCGTCTCGATGGCGGCCGCCTTGGCGGCGTTCTGCTGCGCCAACTGGGCGCCCAGGTCGTCCAGGGCCTGCATCCAGCCGCCATAGATGGGACGCAGGGTCCCGAGGATGAAGTCTCCGGCCTCCACCTTTCCAGGCTTGCCCATGAGTTCCATGAGGTGGTCGATGGCCGGGTACGCTTCCACCCGGCTGGCGCGGACGCGGGTAAGGATCTCCTGCTCGGCCGCGGGAATCCGCCCCTTGCGGCCTTCGTTGACGCGGGCCAGGCGGGCCTCGGCCTCGTCGTAGCCCTCGCGGGCCTTCCGGTAGAGCCCCTTGCCCCGTTCGTAGGCGGCGGCCTCCCGGGCGATGACCATGTCCCGGTACGCCACCCGCATGCGGTCGGCCGAGATGATCATGGCCTGGGACGCGGCCGCCGCGGCCTGGTTCACCCGGAACATCTCCGCGGTCTGCGCCTCCATGGCGGCCATCTTCCGGTTGTCCACCAGGATCGTGGCCACCATCAGCGCGAGGAGCAGGCCGAATCCCATACTCAGCTTCCCGGCGACGCGAAGGTTCGAAAACAGGCCCATGGCATACCCCTTTCGCAAGCGTGCAGTCCTCCAGCCACCGGCCGGATTCCGGACGGGAACTGGGTTATGTAATCCGTAATTCATACATCGGCAGGCTTCCTGGAATTCTTTATTCCGGTTTTCTCCACCCCGTTGAAGGGCCGGCGGGGACCCGGAAATGGGGCAAGATGGATCCAGGAGGCCGACCATGCCCATGCCACCCATCCTTCCCACCCTGGACTGGAAAGCCATCTTCGAATCCGGCATGCCCTATTCCCAATGGATCACCACCGGTACCGTCCCCGCCAACCGCGCGCGCATGGAGGAGCTCCTGGGGGCCCGGGCCCTGGAGCCCCACGTGCGGGGGTTCCTGGCGGCCCTGGCACGGCCGGTGCGCGTCGTGGCCATCGCCGAGGACTGGTGCGGCGACGTGGTGCGGCACGTGCCGGTGCTCCAGCGCATGGCCCAGGCCGCGCCGGCCCTCCAGGTGCGCTACGTCTCCCGCGGCCAGCACCCGGAGGTCTTCGCGCGGTTCCTCACCAACGGCGGGGAGGCCATCCCGAAATTCGTCTTCCTGTCCGAGTCCTGGGCCGAATGCGGCAACTGGGGCCCCATGCCCGCAGCCCTGCGCGACCTCATCGCCCGGGGCAAGGCCTGCGGCGACGTGGCCGCGGCCCGGAAGAAGGTCTCCGCCCGCTACGAGGCCGACCCCGAAGGCAGGGAAACCCAGCGGGAACTCATGGCCCTGTTGGAAATCGCCGCCTGTTCGGAGCCCTAGAGGGTTAGCGGAACAACCAGCTCACCTTCACCTGGATGGCGTCGTCCGAGGGCAGCCGGGAGAGCACGGCAACGTCGTTGCGGGGGCTGAGGCTTCCCCGGTCGTTGATCAGCGCGTCCGTGGCCACCCCGTGGGTGTATACGAAAAACAAGGTGGATCCCGGCTTGAATTCCCAGCGGACAATTAGATTCTCATTCCACACCCGGTCCGAGAAGCTGGTGGTGGCGCTGGAGGCGCCGGGGGCGAGGGTCGCGTCGTCCACGTAGCTCTGGAGATCCCGGAACTCCCAGTTGGCCAGGAGCCACTGCCCCAGCACCTGCACGCTGAGGTTCGGGCTCAGGGCGTAGGCCAGGCGTAGGGTCTCGTTGAACTGGGACATGCGCCGGAGCCCCACGACCGGGGTGGTGCCCTGCGTCTCCAGGTAGCGCAGCTCGCCCTCGTTGCGCGTGACGGTGGTGTCGGACTGGATCTCCATGGCGGGACCGAGCTTGATGGACTGGTACCATCCCGCGTCGGAGGTGGGGCCGTCGGGCCAGAAGGTGCGGTTGGCGGTGATGCGCACGTACCACGGCCGGTTCCCGGGCGTGTCGAAGCCCAGGCCCAGGCCCGGGATGGAGCCCCGGTGGAGGTATTTCTTCACGGGATCCGAGTACGTGCGCAGCTCCCGGTCGTCGTCCACGGGCAGGGCCACATGGGCGTTGCCCCACACAGCCCAGAAATTGGTGAAATCCGTGCTGGCCCAGGTGCTGGCGGTCCGCTGGAAGACCCGTCCGGCCTGGTCCCGGGCGTACGAGAAGTCCAGGCCCCATTCCCAGTTCCGCATGGAGCCGATCCGCTCGTCCCAATGGCGGACCACGCCGGCGTAGATCCGCTGTTCGTCCGCCCTGGCCTGGTAGCCCTGATCGTTGGGATTGAAGCCGCGGCTGGCATTGTCCCCGTTGACCTCCATGCGCCAGCCGGAGGCCCAGCGCTTGAGGTACCGGGCGTATTGCCAGGACCCGGTGGCCTCCGCCCCGCGGGTTCCCGCCTGGCTCCAGGCGGCACTCATCTCCAGCGCGGACCCCCGGTCGGAACTCTTGAGGACGGCGTCCACCGCCCCCACCTTGGCGCTGCGCCCGGCGGGGTCCGCCTCCCGCACCAGGGACGCGAAGGCGCCCACCGTGCTCCCGCGGCCATCCACCTTCTGCTGGGCCCGGACGACCCCGTAGGTGGCATAGGGGGAGATGGAGCGGCCCAGGAGGCTTCCGTCGTCGTTTTCCACGGTGCCCCGGGCGTTCTCCACCCCCGCGGCCAGCGCGCCCAGCGAAAGGCCCGTGTCCAGCTTGGCCGTGTATTTCGCCGCCGCCGCGATCTCGGCGGTCGCCGGCCCGTTCACGAGCGTTTGGCCGTCGTCCAGGGTGGGATCGACGAGACTCCGGCCGATGCGGCGGCTGTAGAAGAGCCGGACGCCGGGGAACTGGAAGATCTCCATGCCTTCCAGGAAGAAGGGGCGCTTCTCGGGAAAGACGGTCTCCACCGTGGACAGGTTCAGCACGGCCTGGTCCACCTCCACCTGGGCGAAGTCCGGGCGCAGGGTGAGGTCCAGCTGGGAGGCGGAGGTCAGGCCCAGGTGGGCGTCCAGGCCCACGTTCCCCTTGCGGCCACGGTCATCGAAGGAATTGGCCGTCTTGAATTTGTCCGTGTAGGTGAAGAAGGGGATCCATTCCCGGCGGGGCTGGGGCGCCACCCCCTTGATGCCCGTGAGGTCCGGAAACCGGCTGGCGAAGGCGTTCTCCCCCCGGGGGGGCAGGTCCCAGTAGCTGGACTCCCGGATGGCGCCCGAATCGGTGCGGCTGAAGTTGATGCCCCACACCTCGTTGCCCCCGGTGCGCAGGCGCAGGACGGAGAGGGGGATCTTGAGGATGGCGGTCCATCCCCCGGGACCCGCCTTCACCCGGCTTTCCCACACCGCGTCCCAGCTGGAATCGCCGGAGATGGAATCCCCGGCGTAGATGGCGTCCCGCTGCACGCCGGCGGCGTTCACCAGGAAGCCGAAGGCGGTGCGCCGGTCCCGGTTGCTGTCGATGTAGACCCCGAACCAGTCGCTGGTGCTTTCCTGGTCCCGGCGGTGCAGCCGACGCACGGGGCGCGTGCCCCGGGGCAGGCCCATGTGCGCGCCCACGTAAAGGAACTGGTCGTCGTAGAGGACCTTGACCTCCGTGGGGGTGGCCGCGTCCTGGCCAAAGTCGGGCCAGGAGGTGCGGAACCCCGTGGCGGCCGGGGCCCGGTCCCAGTCCGGCTCGCCCATGCCGCCCTCCAGGCGGATGCGCCCCGTGGTTCGCACCGCTTCCAGCCCGGCCGCCCCCAGGGCCGGCCCCAGGACCATCCACCCGAGCGCCGCCCACCGCGCAAGGCGCAGAGGGATGACGGGCGAGCAAGGATTCATGGACGCTCTCACATAGGAAGGGACCGCACGACCAAAAGACCCGCTGATCCCGTTTGTAATCGTAGCAAAAAAGGTAAACACGGTGGCTATGATGGTTTCCAACTTTCCGGGAGGTCGCTGATGGTATCCCTCACCCAGCTTTGGCTGCCCATTCTGCTGGCGGCCGTTTTCGTCTTCCTGGGCAGCAGCCTGGTGCACATGGCCCTCAAGTGGCACAACTCCGACTACCGGGCCCATCCGGACGAGGAGGGCCTCCGCGCGGCCATCCGCAAGGGTTCCCCCGGCCCCGGCCAGTACGCCCTGCCCTTCTGCGGCGACCCCAAGGCCATGGGTACCGACGAGATGAAGCGGAAGTACGAGGAGGGCCCCATGGGGTTCCTGGTCCTCACCGCCCCCGGCGTCCCGAACATGGGCAGCTACCTGGGCAAGTGGTTCCTGTACACCCTCGGGGTGTCCTTCTGCGTGGCCTACGTCGCCTCCCGCACCCTGGCCCCCGGCACCCCCTACCTCCAGGTGTTCCGGGTGGCGGGCACCGTGGCCTTCCTGGCGTACGCGGCCGGGAGCGTCCAGGGTTCCATCTGGTTCGGCAAGCCCTGGAAGGTCACGCTCAAGGAACTGGCCGACGGCCTCATCTACGGCCTGCTCACGGCCGGGGCCTTCGGGTGGCTTTGGCCCAGGTAGGAATCGGCACCTAAAAGGGAAATAAATCGGTAAGTAGTAATCATGGCTTAATCGTCGTGAACCGGGATTTGCACCTCGGGGGGACGATGGCAGGAATCTGGTTGAAGCTGTTACCGGCCAGGCCGTGGCGATCCGGCAGGATCATCGAAAAGAATAAACGCTGGGGCGCAGAGGGCTCGCAGAGGCGCTGGGAAAAGAAGGTGGAGCAGATCGTTCACACCAGAGGCTGATCCCCCAGCGCCCCAGCGAGTCCCCAGCGCCTCTGCGTTTGATCTTTTTCCCTGGTTGTAGTGGCGCAACGCGTGCGTGCCATGCCAAAGAGCAATCCTTGGATCCCCCATGCCCCGAGCCGATCGGGTAGAACCCACTTCCGCCCAGGGATCCCAACCTAGCGTCCTTTGAATTCATCCATGGAGCGGTTCACCCCGAAGAACCCGGTGATGGCGTCGAAGATCGGGGGCGGCAGGAACTTGATCATGAGCACGGCCACCACGAACCGCGGCATGATGAGCCGGGCGCGGTTGCGCTCGATGGCGTCCAGGATCCGGAAGGTGGCGTAGGCGGGGTCCAGGATGGGCAGGAGCCAGGGGAAGCGCGTCTTGACGCCGCGGAACATGCCGGTGTCGATGTAGTAGGGGCAGACCACGGTGGTGCGGATGGGGTGGCCCAGGCGCCTGAGCTCCAGGCGCAGGGACTCGTCGAAACCCACGGCGGCGAACTTGGAGGCGCAGTAGTCCGTGAGGCGGGAGGTGCCCGAGAGGCCCGCGGCGCTGGCGACGGTGACCAGGTGGCCCCGGCCCTGGGCGATCATGGCCGGCAGGAAGGCCCGGGTCATCCAGAACAGGGCCAGCGTGTTCACCTGGAAGGTGCGCTCGATGGCCTCGTCGGAGCATTCCAGGATGGGCTTGCCCGTGACGATGCCCGCGTTGTTGATCAGCACGTCCACCGGTCCCCGGGCCTTGAGGACCTTTTCCGCCGTGGCCTGGATCCGGGCCCGGTCGGAAAGGTCCACGGCGAAGACGGCGGTGTCGCCGCCCAGTTCCTCCAGGACGGCCCGCAGGCCGGCCTCGTCCCGGTCCAGGAGCGTCAGGCGCGCCCCGCGCACCCGGGCTTCCTGGGCCATGAGGCGGCCGATGCCGCTGGCGGCGCCGGTGATGAGCACATGGGAACCGCGCAGGCGGGTCATGGGGACTCCACGGAAGGAGGGCCGGGGGAGCCTGGGCCCCCCGGCCCCGTGGCCGATCAGAGACCCGCGAGGGTCGTCATCATCGCGGCGATGGATCCGATGGGATAGGACTGGTTCCGGACCGTGACGGCCGCGCCCCAGCGCCCGGCCACGGCGAAGTCCGAGAAGTTCGCGGTGGAGAGGTAGTGGGGCGGGATGGTGCCGCCCAGGGCGCCGATGTACTGCACCAGGGCCATCCATTCCTTGAGTTCCACCAGGGGCGTCACGGGCCCGCCCGCGTTGATCCGGTAGTTCAGGGCCGCCGCGAGGTTCGCGGAGGAGACCGTGGTGGCGTCCCCCGCGGTCCCCTTGGCGTAGGCGGTGATGTCCACCCCGAACTTGGATTTCGCCGCGCCCATCATCAGCACGGCGTAGAGGTCACCGGCAACCCGGTACCGGGTGGCCGCGGCCAGGTCGAAGGCGGTGGGGCCCGTGCAGGTGGCGTCGGCGGCGGCGAAGGCCGAGATGGAACCGATGGCGCCGATGGCCATGTCGAAGATCTTCGTGTTGAGGGTGATGCCGCCCGTGGCGGCGTCGGCGGCGCCCTTGGCGGCCACGTCCCCGAGCACCTGGAGGTTCGTGGTGATCTGGGCCTGGGTGAGGGTCGCGGCGGGGTCGTTCAGGGCGGCCATGGCCGTGGCGTAGGCGTTGCCCCCGGCCATGGCGGTGAGGAGCGCGGTGGGATCGCCGGTGGCGCCCAGGGTGGCCAGGGCCTGGTAGGCGGTGCCCGCGGCGGGAACGGTGGCGGCCTTGGCCTGGACCACGGAGAGCACCGCGGCGGCGGTGGCGTACTTGAAGTAGAGGTAGGACCCGGGGCCGTCCAGGGCGTAGCCCAGGCCCGAGAGGTTCAGGTAGTAGTCCGAGGGGGTGAGGTTGCACTGGCTCAGGAGCTGGAGGGCGCATACCTTCCGGAGGTCCTCTGTGGTCAGGTAGATGGACATGAGGGGGTAGCCCACCGGGATGGCCTGGGTGGTGTCAGGCGAGATGCCCAGGGGCAGCACGTTGTACGCATTGGCGAAGGTGATGGGCCCGGCGGCCAGGTGGTCCCGGATGACGCCCGAAGCCACCACCCCGGCGGTGTAGGGGGTGGGGTCGTAGCCCCCGGCCTGGAGGGCCGCGACGGCCTCGGCCTGGGTCATGGAGTACTTCGTCATGGTTCCCGCGATGGCCGCGGAGATGATGGCGTTGGGAACGTTGCGCACCGAATCCGCGGCGAGGTCGCCCAGGCCGTTGGGGCAGCGCACGGGGTTCTGGTCGTTGGAGCGCATGTCCTGGGGGGTGGTGCCCACGACCTTGTAGATGCCCGTGGACAGGTCGGTGGGATTGAACACGTAGCCCGGCTGCGAGCCGAACAGAGTCGTGAACAGAGTGCCCAGCCCGTAGTTGAGCTGCGCGTCCGCCTGGGCCACGAAGACCGTCTGGGCGGGGTCGCGCACGGGGTCGACCGCCAGGGCCGTGAGGTTCGCGTCGGTCATGGCCTTGTTGGAGGCCGAGACGACGGTGGTGGTCCGGGAGGCGAAGTTGTAGGTGAGGTCGATGCGCGCCACGTTGGTGGAGTAGGCGCCGGCGCAGATGATCTGGGTGGTCCACGTCTTGCCCGCCACCACGGACTTCTGGGCGAAGCTGGCCTTGGCGTCCGGGAAGGCGTTATGGGTGTGGCCGGAGGCGATGACGTCGATGCCGGTGGTGTTCCTGGCCAGGTTCACGTCCTCGCCGGTGACGGCGTCGATGTTGGAGGAATCGGTCCCGGCATGGGAAAGGGCCACGACCACGTGGCAGCCCTGGGCGGTGCGCAGGTCGTCCACCAGGGCCTGCACGGAAGCGTAGTTCCGGCCGTAGTCGGTGAAGGTCACCGGAGCCGAGGCGGGGGCCGCGGCGGCCGCCTCGGTGCCCATGAGGCCGATGAAGCCGACCTTGAGCCCCGAGGAGTAGGTCTTGGTGTAGGTGGGGGTGATGGCCGTGCCCATGTAGGGGGCCAGGTCCTTGTTGCCGTTGAGCACGGTGTTGGAGGCGACGATGGGGGTGTGGTAGCCGAACTTCGCCTGGGACTGGGCGAGGGCGGTGGCCAGGCCCAGGGGGGTGTAGTCGAACTCGTGGTTGCCCAGCGTCACGCAGTCGTAGCGCAGCGTGTCGATGAAGAAGGTGGCCAGGGGCTGGGCGCCGAGGGTGAGGTCATACAGCGTGCCCATGCTCCAGTCGCCCGAGTCCACCAGCACCACGGAGGTGCCGGAGGGGGCCCCGGCCCTCACGGAATTCACGTAGCTCGCCACCCGCGCATACGAGCCCACGGGGCCCGGGCTGGTGGCGGACACGGGCCCCAGGCCGTTGGCATGGTCATGGACGTCCGTGGTCTGCAGGATGATGACCTTGGCATCCGCGGCCAGGGGCTCCGGCGGCGGCATCTTGTCGGGGGAGGAAAGCGAGCAGCCCACGAGCAGTACGGTGAGGATGCTCCCGGCGGCCAGCGAAATAGCATTCCTTGGCATGGATGGCTCCTGTCCGTTAGAAGTGGTAATCCACGCCGATGGCGAGGATGAAGTACGACTTGTTGTATTCCTTGGTCGGAGCGATGGTGACGCCCTGCGCGGCGTAGGAGGCCGCCAGCTGGCGGTCCCCGGCGTCCGCGTTGGTGTACTTGTTCTGGAAGGCCGTGTGGGCCAGGCCCACGTTGACCTTCATGCGCTTCGTGGCCGCGTACTGGAACCCGAGGCCCTCGGACATGTAGTTGGCGTGCGCCCCCGGAACGCTGATGTCCATGGTGGAGGCCGGGCGCTGGCCGATCTGGTTCAGGTTGATCCCGAAGCTCACCAGCCACCGGTCGTTGACCTGGTACTCGAAGGCCGCTGACTCCTCGTAGGTGTTCCGGTAGGCCTCCGAGGCCTTGACGCCGAACTGGGCGTTGTCGAGCATGCTGAAGTCCACGTTCTTTTCCAGGTAGGCGTTGGCGCCCATGGAGAGCCGCAGGGCCGGCGTCAGCTGGTAGCCGAAGCCCAGGCGCACCACCTGGGGCAGGTCCAGGTGGGCCTTTGCGCCGTCCTTGAAGAGGCCTCCGCCGTCCTTGCCGTCGTGCACGGTGGTCTTGAAGTTGAGCGAGGTGCCCATCTCGTACGTGAGGTTCACCACCGCCTTGTCGTTGGGATAGTAGTTGAGGCCGAATTCGGCCGAGAATCCCGTGGCCTTGTCCACCTTGTCGATGACCAGGCGGTTGTGCGTCCTCAGGTCGTGGTTGAACTGGTTGTAGGTGCAGTACCCGTCCACGCTGCCCACGGTGCCCTGCTGGGACGTCACGAAGCGCCCCGCCGCGGCCACCGAGAACCTCGGGTTGACCTGGATGGCGCCGCCGACCCGCACGGCGATGTAGGCAGAGGAGCCCTTCAGGTAGGAGTTGGACGGGAAATAGGTGGTTCCCAGGCCCGCCGCCAGACCCGCGGCCTGCGCCTGGGCGGGGGTGGCGCCGGCGGCGAGCGCCGCGGCGATGGCGTCGGCGCCGATGACCTGGGAGTACTCGGTCTGGCCGTAGCCCGCCAGCTGCTTGCCCATGAGGTCCAGGGTGGGCAGCCCGCCCTTCCATTCCCGGATGGCGGTGGCCCCGAGGGTCTCCACGCCCAGGAAGGCCGACCAGTCGTCCTTCCTGTAGGCCAGGTAGAAATTGGGGACGATGAGGACCGGGTTGTCGGACGTGTAGGTCTTGTCCCCCACCGCCGGGTTCCCGATGGTGCGCACCGTGGCCTTCTGGAAGATCATCTGGTCGCTGAAGTTGAAGGTCCAGCCCGCCTTGAGCCTGGGGGTCCCGGCCATGTTGTAGTAGACGATGTCCGCGTTGTCGATGGCGCTGTTCCGATCGAACATGCGGATGTATTCCGCGCTCTGGTTGCTGTTGTAGAAGATCCCGCCGGCCGCCGCCGGAGGCATCAGGCCGAGGATCAGCGAGGTAAAGAGCAGGCCTCTCTTCATGGGCAACCTCCTGGGGGGATCCGGATGGTCCGGGGAATGCAGTCTCAGGTCGGGGCAGCCCGAAGCCTGTCGATGGAAGGACATGGAAAAACGCGTGGTTGGGTGGATGCTAGTCCCGCCCGAACCGCCCGTCAAACCTTTGTTGGGGGAGGCTTTCTAAACCGAGGCATTTCAGCTTGACGCCGTCCGCCCGCAGCTTCCAGAATCCGGATGGACTCCAAACAGCGAGGCACCATGGCGACGCGCGATCCCGGATCCGCCTGGCAACCCTACTCCGCCTACCCAGGATCGGAAGCCGGGGTGCTGGTCTCCCACGGGTTCACTGGCGGCCCCGCCAGCGTGCTCCCCCTGGCCCGGCGCCTGGCCGAGGCCGGCTTCAACGTGGAGTGCCCCTGCCTCACGGGCCACGGCCCCCAGTGGCGAGAACTGGCCAAGGCCACGCGGGAGGACTGGCTCCGGGACCTGCGCGAGGCCCTTGGGCGCCTCAAGGCGCGCAGCCGCATCGTCTTCGTGGCGGGCCTCTCCATGGGGGGGACGCTGGCCCTGCGCCTGGCCCAGGGCGATCCCGAAATCCGCGGGGTCGCGGTGGTCAACCACGCGCTGGTCTTCGGCAACCCCCTGGTCCCTTTCGCCTTCCTGCTCAAGCACCTGGTGCGCTCCACCCCTTCCATCGCCTCGGACATCCTGGACGCCGGCATCAGCGAACCCGCCTGCGACCGCACCCCCACCGCCGGCGTGGAGCAGGTGTACCGCCTGGCCCGGGAGACCCGGGCCGACCTTCCCCGGCTCCGCCAGCCGTTGCTGGTCTTCAAGTCCCGGGAGGACCACGTCCTGCCGGCCCGCAACGCCCCCATCACGCTCCGGGAGGCGGGCTCGGCCCACAAGGAGCTGGTGTGGCTGGAACACTCCTACCACGTGGCCACCCTGGACCACGACCGGGAGTTCATCGCCGACAGATGCATCGCCTTCTTCACGCGCCTGACAAGGGAGGCCGAATGATCCGCGCCGCCGCCTTCGCCGTCCTCGCCCTCGCCCCGGCCCTGGCCGGCGTCACGGTGGGCCAGAAGCTCCCGGAGGCCCAGGTGGCCGACAAGGGCGTCATGAACCTGGACGGCAGGGCCATCTCCTACCGCCCGTGGAAGGCCTCGGCCGCCTTCGGCCGGGTCCTCACCATCTACCACCTCGCCGCCCGCATGGGCATCGACGACGTCAACAAGGCCTACATCGACGCCCTCATCGCCGCGCGGCTCCCCGAGACCCTCCCGGACAGCCCCTACAAGACCATCACCGTCCTGAACCTCGCCGAGGCCAACTGGGTCACCCACGGCATCGGAGTCAGCCGGCTCGAGAAGAACCAGCGGGAGACCCCCTACGCCCTCTTCGTGGCCGACGAGAAGGGCGCCGCCCGCGCCGCCTGGGGCCTCCGGCCGGGGCAGTCGGCGGTGATCGTGGTGGACCGGGACGGGACGGTGCTCTTCTTCAAGGAAGGCAGGCTCTCGCCGGAGGAGATCCGCACGGCTGTGGCGCTCATCCGGGCCCGGCTGGAGTAGGCCTCACCAGACCGAGAGGTGGATCTCCGCCACGCCCCGCATCCGGTCCAGGCGCACCGAGCGCCCCCCGGGGTCCCGCAGCCAGCCCGTGTACTCCCCGAAGAACTGCCGGAAATTCACCCTCAAGAAGGGCAGCCGGGTCCGCTCCCCCCGTTCCCCCAGGGGCCGGAACCGCAGCTCCACCTGGCCGTCCTCGGTGAAGATGCGCCAGTCCTCCCCCCGGGGGTCGGCGGGGTCGTAGTCGAAGATGACCTGGGCCAGGCGGGTCCGCCTGCCGTCCACCCAGAAGGCGTTCTCCGGGTAGAAGGACTCGTTCACCAGGGCGGCGAAGTTGGCCCCCACGGAGGTGCCGTCCGGGAGGATCCCCGCCAGGGCGGACCAGAGCCAGTTGCTGTGGCGGTTGAAGAACCCCGCGGACCAGTCGTACACGGCCGCGGCCCGGTCCAGGGGTCCCGCCCGTTCCACGCCGTCGAAGGTCACGGAAAGCGCCTCCGGCAGGAGGGGTGCGCACTTCTCGGTGAAGGTGAACCGGTTGGGATCTCCGCAGCTGGGGTTCACCACCCGCAGCGGCCGTTTCGCGAAACCGAAGGGAAAGCGCCCCTTCACCTCCAGGCGCCCGCCGAAGCTCGCCTCCACCTCCAGGAGCCCTTGGCCGTGGGACTTGGCCAGGCGGAGGCGGCAGGCGCGGCCCTGGTAGCGGATGGCGCCTTCGTCGGGGTCCAGGGGGAAGTCCAGGCGGCCCGGGAGGGTTTTCACGGAGCGCTCCCACAGCTCCCCGGTGCGGAAGTCGAAGAGGAATCCGAAGACGTTGGCCACGTACCCCAGGCGCACCGCGGCCAGGCCCGCGAGGCAGCCGTCCCCCAGGATGCCCAGGTAGCTGAAGGCCCCCAGGGCCATGCGCCGGCGAAGGGCGCCCGCCCTGCGCCCGAAGAAGGTACGCAGGGCGAATGCCTCGGGGTTGAAGCGCACGGGCCCGTCCAGGCAGCCGTAGCCGACCTTGCCGTTCTCCCCGATGAGCGTGTGCATGGTGGACCCTTTTCCCCCAGTCTACGCCCCGCCGGGGCAAACCCATTGACGGAATCCCGGAAGGGATTAACTTGTCTATACAACAGTTGTCCGTACAAGTTCCAGGGAGTCCACGGCCATGATCAGGAAGACCCTCGCCGCCACCATCCGGGACGCCCTGCGCGCCCGGATCGCCGACGGCGCCTGGGAGGACCGCCTGCCCTCGGAGCCCGAACTGGTGAAGCTCTTCGACGCGAGCCGGGAGACGGTGCGCAAGGCCCTGGGGATGCTGGAGGCCGAAGGCCTCATCTACCGCATGCACGGCAAGGGCACCTTCGTGGAGGCGCCCGTGAGCTTCAACCCGCTCTCGGGCACCCTTTCCATCACCGAGGAACTGGCCCGCACGCGCCACCCGGTGCGCAACTCGGTGCTGGAGGCGGCCTGGATCACCCCGGAGCGCATCTCGAGCCCGTTCCTCCGGGGCTTTTTCGAGGGGAACCCCCGGGTCTTCCAGGTCAAGCGCCTGCGCCTGGTGCGCAGCGACGTGCTGGCCGTGGAGACCTCTTACTTCCGGGAGGCGGACTTCCCCGGCATCGAGGGGGCGGACTTTTCCGGGTCCCTCCACAGCCTCATGGGCGGGCGCTTCGGCCTGGTCCCGGACCGGGTGCGCAACCGGTTCCATGCCCTGGACTTCCGCATCAAGGAGGAGCGCGAGGCCGCCCGGGCCCTGGGCAGCCGCCAGGCCATCCGGGTGGAGCGGGCCCTGGTGCTGAAGCGGGAGGTCTACTACGCGGTGAGCTTCACCCTCCGCACCGACCTCCATCCCCTGGAATTCATCCAATTGCCCGGCAGGACCGGGGAGGGGGTCCTGTGAGCCGGGCCGACGACTTCCACACCGCGGGCGCGGGGCTGGCCTGGTCCGCCCTGGAGCGCCCGGGCGCCCTGGACCGGGCCGCCACCCTGGACTTCGACCTGGTGATCGTGGGCGGCGGCATCACCGGGGCCGGCATCGCCCGGGAGGCCGCGCTGCGGGGGATCACCTTCCTCCTGGTGGACAAGGAGGACTTCGCCTTCGGCACCTCCTCCCGCTCCTCCAAGCTGGTGCACGGGGGCATGCGCTACCTGGCCCAGGGCGAGTGGAAGCTGGTGCGCGAGTCCACCACGGAGCGGAACTGGCTCCTCACGGCCCTGCCCAACCTGGTGCGCCCCCTGGGCTTCCACTACTGCGCCTACCTGGGAAGCAAGGACAGCCCGGGCCGGGTGAAGGCGGCGCTCCGCCTCTACGACCTGGTCTCCAACGCCTTCTCCCGCTACCGCATCCGCCGGCACCGCATCCTCACGCCGGCCCAGCTCAAGGCGCGCGAGCCCGGCGTGCGCACCGAGGGCATGGTCCTGGCGGGCCTCTACTACGACGCCAACGTGGACGACGCCCGGCTCGTGGTGGAGGTGCTCAAGGAAGCCCGGGACGCCAGCGGCGGGCGCTCCGTGGCCCTGAACTACGCCGAGGCCTCGGGCATCCTCGTGGAAGACGGCAAGGTGCGGGGCGTGGAGATCCGGGACCGGCTCTCGGACCGGGTCTTCACCGTGAAGGCGGGCTGCGTGGTCAACGCCACGGGCATCTGGACCGGGGAACTCGCGGGCCCGGAGATCCGGCCCACCAAGGGCGTGCATCTGGCCATCCCCAACGCCAGGCTGGGCAACCGGGAGGCCTTCATCCTCCGCTCCCTGGACGACGGGCGGAACTTCTTCGTGCTGCGCCGGGGCGGCATCAGTCTCATCGGCACCACCGACACGGATTACCAGGGCAGCCTGGACGCGCCCTTCTGCACGAAGGAGGACGCGGACTACCTCCTGCGCACCGTCAACATCCGCTTCCCCGGCGCCGGCATCACCTACGACGACATCCTCTCCACCTACGCCGGCATCCGGCCCCTGGTGAAGGACGGGGGCGGCGACGCCTCGGCCGTGTCCCGCCGGCACGTCATCCGGGACCCGGGCACCGGGGTGGTGGCCATCGCAGGGGGCAAGCTCACGACCTTCCGGCTCATGGGCTGGGACGTGCTGAGCCATTGCTCGCGCAACGGCTACCTGCGCCCCCTCCGGGGCCGGGAGAAGGGCCGGCACTTCAGCCGCCGGCCCCTGAAGGCCGGCGTCACCTGGGAGGCCTTCGGGAAGGCGTTGGCCGGCCTGGGCCTTGCGGGCCTCGTCCCCGAGGACACCCTGCGCCACCTCCACCAGCAGTACGGCCACGGGGCGGTCGCCATCCTGGCCGAGGTGAAGGCGGACCCCCCTTCCGGGCTGCCGCTGCTGGAGGGCCACCCCTTCTGCGCGGCCGAACTCCGCCACATCCTGGACTTCGAGAACGCCCCCACCCTCATGGACCTGATGCTTCGCCGCACCGAGATGCAGCTCACGGTCTCCCACCGCCTCCAGGAGACGCTGGCCTCCAGGGTTGCGGCGGTGGCGGCGGGCTACTACGGTTGGGACGGGGCGCGCACCCAGCGGGAGATCGCCGCCTACCTGGACTACATCCGCAAGACGATTTTCTTCTAGCAGGAAGCCCATGGACGACACGCTTCTGGCCCTGGATTGCGGAACGCAGAGCCTGCGGGCCATGCTTTTCGCCAAGGACGGCACCCTCCTGCGCAAGGTAAAGATCGACTACGAGCCCTACCAGAGCCCCCGCCCGGGCTGGGCGGAGCAGGACGCCGAGCTCTACTGGAAGAGCCTGTGCAAGGCCGTGGGCACCCTCAAGCTGGAAGCCCGGGAGGCCTTCGACGCGGTTCGCGGGGTGGGGGTCACCACCCAGCGGGACACCCTGGTGTTCCTGGACCGGGAGGGCGTACCCCTGCGCCCGGCCATCACCTGGCTGGACACCCGCAAGGCCCGCGCCGTGTACCGCCCCGTCTGGTTCAAGCGCCTGGCCTTCTGGGCCGTGGGCATGCTGGAGGCCGTCCAGAAGACCCAGAAGGAATGCCGGGCCAGCTGGGTGCGCCAGGAGCAGCCCGAAATCTGGGCCTGCACCACCAAGGTGCTCCAGGTCTCGGGCTTCCTCAACCACCGGCTCACCGGGGCCTACCGGGACTCCGTGGCCAGCCAGATCGGACACATCCCCTTCAACTACAAAAAGATGCGCTGGGCCCGGAAGGGCGAGCTGCCCGCCCTCCTCTTTCCCATCGACCGCGCCCTGCTCCCGGAGCTGGTGCCCGCGGGGTCCATCCTGGGCACCGTCACGGCCGAGGCCGCGCGGGCCACGGGCCTTCCCGAGGGCCTTCCCGTCGTGGCCTGCGCCTCGGACAAGGGCGCCGAAACCGTGGGCATCGGCTGCGTGGCGGAGGGGATGGCCAGCCTCTCGCTGGGCACCACCGCCACGGTGCAGGCCACGTCCCCGCGGTACTTCGAGCCGGTGGCCTTCATGCCCCCCTACCCCGCCGCCGTGGCCGGCCACCACAACCCCGAGGTGGAGATCTTCCGGGGCTACTGGATGATCTCCTGGTTCAAGCGCGAGCTCGCACCGGTGGAGGTGAGCGAGGCTGCCGAGGCCGGCGTGGCGCCCGAAGAGATCCTCGACCGGTTCCTGCGGGAGGTGCCCGCGGGGTCCATGGGGCTGATCACCCTGCCCCACTGGGGCCCCAGCCTCAAGCTGCCCGGCACCAAGGGCGCCATGGTGGGCTTCGGCGACGTGCACACCCGGGGCTACATCTACCGCTCCTTCCTCGAGGGCCTGGCCTTCGGCCTGCGGGAGGGCCTGGAGCGCATCGAGAAGGCCGGAGGCAGGCGGATCACCCGCATCGGCATCTCGGGCGGGGCCACCCAGTCCCGGGAGATCTGCCAGCTCACCGCCGACATCCTCGGCCGCGAGCTCACCTCGGGCGAGACCTTCGAGACCGCGGGCCTGGGCGCCGCAGCCATCACCGCCGTGGGCGTGGGCCTCCACCCGGACCTGCCGGGGGCGGTGGCGGCCATGGTCCGCCACGGCCGCGTCTACCGCCCCCGGCCCGCGGAGGCCGAGCTCTACGACCGGCTCTACCGCCGGGTCTACCGCAGGCTCTACGCCCGGCTCAAGCCCCTGTACCAGGAGATCCGGTCCATCGTGAACTACCCCGCGAAGGCCTCCGATGAAGACTGACCCCCAGCCCCCCTGGATCCACGAAGCGCCCCCCCCGGGCTCCTGGCGCTCCCTTTTCAAGTGGGGCGCTCCGGGCGAGTTCAAGCATCCCAACCCCAGGCTCCTGGACCTGATGAAGGCGTCCTTCGCCATGGAGGACGCCGATTTCCGGGCGCCGGTGCGCACCGGGACGGGGCCGGTGGAGGTGGACCTCCCCTGCGGCCTCCCGGCCGGGGACCTGGCGTCCTTCCGGTCCCTCCTGGGCGAGGGCGGCGTCGCCACGGACGGCCTCTCCCGGCTCAGGGCCGCCACCGGCAAGACCATGCTCGACCTCATGCGCCTGCGGGAGGGCCTCGCCGAGAACCTTCCCGACGCCGTGCTCTTCCCCCGCAACCGTCACGAGGTGGCGCACATCGTGGCGATGTGCGCGGACCGGGGCATCGCCCTCACGGCCCGGGGCGGCGGATCGTCGGTGACCCGGGGCCTGGAGTGCCCCCGGGGCGGGGTCTCCCTGGACCTCACCCGCCACATGCACAAGGTCGTCGCCTTCAGCGAGGCCAATCAGACCATCACCGTCGAGGCGGGGATGTACGGCCCCGAGCTGGAGATGCTCCTGAACCGCGCGCCGGGGTTCTTCGGCGCCTCCCGGCCCTACACCTGCGGCCACTTTCCCCAATCCTTCGAGTTCTCCACGGTGGGCGGCTGGGCGGTGACCCGGGGCGCCGGGCAGAACTCCACCTACTACGGCAAGATCGAGGACCTGGTGCTGGCCCAGGAGTGCGTGACCCCCGCGGGCGTCCTGCGCACCGCCAGCCATCCCGCGGCGGCCACCGGTCCGGACCTGGACCAGCTGCTCCTGGGCAGCGAGGGCGTCTTCGGCATCGTCACGGAGGTGACCCTCCGCGTCTTCCGGCACCTGCCCGAAAACCGCCTGCGCTTCGGCTACATGTTCCCCGACTGGCCCGGCGCGTGCCGCGCCGCGCGGGAGATCCTCCAGGGCGAGGCCGGGTTCCCCTCCGTCTTCCGCCTTTCGGATCCGGAGGAGACGGACGTGGCCCTCAAGCTCTACGGCGTGGAGCGCCCCGCCACCGAGGCGCTGCTGGGCCTCTGGGGCCTGCGTCCGGGGCGGCGCTGCCTCCTGCTGGGCACCGCTGACGGCGAGAAGGGCTACGCCCGGAACGTCCGCAGGGCGGTGGGCCGCATCGCCAGGGGCTTCGGCGCCCTGCCCACCACGGGCCTGGTGACCCGGGCCTGGGAGCACGGACGGTTCCGGGACCCCTACCTGCGGGACGACCTGCAGGACTTCGGCATCCTCACCGACACCCTGGAGTGCTCGGTGACCTGGGACGGCCTGGAGCGGGTGCACCGGGAGGTGCGCGCCTTCTGCAAGGCCCGGCCCGGGACCGTGTGCATGACGCACATGTCCCACTGCTACCCCCAGGGCGCCAACCTCTACTTCATCTTCATCACCCGCATGGACGCCATCCCGGACTACCTGGCCTACCAGGCCGGCATCCTGGACACCATCCGCGCCCAGGGCGCGGCGCTCAGCCACCACCACGGCATCGGGCGCATGACCGCGCCCTGGCTGGAGGGCCAGCTGGGCCCGGCGCACATGGACCTGCTGCGCGCCGTCAAGCGCCACTGCGACCCCGGCGGCATCCTGAACCCCGGAGGCACCCTGGGCCTGGACCTGCCAGAGGCGCGGCGGCGGTAGCTAGACCTTCTGGTCCTTCCGGTCCCGCCCCAGCAGGCCCTGGGCGCGCAGGACGGAACGGATCTGTCCCTCCGAGAAGGGCTTGTCCAGGAATCCGCCCACCCCCAGTTCCCGGAAGGCCTCCTGGTCCTTGTCCTCCAGGCGGCCGCTGGAGACGATGATGGGCAGGGAGGGCAGGAGCCGCCTCAGGGAGCGCACGAAGTCCAGGCCGTCCAGGGCGGGCATGTGCAGGTCGGTGATCACGCCCTGGAGGCACGTTCGGTTGTCCTCGGCACGCATGAGGCCGTCCACGCCGTCCACGGCCGTCACCACCACGAAGCCCATGCGCCGGAGCACGATGCCCGCCATGGTGAGCACCCCGGGCTCGTCATCCACCACCAGGAGGGTGCGCCCCTCCCCGGAAAGCTCGTCCCCGGGCGCGGGAGCCCGCCATTCGGAGAAGCCGGGGCGGGCCAGGGGGAGGTGGATCCGGAAGGTGGAGCCCAGGCCCGGTTCGGTCCTCACCTGGAGGAAGCCCTCGTGGCCCTTGAGGATGGCCACCACCGTGGAAAGCCCCAGGCCCGTGCCCTGGTCGAGGGGCTTGGTGGAGAAGAAGGGGTCGAAGATCCTGGAGAGGATCTCGGGGGGGATGCCGGTGCCGGTGTCCTCCACGTCCACCACGAGGAAGGTGCCCGGCCGGGAGGCGGGAAGGGCGTCCGCCACCGGGCCGGTGACCTCCGCCACCCGGGCCTGGAGGGTCAGCCTTCCCCCGTTGGGCATGGCGTCCCGGGCGTTGACGCAGAGGTTCAGGAGCACCTGGTTGACCTGGGTGACGTCCCCCCACACCGGAGGCAGGTCCTCCGGGCCGTTCACCGCCACCTGCACGTTCTTGGGAAAGGTGCTCCGGAGGAGGTTGGCGAGCTCCGAGAGGAGCGGATGCGTCAGGATGGGTTCCTTGGCCCCCTCGGTCCCCTTGGCGAAGGCCAGAAGCTGGCGCACCAGCGCGGCGCCGCGCTTCGCGCTGGCCTCCAGGAGGTCCACGATCCCGGGCGGGGCGTCGGGATACTGCTCCCTCAGGGCCTCCACGCCCATGAGGATGGGGGTGAGGGCGTTGTTCAGGTCGTGGGCCACGCCGCCGGCCAGGGTCCCCAGCGCCTCGATGCGCTGGGACCGGTGGGCCGCGCGATCCTGGATCTGGCGCTCCGTGATGTCCCGGGCGACGTAGATGAAGCGCGGCTCGCCCCTGGCGGGGGCGATGTACTGGACGTTGATCTCCACGGGGATCTCGCGCCCCTCCCGGTGCCGGTGGGTGGTGGTGAGCTGGCGGGACTGGGCTTCGCCCGCCGCCAACTGGCCCAGGGCCGCCTTGAAGTCCGCGACCTCGCCCTGGGGCAGGAGGTCCGGGGCGCTCCTGCCCAGCAGCTCGGCCCGGGTGTACCCCGTCTGGCGCACGGCCCCTTCGTTGACGTAGGTGAACCTGAGGCTGCCCGGCTCGAAGACGAAGGCGCCGTCCTCCGTGGCGTCCAGGGTCGCCAGCGCCTGGCGCACCTCGGCGGTGCGGGCCTCGACGCGGCGCTCCAGGTCCGAATTGAGGGAGCGCAGGAGATGCTCGCTCTCCACCAGGGCCCCTTGGCTCAGGCGCAGGGCCGCCTCGGCGTCCTTGAGGGCGGTGACGTCCCGGGCGGTGGCGTACATGAAGCCGTCGGGCTCGGGCACCGAGCGCCAGGAAAGCCACCGCCAGGAGCCGTCCTTGTGGCGGTAGCGGTTCTCGAAGGTGTGCACCTTCTCCCCGCGGCGCACCTGGCGTTCCACCTCCCGCAGGGTCGAGGCGAGGTCGTCGGGGTGCACGAAGTCCAGGTAGGGCCGGGTCAGCAGCTCTTCCAGGTTCCAGCCCAGGGTCTCCGTGAAGGCGGGGCTGAGGCGCTTGAAGTAGCCGTCGGCGTGGGAGATGCAAAGCATGTCCAGGGACAGGGAGAAGAAGCGCTCCCGCTCGGCCTCGGCCCCCCTCTGGCGATGCCGGCTGCGTCCCGAGGCCTCCGACAGATAGGCCAGGACGGCGGTGACCATGACGAAGAGCCCCATGCCCAGGAACCCCGGGGCGTCCCGGACCAGCACCAGTCCCCCCAGGCGGGGCAATCCCCACAGGACCGCGGCGCAGGAGAGGGCCGTGGCGGCGAGGCCCGCCCGCATTCCCCCGTACAGGGCCGCGACGATGACCGCGGGATAGAACGTCAGCCAGGCGAGACGCTCCCCCAGTGCGGGCAGGAGCCAGATCCGGACCAGGGCGGCGAGGATCACCAGACCCGCCCCGAGGCCGTACGGCATCCATTTCCAGCGTGGCGACAGCAGCGATACCATCGATTTTTCCTATCTCGCCCCCATGTGCGATAGGGCCGGAAGGGTCCTCCAGGCCAGGGATTCTACTCCTGAACGACCCTGCGTCCCAATTTCATTTCGCACCCGCCCGCCCAGGCTCCCGGACCGTTCCGGCCGGCGGGTGGGGCCGTGCCCCCACTTGGTCCTGGACGGGTCCCCCGCCGTTCCGGTACGGTTAGCTATCTTTTCACGAGGTATACCCATGCGATGGACTCCGCTGCTCCTCAGCCTCTGCCTCGCGGGCACCGCCTTCGCCGCGGACCGGGTCACCGGGCGCGCCTTCGCCACCCGGTCGGAGGTGGCGGCCCGGCACGGCATGGCCTGCACCAGCCAGCCCCTGGTGACCCAGATCGCCCTGGACATCCTCAAGGCGGGGGGCTCGGCGGTGGACGCGGCCATCGCCGCCGACGCGGCCCTGGGGCTCATGGAGCCCACGGGCGCCGGCATGGGCGGGGATCTCTACGCCCTGGTGTGGGACGCCCGGAGCCGCAGGCTCCACGGGCTGAACGCCAGCGGCCGCTCACCCCGGTCGCTCACCCTGGAGCACTTCCAGAAGCTGGGCCTCAAGCACATCCCCCCCACGGGACCCCTGCCGGTCTCGGTGCCCGGGGCGGTGGACGGCTGGTTCATGCTCCACGGCCGCTTCGGCAAGCTGCCCATGAAGACCGTCCTCGCCCCGGCGATCCGCTACGCCGAGGAGGGCTTCCCCGTGTCCGAGCTCATCGCCTACTACATGGGGCGCAGCATGAACTCCCTGGGCCGGTTCCCGGGCTTCCGGGAGACCTTCTCGGTGGACGGCCAGCGGGCCCCCGTTTCCGGCGAGATCTTCCGGAACCCGCGGCTGGCCCGGACCCTGGCCGAGGTGGCCGAGGGCGGACGGGACGCCTTCTACAAGGGCGCCATCGCCCGGAAGATCGACGCCTACATGAAGGCCCAGGGCGGCTTCCTGGGCTACGAGGACCTGGCCTCCCACCACGGGGACTGGCTGGACCCCGTGAGCGTCAACTACCGGGGCTACGACGTGTGGGAACTGCCCGGCAACGGCCAGGGCATCGCCGCGCTCCAGATGCTGAACATCCTGGAAGGCTACGATTTCTCGAAGATCCCCTTCGGAAGCCCCCGGCACCTGCACCTGGTGGCCGAGGCCAAGAAGCTGGTCTTCGAGGACCGGGCCCGGTACTACGCCGACCCCGACTTCGTGAAGGTGCCGGTGCGGGGCCTTCTCTCCAAGGACTACGCCGCGCAGCGCCGGGCCCTCATCCGGGAGGACCGGGCCTCCCGGCGCCTGGAGGCCGGCAACCCCGCCCTGAAGGACGGCGACACCGTCTACCTCACCGTGGCCGACGCCGAAGGCAACATGGTGAGCCTCATCCAGAGCAACTACCGGGGCATGGGCAGCGGCATGACGCCCGGGGACCTGGGCTTCTGCCTGCAGGACCGCGGGGAGCTCTTCAGCCTCGAACCCGGCCAGGCCAACACCTACGCCCCCGGCAAGCGCCCCTTCCACACCATCATCCCGGCCTTCGTCACCAAGGGCGGCGAGCCCTTCCTGAGCTTCGGCGTCATGGGCGGCGAGTTCCAGCCCCAGGGCCACGTGCAGATCGTCATGAACATCGTGGACTTCGGCATGGGCGTCCAGGAGGCGGGTGACGCCCCCCGCTGGGCCCATGAGGGTTCCCCCGAGCCCACGGGCGAGAAGGGCCATCTGCCCGGCACCGTGCAGCTGGAGAGCGGCTTCCCCCTGGAGACCGTGCGCCAGCTCATGGACATGGGCCACGGCGTGGCCTGGATGCTGGGGGGCTACGGCGGCTACCAGGGCATCCGGCGGGACCCCGCGAGCAAGGTGTACTTCGGAGCCAGCGAAAGCCGGAAGGATGGGCAGGCCTCGGGCTATTGAGGGCCCGGCGGACTGGCGTCAAGGGCCGATCCGGCGCACTATGGGTACTTCGCTCGACGCGCTTCGGATGGGGAACCCATGCCCTTGAGACCCTGGTTTCTGGCAGGTCTGGCCCTGGGGCCGGTGGCGCTGCGCGCCCAGGCGCCTTCGCCGGCCCCCTACTTCCTGCTCACCCAGCAGGCCCGCACGGCCTTCACGGTGGAGGGCGCGGGGGCCCGGGCGATGGGCATGGGCGGCGCCTTCACGGCCGTCGCGGACGACGCCACGGCCGTGTCCTACAACCCCGCGGGGCTGGCCCAGCTGGTGCGGCCCGAGGTCTCGGCCGTGGCGCAGGGCTTCAGCCGGAACCTTGATTTCAAGGGCTTCACGGGCAGCGTGGCCGGGGTGAAGACGGCCTTCGAGGACACCTACAACAAGGACCGGGACCTGGCCCTGAGCTTCGCGTCGGCGGCGGTGCCCTGGAAGGTGGGGGGACACAACTTTGTGCTTCTGCTCAGCTACCAGAAGGTTTTCGATTTCACCTACCACAGCGACGTGGCCTACCTGGCTTCCACCAACGGCGGGACCACGTCCCAGGCCATCGGCCAAACCGTGGGCCAGACCGGAGGCGTGGCCCAGTATTCCCTGGCCCTGGGCGCCGAGGTCTCCAGCCGGATTCTCCTGGGCGTGGCCGTGAACCGCTGGGTGGGCCGTTCGGGCTTCACCTCCTTCTCCCAGCGCACCACGACGGGGGTCGCCCCCGTCTTCGATTCGAACCTGTCCCAGCAGAGCACCTTCCAGGGACTCAACGCCACCCTGGGCCTGGTCTGGCGCTCGGAATGGCTGAACCTGGGCTTCACCTACCGCACCCCCTTCCGGGCCACGTACGTGTTCACGAACACCTACACCTACCTGGACAACGCCGTGGGGATCCCCGCCACGGAGACCGGCGGCGCCACCTCCACGGCCATCGACTGGCCCGAGACGCTCACCTGGGGCCTGGGCCTCCACCTGGGATCCCGCACCCTGGTCACCGCGGACTGGAGCCTCACCCCCTGGTCCAGGGCCCGGTTCCACGGAGGCGCCCTGGACGGCCTCAACTGGTTCGACCTCCAGGCCCGTTCCCAGACACCCAAGGCCACCGACGCCAAGCTGGGGGTGGAATGGCTGGCCGTGGTCCGGCCCGGGCTGGTGGTTCCCCTGCGGGCCGGCGCCTTCCGGCAGCCCCAGCCCCTGGTGGACCCCCTCACGGGCGCCCAGCGCATCCTGCAAGGCTGGACCGTGGGGGTGGGCGTCAAGCTGCGGAACCTCACCTTCGACATGGCCCTCAAGGCCACCCACGACCACCGGTTCATCTCCCGGTACAACACCGACGCGCCCATCGGCGGCATCGCCTCCACGGCCTACGGCATGGAGCGCCTGGAGGAATACCGCCTCTACCTTTCGTGCATCTACCAGTTCGAGACCGGGCCCGTGCACCGCGCCCTCGCGTGGATCTTCGGATGACCTGGGCAATGGCGTCCGGATGGCCCGCGGTCCTCGTCGCCCTCGCGGCCCCCGGCTGGTTCACGTTCCACACCGCGTACCAGGACGGCCTCGACGCCCTGCGCCGGGGCGACGCCGCACTGGCCTCCCGGGCCTTCGCCCGGGCCATCGAACTGGAGCCCACACCCGGCCGCCAGGTGAAGACCTACGGCCTGAATTTCCTCCCTACCTATCACCCCTACCTCCGCCAGGCGGAAGCCCTCCTGGCGCTGGGCGACCTTGCCGGGGCGGAACGCGCCCTCCAGACCTCCGAACGCCTGGGCCTCGAGCCCGCGCCTGAGCGGGATGCCCTGAAGAAGCGGCTCCGTCTGGCCTCGCAGAAGCCGGCGCCCGCCGTGGCGTCCCCCGCCCCGGACCCGGTCCAGGCCCCGGCGGCCGCGCCCCAGCAGGTCCCCGCCCGCGCCCCCGGGACGCCCATCCAGGAGCCCGCCTCCGGCACGACCCGGGAAACCGCCCCCCCTCCCGCCGGGCTTCGCGATCCCGGGCCGGCGCCGGTCCGCCCCGCGCCGTCGGTCCCTGTGGAAAGCGCGGCGCCCCCCGCGGCCCAGCCGGCCCCGTCGCCGGCGCAGGCCGCGCCCGAGGCGCCCGGCAGATCCTGGGGCCCGGGAATCGCGATCCTGGGGGCGGGCACCGCCGGTCTGGCCCTGGTCCTGCGCAGGCGCACTGGCCGCAACCGTCCCGCCGCGGACGCCGGGGCCCCGCCCACCACCATTGCGGATCCCAACCTCCTGCGCGCCTTCGGGCCCTACCAGCCCCTGCGCCTCCTGGGCGACGGCGGCTGTGCCTCGGCCTACCTCGCCGTCCACCGCGACACGGGCGCCCAGGTGGCCCTCAAGGTGCCCCACCGCCACCTCACGCAGGACCCCGGCTTTCGCGCCCGGTTCCGGAGGGAGGCCGCCCTGGGAGGGCGGCTCGACCACCCCCACATCGTCCCCATCCTCACCCCCGAGCCCTCCGAGGAGGACCCCTGGATTGCCATGACCTTCATCGAGGGCACCACCCTCGAGGCCTTCCTGGGCGACCGCAAGCCCCTCCCGGTGCCGTGGGCGGCGGCCATCGCCACCCACGTGGCCGAGGCCATCGCCCACGCCCATGCGAAGCAGGTCGTCCACCGCGATCTCAAGCCCGCCAACATCATGCTCAACGACGCAGGGGCATGGGTCATGGACTTCGGCGTGGCCCGGGTCCTGGACGGCACCGCCACCTCCTCGACCATGTTCATCGGCACGCCGTCGTACGCGGCGCCGGAATGCCTCGTGAACCCCCAGGTGGGACCCGAGGCGGACGCCTACGCCCTGGGTCTCATCATCTTCGAGATGCTCACGGGGGAGCAGGGCTTCGGCGGGACCTCCGCATTCCAGATCCTGGAGGCCCACCGGACCCGGCCCCTTCCCCGGGTGCGGAGCCTCCGCCCCGAGGCCCCCGAGGCCCTGTGCGACCTGGTCGACCGGCTCTGCCGCAAGGCGCCCGGCGAACGTCCCGGGGATGCGGAGATCCTGGAGATCCTGAGCGGCCTGGCGCCTATCGCATCATGGCCACCGCCCGCTGGAGTTCCTCCGGCGTGAAGGCGGCGAAGGCCATCCGGGTGGCGGCGAGGTCGGTTCCCGCGAGGCTGTAGTGGCGGCCGCGCCGGAGCTTGAGTCCCTGGGCCTGGCAGCCCTTCACCCAGGCGCCGAACGCCTCGGGGTCCCCCAGCGGCCCGCGGCCCCGGAGCCAGAGGGCCATGGCCCCGCCCGCCCACGCCAGGCGGTCCCCCATGGCATGGGTCAGGGCGTCCTGGACCGCTTCGGCCCGTTCGAGGCAGGCCTTGCGGGCGCGGAGGATCTGGCGTTCCATTTCGCCGTCCAGGAACAATTCGGCCAGGGCCCATTCGGTGGCCGGATCCCCCTGCCAGTCGAGCCGCTGCCGGGCGCGGGCCAGGGGGGCCGCCATGGCCTCGGGCACCACCAGGTAGGCCACGCCCAGCGCCGGCGCGAAGATCCGGCTCAGGCTCCCGAAGTGGAGGACCTGCCCGGGATCCAGCGCGGCCAGGGGCTCCGGGGCGTCCAGGTGCTCACCCTCGGGATCCAGTTCGAGGATGGGGAACCGGCCCCGGCGGGAGAGGTCCAGGATCGCGGCCCGGCGGGAATCCGCGAGGCGCGCCCCGGTGGGGAAGTGGCTCCCGGGCGTGAGGACCAGGAGCTTCGGGGGATCCTCCCGCAGGAGGGCTTCCAGGGGCTCCACCCGGAGGCCTTCGCCATCCACGGGGAGCCCCCGCACCTGGGCCGTGCAGGCCTGGCGCAGCGTCTCCCACAGGGCCGGGTCGCCCGGGTCCTCCACGGCGACGGTGCCGCCCCGGCCGCCCACCAGGGCCTGGGCCACGAGCGTGACGGCCATGGATGAGCTGCGGAGGACAAGGATCCTTCCCGGATCCGCCGGAAGGGCCCTCCGGGCGCCCAGGTGCACCGCGAGCACCTCCCGGAGCCGCAGGAGGCCCATGGGATCCCGGGACCCCATGAGCTGGGGCCCCTTCAGGCGCAACCCACGCTGGTAGGCCCGTCCCAGTTCCATGAACGGGGCGAGACGGGCGTCGGCGCAGGTTTCGCACAGGTCCATCACCACCCCGGCGGGGCTGGTCACCGGCAGGAGATGGTCCGGCAGGTCGAACCCGGGCGCGCCGCCGGCGCCCGCGGCGGCTTCGTGCCTTTCCACCGGGAGCGAGGCGGCGACGAAGAACCCGGCCCGCTCCTGGGAGGTGAGCCATCCCTGGGCCTGGAGCTCCCGCAGCCCGGCCAGGATGGTGTTGACGGTCACCCCCAGCCGGGAGGCCAGCTCCCGCACCCCTGGAAGGGCCATGCCCGGCCGGAGGCGGCCCCGGGCGACGGCCCTGACCACGGCCGCCGCCACCTGCAGATAGAGGGGGGTGCGGGCCTGGGGATCCAGTCGAAGTTCCAGGTCGTTTCCCTTTGCCACGCCGCCCCCGGTTGCTGCCCGATCCCGATCAATAGGAATGATAGACGCACTGGAACACCGCGCGCGCCTTGAGATGGCCGTTGGCCTGGGGGATCCCGAAGACCTGGATCGCGGCTCCCTGCGTGAGCGCCGTGGAGGGATCCGCCGGGGTGAGCGCGGGATACGGGCTTCCCGCATACCAGTCCGCCGCGGGCAGGCTGAGCCGGTAGCACGGCGTCGAGGCATCCATGTCCACGGTGACGGTGGCGGTCCCTCCGGGCAGGGACAGCCCGAAGCCCGAGGCCGCGAAGGGCTCGGCCACGGTGCCGGCGGGCAGGTCCAGGGTCTCCAGCACCGCCCACTGGGCGCTCCACCCCGAGGGATTCGCGCCGTTGCCCCAGGCGGCGTGGACCGCGGCCGTGGCCGGAAGGGCGCCCACGGTGCCGCCGAAGTCCACCTTGGCGCCGGCGGCCGCGGTGAAGGAGGACACGCCGGAATGGATCTTCTCCGGGCTGCCGGCCTCCCACCAGGTGAAGCCCAGGAGCGGGGCGCCGGAAGCGTCGTTCCCGTTGGGGGTGGAGGTTCCGACGAAGGGCAGGACCGTGTCCAGCGCCCCGGCGTCCGTGCCCGAAGGGAAGGACAGGCTCACCTGGTTCCCGTCCACGGCCGTGACGCTGCCCCTGAAATCCGGGGAGACGATGTCCACCGCGAGGAGGGTGACGGGGCCGCGGGTGGCGGGGAAATGGAACATCGGGACGGCCGTGAAGCCCATACCGAGGTTGCCCGCGGCCAGGAGGCCCGGACCCGCCTCCAGGGCCGGCGCGGTGAAGAGGGTGTTCTCGGTGGTGAAGCCGGAGGCCCCGCAGACGAAGCCCGTGAAGCCGTCCCCGTCGAAGGCGGCCAGCCCCAGCGCGGGATTGACCCGCACCACGCGTCCCTGGATCTGGGTGTCGAGGTACCTCCCCGTGCCGGCCCAGATGCGGGAGGCCAGCAGCGTCCCGTCCTTCCGGAGGGTTCCGCTGACGCTCACCAGCCTTCCGGGCAGGGCATCCCCCACCGCCGAAAGGTCCTTGATCAGCTGCCGGGTCCCGGCGTCCACGTCGAAGAACCAGGTTCCGGCCGAAGCGTCCACGGACACGCCCACCCGCTGGGGCAGGAATCCCGAGGGAAAGATTCCCGCCCGGAAGGTGGGCGAGAGCTGGAAGGACTTCCCGGAGGGGTCGGTCTTGTAGGCCGCGCCCCGCAGGGGCAGGAGGGCCATCCCCGCCGGATCCGCGACCACCCGCTGGCGCAGGACCCCGCCCAGGTCCATCGTCCAGAGGACGGCATTCATCGTGGGCACCGCGACCCCGGTGAGGAAGCCCGGGCGCCGGGTGTCCCATTCCAGGGCCAGCACGGCGTTCCCGTCCGCGGCGACCTGCAGGGGAGCCGCGAACGGCACCTGCAGGGCCAGGGTGGACCCGACGCCGGCCCCGGCGACCACGAGCTGCGTGACCCCGGTCTGCGGGGCCTGCGGGAACCCCGGCGATGGCGTGGAGGAGGCGGTCAGCGCCACGTCCCTGCTCGCCGATCCCAGGGTGACGGTGGCGGCCGTGTAGGTGCCCACCGGCGCCGCCAGGCTTCCGATCAGCTGCGTGGCCCGGCCCAGGAGCGCGAGGTTGACCGGGAGCGGCCCGGCCTGGGGCGCGACAAGGGCCACGGGAGCGCCGCCGTCCTGGGGCGTCAGGGTCACCCCGACGACCTTGACGTCGATTTCAGCCCAGTCCTCGGTTCCGGTGCTGGTCATGCACACCGAGACCAGCCCGGTGGTGGGCGGAAGGGTGTGGGTGCCCTGGGAGGAGGAGGAGGTGCACCCCAGCACGAGGGGGACGAGGGCCAGCAGGAGAAGACCTTTGTTGTTCGCCATGGGAACTCCGGTTCAACGAGGCATGAGGCAGATCGAGGTGGCCCAGGTCGGGTTGGCTCCGTCCAGAAGCGGGATTTGCGAACCGTTCTTCCAGAGCACCGCGGTGTCGTCCATGTTGCCGATCACGTAGAGGTCGGTGCCGTAGGGGGCGATGCCGCAGGCCTGGGCGCTCAGCCCCTGGGACACCGGCAGGGTTGTCTGGGTGCCATTCTTCCAGTAGACCGGCACATGGGTCCGGCCGACCTGCACGTATCCCGCGGCGTAGACGTCGGGTCCCGCCACGGCGAGGGCCAGCGCAACGCCCGGGTGGACGCCGTCGGTAAGCGCGACCGGTTCGCCGTTCCTCCACAGGGTGGCCACATGGGCGCCGGCGGCGGTCACGGTGTAGCCCGCCGCCAGCACATCGCCCGTGTCCATGACGGCCACCGCCGCGACCCCGCCGGCGGCCGTATCCGAGCCCAGGCCGAAGGCCACGCCGTTCTTCCAGTACCGGGCGCCCCCTTCCCATCCGGCCACGAAGACGTTCGATCCCTTCACGCAGATTCCGCTGGCCGTGGAGAAGACCGAACCCCCACCAAGGGCGGACCCCGAGCCGTTCTTCCAGTGAACCGCGAGGTTTCTCGTGGCGTCGGTGCCCACGGTCCCGCAGATGTGGATGTCGGCCCCCACCACGGCGATGCCGGTCAGGATTCCGGTGTAGGGATAGGAGGACGCCGGCAGGGACGGCGGAAGGGGAACCTCGGTCAGCGTGCCGTTCGTCCAAAGGACCCCGGGCTCCGGATGGCCGGAATGGCCCCCCACCGCATAGACGTCCGTGCCCGAGACGGCCAGGGCGGTGACGACGGAATTGACTCCGGCCTCGTTCTCGAGATAGACCGCCTTCCCGTCCTTCCAGTAGAGGGCTTGCCTGTGGTCCCCCAGGGTGACGCTGCCCCCCACCAGGACCGAGACGGGCGCCTGGGGGAGCACGGCCCGGTCATTGCTCCCGCCGCCGCCCGCGCAGCCCAGGGCCAGGGCGGCAAGACAGGGCAGCAGGGTCCGGACGATGGGGACGGGATTCATGGGGCCTCCGGGATATGGACCAGTCTGGCTCCCCCGCCCCGGAGGGGACAGGTACAACCCCTGGATCCCGAAGGGTACAGGCCCCTACGGTTCCGCCGGCGGCGGGGGCAGGGTCGCCTTCGTGAAGAACGGCAGCCGCTCCGGGCGCTGCGCCAGGTGGATGGCCACCGAGGCCAGCACGGCGGCGGTGCGCTTGACGTCCTCGGGCGGGACCCGGTCGAGGGTGTCGATGGCGGTGTGCCAGGTGTACTCGAAGTACTCCAGCCCGTCCTGCACCACGCCGATGGCGGGCAGGCCCGAGGCGGTGAACGAGCTCATGTCGGTGGACGGGCCCGTGAGCGCCTTGGGGGGACGGTTGCGGGTGGCCGAAGCGCCCCGCACGCCCAGGTCCTGGAAGGGCGCCAGCAGCTCGCGCAGCACCTGCGAGCCCTGGGCCGGTCCGAACATCGTGAGCCCCCGCACCTGCCCGGCGCCGCCGTCCATGTTGACGTAGGCCACCAGCTCGCCGAACCCGGGCTTCGGGGTTTCCGCGGAGCCGTAGTGGGCCTCCACGTACGCCTTGGAGCCCAGGAGGCCATGCTCCTCCCCGTCCCACAGCGCGAAGCGGATGGTGCGGGCGGGACGGACCCCCAGGGCCTTGATGATCCTCGCCACCTCCATCATCACCGCGGCGCTGGCGCCATTGTCCGTGGCGCCGGTGGCGGTGTGCCAGGCGTCCAGGTGCGCCCCCAGCAGGATCACCTCGCCGGGCCGGGACGCTCCGGGGATCTCGGCGATGACGTTGTGGCCACGCGCGTCCTTGAAGGTCCGGTTCTCGATGTCCAGGGCCAGTTCCACCCTGGAGCCGTCGGCCAGGACCCGGCACATGCGCCCGTAGTCCTCGTGGCGCATGACGAGGGTGGGCACGGCCTTGGCGGTGTCGTAGGCCCGGTTCTGGAAGGCCCGCACCTGGCCGTTGCGCAGGCCGGCATCGTTCACCCGGGCCAGGGCCCCGGATGCCACCAGGAAGGCGTCCAGTTGGGCCTCGGCTTCCCGGGGCGGCAGCGCCCCGGCCCGGCGGGGAGCCTGGGTACGGGGCCCCGGTTCCGGCGCCGCGGGATCGAAACGCCGGGCCAGGGCCTCATCCGCCAGCCGCGGCGGCCGCGGGGAGGGGTTCAGGGCCGGCACCGCCTTGGGCGCTCCCACGAGCACCACGCGCCCGCGCACCGCCCTGCGCTCGACCTCGAACAGGGCCGTGAGTTCGGCCTGGGTGGGCTCCTCGGGGACCTTCAGAAGGTACGCGCCGCCCCGGACCACGCCCCGGGTGGAAGGGGTCCAGCCCACCACCTCCACGCCCAGGTGGGCCTTGTAGGGCGCCTCCACGTGGGCCGAGCAGCGCTCGTTGGCCCAGCCCGGATGGCCGAAGGTCCAGGACTCCAGCCGGGCCTCCAGACCCCATTCCCGGAACCGGTCCACCGTCCAGTCCGCGGCCGCCTTGTACGTGGGCGACCCCGTGAGCCGGGGGCTGAAGACGTCGGTGATGGGATGGAGCGTCGCCAGGATCTGGGACCGCTCCAGCGCCTCCGCGCGGATGCGGGCGTTCAGGACGGCGTCCACCGGCTCCTGGGCCAGGCCCGGCGCCAGCAGGGCGAAGAGGGGGAAGAGGCCCAGAGGATTCATTCAGATCTCCATCGTTATACGATGGTAAGCCCGCGGGGGCCACCCCCGCGACCGGAATCTGACGGGGGCGCCGGAACCTGCGGCGCACCTGGGCGCATGGGTCAGCACCGGGGAGCCGCGGGCTTCCCCCAACCCGTTCAGGTGGTGCTCCCATGTTCCTTCGCCCCCTCCTCCTGGCCCTCGCCCTGCAGCCCCTCGGGGCCCAGATCCTCGTCGAGCCCGCCCACGGCATCCTCCAGGCGGGCCAGACCCAGACCTTCACGGCCCAGACCCCGGAAGGCGCGCCGGTGGCCTGCGCCTGGACCGTCACCGGCCCCGGGGGAACCATCGGGGCCGACGGAACCTTCCGGGGCGCGCCGGGGCTCCACCGGGTCCGGGGGACCAGCCTCCGCGACGCGTCCCTTTCCGGCGAAACGCGGGTCCTGGTGCTGGAGGACCACGCGGGCCTGCGCACCGTGGGCAAGGTCGACCCGGAGGCCCTCCGCCCCGGATGGTCCGAGGCCCTCCCCTTCCTGGACCTCACCACCGGCAAGCGCCTGGGGGACCCGGGGGCGCGGGTGATCGCGCTGAAGGGGGCCGCCTTCCCCCAGCGGGAGATCATCGGCTACGGCCTGGCCGCCTCCGTGACCTGGCCCGCGCCCGGCCTGGTTCCCGACGCCGTCCTCATGAGCTGGACCGAAGGGAGCGAGCCGGTGCGCAAGGACGTGACGGGGTCCCATGGAGCCGTCTTCCGGGCCCGCGCGGGCATCACCGGCGCCCAGGTGGAGTTCCTCAACCAGGCCTCGCCCCGGGACTGGACGAGCCTGGTCCAGCCCTTGGCCATCACCGTCCGCGGCGTGCTGCCCTTCGCCGGCAACCCCCTGGGGCCGGGCGATGCCGACGGCCGGGGCCTGTCGGCGCGGTTCCGGCGCGCGGAAGGCCTGGCCTTCCTGGCCGACGGAACCCTGGTGGTGTCCGATTCCCAGGCCCGCGCCCTCCGCCTCGTGGACCCCACCGGTTCGGTCCGGACGCTGCCGGACATCCCCCTGGTCTCGCCGTCCTTCGTGGCGGTCCTGGGCGGCGCCATCCTCGTGGCGGACGCCGGCGCTCACGTCATCCGGCGCGTGGACGCCAAGGGCGCCGCCACGGTCCTGGCCGGCGTGCCGGGCCTGCGGGGACACCGCGACGCCCCCGTGGGGGCGGAGGCGCTCTTCGACGATCCCCAGGGACTCGCCGTGGACGGCGCCGGCAACGTCTACGTCGCCGACCGGGGCAACCACGTCATCCGGAAGATCGGCCCCCAGGGGGCGGTGACCACCGTGGCGGGCCTTCCCGGCGCGGCGGGAACCCAGGACGGCCCCCAGGGCACCTTCAGCGCCCTCATGGGCCTGGCTTGGCAGGCCCCCGCGACCCTCTTCGCCGTGGACGGCCACAGCGTGCGCCGCGTCGCCGGCGGGTGCGTGACGACCGTGTACGGCGACCCCGCCCTGCCCGGCGCGTTCCCCCGGATCCCCGTGGACGTCGGCATCGACGGCCGCAGGCCCTGCCTGGACCGCCCCCACAGCGTCGTCGCCCTGGGGACGGACCTGTACGTCACGGAGACCGGCGGCCGCACCCTCCAGGCCATCCACCTCCGCCAGGACGGCCGGGTGAAGCCCTGGATCGTGGCAGGGGATCCGGAACAGGCCGGCACCCGCTTCGGCCTGTTCCGCATGGGCATCAAGGCGCCCCTGGGGGAGGGGTTCGCGGCCCTGGCCGAACCCCGGGGCCTGGCGATGGACGGCAAGGGCGACCTGTTCCTGGCCGACGGAACCTGCGTCGTCCACGGTTCCGCCCCGGGCTCCTCCGGGCCGCGCCTGACCCCGGTCCCGTTCCTGGCCACCTGGGACTCGGCGGTGGGCCTGCCCCTGACGGTGGACATCGACGCCCCGCCCCACGCGGCCCATCCTCCCCATTGGGACCTGGCCGCGCCCATCCACTACCACTGGACCCTGGACGCCCTGGACCCCGAGGGCCGTCCCCTGATCCCCCGGGTGCGCGGCGAGCAGCGCGGGGGCCGCGGAGCCCGGGCGGAGCTCGTCTTCCGGAAGCCGGGGAAGGTGAACCTGCAGGTCACGGTCATCACCGAGGACGGGATTCCGGCCCAGGGGAGCCTCTCGGTCACGGTGCGGTGAGGGCCTGGGCCTGCGCCCCCCCGGGATAGCGGCTACCCTGGAGGGATCCCTGCCCGAGGAAAAACCCATGCGACCCCTCCGCCTCATCCTCCTCGCATCCGCCACGGCCGCCCTGGCCCAGGCTCCGCCCCTGTGGCTGCGCTACCCCGCCATCTCCCCGGACGGCGCCTCGGTGGCCTTTTCCTACCAGGGGGACCTGTACCGGGTCCCCGCCGCCGGGGGCAGCGCCGTTCCGCTCACCGTGGGCGGGTCCTACAACTCCCGCCCGGTGTGGAGCCACGACGGCAAATGGATCGCCTTCGCGTCGGACCGCGGCGGGAACATGGACGTGTACGTCATGCCCAGCCGGGGCGGCGAGGCCCGGCGCCTCACCTTCCATTCCGCCACGGACCTGCCCTTCGCCTTCACCCCCGACGACAAGGAGGTGCTCTTCACCTCCCAGCGGGGCCACGCGGCCCCCAGCCGGCAGTTCCCCGGACGGTCCTTCCCCGAAACCTGGCTGGTGTCCAGGGAGGGCGGCCGCACCCGGCGCCTCACGGACATCACCCTCGAGAACGCCGCCTACGACCCCACCGGCACCCGGATCCTGTACCAGGACGTCAAGGGCTACGAGGATCCCTTCCGCAAGCACCACACCTCCGCCGTCACCCGCGACATCTGGAGCTTCCAGCCCGCAACCAACGCGTTCACGCGCCTCACCTCCTTCAAGGGCGAGGACCGCGACCCGGTCTTCGGGTCGGACCCCGACGCCTTCTTCTACCTCAGCGAGCGCGACGGCTCCTTCAACGTCTTCCGGGGCTCCGTGGCCCATCCCGGCCAGGCCGAGGCCCTGACCCGCTTCAAGACCCATCCGGTGCGCTTCCTCACCGCGGCGCGCGACAACACCCTGTGCTTCGCCTACGACGGGGAGGTTTGGCTCAAGGCCCAGGGGGCCGAGCCCCGCAAGCTCGCGGTGACGATCCAGGTGGACGGCAGGGCTTCCCTGGAGAAGGTGCTGCCGGTGAACGGGGCCATCACCGAGATGACGGTCTCGCCCACGGGCAAGGAGATCGCCTTCGTGGTGCGCGGTGAGATCTTCGTCACCAGCGCCAACGGCAAGGTCACCCGCCGCGTCACGAGCCGGCCCGGCCACGAGCGCAGCGTGAGCTTCAGCCCCGACGGGCGCACCCTCGTCTACGCCGCCGAGCGGGACGGCAGCTGGGACGTCTTCACCACGCGCATCGTGCGCAAGGAGGAACCCACCTTCTTCGCCTCCACCCGGCTGGAGGAGAAGGCCGTCGCCGCCACGAAGGCCGACGAGTTCCAGCCCCTGTTCTCCCCCGACGGCAAGGAGGTGGCCTACCTTGAGGAGCGCACCTCCATCAAGGTGGCGGACCTGGCCACCGGCAAGGCTCGCACCCTGCTGCCCGAAGGCCGCAACTACTCCTATGCCGACGGGGACCAGGACTACCAGTGGTCGCCCGACGGCAAGTGGATCGTGTACGCCTGCGACCGGGGCCTGGGCTGGCTGAAGGACATCGCCCTGGTGGCCTCGGACGGTTCCGGAACGGCGCACAACCTCTCCCACAGCGGCTTCGGCTGCGGCGACCCGCGCTTCGCCCCCGGCGGAACGATGATCTACTGGTACTCCACCCGCGACGGCAACACCAACATCGCCCAGCAGGGGGTCACCGAGGACGTGTACGGCCTCTTCCTCACCCGCAAGGCCTGGGACCGGTTCAACTTGAACAAGGAGGACTTCGCCCTGCTCAAGGAGAAGGAGGAAGCCGAGGAGAAGGAGAAGGGCAAGGCGAAGGCCAAGGACGCCCCCAAGCCCACGCCCGAACCCGTGGCCATCGAATGGAACGGCCTGGAGGACCGCAAGGCCCGCCTGTCCACCCACAGCACGGACATGGGCGGCGTCCAGATCGGGCGGAACCTGGACAAGATGTACTACCTCGCGAAGTTCGAGAAGGGCTACGACCTGTGGTCGGTGGACCTGCGCACCCGCGAGACGAAGCTCCTCCTCAAGGTGGGCGCCGAACGCGCCGCCCTGGAGGCCACGGCCGACGGCAAGGCCCTGTTCCTGCTCGCCGACGGCAAGCTGCTCAAGGTGGACCCCGAGACCGCCAAGCGCGAGGACCTCCCGGTGGCCTCCGAGCTCCTGCAGGACGGCGCCGCCGAACGCGCCTACATCTTCAACCACGTGTGGCGCCAGGTGGAGAAGAAGTTCTACGTCACCGACCTCCACGGCGTCGACTGGGCGCTGTACCGCGAGGCCTACCGCCGGTTCCTGCCCTCCGTGGCCAACAACTACGACTTCCAGGAACTGCTGAGCGAGATGCTGGGCGAGCTCAACGCCTCCCACACCGGCGCCCGCTACAACCCGCCCCAGGTGAACACCCCCTCCACGGCGTCCCTGGGCCTGTTCCTGGAACCCGCCGGCAAGGGCCTGAAGGTGGTCGAAGTGCTCAAGGGCGGCCCGGTGGACCTGGACGCCAGCAGGGTGCGGCCCGGCCACGTGCTCACGGCCGTGGACGGCGCCCCCGTGGACGACCCGGAGACCCTCTCGCGCCTGCTGAACCGCCGCGCCGGCCGTGCGACGCTCCTCACCTTCGACGACGGCGGAACCGCCTTCGACGAGCCCGTCAAGCCCCTCGCCCCGGGCCGCGAGAACGAGCTCCTCTACCGGCGCTGGGTTGAGCGGAACCGCGAGGAGACCGACCGCCTCTCCAAGGGCCGCCTGGGCTACGTGCACGTGCGGTCCATGGACGACGCCAGCATGCGCACGGTGGTGGACGAGGCCCTGGGCCGGTACGGCGCCCGGGAGGCCCTGGTGGTGGACACCCGCTTCAACGGCGGCGGCAACATCCACGAGCAGCTCTCGGACTTCCTGAGCGGCAAGAAGTACTTCGACGTGATCCCCCGGGGCCTGCCCTACGGCCACGAGCCCCTGCTCAAGTGGGTCAAGCCCTCCATCGTCCTCATGAGCGAAGGCAACTACTCCGACGCCCACCTCTTCCCCGTGGCCTACAAGCTCAAGGGCCTGGGCACCACCGTGGGCAAGCCCGTTCCCGGCACCGGCACCTTCGTGTGGTGGGAGCCCCAGATCGACCCCACCCTCGTCTTCGGCATCCCCCAGGGCGGCTGGCGCACCCCCGATGGCAAGTTCTGCGAGAACAATCAGCTGGAACCGGATCTCGACGTGGCCAACGAACCCGCGGCCCTGGCCGGCGGAAGGGACCAGCAACTCGAGGCGGCCGTGGCCGCCCTGCTCTCCTCCCTGCCGGGGACCCGGTCCCCCGGCAAATAAAAGATATTTAGCTAAACATCTAAATAGGCCTAAACTGGGACCCGGAGGCATCCTGGATGGAGTCCGGCACCCTGGTCTTCAAGGCCCTGGCCGATCCCACCCGGCGGCGGATCCTGGATCTGCTGCGGGGTGGCGACCTCAGCGCCGGGGACCTGGCGGCGGGTTTCGACATTTCCAAGGCCAGCATCTCCCACCACCTGAACCTGCTCAAGCAGGCGGGCCTGGTGCGGGTGCGGCGCCAGGGGCAGCAGCAGATCTACACCCTGCACACGACGGTCTTCCAGGAGGCGATGCAATGGATGATGAACTTCTTCCCGTGAGCGAAGAGGGGCTGCAGCTGAAGCGCGAATGGCCCACCTGGATCCTGATCGGGGCCCTGTGGGCTTTCAGCCTGTGGGCGCTGCCCCGGCTGCCGGCCCAGGTGGCCGTGCACTGGGGCCTGGACGGCAAACCCAACGGGTGGGCCTCGCCCCTGCAGGCGGCCCTGCTGCTGCCCGGCCTGATCACCCTGGTCTACGGCCTCTCGCTGGCGTTCCTGAACGGCCCCTTCGACTTCCGAGCCGCCCGGTCCATGGACCCCGCCCTGGCGCGCCGGGTGCGCCTGCTGCTGGTGCTGTTCCTGGGCGGCCTCCAGGCCCTGACCCTGGGCGGCGCCCTGCGGAAGGGCACCCCCGGGGACACGGCCATCCTCGCCCTTCTGGCCCTGTTCTTCATCCTGCTCGGCAACCTGATGCCCCGCCTGGAACCCAACGCCCTGGTGGGGATCCGCATCCCGCCGACCCTGGAGGACCGCGGGGTGTGGCGGCGAACCCACCGCATGGGGGGATGGGTCTTCATGGCCGGCGGCCTGCTGCAGTTGGCGGCATGCCTGCTCCCGGGCCGGGTGGCCAACCCGGTGGTCATGGGACTCGTCGTGGCCACGGTCCTGGTGCCCATCGGGTACGCCTACCGCATCCGCCCGGCCCAGCCGTAGCTCAGCCCCGCCCCAGCCTCAGGGAGTTCCCGATCACCGAGAGGCTCGACAGCACCATGGCCCCGGCGGCCAGGATGGGGTTCAGCACGCCGGTCATGGCCAGGGTGATGCCCGCCGCGTTGTAGACGAAGGCCCAGAACAGATTCTGCCGGATGATCACCACGGTGCGCCCGGCCAGGCGGAACGTCTCGTCGATGCGCAGGAGGCCTCCGCCCAGCAGCACCACGGGGGCGGCGTGCATGGCCAGGTCGGCGCCCGAGCCCAGGGCGATGCCCAGGTCGGCGGCGGCCAGGGCCGGGGCGTCGTTGACGCCGTCGCCCACCATGGCCACCACGGCGCCCTTGGCCTGCAGGCGGCGCACCGCCTCGGCCTTCTCGGCGGGGGGCACCTCGCCCAGGCACGCGTCCACGCCCAGGCGCCGGCCCATGTGCAGGGTGGTGCTCCGGGCGTCGCCCGAAAGCAGGATGGTGCGGACGCCCCGGGCCTGGAGGGCCGCCACGAGCGCCGCGGCGTCCCTCCGGGGGGCGTCGCCGAAGGCCAGGGCCCCGGTGGGTTCGCCGTCCACGGCGCCGAAGACCACCGTATACCCTTCGCCCTGCCAGTCCGAGGCCTGGGCGGTCATGGCCGGGGTGGGCTCGGCGCCCTCCCGTTCCATGAGCCGGCGGTTGCCCAGCGCCACGCGGTGGGGGCCCACCCGGCCCGTGAGGCCCAGGCCCGGAAGGATCTCCAGCTCCGTGGCATCCAGGGGGTCCACGCCCCTCTCCCGGGCGTGGGCCACCAGGGCGTGCCCCAGGGGATGCTCGGAATAGGACTCCAGGGCGGCGGCCAGGTCCAGGCGCTCCAAGGCGTCCCCCCGCACCTTGAAGACGCCCTCGGTCATGGTGCCGGTCTTGTCCAGCACCACCGCATCCACCTTCCGGAAGGTCTCCAGCACGGCCACGTCCCGGATGAGGATGCCCTTGCGGGAGGCGGCGCCCACCGCCGAGGTGGTGGCCAGGGGGGTGGCGATGCCCAGGGCGCAGGGGCACGCGATCACCACCACGGAGATGGCGCGCAGCATGGCCGTGGTGGGCCCCAGGCCCAGGGCGAGGCAGCCCACCAGGGTCCCCAGCGCGAGGATCAGCACCAAGGGTATGAAGAGCCGGGAGACCCGGTCCACGGCCCGCTCCAGGGGGCTCCGGTTGGCCAGGGCCCCCTCCACAGACTTGACGATCCGGGCCAGGGAGGAGTCCTCGGAGGCGTGGGTTACCCGCACCTCCAGCACGCCGGAGGCGCTGAGGCTGCCGCAGGCCACCACGTCGCCCGGCTCCCGGAGGCGCAGTTCGGACTCGCCGGTGAGCACCGATTCGTCCACCGTGGAGGACCCCGCCACCACCACGCCGTCGGCGGGAATGCGCTCCCCGGCCTTCACCAGGAAGACCATGCCGGGCTCCAGGGCCTCGATGGCCACGAAGCGCTCCTCGCCCTCCACGCGGACGCGGGCCTTGCGGGGCAGGAGCCGGTGCAGGAGGGCGATGGCCCTGGCGCTGCGCTCCTTGGCGGAGCGCTCCAGGGCCTTGCCCAGGAGCATGAGCGTGACGATGGCACAGGCGGTGTCGAAGTAGTAGTGGCGCCCGCCCAGCCACGCCTGCACGGAGCTGTACGCGAAGGCGGCCAGGACGCCCGTGGAGATGAGCGCCTCCAGCCGCAGGCGCCCCTGCCGGATCCCCAGCCAGGCCAGGCGGTGGATGGGCCAGGCCGAGTACGTCACCGCCGGCAGGGCCAGCCCCATGAGGATGAACGGCACCGCCCGGCGCGCCCCCTCGGCGATGCCCTCGAAGAACGAGGCGTACACCACCAGGCTGAAGAGCATCACGTTCATCCACATGCCGAAGGCGATGCCCAGGCGCAGGAGCAGGTCCTGCCACCCCGCACGGTCCCCCTCGGCCCCGAAGGGCAGCGCCCGGTACCCCAGGGAGGCCACCCGGTCCGGGATGACGCCCGGCGGCAGGTACTGGGGGCAGTACCGGACCTTCAGGAGGTCCGAAGTGAACAGGACGTCGGCGCTGACCACGCCGTACTCCCGGGCCAGGGCGTGCTCCACCAGCCACGCGCAGGACGCGCACCACATGCCCGTGACCTGGAACAGCTCCTCCCGGGTCTCGGCGCCCTCGGGGATGGGAGGGCGGCCCTCCTCCGCGGCGGCGATGAGACCGAGCTTGAGGCTCTGGAGGTACACCTCGGAGGAGCGCAGGTCCTCCCCCGCGGCCACGGCGCCGCTTTCCACCAGGATCGCGTAGACGTTCATGCACCCGGCGCAGCAGAAGGTCCGCGGGACCTCCAGGAAGGTCCTGGAGCAGGACCCGGTTCCCGCGGGGCTGCCGCAGAGGTCGCAGGCCGCCATGGTCAGCGGGAGGTGGCCGGCTTGCCGTGCTCGTCCAGCATCTCGATGTGCACGTGGGAGACCCGGTTGTACACGTAGCCCATGAGGCCGATGAACAGCGCGCACACCAGCCCGAAGAACGTCAGGTAGAACCGGCCGGTCTTCCTCTTCTCGTCCATGGTCAGTTCCCCTTCGTGGGCATGATGAAGTTCATTTCGGCGGCGTCGGAGGCGGCCTGGTCCGAGGACTGGATCACCACCCGGATCGGGTTCAGCTCCTGGCCGCCGGCGGGGGCGGCGATGTCGAAGGTCCGCTCCAGGGCCGCGCCGGGGGCCAGGGTCAGGGGGTTGCGGTCCAGCAGAACCCGGGCGCCGGCGAGGCCTTCCACCCAGACCCGGATCTCCACGGCCCTGGGCGAGCGGTTGGCCAGGTTCATGCGGACCCGGTTGGCCACGCTGCCGTCCGGAAGCAGCGTGTACAGGGTCGTGCGGTCCGGCGTGAGGCGCATGAGCACCGGCTTGCGCAGGTACAGGGTCAGGCCCAGGGCCGAGAGGTAGGCCACCATCACGAAGAGGATCACGAAACGCTTGGGGTCGCGCAGACCCCAGCGCCGGTACCAGGGCTCGGCAGTGCCCGAGGGCACCGCCCCGCCCCAGGAGTAGTGGATGAGGCCGGGGTGGCCCACCTTGGCCAGCACCTCGTCGCAGGCGTCGATGCAGTCGCCGCAGTGGACGCACTCGATCTGGTAGGGCCCCTTGCGGATGTCGATGCCCATCTCGCAGACGCGCACGCACTTCTTGCAGTCGATGCAGGCGCCGGTTCCGTCCTGGTAGGCCACCAGGAGGGAGTGCCGGTCCTGCAGCAGGCCCTGGAAATAGCCGTAGGGGCAGACGGTGGTGCAGAAGGTCTGCTTGACCAGGGTGAAGTCCAGGAAGGTCAGCAGGGTCACCGAGGCCCCCAGGATGCCCCCGGTGGAGACCAGGTCCAGGCGCAGGAGCCGGTGCAGCAGGTCCCGGGGCTCGATGAAATACGACATGAAGACGAAGGCCAGGAACACGGAGGCCGCCGCCAGGATGGCCAGGAAGAGGCCCCTGCCCAGGAGCTTCCGGGCCCGGGGCCCGGCGGCCCACCTCCGGGCAAGGCCGGCCGTCCAGGCCTCCACGGCCGTGCTTGCCTCGCTGAAGATCATCTGGGGGCAGGCATAGCCGCAGTAGACGCGGCCGTACATGATCGCCACCACCGCGATGACGAACATAAGGAACATCAGCGCGAAAAAGAGGATGCTGAACTCGCTGATGAGCACCTCGAAGCCCGCGAAGAAGAACCGCTGCCTCGGGATGTCGAAGCGCATGACGTTGGCGAAGGGCAGCGCCAGGAACACCAGGAAGCACGCCAGGTGGATCAGCTTCCGGAGGGGGCGGTGACCCCGCCCCGGGGGGGGCAGCGCCGGGCGCTTCTCGGCCAGGAGCCAGTGCCGCGCGGGAGGGACCGGCGTGTTCATCGGCGGTACAGGATTCGCGGGTTCGGGCTGGGCACGGTGACGCATTCCTTGTAATGCACAAAGCGTTTCATGAGAATGGCGTGCGTCGGGCACCGGGAGGCGCACATGGCACAGCGGATGCAAGTGCTCTCGTCCTTCAGCATGATCCCGCCCAGCTCGTCCTTCTCCTCCATGGACATGGCCCGGTAGGCCTCGAACGGGATGCCGGCGCCGGCCTGCTCCAGCTTGAGCCAGGCGTCCTCGTCCTTGAGGCGGCTGAGACCCACCAGCTTGATGAGGTCCTCGGGGCACACGTCCACGCACCCGTTGCAGGCGATGCAGGTGGAGGTGTCGAACACCGTGTTGATGTTGCACCGGAGGCAGCGGGCCCCCTGGCGCCGGGCCATCTCCTCGGGGTAGCTCAGCTCCACGATCTCCGTGGAGGCGGCCCGCAGGCCACTGTCGAGCACCGGGGCGTTGCAGCGCTCCTCCCGGTGCCAGCCCTCGGCCATGGTGTACACGGCGGGCTCCCAGCGCTTGCGCACCACCACGTCGGTGCGGGTGCCCCGCAGGAAGTCGTGCATGCTGCGGGCGGCGGTGTGGGCCGAGGCGATGGCGTCGATGAAGAGCCGGGCGCCGTGGGCGATGTCGCCGCAGGCGAAGACGTCGGGGGCGGTGGTCTGGTAGGTCTCCTTGTCCACCTTGATGAGGCCGCGCTCGGTCTGGACGCCGTCGGCCTCGGAGAGGAAGGTCAGGTCCGAAGCCTGGCCGATGGCGAAGATCACCGTGTCCACGGGGATGTCCTCCAGGGCCGCCTCGTCGAAGGTCGGCGCGAACCGACGCTCCTCGTTGAAGACCGACAGGCACTTCACGGTGCGCATGGCCTTGACCTTGCCGTTCTCGACGACGATCTCCTTGGGGCCCCGGCGGTTGTGGAGGTGGATGCCCTCCTCGGCGCCCTCGTGGATCTCCACCTTGTCGGCGGGCATCTCCTCGAGGGACTCCAGGCACATGAGGTGGATCTCCTTGTCCCCCGAGATGCGCAGGGCCGACCTCGCCACGTCGTAGGCCACCTTCTCGTCGTGGCCCATGGCCTCCCGCACCTGGTCCTCCTCGGAGGCGTCCAGGGGCCGCAGGGCGCTGCGCGCCACGTCATAGGCCACGTTGCCGCCGCCCACGACCATCACCCGCCGGCCCAGTTCCAGGGGCCTGCCGTCGTTGAAGGCCCGCAGGAACTCCATGCCGTCGTAGACGCCCCGGGCGTCCCCGCCGGGCAGGGACAGCTTGCGCCCGTTGGGAAGCCCCACGCCCAGGAAGATGGCCTTGAAGCCCTGGTCGCGCAGCTGCTGGATCGTGAAGTCCCGGCCCAGCTTCATGTTGCACTTGAGTTCCACGCCCATGGAAAGGATGGCCCCGATCTCGTGGTTCACCAGGTCCCGGGGCAGCCGGAAGACCGGGACGCCCGTCATGAGCATGCCCCCGGGCTTGGCGTCCGCCTCGAACACGGTGACCTTGTAGCCCACCTGCACCAGGTCGTGGGCCACGGTAAGGCCGGAGACGCCGGCCCCCACGACGGCGACCCGTTCGTAGTCGCCCCGGTTGGCGGGCAGCATGCGCTGGTCGCAGCCCTCCTTGTACTTCGTGTAGTCGCCCGTCTCGGGCCCGAACGTGTCCGTGACGAACCGCTTGAGGGCGCGGATCGCCACGGGCTCGTCCAGGGAACCCCTGCGGCAGCTCGCCTCGCAGGGGGCCCCGCAGACCCGGCCGCAGATGGACGCGAAGGGGTTGGTGGCCCTCGCGGCCCGGTACGCGTCCTCGTACCGGCCTTCGGCGATGGCGGTCACGTAGGCGCAGGCGTCGGTGTTCACCGGGCATGCGTATTGGCACTTGACCATCTCCAGCCAGTACTGGGAGTCGTCCGGAACCCTGAGCTGCCAATTCCCCATATCCACGGCTCTAATGCTCCTTGACGGACCGGAAGGTGTACACGGCCATGATGAGGACGTAGACCAGGGCCAGGGCGGCCACGACGTACTGCAGGACGGGGCTGGTCTGGCTGACCTTGTTGAACTGCTGCACGAAGGTCCCGCGGGTGGCGTGGCCCACGTCGCCCATCATCTGGAGGACGATGTAGGCCACGCACCCCAGGCCGATGATGGGGAAGGCCAGCTTGAGGAAGAAGGGGAAGTCGGTGCCCTGCTTCTCCATGATCCAGCCGCCCGCGTAGTCCTTGAGCTCTTCCTTCTGCTCACTCATGGGTTCTCCTCTGATCGCCGTCCTCGAGCATGCGGTACTTGATGTCCTCGCCGTCCTTGCCCCAGTAGCCGTCCCGGGCGGTCTTGACGAAGAAGAAGACCGCCAGGGCGAACATCAGGAAGAAGAAAAGGTAGGCGAAGTAGACGCTGGGCCAGGTGTAGTCCATGGCTACCTCTCGTAGTCGTTGGAGGGGCGCCAGTCCTTGGCGCGGCCCAGGGTCTGCAGGTAGGCCACCAGGGCCGGGAACTCCTTGGGGTCCGCGACGATCCAGGGGAAGGCCGGCATGATCGAGCCCTTGACCAGATCCCGGGGATTCCGGAAGTGGGTGCGGTGCCACTGGGTGTCGTAGCGGCCTCCCACCCGCGCGAGGTCCGGACCGGTGCGCTTGGTGCCGAACATGTGCGGCGTGTCGTAGACGAATTCGTCGGGCGTGGAGATGGGGGCGTCCACGCCCTTCCACCCGTAGCGCTTGGTGTCGGCGAGCAGGGTTCGGATCTGCTGGGTGTGACAGTACCAGCACCCTTCGCGCACGTAGATGTCACGGCCCAGCTGCTGCTGGGCGTTGAGCCTCACCAGGGTCCCGGTGGGGCCCTTGGCGGGGTCCGCGTTGGCGAAGGGCTTGCCCCAGCTCTTGTCCACCATGGGGGGCACCACGGTGGTGAGCAGGCCCCCGATGAAGAAGAGGACGAGGGACGCGACGATGGCCCAGACGGCGGAGGTGTCGGCTTTTCTCAACATGTTCGCTCCTTTCTGGCCGCTACGCGGCCGCCTCGGTTTCGGGGCCGAGGACGGTGGCCATGATGTTGTAGGCGAACATCACGATGCCGACGAAGATCATCACGCCGGAAATGAACCGCACGGTCCAGATGGGCTTGAGGGCCACGACCGTGTCGATGAACGGGATGGAGACGTTGTTCCACTGCCAGCCCTGCCAGAACCCGCCCAGCCACAGGGTGGTGAAGAATCCGAGCCCGCCGATCATGATCATCCAGTAGCTCCAGTTGGCCAGGGCCACGGAATGGAGGAGCTTGCCGAACACCCGCGGCGCGGCGTAGTACGTTCCCGCGATGGCGAAGAAGCTGAAGGCTCCCAGCACCGCCATGTGGGCGTGGCCGGGGATCCAGTCCGTCTTGGAGACGATGGCGTTGACCGTGCGCAGGCTGTGCATGGGGCCCTGGAAGCAGGTGAGCAGGTAGAACACCACGCCGGACATGAGGAACTTGAGCTCGACCTTGTCGCGCAGCTGGTGCCACTGGCCCTTCATCGTGATGATGAGGTTGTAGACCACGGCCCACACGGGCACCAGGAGCATGAGGCTGAAGGCGATGGCGATGGTCTGGAGCCACTGGGAGATGGGCCCGTGGAGCATGTGGTGGGCGCCGGTCCAGACGTAGACGAAGGCCAGGGACCAGAAGCCCACCATGCTCAGCTTGTGGCTGAACAGGGGCGTGTTGGAGGTGCGGGGAATGAAGTAGTAGGCGATGCCCAGGCCCACGGGCGTGAAGATCAGGCCCACGGCGTTGTGCACGTACATCCAGTTCAGGTTGGCCTGGTTCACGCCGGTGGCGAGCAGCGTGGCGAAGTTGCCCGTCAGGTAGACGAAGGCGGTCCAGAGCAGGCAGCCCATGAAGTACCAGATGGAGACGTACATGGCCTGGTACTTCCGCTGGAAGACGGTCATGAGGATGTTGGCGGTGAACATGAGCCAGGCCACCACCACCAGCACGCTCAGGCTCATCTCCAGCTCGCCGTACTCGAAGCCCTTGTTGCGGCCCAGGAGCAGGCTTACCACGGCGCCGAGGATGATGACGTTCCACAGGATGCCCGTGGCCACCCCGAGCTTCTCGCTCCAGATCTTCACGCCGCACAGCCGGGGCACGATGTAGTAGGTGAGGCCCATGTCGGCGGCCAGGAGCCACCCGAAGAGCATGCCGTTCACGTGCAGGGGCCGCAGACGGCCGTAGGTGAGCCAGGCGGTGGTGCCCATGAGGTCGGGCCAGACGAACTTGGCGGCGATGACCAGGGCGATGATGCCGACGATGAAGAAGTAGCAGATGGAACTCACCACGAACCACTTGACCGTCGTGTCCTCGTGGATGATGGCCCCCGGGGCGGCGCCTCCGGACTCCGCGCGGCTAAATTGTTCCTGCATTCTGGCCCCCCTTGGGTTTGGGATTGAGGTTCCTGAGGAAATTCACGAGGTCGCCCACATCGTTGTTGCTCAGGCCGTAGTCGATCCAGGACGGCATGGCCGTGCCCTGCACGCCGTAGAGGATGGAGTCGAACAGCCGCGTGTCGCTCACGCTGGACAGGAAGAAGGCGTTGCGCAGGTTCCTGGGCTTGGGAAGGATGTCCAGGCTGTTGGGGCCCTTGCCGTCGCCCTTGCGGCCGTGGCAGCCGGCGCACCGGTTCACGAAGGTGGCTTCGCCGCGGGCGATGGACTCGGGGCTGGAGGCCACCGGGTTGGCGGCGGGCAGGTTCCGGGCCTTGGGCTCCTGGCGGGGCTCCTTCACGAAGGCCGTCTGGATGTAGTCCAGGAGGGCCTTGGCCTGCCGGTCGTCGAGGATCCGCTCCCAGGCGGGCATGGAGGTGCCGTCGACGCCCTTGCGCACGGAGGCCACGAGGCGGTCCATGGGCTTGGAGTTCATGAAGGCCGCCTTGGTGAAGTCGCGGGGCGCGGGATCCAGGTGCTCGGCGATGGGCCCCAGGCCGTTGCCCTTGTCCCCGTGGCAGCGTAGGCACAGGGCCTTGTAGGTGGCCTCGGGGGTCGGCATGGCCGGCACCGTCTTCAGGCCCGACAGGTAGGCCGTCATGGCCTTGAATTCGGGTTCGGTGAACCGGAACGCCGGCATGATGGAGTCGGGCATGGTGGAGCGCGGGTTGCGGAAGTGCGCGTCCAGCCACGCGGGGTCCTTCAGGAGCCCCTCGAAGGTGAGGTCGGGGGCCACCGCGCCGTCCTTGGCGCCCAGCTTGTGGCAGGCGGTGCAGGCGCGGTCGAGGACCAGCTGCTCGCCCTGCCTGGCCATCTGGGCCGGGTTGATCTGCACGGGCTTGATGTGGGCCTGGACCAGTTCGGCGCCTCCCGTGGCCCGCAGGCGGTAGCGGTCCATCTCCGTCTCGGAGAAGTTCTTGCCCTTGCGGCTCTTGAGGAAGATCACCAGGGCGCGGATGTCCTGGTCCGTGAGCATGTTGAACTTGGGCATGATGGAGGTCGCCAGCACGGACTTGGGATCCTTGATGCGGGCGTAGATGTAGTCGACCTTGAACTTGCGGCCCACCTCGGTGAGGTCGGGGCCGATGGTGCCGTCCGAGAGGCCCTCGATGCGATGGCAGCCGTAGCAGTTGCTGGCGTAGTAGAGGTCCATGCCGCGGCGCACGGTGGGCGTGCCGGCGAAGGCCGGGGAGGTGTGGCACTGGGCGCAGTTGGCCTCCAGGAATTCCTTGCCCCTGAGCATGGGCACGAACTCCTTGCGCCAGTTCTCCTGGACGGCGGCGCCCAGGAGGGGATCGGGCCAGTATTCGTCCTCGCCGTGGGCGTCCCGGGGGCTGAGTCCCCGGCCCTGGCCGTCGTGGCACACCGTGCAGCCGAACTCGCTGAACTTGTGCCGGCGCTCCCACCTCCCGTTCTTCTGGACGTCGCCCATGGCCAGGGAATAGGGATGGGTCTTCAGGGGCTGCTGGTAGGTGGAGAACCGGGGATCGTCCGCGGCGATGTGGCAGGTGATGCAGCGGTCCACCCGGGTCTCCCCGAAGTCGGCCACCACGTTCTGCTCGATGCGCGGGCTCCGCGCCTCCAGGGAGGCCCTTTCGGCGTCGCCCTTGGCCATGGCCTTGGCCTGGTTGAAATATGCGATCTGGTGCGCCTCCCACTTGTGGGAGAACTGGTTGTAGAGGATCACCCCGTGGATCACGAGGATCAGGAAGGTTCCGACGGCGAGTGCGAATCTCATGGGTTGGTCCTCACCAAGGGGTAACGAAGGCCCAGTTGGGACCGCGGAAGAACGTTCCGATGATGACGAAGATGATGTTCGCCACCAGGAAGGTCAGGAAGATGGTGTTGGCCAGGAGGCGGTCCCGGGAGAACCAGACGCCCACCCCCTTGGGGGAGCGGTCCAGGTAGGGCGCCAGGAGCAGCAGGCCCACGAAGATGCCCGGAACCCCGATGCCGCCCCAGAAGGCGGAGTAGGAGACCATCTCCTGGAGACCCAGGAAGTACCAGGGCGCCTTGGCGGGATTGGGCGGATGCATGACGTTCACCGGCTCTTCCAGCGGCGCGTTGAAGAGCAGCGCGAGCACCAGGATCACCGCGAGGGTCATGACGAACACGAACAACTCGGACATGAACAGGTTCGGCCAGGAGAACACGGTGTTGTCGGGAATGTTGTTCACCTTGGTGAGGGGCCCGCGCACCAGGCCCTGGAGGCCGTAGGTCTTCTTCCCTTCCGGCAGGGAGGGCTTGGCGCCGGCCAGGGCGCCCATCATCTCCATGGGCGGGGTGGGGTCGGCGTCGGCAGGCCGGGAAAGGCCGCCGTCCTTGCGGATGCGCCAGAAGTGGATGGCGATGGCCAGGGTCAGGGTGGCGGGGAGCACGGCCACGTGGAGGACGTAGAAGCGCAGAAGCGCCTCCTGCCCCACGGTGGATCCGCCCATGAGGAGGAACTGGATGTCCTTGCCGATGACCGGCGCGTACCCGGCGATGGCCGTGCCCACGGTGATCGCCCAGAAGGCCAGCTGGTCCCAGGGAAGCAGGTACCCGGTGAAGCTCATGAGGAGCGTGAGCAGCAGGAGCACGACGCCCAGCACCCAGTTGAACTCCCGGGGCTTCTTGTAGGAGCCCGTGAAGAACACGCGGCAGAGGTGCATGACCACCACCGCGACCATGCCGTGGGCGGACCACCGGTGCATGTTGCGGAGGATGGTGCCGAAGGCCACGGAGCCCCGCAGGTCCAGCATGCGGTCGTAGGCCTGGGCCGTGCTGGGCACGTAGTAGAACATCAGCAGGATCCCGGTGACGACCAGGATGACGAACAGGAAGAAGGACACCAGCCCCAGGCCCAGCGTGTACAGGGGCCGCAGGGTGTTCTTGTGCACCTTCACGGGGTGGATGTGCAGGAAGAAGTTGGTGAAGCTGGTGCTGGAACGTTCCAGGTCGTTGGTGGGCAGGGGATTGCGGAAGAGGGACTTCCACACGTTCCCCGGCAGTTCCTTCACCGCGGTCAGGAGGGAGGGGCTTGCCGTCTCTTTGCTCATAGCGTCAGGTAGCTCCCGGGGGTGATCTCGGTATCCTTGTCCACTTCGATCTCCCCGTTGGGAGCCAGCGTGACCTTGTACCAGGGGAGGGGGCGCGGGGCGGGGCCGCCCGTGACCGTGCCGTCGCCGTCGAAGCGCGATCCGTGGCAGGGGCAGGCGAAGCCCGTGTCGGCCAGGCCCACGATGCAGCCCAGGTGGGTGCAGGTGGTGCTGAGCGCCGCGAGCCGGTTGCCTTCGCGCACCACGCAGATCCGGCGGGTCTCGAGGGCGATGCGGGTGCCCGGGGGGAAGTCCTCGGGCTTGCCGATGCTGAAGCGCTGGGGCTGGCCGTACGTAGCCCTGGGCTTGATGAAGACGAAATTGGAGATGGCGCTCAGGACCCCCGAGCCGACCAGGCCCGTGCCGGCGATCCAGGCCAGCATCCTGCGGCGGGAGACCGCCACCTGGGTGCCTCCCCCACTACTTCTTTTCAGATTGACCGCCATCAGCAGCCTCCCTCGTTGAATCCTTGGAATCGTTCCTGTCCGACCAGAAGACCTGGTATTTCGCGTCCTCGATGTCCTTGAACCACCCGCGCCGCACCGCGAACACGAAGAGGAAGGCCGCGGAAAGGCCCATCGCGAGGCTCGCGGCGATGGCTATCCACGTCATTTCCATGTCGCTCCCCCCCCGGGGCAGGGAAACCCCGTGGCGGAGGTCGCGGCGTATCCGGTCAGGGACCAGCACTCCATCGGTTACCTCGTGATTGCGATGTCCTATCCTGCTGGAAACATCCACTAGTTCACAAGACCCTTTTGTCACATTTGTGATGTTTTTGGTAATGTTTTTATTAAGCCAAGGTATTACAGTAAATAAAAATTAAAAATCGACCCTTGAATCGTTCAATTTTGACCTATTTTTTTCTATTGAGACTCATTTGCATACACCCTCAAGCCCGGGCCTCAATCGGTCCTGCGGCCCCGTTCTCCCCCGCACTCAGGGCAAGCCCCGGAGCCCCGCATGCCCCCGAACGAAAACCCCACGGAGAGGCCAAGACGAGGCCCCATGCCTTTCTTCATCCTTTCCATCCCCTGCATCACCGGCGTACAGCCCATTCCGTTCGCCCCGGCGCGGAGCGAAGCATGCCCGGGTCCCGACCCCGGCCTGCGGCTATGGCTGAAGAGCCGGGGTCAGGCCTGGCCCACCGCGGCGGCTCCGCCTTGCATGCGCTGATGGGCCACCACATGACCCTGGGGACCCACGGCCAGGTCGTCGAAGCGGACCTTCTCCAGGTGGCGCTCCAGGACGCCGGTGGCGCCCACCCACACCGACTCCACGGGGCAGCTGTGGGAAAGGGGGCAGCCCTTGTCGGCGTCGGCGCAATGGTTGAGGGCCAGACCGCCCTCCATGGCCCGCACCACTTCCAGCAGCGAGATCTCGCCGGCGGGCCTGGCCAGGCGGATGCCGCCCGAGGAGCCCCGGGCCGACACGAGAATACCCCGGGTGACCAGGGGCTTGATGAGCCGGCGCACGAAGGGCATGGGCAGGCCCCGGGATTCCGAGATCTCGGCGATGGACACCTGCGCGCCCTTCTCCAGACAGGCCAGGTGCAGCACCACCCGAACGGCGTAATCGGTCTGTCGCGAGATCCCGAGCATGGGCCACCAGGAAAAAGGAAAGCGGGAGGACAAGACTTCCGCCCCCAGCCGGGGGCGGAAAGAATACGGGTCCAGTATCCGACGGAACCCGGGCCGGCACCTTGATATTGGTCACGTGCTACCCCAGAATCCCAACGATGTCCGTCCCGCGACGCGCACCGACCCAGGAGTCCCCGTGAGCCTTCCCGACCATTACCGGCGGTTCTGCCGCCTCCACCTGCGCTTCGCCCTGATCATGATCGGGGTGGCCCTGCTGGCCGGCATCTCCTTCCAGGAGTCCGGGAAGAAAGTGCTCATCTCCCCCGAGGTGCCCGCCGGGGCCCACCTGGAGTTCCTCCTCACCCTGGCGCTGGTCCACGGCCACGCCTTCCTGGTGGGCGTGCTCCTGCCGCTGGCCTTCGCCTGGATGGTCCACCTTTCCCTGTTGCTGGGCGGGAAGGCCGTTTCCGAACGCTCGCTCGCATGGACTTCCGCCTTGTACCTCCCCGGCGCGGTGCTCACGATCCTGCTCATGCTCTTCAAGGGCTACCACCGGGTGCTGGGCGTGCGCCACGGCACCCATGATCTGGCCATCCTTAATGATCAATTCATGTTTTCCAACCATGCGCTTAGGGCGGGCACCTATGGCCTCGCCCACGGGTTGATGGGCCTGGGCCTGGGCATCCTGGTGGTGTCCCTGTGGAGGAACCTGGGGGATCTCCGATCTTAGGGCCTGTGAAAAAGCAGGCAGGATAAAAAGATTGTTCCCATTTCCCTGATTAATTAAGATTATGGAGACCGACCCTAGCTCTCGGGGAGGGAAGGTTCCCGCGACCGGGGTCAGGGCGATCCGCTAAATGGGGGAAGCTCCGTACCCGTGTCTCCACGAAAGGAAGCCATGAACTACACCAAGTCGTTCCTCCTCGCCGCCGCCGCCGTGGCGTCCCTGACGGTCCGCGCGGAACTGTCGCCGGAAGTGGAAGCCAAGTTCCTGAAGGCCATCATCGCCTCCAGCGGAACCAACAAGATCTCCTGCGACGACGCCGCCCTCAAGGCGGCCCTCGAGGCCCAGGGCATCGTCGTGGATTCGTCCGCCCCCATCTGCTGGGTGACCAACCCCAACATCGCCAAGACCATGAAGCAGTTCGGCCGCCTCGTCATCACCAACAAGCGGGACCTGGCCTCCAGCGCCTCGGTCCTCATCGTCGAGGACGGGGGCCGGCCCAAGCTCATCCTCAACACCGCGAACCTGAAGACGGCCAAGGTGCAGCTCAGCGACGCGGTCCTCAAGATCGCAGAGAAGATCTGAATCACATTCCAGGGCGCGCCGGCCGGATATGGGACCAGTCCGGTTATGCTTGGATCCGAGGTCGTTTCCTTGGAGATGTCACCATGCCTACCCCTTCCCTGAGGCCGCCCATCGGCGCCTGCGCGGTGCTGGCTGCCTGCGCGATGCTTTACACCGGCTGCAACCGGGACCAGGTGAGCCGCTCGGCCCCGGTTCCCGTCACGGCCGCGCCCGGTACCGCCCCGGCCGCCCCGCCCGCGGGCATGTCCGGGGAGGTGCCCCTGCCGCCGACGCCCTCAAGCCCCCTCCACTGGACCCTGCCCAAGGGCTGGACCGAGACGCCGGGCAACGGCATGCGCTTCGCGACCCTCAACCCGCCCGGCCCCGGCAAGGTCGAGGTCTCGGTGGTGTGCCTGCCCGGGCAGGCCGGGGGTGAACTGGCCAACGTGAACCGCTGGCGCGGGCAGATCGGCCTGGAGCCCATGGACGACAAGGCCCTCGCCGCCTCCCGCCAGACCGTCAAGAGCAAGGCGGGCGCCGTGGCCGTCTTCGACTTCACCAGCCAGGGCCAGACCCAGACCCGGATGGTCGTGGGTTCCCTCACCACCAAGGACGGCGGCACCTGGTTCCTCAAGCTCCTGGGCGACGCCGCTCCCGTGGCCAAGGCCAGACCCGACTTCATGCGCTACCTGGAGAGCCTCCACCTTGATTAAGACCTTCGCGCTCCGCTTCTGGAAAGGCCTGTCATCCATGCAGGTCACCATCGTGTCCATGGTGCTGCTGATGGCCCTGGTCGTCCTGTGCACCCTGGCCCAGACCGACCTGGGAACCTTCGGGGCCACCAAGGTCTACATGCGTTCGTTCCTGGTCTGGCGCTATTTCCCGGGACTGCCGTTCCCCCTGCCCATCTTCCCCGGCGGGGCCCTGGTGGGCCTGGTGCTCGTGTTCAACCTCAGCCTGGCCGGCATCCGGCGGCTGGAACTGAACTGGAACAAGTGCGGGCTCTGGCTGGCCCACGGCGGCCTGATCCTGCTGATCGCCGGGGAGTTCTCCACCGGCGCCTTCCAGGTGGAAACGAACATGTCCATCGAGAACGGCCAGACCGTGAACTGGCTGGAGAGCCCCCGGGACTACGAGCTGACCGTCACCGACGTCACGGACCCCCAGCGGCCCCAGGCCTATGGCGTGCCCGAGAGCCTCCTGGCCAAGGGCAAGGACGTGCCCCTGCCCGGCACGCCCCTCACCATCCGGGTGAAGAAATTCTTCCCCAACGCCACCCTCACCCGCCTGGGCCCCGGGGATCCCCCGGCCCTGGCCACCCAGGGCGTGGGCGCGGCCGTCAAGGTCGTCGAGGCCCCGCTGGCCGCCACCGAGACCGAGGTCAACATGGTCACGGCCGTCGTGGAGCCCCTGGCCGGAGGCATCAGCTACGGCACCTGGCTGGCCTCCAACGGCATCGGCGCCCCCCAGAGCTTCATCCACGAGGGCCGCACCTACACCCTCGGCATCCACAACCGCCGGTACTACCTGCCCTATTCCATCACCCTCAAGAAGTTCAGCCACGACGTCTACCCCGGCACCCAGATCCCCAAGAACTTCTCCAGCCTCGTCCACATCTCGGACCCGGTCCGGGGCGAGGAGCGGGACGTGCTCATCTCCATGAACCAGCCCCTGCGCTACGACGGCATGGCCTTCTACCAGGCCAGCTTCGGCAAGGGCGACCAGCTCAGCATCCTCCAGGTGGTGCGGAACCCCGGGTGGCTGATTCCCTACATCTCCTGCTCGCTCATCACCCTGGGCCTGCTCATCCACTTCGGGATCACCCTCCGCCGTTCCATGAAGAAGCGCAATGAAACCAAGGAGGTGATGGCATGAACCTCAACCGCCTCGCCAAGTGGCTGCCCGCGGTCCTCACCCTGGCCGCGGCCCTCTTCGTCATGCTCCCCCCGCGTCCCGTGCGCGGCATGGAGATCGAGAAGTTCTGCCGCATGCCCGTGCTCGAGGGCGGGCGCGTCAAGCCTCTGGATTCGGTGGCGCGCAACGCCATCCTGGTCATCCAGGAGCGCCAGACCATCCGCTTCGAGAACCGCACCCTCAGCCCCGACGAGTGGATCCTGGACGTCATGTTCCGTCCCGCCGTGGCCGACCAGCAGCCCATCTTCAGCATCGACGACCCGGACGTGCTGGGCCTCATGGGCATGGCCCAGAGCACCCAGCGGCGCTTCAGCTTCGCAACCCTCTCGCCCCACATCGACGAGATCGTGAAGCAGGCCCAGATGGCCATGGGCGTCGAGGGCATCAAGCGCTCCCGCTTCCAGTCCGCGGTGGTGAAACTCTACGGCCGGCTGGAGAAGTACCACGGCCTGCGCAACTCCATGCAGCTCATGGACACCCCGGGGCTCTTCATGGAGCTCCAGACCCTCCAGTCCCCCGACGCCCCCGCGCGCCACCGGGCCCTGGCTGAGCTCGCGCTGTTCAAGCCCCTGGCCCCCCTCGCCGGGCAGGACCCGGACGCCTGGATCTCCGTGGGCACCGCCCTGGACAACGCCGCCGCGGGCAACGTGCACCCCGGCCTGGTGCCCCTGGCCCGGGCCGGCGCCGCCTACACCGTGGGCGACGCGGCCTCCTTCAACGCCGCCGCCTCCGACCTCGCCCACCTGGTGAGCGCCGCCCGCCCCGAGGCCCTGAGGCACGCGGGCTCCGAGCTGCTCTTCAACCGAGTGGAGCCCTTCTACATCGGCATGATCTTCTACCTGTTGGCCCTGGGCGGGATCTTCTTCTCCTGGCTGGGCCGGCGCGAGTTCTTCCAGGAAGGGGCCTTCTCCTTCATGTGGGGCGCGGCCATCATCCACACCCTGGGCCTGGCCTCCCGCGTCATCCTCCAGGGGCGGCCCCCGGTCACCAACCTCTACTCCTCGGCCGTTTTCGTGGGCTGGGGCGCGGTGATCCTGGCGATCGTGCTGGAGCGGATGTACCGCCGGGGCTTCGCGACCGCGGTGGGCTCGGCCTCCGGGTTCGTCTCGCTGATCATCGCCCACCACCTCGCCATGGAGGGGGACACCATGGAGATGATGCGCGCCGTGCTGGACTCCAATTTCTGGCTGGCCACGCACGTGGTGACCATCACCATCGGCTACAGCGCCACCTTCCTGGCCGGGGCCATCGCCATCGCCTTCACCCTGCGCAAGATCTTCGGCAGGAACCGCGACGAGGCCACCACCAAGGTCCTCGCGGACATGACCTACGGCATCGTCTGCTTCGCCCTGCTCTTCAGCTTCGTGGGCACGGTGCTGGGCGGCATCTGGGCCGACCAGTCCTGGGGCCGGTTCTGGGGCTGGGACCCCAAGGAGAACGGCGCGCTGCTCATCGTCCTGTGGAACGCCGTCATCCTCCACGCGCGCTGGGCGGGCTACATCCGCGAGCGGGGCCTCATGGCCTGCGCCATCTTCGGCAACATCATCACCAGCCTGTCCTGGTTCGGCGTGAACATGCTGGGCGTGGGGCTCCATTCCTACGGGTTCACCGACGCGGCCTTCCTCTGGCTGTTCCTGTTCGTGGGCAGCCAACTGGTGCTGATCGGGATGTGCCTCCTGCCCGACACCTTCCACGTGGGCGCCAAGGCCTGAGGCCTCCCCGCCCCGGCGACGCGGCCCCTTCGGGGGCCGCTTCGTATTTGGCCGTACGTCCGCCCGCTTCTCGCCCCACCTTTCCCTTGTGTCCGGCCGGAAGTTTCAGGAACCTGGAAGCATCCTGGGAGTCCCGTGAACATCCTCCGCACCGCCCTGCCCCTTCTCCTCTGCCCCTGGCTCGCCGCCGCGCCGCGGGCCTTTTCCATCGAGGACCTCTACCGCCTCAAGGACGTGGCCCACCTGGCCCTGTCGCCGGACGGTTCCCGGCTCCTCTTCGAGGTCGCCAGCCAGGACCTGCGCCGGTCGACCCGGGCCACCCACGTGTGGATGGCGGACCTGAAGACCGGTTCCGTGCGCCAGATGACCTCAGCGGGCAGCTCGGACACCTACCCCCGCTGGTCCGCCGACGGCCGGTCCTTCACGTTCGTTTCCAACCGGGGGGAGGGCTCCCAGCTGTGGCGCCTGGACATGGCCGGCGGGGAAGCCCGGCAGGTGACGTCCTTCGGCCCGGGCATCGCGGACCCCCTCGTGGTGGGAACGACCCTCTTCTTCCAGTCCACGGTCTTCCCGGAGGCCCTGGCGGACGAGGCCCGGAACAAGACCATGGCCGACAAGCTCGAGAAGGGGCCCGTCCAGGCCCATTTGGCCGACGGACTGCTGTACCGCCACTGGACCTCGTACCGGGACTTCCAGTACACCCACCTGTTCACCGCCCCCGCCCAGGGCGGCGAGGTCAAGGCCCTCACCTCCGGCCCCCGGGACTTCCCGGGCTACGACCAGGGCTACGACGTCGCCCCCGACGGACGGGAGGTGTGCGTGGCCACGCCCAACGGCCCGGATCCGGCCCAGTCCACCAACACGGACCTTTTCCTCATCCGCATGGACGGCGACCGCACCCCCGTTTGCATCACCGGCGCCAACCCGGCCGCCGACGGCGCGCCCCGGTATTCGCCGGATGGCCGCTGGATCGCCTACAAGTTCCAGAAGGTCCCACGCTTCGAGTCCGACCGGTTCCGGCTGGGGGTCTACGACCGCTCCGCCAAGGCCTTCCTGAATCTCACGGAGGCCCTGGACAACCCCGTCGAGGCCTTCCAGTGGTCCGCCGACGGCAAGTCCCTGTGGTTCACCATCCAGGAAAAGGGGCGCTACCCGCTCTACCGGGTGGACCTCCCCTCGGGCAAGCCCGTGCGCGTGCTGGACGGCCAGAGCATCCGCGAGTTCGTGGTGGCCCCCGACCAGGCTTCGGTGCTCTTCGTGCGCAACCGCGTGGGCGAGGCTTCGGAGATCTGGCGCTGCGGGCTTCCCAGCAAGGAGCTGCGCAAGCTCACCTCCTTCAATGACGCCGTGGCCGCCGAGGTGGACCTGCGCCCGGCGGAGGAGATGTTGGTGAAGGGCGCCGGCGGCGAGGACGTGCAGGTGTTCATCGTCAAGCCCCACGGCTTCGACCCCGCGAAGAAGTACCCCCTCATCCTCAACGTGCACGGGGGTCCCCAGATGATGTGGTCCGACACCTTCCGGGGCGACTGGCAGGTGTACCCCGGCGCGGGCTACGTGGTCGCCTTCCCCAACCCCCACGGTTCCACCGGCTACGGCCAGGCCTTCACCAACGCCATCTCCAAGGATTGGGACGGCAAGGTGATGACCGACATCGCCAAGGTCACCGACGCCCTGGCCGCCCTGCCCTACGTGGACGCTTCGCGCATGGGCGCCATGGGCTGGTCCTGGGGCGGGTACGCCATGATGTGGCTGGAGGGGCACACCACCCGCTTCAAGGCCCTGGCCGCCATGATGGGCGTCTACGACCTTCCCGCCATGCATGGCGCCACGGAGGAATTGTGGTTCCCCCAGTGGGAGCTGGGCGGCACGCCCACCAGCAACCGGGCCGCCTATGAGCGCATGAACCCCGCCAGCCACGCCCGGGCCTTCAAGACCCCCTGCCTGGTCATCACCGGCGAACGGGACTACCGGGTGCCGTACACCCAGAGCCTGGAGTTCTTCACGGACCTCCAGCTGGCCGGGGTGCCCTCGCGCCTGCTGGTCTTCAAGAACGACGGCCACTGGCCCGACCGGCTCAAGTCCATGCCCGTCTATTACAACGCCCACCTGGAGTGGTTCGCGAAATACCTGGGCGGGGCGCCGGCCCCCTGGTCGACCGAAGCCCTGGTGCGCAACCAGGTGTTCGGAGACTGAGACTCGCCCTCCAGGATTATCGAAACGCCGATCCGAAATTCTCCGGCCGGCAGGGCCGCGCCCTAGGCATAATGGGGAAATTTCCCAGGAGGGCCCGTGGTTCCCAAGGAGAATCAGGTCGACGTCGCCATCGTGGGGGGCGGGATCGTCAGCGCCACCTTGGCCACCATGCTGGCCGAACTCCGGAGCGACATGCGGATCCTCGTGCTGGAGCGCCTCGGCGACGTCGCCGAGGAGAGCAGCCAGGCCATGAACAACGCCGGCACCGGCCACGCCGCCAACTGCGAACTGAACTACACCCCCGAGAAGCCCGACGGGTCGGTGGACATCACCAAGGCCCTGAACATCAACGCCTCCTTCGAAGTGTCGCTGCAGTTCTGGTCCCACCTGGTGGAGCGGGGCATCATCCCCTCCCCGTCCACGTTCCTCAACCCCTGCCCCCACCTCAGCTTCGTGTGGGGCGAGGCCAACACCCGCTTCCTGCGCACCCGGCAGGCCCGCCTCAGCGCCCACCCCATGTTCGCGGACATGCGGATCACCGAGGATCCGGCGGAGCTGGCCGAATGGATGCCCCTGGTGATGGAGGGCCGCGAGCCCGGCACGCCCCTGGCCGCCACCCGGGTGAACCGGGGCACCGACCTGGACTTCGGGAGCCTGGCCCGCACCCTGTTCGACGCCCTGAAGGCCCGGCCCGGCTTCCGCCTCGAGGTGAACCACGACGTGAAGGATCTCACCCGTGAACCCTACGGCCTCTGGCGCCTGGAGGCCGCGGACCGCAAGGAGGGCGGCCGCAAGGAGTTCACCGCGAAGTTCGTGTTCCTGGGGGCCGGCGGGGGCGCCCTGCCCCTCCTGCTCAAGTCGGGCATCCCCGAGGCGGACGGCTACGGCGGCTTCCCCGTGAGCGGCCAGTGGCTGGTGTGCAAGAACCCCTCCATCGTCGCCCGCCATGCCTCCAAGGTGTACGGCAAGGCCACCATCGGCGCCCCGCCCATGTCCGTGCCCCACCTGGACACCCGCATCATCGGGGAATCCCGGGCCCTGCTCTTCGGCCCCTACGCCGGGTTCACCACCAAGTACCTCAAGGAGGGCTCGTACCTGGACCTCCCCCGCGCGGTGAAACCCAGCAACCTCAAGCCCATGCTCTTCGCGGGCCTGCACAACCTCGACCTGACCCGCTACCTCATCGGCCAGGTGCTCCAGTCCCACGAGGACCGGGTGAAAACGCTCCGGGACTTCATCCCCACCGCCCGCCCCGAGGACTGGGACCTGGAGATCGCCGGCCAGCGGGTCCAGATCATCAAGAAGGATCCCAAACAGGGCGGCAAGCTGGAATTCGGCACCGAAATGGTCGCGTCGGCGGACGGGACCCTCGCGGCCCTCCTGGGCGCCTCGCCCGGGGCCTCCACCTGCGCGGCCACCATGGTGGACCTCATCCTCAAGTGCTTCTCCGAATCCCGGACCGCGGAGGGTCAGGCGCTCATCCGGAAGATGGTCCCCTCCCACGGCCACGACCTCACCCGGGAAACGGATGTGCTGAAGTCGGTGCGGGATCGCACCAACGCGGTGCTGGGCCTGGGGTAGCCAGGGCCCGGTTCAGCGGACGGGGCCGTCCTGCATGCGGATGAGCTCCTGGTATTCCTCGGCCGTGATGACGTTGTGCCAGTTGCCCGTGAGCAGGGCCAGGCCCGTCACCGCCAGGAAGAGCCCCGCCACCAGGGCCGCGAAGACGGCCCTGGGCACGGCCTTGCCGCCGGGGGCGCGCATCTCCAGGGTGTCCTTCACGGGGCAGGCCTCCACGCACTGGTAGCATCCGGTGCACTCGTCGCTGCCCACCCGGGAGGCCTCGTGCACGAGGATGCGCGAAGGGCAGGCCTTCGTGCAGAGCTTGCAGTCGATGCAGGTCGCCTTGGACCGGGTGATGCGCACCGGGCTCGCCAGGCTCAGCAGGCCCAGCAGGGCCCCGTAGGGGCAGAGGTAGCGGCACCAGACGTTCTTCACCACCAGGGACAGGGCGGCCAGGACGAGCACCACGACCAGGGCGGTGGTCGAGATGCGGACGAAGAAGAGGTACATGCGGATGTCGGCCGCGGCGTTGAAGGGGCTGTAGAGGAACCCCTGCAGGGCGGGGCCGTCCATCCTCCAGGCGGCCCACAGGAAGAAGAGCAGGAGGAGGTATTTCAGGGAGCGCAGGGGGTAGTCCAGCCACCGGGGCGGCTCGAGGTTCCTCCCGAACAGCTTGGCCCCCAGGCGCCAGAGGGCCTCGCTGAGGGTTCCCACGGGGCACAGCCAGCTGCAGAAGGCCTTCTTCAGGAACAGGCCCAGGGCGACGATGGCCAGGAAGATGAAGAGCCCGGCCGGATGGAGCTCGCAAATGCGTCCGGTGAGCGCCCAGAACTTGAGGCTCAGCAGCGCGCTGATGGGCAGGAAGCCCTCCGCTCCCGGGGGATGGGCGCCGCGGCCGTGCATGAAGAGCACGAACTCGATCCCGATCCATGCGCAGAGGGCCAGGAACGCGGCCTGCACCGCGTGGCGAAGGGGAAACGGACGCTTCTTCATGCCTTCGAGCCTAGCACCGGCCTTCGTCTATTTCGGAGTTCCTGATCCCTTTTGTGACCTATGCCACGCCGCTTCTCTCCCGCACCGCTCCATGCCAAGCTTTACGAGGCAGATTGGGAGACAACGATGAACGAGACCAGCCCCCAGGGCGGGGCCCAGCCTGGGTTCCCCAGCAGTTTCTGGACCGCCAACGGCACCGAACTGTGCGAACGCGCGGCCTACTACGCCATGGCCAGCTTCGTCGTGCTCTACCTCGGCCAGCTGGGGTTCGGGGCCTACTGGCCCAGCTTCCTGAACAGCAGCGTGCTGTGGTTCCTGGTGTACTTCCTGCCCATCCTCTCGGGTTCCCTGGCCGACCAGTACGGGTTCAAGAAGTCCCTCCTGGTGGCCTTCGTGCTGCTGGCGGTGGCCTACTTCCTCATGGGCTACCCGGTGTGGTTCGGCGGGGCCCAGCTCTCGCCGGTGTTCTCCTCCGAGGTGACCGTGGGCTGGCGCACCGCCGTGCCCATCGTCGGCGGCGTGGTCCTGATCGGCCTGGGTGGCAGCATCGTGAAGCCCTGCATCGCCGGCACCGTGCAGAAGACCGCGGGCGCCCGCAAGACGCTGGGCTTCGCCATCTTCTACATGATCATCAACGTGGGCAGTCTGGTGGGCCGGGGCGTGGCCTTCTACTTCCGCCGGCGCTTCGACCTCAGCGCGATCTTCGCCGTCTCCATGGCGGCCGCCGTGGTGGCCTTCCTCGTGGTGCTCCTGGTGTACAAGGATCCCGACGTGGAGATGGGCAACACCGAGAAGAAGCCCGTGCGCTCCATGGGCGAGATCCTCCTGGGCATGGTCAAGGTGCTGGGCAGCGGGCGCTTCGCCATGTTCCTGCTGGTCTCCAGCGGCTTCTACTTCATCTACAACCAGGTGTACAACCTGCTGCCCCTCTACCTGAAACGCACCGTGGAACTCACCCCGGCCATGGACATCTACACCATGGCCAACCCCTTCGTCATCGTCACCTGCCAGCTGCTCATCACCATGGCCTTCGGCAAGCTGCCCCCCATCAAGTCCATCGTCGTGGGCACGGTGATCATCGGGTTCTCCATGCTCATCAACATCGCGCCCCTCTACATGGCGGGGGGCGTCGGCCTGCGCGTGGGGGACCTGCTGCCCCTGGGATCGCTCTTCATCGTGCTCACGGTCGCCCTGATCGCCTTCGGCGAGCTGTTCGCCTCCGCCCGGCTCTACGAGTACATCGGTTCCCTCGCCCCCAAGGGGCAGGAGGGGCTCTTCCTGGGCTACGCCAACATTCCCATGGCCGTGGGTTCCCTCGTGGGCGGGCCCGCGGGCGCCTGGCTCTTCAACGCCGTCATGTGCAAGGGGGCCACGAAGCTCCCCAGCGGCCTGCTGAAGCTCGACCCCGGCGCCGCGGCCACCGGCTGGGTGATCCTCACGGGCATCGGCCTTTGCAGCGCGGCGAGCATGTACGCCTACAACGCCTGGCTCAAGCGCCAGGCCTGATCGCGGCCTCCAGCTCCCGCACCACGGCGTCCAGCTCCTCCAGGAGCGGAGGCCGGCCCTTCCGCCCCAGGATGTCCACCACGCTTCGGTAGTACCACGCCGTCTCCTCCGGCCCCGCGCTGAAGCGGTCCCACAGCGCCGCGCCGGTGGCGCGCAGGTCCCGCACCAGGGACGTGGCGTTGTGGAGCTTGTCGCAGAGGACCACGAGGCGGGCCCCCGCGCTGGCCTCGGCCAGGTGGGCCAGGTAGGCCTCCTTGCGCCCCCGCCAGGGGGGCTTGGGGGTGGCCGTGGCGTCGGTGCACTCCAGCACCAGGGCCGCCACCCCCTCGCCGAACCGCTCCCGGATCTCCTCCAGCACCGGCAGGCCCCCGCCGTCCTCCACCGCGTCGTGGAGGAGGCACGCCACGGCCACCTCCTCATCCGCCCCGTGCTCCAGGGCGAGGGCGGTCACCGCGAGCACGTGGGAGACGTAGGGGACGGAGGTCCCCTTGCGGAACTGCCCGGTGTGGATCCGGGCGGCGTAGGCCAGGGCTTCCTGGAAGCGCGGGCCGAGGGGGAAGGCCATGGGATCTCCGCTGGACGTTCCCAGTATGCGGCGTGGCGCGAAGCGCAAATTGAATTAAATTCTTATGACAAACCCTTGCCGACCCATTCAGGCCTCCCGAATGGGTCGCTGGATTCAACTCCAAGGCATTGTTTATTTAATGTAACCCCAATGCTGGACTACCCGCTTCGGCCGAAGCGGCGACCCCCGAGGCCTGGAATGAAAAGTATTATTTATAAATTCATCAAAGGTGCCCTCCCGGGATGCCTCATGGCGCTCGCCGTCCACTGCGGAGGCGGCCGGGGCGACGCGCCCCTGACGCCCCTGGAGCCCCTCGTCACCGCCCAGCCCCGGAACCAGGCCGTCAAGGCACCCGCCACCGCGACCTTCACGGCTTCCGTCTCGGGCAACCCCGCGCCCACCTACCAGTGGACCCTGAACGGCCTCCCCATCCCCGGGGCGACCTCGAATGCCTACACCACCCCGCCCACGGATTCGGCCATGACCGGCAACGCCTACGCCCTGGTCGCCACCAACAGCCTCGGGACGGCCACCAGCGCTGCCGCCGTCCTGGAGGTGACCGGGCCCCCGGTGATCACCTCCCAGCCCGCCAACGCCACCGTGGCCCCGGGCGCCGCCGCCACCTTCACGGTGGCCGCCGCGGGGCTTGGCGGCCTCACCTACCAGTGGCAGAAGGGATCCACCCCCATCGATGGGGCCACGGGGCCCACGTACACCCTCCCGGCCGTCACCCGGGACATGGACGGCGCCACCCACAGCGTGACGGTGACCAACCCCACCGGCTCGGTCACCAGCCTTCCGGCCACCCTCACGGTGGCCTATGGTCCGGTCATCCGGGTCCAGCCCGTGACCCAGAACGTCCTTTCCCCGGCCGCCGCCACCTTCACGGTCGAGGCCGAGGGCAATCCCCTCGCCTACCAGTGGAACCGCAACGGCCGCCCCATCCCCGGGGCCACCGCGTCCTCCTGGGCCATCCCCGCCACCCTCCCGGCCATGGACGGGGACGTCTACACCGTCACCGTGACCTGTGCCGGGAAGGCCGTCACCAGCGACGCGGCGCTGCTCAACGTCACCGCGGCCCCGGTGATCACCACCCAGCCGCAGGGCCAGAGCCTCGCGGCCGGTTCGGCCTTCACCCTGAGCGTCGCGGCGGTGGGGGTGCCCAATGTCTTCACCTACCAGTGGAGCCGGGACGACGAGCCCCTGAACGGCGCCACCGGCGCCACCTACCACGTGGATCGCGCCACCGTGGACGACGCCGGGAAATACGCCGTGACCGTCTCCAATGGCGCCGGCGAGCCCACCCGGAGCCGGAACGCCGTCGTGACCGTGGCCGCCGGCTACACCGTGTCGGGCCGGGTGACCGCGGGGGACGAGGGCGTCACCGGCGCCACCCTCACCCTCGGCACCCACCCGGCCCGGACCGCCAGCACCGACTCCACCGGCGCCTACGCCTTCCCGGACGTGCCTCCGGGCACCTACACCCTCACCCCTTCCATCCCCGCCTTCTCCTCGGTCTTCGAGCCCACCGCCCGTTCCGTCACGGTGGTGAGCGCCCCCGTGGAGGCCCCCTTCACGGCCGCCCTGGGCTACGCCGTCTCCGGCTCCCTCGTGGACCCGAACCCCGACCCCGCCACCGTCTACCTCACCCTCCGGCCCGCCGGCGGCGGCTCCAGCCTCGGCACGGCCCACCTCGAGCTCAACGGCGGCAGCGCTTTCACGTTCAAGGGCGTGCCGCCGGGCAGCTACCTCCTCTCCGGCCGCAAGGACCTCTTCGACAAGGGCTTGCCCAACGCCCACGATCCCGCCGGAACCCTGTCCGCCGAGGTCACCGTGACCGACGCGAACGTCACGGGCCTGGTCCTGCCCCTGGAGGCGGAGGCCCCCGACCTTTCCGCCCTGCCGGGTCCCCAATTCCAGGCGAACCCCATGGATTCAGGGGTCGCCATCGACTACGCCCCCATCCTGTCGTCCGGGGTGGAGCAGCCCCGGTCCTACCGGGTGGAGTGGAGCGAGGACCCCACCTTCGCCACCCCGGGCGGGTTCCGGCAGGTTCCGCCCTCCGCCGGCCACCTGCTCCTCCTGACCGGCACCTCCTTCCCCAACGGCGCCATCCTGCATCTCCGCATGCGGGGGCTGGGGACCGCCACGGCCACGGCCTGGTCCACCGCGCCGGCCGTCACCGTGGGCGGGGCCACGGGGGGCTTCACCGCCAGCGGCCAGGTCACCTTCGGCGCCGGCGACCCGGGCCCGCTCTACGTGGGCTTCCGGGACCCGGCCACCCGCCGGGTGTGGATGACCCTGGCGGAGGCGGCCTCGAGCCCCCAGGCCTACGCCGTCACCGGCCTCCCGGCCTCCGCGCCCGGCGCTCCCTACCGGATGGTGGCCTTCCTGGACCCGGACCGGAACGGGCTCATCTCCATCGACAACCCCACCGGCGCCCGCGCCGCCGCCGTGGCCGGCGACACCCCGGGCCTGGACCTGGCCCTGCCCACGGCCCCGGCCACCGCGACCGTCACCACCCGCCACACCCGGGGGGCCGACGCCTCCGACCAGTACACCCTCATCTTCACGCTGCGGGACGGGACCCACCACGTGGCCGCGGCCCAGGCGGTTTCGGGACCGAAGCTGCCGGTGCCCGCGAGCCTGGGCACCAACGCAGGCGGCCCCGTGATGACGTTCGAGGCCGCCGCCACGGGCCGGCCCGCCGTGGGAGACGCCTACACCCTCCTCGCCACCTGCCACGACGGCACCACCCTGACCCTCACCGCCCCGGTGACCGGCGTCCTGGACGCCTTCCCCACGAACCTCCAGCCCACCGAAGGGGACGGCACGGGCCAGACCGCCAACCTCCAGCCCGCCTTCAGCTGGGTCGCTCCGGCCCTGCCCCCCGCGCCCTTCCACTACGTCTTCACGCTCGCGGGGGCCGGCGCTTCCTGGACCGTGGACGGGCTCTCCGACACCACCCTCGACTGGACCCTGGGGGACCCCAACGACCCCGGCAACCTGCCCACCGGGGCCCTGGCGGTGAGGACCCCCTATGCCTGGACGGTGGCGGTGGTGGATGGCTTCGGGAACTCGGCGCGCACCGAGGCGGTGTACACGCCCTGATTGGTCCCGGTTATGGGTCCATAAATATTCCGGAAGGCCGAGTCCGATTCTGAGCGAGAATGAGAACCCATCTCGCTTAAAATCCGCCTTCCGGAGCACCCATGAGTGAACCCAGCCAGCCCGTGAGGATCGTCACCGCCGCGGCCCTGTTCGACGGCCACGACGCCGCCATCAACCTCGTCCGGCGGCTCCTGGTGGTCCAGGGGGCCCAGGTCGTCCACCTGGGGCACAACCGCGGCGTGGCCGAGATCGCCAAGGCCGCGGTGGAGGAGGATGCCGACGCGGTGTGCGTGTCGTCCTACCAGGGCGGCCACATGGAGTTCTTCACCTACCTGGCCGGAACCCTGCGCGCCATGGGCGCCGGGCACATCCGGGTCTTCGGCGGGGGCGGCGGCGTGATCCTGCCCGAGGAGGCCCAGGTCCTGGAGGCCTCCGGCGTGGAGAAGATCTACACCCCCGACGACGGAATGATCCTGGGGGTCGAAGGCATGATCGCCGACCTCCTGGCCCGGGTGCGGCGCCCGCGGGCCGCCCAGGCCGTCCCTCCCGGGGAGCGCCTCGCCCTGTCCCGGCGCCTCACCGCGGCGCTAACCGGGGAGATCCCCACGGGCGATGCCCCCCGGATTCCCGTGGTGGGCCTCACCGGCACCGGCGGCGCGGGCAAGAGCTCCCTGGCCGACGAGCTGGTGCGCCGCCTCCTCCTGGACTTCCCCCACCTGAAGGTGGCGGTGCTGGCCATCGACCCCACCCGCAAAGCCTCGGGGGGCGCCCTGCTGGGGGACCGCCTGCGCATGGGATCCACGGCCAGCGACCGGGTCTTCTTCCGCAGCGTGGCGGCCTCGGGGAACCTCACGGCGACGGTGCGGGCCGGGGCGGACCTCCTGAAGCGCTCGGGGGCCGGGCTCATCCTGGTGGAGACCAGCGGCATCGGCCAGGGCGACACCGAGATCCTGGACATGGCCGACGTGCCGGTCTACGTGATGACCAGCGAATTCGGCGCGGGCACCCAGCTCGAGAAGATCAACATGCTGGACTACGCGCGGCTGGTGGTGATCAACAAGTTCGAGGACAAGCGCGCCGAGGACGCCCTGCAGGCCGTGCGCCGCCAGGTCCGGCGCAACCGGAACATCCCCGCCTCCGTCCCCGACGCGGCGCTGCCCGTCTACGGCACCGCCGCCGGGCACTTCAACGACGCGGGCGTGGACCGGCTCTACCTGGACCTGCTGGCCCACCTGCGGGAGGCCTTCGCCCTGGACCTGCGTTCGGCCCTGCCCGACCCGGGCCCCGCGGCCTTCTCCTGCGAGCGGGCCGCGCCCATCGTGCCCTTCGAAAGGGGCAAGTACCTCCAGGAGATCATCAAGGCGGTGCGGGACTACCGCCTCCGCACCGAGACCCTCGCGGCCCGGGCGGACCGGCTCCAGGCCCTGGAGGGGGCCTGCGCGGCCATGGCCGAGCCCCCCGAGGACCTGAAGGCCGAGGCGGCCAGGGCCCGGGAGGACCTGGGGGAGGGCGCCGGGCTCCTGGAGCGCTGGGACCGCCTCAAGGCGGCGTATTCCGGCGAGGCCTTCACCTACCGGGTGCGGGACCGGGACGTGCACGTGCCCCTGACCCTCACGTCCCTGTCGGGCACCCCGGTGCGCAAGGTGGAGCTTCCTCCCACGGACCGGGCCGGCGAGATCATCCGGTTCCTCCGCCAGGAGAACGTTCCCGGAAGCTTCCCCTACACGGCCGGCGCCTTCCCCTTCCGCCGCACCGATGAGGACCCCAAGCGTCAGTTCGCGGGGGAGGGCGGCCCGGAGCGCACGAACCGGAGGTTCCACTTCCTGTGCCGGGGAGAGGCCTCCAAGCGCCTGTCCACCGCCTTCGATTCCGTGACGCTCTACGGCGAAGACCCCGACGAACGCCCCGACATCTACGGCAAGGTCGGTGAATCCGGCGTCAGCATCGCCACCCTGGACGACATGAAGACCCTCTTCCAGGGCTTCGACCTGTGCGACCCCAACACCTCGGTCTCCATGACCATCAACGGCCCGGCGCCGGTGATCCTGGCTATGTTCTTCAACGCCGCCATCGACCAGCAGCTGGCCAAGGGCATCGACCGGGAGACCACGCTGCGCAGCCTGCGCGGCACCGTCCAGGCCGACATCCTCAAGGAGGACCAGGCCCAGAACACCTGCATCTTCTCCATCGAGTTCGCCCTGCGCATGATGGGCGACATGCAGGCCTTCCTCATCGGGCACCGCATGCGCAACTACTACTCGGTGAGCGTCTCGGGCTACCACATCGCGGAGGCCGGGGCCAACCCCGTGACCCAGCTGGCCTTCACCCTGGCCAACGGCTTCACCCTGGTGGAGTACTACCTGAGCCGCGGGATGGCCATCGACGACATCGCCCCGAGCCTCTCCTTCTTCTTCAGCTCGGGCCTGGACCCGGAGTACGCCGTCCTGGGGCGCGTGGCGCGGCGCATCTGGGCCATCGCCCTGCGGGACGTGTACGGCGCCAGCGACAAGAACCAGAAGCTCAAGTACCACATCCAGACCTCCGGGCGCTCCCTGCACCTCAAGGAGATGAAGTTCAACGACATCCGCACGACCCTCCAGGCCCTCACGGCCCTGGTGGACAATTGCAATTCCCTGCACACCAACGCCTACGACGAGGCCCTCACGACCCCCACCGAGGAGTCGGTGCGCCTGGCCATGGCCATCCAGCTCATCATCACCCGGGAGTGGGGCGTCTACTGGAACGAGAACGCCCTGCAGGGCTCGTACTTCTTCAGCCGCCTCACGGACCAGGTGGAGGAGGCCGTGCTGGAGGAGTTCGCCCGCCTCAACGGGCGGGGCGGCGTCCTGCGCGCCATGGAGACCCAGTACCAGCGCCTGCGCATCCAGGAGCAGTCCCTGCTCTACGAGACCCGCAAGCACTCCGGGGAACTCCCCGTGGTGGGGGTCAACACCTTCGTGCGCGAGGAGGAGCCCGGGGCCGAACCCCGCCCCGTGAGCCGGGCCACCCCTGAGGAGAAGAACGACCGCCTCCGGGACCTGCGAGCCTTCCAGGAACGCCACGCCGCCGAGGCGGGCCCCGCCCTGGACCGCCTCCGGGACCAGGTGCGCCTGGGGGGCAACCTCTTCGAGGTCCTCATGGACACGGTCCGGGTGGCCAGCCTGGGGCAGATCACTTCCGTACTCTACGAAATGGGAGGAAAATACCGCCGCTCCATGTGAATCCCCGATTCATCATTACCATCCCCGTCCCGATTCATGTTCAACTTCATCACCACCCCCAGAACCGACACCCTCCGGAGCCCAGAATGAGCATGCCCTTGACCCAGCTTGGCGAAGAGGAACTCGCCTTCCAGGAACTGGTGGCCGACTTCGCCAAAAACGAGATCGAACCCCTTCGCGAGGCCATGGACGAGCAGCAGGAGATGCGCCCGGACCTGGTGAAGAAGCTCTTCGGCCTGGACATCATGGGCATCGAGGTGCCCGAGGCGTACGGCGGCGCCGGGTCCACCTTCTTCAACGCCATCCTCGTCATCGAGGAGCTCAGCAAGGTCGACCCGTCCGTGGGCGTCCTGGTGGACGTGCAGAATACGCTCGTGGACAACTGCCTCAGCCGCTGGGGCAGCGAGGCCCAGAAGAAGCTCTACCTGCCGCGCCTGTGCAAGGACACCGTGGGCGCCTACGCCCTGTCCGAGGCGGGCTCGGGCTCGGACGCCTTCGCCCTGGCCACCCGCGCCACGCCCAACGCGGACGGCTACCGGCTCAACGGCAGCAAGCTCTTCATCACCAGCGCCCAGGAGGCCGGGATCTTCATCGTCTTCGCCACCGTGGATCCCGCGGCGGGCTACAAGGGCATCACGGCCTTCATCGTCGAGCGGGACACGCCGGGCTTCTCGGTCTCCAGGAAGGAGAACAAGCTGGGCATCCGGGCCAGTTCCACCTGCGAGCTGAGTCTGGCCGACGTCCAGGTGGGGCCCGGCCAGGTGCTGGGCGAGGTGGGCAAGGGCTACAAGGTGGCCATCGAGACCCTCAACGAGGGCCGCATCGGCATCGCCGCCCAGATGCTGGGCCTGGCCGAGGGGGCCCTGGGCCACGCCCTGGCCTACACGAAGGAGCGCCGGCAGTTCGGCAAGCCCATCTTCGACTTCCAGGCCGTGCAGATGCGCCTGGCCGAATGCGCCAGCCGCGTGGAGGCCGCCCGCCTCATGACCTACAACGCCGCCCGCATGAAGGACGCCGGGCTCCCCTTCATCCGGGAGGCCGCCATGGCCAAGTACTTCACCAGCCAGGTGGCGGAGTGGGTGTCGAGCGAGTGCCTGGAACTCTTCGGCGGCTACGGCTTCACGAAGGACTATCCCGCGGAAAAGTACTTCCGGGACAGCAAGATCGGCAAGATCTACGAAGGCACGACCTTCATGCAGCTGCAGACCATCGCCAAGCTGCTCTAAGCCGGATCAGGAAAATGACTTCTTTCATCTTTTCTCTGCGACCCTCGGCGAACCTCCGCGCCTCGGCGATAGATCTTTTTCACGGTTGCGCCGGCGCTGGAATCGGATGCGTCGAAACAACCAAGAAAAGGACTTATCGCCGAGGCGCCGAGGCACGCCGAGGATCGCTGGGAAAAGAAAAGGGTATTCAGGGCTCTTTCCAGGAGGGGGCATGACCACGGGACAGGACGCGAAGCTGAGTCTGCTGAAGGCCAAGCACGAGGAAGCCGAAAAGGGCGGGGGCGCGGACAAGATCGCCAAGCACCACGCGTCGGGCAGGCTCACGGCCCGGGAACGCATCGCCATCCTGCTCGACGAGGGCTCCTTCACGGAGATCGACAAGTTCGTCCTGCACCGCTGCGACAACTTCGGCATGGAGAAGGTGAAGATCCCCGGCGACGGCGTGGTCACGGGCTTCGGCAAGATCGACGGGCGCCTGGTGTACGTCTTCGCCCAGGACTTCACCGTCTTCGGCGGCTCCCTCTCCAAGGCCTACGCGGAAAAGATCTGCAAGATCATGGACATGGCCTCCCGCAACGGGGCGCCCGTCATCGGGCTCAACGACTCTGGGGGCGCGCGCATCCAGGAAGGGGTCCAGTCCCTGGCGGGCTATTCGGACATCTTCACCCGCAACGTGCTGTCCTCGGGGGTGGTGCCGCAGATCTCGGCCATCATGGGGCCCTGCGCGGGCGGCGCGGTCTATTCGCCGGCCATCACGGACTTCGTCTTCATGGTCAAGGACACCTCCTACATGTTCATCACGGGGCCCGACGTCATCAAGGCGGTCACCCACGAGGAGGTCAGCAAGGAGGACCTGGGCGGGGCCATGACCCACAACGCCCGCTCCGGCTGCGCCCATTTCGCCTGCGCGGACGACGAGGAGTGCCTGCTCATGATCCGTGAGCTCATGAGCTTCGTGCCGCTCAACAACCAGGACGACCCGCCCACGCGGGCCTGCACCGACGATCCCAACCGCACCGAGATCGCCCTGCGCACCCTGGTGCCCGACTCGGCCAGCCTGCCCTACGACATGAAGGACATCTTCCACGCCGTGGTGGACGACGGCTACTTCTTCGAGGTGCAGGAGCACTTCGCCAGGAACCTGGTCATCGGCTTCGCCCGCCTCAACGGGAGGCCCGTGGGCATCGTGGCCAACCAGCCCAACCACCTCGCCGGCGCCCTGGACGTGGATTCCTCCCTCAAGGGCGCGCGCTTCGTGCGGTTCTGCGACTGCTTCAACATCCCGCTGATCTTCTTCGAGGACGTCCCCGGCTTCCTGCCCGGGGTGGGCCAGGAACTCGGCGGCATCATCAAGCACGGGGCCAAGCTCCTCTACGCCATCACCGAGGCCACGGTTCCCAGGCTCACCGTCATCACCCGCAAGGCCTACGGCGGGGCGTACTGCGTGATGAACGCCAAGAACATCCGCTGCGACTACGCCATCGCCTGGCCCACGGCCGAGATCGCCGTCATGGGCCCGGAAGGCGCGGTGAACATCATCCACCGCAAGGAGCTGGACAAATCCCTGGAACCCGAGCGCACCCGCACCGCCCTGCTGCAGGACTACCGCGACACCTTCGCCAACCCCTACAATGCCGCGGAGCTGGGCTACGTGGACGAGGTCATCGATCCCATGAACACCCGGCCCGTCCTCATCCGCGCCCTGGAGATGTGCAGGAACAAGCGCGTGGGCACCCCGCCCCGGAAGCACGGCAACCTGCCGCTTTGAGGACACCGACCATGTTCAGGAAGATTCTCATCGCCAACCGGGGCGAGATCACCATCCGGGTCATCCGCGCCTGCAAGGAGCTGGGGGTTCCCACCGTCGCCGTCTTCTCCGAGGCGGACCGGGCCGCCCTCCACGTGCGGGCCGCGGACGAGGCCTACTGCATCGGCCCCGCCCCCAGCCGCGAATCCTACCTGCGCCAGGACCGGATCCTGGAGGTGGCCGCCCGGTGCGGCGCGGACGCCATCCATCCCGGCTACGGGTTCCTGTCGGAGAACGCGGCCTTCGCCGAGGCCTGCGCCGCCCAGGGCATCACCTTCATCGGGCCCAACCCCCGGGCCATCCGCGTCATGGGCAACAAGACCACCTCCCGGGTGGCCGTGCACGAGATGGGGGTCCCCCTGGTGCCCGGCATGCGGGAGAACCTCCAGTCCGAGGCCCAGGCCCTGGAGTGGGCCGACCGCATCGGGTTCCCCATCATGATGAAGGCCGCCGCGGGCGGCGGCGGCAAGGGGCTGCGCCAGATCCACCGCCGCGAGGACGTCGTGGCGGCCTACCGCGCCGCCAAGGCCGAGAGCCTGGCGGCCTTCGGCGACGACGCGGTGTACCTGGAGCGCTACATCGAGAACCCCCGGCACATCGAGATCCAGGTGCTGGGCGACAAGCACGGCAACCTCATCTACTGTCCGGAACGCGAGTGCTCCATCCAGCGCCGGCACCAGAAGGTCATCGAGGAAGCCCCCTCGACCCTGGTGGACCCGGAGATGCGCCGGGCCATGGGCGAGGCCGCCATCAAGGCGGCCCGGGCCGTGGACTACGACTCCGCGGGCACGGTGGAGTTCATCGTTTCCGGCAAATCCCGGGAGTTCTTCTTCCTGGAGATGAACACGCGCCTGCAGGTGGAGCACCCCATCACCGAGATGATCACGGGCATCGACCTGTGCAAGGAGATGATCCGCAGCGCCGCCGGCTACGTCCTCCCCTTCCGCCAGGAGGACATCCCCTGCCACGGGCACGCCCTGGAGTGCCGCATCTACGCCGAGGACCCCGACAACCGCTTCCTGCCCACCCCGGGCCGGATCATCGGCCTGCGGGTCCCGGGCGGCCCCTGGGTGCGCGACGAATCGGGCATGTACGAGGGCCTGGACGTGCCCATCCACTACGACCCCATGCTGAGCAAGCTCGTGGTCTGGGGCAGCACCCGCGAGCGCATGATCACCCGCATGCAGCGCGCCCTGTCCGAATACGCCGTGAAGGGCGTCAAGACGACCATCCCCTTCCATGCCCGGATGCTCAAGAACGAGCGCTTCCTCTCCGGCGACATCGACACCAACTTCATCGACAACGAGTTCCAGCCCAACGACGAGGCCCGCGAGAAGCCCAACGAGGACATCGCCCTGGTGGCGGCGGCCATCGGCGCCTACCGCAGGGACAAGGAGAAGGCCCTGGGCCGGTCGGGCGTCGAGGAAGGACCGGCCGGCGACGCCTCGGCGTGGAAGGCCAGCGGCAGGGTCAGGCGGGATCCGGGATTCTGAGGAGGCAGGGATGGTCTACATCGGCACGCATCAGGGACGCACCACCCGGGCGAAGGTCGTCGAGCCCCGCCCCGGGCTCTTCACCGTGACCCTGGGCGAGAAGGAGTACCACGTCGACTTCCTGGAGCCCCAGCCCAACATCTATTCCCTCCTCATCGACGGACGCTCCTTCGAGGTGGACGTGGACGCCAAGCCCGGCGGGGACACCTTCGACGTGTTCATCCGGGGCGACCACTACGAAGTGGAGATGGTGGAGGAGAAGAAGAAGAAGCTGGCCATGAGGATGGGCAAGGGGGCCACGGGACGCCAGGACATGAAGTCCCCCATGGCGGGCAACGTGCGCGCCGTGCTGGTCCAGCCCGGGGACCGCGTCGAAGCGGGCCAGGTGGTGCTGATCCTCGAGGCCATGAAGATGCAGAACGAACTGAAGTCCGCCATTGACGGGATCGTGGCCTCGGTCACCGCCCGGGAGGGCGTGGCGGTGTCCGCGGGGGACCCGCTCCTGGTGGTGGAGCCCTGGGAACCGCAGTTCCCCAACGTTTGAAGGCACGGAGACGCCATGAGCGACCATGTGAAGCTGGACATCGACAACGGCATCGGCATCGTGACGATCGACCGCCAGGAGGCGCTCAATGCCCTGGACGACACGATCCTCGCGGGGCTCGAGGAGGCCTTCCTGGCCCTGGGCCGCGACCCCTCGGTGCGCGTGGTGATCCTCACCGGGGCGGGCAAGGCCTTCGTGGCGGGGGCCGACATCAAGGCCATGGCCCGCTTCACGCCCGTGGAGGCCAAGGCCTTCGCCCAGCGCGGCCAGCGGATCTTCACGCTCATCGAGGACTACCCGCACCCCGTCATCGCCGCGGTGAACGGCTACGCCCTTGGCGGCGGCTGCGAGCTCGCCATGACCTGCGACATCCGCATCGCCAGCGATCGGGCCAAGGCCGGCCAGCCCGAGGTGAACCTCGGCGTCCCGCCCGGGTTCGGGGGCACCCAGCGCCTGGCCCGCATCCTGGGCCGGTCCGCCGCCAAGCACCTGCTGTTCACCGGCGAGGTGATCGGCGCCGCCCGCGGCCTCGAACTGGGCCTGTTCAACGAGGTGGTGGCGCCCGAGGCCCTCATGGGCCGGTGCATGGAAATCGCCGCCGCCATCGCCGCCAAGGCCCCGCTGGCGGTGTCCAGCGTCAAGCGGGCCGTGAACGAAGGCACCGACGGCCCCCTGGCCCACGGGCTCGCCCTCGAGGCCGAGCTCTTCTCCCGCGCCTTCGCCACGCTCGACCAGAAGGAAGGCATGCAGGCCTTCATCGACAAGCGACCCGCCCGGTTCCTGGGCCAGTAGAGGACTCCCGACATGGACCTGAACACCCGAATGCAGAACGTCGCCGTGGTGGGGGCCGCGGGCAAGATGGGCAGCGGCATCGCCCTGCTGCTCGCCCTGGACATGGCCTACCGCGCCCTGGAGAACCCCCAGGCCACCTTCGTGCTCAGCCTCATCGACACCCACGACGCCGGCCTCCAGGGCCTGCTGCGCTACGTCCGGGACCAGGCCCGCAAGGACGGGGAGCGCCAGGTGAACCGCCTGCGCGCGCTCTTCCGCGACCGCGCCGACCTGGTGGAGAACGCCGAGATGGTCGAGGCGTTCGTGGCCGAGGTCATGCTTCACCTGCGCACCGGCAAGACCCTCGCCCTGGCCGGGGATGCCCTCCTCGTCTTCGAGGCCGCCTTCGAGAAGGAGGAGGTCAAGTTCCAGATCTACAACGAGCTGGCCGTGCTCTGCCCGCCCTCGGCCTGGTTCCTCACCAACACGTCCAGCATCCCGCTCCACGTGCTCACCGACCAGTGCGGCATCCAAGGCCGCATGATCGGGTTCCACTTCTACAACCCGCCCGCGGTCCAGAAACTGGTGGAGCTCATCGTCCCCGAAGGGTGCGATCCCGAACTGGTGGCGGCCTCGGAGGAACTGGCCCTGGCCCTCCGCAAGAAGACCGTTCCGGCCCGGGACATCGCGGGCTTCATCGGCAACGGCCACTTCATGCGGGACGGCCTGCGGTGCATCCGCGAGATGGAGCACCTGGCCCGGGACTACGGGTTCGTCCAGGCGGTGTACATGGTCGACAAGGTGAGCCGGGACTGGCTGCTGCGGCCCATGGGCATGTTCCAGCTCATCGACTACGTGGGCATCGACGTGTTCCAGCTCATCCTCCGGGTCATGGACAAGTACCTGCAGGAGGGCCTCCACTCCGACCTGGTGGACACGCTCCTGGAAATGGGCGTCCGGGGGGGCCAGACCTCCTCCGGGGGCCAGAAGGACGGCTTCCTGCGGTACGAGAAGGGGCGGCCCGCGGGCATCTTCGATCCGGCCACGCGGGAGTACGTGCCCATGGACCCGGCCTTCACCGCCGACCTGGACGGGCGGCTGGGGCTCCACCCCGACCCGTCCCTTTCCTGGAAGGCCCTCTCCCGGGACCCCGGCAAGGAAAGCCGGCTGCGCGCCTACTTCGCGGCCCTCAAGGGCCTGGATTCCCTGGGCGCCGGCATGGCCCGGAACCACGCGGAGGACAGCCGCGAGGCGGCCCTGGACCTGGTGCGCCAGGGCGTGGCCGCCCGGGCCGAGGACGTGAACGCCGTTCTGACCCTGGGCTTCTTCCACCTGTACGGCCCCATCAACGACTACCTGGACTGAGAGCGGAACCATGAAGACCCTGCACAAGCCCGTCTACCTCGCCGCCGGCGCCTACACCACGAGCCTGGGCACCGGCCGCCCCGAGTTCAATCCCCGGTCCCCCCGGCCGGGCCTGGACCACTACATCCGCCAGTCCGGCGCGGCCACCCTGGCCCAGATCGGGGACCCCGCCGCCATCGACGAGAGCGTCATCGGCAACTTCATGGCCGCGCGGTTCAACCGCCAGGGCCACCTGGGCTCGCTGCTCACCATCGTCCACCCCGCGCTGGAGTACAAGCCCAGCCTCAGGGTGGAGGGGGCCTGCGCCTCCGGGGGCCTGGCCCTGGCCTCGGCCGTCAAGAGCGTGCTCAGCGGCATGGCCGACGTGGTCCTGGTCATGGGCGTGGAGGTGCAGAACACCGTCAAGGCCATCTACTGCGCGGACTTCCTCGCGGGAGCCGGATGGTACGACGGGGAGCGCAAGGACGGCCACGCCTACTTCTTCCCCGGCAAGTTCTCCGACCGCGCCGGCGCGTATGCCGCCAAGGTGGGCCCGGAGAAGGCCAGGCAAGCCTTCGCCCACTGGTACCGCAACGCGGTGGAATCCGCCCGGCTCAACCCCGACGCCCAGGAGCACTTCAACTCGGCCAAGGATCTCCTGGCCCAGGGCCTCACCCCGCCCAACCCCAAGAGCTTCACGGACCACCTGAACCTCTACGACTGCTCCAAGGTTTCCGACGGCGCGGCCTCGATCCTCGTGGCCTCCGAGGAAGGCTGGCGACGGCTGGGCCTGGCCCGGGAGGACGTGGTCGAACTCGCCGGCTACGGCCAGATGGCCGCCAACCTCACCGCGCCCCCGCCCGACCTCACGGAGATGACCACCTGCCGCAGGGCGGCCGAACAGGCCATGGCCATGGCCGGCACCAGCATCGCGGACATGGGCGTCGCCGAGGTCCACGACTGCTTCACCATCTCCGGCGTGCTGCTGACCGAGGCCCTGGGCATGGCCCCGCCCGGGGGCGGCGCCGACGCGGTGCTGGAAGGCGTCACCCGCCGGGACGGGCGCTGGCCCACCAACACGGGGGGCGGCCTGGTGGGCTACGGCCATCCCACCGGCGCCACCGGGGTGCGCATGGCCGTGGACCTGTGGCGGCAGCTCACCGGCCGTGCCGCCGGCTACCAGGTGGACGTCCGGAAGGACCACGGCATCCTGGTGTCCATGGGCGGCAACGACAAGACCGTCGTGTCGATGATCCTCAGGCGCTGACGCCCACGGGCAGGAAGACCTGGAACAGCGTGCCCTCGCCCTCCCGGCTGGTGCAACCCACCCGGCCGCCGTGGGCCTGGACGATGCGGGCCACCATGGCCAGCCCCAGCCCGGTGCCCTTCCCCTCCACCTTGGTGGTGAAGTACGCCTCGAACATGCGCTCCCGCACCTCGGCGGGGATCCCGCTGCCCGTGTCCTGGACCTCCAGGAGGATCACGGGGTCCGGCAGTTCCGGCGCCTCGCCCGGACGGGCCAGCCGGGTGCGGAAGGTGAGGTCTCCGCCGCCCGCCATGGCATCCCGGGCGTTGGTGCCCAGGTTCAGGATCACCTGGTGGATCTCGGTGGGCTCCACCAGGGGGGCCGGCAGGTCCGGCTCCAGCTGGCACCGGATCTTCACCCCGGAGCCTGCCGCGTCCTCCAGAAGCCCTGCCACCTCCTGCACCAGGTCGTTCAGGTCCGTTTTCCGCCGCTCCGCCGGTGCCCTGCGCACGTGGCGGAGGAGCCGTGCGGCCAGGTCATGGCCCCGGCTGGCGCCCCTGCGCATGACCTCCAGGCGGCGCTTCTGGTCCGGACTCAGGTGGGGGTCCCGCAGCAGCAGCTCGTTGCAGCCCAGGATGCTCGTGAGGATGGTGTTCACGTCGTGGGTGACGGTGCTGAGGAGCTCCCCGGCGGCCTCCAGGCTGCGGCTGTGCAGGAGCTGGCGCTCGATGCCCAGGGCCTCGGAGGCGTCCAGGAGGATCACCAGGACCGCCTCCACGGCGTCTCCGGGGCCGCGCAGGGGCGTCATGCACAGGGTCAAGGGGAACGTGGGACCGGATCCCGGGAGGCCCTGGCCCCGGATGCCGGTGAAGGTATCCCCCTGGAAGGCGCGCTCCAGGAGCCGGCCGAGCTCCTGCCGGAGGCCGGGGAGGGCCACGGGCAGCGGCTTTCCCAGGGCCTGGGCGGAGGAAAGGCGGAAGCGTTCCTCCGCCGCCCGGTTCCAGTGGCCCTGGACCCGGCCCTCCCGGTCCAGGACCAGGGTGGGCAGGGGCGAGCCCTGCAGCACCTTCCCCAGGGCCTGGTCGTCCAGTTTGGTGCGGTAGGCCCGGAGCGCGCCCACGGCCAGCGTCGCCAGGGAGGCGGCCGTCGCCAGGGCGCCCGCCAGGAGCAGCGTCCGCTGGGCTCCCGCGCTCAGCCCGCCTGAAGCCACCAGCCCGTAGGCTGCGGGGAGGGCGCAGGCACCCAGGAGTCCCCGGCCCAGTCGCGGGCTGGAAGGGGCGAACACGGATTGCAACCACGGAATGCGCATTGGGTGACGAGGCTCGGGTGGGACCGGGGGTCGGTGCACCCATCAGTATTATTAATTAATAGCATCCCGCAACCCATAGGCACCTCCAGGGTACTATTTTTCAGATAACGTAAAATAAAACTGCAAATCTGAATCCTTTCGATTCGGTTGGCCCCACTGGGTCCACCCCTTCCAGCCACCCTTGTCCTTGAACTCCGCATGACCATCCGCGAACAGGGTGGCCGCGGTGAAGCCCTTGTCCGTCCCCTTCCGCATGGGGAAGGCTTCGAAGCGGCCATCCCCGCGGGCCCCGAGGACCAGCCGGTAGGTATGGCCCCCCTGGAGGATGGGCGGCGGACGGGGAAAGGTGGCCTCCACCCATCCGCACCCGCCCATGGCACAGGAGGCGCTGACCGGGGGGCAGGCCGGGTCGCAGGCGGCCTCGGCCTGCGCCTTCCCGTCGGTGGATTCCATGCGCACCGCCAGGGGCCCCTTGCCCGCCAGGCGCCGGACCCGGAGGTGGACGGCCTCCACCGTCCGGGAGGCCCCCGTCACCGTGAAGACCTCGCCCACGGAGGCCGACCCGTCCACGGGCCGGGGCGCCCCCATCCAGAACTCCATGTAGCCGACCCCCTGGGAGGCACCGCCCTCGTAGTACACCTCGAGGATGGGGGTGAATCCCTCGGCGGTGCCCGGGGTGCGCCGGGGTTCCCAGCGGGGGTGCGCGGCGCTCCGGAAGAGCATGGCCCAGTCCTCGTCCGGCAGGGTGGGCTGGATGGGGGCCCCCGCGGTGCGGGAGAAGATGGCGTTGACGGAAACGAAGTTCACGCCCGCGCGGGGATCCGCGTTGGTGAACACGGCGTGGAAGAGCGTTCCGGCGGCCAGCACGGGCTTGCGGTCGAAGGCGACCAGGGGGTAGAACCGGTCGCTGGCGGGCACCAGGTTGAGGGTCTGCCGGCTGGTGGCCAGCACCCGTCCCGACGGCGCATGGGCGGCACTGCCGTCGTCCGTCTGGATCTCCACCTTGAGGGTCCCGCCGGTGCCGCCGTGGTACCCCGCCTTGCGGAAGCTCCAGATGAGGAAGGGCCGGAGGCCCCGCAAGGGACCGCCCGGCCTGGCGCGGAAGCGGTAGCTCACCTGGTTGCCGTGGGGCCCGATGGGGGTGTTCGCCAGGGAGTCCCCCTGGATGCGGGACCCGTAGGTCCCGGCCTGGGCCTGGAGAAGCAGGGGGAGCAGGAGGAAGGCCGGCACGCGCATGGCATCACGTTCTTGGGGGATTGGATGCCACCCGGGGGCCTCACGGTACGAAGGCGAACTGGAGGTCGCTGAAGGTGAGGTTCTGGGTGCCCCACATGTCCCATCCCTTCCACCCGGCGGCGCCGGTGGTGGTGAACTGGGCGTAGCCGTCGGGGAAGAAGGTCGAGTTGGAAAAGCCCTTGTCGCGTCCCTTGCGCATGGGGAAGGCCGAGAAGGAGGTGTCCCCGGGGCAGCTGAGTACGAGGTTGTAGGCGACCCCGGTGTTGAGCACGTGGCTGAGGGGGAAGGCGGCCGTGACCCAGGCGGGGACACCCAGGGGGAACCGGTCGGCGGGGATGTCGGCCTCGTCCACGAGGGTGCCGTCGGCCTCCTCCACCCGCACCGTCAAGGGACTGGAACCGGCGGTGCGGCTCAGGCGCACGTTCACCTTGCTGAAGTTCCGGCTGGGCCCGGAGACCTTGAAGGCCTCCCGCACCGAGGCCGCGCCGGAGACGGCCTTGGGGTTGGTGGACCAAACCTCCATGTACCCGTTGCCCTGGCTGCCGGTGCTGTAGTCCAGTTCCAGGGTGGGGGTGTAGCCCTGCCGCAGCCTCCAGGCGCCCCCGGCGGGCTTGAAGAGCACCGCGAAGGTGGCGTCGCTGATGACGGGCTGCATGGGGGCGGTCTGGGCGTCGGTGTAGAGGGTGTCCAGGGAGACGTAGTTGGCCACGGGGTCCACGTCGATGTTCGTGAAGACCAGGTGGTACAGGCCGCCGCCCGTCAGGTTCACCGGATTGGGAAAGGTGAGTTTGGGATAGAAGTTGTTCTGGGGAATGATGTTTCCGTACGAGGTGGTGGCGAGGGCTGGGCCGGTGGGCAGGTGGGCGCCGGTGCCGTCGTCGGCGAAGAGATCCACCCGCACGGTGCCCCCCAGGCCCGCGTTGTAGCCGGGCTTGGTGGTGGACCAGATGAAGAAGATGCGGAAGCCCTCCAGGGGCGTCGTGTACCTCGCCTGGAAGCGGTAGCTCACCACGTTCCCGCTGGGCCCGCCCACCACCGTGTTGGCCAGCGAATCCGCGCTGAAGCCCGATCCGTAGTAGAAGGGCGTGAGGGGCATGACCGGCACCACCGGCACGTCCTGGGTGTAGGTGGTCGCCAGGCCCGCCACGGTGACGGTGCAGGCCAGGGAGACCACGCCGGAGGCCGGGGCGTCGTAGTACACCGCGGCGTTGGCCGTCACGCCCGGGATGCTCCCGTTGGTCACCGACCACTGGTAGGTGGCGCCGGCCTGGGCCGGCACGAAGGCCTGGATCCGGGTCATGCCCGCCGACACCAGGGCGGGGGTGCGGATGACGCCGGTGCCGCCCACCGGGGCGGGGGCCGTCAGGGCCGGGACGGGGGCCTTGGGGGTGCTGCTGCCGCCCTGGGCGGCCTGCCCGGAACAGCCCAGGGCGACCAGGCTCGTGGTGAACAGAAAAGAATCGAGCGTCTTCATGGGCGCACCTCCTCCAGGGCCGCGCCGCATGCCGCGACGGGCCGAATCGCAAACCAGTCCGTGGTTCCCTCGGTCGCCTCACCCGACGGGGCGGGGCGATCCGGAAGGAGCAAGGGCGGTGCCAGGAGGTGGTGCCGCTATTTGTTCTTTATTTACAATGTTTAGAAATCAACAAAGAACGGCCCATTCCGTATCCTGGATCCAGAATCCAGAAACGGGACGGGCGCGGGGTTGGTGTTTTTGGGCTTGGGAAACCGGCCAAGGATTACATACGGGTCCCGGTGCGGCGGAGGCTACGCCCCAGGACGGCCAGGACGTGGTCCACGTCCCCTTCGGCCAGGCGGTTGTGGAACGGCAGGGCCAGGGTGCGGCGGGCCAGGCCCTCGGTGACGGGGAGGGTGCCTTCCAGGTTCCCCAGGCGCTGGCGGATGTAGGGCTGGGTGTGGATGGGGGCGAAGTAGCCCCGGGCGGGGACGCCCTCGGCCTCCATGGCCTCGAGGGTCCGGTCCCGGTCCAGGCCCTCCTCCAGGGTCACCACGTACACGAACCGGCTCACCCGCACGTGGGGGAGCACCCGGGGCGGCTGGACCCCGGGCACGCGCCACAACCGCTCCCCGTACATCGTCGCCACCCGTTCGCGCCGTTCGAGGATGCGCTCCAGGCGCGCCATCTGGCTCAGGCCCAGGCTGGCGCTCATCTCGTCCATGCGGTAGTTGTGGCCCAGGAGGCCGTGGTGGAGCCAGCTGGAACCCTCCTCCCGCCCCTGGTTGGCCAGGCTGCGGCAAAGGGAGGCCAGGCGCGCATCGGAGGTCACCACCATGCCGCCCTCCCCGGTGGTGATCTGCTTGTTGGGGTAGAACGCGAAGGTGCCGGCGGCGCCGAAGGAGCCCAGCCGGCGGCCCCGGTACTCGGCGCCCAGGGCCTCGCAGCAGTCGTCCACGAGGGCCAGGCCGTGCCTGCGGGCCACCCGGGCCAGGCCGTCCCAGTCCGCGGGGTGGCCGAAGACGTCCACGGCCACGATGGCCCGGGTGCGCGGGGTGATCCGCCGCTCCAGGTCCTCCACGTCCAGGTTGAAGGTGACGGGTTCGACCTCGGCGAACACCGGCGTGGCGCCTTCGTAGAGGACGGCGTTGACGGAGGCCGCGAAGGTGAAGCTGGGCACCAGCACCTCGTCCCCGGGACCCAGGCCCAGCGCCTTGACCACGAGGTGCAGGGCGGCGGTGCCCGAGCTCACGGCGACGGCGTGCGCCACGCCCGCGTAGGCGGCCACGGCCTCCTCGAAGGCGGCGGCCGCGGGGCCCAGGGCCAGGCGCCCGCCGCGCAGGACCTCCACGACGGAGCGGATGTCGCTCTCGTCCAGGTCCGCGCTGGACATGGTGATTTCGGAAGTTCGAAGCATGGGTTCCTCCCCGTCAGTCGACGGTGCGAATGGTGACGAAGGCCTCGGCCGCAGCCAGGCCCACGGTGGCGCCCCTCAGGACCGCCAGGGCGCGCAGCGCCTCCAGGGACCGCTCGTGGGGCGGCGGCCTCACCTGGGTCCGGAAAAGGGCGAAGGCGTCGAGCTTGTCCTCCAGGGTTTCGCCGATGTCCACGAAATGGTGGGGGATGAACCCCGGGGTCAGGGACGGCGCGTTCCAGTTGGTTTCGGAAAGGGTCTCGTAAGCGTGGATGCTGCGCGGATAGCCGGGATTGCCCGGGCGCGCGGCCACCAGCGCGGAATGGAACACCAGCTGGTGGTCCCGGTGCAGGTCGCCCGGGAAGGGAAGGTACAGCTCCTCGGGGGCCAGGCGCCGCACCGCGTCCAGGAGGTGGCGGTTCAGCTCCCGGTGCATGAGGGTGTCCAGCTCCGCGGCGGGCAGGTCCAGGAACCGGGCCGAGGCCACCCCCAGGCGGGCGTGGGCCTGGAGGGCCTCCGCGCGGCAGGCGTTCTCCTCGTCGGGGGACCAGACGGGGGGGTACCCCCGGGTGGCCACCACCACGTGCACGGCGTGGCCCTCCCGGGCCCACCGGGCGATGGCGCCCCCCAGGCCCAGGACCTCGTCGTCGGCATGGGGCGCCAGCACGAGCTTCGTGACGGGTCTCATGGGCGCTCCCGCGGGGCCCCGTCGGGGATGCCGCTGCGCTGGGAGCCGTCGGGGGCGTAGGCGCTGTCGGCCCGCAGGACGACGCCCACGGTGAGCGCCAGGATCCGCAGGTCCAGCCCGAAGCTCCGGTGGTCCACGTACCACACGTCCAGGTCCACCCGCTCCCGCCAGCCGTGGCGCGCGGCGCCCTGGACCTGCTGCCACCCCGTCATGCCCGGCGGGACCTCCATGCGCCGCCGGTCCAGGTCGGAATAGTACGGCAGGTAGCGCTCCAGCAGCGGCCGCGGCCCTACCAGGCTCATCTCCCCCCGCAGCACGTTCACCAGCTGGGGCAGCTCGTCGATGCGCCAGGCCCGCAACACGGCCCCCACCCGGGTGATGCGCGGGTCGTCCCGGCGGGTCTCGGCCTCCGGGTCCCCGGCGGCCATGGTGCGGAACTTCAGGATGGTGAAGGGGCGGCCCCCCAGGCCCAGGCGCCGCTGGCGGAAGAGGACGGGGCCCGGGCCGTCCAGCGCCACGGCCAGGGCCGCGGCGGCGAGGAGGGGCGCCAGGGCCGCCAGCAGGGCCAGGCTCCCGGCCACGTCGAAGGCGCGCTTGAGCCGGCTCACAGGAGGCCTCCCAGTTCCCCGAGGCCCGCCACCAGGCGCTCGGGTGGATGGCCCGGGGGCGACGGCCGCCCCGCGAAGGGCCCGGTGGGCACGCCGATGGTGAGCATCCCCAGGCGCATGGGCCCCTCGAAGTCGCACAGGGGGTTGTCCCCCACGTAGGCGCACTGCCGGGGCCTCACGCCCAGCCTCCGGCAGGCCAGGAGGAACGGGAAGGGGCTGGGCTTGTGGAGGATCCGGGGGAAGTCCCCCGTGAACACCAGCTCGTCGAACCAGGGCCGAAGGCCCAGCGCCTCGACCTTGTAGCGCTGGGTGTCGCTCAGGCCGTCGGTGACCAGGAACGTGCGGTAGCCCCGGTTCCGGAGGCGCCGCAGTTCGTCCAGGGCGCCGGGATAGGGCCGCAGGGGGGGGCGGTGGCGGTGGTAGCGCTCCACCAGTTCCGCCACCAGGCCGGGGTCCTCCACGCCCATGCGGAGCAGGGCCTCGTCGAAGAGGCGGGGATGGCCCAGGGTGAGCCGGGCCAGGGTGTCCGCCAGGACGCACTCCACCCGGCGCCCGCTGCAGCCCAGGCGCCCCCCCAGCTCGCAGGCGATGGCCCCGAAGAAGGAGGCCGCGAAATCGCCATGGTCCCAGAGGGTGTAGTCCAGGTCGAAGCCCACCGCCAGCAGGGTTGCGCTCATTCTCCGCCCCCGGGGGTCAGGAAGGATTCCTCCCAGTACCGGAACATCACCAGTGGCGCGGCGGCCTTGAGCCAGGGTTCGGGGGTCCGGCCCCGGCAGAGGTCCAGGATCCCCTGGAAGTAGGGCACCCCCGCGGCCTGGGTGAGGATGGCGGTGCCCGCGATGCGGGCGTTGATCTCCGTGAAGCGCGTGGCGCCGTCCACGAAGCACTGCACGTTCACCGGCCCCACCAGTCCCAGGGCCTTCACCATGCGGCGCACCGGGGGCAGCAGATCGTCCCTCCAGCAGGTCGCGCCCTTGGAGGAGATGCCCGAATCCACGGCCAGGCGCCTTCGGGGCGAGAGGATCACCACCTCGCTGTCCAGGTCCGCCAGCACGTCCAGGGTCAGCTCCTCGCCCGGGCAGTGTTCCTGGACCACCGGGTCCGCCACGTAGGACGCGAAGAACGCCGCCTCCGCGTGGGAGCGCGCCACGTGCACGCCGGTGCCCCCGCGGCCGGCCCGGGGCTTGATCACCACGGGATAGGACGGGAAGGCGCCCTCCCGGTACTCGGACGCGGGCAGGGTGCGGGGCGTGGGGATCCCCAGGTCCCGGAACGCCTCGAAGGTCCGGAGCTTGTCCGTGCACACCGCCAGGGCCTCGGGGCCGGAGACCAGCACCTTGGTTCCGGCCCCGGCGAACCGGTCGCGGTGGGCCGAACAGAGCGCCAGTTCCTCGTCCAGGGCCGGCAGGAAGAGATCCACCCCCTCCAGGCCGCAGATCTCGACCATGCGGTCCAGGTAGCCGGGGTCGCCCACCCTCGGCACGACGTAGGCGGCGTCCGCGAAGGCGAACCCCACGCTCCGGCCGTCGCAGTCGGCGGCCACGATGCGGCAGCCCAGCTCGCGGAAGTGGCGGTACTGGCTCACCGTGGGGGGGGAGCCCGCGGCGGTGCGCAGCAGGGTGAAGGGGCGGGGATTCAAGGGGTCCATGGCGTCCTCAGGGATGGCGGTAGGCGGGGAAGAAGTCGCCGGCGGGGTCCGCGGCCAGCTCCCGGTAGATGCGGGGCAGGAGGACCATCCGGTAGGTGGAGAAGCGAGCCCGGAGCCGCGAGAAGCCCTGCTTGAAGAAGGCCAGGGAGTCCTCCGCGCAGCCCACCCCGCCGCCGAGGTGGAGCCTCCGGGCACCCCAGTGCCGGGCCTGGTCCCGCATGTGCAGGAGCATGAGCTTGGCCGGCCCGGCCCGGCGGAACGCGGGGGCGGTGCCCGCCAGGTGGAACTGCATCAGGCCGCCCATGTCGGTGAAGAGGCCCCCCGCCGCCGCCTCCCCTTCGGGGGCCACCACCATGCACAGGTGGAGGCGCTCCCCCAGGCACCCGCGCAGGTCGCGGAAGTAGGCGGCGTCGAAGCGGTAGGCGGCGTCCGAGCCGCGGTAGGCCATGGTCGCCTCGTAGATGTCCACGAAGGCCGCCAGGCGGTCCCAGCCGTCCACCTCCACCCGGAACCCCTCGCCCAGGAGCTTGCGGGCGTCGGCGCGGTGGTTCACGCGGGTCTGGCGCTCCAGCTCCTCCGGGAGCAGTTCCAGGTCCAGGTACACGGTCTGCCCGTGGTCCACCAGGGTGCCGTACCGCTCGAAGGGTCCGTCCGGGGCCGGCAGAAGGGGGTGGAGCCGGAAGAAGGCGCTCACGAGGCCTTCGCCCGCGCCGGCCTCGGCGAACGCGGCCAGGAAGGCCCCCACCTGGTCCGGCGTGGGCCCGCCGCGGAAGAGGGGACAGGGATACCCGTAGGGCGCGCACGCGTCCCGCCACGCCGCTCCCGGCACGGGGCGCAGCACCAGGGGCATGAGCATGGCCCGCCCGCCCTCCTCGGCCAGGAAGGCCGCGGCCTCGCCCGCGTCCCGGCGGGCGCAGAGCTCCACATAGCCCGGCAGGTGGTAGAAGTCGTGGGGAGCCGCCTCCAGGAACGCGGCCCAGGCGGGGTCCGAAGGTCCGATGAATTCACGACGCATGGGCGCCTCCGCAACCGGTGGCCAGGGCTTCCAGGAGGGCCGATTCGAAGGCTTCCCCCAGCCGGCGCATGTCGAAGTTGGCCTCCACGAAGCTCCTGGCCTTCGCGCCCATGGCCAGCCGCCGCCCGTGGCCCGCGGCCAGGAGCCGTTCGACCCCATCGGCCATGGCCTGGGCGCTGCCGGGAAGCACCGTCAGGCCCCCGCCGGAGAGCTGGATCGGGTTGGTGGAGCAGCGCACCCCGATGACCGTGGGCCGTCCCATGGCCATGAAGTCGTAGAGCTTGTTGAAGCTGATGCCGTGCTCCCAGAGGCCCGCGTCCGCCGAGCTGACCCAGAACGCGTCGGCCTGGGAAAGCAGGGCGTACACGTCCCGCTTGGGCACGGGGGGCCGGAAAGTCAGGTTGGCCAGGCCCAGGCTCCGGGCCCTGGCCTCCAGGCGGGGCTTCTCGGGGCCGGTGCCCACCAGCACCAGGGCCAGGCGCCTGGGCAGGTGCGGCGCGCGTTCCTGCAGGATGGCCGCGGCGTCCAAGAGCACGTCCAGGGCGTTGGTGACCCCGTGGGAACCCGCGTACATGACCGTGAAGGTGTCCCCGTCCCGGGGCTCGGCCACGGGCGGGACCATGGCCAGGTCGATGCCGTTGGGCACCCAGGTGATGGCGCCGGGATCCCCGCCGCGTTCGGCGACCCGCCCCGCCACCTTGGGCAGGAGGGTGACGATGTGGTCCGCCCCCCGGTACAGCTCCCGCTCGATGCGCTCCAGGACCCAGACGATGGGGTGCCGGGGCGACACGCCCATCACGTCCGTGAGGGACTGGGGCCACACGTCCCGGATCTCCAGCACGAACGGCACCCCCAGGCGCCGGGCCAGGCGGAGCGCGGCCCGGGCGCCGAAGGGGTGGGGACTGCTGCCCACCACCACGTCCGGCCAGGAGCCCAGGTACCGCGGCAGCACCGTTCCCACGCTCCGTGCGAAGGCCAGCATGTTCCACAGCCGCCCGGCCCCGTTGCCCCGGTAGGGAGGAGTACGCAGCCGCACGAAGACCACCCCTTCCCGCGTCTCGCGCCGGGCCGCCTCCCCCCGGGGCACCGAGGCGGTGCGGGTGAGGTGGTCGAAGCCCGAGGCGGCGATGACCACGGCGTGCCCCCTGCGCGTGAGGGCCTGGGCCAGGGAGAAGTGGCGGGTGCCCCCGGGCTGGTCCGGGGCCAGGGCATAGGCATTGACGAGGAGGATGTTCATGGGGTCTCCTTCGCGGGGATCCGCTCCAGGGCGCCGGCCCGTTCCAGGTGCCAGCGGAGGTTGGGGGCCTCGGCCTCCCACCGGTACCGCTCCCGGTAGGCGGCCCTGCCCCGGAGGGCGTGGGTCCGGAGCGCTTCGGGGTCCAGGGCCATTTCCACCAGCGCCCGGGCCACGGGTCCGGGCTCGGGCGGCACCACGCGGCCGGCGCCGCTGTCCTCCACGAGCCGGCGCCACAGGGGGAAGTCCGAGGCCAGCACCGGGATCCCCAGGGCCATGTACTCGAACAGCTTGGTGGGGAGGGATTCCAGGTAGTTGGGCAGGGGGAGCAGGGTCACCAGGCCGATGCCCGCCCCCGCCGCGTGGGCGGCCAGGGCCCCGGCATCCAGGGTGGGGACGTGGCGGCACCAGCCCTCCCGGGACGCGGCCTCCACGAGGGCGCCCACCTCAGGCTCCAGGATCCAGCCCGCCAGTTCCAGCCGCAGGTCCGGCACGCTGCGGCGGGCCATGCACATGGCCTCGAGGGCGAGGGGGATGCCCCGGCCGCGGGAGAGACCGCCCATGTACAGCACCCGCCGGGGATCCGGCGCCCGGGGGGGCACGCAGAAGACGGCCCGGGGGTAGTTGTGCACCACCCGGGTGGCCGCGGGGGGCCACTGGCCCGCGATGGCCTCGGTGGCGGGGGCGAAACCATCGAAGAGCCTTCCCGCCAGTCCCATGGCCCAGGCCGCCAGATGCTCCAGGACCGGCCGGGCCCAGGGGGGCAGGTAGGCCTTGGAACGGAACTGGAGGGGCAGGTCCTCGTGGATGTCGTACAGGAGGAAGGTCCCGGGCGACAGGAGGCCCAGGAGCGCCATGGCGGGGAGCAGTTCGGGGTCGTGGAAGTGCACCACCCGGAAGGGCCCCTCCCGGAGGACGCGGCGCCAGACACCCAGGGCCGCGCCGATCCGCCCCAGGCGGCTGCCCCGGTGCGGCAGGGGGTGGAGCCGCAGCCCCGGTTCCGGCCTCCATCCCTCCCGGGCCGGCGGCACCGCGAAGAGGTGCACCTCCAGTCCCCATTCCAGGCAGGCCGCCAGTTCACGCCCGAAGACGCGGGGGTCCCCCCAGGGATGGGCGGTGGTGACCACGGCCATGCGGCTCATGGGGCCCCCAGGCACAGGGCGGCGGAGACGAAGGCGAACAGGGGCCGGTTGTCGTTCACGTCCCCGCTCACCAGGGCGTTGACGATCCAGAAGACCAGGCCCGCGAAGAGGATCCGTCCCTCGGCCCGGTCCGTGCGCGCCCGGGCGGCACGGAGGGCCGCCCCCAGCACCAGCGCGGTGCAGGCGCCGCAGGCCCACCCCGATTCGAGGGTGACCTCCAGGAGGAGGTTGTGGGGGTACTGGCGGCCGGTGCCCCCGTCCAGGTCGACCTGGGTGGCGAATCCCCCCCAGCCGTCGCCCCAGGGCCGCGAACCCAGGCGGTCCCAGGCGGCCCGGGCCGCCACGGCCCGGTACCGTTCGGAGGTTCCGAACTCGCCCCGCAGGAAGCTCCCGGTGCGCCGGAGGGAGCCCGGGGGCGCCAGGGCCAGGGAAAGGGCCACCGCCAAGGCCACGGCCCCGCCGCACAGCAGCAGCTTGGGCAGGGCCGTCCCCGCCCCGCGCCTGCCCAGCGCGAAGGTCAGCGCCAGGGCCAGGACGGCCCCCACCATGGGCCCCCGGGAACCGGAGAAGACCGCGGCCACCGCGGCGGCGCCCGTGAGGACCAGGATGGGCGGGGACAGGGGCCCGGGCCGGGCAAGGAGGATCGCGCCGGCGAGGAAGAGGAAGCCCGCCGCCCGCCCCAGGGCGATGGTTCCGCCCCCCGCGGTCTCCAGGCGCTGGGCGCCGGCGCCCGCGCCCAGGAGGCCGTCGGCGGTGATCACCAGGCAGAACAGGGCCACGGCGCGAAGGAAGGGACGCAGGTCCTCGAACTCCCGCACCAGGACGAACGGGGCGAGGGACGTCAGGAGGCTGAAGGTGAAGAGGGTCGCCACCTTCTGGAAGGCGTAGGCCGATGGCGCCGCCAGGGCGGCCCCGGGCAGGAAGCTGGCGTACCACAGGCCGGTGAGCCCCAGTCCCGGAGCCGAGGCCGCCCGGGCCCCGCGGAGCCAGGCCCGGAGCAGGACCCAGGCGAGCCCCGCCCCGGCCAGGAGGGTCAGGTCCACGGGCAGCCGCGACAGCAGCGGCCCGGCCTTGATCACCCCGGCGAAAAGGAAGGCCCCCAGCGCCAGGAACGGCGCCGGGATCCGCAGGGCCTCGGCCCAGGCCCTCATGGCCGGGCCTGCGCCAGGTCGTGGCGCCGGATGGCGTACCAGGTGATCCACCCGTAGAGGGCGTAGGACAGGGTCCCCGTCAGCCCGAACAGGCCCACCGCGTGCGGCGCATCCCACTTCAGGAGCCAGGCGGCGCCGATACCGCCGAAAAAGAGCAGGGACCGGATGATCTCCCGCAGGAGGGCCAGGTCCTGGCGCTCCAGGACCACCAGGGCGCTGGAGACGCAGGCGCCGGTGAACTGGGCCAGGGCCATGGGGGCGATGGCCACCAGGAAGACCCCCGCGCTCTTCCAGGCCGCCCCGAAGAGGGCCGGGAAGAGGAACCACCCCGCCGCCGACGACAGGGCCATGACCGGAAGGCCCAGCAGGAACATGCGCTTCACCGTGCCCTTGAACAGCGGCATGAGGCTCCCGCCCTTGAGCTGCGCGGATTCCCCGAAGAACACCTGGGCCACGGATTCCCCGATGATCGAGCTGGGCAGCGCGAACACCCGCTGGGCCAGGGCGAAGCAGCCCGCGGTGGCCGGGCCGTACCCGATGGCCAGGAGGAGCCCGGGCATGCGCAGGTTCAGGGTGTTCAGCAGGGCCGTGCCGCTGGAGTAGAGGGGAAAGCTCCGGTAGCGCCGGGCGGCGGCCAGGAGATCCCGGGGCCCGGTCCGGCGGACCTGGGCCCAGTCCCTGCGCCAGTCCAGGAGGGCCAGGGTCCGGGTGCCGTTGGTGCGGCCCAGGGCGTCCCCCGCCAGGAGGCCCGCGGGCCCCTGCCCCAGGAGCCCCGCGGCCACCTGCACTGCCAGCTGCGTCACCCCCTGGGTCACCCGGGTGCGGGCGATGCGGTCGTACCGCTCCTTGCGGATGGCCCAGCAGGTGAACACCTGGTAGAGCCCCGCACCAAGGGTGCTCACCGGCACCAGCCAGAGGTAGGGGCCCAGGCCCGGCTCCCCCATCCACCCCAGGATCCGGCCCCGGAAGGCGTGGATGCCCAGGGCGCCCGCGGCGGTGGTGAGGGCCACCAGCGCCACGCACAGCAGCAGGAGTCCCGCGGCCTCCGCCTCGCCTTCGGGAAGGGGCAGCGCCAGCTCGAAGCGCAGGGAGGCCACGGTCACCAGCAGGGAGACCAGGGACACGTACACCACCAGCACCCCGAAGTCCGCGGGCGTGTAGAGGCGCGTCAGGACCGGCGCGGCCGCCACCAGGAGGCCCTGGGCCACGGCGGTACCGCCCGCGACCTGCAGGACCTTCAGGCGGAACCCGGTGAAGGGGGACGGCACGCCTCACCCTTCCCGGAGGACGCGGCGCAGGGTGGAGGCCACCTGGCCCTGGGTGTCCCGATCGATGCCCGGCCACAGGGGCAGGCTCAGGACCTCGGAGGCGGCCCGCTCGGCCTCGGGGCAGACGACGTCCCCATGGCTCTCCGCGTAGACCTTCAGGCGGTGGCAGGGCACGGGGTAGTAGACCATGGCGTCGATGCCCTCCTCCTCCAGCCGGGAGCGCACCCGGTCCCGGTCCAGGACCCGGCTGCGCAGGCGGACCGTGTACTGGTTGAACACGTGGCCATCGCCGATCCCCGGCGGCACGAGGCGCTCCTCCCCCTCCAGGAGTTCCTGGTAGGTGCGCGCGGCCCGGACCCGGGCCTCGTTCCAGGCTTCCACATGGGGCAGCTTTACCCGCAGCAGGGCGGCCTGCAGTTCGTCCAGGCGCGAGTTGCAGCCCACGGCCTCGTTGTGGTACTTCCTGCGGCTCCCGTGCACCCGGAGCATCCGGGCCGTCTGGGCGAGGCCTTCGTCGTCCGTGGCCAGGAGGCCGCCGTCGCCGAATCCGGAGAGGTTCTTGGCGGGGAAGAAGCTGAAGCACCCCGCGTGCCCCAGGGTGCCCACGGCCTTGCCGTGGTACCGGGCGCCGAAGGACTGGGCGCAGTCCTCCACCACCTTGAGGCCGTGCCGGGCCGCGGCGCCCAGCACCCCCGCCATGTCGCAGGGCCGCCCGAAGAGGTGCACCGGGAGGATGGCCCGGGTGCGCGGGGTGACCGCGGCATCCACGAGCCGGGGATCCAGGTTGAAGGTGTCCGGGTCGATGTCCACGAAGACGGGCCGGGCCCCCACGTTGCTGATGGCCTCGGGGGTGGCGAAGAAGGTGAAGGGGGTGGTGATCACCTCGTCCCCGGGGCCGATGCCCGCGGCCCTCAGGGCGAGCACCAGCGCGTCGGTCCCGGAATTGCAGGAGACGGCGTGCCGCGCGCCCAGGAACCGGGCCGCCTCGGCCTCGAAGGCGGCCACCTCGGGGCCCATGATGAAGTGGGCGGAGCGGAGCACCTTCTCCACGGCCCCCAAGAGTTCCGGCCAGAGGGCCTCCACCGGTCCTGAGAGATCGAGGCTGGGTATGCGGGTCTGGGTGCTCATGCCTCCTCCTTCCGGACGATGCCGTCGGCCGTGCGCCGGTAGCCCTGGCCATAGCTGGTGCGCGCGAACCCGGCGTCGTCGAAGCGCAGGCGTTCGCCCCGCTCGCACATGTGCCCGACCACGCGCGCCGGGACGCCGGCCACCATGGCGTAGGGCGGGACGTCGCGGGTGACCACGGCCCCGGCGGCCACGAAGGCGCCCTCGTGGAGGGTCACGCCACAGACGATGGTGGCGTTGGCCCCGATGCTGGCCCCGCGCTTGATGCGGGTGGGCGCGTAGTCCGCGGAGGTGTTGCGGGGATGGAGGCACCTCGGGGTGCGCACGTTGGTGAAGACCATGCTGGGTCCGCAGAAGACGTAGTCCTCCAGCACGACGCCCTCGTACAGGGAGACGTTGTTCTGGATCTTGCAGTGGTCGCCGATGGTCACGCCCGAGGCCACCATGACGTTCTGGCCCAGGACGCAGTGGGCGCCAATGACGGCGCCGCCGTACACGTGGCTGAAGTGCCAGACGCGGGTGCCGTCGCCCACGGTGGCGCCTTCGTCCACGACGGCCAGGGGATGCACCATGTGGGACGGTGCTTCGGTAAGGCTGTTCATTCATGCCTCCTTCAGGGTGGGTGGAAGGGCCGCGAGGAGCTGGGCATCGGCCCGCTCCAGGACCCGGATCACGTCGAGGCCGCTGCGGCCGTCGCTCACGGGGGTGCTGCCGGTGGCCAGGCAATGGAGGAAATGCTCGTCCTCCAGCCGCAGGGGCTCGCCCGGGCCCTCGAAGACCCGCACGGACCCCTCGTCCACGGCCTCCAGGCTCCGGCTGGTGATTCCTCCCTGCAGGCGCTTGCGGTGCAGGGTGAGGCTCTGGTCCGCCTCGTCGTAGACGAGCATGCCCCGCTCCCCCAGGACGCGCAGCCCCCGGCGCCGCCCCGGCCAGTACCAGGAGACGTGCACGTGGGCGCTGCGCCCCCCGGAAAAGGCCAGCTCCAGGTGGACGTCGTCGTGGATGCCGGGCTGGAGGAAGGCCGCGCCCGCCGCCGCCACGTGCAGGGGGGCCTCCCCCATCAGGTGGATGAGCACCGCCACGTCGTGCGGGGCCAGGCTCCACAAGGCGCTCTCGGTGGACCGCACGCGGCCCAGGTTGGTCCGTTCCTGGTGGATCCGGTGCACCCGCCCCAGGATCCCGGAATCGAGCACCCGCTTGAGTTCCATCACGGCTGGCTGGTAGAGCAGGAGGTGCCCGACCATGAGGACCCGGCCCGCGGCGTCGGCGTGGTCCACCAGGCGCTGGGCCTCCACGGCCTCCAGGGTCATGGGTTTCTCCACCAGGACGCCCCTGCCGGCCCGCAGGGCCTGGGAGGCGAGGTCCGCATGGGTGGGCGCGGGAGTCGCGATGACGATCCCGTCCACGGCCTCGCCGTGCCTGAAGGCCTCCGCCAGGGACCCCCACACCGGCAGCCCCGGGTAGTCGCGCCGCACCTGCTCCCGCGAGGCCTCGCACACCTCCACCGCGCCGGCCAGGGCCCCCAGCCCGTGGAGGACCCGAAGGTGATTCCGCCCCCAGGCGCCCGCCCCCGCCACGGCGACCTTCACCGGGGCGCTCACAGGAGCACCAGCCGGTCCCGGTCCGCCTTGAGGCCGCGGGTGGCGTTGCGGGTGTCCAGCACGAGCCGGGCGTGGCGGAGCACGAAGGCGTAGTCCACGTCCGAGTGGTCCGTGAGGATCACCACCAGGTCGGCCAGGTCCAGGGCGGCCTCGGTGAGGGCTACGCTGCGCATGTCCATTCGGCCGTCGCCGTACCGCGGCACGTGGGGATCGTGGTACTCCACCCGGGCGCCGCGGGCCGCGAGCAGCCCGAGCACCTCGGCCCCCGGGCTCTCCCGCGCGTCGTCCACGTCCTTCTTGTAGGCCAGGCCCAGCACCAGCACGCGCGCCGACCGCAGGCCCAGCCCCCGGTCGCTGAGGACCCGCATGGCCTTGCCCACCACGAACTCGGGCATGCGCCGGTTGATCTCCCCGGCCAGGGCGATGAAGCGGGTGTTGAAGTTGAACTCCCGGGCCTTCCATTCCAGGTAGTGGGGGTCCAGGGGGATGCAGTGCCCCCCCACCCCGGGGCCGGGGTAGAACGGCATGATCCCGAAGGGCTTGGTTCCGGCCGCGTCCAGCACTTCCCACACGTCCAGCTCCATGCGGTCGCAGAGCATGGCCAGCTCGTTGACCAGGGCGATGTTCACCGAGCGGAAGGTGTTCTCGAAGACCTTCACCATCTCCGCCACCCGGGACGAGGTGACGGGGACCACCTCCTGGATGGTCTGCCGGTAGAAGGCCAGGGCCACCTCCAGGCTCGTGGGGCTGGCCGCGCCCACCACCTTGCTGGTGTTGCGCGTGGTGAAGCGCTTGTTGCCGGGGTCCACGCGCTCCGGACTGAAGGCCAGGTGGAAATCCTCCCCCTCCCGCAGGCCCGTGGATTCCAGGATGGGCTTGATGACCTCCTCCGTCGTGCCGGGGTAGGTGGTGCTCTCCAGGCTCACGAACTGCCCTGGCCGCAGGCGTCGGGCCACCTCGCGGGTGACGGCCTCCACGAACTGGAGGTCCGGGGTGAGGTTGCGGGTCAGCGGCGTGGGGACGCAGATGACGATGGCGTCCATCTCCGCCAGCCGGGCCCATTCGGAGGACGCCTCCATTCGCTTGTGGTCGAGGACCAGGTCGCGCAGTTCGGCGTCCACCACGTCCTCGATGTAGTTCACGCCGAGGTTCACGCTGGCCACCCGGGCGGCGTTGCGGTCGAAGCCCACCACCTGGAAGCCGACCTTGGCCTTTTCCACCGCCAGGGGCAGGCCGACGTACCCCAGCCCCACCACCCCCACCCGGGCCGTGCGCTTCTCGAACTTGCGGATCAGTTCCCCGGCATGGGCCGGGACGGTGCTGCTGCTCATGGCTTCTCCTTGGCGATGAAAAGGTCGTGGACCTTGGTGCGGTTGACGGCGGCCCAGGTGGCGGTGCCGGTGACGAACATGGCCCCGAAGACGATGAAGGACCGGTGGGGCCGGCTCTTGGCGCTGGGCAGCTCCCCGGCGTCCAGGACCAGCAGGGTCTGGGCGTCGTTGCGGGCCTCCAGGAGGGCCTGCTCCTGGTTGAGGGTGAGGTTCTCCTGCACCCGCCTCCAAAGGGCCAGCTGCTCCTGCAGGCGGCGCCCTTCGTGGCGCAGGTTGGGCGAGGCGCTGGTCTCCCAGTTGCGGTTGGCGTCCTGGAACCTGCGGAAGGATTCGTCCCGGGCCGAGCAGATGGCGCTCACCTCCTCCAGGCGCGCCTGGGTCGAACGCACCCGGTTCCTGCCGTCGGCCTGGGCCAGGTCCACCAGGGCGAGGCGGAGCTCCTCCGTGGCGCGGCGCACCACCTGGAGGCTCAGCCCGGGCGACCGGGTCTCGGCGGAAAGGGTCAGGAGGCCTGACTTGGGGTTGCGTTCCACCCGCAGCAGGCGCCGGAAGGCGCCCATGGCCCGGTCCGGATCCGAGGCGCCCAGGTACTGGAGCAGGGTCCCCCGGTGGCTCCGGAGCGCGCCGAAGCGCCAGGTCCTGGCCTGGTACCGGTAGTCGGCGCGCAGGACCCGGTCGGCCACCCTCCGGCTCCGGAGGATGTCGTCGTAGATGACCGTGGGACCGTCCTCCCGGGTGCCGGGAACCACCGGGGGGGCCGTGGGGGCCCAGATGCCGGAGTGGCCCTGGGCGCCCGCGTGCCCGGCATCCGGCAGGATCCGGACCTCCGCCCGGAACTGGTCCGGCAGGAGCAGCGAGAGGCATCCCGCGAGGAGACCCGCCAGGGCGGCGGCGGCGAGCGGCCTTCGAAGGCCGGGGGGGAGGGAGGGCATGCCCATGGCTAGGTGCGGACCGTTTCCGGGGCGGGGGCCGGCAGGGGCCTGTCCAGCCAGCGCCCGAGGCCTTCGGGCGACGGGACGTAGGCCGGCACGAGCCTGCGGAACCACAGGAGGATCCGGCGCTGGCGCTCGCCCTCCGGCAGGGCCGAAGCCTCCTCCAGGGCCAGGAGCCCGCGCGCGAGGAGGTCCGGATCCTGCCGGTCCTGGCCCGCCTCGAGCACCTTGGGATGGATGTCGGCCTTTCGCGTCTCCCGGTCGGAGAAGATCTCCTCGAAGAGCTTCTCCCCGGGCCGGGTGCCGGTGATCTTGATGTCGATGTCCACCCCGGCGCTGAAGCCCGAAAGGCGCGCCAGGTCCTGGGCCAGGTCCATGATCCGCACCGGGGCCCCCATGTCCAGGACGAAGACCTTGGCGGTCTCCCCCAGGATCCCGGCCTGCAGGGCCAGCTGGACCGCCTCGGGAATGGTCATGAAGTAGCGCACCATGTCCGGGTGGGTGACCGTGATGGGCCCGCCCCGGGCGATCTGCTCCCGGAAGAGCGGGATGACGCTGCCGCGGCTCCCCAGGACGTTGCCGAACCTCACGCTCACGTACCGCGCCCCGGGAGGCGCCTGGCCCGCGGCCAGGGTCACGAGGTTCTCGCCGATGCGCTTGCTCACGCCCAGGGCGTTCACGGGGTTGACGGCCTTGTCCGTGGAAACGTTCACGAACACCTGGGTGCCCGCCGCCAGCGCCGCCTCCAGGACGTTGCGCGTCCCCAGGATGTTGTTCAGGACCGCCTCCTCAGGGTGCTTTTCCAGGTAGGGGACATGCTTGTGGGCTGCGGCGTGGAACACCGCGCGGGGCTTCCAGGTTTCAAACACCTGCCGGAGCCGGGCCGGGTCCCGCACGTCGCACAGGGCCACCTCCGTGGGCAGGCCCGGGAACCTGCGGGCCAGGTCCCCCTCGATCTCCCAGAGGCTGTTCTCCCCCCTTCCCAGGAGGACGATGCGGCTGGGCCCGAAGGCGGCGACCCTCCGCGCCAGTTCGCTGCCGATGGAGCCCCCCGCCCCCGTGATGAGGGCCAGCCTGCCTTCCAGCGCCCCGCGGATCGCGGTGGTGTCGAGAACCACCGGCTCCCTCCGCAGGAGGTCTTCGATGGCCACGTCCCGCCATTGCGGCTTCCAGGGCCGGTCCCCCACCAAATCCAGGATTCCCGGCACGACCTTCACCTTCACCCCCATGGCCTGCACCTCCCGGCACAGTTCCCGCACCCGGGCCCCCGGCGCGCTGGCCAGGCCCAGGACCACCAGGGAGATCCCCCGTTCGCGCACCAGCTCGCGCAGCCTGGAGGTGGCCCCCAACACGGGCACGCCCTCGATGCGGAGCCCCTGCTTCTCCGGAGCGTCATCCACGAACCCCACCACCTGGAACCGCACCTTCGGGTGCTCGGACACCTCCTGGCAGAGGCGGAGACCCGCCCGCCCGGCGCCGACGATGAGCGCCCGTTCCGAGCACGCCCCCGCCGCCGTCCGGTGGCCCGGGCCGGTCCCCAGGAGGATCCGGGCCATGAACCACAGGACGCCGCACAGGAGGCTGGCCCCCAAGAAGGCGTCCCGCTCCGCCACCACCCCCTCCCCCCACAGCGCGCAGAAGACCAGGACCGCGGCGGTGAGCGTCAGGTCGGCGTACAGGATCGCCTTGGCCTCCCGCAGGTCCAGCAGCCGGTAGTGCTGGGCCGTGAGCTGCCATGCGAGGTTGACGGCCATGGCCAGGCTCACGAAGAGCACCTGGCTCCCCGGAACACGATCGGCCAACCCGCCCGCCCCTTCCGCCAGTTCCCAGGCCAGGCATGCCAGCCCCGCGTCCAGAAGGATCTTTCCCGCCCGCCGAACCCAGGGCGCCCTGTGGAGCCGTCCCCAGCCCGGCCCGAGGACCTGATGGGGTTTCTGGATGCAATCTATGCCTGACATGGCGTTATCCATCCTTTCAAGGAAGGGTCAGCCTTCCGCCGCAGCCCTCGGAAGGAAGGCGGCAGATATTTGGGAAATGGCCTCTTAGAGGCCTACGGCCGTCCATAAGTTCGGGTGGGCCCAAAGTTTTTTTCGATAGCAGATACCTTTGAAATGCCAATTTAATAAATGTTGTAATACGTTTTTCAAAATTTTGATCAGCTGAATTTTCACAACTGATACGGCTACTATTTGAGTCGAAACCAAACGACTTGTCAACCAATTCCTGAGGATGAACGGTATGATAACAATATATTATTGAATATCAGCTATTCTTGCACTTTCTTCCATCAATTCATTTAAAATCATCTACAGATCGATTCCGGATTTTAGGAACGCATGGATTGAATGCGTGTTAATCATAATTGATTACTATTAATATGCTAAATTCAGCTTAGCCTTATTCTACACCATTCAAGCGGTTATACTAACACGTCCATGAATTGAAATTTCAATTCGATCACTTCGTTTATTTGTATTCTATTAGATGCATTCCAAGAAAGACACAAATATTAACCGAATAAAAGTCATCACGCTATAATTATTCGCTTATTTCATATCGCATTTCTATCCGTTTTTTCCATTTTTTATCAATTTCGACCCGGCCATTGACAGGGGAGCAGGCGGGGCGTTACCTTTAATCATGATTTTTGTATCGACTCAAAAATCTTGAATCATTCTGGAGGCCACCGTGTCCGGCCCAGCGGTTCCCATCCCCACCCTCAGAAGGTTGCCAAGGTACTACCAGTACCTTGCGCGCCTCCAGGGTTCCGGCCAGGAGCAGGTATCGGCGGCCCGCATGGCCGAGGTGCTGGGCGTCCACCACACCCAGGTGCGCAAGGACCTGGCAATCACGGGGTGCCAGGGGCGGCCCAAGACGGGGCACAAGGTCGCCGAGCTGATGGCGGCCATCGAGGGGTTCCTCCACTGGGACAGCAACTCCGACGCGTTCCTGGTGGGCGTCGGGAGCCTGGGCACGGCCCTCATGAAATATCCCGGCTTCGACAGGGCCGGCGCGCGCATCGTCGCGGCCTTCGACGCGGACCCCGCCAAGGCGGGGATGCGCGTGGGCGACACCCCCGTGCTGCCCATCGAGAAGTTCTCCAGCCTGGCCGAGCGCATGCACATCTCGGTGGGCATCCTCACCGTTCCGTCCGAGGCGGCGCAGGCCACGGCGGACCTCATGGTGGACAGCGGCATCCGGGCCATCTGGAACTTCGCGCCCGTGCACCTTCATCTCCCGGATGACGTCATCGTCGAGAATCTCGAGCTCTTCACCAGCCTCGCCTACCTTCTCCGCAGGCTCTCGGACAGCCGCGCCGCGGCAGCCCTGAGCTAGCGCGCCGGCCCCCCGGGGCCGGGAAAAGCACCTGACCCGCACCCGGCGAAACGCCGGCGGGGAAGCTCTGTCCCGAACGAAAGGAGTTTCAGTATGGAAGCAACGGCACCCATGGCCCAGGAAGCAGGCCGCAGATTCGAGAAGGTGATCCAGATCCTGGACAGCCACCACCGCGACCGCACGCGGCTGGTTCCCATCCTCCAGGCCGTCCAGGACGAGTACCGGTTCCTCCCGGAAGAGGTGATGACCCTGGTGGCCACGTCCCTGGGCATCTCCCCGGCCCGCGTCTACGGCGTGGCCACCTTCTACAGCCATTTCGCCCTGGAGCCCAAGGGCAAGTACGTGATCCGCGTCTGCGACGGCACCGCCTGCCACGTCAAGGGCAGCCAGGACCTGGTGGATGCGCTCCAGGCCAAGCTGGGCCTGGCGGGGGCGAAGAAGACGACTTCGGACATGATGTTCACGCTCGAGACCGTGTCGTGCCTGGGAGCCTGCGGGCTGGCGCCGGCCATGGTGGTCAACGAAGACGTGCACGGGCAGGTGGGGCCGGACCAGGCCCTGGAAATCCTCGAGGGCATCCGGCAGCAGGAGGGCATGTGAACACAGCGATGATGGAACTCCAGGCCTTGGGCGACGGCTACAACGAGGCGTCCAAGCGATTCAAGCGGCGCGTCGTGATCTGTGCCGGCACCGGCTGCATGGCCAACGGGGCGATGAAGGTCTTCGAGGCCCTGCGCAAGGAGGCCTCCGACAACGGCATCTCCCTGGACATCGAACTGGACTTCGAGGAGACCCGCACCCGGGACGGCCTGCTCACCAAGAGCGGATGCCAGGGATTCTGCCAGATGGGCCCCCTGCTCAGCATCGAGCCCGACGGCATCCTCTATTGCAAGGTGCGCCCCTCCGACGTGACCGAGATCGTGAGCCGGACCTTGCTGGACGGCGTGGCCGTCGAACGCCTCCTCTATCCCCACCCGGTCACCGGCAAGCCCTGCCGCGGCCGCAATGAGATCCCCTTCTACGCCCTCCAGCAGCGCACCGTGCTCAAGAGCTGCGGCACCCTGGATCCCGAGGACATCCGCGAGTACCTCAGCCACGGCGGCTACGATTCCGCCGCCAAGGCCTACCTCCGGATGCAGCCCGAGGAGGTGTGCGGCGAGATCCTGGCGTCGGGCCTGCGCGGCCGCGGCGGCGGGGGCTTCCCCACGGGCCGGAAATGGGAGATGGCCCGGATCCAGCCCGGCCCCAAGAAATACATTGTGTGCAACGGGGACGAGGGCGATCCCGGGGCCTTCATGGACCGCTCGGTGATGGAAGGCAACCCCCACGCCGTGATCGAGGGCATGATGATCGCCGCCCGCGCCATCGGCGCGGACGAAGGCTACGTCTACGTTCGGGCCGAGTACCCCCTGGCGGTGGCCCGGGTGCGCAGGGCCGTGGCCGACGCCGAGAAGCAGGGCCTCCTGGGAGACGACGTCTTCGGCACGGGGATGAGCTTCCGGATCCACGTCATGGAAGGCGCCGGCGCCTTCGTGTGCGGCGAGGAGACCGCCCTCCTGGCTTCCATCGAAGGCCAGCGCGGCATGCCCATGCCCAAGCCCCCCTTCCCCGCCCAGTGCGGCCTCTTCGGCAAGCCCACGATCATCAACAACGTCGAGACCCTCGCTTCGGTGCCGCTCATCCTGGCCCAGGGCGCCCAGGCCTTCAAGGCCACCGGCACCCCCGCCAGCCCGGGCACCAAGACCTTCGCCCTCACCGGCCACGTGGCCAACACGGGCCTGATCGAGGTGCCCTTCGGCACCAGCCTGCGCCACATCGTCTACGAGGTGGGCGGAGGGGTCACGGGCAAGGACGGCCGGGTTTCCGGCGAAGGCTTCAAGGCCGTGCAGATCGGCGGACCCTCCGGGGGGTGCCTCACCCGGGACCACCTGGACCTTCCCATGGACTTCGACAACCTGACGGCCATCGGCGCCATGGTGGGCTCGGGCGGCCTGGTGGTGATGAACCAGGACACCTGCATGGTCCAGGTGGCGAAGTTCTTCATGCAGTTCACCCAGAACGAGAGCTGCGGCAAGTGTGTCCCCTGCCGGGAAGGCACGCGGCAGATGCTGGCCCTTCTCGACGACATCACCGAGGGCCGGGCCACCGACGAGACCCTGCCGCTCCTGGAGATGCTGGCCCGCAACGTGAAGATCGGGGCCCTCTGCGGCCTGGGCAAGACCGCGCCCAACCCGGTGCTGAGCACCCTGAAGCACTTCCGGAGCGAGTACGAGGCCCACGTGCACCGCAAGGTCTGCCCCAGCCGGGTCTGCAAGTCCCTCATGACCCCGGCCATCGAGGCCTCGCTCTGCAGGGGCTGCACCCTGTGCGCCCGCAAGTGCCCCGTGGGCGCCATCATCGGCGAACGGAAGGCACCCCACACCATCGACCCCGGCAAGTGCATCCGCTGCGGAGCCTGCGTGGACGCCTGCAAATTCAACGCGATCACTGGAGCCTGACATGAGCGCTTCCGAAACCCTCACCATCGACGGCTTCAAGGTCCCCATCCAGGGCGAGCGCAACCTGCTGGAAGTGATCCGCAAGGCTCACATCGAGCTGCCCACCTTCTGCTACCACAGCGAACTCAGCATCTACGGCGCCTGCCGCCTGTGCGTGGTGGAGGTGGAGGGCCGCGGCATGATCGCCGCCTGTTCCACCCTTCCTGAACCCGGCATGCGGGTGCGCACCCAGACCGGCCCCGTCCGCGAACTGCGCAAGGTCAACCTCGAGCTGCTCCTCGCCAGCGGCGACCACGACTGCCCGACCTGCGGCAAGAGCGGTTCCTGCAAGCTCCAGTCCCTGGCCCAGCGCCTGGGCGTGGACAAGGTGCGCTTCAACGCCCCCCGGGAGACCCGTCCCCTGGACACCTCCAGCCACGGCCTGGTGCGCGACCCCAACAAGTGCGTCCTCTGCGGCGACTGCGTGCGGGTTTGCCAGGAGATCCAGGGCCTGGGCGTCCTCGACTTCACCCGGCGCGGTTCCCAGGTGACCGTCGCTCCGGCCTTCGACAAGGCCATGGCCGACGTGGAGTGCGTGCAGTGCGGCCAGTGCGCCGCCGTGTGCCCCACCGGCGCCATCACCGTCAGGCAGGACGTGGACGAGGTTCACGCCGCCCTGAACGATCCCGCCAAGACCGTGGTGGTGCAGGTCGCCCCCGCGGTGCGGGTGGCCCTGGGCGAGCTCTTCGGCCTGGGCGACGACACCCACGTCATGGGCCGCACCGTCGCCGCCCTGCGCCGCCTGGGGTTCCACAAGGTCTTCGACACCGCCTTCGCCGCCGACCTCACCATCATGGAGGAGGGCACCGAATTCCTGGCCCGCCGGGCCAAGGGCGAGAAGCTGCCCCTGTTCACCTCCTGCTGCCCCGCGTGGGTGCAGTTCATGGAACAGGAGTACGCGGGCGAGCTGCCCCACCTCTCCAGCTGCCGCAGCCCCCAGCAGATGTTCGGCTCCCTGGCCAAGGACACCCTGCCCCGGGAACTGGGCATCGACCGCGCCAACCTGGTGGTGGTCTCCATCATGCCCTGCACCGCCAAGAAGTCCGAAGCCCGGCGGCCCGAATTCGCGGTGGAGGGGAACCCTGACGTCGACTTCGTCCTCACCACCCAGGAACTGGGCCGGATGATCCAGAACGCCGGCCTCGCCCTGGGCGAGCTGGAGCCCGAGGGCATGGACATGCCCTTCGGCTTCAAGACCGGCGGCGGCATCATCTTCGGCAATTCGGGCGGCGTCACCGAAGCCGTCATCCGCAACGTGGTGGGCGTGCTGGGCGAGGGCCCGGTCCTGGAGCAGGTGCGCTCGACCCGTGGGCGGCGCACCGCCGTCCTGGACCTGCCCGGTGGCGAGATCCGCATCGCGGTGGTGCACGGCCTGGCCAACGCCCGGGAACTCATGGAGGACGTGCGCGCCGGCCGTGAGCACTACGACTTCGTGGAGGTCATGGCCTGCCCCGGCGGATGCTCGGGGGGCGCCGGCCAGCCCGTGGCCATGGATTCCCGCACCCGGCAGCGCCGCGCCGATTCCCTGCGCCGCCTGGACGCGTCCATGGACCTGCGCGTCTCCAAGGACAACTCCCTGGTCACCCAGGCCTACAAGGACCACCTGGGCGAGCCCAACTCCCCCGAGGCCCACCGCCTCCTGCACACCCACTACCACATCCGCCGCCGGATCCAGGGCGAGGGCATCGCCCTCACCGAGGAAGGCGGCACCCGGATCCCGGTGAGCGTGTGCGTGGGAACCTCCTGCCACATCCGGGGCTCCCAGAAGCTCCTTCAGGCCCTGCTCCACCACGTGGAAGACCAGGAGCTGGGCGAGGCGGTGGAGATCCGGGCCACCTTCTGCATGGAGGCCTGCGACCGGGGGCCCTCGGTGCGCGTGGCCGGGCATACCCTGCACCGGGCCGACCTGGAGGCCGTCAAGGACCTCATCGCCAAGGCCCTCCGGGGCGAACTGGAACCCACCGAGGCGGGTCATGCCTGCCATTGAGCTGGTAGTCTGCATGGGCAGCGCCTGCTTCTCCAGGGGCAACATCAAGGCCCTGGAACTCATCCAGGACTACCTGAAGGAGCGCGGCCTGGAGCGGGACGTCCAGGTCACCGGCACCCTGTGCCAGGACCGCTGCCGCCAGGGACCCAACGTGATGGTCCACGGCGAGTGCTTCTGCGGGATGGAGCCCAAGGCCATCCTCCAGTTACTGGAAGAGCGCCTGGGCCAGGCCACTGGAGGCGGCAGGTGAACAACGAAATGCCCATCTTCACGGAAAAGACCCAATGCCAGGACTGCTACAAGTGCGTCCGGCAGTGCCCCGTCAAGGCCATCCGGGTCCAGGGCGGAAGCGCCCAGGTCATTCCCGAAAGATGCGTGTATTGCGGAACCTGCGTCAACGTCTGCCCCGTGGGTGCCAAGAAGGTGCGGGACGACCTGTACCGGGCCCGGCTCCTGCTCAAGCGCCGGCCGAAGGTCGTGGCGTCCCTGGCGCCCTCGTTCGTCTCCGAGTTCCCCGGGGTCACCCCCGGGTCCATGGTCGCGGCCCTCAAGGCCCTGGGCTTCTGGGGCGTCTCGGAGACGGCCCTGGGAGCCCAGCAGGTGTCGGGCGCCTGCGCCGCGGCCCTGGAGAGGAATCCGTCGGCCTTCCTCATCTCCTCGGCCTGCCCCACGGCGGTCGAGCTCATCCGGAAGTACCACCCGGAGCACCTGGAGGCGGTGACCCGCTACCTTTCGCCCCTCCTGGCCCACTGCAGGCTGCTCAAGCACGAATACGGGGAGGAGGTCGGCATCGTCTTCCTGGGCCCCTGCATCTCCAAGAAGCTCGAGGCCGACGCCAACCCCCTGCTCCTGGACGTAGCGCTGACCTTCGCCGACCTGCGGCGGTGGTTCGAGGAGCGGGGCATCGACCCCGCCGCCCAGGCCCCCGGGGAGGAGTTCGTCCCCGGCCCGGCCCGGGAGGGCGCGCTCTATCCCATGGACGGCGGCATGATCCGGGGCATCCGGGGCGCCGGCGGGAGCGGTTCGAACTTCATGGCCTTCTCGGGCATCTCCTACCTCCAGGACGCCCTCAAGGGCCTGGATTCGGACGCCAAGGGCCTTTTCCTGGAACTCCTGGCCTGCGAGGGGGGCTGCGTCAACGGGCCCCAGGCGTCCCGCACCTGCGGCACGGCCCTCAAATGGCTGCGGGTCATGGACCATTTCCCCGGCGAGGTGGGACCTCCCCCGGCCCCCACCGTGGACCTGGCGTTGCCGGTGCATGAGGGGCCCGTCGCCCACCCCGTCCACAGCGCCGCCGACATCAAGCGGGCCCTGCGCATGGTGGGCAAGACCCTGCCGGAGGACCAGCTCAACTGCGGCGGTTGCGGCTACGACGACTGCAGGCAGCTGGCCCTGGCCCTCCTGGAGGGCCGGGCCGAGCCCGGCATGTGCGTGTCGCACATGCGCAAGCTGGCCATGAACAAGGCCAACGCCCTCATCCGGGCCATGCCCAGCGGCGTGGTCATCGCCGACGAGAACCTGGCCATCGTGGAATGCAACCGGCTCTTCGCCGAGATGATGGGCCCCGAGTGCCTGATGATCTACGAGGCGCGCCCCGGCATGGAGGGGGCGTCCCTGGCCAAGGTGGCACCCTTCAGCCGGCTGTTCATGGAGGCCCTGGATTCCCATGGGGAACCCATCCGCAAGGACCTGCGCGTGGGGGACCGGGTCATCCGCCTCATGGTCTTCCCCATCGAGTCCGGCCACATGGTGGGCGGCATCCTCCAGGACATCACCGAGCCCGCCGTGGTGCGGGAGCAGATCATCCAGAAGACCCAGGACGTCATCCGCAAGAACGTCACCACCGTCCAGCAGATCGCCTACCTCCTGGGCGAGAACGCCGCGGAGACCGAACTGATCCTGGGCTCGGTCATCGAGTCCTTCCAGCTTCCGCCCGTGAAGAGGCAGGATCCATGACCCGCCACTTCATGGAGGTGGACCACTACCAGGAACGCAAGCACAGCCAGGCCGCCTGCGGGGACGTGTTCCTTTCTGAGAAGGTCGCCGAGGATCACCGGGTGATCTCCGTCCTCGCCGACGGCCTGGGCAGCGGCATCAAGGCCAACGTCCTGGCCAACCTCACCTCCACCATGGCCATCCGCTACATGGAATCGGACATGGACGTGCGCAAGGCCGCGACCACGATCATGGCCACCCTGCCGGTGTGCCGGGAGCGCCAGATCGCCTACTCCACCTTCACCATCGTGGAGATGGATCCCTGGGGCGCCACCCGCGTGCTGGAGTACGACAACCCCCCCAGCATCCTCATGCGCGGCCCGGATCCCGTGCCCATCATCCCCGAGATCCTGCCCCTGCCCGATACCGAGGGCCGCCAGGCCCAGTTGCGCCACGCCCGTTTCGAGGTGCGCCCTGGCGACCGCATCGTCTTCTTCTCCGACGGCGTCACCCAGGCCGGGGTGGGCTACCCGGGCACCCCCCTGGGCTGGGGCCAGGAGGCCGTGGCCGCCTACCTCAGCAAGGTCATCCGGGAACGCCCACGCATTTCCGCCCGCCAATTGGCGCGCACCCTCGTCCTCCGCGCCAAGTCCATCGACGGCGGCACGGCCAAGGACGACATCAGCTGCGCGGTCATGTACTACCGCGAGCCCCGGGAGGTCCTCATCCTCACCGGCGCCCCGGTGTCCCGGGACCGGGACCCGGAAATGGCCGAGGTGGCCCAGGCCTTCACGGGCCGCAAGGTCATCTGCGGCGGCACCACCTCGGCCATCCTGGGCCGGGAGCTGGGGCGGACCCTCACCATGGACCTGAGCAACCTCGACCCCGACGTGCCGCCCATCTCCCGCATGGATGGCTTCGACCTGGTCACGGAGGGCGCCATCACCCTGGCGCGGATGGTGCGCCTCCTGGAGGAGGAGGACGCCCCCGACCTGCTCAAGCCCAACGCCGCGACGCAGCTGGCCGGCATCCTCCTGGACAGCGACATCATCCACATCGTCGCCGGCACCAAGATCAACGAGGCGCTCCAGGACCCCAGCCTCCCCGAGGACCTGGACATCCGCAGGAACATCCTCCGGGGCCTGAGGAAGGTGCTGACCGAGAAGTTCCTCAAGGAAGTGCGGATCCGGTTCATCTGAAATGCCCCTTGACCCTGGAGCCGGATCTTTAGGATTCTGGATCCGGCCGGTCTCCCGCCGGCAACCAGTGCCCATAGCTCAGCTGGATAGAGCAACGGCCTTCTAAGCCGTAGGTCGCGCGTTCGAGTCGCGCTGGGCGCACCATTTCCTTGCCAAGGTTCGGGCAGGGCCTTTGACCCGGTTTCAGGCCCGCCTTGGCGCGAACGGGATGATGTTGTCCGCCGCTTCCGGCCGTTCCTCGTCGGCCTCCAGATCCTCCACCCGGTAGCTGTTCTCCACGCCGTTGTCCCAGCGGACGTAGTACGGCCGGGGCGCGGCGCCCGGCTTGTGGGGGCGGTCCCCGGCGAAGAGGACCGTTCCGGGCCGGCCCCCGCCCTGGCCCTGGGGGCAGAAGTTCGGCCACGCGCCGCCGTACAGGGCGTAGGCGGCCCGGGCGAGGCGGACGCGGTCACCGGCTTTGAAGAGAAGGTCCATGCGGGCTCCGGGGGACGGGCCCATTATGCCCCAGGGCGCAGTGTCAGCCGCTATGCTGGAGATCCATGAACGATCCAGGCGAAGCCCCCATCCCGTCCCTGGCCTACCAGGGCCCCAGTTCGATCCCCGAGGTGGCCCTCGTGCTGGAACTGGGCCGGACCCTCCAGGAGTGCGGCGTCAGCGCCGCCACCCTGGAGAACGCCCTGGGCCGCCTCGCCCAGCACCTGGACCTGGAAGGAGCCATCTACGCCACGCCCACGGGCTTCCTGGCCTCGCTTCGCAAGGAGGGGCACCACGGGAAGACCTACCTCATCCGGGTGGATACGGGGCCCTCCTCCCTGGAACGGCTCGCGGACGCCGAGGCCCTGGTGGACCGGGTGCTCCAGGACCGGGTGGACGTGGCCACGGCCCGGGAGGAGCTGGCCCGGCTTTCGGCGCGGCCTGCGCGCTTTTCGCCCCGCCTGCAGGTCCTGGCCTACGGCATGGCCTCCATGGGCATGGCCGTCATCTTCGGGGGCGGCTGGCGCGAGGTGGTGCTGGGCGCCCTCATCGGGCTCATGGTGGGCGCCGCGGAGCAGCTCGCCCGCAGGCGGCCCGGGCTGGCGAGCCTCACCCCGCTCCTCGGCGGGGTCATCAGTTCCCTGGGCGGCGCGCTCCTGGGGCGTTTCCTCCCTTCCGCCTCCCATCCCATCCTGGTGCTCAGCGGGATCATCGTCCTGGTGCCGGGCCTCGGGCTCCTGGTGTCCATGCAGGAGCTGGGCACCGGCAACCTGGTGGCCGGCACCTCGCGGCTGGCCGGAACCGTCCTGGTGTTCCTGCTCCTGGCCTTCGGGGTGGGCCTGGGCCAGCACATGGGCGGCGCGTGGCTCGTGGGCGTGCCCTCCATCGCCATCCCCCTTCCCGACTGGACCCTGGCCCCGGCCCTGGCCCTGGTGGCCCTGGGCTTCCTGGTGGTCTTCCAGGGACGCATGGAGGACTTCGGCTGGACCCTAGGCGCCTGCGTGCTCGCGTGGGGCGCCGCGCGCCTGGGCACCACGTCCCTGGGCGCGGAGGCGGGCGCCGGCCTCGCGGCCCTGGCCCTGGGTTCCGCGTGCAACCAGTACGCCCGGCGCACCCGGCGCCCCGGCGCGGTGCTCCTGCTGCCCTCGATCATGCTGATCCTGCCCGGCAGCCTGGGGGTGCGGGGCATCACCATGATGATGCACGGCCAGACCCTGGAGGGGCTGGAGGCGGGAACCCGGGCGCTGTCGGTCACCCTGGCCCTCATGCTCGGGCTGTTCCTGGCCAACGCCCTGGTCTCGAGAAGGACTTTCTAGCACCCTTCGCCTATCATGGTCGATACCCCCACCCGGATCCAGCCGATGTCCCCCCTCTTCAGGCTCGCCGCAGCGTTCCTCCTGGCCACGGCCCTCTGGCCCCAGGGCCCGGGCCGCCCACCCACGCGGCACTACGGCAAGGAGGACGGCCTCCTGAGCGAGGTGGTCACGGCCATGGCGATCACCGCCGACGGGCAGATCTGGGCGGGCACCGAGGCCGGGCTCACCTCCTTCCAGGGCCGGCAGTTCGCGCCCTACGTGGGCCAGCTCCCGTCACCGGTGCTCACCGACCTCCTCGGGGACCCGGACGGATCCCTGTGGGTGGCCACGGACGGCGGCGTGGCCCGCATCCGGAACCGGCGCTCCCGGCTCCTGGGGGAGGCCGACGGCCTTCCCCGCGGCTTCTACCGGAAGCTGGGCCGGGACGCCCTGGGCCACCTGTGGGTCCTCTCCACCGAGGCCCTCTACGTGGAGGACGGCTCCATGCGGTTCGTGAAGGCCCCGGCCCTGCCGGTGCCGGAGCGCCCGGTGCACCTGTACGCCGACCCCGCGGATCCCGTGCCGATGGTCATCACCTCCCGGCACATCCTGGAGTGGCGGGCTGGGGCCTGGGCGCTCGTTCCGGGACCTCCCATCGGCCCCGGGGAGGAGCTCCTCAACCACGCGAGGGACGGCCTCGGATGCATCTGGGTGCGCACCAGCCGCGCCATGTGGCAGCGCCGGGAGGACGGCGCCTGGCACAAAGTGCGCACCGGCCCCACCGGGGGCTTCAGCTTCAGTTCCCGGCCCGACCGGGACGCCCGGGGCTGGGTGTGGTTCGACGACGCCGACGGCCTGTGGCGCATGAAGGGCGACGCCCGGGAGCGGTACGGCCGCGCCGGGGACGACGCCAAGGGCGGCATGGTGGACCGGGAAAGCGGCATCTGGATCCGCACCGACCACGGCGTGCAGCGCAACCTGGGCCGCAGCCGCTGGGCGGGCTACGACACCCATGAAGGTCTGGCCGCGAACCTGGCCTGGCAGCCCCTGCGGGACCGGTCGGGCCGCCTGTGGGTGGGCACCGACAAGGGCCTCTGCGTGGCCACCCGGACCGGGTTCCGGGTGGTCCTCCCCGGGCGGTTCCTGTCCCTGGCCGCGGCGCCCGACGGCCACCTCTGGGCCGCCGGCAGCCCCGGGGGGCTGGTCCACGAACTGGACCCGGCCACGATGGCGTCCCGGCCCCACACCGTGGACGTGCTGCCCCGGGGGCGGATCACCGCGGGCCTGGCCATCGACGAGGACGGCACGCCCTGGGTGGCGGACCGGTTCAAGGGCGTGGCCCGGGGCACCCGGACCGCCGCGGGCTGGACCTGGACCCGGGTGCGCATCGGCGGCCGCGACCCCAGCGAGGTGCTGGGCCTGGCCGCGGTGCCCGGCGGGGGGATGATGGTGCTCCACGACGCCTCCGCGTCCATGTACCGCCATGGGGCCTGGCACCCGGTGCCGGGCCTCCTTCCCGATACGCCCGGCGCCGTGGCCTTCGGGCCCGGCGGCGCGTTCGTGGTGTCGTACCGGAACCCCTACCAGAACCGCTCCGTGGTCACGCTCCACCGGCTCCTGGGGGACACCTCCGAACGGCGCCGCATCGTCCCCGTCCAGGGCCTGGCCAGCGACCCGCTCATGTCCATCTTCTCGGTGGGCATGGATCCCGAGGGGCGCGTGTGGGTGGGCACCAACAAGGGCCTGGGCGAACTCGCCCCGGGCGACGACTCCGTCTTCCGGATGATCGGCATGGAGGACCGCCTCGTGAGCCCGGAGTGCAACGAGTGGGCGATGCTGGCGGAGCGCGGGCGGGTCTGGGTGGGCACCACCTCGGGCCTGGCCTCCTACGATTCCAGCCAGATGGAGATCCGCCCGGTGCTCAAGGAGCCCATCGTGATCCAGGCCTGGTCCGGCGCCCGGGAACTGGACCTTCCGCTGGCGGACCCGAAACTGGCCCGGGACTCCAACATGCTCGAACTCACGTTCATGATCCCCACCTACCAGGCCCCAGGAAAGGTCTGGCACGAAGCCCGGCTGCTGGGGGTGGACCCGGGCTGGATCCGCCAGGAGGAAGGCCATCTGCGCTACGCGGGCCTGTCCGCGGGAAGCCACACCCTGGAATTGCGGGGCGTCCTCCCCGACAACGGCATCGAGGGCCCCGTCCTGGCGGTGACCTTCACGGTCGTGCCGGCCTGGTGGGAGACGCCCTGGGCCCGGTCCCTGGGGCTGCTGGCGGTGGGGGGCGGGATCTGGCTCCTCTTCTGGCTGCGCAGCGTGTCGCTCCGGGCCCGGAACCGCCAGTTGCAGGAGGAGGTGGCCCGCCAGACCCGCGCCCTGCAGGAGGCCTCCAAGGCCAAGAGCGCCTTCCTGGCCAACATGAGCCACGAGCTGCGCACGCCGCTCAACGCCATCCTCCTCTACTCCGAGCTGCTCCAGGAGGAGGCCAAGGAGCGGGGGCTTCACTCCACTTCGAGGGACGCCGGCCGGATCCGCCAGGCGGGAAGCTCGCTGCTCAACCTCATCGACGACATCCTGGACATCTCCAAGATCGAGGCCGGCCACATGCAGCTGGAAATCCAGGACCTGGCGGTGGCGCCCTTCCTGGCGAGCCTGGATTCCGCCCTGCGGCCGGTGGTCGAGCGCAACGGGAACGTGTTCCAGGTGGACGGCGGGAACGCCCCGGAGGTCCTGGCCACCGATTCCACGCGGCTCCAGCAGATCCTGGCCAACCTCCTGGGCAATGCCGCCAAGTTCACCGAGAACGGGAAGGTGGTGCTCCGGGTCTCCACCGAGCCGGGCTGGGCGGTGTTCGCCGTGGAGGACACGGGCATCGGCATGACCCCCGAGGAGCAGAAGCGGGTCTTCAGCGAGTTCGTCCAGGCCGATTCCAGCACCACCCGCAAGTACGGCGGCACCGGACTCGGCCTCACCCTGGTCCAGCGCCTGACCGGGATGCTCGGCGGCAAGGTGGAACTGGATTCCGCGCCCGGGGCCGGGACCCGGGTCAGGGTCCGCCTTCCCCTGCCGTCCCCTGTGCGATAATGGGGTTTTAAGGCGAGATTCATGATCCTGCGCAAGGAATACGGCTTCGAGGCCGCCCACTTCATCCACAACCACCCCGGCAAGTGCCGCAACCTGCACGGGCACAGCTACAAGCTCTTCGTGTCCCTGGAGGGCACCGTGAACCAGGAGACGGGCATGATCATCGACTTCGACGACCTGTCCAAGGTGGTCGTGGAGAAGGTCATCCAGCGCCTGGACCACCGCTTCCTCAACGACCTCATCCCCCTCTCCACGGCGGAGAACATCTCGGTGTGGATCTGGGACGAGCTCAAGCCGTCCCTGCCCCTGCTCTGCCAGGTCGAGGTCTTCGAGACCCTCGACAACAGCGTGATCTACCGGGGGGCCTGATGCGCCCGGCCCGCCTGGCCCTTCCAGTCCTGGTCCTCGCCACCGCCTGCGCTCCCGTCAGGGATTACCGGGAGGCCGCCCGCGGCCTCCGCTTCCACCTGGACCGGGTCGAGCCCCGGGTCCACCTGGCCCTGCCCCTGGACCGCTCGCGCATGGCCTTCCGCGTCGTGGTGGGCGTGGACAACCCCTCCGGCGTGCCCTTCCACGTTTCGGCCTTCACCGGGGACCTGAAGCTGGAGACCCGCGGCGCCACCCATGCCATCGGGCGCATGGAACTGGCCCGGCCCATCGAGCTCGCGCCCCGGGGCTCGGGCAGCATGGACGTGGAGGTCTCCTTCTCCTACGGGGACCTGCGGGACAACTGGGTGGCCATCCAGGCCGCGGCCCAGGGGGGTTCCGGCGTCTGGCTCCTGGAGGGCGCCCTGAAGACCGAGGCCTACGGGTTCCCCATCCAGCTTCCGGTCAAGTCCCGCCGCGCCTTCGGAGGGGCCCCATGATCCGGGCCGTCGTCTTCGATCTCTGGAACACCCTGGTGCACAGCCAGCACGGCGACCCCTTCCGCCACCTCCAGCGCCTTCTGGACGACGACCAGCGCGCCCTCTACCCCGCCCTTCGCCGCGAGGCCATGGACCGGCCCCACCCCGACGCCCGCACCTTCATCGCGGGCTGGATGGACCGGCTCTCCCTTTCCGGCACCCAGATCCTGGCCATGGCCGAGGTCTTCCAGACCGCCGCCGACGACGCCGCGTGCTTCCCGGAGGCCATGGACGCCGTGGCGCGCACCCGCAAGCTGGCGCGGGTGGGCCTGCTTTCCAACACCCAGAGCTTCGACATGGAGTTCCTGGACCGCCTGGGCCTGGAGCGGGCCCTGCCCACCCGCTGCCTCAGCGCCCTCACGGGCCACCTCAAGCCCGAGCCCGACGCCTTCCGGATCATGGAAAGGCGCCTGGGACTCTTCCCCGGCGAGATCGCCATGGTGGGCGACAGCTGGCGGGACGACGTCACCGGGGCCCTGGAGGCCGGATGGACCGCCATCTGGGTGAACCGCGCCGGCCATCCCAGGCCCGAGGTCGACCCCGAAGCCGAGCTGGTGGAGGTCCCCGACCTCTCCCACGTCCCCGGGATCATCGAGAACCTCCAGAAAGGTGCCCGCTGCGGCACCTGCCTGGGCTGATCCGCTGGCATTTCGGGGGGATTCCCGATAGAAAAGAACAGTGCGCCTTTGATGGAGTATCCGATGACCGCGACCGTTGAAACGATTCTGGCCGAAACCAGGAAGCGCATGAAGACCTCCCTGGAGACCCTCAAGAAGGAGATGGCCACCGTTCGCACGGGCCGCGCCAACTCGGGCATCCTGGACACCCTGCACGTGGAGTACTACGGCGCCACCATGCCGCTGAACCAGATCGCGGGCGTGAGCGTTCCCGAGGCCTCCATGCTCGTCATCACCCCCTTCGACAAGTCCGCCATCAAGGCCATCGAGCACGCCATCCTCAAGTCCGAGCTGGGCCTCAACCCCGCCAACGACGGCGTCGTGATCCGCCTGCCCATTCCGCCCCTGAACGAGGAGCGCCGCAAGGACCTGGTCAAGGTCGTGAGCCGCATGGGCGAGGAGATCAAGACCGCCATCCGCAACGTGCGCCGCGACGCCAACGAGGACGTGAAGAAGCTGGAGAAGGACAAGACCGCGCCCCTGGGCGAGGACGCCGCCAAGAAGGCCCTGGCCGACATCCAGAAGATCACCGACGAGTCCATCAAGGACGTCGAGGACATCATCAAGCACAAGGACGCCGAGATCATGCACATCTGATGGTCCCTCCGGCGACCCTCGCGCTGCTGGTGCTCGCCGCCCTCCTGGCGGGCTTCGTGGACGCCATCGTGGGCGGCGGCGGACTCATCACCATCCCGGCGCTGCTCCTGGGGCTTCCCGCGGGAACCCCCATCACCACCGTCCTGGGCACCAACAAGGTGGTGGCCTCCGCCGGCGCCACCTTCGCCACCGCCCAGTTCCTGCGGGCCAAGGTCCTCACCCTCCGGTCCATGGCCGGCCCCGTGGTCTGCTCCATGGCCGGCGCGGCCCTGGGCGTGCGGCTGGCCTACGTGCTCCAGGGCAAGGGCGACGCGTGGTTCAGGCCCGTGATGGTCGGACTGATGGTGGTCATGCTGGCCTTCACGGTATTCCGGCCCGACCTGGGCAAGGTCCACGCGCCGAAGTACGGCCTGAACCACCAGCGTGGCCTGGCCGCGCTCATCGCCTTCATCCTGGGCGCCTACGACGGGTTCTTCGGGCCGGGCACGGGATCCATCCTCATCTTCCTGTTCGTGGCGGTGCTGGGCTTCGATTTCCTCCGGTCTTCGGCCCTGGCCAAGAGCGCCAACTGGGCCTCCAACGTCGCCAGCCTCGCCCTGTTCGTGAGCCAGGGCAGCTGGATGCCGGTGGTGGGCGTCACCATGGCCGTGGGCAACGGCCTGGGCGGGTACCTGGGCGCCCGCACCGCCCTCAGCAAGGGGAGCGGCCTGGTTCGGGGGGTGTTCATCGCCGTGGTTTCGGCCCTGATCCTGCGCCTCGGCTGGCAGATGCTAGGAAAATAGCTTTCACGACCAGATGAGTCGGCTATAGTGTTTCCTGCCCCAAGGAGGCACCATGGAACGCAGAGAACTGTTGGGAACCCTCGCCGCCGGGACCCTCGCCCTGGGCTTGGCCCCCCACCTCGACGCGGCGCAGCCCGCGACCTCCGACCCCCGCTCCGACTACAAGCCCCGGCCCTTCGCGCTGGAGACCGGCCTGCCGGGTCTCTCCAAGGAGATGCTGGGCGAGCACCTGGCCCTCTACAAGGGCTACGTGAACCGCACCAACGCCCTGCTCAAGGACCTCCAGGCCGCCGAGGCCGAGGGCCGCGCCACCACCGCCGTGCAGGAGTCCCGCAGGCGCCTGGGCTTCGAGTTCAGCGGCATGCGCCTCCACGAGCTCTATTTCGAGGCCCTGCGCGAAAAGGCCGCCGGCCCCGGCCCCGGCCACGCCCTGCAGAAGGCCATCCAGGCGGGATGGGGCACCTTCGATGCGTGGTGGGCCGCCTTCAAGGCCACCTGCACCATGACCGGCATCGGCTGGGGCGCCCTGGTGAAGGACCCCCACACGGGCCGCCTCATGAACGCGTGGATCCAGGACCACGAGAACGCCTTCCCCGTGGGCACGGTGCCCATCCTGGTGGTGGACGTGTGGGAGCACGCCTACGTGAAGGACTACGGCGCCACCGCGCGGGCGAAGTACGTGGACGCCATCCGGCCCCTCATCGACTGGGGCGTGGTGGAAAAGCGCTACTGAGGCGCCCCCGGAAGGCCCCGGCAGGCGGGATCAGCCCTCCGCCGTCCCGTAGGGATCGGCGGGGGGTTCGCTGACCCGCTCCAGGAACCCGGTGCCCCCGGCGGGATACGGCTCCCGTACCGCGAGGGCCGACCTCACCGCCTCGGCGATGATTTCATCCGCCACCCCCTGGCGACGGAGGCTTTCAGACACCCGGGTCAACGGGTCCTTCTCCAGTCTGGCCAGGTCCTTCCGAAGGCCCTGGCCAATGTAGGCACGGATAAGTGGCTGGTAGCCGGAAAAACCCAGGGCCGGCGCGACCGCTTTCAGGTCCTCGAGGACATCCTCCGGGAACCGGATGGAGATGCTGACCATGGGGCGGTCCTTCTGGAGGCGCTTCAGGATTTTCTCATTCATTTTCGTAGACCCTCCTTTCCGAGGGGGTGGCTGGGCGAGCGGAGATCACCCGAATGGTTTCCTCATGGCGGACAAGATGCACCACGAACAGCAATGCGCCCTCCTCCGAATAGCCCAGGGCCGCATCCCTGGATTCCGCTCGGTCGCTGGCATCAACCAAGCGGATGAAGGGGTCGAAGTAGACTTCGCTGGCCCGCTCGAAGGAAACGCCATGCTTCTTCAGGTTCAGGAGGGCCTTGTCAGCATTCCATTCAAAGGCTTGGCCATTTCGGATGAAAAGTACGTCCACACGTCAAGTGTATATACATTGTAGCACCCGTCAAGACCCCTCAGACCTCCACGCCCAGCGCCCGGGCCGGCTCCACCACGAAGGGCCGCGCCTTGGCCCTGGGGTGGGGCAGTTCCAGGACCAGCTCGGCGCCCAGGCCCTCCAGGCCGGGCGGTGCGGGCCACGTCCAGCGGCCTTCGGCGCCTTCGGCCTGGATGAGGTCCAGGTCCAGGGTGCGCGGCGCGTTGCGGCCCGCGGCGCGATCGCGGCCCGCGCGGAGCTCGGCTCGGAGCAGGGCCTCCAGGAGCGCCCGGGGGTCCAGGGAGGTTTCCACCAGGGCCACGGTGTTGAGGTAGTCGGGGCCCCTGCCGGACTCGTCGGGGGTCTCGGTCCAGAGCGGCGAGGGCGTGACCTGGCCCAGTTCCCCCAGCAGGGCCAGGCCGGCTCCGAGGTTGGCCCGGCGGTCGCCGAGATTGGAGCCCAGGGCCACCAGCGCGCGCACCGCTAGGCCTCGATCAGGTGGGGCACGAACGAGCTGCCGTTGTCGGTGATGGGGCCCCTGGCCTCCCGGATGCCCATGCCGGCGGGCTCGCCGTCCACGATCCAGGCGCCCAGCACGGGCTGGTACCCCTCGAAGACGGGGATGGGGGCCAGGGCCTGGTAGACGCTGCCCTCCGCGCCGTAGCAGTCCTGGGTCTTGCCGGTGATCACCCGGCCCCCGGCGTGGATCTCCACGTTGGCGCCTTCGCGCGCGAGGATGGGCTTCTTCACGTAGTTCGCCATATCCCTGGGGCCGTCCAGGTACGACGGCAGCAGGTAGGGGCTGCCCGGGAACAGTTCCCACAGGATGGCCAGCAGGGCCTTGTTGGACAGGAGCATCTTCCAGGCGGGCTCCAGGAACGTGCAGGGCCGGGGCTGGCGCGCCAGCTGGGGCCCGAAGGCGTCCTTGACCATGAATTCCCAGGGGTAGAGCTTGAAGGCGCTGCGCACGGGGCGTTCGTCCAGGTCGCAGAAGCCGCCCTTGGCCTCGTCCCAGCCCAGGTCCTCCACGAGCATCTGGGCGGTGGAAAGCCCGGCCTGGTCCGCGGTGTCGCGCAGGTAGGCCACGGTCTGCTGGTCCTCCAGGGTGTCCTGGTGGAGGAAGTAGAGGGTGCCCGCGGGCAGGAAGTCCTGGGCGCGCTTCCAGGCCGCCACGAGGCGCTCGTGGAGGGAATTGAACTGGTCCCGGCCCGGGAACCGCTCCTCCAGCCAGTACCACTGCGCCACGGCGGCCTCCACCAGGGAGGTGGGGGTGTCGGCGTTGTATTCCAGGAGCCTGGGGAAGCCCTGGCCGTCATAGGCCAGGTCGAAGCGCCCGTAGAGGCTCACCTCGTCCCGTTCCCAGCTCTCCCGGATGACGGGTTCCATCCAGGGGGGGATGCCGTAGGCCTGGAAGCGGCCCGTGTCCAGGACGTGCTCCACGGCCTTCAGGCACATGGCCTGGAGCTCGGTGGCGGCGCGCTCGATGCGCTCGATCTCGGCGGGCCCGAAGGCGTAGTACGCGTCCTCCCGCCAGTAGGGGCTGCCGTCGTCGTGGGTGTGGAAGGGGACGCCGGCCGCCTCCAGCCTGGCTTCCCATCCGGGGCGCGGTCCAATCGACGCTCTGCGCACGTCAGCCTCCCGATCCGGATGCGTGGCCCGAGAAGCCGAAGCCGCCCCGGCTCACCGAGCCCGTGGCCGCCTTGCCGGAGATGGAGCCGCGGGGCCCGGCCACGAAGGCCCGCCCCGCCAGGGCGCCAGCGCCGCTCGCCAGCGGCGGGCGCCAGGCGGAGCCGCCCAGGAAGACCATGGACCGGCCCCCGGTGGGGGCCGCGGCGGGCGCGAAGCGCGAGGCGTCCTCCGGCGCGATGGGGCGGCCCGGGTCGTGGAAGCGGTACCCGGGGGCCATGGGCGCGGCCATGCCGCCTCGGTAGCCGTAGGCCAGGGGCCGGTGGAAGAGGAAGTGCCAGAGAAGGTAGTCGTCCAGCCAGGAGCGGTGGCCCCAGGAGGTCTGGTAGCGGTTGTCCCGGTCCTGGTCCCGGATGCGGTCCACCTCCTCGGCGAACCCGTGGCGCTGGGCCAGTGCGCGCATCCTGTCGGCGCTGGCGTAGTCCACCACCCACAGGAGCCTGCCGTTCTCCCGGGGCGGGTCGTCCTCGCCCCAGTCCACGTCCCGCAGCCGCTCCGCGGTGAGCTGCGCCACGTAGGAATTGCCCTTGAGGGGATCGTGGACGCTCACGCCCACCAGGAACAGGTTCGGGGTGAGGGGAGTGTAGGTGGAGCCCTCCATCTGCAGTTCCGGATGGTGCTCGCCCATGAAGGACTTCACGGCGGTGTCCACCTGCGCCTGCACCTCGGGGGTGGGCGCGGCGGTCTCGGCCTCGCGGCGCTGGCTGGCCTCCCAGGCCTGGTTCTTCCGGGCCGCCTCGGCCCGGGCCTCGCGCCGGGCCTGGGTGTCGCAGGCCAGGGTCCCGGCCGTGGCGGCCAGGATCAGGACGAGGGGAGGGGCGGCGCCGCGGTACCTCACGGGCGTTGCCCGTGCTCGGCCTTCACCAGGGTCCGGATGCCGCCCCGGATGAGGAAGTCGCCCTCCACCTGCAGCCACTGGGGCGCCAGGGCCGCCACCAGGTCGTCCAGGATCTGGTTGGTGACCGCCTCATGGAAGGCCCCGCGGTCGCGGAAGCTCCAGAGGTAGAGTTTGAGGGACTTGGACTCCACGCAGAGCTGGTCGGGAACGTAGGTGATGCGCAGGCGCGCGAAGTCGGGCTGGCCCGTCATGGGGCACAGGCAGGTGAACTCGTCGGTCTCGAAACGGATCTCGAAGGCCCGGCCCGGACGGGGGCTCAGGAAGGTGTCGAGGGTGGTGGAGGGCTCGGTGACGCGGCGCTTGGGGAGGGTCTTGAGGGTGGGCTTGGGCAACGGGTGGTTCCTCAGGGTCGCAGGTGGTCGGGGATGGTGGCGTAGGGGATGGGGTCGGCGACGCCGGCCTCCTTGAAGCCCCGCAGCCGGAGAAGACAGGAATCGCAGGTGCCGCAGGCGGCGTCGTCGGCCTGATAGCAGCTCCAGGTGAGGTGCAGGGGGGCGCCCAGTTTCACGCCCAGCGCCACGATCTGGGCCTTGCGCAGGTGGATGAGCGGGGCGTGGAAGGCGATGCGGGTTTCGGGCTTCGTGCCCAGGTCGGCCGCGGCCTCGAAGGCGCGAAGGAAGGCCTCGCGGCAGTCGGGGTACCCGCTGGAGTCCTCCTCCACGAAGCCCACGTGCACGGCGCCCGCGCCGATCGTTTCGGCCCAGCTCACGGCGGTGGCCAGGAGGTGCGCGTTGCGGAAGGGCACGTAGCTCACGGGCACCCCTTCCCGATCCAGGTCGCCCCCGGGGAGCGGGATGGACGGATCGGTGAGGGCCGAGCCGCCGATGGCCCGCAGTCCCGCGAAAGGCACCACCAGGCGCCGGGGGGCGGCGTAGAAGTCGGCGATGGCCTCGAAGGCCCTGCGCTCCCGGGCCTCCGTGAGCTGGCCGTAGTCGGCGTGGAGAAGGGCCAGGTCGAAGCCTTCGGCCCGGGCCGCGGCGGCGGCCACGCAGGAGTCCAGTCCCCCCGAAAGGGACACGACGGAGATGGGGGCAGGGGTCATCGCGGTTCCTTGAACCTACTAAGATACCCGGGCCAGCTCCTTCCGGGTCTTCCGGATCAGGTCCTCCTTCACCGGGACCAGCCACCGGAAGCGGGGGTGGTGCTGGGCGGCGTGCAGGAACCGTTCGGCCCGGGCCAGTTCGGGGCCGGCGTCCTTCCCGGCGGCCTTGAGGGCGCGGGCCCGGCCCAGGATCACGTGCACCTTGCCGCTGATGGCCCGGGGATTGCCGGGCCGGATGACGAGCACCGTGTCCAGCAGGCTTTCCGTCTCCCGCCACGCCTCCAGGGCCTCCCAGGGGCCAAGGCCGGGCTGCTCCAGCCAGCGCAGCCGCCAATCCGCCCCCGCCAGCCACCCGGTGATGTCGCTGGGTGCGATGCCCTGGGCCGCCCGGGCCGCGGCGTCGGCCTGCCGGTAGAAGGCCAGGGCCACCGCGGACTCCCCGGCCCGCTGGCGCTCCCACCCCAGGGAGGCCAGGGCCCGGGATTCCTCAACCTTGGCCTCGTGGAACCACCGGTTCCGGGCGAACAGCGCCCGCGCCACCTCCAGGGCCTCCGAGGCCCGGTGCTCGAAGGTGCGCACCCGGGCGACGCAGAGGTCCGGCGGCTCCCAGGCCGCCCCCGCCGCCTGGGCGAGAAGCGCCTGGGCGGCCTGCAGGTGGCGCGCGGCGATCTCCGGCGAGGGAGGGATGTCCCCCAGCTGCTCGTGCTCGATGACCCGCAGGTAGAACTCGCTGTGGGTACGGCACAGGGCGTAGGCCACGTCGGGGGTGCGGTAGCCCTCGTTCCAGGCCGCCTCCAGGACCTCCCTCGCGGATTCCAGGTAGCGCATGCTGAGAAAGACCCGCCCCAGGGCGAGGTTGCCGGGCCCCCGGGCCTCGGGGCCCAGGTGGGCGATGTCCTTCCGGATCCGCTCCAGGCCCTCCGCCATGCCCGCCAGGAGGGGCCGCAGGTCGTGGGGGGGATAGAGACGCGCCATGCCGATGCGGGTCTCCAGGTCCTTGGCGTCGTGGGCGAACCGCAGGGCCAGGACCGTCCGCCGCTCCGAGGCGGCCTCCAGGCGCGAACTCCACGCCGCGAATCCCACCCCCAGGAGGAGGCCGATGCCCAGGGACGCCGCCAGGGCGGGGTGGCGGCGAAGGATCCGCCGCCCCCGGCGCAGCCAATCGGGCTGGCTCGCCAGCAGGGGTTCGCCGTCCAGGTAGCGCCTCAGGTCCTCCGCCAGCGCCCCGGCCGTGGGATACCGGTCCTGGGGCCGCTCCTCCAGGCACCGCACGAGGATGGCCCGCAGCTTCCTGGGCACCGCGGGCCAGGACGGCTGGGTGGGCGGGGCCGCGGCGGGCCGGCTCCGGCCGGTCCTTTCCGCTTCCCGGCGGTCCAGCCCCAGCACCGCGCAGAGGGTGGCCCCCAGGGCGTACACGTCCGTGGGCGGGCCGATGCGCACGCCCTCCCCCGCCTTCTGCTCGGGCGCCATGTAGCTGGGCGTGCCCAGCACGCCGTGGGACAGGGTGAACCCCTCCTCGGCGAGGTCCTTGGCCAGCCCGAAATCCGCCACGTAGGGCACCCATCCGCCCGCGGGGGAGCGTTCCAGGAGGATGTTGGAGGGCTTGAGGTCCCGGTGGATGAGGTTCACCCGGTGCGCCGCGTGCATGGCCAGGGCCACGGTGGCCAGGATCTCCACCGCCTCCCGCGGGCCGAGGGCCGGTCCCGCCTCGAAGAGGCTGGAACCCCTCACCAGCTGCATGGCGATGAAGGGGACGTTGTCGGACACGTCCACATCGAAGATCCGGCACACGTTGGGGTGGCTCACCCGGGCCTGGAGCTGGGCCTCCTTCATGAAGCGCAGGATGGCCGAGGGGCCCGGGGCCACGAGGATCTTGACGGCCACCTGGCGGTTCAGGAGCGTGTCCCACGCCTCGAACACCTCGCCCATGCCGCCCCGGCCGAGGCTGGGGCCCAGGCGGTACCGCCCCAGGCGGCGCCCCGCCAGGGCCCAGGGGGGCCGGGCGAAGGATCCCGCCTCCGGGGGACACGGGGTGATCGACGCGCCATCCATGGCCCAATTATAAATTAATTCTATAAAATGGCTGCCAAAGAATCAGATGGCCTAATTTTATATTAACTATTTAAAAATCGCCCTTGAATCCCTCCGCCCATCCCTCCATGGCGTCCAGTTCCTTTTCCAGCGCGACGCGGAAGGCCTCCTCGTCCCCCGCGGGGGGCACCTGGAAGGGCGCGCCGTAGCGCACCCGCACCTGGGAGAAGGGCTTTGGCACCAGCATCTCGTCCCAGGTGCGCAGCTTCCACGCGGACTGGTAGGCCACGCACACCGGCACGATCCAGGCCCCGGTCTTGCGGGACACGGCCAGCACGCCGCCCTTGACCTCCTGGCGGGGGCCCCTGGGGCCGTCCACGGTGATGCCCAGGTCCCACCCCTCCTTCACGGCCCGGATCATCCGCACGAGGGCCTGGGCCCCCCGGTCCCCGGCGGTGCCGCGCACCGCGTGGATGCCGAACCACTGCCAGGTGGCCGCGCTGCGCTCGCCGTCCTTGCTGTCGCTGGAGAGGATGGCCACCCCCCGCGCCTCGCCGCCGGGCGCGGTGCGGCGGAAGGGATAGGCCTGGGGCATCATCACCAGGCGCCGGTGGTAGAAGGAGAGGATCACCCGCCGGTCCCCGGCCACCAGGTCCTCCACGGGCCCGAAACCCTCCCGGGCCACGCGCAGCGTGTAGGAGAGGGTCTTCACCAGGGCCGCGGCCACGAAGGGCACCAGCCTGAAGTTGAGCCACACGCTGACGGGTCCGCCCACGGGCCTGCCCCGCTCGACGATCTGGACCCCGCTCACGGCTCCCCCCTTTCCGGCCCCAGGTCCCCGGGGGCGATGGCGTAGTCCTTGCCGCAGTAGTCGCAGCGCACCTGCACGGGCTGGCCATCCTTGAACATCTCCTGCAGCCTGGCCCGGTCGAACCCGGCCAGCACCTCGAGCAGGCTCTCCCGGGAACAGCGGCACCGGTAGCGCATGGCGGTGGTGTTGAGCACCTCGGCCCCCGGGCCCTGGTTGATCCAGGCGCTGAGGAATTCCGGGGTGCGTTCCCGGAAGGGGACGACCTCCAGGCCCTCCAGGGCGTCCACGAGGACCCGCAGGCGCTCCGGCGGGCACCCCGGCATGAGCTCCACCAGCAGGCCGCCGCTTTCCCCCGTGCCCGGGTCGCACCAGAGGTGGACGCTGGCTTGCACCTGCTCGGATTGGAGGAGATAAGCCTCGAGCTGGGCCTGGAGGGGACCCTCCACCAGTTCGAGCGTGCCCACGTACGGGGTATCGGCGCCCGTGGAACGGGTCACCTGCAGGAGGCCGGGGCCCTGGAGCCAGGCGCCCTCGGCGGGGCCCTCGTCCAGCACGCCGCGGATGTCGCCGTCCGGCCAGGAATCGGCCACCACCGCCCGGGCGCGGCCGGCGGTGCGCAGGTGGATCTGGAGGCGCTCGGAAAAGAAGTTCCGGGCCTGGAGCAGGAGGGCGCTGGCCAGCACCTCCACCAGCACCGCGCAGGCTTCGGCCTCCTGGTGCGGATGGCCCCGGCGGACGCCGTCCCAAAGCGGGCTCGCGTCCAGGGCGGAAAAGCGGATATGGCGGTCGGACGTGAGGGCCCGGACGACCAGGGCGGGGGTTTCGGCTTCGGTCATGCTCCAAGTGTAGCGGCTCCCCACGGCCCCCCGGAATGTGAGAGGCTCTAGGGATGGCAACGCAAAGTCGCATCGCAGTGGCACGGACCCTCCAGATCGTCTTCGGCGAGGGGGAAAGGGTCCCCGACGCCTGGGACGCCGACCTCGCCTCCGGCGACGCGGGGCTGGCCAACGCGCTCCTGGGGCACTGCCTGCGCCGCTGGGGCACGCTCCAGGCCCATTGCAGGCCCCAGTTCAAGAACCCCGCCCGGGGGGTACCCCTGGGCACCCAGGTGGCCCTTGCCATCGGCCTGGCGCAGCTGGCGTGGCTGGACGGCGTCACCGACCACGCCGCGGTGAACGAGGCCGTGGACCTGGCCGGGGACCGCGACCTGGGCTTTCCGCCCCACCGGGGCCTGGTCAACGCCATCCTCCGCAGGGCGGGCAAGGACCGCGCCGCCCTCCGCGCCACCCTGGACGCCATGGACCCGGCCCTGGACCGCACGCCCTTCGCCGAACTCGCCCTCAAGGCGGCGCTCTACCCCCGGGGCCAGGGCGCGGCCCGGGACCTGCTGTGGAAGCGTCTGCAGGCGCCGCCCCAGCCCTTCTTCAGGGCCCTGGGGCCGGCTCCGGAGACCCTCCTGCCCGTCGACGGGGTCCCCGGGGCCCTTCAGCTGGCGCCGGGCGCGGACTTTCCCCGGGAGTGGCTCGCCTCGGGCCGGGGCATGGTGCAGGACCTGAGCTCCCAGGCCCTCCTGGCCTTCGCGTGGGAGGGCTCCCCCCGCACCATCCTGGACGCCTGCGCCGCCCCCGGGGGCAAGACCACGGCCCTGGCCCGGCGCTACCCGGAGGCCGCCCTGACGGCCCTGGAAAAGAACCCGGCGCGCGCCGCGCGGCTGAAGGAGAACCTCCAGGCCCGCGGCGTCGAGGCGGAGGTGGTGGTGGACGACGCCGCCCCCTGGATGCGCAAGCCCGGGCCCGCCTTCGACCTCATCCTCCTGGACGCGCCCTGCACCGGCAGCGGCACCCTCCAGAAACACCCGGAACTCACCTGGATCGGGCCCTCCATCGACCGCCCCCGCATGCGCGCCGTCCAGCGCGACCTCCTGGAGGCCGCCGTCACCCGCCTGGCCCCGGGCGGCCTTCTCGTTTACGCCGTGTGCTCCTGGCTCTCCGAGGAGGGACAGGACCACCGGGACTGGCTCCTGACCCGCCCCGGCCTGGCGCCCGTGGCCGCATGGCCCGCGGGGCTGGGCGCGGAGGACGGCCCCACGGCCTTCTTCCGCCCCGATCCCCTGACCTGGCCCGGCGAAGGCTTCCAGGCCTTCGCCTTCACCCGCACCCTGGAGTCCTGAATGCAAGCCTGTCCCTCCTGCGGCGGAAACCACGTGGTGGCCGTCGCCGAACACTATGCCGCCCAGGTGCGGATCCCCGAAGCCGACCCCGAAGCCCTGGCCGCCCTGGCCCCGCCCCTGCGCCGCTCGACCTTCCACGGCACCGCGTGCATCACCCTCTTCTTCCTGGCCGCCCTCAGCCCGGGTTTCGTCGCCGCCGAACGGGCCCTCCCCGTCCTGTGGACGTTCCTGGCCCTCGGCGCCGTCACCCTCCTCACCTGGATCCGCGCCCGCAGGACGGACCGCGCCGCCATGGGGGCCTACCAGAGGCGCCGCATCTGCCAGGATTGCCACTGGACGGAATGAAGGAGGCGAAGCCGGGGAGGGCTTTATCTCATCCATCCCTGTAATCGGCGTCTCTACTGGGGCGTCAGGGAGCTCTTACGTCGGGCCGAGGCATTCCGGGAGGCGGTCGAGGATCAGGTCGGCCACAGAAGGGACACCAGGGCAAGGTTCGGATTGCCTCTCGGGCGACCCAGGCCCTCAGGGTGGGGATGGAAAACGGGCTATGGCGTTCGGGCCGGACCAGCGGGGGTCCGCCAGGAACGGGCTTCGGGAAAGGGAGGTTTCGGAGATCCAAGGAGTTCGTGAATCGTAGGGGGGAAAACCCGAGCTCGCTCGGTGACCAGGAACGCAAAGGTGGCCAAGCAACAACTGCCATGGTGGTGGAAGCCGGCCCAGGTCCGGCCCTCGAAGTGTCCCAAGCCGAGTTCCCCCTTCAATTCCTGGTAGTCCCGCTCGACCCGCCAGCGCAGCTTGGCCACCTGGACTAGGGCTCGCAACGAGGTGTTGGCCGGTAAGTTGGAGAGCCAGAACCGCACCGGGCTGGGAGACTCCGGTGGCCACTCGACCAGCAGCCATTGCTCCGGATGGATGAACACATAGTTGCCCTTGGAGCGCAGGAGCCCCGGCACCAAAACCCTGCAGGCGGCGAATCGGGAGGTCAATGGTCCCTTCGAGCCTTCTCGCCATTCGATGGATCTCCAAGCCGTCTTCGGTAGCCCCTGGGCCAGGACCAGGACCTTTCGGGTCGGCTGCTTCGGGTTGGGCCTGAAACATTGCGAGTATCTCCCGCGCTTGGGCCTCCGCCGCCGGGGTGGCAGCGGACCTTGTCCCTCCTTCCAGACCAAGATGCTGGAGCGGACTCCCACCATGAAACTCAAACCTCGATCGGCCAGCCCCTTGCGGAAGGCGCCACTGTCGCCGTAACCCGCATCGGCGACTACCGGCGCCAAGTCCGTTCCTTCTGCAATCAGGTCATCGATCAGTCCAAGCGCAATCTCCGGCTTGGAAAGGAACTTCATGTCCTCCGGGATGCCGGTCATCCGGCGGCGGGCTGAATTCTGCGTCCATTCCTTGGGCAGGAACAGCCGGTAGGCGGTAGGCAGGCTCGCAAATTGGTTGGCAAGGTTGATCGTAACCACGCTTTGGCAATTGGCGACGATGCCCCGCTCGCCGCAGTATTGATTGGCCACCCCTACGGAGCAGGAACCGCGTTTCGGGAAGGAGGTATCGTCCACGACCCAGGCTTCCAGGGCACCCCTGGAGAGCAGAAATGGCAAGGCATAGTCCCGGGCCCCGCGCAGAATGGCCCGGTGATCCCAGACGGAATCCGTGATGAATCGTTGCAGCGACGCATGCTTGGCCTGGGTGCTCCCGGGTGCGAGCCGCGCCGCCATGGGCTCCATGCTTTTTCGCTCGCCGGGCAGCGCCAGCCCTCGACAATAGTCGCAAACGACTTGCTCCGGACCCCACCAGTTGGCCTTCCGCAAGGCCGGCACCAACAGAGCACTGGCAAATGCCACTACCTTGGCCTGATCGATGTCCTGTACGGTCATCTGACACCTCCAGACCCCGTAATCTCTACTGCCGCATCGGGACCGAGGGTTACATCCTCCCCCCAGCATCCATAACCCCTGCCAATCCAAGATTCCGGGAATGGCAGACGCGCGCCCCAGTAGAGACGCCGATGCCGGGGATGAAGAAGGATGGGGCTCGTCAGCCCTTGTTCACTGTGCTCCACCACCCCAAGACTGAAAAGCAAAGCGGGCCCCGGCACCCCGGCCGGATCCCGCTTTGCCCCTTCAGTCGTATCCCTGCCTCAGTCCTTGCCCATGACGTTGGCCAGATTGAAGATCGGCAGATACATGGCGATGACGATGAAGCCGATGATGCCGCCCAGGACGGCGATGATCAGGGGTTCCATCATGGCCGTCATGGCCGCCACGGCGTTGTCCACCTCGTCCTCGTAGAAGTCGGCGACCTTGCTCAGCATGGCGTCCAGGGCGCCGGTGGCCTCGCCCACGCCCACCATCTGAACCACCATGGGCGGGAAGACCTTCGTCTCGGCCAGGGGGCCGGCGATGTTGCGGCCCTGTTCCACGGCCTCCCGGGACTTCATGATCGCGTTCTGGATCACCAGGTTCCCGGCGGTGCGGGCGGTGATGTCCATGCCCTCCAGGATGGGCACGCCCGAGCTGGTGAGGGTGCCCAGGGTGCGGCAGAAGCGGGCCACGGCGACCTTGCGCAGCAGTTCGCCGATGACGGGGATCTTCAGGATGAAGGTGTCGATCTGGAGGTGCCCCGTGGGCGTCTTGTAGTACTGCCGCAGGCCGAACCACACCAGGGCGATGAAGATCAGCACCACGTAGAAGTAGTTGATCAGCACGTTGGAGATGGCGATGCAGATGATGGTCGGGAAGGGCAGGCTGCTGCCCATGCCTTCATACATCTGGGAGAACACCGGGATGACCTTCACCATGATGATGGCCACCACCACGATGGCGATGATGATCACGGTGATGGGGTAGGTCATGGCCCCCTTCACCTTGGCGGTGAGCTTCACGGCCTTCTCGATGTAGCCGGAGAGGCGCTGCAGGATGACGTCCAGGATGCCGCCGGCCTCGCCCGCGCCCACCATGTTGACGTACAGGTCGTTGAAGGCCTTGGGGTGCTTGCTGAGGGCGGTCTGCAGGGTGGCGCCCTGCTCCACGTCCTTGCGCACGGCGGCGATGATCTTCTGGAAACCCTTGTCGGCCTGCTGGGCCCCGAGGATCTCCAGGCACTGGACCAGGGGAAGGCCGGCGTCGATCATCACGCTGAACTGCCGGGTGAAGATGGCCAGTTCCTTCGCCTTGACGCTGCCCAGGGACTTGCCGCCCGCCGCGCCCTGGGGCTTGATGGAAATGACCTGGATGCCGTTGCGCTTGAGCGTGGCGGCGCCCCCGTCCCGGGTTTCGGCGACGATGACCCCTTCCTGAATCTCCCCGAGCCGATTCTTGCCTTTCCATGCATATGCGGGCATCAGAACCTCTTCAAGATTTGGGACGTGTCAGTGGGATCAGGATAAGGCCAATGGATGGTCATGGGAAGCCATGATGTCCTTTAACTAGGTGTACTTAATATTAGGATTCCGGCCCCCCAGCACGCTGTTGGGCTGGCTCACGGGTTTGGCCTGGTTCGTGGGGGCCATGTTCTGGGTGCCCACCCCCCGGTTGATGAGCTCGCGCAGCTCGTCCTGGTTGGAGGAGTAGGACATGGCCATGTCCTGGGTGATGTCGCCCTTGAGCACCAGTTCGGACAGGCTCTGGTTGAAGGTCTGCATGCCGAACTTCAGCTGGCCGGTCTGCATGGAACTGTAGATCTGATGGATCTTGTCCTCGCGGATCAGGTTGCGGATGGCGGGGTTGGGGATCATCACCTCCAGGGCCAGCACCCGGCCCTTGCCCGAGGCCTTGGGGATCAGGGACTGGCAGATGACCCCTTCCAGCACCAGGGAGAGCTGGGCCCGGATCTGGGGCTGCTGGTGGGCGGGGAACACGTCAATGATGCGGTTCATGGTCTGCACGCAGCTGCTGGTGTGCAGGGTGCCGAAGGTGAGGTGGCCGGTCTCGGCGATGGTCAGGGCGGCCTCGATGGTCTCCAGGTCGCGCAGCTCGCCCACCAGCACCACGTCGGGGTCCTGGCGCAGCGCCGAGCGCAGCGCCTTCTTGAAGCTGTGGGTGTCGGCGTGGATCTCGCGCTGGTTCACCAGGCAGCGCTTGTGGTGGTGCACGTATTCCACGGGATCCTCGATGGTGAGGATGTGCAGGGGCTCCACCTCGTTGATCCGGTCGATCATGGCGGCCAGGGTGGTGGACTTGCCCGAGCCGGTGACGCCGGTGACGAGGATCAGGCCCCGGGGCTTGTCGCAGAGGGTCTGGGCGATGGGCGGCAGGCCCAGCTGCTCGAAGCTGCGGATGTTCTCGGGAATGGCCCGGAACACCCCGGCGGTGGCGCCCTTCTGGTTGAAGACGTTGGCCCGGAAGCGGGACACCCCCTGGAGGCCGAAGGAGAAGTCCACCTCCAGGTCCTCCTCCAGGCGGTGCTTCTGCTGGTCGGTCATGACGCCGTAGCAGAGCCACCGGGTCTGGGAGGCCTCCAGGGGCGGGAGCTTCAAGGGCACCATGCGCCCGTCGATGCGCACCTGGGGGGCGGTGTCGGTGGTGACGTGGAGGTCGGTCCCCCCGTACTCGACCATCGTCTTCAGGAGCTGCTGGAGGGGCACTACGTACTGGGCACTGGGTTCGACCATGGTTGCTACCCCTTCTGGGCTTAGAGGACCGTCTCGCGGACGATTTCCTCGATGGTGGTGACGCCGTCCAGGACCTTCCGGCACCCCGAACGCCTCAGCGTGATCATCCCTTCCTTCTGGGCCTGCTCCCTCAACTCGATGGCGCTGGCGCCGGTGAGGATCATGTCCTTGAGGGTCTCGGACATCTCGAGCACTTCGTAGAGCCCCACGCGGCCCTTGTAGCCCCTGCCGCCGCAAACTTCGCACCCGGCGCCCTTCTTGAGGACGATCCCGCGCTTGACCTCCTCCTCCGTGAAGCCCACCTTGAGCAGGGCCTCGGTGGGAAGCTGGTGGGGATCGGCCTGCTTGCAGTTGGCGCAGATGCGCCGCACCAGGCGCTGGGCGCAGATGATGTTCACGGACGTGGCGACCAGGAACGGCTCCACCCCCATGTTCATGAGGCGGTTGATGGTGGAGGGGGCGTCGTTGGTGTGAAGGGTGGAGAGCACCAGGTGGCCCGTGAGGGACGCCTTGATGGCGATCTCGGCCGTCTCGAAGTCCCGGATCTCGCCCACCAGGATGATGTTGGGGTCCTGGCGCAGGAAGCTGCGCAGGGCCGCCGCGAAGTTCAGCCCGATCTGCTCCTTCATCTGCACCTGGTTGATGCCCGCGAAGTTGAACTCCACGGGATCCTCGGCGGTCATGATGTTCACGTCCGCGGTGTTCAGCTTGGAGATGGAGGAGTAGAGGGTGTTGGTCTTGCCCGAGCCGGTGGGCCCGGTCACCAGCACCATGCCGTAGGGCTTGCTGATCTGGCGGTCCCACTGCTCGAGGCTCTCGGGCTCGAAGCCCAGCTTCGTGAGGTCGAGCATGAGCTTGTCGGAGTCCAGGAGCCGCAGCACGATCTTCTCGCCGAACAGCGTGGGAAGGATGCTCACCCGGTAGTCGATGACCTTCTGCTTGCCGCCCAGCTGCACCCGCAGCTTGATGCGGCCGTCCTGGGGCAGGCGCTTCTCGGCGATGTTGAGTTTGGCCAGGATCTTCACGCGGGAGGTGACGGGGTCCTTGAGCTTGATGCTCGGGCGCATCACCTCTTGGAGCAGGCCGTCGATGCGGAACCGGATGCGGTAGTGCTTCTCGTAGGGCTCGATGTGGATGTCGGAGGCGCCCTTGCGGATGGCGTCGATGAGCACGATGTTCACGAGCCGCACCACCGGGGCGTCCTCGGACGCCTTGCCCAGGGCCGTGGCATTGACCTCGTCCTCCTCGTCCAGCGTCTCGTACTGGGTGGACTCGGCCATCTCCTCCTCGAGGCCCTTCAGGTCGAGGCTGGCGTCCTCGTGGTCCCCGAAGTCGTCGGAGGGCGCACCGGCGGCGGCGTCCGCGCCCGGGGCGCCGGCGTTGTAGACGCCCCGCCCGTCATCCTGGCGGTCCCGCAGGCGGACGGCGCTGGTGCCGCCGTAATAGCGTTCGATCGCCCGCACCAGTCCCCGCTCCGAGGACACCACCGGGTCGATGTTGTAGCCCGTGTGGAACCGCACGTCGTCCATGGCGAAGATGTCCGTGGGGTCGGACATGGCCATGGTCAGCACGTTCCCGGACCGCTGCAGGGGAAGAACCTTGTGCTTGTTGGCCAGCTCGGAGGGCACCAGGGCGATGACGGAGGCCTCGATGGGGGGCCACTGGTCAAGGTCGGCCGCCGGCACGCCGTACTGCATGCCCAGGAAACTCACGATGTCCTGGTCCGAGCAGAATCCCAGGCGGACCACGATGCTGCCCAGCTTCCCGCCCTCCCGGCGCTGCAGCTTGATGGCCTCGTCCAGCTGAATTTCTGAAATCAGCTGAGCCTTCACAAGCATTTCACCTAGCTTGCTAGCCAATGGATCCTCCCAAGGGGGTTGGTGGGCAGTGTACACCTACAATCAGGTGCTTGGGATATAGCGAGATTCAACCAACCGGCTATCCTGGGGTCATGCCCAGCGCCCAGTCCTCCGGTCAGCGCCTCGATTTGGTCCGGGAACTCATCCGGGAGAAGGGACTTTCGCGCCAGGATCTCCAGCTATTGGATGAAATACTTAGAGTCGGAGGCGGCGATCTCCTTCCGCTCCTGGAGACCGGGCCCGGGGAAGCCTTCCCGGTGGGGGAGTCCCTGCACCTCGCGAAACTTCGCCGGGCCTTCGGTCTCTTCCTCGCTTTCCTGAACCAGTTCTCCGAACGGCGCCTGGGCGAGGTGCGCCCGGCCATGGGCCTGGTGCTCCAGCACAGCCTGGACACCCTGAGCGAACTGGCCGCCGCCGCGCACCGGGAAGTGCTGGACCAGAACCTGGAGCCGGACTGGGTCATCCACCTCCTGGACCTCATCGCCAGCCTGCGCACCATGGCCACCTCCCTGGGCTCGGGCGAGGGTTCCCAGCTCAAGGAGCACTGGACCGCCTACCTCCAGGAGGAGCGGGACCACATCCGCAGCATCTTCGCCGTCCTGGCCGGCATGGAGGAGGGCCCGGCCCTCGTGGCCCGCCTCAACCAGCAGATGAAGGCCCTCAACCGGGCCCTACAGTCGGGCTCCGGCAATCCCCTGGAGTCCATCCGGAAGATGGAGGCCCTCCTGGGCGGCGCCCTTCCCGAATCCACCCGCCTGCGGGCCGAGCCGCTCCTGCTGGTGCAGCACGTCATCAGCAGCCTGCGCATCATCCTCTTCCGTCCCCTGGACCGGGGCGTCCACTGGCCGGCGGTGGAGCACATCCGCGGCAGCCTGCAGTGGCTTTGGAACCACCTGGGCTGGAGCCTGCCCCGGGTGGAGGACCGCCTCCTGGAGAAGAGCCTTCCCGGCGACGTGCGCGCCCTGCTCAAGCAGCTGCGCGAGACCCACCCGCCCTCGTTCCGCATCGTGGCCCGGGCCCTGGTGAGCCACCTGGCGCTCCTGAGCCTGGTGGAGGGCATGGAGCCCGCGGTGAACGCCTCCATCCCCCGGCGCTTCGCCTCCGTGCCCCACTTCTACGTCATCGAAGGCGAACTGGGGCGCCTGGCCGAGCGGGTCTTCCATCCGCGGGCGGCGGAGAACCTGCCCAAGGGCAGCGAGGAGTCGCTGCTCCTGGGCGCCTTCCTGCGCCAGGCGGTGCTCAGCCTCCTGCAGGACCAGGCCACCATCCGCGGCCTGCTCCTCCAGACCCTGACCAACGACGACGTGGACCAGCTGGCCACGACCCTCGACAACCTCAAGGCCCTGCTCCTCTCCCACCAGCGCCAGCTCATGGGCGACCTGGTGGGCCTGTTCAGCCCCGAGCTGCGCCAGAAGCTCTTCCCGGACTCCCCCTCGCTCACCGAGGAGGGGGACCGCCTCCGCCAGCGCCTGCACCGGCTCTGGCAGTACATGGACCCGGCCCTCGGGCAGATCCGACTCCACCTGGAGCTCCGGAGCTGGCCGAGGCTGGCCCTGGCCCTCTCCCAGGCCCAGAGCCAGGTGGCCAGCTTCCGCCGGAGCCCCGAGTTCCTGCTCATCCGCAGCGTGGACCGCCAGGAGTTCGAGCGGCTCACCCTGCAGTTCACGCGCACCCTCGAGGACCCCGCGGTCATCGAGGCCTCCCTGGAGGAGGCCGCCGAGACCGTGGTCGAGATCCTGCGCTTCCTGGACCAGTTCCTGCTCCGCATCAACGCCCGGGTGCCCCTGATCCGCCTGGACCTCAACACGTCCCGGGAGGCGCTGCGCCTGGGCCAGGCCCTGCGGGAGACCCGCGGCGACGCCCCGGACCGCGCGCGGCTCACCCACAAGCTCATCCAGACCACCAAGCCCCTGGGCGTCAGGGACCCCCAGGCCCTCAACCTCCTCAAGCGCTGGGTGCGCGCCGAGCGCAGCGGCCGCGAGGTCAAGACGCAGCTGGACACCCTCCTCTCCCACCTGGAGCACCTCGCCTCCCGCCTCAACGCGGCCCTGAGCTGACATGACCATCGGCCTGATCACCATCCACGAAGCCCAGGGGCTCGCCGCCCTGGAGGCGGCCCTGGCCTCCTGGGGGCACACGCTCTCGCCCGGGCCCGGGGAGGGAACGGTGATCATCGTCGCCGACCGTCCCGACCCCAGGTGGATCCCGCCTTCGGGTTCCGAAGTCCTGTGGTGGGTGAAGGAGGCCGACCCCGAGGAGGTGAGCCAGGTGCTCAGCCTCCGCTTCGGCTGGGTGCTGCGCCAGGAGCAGCCGCTGGAACGCGTGCGGGAGGCCCTGCACCGCATCCGCAGCCGGGACCTGGGCAGCGACGGCTGGCTCCGGCAGATGATCCACCTGGCCACCCTGGACGAGCTGCTCCGCCCGATCCTCGCCCGGGCCATGGGTCTTTCCGCCGCCCGGGGCGGGGCCATCTGGATCCGCCAGGAGGAAAGCTTCTTCCAGCGGTGCGGCGCAGGGTTCCCCGAGGCGCCGGTGGGGCTCGCCGAGGCCGAGGCCCTGGTGGAGGCCGGGGACGCCTTCTTCCTGTGCCCCCGGGAGAAGCTGGGCCTCCTGCGGCTGGTGGAGCCTCGCACCCCCGAGGACACCTTCCTGGGCTGGATCAAGGAGGTGGACGACCTCCTGGTGAAGGCCTGGAACCTGGAGCAGAGCCGCAACCTCTCGTACCGGGACGACCTCACCGTGGCCTACAACCGCCGCTGCCTGGAGGTGGAGCTGCCCGAGGCCATCCGCGCGGCCTCGGTGCGGGGCGAATCCGTGGCCCTGCTCTTCCTGGACGTGGACAACCTCAAGGAACTCAACAGCCAGTTCGGCCACCCCACCGGGAGCCGGGTGATCTCCACCGTGGCCCTGGAGGCCAAGCAGATCATCCGCAACCTGGATCGCCTCTACCGCTACGGCGGGGACGAGTTCTGCATCATCATCCCGGGATCCAACGCCGCCGTCGCCGCCAAGATCGGCGAGCGGCTCCTCAACGCCCTGGCGCGAAGCCCGCTGCAGGTGGGCAGGTTCGAGGTGGCGGTGTCCATCAGCGTGGGCGTGGCGTCCTTCCCCGCGGACGCCGACGGCGCCGACCACCTGCTGGAGAAGGCCGACCGCGCCCTGCTCAAGGCCAAGGCCAGCGGCAAGGGCTGCGTCATGCTGGCCGACGAGACCCGCAACCTGGACAGGTAGGTCAGCCGCGGGCCATCGCCACTTCGCGCAGGAGCGACTCGGCCGAGGGGTTCCGGGCCAGGTTGCGCATGGCCTCGAAGGCCCGTGCCTGGGCAGGCTCGAGGACCATGGGGGACTCGGCCAGCTTCGCCAGGCCCGCGGCCCAGGGCGCCAGGCGCAGGGGGCGGCCCTCCCGCAGGCGCCCCACGTCGGCCAGCACCACCAGCAGGAGCTCCAGGCACTGGCTGACCTGCTCGTTCTGGGAGGCGTCCGAGGTCTTGTCCGGAGCCAGCGCGGCGCCGGCGGCGCTGAAGGCGGCGCCCCCGACCACGGCGATCCAGGCGTCCACCTGGTCCGAGGCGCGCTGGAAGGCCGCCTCGTCGAGGTAGCGCAGGGTGCCCCCGGCCAGGGCCGTCCAGCGCGTGCGGTGCCCCTCGTCCCAACCCGCCCGGCGCGCCACGGCCCAGGCGTCCTCGGCCGACAGGGGCAGGAAGGGGATGCGCTCGCACCGGCTGCGGATGGTCTGGAGCATGGCCTCGGGGCGATGGGTCACGAGGAGGAAGCAGGTGCCGGCGGGGGGTTCCTCCAGCGTCTTGAGGAGCATGTTGGCCGAGGCGCCGTTGAGCCGGTGGGCGTCCTCCACCAGGATCCACCGGTGGCAGCCTGGGGGGGGCGCCCGGTGAGCCCAGTTGATGACGCCCCCTTCCACCAGGTCGTCCTCGCGGATCGTGCCGATGCGGATGAGGCCGGCCTTCCCCTCCGGGGCGATGCGCAGGAGGTTGGGGAGCTCCACGGGAAGGTCGCCCTGGTCGCCGGAGCCCCGGAACATCCGGCACCCCTCGCACTCCCCGCAGGCCGTGCGGCGAAAGCATAGCTCCCGCTGGGCCAACTCCAGGGCCACGCGGCGCTTGCCCACCCCGTCGGGCCCGGCGAACAGCAGCGAGCCGCCCATCCGCTCCTCCCGCACGCGGGTCAGCAGCTTTTCGCGGATGGCCCGGTGGCCCAGGATCAGCGGGTCGAACACGACTACACCGTCAGGCCGGTGGTGCGCAGGAGGGGCGCCAGGCTCCTCCAGATGGCCTCCTCCACCACCTCCGGGGCGTCCTGGGCGGGCACCACCATCACCCGCTGGGGCTCCTTGTGGGCGATGGCCAGGAAGCGGGAGCGCACGCGCCGGTGGAACTCCAGGTGCTCCTGGTCGAAGCGGGTCTCCCGGAAGCCGCTGGCGGCCGCGTTGCGCGCCTCCACCCGGGCCAGGGAGACGACGGGGTCCATGTCCAGGAGAATGGTGAGGTTAGGCTTCAGGCGCCCCAGCACCACCTCGCCGATGCGCTCGACCACGGAATCGCCGATGCCCTGGGCCCCCTGGTAGGCCCGGGTGGAGTCGTCGAAGCGGTCCAGCAGGACCACGTGCCCCTGCTCCAGGGCCGGCAGGACGAACTGGGCCAGGTGCTGGGCGCGGTCCGCGTAGAACAGCAGGAGCTCGGCCTTGGGACACCAGCTCTCCCCGGAGGCGTGGGGTTCCAGCAGCAGCTGCCGCAGCTCGCGGCACAGGGGCGTTCCCCCCGGCTCCTTGGACACGTCCACCGTCAGTCCGCAATCCGAAAGCCTCGAAGCCAGCTTGCGGAGCTGGGTGGACTTGCCCGACCCCTCGATGCCTTCCATGGTGATGAACAGCCCTGCCACGCAACCTCCCAGCGCCTCACGGCACCTTTCGAGGATACCCGCTCGCGGGCCCGGAGGACGAATCGGCGCCCCGGCGGACGCCATCGAAGCTGCACAATCTCCGGAAATGGGCATATCCTTTAAAAAATTGTTTCCACCCCGGAGATGACCGTGACAGAAACCATTCGGTGTCCAGGCTGCTCCACCCGCTACACGCTCACCCCCGGACGGGTCCACGCCGGGCTTCGCCGCGCCAAGTGCTTCCGGTGCGAGACGGTGTTCGACATCGCGGACGTGGTGGGCAGGCTCCTTCCGGCCCCCGCCGTCGAGGCCCCCGCGAACGCGGCCCCCGAGCCCTCCCCCTTCGCCGCCTTCGACGCGCCGCCGCCCCCCTCCCTGACCCTGGGGGACCTGGAGGGCGCCGACGAGGAGATCATGGAGAAGACCCTCGTCATCAACCCGCCCCCCGGCGAGCCCGAGGTCGCCGCGGAGCCCGAGGTCGCCGCCGAGCCCGATATGGCCGATGGCGACCCCACCGCCTCCGGAGGCTTCTCCTCCGCCCGGGACGCCATCTCGAAGCTCATGGGCGAGAACGCCCCCGCGGCCCACGCGTCCACCAGCGAGCGCCGCTTCCTGGGGTCCCGCAGCTCCATGGACGTGGAAGCCACGCTCAACGCCCTCGACGCCACCCTGGGCGGGAACCCGCCCGCGCCCGCCGTGGAGGCCACCGCCTCCACCATGAAGCTCACGGCCCAGGAGATCCAGGCGGCCATGGCCTCCGTGGGCGCCCGGACCTCCCCGCCGCCCCCGCCCCTGCCGCCGCCGCCCCCCCGGGCCGAGCTGCCGCCCCCGCCCCGGCCCATGGAGCCCCCCGCCTCCCCGGGCGCGGACCTCCTGAAGATCCAGATGGAACAGGAGACCCTGAACAACGTCACCATCGACCAGGTCTCCGCCTGGATCGAGCAGGGCCGCGTGCACGAGTACCACATGGTCGCCCGCCAATTCAGCGAGAACTGGATCGAGGCGGTGAAGGTTCCCGCCCTGCGCCCCGTCTTCGACCGCAGGCGCCGGGACGGCGCCCCCTCCTCCGCCGAGGCCCCCCTGCCCGCCCCCGAAATGGCCCCCGCCAAGAAGAGCCTTTTCGGCGGCCTCTTCGGACGAAACTGAACCAAAGGAAGTCCCATGCTCTCCCTGCTTCTGCCGGCCCTCCTCGCCCTCTCCCCCCAGGAACCCGCCCCCGTGGCCCCGCCGCCGGCCGCGGCCCAGCCCCTGGGCTTCGCCAGCTTCCGGCTCCCCTTCACCTGGAACGCCCTGATCCCCATCCAGGGCGTCGAACTGGACGGCCTGAAGGTCACCTCCATCTATTTCAACAAGCGCGAGACCACCGTTTGGCCCCTGCGCGGCGCCGACTTCGGCACCCGCGCCAAGGTGGAAGTGACCAACACTTCCTCCAAGAACCGGACCCCGGGCTTCTCCGTGGCCGTCTTCGACGCCGAGGACCGCCTTCTGGGCGTGGCCTCCGGCGGCACCAAGATCGGCAGCGTGGGCGCCGGCACCACCGAGACCTTCGACCTGAACTTCCGCCAGGTGCTGGAGCGGCTCCCCAAGGGGGACCACTTCTACCTGAGCATCGAGCTGAGGGACTAGGCTTGGCTTAGATCGCTTCCTGGTCCTGGTAGTGCCGCAGGATCTCCTCCGGCGTGGCCGTGGCGGTGCCCATCTTGCCCACCACCACGCCGGCGGCGGCGTTGGCCAGCATCGCGGCCTGCTTCCAGTCCGCGCCCGAGGCGATGGAGGCGGCGAACACGGCGATGACCGTGTCGCCCGCGCCGCTGACGTCGAACACCTCCCGGGCCTCGGTGGGGATGAGCCAGGGTTCCCGGTGCAGGGCCTCGGGCGTGAACAGAGCCATGCCCTTCTCGCTGCGGGTGACCAGGAGCCCCTTGAGGTCCAGGGCCTCCACCATGGCTAGGCCCGCGGACGCCACGTCGGCGTCGGTCCTGGCGGCCATGTGGCTGAGCTCGGTGAGTTCCTTGGTGTTGGGCGTCATGAGCGTGGCGCCCCGGTACAGGGGGGCGTGGGCGGGCTTGGGGTCCACGATCCAGGGGATGGACAGCTCCGCGCAGAGGAGGCGCACCCGGTCCATGACCGGGCCGTTCACGGCGCCCTTGGCGTAGTCGGAGATGATGAGCGCGCCCACGTCCACGAGGGCGGCCTCCAGGCTCCGGCACAGGCCTTCCACGGCCGCGGGCGTGAAGGGATCCGTCTCCTCCCGGTCGATGCGGAGCATCTGCTGCTGTTGGCCGATGACCCGGGTCTTGATGATGGTGGGCCGGGAAGGGTCCACCACGAGCCGGTCCTGGGCGACGCCCAGGCCTTCCAGGAGGCCCCGCAGGCGCCGGCCCGCGGCGTCGTCCTGCAGGGTGCCCACCAGGACGGGATCCGCGCCCACGGCCTTGAGGTTGGCCGCAACGTTGGCCGCCCCGCCCAGCACCGCCCGCTCCCGGGAGACCCGCACGATGGGCACGGGCGCCTCGGGGGAAATGCGGCTCACCTCCCCGAAAAGGTACTCGTCCAGCATCACGTCGCCCAGCACGGCCACCTTCCGGCCCTGGATCAGCCCCAGGAGGGCCCCGGCCTGTTCACGGTCGAGCCTCATCGGACCTCCTTGGCCGCCTTGTCCTGCAGCATGACGGGAATGCCGTCCTCCACGGGGTAGACCCGCCCGCAGCGTGCGCAGGCGAGCCCAACGGGGGTCTCGGCCAGGTCGCCGTGGCAGGGCGTGTCGCCGTCCACGGCGGGGCAGCACAGGATTTCCAGCAGTCTCGGATCAAGCATGGGGGTCTCTCAGCAGAGGGTGTACTTGGGACCGCCGCCCCCTTCGGGAGGCGTCCACACGACGTTCCCCTCCGGACACTTGATGTCGCAAGTCTTGCAATGGACACAATTGGAGAATGCGATATCCACCCGGGCGACCCGCCCCTGGGCGTCGGGATGCATCTCGTACACCTGGGCGGGGCAGAACACCGTGCAGGGGCTGCCCTTGGACGCGTAGCAGGCGACGCAGACCTGGTCGCCCTTGACGATCTTGAGGTGGCCGGGCTGGTGCTCGTCGTGCATGGTGCCCGAGGCGTACACGTCGTCCAGTTTGGAGAAGGTGAGCGCGCCGTCCATCTTCACGCCCCAGTCCAGGTCGTCGCGCCTGAGGCCCTCCCGGCCGTAGTAGGCCTCGGTGGTGGCGGTGGCGTCGGCGTCCGCGCCCAGGCGCAGGGGGTCCCCCGGCACCCAGCCGCCCGTGACCTGGCTGAGGGCCAGGTTGACCAGCGCCCCGGGGGTGGGCCCGTGCTGGAGGATGGCGTGGAAGTTCCGGGCGCGGTAGAGCTCCGTGCCCGCCCAGGAGGCCAGGTAGGCCCGGCTGTAGCGCATGAGGGAGGCCTCGCCGAAGTCCCCTTCGGCCAGAGCGTCCGCGATGGTCTCGGCCGCGCACATCCCGCCCTTCATGGCCAGGTGGATGCCCTTGAGGCGGCCCGCGTTGACCATCTGGGCCGCGTCCCCGGCCAGCATCCCGCCGGCGAAGGCCAGGCGCGGCATGGAGTTCCATCCGCCGATGGCCAGGGCCTTGCCCCCGTACTGCACGAGCTTTCCGCCCTCCAGCATCGCCTTGATGCGGGGGTGGGTCTTGAACTTCTGGAGCATCAGGTGGGCGTCGGCGAAGGGATCCCGGGTGTCCAGGGAAACCACGTAGCCCACCGCCAGCCGGTCCCCGGCCATCTTGTAGACGAAGGAGCCCCCGGATTCGCCGTCGGCCTGGGGCCAGCCCGCGGAGTGCAGCACGAAGCCTTCGGGAACCCGGCCCGCGGGCAGCTCCCAGATCTCCTTGGCCCCGGTCTCGTACACCTGGGGGTTGACGGCCTGGGCCTGGAGCCCCAGCGCCTCGTCCAGTTCCCGCATGAGATGGCCCCGGGGGCCCTCTCCGAAGACGGTCACCTTGGCCCGCAGGTTGTTGCCGGGCTCGAAGGTGGAACGGGGGGAGCCGTCGGCGTTGACGCCCTGGTCCGCGGTCTGGACCCCCGCGACCCGGCCGTCCTCCCACAGCACCTTGACGCCCGCGAAGCCCGGCAGGAGCATCACGTCCACGCCGGGCACCTCGCGCTTCTCGATCTCGGCCGCCATCCAGCGCACCATCCGGCTCAGGGAGACGATGGGAAAGCCGTGGTTGGCCAGGAAGGGCGGCGGGAAGGGCGCCTTGAGGCCCCCGCGCTCCGTGAAGTACCAGACCTCCTCGGAGGCCACCTGCCCCTCGGAGGGGAAGCCCCGCTCCGCCCAGTCCGGGCAGAGCTCATCCAGGGCCGCGGGATCCAGGACCGCCCCGGAAAAGGCGTGGTCCCCGATCTCCTCCCCCTTCTCGATGAGGCCGATGGTGAGCCCCGTGAGCTTGCGGGCCTCCACCAGGTCGAGCAGGCGCCAGAGACCCGCCAGGTTGGCGGGGCCGGCCCCCACGAACAGGACGTCGAATTCCAGGTCCTCCCGCTCCACGCCGGGACGGGCAAGCTGGGTCGAGAAATCAGGCATGGCCACTCCAAGAGAACCGGCACAGTTTACCGCGGGCGGTGGCAGAATCTTAGGAATGGATGCGCCCCGCCCCGCCCCGCCCACTGTCCTGCGCTTCGAGGCCGCCGTGGAGCGCCCCCTCTCGGTGGTGTACCGCGGGGCGGACGGCACCTGGCAGGGCCACGACTACCGCGTGGAAGTGATCGCCGCGCGCCAGGGCCTGGACGGCTTCGACGTGGTGGTGGACTTCCGCGACCTGGAGGCCGCCCTGGACGCCCTGCTGGAGCCCCTGCGGGGACACCTTCTGGGCGAACTGGGCCTTCAGGGGCCCATGGACCTGGTCCGCTTGCTGGCCACCGAACTGGCCCTGAAGGTTCCGCCTCCCGCCCGTCTCGCCGAGGTCGCCCTCACCGACGGCCAGGGCCGCCGGCTGGCCTACCGCCCGTGATCTCCCCGCGGCTCCTCGCGGCCGCCCTGGCCCTGGGCCTGGCCCCCCTGGCCGTGGTGCACCCCGTGCGCATCGCCGGCAGGAGCATGGAACCCGGGCTGAAGGACGGCCAGATGCGGCTGGCCCTGCGCGCCTGGTGCGCCGGCGGACCCGCCGTGGGCGAGGTGTGGCTCGCCAAGGGCCCCTCCGGCACGGTCGTCAAGCGCCTCGTGGCCGGCCCCGGCGCCCGGGTGGAAATCCGCGACGGGGAACTCTGGGTGGACGGCAAGTACATCCGGGAACCCTACGTGGCCGTCACGGAACGGGCCTCCGGGGGCCCCTGGGAGACGGGCCCGGGCTGGTTCCTCCTGGGCGACAACCGCCAGGAGAGCCAGGACAGCCGCGCCTGGGGGACCCTGCCGGCGGCGCGCCTCGAGGCGCGGATTCTCGACTAGTCGCCCGGCGTGCCTCGCCCGCACCGGTCCGCCAGGGCCAGCAGTTCCTCGTCCCCGGGGAAGGCGGCCAGTCCCAGGTCCAGGATCCCGGCGGCGCTCTCCGTCTCCTGGGCGTCCAGGAGGGCGTGGATGACGATCTGGTGCCAGAGGGTCCTGCCGCCGTCGGGCACGGCCCGCAGGGCATCCAGGGCGTCGGAGGCCACCCGGGGATCCCGGTAGCGCGCCGACAGGCCCACCAGGGCCTCCCACAGCAGGGTGTCCCGGGGGTTCTGGTCCAGTCCGGCCTCGAGCACGCTGCGGGCGCTCTCCAGGTCCTGGGCCTCCTCCAGCAGGGAGGCCAGCTTCAGGAAGGGCAGCGTGTAGCCGGGGTCGGCCTCCAGGGCCTTCAGGTAGTCGTCCTTGGCCTCGTTGATGCGGCCCAGCTTCCACAGGGACTCGGCCCGGGCGCCCAGGGCCGCGGCATGGCCGGGCTGCTGGCGCAGGATGTTGCCGAACCACAGCAAGGATTCCTCGTACCGCTCCAGGCCCTGCAGGGCGAGCCCGCCCCCCAGCCACACCAGCATGGGCGCCCGGGGGGCCGTGGCCCGGAAGCGCTCCGCGGCCCGGCGCACGTCCTCCCAGGCTTCCACCAGCAGGCCCTCCTGAACCACGTTGTACTGGAGCTGCAGGTCCCGGGGCCGGACCTCGGCCTCGGCCCGGGCCAGACGGAAGTACTCGCCCTGCTTGTCCCGGTCCCGCGCCATGTCCAGCTTGCCGAAGTGGTGGATGGGCACGGCCAGCTCCGGGGCGGGCAGGCCCTTCTCCTCGAAGTAGAGCTCGGCGATCTCGTGCACCCGGCCCCGGTACACGTCGTCCCGGCGCCGGCGGAAGAGGCGGATGGTCTTCTGGAGGTAGTAGTGGCTGCACTGGGACCCTTCCCCCGAGGTCCCCTCGTTGCGCCGGGCCGGGCCGTCCATGCCCACGAAGGCGCCGCTGCGCAGGTAGTTCCGGATGGGCAGGGTGTAGGCCTGGGCGTGGGGGTCCTCCAGGGCGGCCCGCAGGGCGGCATGGTCCGCGGGGTCGATGGCCTCGTCCGCGTCCAGCACCAGGATCCAGTCCCCGGTGCAGCTCCGGATGCAGGCGTTGCGCGCGGCGGCGAAGTCGTCCACCCACGTGAAGGCCTCCACCCGGGCCCCGAAGGACCGGGCCAGGTCCGGGGTGCCGTCCGTGGACCCGGTGTCCAGCACCACCAGCTCGTCCCAGAGGCCCCGGATGGACCCGAGGCAGTGCCCCAGGCAACCGGCTTCGTTCTTGACGATCATGGCGGCTGAAAGGCGCAACGTTCGCTCCCGGGGACACCTCAGTCTATGCTGGAAGGTCGAGATTGGAGTGTCGATGGACAGGCTGGTTATCCAAGGTGGCGTCCCCCTCCAGGGGCGCGTGGCCGTTTCCGGGGCGAAGAACGCCGCCCTCCCCTGCATCGCCGCCGCCCTCCTGGGCGGGGATCAGGTCACCCTGCGCCACCTGCCGGCCGTCTCGGACATCCGCACCATGCTGCGCGTGCTCCAGGCCCTGGGCTGCGCCACCGAGATCACGAAGGACGAGGAGGGCTTCGAGCTCACCGCCGCCGTGGACGCCTCCGGCGTGGCCGCGGGCGGTCTCCAAGCCCCCTACGACCTGGTCAAGACCATGCGGGCCTCCATCCTGGTGCTGGGGCCGCTGCTCGCGCGGTACGGGAAGGCCTCGGTGTCCCTGCCCGGGGGCTGCGCCATCGGCGCCCGCCCCGTGAACCTCCACCTGGAGGCCCTGGAGCGCATGGGCGCCGTCATCGAGATCCACAAGGGCTACGTGGAGGCCCACGTGCCCGCCGGCCGCCTCAAGGCCATCGACCACACCTTCGAGAAGGTGAGCGTCGGCGCCACCGAGAACATCCTCATGGCGGCGTGCCTGGCCAGCGGCACCACCGTGCTGCGCAACGCGGCCATGGAGCCCGAGATCAGCGACCTGGCCAACATGCTCGTGGCCATGGGCGCGCCCATCGAGGGCATCGGCACCTCCACCCTCACGATCCGGGGGAAGGACGGCCTGGGCGGTTGCGACCACGGCATCATCCCCGACCGCATCGAGGCCGGCACCTTCCTCTGCGCGGTGGCCGCGGCGGGGGGCGACGTGCTGCTGGAGCGGGTGGAGCCGGACCACCTCCGGACCATCATCGACTTGCTGGAGCGCTGCGGCTGCGTGTTCACCGAGCGCGAGGGCCAGACCGGCCTGAACCTGCGAATCCAGCGCGAGGCCGGGCAGAAGCTCCACGCCAAGGACGTCACCACCACCCCCTATCCCGGCTTCCCCACGGACCTCCAGGCCCAGGTCATGGCCGTCATGACCCAGGCCACCGGCATTTCCGTGATCCGGGAGACCATCTTCGAGAACCGCTTCCAGCACGCCATGGAACTCGAGCGTCTGGGCGCCAACCTGCGCATCGACGGCGGCACGGCCATCGTGGCCGGCCCCAGCGCCCTGACCGGCTGCACCGTCATGGCCACCGACCTCCGGGCCTCCGCCACCCTGGTCATCGCGGGCCTGGTGGCCCGGGGCGAGACCACCGTCGACCGCATCTACCATCTGGACCGGGGCTATTCGGGCCTGGAAAGGAAGCTGAAGGGCCTGGGCGCGCGCATCGAACGCGTCGGAGGCGGGACCGTCTAGAATTTCGATCTCCATTCGCCTGTCGAGGCGGGGTCCGGGTTGGTAAACTGGCCCCTGGGGGAATCATGTTCGGTGAGATGAAGGTCTTTTCGGGTTCGAGCCATCCAACCCTGGCCGCCGGCATCGCCGGCCACATCGGGATGCAGCTGGGAAAATCCCGCATCACCCGCTTCTCCAACGAGAACATCAAGGTCAAGATCGACGAGAACGTCCGGGAATCCGACGTCTTCGTCATCCAGACCAGCGCCCCTCCGGTGAGCGACAACCTGGTTGAAATGCTCATTATGATCGACGCCCTCAAGTTCGCGTCCGCAGCCCGCATCACGGCAGTCCTGCCCTACTACCCGTACGCCCGCAGCGACAAAAAGGATGAGGCTCGCATTTCCATCACCGCCCGTCTGGTGGCGGACCTCCTCCAGACCGCCGGGGCGGACCGGGTGCTGGCCATGACCCTGCACGCCCCCCAGATCCTGGGCTTCTTCCGCATCCCCGCCGACCAGCTCCTGGCAACGCCGGTCCTGGTGAACCACTTCCGGTCCTCCGACCTCTCCAATTCCGTGGTGGTGGCCACCGACGCCGGCGCCGGCAAGATCGCCGGCCACTTCGCCAAGCGCCTGGGCCTGCCCATGGCCATCATCGACAAGCGCCGCGTGGACGACAGCGAATCGGCCCGCTCCACCGCCCTCATCGGCGAAGTGGCGGACAAGGACTGCATCATCTTCGACGACGAGATCGCCACCGGCGGCTCCATCCGCGAGGCCGCCCGGATCCTGCGGGGCTTCGGCGTGCGCCGGGTGCGCGTGGGCGCCACCCACGCCGTCTTCTCCGGCACGGCCCTCACGCGCCTCAAGGAGGCCGAGCTGGACGAGCTGGTGGTCACCGACACCATCCCCATCCCGCCCGCCATCTCCGCGGAGATCCCCAACCTCAAGGTCCTCTCCACCGCCTCCATGTTCGGCGACGCCATCCTGCGCATCCACGGCGGCCGAAGCATCAGCGAGATGATGGAGGCCTAGCGCCTTGGACACCCTCAGGGCCCTCCTGATCCAGCGCGCCGCGCGCCTCCAGGAGTGGCCGGCGCTCACCGCGCCGGGCTGGGGGACCCTCGGGTACCCCGCCTTCCGCAACCGGGTGGAGGGCGTGGCCCTGGGCCTCATGGCGGGCGCCCCCGGGCCCGTGTTCAGCCGGAGCGCCGGCCCCTGGGACTGGGCCTGCGAAGTGGCCTGCGCCGCCTGCGGGCGCGTGTGGGATCCCGCCGGCGCCGTGGATCCCGCGATCCTGGGCGGCCCCCGCTTCAACAGCGACGAGGGGCGCCAGCCCTACCACGACTGCGACCCGGACCCCGGAGCCCCCTTCGCGGGGACCCTCACCCACGCCGAGCTCCTGGCGCGTCTGCGCCGCCTCAACGGACGCCTGGGATGGGACCACACCTCCGAGGTCACCCTGCCCCTGGCCGCCCTGCACACCGAGGAAGCCCGCGGCGCCCTCTGGAGCGCCCTGTACGCCGGCGCCCACGCCATCCTCCTGCCCGGACCCGCCAGGGACTGGGACCCGGCCGGGTTCCGGAACCTACTGGTCTAGCCCGGGTTCTGCAATCGAAGGCGCCACCCAGCGAAGATCCCTGGCATCAAATCTTGCCCTGTTGCCGGGACGAAGTGTTCAAGGCGATAGGTAAAATGCAAGAAATCATCTTTTTTTATCCCCGTCCATCCCCTTTATCCCCGGCAAATTCAAACATTTAATGCAACCGGGCCATTGCCGTGAAGCCGAACCCTAGCCCGCCGACCCACACCGGCCAAAAGAACGGGCCGGGGATGAACGCAGATGAACGGGGATAAAAAAGGGATAGGAGCCTTATTGCATCTTCCCCGGCTAAAGGCCCTCCCACGCCTTCTGCAACTGCCCTCCGGCCCGCTCCAGGGCCGCCCTCAACCCCGCCTTCACCTCGGCCTTCACCGCCGCCGGCAGAAGCCCCGCGGCCTCCAAAGCCTGCAGGCGCAACGGCGCGTTCAGCGCGCCCCAGTCCCGGGTCAAGGCCTCGGCCCAGGCTCCGTCCCCCAGGCGCGCCCTGGGTATCCAGCGCCAGGAGGCGCCCAGGCCCGGTTCGCGCAGGTGCGGCAGGACCAGATCCGGAAGCCCGGCCCGGTGCGCGATGAGGCTGGCGGCCTCGGCCCCCTCCCGCTGCGCGAATGGGTCCCCCAGCAGCGCCAGCAGGGCCGGGATGGCCTCCGGCGTGCCCACGGCGCCCAGGGCGGCGCACAGGGCGAACCGCATGGCCTCCGGCGCCCGGGCCAGCTCGGACAACAGGAAGGCCTCGTCCCCCGCGGTCACGGCGTTCTGGAGGCCTTCGGCCGCCGCGCGGCGGCTGCCCACGCCGCCGGTGCGCAGGCCGTCCAGGTAGGGCCCCAGACGCGCCTCGGAATCCTCGCCGGCGGTGCGCTCCACGCGGCTCACGGTCTCCTGCTCCACGTCCTCGATGCGGAACCCGGGCAGGGGCTGGTCGCCCCAGCCGGCGCTCTCGGCGCTTTCCAGCCAATCCGCCCATTCGGCGGCCAGGGCCTCCATGGAGGGGATGCGCCGGGCGGGGTCCGGGGCCAGGGCCTGCATGAGGATGCGGGCCATGCGGGGCGGGAAGCCCGTGCGCACCAGGGCGGGCGGGAGCTGCACCTGGCTGTAGGGCCGGCCCGTGGTGAACTCGTAGAGGATGGAGCCCAGGGCGTACACATCGCACCGCCCGTCCACGGTCCTGGGATCACCGTGCTGCTCGGGCGCCATGTAGCCCAGGGTCCCCACCACCATCTGGCTGCGGGTGACCCGGGTGCCCTCGCCGGCCTCCCACAGGCACACGCCGAAGTCCGTCACCTTGAGGTTGCCCACGGCGTCGAAGAGCAGGTTGGAAGGCTTGAGGTCCCGGTGGATGATCCCGGCCTCGTGGGCGGTGCGCAGGGCGCCGGCCACCGGCAGGAGCCGGCGCAGGATCCGCGCCGGAGCCTCGCCGTAGCAGCGCTTGATGTCCCCGCCGGGGAGCAGTTCCATGAGAATGAAGGGCGTGGATCCAGCCCGCCCGAAATCGAACACTTCCACCAGGTTGGGATGGGACAGGCGCCGGAGCACCTCCCCCTCCCGCAGGAAGCGCACCACCAGGTCGGAATCCGCGGCCGCCTCGGCCTTGAGGAACTTCACCGCCAGGGCCCGCTCGGGGCGGAAGGGATCCTCCGCCCGGTGCACCACGGCCATGCCGCCCTCGCCCAGGCGCTCCAGGACGCGGGCTCCGCCGGCGCGCTTGGGCAGCACCAGGTTCATGACCGCCCGTCGAATTCCACCCGGTTGCGGCCCTGGGACTTGGCGCGGTACAGCGCCACGTCGGCCCGGGCCAGGAGGGAGCCGGCGTCCGCGTCCTCCGGCCGGAACTGGGCGAGGCCGAAGCAGCAGGTGACGTGGAAGGACTGCCCCTCCAGGTGGCACGCCATGGATTCCTCGGCCAGGGCCTTGCGCAGCTCCTCGGCCACCGCCAGGGCCTCGCGGCCCTCGGTCTCGGGCAGTACGATGAGGAACTCCTCCCCGCCGATGCGTCCCACGTGGTCCGAGGCCCGGAGCCGGCCCATGGCCACCTGGCCGAAGCGCTTGAGGACCTGGTCCCCAACGGCGTGTCCGTGCTGGTCGTTCACGTCCTTGAAGTGGTCCAGGTCGCAGATGATCAGCGTCAGGGGGCGCCCGTGGCGCCGGGCCAGGTCGGTCTGCTTCTCCAGGAACCCCAGCACGGAGGCCCGGTTCGTCAGGCCCGTGAGGGAATCCACCGTAGTCTGCGCCAGCACCGCCTCGTGGTAGTGCTTCTCCATTTCATCCAGGTGCTTGAGCTTGAAGGCGTGGGCCCCCACGCGGATCACGTCGCCGTGCTGGAGGCTCACCGGCCCGTTGCGGGTGAGGATCTTCCGTCCGTTCACGAAGGTGCCATTGGTGGAGCCCAGGTCGGAAATGAGGACGATGGGCGCCTGGTCCTCCTGCCCCACCAGCTCGATGCGGGCGTGGTGGCGGCTAACCTCCACTTCGGGAAGCACCAGGTCGTTCTCGGGAGAGCGTCCCACGCTGAGGTTCACCGTGCGCAGGGGAAGCACCTCGCCGATGGGCACGCCCACGTAGCGGATGAGCGCCCACTCGCCCTGGGCCGGCGGCAACGTGTCGCCCAGGGGCGAAGCGAAGAGCGTCGGCGGATCGGATTCGGCGAAGTCCTCGTAGAGAGGTGGCTGTATGGGCATTGTATGGGCTGGCACGGGCGGGAAGTCCTATGCCATTTAAGGTGCCGCGGCGCGCCTTGTCAACGAGCAGGTTGGTCGCACACCACTTTGTTCCGCCCGCCGCGCTTGGCCAGGTAGAGGGCTCCGTCGGCCCGGCCCATGAGGGCGCCGCCGTCCCGGTCCTCCTCGCGGCGCTCGGCCACGCCCAGGCTGCAGGTCACCGACAGGGGCCCCGACGGCAGGTCGAAGGGAACCTCCCCGGTGGCGGCCAGGAGCCGGTTCGCGAGCAGCAGCGCGCCTTCCATGTCCGTCTCGGGAAGCACCAGGAGGAACTCCTCGCCCCCGATGCGCCCGGCCACGTCGGTGGTGCGCAGGCCGTTCACCACCCGCGCCCCGAAGTCCCGCAGCACCTGGTCCCCGGCCAAGTGGCCCAGGGTGTCGTTGATGCGCTTGAAGAAATCAAGATCGCACATGATGATCGACAGGGGACGGTGGTGGCGCTTGGAGAGGTCGAAGCGGCGCTGCAGCTCCTCCAGCGCCGTGCGCCGGTTGCCCAGGCCCGTGAGGGGGTCCTTCGTGCTCTGGTCCAGGAGCACCGCGTGGAAGGCCCGCTCCATGGCGTCCATGGCCACGAGCTTGAGCACGTGGCTCCCCATGGCGATGCGGTCCCCGGGGGAGAGGTCGTGGGTGCGCGTCACGGCTCGGCCGTTGAGGAAGGTCCCGTTGGTGCTGGCGTTGTCCTCCAGCTGCACCCGGTCCCCGGCGGGGCCGTGCCAGAGCGTGATGGTGGCGTGGGTGCGGCTCACCTCCTCATCCAGGAGCGCGATGTCCACGCTGGGGCTGCGGCCGATGATGTTCGCCCCGGGCACCAGGGGGAAGACCCGTCCCAGGTGGGCGCCGGCGTACACCACCACGACGTACTCGCAGGGCACGGGGCCGGTCTCCCCGGGGAAGCGCTTGCGCAGGGCCGTCTCGAAATCCGGCCAGCCGGTGATGGGCACCGTGGGGTCGGGCGCGTCCACCTCGGCAGTCCAGTCCTTTTCAGGTTCCTTGCCGGGCTTGGACATCACACATCCTCCACGAAGCAGCACACGATCGATTCGTCATCCTTCCTCCGGGCCAGCACGAAGGGGGCCCTCGGGGCGCCCACGCTCTCGGGGCCGAGCGTGACCAGGAGCCGCCCGGTGGCGGCCTGGTGGTTGATCTGTCGGGTTCCCCGGGTGGGGATCCGATAGAGGCCCAGCACCTCCAGATTACGGATGTTTTCGCCGGTCTCCCGCACCAATTTTAGGGTATACCGCATCCAGATGGCCTTGGGGAGCTTCTGGACATCCTCCCCCACGAAGGCCAGCGGCAGGGCCAGGGCGAGCTCCAGGGCCCGGAAGGACCGCGGGGCGCCCAGGGCGCAGGGCGCCGCCAGGCACCGGGCGCCCGGCAGGGGATCCAGCCCGGGGCGGCTCCGGGTGCGGAACCCCTCCGGGGCCCCCTCGCGCACCCGGGGCCGCCGGGGCAGGGGCGGCACCTGGATGCGGGCGGCCATCCCCCCTTCGAAGAGCGGCAGGACGCACACCTGCGCCCCCGCGGCCCAGGTGCCCCAGCCCGCCTCGCCGCGGACCTCGGCCGTCCACCGGAACCCCACCGCCGTGGGCGGAATCGGCGTAAGCGCGGGCACCGCGCCGGTGACCGCCCGGAGCCGGAAGTCAGGGACCTCCGCCCGGGTCGCCAGGGGTTCGGTCCCCCGGGCCGCGGGGGCCGGCACCCGGAGATCCACGTCCCGGGAAGGCGGGTCCGTGAAGGCCCTCCGGATGGTTTCGGCCATGTCGGACATCACGTCCCGGAACCGGCCGCCCGCCATGCCTATTCCGGCTTGACGAGGGTCTGGAGCGCCGCGGCCACCCGTTCCAGGGGCTCCACGGGATCCATCTGGTAGGCGGCCTCCAGGAGCTTGCCCAGGGCCAGTTCCTGGGCCGGCAGGTCCACGGACTGCGCGAAGATCACCCGCAGGGGCGCCGCCCCTTCGGCCACCTGGAGGAGTACCTCCCGGGGCGAGGCCCGGAAGCTCTCCCCCACCCGGGCCAGGGGGGCATCCTGGGTCTTCTGCACCGCCAGCGCCGGGCACTTCGCCTCCCCGTTCCATCCCCCCGCCAGTTCGGCCGCTGGCAGGATGAACAGGTCGGGCGCGGACTTGAGTTCCTTCAGGAGGGTCTTCTGGATCACCTCCTCCTTGAGGTGCGGTTCCAGGGCCTTGCCGTAGAGCACCGCCTGGAGCTTCGTGGGGGTGATGGGCTCGGTGTAGCGGAAGTCCAGCGGGATCCCGGAGGCGTCGGTGAGCAGCAGCCCCCCCAGGTAGCTGGCGCCCTCCTTCATTGCCACGAAATAGGCCAGTTTCAGGGTGTCTGCCATGGGTCCGTCCGCGGAAGGGGTTGGCTAAGAGGATACCGCGGGTGGGCGGCCGGACATTTCACCCAAAGGTCTTGTTTTCGTCCAGAAATTCGATATCCTGGTAGTGCCGTTTGGGGAGTGGTCTAACGGTAGGACAACAGATTCTGATTCTGTCAGGTGAGGGTTCAAATCCTTCCTCCCCAACCAACCGAAGGCCCTGGAGTTACGCTCCGGGGCCTTCCCCGTTTTGCCCAAAGGTCAGGCTTCCGACGAGCCCAGCCCGGCCCGCCGGAAATAACGGAACCCCAGGATCACCAGGGCCGCCGGAACGCCGATCCAGAGGGCCTCGGTGCCCAGCGAGAAGAGCAGCCAGTTCGTCAGGTGGTCCGAAAGGGGGATCGGCGAAACGAACATGGGCTGCCAGGACGCGACGAAGTGGACATCGGAGAAGGGCGCCAGGAAGGCCACGCCGGTGCCCCCGAAGGTGCAGGCATCCAGCAACCCATGGGAGAAGGTTGCCGTGCCCAGGAACAGCCAGGGTCCCGGCCGCCGCAGGCGGGGCCGGTAGGCAAGGCACACGGCCAGCGCGGTGATGAGGGCGGCGGCGAGCAGGGAATGGAGGAGGCCCCGGTGCGCCAGGCCGAACCGGTCGTGGACGTCCAGGAATCCCGTGAACCAGTCCAGGTCGGGGGCGGCGGCGCAGGCCACGGCCAGGAGCGCGGTGCGCCGGGACGGCCGGCCCTGGTGGTAGGCCGAAGCAACCGCGTAGCCCGCCAGGGCATGTCCGAAAATGGAGGGCATCCAGGGGGCTCCCGATCGTCCAGGATACCGGACGCTATTCGGCCACGGCAAACACGACGTTGTCGTTCCGGAACCTGCCCGCATTCACCAGTTCCACGGTCACCGTCCGGCGGTCGGGGCTGTAATCCACCCGGTAGTGCACGTCCCGAAGGTAGGAACCGGGCACGACGTCCACCGAACCGATGCGCTCCAGGCCCATGTCCCGGGCCTGGATCTGGATCGCCGTGGCCCGCCGGAGATCGAGGTGCTGGTCGAAAAGGTCACTTTGCCAGTTCGGTCCGGCTCGGCTTCGCCCCAGGAAGGGGAGGCTGACCACCCCCGCGCGCTCCAGCTTGTGCCGTTCGCCCACCAGGTAGTGGAGGGAATTGAGGGAGGCCACGTGGGCGGTCTCCTCCCCCTGGAGGGCGGCGCGGTCCTCCAGGAAGGCCTCCCGCTCGATGCGCAGCTCCGACACCTCCAGCTCCAGGGACCGTTTCTGGGCCAACAGCGCCCCGAGGGCCAGGTCGAGCCGTCCGCTGTGGGCCCGGGCCTCGGCGATCTCCCCCAGCACGGCCATGCGGTTGAATTCCGCGGGCGAATAGGGCGCGCCGCCCTGGGCGACCCAGGTGGCGTACACGCCGTCCTCGAGGAAATGGTAGACCTCGAACCCGGGGGCGAGGCGGTCCAGGATGTTCGCCCGCCGGATCAGGTCCCGGGCGCGATCGTCCGCGACCCCTCGGCTGCGCAGGAACCGCATGGCCAGGCCGTAATGGGTCTGGTGGATCCTGACCACGTCGGGGGCGGGAAGATCCGATTTCATCCGCACCAGGCGCTCGCCCAGGTCCCGGATCTCCTTGTCCTTGGCCAGGGCCTCCAGGATCAGCGCCCTGCGGGAAACGTCCCGCTCGGCGTTCACCCGGGCCTGCAGGTAGCGGATCTGTTCCGCCGTGAAGGGGATGGCGTAGGGGCCCGGCCGGCGCGGCTGGAACCGGGCGATGAGCGGAAGCCGGCCCAGCTGCGCCTTCCAGGCCTGCCGCAACTCCTGGGCGGCCTCGTCGGCCTGGGCGGCCTTGACGGTCAGTTCGCGGATCTTCGGGTCCTCCCTGCGGCAGGAGACCCCGGGTACCAGGGCGGACACCACCAGGACCACCCCCGCCCGACCCGATCCAATCTTGCGCAATCCCGCCTCCCCCTGGTTCAACGGCCGGGTTCGGCGCCGTCCCACCCGAAGGCGGACAGGTCCAGGTTGCCGGCGTCGTCCACCTCGATCCCTTCGGCCCGGAGCCGCTCGATCTGCAGCATGGCCCCCCACCAGCGGCCCCGGCTGGGCACGTAGCCCTTGGCGTTCACGATGCGGTGCCAGGGCAGGTCCGTGCCTTCGGGAAGGCCCTTGAGGACCATTCCCACCTGGCGCGGCCGGCGCGGGAAGCCCACCATCCACGCGATCTGCCGGTACGTCGCCACCCGCCCCCGGGGAACGAGGGCCACCGCGGCGCACACGGCTTCACGGAAGGCCGTCACCCGCGCCGGGTCTCCGGCTTCAGGGCCACGGGAACGCGGGAGGAGAAGCCCCCTTCGTAGCTGTGCCAGTGGTCCAGGTCCTCCTCCGGGAAGGCCCAGCACCAGTAGCCGTCGCCCGAATCGAAGTCCACCAGCCAGGGGCCCTTCACGTCAGGACCCAGGTCGCGGACGGCTTCGGCCCAGCTTTCCATGAGGGCCTCCAGGCGGGTCTGGAGCGACTCCACCCGGGCGTCGTCCTGCCGGTCCTCGGCGGCCTGGAGCTCCTCGGCCAGGCTCGAGGCCAGCTCGAACACCGGACGCGTGATGACCTGCACCTGCGGCAGCGCCAGCCGGGCTTCCTCGAGAGTGAAAACTCGGGCCATGGGTGCCTCCAGTGTTCCATGATAGTCACCTGATGCGATTTGTTCCCCTCGTCCCTTCCGAAATCGATCCCGGCGCCCATAAGCCCTTCCAGGCCATCGAACTGGCGTGGAACGGCCCCCTTCATCCGGGGTGGTCCGGCCTGCCCGTGCACGCCATCCACCTCCCTCCGGCCCCCTGGGACGAGGCGCTGGGGGTGACGGCCCTGGCCGCCCTCCGGGCCCGGCTCGAACCCGACTTCCTGGTGCTGGCCGCCGAGGACCCGGAATCCCGCATGGACCTCTCCCGCTTCCTGGGGGTGCTGGAGGGCCTCCTGGAGGTCACCCACGGGACCGGCGTGAAGCTGGCCCTGCGCCCCGCCCCCGGCGCCGCGCCGGCCCTGGTCAGGCGCCTGCGGGAGGTGCGGGGGGAGGCGGTGGGCTTCTGCTGGGACCGGACCGTGGGCGCGGACCTGGAATGCATCTCGGACCGCCTCTTCTGCGCCGTGGCGGAACCCGGCGACGACCTCGGCGGCCTCCGGGACCTGGGCTACCGGTGGAACGTGGCCGTGCCCATGGGCGTGGGCCTCGAAGACCTGGTCCGGGCCTGGCCCGAGACCCTGTTCCGGGGAGGCGCGCAGTGAAGCCCCTGCTCGTCATCGCGGGCGAGGCCTCCGGCGACCTCCACGGCGCGGAGATCCTCCGGGAACTGCGCGCCACGCACCCGGACCTGCGGGTCATCGGCGTGGGCGGCGGGCTCATGACCCCCTTCCTCGACCGCAAGCTGGCCGACGTGAAGGATCTGGGCGTGGTGGGCTTCGTGGAGGTGATCCGCCACCTGCCCCAGCTGCGCCGCCTCTTCGGCCATATCCTGGACGTGGCCCGGCAAGAGGGGGTGGGCACGGTCCTCTTCATCGACTACCCCGGCCTCAACCTCCGCCTGGCCAAGGCGTTCCGCAAGGCCATGCCCGGCGTGCGCCTGCACTGGTACGTGTGCCCCCAGGTGTGGGCCTGGAAGGCGGGCCGCATTCCCGAGCTGGGACGCACCCTGGACACCCTCTACTGCCTGTTCGATTTCGAGCCGGCCCTCTTCCGGGGCCATCCCGTGGAGGCCCTGTGGGTGGGCAACCCCCTCGTGGAGGCCGTGGCGCCCGAGGTGGACCGGGAGACCTTCTTCCGCCGGACCGGGCTGGACCCGTCCCGGCCCCTGGTGGCCCTGCTCCCGGGCAGCCGCCGGGGGGAGCTGGACCGCCTCCTGCCGCCCCTGGTGGCCACCGCCGCCTCCTGGGACGGCCCGGACGTCCAGTGGGTGCTTGCCGTGGCGCCCACCCTGGACGCCGCTTCCCTGCGCCTGGGGGACGTCCCCATCCGGGTGGTGGAGGACCTGGGCTACGCCGCCCGGGCCTACGCCGACGCCGCGCTGGTGTGCTCGGGCACCGCCACCCTCGAGACCGCCCTGCTGGGCACGCCGTTCGCGATCATCTACAAACTGAGCCCCCTGACCTACCTCGCGGCCCGGTACTTCGTGCGGATCCCCCACTTCGGCCTGGCCAACGTGGTGGCCGGCCGCGAGGTGGCGCCCGAACTCCTCCAGGACGAGGTGAACGCCGTCCGCCTCAGGCAGGTGCTCAAGGACCTCCTGGAACCCTCCCGGGCCGCGGCCATGCGCGAGGACCTCGCGGGCATCCGCGCGCGCCTGGGCGAGCCCGGCGCCGCGCGCCGGGTGGCGGACCACCTGGCCGGGTACCTCTAGAAGCGGTAGGTGGCCGCGGCCATGATGGCCACGGCCGTGACATCGGGATCCATCTTGCCCATGAGCGCCTTGACCTCCACGTCCAGGGACCGGGTCATGCGGTACCCGAAGCCGAAGGTGCCCGCGGCGTGCGCGGCCTTCTGGTCCACCTTGCCCAGCACCGGGTCCGTCTTCGACCAGGACCACGCGTAGATGCCCACGCCGGCCACCACGTAGGGGCCCGTGACGCTGGTGGGGCGCAGCATGCGCACCGCCTCGGCGTCCAGGTGGCCCACGGAGACCTTGCCCGCCGACCCGGGCACCTTGGTGAGGTTGCCCCAGAACCAGAAGTCCATGCCCAGGGCCACGCGGTACCGCCAGCCCGGGTAGTACTCGGCCAGGTCGTTCTCCATGACCAGGCTCACGCCCACCCCCGGCGCGTTACCTCCGCCCACGGCGTCGGCCAGGCCCGATTCCGGGAAGCTGCCCCGCAGCTGGAGGCCCAGGGTGGAGGGCTCGGCCTCCTGGGCCCAGAGCCCGGAGGCCAGGAGGAAAGCCGGGGCGCAAGCCAGTGTCCTGCGAAGGAAGTGCATGGCGGATCCTATGGAGGTGGCTCCAGTGTACTTCAGTACGAGGCCACCACCTCGTCCCAGTGGCCCTGGGCCTTCAGGATGGCCTCGGCCACCGCCCGCACCACGCCCGCGCCGCCGTCCACGGGCACCACCAGGTGGCACGCGGCGCGCACCTCCGCCACGGCATCCCGGGGGCAGCAGGCCAGTCCCACCCGCGTGAGCAGGGGCAGGTCGGCCAGGTCATCGCCCACGTGCGCCACCTCCTCCGGCGCCAGGCCGTACTTCGCGCAGAGCTGGTCCAGCACCGGCCTCTTGGCGAGGTGGCCGACGAAGCAGTCCTCCACCTTCAGGTCCCAGGCGCGGTGGACCGTGGCCGGCGAATCCAGCCCCGAGATGAAGGCCACCGGGATCCGGAACCGCTGGAGCCACTTGATCCCCGCCCCGTCGCGGACGTTGAAGATCTTCGTGTGCCGGGGATCCGTGCCGTACACAAGCCCCCCGGACGTGAGCACGCCATCCACGTCGGTGCACACGAGGCGGATGGCCTTCGCCCTTTCCTCGATGCTGGTCATGGGATCGCCTCCGGGAACGGAACAAGGATATCTTCTAAAGCATCATAGGAAAGGATCCCATGCATCTGGGCAAGGCAATGCTGGTTCTGGCCGTGTCCTGGGGCATCCTTTTCGTCGTCAAGCAGATCCTGCTCCTTTTCCGTGGAGGTCAACGCCGTGGGTGATTTCGACCAGCTCAAAGCCGCAGGTGCCCAACTGGTGGACGTGCGCACCCCGGCCGAATTCGGCCAGGGCAACGTCCCGGGAAGCGTCAACATCCCCCTGGACCAGCTCCAACTGCGCCTGGCCGAGATCGACCCGGTCCGGCCTGTGATCGTCTTCTGCGCCAGCGGCGGCCGGTCCGGCATCGCCAAGCAGTTCCTGGAGCGGGAGGGATGCCGGGAGGTCCACAACGGCGGAGCCTGGACGAACCTCCTCTAGACGCGGGGGGACGGAGTGTGAGCGCAGCGAACGCTCCGTCCCCCCTCGTTCAGGTCATTTCACCCGGCAGGGCAGCTCAAGGCCGAAGCCCTTGGCCTTGTCCTCGCGCTTCAGGAGCAGGCCGAACACCACGGCCAGCACGCCCAGGCAGGTGAAGATCGTCATGGGCAGGGCGTAGTTGTAGGCCGGGCTGCTGACGCCGTCCACCACCCGCGTGCCGACGATGCAGTAGCGGTCCAGCACGTAGCCGATGAGGTAGGGGACGCCCCAAAGGGCCACCAGGTTCTGGGTCCAGAAGATCAGGGCGTAGGCCGTCCCCAGCTGGCGGTGGGGGATGAACTTGGGCACGGAGGGCCACATGGCCGAAGGCACCAGGGCGAAGGCGAAGCCCAGGAAGATCGTGGCGGCCAGGGCCACCAGCCAGCTGTCGAGAAGCGGCACCGTGAACACGAAGTGCACGGCCACCAGGAGCACCGAGCCCATGACCATCAGGGTGGCGCCCTTGCCCTTGCGGTCGTAGTAGCTGCCGAAGAGGAAGGTCAGGGGCATGGCGGCGTAGGGGAGGATGCTGGGGATGGACCCGGCCAGGCTCTCCTTCACGTGGAACTTCTGCACCATGAGGTCCGGGGCGTACTTCAAGAAGGGGAAGACGCCCGAATAGAACAGCGCGCAGAGGATGGTGATGTACCAGAACCCGCGGATGCGCAGGATCGCGCCGATGTCCGAAAGGCGGAAGGCGTCCTCCTCGGCCACGCCCTGGGCGTCGACGCCTTCGGTCCGGTCCAGCTTCAGGTCCATGGCGCAGTAGAAGAAGTAGGCCACGAGGCCCACGGCCAGGAGCACCACGCCCACGAGGATGGGCGCCCCCACGGACCGGAAGTGGACCGCGATGGGCCCGCCCAGCCCGATGGCCAGGCCCGTTCCGATTCGGGCGGTGCCCACCTGGAGGCCCATGGCCAGGGCGATCTCATAGCCCTTGAACCAGCGGGCGATGACCTTGGTGGCCGTGACGCCCACGATCTCGATGCCCACCCCGAAGGTGGCGAAGCCCAGGGAGGCCGCCATGACCTGGCCCTTGACGTTGATCAGCGGCACCATCGTGCCGTCCAGGGCGTGGGTGCTCACCGCCCACCACTTCACGCCGCAGCCGATCACCATGAGCGCGCTGGCGAGGATGCCCGTGAACCGGGCGCCCATCTTGTCCAGGATGACGCCGCCGAAGATGAGCATGAAGAGGAACACGTTGAACCAGGCGTAGGCGCCCGTCACGAACCCGTACTCGGCGCTGGTCCATTTGAGCTGCTGCTCGATGAGAGGCTTGAGCGGGGAGAGCACGTCGGCCACGTAGTACCCGCAGAGCATCGTGAAGGACACGATGAGCAGGGATGCCCACCGGGCCAGGACCGAATCGCGCAGGGATCTTCTGATGGCTTCCGTCATGGCGTCTTCCCGGGAAAAGTTGTTTAATACAAGGCTACCGGACCGGCGCGGGGTTGTCTTCCTTCCATGTGGCACCTTCCGGCCCTGCCCCATTCGTGACAGCCTTGCTCAGGAGGTGCCCGCATGGAACTCGGAATCAAGGGCCGCGTGGCGATGGTGGCGGCCGCCAGCAAGGGCCTGGGGAAGGCCGCCGCGGCCGCCCTGGCGAAGGAAGGATGCCGCGTCTCCATCTGCGGCCGGGATCCGGAAGCCCTGGAGGCCGCCCGGGCGGAGCTGGGCGGGTCCGTCCTGGCCGTGCGCTGCGATGTCACGAACCCGGCGGACCTCGAGGACTGGTTCAAGGCCACCCTCGCCGCGTTCGGCCAGGTGGACATCCTGGTCACCAACACCGGCGGCCCCCCCGCGGCCACCTTCCTGGACCTCACCGAGGCCCAGTGGGAAAGCGGCGTCCAGAGCACCCTCCTGAACGCCGTGCGCATGTCCCGCCTCGTCCTGCCCGGCATGCGTGAGCGGAAATGGGGCCGCATCGTCCACATCACGTCCCTGGTGGCCAAGCAGCCCACGCCCCTGCTCACCATCAGCAGCACCCTGCGCGCGGGCCTTTCGGCCCTGACCAAGACCATGGCCACCGAGTTCGGCCCCGACAACATCCTCGTGAACGCGCTCCTGCCCGGCCACGTCATGACCGACCGGCAGGTGCACCTGGCCGAGGTACGCGCGCAGAAGGACGGCACCACCGTGGAGGACTACTTCGAGAAGGCCAACGCCAGCATCCCCGTGCGCCGCCTGGGGCGGCCGGAGGAGATCGGCGACGTCATCGCCTTCCTTTGCAGCGAGCGATCAAGCTACCTGACGGGGAGCTCCATCCAGGTGGACGGGGGGATCATCCAGGGAACGCTCTGATCAACCCGCCGGATGGAGGCGGACCCATTCCCGCAACGCCTCGTCAATACGGGTTTGCCACCCGGGCCCGGTGGAGCGGAAATGTTCCAGAACCTCATGCGAGATCCTGATATTGATCCTGTCCTTGGTGGGCGCCTTCTGGGGGCCGCGTACTGCCATGTTCTTCAGCAGTCTGGGGGGGAGTACCTCATGGATCGGCCGGAAGGCGGCCAAGTCCTCGGCCGTGAGCTCTCGGACCTCACCATCCTTGTCAGTCAACGGCCTTCTGGTGCTCATGGTCTCTAACCTCTCGGGCATTCGCCTTCCTGAAACTTATCACCCGGATTCCCAAGGGGGTTTCGGTGAAGCAGACGACATGGAGCCTTCCGCGCAAGGGGGCCAAGGCGACGAACCGCCTTTCACCGTAGGGTTTCCTGTCGTCCTCCCGGACCCTTGCTTCATCCCAATCAAGGCCTGCGGCCTCTTCGAACGACAATCCGCGGAGTTCGACATTCCGCGCATTTTTCGCGGGGTCGAAGGTGATCTCCATTCCCTGATTGTGGGCACAAAAAGGGAGCCGTCAAGGCTCCCCTCGTCCTGACGCCCCAGCCTATTTCTTCTTGCTGACCTGCCGCTTGGCTGATTGTCCGGCCCGGGTGGCCGAAAGCCCCTTCGCGCCCCTGGAGGCCCGGCCCTTGGCGGGCGCGGCCTTGGGGGCCCGGGCCGGGCGGGAGGCCGCTGGTTTGGCCGGAGCCTTGGGCGTGCGGGGAGCGCGCGGCGCGTCCGCCTCGCCCTCGGTCCGGGGCCGGTTGAAGCTGCGGGACCGGGCGCCGGGGCCCTGGGAGGAATGGGATTTGGCCTCGGCGCTCCGGCTGGGCTTCAGGCCCTCGCCGGGGTCCAGGATCCGCCGGACCTTCGCGGTGCCTTCGTCCTGGCCCTCGCCCACGCCGCGCTTGCGGAAGGCGAGGCGGATGGGGGTGCCCGTGAACCCGAAGGATTCCCGCAGGCGGTTCTCCAGGTAGCGCTGGTAGCTGAAGTGGAGCTCCCGGTCGGTGTTGGTCTTGATGACGAAGCTGGGGGGGCGGGTGCCCACCTGGGTCATGAAGTAGAGCTTGGGCTTGAGGCCCTCCACCGCGGCCGGGGGGAAGTTCGACACCGCATCCCGGAGGAAGGTGTTGAGCTTGCTGGTGGGGATGCGCCGGGCGTGGGCGTCGGCCACCTCGTGGATCAGGGCGAAGATCTTCGAGACCCGCTGGCCGGTGAGGGCCGACACGAAGATCATGGGCGAGTGCTGGAGGAAGCCCAGGTCCTGGCGGATCCGGTCCTCCATGGCCAGGGACGTGAAGGTGTCCTTCTCCACCAGGTCCCACTTGTTCACCACGATGATCACGGCGGCGCCGGCGTCGTGGGCGTAGCCGGCGATGACCGCGTCCTGGTGGGTGACGCCCTCCACCGCGTCCACCAGCAGCAGGGAGACGTCGGCGCGGGCCATGGCCTGCTTGGCCTTGAGGATCGAGAGCTTCTCGGCGCCCTCGGTGGTCTTGCCCTTGCGGCGGATGCCGGCGGTGTCGATGAGGCGGTAGATGCGGTCCTCCACCTGGAACACCGTGTCCACCGTGTCCCGGGTGGTGCCGGCCACGGCGCTCACGAGGCTCCGCTCGTAGCCAAGGAACTTATTGACGAGCGAGGACTTGCCAACGTTCGGCCGCCCCACGACCGCAAAGCGAAGCTCGTCGCCGGGGTCGTGGACCTCGGCCTCCTCCGGGGTGCGGTGGAAGGGGAGATGGGCCTTGATGCGCTCCAGCAGCTCGGGCACGCCGTCCCCGTGGGCGGAGGAGAGGATGTGCACCTCGTCGAACCCCAGCTCGTAGAAGGCGCTGTCCGGGGACCCGCCCCGCACGCCGTCGATCTTGTTGATGACGAGGATCGAGGGCTTGCCCTGGACGCGGATGCGGGTGGCGATCTCGGCGTCGTCGGGGTTCCAGCCGTCGTGGGCGTCCACCATGAGGATGAGGACGTGGGCCTCCTGCATGGCCGCCTCGGCGATGCGGGTGATGCCCTGGGTGATGACGTCGCCCCCGTCGAAATCCAGGCCGCCGGTGTCCACCAGCTCGAACACCTCCGTGGGGTCCCCCACCTCGTCCAGGCAGGTCACCCGTCCGTAGCTGCGGTCCCGGGTCATGCCCGGAAGGTCGTGCACCAGGGCCGCCCGGCTCCGGGTCAGCCGATTGAAAAGAGTAGACTTGCCCACGTTGGGACGACCACACAGGGCGACGATGGGGAGTTTCATGGGGTGGCTCCCTAAAAAAACGCGCCCTCTTTGCGAGGGCGCATCCTTTTACTGGCGGGGCTGACGGGGCTCGAACCCGCGACCTACGGCGTGACAGGCCGTCACTCTAACCGACTGAGCTACAACCCCCGGTTTTCAAAGCACCATTGCTGGTGGGCGATGACGGACTCGAACCGCCGACATGCTGCGTGTAAGGCAGCTGCTCTACCGACTGAGCTAATCGCCCGTATCGCCGAACCAAGATACTCTCATGGCCCTCCCGCAGCGTCAAGGCTAAATCCCCGGCTTGAGGTATCGCGGGGAAGTTGAGAGAATGTCTGGCTCCCTTATCAAAGGACCTGCCTGCCCGCGCCCCGGGTGGTCCTAGCCGAGGGGAAACGTAGGTCGATTGGAGGAATCCGTGCTACCTGATGTTCTGATGTCGATTGGCGGGGCGGGGATGCTTCATGCCGGCGAACCCCAGGGATTCATGGATGCGCTGCCCGATCCCATGAAGATCGATCCCGGGACGCTCATCTTCGTGATGGTCCTGGTGACGGCCCTCTTCGTCTTCCTCAAGTACGTCTTCTTCAAGCCCATCATCCAGGTCATGGACGACCGGGAAGCCGCCATCCAGTCGGGCGCGAGCCGCCGGGCCGAGGCCGCCACCCTGGTGGAGCAGCGCCAGGCGGACTACGCCGCCCGTCTCAAGGAGCTGCGCGCCAAGGCCTTCGAGCACCGCAAGAGCCTTTCCGCCGCCGCCTCCGCCGAGAAGGAGGCCCTGCTGGAAAAGGCCCGCGCCGAATCGGCGGGCCACCGGGAGCGCGCACTGGCCGAGCTGAAAGCCGGGCAGGAGGCGGCCAAGGCCGACCTCATGACCCAGGTGGACGCCCTTTCCGAATCCATGGTTTCCCATCTTCTCCGGCAGGCGTGATGAAAATCCTCCGAACGTTCGTCTACCTGGCCCTTCTCGCCGGCCTCGCCCTGGGAACCCCCGCCCTGCGGTCCCAGGAACCCGCCGGCCACGCGCAGGCCCAGCCCGAAGGGCATGAGGCAAAGCCCGAAGGGCATGAAGCAAAGCCCGAAGGGCATGAAGCGAAGCCCGAAGGACATGAGGCCAAAACCGAAGGCCACGGCGGCGGACACCATGTCCCCTTCATCTTCATGGGCAAGGAACTGGGCCCCCTGGGCCAGTTCGGGATCAAGGCCTTCAATTTCGCCCTCTTCGCCGGCCTCCTCTACGTCCTCCTGAAGGGCACTCTCGCGAGCGCCTTCAAGGCCCGCGCCAAGGAACTGGAGGACAAGCTCAGCCAGGCCGAGCGCGAGCGCGCCGAGGCCGACGCCCAGATCGCCGAGCTGGAGGGCCGCATGGCCGGGCTCCAGACGGAACTGGCCGGCATCATGGCCAAGGCCGAGACCGAGGCCGAGGCCGAGAAGGAGCGCATCATCCAGTCCGCCCAGGCCGAGGCCGCCCAGATCCGGGCCCAGACCGCCGCCGACATCGACCACCAGAAGCGCGCCGCGGAAGCCGAGCTGCGCACCCTGGTGGCCACCCTGGCCGTGGAGGGCGCCAGCCGCCGGCTCCAGAACCAGGTGACCGGGGACGTGGCCGCCCGCGTCATCGACCAGTCCATCCAGCAGGTCGGAGGAGCCCAGTGAGCAACCGCCTCGTCGCCCGCCGTTACGCCAAGGCCCTCGCCGACCTGGCCCAGAAGGAAGGCAAGCTCGCCGCCTACCAGGAGGAGCTCGCCGAGATCTCGGCCCTGGTGAAGGCCAGCCCCGATCTCACGCGCCTGGCCTTCTACCCCCTCCTCGCCCCCTCCCGCAAGGCCGCGGCCTTCGACGCCATCCTCCAACGGGGCGGCATGAGCGAAACGGTGCGGCGGTTCTTCCAGGTGGTGGCCAAGGCCGCGCGCCTCTCCCTCGTCTTCGAAATCGCGGAGGCCTACTCGGAACTCGTCGACCAGGCCTCCGGCGTGGTGGAAGCCCGCGTGCGCAGCTCCCAGCCCCTCTCCGGGGCCCAGACTTCGGCCCTCACGGCCACCCTGGCCCAGCGCACCGGCAAGACCATCCGGTTCCGCTGGCAGCCGGATCCCGCCATCCTCGGCGGCGTGAAGGTCCAGGTGGGCTCCACCGTCTACGACGCCTCCCTCCAGGGCCAGCTGCGGCTCCTGAAGGCCAAGCTCCTTTCTGCCTAACCCCCATCCCGGATTCCGGAGGAACGCATGGACATTCGCGCGGAAGAGATTTCCCGCATCATCCGCAGCCAGATCGAAGGATTCGACGCCCAGGTGGACGTCTCCGAGATCGGGACGGTCATCAGTGTGGGTGACGGCATCGCCCGGGCCCACGGCCTCGAGAAGGTCATGGCCGGCGAATTGCTGGAACTTCCCCACGACGTGAAGGGCCTGGCCTTCAACCTGGAGGAGGACAACGTCGGCATCATCCTGCTGGGCGAGACCGCCGCCATCAAGGAAGGCGACACCGTCAAGCGCACCGGCAAGATCATGAGCGTCCCCGTGGGCCCGGCCTTCGTGGGCCGCGTCATCGACGCCCTGGGCAACCCCATCGACGGCAAGGGCCCCATCGCCGCCGCCGGCCGCAACCCCATCGAGCGCATCGCGCCGGGCATCGTGGACCGCGAGAGCGTGAGCCAGCCCATGCAGACCGGCCTCAAGGCCATCGACGCCCTCATCCCCATCGGCCGCGGCCAGCGCGAGCTGATCATCGGGGACCGCCAGACCGGCAAGACCGCCGTGGCGCTGGACGCCATCATCAACCAGAAGGACACCGGGGTCATCTGCATCTACGTGGCCATCGGCCTCAAGCGCTCCACGGTCGCCCAGGTGGTCAAGACCCTGGAAGACTTCGACGCCATGAAGCACACCATCGTGGTGGCCGCCACGGCCTCCGAGCCCGCGCCCCTGCTGTATCTCGCGCCCATGACCGGCGCCGCCATGGGCGAGTACTTCATGTGGCACGGCGTGGACGGCAAGGAGGCCTCGGCCGACAACCCCGGCCAGCACGTGCTCGCCATCTACGACGACCTCTCCAAGCAGGCCGTGGCCTACCGCGAGATTTCGCTGCTGGTGCGGCGTCCTCCCGGCCGTGAAGCCTACCCCGGCGACGTGTTCTACCTCCACTCCCGCCTGCTGGAACGCGCCTCCAAGCTCAGCAAGGCCCGCGGCGGCGGATCGCTCACGGCCCTGCCCATCATCGAGACGCAGGCCGGCGACGTGTCCGCCTACATCCCCACCAACGTCATCTCCATCACCGACGGCCAGATCTTCCTGGAATCCGACCTGTTCAACTCGGGCGTCCGGCCCGCGCTGAACGTGGGCATCTCCGTGAGCCGCGTGGGCGGCGCCGCCCAGGTGAAGGCCATGAAGCAGGTGGCCGGCTCCATCAAGCTCGAGCTCGCCCAGTACCGCGAACTGGCGGCCTTCTCCCAGTTCGGATCCGACCTGGACAAGGGCACCCTGGCCCAGCTCAACCGCGGCCAGCGCCTGGTGGAGATCCTCAAGCAGCCCCAGTACGTGCCCATGCCCGTCGAGAAGCAGGTGGTCACCATCTGGGCCGCCACCGCCGGCTTCCTGGATGACCTGCCGGTCAACCAGTGCCGCACGTTCGAGACCGGCCTCCACGGGTACCTCGACATCAACGCTCCCGAGCTGCTCCGGACCATCCGGGACACCAAGGTCCTTTCCGACGAGACCAAGGCCGCCCTCAAGGTCCAGGTGACGAGCTTCAAGGAGACCTTCCTGGCTTCGCTCAACCAGCCCGCGGGAGCATAACCCATGGCCGGCCTACAGGACATTCGCCGCCGCATCCGGTCGGTGAAGAACACCCAGCAGGTCACCAAGGCCATGAAGATGATTTCCGCCGTCAAGCTGCGGAAATCCCAGGAAAGCCTTCTGGCCCTGCGCCCCTACGCCGCCAAGATGCTCGACGTGGTGCGCAACGTGGTGACCCGTTCGGAAGAGCTGGGCGCCTCCATCGACAGCCCCATCGCCCAGGCCTTCCTGGCCCCCCGCGAGGAGAAGAACATCCGCCTGGTGGTCATCGCCAGCGACAAGGGCCTGTGCGGCGGCTTCAACGCCAACGTGCTGAAGCAGGCCACGGCCTTCGCGGACGCCACCGCCTCGAACATCGTCCACCTGGACGCGGTGGGCAAGCGCGCCGCGGACTGGGCCCGCAAGCGGGGCATGGCCTGCGCCGCCGACCACACCGGCGTGTCCCTGGCCGGGCTTCCAGCCCTCGCCCAGGCCATCGCGGAGGAAGCCGCCCGGCAGTACGAGGCCGGCGAGATCGACGCGCTGTACGTCATCCACAACTACTTCGCCTCGGCCCTCGCCCAGGTGCCCACGACGCTCCGCGTCTTCCCCATGGAGATCGGCACCCACGCCGGGGAATCCGTACCCCCCCTGCTGGAGCCCAGCCCCGTACGGGTGCTGGACGCCCTCCTGCCCCGCTTCATCGAGACCACGTTCCTGCACGCCCTGCTGGAGAGTTCCGCCAGCGAGCACGGCGCGCGCATGGCAGCCATGGACAAGGCCAGCACCAACGCCGAGGACATGATCGCCCGCCTCACCCTCAACATGAACAAGCTGAGGCAGGCTTCCATCACCAACCAGATCATCGAGATCGTGTCCGGCGCCAACGCCTGATCATCCCCCCCTAGCCCTGAGGTCCGACATGAGTCAAATGAAGCAAGGCCGCGTCATCGCCATCATCGGCCCCGCCGTGGACGTGGAGTTCGAGGAGAACCACCTCCCCGAGATCCTCAACGCCATCCTCACCGACGTCACCGACGCCAGCGGCGTCACCAGCACGGTGACCCTCGAAGTCCAGCAGCACCTGGGCGAGAACCGCGTGCGCTGCGTGGCCATGGAGCCCACCGAGGGCATGGTCCGCGGCCAGAAGGTGGTCGACACCGGCAGCGCCATCCAGGTGCCCGTGGGTCCCGAGACCCTGGGCCGCATCATCAACGTCGTGGGCAAGCCCGTGGACGAGCGCGGCCCCCTGGGCAACAAGGGCACCCTGCCCATGCACCGCGAAGCCCCCAAGCTCGACGAACTGAACACCACCGCCGAGATGTTCGAGACCGGCATCAAGGTCATCGACCTCCTGGAACCCTACGCCAAGGGCGGCAAGACCGGCCTGTTCGGCGGCGCCGGCGTGGGCAAGACCGTGCTGATCATGGAGCTCATCAACAACCTGGCCAAGGGCCACGGCGGCCTGTCGGTGTTCGCCGGCGTGGGCGAGCGCACCCGCGAGGGCAACGACCTCTGGGTCGAGATGATGGACTCCGGCGTCATCAACAAGGAGAACATCGCCGAAAGCAAGGTGGCCCTCATCTACGGCCAGATGACCGAACCTCCCGGCGCCCGCGCCCGGGTGGCCCTCACCGGCCTCACCGTCGCCGAGCACTTCCGCGACGCCGAGGGCAAGGACGTGCTGCTGTTCATCGACAACATCTTCCGGTTCACCCAGGCCGGCGCCGAGGTTTCCGCCCTCCTGGGCCGCATGCCGTCGGCCGTGGGCTACCAGCCCACCCTGGCCACCGAGATGGGCGAACTGCAGGAGCGCATCACCTCCACCAAGAAGGGCTCCATCACCTCCGTGCAGGCCGTTTACGTGCCCGCCGACGACTACACCGATCCCGCGCCCGCCACCACCTTCGCGCACCTGGACGCCACCACCAACCTGAGCCGCGAGCTGTCGGCCCTGGGCATCTACCCCGCCGTGGATCCCCTGGCCTCCACCAGCCGCCTCATGGATCCCCGCGTTCTGGGCGAGCGCCACTACGGCACCGCCATGCGCGTGAAGGCCATCCTGCAGAAGTACAAGGAGCTCCAGGACATCATCGCCATCCTGGGCATGGACGAGCTCTCCGACGACGACAAGCTCGCCGTGGCCCGCGCCCGCAAGCTCCAGCGCTTCCTCAGCCAGCCCTTCCACGTGGCCGAGACCTTCTCCGGCATGCCTGGCAAGTACGTGAAGCTGGAGGAGACCATCCGCGGCTTCGAGGAGATCTGCGACGGCAAGTGGGACCACCTCCCCGAGCAGGCCTTCTACATGGTCGGCACCATCGAAGAGGCCGCGGCGAAGGCGGAAAAGCTGGCCCAGGCCTGAGGCTGCCATGACCGACTCCATCCTCCTCGAAGTGCTGACTCCCGAGCGCCGGGTCTTTTCCGCCCACGTCTCGGAAGTGCAGTTCCCCACCGCCGACCTGGGCTACTATGGCGTGCTTCCCGGCCACACCCCCCTGGTGACCGCCCTGGGCTCCGGCCTCGTCTACTACACCGAGAACGACCAGAAGCACTGGCTCACGGTCTTCGGCGGCTTCGCGGAGGTGGGCCCCGAGCACGTGACCATCCTGGCCCGCATCAGCGAGACCGTGGACATGATCGACGCCGACCGCGCCGAGGCCGCCCGGGTCCGCGCCCTGAAGATGATCAAGGACGCCGACACCGAGGACGAGCTGGACGTGGCCCAGGCCAAGCTCTCCGCCAGCCTGGTGCGCCTGCAGGCCGCGGGAAGGCCCATCGCGCACTGAACCTGCGAAAGGGAACAAAGGGCCGGGGTTCGCCCCGGCCCTTTGTTCATGCCAGGTCGTACCAAACGCCCCGCCCTTCCCCGTGCTGGTTCAGCAATCCCCATATCACCAAGGTCCGAAGCTGCGCCTTGAGCGTATTCCGGTTGGCGCCCGTGACCCGGACTGCCTCCCTCATGGTGATCCGACCCTGCTCGCGGACGAATTCGACGATGAGGAGGGAGTGCCTGGGCAACGCCGCCAGCACGCCCTTCTCCCGTTCGATCTTGCGGCCAAGGACGCGGGTCTGCTCGTACAGGGACTGCAGGAAGAATCCCACCCAGGGCTGCCAGTCCGGAGCCTGGGTGCGGATGGTTCCCTGGGTCCTTCGCAGCGCAAGATAATACGCCTCCTTGTTCCGCTCGATGATGCTCTCCAGGGAACTGTACGGAACGTAGGCGTAGCCCGCCTTGAGGAGGAGCAGTGTCGTCAGGGCACGGCTGAGGCGCCCGTTGCCGTCCTGGAACGGATGGATCTCCAGGAAGACCACCACCCATATGCCGATGACGAGCAGGGGGTGGATGCGGCGAAGCTCCAACTCATCCCGGACCCACCCGATCAGCTCCGCCATCAACCGGGGGGTGTCGTACGGCGCGGCGGTTTCGAAGACCACCCCCACCTGGTTCCCTTCCGCATCAAAGGCCGCCACGGAGTTGGAGGTGATCTTGTAGTCGCCGCGGTGCCAAGCGTCCTTCTCGCTGTGGACCAGGAGGTCCCGGTGGAGTTGGCGGACATGATTCTCGGTGAAGGCGATGTCCTGCCAGGATGTGAATATCAGTTCCATCACCCCTGCGTAGCCGGCGACTTCCTGCTCGTCCCGGCTCGCGAATTCCCGGATCTCCAGGGCGCCCAGAAGGCGTTCCACGTCCCGGTCGGTGAGCCGGCTTCCCTCGATGCGGGTGGAGGATCCGATGCTTTCCACGGTGGCCACCCGGCGCAGGGTCGCCAGCCGGTCCGGGGCCAGAACGCCCAGCGAGCGCCAGATACCCTTGAATTCCTCGATATCCGAGATGAGTTTCAGGAATTCCTGGGTGATCTGGAGGGATTCGGTGCGGAACATGCACCCAAAACTACACCCAATTTCACCCAATTCAAACGCCGAAACCCCAAAAAACACCCAATTTCACCCAATTCGCGCCAGGGAAGGTACGGCCTATCCAAATCGGTTCAAAGCCCGGTTTTCAATGCGCTCCAGCCATGAGGACGCGAGTCCTGCATCACCACTGGAATCGCGCGTCCTGATCCAGCAGCTTCAACCGCTTATCCTTGAGCGCCTTCAGTTCCGGCAGCATCACCGGCCGGTCCCCGGGCGTCAGGTGGTAGATGCCCACCGGCACGTCCACCTTCAGCTTCTCCAGTTCCTTCCCCAGCTTCTCCGGCGTCAGATGCTTGGCCGCGTCCGCCAGCCAGCCCTGGGCGTTGGGGAAGCTGGCTTCGGTGATGAAGAGCCGCAGGTTCGCCGTGGCGTTGGCCACCTCGTACACCCGGTCCGTGGCGGCGGTGTCGGAGCTGAAGAGGAAGGCGGAGTGGTCGTCCTCCACCAGGTAGCCCACGCAGGGCACCAGGTGGTTCACGGGGATGGGCGTGACCCGCAGGCCCTCCACCTCGTAGGCGCGGCCGGGCTCGATCTCGCTGAAGCGGATGATGGGATTGTCCGGGTTGGGGATCACCGAGAAGTCCGGCCACAGTTCGTCGTTGAAGAGATGGCGGCGCAGGGCGTCCAGGGTCTCGGGCAGGGCGTGGATATGCACGGGCACGTCGGTGTGCCCGAAGATGTTCTTGGTGAAGAACGGCAGGGTGCAGATGTGGTCCAGGTGCGAGTGGCTGATGAAGATCTGCCGGATCCCCACCTGCTCCTCGAGGGAAAGGGCCTGGGTGAGGCTTCCCGCGTCGATGGCGACGGTGCCGTTCACCAGGAGCCCCGTCAGGCGGTTGCCTTCGGCCTCGCCCCCCGAACACCCTAGAACGCGAAGTTCCATGCGGCCCCTAGAAGCGGATGCCCCCATAGAGGGCGACCTGGAAGGAAGGCGCCATGGCCTTGCGGAATTCCTCGTTGCCGTCGCCCTTGGCGGGCGTGCTGAGCGGAGCCGCCACCTCCAGGCGCACGAAGGGGCTGACCACAGGCAGGGGCGCCGAGAAGCCCACCCCCGCGCGCACCCAGGGGCGGCCCAGGTTCGTGGACTCGGTGGGGAGGCCGGAGCCGGACGTGGTCAGCTTCTCGAACCGGTAATCGATGCCGGCGTTGAGGTTGACTATGAATTTCCAATCAGCCTGCAGACCCACGGAGGTGTATTCGGACCCGAACTTCCCGAGGTTGGTCGAGCCCGACTTCAGGTCGCCCTCGGCCTTGGGGTGGTAGGTCACGGCCGCGCCCAGGCCCGCGACCTTCAGGTCCAGGAACGTGTAGGCGGCCCGGAAGCCCACGCCGGTGGGGCCCACCGAATCGTAGTTGCCGGCCTTGAGCCCGTTGGAGGGCGCCGTGAGCGCCTGGGCCTTGCCCACCTGCTTGTCCAGCAGCAGCCCCAGTTCCAGGCCCCCCGCATGCACCGTCGCGGGTGCGAGAGCGATCAACGCGCAACCGGCAGCGGACAGGATTTTCATGGGGGCTCCCCTGCGACATTGGAACATCCCAATCTTCGTGGCTACCGGGCGCGAGGTCAACTACCTTTGCTAATCTCTTCGTATGCGGGCCCACCTCCAGTACCTCCTCCTCGACGGATTCGACCCTGACACGGGCGAACTCGCCCTGCGGGTGAGGGTGGAGTCCGATCCCCCCGCGGAGCTGCGCTACCTGCGCCTGAAGCTCCACCTCGGCCGCACCGGGGACCCCCTCCAGCCCCTGCGGCGCGAGCTCCAAACGCACGTCCAGATGCCCGTCCCGCCCCTGTGGGATCGCGGCCTGAAGACCGTCATCCGCGCCGTCGAGGACGAGCTGGGGGACACCGGCGGCCGGGATCCCGCTCGCTACACCTGGGTGTGCACCCAGCTGCTCCACCCCTCCGACGAGCGCCGGGGCACCCTTGGACACCCGGTGGCTCGCCAGTCCGAGGTGCTCTGGGACTGGGCCCGGCGGGCCGAGCAGGAGCAGGACGACGCCCATGCCATCGAGCTTCTGGAGCGCCTTCTCCTGCTCACCCCCAGCCACCGCTCCGCCCTGGAACACCTCTCGGCCCTCCTGCGCCAGGCGGGCATGGTGGAGGAACTCCTGGACATCACGGACCGCATCCTCTCCCAGGACCCCGGCAGCGTGGAGGCCCTCCTGCACAGGGGTGAATGTCTCATCAATCTGGGGCGGTACCTGGAGGCCGGCGAGGCCTTCGCCAGGGTCCTCAAGGCCAACCCCGTCCATTCCCTGGCCCACCTGGGCGCCGCCCAGGCCCGGAGCCTCGGCGGCCAGGACCCCTTTCCCCACCTGGACGCGGCCCTGGAACTGAACCGGGAGGCCACCCTCTCGGTGCTGCGGGAGACCTTCGACTTCCGGATCCTCGCGCCGGCCCCCAACGAGAACACCTACCCCCTGGACGTCCTGTCCGCCCTCCTGGGCGTCACCGGCGCCGAGGTCCACGCCTTCTGCGCCGAGCGGGGCCTGCCCGTCACCGGTCCCGGCTCCACCGTGCGGGAAGCGGAGCTTTCCCGGTGGGTGAACATCCAGAACCGTTACCAGCTCCTGCCCATGGCCCTCCACTGGTTGGCCCCCACCCCCCGGTACATCCCGGAACTGCCCCCCACCCCCTGAACGAGGACCCCATGGACGCACTCCTGAAAACCGACCTGCCCCTCCCCGCCTTCCGGCGCGGCAAGGTGCGGGATGTCTATGACCTCGGGCGCAGCCTCCTCATCGTGGCCACCGACCGCATCTCCGCCTTCGACTGCATCATGCCCGAAGGCATCCCCGGCAAGGGCCGCATCCTCACCCAGGTGGCCAATTTCTGGTTCGGCGCCACCGCGGACATCCTCCCCAACCACCTGGAAGCCACCGACGTGGAGGCCTATCCCGAGGTGCTGCGTCCCTTCGCGAGCCTGCTGCGGGGCCGCTCCATCCTGGTGCGCAAGACCGCGCCCCTGCCCGTGGAGTGCGTGGTGCGCGGCTACCTGGCGGGGTCCGGCCTCAAGGAATACACCCAGCGCGGCACCGTCTGCGGCATCGCCCTGCCCCCCGGCCTGCGGAATGCCGACCGTCTGCCCGAACCCATCTTCACCCCCTCCACCAAGGCCGAGGAGGGCCACGACGAGAACATCGACTTCGCCACCATGGCCGGCCTCATCGGCCCTGACCTGGCGGCCCGGGTGCGCACCGCCAGCCTGGCCCTGTACCAGCGGGGGTGCGAACGTGCCCTGGAGCGGGGCATCATCCTGGCCGACACCAAGTTCGAGTTCGGGCTCCTGGAGGACGGCAGCCTGATGCTCATCGACGAGGTGCTCACGCCCGACTCCAGCCGCTACTGGCTGGCCGACGCCTGGCAACCCGGCGCCAACCCGCCCAGCCTCGACAAGCAGTTCCTGCGGGACTACCTGGAGACCCTGGCCCACTGGAACAAGCAGCCCCCCGCGCCCCACCTCCCCGGTGACGTCATCCAGGGGATCCGGGACCGGTACTTGGACCTGGCGGCCCGCTTCGGCGTCCAGCCCGAACCGGCTATCTGATCGCCACGGCGGGCCCCAGGCCCGCCTTCTCGGCTTGCTGCGCCAGGGCGTCGTCCCCGCCCAGAAGGAGGAACCTCAGGTCGCCCGGCGCCAGCAGGGCGGCCAGGGCGCCGTTGAGGTCCTTCAACCGAACGGCCTCCACCCGCTGGCGGAAGGCCGGATCCAGCACCCCCTCCTGCTCCCGGCGCACCAGGTCCTGCGGGTGCAGGGGCAAGGCGTCCAGCCGGGCTCGCCACCGCGCCCGGGCCCGCTCCAGGTCCGGGTCCGTGAAGCCCCGGGTGCGCAGGGCGTCCAGGGTATCCAGGAGGGCGGCCACCAGCCCGGCCCGCCCGCCGGCGCCCGCCTTCACCTTCACCAGCAGGGGACGCCCGGGACCGACGGTGCACGTGCGGGCGAGGCCCGGAGCCAGCACCCCGGGAAGCTGCCCCAGGAGGTCCTCCAGCAGTTCCAGCACCGCCGGGTCGCAGGAGGTGCTTGGGCGCCCGGCCCAAAGCTCGGCTTCCCCGCCCTCCAGCACCTCCAGGAGTCTGGGTTCGGGCGCCGCGGGCGGGGCCGCCTCCCCCGCGGGCGCAAGCGCCGGCCCCCACAGACCGAAATGAAGGAAAACCAGTTCCTTGGCCTGGGTCAGGCTCAGGTCTCCGTGCAGCACCAGACAGGAGCGCTCGGGGCGCACCGCAGCGCGCCGGAAGGCCTGGAGCGCCGCGAAGTCCAGGGCGTCCACGGCGCCCTCCGCGGGGGGCAGGTCCACCTCCGGATCCCCCAGGGCCCACAGGAAGCGCGCGCGCCCGCGTTCGGCGGCGGTGGCGGCGGCGAGCCACCGGCCCGCGGCCAGGCGCTGGGCCGCCAGGGTCCCCGGGTCGAAGGCGGGCCGGAAGACGGCGTCCGCCAGCAGTTCCATGGCCGGCTCCTGGTTGCGGCTGTCGGTGGCCAGGGTCCACCGGTAGAGGTTCGGCCGGCTCTCGAACGCGAAGGTGATGCCCAGGTCGTCCAGGGCCCGGTTGAACTCCGCCCTGGAATACCCTCCCGCGCCCCCCGCCCGCAGGAGCTGGGCCAGGAATCCCGCCGTTCCGGGCCGGGGCTCGCGTTCCCACCGGGTGGCCAGTTCCGCCCGGATGAGGGGCTGGTCATGGTTTTCCAGCAGAACGCACCGCAGGCCGGAGGGGAGGCTGAAGGTCTGGGGGCCCGGGGCGGCCGCCAGCGCGGCGCAGGCCAGGAACAGGCAGCCCCTCATGGGGTCACCTGGGCTTCCAGGAGCTTGAGGGTCTGCAGGCGCTCCCCGGGGCTCAGCATGCGCAACTGGCGGAGCGCCTCCCGGAGCACGCCCTGGGCCTCCACGGGGTCCGACAGGCGCCGCTGCACCAACGCGTTGAGGACCTGGACGAGGCGGCTCTCCGTCTGGTCCAGGGGCAGGAGCAGGGGATCCGGGCCGAACTGCGCCAGGGTCATGCGGGAGGGCACCAGGTAGGTGCGGGCCGCGGCCTGCACGTCCGAAGGCCGGAGGTCCCGGGCGGCGGAGAGGGCCCGAAAGGCCAGGCGCCAGTCGCCGCCCTGGCAGTGGGCCTTCCCCAGGACGCCGGCCAGGGTGGCCGCGTCCTCCTGCACCTGGATCTGGATCCCCTCCAGCTGCACCTGGGCCCGGCGCACCTCCGCCTCGGGAAGGGGTTCCCGCTGCAGGCGGAGGATTTCGCCCATGATGGCCTGCTCCAGCTCGCCCAGGGAGTGGCCCGGGGCGGGCTCGGCGTCCAGCACCAGGAGGTTCAGGTCCCGTTGCCCGGGCACGCCGAGGCTCAGGGTGAGGGAACTGGCGATGCCCTTGGTGGTGAGGAGCATCTGGTTCAGACGGGAGCTGGGGCTGCCGGCCATGACCTGGGCCAGGGCGCGCAGGGCGGGGCCGTCGGGGTGGTTGGCCGGGGGGACCCGCCAGCCCACGATGATCCGCGTCTCGCCGGTGGTGCTCACCAGCATCTTGCGTCCCGCGGGGGACTCCAACGCATTCATGGGGTCGTCGTCCTTGAAGGGCGAGGGCGCCGGGGCGGCCTCCCCCTTGCCCAGGGCCCCGAAGGCCCGTTCCAGGGCCGGCAGGATGGCCTCGCCCCGGAAATCGCCCACCAGCACCAGGGTCATGCGCCCGGGGGCCAGCAGCCGGCGTCCCAGGGTCCTCAGGTCGGCCAGGGTGATGGACGCCACGTCGGAGCGGTGGAACTCCGAAGCCTGGGCATAGGGCCGCCCGGCCAGGGCCATGGACAGGAGCACCGAAAGGGAGGAGGGGCACGGGGGGTTCCCGCCGTCCACCTCCAGCAGCAGCCGCTCCCGTTCCAGGGGAAAGCGGGCCAGGGGCGGCTGGGCCAGGCGCGCGGCCTCCAACCGGCACCAGGCTTCCAGGCGCCCGGCGGGAAGGTCGACCCCGTGGGTGATGTAGTCCGCGGTCACCTCGAGGGTCCGGTGGGTGCCCCCCAGCTCGTCCACCTCATCCCAGGCGTCCGAGGGGCGCATGCGTTCCTGGATGGCCGCCAGGGCGGCCTGGTGCATGGCCTGCAGGGCCGGGAGCTCCGGCGAGGGGGCCCGGTCCGGGCGACGGGCCTGGCGGAGCCCTTCCAGGCGCAGGGTCTCGAAGGTGGTGCCCTCCTGGCGCAGGGCCAGGTCCAGGTCCTTCTCCACCTGGACCGGGGGCTGGCGCCGGAAGAGGGTGCGCGCCAGGAGGTCGGCGGCCGCGGGGGCCAGGTCCCCGGTGCCGGTCCGCCCGCCCTGGAGGAAGAGGTCCGCCCGCACGGCCCCGAGGCCCGGGCGTTCAACCATCAGGACCTTCACGCCGTTGGAGAGGGTCCGGTCCGCCACGTCGGGCGGCTGGATGATCTGGGCTGCGCAGGCCGCGCCCAGGAAGGCCAGGAAGAACGGTCTCGGGTCGAACATCCCTCCAGATTAGCGGACCGTGATGCCGCCGTTGCTGGTTTCCAGGGTGATCTTCTGCTCCCGGCCCGGAACCTTCACCCACGCCGAATGCTTGCCCGATTCCATCACCGTGGCGCCAGGCACCTTGATATCAATGGAACCGTGGTGGTTCTCCGCGTGGATGTCCCCGGTGGCCCGGCCCAGCACCACTTCGATGCCGCCGTTGGTGGTCTCCAGGCGGATCCCTTCGCCCCAGCCGTCCAGGTTCTTGGCGGTGACGCCGCCGTTGGTGGTCTCCACCTGGATGCCGCCCTGCACGTCCTCGAGGTGGACCCGGCCGTTGGTGGTGCCGCCCCTGAGCCGGGCCTTGAGCCCGTAGGCCTCCAGGGCGCCGTTGGTGGTCTCCGCCAGGGCCTCGCCCTTGAGGTCCCGGAGCACCACGTCGCCGTTGGTGGTCTCGCACCGGGCGTAGCCCTCGAGGCTGGAGACGGTGACCGAGCCGTTGGTGGTGCGGAAGTGGCCCAGGAGCTTGCGGGGCACGTTCAGTGTCATCTCGCAGCGCGGGCTGGGGGAGAAGCCGAAGCTGAAGACCACCACGGGCTGCTGGAACTGCGCCTCGATGTCCAGGTCAGGGCCCACATGCTGCACCACCAGGTCGATCTTGCGCTTGGGGGTGTCCCGGATCATGGCCACCAGCGAGACTTCCTCCTTGTCCCAGCCCACCACCCGGATGGCTCCGTTGCGGTTCTTCACCCAGAGCTTCGAACCATAGGCCAGCTTCTCCAGGTGGGTCTCGGTGCGGTTGCCGGAGCCGGGCCCGTCGGCCGCGCCCAGGCACGCGCAGACCGTCAACGTCGCCAAAGCAATCCCGATCCTCATGGTGACCTCCGCATTCATGAAAGGTAACGCACTAAGGGGCATTCCGGGTTAGGGACGCGTTAAGGTGGAGGGCATCGCGGAGATTCCATGATCCAGGTTCCAGTCACCTTCCTGCCCCACGGCGAGGGCCTCCCCCTGCCCGAAAGGGCCACGCCCCACGCGGCCGGCCTCGACCTGCGGGCCGCCCTTCCCGAGGGGGAGACCTGGACCCTGGCGCCCGGCGAGCGCCGCCTGGTGCCCACCGGCCTGGTGATGGCCATCCCCGAGGGCTTCGAGGGGCAGGTGCGCCCCCGGTCCGGGCTGGCCTTCAGGCACGGCGTCACCGTGCTCAACGCCCCCGGCACCATCGACGCGGACTACCGGGGGGAGGTAGCGGTGGTGCTGATCAACCACGGCAGCGAGCCGTTCACCCTGGCCCGGGGCGAGCGCATCGCCCAGTTCCTCCTGGCGCCCGTGCCGACCTGGGAATGGCGCCCCGAACGCGGCACCGCCGCCCTGGGGGACACCCAGCGCGGCGGTGGCGGTTACGGTTCTACCGGTCGTTAGGCCTACTTCTTGGGGGTGGCGGGCTTGGCGGCAGGCTTGGGGGCGGCGGCGGGCTTGGCGGCCGGCTGACCTGCGGGAGCCTTGGCGTCGAAGCGCTTGGCCACTTCGTTGGTGAAGGCCAGCATCCAGGCCTCCTCGCCGTAGGCGATGAGGCCCTGCTGGTACTGCAGCACCAGCTGGATCTTCTGCTCCTTGGCCACCGCGTCGACGATGGGGCCGACCTCCTGCTGGAACTGGCCGAAGACCTTCTGCTGGGTCTTCTGGAACTCGGCCTGGCTGTCCTCCTGGAGCTTCTTGAACTCGTAGTCGGCGTCGCGAAGCTGCTTGGTGATCTGCTCCTTGCCCGCGTCGCTGATGCTGGGGGACTGGAGCTGGGCCTGGAGGCGCGCGCCTTCCTCGCCCTTGGCCTTGAGCTTCTCCTCGAGGTTCTTCTTCACGACTTCCAGCTCCGCGAAGAGCTGGCGGCCGCGCACGGTGTTGGCAATGAGCCGGTCGGGTACGAACACGGCGATCTTGGGGGTGATGTCCTGGGCGGAAAGGCTCACGACGGCCGCCAGGGGCAGCAGGTAGTTCAGGATGCGCATGGGTGGCTCCGGGTTGACGGTGGGGGGTTTGGGATCAGAAGGTGGTGCCGATGCTGAACTGGAACTGGGTCTTCCCTTCGGAGTCGAACTCGTAGGGATTGAGCTTGCGGGCCCAGATGAGCCGCAGCGGGGCCGGGCTGATGGGCAGGAAGAACCGGAACTCCAGCCCCGCGCTGCGGCGCAGGGACTCGTGGAAGATCTTGACGCCCTGGGCCCAGGCGTTGCCCGCGTCGTAGAACGCCACGATGCGGAACTGGTCGGCGATCTTGAACTGGTATTCGGCGTTTGCGATGAACTGCTTGTTGCCTCCCACCACCACCAGGTTATTGGTGTTGTCCCTGGCCGCCGTGCCCACCTGGCCATAGGTGTAGCCGCGGATGGAGTTCTCGCCGCCGGGACGGTACAGCTCCCAGATAGCCAGGCTTTCGCTGGTCAGGTTGCGCACGTAGCCGTAGCTGGAGTTGAATCCGAAGATGTGCCGCTCGCCGATGTTGGCCCACTTGGCGAATTCCAGCGTGGTGCGGTAGAAGGGCCGGTCCCCGCCGAACTGCCAGCCCCCGTACTCGAAGCCCAGGGACAGCTTGGTGCCGTGGGTGGGCTTGAAGGGGTGGTTCACGGTGCTGTAGGTGATGAAGTTGTTGATCGTGGAGGTGAGCTGCGAGCTGGTGTCCCGGTAGTAGTAGTTCCGGCCGCCCTCGATCTTGAGGGTGCGGAAGGTGTAGCCCACCTGGTAGGTGGTGAACCAGGCCCAGGTCTTGCCGGGAATGAAGGTGGCCAGGCGCGTGCCCATGGACACGCCCAGGGACCGGGAGAGCTGCTTGTAGGCGTAGTCGGCGCCCACCCGGGAGGCGTCGTAGTCCGTGGTGCCGTCCGAGACGCTGGTGGTCAGGGAGTACGGCAGGTCGAAGATGTAGGGCTCCGTGAAGGAGACGGAGGCCATGCGCTGGTACTTGCCGCCGTTGTAGCTCAGGCTGAGGGTCTCGCCACCGCCCCCGAGGTTGCGCGTGGAAAAACTCATGCCCAGGGAGAAGCCGAGCACCGAACCGTAGCCCCCCTGGAAGAGCACTTCGTTGACGCCGGCCTCCTCGCCCCGGATGGTGATGTCCACCTGGGGCTTGTCCGGGACGATGTCGACCTTGGGCTCGGAGGCCTTCACGTCGAAAAAGCCCAGCTGGCCCAGGCCCGTGAAGGAATCCTTGAACAGCTCGGTCTGGAACGGGTCGCCTTCCTTGATGATCATGGCCCGGCGCAGGACCTTGTCCTTGGTGGTGCTGTTGCCCTCGAAATTGAGGTGGCGCACCGTGTACAGCTCGCCCTCGTCCACCTTCAGGGTGACGTCGACCTTCTTGACCCCGTTCACCTCCCGGACGTCCATCTTCTTCTCGGCCCGGAACATGATGTAGCCCAGGTTGCTGTACTCTTCCTTGACCTTGTCGATGCCCATGTTGAGGGAATCCAGGTCGAAGGGCCGGTTCTCGGTGTCCTTGGGGTCACGGATGTCGGGCTTGACGCTGAGCAGCTTGCCCAGCCAGGAGTGGTTGTCCCGCCTGGCTTCGGCGATCTTGGTGCGGTAGAACTTCTCGCCGGCCTCGCCCTTGAGGACGTTGTCGTTGCCCTCGAGCTTGAAGGTGCCCTCGGAGTAGCGGTCCCCTTCCAGGATCTGGATCATCAGCTCGGCGCGGATGTCGTACTTGGGCGACTTGCCCTCCCGGGCGCGCTTTTCGTTCTTCTTCTTGTTCTTCTCGGCCGTGACGTCCCGCACCTCGATGGTGGGCTTGCCCACGAAGACGTCCTTGTAGCCCAGGCGCCAGTACGCCTTCTTGATGGCCATCAGGTCCTCGTCCAGGTTCTTCTCCACCAGGAGGTCATGGGACGTGAGCCAGCTGAACATCCAGTGCCTGCGGGTCTTGGTCATGACCTTGGCGAGGGCGCCGCTGCTGATGGCCTTGTTGCCGCGGAAGGCGACCTTGTAGACCTTGACCTTGCCCCCTTCCTTGATGTCGAAGACCAGGCGGGAGGTGGCGGGCCCCATGTTCTCCAGGGACACCTCGATCACCGGGTTCCGGAAGCCCTTCTCGGCGCACTGGTCGACGATGAGGTCCTTGACCTTGCGGGCCGCCTCGGGGTCGTAGACGGTGTCGGGGTTGATGGTGAGCTTCTTCTCCTTGATCTTGTCCTTCAGGGCGGAAAGACCCACCTCCGTGCCGCCGCGGAAGTCCACTTCCTTGATGAGGGGCCGCTCCTTGACGAGAATGATCAGCTTCTTGCCGCCCTCTTCGTCATCGGCCTGGAACTTGATGTCATCGAAGGCGTTGGTTGCCCAGAGCTTGTCCAGGATCGCCGTGAGGTCCACGTTGCGCAGGTCGTCGCCCGGCTTCAGCCCGGTCTTGAAGATGATGGTTTCCGGCGTCTGCTTCAGCGCCCCGATGACCTCGATCTTCGTGATCACCTCGGAGTCCTGGGCCAGGGCGGGCAGGCCCTGGAGACTGGCCGCCAGAACCAGGGGTGACAGGCCCCGTGCCCACCGGCCGAGAAGGGGGCGACGCGGGGTCGGGCGCTGGGGTGTGGCGAGCAATCTCATTCATGATCCATTACATAAGGTCGAGCATTGAATTCCCAAGGCCGAAGGGGCCGTAGGTCTCTCTGGAAGGTCCCCCGGCGAACCGGGCCGCCCCTTAGGCGGATTTTTGAATCATCCCTGGACCTCGGTGAGCTGGGGTTCGGTAACGGCGGGCGTTTCGGTGAACAATGGAACGAGCTTTTCATCAACCAGGTCGAAGTGGACCATGCCCGCGGGCACCTCCTCCTTGGCGACCATGAGCTCGGCGAGGGGATCCTCCACCATCTTCTGGATGGCCCTGCGAAGGGGGCGGGCGCCATAGGCGCGGTCCCGCGCCGTGGTGTGCACCAGGTGGTCGCAGGCTTCGTCGGAGAGGGTGACGACCAGGTTGTGCTTCTGGAGGGTGAGGTTGAGGTCGGTGATGAGCAGGCGCACGATCTTGCGGAGCTCCGCGTCCCCGAGGCGGTTGAACACCACGATCTCGTCGATGCGATTGAGGAACTCGGGCGGGAAGGTCCGCTTGAGCACCTTGAGCGCTTCGCCAGCTTTCGAATCCGGACGGTCATCCTTTATCCCGAAGCCAAGGTTCTTGTCCGGGAGAAGTTCCCGGCTGCCCACATTGGAGGTCATGATGATAATTGTGTTCTTGAAGTCCACTTGGTTCCCGAAGGCGTCGGTGGCCTGACCGTCGTCGAAGATCTGCAGGAGGACGTTCATGAGGTCCGGGTGGGCCTTTTCCATTTCATCGAAAAGGATGACGCAATAGGGGTTGCGCCGGATCCGGTCCGTGAGCATGCCGCCTTCCTCATAGCCCACGTACCCCGGAGGGGCCCCAAGCAGCTTGGAAACTTCGTGCTTCTCCATGAATTCGGACATGTCGAAGCGGATCATCTTCTTGGGATCACCGAACAGGAACCCGGCCAGGGTCTTGGCCAGCTCGGTCTTGCCCACGCCGGTGGGCCCCAGGAAGAGGAAGGAGCCCATGGGGCGGGAGGGGTTCTTGAGGCCGGTGCGGGCCCGCCGCACGGCCCGGCTCACGGCGCTCACGGCCTCCTCCTGGCCGATGACGCGCTCGTTGATGTGTGCCTCCATGTGGGCGAGGTTCGCCTTTTCCTCGTTCTTGAGGGCCCGCACGGGAATGCCCGTCCAGGAGGCCACCACGTCCTCGATGTCCCGCTCGGTCACTTCGGCGAAGCTCTCGTAGTCCTCCTCCGACAGCTCCCCTTCGCTTCCGGTGATCTGCTCGCGCAGCTGAACTTCCTTCTGGCGGAGCAGCACGGCCTTCTCGAAGTCGCGGTTGAGCACGGCCTCGTTCATCTCCGTGATGACCCGGTGCAGCTCCTCCTCGGTCTTGTGGCTCTCGCCCACGGTCACGCCGCCCCGGAGCTTCACCCGCGCCCCGGCCTCGTCCAGGAGGTCGATGGCCTTGTCGGGCAGGGACCGGTCCGTGATGTAGCGGTTGGAGAGGTACACCGAGGCCAGCAGGGTGGCCGGGGTGTAGCGCACGCGGTGGAACAGCTCGTAGCGGCTGCGGATGCCCTCCAGGATGCGCAGGCTCTCGGGTTCGTCCGGGGGGTTCACGTTCACCGGCTGGAAGCGCCGCACGAGGCTGCGGTCCTTGTCGATGTACTTCGCGAACTCCTTGTGCGTGGTGGCGCCGATGCACTGGATCTCGCCGCGGGAAAGGGCCGGCTTGAGGATGTTGGCGGCGTCCAGGCTGCCTTCCGCGGCGCCCGTGCCGATGATGCTGTGGATCTCGTCGATGAAGAGCACCACGCTGGGGTCCTTGGACGCCTCGGCGATGATGGATTTCAGGCGCTCCTCGAACTGGCCGCGGTACTTGGTGCCCGCCACCACCAGGCTCAGGTCCAGGGCGTAGATGCGCTTCTCCTGGAGGCTGGGCGGCACGAGGCCCTCGTGGATCTTCTGGGCCAGGCCCTCCACGATGGCGGTCTTGCCCACCCCGGCCTCGCCCAGGAGGATGGGGTTGTTCTTGCGCCGGCGGGAAAGGATCTGGATGATGCGGTCCACCTCGGTCTCGCGGCCGATGAGGTTGTCGAAGATGCCGCGCTCGGCCAGTTCCGAGAGGTTCCGCGCGAACTCGGCCAGGAGCGGATGCTCCTTCTTCTTCTTGGCGATCTTCTCCTCCTTGGTGGCTTCCAGGAGGATCTCCTTGGCGGCGATGAGGTCCGCGCCGGCCTCCTTCAGGAGCCGGCCCGCGAGGCCCTGCTCCTCCTTGAGCATGCCCAGCAGCAGATGCTCGGCTCCCACGTGCTTGTGGTTGAGCTTGGCGCTCTCCTGGGTGGCGTGCTGGAGGATGCGCTTGACCTCCTCCTCCATGGGGATGTCGATGCTGGTGGAGCTCGGCGTGAGCCGCTTGTCCCGCGGGCTCAGGGCGGAAATGAGACGCTCCCGCAGCAGGTTGGTCTGGACGCCCATGCGGTCCAGCAGCTGGATGGAGGTCTTCTCGGCCTCGCGTAGGAGGCCGAGCAGAAGGTGGCCGCTCTGGATGCTCTCGGAGCCGAACTGGCTGGCTTCATAGCGAGCGAAGAACATGACGCGGCGTGCTTTTTCGGTGAATTTCTCGAACATGCGGCCCCCCGGATCTTTCTGAACCCCGCCCCCCCATTGGAGACAGGACCGGACACTAAAGGGTAGCCTCATCCGGTCCTGGTGTCCCCATTTGCTTCCTGGCGCGGTAACCTGGGAGACGGGGGTAGACGCATGGGCGTACTTGCGGAAAATCTGGCCATTCTCGGCCTGCAGTGGGGCGACGAAGGCAAGGGCAAGCTCGTGGACCTTCTCAGCGCCCGGTTCCGGAACGTGGTGCGTTTCCAGGGCGGCAACAACGCCGGACACACGGTCGTGGTGGACGGCGTCAGCATCGCCCTGCACCAGGTCCCCAGCGGGGCGCTCCACCCGGGCTGCTTCCTGGTGGTCGGCTCCGGCGTCGTGCTCAACCTGGAGGTCTTCCTCCAGGAGCTGGATCGCCTGGCCAAGCGCGGCTTCGACCTCACCGGCCGGCTCCTGATCTCGGACAAGGCGCACATCATCCTGCCCCACCACATCGCCCTGGACAAATGGCGCGAGGGAGGCCTCAACAAGATCGGCACCACCGGCCGGGGCATCGGGCCCGCCTACGAGATGAAAGCCGCCCGCATGGGCGTTCGCATGGGCGACCTCCTCCACCCCGCCACCCTCCCCGAGCGCATCGGCCACGGCCACGCCGAGGTCACCCAGCTCCTGGGCCCCGACGGCGGCCTTGCCTCCGTGGCGGACACCGCCCGCGACCTCCTGGCCATCGCCCAGCCCCTCCTGCCCATGATCGGCGACATCCAGGACTACCTCTGGAGCGCCTGGCGCAAGGGCGAATCCATCCTCTTCGAGGGGGCCCAGGCCACCCTCCTGGACATCGACCACGGCACCTACCCCTACGTCACCTCCTCCAATTGCAGCATCGGCGGTCTTTTCACCGGCACCGGCCTGCCTCCGCGGGCCCTCTCCCACGTCCTGGGCGTGGCCAAGGCCTACACCACCCGAGTGGGGGCCGGCCCCATGCCCAGCGAGCTGCTCGACGCCACCGGCGACCGCATCCGGGAACTGGGCCGCGAATTCGGCACCACCACCGGAAGGCCCCGCCGCTGCGGGTGGTTCGACGCCGTCATCACCGGCCACGCCTGCCGGGTCAACGGCGTGGACGGCCTGGGCCTCATGAAGCTGGACGTGCTGGACGGCTTCGACCAGGTGGGCCTGGTGGTGGGCTATCGGGATGGCGAAGGCCGGGTGGGCGACCGCATCCCCTCCTGCATCCAGGACTGGAAGGAGATCCAGCCCGAAATCAAGTATTTCAAAGGTTGGAGCACCCCCACCCGCGGCATCCAGGACCCGGCGAAACTCCCGGCCGAGGCCCGCGCCTACCTGGACGCCCTCACCGCCAGCGTGGACACCCCCATCGCCTACCTGAGCACCGGCCCCGACCGCGTGGAGGGCTACGTTGCCCCCGGCAGCTTCCTGGCCGGCCTCCTGGCCTAGGGTCCCTGCTTCAACAGGCTTGCGTCGTTTTATAAATGATTTAATTTAATGGCTGAGGTCCCCCAGCCATGAGTCAAGGTCTCCCCCTTGCCGCCGCCGCGCGCGCGTTCCTTACGGTGCTGTGCCTATGCGGCAACCCTCTCAGCGCCAATCTCAACCTGCACATCGAGAACCTGTCCCGGTCCCGGTGGCACCTGTACTTGGAGCCCCGAAAGGATAAGCTGCTCGTGTTCCCCGGAGGGGCTGCGGTGGAACGCCGGCTAAGCCCTTCGGTCCGCGACGTTCCCCTGGAGCCGGGCCAGCGCCTCACCCTCACCCGGCCCACCCCGGGAGGCCCCGAGTTCGTCACCGTCGGTCTCTTCGACAGCGACGGCCGGGGCCGTCGCCGCAAGAGCCGGACCCTGCACCTTCGATTCCCGAAGCAGGAAACCCAGGGGGAGGGGAGCCCTCTCGTGACCATCGATCAGCGCATCGGGGACCCGCACTGGATTCCCTGCGTCGTGGACGGCGACACCGTGCGCATCCTCGGGGATGGCTGGGACCCGCCCGTCCCGAAGGACTCACCCGTCCTGGTACCGACGGGCCGGGGCGTGAAGCGCCAGGCGGACGGGGCGGACCCGAACCTCCAACCGTTGACCCGCCACCGCCCCGAAGAAACCAAGGATCCGGCGAAGGACGCCACCTCCACGACCACCACCCAGACCCCGGTCGCCGCATCCCCGGCCTCCCAGGTCCTGACCCTGACCAACGCCTCGGACGCAACCTGGACGTTCGCTTTGGAGGGGGGACTTGCCAATCATGGGGTTTGGCGCATCAGGAAAGGCACGTCCGTCCGGGTCAAACCGCGCCTCCAGGTTTTCCTGCCCGCGGCCGAAACCTACGCCCTGCCACCCCACGCCACCCGGTTCCTGCCCCTTACGGCCGGGGAGACGCCCATCACCCTCCGCATCTGGGACGCAGCCAGCCATATGCCCCATGGGTTCGCCCTCACGGGTGACCCGGCCGCGGGTTTCACCCTGCGCCAGGGGGCCGGGCCCACCGCGGAGGTCCTCATCCGACGGACCTTGCGCCTGAACGGCCGTGAAGCCACCCTCCTGACGGCGGCCTGGGATCCGGCCCTGGCGCAGGTCCCGGATGGCCCGCCGGGCCCCTGAGGCGGATCGCCCAGGGCGGTACGAGGAAAGGGCGCCCCGGAGAGCGCCCTTTCCTTGAAGCGGCCGTGAACCTACTCGGCGGCGGCTTCGGCTTCCTTGGGCTCGGGCAGGACATAGTCCACGAGTTCGATGATCGCCATGTCCGAGGCGTCGCCCAGACGGTGGCCCGTCTTGAGGATGCGGGTGAACCCGCCAGGACGGCCGACGAAACGGGCGGAGAACTCCTCGGAGAAAAGCTTCTCCACGGTCTTCTTGCTGCCGAGCCGGGCCATGGCCAGGCGACGGTTCGCGACGGTGTCCTTGCGGCCGAGGGTGATGAAGGGCTCCACGAACTTGCGGAGTTCCTTGGCCTTCACGAGGGTGGTCTCGAGGCGCTCATGCTCGATGATCGAGATGGCGAGACCCTTCATGAGAGCTTTGCGCTGGTTGGTGGTACGGCCAAGGCGCTTGCCGGTGACATTGTGACGCATGGGTAAGCTCCTTAGACTTCTTGTTCGATGCGCATGCCGAGGGAGAGGCCGATGCGGGCGAGCTCGTCCTTGATCTCCTGGAGCGACTTCTTACCAAAGTTCTTGGTCTTCATCAGCTCCGCTTCCGTGCGCTGGACCAGTTCACCGATGGTGGTGATGTTGGCGTTGCGCAGGCAGTTGTTGGCCCGGACGGACAGCTCGAGCTCCTCGACCGACTTGCCCAGCATGCCGTTCACGCCCTCGGTGGTGAGGATCGTGGCGCCCTGCTCGGTCTCGACGGCATCCTCGTCCTGGCGGGCGAAGATGAGGAAGTGCTCACGGAGGATGAGGGCGGAATCGCTCACCGCGTCCTTGGGGTCGACCGTGCCGTTGGTCCACACCTGGAGGGTCAGCTTCTCGTAGTCCGTGCTGTGGCCCACGCGGGCGGGCTCGACGATGTAGTTCACGCGGAGGATGGGGCTGTGGTTGGAATCCAGGGGGATGAACCCGAGGCCCAGCTTCTCGTCCAGGTTGCGGTCGGCGGTCACGAACCCGCGGCCCATGGAGACCTGGATCTCCATTTCAAGTTCCCCGTCCTCACCCAGGGTGGCGATGTGCACATCGGGGTTCATCACTTCCACGTTCTGGTTGCAGCGGATGGACCCGGAGGTCACCACGCCTTCGCCCTTGTGGCTGATGGTCACGATCTGGGGCTGGGAGGAATGGAGCTTGAAAGGGATTTCCTTGAGGTTCAGGAGGATGTGGGTGATGTCCTCCCACACGCCGGGCATGGCCGTGAACTCGTGCTGCACGCCCTTGATCCGTACGTTGGTGACGGCCGCGCCCTGGATGCTGCTGAGCAGCACCCGGCGAAGGGAATGACCGCAGGTGGTGGCGAAACCGCGTTCGAAGGGATAGGCGACAAACTCGCCGTACGAGCCGGTCTTCGAGCCCGCACTGACCTCCGCGAAACGCGGCCTCTGGAAATCGCTGATGTTCAGCATTCCTGTCCCCTTACTTGCTGTAGAGTTCGACGATCAGCTGCTCGTTGATGTCAAGAGGAACATCTTCCCGCTTGGGAACCGCGATGACGGAGCCCTTGAAGGCGCCGGCGTCGAGGGTGAGCCACTGGGGAATTCCGCGGCCAGCCGCGGTTTCCAGGGAGGACTTAACGAAGTCGTTGGCCTGGGCCTTGACCGAGATCTCGATGCTCTGGCCGCTCTTGGTCTGGTAGCTGGGAATGTCGCAGCGCTTGCCGTTGACCAGGATGTGGCCGTGCATCACCATCTGGCGGGCAGCGGCGCGGCTGGGGGCGAACCCGAGCCGGAACACGACGTTGTCGAGACGGCTTTCCAGGAAGGAGAGCAGGTTGTGACCCGTCACGCCCTTCTTGGAATCGGCACGTTCGAAATAGAGGCGGAACTGCTTTTCCAGCACGCCATAGATGCGCTTGACCTTCTGCTTCTCGCGAAGCTGGAGGGCATAGCCGGTGGGCTTCTTCGCCTTGGCGGCCCCGTGCTGGCCGGGGATCTTGCCCTTGCGGGTCTCGAAGGAGCACTTCTCCTTGAAGCAGCGCTCACCCTTGAGGTAAAGCTTCATGCCCTCGCGTCGGCAGAGGCGGCAAACGGCGTCTTGATATCGAGCCATGGTTCTCCTCCTCTCTTAAACCCGGCGCCGCTTGGGAGGGCGGCAACCATTGTGGGGGATGGGGGTGACGTCGCGGATGCTGGTCACGGAAATGCCGGCGGCGTTCAGGGCGCGGATGGCGCTTTCGCGGCCAGCTCCGGGTCCCTTCACGCGGACATCCACACTGCGGATGCCCTGTTCCTTGGCGGCTTCGGCGGCGACGCCCGCGGCGATCTGCGCGGCGAAGGGCGTGCCCTTCCGGGTGCCCCGGAAGTTCTGGTTGCCGGAGGACGCCCAGCTGAGCATGTTCCCCATGGGGTCAGAGATGGAAATGATGGTGTTGTTGAACGAGGCCTGGATGTGCGCCACGCCGTGGGGGACGTTCTTCTTTTCTTTCTTCTTGACCACCTTCTTGCCGGCGGTCTTTGACTGAGTCTTTGCCATATCAGTTCCTCAACCTTTACTTCTTCTTGCCGGCCACGGTCTTGCGCTTGCCCTTGCGGGTCCGCGCGTTGGTGTGAGTGCGCTGTCCACGGACGGGGAGGCCCTTCCGGTGGCGCAGGCCCCGGTAGCAGCCGATGTCCATGAGGCGCTTGATGTCCAAGCCGATGTTCTTGCGCAGATCGCCTTCCACGGTCTCTTCGGCCGTGATGACGCGACGGATGCGCCCAACCTCGTCCTCGGTGAGATCCCGCACCTTGGTGCTGAAGTCCACCTTGGCCCGGGTCAGAATGCTCTGAGCCTTGGGGCGACCGATGCCATAGATGTACGTGAGCGCGATCTCGATGCGCTTGGCAATTGGCAGATCGATGCCTGCGATGCGTGCCATGTTGACTCCTTAGCCTTGGCGCTGCTTGTGCTTGGGATTCTTCTTGCAGATGATCCGGTTGATGCCTTCGCGGCGGACCACCTTGCAGTGCTCGCACAGCTTCTTGATAGAGGGCCTGACTTTCATGGGTTTCCCCCAGGGATTAATGTGTGAGGTTACTTGAATCGGTAGATGATCCGGCCACGGCTGAGATCGTAAGGGGTGACTTCCACCAGGACCCTGTCGCCAGGGAGGATGCGGATGAAGTTCTTCCGCATCTTGCCGCTGATGTGGGCCAGCACCTGATGCTTGTTTTCCAACTCGACCCGGAACACGGCATTGGGCAAGGACTCCACCACTGTGGCTTCGAGCTCAATGGCTTCTTCTTTGCTCAAGCTTGCTCCTGGAAAAGGTCAAGGATGGTGGCGTGGATCGCATCCGGCGAAAGGTTGCCGTCGACGGCGCGATAGTTCGGCCTCTCCTTGTAGTAGGCCTGGAGCGGCTGGAAGGTCTTGTTGAACTCGACCATCCGGCTCCTGAAGGCCTCGGAGCAGTCGTCGGCGCGGTGCTTCAGCGGACTGTGGCACAGGTCGCAGACGCCTTCCTGGTGGGGCCGTTTTGTCACGAGATGGTAGATGGCGCCGCAATCGTTGTTGCTGCACACCATGCGATCCACCACGCGGGCTTCCAAGACAGTCTCGGGGACGAAGATGTCGATCACGAATCCGAGGCCGATTCCCTGGGAGGAGAGGAAAGTCTCCAAGGATTCAGCCTGTTGCAGGGTCCGGGGATATCCATCGAACAACACATCTCCGCTCTCGTTCTGCAGCCGCGCGAAAACAAGACCGTTAACCGTGTCGTCATCCACAAGCTTGCCACTGGCCATGAGGGCCTTGGCCCGAAGGCCTATTTCCGTCCCTTTCGAGACGGCATCTCTCAGAATATCACCTGTGGACAGGTGTATCAAAGACCTTTTTTGAACCAGGCGCTTGGCCTGGGTTCCCTTCCCGCTGCCAGGGGCCCCGAGTAGGATATGAATCTTCATGGCGTCTTCACTCCCGAGCGTGCCAGCCGGCCACCCCGGATGCGACCCTTCTCGAGGAACCCGTCGTACCGGCGCATCACCTGGTAGCTCTCGAACTGGGCCACGGTGTCCATGGCCACGCCGACGACGATGAGAAGGGAGGTTCCGCCGAAGTAGAAGTTGAGACCCGGCATGGAATTGGTTATCACGAGCGGGACGATGGAAACCAGGGCCAGGTAGACGGCGCCCGCGAAGGTGAGCTTCGACAGGATGCTGTCCATGTAGACCGAGGTCTCCTTGCCAGGCCGGATGCCGGGGATGTAACCGCCGGACCGCTTCATGTTCTCGGCGGTCTCATCCGGGTTGAAGACGATGCTGGTGTAGAAGAAGGCGAAGAAGATGACCACGCCCACGAAGATGGGGGTGTAGGTCCAGAAATGGGACTGCGGGCTGATGTAGCTGGAGGCCTTGCTCAGCCATTCCCAGCGCGTGAACTGCGCAATGGTGGCGGGGAAGAAGATCACCGAGCTGGCGAAGATCACCGGCATGACGCCCGCGGTGTTCACCTTGAGGGGCAGGTACGAGCTTCGCTGGCTGGCCATGCGGGACGAATCCACCCGGCGGGCGTAGTGGATGGGGATGTTCCGGTAGGCGTTCTCCACCATGACCACGGCCAGAAGGACGACGGTCATGCAGGCCAGAAGGAGCAGGAAGACGCCCGGAGGGGCCACGTTGCCGGCGCCCTTGAGGGACGCGCCGAACATGGTTCCGATGGTCTCCATCGCCTTGGGCAGGCCCGAGACGATGCCCGCGAAGATCAGGAGCGAGATGCCGTTGCCGACCCCCCGGTCCGTGATCTGCTCGCCGATCCACATCACGAAGATGGTGCCGGTGGACAAGGTGAAGGCGCAAAGGACCTTGAAGCCCAGGCCGGGGTTGATGACCACGTCCGAACCCAGGCTCTGGGCCAGGGACGCGATGCCGAAACCCTGCACGAAGGCCAGAACCACGGTGAGGTACCGGGTCCACTGGTTGATCTTCTGGCGGCCCGCCTCGCCCTCCTTCTTCTGGAGGTTCTCGAGGGTCGGAACCACCGCGCCCATGAGCTGGAGCACGATGCTGGCCGTGATGTACGGGGTGATGCCCAGGGCGAACACCGAGAACTTCTTGAAGGCGCCGCCCGAGAACAGGTCAACCACGTTCAGCAGATCCCCCGCCTTGCCCAGGTTCTTGGCCAGGGATTCGGCATTCACGCCGGGCACCGACACGTGCACGCCGAGCCGATAGATGACCAGCATCCCCAGCGTGAACAGGAGGCGCTTGCGGAGTTCGGGATTGGAGAACAACTGCCGGAGCTTTTCCATGCGTTTCAGATCCTAACGGGAAGGACTACTTGGCCGCCTGCTTGGAGCAGGGGGGCTCCTGGATGGTTCCGCCCACGGCCAGGATGGCCTCGCGGGCCCCCTTGGTGACGCGGTCCGCGACGACGGTGATCTTGTGGGTCAGCTCGCCGCGCTTGAGAACCACGATCCCGCCCATCTTGGGTTCGAGGAGGTTCTTGTCCTTCATGGCTTCCAGGCACACGATCTCGCCTTCGGCGAAGTGCGCGCTGATGAAGTCCAGGCCCAGCTCCTGGAGCTGGATGGCATGGATGTTGGTGAAACCGCGCTTGGGCAGGCGGCGGTGCAGGGGCATCTGGCCGCCCTCGAAGCCGCGCTGGGAGCTGTAGCCCCGGCGGGACTTCTGGCCCTTTTCGCCGGCTCCGGCGGTCTTGCCATTGCCCGAGCCCTTGCCCCGGCCGATGCGCTTGCGGTTCTTCGTGGCGCCCTCTGCGGGCCTCAGTTCATTGAGCTTCATGACTTACCCCTTCACCGTGACGTCGATGAGGTACGGAATGAGCTTGACCATGCCATGCACATTCGGCGTGTACTCGCACTCGCGCTTGTCCCCGACCTTCTTGAGACCGAGGGTCTGGAGGAAGGCGCGATGCTTGGGCACGGTGCAGATGCTGGAGCGCTTCAGGGTCAGAGTGACCTGCTTGCCGAGGAACTGGGACATTTAGGCCTCCGCCTGATCCAGGCCACGGTTGACGTTGACCGTGTAGGGATCCATGAGGTTCTTGAAACCCTCGAAGGTGGCGCGAACCACGTTGTGGGGGTTGGAGGAACCGAGGCTCTTGGTGAGCACGTTGTTGATGCCGGCGGCTTCCATGATGGCGCGGACCGCGGCGCCGGCGATGATGCCGGTGCCCTCGGGAGCGGGCTTCATGAGGACCGAACCGGAGCCGAAGCGGCCGGTGATGGGATGGGGCAGGCTGCGGTTGGGCGACACGGGAACGTTGATCATGTTCCGCTTGGCGCTCTCGATGCCCTTCTTGATGGCGGAAGGCACTTCCAGGGCCTTGCCGAGGCCGAAGCCCACCTTGCCGTTGCCGTCGCCCACGACCACCAGCGCGCTGAAGGAGAAGTTCTTGCCCCCCTTCACGACCTTGGTGACGCGGCCAACGTAGATGACCTGGTCCTTCATTTCGCCTTGCTGGTCCCCGCTCTGGGAAGTGGGCTTGGTGTCTGGTGCATTGTAAGCCATGTTCCTCACCCTCCTAGAACTGGAGCCCGGCAGCCCGGGCGCTGTCGGCGAGCGCCTTGACGCGGCCGTGGTAGACATAACCGTTGCGGTCGAACACCACGGACGTGATGCCCTTTTCCTTCAGGCGAGCGGCAATGCTCTCGCCGACGGCCTTGGCGGCTGCGATGTTGGAGCCGGAGGCCAGGGTTTCCCGCAGGCCCTTCTCGAGGGAGCTGCTGGCGGCGATGGTGACACCCTGGGTGTCATCCACGGCCTGCACGTAGATCCTCTTGAGGCTCTTGTAGATGGTGAGACGCGGACGCTCGGGGGTGCCGGAAATGCGGCCCCGGATGCGGGTCTTCGTCTTCTGACGGCGAATCGAGATGTCGTTAGCCATGGTTGCTCCCTACTTCCCGGTCTTGCCGGCCTTGCGGCGGATGACTTCACCCGTGTACTGGACACCCTTGCCCTTGTAAGGCTCCGGCTTCCGGTACTTGCGGATGTCCGCTGCGACCTGGCCGACCAGCTGGCGGTCGATCCCGGTCACGACGAGGTGAGTGTTCTTTTCCACGGCGATCTGGATGCCCTGGGGAGCGGCATAGTTGATCGGGTGGCTGTATCCCAGGTCGAGGCGGAGGCTTTCGCCTTCCATGGCAGCCTTGTAGCCAACGCCGACGATGTCCAGTTCCTTCTTCCAGCCCGTGGTCACGCCGACGACGGCGTTGTTCAGCAGGGCGCGGGTGAGGCCGTGGAAGGCCCGGTTCTGGGCTTCATCGTTGATGCGGGTAAGGTTGATGGAATCGGCCGCGACTTCGACGGTGATCCCCTGGGGGATCGGGCAGGTGAGCTTGCCCTTGGAGCCTTCGACGACGGCCTCAGCCCCGTGGATGGTCACTTTGACGCCTGACGGCAGTGCCACTGGCTTTTTTCCGATGCGAGACATGATGGTTTCCTTGGAAAGGGTTGGAGAGCGGTTTCTACCAGACGTGGGCCAGGACTTCGCCACCGAGGTTCTGCTTGCGGGCGTCCTTGCCCGTCAGCAGGCCCTTGGGCGTCGTGAGGATGGAGATGCCCAGGCCACCCTGGACCTCGGTGATCTCCTTGACGCCGGCGTAGACGCGCAGGCCAGGGCTGGAGATGCGCTTGAGGCCGTGGATGACGGATTCCCCGTTCTTCACGTACTTGACCTGGATGATGAGGTAGTCGCGGCCCTCGTGCTCGACGGCCTTGTAGCCGTGGATGTAGCCTTCCTGCTTCAGGATGGCGGAGAGACGCTCCTTCATCTTGCTGGCGGGCACGACCACGGCATCGTGGCCGGCCATGATGCCATTGCGGAGGCGGGTGAGGTAATCGGCGATCGGATCAGTGTTCATGGATGCCTCTCCTTACCAGCTGGACTTCTGGACGCCCGGGAGCTCGCCGGCGAGGGCGTGCTTGCGGAAGCAAAGGCGGCAGAGTTCGAACTTGCGCATGTAGCCCCGGGGACGGCCGCAGCACTTGCAGCGGTTCCGGTGCTGAGTGGAAAACTTGGGCTTGACGCTATCCTTGTAGATCTTGTTGGTGCTGGCCATGTGGGCTCCCTATTTCCGGAAAGGCATGCCCAGGTGGGCAAGCAGGGCACGGGCCTCGGGGTCCGTGGGCGCTGAAGTCACGAAGGTGATGTTCATACCCTTCATCTTTTCAACCTTGGAGTAGTCGATCTCCTGGAAGATCAACTGGTCCTTGAGGCCCAGCGTGTAGTTGCCGCGGCCGTCGAAGGACTTGGTGGGGACGCCGCGGAAGTCGCGGACGCGGGGGAGCGACAGGCTCACCAGGCGGTCCAGGAATTCCCACATGCGGTTGCCACGCAGGGTCACCATGCAGGCGATGGGCATGCCCTCGCGCAGCTTGAACTGGGCGACGCTCTTCTTGGCCTTCCGCACGACGGCCTTCTGGCCGGCGATGGCGGTGAGCTCTTCCACGGCGACGTCCAGAACCTTGATGTTCTGGATGGCGTCGCCGACGCCCATGTTGATGACGATCTTGTTCAAACGGGGCACTTGCATCGCAGAGGTGTACCCGAATTCCGTTTTGAGCTTCCCGGCCACTTCGGCGTGGTAACGGGCCTTGATGCGGGGTTCCGCATTGTTGGGCATTCTTTCCTCCATTTCCGGGGGACGACTACATCCCCAGGGTTCGGGAGGGCGGAAGGGCTTGGAACCGGCGGTCCGGCCCGTTTCCTTCCAACCTCGATTGTCAATGGTGCGACAGGTCGCAATTCCGCCGACGGAGATCCATCGGCGGAAGGGTCATTCTCTCACACCTGTGAGGGAATGGAATGGAAAATTCTTACTCGGCCCGCTTGCGGGTGGGCTTCTGGGTGGTGGGGTCGATCAGCATGACGTTGGAGGCGTGGATGGGAGCCTCCTTGGTGATGATGCCGCCACCCTCACCGGTCTGCTGGTTGGGCTTGGTGGCCTTCTTGATCAGGTTCAGGCCGGCGACGACCACCTTGTTGGTGGCGGGCTGGACCTTGGCGATCTGACCGCGCTTGCCCTTTTCCTTGCCCGCGATGACGACCACTTCGTCGCCCTTCTTGAGCTTCATCTTGGTCGGCTTGTCCATTAGAGCACCTCAGGGGCGAGCGAAACGATCTTCATGTACTTCCGCTCGCGCAGTTCCCGGGCCACGGGTCCGAAGACGCGGGTTCCCACGGGCTCGCCATCCTTCTTGATGATGACGGCGGCGTTCTCGTCGAAGCGGATGTAGGACCCGTCCTTGCGGCGGAAGGCCTTCCGCTGGCGGACGATGACGGCCTGGACGACGGCCTTCTTCTTGACCGTGCCGCCCGGGATGGCTTCCTTGACGGAAGCGGTGATCACATCGCCCAGCTGGGCGATCCTGCCGACGCCCCCGCCCAGGGGCAGGATGCAGCAGATCTTCTTTGCGCCGGAATTGTCGGCGACGGTAAGCATGGATCCCATCTGAATCATATCGGCTCCTTACTCGCCAGCTTTCTGGGTGATCTCGAGGACCATCCAGCGCTTGCGCTTGGAAAGGGGACGGGACTCCACGATCTTGACCACGTCGCCGATCTGGCAGGCATTGGTCTCGTCATGGGCCATGAATTTCGCGGTCTGCTTCACGGTCCGGGAGTACAGGGGGTGCTGGAACTTGCGCTCCACCTTCACCACCACCGTCTTGTCGGCCTTGTTGGAGACCACTACGCCACTGCGAATCATCTTATGTTCTAGGCTCATGGTTTCCTCACACAGCCAGTTTGGACTTGAGGGCGGTCTTGACGCGGGCCAGTTCGCGGCGCGTCTTGCGGATCTCGGCGGTGTTCTCCACCTGTCCCACGGCATGCTGGAAGCGCAGGGTGAAGCGCTTGGCGGCCAGGTCGGCCTCCAGCTGCGCCAGCTCCTCGATGCTCTTGCCGGCCAGTTCGCTGAATGGATTCTTCTTGTTCATCTCGTGCCTCTCACTCTTCCGGGGGGGTTCGGGAGATGAACTCGGTGGCCACGGAGAGCTTCATCTGCGCGAGGCGCAGGGCCTCCTTGGCAGTGGCTTCGTCCACACCTTCCATCTCGAACAGGATGCGGCCGGGACGGATCACGGCCACCCAGCCATCGGGCGCGCCCTTGCCGGAACCCATGCGGGTCTCGGCCGGCTTGCTGGTGGTGGGCCGGTCGGGGAAGATCCGGATCCAGATGCGCCCGCCGCGCTTGATGTGGCGGGTCATGGCGATACGGGCGGCCTCGATCTGCCGGTTGGTGAGCCAGCAGTGCTCGAGGGCCTTGAGTCCGTAGTCGCCGAAGGAGATTTCGTTGCCGCGAGTCGAGACGCCGCAGGTGCGGCCCTTCTGGACTTTGCGGTGCTTGACCTTATTAGGCATCAACATGGCTGTTACCTCAGCGCTTCACGGTTTCGACGGCGGCTTCGGCGAGGTTGACCCACACCTTGACGCCGATGATGCCGTAGGTGGTGTTGGCCTCGGCAAAGCCGTAGTCAACGTTGGCCCGGATCGTCTGGAGGGGCATCTGGCCGGAGAGATAGTCCTCGGTGCGGGCGATCTCGGCACCGTTCAGACGACCGGAAACCTTGATCTTGAAACCCTTGGCGCCGAAGCGGATGGCGGCTTCCTCGGCCTTGCGCATGGCGCGGCGGAAGGCGATGCGGCGCTCGAGCTGCTGGGCGACGCCCTCGGCCACGAGCTGGGCGTCGATCTCGGGCTTCTTGATCTCCTGGATGTCGACGCTCACGGGGCGCTTGAGCTTGGCCTGGAGCTCCTCGCGGAGCTTGTCGATCTCGGCGCCCTTGCGGCCGATGACGATGCCGGGACGGGCGGTGAAGATGCGAACGGTCACCTTGTCGGCGGCGCGCTCGATGTCGATCTTGGACACCATGGCGTTCAGGCCATGGAGCTGCTTCTTCAGTTCGCGGCGGAGCTTGAGGTCCTCGTGGAGGAGGGTCGCGTACTCACGCTTGGAGAACCACTTGGAATGCCAGTTCTTGTTGTGGACAATGCGGAAGCCGTACGGATGGACTTTCTGACCCATGGCTTATTCCTCCCGACCGAGTTGAACCGTGATGTGGCAGGTGCGCTTCTGCACGCGGTAGGCCCGGCCCATGGGGGCGGGGCGGACGCGCTTCATGCGGAAGCCCTCGTCCACGAAGGCGCTCTTGACGAAAAGCTCGTCGGGGTTGACGGCGGCATCCTTGTCGATGGCGTTGGCCACCGCGGAGTCCAGGATCTTCTTGATGTGTCCGGCGGCGTACTTCTTGGTGGAGGAAAGGATCCACTGGGCTTCGCCCACCTTCTTGCCGCGGATGAGGTCGATCACGAGCCGGGCCTTCTGGGCCGATCCCCGGAGGTGCCGGAGCGTGGCACTGCTAACGATGGTCGTCATCTTACTTCCCCTTGGCCTTGGCGTCGGACTTGCCGGCGTGGCCCCTGAAGGTGCGGGTCAGGGAGAACTCCCCCAGCTTGTGGCCCACCATGTTGTCGGTGACGTAGACAGGGATGAATTTGTTGCCGTTGTGCACGGCGATGGTCAGGCCGATCATCGTGGGAACCACCGTGGAGCGGCGCGACCAGGTCTTGATGACCCGCTTGTCGCCCTGCTGCTGGGCGGTGTCCACCTTCTTCTGGAGGTGGGCATCGATGAACGGACCTTTTTTAAGCGAACGAGCCATTGACTACCCCTCCTAGTTGATCCGCTTGACGATGAATTTGGTGGTGCGCTTGTTGGAGCGCGTCTTGTAGCCGCGAGTCGGCTGGCCCCAGGGCGTCACGGGGTGACGACCGCCGGAGGTGCGGCCTTCGCCGCCGCCGTGGGGGTGATCCACCGGGTTCATGACCACGCCGCGGACCGTCGGGCGAACACCCAGCCAGATGCGCCGGCCGGCCTTGCCCAGGGCGACGTTCTCGTGCTGCAGGTTGCCGACCTTGCCGATGGTGGCGTAGCACTCGAGGTGGATCTTGCGGATCTCACCGGAGGGCATGCGCAGCTGGGCGTATTCGACGTCCTTCGCCACGACCTGGGCGAAGGTGCCGGCGGCGCGGGCGATCTGCCCGCCCTTGCCGGGCTTCAGCTCGATGTTGTGGACTTCGGTGCCGAGCGGGATGTTCTTGATGGGCAGCGAGTTGCCCACCAGGATGTCCGCGTTCTTGCCGGACAGGACGGTGCGGCCCACTTCCAGGCCATCGGGGGCCAGGATGTAGCGCTTCTCGCCGTCGGCGTAGATCAGCAGCGCGATGCGGGCGGAGCGGTTGGGGTCGTACTCGATGGTGGCGACCCGGGCCGGAACGTCCGACTTGTTGCGCTTGAAGTCGATGATGCGGTAGCGGCGCTTGTGGCCGCCGCCGATGTGGCGGGTGGTGACGCGGCCCGTGTTGGACCGGCCGCCGGTGCGCTTGCGCGTGCCCAGGAGGGTGCGCTCGGGGCGATCGGTGGTGATCTCCTCGAAGCCCTGCTTGGACATTCCCCGCTGACCAGGAGTCGTGGGTTTGAGCAGCTTGATGCTCATGATTATCCTCTTGCCTCAAAAGGGCCGGGCGATAGTGGCAATGCTTGTCCGCCCGACGAATGGATGAACGGTCGCTACTGCGCGGCCTCGGTGGCCTCGACCAGTTCGATATAGGCCTTCTTCTTGCTGCCGGTCGTGCCCATCCAGCGGCCCAGGCGCTTGCTCTTGCTGGGCATCTTGACGGTGCGGATGGACTTGACCTTGGCCTGGAGAAGGAGTTCGGCGGCTTCCTTGATCTGGTGCTTGGAGGCCCAGACGGCGACCTCGAAGACCTGGATGTTGGCCTCGCGCAGGATCTGTCCCTTCTCGGTGAGGAGGGGCTTGCGGATCACTTCGAAAATCTTGGTCATGGCTTCACCACTTCCTGGAGGGCCAGGATCGCTTCCTTGGAGAAGACGACCTGGTCGAACTTCAGAAGGTCATAGACGTTGACGCCCAGGCTCTCGATGGTGTGGAGCTTGGGGTTGTTCCCGGCGGCGAGGGCGGCCTTGTCGGTGGTGCCGACCAGGAGGGCCGAACCGGCCACGCCCAGCTTGGCGAGGGTCGCGATGAGAGCCTTGGTCTTGTGGGAATCCACAGCCCAGTTCTCCACGACGACCACCTGACCGGAGGCGAACTTGGCCGACAGCGCGTTCCGCAGGGCGGAGCGGCGGGCCCGCTTGGGGAAGGCGTAGTCGAAGCAGCGGGGGTTCGGACCATGGGCCGTGCCGCCGCCCTTCCAGATGATGGAGCGGATGGAACCGACGCGGGCGCGACCGGTGCCCTTCTGCTTCCAGAGCTTGCGACCCGAACCGGAGACCTCGGACTTGTCCTTGGTCTTGGCGGTGCCGGCCCGGCGCTTGGCCAGGTGGTGCCGCACGGATTCCCAGATCAGGTGGCTGTTGATCTCTTCAAGCTTGAACACCTCGGCCATGAGCTCGACGGTGTCAACCTGCTTGTTTTCCAGGTTAAGAACGGGATGAGAGAAGACCGCCATCTTACGCCTCCTGCTTGATCACGACGTAGCCGCCCTTGGGGCCGGGAACGGCGCCTTTGATGAGCAGCAGGTTGTTCTCGGCGTCGACACGGGCCACTTCCAAGTTCCGGACGGTGACCTGCTCAGCGCCCATGTGGCCGCCCATGCGCATGCCGGGCCACACACGGGAGGGGTAGGACGAACCGCCGATGGAGCCGGGGGCGCGGTGGAACATGGAGCCGTGGGTCGCGCGGCCACCCTTGAAGTGGTGGCGCTTCATGACGCCGGCGAAGCCCTTGCCCTTGCTGATGCCGGTGACATGCACCTTGGAGCCGCCCTCGAACTGGGAGGCCACGATGGAGTCGCCTTCCTTCAGGGTGTCGGTGGCGTCCACCTTCAGCTCGCGCAGCACCCTGACGGGAGCCACGCCGTGCTTCTCGCAGTGGCCCTTCTCGGGCTTGGAGGCGCGCTTGCCGCCCTGGGGGTCCACAAAACCCACCTGGACAGCCTCGTAGCCGTCGCGGGCCACGGTCTTGCGCATCACGACCACGCACGGGCCGGCCTGGATTACGGTTACGGGGACGACCTGTCCCTTTTCATTGAAGATCTGGGTCATGCCCAGCTTCTTGCCGATGATTCCCTTGGTCATTATCGTCGCCTCCCTTTACCTGTTGCCCTGCCGGCTGAACACCTTGATTTCGACATCCACACCCGCCGGGAGGTCCAGGCGCATGAGGGTGTCCACGGTGTTCTGCGTGGGGTTCAGGATGTCGAGGAGCCGCTTGTGGGTGCGGATCTCGAACTGGTCGCGGCTCTTCTTGTCGACGTGGGGAGAGCGGTTGACGGTGTACTTCGACGTGCGCGTGGGAAGGGGGATGGGCCCCGCAACCTGCGCCCCGGTGCGCTTGGCAGTCTCCACGATTTCGCGGGTGGACTGGTCCAGCAGACGGTGGTCGAAGGCTCGCAGACGGATGCGAATATTGTCTTTCATCTTCACTCCAGTGGGACGGCTTTACCGTCCATAGACGTGGGGCGCTGACCGCCCATGGGTTTTGTTGTCCCGATAGCAGGGACAGGGCTAGTCAGAATAGCAAAAGCCATCGATTTCGCAATGGCTTTTTTTGATTTTCAAGGCAATCGGGAGGGTTTCCCCTCCGTCAAGCTCCGTATGAAGAGGTCTCGATCCTGGGGATCTCGGGCGACCTCACCCCCGGATGGGGGCTGTGACTGCGTCCCGGCGCCTCGGCGCCCGGAATTCTGCTACTTCGTTCCCTTGACCTTGGCGATCACTTCTTCCGCCACGTTCCGGGGAGCTTCGTCGTAATGGCTGAACTGCATGGTGTAGTTGCCGCGGCCCTGGGTCATGCCGCGCAGGCTGGTGGAGTAGGCGAACATCTCGGCCAGGGGGACCTGGCTGGTGACGACCTTGACGCCGGCCCGGTCTTCCATGTTCTCGATGCGGCCGCGGCGGCTGTTGAGGTTGCCGATCACGTCGCCCATGTAGTCCTCGGGGACCACCACCTCGACGCTCATGATGGGCTCGAGCAGCACGGGGTTGGCCTTTTCGCAGCCGTTCTTGAAGCCCATGGAGCCGGCGATCTTGAACGCCATTTCGTTGGAGTCCACCTCGTGGAAGCTTCCGTCGTAGAGGGTGATCTTGACGTCCACCACGGGGTAGCCGGCCAGGACGCCCGACATCATGGCCTCCTGGATGCCCTGGTCGACGGGCTTGATGTATTCCTTGGGGATCACGCCGCCCTTGATGTCGTTGATGAACTCGTAGCCCTTGCCCTGCTCGTTGGGCTCGACGACCACCTTGACGTGGCCGTACTGGCCGCGGCCACCGGACTGACGCACGAACTTGCCTTCGGCTTCCACCCGCTTCCGGATGGTTTCGCGGTAGGCCACCATGGGCTTGCCCACGTTGGCTTCCACCTTGAACTCGCGCATCATGCGGTCGACGATGATCTCAAGGTGCAGCTCGCCCATGCCGGCGATGATGGTCTGGCCGGTCTCGGGGTCGGTCTTCACCTTGAAGGTGGGATCCTCCTGGGCCAGGCGGCTGAGGGCGATGCCCATCTTCTCCTGGTCGGCCTTGGTCTTGGGCTCGATGGACACCTGGATGACGGGATCGGGGAAGTCCATGGACTCCAGGATCACGGGGTGGTTCTCATCGCAGATGGTCTGGCCGGTGAGGACGTCCTTGAAGCCCACGGCCGCGCCGATGTCGCCGGTGCGGACCTCGTCGATGTCCTCGCGCTTGTTGGCGTGCATCTGGAGGAGGCGCCCGATGCGCTCGCGGCGGCCCTTGTTGGAGTTGTAGACGCCCGAACCCGCGGCCATGACGCCGGAGTAGACGCGGATGAAGGCGAGGCTGCCCACGAAGGGGTCGGCCATGATCTTGAAGATCAGGGCGCTGAAAGGCTCGGTGTCCTTGGCCTGGCGCTCGATCTCATTGCCGTCGAGGTCGTGGCCCTGAATGGCGGGCACGTCCAGGGGGCTGGGCATGTAGCTGACGACGCAGTCGAGCAGGGGCTGGACGCCCTTGTTCTTGAAGGCGGAGCCGCAGCACATGGGGGTGAAGGCGAGGCTCAGGCAGCCCTTGCGGATGCCGGTGCGGATCTCATCCTCGGTGAGGCTCTCGCCGCTGAGATACTTGTCCATCAGGACGTCGTCGGTCTCGGCGACCATCTCGATCATCTTCTCGCGCCACTCGTTGGCGGTCTCCACCAGATCCTCGGGGATCTCGCCGTAGACGACCTCGAAGCCCTTGTCGCCTTCGCTGAAGGTGAGGCCCTGCATGAGGACTAGGTCCACGACGCCCTTGAAGTTCTCCTCGGCCCCGATGGGGATCTGGATGGGCATGGGCCGGGCCTTGATGCGGGTGCGCATCATTTCGCAGACGCGGAAGAAGTCGGCGCCGGGGCGGTCCATCTTGTTCACGAAGCCCAGGCGGGGAACGCCGTACTTGTCGGCCTGGCGCCACACGGTCTCGGACTGGGGCTCGACGCCGCCGACGGCGCAGAACACCGCCACGGAGCCGTCCAGCACGCGCAGGCTGCGCTCCACCTCGGCGGTGAAGTCCACGTGGCCGGGGGTGTCGATGATGTTGATGCGGTGCTCGATGTCCTTGAGGAAGCCCGTCTGGGCCGTCCACGCCGCGGTGATGGCGGCGGAGGTGATGGTGATGCCGCGCTCCTGTTCCTGAACCATCCAGTCGGTGGTGGCCGCGCCCTCATGCACCTCGCCGATCTTGTGGATCTTGCCGGTGTAATAGAGGATACGCTCCGTCGTCGTGGTCTTGCCGGCATCGATGTGGGCCATGATGCCGATGTTTCGGTAGCGCTCGAGGGGAGTCGTGCGGGCCACGGGGGCCTCCTTCAGAGTTCAGGAATCAAATATCAGATTAGGGTTGCGACTGCACCGGGCAAAAACCGGGGCCGATCCGTCATGATCGGCCCCGGGTTTGCAGGTCCTGTACCTACCAGCGGAAGTGGGCGAAAGCCTTGTTGGCTTCGGCCATCTTGTGGACGTCGTCCTTCTTCTTCACGGAGGAACCGCGGAAGTTCATGGCGTCCAGAATCTCGCCGGCGAGCTTGTCGCGCATGGTGCGCTCGCCGCGGCCGGCGGAGTAGGTCTTCAGCCAGCGCATCGCCAGGGACTGGCGGCGGCCCTGGGGGACCTCCACGGGCACCTGGTAGGTGGCGCCGCCGACGCGGCGGGACTTCACCTCGACGGAGGGCTTGATGTTGTTGAGAGCCTTCTGGAAGGCCTCCAGGGCCTCCTCGCCGGACTTCTTGGCGACGATCTCCAACGCTCCGTAGAGGATGCGCTCGGCGGTGGACTTCTTGCCGCGCTCCATCAGGACGTTGATGAACTTGGAGACGGTGAGGCTGTTGTAGACGGGATCCGGCAGAATCTCGCGCTTGGCGGGGCTGGAACGGCGGCTCATGTCTACCTCACTTCTTCTTGGCGGCGACGGCACCCGCCTTGGGGCGCTTGGCGCCGTACTTGGAACGCGACTGGTTGCGGCCGGCGACGCCGGTGGCATCCAGGGTGCCTCGGACCACGTGGTAGCGCACGCCCGGAAGATCCTTCACGCGGCCACCGCGGATGAGCACGATGCTGTGCTCCTGGAGGTTGTGGCCCACGCCGGGGATGTAGGTGGTGCACTCGATGCCGTTGGTGAGACGAACACGGGCCACCTTGCGCAGCGCGGAGTTCGGCTTCTTGGGCGTCGTCGTGAAGACCCGGGTGCACACGCCGCGCTTCTGCGGGCAGGCGTCGAGCGCCGGGCTCTTGGTCTTGTTCTCAAAGGTGCTCCGCCCCTGGCGGATCAGCTGATTGATGGTTGGCACACCATCCTCCTATGTTTTGGGCATGCAGCAAGATGTTCGCCGCTTGCCGGCGCCGGAGAGGTCATGCGGGATGACGTCGGGCGAAAAACCTCGGGCCCGTGGGGCCCGGGAATCTGAAATGTTACCGAAATCCGGGGGAATGTCCAGCCACAATCCCGATTTTCAATTGTCCTTGGCCGGAGAATGGCAGGCGCAGCCACCCGAGCAGCCTCCCTTGGGCGCGGCCGGAGGTTCCGGAGCGCCTCCCTTCTTCTCGGGGGCCAGGCCCGAATAGCCCTGGGCGTGCCACCCCCCGCCGGCCAGGTTGAAGGCCGTCCGGGAGATCTGGCGCTTCATCCCCCCGCCGGCGCCGCAGTGTTCGCAGGCGTGCTCGGTGGGAGCGGAAAAACCCTCCAGCTTTTCTTCGCGTTCGCCGCAGGATTCGCAGCGGTATTCATACAGCGGCATGGCATCCTCTTGAAACCGGCCGACGGCCGGAACTACCAGCTTACCCCAGGAAACCCATGACTTCACCCGTCCGCTACTTCCCCGACGCCCAGTCCTTCCTTCGCGCCCACCCCACCCGGGCGGGGAAGCTTTGTTTTACCAACGGTTGCTTTGACCTGATCCACCCCGGCCACGTGCAGTACCTGGAGGATGCCCGGGCCCTGGGGGACTTCCTGGTGGTCGGCCTGAATTCCGACGCCTCCGTGGCCCGGCTCAAGGGCCCCTCGCGCCCCCTCCAGGACGAGGCGGCCCGGGCCTTGGTGCTGCTGGGCCTGCGCAGCGTGGACGCCGTGGTGCGCTTCGAGGAGGACACCCCCCTGGAACTCATCACCGCCCTGCAGCCCGACATCCTCACCAAGGGCGGAGACTACACGCCCGAGACCGTCGTCGGGCGGGAGGTGGTGGAGGCCCGGGGGGGCAGGCTGGTCCTCATCCCCTTCCTGCCGGGCCACAGCACCAGCACGATCGTGGAGCGGATCAAGACGGGTCGGGGCGTCCTCGCCTAGTGATAACGGCGCGTGGGCAGCGGCGGGACCATCCCTTCGGGTTCGCAGATCCCCAGCGCATAGTGCCAGTAGTACCAGGACCGTTCGTTGAACCAGCCGGGTTCGGCGGACGCGAGCACCTCCCGGAAGGAAGCCTCCCCGACGGCTGCAAGGAGGGCCCGTGAATCGTCAAAATCTCCAATATTCATGACTTGGGCGATGACCCTGGCGGGGCGGAGCATCGCCTCGCCGGGGGTCTCCCACCAGATGTATCGACGGGCATCCTCGAGGAGCCTTTCGTGGACGGTAGGGTTCATCAGGGTTCTCCAGGCCCGAGTTGCGACGAACGGATTGCAAGGACCGGGATTCGGGTCACGGAGGCGGACGTTCTCGCCAGGGATCCGCGAACGTCCTGCGGCAGGTCCCCGAGGTCCCCATCCCCGAAATACGCCAGGGCCTTCAGGGCCTCGGATGGCTGGAAGGTCCTGCCGAATAGCGCCTTCCCCGCCGCGAGGCCATCCTCGAGACGGACCCCCCACCCGAGCAGAGCATGGATGTCGACATAATCCTTCTTTTCAGCCCTCTGCTGAATGACCTTGAGCTTCGTCCCCATCAGATCCAGAAGCGAAGCCGCGGCTAGGACACCATCGCTGCTCAGGTCCGGCGTCCCCACCCGTCCCATGGTCATTCCCCCGAAGAAGGAGACCTTCACGCCTTCTTTGGAACCCTCTTCCGATGGCACCAGGAGGGTGAGGGTGTCGGGCGCCTCCTGGAGGACCCGGGACCTCCCGCCGAAGGGCAGTTCCGCGATGAGACCCGCGTGCTCCAGGGGCCGGTCCGTGAAGAAGTCAAAATCCACCGAGATCCGGTGCCCCAGGCGCAGGGAGATGGCCGTACCTCCGTAGAGGACGAACCCCTGGTTCCGGAGCGGGCGGAGATCGGGCCAAAGGGCGCGTTGGATGACGGGAAGGATTTGCAGTTCGGGCACGAAAACAGCGGCCCCAGGCCCGGCCGAATCCCCCTCACGCTTTGGACCACCGACCGTCATTTTCCGCCCTCTCGGGGTGCCCGCTGAATGCCTCGCCATCAAGTATAGCTTCCCATTCGGGATGGTCGTCAGCGCTCCACCTTCCCGCCCTTCATCCCCTGGATGCCCTCGATCTTGCTGGTGTAACGCTCCTGCTCGGCGGGATCCGAGTATTTCTTGGCCTCCTGCAGGCTCTTGATGGCCCCCTCCAGGTCCCCTCCCGCCAGGCGCACCCGCGCGGCCAGCAGGAGCAGGTCGGGGTCCTTGGGAAGGATTCTGAGGGCGGACCGGATGCGGGTCTGGGCCTCGGACAGGTCGCCCTCCAGCAGGGCCTCCTCGGCCAGGTAGGCGTGGAAGTACGGGTCCTTCTTGCGCACCGTCTCCCCCAGGACGCGGTAGCGCTGGGCCTCCTCCACCCGCCCCGCGTTTCGCAGGAGGGCCTCCATGTTCCCGATGGGCGCCCCGTCCCGCTTGTCCAGTTCCATGGCGCGCCGGTAGGCCTCCTCGGCCTTGACGGGATCCTCCATGGCCGAGTGCACGACCCCCAGGATGTTCCAGCCCACGCTGGATTTGGGATCGGATTCCAGGGAAAGCTGGGCCTGGTCCCGCGCGGCGCCCAGGTCCCCGTCGGTGAGGCGCTCCACGGCGCGGTTGCTGTAGAAGAGGGCCCGGAACCGCGCCTCCGGAATGACGACGACCTTGTAGGTGCCGTAGCGCTTGCGCAACTCAGGCACGAAATCGGCGATGAGGTCGCCGTGGGGGGGGGCGGGGGTCAGGGCGACCACGTGCCGCTCGTAGCGGACGATCCCCCCGGCCCGTCGCCAGTGGTTCGTGTTCAGGGCCTCCGCGTACTCCTCGTGGATGCCGATGGCGCGGCAGGCCACCACGAAGAAGGCCGTCAGGGACAGGCAGTTGGCCCTGCCTTCGGTCCACACCTCGGCCACCGTGCGGGTGCGGGTGTTGTCGTACACCAGTCCGAGGCCCCCCTCGCTGCGCTTCTGGAAGAGGGTCTGGAGGAGATCCTGGAGCTTGGTCTGGGTCGAGGGGGCGGAGCCGGTGGCCTTGAGGATGAAAGCCTTGGCCTCCGGCGGCAGGAAGAAGGGATCCCCCGGGGCGGGCGCCGTCTGCGCCTGGGAGACGACCCCCAGGATCCCGGCGACCATGAAAGGACGTATGTCCATCACCTGCGTGCCCTCCGCCCACGACTTTACAGGAATTGCGCCTCCTCGTTCAGAATACGGCAGGGAACGGCCCGGAGGTTAGAATGGACGTCCCCCGGAGGCCCGCCCATGACCACAGCCATCGTTTGCGCCTATTCCTCCGTCGGCCACGAGGCCCTGGCCGGGCTCCTGGAGGCGGGCATCAACGTGCAGGCCCTGTACACCTACCCGCAGCGCCCCGATGAGGCCTGGTTCACGCCCCCCGCGGCGCTGGCGCAGAAGCACGGCATCACCGTGCACATGGAAAAGGACTTCAACAGCGACCGGGTCTACAAGACCATCGCCGCCATGGCCCCCGACTTCCTCTTCAGCTTCTACTTCCGGGAAATGATCCACCAGCGGTACCTGGACCTGCCCAAGAAGGGCGCCTACAACCTCCACGGCTCCCTCCTTCCCGCCTACCGGGGCCGGGCGCCCATCAACTGGGTGCTGGTCAAGGGCGAAACCGCCACCGGCATCACCCTGCACACCATGACCTCCCGCCCCGACGACGGCGACATCATCGGCCAGACCCCCCTGCCCATCGCCTGGGACGAGACGGCCCTGAGCCTCACCCTTCGCTCCGCCGCGGCGGCCAGGACCCTGGTCAAGGCCCTGGTGCCGGGCCTGGTGGACGGCACCGCCAAGCGCGTCCCCCAGAAGAGCCTGGGCGCCTCCAGCTACTTCGGAGGCCGGTCCCCCGAGGACGGACAGCTGGACCTCGCGGGTCCCCTGCACGAGGCCTTCAACCTCATCCGGGCGGTGGCCGACCCCTGGCCCAACGCCTTCCTGGAGACCGGCCGGGGCCTGGTGAAGGTGGCCTGGGCCCTGCCCTCGGCCTCCACCTGCCCCCAGGGCCACTTCCGCGAGGGCCGGGAGGGAATCCTCCTGGGGTTCCGGGACGGCGCGCTGCGCCTCCACACCCTGCGCCGGGAGGGGGTCCGCAGCGAGCGCCCCTCGGTCCACGCCGCCTGGCTCAGGGAACTGGGCATCCCCGAAGCCCGGTGAAGGCCCTCCTCGCCGCCCTCCTCCTGCTGGGCCCCGCGGCCCTGGCCCGCCCCGTGGGGAGCGCCCGGGAGGCCCGGGCCATCGCCGAGCACGAGACCAGCGGCATCGCCGTCAGCGCCCGGAGGATCCACCTCAACGGCGCCACCGGCGGGTGGGAGGTGGACCTGCGCATGCCGGGGGAGACCCGCGGGTGGCGGTGCGTGGTGGACAGCGACACGCGTTCGGTCTACACCAAGACGCGGATTCCCAATCCTGAACCGCCCAAAACCAGGAAGAGGTCGTAGACTGCTTGCCATCGGCAAATGCCGTGAGGAGGCCTTTATGGCTTTTATGGACTGGGGCAAGGCCCAATTCATTGAGATCATCGAGTGGCTGGACGATTCCAACGACGTGTTGGCCTGGCGCTTCCCCGTGCGGAACCAGGAGATCAAGAACAACGCCCAACTGGTGGTGCGCGAGAGCCAGGAGGCCACCTTCGTCCACGAGGGGCAGTTCGCTGACACCTTCGCGCCCGGCACCCACACCCTCTCCACCCGGAACATGCCCATCCTGGCCGACCTCAAGGGCTGGAAGTACGGGTTCGAGAGCCCCTTCAAGTCCGAGGTGTACTTCACCAACACCCGGCTCTACAACGACCTGGGCTGGGGCACCTCCAACCCGATCATGATGCGGGACCCCGACTTCGGCATGCTGCGCATCCGGGCCTTCGGCATCTACTCCATCCGCGTGAAGGACTCGAAGAAGTTCCTCAAGGAACTGGTGGGCACCAACGGCGTCTACACCAAGGACGACATCACCGAGCAGCTGCGCAAGAGCCTGATCAGCAAGTTCACGGACGCCCTGGGCGAGGCGAAGGTCCCCGCCCTGGACCTGGCCGCCCACTACGACGACCTGTCGGACCTGCTGCGCCAGAAGATGGATCCCGAGTTCCAGACCATGGGCCTTGAGTGCTCCAAGCTCTTCATCGAGAACATCAGCCTCCCCGAGGAAGTGGAGGCCATGATGGACAAGCGCACCTCGGTGGGCATGATGGCCCCCGTCATGGGCGCCTACACCCAGATGCAGGTGGCCGACTCGGTGCCCCTGGCCGCCCAGAATCCCGGCGGCATCGCCGGCCTGGGAATGGGCCTGGGGGTGGGCGTGGGCATGGGCAACATGATGGGCCAGCAGATGGGCGGCGCCATGGGCCAGATGGCCCAGGCCCCCTTCCCGGCCGGCCAGGCCGCCCCGGCCCCCGCCAAGTCGATCAAGGAGGAGCTCACCGAGCTCAAGGACCTCTTCGACAGCCAGCTCATCACCCAGGCAGAGTTCGACAAGCAGCGCAGCGCCATTCTTTCCAAGCACGGAATGGCCTGATCCCCCCGGATTGGCGTTGCCCCGCAAGGGATCCGCAAGGTAGGATCTAATGTCACCGAGGAGCGTTGCGAGCCGTCCCATCCAGGCGGCCTAGGCTCGGCGGCCTCCGTCCCGTCCAACGACGCTCACCCCGCGACCCCGAAGGGTGCCGGGTGAGCGTCCATCCCCATTCCCCCACGTCCGGAGAACTCCATGAGCCTTCTCGCCGTCGGAAGCGTCGCGTTCGATGATCTGGAAACCCCCTCCGGCCGCCGGGACAACATCCTGGGCGGGTCCGCCAGCCACTTCTCCCTGAGCGCCAGCCGGTTCCACCCGGTGCGGGTGGTCGCCGTGGTGGGCGAGGACTTCGGCCCCGCGGAGTACGGCGTCTTCGAAGGCCGCCCCATCGACCTCGCGGGCCTGGTGAAGACCCCGGGCCTCAGCTTCCACTGGAAGGGCCAGTACGGCACCGACCTCAACGAGGCGCGCACCCTGGAGACCCACCTCAACGTCTTCGCGGGGTTCAAGCCCGACCTGCCCCCGGCATTCCGCACCTCCCCCTTCCTCTTCCTGGGCAACATCGACCCCGTCCTCCAGTTGGACGTGGTGCGCCAGATGGCCCAGCGCCCCCGGTGGATCGCCCTGGACACCATGAACTTCTGGATCGACGGCGCGCGGACCGCCCTTCTGGAAGTCTTGAAGGAAATCGACATCCTCCTGGTGAACGAGGCCGAGGCCCGCTCCCTCACCGGCGAACGCAACCTGCTGAGGGTGTATGCGAAGATCCGCGACCTGGGCCCCCGGATCCTGGTGATCAAGCGCGGCGAATACGGAATGCTGCTGTTCACCCCCGAGGGGTTCTTCGCGGCGCCGGCCTTCCCCCTGGAGGAGGTCAAGGATCCCACCGGCGCCGGCGACACCTTCGCCGGGGGCTTCCTGGGCCACCTCGCGGCCGCGGGCACTCTGGACCTGGCCTCCATGAAGCACGCCGCCCTGGCCGGGACGGTCATGGCCAGCTTCGCCGTGCAGGATTTCGGCACCGAGCGGGTGCAGGCCCTCAAGGACGGGGAGTACGCCAGCCGCGTCGAGGCCTTCCGGACGATGATCCACGTGGGCTGAACCTTCCGCCCGCCCAGCAGGCCGTGGCCAACCGGTGCTTGACGGGGACCCCGCGATCACCTACCCATTGGGGCGTGTCTCCACGCGGTGCTAGGATTGTAAAATTAAAAGGTGAATTCATGGTCCGTCCCCCCCTCGTAGGCATCATGTTCACGGCCCTCTCCCTGGTGGCCCAGGAGCCCGGCCTTCCGGACCTCCAGAGCCTCCGGCAGGCCGCAGCGGCTGCCCAGGCAGGAGGGGCCGCGGCGGCGGATGCCACGCCCCGGACCGCGGCGGCGCGTACGACCCCTGAACCCGTGCGGCCCACCCAGACCGAGCAGGACCGCATCCAGGCCGAGATCCGGGCCGCGAAAGCCAAGGAGAAGGGTCCCAAGCGCTTCGCCGAGGACCTGTTCGCCACCCGCCAGGCATCAAGCACCGGCACGGAGGGCGGCATTTCCGAGGACTACGTCCTGGGCGCGGGCGACCAGATCCAGATCAGCGCCTTCGGCAGCGCCAACTTCGAGCTTCCGGCCACGGTGGACGGCCGCGGGGAACTGGTGGTGCCCAAGGTCGGGACGGTCAAGGTCGCCGGCATGAGCCTGGCCAAGGCCCGCTCCGCCGTGCAGGCGAAGGTGGCCCAACAGTTCAGCCGCACCTCGGTGGATCTCGCCGTGGTGAAACTGAGGGAGGTGCGGGTCTTCGTGCTGGGCGAGGTGTACCGCCCCGGGGGCTACCTCGTGCCCAGCCTCAGCAGCCTCGTCAATGTCCTGGGCCTGGCGGGCGGTCCCACCGCCGCGGGCAGCTACCGCCAGATCCGCGTGATGCGGGGCGGCAAGGTGGTCCACCAGGTGGACCTCTACCCCCTGCGCGCCGAGGGCCTGGGGAACATGAACTTCGGACTCCAGAGCGGCGACACCGTGTTCGTGCCGTTGGCCTTCAACCCGGTGACCCTCGAGGGCGCCTTCACCCGCGTGGTGGCCGCCACCGGCGACCTGGAACCCCGGAAGGTGAAGACGCGCCAGGACAAGGAGATCGCCCGCCTGAAGGAGCAGATCGCCGCCGAGGAATACCGCCTGGGACCCAAGGGATCCGCCAACCGCCTGCACGCCGAGGCGCTGCTGGGCGAGCGGCAGGGGATCGATGGACTCGACCCGGACGAGGAACAGGACAAGGACAAGGACGAGGCGAAACAGAAGAACAAGGAGCTGGATCCGGAAATGGCCCAGGAACGCGCTAGCGCCGAAGGGGTCGGCCAGGCCCTGGCCGTCGGCCCCGTCCCGACCCAGACCACGGGATACCAGGAGCCCTCGCTGGCGGAACGCACCCTCATCAACGAGCGGCTCACGCTCCTCCGGAAGCGCCTGGATCGCCTCACCCTCCAGGCCCGCGGCGACCAGCGCACCCAGGAGCTCACCGACCAGGAAGCCCTGGCCGACGGCTATTCCCAGGAGTACAGCGGGTTACCCGGCTGGCTGGTGCGTTGGAACACCGACGGGAAGGCCCCCTCCATGCAGTTCGAGATGCTCCCGGGGGAAACCGCCGAGCAGGCCCTGCGTTTCGCCGGGGGCCTCGCGCTGCAGGCCTTCGACGACGGCCTCGTCCTGCGCCGGATGGGTAAGGGTGGGGTCCTGGACGCCGCCGACGTCCCCCTTGCGAAGGCCGGCCAGGTGGAACTGCGCCGGGGCGACGTGCTTTCGGCCCTGGCCAGCCGGGAGCGCGTGGAAAAGACGGTCACCGTTTCCGGCTGGGCCCGGGTTCCCGGGACATTCTCCCGGTCCGAGGGCCTGCGCGTTGGGGACCTCCTCCGGCGGGAATCCCAGATCCTGCCGGACACCTACATGCACCGGGGCGAGATCGTCCGCACCCTGCCCGACCAGAAGACCACCTATGTGGCCTTCGACCTGGCCAAGGCCCTGGCGGGCGAACCCGACCACAACCTGCCCCTGCAGGACCGGGACCAGATCGAGCTTTACCGCGTGACCGACCTCCGCCTTCCCCAGACCGTCCAGGTGCGGGGCCCCGTCTCCCGCCCCGGCACCTTCCCCTTCCACGAGGGCATGCGCGCCTCGGACCTCCTCTTCCAGACCGGTGTCCTCCTGAACGAAGCCGACCGCCTCGTGGCGGAACTGGCCCACACCCGTGAGGGCAAGCCTAGCGAAGTTCGGAAGCTGGACCTGACCCGCCTGCTGTCGAATGAGACCTCCAGCCCGGTTCGCCTCGACGACGAGGCCGTGAACCCCGTGCTCAGGCCCCAGGACCAGATCAGCATCTACGCCAAGCCCGACTACCGTGCCCACCGCAGCGTGACCCTCATCGGCCAGGTGGCCCGGCCCGGCGTGTACGTACTGGATTCGCCCCGGACGGGCCTTCGGGAGGTCCTGGCCCGCGCCGGCGGCCTCACCGCCGAGGCCATGCCCCAGGGCTCCATCTTCCTGCGCCCCATGACGACCCCCAACGCCGACGCCTTCAGCCTGGAGTCCCAGCGGGCCAACACCAAGGCCCCCGCGCTGAACGGCATCAACAACATCCTCGAGCGCCTCAACGAGACCAAGCGCCAGCCCACCACGGGCGTGCTCCTCAAGACCCCCATCCTCCACGGCCTCGGCACCGGGAGCCTGGACCGCCTGGTGGTGAACGTCCCCGGCATCCTGGCCGGCGACACCAAACTGGATGTGGACCTCCAGGACGGCGACCAGATCATCGTCCCCAGGCGCACGGAAACCGCCTACGTGATCGGCGAGACCGCCAGCCCCTTCATGTCCTACCACGTGGTCCCCGGCTTCAAGGTGCGGGACATGGTCAAGGTCGCCGGCGGCTTAACCCGCAACGCGGACGAATCCAACATCCGCCTCCTGAAGGCCGACGGCCGGATCCTGGACCGGAGCATCATGGGCTCCGAAGTGGAGCCCGGCGACGCGGTCCTGGTGCCCCAGAAGGTGCGCCGTGATACGACCTGGCAGGAGAACCTCCAGGCGATCACGCCCCTGGCGCTCATTCTGAATGCAATCAAGTGAGGAACCCGCAACGCATCTTCAAACCGCGACCTTCGAGATTATTCATTCAAACGTGATCCGTTACGTGATGTTTATTTAGATTTCAAATTGGCTCCGCAAAAGGTGTCCTAGTACCATAAATTTAACACCTGCAATGGCCTCTTGAGCCCATTGTCCATCTAAAACACAATCCACTTGCCTCTTGTTTCATTTATTTTATATTGTTCGTGCATGACCAAGTGGCGCAGGTAAGCCATTTTTTTTCAATGCAGACCCCAAGTACGATATGATCCTCCTGAAGGCAGAATCGGTTTAAACCTTTTCACTCTAAATGGAACCAAGGTAAAGCCAGAAGGTCGCTCCACGGCGACCGCAATGATTCTGACATTTTTATCAAGGGGGCCTTTTGAAGCGCATCCTAGTTACCGGGGGCGCCGGATTCATCGGCAGCCATGTTGTCGATGCCCTCGTTGAGCAGGGCCGGGATGTCCTAGTTATCGACGACCTCTCCTCCGGTTCCGAACGCAACCTCAACTCCGGTGCCCGTTTCGAGAAAGAGGCCATCGAGTCCGACCGAGCCGCGGGGATCATCCAAAGGTTCCGTCCTGAGGCGATCCTTCATTATGCAGCCCAGATCGATGTGCGCGTCAGCGCCGCCAACCCCATCCTGGATGCCGAGCAGAACATCATCAATACCCTGAAACTCCTGGAACTTGGCATGCAGAACGGGCTAGCCTACTTCGCCTTCGCCTCGTCCGGTGGGGCCATCTACGGGGAACCCATGGCTGGCGCCCAGGACGAGAGCCACCCCGAGCGGCCATGCTCCCCCTATGGGGTCGCAAAGCTTAGCGTTGATAAATATCTCGCATCCTTTCACCACTACCGGGGCCTTCCCTCCTGCTCGATGCGGTTCTCCAACGTCTATGGCCCCCGGCAGGGCGGTCGTGGCGAGGCAGGGGTGGTTTCTGTGCTCATCGGCCAAGGTTTGAAGGGCAAGCCGCTCCGGATCAACGGCGACGGCCGGCAGACCCGGGATTTCGTCTTTGCCAAGGACCTCGCCCGGGCCGCTCTCCTGATCCTCCACCATCGGCCTCAGGGCGTCATGAACCTCGGCACCGGAATCGAGACGTCCATCTTCCAATTGGCGGATCGCATTCGGGGAATCCTCCCTGTGGACCCCGGAATTTCCCATTTCCCTCCCATTCAGGGGGAGCAGATTAGGTCCATCCTGGACCCCTCCCTGGCAAAAAAAGTAATAGACTGGGAACCCGTCACCGACCTTCAGCATGGCCTGAAGGAGACCGTTGACTGGTTTTCAAGAATGGAATCCTCCATCCCAGCGATCGGCCACCCAATTCGAGTTTCCGAATGACCCCCGCAGAAGAAAACAAAATTGCCCTGGCCCTCGATTATTCAAGGCTCGGGGTTGATTGCGCCCCTTCCCGCCAGGACGTCCAGGCCGAACCCGCCAGGGCCAGTCTGGATCTGATCTATTCTGTCGACTGGCTTGCGACCCTGGTCCTGTTCATCCTCACCCTGCCCGTGCTCCTTCTGAGCCTGCTTTACGTCATGGTGGTGGACCAGGGCAACCCAATCTTCACGCAGATCCGCATCGGCATGGATGGGAAGCCCTACCGGATTTTCAAGATCCGCTCCATGCGGCATGACCATCACGGCCACGCCCGATTCTGCGCCCACGAAGACGACCGGATCCTCCCCGGAGGCCAGTTCCTGCGGCGGACCCGGATTGACGAACTCCCCCAGTTCTGGAATGTGCTCATGGGCAACATGGCCTTGGTGGGGCCCCGCCCTGAGCAATCGGCCTTCGTGGATTCCTTCCTCAAGGAGATTCCCCGGTACAACGAGAGGTTCCAGGTGAAGCCGGGCATCACGGGTCTCGCGCAGGTTTCCCAGGGCTACGTGGATTCCATCGACGGAACCCGCATCAAGCTCTCCTTCGACCTGATGTTCATCGAGAACCGGACCTTGAGGATGTGGGGCCACATCGTCCTCAAGACCGTCAGGGTCGTGATCTTCGGGCAGGGTGCGCGCTAGCTAGCCCCAGACCTTCACACCACCGACCCAGGTTCCCACGACCTTCCCGGGCAACGTCCACCCCTTGAACGGCGTGTTGAAGCTCCGGCTCTGCACGAAGGCGCGGTCCACGGTGATCTTCCCGTCCAGATCCACCAGCGCGAAGTCCGCGGCCGAACCGGGCCTGAGGCTCCCGAGCCCCTGGCGGTCCAGGTGGAAGGTCCGGGCCGGGCCGCAAGAAAGCAGGTCCACCGCCCGCGAAAGCGTTATGACCTTCCTCTCCACCAGGAGCTCCAAGGTGAGCGGCAGCGCCGTCTCCAGCCCGATGACGCCGAAGGAGGCATCGCGAAGCTCGCACTCCTTGTCGTCCCAGGTGTGCGGCGCATGGTCCGTGGCGATGGCGTCCACGGTGCCGTCCGCCAGGGCCTCCAGGATCGCCTCGAGATCGGCCTGACTGCGAAGGGGCGGATTCATCTTGAAGTCCGAATCGAACTTCGCCAGTTCCCGGTCCGTGAGCGCGAAGTGGTGGGGCGTCACCTCACAGGTGACCCTCAGCCCCCGGGCCTTCGCCTCGCGCACCAGGCGCAGGGATCCCTTGGTGCTCAGGTGCGCCAGGTGGAGATGGCCTCCGGTGTGCTCGGCGAGGACGATGTCCCGGGCGACCATGGCCTCCTCGGCCGCGGCGGGGATGCCCAGGCAGCCCAGGTAGGCGCTCACCGCGCCCTCGTTGATGTAGCCCTTGGCGGCGAGGTTCGTGTCCTCCTCGTGGGCGACGATGGGCATGTCCAGCCAAGCCGTGTATTCCAGGGCCCGGCGCATGATCGCCGCGTTCATCACCGGCAGGCCATCGTCACTGAAGGCGACGCAGCCGGAGGCCTTGAGGGTGCCGTAATCCGTGAGTTCCTCTCCTGCGGCGCCCTTGGTGACGGTGCCCAGGGGGAAGTAGCGGCACAGGCCGGCCTTGCGGGCGCGGGTCAGCATCATCTCCGTGATGGCCACCGAGTCGTTCACGGGCTTGGTGTTGGCCATGGCGCACACGGCCGTGAAACCGCCGGCCACCGCCGCCTTGCTCCCGGTCTCAATGGTCTCCTTGGCGGTCTGCCCAGGTTCCCGGAAGTGCACGTGCAGGTCCACAAGGCCCGGAATCAGAAGCCGGCCCTCCGCGTCGACCACGTCCGCCCCTTCGGTCCTGGGGTCCACCAGGTTCTCGCCCACCGCCGCAACCCGGCCATCCACCACCAGGAGCGAGGCGGGGCCATCCCACTGCTGGGAAGGATCGACAAGGCGTGCGTTCTTGATCAGCAATGACATGGGCGGCTCCAGGAACCTTCCCATCTTACAGGAACGGACCCCCGGGAGCGCCCTGCCTCAGTCCATGTCGGCCATCTCCACCAACTCGTCGTCCTCCTCGGCGAAATCCCCCTCCTCGAGGAGAATGCGCTTGATCTTGCCGGACTCGGGCGCGCTCACGTAGAAGGGCGTGTGGCCGGTGTCGGTCCCCTCCAGGAGCATTAGAGACTCATCCTCCTCCACCTCCTGGCCGGGGGAGACGAGCACCCCCATGACATAGCCCGGCCATTCCGCCCGGATGATCATGCATACCTCCGTGGTTCTTCGTGGAAAGTATGGTAATCCTACGGTTCGCGCAAGATTGGGAACCGAAAAATACTTGAGAAAATGGCCACTCCATTCGCGCAGAGGACCGCGCGCCGCGCTTGCCACCCCTTATTTTTCCTTTGGGATGGCGATGGAATCACCTCGTTTCATGCAGCAATGGCGCCGCGCACCCTAACCGGGCAATCCGCAGGCAGCGCAACAGCCAGAGCCCTTTCGAACGGGGATTTGGGAACCGGCCAGCAAAAGGCAAACCCAGCTGGGGTGTAAAAGCCCTCCTCGCCGGCGGGAGGGAGTCCGACCTCCTCTCCGACACAGGCCCGGTACCTGCCCTGACCCACCCCCAGGCATTGAAGGGGGGCCTCTTATTTCCCAATATGGTAGGATTGACGTGCCGATCCGTTCGCTCCCGTCGGCAGCGACCTCTGCAGGAAGCCCACCTCCTCCCATATGTTCCGGCGGAGGGTTTCATGGAGGGATCGCAATCAGGGAGCCACTTCGGGACCGAGCTCCCAGGAGAATCCATGAACGCCCTTAAATTCAACCCCACCACCGTCAGCATCGACCTGGGCGGGACCCCCATCAGCATCGAGACCGGCCGCATCGCCAAGCAGGCTGCAGGCTCCGTCATCGTCCGCCAGGGCGACACGATGGTCCTCGTGGCCGTGTGCGTCGCGGAACCCCGGGAAGGCATCGACTTCTTCCCCCTCACCGTCGACTACCGCGAGCCCGTGTTCTCCGCCGGCAAGATCCCCGGCGGCTTCTTCAAGCGCGAAGGCAAGCAGACCACCAAGGAAACCCTGGTCTCCCGCCTCATCGACCGCCCCCTGCGCCCCCTCTTCGAGGAAGGCTACAACGGCGACACCGTCATCACGGCCCAGGTCATCAGCTTCGACGGTGACCACCAGCCCGACGTCCTGGCCATGGTCGGCGCCTCCGCGGCCCTGATCATCTCCGAGATCCCCTTCAACAACCCCGTGGGCGGCGTCCGCGTGGGCCGCGTCAACGGCCAGTTCGTCATCAACCCCACCGTCAGCCAGCGCCCCGAGTCCGACCTGGATCTCCTGGTCGCCGGCACCGAGGACGCCCTGGTGATGGTCGAGTGCGGCGCCAGCGAGTTCCAGGAAGCCGAGATGGTCAAGGCCCTGGAGTTCGGCCACGCCAACATCAAGACCCTCGTGAAGCTCCAGAAGGAGCTCCGCGCCAAGGTCGGCAAGACCAAGATGGTCGCCGTCAAGGCCGAGCGCAACGAGGAGGTCTACAAGCTCGTGGCCTCCAAGTATGCCGAGAAGCTGCTGGCCGCCCTGACCATGAAGGTCAAGATCGACAGCTACAAGGCCATTGACGCCCTGAAGAAGGAAGCCGTGGCCGAGCTCACCAAGGAGAAGCCCGAGCTCAAGAAGGATGTGGTCGAGAGCTTCGACACCCTCAAGGAGACCCTCTTCCGCAACGCCATCCTCAAGCAGGGCGCGCGCCTCGACGGCCGCAAGTTCGACCAGATCCGCCCCCTGAACATCGAAGTGGGCGTCCTGCCCGCGGCCCACGGCTCCTGCCTGTTCACCCGCGGCGAGACCCAGGCCCTGGTCACCGCCACCCTGGGCACCGCGGACGACATTCAGCACATCGACGGCATCGAGGAGGAGTACGAGAAGCGCTTCTACCTCCACTACAACTTCCCCGGCTACTCCGTGGGCGAGTGCAAGCCCAACCGTGGGCCCGGCCGCCGCGAAATCGGCCACGGCATGCTCGCCGAGCGCTCCATCTTCCAGGTGCTCCCCTCCAAGGAGGAGAACCCCTACACCCTCCGCGTGGTCTCCGAGATCACCGAGAGCAACGGCTCCAGCTCCATGGCCACCATCTGCGGCGGCACCCTGGCGCTCATGGACGCCGGCATCAAGCTGGCGGCCCCCGTGGCCGGCGTGGCCATGGGCCTGGTGAGCGATGGCGAGAAGTTCGTGGTCCTCACCGACATCGCCGGCCAGGAAGACCACTACGGCGACATGGACTTCAAGGTCGCCGGCACCACCAAGGGCATCACCGCCCTCCAGATGGACATCAAGATCGGCGGCATCACCACCGAGATCCTCACCAAGGCGCTTGACCAGGCCAAGAAGGGCCGCCTGGAGCTCCTGGAGTCCATGGGCTCGGTCCTCGCCGCCCCTCGCTCCGAATACGCCGGCAATGCCCCCCAGATGCACACCATCCAGCTCCCCAAGGAAAAGATCCGCGACGTCATCGGCAAGGGCGGCGCCGTCATCCGCAACATCATCGAAGTGAGCGGCTGCCAGGTGAATATCGACGACGACGGCTCCTGCCAGGTCGCCGGCCCCACCAAGGAGAAGCTGGCCGTGGCCCTCAAGATGATCGGCGACCTCATCCAGACCGCCGAGGTGGGCCAGACCTACCTGGGCCGGGTGGCCAAGGTGGTGGAGTTCGGCGCGTTCGTGACCATCCTGCCCGGTCTCGACGGCCTGCTCCACGTTTCCGAGATGGCCCCCCACCGCGTGAAGAACCCCGCCGACGAGGTCTCCGAAGGTCAGGAGATCATGGTCAAGTGCATCGCGGTTGATGCCAACGGGAAGATCAAGCTGAGCCGGAAGGCGCTGATGGCTGAATAGAGATAAAATGCGCTAAAACCCCACCAATACATAGGGTTTAACCGCATACTATTCAACCCAGCGAATACCCGACGAACCACCTGTTTTACAGTCAACCCAGGATTTGGGCCCGGGGGGAAACATCCCCCCGGGCCCATCCCTTTTAATGAAATAAGAAATCCGATACTTCGCGCTGGCTTCCATTGACTCCAAATACATCGTCGATCCAGCCGTCCAGACTGTAGGCAGACAGAAATGATTTACACACTGGATCTGCATGAGAATCGAAGAACGATCTTGGAAGTTCAGGGGCCTTTCGATCAACTACAAGGACCCGGTCTGGAGAATAGAACCGGTAATCCTTAACATTGCAATTAGTAGTGATAAGCTTTCGTCCAGACGCAATGACTTCGATGGTCCGCATTGTCAACCCGCGTTGTCGAGGATGCTCAATATCGATAATCGCAATGGAATTCGCAATCACCCGCAACACCTCTGCATAAGGAAGGCTGGAGAATTGGAAGACGTTCTTTGGTGTGCGGAATACATCCCACTTCGTGCATTTATAGAGAAGGTAGTGCAGGTAGCTCGGAAGGAATGGGTAGAGGAAGTAAGTCTGGCCTAGGGTTCTGGCCTGGTCAGCGACTCTCTTGAGAATCCGGTACCGGTCACTGTGGATGGTGCCAATGAAGGAGAATGCATATTCCGCCCCAGACCTTGGGGCTTCAGCAGTGTTACCACAGAAAAAGAGCGGCCTAAAATGGATACCAAATTCTTCACAATCCTTCCGATCAAAAGTGAAGCATTGATCAAACATCTTGACCAGCGACTTTGCATTTTTCTTCAGTCGAACCTTGTTCTCGAAGGAATCCCACATGTAGAGACGAGTTTTTGCCTCCGGGAAGGCCTCTTGATATTTTTTTACAATAGCGACTGAGCAGGTCTCGGGAACGATAAAAAGAATGTGATCGAATTTTCTTCCCTGAAGGTTCTTCAACACCGATTCATGATATGCTTCGAACCTCGCCCTGAAGAAGCTTAAATCCAACCTGACTGAAAGTTTGGTAAGCACGCTGTTATCGGGTCGGTCGTCCACGTACTCAACTTCGGCGCCGCGTTCCCGAAGGCGTTCGAGAATTCGTTTCTCGTATCCGAAAAACCGAGGGGAAATCAGAAGGATCCTGGCGCCTTCCAACCCTTTGACCCCATTTAGCCCAGGCCGGTCAAGACACATCGGGTCCCCGCAGGAGCGACGCCGGGATACCGCCAACAAGGCAGCCAGCCGGAAACGATTTGAGGACGACGGCGTTCGCCCCAACCGTCACACCATCGCCTAGGGCAATTGGTCCTAATATTTTGCAGCCTGCTCCGAGAAAAACGCCATCTCCCAATTCGGGCCTGAGAGAGCCATCGTTGGCCAAGTCGGGCACCTTGGCTCCAATCGTTACGTTATGGTAGATGACTGCGTTCGCCCCGATTCGGCGGGCGCCGATCACGGTCCCGGAAGTGTGGGGAAAGTACAGGCCTGGACCGATTTGACAATCCAGCGCAATTTCCAGGCCAAACAATGTGAAATTCAGGAGAGAAAACAGCTTCCCCACTGGTCGAAGATGATGTTGGGCGCACCAAGCCCCTAGCCTAAACAGCAGAACCGGGATGAACCGGGGGGAGAGACACGCGGAAATCATCGTAAGGAACGTCACCGCCTTACCCTGTCGGCCGGTGTAGAACAACTGACGTTCTACATCTGCCTTTAACAACTGATTAAATGTCATTTCATCAATCCCTTTTCCACCAGGATCTGATTTACGCGGTCCAATCCGTCTTCTGGGAGGGCTTGGCCCTCCACCCATTTAGCGAATGCCGCCAGACCTTCCGAAAGGCTGATTTGAGGCTTGAAGCCGGTTGCCTTCTCCAAAGCGGAAATGTTTGCGTAGCAATGTCGAATATCCCCAACCCGGTATTGCCCAGTGATTTGAATTCGCGACGGACTATTGAAAATTCCAATCAGTCGCTGGGCCACGTCCAATACCGTCGTTGGAATACCTGACCCCACATTGAACACACCATTGGCATCCGCCCCGGAACTCATGCAAAGGTGAATAGCCCTGGCCACATCCTTCACGTGGACAAAATCCCGGCTTTCAAGGCCATCCTCGAAAATGGGGAGATCGATTCCTCTGCGCACGCGGGTGGAAAAGATCGAGAGAATTCCCGTGTACGGATTCTTCAAGGACTGACCTTCACCGAAAACGTTTTGAAAGCGAAGAATTCCGTAGGGGATGCCCACGGCCCCACAGGCGATCCGGACCAGGTCCTCTTGGGCCAGCTTGGTCGCTGCATAAATTGATGCCGGCTTGGGCCTGGAGGATTCCGATGTGGCCAGCAGTTCCAAAGGGCCCATGCAAGTCGGGCAGTTTGGTTCCCAAATGCCTCGCCCCATGGCGTCCTCGGTGCGGGACTCTGGGGTGACTTCACCGCAAATCTTGCAGCGGTACGCACCTTCGCCATAAATCGATCGAGAAGAAGCGAGAACGACCTTCTTAATGGAATGCTTCTGATTAACCAAGTGATCCAGCAGAACGGCGGTCCCCTGTGAGTTAACAGAGTTGTAGTGAGCAATCTCGTACATCGACTGGGCCGTTCCTGTTTCCGCAGCCAAGTGGACTAGATAGTCAACCCCATCAAGGACCTGGGCCCTTTGCTTCCGGTCAAAAATATCAGCTCGCGTGAACGTGACCCCGTCGTCTCCGAAGAGACTCGCGTCCACGATAGGAATGTTCCCATGGACCTGAGGACTAAGGTTATCCAAGATACGAACCAGATAACCCTCCTCTCTCAGCAGGCGGGTGAGGTGGGATCCGATGAACCCACAACCACCGGTTACACAAACACAACCTTGTCCCATTGCCAAACTCCCTAAACCCGGTTTCCCGGGAGAAAACGCATTAATCAATCAACCAAGCCATTGTTGCATACCCCGCCCGGGCCCCCGTTGGTCGATTTTGTCCTTTTGACAAGATAAAATAGGTTTAGCAGCCCGATGCTCCAAACCACTGTTACCGCCAATGACATTGAAACAAACACAGGCAGGAGGGCGAATTGGAGTACTGCCAAGAATCCAAAGAATCGGTTCTTGTTGGCCAAGAAATAATCAAACACTGCTCGCTGAAAAGTGCCACGCACGAAGCCAGACAGGAAGACTCCAAGGATGCCAAAATCCATGTAGTCTAAGGTCCAAACCAGGTACCCGGGAGTGTAGCCCTGCTCTGCCGCACCGGGAAAAAGGGTGCCATAGAATAGAACCGCTCCATATTCATAGGGCTTGCCAGGATACAGAGCACGCGGCACATAAAACCAGAGAGAGGACAGGAAACCTTTGCCGTACTGAAATCCAAACTCCGGCATCCGTCCAACTATCTGTGCTGTGGTATCAAAATACCCACCCCCGCCAAAATAGGAGAGAGAGTCGGCCATTGAAGCATAGGAGCCCTGTAACACCATTAGCGCAAAAATTCCGACTGCAATTACCCCGAAAAGCATGCCGAACACCAAGATTGGCACTCGCTTTACCAGAAAATGATAATAGGTCGCTGCCAACACTATAACTATTAAAATATTATTTTTTGAGCCAGTAAGAAACGAAACCAAACAAGCCAAGGCTACGGCAGCCAACAGCTTCACCCTTCTTGGCCGCCGAGTCCACAAATAATAGATCACTGCCGCCACAATAAACCATTGCGTCAAAAGCCAAAAGAGACCCGCACCGCTTCTGTAAGTAATATAAGCCTCGCGAGTATTCGTTAGCCAGAGAAGCCCTCCCCCGCCGACCACCGCAAGCGACATAAATGAGAGCAGCCATCCAGTTGCCAGGATCAACAGGATGGCAGGGGAGAAATGATCAGGCAGTATGGGGGTGTCGAGACGAAGGCGATGCATGAATTTTTCGTATGCTTTCCGAAAAATTCGATTTCGGACGACGTATGGGGCAACCCCCCCCGCGAAGTAGGCGATGGAAATCCAGGCCGTCTTCACAACCACATCCGGCGTATAAGGTGGATCGAGCTGAAAATACTGGGCACCAACTCCCGAAAATAATATAAAAATTCCTACGTCAATCAGCGAAAAAGACGTCAAAGGGTTTAAGGGGGTACGATAGCGAATAACACCCGCCAGAGCACCCAGCAGAACCAGGGCTCCGAATAGGGAAAAAATTCCGAGGACAGTCATTTCTTATAGCAGGGGCTTGGCACTCAAAAGCCTCCTATCTTCGTCAGTCAGGTCCCGGCCACCAATTCTTCGATAGTGTGCGCGAAATAAATGGGCCGTTTTGTCCCATGAAAACTGGCTGATGCGTTCGCGGCCCCGCACCACAAGCTCTTTGCACAATTCGGGATTTGTCCATAAGGTTCGGATCGATTCCGCAATTTCATCACAATTGTATGGGTCAAAGATGACTGCAGCATCTCCAGCCTGAGCAGGAAGAGAGGTGATGTTGGAACAGGTCGCTGGTGCACCCGCAAGGAATGCTTCGCCGAGGGGGAAGCTACCAGCCTCCGACAGCGTCGGTATCACCACGCACCGACAGGCCATGTATATGTACTTGAGTTCCTCCAACGTGACATGCCCCAAGAACCGGACCTGATCCTCCAATCCGAGCTCCTTGACTTTGGCCTCAATAGTCGGAAAGTAAGGTTCGTATTTTCTGCCCGTGGATACAAACGGGACAATAAGTCCATATTTATCGCGTAATATTTTCAGAGCCTCCAAGAGGCGCACGTGATTCTTGTGAACCCAGGTTTGGGCGGGGTAAAAAATAAAAGCATCTGGGAAATTGAATTTAGCCTTAATGGCCTCAACTTCCGTGGGCCCAAGATCCCCCATCGCCATTACCGGTGCAAACGGCACCACCTGCACCTTTTCTTCGGGTAGCTTGTAATTCTCGATTACATTCTGCTTCACCCACGTTGAGGCCACAGATACCGTGTTGGCCCGCCAGCAAAATGTGCGGAATAGGATTTCGCGCATGATACGCTGGGACAAAGAGAAATTTTGCGGAAGATTAATATGCTGTAAATCGTGTGGATGATATATCGAAGGAACTCGAGTCAAGAAAGAATATGGGATCGTCTGATGCATAATATCCATTCCTTCTCGCTCGATGGTCCCATCTGACCACAATCGCCGGACACTCCAACGTTCCGAGACCGGATAGATGCGCTTCCATACGGCATGAAGCCATGGCAGACGGTTACGAAAGGCCTTGATCCACCCCTTTTCGACCGGCCTCGAAGGCCCATGCAGAACCCGGCAAGGTCCCTTCAGGTGAGGAAGTATCCACTCGTCTGCTCCTTCATAGGCAAGGAAATGATATGTCTCCTCGCCGTCTTCAAGACGGGAGAGGCCTTGGGCCAATCCAATAATGAACTGCTCGACGCCTCCTGCGGTACCCGCAATCAGCCGAGCATCAATGCATACCCGAAGCCCTGTCATTTCAAACCCCAATCGCTTTCCCACATCGGTGACTCAAGGAAATAATGCGTGATACAGGTAAATTCCAACTCCTCTACTGCCGTTAAAATACCAACTCTTGAAACTATTTTCAAGTCGACGCCGTTCCGAAGCACCGGAAACCCGTGGCGCCTCTGCCTTCAATGGCAAATTTCCCCCGACCACCCCGGAAACCCGGAACACGAGGTCCCCAAGTCCAACCTTCCATCAATGGCGTTCGACGAACCCAGATGCACCCTGTATAATGTCCGGTGGAATGCAATATACGGCAAGAGGGTTGAGCGTGGTCGGATGAACTCAATAAATGGACTTCCAAAGATCCTAGCACCGAGCCCCGAAAATTCGTACAGAATCCAACAACTTTGCCTAAAATTCCAACCAAAAGACCAACCCCCAAACTCGAATCGTTCAAAACAGGAGAAAAAATGAAACGAGACGAATTTATTCAAATGATGGCAGATCTCCTAGAGACGGAAACGAACGCGATTCTGCCGGAGACCAGCCTTTATGATTTTCCCTCTTACGATTCGGTCTGCGCTTTGACATTGATGGTAAGACTTGAAGAGGATGCCCAGGTTGTATGCTCGCCTGGAGAACTCGCCGCTCTTAAAACCATTGGTGATGTGGAACACCTGATCGCTCGTTACGGCACACTTGAGAATTGATTAGACACGAGGTGCACCCTTGGCCACAACCATTACAGGCATGCACTATTGCCTTCCCACCAAAGTCTTGAATAATGCCGATCTGGAATCCAGGTTCGGAGAAAAAGCTATCGCCTCAATCGTAAAGATGGCCGGCGTCCAAGAACGCCGAGTAGTTGAACCTGGACAGACCGCTTCCGATCTCGGGTTCTGCGCCGCGCGCCGCTTCCTGGACGCTCGTGGGATCGACCCTTCTGAGATCGATCTCCTGATCTTCGCGTCCCAGACGGGAGACTATCAACTGCCCGCAACGGCCTGCGTACTCCATGGCCGATTAGGCCTACCGCAAACCTGCGCTTCCTTTGACCTGAACCTGGGCTGTTCCGCGTTCCCCTACGCGGCCCGCGTGGCCTCCTCCATGGTTGAATTGGGGGGATTCCGTAAAGCCTTGGTCATAAACGCCGAGGCCATTACAACCCTGATCCACCCCAAGGATCGGGGCCTCGTCCCCCTCCATGGCGATGCTGCTGTCGTAAGCCTGATCGAACCCTGCGAGGAGGGAAACGGCATCCTCTGGGCTGAACTTGGCACTGATGGCACTGGCTGGGAGCACCTAGTCATACCAGCAGGTGGGGGGAGAAATCCCAGAACAGTCGAGACCGCCAAAGAATTCGAAGATGAATCTGGCATTGTTCGCAGCCAGGAACATCTTTATATGAATGGGCCTGCCGTATTCCATTTTTCACTCCACAAGGTTCCGGATGCCATCAAGGCTGGCCTTCAAAAGCATTCGATGAGCGTGGAAGATTTTGATCTGGTCTTGCTACACCAGGCAAATCGAACGATGGTGGATATGATCTACAAATCGCTTAGGGTGCCACCTGAAAAGCGGTTCTACTTCATGGACAAGGTTGGAAACGCCAGCGGTGCTTCCACCCCAATGTTGCTGGCTGAAGCATGGCGTCAGGGCGCAATTAAGCCTGGGAGCCGCACCCTACTGGCCTCTTTCGGTGTTGGCTTGTCTTGGGGCGTGCTTGCGATCAAGTGGCCCGACGGAATGGCCCCCTCACACATGGAACTTGTTGATTATGCCAAATGAAGCCCAATTGCCAGGTAGGCTTGCGACCCTCGTGACCGGCGCTGGCTCAGGGATCGGAAGGGCCCTCGCTCTGCGACTAGGTGCTTCCGGGACGCAGTTAGTGCTGGTGGGCCGGCATTCGGGCCCCTTGGATGAAGTTGCAGCCGGTGTTCCCGGGGCCCAGGTTGAGTGTTCCGACCTAACGGACGAGGCCGCAGTGAGTGCCCTATTCGCCCGGCTCCGGAATCAAGGGATTCAACTGGGAGGCATCGTCCACCTTGCGGGCATCCACTGGCTCCGGCCTATTCAGGTGACTTCGGGGAGCCAGTTTCAGGAGATGCTTGACTCGCACCTAAAGTCCGCCCTGTATCTTCTGCGGGAAGGCATTGCCCATCGCGCCTTCCCCAAGTCCGGGGCCAGCGTCGTGTTCATTTCCTCTGCCGCAGCCCTTCAGGGTGGTCCGGGTTCATTCGCCTACGCCACCGCCAAGGCCGGATTGTTAGCCGCAACTCGGGTTGCGGCCACGGAATTCGCGGCGAGAAAGATTCGAGTTAATGTCATCCTGCCGGGGGTAGTGGATACTCCCCAGAGTCGTTCCTTCCTGGAGAAACTGTCCCCGGAGCAGCAGGAGGTCATCCGCAAGGACCATCCTTTGGGCATCGGCCTCCCAGATGATGTGGCTGCTGCAGCCGAGTTCCTCCTTTCGCCTGGGGCCCGATGGATAACCGGAACGGCGCTGGTGGTAGACGGCGGCCTCACAGCTCATTAAGTGCCTATGACCCAACCAACCTATGAACTTCACCATATCGGCCTCCTCGTGAAGGACGTTGAAAGCGCCACCCAGGTGCAGCTCACCCGGTACGGGTACCAGATCGAAAGCGAAATCATCCATGACCCCATTCAAACGGCCCGGGTACGATTTCTTCGTCTCCCCCATGCCCAGCACTGGCTGGAACTTGTAGCGCCAGAGAATGAGCAAAGCAAGCTCTTCAACGCACTCGCCAAGCGCGGGGAGGGATTACATCACCTTTGCTACGAGGTTTCATGCCTCGCCGCGGCCATCGCCCACCTACGTGAGGGAAGGCAGTTGTTGCTCTCGGGTCCAACCCCTGCAGTTGCTTTTGGTGGCCGGTGCATCGCATGGTTCATGGATCGCGCCGGCCTTCTCACCGAACTCGTGGAAGCAGGCGAAGGGCCTCTTTCCTTGGCATCCATTCTCCCCCGCCCCATCAAGGAGCCCAGCCGATGAGCCCTCTCCAAAAACTCCAGGCAATCTTCCGCGAATTCTTCGATGACCCTACCCTGGTGATCACCCCAGAGACATCCCATGCCACCCTTCCGGAATGGGACAGCGTCGCCCAGGTGCACCTCGTCCTGGCAGTGGAGGAGGTTTTCGAGATGCGCTTCACCACCGAAGAGGTGGCCCACATCCGTAGCGTTGCCGACTTCCTCGCCGCCCTCAAGGCCCGCGCCTGAGCCCTTCCCATGAACGGCGATCCTTCCAGCCCCGCAACGACCTTCCCCGAACGCCTGACCCCCGAGGTGGCAGTCTGGATGCTCAATAGCCATTCCAGAGGCCCCGCTTCGTTCCTAGCCGAACTCGCCCAGGCCCACCCAAGACTCGACAGGGGCCTTGTGACCGCAATAATTGCTCACCTGGAGACGAAGGGTATCCTGGGCTCCCACAGCTTCGCCAAAGAGCTGGCATTGCATCGGGAGGTGATAGAGCGGGCACCCCTGGGGCTTCACCTATTAGCCCTAATCAACGAAATGAGCCGAGATCTACCGGAGGCCACCCGACTTTACCGAAAGTTGGAGGAGGCCGGGGGCGGGGAACAGGGGCACATCCTATTGGACCTGGCTAGGCTTCTTGCAGCCCAGGGTGGGAAAGCGGAAGCATGCGGTCTCCTTCGTAGAGCCATTCAGGGCTCTCGGGATTTCGCATTCCTTACACGCGCAGCCAAGCAGCTAATGCGGCTCAAAGATGTTGCCGCCCATGGTTGTTCACGGACCCTGAAGCTCGCGGTGCTGCACCCCTATACGACCGATCTCCTGGTCCCCCTCCTTCGTCTGGGCCTGTTTCGGGAAGGAATCTGGGCCGACATATTCACACCACCGTACGGCGCTTACAGGCAAGCCATCCTTGATCCCGGATCACCATTCTATGCATTTGGTCCGGAAATGGTGATTCTACTGCCGACTTGGCGAGAACTAGACCTTCCTTTCCTGGTTGCGGAACCGAACCTCCGGGCCCAAGAATTGGCCGCCGAGACGGTGGAAGTGTGGCGAACCATCCTCGCGCGTGTACCAGTTCGAATCATCCAGGCGAATTTCGAAATTCCGGCGATCGACGCAGCGGGACACCTGAGCCATATCCTCCCTGGAGGCCGAGCTTCCGTCATTAGGAACCTTAATGAGAGGATCCTTGAAGAGGCTCGAACCCATCATGTGTCTGTCCTGAACCTAGACCATCTGGCCGCCTCGTATGGCAAGCGTGCTTGGTCCGATGCCAGCTACTGGCACCTCGCGAAACAGTACCCCGCTCCCAATGGACTCCCGACCTTTGTGGACGGCATTGTCGCCCGAATCCGGGCCGGCCTTGGTCTGACAAAGAAAGTTTTGGTCCTGGACTTGGACAATACTTTATGGGGCGGGGTGATAGGCGAGGAAGGGCTAAAGGGAATCCAGGTAGGCCCTCCCTCTGCAACCGGAGAAGCTCATCTGGCCTTCCAGCGCTATGCAGCGCAGTTGAAGGAACGAGGGATCCTCCTAGGGGTGTGTTCCAAAAATAACGAGGCTGATGCGAAGGCTCCCTTCCTCCAGCACGAAGCCATGCATCTGAAGCTGGAAGATTTCGCAGCCTTCTTTGCGAACTGGCAGGACAAGCCCGCCAACCTCCGGGCCATGGCCAGAAGCCTGAATCTTGGGCTGGACAGCTTCGTTTTTGTGGACGACAACCCAACAGAACGAGCATTCGTCAGGCAGGAATTACCGGAGGTTTCTGTACCTGAAATTGGGTCCGACCCCGCTTGTTACGTCGAGATCCTTGACGGCACCGGTTATTTCGATGCGGACTCGCTCTCCAGTGAGGATCTGGAGAGGAGTCGCAACTATCTGAAAAATCTGGAGCGGGAAGCTTTCCGGTCCGACCAAGGATCTCTTGATTCTTTCCTGGCCGGTCTTGCCATGACTTGTGAACACGGCCCTTTCGACGAGCACTGGCTACCCCGGATCGTGCAACTAATCGGGAAAACAAATCAGTTCAACCTCACCACAAGGCGCCATTCAGAGGCCCATGTGCGCCAAATGATGGTCGACCCGGCGGGCTGGACCCACTATTTTAGGCTGAAGGACAAATTCGATGATAACGGGTTGGTAGGGATTATGATCGCAACCCCGCACCCCAAGGAAGACAGCGTCTGGGAACTTGACACCTGGCTGATGAGTTGCCGGGTTATTGGGCGCCAATTGGAGCAATTCATGTTCAACGCACTCTTGGGGGCCGCCCGAGAGCGCGGTATAACTCGAATCGACGGACTCTTCCTCCCAACCGCGAAGAACGCAATGGTTGCCAACCTGTTTACAGATATGGGCTTCTCCGGGACCCCCCTCCAGGGGAAGGAGGGGGTCGTATACCGCATTGAGCCTTTGACGCTGAACCCGCCGGCGGTGAGATTCATTCAAGATATCTCTCAATGAGCACCGTTGCCGTCTCCGGGCTAATTTTTATTCAAACATAAAGGAGCTGCCTCCATGGCCAACGAAAGGGTGATCCTGGTCGGGTTCGGAAGATTCGGGAGGGAAGTCCTTTGGGCTTCAAGGCGTGCCCAGGCTTTGTCTCAGAACTGGACAGCGGAATTTGTCGGCTTTACCGACTTGCCCTCTCCTGACCAGGAGTCAGTCGTCGATGGCCTTCCCTATTTGGGCGTAGAGCGAGCGGAAATTTTAGACGGGAGGGCCGACACCCCCACACATTTCATCTGCGCCATCGGGGACAACAAACGACGCAAGAAAGCCTGTGAGTTTTGCGAGGACCTGGGTCTGATTCCGTTCACTGTTGTTGACCCATCCGTGATCGTGGCTCCGGAGGTGACCATCGGTGCCGGCACTTATGTAGGTGCGGGCAGCATCCTTTCCCCCGGTGCAAAGCTGGGGCGCCATGTGATCATCAACCACGGATGCTCCATCGGCCACGATTCTGACCTGGGCGACTTCTCTCAGGCCTGCCCCGGTGCCCGTATTTCAGGTTGGGTCAGAGCGGAAGAGGGCGCCATGCTTGGGTCGAATTGTGTCGCTGCCCCCCGCGTGCAAATCGGCGCTTGGGCGACTTTGGGCGCGTCGTCCTTCGCCAACCGATCCATCCCCCCCGGCGCTTCCGCCATAGGGGTGCCGATTCAGTTTCTGTTTAGGCCCAAGAAATGACTAATATCTTTCTTTGATCTGCCGAATCGTGTCAGTGATGAAACGAATGTCCTCATTTTTTAGGCCCGTGTAGGTAGGAAGATTGAGGCCGATCTGGCTTAGGTGGTCCGTCACGGGGAGGTTCTCGCCACGACTAAGGCTTTCCCGCTGGAAAGGGGGGAGTCGGTGGAGCGGTACGAAGAAGGGCCGAGAATCAACTCCCGCATCCGCAAGTTCGGCCATTAAGGTTTCCCGGGAGCAGCCAAACGCCTCTTCCGATACCGTGATGCAAAACAGCCATTGAGCCACTTCTGCCCATGGTGCAACCGGCTGGAATCCGATTCCCGGAATTCCGGCCAACCGATTCTCGTACGCCGCATAGATCTCCTTGCGCCGCCCGATGATCTCCTCCCGACGTTCCAACTGAGCACACAACAAGGCGCAGGCAATGTTCGTCAACCTGAAGTTGTATCCAGTGATTGGGAAGAAATACCTCCGGGTTGGATCTACCCCTTGGCCCTTGAGGAGCCGTAGGCGGGTTTCAAGTTGGGGATCGTTAAGCGTCACTGCGCCACCTTCCCCGCTGGTAAAGATCTTATTGCCGAAAAAGGAAAAGGTCGCCATGGAAGCCAAACCACCCACTGCCTTACCTTTATAGCGAGCCAGGGTGGCCTCAGCCGCGTCCTCCAGGACCCAAAGGCCGTGCACGGCCGCAATGTGGTTGATGGCGTCCATGTCTGCTGGGTGCCCATAAAGATGGACCGGAATGATGCCCCGGGTCCGCTGGGTGATGGCTGCCTCTATCTTTCCCGGATCCAGACACCAGGTTGCCGGGTCAACATCAATAAACACGGGTTCTGCCCCCACATAACGCACCGCATTTGCGGTGGCGATGTAGGTCAGAGACGGCACAATTACCTCGTCCCCCGGGCGCACGCCAAGGGCCAGGAGCGCCACATGCAAGGCCACGGTCCCGTTGGCAACGCTGACCGCCGAGCGAGTCTCGCAAAGGGTGGCGAACTCCTTTTCAAACCTCTCAACAAACGGCCCTGACGAAGAGATCCAAGTGCTTCGGACAGCCTCACTGACGTATTTCTCTTCGTTCCCCTTCAGGTCGGGAATGGCAACAGGAATCCGGATCATAGGTTCACCCTTTCTTTCATGCGGAGATCAGCCCAAAGGACCGGCTTGGCGATAAGTGGCACCACCCAACTTATGATGGCCACGTTCACGAGACTGACGGCAATGATGGCACCGAGCACCCCAAACCTCGGGGCAAGAAGGATTGTGAAGATGGCGGTCCCAAGGCCATTTAGGATGACCATAACAACTTGGACCCAAATGATATCCATTACGGTCAGGAAATCCCCATAGGCGCTGACCCATGCGGCCCCGATAATGGAGATGCTCATTGCAAGCCAAACAGCGGATCCGAAATGCACCGAGTTCTGCCGGAGCCACAGGGTGATCAGGCGGTTTCCCAGGACGAAAAGCACGAGTGAGACCAGAATGGCAAGCACCATCCGAAGCGTTACCATTCGTCTGAAGCTCAACCGCATCCACGCAAAGTCACCTCGCTCCCTTGCCTCCCGAAACGTAGGGATAAAGGAGTTGGTGCTCCACAACAGAACCCCTGAAAGAACGACCTGGAGCTTGATGATGATGGAATAGTCCGCAACCGTGGTCAGGTTGGTGTAGTGAAGCATGACCATCGGTTGGGAATTGTTCACCAGCAGGGCCCCTATTTGGTAGAGGAAGATTGGGGTGGAGCTCGCCATAAGCCGGCGAATGGCAGGTCGGGAGATGTACCGGAAACCTGGCTTCAGCCAGGGCATTTCCCAAATCACTAAGTAACAGAAGTTGAAAAGCACGAAAACAATGTTGCAGCCGGTAAAAACCAGAATTAACCATGGAAGGCTAAGTCCCACCTTGAGGGAAGCGTACATTCCCCCCAGAGTAGCGATGGACCCCAGGATCATGAAAATGTTCCCAAGGTAGGCTTTCTGGTAACCCGTATAGATTTGGCGAACGATGGACAGCGGCAAACCTGCAAGGATCGGAAGTAGGGCAGCGAGGACGCACCACTTGACGTACGAACTGTCCAACCGGCCACTCACCCCGAAGGCCTGGGCCCAACCAACGGTGGGTGCCAAAATCAGGACCGCGACGATTCCCACGACCATTATCGTGGCAAGGATAAAAAAGGCGGTCGAGACACAGGCCTGGGCCGTCCTCCGGTCGTCCCGACCATTGGCTTCGGAGATGACATTCACCAAACCGTTGACCAAACCAAAATCAAAAAGGCTCACCCAGGTCACGAAGGAAGTGATCGCAGCCCAAAACCCGAATAGATCCTTGCCCACGTAGGACAGAACGAGCGGCACCGACACAAGCCCGACCAGCATGTTGGTTCCCCGGGCCAAAAGGTTCGTTGCAGCGTTCAGAACGATCTTTCGGTAACGCTCGTTCGATCGTCCTTCCTCCGTGGAGGGGTCGAATGGGGTCAACCGGATTAGGGACCGAAGGCGGGCAAGCCTGACAAGCAGGGCCGAGCCGATCACTGCCATACACGATCCCCTGGAATCATCTTCGAAGCATCCATGGTGCTTTGAACCTCAGGCCCGCACCTTCTCACTGCGGATCAGCCCTGAACTGGTAGCATCCCGGATGACCTGCTCTTGCTCTGCCAATCGGAGGTCATTGTCCAGCATTTTGGCGACAAGAGATTTGACATCCATTGCGGGTCTCCAATTAAGGAGCCGCTGGGCCTTGCTGGAGTCCCCCTCCAGGTGGTCCACCTCAGCGGGACGGAAGAAGCGCGGGTCGATCTCAACGAACTCATGCCAGTCCAGGTCTAGCTGAGAGAAGACCAGGTCGAGGAAATCCCGGATCGAGATCGAGATGCCGGTGGCAATGACATAATCGTCCGGCTTGTCAGCTTGCAGCATCTGCCACATGGCCTGAACATAATCCCCAGCAAACCCCCAGTCCCGCTTGGCCTCCAGGTTGCCCAGCACTAGTTTTTTCTGCAGACCCTTCTTGATTCGGGCAGCACCTAGGGTGATCTTTCGGGTCACAAAATTCTCGCCCCGCCTTGGGCTTTCGTGATTAAAAAGGATGCCATTGCAAAGAAAGAGCCCATAGCTTTCCCGGTAGTTGATCACCTGGTAGTGAGCTGCCACCTTTGCGCATGCATAGGGGGACCTGGGCTCGAAACGAGTTCCCTCATGCTGCCGGGGCTTGGCAGAACCGAACATCTCGCTGGACCCAGCCTGGTAGAAGCGAACAGGCCTTCCGCCATGCTTTTGGTAATTCCGGATTGATTCAAGCAGCCGCAGCACCCCGGTGCCGGTGGTATCCATTGTGTATTCCGGTTGGTCGAAGCTTATGCGCACGTGGCTTTGGGCACCAAGGTTGTACACCTCGTCGGGCAGAACCTGGTCCAGCGCGTCGCGGAGCGACCCAGTGTCTGCCAAGTCACCATAGTGCAAATGAAAGTTGGGGTTCGCCTGAGGTCCCATATGGAGATGATCAATGCGACTGGTATTGAAGGTCGAAGCCCGACGCATGATACCGTGAACCTCATAGCCTTTGCCCAAGAGGAACTCTGCGAGATAGCTTCCATCCTGCCCGGTGATGCCGGTTATTAGAGCCTTTTTAACTTCAGCCATGGAAATTCCTTTGCGCGATTTGGTTGTTCGTTATTAAGGATTGAAGGTTCACTGGGATAGGCTACCGGCCTAGATACCATTCGACCGTCGCTTCCAAACCCTTTGCAAATCCGGTGGCCGGGACCCAGCCCAGTTGGTTGTGGATCTTGCTAGCGTCGATGCCGTACCTGCGATCGTGTCCGGCACGATCTTGTACGAAAGTCTTTAGATTTCGGCTCGTCCCGGAAGGCCGGCCTAGTTGCCGATCTACAAGATCGCAAAGGAGGTCCACAAGAGCGAGGTTGGTCTGCTCATTGTCCCCACCCACGCAATAGGATTCTCCCGCCTGCCCATTTTTCATGACCAGCGCCAAAGCAGTGCAATGGTCTTCCACAAATAGCCAGTCTCTAATGTTAAGGCCGTCTCCATAAATGGGAATGGGCTCGCCCTTGGCCATGCGGGTTATCGCAAGGGGGATCAGCTTCTCGGGGTGCTGCCGGGGGCCATAATTATTGGAACAGTTAGTCAGGACCGTATTTAGCCCATAAGTGTGATGGTACGCCTGGACGAGGTGGTCGCTGCCTGCCTTGCTGGCACTGTAAGGGCTGTTCGGCGCGTAGGCCATTTTCTCGTGAAACTTGCCAGTCTCTCCGAGTGATCCGTAAACTTCGTCCGTGCTGATGTGGAGGAATCGGCACTCCTTCTGACCCGCCCAAACCTGGCGCGCGGCCTCCAGCATTGTGAACGTCCCTACGATGTTCGCCTGAATGAAGGCTGCAGGCCCCGTGATGCTGCGATCCACATGGCTTTCTGCTGCCAGGTGGAATACCTTGCTCACATGATGACGCTCAAGGAGGTGGCGAATGAGTTCCAGGTTCTGGATATCCCCCACGACCAAATCCACGCCCTCGAGCCCGGCGATCTGGGTAGGGTCGGCAGCATAGGTGAGCTTATCTAGAACCAGGATCCGGTCTGCCGGGTGCTCCCGATGCCATTGATGCACGAGGTTGCTGCCGATGAATCCGGCGCCTCCAGTAATCAGGATGGATTCGGACATTCGTAATCCTTCTACAAGTCGGGATGCTGGATCACCTCGGTCAGGGCATCCTGCCAGGTGCACATGATGTCCGTCCCCAGTTCCGAACGCCGTGATCCATCAAGAACTGAATTTGCGGGGCGCGGTGCAAGGACCGGGAAATCGGCGGTAGTGCAGGGGCTCAGGCGAGCCTCAATGCCCGATTGGCGAAAAATCTCGGCTGCGAAGCCATACCAGCTTGTCTCTCCCCGGCAAGTACCGTGGACCAAACCCCGCCAACCTTCTCCGACAGCGACCTGGAGTTGACGAGCGAGTGCCCGACAAGTGGTTGGACACCCGAACTGATCCGCAACCACCTTGAGGTTTCTTCCCTGCTCGGCTGCATTCAGCATCGTCCGATAGAAATTCTTTCCCCAGGCATCGAAGAGCCAAGCAGTTCGCACAATGAGATGTTCGGGAGCGCGAACAGCCTCCTGCTCACCAAGCAACTTGGACCGCCCATATGCTGACTGGGGGTTAGGCTCATCGGTTTCTCGGTAAGGGTTAGGGCTTTTACCATCAAACACGTAATCCGTGCTGATCTGAACCAGGAGCGCCCCGACTTCGGAGCATGCCTCCGCTAGCCAACCCACCGCTTGGCCATTGATCCGGTTCGCCAAGGCCACCTCCGTTTCGCAACGGTCGACGACTGTGAGAGCTCCAGCATTTATAACAACTTGGGGACGTATTTGCGCGACCATATTCTGAATCGAATCGGGACGACTAAGGTCAAGATCCGCCTCGTCGGGGACCACCAGTTCATCCCCCTTCCAAGTCCTGATGATCGCGGATGCAAGCTGACCGGAGCCACCGGTGACAAGGATCCTGGCCATGCTTAACCCAGATGCGCGCGCCTGACGCGCTCATCGACGACGAATGGGTTCGCAGGGTCATCCTCGTGGCGGATCTCGTCGATGGGCTCACGCTTGAGCTCGCCGGCGAAGAGGCGATTCGGGCAGTTCACGACCCAACCCGGCTCCACGCTTACGCAACGGTAGCAATGGACGACGCCCTTCGGCACGATGACCGATCCTGGGTTGTTCGCCCCTAGATACGCCTCGATACGGTTCAGGTAGGTCGGACTTTCAGGGCGGTTATCCCAAAGAGTCAGTTTAAAGTCACCTGGCCCTACCCAGCAAAAGAGGTCAGCCTGATCTACGTGCTCGTGGGGCCCCCGGAGGATACCTGGCTTCGTGATGCTGATGTAGCTCATCGCAGGATGAAATTCGGGGTTCACCTCATCGTGCCGAAATAGTTCAGCTAGCCAGCCACGTTCGTCCAGGAACCTTACCAGGGGTTTAATAACAACACCCTCGATGGGGCCCTTCTTGAATTCCATCAGACTCTCCGTGGTAAGTCAGGGAACGGCATGCTGCCCTCAATTGCTAATTTATTCGCCTGCGCCAGGCTCGGGAACGTCCCCGCATCTGTCCACCATCCCTGAAAGATCCCGAATGACATCTCTCCACGAGAAATATACGCATTATTGACGTCTGTGATTTCCATTTCACCCCGCCCGGAAGGCTTGACTCCGCGGATGATTCCGAAGACACCAGCATCATAAAAATAAATCCCGGTCACGGACATGTTGGACTTCGGTTCTCGAGGCTTTTCCTCGATCCCTACCACCCTTTCCCCTACCAGTTCCGCAACGCCGTATCGCTGGGGATCATGCACGGCTTTCAGCATTATCCGCGCCCCCTTTCCCTGGTCATCGTAAGCCCGGACCTGGGCGCTGAGATCATCTTCGAAAATGTTGTCACCTAGGATGACGCAAAGGTTGTCCGCGCCGGCAAAGTTCTCAGCCAGACCCAATGCTTGGGCGATGCCGCCAGCCTCATCCTGGACTTTGTATGTGAAACGGCAGCCGAAATCCTTTCCGCTCCCAAGGCATCCGACCACATCTCCCATGTGCTCGGTCCCAGTCACAATAAGAATTTCCTCAATGCCGGCCTGCTTCATTTTCCACACGGGGTGCCAGAGCATGGGGGCATACCCAACCGGGAGGAGGTGCTTGTTCGTGACCTTCGTGAGCGGATAAAGACGCGAACCTGTGCCCCCCGCCAGAACTACCCCTTTCATGCATCCCCCTCAGGACTGGTTATTGATGAACGGAACGATTCCTCGGACTCCAACAAATGCTCTCTGAGCCAGGACCTATTTTGGTAAACAAGAGTGCCCCCCAGAGCAAGCACGAAGGACACCAGGATCATTGTCAATCGGGCAGGCCGACTTTTTTCGTCTGGGATATTGCCATAGTCCATGACGTTCAGGATAGGCATATCGTTCTTCTCTTCCATCAGGGCCTGCTCACGATTCATAGCTAAAGTCGTGACGAGTTGTTGCCTAAGCTTGAGTTCAGCCTCGAGGCGAGCTCCCTTCAGCCGCACGGACGGATCGGAACTGGTGAGGTAATTTCGGTTGGATTCCAGGAACAAGCGGAATTGTTCTTCCGCCTGGCTCATCTCCGCCCTGGATTCGCTTAGGCGGGCTGCCGAGAAGAGTGCCTTCGCGCTACCCCTTGTCCGCCCCTTTTCCTGGACGAACGCCTCCAACAGGCGGAGGGATTCCTGGACGACCTGCTGAGACAAGGTTGGTGACGTTGACTCAACGGCCAAAGTGATTACCGAGGACTTTGCATCCTTGGACACCCGAATCATCGGCGCGAGCGCTTTAAGGCCTCGGTCGACATTCTCTGTGCCAAGAAACTGTTTAAGGGTAGTCCTTTGCGCTTTCAAAGCGCCAAAGCGCCATGATCTGGCCTTGAACTGAAATTCGGACGTGAGCAGTCGCTCACGAAGCCACCGACTATTAAGAATGTCGACGAAATTTGCATCATTTCCGTCAGATCCCGCCGTCGAAACCCCAAATGCAGCCGCAGCGGCTGCCAGGGCACCCAGCCCTCCACTGTTTGACCGCGTCTGCACGGGGAGGATTCGAGCCTCTGACCTATAGTAATTTGGCATCAGGATCGACAAGACAGCAACGCAGACGGCCACAATGAACCCGACTTGAAGCGGTCGCTTGAGCTGCCAAAGCCATTGTGGAATCAAGACAACCCCAATAATAATGAAATTAACAGAATCGGAGCACACACAGATTCGGTTCCGAAACAGTCTAACATTGAAGGACGGCAAGCAGAACCATCTGGTGCGCTTGCCGCCCTTCAATGGCCAGGATTAGAGATTAAAGATCCTCCCCCTCGACCTCACTCATACCCTGCAGTTCCTCGACATGCTGCGCCATCCGGCTGTACTCGTCGTCGAAGTCGTCGATACCCAGGTTGTCCGTGTCGGACACTTCGGGGTACTGGCCTTCTTCGGTTTCGAGGTTGCGGTAGAGGGCCATGCCGGTGCCGGCGGGGATGAGGCGGCCCAGGATGACGTTTTCCTTCAGGCCGCGGAGGTAGTCCACGCGGCCTTCGAGGGCGGCTTCGGTGAGCACCCTCGTCGTCTCCTGGAAGGAGGCGGCGGAGATGAAGGACTCGCTGGTGAGGGCGGCCTTGGTGATGCCCAGGAGCTGGGGCTCGCAGGTGGCGGGGGCGCCGCTGTCCTTGAGGGCCTGCTCGTTGATCTCCTTGAAGCGGTGCTTGTCCACCTTCTCGTCGACGATGAGCGGGGTGTCGCCCACGTCGGTGATCTGCACCCAGCGCATCATCTGGCGGATGATGGTCTCGATGTGCTTGTCGTTGATCGTCACGCCCTGGGCCCGGTAGACCTCCTGGACCTCGTTGAGCAGGAAGGCCTGGAGGGCCTTGTCGCCCTGGATCTCCAGGATGTCGTGGGGGCTGACGGCGCCCTCGGTGAGCTTTTCGCCCGCCTGGATTTCGTCGCCGTCCTGCACCTGGATGTGCTTGCCGCGGGGGATGAGGTACTCCTCACGGTCGCCCTGCTCGTTCTCGACGATGACCTTCTGGTTGCCGCGGACGCGGTTGCCGTATTTCACCAGGCCGGTGACCTTGCTGATGATGGCGGGGTCCTTGGGCTTCCGGCCTTCGAAGAGCTCGGTGACGCGGGGCAGACCGCCGGTGATGTCGGAGGTCTTGGCCTGCTGCCGGGGGGTCTTGGCGAGCACGTCGCCGGGCAGGATCTCCTGGCCGTCCTCCACTTCCACGTAGGCGCCGGTGGGGATGTTGTAGCGCTGGAGGACCTTGTGGTTGTCCCCCTTGACGTTGATGTGGGGGTGCAGCTTGTCGTCGGTGGGATCGATGACGCGCTTGCGGAAGCGGCCGGTGATCTGGTCCTTCTCTTCCTGGTAGCTGGAGTTCAGGTCGAATTCCTTGAAGTCGGCGACGCCGGCCTTCTCGGAGATGAGGTAGTCGTTGTAGGGGTCCCACTCGGCCAGGACGGTCTTGGGTTCCACGGCCTCGCCGTCGCGCACGCGGATGATGGCGCCGGGCGCGATCTTGTAGCGCTCGCGCTCGTTTCCGCTGGCGTCCACCACGAGGATGTTGCCGGAACGGCTGATGGCGATGAGCTCGGTCCCGGCGTCGGAGTCGGCGGCGGCGGCCTTCTCCACGTACTTGATGCCGTCGAGCTTGACGATGCCGGCGATCTGGGCCTCGTGGGTGGACTTCTCCGACGTCCGGCTGGCGGCGCCGCCCACGTGGAAGGTTCGCATGGTCAGCTGGGTGCCGGGCTCGCCGATGGACTGGGCGGCGATGACGCCCACGGCCTCGCCCAGGTCGACCATGCGGCCGGTGGACAGGTTCAGGCCGTAGCACATGGCGCAGACGCCGCGGCGGGCTTCGCAGGTGAGCACGGACCGGATCTTGACGGCCACGATGCCCGAGGTCTCGATGTGGAAGGCCAGTTCTTCGGTGAGGAGGGTACCAGCGGGGACGATGACCTGCTTGGAATAGGGGTCCACCACGTCGTCCAGCACCACGCGACCCATGATGCGGTCGCGGAGGCGGGAGCGGATGGTCCCGTCGCTGTTGACGATGGCCTTGACCTCGATGCCGTCCAGGGTGCCGCAGTCGTCCTCGTTGATGATGACGTCCTGGGCCACGTCCACCAGCTTGCGGGTGAGGTAGCCGGAGTCGGCGGTCTTGAGGGCGGTGTCGGCCAGGCCCTTGCGGGCGCCGTGGGTGGAGGTGAAGTACTGCAGAACCGAGAGGCCTTCCTTGAAGTTCGAGGTGATGGGCGTCTCGATGATGTCGCCGGAGGGCTTGGCCATGAGGCCGCGCATGCCGGCCACCTGGCGGATCTGGGTCTTGGATCCGCGGGCGCCGGAGTCGGCCATGATGTAGATGGAGTTGAGGAACTCGCCGGTCTCGTTGCGCTTCTCGAGTTCCTTCATCATGTCCGTGGCCACCTGCTCGGAGGTGCGGCCCCAGATCTCGAGGATCTTGTTGTAGCGGGTGGCGGCGTCCAGCTTACCTTCGTGGTAGTACTCGTGCTCGACCCCGCGCACCTCGTCATTGGCTTCCTTGAGCAGCTTGCCCTTGGAGCCGGGCACGACGATGTCGTCGATGCCCACGGAGACGCCGGCCTTCATGGCCCACAGGAAGCCCACGTCCTTCATGGCGTCCAGGAGCTTGATGGTCAGCTCGGGGCCGTTGAGCTTGTAGGCGCGGTTCACCAGGGACAGCAGGCCTTCCTTCTTCAGGAGGGCGTTGATGAAGGGCAGGCCTTCGGGCATGGAGCGGTTGAAGATGACCCGGCCCACGGTGGTGGTGATGAGTTCGCGCTTCACCTCGTGGCTGGGGCATTCGAAGATCTCCTGCTCGGAGTGCTTCTTGGGATCCTTCTTGTGCCAGGCCTCGGCGTCCACCACCTCGCCGGTGTAGCGCAGCTGGATGATGGCGTGGGTGTCGACCACCTTGGCCTCGTGGGCCGCGATGACCTCGTTGATGGTTCCGAAGACCATGCCCTGGCCCTTGCGGTTCTGCCGCTTCTTGGTCAGGTAGTAGCCGCCGAGCACGATGTCCTGGGAGGGCACCACGTTGGGGCGACCGTTGGCGGGGTTCAGGATGTTCTGGGTGGACATCATGAGCACCCGGGCCTCGATCTGGGCCATGGGGGACAGGGGCACGTGCACGGCCATCTGGTCGCCGTCGAAGTCGGCGTTGAAGGCGGTGCAGACCAGGGGGTGCAGGCGGATGGCCTTGCCTTCCACCAGGACGGGCTGGAAGGCCTGGATGCCCAGGCGGTGGAGCGTGGGGGCGCGGTTCAGCAGCACGGGGTGGTTCTGGATGACCTCATCCAGCACGTCCCACACCTCGGGCACGCCCTGCTCGACCATCTCCTTGGCCTGGCGGATGGTGGCGGCGTGGCCCTTGTGCTCCAGGCGGTTGAAGATGAAGGGCTTGAAGAGCTCCAGGGCCATCTTCTTGGGGAGGCCGCACTGGTGGAGCTTGAGGTCGGGACCCACGACGATGACCGACCGGCCCGAGTAGTCCACGCGCTTGCCAAGCAGGTTCTGGCGGAACCGGCCCTGCTTGCCCTTCAGGGCGTCGGACAGGGACTTCAGGGGGCGGTTGCTGACGCCGCGCAGGAGGCGGCCGCGCTTGCCGTTCTCGAAGAGGGCATCCACGGCCTCCTGCAGCATGCGCTTCTCGTTGCGCACGATGACTTCGGGGGCCCGGAGCTCCAGGAGCTTCTTGAGGCGGTTGTTGCGGTTGATGACGCGCCGGTACAGGTCGTTGAGGTCGGATGTGGCGAAACGGCCGCCGTCCAGGGGCACCAGGGGCCGCAGCTCGGGGGGCAGGACCGGGACGACGTCCAGGATCATCCACTCGGGCTTGTTGCCGCTGCGCTTGAAGGCCTCGGTCACCTTGAGGCGCTTGGCGATCTTCACGCGCTTCTGGGTGGAGGTCTCCTGCTTCATGAGGTGGCGCAGCTCGATGGCGAGCGCTTCCACGTCCACGTGGCGCAGGAGCTCCTTGATGGCCTCGGCGCCCATCTGGGCCCGGAAGCCTTCGCCGTACTCGGCCTTGTATTCGCGGTACTTCTCCTCGGCCAGGATCTCCCGGGCCTTCAGGGGGGTGGTGCCGGGATCGGTCACCGCGTAGGCTTCGAAGTACAGCACCCGCTCAAGGTCCTTGAGGGGGATGTCCAGCAGGTAGCCGATGCGGCTGGGGACGCCCTTGAAGAACCACACGTGGCTGACCGGGGAGGCCAGGGCGATGTGGCCCATGCGCTCGCGGCGCACGGCCTTCTTGGTGACCTCGACGCCGCACTTGTCGCAGATGACGCCCTTGAACTTCTGGCGCTTGTACTTGCCGCACAGGCATTCCCAGTCGTTGACGGGCCCGAAGATGCGGGCGCAGAAGAGGCCGTCGCGCTCGGGCTTGAGGGAGCGGTAGTTGATGGTCTCGGGCTTGGTGACCTCGCCGCGGGACCAGGAGCGGATCACGTCGGGCGACGCGAGGGTGACCCGGATGCATTCATAGGCGTTGATGTTCTGCTGCTCGGGAAACATTTCAGACCTCTCAAAATCGTTGTGGATTCACCAGAAAGTCGCGAACTTAACCCTCGATGGAGAACGCGGGTTCTTCGACGTCCTGGAGAGGTTCGAGTTCCTCTCGCGTCAGCATCGCCACATCGATGCACAGGGCGTTGAGCTCCTTCTTGACCACGTTGAAGCTCTCGGGGAGGCCGGGATCCTTGATGGTCTCGCCCTTGATGATGGCCTGGTAGATCTGGGTGCGTCCGTGCATGTCGTCGGACTTGTAGGTGAGGAGCTCCTGCAGCACATGGGCCGCGCCGTAGGCCTCCAGGGCCCACACTTCCATCTCACCGAAGCGCTGGCCGCCGAACTGGGCCTTGCCGCCCAGGGGCTGCTGCGTGATGAGGGAGTAGGGTCCAATGCTCCGGGCATGGATCTTGTTGTCGACGAGGTGGTGCAGCTTGAGCATGTAGACGCAGCCGACGTTCACGGGCTGCTCGTAGGCCTCGCCGGTCATGCCGTCGAAGAGCTTTGTCTTGCCGGTGACATCGGGGCCCTTCTTGTCGTTCTTCTCCCAGGCCTTGACGAGCCATTCCTTGATGTCCGACTCGCGGGCGCCGTCGAAGACCGGGGTGGTGAAGTGCACGCCGAGGACCTTGCCGGCCCAGCCGAGGTGGCACTCGAGCACCTGTCCGATGTTCATGCGGGAAGGCACGCCCAGGGGGTTCAGCACGATGTCCACGGGCTTGCCGTCGGGCAGGTAGGGCATGTCCTCCACGGGGAGGATGCGGCTGACCACGCCCTTGTTGCCGTGGCGGCCGGCCATCTTGTCACCGACCTGCAGCTTGCGCTTGACGGCCACGTAGCACTTGACGGTCTTGAGCACGCCGGGCATGAGCTCGTCGCCCTTGACCAGGCGGTCGATGCGCTCGTTGAGGATGTCGCGCAGGACGCGGAGCTGGCTCTCGGTCTTGTCGAGGATGTCCAGCACCTGGGCTTCCAGGCGCTCCTTGCCGGCGGCGACGGTCACCTGGCGGAAGCGGTGGTAGGGCACGGCCTCCAGCATGTTCTGGGTGAGCTTCTTGGCCTTGGGGAGCAGTTCCTTGCCCTTGTCGTCGGTGAGGGGCTCGGCGAGCTCCTTGTTCTTCAGGAGGGCGACGATCTTCTTCTTGGCCTCGGCGCGGATGATGCGCTCCTCGTCCTCGAGGTCCTTCTCCCACTTGCTGATCTGCTCGCGCTCGATCTGCTGGGTGCGGAGATCCTTCTCCTGGCCCTTGCGGGTGAAGACCTTGACGTCCACCACGGTGCCCTCGATGCCGGGGCCCACGGTGAGGCTGGCGTCCTTCACGTCGCTGGCCTTCTCACCGAAGATCGCCCGCAGGAGCTTCTCTTCGGGGCTGAGGATGGTTTCGCCCTTGGGGGTGACCTTGCCCACGAGGATGTCGCCGTGGCGCACGGTGGCGCCGATGCGGATGATGCCGGACTCGTCCAGGTTCTTGAGCATCTCCTCCCGGACCTGGGGGATGTCGCGGGTGATCTCTTCGGGGCCCAGCTTGGTGTCGCGGGCGTGGACCTCGAATTCCTCGATGTGGATGGTCGTGTAGAGGTCTTCCTTGACGATGCGCTCGCTGATGAGGATGGCGTCCTCGAAGTTGTAGCCGCGCCAGGGCATGTAGGCGACCACGAGGTTGCGGCCCAGGGCCAGCTCGCCGTGCTCGCAGCAGGGACCGTCGGCCAGGATCTGGCCGGAGGCCACGTACTCGCCCTTCTTCACCAGGGGCACCTGGTTGAGGCAGGTGTTCTGGTTGCTCCGGGCGTACTTGATGAGCGTGTAGATGTCCACGCCGCTCTCTTCGCCCTCGGTGTCGGGGTCGTCCTCGACGCGCACCACGATGCGGTTGGCGTCCACGGTCTCCACGATGCCGGAGCGGCGGCAGAGGACGCAGGCGCCGGAGTCGCGGGCGGCGTAGTATTCCATGCCGGTGCCCACGATGGGGGCCTCGGTGCGCACCAGCGGCACGGCCTGGCGCTGCATGTTGGCGCCCATGAGCGCCCGGTTGGCGTCGTCGTTCTCAAGGAAGGGGATGAGGCTGGCGGCCACGGACACGAGCTGCTTGGGGCTCACGTCCATGAGGGTGACCTTCTCGCGCTCGACGGTCTTGGTTTCGTCGGCGACGCGGGCCACCACGAACTCGTCCAGGATGTTGCCCTCCTTGTCCACGGGCACGTTGGCCTGCGCGATGGTGTGGGCGTCCTCCTCCCAGGCGGAGAGGTACCAGGCGTGCATCTCGTACTTGGCGGGGCGCTTGCCGGCCTTGTCCAGCTTGGCGTTCTCGGCCTCCAGCTCGTCCAGGGGGACCACCTGCATGTAGCCGAACTTGCTGTCGCCCACGCTGGTGACCTTGGCGTAGTTGATAATGCGGCCGTTCTCCACCTTTAGGTAGGGGCTCTCGATGAACCCGAACTCGTTGATGCGGGCGTAGCAGGAGAGGCTGGAGATGAGGCCGATGTTCGGGCCTTCGGGCGTTTCAATGGGGCAGATGCGGCCGTAGTGGGAGGTGTGCACGTCGCGCACCTCGAAGCCCGCGCGGTCGCGGCTGAGGCCGCCCGGTCCGAGGGCCGACAGGCGGCGCTTGTGGGTGATCTCCGACAGGGGGTTGGTCTGGTCCATGAACTGCGACAGCTGGCTGGACCCGAAGAACTCCTTCATGGCCGCGATGACGGGCTTGGAGTTGATGAGGTCGTGGGGCTGCAGGGGGCTGTTGGGATCCTGGGCCATGGAGAACTTCTCCTTGATGGCCCGCTGCACGCGGACCAGGCCCACGCGGAAGCAGTTCTCCAGCAGTTCGCCCACGCTTCGGACGCGGCGGTTGCCCAGGTGGTCGATGTCGTCCTTCTTCACCGGCGCCACTTCGTCCACGCGGTCGGACCGGGTGGTGTCGTACTTCTTGAGGCGCAGCAGGTAGTGGACGGTGGCGACGAAGTCCTCGGTGGAGAGGGTGCGGGCCTCCAGCTCCGTGGTCAGGCCCAGCTTGGCGTTCATCTTGTGCCGGCCGACCTTGGAGAGGTCGTACTTCTGGGCGTCGAAGAACATGGAGTGCAGGAGCTTCTTGCTGGATTCCAGCGTGGCGGGCTCGCCGGGCCGGATCTTCTTGAAGAGCTCCTTGGCGGCCTCTTCGCTGTCCTCGGTGTGGTCCTTGGAGAGGGTCTCGGTGAAGACCTTGCCGGTGGCGTCGTTCTCGGGGAAGCACACCGCGAACTCATCGACGTTGTTGGCCAGGAACATCTCGAGGTGGGTCTGCACGAAGGCGTCGTTGGCCTCCAGCAGGACCTCGCCGGTGTTCATGTTGACCACGTCCTCCAGCAGCACGGCGCCGTCCAGCATGCCGCGTTCCACGGCCACCTGCGTGACGCCGGCCTTGATCATGGCCTCCAGGAGGCGGCGGCTGACGGCCTTGCCCTTGGGGACGATGATCTCCTTGTCCTTGGGATTCTTGATGTCCTCCAGGGCCTTCTGGCCCACCAGGAGCTCGCTGGGCTGGAGGTAGACGACGGCGCCCTTCAGGGTGAAGCGCTGCGCCGTGTAGAAGTGGGCGAGCATGGACTGGTTGTCCGCGAGCCGCTCGTCGAACAGGCCCAGGGCGCGCAGGAAGGTGGAGCCCAGGAACTTGCGCTTGCGGTCGATGCGGGCGTAGAGCAGGCCCTTGGTGTCGAGCTCGAACTCGATCCAGCTGCCGCGGTAGGGGATCACCTGGGCGCTGTACAGGGCCTTGTCGTTGGTGATGGCGAAGAAGACGCCGGGGCTGCGGTGCAGCTGGCTGACGATGACGCGCTCGGTGCCGTTGATGACGAAGGTGCCGCGGTCGGTCATGGTCGGGAGGTCACCGAAGTAGACCTCGGACTCCTGGCTCTGCTTGTAGCGGCGGTTGCCCTTCTCGTCCTTGTCGAACTGGTTGAGGCGCACGCGGATCTTCAGGGGCGAGGCCATGGTGGCGCCGCGCTCGACGCATTCCTCCATGCGCATCTTCTGGTGCAGGCCCACGGGCTCGCTGCACACGTCGCAGATCTTCGCCTGGTTCTTGTTGCGGGTGCCGCACTTGGGGCAGTCCACCGTGGGGTCCTTGGGGTGGTCGGTCACGATGTGGTGGCCGCAGCTCTTGCAGGTGGTGCGCAGGTGCTCGAGGCCCTCGTTCTTTCCGCACTTGCAGGCCCAGTGGCCGACGGTGTAGTCGACGAACTCCACCTCGAGGCTCGCGTCGCTGCCGTCGGGGTTCTTGCCGTTGTGCACGGGGAACATGGATTCGAACACGGACTTCAGGCCGCGGCCTTCCCGCTCGGTGTGGAGCAGGTTCATCTGCAGGAATTCGTCGTAGCTGCGCTTCTGGATGTCGATCAGGTTCGGGATGGGAACCAGGGAGCGGATTTTCGAGAACTGCACACGCTGGCGGTAGATGTTCTGTTGAACGCTCATGGTTCACTCCGGAAGACACCCGCGCTGCCCCGGTGGGGCTGACGGGAAAACGTGGAGAGGTCGAACGAGAAGACTCGGACCAGGCCCACCGAACTCACGACATACGACGGACCTGGGGTCAGCCGACCGCCGTCACCGGCGGAAGCTGACCCTGAGGATCGCGATGTTCTGGCACACGGAAAATGAGGCAACCGGGGCCCTTTGTGGTGGCTGGGATCGAAATGCCCGGACGTGGGTCCGGGGGCAAGAAATAAGCATACCACTTTTTCACAAACCACAAAGCGCAAGGTGTACAAAGACACCTCGCGCTTTGGATTTGACGCGGCCGGTCGGCTTTTTACTTGATCGCGACCTTGGCGCCGGCGGCTTCGAGCTTTTCCTTGATCTTGGCGGCTTCGTCCTTGGACACGCCTTCCTTCACGACCTTGGGAGCGCCGTCGACCATGTCCTTGGCTTCCTTGAGGCCCAGGCCGGCAACGATCTCGCGGACCGCCTTGATGACGTTCAGCTTCTGGGCGCCAGCCTCGACGAGCTCGACGTTGAACTCGGTCTGCTCCTCGGCGGGAGCGGCCGCGGCGGCGGCACCGCCACCGGCGGGGGCCGCAACGGCGGCGGCGGAGACGCCGAAGCGCTCCTCAAGGGCCTTGACCAGGTTGGCCAGGTCAAGGACGGTCATGGTTTCGATTTCCTTGATCAACATATCAGCGGTGAGAGCCATGTAGTTCTCCTCTCGAATGATTGGTTTCGGGGTGGGTGGAGACGGGGTGGTCGCGGGCCTATTCGGCGGCGGGGGCCACGTCTTCCTTCTGCTTGCGGATCGCCTCCAGAGCCACTGCGATGCCGGAGATGGGGTACATCATGAGGTAGAGCAGCTTGCCGATGAGGACGTCGCGGGAGGGGAGTTCGGCGATCTGCTTGAACTCCGCCATGCTGACGGCCTTTCCGTCAAGGATGGCGCCCTTGAGGTTGGCGGCCGGATTGTCCTTGAGGAAGTTGTTGACGGCCTTGGCCAGGGCGACCACGTCGTTTTCCGTGGTGGCGACGGCGGTGGCGCCCTTGAAGTGCTCGGACAGGCTTTCGAACTGGGATTCCTTCACCGCCAGCTTGAGCAGCGTGTTCTTGGAAACCCGGTACTGGGCTTGGCTCTCCCGGATGGACTTCCGGAAGGAGGTGTCCTTGACGACGGTAAGGCCCTTGAACCCGAGGACGACGGCGGACTTCGCCGTGGAGAACGTCCCCTTGAGCTGGGCCACTTCGGTGCGTTTCTGTTCGCGTTCCATGGTCAGCTCCTACTTTTCCGCAACGTGGTTGACGGAGACGCTGGGGCCCATGGTGGAAGCCATGTGGATAGCCTTCACATACTTGCCCTTGGCCGCGGACGGCTTGGCCTTGTTGACGGCATCGATGAGGGCCTTGGCGTTCTCCTTGAGCTTCTCGACCCCGAAGGAGATCTTGCCGACGCCGGCATGGATGATGCCCGTCTTGTCGACGCGATACTCGACCTTGCCGGCCTTGATCTCCTTGATGGCCTTGGCCACGTCGAAGGTCACCGTGCCCGTCTTGGGGTTGGGCATGAGGCCGCGGGGGCCCAGCACCTTGCCAAGGCGTCCGACGCCCTTCATCATGTCCGGCGTGGCGACGAGGGCGTCAAATTCCAGGAAACCACCCGCGATGCGCTCCACGAGATCGTCCCCACCCACGATGTCCGCACCGGCGGCTTCCGCATCCTTGATCTTTTCGCCCGTGGCGATGACGGCCACCCGCATGCTCTTGCCCGTGCCGTGGGGCAGGACAATGGTGCCACGGACCATCTGGTCCGCGTGACGGGGGTCGACGCCGAGCCTCATGTGCACTTCCACGGTCTCATCGAACTTGGCGAAGGCCAGGTTCGTGATCACGCCAAGGGCCTCAGCGAGGTCGTAGGGGCGATCTTCGATCTTGGAGGCGGCAGCCTGGTACTTCTTTCCAGGTTTTGCCATATTAACTCCTGTTCTAAAGATCTTCCGCGATGACGGTCGCGGTTGCCGGGTTTCCCGCACGATGCGGGACTCCGTTGAAAGGTGTCCTACTTGACGACTTCAACGCCCATGGAGCGCGCGGAGCCGGCGATGGAACGCATGGCGGCCTCGAGGCTGCCGGCGTTGAGATCGGGCATCTTGACCTTGGCGATCTCCTCAAGCTGGGCCTGGGTGATCTTGCCGACCTTGGTCTTGTTGGGAATCGCGCTGCCCTTTTCCAGGCCGAGCTTCTTCTTGATGAGCACGGCGGCGGGGGGGGTCTTGAGGATGAAGCTGAAGCTGCGGTCGCCGTAGACGGTGATGACCACGGGGAGGATGGTGCCCTTTTCCACCTGGGTGACGGACTTCGCGTTGAACTGCTTCACGAACTCCATGATGTTCACGCCGTGCTGGCCGAGGGCGGGACCCACGGGAGGCGCAGGGGTGGCTTCCCCGGCGGGGAGCTGCAGCTTGATGTATCCGGTGATCTTCTTGGCCATGTCTTATTCTCCCGCGACGGATTCCGGCGCATGCCGGCGACTGTCGCCTTGTAGGGCGGGAAGCTAGCGCTTCTCCACCTGGATGAAGTCGAGCTCCACGGGGGTGCTGCGACCGAACACCGTCACCATCACCTTGATGGTGGAGCGCTCTTCGTGGATTTCCTCCACATCCCCTTCGAAGTTGGCGAACGGGCCGTCTATGATACGCACCTTTTCGCCCTTCTCAAAGTGGTATTTGGGCTTGGGCTTCTCCTGGGTCTCTTCGGTGTGGTTCATGATCTGCCGCACCTCTTCGTCCGTCAGGGGCGTGGGGCGCTTCTTGTTGGCGCCCACGAAGCTGGTGACCTTCGGGGTGTTGCGGACGAGGTGCCAATCGGCATCCTCCATCTCGTAGTTCGCACCCTTCTTCGTCACGGCGATCTCGACCAGCAGGTAGCCGGGGAAGGACTTGCGCTTTTTCAGCACCCGCTCCTTGCGCCCGGACTTGGCGTCGACCTTCATCTCCTCGTAGGTTTCCTCGGGGATCTGGATGTCGCCGAAATGCTCGTCCCGCTCTTCCATCTTTATGCGCTGGCGCAGGCTCTCCATCACCTTGGCCTCGTAGCCGGAATAGGTGTGGATGATGAACCAGGCCATCTTCCGTTCGTTGGTCGGAGATGCCAAGGTTTCTCCGGGCATACCCAAAAGATCGGTCATCGGGTCCTCCGGACTAGTTGTGGGGGAGGACGGCGGCCATCCCCCAGGAGATGGCCTTGTCGCACGCCCACAGGAAAAGGCCCACGAAAGCCGAGACGATCACCACCGAGTAGGCGGCGCTCATTACCTTCGGCTTTCCGGGCCAGTCAACGCGCTTGAGCTCCGAAAGGAGCTCCATGGCCTGATGTTTGATGGCTGAAATCAACGGGAACTCCCGGCTTTCAATGGCTTTTTAAGCAATTGGCCCCAGCTGTCGTTGGCTGGGGCCGAGCACGAATGGCAGGGGAGACAGGTTTCGAACCCGCGACCTGCGGATTTGGAGTCCGCTGCTCTACCAGCTGAGCTACTCCCCTCTGGACTTCCAAGGAAAGCGGAATCCCGCCTGGGCGGGATCCCGTTCGACCCTTCCTACTTGCCTTCCCGGTGGAGCTTGTGGCCCCCGCAGGCGCGGCAATGCTTATTGAACTCGAGCTTGCCCGTGGTGGTGCGCTTGTTCTTGGTGGTGGTGTAGTTCTTGCGCTTGCACTCGGTGCAGAGGAGCTGAACGATGTCACGCATGACGTGTTCCTTTAGTGGATGACTTCGTCGACCCGGCCGGAGCCGACGGTGCGGCCGCCTTCACGGATGGCGAACTTGAGGCCCTTTTCCATGGCGATGGGAACGATCAGCTCGACGGTCAGGGTGACGTTGTCACCGGGCATGACCATTTCGCGGCCCGCTTCCAGCTCGATGGAACCCGTCACGTCCGTGGTGCGGAAGTAGAACTGGGGGCGATACTTGTTGAAGAAGGGGGTGTGGCGGCCACCCTCGTCCTTGCCCAGGACGTAGACGGCGGCGGTGAACTTGGTGTGGGGGGTGATGGAACCGGGCTTGGCCAGAACCATGCCGCGCTCCACGTCCTTGCGCTCCACGCCGCGGAGCAGGATGCCCGCGTTGTCGCCGGCCTGACCCTGATCCAGGGACTTCTTGAACATCTCGACGCCGGTGACGACCTTCTTGACGGTGTCGCGCAGGCCGATGATCTCGATCTCCTCGCCCACCTTCACGACGCCGGCTTCGATACGGCCGGTGACCACGGTGCCGCGGCCGGTGATGGTGAACACGTCCTCGACGGGCATGATGAAGGGCTTGTCGACGGGACGGGCGGGATCGGGAATGTAGGAGTCAACGGCTTCCATGAGCTCATAGATGCACTTGACTTCGGGGGCGTTGACGTTGGTGGCGTTTTCCATGGCCAGCTTCGCCGAGCCGCGGATGATGGGGATATCGTCGCCGGGGAAGCCGTAGGAGGTGAGCAGCTCGCGCAGCTCCATCTCCACCAGGTCGCTCAGCTCGGGATCGGCGATGTCGATCTTGTTCATGAAGACGACGATGTAGGGCACGCCGACCTGACGGGCAAGCAGGATGTGCTCGCGGGTCTGGGGCATGGGGCCGTCGGTGGCGGCGACCACCAGGATGGCGCCGTCCATCTGGGCCGCGCCCGTGATCATGTTCTTGATGTAGTCGGCGTGGCCGGGGCAGTCCACGTGGGCGTAGTGCCGACGGGGGGTCTGGTACTCGACGTGGGCCGTGTTGATCGTGATCCCACGGGCCTTCTCTTCAGGAGCGGAGTCGATCTGCTCGTAGGACTTGGCCGTGCCGCCCTGCGTCACGGACAGCAGGGTCGCGATGGCGGCCGTCAGCGTGGTCTTGCCGTGGTCCACGTGGCCGATGGTGCCGATGTTGACGTGAGGCTTTGAGCGATCGAATTTCTCTTTGGCCACAGGTGCCTCCTGGAGGTGGTGGGGATTGTGATATTGCCGGGTTGGGTGCTGCGCGGATGAAAAGTGGAGCCCACAGGCGGGATTGAACCGCCGACCTCGTCCTTACCAAGGACGCGCTCTGCCACTGAGCTATGTGGGCCATGCTTTTCTGGAGCGGGAAACGGGGTTCGAACCCGCGACATTCAGCTTGGAAGGCTGACGCTCTACCAACTGAGCTATTCCCGCAAAACAACCAGTCTTCCGCGAAAGAACTGGTGCCTAGAGAAGGATTCGAACCTCCGTAGGGCGGAGCCCGGCAGATTTACAGTCTGCTGCCATTAACCACTCGGCCATCTAGGCAATGTCAAAGGAACCCTGTTTCGGCGCTCTGTGAGGCAAAGCTTTCCTGACAGGGAATTGCAAAGGTAACACGCCGCCGGGACGCGCACAACAAAAAAGATTCACGCCGGGTGGACCCCGCGCTGGGCGAGGACGCGGAAAACCATGACCGCCGCCGCGCTCGAGACGTTCAGGCTCTCGATGCCGCCCGGCATGCCGATGGCCAGCAGGCCGTCACAGCGCTCCTGGATCTTCTGGTGGAGGCCCCCCCCCTCGGAGCCCAGCACGAGCACCGTGGCGCGGTCGAACCGTTCGGCGAGGTAGTCCGTGCTGCGGGGCCCCGCGGCCAGTCCGTAGACCCAGGCGCCGGCCTCCTTGAGGTCCTCCAGGGCCCGGGCCAGGTTCACCACGCGCACCAGGGGAACGCGGCCGACGGTGCCCGCGCTGGCGCGCACCACCGTCTCGTTCACTTGCGCGGATCGGCGTTCGGGGAAGACCACCCCGTCCACCCCGGCGGCCGCGGCCGAGCGCAGGATGGCGCCGAAATTGTGAGGATCGGTCACGCCGTCCAGCACGAGCACCAGGGCCGCCGCGCCGCGCTCCCGGACCCGCTGGGCCAGGGCGTCCATGGTCCCCAGGGCGATGGCCTCGCCTTCGCCCAGGACGCCCTGGTGGCGCTGGCCCTGGGACCTGCGGTCCAGGCTGTCCATGGGTTCGCGGTGGATGACCACGCCCTGCTCCCGGGCCTGGGATCTCAGCTTGGCGCAACGCTCCCAGGCCGTGGGCGCGATGCGCAGGGTCTGGAGTTCGCCCCGCAGCAGGGCCTCCTCGCAGGCGTGGGGTCCCAGGAATCGCATTCTAGAAGGCCTTCTTGTATCCGACGGACCAGAGATGCCCCATGCCCTCGACCCGGGTGAGGGTGCCGGTGGTGCCCGGTCCGCCGAGGCCCCAGGTGATGTCCAGGTTCCTGGCTTCGCGGTCCTGGGACTGGCGGATCTGCCAGCCGAGGTTCACTTCGCCCTTCAGGACCTTCCAGCCCAGGCCCGCGGAGAAGGCCGCGGTGCGAGAGCCTCCCAGCACGGGTTCCAGAGAGGCGTCCTTCCGGAGCCCGGGGTCCGTGGAAAGGCCGATGCGGCCGGTGACGTTCTTGGTGAAGGAGAACTCCCCGGCCAGGCTGATGCCGAAGCCGCTGTGGAAATCGTCCCGGAAGCCCGGCCTGCCCTCCACGGTGCCGCTGGGGCCCGTGACGGCGGCGTAGCCCGGAAGCTTCGTGCTGGTGCCCAGGACGTAGCGAAGGTCGGCCTCCCAGGTGAAGGTCTGGGTCATGCGCTGCCGCACGCCGAGGGTGAACCGGCCCGGAAGGGTGATCCCGCCCTCGCCGGGCTGGACGGCCAGGGCGTCCTGGAGCGTCTGGGCCGCGGGCACGGCGATGGCGTTGGGGGTGCCGAAGCCGCTGATCCCCACCAGCTGCCGGTGGCTGGGGTCCACCCGGGCCGTCAGGGGCAGGGTGCCCTGGATGGAGCCCTGGTAGGCCCCCGCGAGGGTCCATCGGGGATTTATCGCCCAGCGGAAGCCCACGGCGTAGCTGGGAAGGTACTTGGACCCCCGTTCCTCGGCGTTGACCTCCAGGATGCCCTGGGCGGGGTTGACGTCCGAAACCGGGGCTCCGGGCACGCCGGGCACCGGGACCCGTACGGAATTCGTGAAGAGGTACTTGACATGGGTCATGCCCAGGCTCGCCCCGAAGGACAGGGCAGGCGTGACGGCGTACGAGAGCTGGGCCTCCATCCTGCGGGTGGTGAGGTCCATGCCCTGGGCCTCGAACCGTCCGGTGTAGGTGGACGGCATGAGGACGTGACGCATGAATGGGTTATCGAATTTCAAGCCGAGGTACAGGTTGGGCTTGAGTTTCCAGGCGGCCCCCAGGGCGGGCAGGAAACGGTTGCGGTCGGTGCTGTGCAGGATGGTGGAATTGGACTGCAGGGTGGCCTGGGAGGACTGGAGCTCCATGCCCGCGGCCAGGTAGGCGCTGGCGTCGTCCCGGAGGGTCACCAGGAGGGCGGGGTTCAGGGCCGCGGCCTCGAGGCTCTGGCCGAAGGCCACGCCCGCGCCGCCCCGGCCGATTCCCACCGGGTCGGATGCCGGGAGCCAAAGGGTCTGGGCCGCCAGGGGCGTCCCCAGGCCCGCCAGGAGCCCAAGCGCGCCCAGTGCGATCCTCACAGTCGTCCTCGCCATACCCAAACCTCCCAGATGGTGTCCATGTCAACGAAGTGGCGCGGACAACCCATAAGTTCAACAACGAACATTCAGGATGGCCTGAAGACCGCCCAAGACCAAGAGGCTATTCTCTCCCCATGGCGCTGCTGGCCCCATCCTCCCCTCCCGTGAGCATTTCCACACGCCTGGGCTGCGTGGCCTTCCTGAACGACTGCGCGGGGGAGGTGCTGGCGCGCATGCTGCCGCTCTACCTCACGGTGGCCCTGGGGTCCTCGCCCACCCTCGTCGGGGTGGTGGAAGGGGTGGCCGAAAGCGCGGCGGTGTTCCTCAAGGGGCTTTCCGGGTGGCTCTCGGACCGCGTGGCCAGCCGCAAGGGGTTCGTGGTGGGCGGCTACGCGGTGACGGTCCTGGCCCGGACGCTCTACCTCCTCACCTTCACGCCGGCCCTGGTGGGCCTGAGCCGTGTCCTGGAGCGGGTGGGCAAGGGCCTCCGCACGGCGCCCCGGGACGCCATGATCGCCGATGCCGCGGCCGTGGGCAGGTCGGGGCGGGACTTCGGGGTGACACGGTTCCTGGACACCCTGGGGGCCACGGCGGGCATCGGCCTGGCGCTGGCCCTGGGCGTCGGCCGGGGACCCATGGCGCCCCAGCTCTTCCGGACCTGCGTGTGGATCGCCCTGCCCCTGGGGCTGGCGACGGTGGCCCTCCTGGTGCTGTGGGTGCCGGCCCTTCCCCGGGCCACGGAATCCCGGCGGCGGCTCTCCTTCCGGGTGCCGCGGGAGGCGCGGGGCTACCTGGCCCTCGTCTTCGTCTTCGCCCTGGCCAACTCCAGCGATGCCTTCCTGGTGCTGCGGGCGCGGGAGGCGGGCTTTTCCATCCGCTCGATCCTGGGGATCTTCCTGGTGTTCAACCTGCTGGCGGCGTCCCTGGCCCTGCCGGCGGGAAGGCTCTCGGACCGGTTCGGCCGGGTGCCCTTCCTGGCCCTGGGGTGGGCGGTGTACGCGGGGGCCTATGCCGCCATGGGCACGGCCACGACCCCGGCCCTCTTCGCGGGGGCCCTGCTGGGGTACGGCGCCTTCTACGGCTTCACCGAAGGGGTGGAGAAGGCGCTGCTGGCGGACCTGCTCCCGGCGGCCTCCCGGGGCACGGGGTTCGGGGCCCTGCAGTCCGTGCTGGGGCTGGGGGCCCTCCTCTCCAGCCCGCTCATGGGCCTGCTCATGGCCTCGGCGGGGGCCCGGGTCGCCTTCCTGGCGGAAAGCGCCCTGGCCCTGGCGGCCCTGGCGGGCCTCCTGGGGTGGTCGTCCGTACGACGGAAAACTCCACGGAGGGGGCCTTGTGGTCAGTGAGGGCCGTGTCATCCCGAAACCCGGCTGATCCCGTTTTACCTGTGGCCTCTGGTTGAGCGATTACAGGCTCAGCTCGCTATGAGAGCCGATCCGCACGAGTTGAAGCGTTTTTGCGTCGGGTTTCCGGTAGATCAGAACCAGATCCGGCTTGATGTGGCAATCCCGATGGTCCTTCCATTCGCCGGCTAGAGGGTGGTCGCAAAGGCTGCGAGGCATAGGCTGATCGGTGGCCAGGAGTTGAAGCACCGGAACAAGGATCGCATCAACGTCCCTGTGCTTCGGGGTGGCCTTGACTCGCTTGAAATCCCGCTTGAACGTGCCTGTGTGCTCAAGTTTTCGCATTGAGATCCGCCATCAGATCGTCAATGCTGCCGAAGCTCTTGAGCCGACCCTGGCGAGCCTCGCGCATGGCCGCAATGGTTTCATCATTGGGAACCAGGGGCTCGAAGGGAAGCGCCTTCTCCAGGGCCACGCGGGTCACCATCAACCGGAAGGCATCGGACAAGGTGAGCCCCACCGACGCCAGGACGGCGGCAGCCTCGTTCTTGATGTTTTCGTCAACACGGGCTCGGACAACGGCATTGGCAGGCATGATGGACTCCTGAGCTACATTGTAGCCCAAATCGCCAACCCCGCCAGGGAGACTCTGCCAGACTGGGCCTGGAAGGCAATGCAGGTACGGACCCTGAGGCCCGTACCTGCATGTCCTTCCGTCCTGGCTTCACGGCTTCACCTGGGGGAGACCCTTCCCCAAACGGGACAGGTGGACCTACCAGATGGCCTTGATGCCGATCTGCATTTCGCGGGTGCGGTTCTTGTCCACGGTGGCCAGCTGACCGAAGGCGGGGCTGGCGGCGCCGGAGGGGGTGTTGACCTGGTAGTTGCCGGTGGGCACCTGGAAGTCGGCCTTGTTGAAGAGGTTGTAGACGTCGATGATGCCCTGCAGGCGGATGGACTTGTAGACCTGGAAGGTGCGGGAGAGGCGGACGTCGAACTGGGTGTAGTTGGGCTGGCGCATGTCGTTGCGGACGTGGCCGGCGTAGATCTTGTTGATCATGCCGTCGCCGTTGAGATTGCGGGCGTCGTAGGCGGTGAAGGGCAGGCCGGTGTTGAACAGGGCGCGCACGGAGCCCTCGATGCCGAGGACGATGGGGAAGTACGCCACCGCGTTGGCCACCACGCGGTGGTCGCTGTCGCCGTAGCCGAAGTTGGAGCCCACGTCCTGGGGATCGGGGGTGAGGGAGGACCCCAGCTCGCTGGAGTAGTTGCCCGCCGAGGTGTAGGTGCCGCGCTCGAAGGAGCCGGTGTCCTGGGCCTTGGACCAGGTCACGTTGGCCAGCAGGCCCAGGTTCTCGGCCCAGGTCTTCTTCACGGTGGCGCTCAGGCCGCGGTAGAAGCCGTAGCCGTCGGTCTTGACCAGGTAGACGTCGCTGAAGCCGCCCACGGGGTTGCCGGGGACCACGCTGCCCTTGCCGAAGTTCACGACGCGGCCGCGGATGGTGGCGGTGCCGGGGCGGGTGGCGGTGCTCCAGGTGTTGATGCCGGGGGTGTAGCCGTCGTTGTAGGGGGTCCCGCCGGTCTGGGTCAGGTTGATGTTCTCGAAGCGCTGGAGGTTGTAGTAGTTGACGTAGCTGGCCGTGAGGCCGACGGTGAGGTTGTTGCCCAGGTCGTGCTCGATCCCGATGCTGATCTTGCGGGAGCGGGACAGCTTGTTATCGGGATCCCACAGGGAGGTGGGGGAGGAACCGGCGGTGAACGCGGGGTTGGTGGCCAGGGTCGCGAGCTCGGCGTCCGTGAGCTTGCGCATGTTCGTGGTGGAGCCGATGAGCCGCCGCGCTGCTCGTTGAAGAAGGCGGAGTTGTTGGAGGCGCCGTCGATCTGCACGGCGTTGAAGATCTGGCGGCCGCCCTCGACGATGAGGCGGGGCGTGCCGCTCATGCCCTGGCCGGCGGTGACGCCGGGGGTGAGGCGGGCCATGTCCGTGAAGTTGCGGCTGACCAGGGGCACCTGTTCCACGAGCTTCTGGTCCACCTGGGTCATGGTGACGGTGCGGCTGGGGTCGATGTCGGTGGTGGTGGCCACCACGGCCACCGTGGCGCCCATTTCGGCGGAATCCATCACCGGGTTGACGGTGGTGGCGTTGCCCAGGGTGACGCGGACCTTGAGGTCCTTGAGGGTCTTCATGCCCTTGGCCGTGAAGGTGATCTCGTAGACGCCGGTGGGCAGCAGGGGCAGCTGGTAGTCGCCCTTGGCGCCCGTGACGGCGGTCTGGCCGTAGCCGGTCTCGACGTTGCGCACGGTGGCGGCGGCGATGGGCGTCTTCTGCTGGCTGGTGACGGTGCCCCGCACGGCGCCGGTGGTTTGGCTGTTGGGCCGTGGATGAGTTGGATGATTTTGTACGGAATCCCCGGGAACGGAATGTCCTACGTGTAAATTTCCGCAAAAAAAGCAGGCCGCCGGGGGAACCTTCCGGCGGCCTGCCTCATGTACCTGGATTTTGTTTACTTGATCTTCAAGGCCTCAATGAGGAATGCATACACATCGGCCTTCTCTTCGAGGATCTTGGCGGTGGGCTTGCCGGCGCCGTGGCCCGCGTTGGTGGCGATGCGGGTGAGGATGGGCGCCGGACCCGCCTGGGCCGCCTGGAGGGTGGCCGTGAACTTGTGGCTGTGGGCGGGCACGACCCGGTCGTCATGGTCGCTGGTCAGGATCAGGGTCGGCGGATAGGCGGTGCCGGGCTTCACGTTGTGCAGGGGGGAGTAGGCCAGGAGGGTGCGGAAGCCCTCGGGGGTGTCGCTGGAGCCGTAGTCTCCCTTCCAGCCCCAACCCACGGTGAACTTGTGGAAGCGCAGCATGTCCATGACGCCCACCTCGGGCACCGCGGCGCCCCAGAGGTCCGGGCGCTGGTTCAGACAGGCGCCCACCAGGAGGCCGCCGTTGCTGCCGCCGTTGATAGCCAGGCGGGGAGTCGAGGTGTAGCGATTCTTGATGAGCCATTCACCAGCCGCGATGAAATCGTCGAAGACGTTCTGCTTGTTCGCCAGCCGGCCCGCATCGTGCCATGCCTTGCCGTACTCCCCGCCGCCCCGCAGGCTGGGCTGGGCGTACACGCCGCCCATCTCCAGCCAGGCGATGCGCACGGCCGAGAAGGAGGGGTTCAGGGACACGTCGAAGCCGCCGTAGCCGTACAGGAGCGTGGGGTTGTTCCCGTCCAGGGCCAGGCCCTTGCGGTGCACCAGGAACATGGGGATCTTCGTGCCGTCCTTGCTGGGGTAGAACACCTGGGTGACCACGTAGGCCGAGGGATCGAAGGCGACCTTGGGGGCGTGGAGGACCTTGGAGGCGCCCGTGGCGAAGTCGTAGCGGTAGATGGCCGGGGGGGCGTTGAAGGACGTGTAGGTGTAGAAGGCTTCCCGGTCCTGGATCTTGCCGTGGAATCCGCCGGCGGAGCCGACGCCGGGGAGGGCCAGTTCCGAAAGGCGGGCGCCCTTGAGGCTGTGGAAGGTGATCACGGTGTGGGCGTCCCGCATCCAGTTGGCCACGAAGCGCCCGCCCACCAGGGAAACGCCCTGCAGGACGTCCGTGCCGGGGGCCTGGGGGATGAGCTCGGTCCAGTCCTTGGGGTCCGGATGGCTGACGCGGATGGCCACCAGGCGTCCCCGGGGGGCGCCCTTGTCCGTCTTGAAGTAGAAGGTGTCGCCCTTGGACCCCACGGGGGAGTAGCGGGCGTCGAAGCGCTCCAGGAACGGCACCACCTTGGCGCCGGGCTTCCGGAGGTCCTTCACGAAGACCGCGTGCTCCGGGGCGTCGCCCTTGGAGACGTGGATGGTCAGCCATCGGCCGTCGTCGGAAACGTCGGGGCCCAGGTACCATTCGGGCTGGTCGGGCCGCTCGTACACCAGGGTGTCGTCGGCCTGGGGGGTGCCCATGGCGTGGAAGCGGACCTTGGGGCTCTTGGTCACGCCCTTGAGGGCGTCCCCCTGGCCGGGGGCGGCGTAGGCCACGTAGAAGAAGCCGGTGCCCTTGTGGTTCCAGGCCACGTTGGCGAACTTGGTCCACTGGAGCTCGTCGGGGAGGTCCTTGCCGGTGGCCACGTCCCGCACCTTCCAGGTCTTCCAGTCGCTGCCCGCGGAGGCCACGGCGTAGGCCACCAGCTTTCCATCCGGGCTGGGGCTCATCCCGGCGAGGGCCATGGTGCCCTCCTTGCTCAGGGTGTTGGGGTCCAGCAGGACCTTGCCCGGCTTGGCGGGGTCGGTGGTCACGAACACCACGGCCTGGTTCTGGAGCCCGGTGTTGTGGGTGTAGAAGTAGTTGCGGCCCTCCTTGCGGGGGGCGGTGTACTTCTCGTAGTCCTGGAGGGTCCGCAGGCGCTCCAGGATCGCCTTGCGGCGGGGGATGGCCGCCAGGTGGGCGGAGGTGACCTGGTTCTGGGCCGCGACCCAGGCCTTGGTCTCGGGGGCGTTGTCGTCCTCCAGCCAGCGGTAGGGGTCGGCGACCTTGGTGCCGAAGTAGTCGTCGACCTGGTCGCATTTGCGCGTGGGGGGCGCCGGCGCGGCCGCGACCAGGGTCGTGGCCACGAGACAGGAAAGGAGCGTTCGCATCGGTCCTCCGGGGATGGCCTTTAGCCTATCATTACGAGGCATATTCGGTCACCCCCTGTTCGCGGCCTGTCCGAGGCGATTCGGCAGGACAAGTGAAAAGATTGAACGCTGGGGCGCAGAGGGCTCGCAGGGGCGCTGGGAAAGGAAGGGAATCCTGACCCCAGCGTCCCAGCGAGATCCCAGCGCCTCAGCGTTTGATCTTCTGCCTGTTTTCGTGGCGCAACGCGTACGTGCTATGCCAAAGAGCCTTCCCTGGTTGCACTGTGCACCGATCCGGCCGGGTATTGGCGCTATCGGACCCTTTCCAGCAACCGCTTGCGGGTGTAGGGAACCAGCCCGCCGGCGTCGATGATGGCCTGCCGGGCCGGGGGGAGCCTGACGGTGTCGAAGGTCTTCCCGGTGGTGAGGTTGGTGACCTTGTCCACCTGGATGTCCAGGTCGTCGCCTTCCTCGGCTTCGATGGTCGGGCACAGGACGACGTTCAGGCCCAGGTTGATGGAGTTCTGCAGGAAGATCCGGCTCATGCTGCGGGCGACGATGTTGAGTTCGTAGCCCTTGAGGGCGGAGGCGGCCTGCTCCCGGGAGGAGCCGCAGCCGAAGTTGTGGTCGGCGACGATGGCCGAGCCCTTGGGGAACTGCCCGGCCCGGAGCTTCTCGTTGAGGTCGGTGCGGTTGGCGAAGCAGAACTGGGGCGTCTCGGTGGGCAGGACGGTGGCCATGTAGCGGCCGGGGTAGATGTCGTCGGTGGAGATGTCGGCTTCGAGCTTGATGATGACTTTGGACATGGTGGCTTCTCCTCAGGCCTGGCGGGGGTCGGTGATGACGCCGGTGATGGCCGAGGCCGCGGCCACGGCGGGGCTGCAGAGGTACACCTCGGACTTGGGGTTGCCCATGCGGCCTTTGAAGTTCCGGTTGGTGGTGGAGAGCGCGGTCTCGTCGTCCCCCAGGGCGCCTTCGTGGACGCCCAGGCAGGGGCCGCAGCCCGAGTTCATGACCACGGCGCCGGCCTTCATGAAGTCCTGGATGTAGCCCTTGTCCATGGCCTGGCCGAAGATCTTGCCGGAGGCGGGGAACACCAGCATGCGGGTGCCCTCGGCCACCTTCTTGCCACGCAGGATGCCGGCGGCAATGGCCAGGTCGTCCAGGCGGCCGTTGGTGCAGGAGCCGATGACGATCTGGTGCACGGGCTTGCCGGCCACCAGGCCGATGTCCTTGACGTTGTCCACGGTGTGGGGGCAGGCGATCTGGGGCGCCAGGGCGCTCACGTCGATCTCCACCACGCGCTCGTAGACCGCGTCGGCATCGGGAGTGACGGGGGTGATGGCGTCGGTGACCCCGGCCTCCTCGCGCAGGTAGCGCATGGTCTCGCCGTCGGCGGGCACGATGCCGCTGGTGGCGCCGGCCTCCACGCTCATGTTGCAGATGGCCAGGCGCCCGGAGGTGGTCATCTTCCGGATGGTCTCGCCGTGGAACTCCAGCACCCGGAAGTTGGCGCCCTGGGCGGTGAGGACGCCGATGAGGTGGAGGATCAGGTCCTTGGGGCCCACCATGGGGGCGAATTCGCCCTTGACCACCACCTTGATGGTGGCGGGCACTTCGATGTTGACGGCGTAGCCCAGGGTCCAGGCGGAGGCCATCTCCGTGGCGCCCACGCCGAAGGAGAAGGCGCCCAGCGCGCCGTGGCTGGTGGTGTGGCTGTCGGTGCCCACGACCACGAAGCCCGGGCGCACGTAGCCGTACTCGGGGAGGATCTGGTGGCAGATGCCGCCCACGTCGCCGCGCACGTCATGGAACTTGGCGATGCCGTGCTGGGTGACGAAGGCGCGGATCTTCTTCTGGTTGGTGGCGGTCTTCGGACTCTCCGCGGGGACGCGGTGATCGAAGATGATGGCGATGCGGCTGGGGTCCCAGGGCCTGGCCTCGATGCCGGTGCCCTCATGGATGGCCTCGAACTGGCTGATCACCAGGGCCGCGTTCTCGTGGGACATGGCCAGGTCGACCTTGGGTTCGAGCACGTCGCCGGCCTTGACCGCTTCGCGCCCGGCGGCGCGGGCGAGGATCTTTTCCACAACTGTCATACCCATGGGGGTTCCTCCGTTTCGGTTCTAGATGACGCCCTTGGACTTGAGTTCAGCGCGGGCGGCCTCGTCCAGGCCGGCGCGTTCGTAGATCTCGGCATTGTGCTGGCCCAGGGTGGGCGGCGGGGTCACCACGTCCCCGGTGCAGGCGCCGAACAGGGCGGTGAGGCCGAAGACCTCGATCTCGCCCACGCCGGGGACCTGGGTCTTCTGGAGCACGCCCCGGTGCTGCACCTGGGGCTGGCGCAGGGCCTCCTTGAGGCTGAGGATGGCGCCGCTGGGCACGTCGTGGGCGTTGAGCTTCTCCACCCACACGTCGGTGTCGTCGCCCTGGAGCCGCGCCTCCAGCAGGGGGGTGAGCTCCTTGCGGTTCTTCTTGCGGGTGTCGCGCTCCTGGAAGCGGGGGTCGGCCTTGAGTTCGGGCACGCCCAGCACGTCGCACACGGACTCCCACTGCTCCTGCTTGTTGGCGGCGATGTTGATGAAGCCGTCCCGGGTGCGGAAGGTGCCGGAGGGGGCGGCGGTGAAGTTGTCGTTGCCCATGAGGACGGGCTCCTGGCCGGCGATGAGGAGGTTCGCCGCCACCCAGCCCATGAGGGGCATGATGGAGTCCAGGAGGGAGATGTCGATGAACTGGCCCTCTCCGGTGCGCTCGCGGTGGTAGAGCGCGGCCATGAGGGCGAAGGCGGCGTTGAGCCCGCCCACGGTGTCGCACACGGGGAAGCCCGTGCGCAGGGGATTCAGCCGCTCGTCGCCGTTGACGGCCATCTCGCCCGACAGGCCCTGGATGATCTGGTCGTAGGCGGGCTTCAGGGCGTCGGGGCCGGTCTGGCCGAAGCCGGAGATGGCGCAGTAGATCAGCTTGGGGTTGATGGCCTTCAGGGTCTCGTACCCCAGGCCCAGGCGGTCCATGACGCCGGGGCGGAAGTTCTCCACCAGCACGTCGGCCTCCTTGACGAGCTTGCGGAAGATCTCCTTGCCCTCGGGGCTCTTGGTGTTGAGGGTGACGGACTTCTTGTTGGCGTTCTGGGCCAGGAAGCTCGTGCCCATCAAGGCCTTGTTGAAGGCGGGGACGATGCCCAGCTTGCGGGCCAGGTCCCCGTCCTTGGGGTTCTCCACCTTGATGACGTCCGCGCCCAGGAGGGCCAGGTGAAGGGTTGCGAAGGGCCCGGAGAGGACGTTGGTGAGGTCGAGAACCTTGACGCCTTCGAGCATGCGTTGCCTGGTCATGTCAGTACCCCAATGGGCCGGTGCGGTGCACGCGGCCGGTCATTTCGCGGCCAAAGAAGGCCTCAACGTCCTTGGCGATCTCCACGAGGCAGGGCACGTCGACGTCCCGGCGCCGTCCCGTGCGGTTCAGGGCGTGGACCAGGTCCTCGGTGGCCACGTTGCCGGCGGCCACCTTGGTGAATGGGCAGCCCCCGAGGCCGGCGAAGCTGGTCTCGAACACGCGCACTCCGGCTTCCATGGCGGCGTAGACGTTGGCCATGCCCAGGCCGTAGGTGTCGTGGAAGTGCCCCGTGGCCTGGATGGGGCCCAGGGCGAGAACCTGCCCGAACAGTCGCTTGACCTGTTCGGGGTGCGCGTGGCCGGCCGTGTCGGCCAGGCTGATGTTCAGGAGCCCGGCGTCCACGTAGGCCCGGACGATCTCCAGCACGCGCTCGTCGGGGACCCGCCCCTCGAAGCCGCAGCCGAAGGCGCTCTGGACGCTCACCTGGACCTTCCGGCCCGCGGCCAGGGCCGCGCGGCCCATGGCGATGATGCGCGCCTGGGCCTCCAGGCTGCCCATGCCGGTGTTCTTGCGGGAATGGGTGTCCGAGGCGGAGACGCCCATGCACACCATCCCCACGCCGCAGGCCCCGGCCCGGTCCAGGCCCTTCTCGTTGAGCACGAGGCCGCTGAGGAGGGCGCCCCGGGCGCCGGCGAGGCGCCGGAACAGCTCGTCGGTGTCGGCCATCTGGGGGACCTTCTCGGGGTGGACGAAGGAGCCCACCTGGACGATGTCCACGCCCGAGCCCATGAGGGCGCGGATCCAGCCTTCCTTCACGTCGGTGGGCACCACCTGGCGCTCCACCTGGAGTCCGTCGCGCGGGCCGACCTCGTGGATGACGATGTCCATGGCTACAGCTTCCGGGCGATGGCTTCGCCCATCTCCAGCGTGGTGGAACTGCCGCCCATGTCGTAGGTGCGGACCTTGCCTTCGGCGATGACGGCGGCGGTGGCAGCCTCGAGGCGGGTGCCCATGGCGGTCTCGCCCAGCCAGTCCAGCATCATCTTCGCGGCCAGGATGGTGGCGATGGGGTTGACCTTGTACTGGCCGGCGTACTTGGGGGCCGACCCGTGGCTGGGCTCGAAGACGGCCAGCTTCTGGCCCATGTTCCCCGAGCAGCCGAAGCCCAGGCCGCCCACCAGCTGGGCGCTGAGGTCGCTGATGATGTCTCCGAAGAGGTTGGTGGCCACCATGACGCCGTAGCTCTTGGGGTTCTTCAGCAGCCACATGCAGATGGCGTCGACGTTGGCGTCGTCCATCTGGATGCCGGGGTAGTCCTTGGCCACCTGCTTGGCGATCTCCAGGAACATGCCCTCGGTGGCGCGCACGACGTTGGCCTTGTGGATGGCCGTGACCTTGGGGTAGCCGAACTTCTTGGCGTACTCGAAGGCCGCGCGGATGATGCGCTCACAGCCCTTGCGGGTGTTGATCTTGCAGGTGATGGCGTAGTCCCCGGGGGCGTTCTCGGCGAAGTGGCCGAAGGGCTTGGAATGGTGCTTGAGGGCGTCGGCCACCTCGGCGGGCACGGGGCTGAACTCCACGCCTGCGTAGAGGCCTTCGGTGTTCTCGCGGAACACCACGAGGTCGATGCCTTCCTTGAAGTTGAGCGGGTTGCCGGGGTAGGCCTTGCAGGGCCGCAGGCAGGTGTAGAGGTCGAACATCTGCCGCATGCGCACGATGGGGCTGCGGTACACGAGGCCCTTGCCCTGGAGCTCGGGGACCAGTTCGCGCTCGGCGTCCTTGGCGGGCTTGGAGGTGATGGCGCCGAACATGGCGGCGTCCGAACTGCCCAGCAGGTCGATGGTGCGCTGGGGGAAGGCCTCGCCTTCCTTGCACCAGAAATCCCAGCCGATGTCGCCGTGGGTGTAGGCCGCGTCGAATTTCAGGGCGTCCAGGCAGATCCGGGTCGCTTCCATGACTTCGACGCCCACGCCGTCACCGGGGAGCCAAGCGATCTTGTAGGTCATTTGTTGCCTCCGAGTCAGGGTTTTGCCTTCGTGATGGCAAATGCTACCAAATCAGGATCCGACGGTTGGGTCCGGATGCCAGAACGAAGGTCTTAAAATCGATGGGTACGCGGGCTCCGGGGGGCCCCGGGAGCGGACGAGCATGCATCTAGTTCAATCAAATGAACAAATGTGACCAGAAGACACACGATTTCCCAGGGGCTGGGGAAATGCTTGGGAATGAGCATTTTGCTTTACAATTTGATAAGCATAATGATCAGGATGCGTCATTATGCAAAGAGATTGCTGCTCAAGCCAATCCCTGCCAGAGGGCCGAAACCGGCACCGCCCAGATGTTCACACCGAAGGGGAGCACCTCCTGGCCCGTGTACAGAACCACGCCTCCGTGGAAGGCTGCGCCCAGGGATTCCGCCAGGGCTTTCAGGCCCTTGAAATCTCTGGCCTGAAGGGATCCGCTGGCCTTCACCTCCACGCCCACCACCTGGCCGTCGGCCCGTTCCAGGAGGAGGTCCACCTCCTCGCCCGGCAGGGTCCGGTAGTGGTGGATGCGGGCCCGGCTGGAGGCCCATCCCAGCAGCTTTCGCAATTCCCCGGCGACGAAGGTCTCGAGGGGGCCGCCCAGGAGATCGGGCCTGCCCAGCAGCCGTTCTGCGTCCACCCCCATCAGGTGAGCCAGGAGTCCGGTGTCCCGCAGCATGAGCTTGGGCGCCTTCACCAGGCGCTTCCCCAGGCTGCCGCTCCAGGCCGGAACCGTTTCGATCAGGAAGACGGCTTCCAGGAGGGTCAGATAGCGCCTCAGGGTGTTCACCGGAATGCCGAGGGACCGGGACACCTCTGAGACATTGAGCAGGCTCGCCGAACGAACGGATAGCAGTTCAAGGATCCGGGGCAGCTGGGTCAGGCCTTCGATGTGCGAAATGTCTCGGATATCCCGCTGGAGCATCGTCTGGATGTAACTTTCGAACCACTGGCTTCGCCTTCGGCCGGGTTCCCGCTCGCGGGCTTCAGGGAATCCCCCCTCGAGGATGGCCTTCACCAGGGTTTCCCGGTTCATTTCCAGACGCTGCGGTTCCAGGGGCCGGCCAGAGAACAGGCGGTCCACGAGGTTGTCGGGGGTTCCCCGGACCTCGCTCTGGGAAATGCCGTCCAGGGTCAAAATCTCCATGCGCCCGGCAAGCGATTCCGAAATCCGGGGAAGGACGAGGACATTGGCGGAGCCCGTGAGCAGGAAACGGCCCGGCCGCCGGTCCTCATCCACCGCGGCCTTGATCGCCCTGAACAGCTCGGGGGCGAGTTGGATTTCATCCAGGATCGTCAGTCCCTGATGCCGGGACACGAAGCCGGCCGGATCCAGTTCAGCAGCCCGGCGCACGGCTGGATCGTCCAGGGTGAGGTAGTGCCCCTTTCCAGGGTCGTCGAGGAGGGTCTTGGCAAGGGTGCTTTTCCCCACCTGCCGGGCCCCCAACAGAAGGACCACCGGGGTGTCCTGAAGGGCCTCAGCCACGAAAGGGGTTAGCTTACGGTCGATCATGATTAAAATTTGCCACGCCTTGGCCAAATTTCAAATGTTTTGTGGCGAAAGATTATCGCATTTTGTGGTATAGGCCATGCATAGGGTTAATTATTTATGCATTTGATAAAATATGCCACGCGGTGGCCAATTTTCATCCACCAAGGTTCTGGAGGGGGTTCGGCATCTTAAGACGTTTGTTTGAACGGCTGCCTCTAGGGTCGAGAACCGGGGTTCGTGTTCCTGTAGTTGAGATGGCAGGCGGATTGATTGAAGGGGATCGGAGAGACCATCGAAAAGCTCAAACGCTGGGGCGCAGAGTGCTCGCTGGGGCGCTGGGGAAAGTAGATGGCGTTCTTGGGGAATCGATCGGGGATTGGCCTCTTCTAGGCTTTGACCTCTTTCCCGGCTCCTGGGCGCTTCCGCTTGCCTTCGGCGGGGGCTACCCCTTCGACGTCCAGCAGAGGGGTGGCCACGGCGCCTTCCAGGAGGATCCGGGCGTGGGCCACGGCCTCGGGGCGGTCGGGGTGGCCGGACAGGAGGCGCGCCAGTTCGCGCACGCGGGCGTCGCCCGCGAGCCAGGCGAGGCCGCTGCGGGTGCGGCCGTCGCTGACTTCCTTGCGCAGCTGGCCGTGGTGCTCGGCCCGGGCGGCCACCTGGGCCAGGTGGGTCACGGCCAGCACCTGGTGGCTCCGGCCCAGTTCGCGCACGGCGGCGCCCACGGCCAGGGCGGTCTCGCCGCCGATGCCGGCGTCCACCTCGTCCAGCACCAGGACCAGGGGGTCCCTGGCGCCGGCGCCCAGCGCCATGCCGGCGCCCTGCATGGCCAGCATGAGCCGGCTCAGCTCGCCGCCTGAGGCGATCTTGGCCAGTGGACGGAAGCCCTCGCCCACGTTGGGTTCGATCCAGATGGCGACGTTGGAGAATCCCTGGGGGGAGACGCGCGCGGGCAGGCCCAGGTGGAGGACGGGGCTGGCGGGATCCTCCGCCACCGTCAGGCGCAGCTGGATGCGGCAGCCGTTCATGCCCAGGCGGCCCAGGCGCTGGTGCACGTCCTTCTCCAGGGGCGGCACGAGGCCGGCGCGGTGGGCGTGGAGGGCCTCGGCGGCCGCGCGGTACGTTTCGCAGGCCCGGGCCAGGTTCCCCTCGAGCTCCTTGATGCTGGAGTGGTGATTGTTCAGCTCGTCCTGCTCGCGGCGCAGGGCCTCTAGCCGGGCCACAAGCTCCTCGGGCTCGCACCGGTGGCGGCGGGCCAGCTTCTCGAACTGGGCCAGGCGCGTCTCCAGGGCCTCGATGCGGTCCACGCCCTCCCGCGACCAGCGGATGGCCTGGTCCTGGGCCAGGGCCTGGATGTCCTCCAGCTCGAGCAGGGCCGAGCGGGTGCGGTCCACCTCCACCTGGACGGCGGGAAGGATGGCGGCGGCCCGGGCCTGGGCGCGGTGGGCGTCCTCCACCAGGCGCAGGGCGTCGCGCAGGGCCTCGGCGCCTTCGCGGAAGGCGGACTCCAGGTGCACGGCGTGGCGCAGGGGCTCGCGCTCGCCGCGGAGCTGCGCCCATTCCCCGGCCCTGGGGGCCAGTTTTTCCAGGTCGGCGATCTGTTCGGCCAGCCACTCCAGGCGCTCTTCGCGCTGGCTTTCGCTCTTCTTGCGGGCCGCCAGGCGGGACTGGGCCTCCCGCACCTCGCCCGCCTGGGCGCCCAGGTCGGCGCGGATGCCCAGCACCTCGTCCAGCAGGCCCAGGTGGCGGTCCTCGGCCAGGAGGGACTGGTGGTCGTGCTGGCTGGTGAGGCGCATCCAGATGCGGCCGGCCTCGCGCAGGTCCGCGAGGCTGCAGGCGCCGCCGTTGATCCAGGCGCGGCTGCGGCCGTTGGCGGCCACTTCCCGGCGCAGCACCACGGGCTGCTCCTCGGGGAGGCCCCGGTCCGAGAGGAAGGCGCGCCAGGCTTCGAAGGCGCCGTCCACCACGGTCTCGGCCACGGCGCGGGCCGTGCCCTGGCGCACCATGTCGCCGTCGCCCCGGGCCCCCACGAGGAGGGAGAGGGCGTCCACCAGGAGGGATTTGCCGGCCCCGGTCTCGCCGGTGAGGACGGTGAAGCCGGCCTGGAAGTCCAGGGCGAGGTCTTCCACCAGGGCCAGATTCTGGATGCGGAGCGAAGAGAGCATGGGTCAAGCCTACCCTGAGCCCTTGACTCCCGGATGGCGAACACGCATCATGGTGGTTCTGAGTTCTTTGTCAGTTCCATAGTGAGCTATCACGAAAGGTGGAGGGACGGGCCCTGTGAAACCTTGGCAACCTGCGATGAGCAAGGTGCCAATTCCTGCCGGTGGACGCATGCGTCGAGCCGGATAGATACCGAACTGATGTGACTGCCAAGACACAGACGGAAAGGGGCCCGATACATTCGGGCCCCTTTCCGTCCATGTGAAGCTCGCGAGGAACCGAAGGCTCCCTCGACACGTCCGGAGGCCCCTAGCGGGGAGACAAGGACCCAAGCAATCCCCCCCCACGGCGGGTAGGGGACGTTTTATCCGGAGCCCACCTTGAGCCCACGCCAGCCCCACTTCGAAACCATCGCCCTCCACGGGGGCCACAGCCCGGACGGGGACACCCGCAGCCGCGCGGTGCCCATCTACCAGACCACCAGCTACGTCTTCGACTCCACCGAGCACGGGGCGCGCCTGTTCGGCCTGGAGGAGCCCGGCAACATCTACACCCGCATCGGAAACCCCACGGTGGACGTCCTGGAAAAGCGCGTGGCCCAGTTGGAGGGCGGCGTGGCGGCGGTGGCCACCGCCTCGGGACAGGCGGCCATCACCCTGGCGGTGGTGACCCTGGCCCAGGCCGGGGACCACCTGGTCGCCGGCACCAACCTCTACGGGGGCACCCACACGCTCTTCAGCCAGAGCCTCAAGCGCCTGGGCATCGCCGTCACCTTCGTGGACAGCGGCGACCCGGACGCCTTCCGCAAGGCCCTGCGCCCTTCCACCAAGGCCATCTACCTGGAGGCCCTGGGCAACCCCAAGCTGGACGTGCCCCATTTCGATGCGCTGGCCGCGGTGGCCCGGGAGGCGGGGGTGCCACTCATCGTGGACAACACCCTGGCCTCCCCCTGGCTCTGCCAGCCCCTGAAGCACGGGGCGGACCTGGTGGTCCACAGCGCCACGAAGTACCTCGGGGGCCACGGCACGAGCCTGGGCGGCGTGGTGGTGGATGGGGGCACCTTCGACTGGACCAACGGGAAGTTCCCGGAATTCACGCAGCCCAACCCCTCCTACCACGGGGCGGTCCTCACGGAGGTGGCGGGTCCGGCGGCCTTCGCGGCCAAGGCGCGCCTGGAGGGCCTGCGGGACTTCGGCCCGGCCCTGTCGCCCTTCAACGCCTTCCTGCTGCTCCAGGGCATCGAGACCCTCCCCATCCGCATGGACCGCCACGGCAGCAACGCCCTGGCCATCGCCCAGTGGCTGGAGGCCCACCCCCGGGTGGCCTGGGTCAACTACCCGGGCCTCCCCGGCCACCCCAGCCACGCCCTGGCGCGGCGCTACTTCCGGGAGGGCGCGGGCTTCGGGGGCATCCTCACCTTCGGCGTGAAGGGGGGGCTGGCCGCCGGGGGCAAGGTCATCAACGCGGTGGAGCTCTTCTCCCGCCTGGCCAACGTGGGCGACGCCAAGAGCCTCATCATCCACCCGGCCTCCACCACCCACCAGCAGCTCAGCGCCGAGGACCGCGCCACCAACGGCGTCACCGACGACCTCATCCGGCTCTCCATCGGCCTGGAGAACCTCGAGGACCTGAAGGCCGACCTGGACCAGGCCCTGGGCGGGGTGGGCGCTTGACCCAGGCCTTCCTCTCCCCGGAGGGCGTGCGCACCGCCTTCCGCGTCACCGGGCACGGGCCGGCCAAGGTCCTTCTCCTCCACGCGCTCACCGGCGGCCCCGACGCCGCCGACGCGCCGGGGGTGAAGGGCTGGTGGGGTCCCATGTTCGAGCTGGAGGCGCCCCTTTCGGCATCGGCGGCCACGGTGTGGACGCCCAACCTCGCCGGGAGCTGCTACGGCGCCCAGGGGCCGGAGCCCCGGGGCGGCTGGTCCACCCGGTACCAGGCCGAGGTGCTGGCCCAGTGGCTGCGCGCGGAGGACCTCACCTTCGACGCGCTCCTGGGGGGGTCCCTGGGGGGCATGGTGGCGCTGGAACTGGCGGTCCTGGAGCCCGGGCGCTTCAAGGCGGTGGGCGTCATCGGCTGCGGGGGCCGCGCCGACGCGTGGCTCTGGGGGGCCACGGAGGCCCAGCGGGCGATCCTGGCCAGCCCTTCCCTGGGCGACGACGAGGCCATCGCCCTGGCGCGCCGGGTGGCCATGCTCACCTTCCGGAGCCCCGCGGGCCTGGCGGAGCGGTTCGCGGCTCCGGGCGAACTGCGGGATTGGCTGGCCTTCCATGGCAGGGGACTGGCGGCGCGGTTCACCCGGGCGGCCTACGCGGCCCTGCTGGACGCCATGGACAACCACGACCTCACCCGGGGCCGGGGCCCCCTGCCCGAGGTCCTGGCCCGCCTGGGCGGAACGCTCCACGTGCTGGGCCTGGAGGGGGACATGCTCTTCTCCGCGGCCTGCCTGGAGGAACTGATGGAAGCGGCCCGGAAGGCCGGGCGCCTGGGGGAGGCCCGCTGGGTGCGGAGTCCCCACGGGCACGACGCCTTCCTCATCGAATGGGACCAGGTGAAGGCCTGGCTGAAGGAGGTACTGCCTTGAACGTCCTGAAATTCGGAGGAACCAGCGTCGGCACCCGGGAGGCCCTGGAACGGGCGGCGGAGATCATCGGCCGCGAACTGCCCCGGGGGGGCCTCGTGGTGGTCTCGGCCCTGTCGGGCACCACGGACCTGATCCTCAAGGCCATCAACGCCTCCGCCCAGGGGGATCTGGAAGCCTCGGGCGCGGCCCGCATCGCCCTGGAGGCCCGGCACTGGGCCACGGCCCGGGCCCTGGGCGTGGACGAGGCGGTGCGCCCCCACTGGGAGCCCCTCTTCCAGAACCTGGCGGGCCTGCTGCAGGGCATGGGGCTCCTGTGGGAGGCCTCCCCCCGTTCCCGGGACGCCGCCCTGGCCCTGGGGGAGACGCTCTCGGCGCGGCTCCTGGTGGCCCTGCTGGTGAACCGCGGCCTGCCGGCCTCGTTCCGGGACGTGCGGGAGGTATTGCGCACCGACGCCCGTCACGGCCGGGCCCGGCCCGACCTGGAGCGCATCCGGGACGCCGCCGGACCCTGGCGGGAGGGCCTAGCCGCGGGCGCCCTGTGGGTCACCCAGGGGTTCCTGGGCACGGCGCCCGACGGGTCCACCACGACCCTGGGCCGGGGAGGCTCGGACACCACCGCCACCCTCCTGGGCGAAGCCCTGCACGCCTCGGAGGTCCAGATCTGGACGGACGTGGACGGGGTGCTCAGCGCCGACCCCAGCCTGGTGCCGGAAGCCCGGCCCATTCCGGTCATGAGCCTCCGGGAGGCGGCGGCCCTGTCGGCCTTCGGCGCCAAGGTGCTCCACGCCGACGCCCTGGCGCCCGTGAGCCGGGCCGGCTTCGGCCTGGTGGTGGCCAACACGCACCGTCCCGAGGGTTCCCGCACGGAGATCCGCGCCGAGGCTCCCGCCCGCCGGCCCGGGGAGATCACGTCGGTGGCCTACAAGGAGGGCGTTTCCTGCCTGCGGGTCCCCCCCGCCCAGGACCTGGAGCAGCTCTTCCTGGCCTCCACCCGGCTGCTGGAGGCCGGGGCCTCCCTGTACGGCCTCCTGGCCACCCCCGACGGCGGGCTCCTGGTGGCCAAGGGGGAGACGGCGGATTCCGAAGCCGTGCTGCGGGACCTGGCGGCCTCCGGGCTTTCCGTGCAGCGGGGCTGGGCGGCGGTGGCCCTGGTGGGCGAGGGGCTGAAGGAGGCGCCGGGACGGGCCCTCAGCCTGCTGGAGCCCCTGGGGGACGAGCCGGTGGCGGCCGTCCTGGCGGGGGACACCGGGGTCTCCCTGGCCTTCCTGGTGCCGGACCACCGGCTTTCTTTGTTGATTCCCAGGCTGCATGCGCATTGCATGGAGTCAGCACCCAGGAGCGGCGGATGACCCAGACCTTCACCGAAGCCCTGAATTCCGGGCAGTGTTTCCTCTTCGACGGCTCCACGCCCACCGTACTTTACGAGCGGGGCGTCTACATCAACCGCTCCTTCGACGAGGCCAACCTGGCCTCCCCGGAGCTGGTGGGCGCCATCCACCAGGAGTTCCGGGCCGCGGGCGCCCAGGTGGTCACCACCAACACCTGGGCGGCCAACCGCCTGAAGCTGCAGGGCTACGGCCTCGCGGAAACCCTCCGGGACATCAACCTCAAGGGTGCGCTCCTGGCGCGGGCCGCCCTGGACGACGGCGACCCGGGCTGGGTGGCGGGGTGCATCGGCCCCCTGGGGGTGCGCATCGAGCCCTGGGGTCCCACCTCCTTCGAGGAGGCCCGCGGGTTCTTCGCCGAGCAGGCCCGGGCGCTGATCGAAGGCGGCGTGGACCTCTTCGTGCTGGAGAGCTTCGCGGACCTCAACGAGATCCACCAGGCCATCCTGGCCATCAAGGAGGTCTGCGCGCTGCCGGTGGTGGCCCAGATGACCCCCAACGACGAGGGCCAGACCCTCTACGGCACCGAGCCGGAATGGTACATCGCCAAGCTGGCGGAATGGGGCGCCGACCTCGTGGGCGTCAACGGCGGCACCGGCCCGGCCCCCCTGCTGGACCTGCTCAAGCGGTTCCGGGCCGTGACGTCCTGCCCCCTCATCCTCCAGCCCAGCGCCGGATTGCCGCGCATGGTGGACGGGCGCCTCCTGTACATGGCCAGCCCCGAGTACCTGGGCGAGTTCGCGCGCCAGGCCTTCCAGCTCGGGGTCCGGGCCGTGGGCGGCTGCGCGGGCACGACCCCGGGGCACACCCGCTCCATGCGGGGCGCGCTCAGGCAGGAGAAGGCCTTCGTGGAAGGCGCCACGGAGCGGCCTTCCCCCGAGGCCGCCCACTTCCCGGTTCCCCAGGCCGAGCGCAGCGCCTTCAGCCGGAAGATCGCCGAGGGCGAATTCGTGACCACCATCGAGCTGGTGCCCCCCAAGGGCATCAGCGCCGACAAGCTGGTGGAGAAGGCGGCCTACTGCCGCGACCGGGGCGTGGACGCCATCAACGTCCCCGACGGCCCCCGGGCCATGGCGCGCATGTCGGCCCTGGCCACCGCCGTGATCATCCAGCAGCGCGTGGGCATGGAGGCCCTCATGCACTTCGCCTGCCGGGACCGGAACCTGCTGGGCATCCAGAGCGACCTCCTGGGCGCCGCGGGCCTGGGCGTGCAGAACGTCCTGGCCATCACGGGCGATCCCCCGAAGCTGGGCCCCTACCCCAACGCCACGGCGGTCTTCGACGTGGACGCCATCGGCCTGGTGAACATCCTGCGCTGCCTGAATTCGGGCCTGGACCTGGGCGGCAGCAACATCGGCGTGCCCACGCGGTTCAGCATCGGCGTGGGGGCCAATCCGGTGGCCGTGGACGCGGACCGGGAGCAGGCGCGTTTCCGCTACAAGGTGGACGCGGGCGCGGAATGGGCCATCACCCAGCCGGTATTTGACGCCGACGCGCTGTTCCGCTTCCTGGAGTTCGCCGAGCCCCTGGGCATCCCGGTCATCGCCGGCATCTGGCCCCTGAAGAGCCTTCGCAACGCCGAGTTCATGGCCAACGAGGTGCCCGGGGTGACGCTGCCCGACGTCCTTCTCAAGCGCATGGCCCGGTGGCACTCCGCCGAGGACCAGCTGAAGGAGGGCCTGGACATCGCCCGGGAGATCATCGCCCGGGTGCGCCCGGCGGTGCGGGGCCTGCAACTCTCCGCGCCCCTGGGGCAGGTGGAGCTCCTGGAAACCTTGCTGGACGCGGGGGTGGACCATGGCTGAAACGGCGCGCGTGCGCTTCCTCCCCGAGGACCTGCTGGTGGAGGCGCCCCCGGGCACGCCCCTGCAGGCCATCGCCGACGCCTCGGGCGCCGACCTCACCTTCGGCTGCCGCACCGGATCCTGCGGCACCTGCAGGGTGCGGATCCTTTCCGGCCTGGAACACTGCTCGGCCATGGGCCCCGAGGAGCGGGACTTCCTGCGGGGCATGGACGCCCCCGCCGGCCATCGCCTGGCGTGCCAGGTCTCCGTGGCCGGGGACGTGGTGGTGGAATACCTGGGGGTGGACGCGTGACTTCCCTTTCTTCGCTTCTCCTGGAACGCGCCCTCCTGCTCGACGGGGGCATGGGCACCCAGATCATGGCCCGCCGGCCCACCGTGGACGACTTCGGCGGCCCCGCCCTGGAAGGCTGCATGGAGCTGCTGTGCCAGCGCCGCCCCGAGTGGATCCGGGACATCCACGCCGCCTACCTGGACGCGGGCGCCGACGCGGTGGAGACCAACACCTTCGGCGCCAACCAGGTGGTGCTCGGGGAATTCGGCATCCCCGAACGGGCCGAGGAGCTGAACATCGCCGCGGCGTCCCTGGCCCTGGACGTGGCCAGGTCCTACGACCGGCGCCGCTACGTGGTGGGCTCCGTGGGCCCCGGCACCAAGCTCATCACCCTGGGCCACATCGCCTACGGCCCGCTGTACGAGAGCTACCTGGCCCAGATGCGCGGCCTCCTGCTGGGCGGCGTGGACAGCATCCTCATCGAGACCAGCCAGGACCTGGGCCAGATCAAGCTGGCCGTGCGCGCGGCCAAGGACGCCATGGCCCAGCTGAAGCGGGAATGCCCCCTGTGGGTCCAGGCCACGGTGGAGACCACCGGAACCCTGCTCCTGGGCACGGAGATCCAGGCCGTGATCACCAGCATCGAGATGCTGGGCGTGGACGTCATCGGGCTCAACTGCGGCACCGGCCCGGACGAGATGCACGCCCCCCTGCAGGCCCTGGCGGAGCAGTCGCCCTGCCGCATCAGCTGCCTGCCCAACGCGGGCCTGCCCGTGAACCGGGACGGGGCCCTGGTGTACCCCCTGGAGCCCGAGGCCTTCGCCGGGAAGGTGGCCCACCTGGCCAAGGAGTTCAACCTGAACATCGTGGGCGGCTGCTGCGGCACCACCCCCGACCACATCCGCGCCCTGCGTGCCCATCTGGGCACCTCGGGCGTCACCCACCGCACCCCTTCCCTGGACCGGGCGGTTTCCAGCCTCTACCAGAGCGTCCCCCTGCGCCAGGAGCCCCGCCCCCTGATCGTGGGGGAGCGGACCAACGCCAACGGGTCAAAGAAGTTCCGGGACCTCCTGGCCAAGGAGGACATCGACGGCCTGGTGGACATCGCCCGGGACCAGCAGCGGGAGGGCTCCCACATGCTGGACGTTTGCGTGGCCTACGTGGGCCGCGACGAGGCCGCGGACATGGAGGCCTTCCTGAAGAAGGCCGTGGGGCAGGTGCTCCTGCCCCTCATGATCGACTCCACGGAGGTGCCGGTCATCGAGAAGGCCCTCCAGGCCGCCCCCGGCAAGTGCGTGGTCAACTCCATCAACTTCGAGGACGGGGAGGAACGGGCCCGCAGGGTGCTGGACCTCTGCCGCACCTACGGCGCGGCCGTGGTGGGCCTGACCATCGACGAGAAGGGCATGGCCCGCACGGCCCAGGCCAAGGCCGACGTCGCCGCCCGGCTCCACGATCTGGTCGTGGGCGAATACGGCTTCAACCCCTCAGACCTGATCATCGATCCCCTCACCTTCACCCTGGGCAGCGGGGAGGAAGCCTTCCGCCGGTCGGCCCTGGAGACCCTGGAGGCCATCCGCCTCATCAAGGCCCGGCACCACGGCGTGCTCACCCTGCTGGGCGTCAGCAACGTGAGCTTCGGCCTGGCCCCCGGCGTGCGCCACGTGGTCAACGCCCTCATGCTCTACCACGCCGTTCGGGCCGGCCTGGACCTGGCCATCTTCAACTCGGCCAAGGTCATCCCCGTGGCCGAGATCGATCCGGAGCAGCGCACGGCGGCGGAGGACCTGATCTTCGACCGGCGGCGGGAGGGCTACGACCCCCTGAAAGCCGTCATGGCCCTGTTCGGCACGGGCCAGGCGGCCCCCGCAGCGGGACCCGAGGGCCGGAACCTGCCCGTGGAGGAGCGCCTGAAGCGCGACATCCTGGGCGGGGAGAAGCGCCTGATCCTGGACGACGTGGACGAGGCCCTGGCCACGATCCCGCCCCTGGACATCATCAACCGGATCCTCCTGGACGCCATGCGCGTGGTGGGCGAGCGCTTCGGGGCCGGCGAGATGCAGCTGCCCTTCGTGCTGGAGAGCGCCGAGGCCATGAAGACCGCCGTGAAGGCCATCGAGCCCCACATCCCCAAGGAGGCCTCGGTCACCAAGGGGCGGGTGATCCTCGCCACGGTGAAGGGCGACGTCCACGACATCGGCAAGAACCTGGTGGAGATCATCCTTTCCAACAACGGCTACGAGGTGCTGAACCTGGGCATCAAGCAGCCCGTGGAGGCCATCCTGGCCGCGCTGGAGGGCTACCCCGCCGACGCCCTGGGCCTCTCGGGGCTGCTGGTGAAGTCCACCACGGTCATGCGGGAGAACCTGATCTTCATGGCGGAAAAGGGCCTGGACATCCCGGTGATCCTCGGGGGCGCCGCGCTCACCCGGGACTTCGTGGCCGAGCAGTGCCAGTCCGTCTACGGCGGCCGGGTGCTCTACGCGGGGGACGCCTTCGAGGGCCTGCGCCACATGGACAACCTCATCCGCGGGGGCGGGGCGGCGGAGCCCGCGGCGGCCCCGCCGGGAACGACGGGGATCACGGTGCTGCGCCGGGGCTCGGCCCAGGTGCCCCTCACCCCCGCCGGCCAGAGTTCCTGGGTGAAGCGGGACCTGCCGGCGCCCGAGCCCCCCTTCTGGGGCGTGCGCCAGCCCGAGGTGGGCCTGGACGACCTCTTCGCCTTCCTGGACACCTTCGTGGTGATCCGCAACCGGTGGTCCTTCACCCAGGGCAAACTCACCGACGAGGCCTTCGAGGCCGTGCTCCGGGAAAAGGCCGAGCCCCTCCTGGCCGCCTGGAAGCGCCGGATCCTCGACGAGGGCCTCCTGGAACCCAAGGCCCGCTATGGCTACCTGCCCGTGCAGGCCCGGGGGGACAGCCTGCGGGTCTTCGCGCCGGACCGCACCACCCTCCTGGCCACCCTGGCCCTGCCCCGGCAGGATGCGGGCCGGCGCCTGTGCGTGGCCGATTTCTTCGAACCGGAGGCCCCGGGGCGCTTCGACGTGCTGGCGCTCCAGGTGGTCACCCTGGGGAACCGGGCCGCGGAGCTGGCCTCGGAGCTCTACCGCTCGGACCGGTACGCGGACTACTTCCTCTTCCACGGCCTGGCCACGGAACTCACGGAGGCCTTCGCCGAGCACCTCCACGCCCGGGTCCGCCGGGAGCTGGGGATCCACGGGAAGGACGCCACCCAGCTGCGCCAGCTCTTCAGCCAGGGCTACCAGGGCTCCCGGTACTCCTTCGGCTATCCGGCCTGCCCGGACCTGGAGGGCAACGCCGCCCTCCTGGACCTCCTGGACGGCGCCCGCATCGGGGTGTCGATCACGGACCAGTTCCAGATGGATCCGGAATACACCACCTCCGCCCTCATCGCCTGGCATCCCCAGGCCCGGTATTTCGCGGTTTGATCTTGGTCACTTCTGCTGCATGAGCCATTCAACCAAACGCACGTGAAAACGGGTCGGGTCGTCCAGATCGCTCCGCTTCAGGCGGGGGGGGCGGGAAATTTCCAAAGCCTCCACCTTCCCGGTGGCGGGGATGTAAGTACCTGATTCCACCATTCTTTTTATGCCCACATCCAGGCCAGGGGTCGAATTCATGCCCGCCTCCCGCACTTCAAAATCGCATCTTCCAAGATAAGCCTCTGGCAATCTGATGCCATGGCACGGATTCTTCAAACCCAGGTCGCCCCCCTTTTTCCTCCCCGGGGACCGGTCCGGGTGATGCTGTTCGGCGAGGCCCCGGGACCCCGGGGGGCCGACCAGAGCGGGATCCCCTTCTGGGGGGACCGGGCCGGGACCTGCGTGTTCCGGGCCCTGGAGGCCGCGGGCCTGGCCGAAGTGCCCCCGGAGGCCTACCGGGACTGGGACGGCGCCCGCTTCCGGGACGCGGGCCTGGCGCCCTCGCTCCGGGAGGTCGCCCTCAGCAACGCCTTCCCGGTGTGCCCCACCCGGGACTTCCAGACCTTCCGCGCCCCCTCCGACAAGGAGCTCCTGGCCCCGGCCAACCTGGAAAGGCTCCGGGAGGAACTGGCGCGGGCCTCGGACCGATGCCCGGGGCGGCTGCGGGTCATCGCCATGGGGCGCCGGGCCCAGTGGGTCTTCGGCCGCATCGAAGGGGTTCCGGACTTCCAGCTGGAGGTCCTGCCCCATCCTTCCTCCCAGGGCCTCCTCCAGGCCGCTCCCGGGAAGGGTAAAGGATTGAAGTTGGAAGATCTTAGACGCGAGTGGGAGGCCAGGCTCGCGGCCCTGTTGGAGAGATGACACGATGCCCAAGGAAACCTTCCCCCTCTGGCCCCGCGAACACGGCGCCTATGCCCAGCTGGGTGTGGCCCTCCTGTGCGGAGCCGCCCTGGGGCACGGCTCCCGCGGCATCTTCCAGGCCGTGCTGGCGGTGACCCTCTTCCTGGCCAGCGAACCGGCCCTGGTCCTCCTGGGCCGCCGGGGCGAAGCCGCCCGGGGGGCCTCCCAGGTGCAGGCCGCCCTGCGCCTGGTGATCCTGGGCTCCATCCTCCTGCTGGCCATTTTCGGGGCCTGGATCGGCGCTCCGGCCGCGCATCTCCTGGGGCTCCTCCCCGCGGCCCTCCTGGGCGCGGCCCTCTTCTTCCTGTTCCTCATCCGGCAGGAGCGCACGGCCGCCGGCGAGCTGGTGGCGGCCTGGGCCTTTTCCGCCACGGCGGGCAGCGTGGTGCTGCTGGGCGGCGGAGGCCCCAGCAGGGCCTTCCTGCTGGCGCTCCTCCTGGGCGGCATGTTCACCCTGGCCACCGCGGTGGTGCACTGCCACATCCTTGCCCTCAAGCGCGGCAGCTCCTGGGTGCCCAGGTTCTGCGCCTTCGCCCTGGGCGCGGCCCTGGCCACCGCGGCGGGTCTGGCCGCCCTGAAGGGAAGCCTGCCCCGGGCCGCCGGGGCCGCGCTGGCGCCCATGGCCCTGGCGGCCCTGTGGGTGTGGGTCGCACCGCCCTCCCCGCGCCAGCTCAAGCAGGTGGGCTGGGCCGCCACCGCCATGGCCCTCCTGGGCGGGGGGCTGGCCGTTCTCGGGCTGTGGTGACCGCCCGGCCCCGGGGACCCGCCCGCCGCCGACCGGCTGCGGACGGCACGAAACGCGAGCATGCACTGCTGTTCAGTCTGGAGAAATACGATGTCTGGAATTCGATTGAACCTGCCCCTGGCGGCCGTGATGATCCTGGGGGGCCTGCCGTCCCCCGCCGCGGCCCCCGCTTCCAAGGCCACCCCCAGGGGCCCCGTGAAGGTCGCCTCGGTGGAGGGCATCACTGAATACCGGCTGGGCAACGGCCTGAAGGTCCTGCTCTTCCCCGACCCCACCAAGCCCAACGTCACCGTCAACATCACCTACCTCGTGGGAAGCCGGGACGAGAGCTACGGCGAGACGGGCATGGCCCACCTCCTGGAGCACATGATCTTCAAGGGCACCGCACGGCACCCCGACATCCCCGGGGAGCTCACGCTCCACGGCGCCGACTACAACGGCACCACCAGCTACGACCGCACCAACTACTACGAATCCATGAAGGCCTCGGACGAGAACCTGAAATGGGCCCTGGACCTGGAAGCGGACCGCATGGTCAACAGCTGGGTGGCGGTGGATCCGGCCAAGGCCGCGGACCTGCTCAGGACGGAGATGACCGTCGTGCGCAACGAGTTCGAGAGCGGCGAGAACCAGCCCTTCCGGGTCCTCATGGAGCGGGTCCTGGAGACCGCCTACATCTGGCACAACTACGGCAAGCCCACCATCGGGTGCCGGGCCGACATCGAAAACGTCAACATCCACCACCTCTCCGCCTTCTTCCGGAAGTACTACCAGCCCGACAACGCCGTGCTGACCGTGGCCGGCAGGTTCGATCCCACCAAGACGCTGGCCCTGGTGAACGCGGCCTTCGGCCGCATCCCCCGCCCCTCCCGCAAGCTCGAGCCCACCCACACGGTGGAGCCCACCCAGGACGGCGAACGCAGCGTGACGGTGCGCCGGGTGGGTGACACCCAGCTGGTCCTGGCCGCCTACCACATGCCCGCCGGCGCGGACCCGGACCTGGCCCCCCTGGCGGTGCTGAGCCAGGTGCTGGGCTCGGCCCCCTCGGGCCGGCTCCACAAGGCCCTGGTGGAATCCGGAAAGGCCGCCCAGGTGTTCTCCATGGCCGAGCAGCTGCGGGAGCCCGGGATCTTCCTCGTGGGCGCCATGGTCCGTCCCGGGGCCGACCTGACGGAAGCCCGGGACCGGGTCCTCGCCACCACCGAGGAGGTGGGCGGGACCGCCTTCACCGCCGAGGAGGTGGAGCGGGCCCGCACGGCCATCCTCAAGCAGGTGGACCTGACCCTCAACCAGTCCGACCAGGTGGGCCTCGCGCTGAGCGAAGCCATCGCCAACGGGGACTGGCGCACCTTCTTCCTGGACCGGGACCGGGTGAAGGCCGTCACGCCGGCCGATGTGGCCCGGGTGGCCAAGGCCTACCTGAAGCCCAGCAACCGCACCCTGGGCCTCTTCGTGCCCACCCCCAAACCCGACCGCGCCGAGATCCCGCCCATGCGGGACGTGGCGGCCATGGTCAAGGACTACAAGGGTCAGGAGACCGTCAGCCTGGGCGAGGCCTTCGACGTGGCCCCCGGGGCCATCGACCGGCGCACCGTGCGCTTTGCCACCGCCGCCGGGCTGAAGGTGGCCCTGGTGCCCAAGAAGACCCGGGGAGGCGCGGTGGACGTCGCCCTCAACCTCCACTTCGGCACCGAGGCGGCCCTCATGGACCTGGGCCCGCGCGGCACCCTCGCGGGGGCCATGCTCCTGCGGGGCACGGCCCGCCATACCCGCCAGGAACTGGCCGACACCCTGGACAAGCTCAAGGCCAACGTGCACCTGGGGGGCAACGCTGAGGGCGTCCGCGGCACCGTCGAGACGGTGCGGGAGAACCTGCCCGCCGTCCTGGGCCTGGTCACCGAGGCCCTCAAGGAGGCGTCCTTCCCGGCCGGCGAATTCGACATGCTCCGCCAGGAGTTCCTGGCCGGCATGGAGGCCCAGCGCAGCGATCCCCAGGCCCTGGCCACCGTCGCCTACCGCCGGGCCCTCAACCTCTGGCCCAAGGGGCACCCCCGCTACGCCGGGACCCTCGACGAGGCCATCGGCGAGATGAAGGCCGCCCGGGTGGAGGACGTCAAGGCCTTCCATGACGCCTTCTATGGCGCCTCCCACGGCGAACTGACCATCGTCGGCGACGTGGACGCCGGGGAGACCCGCGCCCTGGTGGAACAGCTCCTGGGGTCCTGGAAGAGCCCCGCGCCCTACCAGCGCATCGCCAACGCCTACAAGGAGGCGCCGGCCCAGGCCCAGGTGATCGAGACCCCCGACAAGGCCAACGCCATGGTCCTGGGCGGGCTCAATCTGGCGGTGAAGGAAGGCGACCCGGACTACCCCGCCCTGCTCCTGGGCGACTTCATGGTGGGCGGCAACCCCTTCAATTCCCGGCTTGGGGCCCGGGTGCGGGTGAAGGAGGGCCTCAGCTACGGCGTGGGCTCCCAGCTCCAGGCCAGCGCCCTGGACCCCTTCGGGCTCTGGACCTTCTACGCCATCTGCGCCCCCCAGAACGCCGCCAAGGCCGAGGCCGCCATCCGCGAGGAGCTGGCCCTGGCGCTGGCCTCGGGCTTTTCCGCCAAGGAGCTCGCCGAGGCCAAGACCGGCTGGCTCCAGGCCGAGGAACAAGGCCGGGCCCAGGACCCCCAGCTGGCCGCCCTGCTCCAGCGCAATGCCGAGGCGGGCCGGACCATGGCCTTCCAGGCCGACCTGGAAAAGCGCGTCGCCGCCCTCACCAGCGACCAGATCGTGGCCGCCCTGAAACGGCACCTGGACCCCGCCCGCATCACCCTGGTGAAGGCCGGGGATTTCCGGAAGGCCGCTGAAGCCAAGTAGTCCAGGCGATTTCGCTTGAAAAATATAGGATTTCGTGGTCTTCTTCCAGCAAGCCCAGCGTTTCAACGGACGCCAGGCACTGGAGGAGCCCATGGCCCGATCGAAGGAAAACTGGACCGGCGCGGTCGAAGGTAGCGCCCTCGCCGCCGAACTGCACCGCAAGCTGGAGGTCAGCCACCGGCAGGCCAAGGGCCTCATCGACGCCGGCTGCGTCAAGGTCGGCGGGGTGGAGGTGCGCAGCTACGGCCACCGCCTCAAGGCCGACGATGTCATCGACGTGGTCTTCGACCCGGACATGGTCTACAACACGCTGCCCAAGCCCAGCAAGTCCGCGGGCAGCCCCTTCACGATCCTCCTGGAGGACAAGCACCTGGTGTTCGTGGACAAGCCCGCGGGTCTTCTGACGGTGCCCGCCGAGAAGAACACCGACCCCTGCCTGGCCGAGGCCCTCACGGACCACTACCGCCGCCGGGGCTTCAAGCGCTTCCAGCTCTTCATCGCCCACCGCCTGGACCGCTTCACCTCGGGCGTGCTGGTCTTCGCCAAGACCCCCGAGGCCCTCAACGGCCTCAAGCGCATCTTCGACGAGCACCACCTCCACCGCATCTACAAGGCGATCCTCGTGGGCGAGCTGCCCGAGAACGCCGGAACCCTCTCCGACAAGCTGGTGGAACGGAAGTCCCTGCGCATGCAGGTGGTGCCAGAGAGCGCCAAGGGCAAGCAGGACGTCAAGGGCGCCAAGGTCGCCATCACCCACTACCGCGTACTGGAGCGCCTCCCGGGGCACACCGTCGTGGAGGTGAAGCTGGAGACGGGCCGGCGCAACCAGATCCGCGTGCAGTTCGCCGACCGCGGCTTCCCCCTCCTGGGGGACCAGGTCTACGGCACGCCCAGCCCCATCATCGACCGCCAGGCCCTCCACGCCGAGCTGCTGGGCTTCCGCCACCCGGTCACCGGCGAGTCCGTGACCGCCTCGGCCCCCATGCCCCCCGACATGGAAAAGGCCCTCAAGGCCCTGCGGACCGCGCGCCGCGTGGAGCGCGCCGACGCCGGCCTCAAGGGCGAGGCCGACATCTACAAGCCCAAGATCACCGCCGAGCGCAAGCTGGACCGGGTCCGGCGCGCGGAGCGGTTCACCCGGGACGAGCCCCGGCGCGGCCCCGCGGCCCGCGAGGACGCCCCCCGTCCGCGCCGCCCCGCCGATGCCCGCCCCGCGGGGGGCCGGCCCGTGGCCAAGCCCGCCGGCGGGTTCCGCAAGCCCGGCCCCAAAAAGGGCTAGTCCGCCGATTCCAGCCGGCCCTGCATCGCCTCCCGCAGCTTCTGCTGCAGGGCGATGAGGGTGCGGCCCTCCTCGGGCCCCAGGAGGCCGTCGATCTCGCGGCAGAGGGCGGTGTGCACCGGGGCCAGCCTGGCCTCCAGCGCCCGCCCTTCGGGCGTGAGCTTCACGAGGCAACCCCGGCGGTCGTTGGGGTCCTCCCTCCGGCACACCAGGCCCGCCTTGACCATGCGGTCCACGAGGCGGGGCACGTCCGCGCTCCGGGAGATGATGCGCCGGCGCAGCTCCCGGATGAGGTAGCCGTCCTCGGGGCCCCCCTTGAGGATCCGCAGCACGTTGAACTGCTGGTCCGTGATGCCGGCGGGCTTGAAGAGCCGCTCGTCGGAGAGCCGGGTGGCGTACTCCCGGCACAGGAGGATGGACAGGAGCAGCTCCTGGCCGGGTTCCAGGGGCTTGGTGATGAGGAGCTCTTCGCGCAGCTGCATGGGGTGGCCGTTTCCTGTGCCCTTGGGCGTGCCTTCAGTGTAGATGGGGCTGGCGTCGTGTCCAGCCGCGCGATTTCCTCGGTGGTGGCGGCCGGAGGGAGGCGCGAAAGGCCAGCGGGCGCGGGCCCGGGGGCGCCCACGGAAACAGCATGTTTAAACATATTTACACCGGAACCACGCCCCGGGCGCGCCGGCGGGCGGGGCCCGCCGCGAGGCTTTGGTGCCGTGGTGCGGGGGATACAGGATAGACTGGGTGCTCTTAGTTACCTTCCCGGACGAGCCATGAACCATCCCCTGCCTCCTGAAACCAGCGATGTGCCCCTGGCGCCGGGCGAACGTCTACCCAAGGCGCAGCGGGAGAAACTCAGCCCGGAAGCCATCGCCCGGATCCAGGCCATCGCCTCCCAGTTCCCGGATCGCATGGCCGGGACCCTTCCGGCCCTGTACATCGCCCAGAAGGAGTTCGGCTTCCTGAGCCTGGGGGCCATGAAGGAAGTGGCCGCGGCGCTGGGGGTCACCGAGGCGCACGTCTTCGGCGTGGCCACGTTCTACACCATGTTCCGGAAAAAGCCCGTGGGGCGGTACCACTTCGAGGTGTGCACCAACCTCTGCTGCGCCCTGAACGGGGCCGCGGACCTCCTGGCCAAGGTCATCGAGAAGACCGGCGCCAGGCCCGGGGAAGGCCCGTCCCCGGACGGCCTCTGGAGCGTGGACGAGGTGGAATGCCTGGCCTCCTGCGGAAGCGGCCCCTGCATCCAGATCAATCACGGCGTCTTCGATGAATTCGTGGACGAGGCGAAGCTGGAGGCCATCATGGACGCCTGCCGGCGCGGCGAGACCGCAGCGTGGGGGGAGTGACCATGGCCGCCATCCGCACCAAGCCCGACCACCAGATCTACACCTTCGACGGGTTCGGCTCGTCGAAGTACCCCAACCTCATGCTCCGCGGGGCCGGCGACCTGGACAACTGGCACCTCAGGGTCTACACCCAGAAGTGGGAGGGATACGAGGCCTGCCGCAAGGCCCTGAAAATGGAGCCCGCCGCCGTCATCGCCGAGGTGAAGACCTCGGACCTGCGCGGGCGGGGCGGCGCCGGTTTCCGCACCGGCATGAAATGGGGCTTCATGCCCAAGGACACCCCCGAACGCAAGCTCACGCGCTACCTGGTGTGCAACGGCGACGAGGGCGAGCCCGGCACGTTCAAGGACCGGGCGATCCTGGAATACAACCCCCACCAGCTCATCGAGGGCATGATCATCGCCGGGTGGGCCATGCAGTGCCGCACCGGATTCATCTACCTGCGGGGCGAGTTCTCCTGGCTCATCGACAAGCTCGAGGCCGCGCTGCAGGAGGCCCGCGACGCCGGGTTCCTGGGCCGGGACATCCTGGGCACCGGCTGGGACTTCGACATCCTCACCTACCGCGGCGCGGGCGCCTACATCTGCGGCGAAGAGACCGCCCTGCTCAACAGCCTCGAGGGCCGCCGCGGCGAACCCCGGGTGAAGCCGCCCTTCCCGGCCTCCGTGGGCGCCTTCGGCCAGCCCACCACCGTGAACAACGTGGAGACGCTGGCGGCCGTGGCCCCCATCCTCCGCATGGGCGGCCACGCCTACGCGCAGCTGGGCACTCCCGGCAACACCGGCACCCGCATCTACGGCCTCAGCGGCCACGTGAAGCGCCCCGGCCTCTACGAGCTCCCCCTGGGCCTGCCCATGGACTTCATCCTCAACGACCTGGGCGGCGGTTCCAGCACGGGCCGGAAGCTCAAGGCCGTCATCCCCGGCGGCTCCAGCGCCCCGGTCTTCGACGCGAAGGACTTCGACTGCCCCATGGACTTCGACACCGTCAAGGCGCGGGGCTCCATGGCGGGTTCGGGCGGCATGATCGTCATGGACGAGAGCACCTGCATGGTCCAGGCCCTGCTCCGGCTCACCCACTTCTACGCCCACGAAAGCTGCGGCCAGTGCACCCCCTGCCGCGAAGGCTGCAACTGGATGGAGATGATCCTCCACCGCATCGAGCACGGCCAGGGCCGCTCTACCGACCTGGACCTGCTGGCGAGCCTGCCCCCGCGCATCAACCTCCGGACCCTGTGCCCCCTGGGGGACGCCGCCTGCGGCCCCGTGGAGTCCTTCCTGCAGAAGTTCAGGCCCGAGTTCGAGTTCCACATCGAGCACAAGGCCTGCATGGCGGGGGCGAAGAGCATCCTGCCGGAGCTGGCGGCGGCGCACTGAGACGTCCCCGTTCGGGCGGCCTGCGGGCAGCCGGGTTTTGATTTTTGTCGATCGTAATCGACGATTTTGGGATAACCGTTGAAATCATCGACCGAGATCGACACATGGTGGATGACGTGGGCCTTCCCGACTTTTGAAGCCTGAAGTTATTCCTCCGCGACCCTCCGCGAGTCCTCAGCGCCTTCGCGTTCAAGTGGTTCTCCAGGCGGGTCGGCGCGTTGCGTCAGTGGACGGTCGCGCCGGCACACACCAGCAGCCAATTGGACGCGGCGCTGAGATCACGCAGAGGAACGCGAAGAACCGCCTTTTGGATTTCTTTTCGCCCCTGCCGCCCGTCACCACCTCAGGGCTGAGCAGGACACTACCGTGAACAACGTGGACCTTCCTGCAGAAGCATCAGCCTCCCGGCCAGATCAAACCCGAAAGGCAGGGTTTCGCCCACGGGCCAGGAGGTGGGGGCGCGCTCGAGGATGGCTGGATCCGGTTCGCCGACCCGCCCCTCGAAGGGGTCGACCTCCTTCCATTCAATCTGGTCCAGTGCAAGGCCCTCGGACTGCTGCGCGACGGTGCTCTTTGGCGCGGTTTCCGACCGGATGGAATCCTCGATCGCCTTCCGGGTCCGCATGGCCACCAGCACCCGATCGTTGGGCATGGGCTGGATCCCCAGGAGGACGGGGCTGTGCTGTTTCCGCCCCGACAGGCAATCGTCGTCCAGCGGCAGGAGCTTGATCGTCCGCGAGGGCCACGGGTCCTCGTCCTTGATCACCCAGATGATGCCGGCGTTCCAGGAGACCACCAGGAATGCCCCCTTCACCTGCACCGGAAACTCCAGGAACGGGAGGAGCCCCCGGTAACGGAGGGCCACCTGGGCCATCCACGCTCCGCCCGGCCCCGCCGGACGGAATGACTGGAAGACCGGCGCGTCCAAGGAGATGGGAATCAGGGCTTCCGCCTTGAAGACCCCGGCATTCGTCTGCCTCCACCAGGAGCAGATGGAGGCGTCCCTTCCTTTGGAAAACCCGGGCATCACGTCCATGACGAAAAACCGCGAGCCGGATTCGGTTTGATAGAGCTTCGACGGCAGCCCGAAGAATTCGTCGCGTCCGAAGGTCCCGAAATCGATGGGGAAATTTTCCCAGAGCCCCGGGAGCCTCTGCTGGGAGACCAGGATCGTCCTGTCCACGAGCCGGCACGTGGTAGCGACACCGGCGCGGTATGTCAGGCCCAAGGCACTCTCGGGTTCTTCAAGGGTCTCCTCCTTTCCGGTCTTCTGGTCGGCGATTTCAAGCGCGCGACCGAAATCAAGGGATCGAATGCGCTTCCCGCCACTCCAGACGAGCCCCGGCTGGTCGCGAAAACCCGGGGATACGGTGGAATCCTGTGACCACAGGCAACAAAGGCATGAAAGGGAATAGATAATTGTCTTAATGGAATGCATGGTATGCATGAATGAATCCCAGACTGGAACGTCTTCACCTAAGGATCGATTGCCTGTAACAGGGTACTTCCGACCTCGCTAAATATGCGGGATCACCCAAAGCAACATGGCCGAGTTAAAATCGATTTTCCATTTGAACCATTTCTTAAGATGGGCAATTCGAAATACATTTATTGTGTTCATTTTTTACAAGAAGAGTCCAGGCAAGTAGTTCGATACCTGTGAGCAGGGATCCCGCCTTAACCTTTTCTACAAAAGCCTTGTCACAGGTCTTCACACAGTCCCTGTGGGCAGTGGATCCTCCACTCCTGGAGTCCATTTCATCGAAGATGGGGTGTTGAATTCCAGGCGTTTGAGGAGTAATTGCGCCGAGATTAGCGGACGCAATAATTATAACTAAGACGGGAAAATTCAATTTAATCATAAATATTCTCCAAAAAAATTATATTTTAATAAATCCGCAAAATTGCGAACCGAAACACCATGCTAATTCACCTCCGGCCGAGGCGCAAGGCCCCGGCCGGACTTTTCACTGTCGGAACGAGACGGCCTAATTTGGCCCCGACCCGTCCCGGCTTTCCCTTCAGCTCAGGATCCCCGCGATGCAGGCCGACATGAAGTTCGCCAGCGTCCCCGCGATCATGGCCTTCAGGCCCAGCCGCGCGAGGTCGCCGCGGCGTTCGGGCACCAGGGCGCCGATGCCGCCCACCTGGATGGCGATGCTGCTGAAGTTGGCGAAGCCGCACAGGGCGAAGGTGGAGACGAGGCGGGCCTTGGTGCTCAGCTCGGGGAGGTTGCCCAGCTGGATGAAGGCCACGAACTCGTTGATGACCATGCGCTGGCCCAGGAGGGAGCCCACGATGCCGGCTTCCTTCCAGGGGATGCCCATGAGCCACGCGAAGGGGCGGAACAGGACGCCCAGCACCAGTTCCAGGGATAGCGCCGGGAAGATGGCCTTCAGGACGCCGTTCATGAGCGCGATGAGCGCGATGAAGGCGATGAGCATCCCGGCGACGTTGATGGCCAGGTGCAGGCCCTCGGAGGCCCCGCGGGCGGCAGCGTCCAGGACGTTGGCGTCGTTGGAGGGGATGTTCACCTGGACCTCGCCGGCGGTGGCGGGGGTGCCGGTTTCCGGCTCCAGGATCTTGGCGATCATGATGGCGCCGGGGGCGGTCATGATGACGGCGGTGAGGAGGTGCACCACGTCCACGTGGGCCACCTGCACGTAGGCCACCATGATGGAGCCCGACACGTGGGCCATGCCGGCGGTCATGACCACCATGAGCTCGGACCGGGTGAGGCCGGCGAGGTAGGGGCGGATGGTCAGCGGCGCTTCGGTCTGGCCCATGAGGATGCTGGCCGAGACCGAAAGGCTCTCGGCGCCGCTCACCTTCAGGAAGCGGCTGATGGCGCGGGAGAAGGCCCCCACCACCCACTGCATGGCGCCCACGTGGTAGAGCACGGCGAAGATGCTGGCCACGAAGATGATCGTGGGGAGCACCACGAAGGCGAAGATCATGCCCATGCTGCCCACGGTGGCGCCCTGGGCGTTGGTGACGGCGGCGCCCGAAGGCGTGGCCAGGGGGCCGAAGACGAAGGTGGCGCCGGCCTTGGCGTAGGACATGAGGCCTTCCACCACCACGCGCGCCTTGTCGAAGACCGAGCCCACCAGGTTGCCGCGCACCAGGGCCACGGTCACCACGGTGCCCAGGGCCCACTTGAACCAGGCCACCTGGAGGATGCCGTAGCGCTTGAAGACCATCGGCACGAAGAGGAGGGCGAAGATCACCCAGCCGGCGTGGGGCGGGAAGGGGATGAAGCCCAGGGCGTGCGAAAGGGCCTCGCCCTTGAGCACCACCAGGGCCAGGATCCACTGCAGGGCCATGCCCCAGCCGACGGTTTTCCAGTGGATGGCTTTGCGGTTCGAGGACCACGCATAGGCCAGAGCCATGAAGCAGACAAGACCAAGAAGACCCGTGAATCGGACCATGATTCTCCCTTGACACTCGTTTTTGTTTGTTTCAGAAGGGTTCTACAGCTCGCGGTTGAGCTGTTCCAGGGCCTGCTGCATCTGGAAGCGGGCGCGGCCCAGGACGCCGTCCCGGCGCATCACCAGCACCAGGGAGCAGTGTTCCATCCCGCCCATCATGAGGATCCAGTGCTGGTCGGTGCAGAAGGCCACCTGCTCGACTTCGCCCCGGTCGAATTCCTCCACCGCCTGCTGGAGGTGGCGCTTGACGACGTTCCGGTAGGCGCCCAGCAGCTGCAGGGCGTCGTTGGGCACCTCGATGGTGCGCGAGCAGAGGGGATCCCCGTCCTTGTCGTTGAAGGTCGCCGCGATGGCTTCGGGCACCCGCTCGATAAGATTGTCCAGAATCGCCTGGAAGGACATGGGGGAACTCCCTTGGGGAAGGTCCAATGATGACCTGTCCGCCCGGGCAACGCCACCATGAACCATTCTACAGGAGCAGGAGAACCATCACGAGGCAGGCCAGGATCGTCAGGATCAGCCACGCGCCCACCAGGGCCACGTGGACCAGGGTGGCCATCACGCCCTTCCAGGGTGGGCAGCCGTGCCACGCGGCCAGGGCGTAGCCCCGGAGGATCCAGAAATAGACGGCCACGGGCAGGAGGAGCAGCCCGAAGGCGGACCCCACCGCGGGAAGGTCGGCCAGCAGGGCCGCGGCGGCCCCGAGGGCGCCCACCTTGAGGGCCTCGGCGTCGGCCACGAGGCTGGCGCGGAACCCGCGGCGCTCCCGGAGGCCGCCCAGGAGCCACAGGGCCACGTGGTCGAAGGTGGCGTCGTGGAGCCAGAGGCCCAGGACGGTCACGGGCGCCAGCAGCGCCATCCACGGCAGCAGCCCGTGGAGCCCGGGGGCCTCGGGCAGGCGCGCCAGGGCCGCGCGCAGTTCGCCGGGATCGACGGTCTCCCCCAGCCTCGGGAGGATGTACGTCCACAGGTCGCTGTCGGGGGAGGCGAGCCGGCCGTAGATATCCGCGATGCCCACATAGCTCAGCGCCATGCCCAGGAAGGCCAGGGGCGCCCGCAGCACCAGCAGGCTCCGGACCGCCTCAGCCAGGGTGGGCGTCTGGGCGGCCCTCGCCCGGAAGCCTTCCCGGGGGCGGATGGCCCGTGCCCAGAGCTCGCGGAAGGATTCCATCAGCGCCTCACGGCCGGGGCCCCGGGGAGGCGGGGCGCGGCCCAGGGCAGAAAATAGGGGATGCGCATGTGGAAACGCTAGCGAATCGCGCCGATTGTGAAAAGAATAATGCTTGCCGCCCCTTTCCCACAGGTTGGAATGCCAAGTACCCTCCGGAAGATCCCGCTCACGCCCCTGGACACCCTTCGCGACCTCCTCAAGGAGTTCGCCGAGGGGGACGTGCAGTTCCCGGCGCGCCTGGTCAGCCAGGTCCAGACGCTCAAAAAGCAGGCCCTGCAGGAACTTGGCAGCCGGCTCGGTTCCCAGGGCACGTCCCGGGGCCTGCGCAAGGCCATCCTGGCCCTGGTGGCCAAGTTCGACTGGCCCGAGTGGACCCCCTGGATCGCCATGGCCCTCAAGACCGAGCAGGACCTGGGCATCTTCGACGAGGGGTGCGCCGCCCTGGGGGCCCTGGGAACCCGGGGAGCCCTGACGGCCCTCCAGGCCCTCAAGACCTCCCGCACCGAGCCCGACCCCCAGGTGATCCTCAACCGCGAACTGGGCCTGTTCCAGAGCCAGCAGGGCGCCGCCTACCACATCAGCCGCCTCATGGAAGGCCAGGGCAACGTCCGCATGGCCACCCAGGGCGCCAAGCTGCTGGGGGCCACGGCCGGCGCCCAGGACCTGGGCGCCATCGTGGAGGCCTACCACAACGGCGACCCCCTCACCCAGCGCCTGGTCATCCGGGTCATGGGTTCCCTGCCCGAGGCCGGGGCCACGGCCTTCCTGAAGGCGGTGGCGGACTCGGCCCGGGAGGACTTCCTGGACCACCAGCTCCTGCAGGCCGGACTCAACCGCCTCCAGACGCTGCAGCGGGCCTCGATCCTGCCCGAGCTCCTGCGCCAGACCGTGGCGCACTTCTCGGTCCGGCACCCCGAGACCCAGGAGCTGCTCGCGAGCCTCCAGCGGGCCGCGGCCCAGGAGGAGCCCGACATCGTGGGCGCGGTCGAGGAGCTGCGCCCCTGGGTTGCGGGCGCCTACGAGACCTTCCTCAGCGACGCCCTGACCCTCATCGGGGAAGGCAAGGTGGCCCGGTACTCGGCCATGGTGTCCGACGCCGCCCAGGGCGTGGAGGCCCGCCTGGCCTTCCTGACCGCCCTGGTGGACCAGGTGGCCGAGGCCCTGGCCTTCAAGGTGGACTGCGGGGAGATCGCCCGGGAGGAGATCATTCCCATCTTCGCGCCGATCATGCGCAGCCGGGCCGGGGGCGACGGGTTCGTCACGGCCTTCCTGCGCCTGCTCCCCGTGTCGGAGACGGCCCTGCTGGGCGAGCTGCTCAAGGACCCCGACATCACGCGCCGGGAAAAGTACCTGGACGCCCTGGGCACCCGCGAGGACGACGCCCTGACGCCCTTCTTCCTGGCGGCCATGGAGGATCCCATCGTCGAGGTGGGCCAGAGGGCCATCCACCATCTGGGCAAGCTGCCTTCCAGCTTCCCGGCCCTCATGGGCATGTTCGAGAGCGGCCAGCAGGACCAGGTGCGCAGCGCCATCCGCGTCTTCGGGGAGAACCGCACGCGCATGGCCGCGGAGCCCCTCCTGGCCTTCCTCCAGAAGGACAGCCGGGACACCCTCATCCTGGAGACGGTGGAGGCCCTTTCCGCCATCGGCTACGCCGGCAGCGCGCCGGTACTCTTGGATCTGCTCCACGACGGGAAGCCCCTGAACCTCCAGATCGCCCTGGCCACCGCCCTCAAGGAGCTGGGGACCCCGGAGGCCTCCCTCGGCCTCCTGGGCAAGGCCCCCAACCTCAAGCAGTCCCAGGTGCTCATCCTGGCCCTGGAAGGCACCTTGACCGCCTTCCCGGGCTTCGACCGGCCCCTGCCCCTGGACGCCCTGCCCGACTTCCTGAAGCTCTTCGAGCGCTGCTGCGACGAGCGCGAAGGGGAAGGCCAGCGCCTGCGCGCCATCATGGCCTCCCAGGACCTCTTCGTCTTCGACCGGGCCGCCTACAGCCAGTTGAAGGACCGGGTCTCCGACTTCCTGTTCGACATGCGCACCAAGGAGACCTGGGACCGGGAATCCAACGACCGTGTCGCCCTGGTGGTCAAGGAACTGGCCCGGCGCGGCGACGGCCTGGGGCTCCTGGCCCAGAAGGAAGCCGACATCACCGCCCAGATCCAGAAGGTGCCCGAGAAGGGCCCGAAGAAGGCCGAGGCCCTCCTGGCCCTGCGGGAGGCCCTGGCCGACCCCGAGCTGATCATCCGCCCGGAGCTGGCCCAGACCCTCTCCGACCTGGTGCTCGGCCTGCTCGCGGCTCCGGGCGCCGAGTGGAAGGAGGTGGCCCACCTCTGCGAGATCGGCGGCCTCACCCGCCAGCCCGGGCTGGTGGAACCCATCCGGGAGATCTACCTGGGGGCCTCGGGCCTGGGCCTCAAGAGCGCGGCCCGCTCCGCCCTCCTGGCCCTGGGCCTTTCGGAATCCGACCTGAACAGGCGGCCCCCGGTGCGCTCCATCCTCCTCCTCGAGCCCAGCGCCTTCTTCCGCAAGCGCCTGGCCCACGCCCTGGCCGACGGGATCCGGGAGGTCATGGAGGCCGGCAACCGGGAGGAGGCCAGCGCGGTCCTGGCGGCCCGCACCGTGGACCTGGTCATCACCGAGAGCAAGGACGCCCAGGGCGACCTCGCTCCCTGGCTGGAGGAACTCAAGGGCCGCGAGCGCTTCCGCTACGCCCTGCTCTCCACCGCCAACCGGGACATCGCGCAGCTGCGGGGGAACGCCTGGGTCATCGGGGCCCTGTTCAAGCCCTACCCCACCGAGCACGTCGTCCAGGCGCTGGAGCCCTGATGGGGTTAAGCTAAATTCAATTAATATTTCGAGGCCCGCATGCACGTCCTAGGAACCTGGATCCGCCCCATGACCCTGATCCTGGCCGCCGCGCCCCTGCTGCGCGCCCAGGACGGCGACATGGCCGAACGGCTCTACCGTTCCGGTGAGCGCGCCCATGCCGCCCACAGCTACGCCGAAGCCACCGAGACCTGGAACCAGCTCATCGCCCAGCTCCCCCAGTCCCCCTTCGCCGCGCGGGCCCTGCTGAGCCTGGCCCGGCACCAGCTGGATGTGGAGCACAAGCCCGACGCCGCCCTCCCCTTCCTCGAGAAGCTTAAGAACGAGTACCTCAAGACCCCCCAGGCCGGGGACGCCCTCCTTCTGCTGGGCAGGCTCAGGGCCGAGCGCAGCCATTCCCCCGCCGACATCAAGGAGGCCCTGGCCGACTTCAATCGCCTGGTGGACCTGTTCCCGGACCATCCCCTCGTGCAGGAGGCCCGGTTCCGCATGGGCCTGGCCCGCAAGCTCCAGGGCGACTGGACCCGGGCCCTCCAGGCCTTCACCGAGGCCATGCGCATGGACCCGGACACCCCCCCGGCCATCGCCGCGCAGCTCCAGGCCGCCGAGACCCTCGACATCCTGGGCGACCTCCCGGGGTGCCTTCGCATGCTCCAGGACCTCCGGAACCGGCACCCCCAGGCCCCCGAAGCCCAGGAGGCGCTGTGGCGAATCCAGGGGCGGGTGGTCCAGCGGCTCCAGAAGCCCCCCCTCAAGTCCCAGGGCCCCTGGCCCCAGGGCAGGACCAAGTGGCTCAAGACCCCCACCCTCCTGGCCACGGGCCCGGAGGGGGATGTCTACCTGTACCAGTCCGACGACGACCGGGCCTACCACCTCAAGGATGGCGCGCTGGTCGCCTCGGGCCCCGTGGTCAAGGGCGGCAAGGCCCTCCTGGTGCCGGCCCCCGGCACCACCTGGATCGTGAACGCCCGGTCCGGCCTCGTGAAAGAGGAAGGGCCCCAGGCCGCCGCGGCCCCGCTGCCCTCCCCTTCGGGCGGGATGCTCGACGCCTGGGGCAACGCCTGGCTCTGCGATCCGGGGTCCCCCGTCATCCAGGTGCTGGCCGGGGACGCCCCGCCCCGGTCCCTGCCGGTTCCCGCGGTGCAGGCCCTGGCTCCGCTTCCCGACGGCGGCGCCGCGGCGGCCTCGGACGCCACGAGGAGCCTCCTGTTCCTGGACGCCGCCGGGCATGCCCGGGCCACCGTGCCCTACGGCAAGGACCTCCCGGCCTCCTTCAAATACGTGGTCTCCCTGGCCTCGGATCCCCTCGGGCACGTGGCCGCCCTGGTGGACGGCGACTTCGAAGGGGTGGTCGTGTGGGGTCCGGACGGCTCCGTGCTGCGCTCGGCCACCTACAAGGCGCTGGGCATCGCCGGGAAGTTCCGGGCGGTGGCCCTGGACCGCGCCGGGGGCCTCATCCTCGCGGACCGCTCCAACGACTTGCTGATCAGGCTGCAATGATGCGACGTCTCCTCTGCCTCCTCCTCACCGCCTGCGCCGCCCTGGGCGCCCAGGACCCGGCCCTGCGCGACACGCTGGCGTCCGCCAAGGCCCTGTGGGCCACCCAGGGCGACCGGGATGGCGCCGCCGCCAAGTTCGAGGCCGTCCTGGCCGCCCTCGAGCCTTCGGCCCGAACCCTGGACGAGGGCTGGACCCGCCTTCTCTGCGAGGCCTACAACTGGACGGCGGTCCTGGACGACCGCACCGCGGGGAAGAAGGCCCAGGCCCCCAAGCGCCTGGAAAGCCTCCTGGACCTGGATCCCGACTACGAGATCGACCGCACCATCACCAATCCCAGGCTCCAGGCCGCCTTCGACGGGCTGCGGGCGGCCCGGTTCGGCCGGGTCAAGCTCGCGCTGGAACCCGCCGGGGGCGTCCTTACGGTGGATGGAAAGGCGCGGCGGTCCGAGGCGGGCCTCCACTGGATGGCCCCGGGCCCCCACACCGCCGCCTACGCCCGGATCGGGTACAAGGCCCGCGAGATGACCTTCGAGGTGGCCCTCAAGGACACCCGGGATCTCGATTTCAAGCTGGAGCGCACCTCGTCGGTCATCACGGTCTTCACCTCCCCCGCGGGGGCCGAACTGCTGGTGGACGGCAAATCCCGCGGGTTCTCCCGGGGCCAGGTCCCCGCCGACCGGAGCTACCTGGCCGACCGCGCCGGGGTGAAGCCCGAGCAGCTCTCGGAGGGCCTGCGCATCGCGGACCTGGCGCCCGGCAAGCACCTCCTGGAGGTGCGACTTCCCTGCCACCGGACCCGCCGCCTGGAAATCTCCGAGGCCCTCACCACCCCCTTCGCCGATTCCGACCTGGAACCCGTCAAGCTCGAACCCAGCCGCGGAACCCTCACCGTCCAGAGCGCCGTCCCCGGCGGCCAGCTGTTCCTTTCGGGCCTCGACATGGGCCGGGTGCCCGCACGCGACCTGCAGGTCTGCGCCCAGGCCTACGACCTCCAGGTGAAATACCCCGCGGGCAGCTTCACCCAGCGCATCGAGGTGGCCGAGGGCGCATCCCTCACCGTCGTCGCGCGGCCCAAGCCGCGCCTCACCTACGCCGGCTTCGAAGGGAACGACGACTTCGCGGGCCGCGAACGGATCCTGGGCATGCTTGCGGCCCTGGGCGGCAGGCTTCACGAAGTGGCCTTCTTCACCGCCCCCAAGGGCGAATCCCTCAAGGACTGCCTGGCCCGCCTGCGGTCCAGCCGCGACACCGAGCTCCTGCTCTGGGCCAGGCCCGCCCCGGGCAGGCCCGTCCAGCAGGTTGAGCTGGTCCTCTCGACCCTCACCGGCCAGGAGGAACGCCTCACCGTCATGCCCCTGGAGCAGGACCCGCTGGGATCGCTGGTGGCGCGCATGGACCGGCAGGCCTCGCTCTCCGAGCCCTGGGCCGGCCTCACCCTCCTGGACCTGCCCGAAGGCGCCCACGTCCTCCAGGCCGACGCCGCCGCCCTCAAGGCCGGCATCAAGCCCGGAAGGCTCCTCACGGAGGCCGCGGGCAAGCCCGTGGCGAACGTGGCGGATTTCCGCAAGGCCCTGGCCGAGGCCCGGGGCGGCACCCTGACGGTGTCCCAGGGGGACGCCCCCGTGAAACTGGCCGTCGCCCAGATGCCCACCGAACTTCCCGTGAACGCCGCCGGGCTCTGCTATCCCGTGGTGCTCGCCGACCTGCGGCTGCGCTACCTGGGCGCCCAGGGCGACGGGGCCGCGCTCCTGCGGCTCGGCCAGGCCCTGGCCCTCATGCACTTCCGCGAGTACGACAAGGCGCTGGAAGTGCTTCGCGACGCCCGCATGGTGGCCGTCCAGGGCGTGAGCCAAGGCACCCTCGACTACTACACCGGCACCTGTCTTCTCCACATGGGCACCGCCTACCAGCGCGAAGCCGCCCAATCCTTCAACCAGGCCCTGAAGTACCCCCAGGCCACCCTGTTCGGTCCCGACGGGCCCCTCCTGGCGCCCCTGGCCCGGCAAGCCCTCCAGGACCTCCAACCCTGAACCTCCGAAAGGAATGCCATGACCGACAACCGCAGGAATGAACGCGGCGAAGGCAAGATCGGCTGCATCGTCAGCCTCCTGGTGCTGATCATCGTGGGCGCCGTGGCCATGAAGGTCGTGCCGGTCCTCTACGCCAACAACAGCCTGGTGAACGCCGCGGAAGACCTGGGGTCCCGGGCTGGCATCATGCCCGTGGCCACCCTCGAGCAGCAGCTGCGGGCCAAGGCCTCGGAGCTGGAGATCCCCGAGGCCCTCGCCAAAGGCGGCATCACCTTCACGATCCTGGGCGACCGGAGCGCCGGCACTTGCATCATCAAGCTCAAGTACACCCAGAAGCTGGACCTCTACGGCGCCTACACCTTCCCCATCACCACGGACAAGACCATCAGCCGGCCGTACATGGACGTGCGGTAGGGGGAGTAGGGTGGGGGGGTGCAGAACGCGCCCCCCGAATTCCTCACGGACGGCTCCGAGCCCATGGGCGCGGTGCTGCGGGAGCTGGAGGTCCTGGCCCCGACGCCCCTCACGGTCCTGGTGCTGGGTCCCACCGGCTGCGGCAAGGAACTGGCGGCCCGGGCCCTGCACCTGAGGTCCAGGCGCGCCGGACCCCTCGTGCCCGTGAACTGCTCCGCGCTGGCCGAGGGCATCCTCGAATCCGAATTGTTCGGCCACGTGCGGGGGGCGTTCACCGGCGCCACCCGGGACCGGAAGGGCGCGGTGGAATGCGCCGAGGGGGGAACCCTGTTCCTGGACGAGGTGGCCGACCTTTCACCCCGGGTCCAGTCCCTGCTGCTGCGGGTGATCCAGGAAAGGGAGGTCCGCCGGGTGGGCAGCGACCGGTTGCTCCGGGTGGACACCCGGTTCATCGCGGCCACCAACCGGCCCCTTGACCTGCTCGCGGCCTCCGGGCAATTCCGGGAGGACCTGCTTTTCAGGCTCCGGGGTGCCGTGCTGCGCATGCCTTCCCTGGCGGAACGCAGCCATGAGTTCGCCTACCTCGTCCCGCGCCTGGTGGCGCGCGTTGCCCGGGCCCTGGCCCGGGAGGCGCCACGTCTCGACCCGGGTCTCAGCCCGGCCCTGGCCCGCTTTCCGTGGCCGGGCAACGTCCGGCAACTGCTCTCCGCCCTGGAGCGGGCCCTCCTGGCCTGCGGCGGCGAACCTCTGGCCCTGCACCACTTCCCGTCCATGGAGGCGTCGCCCCAGGCGACGGGCTCCTGGCTGGAGGCGACGCGGCAGTTCCAGCGTTCCTACCTCGTCCAGGCCCTCCGGAGCCACGGGTTCAGGATCGCGGAAACCGCCCGGGCCCTGGGCATGGCCCGCCCGGCGCTGTACGGCGCCGCCCGCCGCCTGGGAGTGGCGCTGGGGGCGGAGCGCTCGCGCTGGTCCGCCGGGTGATGCCGCCGGTTTGGGCACCGTCCCCCTGGAACGGTGAGTTATCCTGGGGCGGTCCATCTGCCCGGACCCCCTCCAGGAGGCCGACATTTCCGACCATCCGCACATCCAGATCGTCTACCTCAAGCCCCAGGGCAACATCCACGCGGAGGCCTTCGCCGAGCTGGCCGAAACGCTGGTGGAGGGGTTCGGGACCCTGGGGGTCCCTGCCCGCCTGGGCGTGAATACGTTCGACGCTGGCACCGTGAACCTGGTGCTGGGCTGGCATCTCCTGCCTGAAACCCTGGATTCGCAACTTCCGCCCCAGTGCATCCTCTATAACCTCGAGCAGCTGGATGACCGGCGGGCCGCCCTGCGGGAGCGCCTGGCGCGGCTGGGCGGGACCTGCGAGCTCTGGGACTACAGCCCACGCAACATCGCCATCCTCCAGGCCGGCGGTTTTCCCGCGCCCGTCCAATGGGTACCCGTCGGCATGGTCCCGAGCCTTTGCCGGATCCCCAAGCCGGCGGTCCAGGACATCGACGTGCTCTTCTACGGTTCGGTGAACGAACGGCGGGCGCGGGTGCTGCGGGACCTGGAGGACGCGGGCCTCAAGGTGCACTGCCTCTTCGGCGTCTACGGCGCGGAGCGGGACGCATTCATCGCCCGGGCCAAGGTGGTCCTGAACCTCCACTACTACGACACCAGCATCTTCGAACTGGTCCGGGTCTCGTACCTCTGGGCCAACCGCAAGGCCGTGGTGGCCGAGTGCCATGCCCGCACGGAACTGGAGGCGGGGCTCGAGGACGCGGCCTGCTTCGTTCCGTACGAGGATCTCGTGGCGGCCTGCACGCGCCTGGCGGCGGACGCCGAAGGCCGGGCCGACCTGGAGCGGCGGGCCTACGAGGTGATGTCGGCCCGGCCCGAAGGTGAGATCCTCCGGAGGGTCTTCGCGGGCGAGGCGGAGGTTCCCGCCGGCGCCGGCAACACACCCGGGTGATCCATGGCGCGCCCGGACCTGAACGTTCCTTATCCAGGGTCCAGAGCGGACGACCTGGTACGATTGGTCCATAGCCCCTATCCTGGCAATAATTTGATCCCGAGGTAAAAATGCGCGTCGCAGCCTTCCTCCCGGCAAAAGGGTCCAGCCAACGGATCCCCAACAAGAACACCATGCTCCTTGACGGCGAACCCCTCTTCATCCGCAGCCTCAAGAAGCTCCTGGCCTGCCCCAGCGTCGACGAGGTCTACCTCGACACCGAATCCCACGAGATCATCTCCCTGGCGGCCGACCTCAGGCACAAGGTCATGCACCGGGCGCCGGAACTCGCCGGGAACAGCACCGACGGCAACATGCTGTTCCTCAACGAGGCGAGGCACACCGAGGCGGACATCTGCGTGCAGCTCCTGGGAACGTCTCCGTTCATGCGCATCGAGACCATCGAGCGGGCCATCCAGGTTCTGAAAGAGGATCCGGCCTACGACTGCGTCATCGCAGTCAAGAAGGAGAAACAGTACCTCTGGAAGGACGGCGCCCCCTGCTACAACCGGGAGCACATCCCCAACAGCGTCGACCTGGACGACACGCTCATCGAGACCATGGGCCTCTATGTCATGCGCCGGGAAGCGGCCCTGGCCCAGAAGGGGCGCCTCGGCCTCAAGCCCTACCTGCTGGAGGTGGATCCCCTCGAGGGCGTCGACGTGAACTGGCCTGCGGATTTCCACATGGCCAACCTGATCGCCATCGGACTCCGCGAGCAGGAGCGCCGCCTTCTCGACAACATCAAGCACCTGCTCTCCAGCTCCCTGCTGAGCGACCTCCTGGACGACCTGGGCATCCACTCCGTGCTGTCCAAGGATTTCGGGCTGAACGTCCAGGATGCCAAGATCCTGGGCCGGGCCAAGACCATGCAGATCGACGTGTGCAAGGACGACGACGACTTCAAGGGCATCTACGACAGCCTCCACCTGTACGATCACGTGGTCTCCAACGACATCGTCGTGGTCGCCAACAACATGCCCGACTATGCCTTCTTCGGGGAACTGAACGCGAACCTGGCCGTGCGCGCCGGGGCCCAGGGGGCGATCATCGACGGGGTCACCCGGGACACCAGCGAAACGCGGCGGATCCTCTTCCCCGTGTTCGCCAAAGGGCACTACTGCAAGGACACCCGGAGCCGGGGCATCGTGACGTCCCGGAACCGGTCGATCGTCATCGACGGCGTCACCATCCACAAGGACGACCTGATCTTCGGGGACGTGGACGGCATCGTGGTCATCCCCAAGAAGGTCGAGAAGGAAGTCCTCGCCAAGGCCCTGGACCGGATGCAGAACGAGCGCCTGATCCTGGTGGACATCGCCCGGGGGGCCGACACCAGCGAACTGGTGCAGAAGTACGGCCTGTTCTTATTCCGCGCACCATGGCGCCCTCCCGCATCCTCCTCTTCACCTTCCTGGCCAGCCCGGACATGGCGGCCCTGGGCAATGGCCTCGCCGAGGTCCTGGCCCGGGATTTCCAGACGGACCTGGCCTTCGCGGGTCCCTTTCCCGTGCCCGGCCTGAAGCCGCGGATCGTGAAGATCCCCCTGCTCGTCATGCCCTTCCAGAAAATATGCACAGGAAACCAGGAGCACCTTGGACTCCCGCCGGACCTGCTGCGGGACGTGATCGAGGCCGACCAGGCCTTCCACGAGAGCGGCAGCGCCTCCTGGGAAGAGCACCTGCGTGGCGTGGCGGCCGCCCACTATTTCTACAAGCAGATGATGGGCGCGTTGAAGCCGAGGCTGGTGCTGGTATGGGGCGCGTCCCTGCCGCACAGTCCACTGCTCTATTGGCTGGCCCGTGAGCAGGGCGCCGCATGCCTGGACCTGGAACGGGGCCTTTTCCCGGAAACGTTCATGGTCAGACCCTTCTCCTGGCCGGATTGCGAAGGGATGTTCCGGACCCCCTGGCCGCCAGGGATCGGGGACCATCCCGGCACCTACGAAGCGATCCGGAGACACTACCTGGAGACCCGCCCCACCAAATATCCCCAGGGCGCCTTCGTGACGGGGGACGCGTTCCGCCAGGCGCGGGGCCTCGCCGGTCGCAAGATCCACCTGCTTCTCACCCACAACGACATCTATGCCGGCGTGAGCCCGCGGAGCCGATTCCTGTCGCGCACGGTCTCGCCGTGGTCCGCCTCGGTGCGGGAGACCCTGGCCTACAGCCTGGAGGCGATCCGCCAGGACCCCGAGGCGGTGCTGGTCTTCAAGCCCCACCCCATGGATCACAACGACTATGTCGATCTCGCCTGCCCCCAGTTGATTCCCGCCGGCGACGCCCACCTCCACACGCTGTGCGACGCCGCGGACGTGGTCCTCGCCGACAGCACCACCGCCCAGTACGAGGCGCTGTTCTTCGAGAAGCCCATCGTTTCCCTGGCCAACAGCCACCTCCGGGGCCAGGGCATCGCCTACGAGCGGACGGAGGGGATGGCCGGCCAGGAGCTGTTCTCCCGCGCCCTCCGGAGGGACGACTTCGAAACCAGGCGCGCCCGGGCCCGGGGGTTCGTGGTCAGCGCCTTCGACAGGATGCTGTGCGTCCCCGATCCGTCCCTCCCCTTCGGCCGCGACGTGGCGACCTTTGCCGGGGACCTGGCGGGACACCTGGCCCGCGGCTGAACCCGGCCCTAGCCCATGCACTTCCGCAGGTAGTCCGCGAACATGGGCGCGAGGGGCGTCACGGTGAACTTGGGGGACCGGATGCTCCGGGCCCTGGGATGCGAATCGGTGGTGAGCACCGCCCGGATGGGGGAGGCCTGGAGGCGCGCCTCCGGGTCTTCCGCGGGGTCCGGGTGCCGGGGCAGGACGGCGTGCGTGAAGGCCGCGTCCACGGAGCGGGCCCCGGCCTCGAGGAGGAGGTGCGCCGTGGCGAGCAGGGTCGTGCCCTTTCGGCACATGTCGTCGAAGACCAGGGTCTCCCGGCCTTCCACCTGCCGCCCGAGGTGGGCCATGCTCACCGCGTCCCCCGAAAGCCGGCGCTTGTCCGCGATGAGGTAGGGAACCCCCAGGCGCCGCGCCAGGGACTGGACCCATTCGCCGCGCCCCGCATCGGGCGAGACGAGGACGAGCCGGTCGGCGCCGGGGCGCTGCTTGAGGAGGTTCACCACCAGGTCTTCGGACGAAAGGTGCTCCACCCGGGCGCGACCGTCGTGGGCATCCTTCACGCCCTGGGCATGGAGGTCGAAGAAGGTGATCTGGTCCGGATGCATGGCCAGGAGCCCCCGGACGCGGTTCAGGGCCTTGGTGAACTCCCGCTTGGGCCCCGGACGCTCCTGGGTGGAGCAATAGAGGTAGGGAACCATGGCGCGGATGCTCGCCGGGTGGTGGTCCCTCAGGCCCGCCAGGAGATCGCAGAGTTCAAGATAGGATGCGTCGTTTTCGGCCGCCCCCAGGATGACCACATCGCGCCTCCGGAGATCCGGCGTGGCGGCCGGATCCAGGCGGTGGCCGGTTTCCTGATCCGGGAACACCTCCACCAGGAGCCGGCCCCGGTCCGCGCCCAGTTCCCTCGCGACGTCATCGGCCAGGGCGGCCGAGGTGGCGGTGGCGAAGAGGATCGGAGGCTTCATGGGATCACCGCCCTGCGCCCAGGAATTCCAGTGCCACGGCGGCCTGCCCCCGGGTGGGTTCGTCCCCGAGCGCCGCGGCCGAATTGAGAAGCCCTTCCAGGGCCTCCCGCGATCCCCCTCCCAGGTCCAGGGCCCGCTCGTACCCGTGGAGCGCCGCGAGGGACTCCCCTCGGGCCTCGGCATCCTTGGCCGCCTTGAGGGCGAGGGCCTTGCCTTGCACCCCGGCCCCGTCGGGGAGGACCCCTTCCAGCCCCAGGAGCGTGGCCATCCAGATCCGCACCTCCAGGCTGTCCTGGATGGCCTGGGCCCGTTCCATGAACTGCCTTGCCGCGGGCTTGAGGCCTAGAGAGTGTGCGATCAGGCCGGCCCAGGACAGGACCTGGGGGTCCGCGGGCCATCCCGGCGCGTCCTCCAGGGCCGCGCGCATGGCCGGAATGTCCGCCTCCGCGGCGGAGCGCTGAACCTGGGCGGGCAGCGACCACTGGGCCCGCTCCCGCTCGGAGTGCAGGGGCCGGATCCGGGCGGCGCCGCGTCCCCCGCGGATCCAGCCCATGCAGGCGCCATCCTGGAGGTAGTGGGCGTCCTCGTCGGAAAGGAGCAGGCCCTGCCATTTCTGGAAGAAACGCGCCTTGTTCTCGTCGTCCCGGTCCATGCGGCCGGGGCTCTGGCTTTCCAGATGGTAAAGACAGCTCTGGGGCTGATAGATGATCCGCATCGACGCGAGCCGGAGACGCACGCAGAGGTCCAGGTCCTCCCAGCCGTTCCGGTAGTCTTCGCAGAAGCCTTCCATGCGCGTGAAGGTTTCCCGGGGAATGAGGACGCAGGCTGCGGTCACGGCCTGCATCTCCTTGCGGCGGTTCACGCAGGGCGCATTCGAAGGCATGAAACGGTAGGGGTGGTAGGGGATGCGCGTCTGCCGGGAGAAGGCGACGCCGGCATGCTGCACGGTGCCGTTCTCGTACAGAAGCCTGGATCCCACCATGCCGACCCGGCGATCCGCCTCCACCTCCTTCACCAAGGGCTCCAGCCAGTGGTCCAAGGGGATGGTGTCGTTGTTCAGGAAGACCAGATGCCGGCCCTTGGCGATCCGCGCGCCCTGGTTGCAGGCCTTCGCGAAACCCAGGTTCTCCTCGTTGCGCACGGTGCGGACCCAGGGGAAGCCCCGGAGCATGGCCGGGGTGCCGTCGGCGGACGCGTTGTCCACGACGACCACCTCGCACGGCACGGGGTCCTGGAGCCGCCCCAGGGCGCAAAGACACTGCCGGGTCAGTTCCATCTTGTTGAAAGCCGGAATGATGACCGTGACGGCAGGAAGGGAGCTCGCGTCCGCGATGGTCACGGCTGCACCCACTGCCGGTGGAATTCCAGGAACCCCGTGCGGAGCCGCTGCTTGCGGGAGGGCGGGCCCTGGACTTCCGGGGTGCGCCAGAGGGAGGCCAGCAGGGGGCTTTCCACGTCGAATCGCTCCCACAGATCCCGGGAGGCAAGGGCGGACCCGGGCGGGTCGAGGAAGAGGCCCTGGCACCGGTCCGGGCGTCCACAGGCCCCCAGAAGGCGGTTCAGCGCGTTGACCGTTTCCCCACCCCATCCCAGGCCGACGACGGCCTCGAAGGGCCCGGCGGCCATGAGCCGCTCCCGTGCCGCACGGCTGCCGGCCTCGATGCGGGGCAGAAGCTCCGAGGAGGTCACCGCCTCCAGAAGCGCCAGCCGCAACAGCCTCGGGTCGGCCACGGCGAACCGGTCGCGCCAGGCCTTCGGAAGCTCGTCAGGGCTCATTCCCAGGAGGTCCGCGGCCCCCGCGACCCCATTGGCGAGGTTGGATCGGCCCAGGCGCCCCAGGCCTTCTTCCTTGAAGTCGGTGAGCATGGCCAAATGCAGGTCGCGTTCGGCCCAGTGTGGCGGGCCGACCGTGATGGCCAGCCCCCCCGCCTCGATCTCCTGGACCAGAAGCGGAGCCAGCAGTTCGAGCCGGTCCGGCAGGACGGAGAGGTGGCCCACGCCCATGCGGCGCGCCTCCTCCACGCACCAGGCCGCGAAGCGGAACAGCACCGGCGGAAGGTGGCGTACCCCATCGGAGGGAATGGGATTGATCGTGCGCCGGTCAGGGGGCAGGTCCTGGAGAAGGGTGCAGGCGGCCCGGGCCTCCTCCCGGCGATGCTCCGAAAGGAGCGGAGCCTGGAGCAGAAGCTGCTCCCGTCCAAGGTAGGATGTGCTGCCGTAGCAGGAGGCGGGTGCCTCCTCCCGGTGGTGGAGGCCCGCCAGGACCCTGCGTTCGATGCGGGCACATGCGGCGGGGTCCCGGACCAGGGCGGCCAGGGCGACATAAGCGTTTTCAGCGGGGGTTTCCCAGGATCCCCGGAGCCGGGCGAAGGTCTCCAGGGGCACAAAGCAGGAGAGCTCCCCCTCCTTTCGCAGGCGTCGCCAAACCTCGGCCATCCGTTCCCGGGGCGGCAGCAGCCAATCGGCCTGCAGGGTCCCGGGGTCCGCATCCGCCAGGCACAGGGTCAGATCCCGGCAGGACGCGGGCAGGGGCATGGAGGTGGCCAGCGTCTGTTCGGTTGAAGCCGCCCGGCTGGCGTCGCGCAGGTCCTCCATTTCCTGGATTTCCATGATCAGGCGAAGCCGGTTCTCCTCCAGTTTCTCCAGAAGGAAGTTGCCCTCGAAGGGCGCCAGCACCCGGCGCAGGCGTTCACCTTCCGGATGCGTCCGGGGGAAGAGCACCCCCAGGCCCAGGATGCAGGGAACCAGGTGGAACTCCCAGTCGGGATGGTCCTGCAGGGCGTCCTGGATGGCGGTCCGGATCCCGTTGGCGGGCCCGCCGGCCTCCAGGGCGAAGGCCATCACCCCTGCGGAACGCCAGCCCGTGGCGGACACCCCCGGCTGGCCGGGGACGGGGCCCAGGTGATGGGTGTGGGGCCGTCTTTCCCCGGGGGGGATGACCTCCGGGGCGTAGTAGGCGTCGCGGTCGCCGCAGGGCCAGGCCACATCGTGGTACAACACCAGCGGCAGCTTCCCTTCCCGGACGGCCCCTTCCAGGATCAGGCGCGTCTCGCGCACCACGGTGTGGTAGTTGTGGTCACCGTCCACCAGGTAGACGTCCGTGACGGGCTCTTTCGCCAGCGCGTCCACGCTGAGGGCCTCCACCAGGCGGAACCGGCGGCCTTCCGCCATCTCGAGGAGGGTCGGCGAGGGGTAGGGTTCCACGATGACGTAGTCGCGCAGGCGGCCTTCGTCCACCAGATCCATCAGGGCCCGGGTCATGGTGCCCAGCTCGGAGCCGATTTCCGTGAGGGAGAAGCCGTCCCTTTCGGGCAGCAGCTGCCGCACCAGGGGCATGAACTCGGACATGGAATAGAGGAAATGTTGGCTCACGTCGGACCTCGAAGGCTGGGTCAGAAGGCGAAGGGGCGTCGGGCGACGATGGGCAGGTGGTCCTGGTACTCCCAGACGATGCCGAACTCGGGGTTGCTTTCGGAGCACACCCGGACCGCCTCGAAGCCGGCATCCGCCAGTTCCCGCAGCAGGTCGTCCTCGCCGAACTGGCGTACCTCCACGGTGGAGCCCGGCCCTCCGTGGAAGACCGGATCGGGATGAAGCTCCAGAGTTCCGTCGGGCAGGAGATTGACCAGCGCCCAGTGGTCGCCCACCTTCACCGTTTCGTAGGTGGCCAGCCTGGGATACTTCTCCAGGGTCTCGCGGCCCCGGAAGTAGGGCACGGTGAGGACCAGCCACCCGCCCGGTTTCAGCACGCTGAAGGCGCCGGTGAAGGCCCGGGACGCCGGAGGCAGCGTGTGTTCGAAGACGTCGGAGGACGTGACGAAATCAAGCGTGCCCAGCATGTCCGCCGGCGGCTCGCAGATGTCCACCTTGGGGTGCTGGTGGTAGAAGGTGTTCTCGTAGTCCAGGCGATCCGAAAGCCGCAGGGCGAAGCCCTCCCAGTCGGAGAGGCCGATGCCCCGGCAATCCTTGTGCTCGGGGAATTCCGGCAGCGGCAGGGAAGCGTCCCAGAGCACCCTGGACAGGGCCTCCACGACCGCCCGGTTCCGCATGGACGAGCCGCAGGCCAGGCAGGAACCCCCTTCCCGCTGGAAGCGGCCCGTCACCGAGATCTGCCTCGAACCGCATACATTGCATAGGAAGCGCAGGGTCATGGACTGCTCCTTAGGCGGGCGGGGGATTGCGCATGGCAAGGGAGAGGCTCGTGCCGAATATGCGGTTCTCGAAGAGGTTGTCCACCACCTCGAACCTGTCCTCCGTGCCCCCGGTAGCCATCCAGTGGGTGAAAAGCGGCTTGCCCGCACCGTTTCCGAAGGCCTGGGAAGGATCCGCCCCCCCGTGGCAGACGCCCACGATGCTTCCCGGGGCGACGAAGGGCGTGAAGCCCCGCAGGAGCGCCAGGACGAGGTCCTCGGGCAGCCCTTCCGAGAACAGGAGGAGGCAGGGTTCGTCCTGGCGGAGCAGGAAGGACAGGCGGCGAAGCCCTTCCTGGGTCAGGAGGCGCACACCCGTCCGGCAGAAGCCGGGGACCATCTCGTTGGCGGGGCCCACGGGTGCCTTGGCGTCCAGGTACAGGACCCTGGGCAGGGACTCGGGAGCAAGGGCCTGCCCCGCCAGGCCGGGCACCGGCAGTTCGTACTCCCGGGGCCAGGGACCCTCGCCGGCCTCCTGCGCGCCGAATCTCGTTTCGAGCCAGTCCAGGAGCCAGAGGGCTTCCCCGTCGTTCCCTTGGCCCACCAGGCACACCTGGCCAAGCCCGACGGAAGCCATGAGCTGCTCAAGGTAATGCCTCTCCTCCGGACCGAAGGCCAGGGGCAGACCCCGGAAGGCGGCCCGGGCCCCGACCCGGCCCATGGGAGCGGTGGCATCCCAGCGGAGGGCCAGCGTATGCATCAGCTTCGGGTTTTCCCGGGCCAGGACAGCCTGGGGCCAGTAGCATTCCGGATGGCGCTGGAGGGCCTCCATGCCGCCTTCCCTGAAGTATTCGACGGTCTTGTCGTCCACCAGCGGCTGGCGGTAGTTCACCCCGTAGTTCTCGTCATGTTCCAGGAGGCCCAGGGCCAGGGCGTCTTCCCGGGTGGGATAGTGCAGCATCCGGACCACGATGGCGTACAGGCGCCGGTCGATGTCCGCCAGGAGGTCCTGCAGGGGGGCCCCGCGGCGGGGCGCCAGGAAGCGCAGCCAAAGATCCTGGAAGGTGAGGATCCCTTCCTTGATTCGCCCCTTGGTCACCTGTTCGGGTCCGGTGACGGAGAAGGGCCCCAGCACGGGCACGACCTTGCCGTCGGGGTCCCGGCGGTAGCCTTCGGTGCTGCCCACCATCGCGGTGATGGCGATCTCCAGGAGCAGGGACTTGAATGACCACGCCTGGGTGAGGAAGCCATGGGCCTCATGGCCGTCCAGGGCCAGACGGGCCGCCCGGGGCGTGTTGGCCAGGTAGCAGCCCACGAAGCGGATCTCCCGTCCCCCGTGGCGGAGGATCTGCGCCATGTTCTTCTGGATGCTCCCGCTCCACCCCAGGTCCAGGACGCCCACCGTGGCTTCGCCACCGATGATCTCCGAGAGGTACTCGAAGGCGAGGGCGTGGCTCTCCCGGATCCCCTCCTTCATGGCGGCCGAGAGGGTTTCGCTGTTCAGGAGCGAATTGAGGAGCCAGCGCAGGGCCTCCGGGGATTCGACCTTCTGCGCCAGAAGCTCAGGCGTGAGCCCGATGGACTGGCGGCTGATCTCCATGAGACCCAGGATCTCCAGAACGTCCTGCCAGGCCAGGTTCGGGCCACCGAGCAGGATCTCCATCATGCGGTCCACGGCGGGTTCGCCCAGGGAAGCCGTCGCCGTGGACTTGCGGGACACGTAGCAGGGCACCACCTTCAGGTTCACCTGGCGGGCGCTGGCGGCCCTGGAGAGAAGTTCCCCGAGGAGTTCGCCTTCGCGCATCAGCGCCAGGACCACCGTCACGCCGGCCCGCTGGTAGTGGCCCAGGGCCCAGTCCACGAACCGGGCCAGAAGCGGGCCGAAGCCCATGGCGCCCTCGAAATGGCCGTCAAGGGGGTTGCAGCCCCCCAGCCGGGACGCGAGCACCCGGATGCTGTCCAGGGAACCCGCGGCGGGGTGCGCTTCCTGGCGAAGGTGGTTCTCGGTCCTGAAGATCGCCTGGTGGACCCCAAGGCGTCGCTGGTATTCCACGGGTTCGATGCCGACGGCGATGGCGGCCCTGACGTCGGCCACGGGATTGTCTCCGATATGGAGCACCTCGTTGCCGTGCAACCCCGTTTCCCGGAGGAGGAGCCGGAAAAGATTCGTGTCGTATTTCGCGCAGCCATGCTCGCAGCTCGCCCAGACCCGATCGAAGTGCCGCGGATTGAAGCCCTCGCCCTGCAGCAGGTATTCCAGCTTCCGGGCCTCGTAGAAGGTGTCGGAGACCACCGCGGTGGCGTAGCCCAGGGACCGGAGGAAGCGCACGAAGCTGGCCATGGACGGGTTGAGGAAGCACAGGTTCCGGTCCACCTCCCACTCCAGGGCCGCGGCCCGGGCCGGGTCCAGGACCACTTCCCCCATTTCCGCGTAGATCGCGGCAAGGTCGACCTCCGTGGGCCGCCCCTCGCGCTGGGCCCGCTTCCGGGCGCCTTCGTCCGCGGCGATGCGCACGTGGTAGAACGCCTCCGGGGAAAGCTCCCGACGGAAGAGTCCCTGCGCCTGGATCCTTCGCCCCACCTCCACGTAGAGGTCCGAGGGTTCGGCCGTGAGCCGGTGCACCAGGGTGTCGAAGAAATCAAAGGTGATCAGACGGAAAGGCCGCGGCGTCACCGTCAGGCGCTCGTGGAGCCCGCCAAGCCAAGGATCGTGCAGCCAAAGCTGTGGGTCATCCAGGTGCATGGGCCTTCCTCAGAGGCGAGCGGGCAGAGCTTGCCGCCCGGTCTTGGTATCGTAGTCAGGTCCAGGGCCAGAACGTCCGATTAATGGCGCACGGACACCGGGATCTCCAGCCTGGTTTCAAGATCCATGCCGAGAGGCCGCGTTGCGATCCCCAGGATGGAAGACCCCTCAGGCCCTCCGCCCGAAGCTTCTCTCCAGTTCCGTCCGCGTCAGTTTCTTGATCACCGGCCGCCCATGGGGGCAGGTGTGCGGCACCTCGCAGGCCATGAGGTCCTCGATGAGGCGCTGGGCAAGGTCGGCCGGCAAGTGGTGGTGCTTCTTGATGGCGCTGCGGCAGCTGAGTTCGGCGTTGAGTTCCCGGCGGAAGTGGTCCAGGTCCACGCGGCCGATCTCTTCCAGGCGCTGGAGAAGGTCGGCGAGCAGGGCTTCGGGGTCCCGGTCCATGAGGAAGTCGGGCAGGCCGCGCACCACCACGGCGTCCCCCGCGAAGGGCTCCACCTCCACGCCGGCTTCGGCGAAGGTGTCCAGGAAGGGGGTCAGGCGGGACATGGCCTCGGGGCCCACGCGCACCACCCGGGGGGGCATGAGGGGCTGCACGGCGGGCTGATGCTTGCGCAGGAAGTGGCGCTCGTAGAGGATGCGCTCGTGGGCCACGTGCTGGTCCACCAGCCACAGCTCGGGTTCGGCGCCGCCCGTCACTTCGGCCAGGAGGTACGTGGAATCGAAGGAACCCAGGTAGCGGACCCTGGATTCCTGCGGGGGTTCGGCCACGCGGACCGGTTCCTCCTGGCGGGGGAAGGCCGCCTCCAGGGCCTGGTAGGTGCCGGCGCCGGACCAAAGGTGCGGGTGCTCGGCGGCCACGGGGGCCAGGGGGCGGTCCAGCTCCGGTTCCAGGGGGCGGGGGGGCAGGTCCAGCACGGAGGCCAGGCCGCCGCGCAAGCCGCTCCAGGCCTCGCGAAGGGCCCGGCCCACCCAGGGGAAGATGCGCTGGGGCTCCCGGAACCGCACCTCGGCCTTGGTGGGGTGGACGTTCACGTCCACCGCGTCGGCCGGCACGTCCAGGAACACCACGGCCGCCGGGTACGAGCCCTTGGGGAAGAAGCCCTCCCAGGCCGAGGCGAGGGCCGCCAGCAGGAGGCGGTCCCGCACGGCGCGGCCGTTCACGAAGAGGTATAGATGGTTGCGGTCCCGGAAGCTCAGTTCGGGGGGGGAGACGTAGCCGTGGAGGGTCCAGGGGGCCGTGCCGTCCCGGAAGGGCACCAGGGCGGTGAGCTTGTCGCCCAGGAGCGGGCCCAGGCGCTCGCCGGGCACGGACACCGTGGGCAGGGTGAGGCGGCCGCCGCGGTCGGATTCCAGCAACCAGTGGATGGCCGGGGTGGCCAGGGCCATGCGGGTGATCACGCCCCACAGGTGGGCGTGCTCGGTCTCGGTGGCCTTGAGGAAGCGCCTGCGGGCCGGGAGCTGGGCGAAGAGGTCGCGCACTGTGATCGTGGTGCCGTGGCTCCGGCTGAAGGGCTGCACCTCCTTGATGACGCCGAATTCCGAACGCAGGCGGTGGCCGGCGCCGTCCTGCTCGGCCGAGGCCATGTCGAAGCGGCTCACGGAGGCGATGGAGGGCAGCGCCTCGCCCCGGAACCCGAAGGAAGCCAGGTGGCCCAGGTCGTCGGCGGTGCGCACCTTGCTGGTGGCGTGGCGCTCCAGGGCCATGTACAGGTCGTCGCGGGCCATGCCGCAACCGTCGTCGGCCACCTCCAGCAGCCGCTTCCCGCCGTCCTCCCAGCGCACCTCCAGCCGGGTGGCGCCGGCGTCCAGGGCGTTCTCCACCAGTTCCTTGAGCACGGAGGCGGGGCGCTCCACCACTTCGCCCGCGGCGATCTGGTTGGCCACCTGGTCGGGGAGGACGCGGATTCGGGGCATGTCAGCAGAGCTCCAGGAGGCGGGCGAGGTCGGGATGGCCGGGGAAGGCGGCCAGGCCCAGGGTGAGGACCTGGCGCCCCTCGGCCTTGGCACCCTGGCGCAGGAGGAAGACGCCCACGAGGTTGTGCCAGCTCCCGTCGCCCCCCTGGGGGCAGTGCTGGATGGCGCCCCAGGCGTCGCGGACGGCCTGCTCCATGCGGCCCTCCTCCACGCCCAGGCGAACCAGGCGGCCCCACAGGGGCGCGTCGGACGGCGCGGCCTCCAGGCCGGCGTCCAGGATGGCCCGGGCCGCCGCCGGGTCCCCGGCCCGGGCATGCAGGTCGGCCAGGTCCAGGTAGGCCGTGGTGTAGCCGGGGGCTTCCCGGATGCAGGCTTCCAGCAGGACCCGGGCCTCCTCCCTGCGGCCCAGGCGCTCCAGGGAGACCCCCCGGCCCACTGCGGCGGGAAGGCTGCCGGGGAGCTCGGCGAAGACGCGCAGGGCCTCCTCGTGGCGCCCGCAGCGCTGGAGCGCCGTTCCCTGGGTGAGGATCAGGGCCGGGGGGAGCTCCCGGGTGAGCGCGCGATAGCGTTCGGCAGTGCGAACCGCCAGTTCCCAATCCTCGGCCGTGGCGGCCTGGATCACCACGTTGAACAGGCACAGGGGGTCCCCGGGGCGGTCCCGGGCGTCCCGCAGGGCCAGATCGAGGTAGACGGGCTTCTTGGCTTCCACCCGGGCGGGGAGGGTGAACCCGTAGTGGTGGATCACCGCGTCCAGGTCCGGGAGGGGGCCCGGGAAGGAGGCCTCCACGCTCTCGTGGATGCGGCCCCGGAAGGCGACGCCCGGCATGCGCCGGAAGAGCCGCACGGCCCGGGTGTCCCCGCAGGCGGGCCAGGGTGCGCCCTCGGTGTACCCGCCGGGGTTGGGTTTGGCCTGGGCATCCATGAGCGTGTAGGCGGCGTCGGGCAGGTAGCTGCGGATGAGCACGCGGTAGGCGTCCGCGCCCCCGCAGGCCGCGCGCAGGGCGGCATGGTCCCGGGCGTCCACGGCCTCGTCGGCGTCCAGCACCAGCACCCAGTCGCCGGTGGCGTGGGCGAGGCTGGCGTTGCGGGCGGCGGAGAAGTCACCGGTCCAGGCGAAATCGTGCACCGCGGCGCCCCGGGCCAGGGCCAGGGCCCGGGTGCCGTCGGTGGAGCCGGTGTCCACCACGACGATCTCGTCCACGAGGCCCCGGACGGAATCCAGGCAGTGCCCCAGGTGGGCCTCCTCGTCCTTCACGATCATCGACAGCGTCAGCTTCATCCGGTAAGGATATGCCTAAAGCGCCAGGTCCCGCAGGAAGGTCCGCACGAGCTTCTCGAAGTTGGCGGCCGCGGCGGCGCCCGCTTCCAGTACCTCGGCGTGGGTGAGGGGCTGGGGCAGCATGCCCGCGGCCATGTTGCACAGGCAGGAGATGCCCGCGGCCCGCATGCCCTCGTGGCGGGCCACGATCACCTCGGGGACGGTGCTCATGCCCACGGCGTCGGCGCCCAAGGTGCGGAAGGCCCGGATCTCGGCGGGGGTCTCGAAGCTGGGGCCGGTGACGGCGAGGTACACGCCCTGCTGCACCTCCTGGCCCAGGGCCTTGGCGGCCGCGAGGATCTGTCCGGACAGGGCGGGGTCGTAGGCGCCGGTCATGTCCGGGAAGCGGGGGCCGGGATCCTGGTTGGGGCCAATGAGCGGGTTGGTGCCCATGAGGTTGATATGGTCGTTGATGACCATGAGCTGGCCCACCTTGAAGGATGCGTTCACGGCACCGGCGGCGTTGGTGTGCACCACGGCCTTCACGCCCAGCCGGGCATGCATGCGCATGGGGGCGGTGACCAGCGACATGGGGTTGCCTTCATAGAAGTGAAAGCGGCCCGCCTGCAGGACGACCTTCCGGCCCTCCAGTTCGCAGAAGATGAGCTTGCCCTGGTGACCCTGCACCGTCTGAACGGGAAAGCCCAGGTCGGTGAAGGGGATGGATACGCCCGCCCGGGCTTCGGCGCAGCCGGCCAGGGCGCCGAGCCCCGAGCCCAGCACGAGGGCCAGGTCGGGCACGAAGGGGGCGCGGGCCCGGAGGATGTCGAGAGCTGGCTGGATGTTCATCCTTTGACCTTATCGAGATGGATGGTGACCTGGGTGTCGGAAACCAGGGTCGATGGGCTGAGCAGGCGGACCCGGAAGCGGTGCCAGTTGGGCGTGCTCAGGTCGCCGGGGTTGCCCTTGATGGTGAGGGGGAAGGACGTGTCCGTGCCCGCAGGGAAGAGGTAGGGGTTGGCGATGTCGCCGTCGATAACCACCTCGATGGACGCGCCGGCGGGCAGGGCGGGCACCGTGGTGGCCCGGAAGGTGTAGGTGCGGTCCAGGCCCCAGGAACTCATGGCGTAGAACACTTCGCCATGGGAGTTGTTGGGGTAGTACTCCGCGACCTGCTCCACGTTGTCGGCGTCCAGGTAGTAGCGCTTGATCTTGGAGGCGGCGGCCATGGACAGGGTGAAGCTGGGCAGGGGCGTGGCCAGGGAGTCGGGATCGGAGCCCCAGACCGTGGTGTACTTCGGCTTGATGGCCTCGGCGGCGGTGGTCCAGGGGATGTTGAACTTCGCGCAGAGCGGGGTGAGCACCCCGTCCCCGAAGAAGGTCTTCAGGTCGGAGGTGTCGGCGCTGGTCTTGTCCTCCTGGAGGCGGGCCAGCTGGGTGTAGATGCTGTTCACGTCCGTGCTGATGGTGGCCGATCCCGACGTCATGGTGGGGGCGAGCCCGGAATAGAAGCGCGTCAGGTTCTGGGCGGTCATGTTGGGCCAGGTGGTGACGGTGCCCGGGGACGCGATGCTCCCGTTGATGAGGGCCAGTTCCCAGGTGAGGGCCGTGATGGCCGGGGCGGAAAAGGGGCCGATCTGGGCGGGGGTCAGCTGGCTGAGGTCGCGGATGTCCCGCACGGCCGCGTAGCGGTCAGCCCCGGTGCCGGCGGGCAGGAAGGGGCGCTCCAGGAGGGTCGCGGCGATGGCGTCGCCGAAACCTTCCACCAGGGCCAGGTCCGGCGCCAGGCTGGTGGCGGGGACGCCCGTGGGAAGGACGTTCGTCTTGCCCTGGCTCAGGATGGTGTTCCGGGCCATGAGCGCGTAGAGGGTGGCGGGATCGAAGGCGTCGTCCGGCTGGGGGACCCCGTCGATGGTGCCGCCGCCGCAGATGGAACCCATGTAGCGGTAGGTGGCCCCGTCATAGGATCTGGGCAGGAGGCTCGGGCGGTATTCCACGAAGGTGCCCCGCCGGGTGGACAGACCGGGGCGGTAGTGCATGGTCAACTCGCTGACGCCGGTGCCGATGGGCACGGCGTTGCCGATGTTGTTGTTGAATTCGTAGAAGGAGTCCAGGATGGCCGGGATGCGGCTGCCGGCCGCGACGGTCTCGGGATAGGGGAAACTGCTCTGGTAGGGCATCCACCACTTGGGCAGCACCACCATCCACGGGTCGTTCAGCCCGATGTCGAAGTTCACGACCACGTCGGCGGTCCCCACGGCCGCCGGCGTGGCGTTCGTGGTGGAAGACGTGCCATCAATGGATTTCCGAATTACGTAAACCGTTCGATCGATGACCTGCCGGGTGCTGTAGATGCCATCCGGATCGGAGCTGAGGGTGACGACGGCGGCGGGGGTGGTGGGCTGGGTCATCTGCCCCTCCACCTCCACGAAGGTGAGGTAGTTCTTGAGGACGCCGATGTTCGCGATGTACTCGCCGCTGCTGGAGGTGGTGGACTGGGCGACCAGATTCCACACGTCCTGGACGGTGAAGTCCGGCATCGTCTCCCGGCGCACCTGGAAGACCCGGATGCGCAGGCCCCGGGCCGGCACCGAGGTGAACTTCGCGGGATCCGTTTCCAGCCCGAGGGGAACGCCGTTGGCGTCGTAGCGCATGGGCACCCGCGTGTAGGTCACCTTGCCGGTGATCTTGAAATCCACGGCTTCCGCGGCCTTCTCGGCCAGGGACTTCTTGGTGCACCCAAGCCCGGCGGCCAGTACGAACGCTCCCAAAAGCATGGCGGCGCACGCGCGCAGCCCGTAATGACGTACAACCATGATCACCTCGTACAACCGCCCAAAGGCCAAGCCTAACATGGCAAACCCAAACATGCTCGTTCCAGGCAGGGGTGCTGCGAACGGACGCAAGGTTCTGGAAAAATCAATGCCTTGTCTTGGGAGCCACCGCAGCCTGGTTCTCGGCGATCTGTTCGGCGGGGATCTCCTCCACGTCGTTCAGGTACGGCAGGGGGTTGATCACGCTCCCGTCGAGGCGCAGCTCGAAGTGGAGGTGGGGGCCGGTGGCGTTGCCGGTGCGGCCCACTTCGGCGATCTTCTGGCCCCGGTGGACGATCTCGCCCTCCCGCACGAAGTTCCGCCGGTGGTGTCCATACACGGTCACGACGCCGTTGCCGTGGTCCAGGATCACGAAGTTGCCGTATCCGCGCTTCATGGAGCCCACGGTGACCACCTGGCCATCCATGGCGGCGAAGACGTCGGTGCCCGTGGGGGCGTTGAGGTCGACGCCCTTGTGGCTGCCCCGGTACTTCACGCGGCGCCGGGAGGCCTTCACCTTGATGGTCTTCGAACGCATGCGGGGGCCCCAGGCGGAGCTGACCGTGCGGGTCTCCACCGGCCAGAGCAGGTCCAGGCGGGTCGGATCTGCGGGGGTGAAGGCCGGAGCGGGGAGAACCACCGCGTCGGCGGGGTCCACCGGAGGCAGGACGGACTTGATGCCGGCCAGGGCCGGACGGTTCTCCTCCACGGGAGCCATGGCCGAGAGATCCCGGGCCGTGGCGGGGAGGATCCGCTCCAGGTGGGTGAAGGTGGTGGGGCCGGGGGCGGGGGTGGCCGGCAGGGAGGGCACGGACGCGCCCGCCTTCCGGTGGGAGGCCAGGGCGGGCTTGCCCTTGACCTTGACCATGGAACCCACCAGGAGGCGGTCCAGGTCCAGCCCGGGGTTGATGGCTTCAAGCTGGGCCAGGGAAAGGCCGTTGTCCCGCGCGATGCGCGCGGCGGTCTCACCCCTCCGGACCTTGTGGAGGCTGGAGGCTACGGTCCTGGAAGCCTGAAGGCTCCCGGTCATTCCGGAGATGGCGAGTGCGAGTGCAATAAGGGCATTGCGCATGGGTTCTCCTCATGCGGGAACGGGATTCAGGTGATGGGACGCTAGCAACCCTCCTGGGGATCACCCCATGGTGGACAATCGGAACTCTGATCCTAGCCAGCGCCCTTCCCCATGGCAAACGAAAATGCATTCCGTTTGCGCCACGGGCCGCCGGACAGGCGTGACATCATCCTTTGTTTTCAATGTGATCGGTGCCAACCCGCGGGGGGATGGAAAATGGCGGCATTATTCTTGCCAGGGACAATCCGGCCAGCTCTCCACGATCCGCCCCCGCCGTCCCCCCTCCTTGAGGAGGAGCCGCACCGGACCTACCTCCATGCGGTGGTTCACGGCCTTGAGCATGTCGTACAGCACCAGGAGCCCCAGGCTGACCCCGGTGAGGGCCTCCATCTCCACCCCCGTGCGCCCTTCCAGGGCCACCTCCACGCGCAGCCAGGCCCGGCGGAGCTCCGGGTCCCAGTGGTGGGCCACGGTCACGGCGTCCAGCACCAGGGGGTGCGCCAGGGGGATGAGGTCCCCGGTGCGCTTGGCCCCGCCGATGGCGCCGATGCGGGCCACGGTCCAGGGGTCGCCCTTGGGGCCGCCCCCCTCCGCCAGCGCCTGGGCGCATTCGGGGCTCAGGGCCAGGTAGCCCGCGGCCACGGCGCGGCGCTTCGTGGCGGCCTTGGCCGACACGTCGACCATGACGGGGCGCCCTTCGGGGTCAAGGTGGGTCAGGGTCATGACGCGCTCCAGGCCAACAGGATGTCCCGGAGGGCCGCCGTGCCGGGGGCGTAGGCCATGGGGCCCGAGGCCGCCAGGGCCTCCTCCCCGTAGAAGCCATGGCCCACGGCCACGCTGCGGATCCCGGCCCGCCGCGCCATGTCCAGGTCGAAGGGGGTGTCGCCCACCATGACCGCGTCCCCGGGGGCGACCCCCAGGCGCTCCAGGATCAGGTGGATGCTCTCGGGGTCCGGCTTGGCCTGGGCCACGTCGTCGGGGGTCACCACCGTCTCGAAGAAGGGGGTCCACCCCAGGGTTTCCACCTGCCGGACCAGGGGCACGGTGCGCTTGCTGGAGGCGATGGCCTGCCTCACGCCCCGGCGGTGCAGTTCGGCCAGGAGCTCGGACATGCCCTCGAAACCCCGGATCAGGTGCTCGTTGGCGGTGTAGTTGAAGGACCGGTAGATGGGCAGGACCTCCTCAAGGGCGCGCCCCAGGGGGCCGAAGGTGCGGGTGATCCCTTCCTCCAGGGGCAGTCCGACGTACTTGAGCCACTCCTCGCGCACGGTCCCCGGCAGCCCCATCTGCTTGAGGGCATGGTCCATGCCCGCCTCGATGATGGGCCGGGTGTCGGCCAAGGTACCGTCGAAATCCCAGATGACGAGCTTCACGCAGAAACCTCCCAGGGAAGGAGTTTCCCATGGGCCGGGCCCGGGGGGTCCTCAGAATCCGCTGACCACCTGGAAGTACCGCGCGAAGGCCGCGATCCCCCCGGAGGCCTGTTCCCAGTCGTAGTTCTCGTTGGGGGCGTGGTAGCCATGGGAGGGCAGGCTCAGGCCGAGGAAGTAGACCTCGCAGCCCAGGACGTCCTCCATGGTCTTGACCGCCCCGATGGAGCCGCCCTCCCGGGTGAAGCAGCAGGGGGCGCCGAAGGCGAAGGCGTAGGCATCCTTCACGGCCTCGGCGTAGGGTCCCGAGACGTGGCCCTTGAAGGGGGCCAGGCCGTGCTCCTCGTGGAGCTGCACGTCGGGGTGGTGGTGAGCCAGGTACCTGCGGATCAGGTCGAAGGTGGAGGCCTCGTCCATGTCGGGCACCAGCCGGCAGCTCATCTTCACCTCGGCCCGGGGGGGCACGGCGGACTTGATGCCGGGGCCGGTGTAGCCCCCCACCACCCCGTGGACCTCCATGGTGGGCCGGCCCCAGATGCGCTTCATGACCTTCAGGGGGTTCTCGGTGCGCAGGCCGTGGATCTCGTGGTCGGCCTTGAAGGTCTCGACGGAAAAGCCGGAGTTGGCCCATTCCTTCAGCTCCTTCCGGGAGGGCTTGACCACCTTCTTATAGAAGTGGGGGATCTTCACCTTCCCGGTGTGGCCGTCCACCATGCCGGCCACGACGCTCATGAGTTCGGCCAGGGGGTTGCGGGCGGCGCCGCCCACCACCCCTGAGTGCAGGTCGTGGCTGGCGGTCTCCAGGGTGAGCCGGAAGCCCTTGAGGCCCCGGAGGCCGGCCGGGGTGCTGGGCTTGCCCCGGGTGATCCACACGGTGTCGCTCACCACGATGGCCTGGGTGCCCAGGAGGTGCTTGTGCTTCTCCAGGCCGCCCCGGAAGCTGGGGGACCCGATCTCCTCCTCCAGTTCCCACAGGAAGTGGACGTTCAGCGGTACCCCGGCCTCCCGGGCCGCCATGGCCCCGAAGAAGGCCGACAGGGCCGGTCCCTTGTCGTCGGTGGTGCCCCGCCCCTTGTAGGTGTCGCCCTGGATCTCCATGCGGAAGGGCTCCGTCGTCCACTCGGGCTCGTTGGCGGGCTGGACATCCATATGGTTGTAAACCGTGAGGGTGGGCAGGGCCGGGTCCAGGTCGTAGCGGCCCAGGACCAGGGGGTTGCCTTCGGTTTCCAGGATGGTCGCCTCCCCTCCGTGGCGGCGGAAGAGGTCCACGGCGGCCTCGGCGCAGCGGCGGATGTCGCCGGCCCGGTCCGGGTCGCTGGAAACGGAAGGGATCTCCACGAGGGTTCGGAGCTCGGCTTCGAAGGCCTGGCGCTTGGACTGGGCGAAGGCCGCCAGGGCTTCACGGGTGAGGGCATCGGCATTCATGGCGTCTCCTGGGGACGGGCCTCTACCATAGCTCCAGGGCGGTACCCCGGAAAGCGGAATCCTCACCCGCGCGGGGGCACGGTACAATTGACCGGAGAACCAGGAGAAGGCATGGATCGTTTCGGAAGTTCAAGACTGCGCATCGTCTGGACCAGCATCTGCCTGCTGCTGACCGGGCTCGTCCTGGGCGGCATCCAGGGCATCAACGGCGACGGCCAGCTGATGGTCTTCGGCTCAGGCATCCCCCTGGGGTTCATTGACGATCCCAAGGCCTGGGCGGCGGACATCCTGGGGCGGTTCCTTTTCGCGGTGGTTCCCGCCGTGATCCTGCTGGGCGGCATCTTCCCCCTGGGCGAGTGGCTGGCCTCGGGATCCCGGCCCGAACGGTTCAAGGGGCTGACCCTGGGCGCGCCGCTGGCCTTCGCTCACGGCCTCGTCCTGAGCCAGATCGCCATCCTGCCCATCCTCGCCGCCAGCTACCGGCTCCTGGGCAATCCCCTGGCCCCCCGCATCCTGCTGGCCGACACCAACGCCGTGCTCCTGGGCCTGGAGCTGCTGCTTTGGTCGGCCGCCCTGGGGTGCCTGCTGAAGTCCAACCGGGGCCTGGCGGTCATCCTCGCCTTCGGGCTCCAGGAGGTGGGGCGCGTCATGGCCTGGGGCGGCGAGTTCCTGGGCGACCTGGACGTGCCCAAGGCGGCCGTGAAGACCATGGCCTTCCTGGGACGGGCCCTGCCCAGCACCCAGCTGCCCTCGGATCCCTTCGCCTGGAAGGCCCTGCCCCTGACCCTGGGCCTGCCCATCGCCCTCGCGGCGCTCCTGCTGCTCCTGCCGGGCAAGTCCCCCAAGCGGAGCAAGGCTTGAGACGAGCCGCCGCCTTCGTCCTGGGCGCCGCGCTGGCGGCCCAGGAAACCCTGCCGCCCCCCCAGGACCTCAACCAGGTCAAGGGCCGGCTCACGGAGATCCAGGCCGCGCTCACGGCCGTGGACCAGCAGATCACCGCCCTCAAGAAGCGGCGGAAGGGGGTCCTGGTGGAGCTGCAGGCCATCTCCCTGCAGGCCGACCGGGTGCGGGCCCAGGCCGAGCAGGCCCGGCTCAAGCGGGACCAGGCGCAGATGGAGGTGCAGTCCATCAGCCGCAAGAAGGAGGAGATCAACCTGGAGATCCGCCAGCGCCGCAACGAGCTGCGCAAGGAGGTGCGGTGGATGCAGGCGCTGGGTCCCCTGGGGGACCTGGGCCTGTTCGCGAGCTTCGCCACCTTCGAGCAGTACCTCGTCCAGGGGCGCTACCTCACCTACCTGCGCAACCAGGAGCGCATCCGCCTGGACCGCATCCAGCACCTCCAGACCGACCTGGCCCGCCGGGAGGTGGAGATCCAGGAGGCCATGAAGCGGCTCACCCGGGAGGAGGAGGAGGCGGTGCGGTTCCAGGCCAGCCTCACCCTCAACGAGGAGCGCCTGGGTTCCTTCCTGGACGGGCTGCGCTCGGACGAGTCGCGCCAGAAGGCGGTGCAAGCCGAGCTCGCCGAGGAGGCCCTGCAACTGGAGCGCATGCTCACCCAGCTCCTGGGCAAGCCCCGGGCCGACGCCTTCGAGAGCCCCGTGGCCTTCGCGAGCCTGCGGGGGGAACTTCCCCAGCCCACCCCCGGCTCCCTGGCCCAGGGCTTCGGCGAGCACCTGCACCCGCGGTTCCACACCCGGACCATGCAGAGCGGCCTCCTCATCTCCGCCGCCGCCGGCGCCCAGGTGAACGCCGTGGCCGACGGGAAGGTGGTCTTCGCGGACATCTACCAGAGCTTCGGGCCGATGGTGATCCTGGACCACGGGGGCGGCTTCTTCTCGCTCTACACGCACCTGCGGGGGATTTCCGCCGCCAAGGGGCAGATCCTCAAGCAGGGGGAGACCCTGGGCACGGTCGGCGTGACCGTGGACGGCCCCCGGCTGGGCTTCGAGATCCGGCACCTCACTCAGCCCCAGGATCCCAACAAGTGGCTTAGGCAGCATTACCGCTGATAGCCCTTGCCTGAAATTATTAATTGATTATTATTCAAACGTGTCCAACCCTCGTGGGTCGACAGGTGTCGTAAGACTGTCTTCGCACTTGTCATGTTCAATTAATTAATTTTTCAACCAGGCCTGGCACACCCGGCGCAGCCCTTGGCTTCGCCCTGCCCCGGCCTGCCCGGAGCAACCATGGTCTCCTTCGGCAAGATCCTGCGGCCCACCCGGCAGGAGTGGGTCCTTTTCGGTCTCTTGTGGCTGAAAATGCTGGTTTTCTTCAGCTTGGTGTTCAACTCCGACCAGGTGAACGTCTCCTTCCACCAGCTGGGCAGCGAGATCTTCCGGTCCTTGCTTAGGCCCGTCTACCACTCGCTGGTGTTCCTCATCGCGCTGTCGCTGCTGAACCTGGCACCCGGCCGCCGGAAGCTGCGTGCCTTCGTGGGCCTCAGCCTCGCCCTGTCCGGTCTGATGGCGCTGGACCTCTGGTACTACCGTGCCTTCCGCACCTTCCCGGCCTTCAGCACCCTGTCGGTGTACCGGAACCTCTCCATCAGCCTGGACCAGGTCGCCACGTTCATCCGCCCGGGGGACCTGCTCCTCCTCCTGGACCTGGCCCTTCTGCTGCCCCTGCGCCACCTCCTGACCCTGGAAGGGCCCACCGGATGGCGGCGCTTCCTGGCGCAGGCCGGGGCCTTCACGGGGCTCTTCTTCCTGGTGGCGCCCGTGGCGTGGGGGGTCATCGGCTCCAAGGCCGCCAGGGAACCCTTCAGCATCTTCGATCCGGTGTCCACCTCCATCATGATGACGCCCCTGGGCTACCACGCCCTGGACCTCGCCACCTTCGCCCGAAGCCAGGGCCCCGCGTTCGTGGAGCTATCGGAATCCAGCCGGGCCCGCATCGGGGCCTGGCTGCGGGACAACCGCGAACGACGCGGCCCAGGCCCCCTTCAGGGGGCCCTGGCCGGCCGCAACCTTCTCATCATCCAGGTTGAGTCCCTGGAGTTCTTCATGCTCGACCGGACCGTCAACGGCGTCCCCGTGACCCCCGTGCTCAACGCATTGAAGCGCCAGGGCCTCTGCTTCACGGACTACCACGAGCAGGTCGGCCTGGGCGTGAGCGCGGACGCGGATCTCATGACCAACACCTCGGTCTACCCCGTCCGGAACCTTCCGACCTTCTGCGCCTACCCCAACGCCACCCTCCCCAGCCTGCCCAGGATCCTCGGCCAGGCCGGCTACGCCACGCTTTCCCTCCACCCCGACAAGGGCTCCCTGTGGAACGTCCGCCAGGGCCACGTGAACCTGGGCTTCCAACGCATCCTGGACTGTTCGGCCTTCGACTGCTCGGATTCCTTCGGCATGGGCCTGTCGGACGCCTCCTACCTGGCCCAGTCCGTCCCGATCATCTCCGGCCTGAAGGAGCCCTTCTACACCTTCATGGTCACCCAGTCCAGCCACCTCCCCTTCGAGCCCCCCGACTACCTGCGCGAGCTTCCCCTGGACCCGGACCTGGACCGGGAGGTCATGGGCGGCTACTTCCAGAGCGTCCACTACACGGACAAGCATCTGGGCATCTTCCTCGACCGGCTCCGCCGCACCGGGCTCCTGGACCGGACCGTCGTGGTGGTCACCGGGGACCATCAGGGCGTGCACAAGTACTGCAAGCAGGAGATCCATGCGTCCAGCCATTTCCAGCCCTGGTGGGAGGAGCCGGACCGGAAGCTCCCCTTCCTGATTGTCGCCAAGGGCCTGGCCCCCCGGGAGATCGCCCTTCATGCCGGCCAGGTGGACGTCATGCCCACGCTCCTGGCGCTTCTGGGCGTGGACGCCGGCGTCTGGGGCGACCGGATGATGGGCCGCAACCTCCTGAACACCGGCCGGAACCAGGTGGTCCTGGCCGACGGCACCCTCAAGGGCGAAGCCGGGGCGGCGGAGGCCGCGCACTGCAAGGAGGGTCTGGAGGTGGCGGACCTGATCATCCGCGGCAACTACTTCCAAGGCGACCCGGTGACCCTGAAGGCCAAAGCGCACGAATAGTTCCACTGGAGCGCCCGGTATCTGGCAGGCCCGGGCCCCTCCATCCCGCCCCGTTTCGTTGTCGCCGAAGCAGACTAATGTACGGTGCTGCCCGCGTTGAAGAGCGGGATGTACACCGCCAGGAGCAGCCCCAGCACCGTCACGCCCATGAAGAGGATGAGGACGGGTCCGATGAGCGCGGTGACGGCGGTCGTGGCCTTCTCCACCTCCTGGTCGAAGAAGTCCGAAACGTGGTTGAGCATCTCGGGCAGGGCCGAGGACTGCTCGCCCACACGGGTCATCTCCACGGCCAGGGGGTCCAGGAGCTGCGACTGCTCCAGGGCGGTGTGCAGGGACGAGCCCGCGCGCACCAGCTCGGTGACGTTGCGAAGGCGCTTCTTCATGCGCTCGCTGGGGGTGGTGCGCTGGATCACCTCCAGGGCCTGCAGGGCGGGCATGCCCCCCGAGAGGAGGACGCCCAGGGTGCGGGTGAACACCGAGGAGTGGTACATGCGGTACAGCACGCCGAGCTTGGGCAGCGCCAGGAGGATCCGCTCCCAGACCTGCTTGCCGGCGTCGGTCGTGAACATCCACCGGATGCCGAAGGCCAGCGCGACCAGGAGGGCCGCCTGGACGTAGATCGTCCGGCGCACGAACTCGCCCAGGTCCAGGAGCACCTGGGTGGCCTGGGGCATCTCGATGCCGCTGCCCTGGTAGATCTCCGCGAACTTGGGCAGGACGACGTTGAAGATCACGGCCAGGGCGATGATGAGCACGCCCACCAGGAAGGAGGGGTAGAAGAGGGCCTCCATGATGCGCCGGCGGCTGTTCTGCGCGAAGGACTGGAAGGCCAGCCACCGCGCGATGACCTCGGGCAGGGTGCCGCTGCGCTCGCCGGCGACCACGTTGGCGCGGTACACCGCCGGGAAGGTGCCCACCTGCTCCATGGATTCGGAAAAGGACATGCCCTCCTTGAGCAGCTCCACCACGCGCTCCAGGGAGCTGCGGAGCAGGGGGTCCTTGCCGTGGCCCACCAGCAGCTCCAGGGACTGGAGGAGAGGGATGCCGGCCTTGAGCAGGGCCAGCAGTTCCTGGTTGAAGAGGATCAGGGTCTCGGCCTTGAGCGCCTTCTGGCTCCGGAAGGCGCCCAGGGTGCGGCGCACGTCCATGGGGAAGTTCCCCTCGGCCATGATCCGGGCCTTCACTTCCTCGGCGTCGCCGCCCTCGTAGTCCCTCACGAGGATCTCGCCGGCGGATGTTGTGAACTTGACGGTGAATCGCATGGGCAGCCCTGGGAAAGGATAGCCGCTAATGGGCCGCGGCCGGAACCGCTACACTGGCTGGATGTCCACCCCGGGAGGCCGCGTGATCATCAGGACCAGCATGGTCGCCGTCAGTTGCATGGCGCTTCATGGACAGGCTCCCCTCCGGGTGGGCGAATCGGTACCTGGATTGCTCGACCTCAGGGATGCGGCGGCGGCCGACTGGGTTCCTGGCGATTCGCGGAACCCTGCCCAGGTCCAGGAGAAGATCCTGGCCTGGTCCAACCGGGTCGCACCGCTCCGGGGGACCTCCGCGGTGCGCATCCTCCTGCCCCGGGGCGCCGGGCGCATACCCCTGCTCCTGGCCGCCAGCCAGGCCCTGAAGGCCCAGGCGCCGGAGGTGGTCCTCTACCTGGGCTTCGATGCCGGCGCGGAGCCCCTCTGGGACGAGGCCGCCTGGGGCGCGGTGCAGGGCGGCGCGCTCCTGCCCGGGGACCTGGGACCCGACCCCGCGGCCTGGCCGGGACGCCTGGCCCGGGCCCAGGAGTTCATGCCGGGGCGGCCCTGGACCCTCTGGCTCCCCAGCGATCCCGGCCCCCGCCTGGGCCAGCTCCTGGGTGACGGGGGCCACCTCGTGATCCCCCCCGGCGGGCCCGGGGCGCGCCTGGAGGTGCCGGCCGGGTTCACGGACGTGGAGGGCGGGGCCGGCACCCTCCTCCTGCGCAACCCCAGGACCGGCGCCGAACGCCGCTGGCGTTTCGCCCAGGACGCCTGGTCCCCGGTGGAGGCCCCAGCGGGCCGCCACGAGGTGCAGGTCACCGATCGGGACACCTACGACGTGGGTGCGCTCCTGGCGCGGGTGCGGGCCGAGCGGCTCCGGGAGGCCTTGGCCGTCCGCACCCAGGAGGCCGACCTGGCCGTGGATCTCCACATCCAGGCCTCCCAGGGGCCGGGCACGGACCTGGGCTTCCGGTTCCGTTCCTTCCAGGCCGCCGGCGAGCCCGAGGAGACGCTCCAGGAGGAGGTGCTCCTCAACGGCGTCCGGGCCAGGCTCAAGGGCGGGCTCCAGCTGCCCATCGTGGAAAGCCGCACGAGCCTCGCGCCCCCGGCGGCGCTCACCCTCACGGAGCGGTACCGCTACCGGGACGGCGGCGCCGGGGGCCCCGGGCAGCGGCTCATCCGCTTCGAGCCCGCGGACGGCGACGCCACCCTGCACACCGGCACGCTCCTGGTGGAGGAGGCCTCGGGGCGCATCCTGGAGGAGCGCTCCTCCCGTTCCGGCCTGCCGGGCATGGTGAAGTCCGAGACCCGGACCCTCACCTACGGCGAGGCGGCCCCCGGCATCTGGCGCCTTTCCAGGGCGGTCGTCTTCGAGCGCTGGGTCATCGGCGGCGCCGTCACCCAGGCCCGGCGCACCCTGGCCTACTCGGGCTTCACCGTGAACGGCCCGGACTTCGAGGACCACCGGCTCCGGGCGCGCCGTTCCGACGGAACCATGCTGCGCGGCACCCCAGACGGGTTGCGGTACTTCACGCGCCAGGCGGACGGGACCCGGAAGATCGAGGAGAAGCCCCGCACCTCGGGGCGCTTCATCGGCGGCATCCTCCTCTTCGATCCCACCCTGCCCCTGCCCGTGATCCCCCTGGCGGGCCTGGCCTACTTCGATTTCGACGCGTGGGGCAAGGGGATCCAGGTTTCGGGTCTCACCGCCGGGATCTTCAACACCGGGCAGATCTCGGTACCCAACGTGGGGGCGGGGTTCGATTTCGCGGCAAGCACGGCCTTCAGCTTCCTGCCGGGCACCGAGCGCCCCGTGCGCAACGGGCATCTGGCGGACGGGGAGGGCGTGGGGCGCAGGTCGGGCAACCTCCTGCTGGCCCTGGGCCACGACCTGGGCTGGGGCTTCCGCCTGCAGGGGCGCGCGAACCTGCGGCACGACGCCTATTCCCGCCCGTGGCGGGACCAGCACTGGACCGAGGGCTTCGTCCTTCCCCCCTCTGGGTGGACCCGCGAAACCACGGCTGAACTCAGCTGGATGGCCGGCGGCTTCCAGCTCAAGGGGAACTACGGCGACGGGCGCCGGCCCGAAGGCGTCTTCGGATTGCCCGGCCAACTGCAGGAGCTGAAGGGCAGCTTCGCGAGGTGGGGCGGCTCGGTGGGCTACGACCATGAGCTGGGCCGGGGATCCTGGCTTCACGGCGAGGCGGGGTTCAGCGCAGGCCGGGGCTTCGACCGCTTCCAGGCCCTGGATGTGGGCGGCACCGGCGGCAGCGTGCGCATCGCCGGCATCCGGAACAACGCCATCGCGGCCGACCGGCTCACCTATGCCAAGGCCGCCATGGTGCTGCCCTCCGGGCCCCGGCTGAGGCTCACCGTGGGCCTGGACCAGGCCTGGCTCCGCAGCCTGGACGATCAGCGCACCTTCCAGGTCACGGGCCTGGCCATCGCCGGGGACCTGCCGGGCTTCTGGTGGTTCACCGCCGTGCGCGTGGACCTGGGCGTGGGGCTGCTGAGCACCCTCCCGGGGGTGCGCTCCTGCAACGGGTATGTGGGCTTCTTCAGGATCTTCTGATCCAGCAGGTCCACGGCCCGGTGGTTCAGGAGCAGCACCGGGGTGCGGTCCCGGAGTCGGCGGGAGCGGGAGGCCTCCGTGGGGAGCTCCGTAGCCCCCGGCGCCCTGGAACCCAGCTCCCCGCGCCAGAAGTGCCGGGGCTCCAGGAGCAGGGCCACCGGCTCGGCCCGGGCCAGGGCATCCCGCACCGCCCCGGCGTCCGCCACGCGCGGCAGGACCCGGCCGAAGGTGAGGCTGGCGTAGCCCACCTGGGTCTCCTCCAGGCGCCCCTGGAACACCCGGACACCCTGGTCTTCCAGCCTCCGGGCCTCCAGGAACGGCTCCAGGATGGGCTTCCACTCCCGGTCCAGATGGGGGACGGCCACCCCCATGAAGAGAAGGAGCGTGGCCACCCATTGCGCCAGGGTCCACCGCAGGGCCGCCTCCAGCTTGCCCCGGGCCGCCAAGGTCCAGGAGAGGCCCCCCAGGAGGAGGGCCGGGGCGCTGAGCGCCAGGGCCTCCTTCCCGTCCATGCCCACCCGCGCCACCACCACCCAGGGCATGCCCGCGCCCAGCACCGGGACCAGGACCAGGGTGACCCACGCCGCGGCCTTCGCCATGCGGTCCGGGCCGCGGTCCAGGGCGTGGTCCAGGGCGCGGTCCAGCCAGAGCCCCGTGTTCAGGAAGGACAGGGGCAGGATGGGCAGGAGGTAGACCATGCGCTTTTCCGAGGAAACGGTCAGCATCACAAGAGTGGCCGCGACCATGGCCGGGAGGCCCCAGTCCCGGACCTCCCGCCACCCCCGGGGCACCAGGGCCGCGCACCACAGCGCCAGCCACGGCAGGAGGTTGCCCGGGGCGCGCCCCAGGTAGAACAGGACCGATTCCCGGTGCTCGTCCAGCCGGCCCGTGCGTGGCACCAGGTCGGCCCGCTCCAGGAAGCGCCCCAGGGTGTTGCGCAGGAACACCTCCTCGAGGAAGACGCGCCCCCCCCGCAGGGCCAGCGGCACCACCCAGGCCAGGGCCAGGGCCAGACCCACGGCCATGCCCCAGCCCGGGCGCAGGAAACGCCGCACCGCGCGCCGGTCCAGGGCCAGCAGCACCGCCAGGGCCCAGAGCGCCATGACGGGGCCGATGACGCCCTTGGCCAGGAACAGGGGCCCCTGGCTGGCCCAGAACAGCTCCACCCAGAGCCCGCGCTCCGGCTCCGCCAGGGCCAGGAGCGCCAGGCCCAGGGTCGCGGTGAGGGCGGCCGTGAGGGCCACGTCCACCACGGCCTGGTGCCCCATGCGGAAGAACAGCACGTGGGTGGCCGCCAGGAGTCCCCCCCACAGCCCGGCCCGGCAGGATCGCAGCCGGCATCCCAGCCAGGTGACCCAGGCCACGGTGCCGATGGACATCAGCGCACTGGGCAGCCGCAGCGCCCAGGGTTCGAAGGTCCCGGCCAGCCCGGTGGCGGCCACGCCCAGCAGGTAGTGGAGGGGCGGCTTCTCGAGGTAGGGCTCCCCGTTGAGCGTCGGGACGATCCAGTCCCGCGAGGCCGCCATCTCCCGGATGATCCCGCCTACGTAAGGTTCATGATAATCCCAAAGCCCGTGGTTATTGAGCCCCACCAGGAAGAGCGCCGCCGCCACCAGGCAGGCCAGAGCCATCGTATTGCAGACAGGCGTCTTCTCCGCCAGCATCCCCAGCGGGTTCCGGGAACCCACGGGGGGACGGTCGACCATCCCATAATATTAACTATTTATTTTGTCTTGGCCAGGGGTGCTCAGGCGTAGAAGCCCCGGGCATGCATGGCCTGGCTCACCCGGTCCAGGGCCAGGATGTAGGCGCCGATGCGGGGATTCGTCTTGAACTTGTCCGTGGTGGCGAACACGGCCTGGAAGGCGTGGGTCATGTACTCCACCAGGCGCTCGTTCACTTCGCGCTCGCGCCAGTAGAAGCCCAGGCGGTTCTGCACCCACTCGAAGTAGCTCACGGTCACGCCGCCGACGTTGGCGAGGATGTCGGGCACCACCAGGACGCCGTTGTCCAGGAGGATGGGGTCGGCCTCGGGGGAGGTGGGGCCGTTGGCGCCTTCCACCACGACCTTGGCGCGCACCTTGGCGGCGTTGTCCTCGGTGATCTGGTTCTCGGTGGCCGCGGGCACCAGGATGTCCACCGCCATGGTGAGCAGATCCTTGGCGTCCATGGGCTCGGCGCCCTTGAAGCCCACCACCGTCTTGTGTTCGGCGTGGTACTTGAGGAGGGCGTGGGTGTCGATGCCGCGGTCGTTGCGGATGGCGCCCTTGAGGTCCGACACCGCCACCATGCGCGCGCCGGCCTCGTGCAGGAGCCGCGCGGCCTGGGAGCCCACGTTGCCGAAGCCCTGCACGGCCAGCGTGGCCCCGGCCAGGGGCTTGCCCAGGCGCTGCATGGCCTCGCGGGCGGAGATGAGGATGCCGCGGCCCGTGGCCTCGGTGCGCCCGAGGCTGCCGCCCAGGGAGATGGGCTTGCCGGTCACCACGGCGTTCTCGGTCTTGCGCGTGTGCATGGTGTAGGTGTCCAGGACCCACGCCATGACCTGGCTGTTGGTGCCCATGTCGATGCCGGGCACGTCCCGGTCGGGCCCCAGCAGGTCCATGATCTCGGCGATGTAGCGCCGCGTGAGCCGCTCCAGCTCGCCGTCGCTCATCTTCGTGGGATCGCAGATGACGCCGCCCTTGCCGCCGCCGAAGGGCACGTCGACCACGGCGGTCTTCCAGGTGTTCCACGCCGCGCCGGCCTTGATCTCGTCCAGCGTGATGCGCGGGTCGTAGCGGATGCCGCCCTTGGCGGGGCCGCGGGCGACGTTGTGCTGCACGCGGTATCCGGTGAAGACCTCCCAAGCGCCGTCATCCATGTGGACGGGACAGCTGACGATGATCGAGCGGATGGGGGCGATGAAGACCTTGAAGAGCGCCTCTTCGAGGCCGTAGAGTTCGGCCGCGACGCGCAGACGCGACTGCATGGCGTCGAATGCGCTGTGTTGATTGAGCATGGCTCACCCCTCCCGGTGTTCGGTATTCGGCATGGAGGGATGCACCTCGGGGGGGAGCTCGAGCTCCCTCGCGTCCTTCCACAGGCCTTCCAGATTGTAGAACCCGCGCGTGTCCTCATCCATGACGTGGACGATGATGTCGCCGTAGTCCAGGAGGATCCAGTTGCCGTTCTGTTCGCCCTCGCGGGACAGGGGGCGGACGCCGATGGCCTTCAGCTGCTCTTCCACCGCGTCGGCGATGGCGCGGTTCTGGCGGTCGCTGGACCCGGACATGAACGCGAAGGTGTCGGTGAAGCTGGCGATCCCGGTGACGTCGAAAAGGCGGATCCGGAAGGCTTTCTTGGAGCGGGCAGCTTCCACCACACTCGCGAGCCGAGGCTCTAGGGTCATTCGTTCTCCCAAACAGACATTACGGTACTGGTTTTCCCGGCAAATGACAGCCAGAACTTGCGGTGGAATTTCGGTGGGCGCGCCCCCCCTCGCCAGCTCCCCCCGGAGCCCGGTGGAAGCAAGGTCCAGCGCGGTTCCGGGCAGTTCGACGACCTCCCCGGGCATTCCGGACCAGCGGGCCCGGAACCGGTCCCGCAGGAGCCCGGGCACGGCGACGTCCTCGAAGCCCGGGCGGGGCGACACGGCCAGCGAGGCCAGCTCAAGGATCCGCTCGGGCCGCTTCCAGGTGTGGAATCCGGCCAACTGGTCGCTGCCCATCACCAGGATCCAGGCGGTTCCGGGCTCCCTGGCGGCCAGGGCCTCCAGGGTGTCCACCGTGAAGCTGGGTCCGCTCCGGTCCACCTCCAGGGATTCCACCGGGTAGGGCAGGTCGCGCAGGAGACGCAGGCGCATGGCCCCGTCCACGGCCGGCCGGGGCTTGTGGGGAGGGAGGCCGGTGGGGACCAGGCGCAGTTCGTCCAGGTCCAGGGCCAGGATGGCGAGGTCCGCCAGCTTCAGGTGTCCGGCGTGGGGAGGGTTGAACGTGCCTCCCAGGAGCCCCACCCGCCTCATGAGCCCGAGGCCCCCGTCAGGGCGGCGCCGAGCTTGAACACGAGGGCCCGGATGCCTTCGCCGGTCACGCCGGAGAGGAGGATCGGCTCCTGTCCCCGGGCCCGGCACAGGGCCTCGAACCGGATGCGCCGGTCGTCATCCTGCAGGGCGTCCAGCTTGGTTCCCACCAGCCAGCAGGGCTTGGCGGCCAGCACCGGGGAGAAGGCCTTGAGCTCGCCCTCGATGATGCGGATGGCCTCCTCAGGTTCCAGCATGGGATCCGCGAGGTCCACCAGGTGGAGCAGCATGCGGGTGCGCTCCACGTGGCGCAGGAACTGCACGCCCAGGCCCGCTCCGCCCGCGGCGCCCTCGATGAGGCCGGGGATGTCGGCGATGACGAAGCTGGTGATCTCGTCCACCGCCACCACGCCGAGCTGGGGCTCCAGGGTGGTGAAGGGGTAGTTGGCGATCTTGGGGCGGGCCGCGGACACGCGGCTGACCAGGGTGGACTTGCCGGCGTTGGGCAGGCCCGCCAGGCCCACGTCGGCGATGAGCTTGAGCTCCAGGTCCACGTCACGCACCTCGCCCTCCTCGCCGGGCTGGGCGTGGCGGGGGGTGCGGTTGGTGGAGCTCTTGAAATTGTTGTTCCCGAGACCGCCGCGGCCGCCCCGGGCCACGGTGACGGATTCGCCTTGGGTGAGCAGCTCGGCCAGGACCTCGCCGCTCTGGGCGTCCTTGATGACGGTGCCCAGCGGCACGTCCAGGACGATGTCGGCCCCGTCGGTGCCCGAACAGAGTCCGCCGGCGCCGTTGCCGCCGCGCCCGGCCAGGAAGGTGCGCTGGTTGCGGTAGGGGTTCAGGGTGTTGAGGGTCTTGACGGCCCGGATGCGGATGGACCCGCCCAGCCCGCCGTTGCCGCCGTCGGGCCCGCCCAGTTCGGCGAACTTCTCCCGGCGGAAGGAGGATGCGCCGGCGCCGCCGTGGCCAGCCTCCAGGTGCAGCGTCAGATGGTCAAGGAACATGGTTTAGCCTGCAAAACGATGAGCGCACAGCCCCTTTTCCCAGGGCCGCGCGCTCACCGGGGTCAGCCTGGGATCAGGCCTCGACGGGGTCGATGTGGATGAAGCGGCCGTGCTGGCCCTTATCCTGGAACCGGACCTTGCCCTCGATCTTGGCGAACAGGGTATGGTCGGTGCCCATGCCCACGTTGACGCCCATCTTGAAGCGGGTGCCGCGCTGGCGGACGATGATGGAGCCGGCGGTGACGAGCTGGCCCCCGAAAGCCTTCACGCCGAGGCGCTGGGCATTGGAATCGCGACCGTTGCGGCTGGAACCTACACCTTTTTTATGTGCCATGACAGAACCTCTCTTCTCTTACCGGGCCTAAGCCTGGATGCCCTTGATGCGAACTTCCGTGTACCCCTGGCGGTGGCCCTTGGTGCGCTGGTAGGTCGTGGTGCGCTTCTTCTTGAAGATGAGAACCTTCTTGGCGCGGTCGTGGCAGATGACCTCCGCCGAGACGGTGGCGCCTTCGACGGTGGGCTTGCCCACCTTCAGCTCGCCGCCGTTGTCCACCAGGAGGACGCGGTCGAAGACCACGGCTTCCTTGAGGTCCTTTTCGAGCAGTTCCACGCGGAGGATGTCCCCCTCGGAAACCCGATACTGCTTGCCACCGGTCTGGATCACTGCGTACATGACGTCCTCGCGAAGGAGGCTTGGGCGGCGCCCGGAAAAGCCGGCGCACTTGGGGAGCCCAAGACAAGGCCCAATAGAATGTCATCCATTCCCTTGAACTGCAAGGGAAAAGTCACTTCATGAAGCCCCGCTTGCGCATGAGGGCGTCCGTATTGACGTCCCGGCCCCGGAAATTCCGGAAGGCGTCCGAGGGGTCCACGGTGTTGCCCACGGACAGCACGGTGGCCTTCAGGCGCGCGGCCACGGCGGGATCCCAGGGGCCCTTGCCCTCCATGAAGGCCTCCCAGGCGTCGGCCGTGAGGGCGTCGGCCCAGAGGTAGGCGTAGTAGCCGGCGGAGTACCCGTCCGAGGAGAAGATGTGGTTGAACTGGGTGGGCCGGTGGCGCATGACGATCTCTTCGGGCATGCCGAGCCGGGCCAGCTCCTCCTTCTCGAACTTCGCGGGGTCGATGGGCCCGGCCCCGGCCAGGTGGAACTTCATGTCGATGACGGCCGAAGCCAGGAATTCCATGGTCAGGAAGCCTTCGTTGAACTTGGCGGCCTTCTTGATGCGGTCCACCAGCCCCTGGGGGATGGGCTTGCCGGTCTTGTAGTGCACGGCATAGGCGTTGAGGATCTCCGGCGTCAGGAAGAAGTGCTCGTTGATCTGGGAAGGGAATTCCACGAAGTCCCGGGCCGTGTTGGTGCCGGCCACGCCGGGATAGGTGGCGTTGCTCAGCATGCCGTGCAGGGCGTGGCCGAACTCGTGGAACATGGTCTGGGCGTCGTCGAAGGAGATGAGGACGGGCTCGCCGGGGGCGCCCTTGGTGAAGTTGGAGTTGTTGCTGACGATGGGGGTGATCTCACCGTCGTAGCGCTGCTGGGTGCGGTACTCGTTCATCCAGGCCCCGGAGGACTTCCCGGCCCGGGCGAAGGGATCGAAGTACCACAGAGCCACGTGGGCCCCCTTGGCGTCCTTGACCTCCCACACCTTCACGTCCGGGTGCTGCATGGGCAGACCCTGGACGGGGGTGAAGTACAGGCCGTAGCACTTGCCCGCGGCCCAGAACATGCCTTCGCGGAGCTTGTCGAGCTGCATGTAGGGCAGCACCTCGTTGAGATCGAGGTCGTACTTGGCCTTGCGGAGCTTCTCGGCGTAAAAGCGGTAGTCCCAGGCGGCCAGCTTGAAGTTCCCGCCCTCCTTGGCGATGATGGCCTGCATTTCGGCCACGTCGGCCTTCACCTGGGTCACGCCGGGCTTCCACACGGCCTCCATGAGGGCCACGGCCCGTTCGGGGGTCTTGGCCATGGACAGCTCCACGGACCAGTGGGCGTGGCTCTTGTAGCCCAGGATCCGGGCGCGCTCGTAGCGCAGCTGGAGGATGCGGGAGATGGCGGCCTTGTTGTCCCGGGCGTCGTTGTTGTCGCCGCGGTTCACGTAGGTGCGCCAGACCTTCTCGCGCAGGGCGCGGTTCTCGGCGTAGGCGAGGAACGGCTCCATGGCCGAGCGGGTGTTGGCGATCACCCACTTGCCCTTGAGGCCCCTGGCTTCGGCGGCGCGGGCGGCGCCGGCCTTGTAGTCGGCGGAAAGCCCCGCGAGGCCGGCCTCCGAGTCGATGACGGTGCAGAGCCCGCTCTCCTCGGCCACCACGTTCTGGGCGAACTTCGTGTTGAGGACGGCCAGCTCCTGGTTGATCTCCTGGATGCGCTTCTTCTGTTCGGGGGTGAGCAGGGCGCCGGCGCGCACGAAATTGGTGCGATAGAGCCAGGTCAGGCGCTTCTGCTCGGGGGTGAGGGCCGAGGTGCCCAGGCCCTGGTAGACAGCGTCGATGCGCTTGAAGAGCCCGGCGTTCTGGATGATCTCGTCGGCGAAGGCCGCGAGCCGCGGATTGATCTCGGCCTCGATGCGGGGCACGTCGCCCAACTTAAGGGTGCTGAAGTGCACGCCGGAAAGGATGTTGACCCGGTCCAGCATCCGGCTGGAGCGCTCCATGGCCACGATGGTGTTCTCGAACGTGGGGGCGGCGGGGTTGTCCACGATGGCCTTGATGGCCTTGCGCTGGTCGGCCATGGCCAGGTCGAAGGCGGCGGAGAAGTCCGCGGGCTTGACCTGGTCCCAGGGCGGAACGCCGCCGAAGGGACCCGTCCAGGGGGCGGTGAGGGCCTTGAGGGTGGGGGTCATGGGCTGTTCCGGCCGAAGCGGCGTCGTGGCGAGGGCCAGGATCGGAACGAGGCCCAGGGTGAGGTGGTTGCGGATGGACATGGGACTCCTTGGCACAGGTGGGGACCCCATTCTATCCCCCCCCGGCGTCCGGACACCCGGTCCTCAATCACAATGCCTCCAGGCCTCCAGCACCCGGAACCGCTCGCCCATGAGGTTGGGCAGGGTGAGCTGCAGGAGGTTCTCCATGCGCCGGGCCCGGGCCACCGGGTCCAGGCTCTGCCACGCCTCCTCCCAGGCCGCCAGGGGCGCGTGCTCCCGGATCCAGGCGCTGAGGCTCACGTGGCCCGCGTCCCGCAGCCCCGCGCGCTCCAGGAGCGCCTGGAGGCGGGTGAAGTCCACGTCGGCGGTGAGGTCGGCCTCCCCCATGTCCTCCCACCAGGCGCCGTCCACCTTGTGGCCCTTGAAGCGGCGCAGGTCGGAGCCCTTGTCCAGGACGCGGCTGGTGCTGTGGCCGTAGTCCACGGCCAGGAAGAGGCCCGCCTCCAGGCTCCCGGCCAGGTCCCCCACCAGGTCCGGCAGGTCCTGGCACCAGGGGGCGCCGTCGCCGGCCTCCAGGCCGCCCTCGGCCTGGGAGGCGAACCAGTCGAGGGCTTCGCAGGGCTCCGCCGGCAGCCACGCCTGGCCCTGGGCGGTCAGGGCCTCGTAGCTCCACCGCTCCCCGTCCCAGCGGTAGGGCTGGGCCGGCAGGGCGTCGAAGAGCTCGTTGGAGAGGACGGCCCCCCGGAAGGGCCGCAGGGGCTCTCCCTGGGCGACGATGCGGGCCCGGCCGGATTCCAGGTGGGGGGCCAGCGCGGCCCGGGCCGCGGCGCCGGCGGCGGGGTTGTCGTCCCGGTGCAGGTAGCGCAGGGCTTCGCCGAAGGGGCCGCGGGCGGCCTGGAGCAGGTCCCGGCCCAGCCAGCCCCGGCCGGCGCCGGGTTCCAGCACGACGAAGGGGTCGGGCCGTCCCAGGCGCTCCCAGGCGCGCTCCAGGCGCGCGGCGATGGCCTCGCCCAGCAGGGGGCCCAGGTCCAGGGCCGTGTAGTAGTCGGCGCCCTCGAAGCCCCAGGGGCCCTGGGTCCGCCGGTAGTAGCCGAAGTCCGGATGGTAGAGGGCCAGGGCCATGGCCTCGGCGGCGGGAAGGGGTCCCTGGGCCAGGCGGGCCTCCACGAGGGCCTTGAGGTCGGTCACGGTTCGCTCCGGTGCAGGGGCCACCGCGCCAGGACCCAGGGGAGGATCCACTGGGTGGCCAGGAGGGCCAGGGCCACGCCGCCCAGGGCGGCCAGTCCCAGGCCCCGCAGGCCGCGGTAGCCGCTGAAGACCAGGCCCCCGAAGCCGGCCAGGGTGGTGCCGGCGCACACGGCGTTGACCCGGGCCACCCGGGCGGCGGCATGGGGTTCCAGGCGGGCCCGGTGGAGGAGGTTCATGGCGGTGTCCACGCTGACGCCCAGGGCGATGGGGATGGCCACCAGCGACAGGAAGGTGAGAGGTTCGCCCGTCCAGCCCAGGACGCCCAGGGCCCCCACCTGGCTCGCGCCCAGGGGCACCAGGGCCAGGGCCAGGAAGCGCAGGCGCCGGCCGAAGATGGCCACCACGGCCAGCACCGCGGCCAGGGCCAGGAGGATCACCTGGCGCAGGGCATCCCGGGCCACGGCCTTGATGGCGCGGAAGAGCGGGCGCGTGCCCACCATCCGTCCGCCCGCGGCTTCCACCTCGGGCTCGATGCGTTCCTGGGCGCCCTCGGAAAGCCGCAGGGGCAGGGTGAAGGTCTCGGAGCGGGAGGCCTGCGGCGCCGGGGATCCGGCGTGCCATCCGAAGAGGCGCAGGGGCTCCCGGCGCACGGGGGTCTTCACGGGGGGCATGAGGGCCTGGATGCTCCGGGGCACGTTGAGGGGGTTCTCCACGCTGGCGCGCAGGGCCGCGAGGCTGCGCTCCAGGGCCACCGGGTCCAGGCCCGCGGCGGCGGCCTCCTCCAGTACCTTCCGGTACCAGGTGTCCGAGCCCAGGATGCGCCTGAGCTCGGGCGAGGGCACTTTCCACTCGGGCATGGGCAGGCCTTCCCGGCGCAGGGGCACGACCACGGCGTTCCACAGCTGGGGCAGGCGCGCGGGGTCGTCCAGGGGAAGCTGCACGGCCAGGGGCTGGAGGCCTGCGCCCAGGGCATGGCCGAGGCTCTCCTGGAGGACGAGGGCCGGGTTGCCCTGCTGCCGGAAGCGGCGCAGGTCCTCCTCCCACTTCATGGAACGGATCCCCCATGCGCCCAGGAGCAGCAGGACCAGGGCCGCGGCGGGCTTCCAGGGGCGGATGGGGGCGGTGTGCTTCAGGGCGTGCCGCGCGGGGGCGAAGGTCCCATGGCCCCGGTCCAGGGCCAGGAGCAGGGCGGGCAGCACCAGGAAGCCCGTGGCCATGCAGGCCAGGAGCCCCAGGCCGGCGGTGAGGCCCAGGTCCCGGAAACCCGGAAAGGGCGCCGCCACGCAGGCCAGGAAGGCCATGGACGTCGCCAGGGCCCCGGCGACGACCCCGGGCCCGGTGCCCAGCAGGGCGGCCCGCAGGCTCAGGGCCTTGGACCGGCCTTCCTGGCGCTCGTCCCGGTAGCGGCTGAAGAGCAGGATGCCCACGTCGTCCCCGATGCCCAGGAGCACGGCGCCGAAGGCCGCCGCCATGAGGTTGAGCCTGCCCAGGATCCAGCCCGTGAGTCCCAGGGCCCAGAGCATGCCCAGCAGCAGCGGGATCACCACGAAGCCGTAGCCCGCCAGGGTTCGGAAGCCGACCCAGTAGACCACCCCGATGAGCACGAAGCTCAGGAGCAGGCTGAGGAGGACCTCCCGGGTGAGGGTGTTGGATTCCCAGTACGCGATGGCGTGGGCGCCGGTGGCCTGCAGGGGGAAGGTCCGGTCCGGGCCCGCGGCCAGGGCCGCGCGGACCTGGGAGCTGGTGGCCTTGGCCGGCAGGGCCCCCCGGGCGCCGTCCCCCAGCCATCGCAGGACCCGCGCCGTGGCCCGGGCGTCCCCGCTGGGGAAGTCGAGCACCAGGGGCACCAGGACGAACCGGCCGTCCCGCGTTTCCAGGTAGCCGGTGCGCAGTTTCATGGGGAAGGCCCGGGCGCCCTGGGTGACCCGGAGGCGCGTCTCGTCCGTGTCGGTGACGAACTGGCTGAGCTGGAGGGGGTCGAGCTGGGCCAGCTTGGCCTTGGCCGGGTCCGGCGAGGCCAGGGCCTTGGCCGTGGCCCGCAGGCGCCGCTGGAGCTCAGCGGGTTCCGTGAGCGGCGCCAGGCGGTCCCCCAGGAGCATGGGAGCCAGGGCGTAGAACTGCTCGGTGACCAGGCGCCCCACGGCGGCGTCGCCGTCCAGGAAGCTGCCCGCGGCCAGGAGGGGCGGCCACAGGGAGACGCCCTGGGCCTCGGGCACCGGCACGGGGGGCGAGATGCGTCCCTCCCCGCTCATGCCGTTGAGGGGCACGCCTTCGTCCGTGAGGAGGTTCTCCACGAGGCGCTCGGCCCAGGCCTGCCGCGCCTCCAGGTCCCCCGGGCCGCCTTCGGCGGCGAGCCAGAGCAGCTCCTGCTGGCCCACCCCGGCCTCGATGCTGGCGCGCACCACGGGGTTGTCCGTGGGCAGGAGGCTCATGAGGTCGAGCCTGCGCTCCACCCGCAGCGCGCCCAGGCCCAGGACCAGGGTCAGGACGCCCAGGGCCACCCAGAGCCCCGCGGGGCGGCGCAGGTGAAGGAGCAGGAGTGCGCGGAGGAGCTTCCTACCCATTCAGGGTTTCCAGGAGTCGCTCCAGGGTGGGGCGCAGGACGACCCGCTTGGCCGACGCCAGGCGCCTGAAGAGGCTGGGGTCGTCCAGGCGCAGCAGCGGGTAGGTGTCCCGGTCGCCGTTCTGGAGGGTCTCGGTCCACCGGCTCGCGGTGATGAGGGTGGGGAGCTGCTCGCCGTAGCGGTGGTCCAGGAGCTGGGCCATGGCGCGCACCACGCGGATGTCGCCGTCCATGCGGTCGAAGTCGTCCAGGACGAGGATGGGCGCCTCCAGCAGGGGCGCCATGCGGTCGCGCTCGCTGATGAAGTCGGTGTTGGTGAAGCTGCGGCTGTCGTAGTAGGTGTCGCGCAGTTCCAGGGTGAAGGAGCGCACCGGCACGAACAGGCCCCCGCCGCGGGTGCGCTCGCCGCAGGCCCGGAGCGCGGCCGCGGCCAGGGTGCTACGCCCGGAGCCCGGAGGTCCGTCGAGCCACCAGAAGTCCGAGGGATCCCGGTCGCTTCGCGCCCAGTTGAAAAGCGACCGGTAGCCCCAGGGCTCCTGGGCGGGCTTCACGTCGCGCCAGCCCAGCTCGCCGTCGGTGCCGACCTTGGCCCCGCACTTGTGGACGATGAGGTCGAGCTTGCTGCGCAGGTCCTCGGAGAGCGTGGCGCGGATCTCGGCGTTTTCGAGCAGCTGGTTGACCTGGGCCAGGGCGCCGGCGAGCTTCTCGCGCGGGTGCTGGATCTTCCACCACTCCCAGAAGGACTCGAAGGTGGCCTCCCGGTACCGGCCGGGGATGCCGTGCACCGCGCGCTGGGCCGCGGCCGGGGCCGCGCACGTGCACGGCCGGGCCGGCTTCATGGGATCCGGATCGAGAATCACCCGCCGCCCGTCGCACAGCGGGCAGACTTCAACGCCTTTCACGAACGGTCTCCCTTCAGGAACTGCCCGAGGAGGACGCGCCTGCGCTCGCGGATCTTCATGAAGGCGCGCTCCTCGATCTGGCGCACCCGCTCCCGGCTGATGGGGGGCTCGAAGGATTGCCCGATGCGCTCGAGGGTCATGGGGTCCGAGCCGTCCAGGCCGAAGTGCAGCGCGATGATGCGGCGCTCCTTCTCGTTGAGCAGGCCCAGGCTGAGCCGAACCTGGTCCTGGAACGACTCCTGGTCCAGGGTTTCCATGGCGCTGGGCTCGATGGTCTGTTCAAGGCTGTCGCCCAGGGTGAGGTCCGACTCGCCCATGCCCTGTTCGGTGCTGACGGTGGAGGTGGTCTGCTGCAGGAGCTGGAGGCGCTCCACCTCTTCCGAGGAGAAGTTGCTGTGGGCCACGATGTCGGCCACGGTGGGCGTGCGGCCCAGGTCCTGGCCCAGGCGGTGGGTGATGCGGTTGAGCTGCACCAGGTGCCCGGCGACCTTCTGGGGCAGGCGGATCTTGCTGCCGTGCTCGGCCAAGGCGTGGAAGATGGCCTGGCGCACCCACCAGGACGCGTAGGTGAGGAACTTGTTCTCCCGCTCGGGATCGAAGCGCTTGGCGGCCTCGATGAGGCCCAGGTTCCCCTCGGAGATGAGGTCCAGCAGGTCCAGGCCCATGCCCTGGAACTTGCGGGCCTCCTTCACCACGAAGCGGAGGTTGCCCTCCACCAGCATGCGAAGGCCTTCCGGGTTGCGGTCGTTCTGCCACAACCTGCCGTTGATGCGCTCCTCTTCCGCGGTCAGGAGGGGGAGATCCCTGATCGAGTCGAAGTACTTGTCGAGCGACCGCTCTTCCAGATGCCGTTGGGGCACATTCCACCTTGAAGAAGGAACAGCATAACAAAGGGATTGTCAGCTTACCTCTTGCGCAGGCCTTGGGGCGTCAGTTTGACCAGGCCTGTCGAAGAAATGCCTTCCGGACCCCTTTCGGGTTCAAGCCCGGCCGACTTCATTTTAGATTCATTTTTTTCGATAATGTTTTGCATTTCCTCCTGCATTTTTTTCATGCGATCCCGAAGATTCAGGACCACCTCCACCCCCGCGAGATTGACACCCAAATCTCTGGTAAGACTCAGGATGAACTCCAAACGCTCCAGGTCGTCCTCGCTGTAGAGCCGGGTCTTGCCCTCGGTTCGGGAAGGAAGCAGGAGCCCCTCCCTTTCATAAAGGCGCAGGGTCTGGGGGTGGATTTCGTACCGGGCGGCCACCACCCCGATCATGTACGAACCGCTTTTCGGATCCCGTCTCATTTCACCTCCACGCGTTTGCCCGGATGGATCCGTCGTTGATTTCCGCAAGCTCCCGGAGCAGTTCCTTGGACCGCTCGTCCTCGATCTTCGGCGTCACCACCTTGATGCGGGCGAAGAGATCCCCCCGCTGGGAGGAGCCGGGGATGGGCATGCCCAGCCCCTTGAGGCGCAGGTTGGAGCCGCCCTGGGTGCCGGGCGGGATCTTGATGGTGGAGTGGCCCTCGGGGGTGGGGACTTCCACCTTGGCCCCCAGGGCGCTCTCGGAAAAGCTGATGGGGAGATCCAGGTAGAGGTTGGCCCCCCGCCGTTCGAAACGCGGGTCCCCCTCCACCTGCACCTGGAGGTAGAGGTCGCCCGGGCCGCCGCCTCGGCGGCCGGCCTCGCCCTTGCCGGCGACCCGCAGCCGGGTGCCGTCCTCCACGCCCGCGGGGATGGCCACGGTCACGGATTCGTTCCGGGGGATGCGCCCCTGGCCCCTGCAGCTCTCGCAGGGCGGGGCCTTCTTGCCGGAACCGCCGCAGGCCGGGCATTCCTCCCGGGACCGGAAGAACCCGCCGCCCTGCTCCTGGTAGCCCCGGCCCGAGCACGTGGGGCAGGTGCTCACCGGCGCCCCCACCTTTTCGCCGCTGCCCTGGCAGGCCGGGCAGGTCTCGGACCGGTGGAGGTTGAGGGTGAGGCGCGTGCCGTTGAAGGCGTCCTTGAACCCGATGCGCACCGTGTGCTGGGTGTCCTCGCCCGCCCTGGGACCGGGCCTCCGGCGCCCCTGGGGACGCTTTCCGAACCCCGCGAAGAGGTCCTGGAAGCTGCCCGCGAACCCGCCGTCCTCGAAGGAGAACCCCTGTCCGCCCATGGGGGCCCCGGGCCCCGCAGGGTCGCCGTAGGTGTCGTAGTTCCTTCGCTTGGTTGAATCCGACAGGACGTCGTTGGCCTCGGTGACCTCCTTGAACCGGGCCTCCGAATCCTTGTTGCCGGGATTCAGGTCGGGGTGGTACTTGCGCGCCAGCTTCCGGTAGGCCTTCTTGATGTCCTCCTCGGAGGCGCTCTTGGGCAGACCAAGAATCTTGTAGTAGTCGGGAGTGGCCATGGCAGCAATTTACCCTGGATTTGCGCCAACCGGACTAAGGTTTTTTGCCGGATAGACGAGGGGCCGGGGTCGAGACCCCGGCCCCTGGGATGTACCGTACTTCTAGTTCACGACCTCGGCGTCGATGACGTCGTCTTCCTTCTTCTTCTCGCCGCCGCCGGGGGCCGCCGCGCCGGGATCCTGCGGGGGCGGGGCGTCCTTGTAGATGCTCTCGGCCAGCTTGTGGCTCTTGGCGTTTAGGTTCTCCAGGGCCTTGGCGATGCGGTCCTTGTCCAGGCTGGCCAGGGCCTCCTTGCCTTCGGCGATGGCGGCCTCGGCATCCTTGCGGTCGCCCTCGGGGAGCTTGTCGCCGCTCTCCTTGATGAGCTTCTCCACTTGGTAGATGGTCTGGTCAAGGTGATTCTTGTCCTCCAGGAGCTTCTTGCGGTCGTCGTCCTCGGCCTTGTGGGCCTCGGCGTCCCGGACCTTGGCGTCGATCTCCTCCTTGGACAGGCCCGTGGAACCGGTGAGGGTGATGCTGGCGTCCTTGCCGGTGCCCTTGTCCTTGGCGGTGACGTGCACGATGCCGTTGGCGTCGATGTCGAAGACCACCTCGATCTGGGGCATGCCGCGGGGCGCCGGGGGCAGGCCGCCCAGGTGGAAGTTGCCCAGGAGCTTGTTGCCTTCCACCAGGGGACGCTCGCCCTGGAACACCTCGATGTCCACGCCGGGCTGGTTGTCCACGGCGGTGGTGTAGATCTCGGACCGCTTGGTGGGGATGGTGGTGTTGCGGGGGATGATGACGCTCATCTGGCCCCCGTTGGCGTTGATGCCCAGGGACAGCGGCGTCACGTCCAGCAGCAGCACGCCCTTCACGTCGCCGGCGAGCACGCCGCCCTGCACCGCGGCGCCCACCGCGACCACTTCGTCGGGGTTCACGCTCTTGTTGGGCTCGCGGCCGAAGATGGACTTGACGAGCTCCTGGACCTTGGGGGTGCGGGTGGAGCCGCCCACCAGGACCACCTCGTCGATCTCGTGGTGGCTGAGCTTGGCGTCCTTAACCGCGTTCTCGCAGGGGATCCGGAGCTTCTGGAGGATGGGCTCGAGCATCGCCTCGAACCGGCTGCGGGTGAGGGTCTGGCTGATGTGCTTGGGGCCGCTGGCGTCGGCGGTGATGTAGGGCAGGCTGATGTCGGTCTGGGTGGTGGCGGAGAGCTCGCACTTGGCCTTCTCGGCGGCCTCCTTCAGGCGCTGGAGGCTTTCGGCCTGCTTGCGCAGGTCGATGCCCTCGGCCTTCTGGAACTCCTCGATGAGCCAGTCGATGATCAGCTGGTCCACGTTGTCGCCGCCCAGGTGCGTGTCGCCGTTGGTGGACTTCACCTCGACCACGCCCTCGGACACCTCGAGGATGGAGATGTCGAAGGTGCCGCCGCCGAAGTCGAACACGGCGATGGTGCCGTCCTTCTTCTTGTCCAGGCCGTAGGCCAGGGCCGCGGCGGTGGGCTCGTTGATGATGCGCATGACCTCGAGGCCCGCGATGGCGCCGGCATCCTTCGTGGCCTGGCGCTGGGCGTCGTTGAAATAGGCGGGCACGGTGATGACGGCCTGGGTGACCTTCTCGCCCAGGTAGGCTTCGGCGCTGTCCTTCATCTTGGTGAGGACCATGGCGCTGATCTCTTCAGGGGTGTAGTGCTTGCCCATGATGTTGACGTTGCAGCCGCCCTTCTCGCCGCGCTCCACGACGTAGGGCACCAGGTGCTGCTCCTTGGGGGAGTCCGAGAAGGGCAGGCCCATGAACCGCTTGATGGACGAAATGGTGTTCTTGGGCTGCGCCACGGCCTGCCGCTTGGCGGCGGCGCCCACGAGGCGCTCGCTGGTCTTGGGGTTGAAGCCCACGACGCTGGGGGTGGTGTCCGAGCCTTCCGCGTTGGGAATGACCTTGGGCTGGCCACCCTCCATGACGGCCACGCAGCTGTTGGTGGTGCCGAGGTCGATGCCGATGATCTTTCCCATACGTGCCTCCTGGGGGTGCCGGAAGGTTCCGTCACCATTCCGCACTCCCCAGTCTACGCAAGGAAATCCAGGTGTCAACAGGATCTTCCAAAACTGACTAAAATTTTTTAATGCCGAGACAAGCAGGATTGGGCGGGAGGGGTGGGTGGTACACTGGGCCCATGCTCGTGCGCCCTTGCCCCCAATGCCGGAAGCCCGTCCCCTGGGAGACCACCCCCACCCGCCCCTTCTGCTCCGAGCGCTGCCGCACCCGGGACCTGGGAGCCTGGGGCTCCGAGGCCTACCGGGTGCCGGTGGATCCCGCCCTGGAGGACGGGGAGGGTTGGTCGGAGGCGGCGCCTACTTCGTAGCCAGGAAGCGCACCAGCAGTTCGAGGATCTGGAGAAGCAGATTGACCCATTCCATGGGAGTGCCTTTCTTTTGGATGGTTGATTGAAAAGGGATCGGAGCGGTCCGCTGGACCACTCTAAAGAGAATCATTTATATAATTGAAGCCGTTCCGGCCGGATTCGACACCGAAAGGATGGTCGCCCCCCGGCAAAGCGCAAGGCCTCGCCGCCCGAATCCCTGTGACAAACTGGATCCCATGCGTTTCGACGTCCTGACCCTTCTCCCCGAATTCTTCGACCTGGCCCATGCGGGGGTCACGGGCCGGGCCTTCCGGGAACTGGGCCATGTGCTGGCCACCCATTCCTACCGCCCCTTCGCGGGCAACACGTTCGGCCACGTGGACGCCCCGCCCTTCGGGGGCGGACCCGGCATGGTGCTCCGGCCCGACGTGGTGCGGGACGCCCTGGCGTCGCTGCCCCGGGAACCCCGGCGCCGCGTCATCCACTTCAGCCCCGCCGCCCCGCCCCTGGACCACGCGAAGGTGCTGGAGCTGGCCGGCCTGGACCAGGTGGTGCTGGTGTGCACCCGGTTCGAGGGCCTGGACCAGCGCGCGGTGGACCTCTACGTGGACGAGGAGCTCAGCGTGGGACAGGCCGTGCTCTCGGGGGGCGAGCTCCCGGCCCTCTTCCTCATCGACGCGGTGTGCCGCTGGCTTCCGGGCGTGCTGGGCAACAGCGCCTCCGCGGGAGCGGACAGCTTCGCCGAAGGCCTGCTGGACCACACCCACTTCACCCGGCCCGCGGACTTCGAAGGGATCCCGGTACCGGAAGTGCTCCAGGGGGGCAACCACGAAGCCATCCGGCTCCACCGCCTCCGGGAGGCCATGGCCCGCACGCGGCGCCTGCGCCCGGACCTGTGGGCGGCCTTCCAGGCCCGCATCCCGGCCCTGCCCCGGGCGGACCAGTGGTGCGCCTGGCAGGTGGAGCACCCGGAGGACTGGGACCGGCCCCGGCCCCGGGGCTGGAAAAGCGCTGGAAATCCTGGGGCATTCCGGTAAACTGATCAGCCCGAGTCTGGGATTCGTGCGCCATGTCCGGCCGTTTTGGCCCCGGGACCGCTGGCCACAACAGGAGATGTCATGAGCAACGTTATGGACCGCCTCGAAGCTGGCATGCTTCGTTCCGACCTGCCCAAGATCGCCCCCGGCGACACCGTCAAGGTGCACGTGAAGGTGAAGGAAGGCGAGAAGGAGCGCATCCAGATCTACCAGGGTGTGGTGATCGGCATCAAGGGCGGCGGCATGCGCACCTCCTTCACCGTCCGGAAGATCTCGGCCGGCATCGGGGTCGAGCGCGTCTTCCCCCTCCACAGCCCCTCCATCGACAAGCTGGAAGTGCTCCGCAGCGGCAAGGTCCGCCGCGCCAAGCTCTACTTCCTGCGCGACAAGCTCGGCAAGGCCGGCCGCCTCAAGGAGCGCCGCCGGGAGCTCGTCACCGAATAGTCCTTCCTGGCCCACGCCACGAGCCCGGCACCCCGTGCCGGGCTTTTTCATGTCCAAAACCGGGCTCTCTAAACCTTCCGGGCCGCCGGAGCGTAGGCATTGAAAAGCCACGGAGATTCCATGCGGCACGTTCTTCGAAACCTCGCTTTCCTCCTTTGCGCCGCCAGCGTCGCGCCCGGGTTCGCCGACGAGCCCGACGCCAAGCCGGCCCACCACCACCGCTGGCACTGGCATTCCCGCGACCGGTCGGACTTCGCCTGGCAGGTGCAGGCGAACCTCCCGGCCAAGGAGCTGGGCAGGGCCCTGGACCACACCACCGGCCTGGGCCTGGGCGTGCAGTGGAACCGCTACCTCAAGGACGGGCTGGCGCGGCGCACGCGCCTGGAATGGAACGTGTTCCCCGAAGGCGGCCCCGCGGGGACGCCGGCCCTGAAGACCAAGGCCAGCAACTACGTGCTCTCCTTCGACCACCTCTACCACTTCTCGGGCACGGCCAAGGGGCCCTACGTCCTGGCCGGCCTGGGCGGCGTGCGGTGGTTCTTCGACCGCACCCCGGCGGACGGAGCCCGGGTGTCCTCCCACACCACCAAGCTGGCGGTGACCGCGGGCGCGGGCTACCGGTTCAACCGGGCGCTGTCGGCCGAGGCGCGCTACCTTGTGAGTTCCGTTGACCGCACCTACGATGGGAACGTCCTCCAGGGCAGCGTCGGGATGAAATTCTAGGAGCGTCCTTTGCTCGCATTCGAAGATCTGGAAGTTCGTTACGGACCGGTGGTCGCCCTTCGCGGGGTGACCTTGAGGCTGGAGCCGGGGATCATCGGTCTCCTCGGCCCCAACGGCTCGGGCAAGTCCACGCTCCTCAAGACGCTGCTGGGCCTGTTGCGGCCCGCAGGGGGCCGGGGCGAGGTGCTGGACGTGCCCCTGGCCGGCGCCGATGCGGCGAAGTTGCGTTCCCGCATCGGCTACATGCCCGAGTACGACGCCCTCATCGAGGATGCCTCCGCCTACGAGCAGGTGGCCTTCTGGGGCGAGCTGAGCGGCCTGTCGGCGCGCCAGGCCCGGGACCGTGCCCACGAGGTCCTCTACTTCGTGGGCCTCGACGAGTCGCGGTACCGCAACGTCTCCGGCTACTCCACGGGCATGCGCCAGCGGGTGAAGCTGGCCCAGGCCCTGGTGCACTCTCCGGAGCTGGTCTTCCTGGACGAGCCCACCAACGGCCTGGATCCCGAAGGCCGCACCCGCATGCTGGACCTGGTGCTGAAGGTGCGCGCCGAACTGGACACCAGCGTCGTGTTGGCCAGCCACCTGCTGCTGGATGTGGAGCGCGTGGCCGACCAGCTGGTGATCCTGGACAAGGGCGAGGTGAAGGCCTCCGGCAGCATGGCGGGCCTGCGCCGGATGCTGTCGCGGCGCTTCGAGCTGCGCTTCCTGGATCCGCTCAGCGCCGCCCAGGAGGCCGAGCTGGGCCAGCTGGGCACGGTGCTGGAAGCGCGCAACGGGCTCTACGATGTGGAACTGGCGGACGCCGACCCGGTGGCCGCCTTCCGGTGGGCCCAGGCGAGACGCGCCACCCTGGTGCAGCTCACGCCCAGGCATGACCGCCTCGACGAAGTCCTGATCCGCGCCCTGAGGCCCGCCTGATGCCCATCTACGCCCCCTCCCTCCCTCCGCGCCCCGAACCGGGCCAGGGCCTGCCCCCGGCCCTCGTGATCTTCCGCTTCGACCTGCGGCGCGTGCTGCGCCTCAAGCTGGGACGGTTCTTCGGCTTCGTCTTCCTGGCCATCCTGCTGATCCTGGTCGCGCAGCTCTACGTGAACCACCTCATGGCCAGCAAGGCCGCCCTGGCCGACATCCGGAAGGCCACGGAAGCCTTCCTTCCCCAGGGCGCCAGGTTCCAGGCCGGCCTCCTGAACCCGTTCATGATCACCATCCTGTGGCTCCAGGTGGCCCTGGTGGGCGGCGGGCTCGTGGCCCGCGACACCCTCTACCGCATCCGCCCCCTGCTCTACGCCCATCCCGTCACGCCCCTGGACTACCTCGGCGCCAAGGCCCTCTTCGCCGCGGGGCTGCCCCTGGCCGTGATGCTCCCCTTCATCTTCCTGCCCTGGGGCCTGTCCCTGGCCATCGCCGGCCTGCACGGGCCGGTGTGGCCCACGGCGCCCCTCTACCTGCTGCCCGCGGCCGCCGCCGTTTCGGCCCTCATGGGCGCCGTGACGCTGGGCGCCTCCAGCCTGGCCTCCTCCCCCAAGGCGGGCTTCGGCTGGGCCCTGGGCATCCTGCTGGGCTCCAGCGCCCTGGGCGGCGTGGCTTCCGGCGCCCTGTCCGACCCGCGCTGGATGGCCCTGGGCCTGGGCACCCTGAGCAAGGCCTGGCCCCGGCTCATCCTCGGGCTCCAGACCGAGCAGGGGTGGATCCCCGTGCTCCTGGGCACCGGCTTCCACCTGGCCCTGTGGCTCACCATCGCGGTGCGGCGCACGCGCCCCAGCGAGGCGACCATATGATCTCCCTCCAGCGCGCCTCCCTCCGCTACGGCGATATCCTCGGCCTGTCCCCCACCAGCTTCGACCTGGGTCCCGGCGGCGGCATCACCGGCCTCCTGGGCCCCAACGGTGCGGGCAAGTCCAGCCTGATCCAGCTCCTGTGCGGCCTCCTTCCGCCTTCGGGCGGCGAGGTGAAGGTGTTCGGCGAGGCGCCCTACCGCAATCCCCTTGTACTCGCCCGCCTGGGCCTGGTGCCCGAAGGGGATCGTTTTCCCGGCGGCATGCGCGGAGACCGGTGGCTGCGCATGATGGGCCAGCTTTCGGGCCTCCAGGGCCGCGCCCTGGACCTGGCCCTGCAGCGCGCCCTGGCCATCACCGGCATGGAGAGCCGCGCCGGCCAGCCCTTCACCTCCATGTCCAAGGGCATGCGCCAGCGGGTGCGCCTGGCCCAGGCCCTGCTCCACGAACCCAAGCTCCTCATCCTGGACGAGCCCTTCAACGGCCTGGATCCCGAAGCCCGCCTGCAGCTCATGGACCTCCTGCGCATGCTGGCCGAGGGCGGCGCCCGGATCATCGTCTCCAGCCACATCCTGGGCGAGGTGGCCCAGCTCACCGACCGCATCCTCCTGCTCTTCCGGGGCCGGCTCCTGGCCGAGGGGAGCGTGCCCGAAATCCGCGAGCTGCTGGACCGGCACCCCGTGGAGCTACGCGTCACCGCTGATTCGGCCGCCGCCGTGGCCCGATGGGCCGTGGAGCAGGACGAGCTGGTCGCCCTGCGCATGGAGGAAGGCGGCACAGTCCTGGCCGTGCGCAATCCCAGGACCTTCCTGCCCCGGCTCCAGGAGGCGGTGGTGGAGGGCCGGCTCCCCCTGGCCGGTCTCGACCCCCTGGACCTCAACCTGGACGCGGTTTTCCAGTTCCTCACCAAGGACAACCAATGACGAGCCGAGCCCTCTCCGCATTGGCCACCGTGCGCGCGGTGGCCCTGGGGTACGCCCCCAGGGTCCTCCAGGCCCGGGGCTGGGTGCTGTGCGCCCTGGCCATCCTGCCCGTGGCGTTCTCCTTCGTGGGCCTGATGATCGGCAGGCAGTTCGGAAGCTTCGATTCCCGCCTGGCCCTCCACCTTTTCCACGGGGTCCTGGCGGCCCTGGTCCTGCCCATCATGGTGCTGGTGGCCGCCCCCGGCGGGATCCGGGAGGACATGGAACAGCGCACCCTCCCGCTCATCCTCGTGCGCCCCGTGCCCGTGTGGAGCCTCCCCTTCGCCAAGGGCCTCATCTGGTTCGCCTGGGGCGGGTGCTGGCTCGCGGCCGCCGGCCTCGGGCTGATGATCCTGGGCGCCGACCCCGGCTCCGCCGCCCTCCAGGCCCTGGCCCTGGTGCTGGCCTTCTGGGCGGAGCTGGCGTTCATGAGCCTCCTGGTCCTCGTCTTCAAGCGGGGCACCCTCTGGGGCGCCCTGGTGCTCTTCGGCTGGGAATCCATCCTGCGGGTGCTGCCCGCGACCCTGCAGCGGTTCACCTTCCTCCATCACATCGAGAGCATCTCCGGCAGCCGCGGCGGCATGGTCGCGGACTGGGAGATCCTCGCCCAGGAGCAGATCGCCAGCCCCGTGCTGGTCTCGATCCTGGCCCTCCTCCTCTTCGGCGCGCTGTGCTGGGCGCTGTGCGGGTGGAAGCTCCAGGTCACCCCCGTGGGCCTGGCCGGCCGGGACGCGGAAGGGTAGGATCCCGCACTTCCATGCCGGCGAATGGGCGGGATGTTTAACCGTTACACTGGTCCGATGCCCTACCGTTCCGTCACCCCCCACGGCACCGAGATCCTCATCGACCCCATCCCCGGCGTGCGCAGCTGCTCCGTGGGGTTCTGGGTGAAGCGGGGCTCCTGCTGGGAGCTTCCCGGGGAGGAGGGGCTGGCCCACTTCATCGAGCACACGGTCTTCAAGGGCACGGCCCGGTTCCCTGAACCCCAGGTCATGGCCGAGGCCACCGATCACCTGGGGGGCAGCCTCGACGCCTTCACGGGCAAGGAGGCCGCCTGCTTCTACGGCAAGGTCCTGAAGGAGAAGCTCCCGGACCTGGTGGCGATCCTGGAGGACCTGGTGACCACGCCCACCTTCGACGCCGAGGAGCTGGCGCGGGAGCGGAACGTGATCCTGGAGGAGATCAGCCAGAGCGAGGATCAGCCGGATGACTGGGTGAGCGAGCTGTTCTACGCCCACTTCTGGCCGGGCAGCCCCCTGGCCCACTCCATCCTGGGGCGGCGGGACCAGGTGGCCACCTATGGGCGGGACCAGGCCCGGGCCTTCTTCCAGAAGACCTACCGGGCGCCCACCATCCTCATCGTCGCCGCGGGGGACATCGAGGTGCAGCCCTTCCTGGACCTCCTCCAGCCCGTGCTGGACGCCCTGCCGCTGGGCCTGCTGGACGAAGGTTCCGGCCGGGCCGCCTCCGGTCCGCCCCGCCCCTTCGTGCTCAACACGCCCCGCAAGGAACTGCAACAGACCAGCCTCGTCATGGGCTTCCCGGCCCAGCCCCACGTGCATCCGGACCGGGCGGCGGTGGGGGTGCTGAGCCACGTGCTGGGGGGCGGCATGTCCAGCCGGCTCTTCATGGAACTGCGGGAGAAGAACGCCCTGTGCTACCAGGTGGGCACCTACCTCACCCACTACCACGACACCGGGGCCCTGCAGATCAGCGCCAGCTGCGCCCCGGAGCGGGCCCGTGAACTGGTGCGCCGGGCGGCGGCCGAGTGCGCCAAGGTGCGGGCCTCGGGCGTCACCCGGGACGAACTGGACCGGGCCAAGCTCCAGCTGCGCACCAACCTGGTCTTCAGCCAGGAATCCGCCACCAGCCGCATGTTCTCCCTGGCCTACCAGAGCCTGCACACCGACCGCATCCTTTCCCTGGACGAGCAGATCCAGGAAATCGAGGACGTCGACCTGGACCAGGTGCGGCGGGTGGCCCAGGAGGTGCTGGACCCGGACACCCTGGGCGTTTCCGCCCTGGGCATCCGCCGGGCCGCGGGCATCCGGCGCGGGGACTTCGCCTGATCGGCCCCGCCCGGGGCTTCCCGGCGAGGCTGATGAATGAAGGATAGTGGTCTGTGCCGGTATGGGAAATTATCGAAAATACATCCAACCCGGCCGGTGGTCTGCGATGGCCTGTAGTTCCGCCCCCCGTGGGGTGACTTTTGGCGGCCAGGAGCCCAAGCTTTGGGGGTCATGATCCCCACCCCTCCCCTGAACCCCGGCGCGGCCAGCCCCCTCTACCTGCAACTGCAGCGGACCCTCCGTTCGCTCATCCAGGCCAACGAGTGGAACCCGGGCATGCGCCTGCCCGCAGTCCCGGACCTGGCGCAGCGGTTCAAGGTGCACCGCCTGACGGTGCTCAAGGCCCTGGCCGGCCTCAAGCGCACCGGCTGGGTCCAGACCGTGACGGGACGGGGCAGCTTCGTCAGCGACTACCTGCCCGAAGCCCCGGCCATGCTGGACCCCGACACCTTCCCCTTCCAGGGCTCGTCCCTCCGGGTGCGGGAGGACGAACTGGGGCCCTGGCTCGGCGACACCCTGGAGGCGGCCCAGAACCGGAGCCTGGTGAGCTTTTCCGCCGCCTTCCCCCCCACCGACCTGCTGCCGGGCGATGCCCTGCGCCGGCTGTACACCCGCACCATGAAGGAACTGGAAGCCGAGGCCTGGGTGTACGCCGCACCGGCCGGCCATCCCTCGTTCCTGGACGGCGTGGCCGGCTGGCTCCGGGACGAGGGCGAGCCGGTGCCCCCCGGCTGGGGCGTCCGCACCATCCCCGGCGCCCAGGCCGGCCTCGCGCTGGTGCTGGAATCCCTGACCATCCCGGGGGACCGCGTGCTGGTGGAAAGCCCCTGCTACGTGGGCGCCCTGGCCCTCATCCGCACCCTGGGCCGGGAGGCCGTGCCGGTGCCCGTGGACCGCAACGGCCTGAACCCCGACCGCCTCGCCTCCATCCTGCAGAAGGGCGACGCCAAGTTCCTCTTCACCGTGCCCACCTTCCACAACCCCACGGGCATGACCCTCTCCCGCGCGAGGCGCGAGCGCATCCTGGCCCTCACCCGCGCGCACGGCGTCACCCTCGTGGAGGACGACACCTACGGGGACCTTCGCTTCATCGGCGGCCGCACCCCGAGCTTCCGGAGCCTGCCCGGGGCCGAGCACGTCATCCACCTGGGCAGTTTCTCCAAGTCCGTGGCCGCGGGCCTGCGCCTGGGCTACATCATCGCCCCCGACGACGTCCTGCGGCGCCTGGCCCTGGTGCAGGAGGTCCACACCATCGCCCTGCCGACCCTCTCCCAGGCCGTGCTGGGCCACTTCCTGGACTCCGGCGGGTTCCGGCGCCATCTGGTGCGGATCCGCAAGTCCCTGCGCGAGCGCCGGGACGCCATGCTGGAGGCCATCCAGGCCAGCTTCCCCCGGGACGCCGAAGTCACCGAGCCCAAGGGCGGCATGCACCTCTGGGTGGTGCTGCCCGAGGACGTCTCCGCCCTCGACCTGCACCGCGAAGCCATCTCCCACGGGCTGGGCTTCGCCCCGGGTCCCCTCTTCTTTCCGGATGGGCGGGGCACCAACTGCCTGCGCCTCAACTTCTCAACCCACGCGCCGAGCGTTACCCGCGAGGCCATCGAGCGCCTGGGAGGGCTGATCCACGCCCGCCCCGGGTCCTCTCCCCCGAAGGAGCTGCCATGACCGCCCTTTCCACCTCCAACACCGCGCGCTTCGACGTCCAGCTCGCCCGGGAGCCCCTGTCACCGGAGGAACGGGCCAAGCGCATGCAGAACCCCGGGTTCGGCAAGGTCTTCACCGAGCACATGGTGGTCATCCCCTACAGCGAGGAGATGGGCTGGGGCAAGGGCGTGCTCAAGCCCTACGGCCCCATCGTCCTGGATCCGGCCGCCAGCGTGCTGCACTACGGCCAGGCGATCTTCGAGGGCTTCAAGGCCTACCGCCAGCCCGACGGCCACATCAAGACCTTCCGTCCCGAATCCAACGCCCACCGCTTCAACGCCTCCGCCCGGCGCCTGGCCATGCCCGAACTGCCCGTGGACCTCTTCGTGGAAGCCGCGGACATGCTCATCCGCCAGGAGCAGGACTGGGTGCCCAAGGCCATCGGCGAGAGCCTCTACCTCCGCCCCTTCATGATCGCCACGGAAGCCGCCCTGGGCGTGAAGGCCGCCAAGGAATACCTCTTCATCCTCATCGCCTCCCCCTCCGGCGCCTACTTCCCCCAGGGCGTCAAGCCGGTGACCGTGTGGATCTCCGAGAACTACGTGCGCGCCGCGCCCGGCGGCACCGGCGCCGCCAAGTGCGCCGGCAACTACGCCGCCAGCCTCGTGGCCCAGACCGAGGCCAAGGCCGAAGGCTGCGACCAGGTGGTGTGGCTGGACGCCGTGCATCGCCGCTACATCGAGGAGATGGGCGGCATGAACATCTTCTTCGTCTACAAGGAAGGCGGCGAGACCATCGTGGTCACCCCGGTGCTCACCGGCACGCTGCTGCCCGGCATCACCCGCCTCAGCCTCCTGGAGATGGCCCGGAAGCTCGGCTTCCGCTCCGAGGAGCGCCGCATCTCCGTGGACGACTGGCGCGACGCCCTCCTGGAAGGCCGCATGACCGAAGCCTTCGCCTGCGGCACCGCCGCCGTGATCACCCCCATCGGCACGGTGAAGTCCGCCCACGGCGAATGGAAGATCAACCGCGGCGAGACCGGCCCCGTCGCCGCCCAGCTGCGCGAGGCGCTCCTTAACCTGCAGCACGGCGTGGAACCGGACACCAACGGCTGGATGCACCAGGTCTGCTAGGAGGTTAAGGCTCCTCGGTCACTTCCAGAGAAGGTCCTTGTAGAGGAGGAAGGGCGCGGGGCCCACGGCCCCGTGCCCCTGGAAGGGGTGGTTGTAGGAGAGCATCAGGAAGAACACGATGCCCAGGCTGGCGCCCATGGCCCCGGCCATGAGGTAGTGCTGCTTCCGGCCGGGCACCCGCCAGGCGCTGCAGAACAGCATCAGGACCACGGTCCCCGCGGCGAGGGAGATCCACATGCCGGTGTCCAGGTAGACCACGCCCGCGCGCACCCGGTCCTGGCGGAGGCTCCGGCTCCGGGACAGCTGGGTCAGCACCTCGCCGTGCAGGGGGAGTTCCCCCTGGTCCCGGGGCCGGTAACCGGTCAGGGCGGCGCTGAGCTCGTCGAAAAGCCGCTGGGCCTCGGAATCCCACAGCGTCTCCCGCTCCTTCATCACGGCCCATTCGTGGGTGACCACCTCCTTCACGTAGGCATGGAGCAGCCCCCGGGCCTCGTTCCGCACGGCGGGAGGATAGGTCTCCAGGGACGTGTAGATGCTGTGGAGGGCGTTGGCTTCCTCGCCCACCGCATTCTGCACCCGGTCGTAGTTCTGCCACACGGCCACGGTGACCATGGCGAACACCAGGGCGAACAGGGTCCCGATGGCCCCGCCGAAGATCTGCCCGAGGTCGGAGGTTTCCTTGTCGAACTGGAACCAGGGAAGGAACCGCTTCACGAATTCCACGCAGAGCACCGACAGGGCCACGAAGGAAGTCACGATCAGGAAGGCCGAGGCATAGGCACCCAGGTCGTTGGCGAATTTCCACATGGACCGGCTCCAGGCATCGGGTTCCACGCGGGGCCACCGGGCCCCGCACCCCGGGTTCCCGACAATAATAATTAATTAATGAAGTTGTGCAAGGGGCCTGGACCGGTCCGCGGGCACGGGGCGTTCGGCACCGGCCGGCAGGGCTCAAAAAGAGAAGGGCCCCTCGCGGGGCCCTTCTCTGCGCTTGATCCGTTCGAGCTTACTTCTTCTCGGCAGGAGCGGCTTCCTTCTTCTCGGCCTTGGCAGCCTTCTTGGCCTTCTTGGCCTTGGGGGCGGCGTCCTTCTTGGCCTCGTCCTTCTTCTCCTCGGTCAGGGCCTTCTTGGCCTCTTCCTTGGCGGGCTCGGCAGCCTTCTCAGCCTTCTTGGCAGCCTTCTTGGCCTTCTTGGCCTTGGGGGCGGCATCCTTCTTGGCCTCGTCCTTCTTCTCCTCGGTCAGGGCCTTCTTGGCCTCTTCCTTGGCGGGCTCGGCAGCCTTCTCAGCCTTCTTGGCAGCCTTCTTGGCCTTCTTGGCCTTGGGGGCGGCGTCCTTCTTGGCCTCGTCCTTCTTCTCTTCGGTCAGGGCCTTCTTGGCCTCTTCCTTCTTGGGCTCGGCCTTCTTCTCGGCCTTCTTCGCGGCCTTCTTGGCCTCTTCCTTCTTGGGCTCAGCCTTCTTGGCCTCGGCCTTCTTCTCTTCGGTCAGGGCCTTCTTGGCCTCTTCCTTCTTGGGCTCGGCCTTCTTCGCGGCCTTCTTGGCCTCTTCCTTCTTGGGCTCGGCCTTCTTGGCCTCGGCCTTCTTCTCTTCGGTCAGGGCCTTCTTGGCCTCTTCCTTCTTGGGCTCGGCCTTCTTCGCGGCCTTCTTGGCCTCTTCCTTCTTGGGCTCGGCCTTCTTGGCCTCGGCCTTCTTCTCTTCGGTCAGGGCCTTCTTGGCCTCTTCCTTCTTGGGCTCGGCCTTCTTCGTGGCCTTCTTGGCCTCTTCCTTCTTGGGCTCGGCCTTCTTGGCCTCGGCCTTCTTCTCTTCGGTCAGGGCCTTCTTGGCCTCTTCCTTCTTGGGCTCAGCCTTCTTGACGTCCTTCTTGGCGTCCTTCTTGACTTCGACCTTCTTCACTTCCTCTTTCTTGACGTCCTTCTTGGCGTCGTCGGCGAACGCGGGGCTGATGAGGGCGGCCGCGACGAGCAGAGCTGCGAGCTTGTTCATGGAATCTCCAGGATGAAACCGGCACGGCCGGAAGCTGGGCACAAGAAAGCATGAACCAGGCCAATATTTATTTTAAGTATTATAAGGACTTACCTATTTTCCGCCCAAGGCGTTCCCGTTGGATTCTGCAACGCGTTGCAATTTCCATCAGAGCCCTTCCTCCGGCCCCTCCGCGAGGCCCAGGTCCTTGAGCTTGCGGTAGAGGGTCGTCCGGTCCTTGCCCAGGATGTCGGCGACGCGGCTCTTGCGGTGCTCGTGCTTGAGGAGGACCTGGATGTAGCGCTTCTCCAGCTCCTCGAGGGTGGGCAGGTGGTCCCAGTCCTTGATGAGCTCCAGGAGCGGGGTGGGGGCCGCCGGCAGGCTGGTTCCCTTGGTACGCAGCTCGTCCCGGATCTTCTCGGGGAAATCGTCCGGCGTGATCTCCCGGCCCCGGCTCAGCTGCGTGAGGTGCTCGATGATATTGCCCATCTCCCGCACGTTGCCGGGCCAGCTGTAGGCCTCCAGCTGCTGGCGCGCGTCGGCCCGGAGGCGGTAGTACTGGCTGTCCTTCTGGCCGCACTCCGCCAGGAAGTGCTCCAGCAGGGCGGGAATGTCCGAGACCACCTGCCCCGTGCGGGCGTCGCGGGCGTAGCGCTCCCGCACGGGAGGCACCCGGATCTCCACCACGCAAAGGCGGTAGTAGAGGTCCTCGCGGAACTTGCCGGCCTTGACCATGGCGGCCAGGTCCCGGTTGCTGGCGGCGATGACGCGCACGTCCACCTTCACGGTGCGGTTTCCGCCCACCTTGCGCACCTCGTGCTCCTGCAGGACCCGCAGGAGCCGCACCTGGAAGCCCAGGGACGTCTCCCCGATCTCGTCCAGGAAGATGGTCCCCCCCGACGCCTCCTCGAAGAGCCCCTTCTTGTCCATGACCGCCCCGGTGAAGGCGCCCTTCACGTGGCCGAAGAGCTCGGATTCCAGGAGCCCCTCGGTGAGGGCCCCGCAGTTGATGGCCACGAAGGGGCAGGCCTTGCGGTCGCTGCTCTGGTGGATGTTCTGGGCCACCAGCTCCTTGCCGGTACCGCTCTCGCCGATGATCAGCACCGTGGTGCTGCTGTTCTGCAGGGAGGCGATGGTGCGGTAGACCTCCATCATCTTGGGACTTGAGCCGATCATGACGCTCCGGTGGAGCTGGTCGGCCTTGTCCGGGTCCTTCGGGCCGAGGCGGGAACCCTTCATGAGCAGGGCGCGCTTGACCAGGGACTGCAGGTCTTCGTTGTTCCACGGCTTCGAGATGAAGTCGAAGGCGCCTTCCCGCACGGCCTCCAGGGCCTTCTCCAGGGTCCCGAACCCGGTGAGGAGGATCGTCTCCACCCCCAGGGGCTTGGCGGCCTTGAGCAGGTCCAGGCCGTCCAGGCTGGCCTCCAGGTTGATGTCCGAAAGCATCAGGTCGAAGCCGCCGTCCCGCAGGTGCCGCAGGGCGTCCTCGGGCCGGGTGGCCTTGACCACCTCCACCTCCAGGCCGAGCCCCTCCCCCAGGAGCAGCTCCAGGAGGTCGCAGGTTTCCTGGGAATCATCCACAACCAATACGCGCGCCATCGTTTTTTCCACCTTCGTACCTAGAAGTTTCAACAAATCCTTCTGGAAACCCGGAAAGCTTGGGGGTAATTTGGGGACAACCTTTCCAGGAGTTCCTAATGAGATTACGCCTTGTTCTTGCCCTGGCCGCAACCCTGGTGTGCGGAGCCCTCGCCGCGGCCGACCTCACCATCACCTTCAACTCCGTGGCCAAAGGCATGATGGGCGCCGGCGACACCTCCACCGAGATCCACTACTACAGCAGCGAATTCAACATGGTGCGCAACGAGAAGGAGCGGCGCGACACCCTGGTGGACTTCAAGAACGGAATCTCCTACACCATCGACCACAAGAAGAAGCTCATCTCCAAGATGAGCTTCGAGGACGCGCTTGCGGCCCTGGACGCGCTCAACGCCTCCCAGCCCGAGGGCATGGGGGCGATGATGGGGGCGATGTTCGGCGACCCCAACGACTTCAAGGTGGACAAGGTGGGCCCGGAAACCGTGGCGGGGCGCTCCTGCACGGCCTGGAACATCAAGGTGGGCAAGCTGGTCATGGCCCTTTCCGCCGACCCCACCCTCAAGATGCCCATCCCCGACGCCGCCTACATGAAGATGGTCCAGGCCCGCGCCGCCCAGTTCGCCAAGGCTGGCCCCGTGGGCGCCAGCTTCAAGCGCCTCTATGAGGAGATGGCCAAGATCAAGGGCATCCCCCTCAAGACCCACATGACCGGCATGATGGGCATGGACGTGGCCACCGAGGCCACGAAGATCGAGCAGGGCCCCGTGCCCGCCGCCACCTTCGCGCTCCCCGCGGGATACAAGATGGAGGATGCGGGCAAGAAGATGCGCGAGGAGATGATGAAGAAAAAGTAGACCCGGCCAGTACAATGGAGGCATGACGACGACCCCCCCCTCCTTCGACGACGGACTGGACCGGCTGGAGGCCCTGGTGCAGCGCCTGGAAGCAGGCAACCTGGGCCTGGAGGAAGCCCTCCAGCAGTTCGAGGAGGGGGTCGGCCTCAGCCGGACCCTCCAGCAGCAGCTGGCCGCGGCCCAGCGGCGGGTGGAGGTGCTCAAGCAGGGCCTCGGGGGAGAATACCGCGCCGAACCCCTGGAAGGAGAGCAGGCTTGACGCTTCCCGCATCCCAGCAGTTCAAGGCGGACCTTGACCGCCTCCTCCCTCTCTTCGAGTCCCGCTACCTCGTCCCCTTCATCCAGGGCGAGGCGGCCAACCTGGCCCTCGCCATGACCTACAGCCTGCAGGCCGGGGGCAAGCGGATCCGGCCGATGCTGTGCATGCTGGCCGCCGAAGCCGTGGGCGCCCGGGCCGAAGCGGCCCTGCCCTGCGCCATGGCCCTGGAATACATCCACACCTACTCGCTCATCCACGACGACCTGCCGGCCATGGACGACGACGACCTCCGGCGCGGCAAGCCCACCTGCCACGTGGCCTTTGGCGAAGGTCCGGCCATCCTGGCGGGCGATGGCCTCCTCACCGAGGCCTTCACCGTCCTGGCCTCCGACCCGGAGCTGCCCCCTTCCCGGCGGGTGGAGGCCATCCGGGTGCTGGGCGAGGCCGCGGGCTGGCGGGGCATGGTCGGCGGCCAGGCCCTGGACCTGGAGGGCGAGGCCCGCACCCGCGCCGCCGCCCCCGTGACCCTGGCGGAACTGCAGGTCATCCACCGCCTCAAGACCGGGGCCCTGCTCCGGGCCTCCCTGGAGCTGGGCGCCATCGCCGGCGCCGCCGCCCCGGAGGAACGGGCCGCGCTGAGGGAGGCCGGAGAGGCCATCGGGCTGGCCTTCCAGATCCAGGACGACATCCTCGACGCCACCTCCACCCAGGAAGCCATGGGGAAGCGGGTTGGCAAAGACGAGGGCAAGGGTAAAATCACCTACCCCCTGCTGCTCGGGCTCGCTGGAGCCCGCAACGCCTTGCGGGAGGCCACAGAGCGTGCATTATGTCAGTTACGATCGCTACCCAATCCGCATTCCCTGACGGCCTTGGCCACGTACTTGGCGGGGCGCAGCGCGTGAGCCGGTATCCCCTCCTCGATTCGGTCACGGTGCCGCAGCAGATCCAGCACTTCTCCCTAATCCAGATGGAACAGCTGGCTCAGGAACTGCGCCAGTTCCTCATCGATTCCATCAGCGTCACCGGCGGCCACTTCAGCTCCAACCTGGGCACGGTGGAGCTCACCGTGGCCCTCATGCACCACTTCGACTTCCTCGTGGACCGCATCGTCTGGGACGTGGGCCACCAGGCCTACCCCTACAAGATCCTCACGGGCCGCAAGGACCGCTTCCCCACCCTGCGCAAGCACGGGGGGCTCTCGGGCTTCCTCAAGCGCGAGGAGAGCGTCTACGACCACTTCGGCGCCGGGCACGCCAGCACCTCCATCTCCGCGGCGCTGGGCATGGCCCAGGCCCGGGACCTGCTGGGGCAGGACTTCTCCAGCATCGCCGTCATCGGCGACGGCTCCATGACCGCGGGCATGGCCTTCGAGGGCCTCAACCAGGCCGGGTTCCTGGAAACCCGGAAGTTCATGGTGATCCTCAACGACAACGACATGAGCATCAACCCGAACGTGGGTTCGCTCCAGGGCTACCTGAACCAGATGATCAACGGCCAGTACTACAACCGCTGGCGCGACCGCATCGAATACGCCATCAAGGCGATCCCCGTGGCCAGCGTCAGCCGGCGCCTGGCCAAGGTCGCCAAGTGGAGCGAGGAATCCTTCAAGCGCATCGCCGTGCCGGGCCTGCTTTTCGAGGACCTGGGCCTGAAATACATCGGCCCGGTCAACGGCCACGACGTCGCGGCCCTCCTGCGGGGGCTGGGCGAGGCCAAGGAGCGCATGGCCGAGGGCCCGGTGCTCCTCCACGTGCAGACGAAGAAGGGCTTCGGCTACGACCCCGCCGTGAAGGACCCCCTCAAGTGGCACGGCGTCACCGCCTTCGACGCCGAGGCCGGGGAGATCCGCAAGCCTCCCGTGGACCCCGCCAAGCCGCCGCTGCCCAGCTACACCAGCGTCTTCGGCACCACCCTCACGGACCTGGCCCGCAAGGATCCCAAGATCGTCGGCGTCACCGCCGCCATGCTTGACGGCACCGGCCTGAACATCTTCCAGAAGGCCCACCCCACGCGCTGCTTCGACGTGGGCATCGCCGAGCAGCACGCCGTCACCTTCGGGGCGGGCCTGGCCTGCCAGGGGCTCCGGCCCGTGGTGGCCATCTACTCGACCTTCCTGCAGCGGGGCTTCGACCAGGTGCTCCACGACGTGTGCCTGCAGAACCTGCCCGTGACCTTCGCCATGGACCGCGGCGGCATCGTGGGGGCCGACGGCCCCACCCACCATGGGCTCTACGACCTGTCCTTCCTGCGGTGCATGCCCAACATCGTCATCATGGCCCCCAAGGACGAGAACGAGCTGCGCCAGATGCTGTTCACCGCCATCTACAGCAACCGCCCCGCGGCCCTGCGCTACCCCCGGGGCAACGCCCTGGGCGTGCCCCTCCAGGACCCCGTCGCCGCCCTTCCCATCGGCAAGGGCGAACTGCTCCGGGAGGGCACCGATCTCCTCCTGGTGGCCCTGGGCACCCTGGTTGCGCCCGCCGAGGCCCTGGCCCAGCGCCTGGAGGCCGAGGGCGTCTCCTGCGCGGTCATCAACGCGCGCTTCGTCAAGCCCCTGGACGCGGACCTCATCAGCCACTGGAGCCGCGGCGTCCGCGGCGTGGTGGCCCTGGAGGAGGGCTGCGCCCCGGGCGGCTTCACGGCGGCCGTGGCCGAGCTCCTAGCGGACCAGGGCATCCTGCGGCCCCTGCTCCGGTGCGCGGTGCCCGATCACATCGTCCATCACGGGGACCAGGCGCGGCTCCTGGACGAGGAGGGGCTGAGTCCCCGGGCGCTTTATGAACGAATCGTTGAGTTCCACCGGACGCTTCCCCACGCCTCCACCCAGCCCGCAAATTAAAAACGCCTGATTTCTTGCCCGAGGCCGGGGCCTTGACTATGGTTGATACAGCCAACCCCAGCCAGAGGTCTCGTTGAACCCAGCCAGCGTCCTGACCGCAGCCTTCGTCCTCCTTCTAGCCGCCGCTCCAGCCGCCGCGCAGGGATGGGACCCGGTGAAGAGCGCCACGGGTTGGGCCGCCTTCGACCGGGACGGCTCCTGCGTGTTCCACGACCCGGAGGCCCAGGCCCTGCGGGTGTGGTCCCGGGACATGGGCACCACGGACCTGCTGCCCGTGGCCAAGCTGGACGGGCCCCCGGAGAAGTGGGTGATGGATCCCGCCGGCGACGCCTGGGTGGTGAGCGCCACGACGCTGGAGCGGCTCGAGAAGTCCGGCAAGGTCGGCACCTCCCATTCCCTGCCCGCGGAGGTGGCCGACCTGGCCTGGGACGCCCGCAGCTTCGTGCTGTGCTACCGCACCCGGGAACCCTACCTTGAGCGCCGGGACCTGAAGGGGGGCTCGGTCATGTGGACCTACGGCGTCAAGCCGTCCAAGGGGGGCCTCGCCGCCCAGGTGCGCCATCGCATCGCCATCCGGGAGGACGGCAAGATCCTGCTCACCTCCGGGGAGAGCCTCAAGCTGGACGTCATCGACATCGAGAAAGGGACCCTCGCCGGCACCGAGGACTTCGCCCTGAAAGGCAAGCCCTTGCCCCTCCTGGCCCTGGCCGACGGGGACCGGGGCGGCCTGGCCTGGTGGATGAACAACAACGTCGCCCTCATGGCCGTGCCCGCCTACCAGCTGGGGCCCGGCGAAGCCAAGGGACTCATGCTCGCCAGGCTGGACCTGGGCACCCACGAGCTGCGCTTCCTTCCCACCGGCGCCGACGAGAAGGCCATCCTCGTGGGCATCCTGGAATCCAGCGCCGTCCTGCGCGGTCCGGCCGGGGGGCTCACCTTCGTGCCGATACCTTAGACCGGACTCAGCACCTGGCGCAGATCGGACATGAGGCGCTCGAGCAGGTCCTCGGTGAGGCTGAGGGGCACCTGCTGCTTCACCTCGTCGCGCCGGGAGAAGGCGATGCGCTTGACCTCCACCTTGTCCCGGCCGATGGAGATCTCGTTGAAGCGGATCTGGGCCTCGTCCTTGTAGGGGGGAAGGCTGCGCAGCTGGATGTACATCCCGCGGCGGTCGTGGTCCACGATCTCCAGGTGCTCGTCCAGGTAGGTGAGCTGGCGGCTCAGCACTTCGGCCCGGGACTTCAGCTTGGCGAAGGTCTGCTTTTTCGCGGCCAGGCGCTCGAGGGTGATGTGGCCCAGCTCCAGGCCCTCCCGGGTCCGCCGCAGGGCACCGCTCACCTCGCCTTCGCTCTCGGCGTCCCCGTGGCTGAAGGGCTCGAACCCCACGAAGTCCCCGGGCAGGACGGTGTCATCGTAGCGCTTGGCTTTCCGGGAGCGTTTCATGATGGCGACCTGGCGGGGAGCGACGCATGCCCGCGCCCGGAGGGGCGGATGGCTGCATACAGCCTGGTGATGGGACGAAGGAAGGTGTACCTGCGGAGAGAATACGGCAATTCCGTCCCAGGTTCATTGATTTAATCTACCTTCGGCCACCGGTTCTTGTAGATCATCCGCTCCATGGAACGGGAGAAGGGCGTCCAGGAACCCTCGCCCGCGTCGTCCCTCATGCCCCGGAACATGGCCTCCAGCTTGCCGTCCAGGTCATCGAGGTAATGCACCAGAAGGGCCTCCGGTGTCTTGGGCACCACCGGGGACCCGTACTCCAGCCTGCCGTGGTGGCTCAGGACGATGTGCAGCAGGTGCAGGCGCAGTTCCTCGGGGAAGTCCGGGATCGCCGCGGCGGCGCGGCTGATCCACTCAGCCTCCATGGAGATGTGGCCCAGCAGGTTGCCGGCGTCGGAGTACCCGAAGCTGCGCTGGTAGGTGAGCTCCTCGGTCTTGCCCAGGTCGTGGAGGAGGACGCCGGCCAGCACCAGGTCGGCGTTCAGGTCGGGGTAGTGGGCGCAGGCCTTGGCGGCCATGCCAGCCACCGACATGGTGTGCTCGATGAGCCCGCCCAGGCACACGTGGTGCATGCTCTTGGCGGCGGGAGCCCGGCGGAAGGCTGCGCGCCGGACGGGGTCGTCGATGAAGAGCGCCTCCAGCAGCCGCCGGATCCAGGGGTCCTTCACGCCGGCCACGAGCCCGTCCAGCTCCCGGGCCATTTCCTCGGCGTCCCGGCGGCTCACGGGGAAGAACCGGGCCAGGTCCCCCACCTCCTCGTCCCGGGCGAAGCGCAGCTTGTCCAGGCGGATCTGGGTGCGGCCGTTGTAGTTGGAGATCTGGCCCTTCACCTTGAGGAAGGCGTCGGGCACCACCTGGTCCAGGTCGCCCTCCACGGCCCGCAGGTCCCACAGGAAACCCTTGAGGTCGCCGGAGGCGTCCGAGAGGCGGAGTTCGAGGTACTCCGAGCCCTTGGCGCTGGTCTTGAAGGCCACTTCCTGGGCCAGGAGGAAGCCGTTGAAGACGTCGCCCTCCTTGAGGGTGCGGAGGGCTGCCGGCTCTGTCATGACTTCATCCTAATGAAACGTCGGGGTCTTGGGCCGCGGGGCCAGGGGATCGGCCATCTGGGGGTCGTCGGTGGGCGCCCAGCGCTCCTCCAGCACCTCGATGTAGGTCCACTGGTCGCCCCGGGGCACGTTGCCTTCGGGGACGTTCAGGACCCGGGCGCGGATGAGGCGGTTGTACAGAGGGAACTCCAACTCCACCCCGGCCTTCACTTCAAAGCTGGCCTTGCGGGGCGTGCCGTCCACCCGCACCATGCCTTCCTCGCAAAGCTCCCGGGCCAGTTCCCGGCGCTTGACGAGGTGGGTCTTCTTGAGGAACAGGTCCAGGCGCACGTTCACCCCTTGATGATCTCGTCCTTCAGCACCATGTATCGGACGTTGGCGCGGATGCGCAAGCCGGACAGGTAGTTTTCGATGGCATTCTGGGCCTTGGGCTCCTGCAGCTTCTCCAGGATCTTCTCCTTGACCTCGGCGAACGGCCTGATGGCGTCCAACTGGGCCTCGATGAGCTGGACCAGGTAGACGTTCTTGTCCGTCTCCAAGGGCGCCGAGACCTCCTCGGGCTTCAGGGCCAGGGAGGCGGTTTCGATGTTGGCGTGGAGGATGCCCTTGGGCAGCCACCCCAGGTCGCCGCCGGTGCTGCGGCTGGTGCTGGTGGAGTATTCCTTCACCAGCGTCTCGAAGGGGGTGCCCTTGGCCAGCGCTTCCTGGATCTTGGCGATCACAGCCTTGGTGGCCGCCTGGTCCTCGGGCGTGACGCCCTTGGCCAGGACCAGCTCCCGGATGCGGAAGCGGGGGGGCTGGCGGTAGTCCTCCTTGTGGTCCAGGTAGTAGGCCCGCAGTTCCTGCTCCTCGATGGCGATCTTGGAGTACACCTCGCGCCGGAGCACCTCCTGCTTCTGCATGTCCGTGCGGGTGCGCGCCATGTAGGCCTGGAGGCCGATGCCCAGCGAGCCCTTGAGGGCCCGCTCGAAATCGGCGTCGGTGGCGAAGTTGTTCTGCTTCTTGATGTCCTCGATGTAGTTCCGGATGTCCTCGTCCCGGAGCTTGATGCCCAGGTCCTCGGCCTTGTCCTGGATGATGTAGTTGTCCACGAGGCCCTGGAGGGTCTTCTCCCGGGCGTCCTTGAGCTTCTCGTCCAGGACCTTGCCGGAGAACTGCCGGTAGAGGGACGCGGTCTCCTGCTCAACCGCCTGCTGATATGCCCTGCGGGTGATGGTGTGGCCATTGACCACCACCAGGATCTCCTCCCGGATCTCCGGCGCGCCCATGAGGATGCAGGGGAGGGAGAGGAGCGCGAGCCCGCGGATGCTCATTTGGCTCCCTTCCTGGCCTTGGCCACCGGCGCCGCCGCGCCTTCCGTGAAGGCAACCTCCTTGCGGGCCGCGTCCATGTATTCGTTCATGACCTTTTCCTGCCGGTCGGTGGTCGCCTGCTGCTTGGCGGATTCCTTGGCGGCCTCGAAGGTCTGAGGAACGGCGGGGGTGATCTTGTCCACCTTGATGAGGTGGTAGCCGTGCATGGACTTCACGGGCTCGCCCACTTCACCCACCTTCTGGTCGCGCACGGCCTTGTCGAACTCGGGCACGAAGCGGCCGAAGGGCATGTTGTCGTAGAGGCCGCCCTTGTCCTTGCTGCCGGGGTCGTCGGAATAGGTCTTGGCCAGTTCCTCGAAGGACTTGCCGGCCTTGAGGGCGTCCTGGATCTCCTTGATGCGGGCCTTGGCCTCATCGTCCGTGCGGGCCTTCTCGGCGCCCTGGGCCCGGGTGCTCACCAGGATGTGGCGGGCGTTGAAGCTTTCGGGGGTCATGAACTTCTCGGGGTGCTTGTCGAAGAACGCCTTCACGTCCTCGTCCTTGACGGCCGACTTGTCCTTGAGCGCAGCCCCGTCGCGGTCGAACAGCGACTGGATGAGGACCTGCATCTCCATGAGCTGCATCTTCTTGGCGAAATCGGGACCCTTGGCGATGCCCTCCTTGCGGGCCTTGGCGGCCAGGATCTTGTAGTCCAGGAAGCGCTTGAGGTACTGCTCCCGGGCGCCGGGCATCATCATGACCTGGGCGCGCTGCTGCTCGGGCAGGGACACGTTCAGGAAGAGTTCGAAGTCCGATTCCCGGACCACGGAGGTGCCCAGGGTCGCGAGGACCTTGTCCTCCTTGGCCGGGGCGGCGGGGGCCTTGGGGGCGGGGGCCTTGGGAGCGGGAGCCTGGGCGGCGAGGACGAGGGAGAAGGTGGTGCAAACGAGGCTGCGGAGCATGTACATCCTTTGGGCGATCAGTTCCGGCGGCCGCCCGAGAGCAGGCGGAGGAGGTTGAGGAAGATGTTCAGGAGGCTGATGAAGAGCGAAAGGGCGAATCCCGCCGCGTCGCCGTAGTCGCCTTCCCGCAGCATGCGGGAGGTGTCCCAGAGGATCTTGGCCGAGCACGCGATGACGATCACCGCCGAAATGGCCAGGTGGAAGATCTCCATCTGGACGAAGAACCCGATGAGGATGGCCACCATGGCCACCACCAGGCCCACCGTGACGAAGCTGCCCAGGAAGCTGAAGTCCTTTTTGCTGAAGTGCGCCACGGCGCTCAGCACCAGGAAGTCCGCGGCCGTCATGCCCAGGGCCGCCAGGATGATGCCCGGGCCCGACTGCTGCATGGCCGCGAGCATGGCCATGCCCGCGATGATGCCCGCCACGAACGTGAACGCGGCATAGGCGTACCGGTTCTGGGGCCGGGAACGGCTGACCTTCTGGGCCCAGAAGAACGTGCCGAAGTAGACGCCCAGGATGGGCCAGAAGAAGAACCGGCCCAGGGCCCCGATGAGGTAGTTGAGGACGAAGGGGGAGGCGAGAGCCCCCACCGCCGCCACCGCGAACCCGCCCATCAGCCACAGATAGACGCTCCGGACGAACGCCGTGCGCTCCTCGGCGCGGGAGGCCCCGAAGATCGTCCTGCCTTCGTAGTTGTATTCCATGCTTTCGACCCCTGAAAACCCCCAGCGGGGGGGGACCTTCCATCGTATCACCTGCCCAATCCCTTGCCTCCCGGAAGTCCGGATGGCGCCGCCCGTTCACAAGTTCAAGGGGTGACGGAAGGGACGGAAAGGTTCCCCGGGAAGGGGATATTTCGGACTCCCCTGTGGCGCCGAGAATCTGTAGGCCGAATCTCCTTCATCCCAGACATCACTGTTCATCCCGTTTCCGCAGGGCTGAGGCCTGGATGGGTTGGCGCATGTGGGTCATGGGTGCGCCGACCCAAGCCATCGCTTGCCCTGCCGGACAGGGATGAACAGTGATGTCTGGGATAAAAGGGATGGAACCGTCTTCCGGAGGGGTCCTTCTTCTGCCTGCCCTCGGGGGAGCGGGGCGGGTGTTCAGGGACTCTGGTCAGGCCCGGCGCCCCACCTACCACCGCCGGGATGTCACGAAATCACTGGGCGGGGCTCTCTTCGTGGCCTTGGCCCTCCGGGACCCCTTCGCGTTCAAGGTGCAAGCACCGCTGGGTTACTGGCTGACCGGAGCACGACGTTATGCGTCGGATTATTCGCGCTGTGGAACTGACCCCATTGCACGCACACCGAGGGGTCCGTTGTGATCGCAGAACCCAACCGGCACGTCAAGCATACAGCGAGGTAATATAGACCATTACTTGGCGCACCCTGCATGTTCCCTACCTCCATTTGTCTCAGCAGGGAAATGCTTTGCAAAACGTCCGCGGCCGCCACCATTGTCACGGCAGGTCTCTCCAACTTGACGGGTGGGCATTCAGATTCACCCACGCAAGCACCCAGCGTTTGTGAAACCGCAAGACACACGATTCCCTGAAAGCCAATACTTTTAAAGTACATAACCCTTCTCCTTTCGGGACGAATGGTCCCGCAATTACCGAGGCCGCACAGCCCCGTCACTAGGATCTGATAGACCGGAGTAATCGGTTTCAATAGAACTTCAATCAGCAAAGTTTAAATTATTATTTTTATATTTGTAATAAATCATGAGCGGCTGGCAGCCGATTCGCAATGGGATGACCGACCATTCGCGAACTTCCAGGAGGCGTCCAGCACTGGGAAGGGGAGGCTTGGAACGGGAGGCCAAATGGCAATGCCACTTCGTTATGGATATATTGTGGCCATCCTATTACCTATTTGTGCGTTTCCTGCGCACCTAAAGTCATCCGGACTGCAGGATGTCCATTTTTTCGCCTCCACCGAAGGGGCCGCCGCGGTGAGGGAGGCAATGGCCGCCACCGGTACCACCTCCGTGGCCCTGGCCCTGGTGAACGGCAGCCGGTTCGTTTGGGAAGAAGCCTTCGGGTTTTCCAACGCCTCCGGCGACGGTCCCGGCGCCAGGCTCATCGGCGCCACCCCGGACACGCGTTTCGGCGTGGGCGAGGTGGGCAGGCTGCTGGCCGCGGTGGCGGTCTTGAAACTTGCAGAGGAGGGCCGGGTCAGCCTGGACGCCCCCGTGGCGGCCCACCTCCCGGCCTTCCGCATGCTATCCCCCGGATGCCGGGGCATCACCTACCGGATGCTGCTGGGCCAGACGTCCGGAATACCCGGCACGGCCCCTCGAAACCGGTTCACCACCGTGCCTTTCGCCGGCCACGGAGGCCAGGTGCTGGACGATCTGGCCCTCCAGCGCCTCAACCATGCCCCGGGGACCCTTCCCGTGCCCTGCGGCGACGGCTTCACGGTTATCCAGGAATGCATCCAGGCCGTGACCGGGCTTGCCTACATCGACTACGTGAAACGGGAGATCCTCGATCCCCTGGGGATGCGCAATTGCTGTTTCATACCTAACCCCCGTCCGCGGAAGGACCCCTATGCCCGGGCCTTCGACGGCATGCGCCGCCATCCCCTGGAATACGCCAACGCCTATGCTTCCTGCGGGTTCTACGCATCGGCGCCGGACATGGCCCGCCTCATGGCCATGCTCCTGGACGGCGGCCGCATCAAGGGGGACCGAATCCTCGAGGAGGCCTCCGTGCGGGAAATGGGGCGCCGGCACTTCCCGCCCGAGGCCGAACCCCTGCCGTCCCCGGTCACGGCCTTCGGCCTGGGCTGGGACACGGTCTGCCAACCCGCCCTCCGCGCTGCCGGCTACGAAGCCTGGGCCATCCAGGGGCAGACCCCCCACTACGCCAGCGCCATGATCCTCGTACCCTCGGAGCGGATGGGGATCTTCATCGCCGGCGCCACGAGGCCGAACGCCGACGCCCTGGTCCGGGTCGCGGAGCGCATCCTGATGCGGGCCCTGGTGGAGAAGGGCGCCCTCCCGGAAATGCCCGCCCCGCCCGGGCTGGTAGCCGGCGCCGACCCTCAGGCGGATCCCCGGCCCGTCGAGGCATTCCTCGGCATCTACGGTTCCCGGGAGGACACCTACCGGGTCAGGCCGGGCCGGTTCGCCGGCAGACTTGACCTCGATCGCTACGAAGTGGAAACCGCCACCTGGAAGCGGCTGGCGCCGGACCTGCGGCCCCGGGCGGACGGAGGTTTCAGCCCAGAGGGGGCGTGCGAACCGGCCTATGGCTTCCTCCCCTGGCAGGGGCGCCTCTACCTGTCATTGCGCAGCCTGACCCGGTTCAGCATCGACAGCCGGATCATCGCCGAACAGGTGGCCCCGGGCGGCAAGCTGAGCGAATTCTGGGCCTTGCTGAAAGGCGGGACCTGGGTACTCGTCAACGAATCCTTGGACAGCGCACGGTTCATGGCGTCCCCCACGCTTTCCCTCACCTCCCTGCCAGGCCTGGAGCACCCCCTGTTCGTGCGGGCCATGGGATTCCACCCCCTGGATTTCACCCGCAAGGACGGCCCCGGGACCGCAATGCTGCGCATCCCGGGACCCGCCGGGCAGGACCAGTTCGAGGTGTGGCCCCTTGACCATCAGGGAGAGGTGTGGCTGCGCTACGCCGGCCGGATCTACCGGCCGCTCGGCGCGGTTCCCGTCCTCCGGGACGGCTCCAACGACTTGGCCACCGGAAAGGAGGGCCATGTGGAATGGCGCACCGTGCCCGCCGGCGCAACCCACGTAACCGTGAACGGCTTTACCGCCTGGACCCTGTTCGATTCCAGCTTCACCCTCGTGGCAAAGTGCGCGGGCCCCGGCACGGTGAACCTCAGGAGGGGCCAGGGGATCTGCTTCCTGGCCCTCCAGGGACCGCCCGGCTGTGCGGGGTGCGTGAGGATGCGATGAAATCCCGGAGTGGAGAACCATGGAAAACCGAGGTCTGCCAGGAATGCGCATGGTGCGGTTTGGTCAATGGCTAGGTGGCATTTCAATAATGGGGGGGAAAAAAGAATCTTGAAACCTGTACATCTCTTTGCCGCTTCAGATCCGGTCGTGTTGGCGCACAGCATTTATTACAAATATTATAGATACACATTAATTAATAGGATTATTATTCAATTCTTTAGCTTGACAGGATTGTACGGAGTGGATCGGAAGCTCCATCAAAAAGATCAAACGCAGAGGCGCTGAGGTCTCGCTGGGGCGCTGGGAAGAGAAAAGGAATTTTGAAAGGCCCTATGACAGACCCTCCCGGGGGGTCTTATGCCAATCTGCCAGGAAAATTAGAATCTACCTATTCCTTCACCCAGGTTTTTTAACCCAGCGCCTCAGCGAGACCTCTGCGCCCCAGCGTTTAGTTTTTCCCTTGGTATTCGCAGATCGATGGGTCCGTGCGTTGACGTAAATTATTACCTTTTTGATTGATGCACCAAGCCAATCGGGTCCTAGATGAACGTCAAGAATTCTATTCCATTAATTCAATTTCTATTTAATTCGAATCCAATTTATTTGTTTATTATCATCCGCTGCGGAATGGGCCGTCCGAACCCCTCCAGCTTGAACCGCACCTGCACCCGCCTGCGCAGCTCCCTCGCCACGGCCCACTGCTGGCCGGGGAGGCACTTGGTCAGGGTCCGGAGGGTGCAGCTGGCGGCGTTCATGGCCTCCACGCCCAGGACCTCGGTGGGTTCCAGCACGTCCTCCCGGGCGGCCATGAGCTCGGCGCCCACGTCCCGGAGCACGGCCATGATGCGGTCCAGGTCCTCGTCGTGACTCACCTCCACGTCCACCAGGGCCTTGGCGAACTGCTTGCTGAGGACGATGACGTCGCTGATGGTGCCGTTGGGCAGGAAGTGGGCCCGGCCCTCCATGTCCCGCAGCATCGTCATGCGGAAGGTCATGCGCTCCACGGTGCCCACGTGCTTGTCGCCCACGGAGATGATGTCGCCCACGCCGTACTGGTTCTCCACCAGGAGGAAAAACCCGCCGATGACGTCCTTCACGAGGTTCTGGGCGCCGAAGCCGATGGCGGCGCCCACGATGCCCACGCCGGCCACCAGGGGGCCCACGTTGACGCTGAACTCCTGCAGGGTCTCCAGGATGAAGAAGGAGATCACCAGCACCCGCGCGAAGTTGCCGATGACCGCGCCCAGGGTCTTGGCCCGGCGCTGGGCCTCGGGGTTGTGCTCGCCCATGCCCGTGGCCATGGACCGGGCCACCGCCTTGGACACCAGGCGCAGCGCCCAGAGGATGATCAGGCAGGTGGCGATGACCACCAGCATGCGCTGCAGCTTCTGCCAGCCGGTGTGGTCCAGCCACAGGGCCACTTTGTCGAGATGTCCGCCTACCGCAATGCCCATGCCGTCCCTCTAGCGTCTGACCACGTTCCCATGGATGAGTGAAAAATGCCTCCAGCTGCCCGGCATGTGGGAGCCGATGGAGGCCACGGCCGTGGCGGCAAGGTACCACCCCAGGCGCTGCTGGGGCAGCAGGTTGCCCACGCCCAGGAGGGCCAGCTTCACGAGCACGGCCACGCCGCTGGCGTGGTGGATCACCGTGGTGCCCTTGGCCAGGTCCAGGGCGAACAGGAGGGCGCCGCTGAGGACGGTGGCCACGATGGACGTCTTCAACCGGTCGTGGCCGGCCCCCAGGGCGACCCCCCCCAGGACGAGGGCCATGGCCAGGATGTGGATGGTGCGCAGGCCCACCTGGAACGGCCGGGCCCAGGGGAGGGCGGATCCTTCGTTCAATGGTCCTCCGCCTCGTCGATGAGCTGGAGCAGCACCTCGCTGCCCGCCTCCAGGACGGTGGGGCCTTCGGGGATCAGCGCCAGGGCGTTGGCCCGCATCATGCCCGAGAGGATCCCGGAGCCCTGGGGTCCGGCCAGGGCCACCTTCCCGCCGGGGCCGGCCACCACCCGCAGGAACTCGGTGCGCATGGGATCCCCGCTGCGCTTCCACGCCGCCTCCAGGATCCCGGCCCGCTCGGGGCGGTGCAGGTTCCGGTACCCCATCATGCGCCGCAGGGCGGGCCGCACGTAGGCCTCGAACATGAGCATGGCCGCCACCGGGTTGCCCGGGATGCCGAAGATGAGCCGGCCCTTGTGGACCCACAAGCCCAGGGGACTCCCCGGCTTCTGGGCCACCTTCCAGAAGATCCGCTCGGCCCCGTGGTCCTCCAGCACCGCCTTGATGTAGTCGAAGTCCCCCACGGAGATCCCGCCGTTGGTGAGCACCACGTCGGCCTCGTCGAGGGCTTCGCGCACCGCCCGGGCCACCGCCTCCCGGCTGTCCTCCACCCGGGGGCGGGGGAGGGGGATGGCCCCGGCGGCCAGGGCCTGGGCGCAAAGGGAATGGATGTTCGCGTCCCGGATGCGGCCGGGACCGGGGCGATCCCCCGCGTCCACCAGCTCGTTGCCCGTGGTGATGACGGCCACCCGGGGCCGGGGCCGCACCGGGACCTCGGGGCAGCCGATGGCGGCCAGGACCCCCACCTCGGCCGGCCGCAGCACCGCGCCAGCGGACACCACCAGGCCCCCGGCGGGGATGTCCTCCCCCGCCAGGCGGATGTTGGCGCCGGGACGGGGGGTCCCGGAAAGAACCACCCAGCCGTCCTCCACCCGCACGAACTCGATGGGCACGACGGCATCGGCGCCCGCCGGCATCGGGGCGCCGGTCATGATGCGCAGGGCCTCCCCGGGCCCCAGGGGCGGCACCTCGGCCATGCCGGCCGGAACGGTGCCGGCCACCGGCAGGCGCCCCGGGGCCGCGTCCCCGCACCGCAGAGCGAAGCCGTCCATGGCCGAATTGGTGAAGGGCGGCACCGGCTCGGCCGCACGGATGTCCTCCGCCGCGGCCAGCCCCAGGGCTTCCAGAAGCGGGACCCGCCGGGGCGGCAGGGGCTCCGCGCGCTCCAGCACCAGCTTCAGGGCCTCCAGGTATCCGAGCATCCTCACGTTCCTCGCGCCGACCATGGTATCAGACGTGGTGCCCCGGCCCTGCCCGGGCACCGCGCGCGTTCCCCCCCGTTCATGTCCGGGCGCATGGACGGGATTCCGCCCGGGGGCTACCCTGGAAACGATGAATACCTCGGCCAGGAAGATCGTCAGCGTCGGCATCCCCATGGGGGAGCGCTACGCCATGGGCCCCGGCAAGGCCGACCTGCTGGAGGCCATCCAGGCGACCGGCTCCATCTCCGCCGCCGGGCGGAAGCTCGGCATGAGCTACCGCCGCGCCTGGCTCCTGGTGGACGAGATGAACGCCTGCTTCAAGGAACCCGTCGTGGCCACCCGGCTGGGCGGCCCCAAGGGCGGGGGCGCGGTGCTCACGGACCTGGGCCTGGAGGCCGTAAAGCGCTACCGGGCCCTGCAGGCCCTGGCCTGGGACGCCGTGCGCCATTCCGTCCGGGAATACCAGCGCCTCCTGGGCCTTCCGGGGGGGATTCAGCCCGACTGACATGCACGTGGTGCCGGGGCAGAGCCCGGGCGCCACGTCTGACTTGCCATCCGCTATATACACGTGCAACCATCGGGGCACCGGCCCGCCCCGGGGCCGGGATGGATCCGCGCCCTAGCGCCCCCATACGAGGGGTGCGGTTCCCATCCCCCCGGGGCGGCCGTGATCGGAGGCTTCCATGAAAAACCGGTTCCTGACGTTGCTGGCCGGGACGATCCTCTGCCTGGGGCCCGCCGCCTTCGCCCAGCGCAGCGTGATCCTCGCAACCACCACCAGCACCCAGGACTCCGGCCTGCTGGATGTCCTGGTGCCCATGTTCCAGAAGCAGACCGGCTTCCAGGTCAAGACCATCGCCGTGGGATCCGGCCAGGCCATCGCCATGGGCCGCAAGGGCGAGGCGGACGTGCTCCTGGTGCATTCCCCCGAAGCGGAGAAGGCCTTCATGGCCGACGGCCCCGGCCTCAACCGCAAGCTGGTCATGCACAACGACTTCGTCGTGCTGGGCCCCCAGGCGGACCCCGCCGGCCTGAAGGCCGCCCCGGGCGCCGCCGCGGCCTTCCGGAAGCTGGCCGCGGGTTCCTTCACGTTCGTTTCCCGGGCCGACCAGTCCGGCACCCACGCCCAGGAGAAGAAGCTCTGGAAGGGCGCGGGCATCGACCCCGCCGGGAAGCCCTGGTACCTGGAGACGGGCCAGGGCATGGGCCAGACGCTCAACGTCGCCTCCGAGAAGAAGGCCTACACCCTCTCCGACCGGGGCACCTTCCTGGCCATGCGCAAGAACCTGGGCCTGGCCATCGTCTCCGAGGGCGACGCGTCCCTGGCCAACATCTACCACGTCATCGAGATCGACCCGGCCAAGTTCCCCAAGGTCAACGCGGCGGGGGGCAAGGCCTTCGCGGCCTTCCTCGTTTCGGCCCCCGCGCAGGAGGTGATCCGCACCTTCGGGAAGGATCACTTCGGCTCTCCCCTGTTCTTCCCCGACGCGGGCAAAAAGGACAACTAGGGCTGTTATTTAGGGGTCCCTAGACTGGGAACATCCCCAAGGACCCGGGAAAGGACCCATGACCAACGCCATCTTCAATCTCCCCGAAGCCTTCAACGAGCCTGCGTTCTCCTACGCCCCGGGCAGCCCCGAAAGGGCCCTGCTCAAGGCCGAGCTGGACCGCCAGTACCACCAGGTCGTCGACATCCCCCTCATCATCGGCGGCGAGGAGGTGCGCACCGGACGCCTGCAGAAGGCCGTGTGCCCCCACGAGCACGGGCACGTGCTCGCCCAGTACCACGAGGCCGGCGAGGCCGAGATCCGGCTCGCCATCCAGGCGGCGCTGGACGCCAAGGCGGAATGGGAGAACACCCCCTGGGAGGAGCGCGCGGCCATCTTCAACCGCATGGCCAGCCTCATCTCCACCAAGTACCGCTATATCCTCAACGCGGCCACCATGCTCAACCAGTCCAAGACCGCGCACCAGGCGGAGATCGACTCCACCTGCGAGACCGCGGACTTCTTCCGGTACAACGCCAAGTTCATGGAGCAGATCTACCGGCAGCAGCCCGAGAGCAACACCCACACCTGGAACCGGGTGCACTACCGGGCCCTGGAGGGCTTCGTCTTCGCGGTGTCGCCTTTCAATTTCACCGCCATCGGCGCCAACCTCGCCACCGCCCCCGCCCTCATGGGCAATACCGTCGTGTGGAAGCCCGCCAGCACCTCCATCCTCTCCAACTACTACCTGATGCAGCTCTACAAGGAAGCCGGCCTGCCCCGGGGCGTCATCAACTTCGTGCCCAGCCGGGGCTCGGTCATCGGAAAGATCGTCCTGGACCACCCCGCCTTCGCGGGCCTCCACTTCACCGGGTCCACGGGCGTGTTCAATTCCATGTCCAAGACCGTGGCCGACAACGTGGGCAAGTACCGGATCTACCCCCGCCTCGTGGGGGAGACCGGCGGCAAGGACTACATCTTCGTGCACCACTCCGCCGAGATGGTGGAGGTGGCCACGGCCATCGTCCGGGCCTCCTTCGAGTACCAGGGGCAGAAGTGCTCGGCCTGCTCCCGGGCCTACGTCCCCGCTTCCCACTGGCCCCAGCTCAAGGAGCTCATCCTCGGCATGATGGCCCGCATCAAGGTGGGCGACCCCAGGGACTTCCGGAACTTCATGGGCGCCGTCATCGACGAGGCCAGCTTCGACAACACCATGCGCTACATCGAGCTGGCCAAGGCGTCCCCCGCCGCGGAGATCATCCACGGCGGCCACGGGGACAAGAGCCGGGGCTGGTTCGTGGAGCCCACCATCATCGTCACCACCGACCCGAAGTTCGTCACCATGGAGGAGGAGATCTTCTCGCCGGTGCTCACCATCCACGTCTACGAGGACGCGAAGCTGGACGAGACGGTCAAGCTCCTGGACGAGACCAGCCCCTACGCGCTGACCGGGGCCATCTTCGCCCGCAACCGCTACGTCATCAACCGCCTCACCGAGGCCCTGGCCAACACCGCCGGCAACTTCTACATCAACGACAAGTGCACCGGCGCCATGGTGGGCCACCAGCCCTTCGGCGGCGCCCGGGCCTCGGGCACCAACGACAAGGCCGGCAGCTTCCTGAACCTCATTCGCTGGACGTCGCCCCGCACCATCAAGGAGTGCTTCGCCCCCCACCGGGATTTCGCCTATCCTTTCATGGACGAGGAATGAGGATTGGAGCTGCTGTGGGAGGGCATCCGGAAGGCCTTTGACCTTCTGCGCACCCTGGACCCCGAGGTCCTGGGCATCACCCTCTTCACCCTGAAGGTCACCCTGCTGGCAACGTGCGCGAGCCTGGTGCTGGGCCTGGGCGCGGGACTCGTTCTCGCCCTCACCCAGTTTCCCGGCCGGCGCGTCGTCATCAGCCTGGTGAACACGGGCATGGGCCTGCCGCCGGTGGTGGTGGGCCTGTTCGTGACCATGTTCCTGTGGCGCAACGGTCCCCTGGGCGGCTTCGAGCTCCTCTACACGCCCTCGGCCATCATCCTGGCCCAGACCGTCATCGCCACACCCATCATCACGGGCATCAGCGTGGCCGCCCTCCAGCAGCTGCCCCCGGACCTGCGCCTGCAGATCCTCTCCCTGGGCGCCACCCGGTTCCAGATGCTATGGCTCCTGGTGCGCGAGGCGCGCCTGCCGCTCCTGGCCGCGGTCATGGCGGGCTTCGGCGGGGTCATCTCCGAGGTGGGGGCCTCGCTCATGGTGGGCGGCAACATCAAGGGGAGCACCCGGGTGCTCACCACCGCCACCGTCATGGAGACCGGCAAGGGCAACTTCGACGTGGCCATCGCCCTCAGCCTCATCCTCCTGGCGCTCACCTTCGCCGTGAACGCCGTCCTGACCCACATCCAGCAGCGGGAGCGGCCCCGTTGACCGCGCTGCTGCGGGTGGAGGACCTCCTCGTGCGGCGCGGGGACGTCCCGGTCCTGGAGGTGCCGGGCCTGGAACTGGAGGAAGGCGGCGTGCTGGCCCTCATCGGCCCCAACGGGTCAGGCAAGAGCACCCTCCTGAAGACCCTCGCCAGCCTCATGGAGCCCGCCCGGGGCACCCTCCTCTTCCGGGGCGAGGCGCTGCGCCCCGAGGCCTACCGGCGCCGGGTGACCATGGTCTTCCAGGCCCCCCTCCTCTTCGACGCCACGGTGCGGGCCAACCTGGAATCCGGCCTGAAGCTCCACGGGGTACCCGCTGCCGAACGGGGCTCCCGGGTGGCCGCCGTGGCGCGCCGGCTGGGCGTGGACCACCTCCTGGACCGTTCCGCCCGGAACCTTTCCGGGGGCGAAGCCCAGCGCACGGCCCTGGCCCGGGCCTTCGTGCTGCGCCCGGAGATCCTCTTCCTGGACGAGCCCTTCTCCGCCCTGGATCCCCCCACCCGGGAGGCCCTCCTGGACGACCTGGCAGGGGTCCTGCGGGAGACCCGCACTGCCACCGTCATCGCCACCCACGACCAGATGGAGGCCCTGCGCCTGGCGGACCGCATCGCCGTGCTGCGCGAGGGGCGCATCGTCCAATGCGGGCCCGCCGCCGAGGTCATCAACCGCCCCGCGGACGCCTTCGTGGCGGATTTCGTGGGCATGGAGGCGGTCCTGTCGGGCCGGGTGGAAGGCGCGGGCCACGGCGAATTCCGGGTGGCGGCGGGAGGCGGCGTGGTGGTGGCCGCCGGGGAGGCCGTCCCGGGCGAGGAGGTACGCATCGGCATCCGCCCGGAGAACGTCACCCTTTCCGCCCAGGCCGAGGCCCACTCCAGCGCCCGCAACAGCTTTCCCGGCACCGTCACCCGCATCGTGCCCCGGGGCCCCTTCTTCAAGGTGGAACTGGACTGCGGCTTCTTCCTGGCCGCCTACGTCACCCCGGTGTCCCTGGAGGAGCTGGGCCTGGCCGAGGGGAGCCGGGTGGTGGCCCGGTTCAAGGCCACGGCGGTGCACCTCCTCCGGCGGTAGCGCCCACGGTGGGGGTGCGCGCCGTCCGCTCCTCTGGCATCGTGGAGGGCATGCGTTCCACCCTCCGAAGCTTGCCCCTGCTCCTTGCGACGGCCTGCCTCCCGGCCCAGGACGCCTGGGCTCCCGTGGTCAAGGCGGTGGCCGCGCTGCGTTCCCCGGAGAGCTACGTCCTGGTGGCCGCCCTCCCGGCCCCCGAATTCGCCTGGTTCGGGGAGGACAGCCTGGGCGCCGAGTACCGCAAGGGCCTCACCCCGCTTTCCCCTTCCGCGGAGGTGGCGGCGGTCATGGCCCGGCTTCCGGGGGCGCCGGACTGGGCGCTTTTCGCGCCATCGGGCCTGCGCATCGCCGAGGGCCGGGGGCTGCCTACGCCCGCTCGGGTCCGGGCCCTGATGGAGGACGACGGCTGGCGTTCCCAGTGGGACCGCCTCAGGGACCACCTGCGCGACCACCCGGGCGATTCCCAGGGCTGGCAGGAAGCCATTCAGGGGCTGGCCGTCCATGCGGCTTTTGCCCGCCAAGCCGGCAGCCTGGGCCCCGGGCTCCTGGGCACCCTGCGGCAGAACCTGTCGGCGGCCCTGAGAGGCTTCGAAGCGTCCCTGGGAGCGGGAGGCGAACGGCTCTCCCCGGCTGCCATCTACAACCTGGGCAAGGCGGAGCTGGACCAGGACCCGGAAATCGGCCCGGCGGTCATCCGGTTTCTCGCCCAGGTCCGGCCGCTCCTGGCCCGGGACCCCGAGGACCTGAATTTGTGGAACATGGCCATCAATCTCCGCCAGGGCGCCGAGGCCGAACCCGGCGCCCTGGCGGCGGCCCTCGCCCTGCCCGGGGTGCCGGGGCGACCCTGGCCGCCCCCCTTCACGGCCTTCTTCCTCCGCCTGATCCACCGGGACGCCCCCGCCATCCTGGCCCGGGAGGCGGCGTCCTTCCTGGAGGCCAACCTCGAACCCGCCCTGGTGCGCCGGCTCGGCCGGCGCCACGTGAACCGGATGTTCGTAGAGTGGGGCGGGCTGCGGCTGGAAGCCCTCCTTCGCCAGGGGCGGGCCGACGAAGCCCTGGCCGAGGCGGCGAACCTGCGCGCCCGGAGCGGTTCCGCCTGGCGGGGCCTCTCCGCCCGTGTGAGGGTCGTGGCCACCTCCACGGAAACCCGGGATGGCCTTCCGCCTCCCCCGGCCCTGACACCGGTCCAGGCCGCCCAGTTCCTGGAAACCCTCGCCCTGCCCCCGCTGCCGGACCCGCCCCTGCCCGAAGCCCCGCCCCTGCGCCTGGCCATGCTGGGCTCCCACGCCCGGATCGACTGGGCCCGGGTGCAGATCGACGGGAGGTTCAAGGTCTGGGAGGCGGGGGATGTCACCTGGACGCCTCTCACCGCCGCCGAGGCCCGGGCCTTGCGGGAGTCCCACAGCTGGGAGCCGGGCCCCAGGTGGGTTCTGCTCCAGGGGGACCGGTTCCTGGCCACCGGACCGGGGCTCCCCTCCGCCGCGACCCTGGACGCGGCCCTCAGGGCCCAGGCCACGCCCCGCCTGGATGCGCTCAGCGCGTTCATCAAGGCCAATCCCGACCGTCTGGACGCCAGGCGGGAACGCATGGACCTGCTGCGCCCGCAGCTCCCCGATCCCACCCTGGAGGCGCTCTACCTGGCCGACGCCGAGGCCACGTGCGGGTCCCTGGAACCCCTTCCGTTCAAGCCCGATCCCACCACCTGGGGCCCCGTGGCCCGGCGCATTTGCGCAACCCTCGCCCGGCGGCTGGAGGCTTGGCCAGCCAATCCCTACGCCTGGAGAGCCTATACGTTGTGGTCGGCCCTGGATGTCCGCATCCCGCCGCCCCAGGACCTCCTGGCCGGCCTCGAACCCTGGCCCCGCATGGGGGGCTACGGCCTGGCCGGGCCCGTCCCCGCCCTGGCCAGCGTCGCGGTGGGGCGGGTCCTGGCCGCCTCGGGCCGGAACCGGGACCTGGACGGGTGGATGCGGGTGATCTGGTCCCGGGGCCTGAGCGCGTTCCTGGCGGACTGGGCATCCTTGCCCGCCCGGCGAGGCCGCGACCGCAGCGACTTCGACACCCAGGCCCTGCTGGTGCCGGAACTCCTGGCCGGGTGGGGCAAGGCGCTCCGGAAGGCCGGCGACGCCAAGCGTCTGTCGGCGGTGCGGTTCGACCTGGAGGAGATTCGGGAAGGCCTGGGCGCCATCCTGAGCTCGGGGGAATAGTCGACTCCGGCTGTCAGGGAAAAGCCGTGAGCCAAATCACATTTCCGTCCGGTTTCTTGTTCAGCCGCAAAGGCCAAGGTACGTTGAACCGGGGCGCACGACGGCAACATGCCGTCGAAAGATGTTTGCCCCAGGGGAGTGGCCCGGGCATGAGACAGCTGCGCATCGACCTGACCAAGTGCAACTACGGACGGGACTGCAATCACGAGTGCGAATCCGATTGCGCCACCAAGGTGTTCAAGGTGGACGACCCCGCGCTGGCCGCCCTGCACATCCGCGACCACGGCGACGGCAAGGGCACGGCGGTCCTCTGCGACCAGTGCGGGGACTGCGTGGTGGTGTGCCCTGCGGAGGCCCTCAAGCGCAACCGGCTGGGCGTGGTCATGATCAACAAGAAGCTCTGCGTGGGCTGCTACATGTGCATCGGGTTCTGCGAGAAGGAGGCCTTCGAGCGCAACCCCGACTGGATCGAACCCTACAAGTGCACCTCCTGCGGGATCTGCGTGAAGGCCTGCCCCCACGCCGCCCTGGAGATCGTCGAAGTTCCCGAACCCGCCCCCCGCATCATCTGAACCGAGGAACGAACGATGAGCCATCCGGAATCCAGCACCCCCATCGTCCGCTGCGAGGTGGACTTCACCCAGCGCACCGAATACCACGAGGGCATGGAGGCCATCCAGGCCGCCCACAAGCTCCTGGCCGAGGCGACCTTCACCCCCACCCTCCCCGACAAGGGCTACAACAACCGCAGTCTCTACGTGAACGTGGGCACCCGCGAGATCATGGAGAAGCCCGTCACCCAGCAGATGAAGGACATCTTCCTGGGCGGACGGGGCTTCGGCCTCTGGCACCTGTGGAACGCGGTCACCCCCGCCACCCGCTGGAACGACCCGGCCAACGAGATCATCATCAGCCCCGGCCCCGTCTCCGGCACCACGCAGTATGCGGGCAGCGGCAAGTCCCTGGTGGTGACCCTCTCCCCCCAGACCGACATTCCCGTGGACTCCAACGTGGGCGGCTACTTCGGCCCCCTGCTCAAGTTCTCGGGCTTCGACGCCCTGGAGCTCCAGGGCAAGGCCGACCAGGACGTGATCCTCTTCATCGACGGCCAGAAGGGCGTCATCCGCATCGAGGCCGCGCCCCTGGAGCCCGTGGACAGCCACGTGCTGGCCGAGGTCCTCACCCGGATGTACGCGGAGAACGACGCGGACCGCGTGAACATCTCCGTGGTGTCCACCGGCGCCGGCGCCGAGCACAGCCTGATCGGCATGCTCAACTTCTCCTGGTGGGACCACCGCCGGGGCTGCGTGCGCCTCAAGCAGGCCGGTCGCGGCGGCATCGGCACCGTGTTCCGGGACAAGCGCATCCGGGCCCTCGTGTGCCGCGGCCCCGTGGTCAAGGGCGGCCTGAACAACCCCGCGGATCCCGAGACCATCGCCCGCACCGGCATCAAGTTCCACAAGGAGATGCGCACCAACGACGACTCCCAGTGCAAGATGCGCCGCAACGGCACCGCGCACATCGTGGAGATCATGGACGCCTACGACCTCCTTCCCACGCACAACTTCCAGTACGGCTCCCACCCCGACACGCACCGGATCGCCTCCCCCGTGTGGCAGGCGCGATGCACCCAGGAGACCGTGGACGGGTGCTGGTACGGGTGCTCCATGGCCTGCGCCAAGGGCGTCGACGGCCTGGTGCTCAAGACCGGACCCTACAAGGGCCACACCGTCACCGTGGACGGCCCCGAGTACGAGAACGCCGCGGGCCTGGGCTCCAACAGCGGCGTCTTCGACCCCGACTACCTGCTGGAACTGAACTTCTACTGCGACACCTACGGGATCTGCACCATCACCTGGGGCACCCTGACCGCCTTCGTCATGGAGTGCTACCAGCGCGGCATCCTGAACCTGGAGCGCACCGGCGGCCTGGACCTCACCTGGGGCAACGCCGAAGCCGACCTGGAGATGATGCACCAGATGGCCCGGGGCGAAGGGTTCGGCCTCATCGCGGGCCAGGGCATCCACAAGATGAAGGCGATCTTCGAGGCCAAGGGGTGGGGCGATCCCAAGCTCATGGCCGACATCGGCATGGAGTGCAAGGGCCTGGAATACAGCCAGTACATGTCCAAGGAGTCCCTGGCCCAGCAGGGCGGCTACGCCCTCACCAACAAGGGCCCCCAGCACGACGAGGCCTGGCTGATCTTCATGGACATGGTGAACAAGCAGCTGCCCACGTTCGAGGACAAGGCCGAGGCGCTCTACTACTTCCCCCTGTTCCGCACCTGGTTCGGCCTCAACGGCTTCTGCAAGCTCCCCTGGAACGACGTGGTCCCCTCCGACAACGCCTCCACCAGCGAGCCCGCCAAAGTCCCCGAGCACGTGCAGAACTACGTGGACGTCTTCTCCGCCACCACGGGCATCAAGATCGACAAGGACGAGTTGATCCACCAGAGCGCCAAGGTCTACAACTTCCAGCGCATCTTCAACATCCGCATGGGCAAGGGCCTGCGCTCCTTCGACATCCCGCCCTACCGTTCCGTGGGCCCGGTCACCCGGGAGGAGTACGAATCCCGCGCCGAGCGCTACGACAAGCAGATGCTGGAGGAGATCGGCGTGGACCCCGCGGGCCGGACCACCGACGAGAAGATCGCCATCACCCGCGACTACCGCATGAAGCGCTACAACAGCCTCGTGGACGCCGTCTACCTCCGGCGCGGCTGGACCCCCGATGGGGTTCCCACCCAGGCCCGCATCAAGGAACTGGGCCTGGACGTCTTCCCCGAGGTGGTCGAGATCGTGAAGAACCACGGCGGCTGACCATGATCACGGTCAACGGCGACAAGGCGGCGTGGAGCCCCGGAATGACCGTCCAGGACGTGCTGAGGGCGAGGAATTTCAAGTTCCCGCTCCTGGTCATCAAGGTGGACGGCGCCCTGGTCCAGCCCAAGGACTACCCCACCACCCCCGTCCCCGACGGGGCGGTGGTGCAAGTGATCCACCTCATGAGCGGCGGCTGACCTATCCCCCGCCTCGCTGGGTGTGGGCGCGGAAGCGGTCCATGAAGGCGGCCTCTTCCGCGGCCGCGAAGCCCTCGAACGCCACCTCCACCCGCAGCCGCTCCAGGGCCAGGGCTCCCAGGGCCAGGGGCGGCAGCGCCGTGACCCGGATTTCCCAGGTGCGCGCGCCCTCCCCGCCCCGGAGGACGTCCCCGTCCTGGACGATGGGCCCGTCCACCGCCGCCGCCGGCAGGCAGCGGTCGAACTCCGCCCTGGACAGGGTCATTTCCAGAAGGACCATGATTAGAGTCTACGGCCTGGCAATCCGCTTGAGTCCGTCCTGGACCAGGACGTAGAGGGCCCCGTCCTGCCCGAAGGCCAGGTCTCGCATGTCCTGCCCGAACCCGCTGGCGAACAGGCTCACGGTCCCGCTGGCCAGGTGGAGCCGGGCCACCCACCCGCCCACCAGGTCCCCGAAGTAGTAGCTTCCCCGGTACCCGGCGGGCCAGGTGGAGGTGGGCGGATCGAAGGCGGCGCCCAGGATGGCCTGGCCCACCAGGAACGTGCCCGTGCTGGCGGGCTGTCCGGGGGGGATGCCCGAGTGGCCGTAGGCGAACAGGGGCCCCGTGAGGCCCTGGGCGGCGGTGGGTCCCTCGGTGGAGGGCCACCCGTAGTCGGCACCCGGGGCGCCCAGGTCCACCTCCTCCCAGGTGGACTGTCCCACGTCGTTGATGTGCATGCGGGAGGTCCCGGGCTGGAAGGCGAAGGTGAAGGGGTTGCGAAGGCCCCGGGCCCAGATGGCCCGGTTCCCCCCCGAGGCGGTGCCGTAGAAGGGGTTGTCCTCCGGGATGGAGCCGTCGGCGTTGTACCGGAGGATCTTGCCCAGGGGGCTCACCAGGGAGGGCGCGTTGGCCCCCACGGCGTTCTCCCCCACCCCCACGTAGAGCTTGCCGTCTGGACCGAAGTGGAGGGCGCCGCCGTTGTGGTTGTCCGCCCCCAGGGCCGGGAGGTCCACCAGGATCGTCTCGCTTCCGGCGAGCATGCGGTCCGGGTTCCCCGGGTCGGCGGTGAGGCGGCTGACGCGGTTGTGGGTCACGGGGGACGTGGCGGTGTAATAAACGTACACGTAGCCGTTGGTGCCGAATGCGGGGTCGAAGGTCACGCCCAGCAGGCCCCGCTCCCCCGCGGCGGTGGTGGCCAGGGTGGCGAAGGGCGTGGCGAGGAGGCTGCCGTTCCGGAAGACCCGGAGGGCCCCGGCCTGTTCGCACACGAAGATGCGGCCGTCGGGCGCCATGCCCAGAACGGTCGCGGCCGACAGCGTGCCGGGGAGCGAGGTCAGGGTGAAGCCCGCCGGCAGGGCCGCGCCGCCGCCGAAGGTCACCACGGCCTGGGACCAGGGGCTGGCGTTCCCGGCGGCATCCCGGCTGCGGGCCCCCAGCACGTGCTGCCCCGCAGCGTAGGCGCCGGCATCCGGGAGGGTGAACGTGTAGGGCGCCTGGGTGGCGGTGCCCAGGTCCGCCCCGTCCAGGCGGAAGTCCACGGCGGCCACGGCCACGTCGTCCGTGGCGGTGGCGGCCAGGGTCAGGGCGCCGGTGAGCCCGGTGGCGAAGGCTGCGGGCGACGTGAGGGTGCAGGCCGGAGGGGTGGTGTCGGTGGGTGATGTCGGCGGCGGGGCCGGGGTGGGACCGGACGGAGCCGAGGAACCCGAGGATCCGCAACCGATGGTGATACCCAGCGGGACCAGCAGGAGGGCGAAGACCAGACGGCGCATGGGAGCCTCCGGGGAAGCCCCGACCATACCCGAACCGGAAAAAAGACGGAAACCAAATGATCGTGACCCTGATTATCTAGACCTGATTGTTCAAGCAGGCCAACAAGCGCCCCCCTCAGCCCCCGCCCACGGGGGGCCAGATGGCCAGCACATCCCCTTCGGCCAGGACCCGGCCCGCCCGCGCCTCCGGCGCCACGAACACGCCGTTCACCAGCACCAGGGCGCACTGCCCCGGGGGGACGCGGAAGGCTTCGATGACGGCCATCACCGTCGCCCCCGCCTCCACGTCCACCTCCGCCTGATGGGACCTGCGGGCCCCGGGCGGGAGGTGGACGGCGAGGGTGGCGAAGAGCTTCAGGGTGATGTTCATGCCTTCAGCGCGCAGGCCAGGTAGGCCTCCATGAGCAGGGCGGGGTTCCTGCGCAGCCGCTCCTTCCAGGCGCCGAGGCGCACCTTGCCTTCGATGAGGCCCCGCAGCACCCCCAGGTGGTCCGTGTGGCCAACGGCGTTGGCGCCCACCAGGCGGTCTTCCAGGAACTCCAGCTTGAGGTAGCGGTAGCGTCTGGGGTCCGACACCTCCACGGCGTCGCCGCCGGGCAGGCCCTGCCACGCGCCGAAGGAGGAGGACTTGAGACCCAGGGTGTCCAGGACGTTGAACGGGAAGGTGCCCCGGCTCGCGGCCCTGCGCCCGGCCATGCCCAGGGCTGCGATGCGCCCCTGCTCCACGGCGTTGGGCTGGATGGCGTTCACGGAACGCTCGCCGGTGACGACGTCCACGAATTCCGCGACGTCGCCCGCGGCGAAGATTCCGGGGACCGAGGTGGCCATGCGCGCGTCCACCCGGATGCCCGACCCGACCTCCACGCCGGTGCCTTCCAGGAACCCCACGGCGGGCTTGACGCCCACCAGGCAGAGGTAGAGATCGGCCGGGAGCACTTCTCCCCCCGGAAGGTGCACGCCGAGGTGGCCGTCCTCCGCGGAGATCGACTCGGGCAGGGTTTCCACCCGGATCTTCACGCCCCGGGACTCGCACCAGCTCCGGATCATGGCGCTGGAAGCCGGGTTCATCATGCGCGAGACCATGCGCCCGCTGCGCACGAGGATCGTCAGGTCCACCCCCAGGGACACGAGCCCCTGCATGATGATGCACCCCACGAACCCCGCGCCCATCTGCACCACCCGCGTGCCGGGCGAGGCCTTGCGCAGGAGGTCCCGGGCGTCCTCCAGGGTCCAGCAGGTGTGGACCCCGGGCAGGTCGATGCCGGGGATCCGCTGCAGCGAAGGCCTGGAGCCGGTGGCCACCAGGAGGCGGTCGTAGGCCAGGACGCGGCCGCCTTCCAGGGTCACGGTCGAGGCGGCCGGATCCACGGTGCGCACCCGGCCGTGCACCACGTCGATGCCCATGCGGGCGTAGTGGTCCTCTCGGGGACGGATGCGAAGGCCCGGCTCCTGGATGCGGCCGGAGAGAAGGTAGGGGATCGCCATGCGGGCGTACGGGATTTCCCCTTCACCTTCGATGAGCGTGACCGGCCCCGCGGGATCGGCCCCGCGTAGGGTCTCGGCGGCGGTGACGCCGGCGGGGCCGGCGCCGATGATGACGTGGCGCATGCTACAGCCCCAGGCGCGCGACGGTTTCGGGCGTGGGCACGCCGTCGGGGGTCCAGCCCCGGACCTGGTAGTACTCGGGCAGCATCTTGCCCAGCTCGGCGACCTTTCCCTTCATGGGGCCGGTGCGGGCGGGCTCGTTGAGCAGCCTCGGCGGCAGGGTGTCGTCCTTGCCCGTGAGGCCGGCGGCGAGGTTGTAGGCGCGCTCGAGGTTCCACACCCGCTCGCCCAGGAGCATCAGGCGCTCCAGGGACCAGTCCCCGCCCAGGGCGGGCTGGATCATGGACTGGATGTCCGGGCCGCCCCAGGCGAAGGTGGTGAACAGGCAGATGCCGGCGGAGTCCACCACGGCCGTGAGGTCTTGGAAGGCCTTGAGCATGGGGGCCTTCCCCTCGGTCGCGCCGGGGTCCATCTTCAGGGGGATGCCCAGCACTTCGGGCGAGACCATGTAGCCGCGCACGTGGCAGGCGCCACGGTTGCTGGTGGCGTACTCCAGGGCCATGCCCTGCAGGCCCCGGCCGTCATAGGCGGGGAATTCCTGGCCCTTGACCGACATGGACAGGTCGGGCCGGCCATACGACGTGCACATCACCCGGGACCCCAGGCCGATGACCTTCCCGAAGCCCACGCCCTGGGCGGTCATCTCCGCGAGCTTCACCAGGGCCTCGGAGCTGCCCCACTCCAGGCCGAACCCCACCTCCTCCTTCTTGATGAGGCCCAGTTCGTAGAGCTCCATGGCCGCGCCGATGGTGGTGCCCAGGGTGATGGGATCGAACCCGTCCTCGTTGCAGAGGAAGTTCGCGTAGGTGAGCGCCTCCAGGTCCGACACGCCGCAGGCCGCGCCCAGGGCCCAGGCGGCCTCGTATTCCACGCCGCCCGACGCGCCGTGGTACTGGGGCTTGTCCTTCACGGCGAAGTGGCCCTTGTCCATCTTCGAGATGCGGCCGCAGGCGATGGTGCACCCGAAGCAGGCGTTGTTGGCGATGAGGTTGGGTTTGCCGTCGGTGTCCCTGGGCTGCTTCATCGCCTCGCCTGAAATGGCGTGGGCGCTTTCGAACTGGATCTCCCTGTGGTTGCGTGTGGGCAAGGCCCCCACCTCGTTGATGACGTTCATGAGCACCTGGGTCCCGTAGGCCGGCAGGCCCTGGCCCGTGACGCCGTTGCCCGCGAGCACGGCCTTCGCCGCGGCCACGGCCTTGAAGAAGCCCTCGGGATCGGCCGGGGCGTAGGCGTCCGTGCGCGTGCCCCGGATGGCCACGGCCTTGAGGTTCTTGGAGCCCATGACGGCCCCAACCCCCGACCGGCCCGCGGCGCGGTGCAGGTCGTTGACGATGCCGGCGAAAAGGACGCCGTTCTCGCCCGCCCTGCCGATGCTGGCCACCCGCAACTGCGGGTCCTGGTGGGCATGCTTGATGAGCTCCTCCGTTTCCCAGCAGGTGCGGCCCCACAGGTGGGCGGCGTCCAGCAGCCGGGCCTCATCGTTTTCCAGGAGGAGGTACACGGGCTTTTCCGACTTCCCTTCGAAAATGATCATGTCGTAGCCCGCGAACTTCATCTCGGCGCCGAAGTAGCCGCCGGAGTTGGAGCAGGCGATGGCGCCCGTGAGGGGGCCCTTGGTGACCACCGCGTAGCGCCCGCCGGTGCTGGCGGAGGTGCCCGTCAAGGGGCCGGTGGCGAAGATGAGCTTGTTGCCCTCGGCCAGGGGGAGCACCTTGGGGTCGGTCTCCTCCACCAGGTACTTGGTGGCCAGGCCGCGCTGGCCCAGGTACTGGCGGGCCCATTCCAGGTTCAGGGGCTCGGCCTTGCAGGTGCCGGCCGTGAGGTTCACGCGAAGGATCTTCCGGGTCCAGGTCATGGCCGCCTCCTCACACCGCTGCCGGGTTGTTGTCGGTCCGGCCGGCCCACCGCCGCATGCGGTCCAGCCCCGTCCAGTCCGCATCCACATAGGTGATGGCCCCCGTGGGGCAGGCCCCCGCGCAGGCGGGTTCGCCCCCGTCGCACAGATCGCATTTCTGCACCTTGCCCGTGGCCGCGACGTAGTTCACGGTGCCGAAGGGGCAGGCGATGGTGCAGACCTTGCAGCCCACGCACAGGTCCTCCAGCACCTTCTTGGCGCCGGTGGCGGGATCCAGGACGATGGCCTCCACGGGGCAGGCGTGGAGGCACCAGGCCTCGTCGCATTGCGTGCAGGTGTACGGCACCTTGCGCCCCTCGTCCTCGAAACCGAACACCTTGATGCGGGACCGGGAGATGGTGAAGGTGTGGTGGTGCTCGTAGGCGCAGGCCATCTCGCACTGGAGGCAGCCCGTGCATTTGTTGGGATCCATCTTCAGGGATTTCTGCATGGAGGTGCCTCCTGTGGGGATTTGGCGGGAAGTATGGACTTCACCCGCGCGTCGCCACAGCCAGAGACACCGTATCAACGGCAACTATATAAATATTAATGCATAGACAGGATCGATATATATTCAGGAAACCACCGTACAAAAAAGGCGGCCACCCGCAGGTGGCCGCCTTCCGGGTCCGGTGGGACCTACATCTGGTCCTTGAGGCCCTTGGCGGCCTTGAAGACGACCTTGCGGCCGGCGGGGATCTGGATCTTCTCGCCGGTCTTGGGGTTGCGACCCATCTTCTCGCGGGTGGCGCGAACTTCGAAGGTGCCCAGGCCGAAGACGTTCACGCGCTTGCCGCCGAGGAGGGACTGCACGATCTCGTCACGGAGACCGTCGAGCATGGCCTTGGCGCGGGCCTTGGTGAGATCGTGGGCCTCGGCGAGGGAGGCGGACAGTTCGGGAATGCCGATGGTTTCGGGCTTGGAGGTGGTCTTGGTCATGCTGTTCCTCTCTGGAGGCGGTATTGAGGATCTGAAGCCGGGCACGGGCGGCCCGGCTCCGTGGAACGGGAAGGACTACTCGGCCGCGAGGGCCGTGACTTCGAGGGCGATCTTCGCGTGGACGCCGGCGTAGATGCGCACGTCCGCTTCATAGGCGCCCACGGTCTTGACGTGGGGCACGGTGATGCTCTGCTTCTCGACCTCGAAACCCTTGGCCTTGAGCAGCTCGGCCACGTCGCCGTTGGTGACGGAACCGAAGAGGTGACCGTTCTCGCCCACCTTCTTGGCCACGGAAAGGGCCAGGGCGGAAAGCTTCTCGGCCAGGGACTGGGCGTCCGCGAGCTCCTTGGCGCGCAGCTTGATGTTGCGCTCCTTCTCGAGCTCGATCTGGCGCTTGTTCCCGGCGGTCACGGGCAGGGCCTTCTTGCGGGGAAGGAGGAAGTTCCGGGCGTAGCCGTCCTTGACGTTGACGACGTCCCCGCGCACGCCCAGATTGGGCACGTTCTCGATGAGCAGAATCTCCATTGGTTTGATCTCCAGTGCATGGCCAGCGCTAAGGCGTTGTCCCCTCATAGGTTAGGCTGGGAACCATTTCCCGGCCAGGGTTCTCCAATGGTCTGGAGCCCGTTCCCTCGGTGGGTTGAGGCCACTTTTTCTGTCATATTACTTTAACCCGACACCCCTCTTAACGGAACCCCATGGATTCTGCATCCGACAGAAGATCGAAGCTTCGCATCGTGGTTGGACCGGACATCACCATCCAGTTCCGGGTGAAGCAATTCGAATACAAGAACATCCGCATCACCAACCTGAGCGCTGGCGGCTGCTTCGCCACCCTGCCCCGGGCCGAGAACCATCTTTTCCGCCAGGGGACGCTCCTGGAACATTTCGGCTTCGAGTACCCGGACCTGACGGGTGAGCCATTCATGGCCAAGGTCGCCTACGTGCTGGGCGGCGCCGGCGGCGGCAGGGGCGCCCTGGAACTCATCGGCCTGGGCATCCATTTCCTCGCCATGACGCCGTCCATGGAGGAATCGCTCCTCCACTTCGTCGAATCGAGAAGCTAGATCATCCCCACCCATGGGCCCGTCTCCGGCCGCAGGTGAAGCTCGGGCAGCTCGTTCTCCTTGAACATGAAGTGGCTGCTGTTCCAGCTGCCGCAGGCCTCGCAGCGGTCCACGTAGTCGGGGGTCTTCTGGCCGCACACGCTGCACTCGAAGCGCTGGCGGAGGATGCCGAGGTTGCGAAGGAGCTGGCGGTACTCGTTCAGGGCCTGCTCCATGCGCCCGCGCCGGGAATGGATCTTGGCCATGAAGAAGAAGAGGATGGGCGAGTAGACCACCTGGGCCCGCACCTCCTGGAACAGCACCAGGGCCTCGTCCAGGATCTCCAGGCGGTAGAGCATCTTGCCCAGGAAGAACTTGGCGGTGGTGGCGAACTCGCTGGTGGCGGCGATGCGGCGGAGCACGGCGAGCCCCTCCTCGGGCTTGCCGCTCTGGATGAAGTAGTCCTCCACCTCCTGCAGCAGGGCGCCCTCCCCGGTGGTGCGGAAGCCCTCCTGCCAGATCTCCAGGCCCTGGACCTCCTGGTCCTGCAGGATCATGCAGCGCCCCAGGGACAGGTAGGCCGGAACGAAGGTCGTGTCCTCCTTCAGGATCTGCTGGAAGATCTGCGCGGCCTCCTTGTAGAGGTCGGCCTCCACCTTGGTGAGGCCCACCTGGTACTGCAAGGCCGTGCCCTGGGCCCGCTCGGGGCTGTTCACTTCCTTGCCGAAGCGGGACACGAGGCGCTTGTGGACGTCCAGGGCCTCCTCCCAGCGCCCGGCGTCCATGTGCAGGGTGCGCAGCTTGCGCAGGGCCCGGAGGGCCTGCTTGGGGTTGTCCCCCGCCACGCGCTTCAGGAGGACGGTGGCGGCCTCGGGGTTGCGGGCCGCGATGAGGGCGTCGGCCAGCAGGTACTGGAACTCGATCGCCGCGGGATGGGCCGCCGCGCAGCCCTCCAGGTGCTTGACGGCGGCATCGTAGTCGCCCAGCTTCACCAGGGCCTCGCCCATGAGGAGGCTCGCGGCCTCGTGGTCCCCGCGCTCGCGCAGGACACTCTCCAGCACCTGCCGGGCATGGCCGGGAAGGCCGTGGGACAGGAGGTCCCGGGCCTCGGCCAGGAGGCTGGAAAGGCGCTTTCCCGCGCGGGTCGCGGCGGACGCGTTGATGCCCTTGACGAAGCGGGTGAATTCCATGATGCCGGTGTAGAGCAGGTTCAGCACGAAGCCCAGGAGGAAGGCGCCCACCAGCAGGGACGACACCCGGACGCTCGCGCCGCTCCAGAGCTGGATGTCCTGCCCCAGCACGGTGGTGTTCCCCATGTACACGTAGCCCACCGACATGAGCACGAAGGCGATGAGCACGATGAAGAGCACGTTGATCAGACGCATGGAGGTTCCCCGTTTCGAAGGCCTAGTTTGGCATCATTTGGCCGTGGCGTGATTCTCGGCCAGCCAGTTCCTGGCGGCCTGGAGATCCGACCATACGGCCCTTCGCACGTCCTGGGTGTACTGCCGCAGCACGTAGGCGGGATGGAAGGTGGGCATCACGGGGATCCCGCCCAGCATGTCCAGGGTGTGCCACTGCCCGCGGACCCGCGTGATGCCGGTCGTCACGCCCAGGAGCTCGCGCAGGGGCGTCGCGCCCAGCGTGACGATGACCGCGGGGCGGACCAGCTCGATCTGGCGCCGCAGGTAGGGCAGGCAGCGCTGGGCCTCGGCGGGGGTGGGGGTGCGGTTGTCCGGGGGCCGGCACTTCACCACGTTGCAGATGTAGACCTGGTTCCGCTCGAAGCCCATGGCCCCCAGCATCTTGTCCAGGAGTTCCCCGGCCTTGCCCACGAAGGGGCGCCCCTGCAGGTCCTCGTCCCGTCCAGGCCCCTCGCCCACGAAAAGGATCCTCGCCTTGGGGTCGCCCTCCCCGAAAACGAACTTCATGCGGCCGGCCCCCAGGGGGCAGGCCAGGCACCCCTGGATGCAGGCCTCCAGGTCGGCCAGGCTCCCGGCCGCCTCCACCAACTCCTGGGGGGGAAGAGCCTTGGGCCCGGAGGGGGGGGGAGGGGCGGGCGCCGTCATTGTTTTTTCCAATACGGCCTTTTGCTCCACAATGTTTTTTTGGGGCACAACAGGGGTATCAGGAAGGATCTCGGGTTGGTATGGTGGAGGAACCAGACCGATCACCCCCAGGTCCTGGAGGGTGTCGCGCCAGTGGTGGAAATGCCCGCTCATGGTCCTAGAGTACCCAATTCCACGAAGGGGATCACATTCCGGGAACATTTGCCTCCCCTTCATCATTTAGAATTCGGAGCCATGCATGGAGCCGTTCAATCCACCGGATCTTCCCTTCGGGGAAACCACTGACTTTCACGAAATTTTTTCCTGCCTCTATCCCCGTTTGGTAAGCTACGCACGGCGCTACGGCGCCACTTACCCGGAAGATATTGCCCAGGAAGCTTTCGTCATTCTCATGCAGCGGGAAACCCCCGTCGAACATCCCACCGCCTACCTCTACGGTACCGTGCGCACCCTTTCCCTCACGGAGCGCCGGCCCCTGAAGAACCAGTCCATCAGCCTTGAAGCCGTCATGGAGCAGGGCAAGGGACCGGAGGCGGACGACGACCTGCTCAGCCAGGAGGTCCGGGAGCGGATGAAGACCCTCTCCCCCACCTTCCGCGAGACCCTCTGGCTCTTCGTGGTGGAGGACCTCTCCATCCGCCAGATCGCGGAAATCCTCGACATCCCCGAAGCCACCGTCAAGACCCGCATCCACCGCGCCAAAGCCCACCTCAGGAACCAACTCAATTCGACCGGAAACTCTGGAGGCCTTCATGTCCTGGCTTGACCCCCAACGCAGCCAAGAACCTTCAGGCGACACGGCGCTGCGGGCCGAACTCCGTTCCCTCCTCGGCATGAAGCCGCGCAACTACTTCGAATCCGAGCCCACCCCCGAGCTCATCGCCCTGGCCGACGACCTCCGCAAGGAGGCCCGGCGCCGCAACCACACCGCCCGGCGCCGCAGCCACTGGATGCTCCTGGCCGCGGCCCTGCCCCTGGCCGTGGCCTTCGGCGGCGTGAGCCTCTGGGGCATCGCCCAGAAGCACAAGGCCGAGGACCTGGCTTCCGCCATGGTGCAGAAGGAGGCCGAACTCACCCGCATGGCCGCCTCCGTCAAGCGCACGCCCGTGCCGGACAAGTCCGTCCAGGTCCAGCAGCCCGTCCTGGTTTCGGGCCGCAAGCAGTCCAAGCCCGCCACCAAGGGCAAGGAACTGGTCATCCCCATCGAACGTCCCGCCAACGTCATCCCCCAGGACACCCAGCAGGTGAAGGCCCACTGATCCGCGTCCGTTTCCGGCTAGAATCGGACCTGGAGCGACGCCCATGTCCAGCGGAATGGAACTACTCATCTTGATCTGCTCCGCCCTGGCTGCGGCCCTGGCGGGGATGAGCGTCTTCAGCAACAGCCGGCCGCCCGACGGCCGCATCAACCAGGTGATGGACGAGGTGGAGGAGCTCAAGGGGCTCCTGAACCAGATGCAGAAGTCCATCCTCCAGTTGGAGCGGAAGTTCGACAAGGAATCCAAGGACGGCCGGGCGGAATTCAAGGACGTCCTGGAAAAGGTGGCCGAGCGCATCGACAAGCGGATGGTGGAGCTGGGCAACCTCTGAACCACCCGGGTCGTCCCAGGGCTTCGGCTAGACCGCCTGGGGATGCATGGGCGGCGTCCAGCCGCGCTCGTTCAGCAGCCTTACGCCCATTATGCGGCTCAGGCGGAAGCTCATCACCTCCTGGTGCAGGTGGCAGAATCCCCGCAGGTGCTCGCCGTCCACGCCCTGGGGGGTCACCTTGCGCAGCTGGGGGCGGTGCGCGGCCAGGGGCAAGTAGGTGAGTTCCACCATGAGGTTGTAGCTGGCGGCGTATTCCAGGATGCGCGTGGTTTCCTCGGCGGCCTGGGCGCCCATGCCCATGTGAAGCATGGGCACCCGGCGGCGGATCTCCTGGTGCAGGTTGGGGTCCTCGGCCTGGATGCGCTGGAGGGCGGCGTGGATGATCTGCCGCACGGGGTCCAGGTGGTGGTTCATGCCCTGCTCGTCCACGAAGGAAAGGCAGGCCAGGGACCAGAGGTAGAGGGCCTCGTCCCCGTCGATGCTCACGGGCAGGAAGCGGCCGGGCTTGGGCAGGAAGCCGGCCTGCTTGAGCAGGGCGAAGGCGTTGCCGGGTCCGTTGGCCTCCAGGACCGTCCCGGAGACGCGCTGCAGGTTGAGGGTGGCCAGTTCAGGGCGCAGCAGGAGCTCGTCGGCCAGGGCCTCGGTGCGGGCCTTCACCAGGCGGCAGCCCTGCTGGACCTCCACTTCGCCCAGGCGCCGGGCCAGATCCTCCAGGAGTTGCGCCAGGGGCTGGGGCACCGCGGCCGTCGGGGCGCCCAGGAGGCTGTTCATCTCCTCCAGGGTCAGGCCCATGTCCAGGGCCCGGATGAGGGTGTCGGAACCCACCCGCAGGCTCACCATGGCGTCCAGGGTCTCCACCTCGGCCATCTGCGCCACCCGCAGGAGGCGGTGGGGATTCTGGACCATGGGGGTGAGGACTTCCAGGGTGGGCTGGATGACCAGGGGCTGGTGGGCCATGAAAAGGGTCCAGTGCCCTTCGGTTCCCCGGTGGTCCCTCAGGAGGTACTCCTGGGCCAGGGTCTCCCCGTGGGGGGAAAGGGTCACGTGGGCGCCCTCGGCATCCAGGCTCACCAGGCCCATGCGGCCCAGGAAGGGCAGGAACACGGTCTCGGTGCGGTTCACGTCCAGGGGGTGGAGCGTCTGGAGGAAGGCCAGGAAGGGCCTCACGGCCAGCACCTGTCCCCGGCGTTCCAGCAGGTGCTGCATGAGGAAGGTGCGGTCCTCCGCGGGGGGCATGTTCCAGAGCTTGAGATCGTGCTCGAGGAGGATGGCGAAGGCCCGTTCCGGAACCCACCGGGGGGAGTGGGAGAGCACGGCGGGCAGCAGGGTGTCCACCCGGCCCTCGCGGTTCCACAGGAGGCCCAGGCGGTGCAGGAGGCCGAAGATGAGGGTGGCGTCGCGCTCGTCCTTGAGCAGGGCGTTCTTCTGGAGGAGCTGGCCCAGTTCCTTCTTGGCGGGCAGGCCGCCCTTCAGCACCCGGATCCCGCCCATGCAGCGCAGCAGGACGGAGGTGAGGGCCAGGGCGAAGCCGTAGGGCTGGGCCGGGATGAGGGCGACGTCGGTTCCGCCCTGGAAGCAGAAGGCGGCGTCGTCGAAGTCGGCCAGGGCGTCGGCCACCCGGCCGGGAACGGCCCAGCCCTCCCCCGCGGGGAGGATGAGGCCCAGGGCCAGCAGCTCGCCCTGGAAGGCCGCGTCGGGCTGGACCTCCTCCTCGGCGAGGCGCTTGAGGGCGGTCAGCTTGGTCCCGTCCAGGTCCAGCAGGGTGTTGGTGAGCTGTTTGTTGTCCTCCAGATGGAAGACCATGGTCTTGAGGAGGCGCATGCGCCCCTCGGGCCCCTCCTGCCAGTACTGGGGGACCGGCAGCTTCCTCCGCTGGCAGATGGCGCGGAGCTGGTCGTCAGTGCAATTGCATAGGAGCTGATAATGCGAAGGCGCCATGGGTCCTCACATGCACCGGGCTGTGCCGGGGGGGCCGATCGGTAATGACCGATCAGTTTCTCATGTTTCAGGGGCAAACGTGAGGGGGAAATCCGGTCACCCCACCCCCGCCCACCGGTGCGTTGACCCTGGGGTCGACTCCTTCTAGTCTCAACCTTTTGGACCTTGCCGCGTGATCGCCCTTCGTCCGGACAACCCCCTGATCGTCCAGAGTGACAGGACCCTTCTCCTGGAAGTGGCCCACCCGTCCTTCGAGGAGGTGCGCGACGAACTGAGCCGCTTCGCGGAACTGGTGAAGTCGCCCGAGCACATCCATACGTACCGCATCACGCCGCTGTCCCTGTGGAACGCCTCGGCCTCCGGGGTCACCTGCGACGAGATGGCCTCCACCCTCAACCGGTGGTCCAAGTATCCCGTGCCCCAGAACCTCCTCCAGGAGATCCAGGACCACGGCACCCGCTACGGCAGGCTGCGCCTGGTGGTGAAGGACGGCCGGCTGGCCCTGGAGATGGACGACCGGGGCCTCTTCTACGAACTGGAGAACCAGCGCAGCCTCCAGGAGCACCTGGCCGAGCCGTATCCGGACCAGCGTGGCATCTTCCTGGCCGACGGCAAGCGCGGCGAGGTGAAGCTCCAGCTCATCCGCCTGGGCCACCCCGTGCAGGACCTGGCGGGCTTCAAGCCCGGCGACCCCCTGGCATTCACCCTGCGGGACACCCTGGCGGGCACCGGCAAGCCCTTCGGGCTGCGGCCCTACCAGCAGGCCGCGGTGGACGTCTTCCACGCCGGCGGCGGGCCCGAGGGCGGCGCCGGCGTCCTGGTGCTTCCCTGCGGCGCGGGCAAGACCGTCATCGCCATCGGCTGCATGGCCCGGCTCCAGACGCGCACCCTGGTGCTCACCACCAACGTCACCGCCGTCAAGCAGTGGAAGCAGGAGCTCCTGGACAAGACCTCCCTGCGGGACGAGGACATCGGCCTCTACACGGGCGACACCAAGGAAATCCGCCCCGTCACCATCGCCACCTACCAGATCCTCACCTACCGCAAGAGCAAGGGCGCGCCTTTCGAACACTTCAAGATCTTCGAGGCGGCCAACTGGGGGCTCGTCATCCACGACGAGGTGCACATGCTGCCCGCGCCGGTGTTCCGCGCCGTGGCGGAGCTCCAGGCCAAGCGCCGCCTGGGCCTCACGGCCACGCTCGTGCGCGAGGACGGCAAGGAGGAGGACGTCTTCTCCCTCATCGGTCCCAAGCGCGTGGACGTGCCCTGGAAGACCCTGGAGAAGAGCGGCTTCATCGCGGAAGCCCACTGCCTGGAGATCCGCGTGCCCCTGCCCTCCGACGAGCGCATGGACTACGCCGTGGCCGACTCCCGCGCGCGGTTCCGTATCGCCTCGGAGAACAGCCTGAAGCTGGTGGTCATGGACGAGCTCCTGGCGGGGCACCCCGGCGACAGCGTGCTGGTCATCGGCCAGTACCTGGACCAGCTGCGCATCATCGGCGAGCGCCTGGACGCGCCGGTCCTCACGGGCCAGACCCCCGAGCGGGAGCGGGAGGAGCTGTACCGCGCCTTCCGGGCGGGGGAGCTCAAGGTGCTGATCGTGAGCAAGGTGGCCAACTTCGCCATCGACCTCCCCGACGCGAGCGTGGCCATCCAGGTGAGCGGCACCTTCGGGTCCCGCCAGGAGGAGGCCCAGCGCCTGGGGCGCATCCTGCGGCCCAAGGGGGAACGCAACATCAGCTTCTTCTATTCGCTGATCTCCAGGGATACCACCGAGCAGGAGTTCGCCCGGAACCGCCAACTGTTCCTCACCGAGCAGGGCTACCGCTACCTCATCGAAAGCCGGCACCTGGACGGCGACGGCCTGAGCGAGCCCACGGTGTGGCGCCAGATGCTCGCCGAATCCGAGCCGCTGGCGCCCTGACACCTCTGACTCAGATCCCCGCCAGGAGCCGCGCGGCGGCCGGGTGCAGCAGGAGCACCACGGGAATGGCGTAGAGCCCGGCCACCACGTCGTCGGCCACGATCCCCTCGCCTCCCGGCAGCACCTGGATCTGACGGATGGGCCACGGCTTCCAGATGTCGAAGAGCCGGAAGGCCAGGAAAGGAACCGCCAGCGAAGCCGCCAGGCGCCAGCCCCCGGGCTGCAGGAGCCGGGGCAGGCCCCCGGCGATTTCCCACCGCGCGGGCCAAAGGGCGATCCACAGCCCGGCCCACTCGTCGGCAACGACGTAGCCGGGGTCCTTGTGCCCCGTCTCGGCCGTCACCCGGTCCGAGGCGGCCACGGCCAGCCAGGTCATGCCCAGGGGCGCGGCCAGGAAGAGCAGCTCGGAACCCCAGCCCCCGGGAGCTCCCAGGAGGGGCGTGATCAGGCACCAGAAGACGAGCCCGGCCAGGGAGCCCCAGGTGCCGGGCGCGGGGCGCAGGCGGCCCGAGCCCAGGCCCGTGGCCACCCACCACGCCCAGCGCTTCGCCCGCATCAGGCGTCCACCACGTCGGGCTCCAGGATCACCTCGCCGTTGAAGGAGTTCGCGATGACGCAGTACTTGTGGGCCTTCTCGAACATCTCCCGCACCTTGTCGTGGCTGGTGCCGGGGGCCACGGTGATCGTGGGCTTCAGGGTGATGGTCGCCACCCGGGTGAGGCGGTCCACGGTCTCCATGGCGGCCTCCGACGCCCCCTCGTAGGCGGTGACCGTCAGGCGCACCTTGGCGGCCAGGGCCAGGAACGTGAGCATGTGGCACTGGGCCATGGCCGCGGCCAGGAGGTCCTCGGGGTTCCACCGGGACGTGTCGCCGCCGTTGGCGGGGCTGCTGCTGGCGGGGACCGGGTCGGGCGCGCCGGGCTTGGCGAGGTGCGAGGAGCGGCTGTACGCGGGATCCTGGGTGCTGCCCTTCCAGCTGACGGTGACGGGGAATTTCTCGGACATTACGAGCCTCCTTGGCGACAGTCTAGCGGGATCACGAACGGGCCCGCCGGGATTCCTCGTAGCGGCGCACGGCCGCTTCGGCGCCGCCTTCCACCACCTCGCCCACCAGGTCGTAGGCGTGTCCCTTGGTGATCCGCACGGACTGGATGGTGCCAGGCACCACGTCCCCGCCCACGATGAGCACCCCGCCGTCCACCTCGGGGGCCTGCCCCCGGTGGCGGCCCTTGAAGACCATGTCGGTCTCCTCGTGGGTGCCCTCCACCAGGACCTCCAGCACCCGGCCTTCCAGGCCGCGGTTCCGCTCGCGGCAGATCTTCTGCTGGAGCTCCATGAGGATGCGCTTGCGGCTGTTCTTGGTGCGCGCGGGGACCGGATCGCCCAGGGCGTAGGCCGAGGTGCCCTCCTCCAGGGAGTAGGTGAACACGCCCACGTGCTCGAAGCGGGCCTCCTCCACGAAGCTGCGCAGCTCGGCGAAGGCCGCCTCGTCCTCCGTGGGGAAGCCCACGATGAAGTTGGACCGGATGAAGACGTCGGGGATGATGCGCCGGGCCTTGGCCAGCAGCTTGAGGAAGGTCGCGCGGCCCCCGCCCCGGGCCATGGCCTTGAGGACGCCGGCATCCCCATGCTGCAGGGGCATGTCCAGGTACTTCGCGCAGTTGTGGGTTTCGGCGATGGCGTGGAGAAGGCCGTCGGTGAGGCGGTTGGGGTAGGCGTAGTGGATGCGGAACCAGGCCAGGCCCTCCACCTCGCCCAGGGCGCGCACGAGCTTTTCCAGGGCGTCCGGATCCCCCAGGTCGCGGCCGAAGTCGGTGGTGTCCTGGCCCACCAGGTTGATTTCCAGGACGCCGCCGGCCACCAGGCGCCGGGCCTCGGCCACCACGCTGGCGATGGTCCGGCTCCGCTGGGGCCCCCGGATGGCGGGGATGATGCAGAAGGCGCAGCTGTGGTCGCAGCCTTCGCTGATCTTCAGGTAGGCGCTGGCCTTGGGCGTCGTCAGGAGGCGGGGGCTGGCCTCGGTGTACAGGTAGCCGGGGTCCCGCTCGGGCTCGAAGAGCCGGTCGGAGGCACCCAGCACCTCGGCGATGTGCTCGATGTCCCGGGTGCCCAGGCAGGCGTCGATCTCGGGCATGTCGGCCAGGAGCTGGTCCCGGTAGCGCTCCACCATGCACCCGGCCACCACCAGCTTCCGGCAGGCGCCCTCCTTCTTGTACGAGGCGGCCTGGAGGATGGCCTCGATGCTTTCCTTCTTGGCGGATTCGATGAAACCGCAGGTGTTGACCACCAGGATCTCCGCCTGGGCGGGGTCGGGGGTGATGGTGAAGCCCTTCAGCCTGAGGTGGCCGAGCATCACCTCGCTGTCCACGAGGTTCTTGGGGCAGCCCAGGGACATGAAACCTACTTTGGCCATCCGGCCTCCTTGACCCTTCAGAATAACGTTATCGGTGCTATTCTCTGCATTCTGCTGAGAGTGGAAGGCCATGAAGATCATCCTGCTCGTCGAAGGGGCCCGCCGGACGGTGGAACTCACGGAAGAAGGCATCACCGTGGGCCGGGGCGATGCTGCGACGGTGCGGATCTCCTCCAATGCGGTCAGCCGTGTGCATGCCCGCTTCTTCCTCAAGGGCGGGCAGGTCCATGTGCAGGACCTTAAATCCATGAACGGCACAACCTTCCGGGACGCCCCGGTGCTGGAGCCGACCCCCCTGCGCCCCGGAGACACGATCCTCCTGGGGGAGGTTCCCGTTCAGTGGCTGGACGAGGGGGTGAGCGCGCCCACCCCGCCCGCGCTGGTCCTGTCCAGGCCGCACACCGAGGCCCGGATCGCCCTGGAAGACCGGGCTTTCGACACCTCCGGCAGCATCATGGTGCCCCATTCCACCCTGGAGGACCTGCTGGCCAAGCATCAGGCCGGCCAGGCTCCCGCCGAGGCGGAGGCCCTCTTCTCCCGCCTGGCCTCCATGGCGGGCAAGCTCCTGGGGGCCGCCGGCCTGGCGGAGCTGCTGGAATCCGTCATGAGCCTCATATCCGGCCAGATCCCATGCCAGCGGGGTTTCATCCTCCTCGCGGACGCCAGCGGGGACCTGGTACCGGAGTTCGTCTGGGAGGAGAAGCCCGGGGTCATCACCACCCCCATCAGCCGAACGATCGCACGGACGGCAATGACCGCCAAGGTCACCATCCTCACCACCGACGCCCGGGTCGACCCCCGGTTCTCGGCGGGGGAGAGCATCAAGATCCACGGCATCTCCTCGGCCCTGTGCGCCCCGCTCATCGTGGACACCCAGGCGCTGGGGGTGATCTACCTGGAATCCAGCCTCAACAAGGGCGGCTTCAAGCGGGAGGATGAGCACCTCCTTTCGGCCATGGCCAATTTCGCCGCCGTGGGCATCCAGCGGGAACGGGAGACCCGGTTCCGCCAGCGCCTGGAGCGCTACCACAGCCCCCAGGTGGTCAACGAGATCCTGAAGGCCGCCCAGAACCTGGACGCCCCCATCCTCCAGGCCCGGCGCTGCGAGATCTCCGTCCTCTTCGCGGACATCTCGGGCTTCACCCGCATGTCCGAGGGCATGGAGCCCCTGCAGCTGGCCACCATCCTCAACCGATCCTTCGAGGTCATGACCGACCAGATCTTCATCCGGGGGGGGACCCTGGACAAGTACATCGGGGACGCCATCATGGCCTTCTTCGGGGCCCCGGCGCCGGACCCCGACCATGCGCTCCACGCCGTGGAGGCGGCCAAGGCCATGCAGCAGGGCCTCAAGTTCATGAACGGGAACCGCCCGGCGGGCTATCCCGAACTGCGCATGCGAATCGGAATCAACAGCGGCGAGGCCTTCGCCGGGGACATCGGCTGCGAGAAGCGCATGGACTACACCGTCATGGGCTCCACCGTGAACCTGGCTTCCCGCCTGGAGAGCAGCGTGGCCGGCCCCGGCCAGATCGCCATCGGCCCCAGGACCGCTGAAATATTGCAATCAAAAGACTTTATCCAACTCGGCCCGGTCTCCCTCAAGAACATCGAACAGGAGGTGCGGCCCTTCCTGGTGCCCTGGGAATGAGCGGAGGCGCCCCGGCCTTGGACGTACCCCCCATCCGCATGTTGAAATGAACTGTCCAGACTCAAATTCAAGCCGGGAGTCCGCCCCTCCGATCACCCTGCACAGGAAGGTCCCCATGTCCTCCGAACGCCGAAACTACCGAAGGATCCCAGGTGGCGCCACCGTTGGCTTCCAGGAGCTCTCCTTCGCCCGGGAGCCGGAGCCCGCCACCAGCGTCTACGGCGACATCTCCGGCGGCGGCCTCCTGCTGAACTCCCCCCGGGAGCTCCCCCTGGAGACCCTCCTGAAGCTGGAGATCCGGGTGCCCGGCTGGGGGCGGCACCAGAACCACTTCGGCCCCGCCGCCGAGGCGGACCTGAGGCCCCTGGTGGCCGTGGGCAAGGTCGTCCGGGTCGAACACCTGGAAAGCGGTGAATATGAACTTGGGGTAAAATTCCTCAACGTTTATCCGGATGACCAGGCGGCCCTCATGAAATTCATCGATGCCGCAGCAATGGCTGAAGAGAAGTAGGATATTGACCTAAAAGGAGCTCCCTTGAAGATCCTAATCGTGGACGACTCTTCGACGATGCGCCGCATCATCATCAACACCCTTTCCCGCATCGGGTACACCGACGTGGTGGAAGGGGAGCACGGCAAGGCGGGCCTGGAAAAGCTCGCCCAGGGCGGTGTGGAGATGATCATCACCGACTGGAACATGCCGGAGATGGACGGCCTGGAGTTCGTGCAGACCGTGCGCGGCCAGAACACCACCATTCCCATCCTCATGGTCACCACCAACGCCGCCAAGGAGGATATCGTGCAGGCCCTCCAGGCCGGGGTGAACAACTACGTGGTCAAGCCCTTCACGCCCGAAACGCTCAAGGAAAAGATCGAGTCCCTGCTCGGCTAGACCTCCCAGCACCACCCCCGAGGGGAGGCACCATGGATCAATCCGAAATCGACGCCCTCATGAAGAACGCGCCGGACAAGCCCGGCAAGGCCGGGAAGGAGGCCGGGCCCGCCAAGGCGCCGGCGGGTCCGGCCCCGGACGCCCAGGGGCACGTGATCTCCGAACTGGACGCCGTCACCGCCGTCACGGAGCGGGAGACCAACAAGGTCATGGACCAGCTGGACCTCATCAGCACCCTGGTGGGCCAGCAGCAGTCCCTGATCACGGGCCTCATGGCCCATCCCTCCGCCCAGGACGCCTCGGTGCAGGACGCCGTCCGCCAGATCATGGCCGCGGGCAAGGACATCCAGGACAAGGTCTACGAAGCCATGGACCTCATGCAGTTCCAGGACATCACCCGCCAGAAGCTGGAGCGGATCGTCCATCACCTGCGCCAGATCCACGACTACATCGTGGACCTCCTGGGCACGGGCCTGAAGAGCGAAGGCGAGCGGGCCTCCATCAGCCGCACCATCGCCACCACCGGCACCACTCCGGACGAGAAGAAGACCCACGCGGACTCGGTGGTCGAGGAATTCAAACGAAGCCAGACCAAGGAATGATCCATGGCAACAGCTGAAGTCCAGGCCAGACAGGCCCATGAGTTCGTCCCCTCCGGCCAGTTGGTGACTTTCACCCTGGACGGCGTGGAGTTCGGTCTGGACATCGACCGGGTCCAGGAGATCACCCCCCGAACCGACATCACGCCCGTGCCGGGCGCGCCCAGTTTCGTGCTGGGCGTGGTGAACCTGCGCGGCATGATCATCCCGGTGCTGGACAGCCGGCTGCGGTTCCACCTGCCCCCCAAGCCCCCCACGGACAAGACCCGCATCATCATCCTGGGCCTGGCCGGCCAGCCCACGGGGCTCATGGTCGATTCCGTGGCCGAGGTGGTCAAGCTCGACGACTTCACCCTGCGGGACACGCCGCCCCTGGTGGCCGGGGTGCGCAGCGAGTACCTGGCCGGCATGGTCACCACCGGCGACCGCCTCATCACCCTGATCAACCTCGAGAAGATCCTGGATTCCGCGGAATTCGGGCACCGCGAGGTCCTGGCCGACACCGCGGCCGGCGCGTCCACCTTCATGTCGCAGGAGACGGCCGTCGAGCTCATCGAGGACGAGCTTCCCTTCGTCACCTTCACCCTGGGCCGGGAATCCTTCGGCATCGACCTCAAGCTGGTGGAGGAGATCATCGAGATCCCCACCATCACCAAGGTGCCCGACGCCCCCCCCTACGTGCTGGGCGTCATCTGCCTGCGGGACCAGGTGCTCCCGCTCCTGGACTTCATCCAGCTCCTCCAGGTCGAGCCCGCCGAGAACCCCACCGCCGGGGACATGGTCATCCTCCTGAGCTTCGGCGCGGCCAAGCTGGGCATCGTGGTGGACGGCATCCAGGAGATCATCCGCATCAAGAAGGAGGAGATCCTTCCGCCCCCGCAGACCCTCAGCGAGCGCGAGAGCCGCGACCTGGAGGGCGTGGTGGTGCGGTCGGACCGCATGGTGAGCCTGCTCAAGGTGCTGGACATCATCACCGGCGAGGACCAGGCCAAGATCGCCGCCATGAGCACCAGCCTCATCCAGGAAACGACGGAGGAGCACGCCGACAGCTTCGAGCTGCCGCTGGTCGTCTTCCGCCTGGGACCCGAAGCCTACTCCCTGCGCCTCCACGAGGTGCGGGAGATCATCATGGTCAGCAACATCACCCCCGTGCCCCGGGCGCCCTCCTTCATCGAAGGCGTCCTGAACCTCCGGGGCGAGGTGATGCCGGTCATCGACCTGCGGGAGCGGTTCGGACTGGAGCGCCAGGCCGCCACCAACCTGTCCCGCATCGTCATCACCCCCATCGGCGGCGTGTCCACGGGGCTGGTGGTGGATTCCGTGGACGAGGTGAAGTCCGTGGACCAGCGGCGCCTGGAGGAGCCCCCCAGGGTGACCGCCGTGGGCGCCAACGCCTTCATCGAGAAGGTGGCCCGCACGGACCAGGGCGTGGTGTTCCTGCTCAACGTCCAACGCCTGCTCACCGACGTGGAGGGCCAGCAGCTCCAGGTCTTCCAGGGAAAGAAAAAGGGCTGAACCATGAGCGAATTCTCCCTGGACGACCCCAGCTTCTACGAAGACTTCCTTGTGGAGGCCGGGGAGCATTTCGAGCTCATCGAGCAGAACTTCCTGACCCTCGAGGAGGCCCCGGGCGACCTGGAGATCCTCAACGCCATCTTCCGCTCCGTGCACACCATCAAGGGGGCCTCGGGCTTCCTGGGCCTGGCCAAGGTCCAGGCGCTGGCCCACATCGGCGAGAACATCCTCGACGACCTGCGCAAGGGGCGCATGAAGGTGAACCCCGAGGTGATGGAGGTGCTCTTCGAGACCGAGGACACCCTCAAGGTGCTGGTGAACGACGTGGCCGTGAACCTGCGCAAGCAGGGCGCCCCGGCCGATCCCGACACCTCCGGCCTCATCGCGCGCCTGGAGGCCCTCAAGGGCGGCGGCAAGCCCGCGGCCCAGGCCCCCGCCGCGCCCGCCGCACCCGCCGCCAAGGCCCAGGGCCTCCGGGTTCCCGCGGGCCTCGAGGACATGGACGCCGAGGCCATCCAGGCCGCGGAGGAGGCCCTGAACCAGGGCGTCCCCGTCATGGCCCTGAAGGTCACCCTCCTCCCCGCCCTGCTGGGCACGCCTTTCAATCCCCTGTCCATGATCTCCATGGTCGACCTTGTCGGCCGCTTGATCCACTCGTCCAAGATTATGAAGTACCTGGATCTGGAGCAGTTCCGCCCGGATGAGCTGCCCTTGGGGCTGCTGCTCCTGCTCACCCCCGCGGAGTCGCCGGATTCGGTGCGCAAGCTCTTCGACGGCGTCAAGAACGTGGCCATCGAGTACTTCGACCTGGCCCTGGGGGAGCCGCCCGCGGCCGAGGCGGCGGAAGCGCCCGCCGCCGGCCCCGTGACCGAGGCCCGCAAGGTCCAGGACAAGCCCCAGGATACGGGCAAGGCCGCCAACGACACCATCCGGGTGAGCCAGGCCAAGCTGGACAATTTCATGAACACCGTGGCCGAGCTGATCATCAGCAAGACCATGATCGCCCACATCGTTGAACGCCTGGAGGGCGAGACCCTCACCCCCGGGGCCGACGCGCTGGTGAAGGAACTGCGCCGCTCGTCGGTGTACCTGGACCAGGTGAGCAAGGAGATCCAGGCCTCGGTGCTGGGCATCCGCATGGTGCCCGTGAAGACCATCTTCACCAAGTTCCCCCGCATGCTCCGGGACCTGGCCAAGGCCTCCGGCAAGAAGATCGAGCTGCAGATGGTGGGCGAGGACACGGAAATCGACAAGAGCCTCATCGAGGAACTCAGCGACCCCCTCATCCACCTCATCCGCAACAGCGCCGACCACGGCATCGAGATGCCCGACGTGCGCGCGGGTTCCGGCAAGTCCGAGACCGGCACCGTCGTGCTCAGGGCCCGCCACGAAGGCGACTCCGTCCTGGTGGAGATCGAGGACGACGGCAAGGGCATCAACCCCGCCGTGATCCGCTCCAAGGCCGTGGAGAAGGGCATCCTCACGCCCGAGAAGGCCGAAAGCATCACCGACGACGAGGCCATCAACCTGATCTTCCTGCCGGGCTTCTCCACCGCCAAGCAGGTCACCGACATCAGCGGCCGCGGCGTGGGCATGGACGTGGTGAAGTCCAACGTCCGCAAGCTCAACGGCAGCGTTTCCGTGACCAGCTCCGTGGGCCGCGGGTCCATCTTCACCATCAAGCTGCCGCTGACCCTGGCGATCATCGACGCCCTCCTCATGCGCAGCGGGGGCCAGGTCTTCGCCCTGCCGGGCACGGCGGTGGAGGAGACCCTCCTGGTGCCCCGGGAGACCCTCAGCCACCTCACGCGCCGCAAGGCCATCAACCTCCGGGGCGAGGTCCTGGGCGTCACCCGGCTCAGCGACCTGCTGCACTTCAAGCAGGGCTCGGCCGAGCTTTCCGAGGACGAGGAGCTGCCCGTGGTGGTGGTGTCCACCGGAGGCCGGCGCATGGGCGTGATCGTGGACGCCTTCCTGCGCCGCCAGGAAATGGTGATCAAGCCCCTGGCGCCCTACCTGGCGAGCCTTCCGGGCATTTCCGGCGCCAGCATCATGGGCGACGGCGGCGTCGTGCTGATCCTCGACCCGGCCGAACTGCTCATGCTCGCCGTCCAGGAGGGCCTGTGAGCCTTGCCGCGGCGCCCGGGGTAACCCCTGAACCGGCGGCCGGAGCCGTCCGGGAGGGGCAGTACCTCAGCTTCGAGCTGGCCGGCCACACCTACGCCGTGCCCCTGGCCCAGGTGGCGGAGATCACCCCCCACCGCGACCTGAACCAGATCCCCCACATGCCCCGGAGCGTCGAGGGGCTGCTGGACCTGCGCGGGCAGTCCATCCCCGTCATCAACCTGCGCCTGCGCATGGGCATGGAGCCCCTGGCTTCCGAGCTCTCGCACAACATCATCGTCCTGGACATGGGGTCCTCCAGCAACGTGGGCCTCCTGGTGGACCGCGTCGCCTCCGTCGTGGAGGCCACCCGCGAGCAGATGGTGCCCGCCAGCGCCCTCCTCGCCGGTCCCGACGGGGCCTGGGTGCAGGGCTTCATCGTCCAGGAGGAGCGCATCACCGCGCTCCTGGACAGCCGGCTCATCACCACCTTCCACAGCGCCCGGGCCCACGGCCTGGGCCTCCACCCGGGCCACGACGTGGAGGAGGCCCTGGACGCCGGCCTCAAGGACCTCATCGCCGCCGCCCCCCTGCGGGTCGAATCCGACGCCAGCCGGATCATCCCCCAGATGGAGGAGGCCATCACGCACACCGAGCAGGAGATGGAAAAGGTCCTGGGGAAGGTCGAGACCATGCTGGCCGACACCGACAAGAGCTTCAAGGGCCTGATCCGGCTCAAGCAGGAGGCGGGCCTGGGCCACATGAAGGGCCTGGAACCGGTGCTGGCCCAGGTGGAGGCCCTGGGATCCCGCATGCAGGACGAGGTGTTCGACCTGATCCAGAGGCTGCAGTACCAGGACATCGCCCGCCAGAAGCTGGAGCGGGTCCTGAACCACATCCGCGGCCTCCAGATGATCGTCGGCTCCAAGTTCCGGGACATGGGCCACAAGGCGTGACTTGGGCTTGAGCCCGATCCGCGCCATGATGGAGGGGTATCGCTGGAGCCTGACGTGGACCACCCCCTTACCGAAATCCGCCACCTGAAGCAGCACATCGGTCAGACCGTGACCCTCCGCGGGTGGGTCCGCAATGCCCGGACCAGCAAGACCCGGTTCATCGACCTGCGCGACGGCTCGGGTTTCGTTCAGTGCGTTGTGGGCGCCGCCGAGGCGGATCCGGAGAGCTATGAGCTGGCGGGCAAGCTCACCCAGGAGGCCGCCGTCGTCCTGGAAGGCCGGGTCCAGCAGCACCCGAAGACCGGCGAACCCGAGATCCTGGCCACCAAGGTCGCCCTGATCGGCGAGAGCGTGGACTACCCCATCACCCCCAAGGAGCACGGCACCGCCTTTCTCATGGAGAACCGGCATCTCTGGCTGCGCAGCAAGCGGCAGTGGGCCATCCTCCGGGTGCGCCACACCATCGCCAAGGCCATCCGGGACTTCTTCGACGGCGACGGCTTCACCCTCCTGGACGCCCCCATCCTGACCCCCAGCGCCTGCGAGGGCACCTCGAGCCTGTTCGGCACCCAGTACTTCGACGAGGGCATGGCCTACCTCAGCCAGTCCGGCCAGCTCTACCAGGAGCCCGGGCTCGCCGCCTTCGGCAAGACCTACTGCTTCGGCCCCACCTTCCGGGCCGAGAAGAGCAAGACGCGCCGCCACCTCACGGAGTTCTGGATGGTCGAGCCCGAAGTGGCCTTCGCCCACCTGGAGGACGTGATGGTCCTGGGCGAGCGCATGACCAAGTTCATCCTCCAGCGGGTCCTGGAGGGCCGGCGGGAGGAGCTGGCCATCCTGGAGCGCGACCTGGCCCCCCTGGAGACCGCCCTGAACGCCACCTTCGACCGCATGACCTACACCGAGGCCGTGGACCGGCTGAAGGAGCTGGGCAGCGACATCAACTGGGGCGAGGACTTCGGCAACGACGACGAGACCATCCTCATGAACGCCACGGACCGCCCCCTCTGGGTCCACCGCTTCCCCAAGTCCTTCAAGGCCTTTTACATGGAACCGGATCCCCAGGATCCCAAGCTGGCCCTGGGCGCCGATCTCCTGGCTCCCGAAGGCTACGGCGAGGTCATCGGCGGCGGCGAGCGGGCCTCGAGCCTTCATTACCTCCTGGACCAGATCGCCCACGAAGGCCTGGACCGCGCGGACTACGAATGGTACCTGGACGTGCGCAAGTACGGCAGCGTCCCCCACGCCGGCTTCGGCCTGGGCCTGGAGCGCGCCGTGGCGTGGATCTGCAAGCTCCCCCACGTGCGCGAGACGGCGCCCTACCCCCGCATGATGGGCACCATCCGGCCCTGACGGAAGCTCAGCGCCGGTCCCCCCGGAACCGGGCCTCCGAGAGGAACCGCTCGATCTGCCTGCGGTGGCGCAGCACGTGGACGATGGCGTGCTCGATGAGCTGCTCCATGTCGTAGATCCGTCCGGACCGGGCCGTGATGCGCGCACTGAACACCACGTCCCAGGGCAGGTCCCACCGGCCTTCGAAGGTCCCGGCAAGGGCGCCGGCCATGGCCTGCAGCTCGTGGACCGCGTCCAGGGGGGTGCCCACCTGGAATTCGGGCGTCACGTAGGGCAGGCCCAGGCTCCCCCGCAGGCGTTCCGCGTACCCGTGGCCCGAACGCACCACGTGTCCGGCCACGGTGCGGATGGAACGGCAGTCCTCGTCCTCCGTCTCCCGGTCCCGCACCACGTCGTAGGCCACCTGGGTGAGGGGGCCGATGATCTGGACCAGGTCCGCGACGGCCCGGTCCAGTTCGTCCATGAGGGCGCCCAGGGCGCCGGGCCTTCGGACCGTCGGTTTCACGTGAACTCCTAGAGTTGCATCACCACCCCGGGCAAGCCCTGCAAGGCCGCCCGCAGGGGCGCCTCGGCCCGCTCATGGGGCAGGGTCACCCAGAACGTGAAGCTGGTGTAGGCGCCCTTTTGGTTGGAGGCGTGGGCCCGGTCCGCGTCGGGCTGGGGGCCCAGGTGCTCCAGGATCAGAGCGGCCATGCGCTGGGGATCCATCTCCGCGCCGCGGCCGATGACCTTCAGGGGCACCCTTTGGGGAAAGGCCTGGGCGGGGCGGGGGCAGCTGTCCATTCCGGGATTATAGCCTCACTTGGCGGGCGGCTTGGGGGCCTCGAAGAAGCCCACCAGCAGGAGGTTGAGTTCCACCTGCTGCTTCAGGCTGATCTTGGCGGCGATGCTGTCGGTCCCCACCCCGAAGGCGAGGCGGTCCAGGGGTACCGTGGCCCGGTAGGACCAGGTCCGCTTGCCGGCCCCGTTCATGCCCTCGGAGGCCAGGAAGGGGATGTCCAGTTCCTGGCTCTTGCCGTGCATGGTGAGGGTGCCGTGCACCGTCACCTTGTCCCCTTCCCGGGTCACCTTGCTGGAGGTGAAGCTGATGGCCGGGTACTTGGCCGCGTCGAAGAAGTCCCCCGAGCGCAGGTGGTTGTCCCGGCTGGTGTTGGCCGTGTCGATGGAGGCCGTTTCGATGTCCAGCTGGATCTGGGCGTCGGTGGGGTTCGACGGCGTGCCCTTGACCTGGAGCTTGTACCGGTCAAACCGGCCGGGCACGTCGAACAGGACGGTCTGGGCCTTGAAGCCCAGGACGGTGTGGGTGGTGTCCACCCGGAAGACCTGAGGTTCGGCCGCCAGGAGGCCGGAGGCGAGGGCGAGACCCAGGAGGATGCGGGAAAGCATGGTCGGCTCCGGAGGGGAGGGCCCCTTCCCGGGCGGGGATGGGTGCCTGGTGATGGACCTTGGTTGCCGGGGTTTCCGGAGGCGTGACCGGAAATGTGTGAAAACCTCAGATTCCAAGGGTATGGATCTTGGAAACGAGGCAGAATACATACAAAACTTCCTATTCACCCCCTGGACGCCTGCCCCATGAACTGGACAGCCTGGATCGCAAGCAAGCACGCCCTCCTCGTGCACCTGCCCATCGCGGCGGCGCTCATGATCCCCATCCCCATCATCGCGGCCCAGCGCGGGGGCCGGGGGATCCGCCCCTGGTGGACCACCTGCCGCTACCTGGCCTGGGTCGGCACGGTGGGTTCCATCCTGGCCGTGGCCAGCGGGTTCTACCTCGGCCGCGCCAACGGGAGCCTCGCCGCAGGGACCTTCTGGGGGCCCGCCACGGCGGGGATGCCCTACCTGTTCCGGGTCCACGAGATCGGCGGCGTGGCCTCGGTGGTCCTGGGCGCCCTGTGCCTCAAGGCCCTCTACCGCCGACGGCAGGAACACCAGGGCATCGGGTTCCCTGCCCTGCTCGCGGGCCTGGCCTGGTGCTTCCTGTCCTACCTCTCCTCCTATTCCGGGGCCGTCATGGGCGGTCAGCGCCCGGCCCCCCCGCTCCTGGTGGCCCCCCCGAACTTCGCCGCGGCCACACCCGCCCCGGCCCCGGCACCGCCGCCCCCGGCCCCGGCGCCCCAGGACCCCGAGGCCCAGGCCCCCGTGCGCGCCCTGAACTACCTCGCCCTTCGCGCCCTCCACGCCGAGCCGGTGAAGTCCGGGCCCCACGGCAACCGCTGGATCCGCGTGTGGGTGAGCCCCGGGGCGGAGCAGGCTTACCGCGCCGGCGAGAAGCTCCCCGCGGGCGCCCTGGTGGTCATGAACACCCTGGAGGACCGCTGGGGCCGCCCAGGCTTCGAGCAGGGCCCGCTGTACGCCCTGGAGACCGGCACGGACGGCAAGCCCCGGCTCACCTTCTATTGGCCCCAGGTGCCCGAGGCCCGCAGGGCCGAGACGCAGGGCGCCGCCAGCGCCTACTGGCGCGGGGACGACCCGCGCCTGGCCTCCTGCGGGTCCTGCCACGCCGAGGGCCCTGCGCCCAGGAAGGACCGGAGCGTCTGGGTGGTGCCCCGAAAGCCCAGGGCCGAAGCCCCGGCTTCCTGATCAGCGCGTCTCGCCGGCCCTGAACTCCACCCAGGGCTGGGTGGGGCGGCTGGGCAGGATGCCCTTCAGCCACTCGAACTGCGGGTGTTCGGCCAGGAATTTCGGTGCGTCGAAGGGCCGTCCGCAGGCGGTGCCGAAGCGCGCGGCGAAGGCCATCCGCCGGGCCATGGAGGCGTCCAGGACCTTCCCGTCGGTGGTGCCCGAGGGATCGTAGGGGACATCACCGGGGGACTCGGTCTCCAGCTCGAAATGGCCGCACAGGGTACGGCCCCCGGGGTGCTCCTCCCGGCGCGACACGTCCCAGTGGTCGGCCTCGAACGCCTTTCCCAGCGCCACGTCGATCTTCCCCCGGTGCTGCGCCATGAGCTGGCGCCACCGCAGGCGGCGGGCCACCTTGGAGGTCGTGATGTCGGTGTCCCGGGTGGTGGTCTCGAAGCGGAGGATCCGCGGATCCTCGGCGATGTTGGAACCCGTGAAGTAGCCGTCGGCCTTGCGCTCGAAGCCCACGTAGCGCAGGCCCAGCTCCAGGCGCGCGATCTCCTTGCGGTTGATGTCGCCCAGCAGCCACGCGTTGGCGTAGCCGCCGTTGTTGCCGGTCTTCATGATCGCGCACCAGCTGTCGATGCCGTCGGCGTACTGGGTTGCGCGGCGCATGCGCGCGAACTCTGGAACGCCGCCCTCCTCGTAGGGCTGGAAATCGCCGATGGTGGTCTCGGTGCCCACGAGACCGGCGTCCGTGATGAAGAAGTCCGTGCCGCTGTGGATCCAGCCCGGAACGCCCTGCATGAGGATGTGGTGGCCCTTGTCGGGCACGATGTCGAGCACCAGGTTGGTCTGGGGGTCCTGGAAGCCGCTCATGTTGTTGTGGCCCATGACGAGCTCGCCGCCGGCGGTGTAGGAGCCGATGGCGATGAAGGCGCTGCAGGACTCCTTCACCCGGGGCTCGGGCCGGGCGTTGCGGATCCGGGCCAGCTCCTGCGGCCACCAGTAGCCGGAAAGTTCGGTCGAGCCGTTGTACACGGCGAGCTCGTTCCGGGTGGTGGCGACGCCGGCGGCGGCGAGCCCTTCGGCCATGCCCGCCAGCTCCTCGAGGTTCTCGGCGTCGATGCCCGGCACGAAGAACACCGTCGCCTTCTCCACCAGGCTCGCCCAGGACGTCGCGGTGTCCCGTTCCCAGCCCCTGCGGATGGCCACGAGGCCGCCCTGGATCTCGCGCGCGAGCAGGTACCCGTGCTGGAAGCCCCGGGCCCGGGGCCCGCCTTCCAGGTGCAGGTAGATCCATCCCGCACGCTCGAAACGGCTCCCCTTGGCGCACAGCGCCTTCTGGGCGTCGGTGAGCGGAGCCGCGAGCAGCGGCACACACGCGAAAGCCACCAGCATGCGCATCCTCATTCCTCCCCTGCGAGCACTTCCCTGGGTTTGCCGGCGCCGCGGTCGCCGCCGATGATGCCCTCGTCCTCCATGCGGTCGATGATGCGCGCGGCGCGGCCGTAGCCGATGTTCAGCTTGCGCTGGAGCAGGCTCGTGGAGGCCTTGCGCTCGCGCTTGACCACCGCCACCGCGCGGTCGTAGATGTCGTCGCCGCCGGCGGCGGGCTCCTCCGCGCCGCCCAGGGCCAGCTCGTCCTCGGTCTCCATGGCGCACAGCAGGGCGCGGTTGTAGTCGGGGCGCCCGCGCTCCTTGAGCCATTCCACCAGGCGCAGCGTCTCCTCCTCGGTGAGCAGGGGCGCATGGATGCGCTTGGGCCGGGCATTGCCGGGGGCCAGGAAGAGCGCGTCCCCCTTGCCCAGAAGCTGCTCGCCGCCGCCCGAATCCAGGATGGTGCGGCTGTCGATCTTCGTGTTGACGCGGTAGCTGAGGCGGCTGGGAAGGTTGGCCTTGATCACGCCCGTGACGATGTCCACGGAGGGGCGCTGGGTGGCGAGGACCAGGTGGATGCCCACGGCCCGGGCCTTCTGGGCGATGCGGGCGATGCTCTCCTCCACCTCGGCGCGGCAGACCATCATGAGGTCGGCCAGCTCGTCGATGACCACCACCACGTACGGCAGGTGTTCCAGCACCGGGGGCCGTTCGGGCCAGCGCGGGTTGGGGGTGCGGTCGCTGATGTCGATCTCGCCGCCGGCCTCCACCACCTTGGCGTTGAATCCCTCCAGGTTGCGCACGGAAAGCAGGGCCAGGCGCTTGTAGCGGTCCTCCATCTGGGACACCACCCACTTCAGGACCCGGCCGGCCTCCTTCATGTCGGTGACCACCGGCGCCCACAGGTGGGGAATGTCCTCGTAGATGCCCAGCTCGACCATCTTGGGGTCCACCAGGATGAGTTTTACCTCGTTGGGCATGGCGCGCAGGAGGATGGAGCAGATCATGGCGTTGACGCCCACGCTCTTGCCGCTGCCGGTGGAGCCGCCGATGAGCAGGTGGGGCATCTTGGCCAGGTCGGCCACCACGGGGTGGCCCGCCATGTCCTTGCCCAGGGCCAGCGTGAGCAGGCTGCGGGCGTCCTTCTGGGAAGGGTCCCGGAAGGCGGGGCTGTCCACCACCTCCCGGAAGCTGATGACCTCCCGGTGGCGGTTGGGCACCTCGATGCCCACCAGGTTGCGGCCCGGGATCCGGTCGATGCGCACCTTCTCGGCCTGGAGGCCCAGGGCCAGGTCCTCCTCCATGCTCAGCACCTTGGCCACGGGCACCCCGGGGTCGGGCTGGAACTCGTAGACCGTGACCACAGGCCCCGGCTGGAGCCCCGTGACCGTACCCTTGACCTTGAACTCGGTGAACTTGGCCTGCACCAGGGCCCGGGTCGCCTCCAGCAGGGCCAGGTCCTGGCGGTGCTCGGCCTGGGGTGGATCGAAGAGCCGCCGGGGCGGGAGCTCCAGCCGGTCCACGATGCCGGTCCCCGCGACCTCCTCGGGGGCGGCCTTGGGTGGGGCGGCCTTGGCCGCCGCGGGCGGGTGTGCGGCTTCCCGGGGCGCCGCGGGACGGGGCTTGGGGGCGGGCAGGGCCGGCAGGGGGTGCGCCGGGGTGGGTTCGGTGAGCCCCAGGGGCTGCTGCTCCACCACACGGCCGTAGCCGTCCTTCTCCACCTTGGGGGCCACCAGCGGGGCCTTGGGCGGGGGCGGCGGGGGCAGGTTGCGCAGCAGCACGGGGGGCGGGAGGGGTTCGGCCGGGGTCCCGTACCGCTCGGAGATGAGGATGGCCGGGTCCTCGGGGATGTCCTCGGGGCCCACGTCCAGGTGCAGGGAATGGATGACGGGCAGTTCCAGCTCCCCGCCGCGGTTGTTCTTGCGGTAGCTGGCGGAGGCCTCCATCGCCCGGGCCATGGCGTCGATGCCTTCCTGCTCCTGCCGGCGCCGTTCGGATTCGCGGGACATTTCCACCGCGTCCTGGGCGTCCAGGTCCGGCACGTCCCGCTGGGCCGACACCCGCAGGAAGGGGCGCCGGATCATCGCGATGAAGGTGCGGGCGCCCTTGGCGGGCAGCGGCTTGAACCAGGGCAGGGCGCTCTTTCCCAGCCACCCCGCCACGACGTTGCCGGTGCTCCGCGCCAGCACGGGCGCCAGCAGCATCAGCGCCAGGGTGATGAGCAGCGCCAGCACCAGCGGGAGCCCCACGGGCCCCAGCAGCCTGCGGCAGGGGGGCCACAGGGTCTGTCCCAGCCACCCTCCCCAGCGCAGGGCGATGACCTGGGAGCCCTCCCCGTGCCAGAGCCGGGGCCCCAGGCCCCCGAGGAGCGTCCACACGGAAAGCGCCAGGGCGCCCCAGGCGATGCGCCGGGGCCAGAGGGTCGTGCCCGAGGGAAAGCATTCCCAGAGGATGTACATGGGCACGAGCCAGGCGCCGGCGCCCACCAGGGTCTGGAGGGTTCCGGCCAGGAGGGCCCCGAAGGTTCCGCACAGGTTGTTGATGGGCATCCCCACCCCGCCCTGGGAGAAGGGATGGGGGTCCAGCGGGTGATAGCTCATGAGCGATAGGCCCATCACCAGGGCGAAGGCCCCTGCCAGCACTCTGAGCAGGATCCTGCCCATACCTTTCACGCTTCCTCCGGTCATGGATACTGAGTCTAGCGCAGGAGGGCCACGCGCCGGACCGGTTCCCACCTGGGCTTGCCCAGGCCCTTCACGTACTCGCCGATGGGGACGAAGTGCCAGCCGTCCTGCAAGGCCCGGTCCAGGAAGGGCCCCAGCACCTGGCCAGGGCGGTCCCCGCTCGGCCTGCCGGAACCCAGGTGCATGAGCACGATGAGCCCGTCCCCGTCGAGCTTTTCCATGCGCGCCCGGAGGCGGTCCAGGATGGCGTTGCCGGTGCGGTAGAGCTTGCGCTCCTTCACCGTGGCCCAATCCAGGGTGTCGGCGCCCTCGCTCCAGCCCACGTGGCGGTAGCCCAGTTCCTCCGCCCACTTGCGGATCTCGGCCGTGTGCTCCCCGAAGGGCGCCCGCCAGATGGGGTCCATGGGCCGCCCCAGCAGCCGGAACAGGGCCCGGTCCGCCTCGAGCAGCTCCTGTTGGACCCGCTCGCGGGTCCACCGGGGGTCGCGCCGCATGCCCGGGGCCAGGTGCGGGTGGGTGAGGGTATGGTTGCCGATCTCATGGCCGTCCCGGTCGATGCGCCGGACCAGGTCGGGGTACTTGCGGATGAAGTCGCCCGTGAGGAAGATCGTCGTGCGGATGTTGCGGGCCTTGAGGGCGTCCAGCACGTCCAGCGCCACCTCCGAGGTGGAGCCGCCGTCGAAGGTCATGCAGATGCGGCGGTCGCCCTTGGGCCCCCGCAGGAGGTTCACCCCTTCGCCGGCGCCGGGCCAGTCCTTGGCGGACCCCTCCGGAAGCTTCACCGGAGGCGGCGCCACGGGCTTGGCCCAGGGCGATGGCGCCGCGGGCACGTTGGAGGTGGACCGCGCCACCATCACCGGGGCCGGGGGCCGGGGCGGGGGGGTTGCCTGGGGACGCTGCCCGCTTGCCGTGGACGCGGGCGCGGGCGGCTGGACCGGAGCGGGCGTCGGCCGGACGGGTTCCGGCCGACCGGAAGGCCGCATTTGGGAAGCGCCGGCCCGGGACCCGGAAGGAGGCGGTTGGACCGGAGCCGGCGCCGGCCGGACGGGTTCCGGCCGATTGGAAGGCCGCGCTTTGGCGTTCCCGGCCATGGACCCGGAGGGAGGAGGCTGGACCGGAGCGGGCGTCGGCCGGCCTGGTTCCGGCCGACCCGAAGGCCGGGCCTGGGAGGCGCCGGCCATGGACCCTGAGGCGGGCGGCTGGACCGGAGCGGGCGTCGGCCGGACGGGTTCCGGTCGACCGGAAGGCCGGGTTCTGGAGGCGCCGGCCAGGGACCCAGAGGCCGGCGGCTGGACCGGCGCGGGCGTCGGCCGGACGGGTTCCGGCCGACCGGTAGGCCGGGTTCTGGAGGCGCCGGCCAGGGACCCAGAGGCCGGCGGCTGGACCGGAGCGGGCGTCGGCCGGACGGGTTCCGGCCGACCGGTAGGCCGGGTTCTGGAGGCGCCGGCCAGGGACCCGGAGGCGGGCGGCTGGACCGGAGCGGGCGCCGGCCGGACGGGTTCCGGTCGACCGGTAGGCCGGGTTCCAGAGGCACCGGCCAGGGGTCCGGAGGTGGGTGGCTGGGCAGGAACAGCTGCCGGCCGGGTGGGTTCCGGCCGACCGGTAGGCCGCGTTTTGGAGGCGCCGGCCAGGGACCCGGAGGCGGGTGGCTGCACGGGGGCGGGTGCCGGCCGGGCAGGTTCCTGCCGGGGCGCGGAACGACCTGGCGATGAAGCGGCCTCCGGGGGCGGGGCCATGGGGGCCGTGACGGGACGCTGGGGGGCGGGAGGTGGCCCGGCGGCCCGGGGAGCCGCCTCGGGCAGGGGGATCGGTGCGGCCGCCCGGGTGCGGGGCGGCGGCTCCTTGTCGTATTCGAATTTCATCAGCAGTTTGCCATGGGCCCGAAGTTCGGCCACCTCGCCTGGGGGCGGCCGGAGCAGTTCCCAGCGGACGGGTCCGAAGGGCAGGGTGCGGGTCTCGTTCAGGGTGGTGCCCTTGAGGGTCACCTCCACGGTGTCTTCCACCTCGCCGGTGATCACCAGGAGACCCCCCACGAAGTGCCAGCTCCAGGGGTCCAGGGCCGGAGCCGTGGACGGGGCCGGAGGCGGGGGCGGCGGGGGGGCTTCCTTCCCGCAGTGGAGCAGGGCCAGGCCCGCCAGGACCGGCACCACGCGCAGGAAGCCGGAGGCGGTTCCGCGCCTCACCGGGCTTCCCGGGAACAGGCGGCCCAGTAGTTGGCCTTCTCCCGCACCTTGACACGTTCCACGCGGAGGCCCCCGGCCTCCAGGCAGCGGAAGAGGTCCTGGGCCAGGAGTTCGGCGGTGGGATTCCGCCCGGCCAGGGCCTCCTGCAGGTTCAGGAGCGAATAGTCCATGCGGGCCACCCAGGCGTCCAGGGCCGGTCCCGGGTCCTCGCCGCCGGCCCAGGTGACTTCGGCTTCCCAGTTGTGGCCGTGGCGGGCCTCCACGAACCCCGGCAGGTCGTGGAAATGGTCGGCCACGAAGGGCCGGCGTACGGACTGGAGGAAGGTCCCCATGCTCCATTCTATCCAGGTTCCCGGCCCTGGAGATCCTGGCGATGGCCGGGCCCGCCCGCCGCTGGCATCATGGAGGGTGGGCCTGCCGGCCCGTTGGAGGATGGATGCGCGGGTTGCCAGCATTCCTGACCGCACTGCTGCTCTTGGCCTGCAGCGGGGTCCAGGCACAGTCCCCGAAGGGCTTCGATCCCGAGCGGGACGTCCAGGTGGCGCTGCGCAAGGGCGCCGTGGTGGTCACCGTCCCCCAGGGCGCCCACCTCAAGGCCGCGTTCATGTCCGTCGCCCTCAAGGAGGGCGCCAAGGGCACCCTCAAGGCCGGCCCCATGCCCCCCACGAAGGAAAAGGACGAACTGGGCGACGGCATCTGGCACGACCGGGTCGTCATCCCCGTCGCGGGCGAAGGCCTCAAGGGCGACGTGGACCTGGTGGTGGAGTACCAGCCCTGCACCGAAGGCGAGGGCGGCGTCTGCTTCCCCCCCACGGACAAGGTCCTGAAGGTGAAGGCCTCTGAGATCCCGGACCTGGCGGCCAAGGCCCCCGCGGAACCGGCGGCCGCGGCCGTCCCCGTGGGCGCGGAGCCGCCCGCCGCCGTCCCCGCGCCCCAGTCCGCCGCCTCCCCGGCCCCCGCCCCCGCGCCCCGGGAAGGGCTGGTCTGGGTCTTCCTCGGCATCTTCTTCTTCGGCATGGGGGCCTCCCTCACGCCCTGCGTCTATCCCATGATCCCCATCACCATGGCCATCATCGGCGCCAAGGGCGGCGGCAAGGCCCGCGGCTTCGCCCTGTCCCTGAGCCTGGTCCTGGGCATGGCGGTGACCTACACCCTCCTGGGCGTCGTGGCCGCCAAGAGCGGCGCCACCTTCGGCGCCTTCGCCCAGCGCCCGGCCTTCCTGGTCCCCGTGTCCGTCCTGTTCGGCCTGTTCGCGCTTTCCCTGTTCGGGGCCTTCGAGATCCGGCTTCCCGACGCCCTCCAGCAGAAACTCCAGGGCGGCGGCCCGCGCAAGGGCTTCGGGGGCGCCTTCGTCATGGGCCTGGTGCTGGGACCCCTCTCGGCTCCCTGCGTCGGTCCCGTGATCGGGACGGTGCTCCTGGCCATCGCCCAGAAGGGACAGGTCCTGATGGGCGCCGCCCAGCTGTTCACCTTCGCCCTGGGCATGGGGGTGCTCTTCCTGGTGACGGGCACCTTCTCGGCCGCCCTGCCCCGCTCCGGCGACTGGCTGGAAAAGCTCAAGCACGTCATGGGGCTGGTGGTGCTGGGCTTCGCCGCCTGGAACATCCGCCTCCTCGTGCCCGAGTGGACGAATTTCGCCCTGTGGAGCCTCGTCCTCCTCGTGGCCGTGCCCGTCCTGGAGGCCTTCGGCCCGGCCGGGACGCTGGTGGCCGGCCTGCGCAAGGGCGCCGGCCTCCTGGCCCTGGCCCTGGGCATCCTCCTGGGCATCCGGGCCGTGGAGGGGGGGCTGGGCCTGGATCTGCTGCCCCGCGGCGGCGCCGCCTCCGCCGAGGCCAAGGGACCCAAGGGCTGGATGGAGCAGGACCTGGAAGGCGCCCTGGCCCAGGCCAAGGCCGGCAACAAGGTGGTCCTGGTCGACACCTACGCCGACTGGTGCGCCCAGTGCAAGGAACTGGACGAGAAGACCTGGCCCGACCCCGCCGTGGCCTCCTGGATCAAGGAGAACGCCATCGCCATCCGCATCGACACGGACAAGGTCCGCAAGGACCTGGCCACGAAGCTGCAGATCCGCAGCTATCCCACCGTGATCGTCCTGGACGCGGAAGGCCGCGAGCTCCGGCGCACCATGGGCTTCCAGAAGCCCGCGGAGATGTTGAAGTTCCTCAAGAGCTAGGTGCTTCCAGAAGGTCGCGAAGCTGCCCCAGGGCGGCTTCGGACCGGCTGAGGTACCAGGTGAAGGCCCTGCCGTCCACCAGGCGCACCTCGGCGTCCGGAAGACGCCGGGCCAGCTCGTCGCGGTGGCGGCGGGTGAAGCGGTAGGGTTCGCTGGGCAGCAGCACCAGCTGGGGCGCCAGGGCCTCCAGATCGGCGTCGGCCAGCACGGGGTAGCGGTCCGGCCCCACGGGGAGGAGCCCCGCCTGGCGCGCCAGGTCCGACACGTAGGTGTCGGGCCCCGCGCTCATCCAGGGGTCCTTCCAGATGAGGGTGAGGGTCCGGCGCCCCTTCCGCCGCGCGGGTCGCAGCAGGGCCTTCAGGGAGGCCTCCCGGGCCCGGCCGGCTTCGGGCGCGCCCACGGCGTCGCCCAGGATCCGGAAGGCCTTGAGGCAGTCCTTCAGGGAGCGGATCTCCAGCACGAGCAGGGGCACGCCGGCCGCCTCCAGGGCCTGGGCGGTTTCCAGCGTGTTCTCGTCCCGCTCCAGGATCACCAGGTCCGGGCGCTGGGACTGGATGCGGGGGATGTCGGGGTTCTTGGTGCCGCCCATGGGCGGCACGGTGGCGCGGATCCAGGGCGGCTCCACGCAGTAGGTGGTCCGGCCCGCCAGGCGCGAGGCCAGGCCCCACTGGACCAGGAGCTCGGTGACGCTGGGCACCAGGGAGATGATGCGCAGGGGGCCGGGTCCCGGGGCCGAGGGCGCCGCCGCGGGCGCGGCCTTCCCGGTGGCGCCGGCCGAGCCCAGCATCCGGCCCGAGTGGGGGTCGGCCATGCGTCCCATGCCGGTGGGGCAGAGATCCCGCAGCACGCATCCCGCGCAGTCGGGCTTGCGCGCGTCGCACACCCGCCGGCCGTGGAGGATGAGCTGGTGGTGCACATCGATCCAGTCCTCCCTCGGGAAGTGGCGGCAGAGGTCGGCCTCCACCTTCTCCGGGGTGTTGCCCTCCGAGAGCCCCAGGCGGCGGGCCACCCGGAAGATGTGGGTGTCCACCGGCAGGGCGGGGATGCCGAAGGCGTTCGAAAGCACGACGTTGGCCGTCTTCTGGCCCACGCCCGGCAGCGCCGACAACGCTTCCAGGGTATCGGGCACCGCGCCGCCGTGGCGCTCCACCAGGGCCATGGCCATGGCCTTGAGGTTCCGGGCCTTGTTGTGGAAAAAGCCCGTGGAGCGGATGAGGCCCTCCAGCTCCCCCAGGTCGGCGGCGGCCAGCGCCGCGGGATCCGGATACCGCCGGAACAGCGCGGGGGTGGTGATGTTCACCCGGGCGTCGGTGCACTGGGCGCTGAGCACGGTGGCCACCACCAGCTGGAAGGGGTCCAGGTGATCCAGGGCGCAGCGGGCGTCGGGGTAGGCCGCCTTCAGCCGGTCCGAGAGGGGGGTGGGAGCGGGGGGCTTCCTTACCATGCCGCCATCTTAACCCGGTAGAATCAAGGCGAGGTGCCCAATGACCTTCCAGCCCACCGGCAAGCTTGACTGCGTTGAGACGGCGCAGCACTACAGGGACCGGGTGAAATCCAACATCCACAAGCTCGGCTCCGCGCCCGGACTGGGGGTGATCCTGGGCAGCAACGACCCCGGCAGCGTGCTGTACCGCGACCTCCTGGTCCGGGACTGCGAGGAGCTGGGCATCCGTCCCTCCATTCACGAGGTGGGAAGCGGCATCCAGGTGGTCAAGCTCATCGCCCACCTCAACCAGGATCCCGGCACCAACGGCATCTTCATCTTCTACCCCCTGCGCTACGACGAGCTCAAGGACGACGAGATCATGGACCTGGTGGCCCCGGGCAAGGACATCGAGGGGCTGCATTCCATCAACATCGGCTACCTGAACAAGTTCCGGAAGCGCATGTCGGAAGGGATCGACCGGGTCTGCATGGTGCCCTGCACCGGCCGCGCCGTCATCAAGGTCATCAAGCGCGGCTTCGGCGGCGACTACTTCGACGGCAAGACCGTGCTGTGCATCAACGACAGCCTGCGCATCGGCCGGCCCATCACCGCCATGGTGGCCAACCTCAAGGCCACCCCCATCCTCTGCCACCACCACACCAACCCGGCCCACCTCGAGGGCTTCATCCGCATGGCCGACGTCATCGTGAGCGCCGTGCCCGCCGACGGCTACTGCATCCCCACCGCCTGGATCAAGCCCGACGCGCTCTGTGTCGACCTCAGCCACCAGGGCAACTTCGACTACGACGCCCTGGACGCCAAGGGCATCCAGTACACCAACACCAAGCGCAACAGCGTGGGCAAGGTCACCCGCGCCATGGCGCTCCTCAACCTGACGTACGCCGCGGGGGTCTAGACGCCCGGGGGCATCCCTGCGGGGTCGGCCAGCAGGGCGGCCCGGGACGCGCGCCACACCTCGAGCACCTGGTCGAGCAGGGCGCCGAAGGCGTCCAGCCGGATGGCGTTGGGGCCGTCGCTGAGGGCCTTGGCGGGGTCCTCGTGCACCTCGAAGAAGAACCCGTCCACCGCCGTGGCCGCGGCCCGGGCCAGGGCGGGGATCATCTCCCGGGCGCCGCCGGTGGTCTTGCCCAGGGCGCCGGGCTTCTGGACGCTGTGGGTGGCGTCGAAGATGACGGGGCATCCGGTGCGGCGGAGGTGGGGGAAGCCCTGGAAGTCCACCACCAGGTTGCCGTAGCCGAAGCTGGAGCCCCGCTCGGTGGCCCAAACGGGGCCGTGGCCGGCCACGCCGCGGACCTTCTCCACGGCATGGGCCAGGTCCCAGGGCGCCAGGAACTGGCCCTTCTTGATGTTCACGGCGCGACCCGTGGCTCCCGCGGCCAGGAGGAGGTCCGTCTGGCGGCACAGGAAGGCGGGTATCTGGAGCACATCCACGGCGGCGGCCACCTGGGCGCACTGGGTGGACTCGTGGACGTCCGTGAGCACGGGAACGCCGTGGCGGGTGCGGATCTCGGAAAGGATGTCCAGGCCCTCCTCCATGGAGGTGCCGCGGTAGCTGTCCAGGGACGTGCGGTTGGCCTTGTCGAAGCTGGCCTTGAACAGGAAGGGGATGCCGCGGGAATCGGCCAGGTCCTGCAGCTGGGAGGCCAGGAAGTGGGCGTGCTCCCGGGACTCGATGACGCAGGGCCCCGCGATGAGGAAGAAGCTGCGGTCGGTGTGGGGGTGGTTGAAGTCCATGGTCGCCTCGATCCCGCTGGCTGGGACCCGCCGGACCCCAGGTATGAGAACCTATTGTTTCAGAGTCTCAGGAGCCGGGCCATGTCCAAGAGTTTGATCATGGATGATCTGAATCGCCGCCTGGTGGCCGCCCTCCAGAAGGAGGGGCGCATCAGCCACGCCGAACTCGCCGAGCGTCTCGGGGTCAGCCGGCCCACCGTCATCGACCGCATCAAGCGCCTGGAGGCCGAGGGCGTCCTGTCGGGCTACAGCGCCAACGTCACCCCCGAAGCCGTGAACAAGCCCTGCGTGGCCTTCGTGGCGGTGCGCTTCCATTCTGGCGGCGACGAGGGCGCCGAGGACCGCTTCCTCCACGCCCTGGAGGCCGAACCCGACGTGCTGGCCGCCTACAGCACCGCGGGCGCCGACTGGCTCCTGCTCAAGGTGGTGGCCGAAACCCCCCTGGACCTCCACGGGCGGCTCCGGCGCATCAAGACCCTCGGGCCCCAGGTGACCACCCGCACCACCATGGTCCTCAAGACCTACTTCGAGAAGATCGGCCCGTCGCCCTTCCCGTCGGAGAATCCGTGAAGGCCTGGATCGCCTACGCCATCTGTGCCCTGGTCTGGGGCTCCACCTACTTCGCCATCGCCCTGGGCATCACGTCGTTCACGCCCTTCGGCATGGTGGCCACGCGCTACCTCCTGGGCGGGGCCGTGGCCTTCGGCCTCTCCCGCCTCATGGGCGAGGACCTGCCCCTGCGCCGGGACCTGCCCCACCTGGCCCTCGTGGGCGTGCTCCTCCTGGGCTGCTCCAATGCCCTGATCACCTGGGCCGAGGGCTTCGTGGCCAGCGGCGTCACGGCGGTCCTCTGCTCCATGACGCCCCTGCTCTACGGCATCCTGGGCCGGGAGGCCCTGGGCCTGCGCCGGTGGGCCGGCCTGGGCCTCGGCCTCCTGGGGGTGGTGATCCTGTCCCGGCCGGGACAGGCCTCCTTGCATGCGGGGGGCATCACCGCGATCCTCCTGGCCACCGCGACCTGGGCCTACGGCACCCTGCACGGCAAACGCCACGTGCGGGGCCACGGCCTCCTGGGGCAGGTGGCGGTGCAGATGGGCGCCGGGGGCCTCCTGGCGCTCCTGCTGGTGCCTTTCACCGGCGGGTTCCTCCACGCGCCGGTCACGGCCAAGGCGGCCCTGGCGGTGGGCTACCTCACAGTCTTCGGGTCGGTGGTGGCCTTCAGCGCCTTCGCCTACCTGGCCAAGGTGTGGCCCCCTACCCGCATGGGCACCTACGCCTACCTGAACCCCCTGGTGGCGGTGCTGCTGGGTTCCGCCTTCCTGCACGAACCCTTCGGTCCGCGGCTGCTGGCGGGCATGGCCGTCATCCTCGCGAGCGTCGCCATCGTTCAATTCCAGGCCCCCCAGGGGCCGCCCGAAAACGCGTGAAAGGGGAGTAGGATAGGCCCATGTTGCCCAAGAGCACCGCCCTCCTCCTCATCGACGTCCAGCTGGCGTTCGATGAACCCTACTGGGGCCCCCGCAACAACCCCCAGGCCGAGGCCAACCAGGCCGCCCTCGCCCGCGCCTTCCGCGCCCAGGGCATGCCCGTGGTCCACGTCCGGCACGACAGCCGCGATCCCAACTCCCCGCTCTTCCCCGGGGAGCCCGGCAACGGGTTCAAGCCCGGTACCGCGCCGCTGCCCGGGGAGGCCGAGTTCCGCAAGAGCGCGCACTGCGCCTTCGTGGGCACGGGCCTGGAGGCGCACCTGCGCGAGCGGGGCATTGACCGCCTCGTGATCGCCGGGTTCACCACCAACCATTGCGTGTCCACCACCGCCCGGCTCAGCTGCGACCTGGGCTTCAAGACCGTGGTGGTCCGGGACGCCTGCGCCGCCTTCGACCTGGAGGACATGGACGGCAACACCATCCCCGCCCAGGCGCTGCACGACGCCGGCCTCACGGAACTCCACGGCGAGTTCGCCGTGGTCCTGCCCACCGAGGCCATCCTGCAGCTGCTCTGATGGACGCCCCGCTCCTCCTCGCCCTGGCCTGCGCCCGGCTCCAGGCCGGGGAAGGCGCCGTGCAGAACGCCTGGTGCTCGCCCCGGGCCCTTGCCCTGCAGTGGGCCCCGGACCGCCGGGCCGGGCTGGAGCCGGGTCTTTCCTGGGTCTTCCTGCTCAACCCGGCGCCCGAGCTCTGGCTCCTCCACGACAAGGACGAAGCCTACCTCCAGCTCAAGGCCGAGGCCAAACCGGACCTCTCCCGGCGCTGGAGCCAGGAGCTCAAGGGCGCCCGGCTCACCGAAGTGGAGGGCGACCCCCGGGAGCGCTGGGTGGGCCTCATCTTCCGCCGCCGGGCCGTCACCGGCCGCATCGAGGCCGCGCGTCTGGCCTTCCAGGCCTTCCCGGGGCGCGCCGGACTGCGCCTGGACGGCCTCGACCTCAATGCCGCGCGCATGGGTCTCGGCCAGGCCATCGCGCCCGTGGCCCCCGAGCCGCGCGTGGAGCCCCCCGCCTTCCTGCGCTGGAAGGAGCGGCATGGCGACGATCTCCAGGCCGCCCTGGACGGCCGGGTCCCCGACGTCCTCCCGGGGGAGGGGACCCTTCTGGCCCGGCACCGGTCCTGGTCCCTGGAACGGGCGGCCCGCATCGTCCTGGCCCCCAGGCAGGCGCGCACCGACCGCAGGCTCGTGGCCGAGCGCAAACGCTTGGAGAGATACCGCACCGCCCTGGCCTCGGACAAGGAGAAGCACCGCGCGGGGCTGGAATTCCGGGCCCGGGCCACCGCGCTGTCCGCCGAGCTCTACCGCCTGAAGGGCGCCACGCACAAGGTGACGCTGCTGGACGGAACGGAGGTGGTCCTCCCCGAGGGCCGGCGCGCCGAGGATGCGGTGCAGATCTGGTTCGCCGCCGTCAAGCGCGCCGAACGCGGCGTGGCCCGGGTGGAGGAACTGGAGCGGGAACTGGCAAGGCAGTTCCTGGAACTTGAACACAAGGAGGCCGCGCCGCCCCAGGCGGAAAGGCCCCCCCAGCGCGCGAGGAAGCCCATGGAGAAGAAAGAGACGGCGAGGAGCGACGGCAAGGGCCGGGCCTTCCGCTCCGTCATGGTGGACGGGTTCGAAGTGCTCATCGGCAAGGGCGACGCGGACAACGACCAGCTCACGTTCAAGGTGGCCGCCCCCCTGGACCTGTGGCTCCACGTGGCCAGCACGCCCGGCAGCCATGTGGTGGTGCGCAACCCCGACCGAATCTCTGAATTCCCGCGGCCGGTGGTGGAACGCGCCGCCGAACTGGCGGCCTTCTTCAGCAAGGCGCGGGACGGCGGAAAGGTGGAGGTGCACTACTGCAGGGCCGCGGACGTGTCCAAGCCCCGCGGGTTCCCGCCCGGCAAGGTGCTGCTCAAGCAGTGGAAGAGCGTGCGGGTGTACCCGAAGGAGTAGGGGTGCGGCTCCGCCCGGCCCCCGACCCGCCGGGAATTCCGGCCCGCCTCAGCCCACTTCGATATCGCGCAGGTCCTTGCCAGGCTTGAAGCGGATGCTCCGGCCCTTGGGGATGTCGACGCTGGCGCCGGTCTTGATGTTGCGGCCCATTCCGCGCTTGCGCGGCCGCGGTTCGAACACGCCGAAGCCGCGGATCTCGATGCGGTGACCGTCAAGGAGGGCCTTCTTCATGCGGTCGGTCAGGAGGTCCACCACCTGCAGGGCCGTGGCCTTGGACACGGGAAGGGTCTGCATCAGAGTGCCGGCGATGTCGATTTTGATCATGAACGCCTCAGTCTTTGGAAGGAATGAAGATAGCTTAGACCTTTGGAGCACGGGGAGTGCAACATTAATATCAGGTGACAGATACCAAGGGAAGGTTCATTCCAAAAAAGATGCGTCACCAGCGGGGATCCCGCGCCAGCAGCTCCTCGGCCCGGTCCCGGTCCAGGGGCCTGGAGAAGTGGTACCCCTGTCCCTGGTCGCAGGCTAACTTCTGCAAATGTTCCATTTGGTCATTGGTTTCGATGCCCTCGGCCGTGACCCGCATGCCCAGGGAACGGGCCAGGGAGATGATGGCGGCCACGATGGCCGTGCTTTCCGGGTCCTTGCCCAGGCCGTCCACGAAGGACTTGTCCACCTTGAGGGTGTCCACCGGGAACCGCTTGAGGTAGCTGAGGGACGAGTAGCCGGTGCCGAAATCGTCGATGACCAGGTGGATGTTCAGGCTCTTGAACGTCTTCATGGCCTCCAGGGAGGCCAGGGGGTCCCGCATCATGATGCTCTCGGTGATTTCCAGCTTGAGGGTTCCGGGCGCCATGTCCGCCGCCCGGAGGGCTTCCAGCACGGTCGGAATGAGGTCCTTGTGCTGGAACTGGCGGGCCGAGATGTTCACGTTCATGAGGCGGGGCGGATCGGTCGGGAAGGCCCGGTTCCACGCGCCGGCCTGGCGGCAGGCCTCCTCCAGGACCCACTTGCCCAGGGGCACGATGAGCCCGGTCTCCTCGGCCAGCGAAATGAAATCCAGGGGCGGCACCATGCCCCGCTCTGGGTGGTTCCAGCGCACCAGCGCCTCGAACCCCTCGATCCGGCCGGTGCCCAGCCCCACCACCGGCTGGTAGTGCAGGATGAACTCGCCGCGATCCAGGGCGCGCCGCAATTCGCCTTCCATCTGGAACCGGGCCAGGGCCTTCGCGTTCATGCTGGGATCGAAGATCTCCAGGGACCCTTCGCCCTTGGCCTTGGCGCGGTACATGGCCACCTCGGCGTCCCGCAGCAGTTCGGCGGGGAGGGTCTCGGAACTGGTGCTGATGGCGATGCCCATGCTGCAGGTGGTGAAGACCTCCTGGCCGTTGATGGTGAAGGGAGTGGCCAGGCTGTGGCTGATGCGTTCGGCCACCTGGAGGCCGTCGTTCACGCTGGTGATGTCCTCGAAAAGCACCGCGAACTCATCGCCGCCCAGGCGCGCCACGGTGTCCTCGGGGCGCAGGCAGCCCCGGAGACGGCTGGCCACCTGGATGAGGAGCTTGTCGCCGGCCTCATGACTCAGGCTGTCGTTGACCACCTTGAAGCGGTCCAGGTCCAGGAACAGGACCGCCGAGAAGAACTTCCGCCGGTCGGAGCGGAGGATGGCCCGCGAAAGGCGCTCCATGAACAGTGCCCGGCTGGGCAGGCTGGTGAGGCTGTCCCGCAGGTGCTGGAGGGTCAACTCGGCCTCGGCGGTCTTCTGCTGGGTCACATCCTCCAGGGTGCAGATCACCTCCACCAGGACCCCGTCGCCGTCGCAGCGCGGCTGGGCGGTCACCGAAAGCCAGGACCAGTCGCCGGTGTCCATGCGCTCGATTCCCACCACGACGCCCGGCACCCGGCGCCCGGTGGCCAGCGCCTTGTTCCACGGGAGCTCCTCAGGCTCAAGCCCGTCCCCGTTCGCGTCGATGATGGCGAATTCCGGGGAGCACCAGGCCACGGCCTGGAGATCCTCCCGGTCGATCCCGAGCAGGCCCGGCGCGGAGCGGTTGCAGAGCACCAGGGCGCCCCGGGCATCGATGGTCAGCACGCCGATGGGCAGCAGGTCCACGTAGGCCTTGAGCTCCTCCTCGGCGAACCGGGCCTGGCGTTGGCTGTCGCGCCCATTCAGGCGCGCGCGGATGTAAAGGGCCCACCCCGCCACGCAGAGCACCGCCCCCGCCAGGAGCCCGGCGGGTGCGACCCCCCAGGACCGGAGACCCAGCAGGGGGTCAGGCGCAAGCATGGCGGAACTCCCTCAATGTCCGACGTCCTCCGGCAGAAAAGGCGAGGAATGACCGCATGGGGTCGATTCCCCTTCCAGGGTGGATTCTTTCCAGCATAATTTACGACAGCATCGGTGTCGCTGGGGAGCGTATAAGTTGGAAGACCTTAATTTCTTTTTCACCAAGGCCCAGGGGGCCCTCAAGCACGCGTCGGAACGCAAGCGCGCCGAAGCCATCCTCCTGCGCTGGACGGCCCTGTGGACGGGCCCCAAGCGCAGCCTGACGACCACCCATTCCAACCACGGCGCCTTCCTCCACTTCAATCAGCTCATCGGCGCCACCTGGTCCGCCGTCTTCACCTTCCACGCCGCACCCCGCCACGGACTCTCCCTGCGGGGCCCGGATCCGGACCGGATCCGCAAGTCCCACCGCCACCGGGACAAGTCCCTGGACCGCAGCGGTCTGGATGCCCTGTTCGACGACTGGTCCGCCCACCCCGAGGCCCGCCCCGCCGGCAACGCCGTGGAGATCTACCTGGAGGAAGCGTCGGACGAGGTATGGGAGGCCTGCCTCCAGGAAGCGCTCACTCGTCTTTGACGAACTGGGGACGGGCCACGCGGTCCGCCTCGCGCACGCGCTTGATGGCCTGGTCCCGGTCGCTGGCCGCCAGGGCCGTGGCGATGCCGTGGGCGAGCACCGAGAAGGCCGCCATGCTGTGGGAATACAGCAGGTTCTCACCCGCCACCGGAATGGTGTGGTCGGCCAGGCGGGTGACGGGGGATCCCAGCTTGTCGGTGAAGGCGAGGATCCGCAGGCCGCGCTTGCGGGCGTAGCCGGTGGCGTCCAGGGTTTCGGTGGAATAGGGGTGGAAGCTGAAGGCCACCAGCAGGTCCCCGGCCCCCAGGTTGGAGGCCTGGGCCGCGAAGTCCGCCGGGCTCCCCTCCACGGTGGGAAGGCCCGCCTGGGTCAGGAGGTAGGCCAGCTGGCTGGCCATGAGCTGGGATACGCCCCGCCCGATCACCACCCGGTGCCGGGCCTCCCGCAGGCTGCGCACCACGTCCTGCAGCAGCTGTTCGTTCACCCCGTGGACCATCTGCTCGATGTTCTGCACGTCCCGCCGGGCCACTTCCAGGAGGGTGGCCGCGGCCTCCTCGGGGGCCTGGAGGAGCCGCTCTCCGCCGTACGAACGCTTCTTCGCCTGGGCGACCAGGGCCTGGCGCAGTTCCATGAAACCCGAGTAGCCCAGCTTCTGGGCGAAACGCACCACCGTGGCGACGCTCGACTGGCTTCGCTCGGCCATTTCCTCCACGCCCCAGAAGGCCGCCTCGCCCATGCGGCCCAGCACGCAGTCCGCGATGCGGCGTTGGCTTGACGACAGCCCCTTCGCGCCGTGGATCCTTGCTACCAGGGTGTGCTTGGGGGTGATCATGCACCTAGATTATCAGGCGGAAAATAATTTTCACCCGCCGATGTGGAACATTTCAACCCGGGTCCGGGGGGAGGTGCCCAGGGTCCTCAGCTCCGAATAGCGGTCGTCCCGCACCCGCCACCGTTCCAGGATCAGGCCCAGGAGCTGGGGATCGTCCGCGCCCGCCCGCAGGGCGGTCTTGAGGTCCAGGCCCCGGGAGGCGAACAGGCAGGTGTAGAGCGAACCCTCGGCGGAGAGCCGGGCCCTGTCGCAGCCCGCGCAGAAGGGTTCCGTCACCGAAGAGATGAGGCCCAGCCAGCCTCCGCCGTCCAGGTAGCGGTAATGCCGGGCCACGCAGCCGGCGTCCAGGGCATGGACCCGCTCCAGGGGCCAGTTCGCGCCGATGCGCTCGGCCACCTCCGCGGAGGGCACCACGCTGTCCATGCACCAGCCGTTTCCGGTGCCGACATCCATGAACTCGATGAAACGCAAATGGTGCCCCCGCTCCCGCGCGAAGGCCGCGAGGGGCAGCACGTCGTCTTCGTTCACGCCCCGCTTGAGCACGCAGTTGAGCTTGATGTTCCGGAAACCCGCCTCGCCCGCGGCGCGAAGGCCCTCCAGCACCTGTTCCAGGGGCACCGACGCGTCGGACATGGACCGGAATCGCTCCGGGTCCAGCGTATCCAGGCTCATGGTCAACCGGTCGAGGCCCGCCTTGCGCAGGGGGGCTGCCTGGGTCGCAAGCAATGATCCATTCGTTGTAAGCGTGATTTCCCGGAGGCCGGGGATGGCGCGCAACCCTTCCACCAGGAGCGGCAGGTCCTGGCGCAGGAGCGGCTCGCCCCCCGTGAGCCGCACCTTTTCGACCCCCGCAGAGACAAAGAGCCGCACCAGGCGTATCATCTCCTCGAAGGTGAGGATTTCCTTCCGATCCAGGAACTGGAAGTCCGAGCCGAACTTGTCCCTTGGCATGCAGTAGGGGCACCGGAAATTGCACCGGTCCGTCACCGATATGCGCAAGGCCTTCATCGGCCGGTCCAGGGAGTCCAGTGCCCTCATGGCTCCAGATTACGTCAAAGCGGCATGCCAACTTGGTCAAAATGGAATTTCATCCCCGGGAAACACATGGCCTTTTTTTCGCGTCTCTTCTCCACCCCTGATCGCACCCCCCTTCCCTCCCTCGAAGACCTGCTGGCCGCCCGAGGAATTTCCACGGACCTGCCCGGCCTCGAACCCTTCAAGGGTGAATTCCAGCACCTCAAGGGCGAGGAGCGCGGACACTGGGCGGACGCCCTGGCGGCCACCGTTGCGGGTGGCTGGCCGCTTCCTCCCGATTGGCTGGATGCCCAGTACGACCTCCAGCCCGAGGTGGTGCCCCTTTGGATGGCCGAGCGGGATGGCCTCCATTACCGCCCCTACATCGATGGCCTGGCCATGCGCATCCGGGTTTGCGGCCAGGTGATGCCCGCGCCCTGGCTGGTCCTTTGGGGCCTGGGGGCCGAGGATGTGACCGAACGGGCCATGGACCAGCTGCGCGAGAAATCCAAGGGGAAGCCCTTCAAGCGCCTGCCCTCCGGCATCTACAAGGCCGAGTTCGAGGACGGCCGGGCCTCGGCCCGGCTCCTTCTGCCCGAACTGTGGGCGGGCCTCTTTCCCGGACAAAACACCTTCGTGGCCGTTCCCAACGAGGACTGCCTGCTGCTGGCCCCGCAGGTGATCCTGCCCAAGCTGGTGGAGGGCATCGCAGCGGGCCTGGCCGGGCCCGGGCGGCGTCTCGCCGGCACCATCTTCCAGCAGGTGGAGCACCACCTGCTCCCCGCCAACCTGCAGGACCCCCACCCCATCGCCCAGCCCCAGCGCGAGCTTCGCCAGGGCGACCTGATGGAGGCCTACCGCGCCCAGGAACCCCACCTCCCGGCCGCCCTGGGCGTGTCCGCGGCCATGGGCCTCCTGCGCACCCAGCAGGGGCGCTCCGTGAGCCTGGCCACGTGGCAGGAAGGCGCGCCCACCCTCCTTCCCGAAACCGATCTGGTCGCCTTCGTCGGTGCCGACGGCAAGCCCCTGGGCATCTACTTCCGGCAGACCCTGCCGCGCATCACCTCGCTGCACGGCACCCCCGTGGACATCTGGGGGCCCCGGCGCCTCCGGTACGAAGGCTTCCCGACGCTCCAGGAACTGGACCGGCTGGAATGCTTCGCCACTGGCGAGCAGATGGCCGCCCTCATCAAGGGCGCGAATCCGGCAGCGGCCCCCCGGCCCAGCACGGCCGCCATGGCCAACCAGGCGAACCCAGGCGCCCTTTCGGGCCAGGCCTCGAGCCCTGTGCCCGCGCACCTCCGCGGCCTGAGCCTGGGCGTCCAGAACGACGACTGATGCTCCGCCCGGCTCTGGCCATCCTAGCCCTGGCCTGCAGCCTTGGCGCACAGACCGGAGACCCGGGACTGGACCAGGCGGCCAGGAGCGTCGTCCTCGTCCAGGCCGAAACGGCCCCTGGCCAGTTCCAGCAGGGCAGCGGCGTCGTCCTGGGACAGGGCTTTGTGGCCACCAACGCCCACGTGGTGAAGAACGCCTACCGCATCCGGGTCCTGAAGGGCGACCGTACCTGGCAGGCCGAGGCGCTGTGCCTCGCCGCCGACCGGGACCTCGTCCTTCTCAGCCTGCCGGGCCTGCCGCTCCCCCCCGCCGTTCCTGTCGCTCCGGGCGCTCTGCGCCAGGGCCTTCCCGTCCTGGCGCTGGGGTATCCCGGAGGCCATGGCGTACGTTCGGAATCGGGCCGAGTCACCGCCCTCTGGACCTTCCGAGGTGACTTCCTCATCCAGACCGACACCCACAACCGGCCTGGTTCCAGTGGAGGAGGTTTGTTCACCGCGGATGGCCGCCTTGCGGGCATCACCACCTTTGGCCTGTTCCGGAATGCAGGTGTCGATTTCGCGGTCCCCGTGGATTGGGTGCTCGCTCTCATCCAGGACCGCTCCGTGATGCCGAGCCTGGCCTGTCCCCTGGTGGTGGTGGACCGCCTGCTGGTGGATTTCGGGGACCTGATGCAGCAGGAACCTCGCAACGAGGCCAACTGGAACAATCTCACCCGTTGGTGGGTGCAGGAATCCCCGGAAAGCCCCGATGCGTGGTTCAGCAGGGGCACGGCCCTGGACCAGAGCCTCCGCCGGGAGCCGGAGGACGCGGCCCTGCGCGAGTCAGCCCTGGCCGCCTACGGGCGCGCCGTGACCCTGGACCCCCACCACGCCCGGGCCTGGAACAACCTGGGCGCCGAACTGGACACCCTCAACCGCTTCCCGGAAGCCCATGCCGCCTTCCGGCGGGCCCTGGAGGCCGACCCCGGCTATGGCCTCGCCTGGCTCAACCTCGGGGCGAGCCTGGTCAACACCCGCGCCTTTGAAGAGGCTGCGCTGACCCTCGAGCGCGGCCTTCAATTGCTTGGCGACCAAGCCATCGCCTGGGCGCGCCTGGCCTTCTGCGAGCAGAGCCTCGGGCGGCTCCCCGCGGCGATGGCTCACTACCGCCTAGCCCTGCGCTACGAGCCGTTCCGCGCGGAGTGGTGGGGCGAGCTCTACAAGGTCTCCGTCCGCGCCAGGCACCCTGGACTGGCCGAGGAGGCCTTGGCCCGCATCAGGGCCCTGGCGCCAGAAATGGAACAGGACCTGAATCCCTGAGCGGCCCCCCCCCAAGGCAGCCAGCGGGATCCCGGCGGGCGCAGGCTCCCCGCCCGATGCCCCCCGCACCGGGTTGGGACGCGCCCGCCGGAATCCCTGCTGGCCGCTAGCTGGGCCTCAGTCCGACCTTCGCGCGGATCAGGGCCTCGATTTCATCGGCAAGCTCAGGGTTGTCGGCGAGCAGCTTCTTGACGTTGTCGGCGCCCTGGCCCAGGCGGGAGTCCTTGTAGCTGTACCAGGATCCGCTCTTCTGGATGATTTCCAGCTGGGTGCCCAGCTCCACCAGTTCCGACATGCGGCTGATGCCTTCGCCGTACATGATGTCGAACGTCGCGATCTTCAGGGGCGGCGCGACCTTGTTCTTCACCACCTTGACCTTGGTCTTCTTGCCCACCACGGAGGAGTCCTCATCCTTGGCCGCCACGAGGGGATCCCCCGTGTTGCCCTTGATGCTCTGGATGCTGCGCACGTCCAGGCGGACGGAGGCGTAGAACTTCAGCGCGTTGCCGCCGCTGGTGGTTTCCGGGTTGCCGAACATCACGCCGATCTTCATTCGGATCTGGTTGATGAACACGACGCAGGTGTTGGTGCGGCTGATGGAGGCGGTCATCTTCCGCAGGGCCTGGCTCATGAGCCGCGCCTGCAGGCCGACCTGCATTTCGCCCATCTCCCCGTCGATCTCGGCCTTGGGCACCAGGGCTGCCACCGAGTCGATGACGATGATGTCCAGGGCGCCGCTGCGCACCAGCTGATCGCAGATCTCAAGCGCCTGCTCACCACTGTCGGGCTGGCTGATGAAGAGGTTGTCGATGTCCACGCCGAGCTTGCGGGCGTAATCCGGATCCAGGGCGTGCTCGGCGTCGATGTAGGCGGCCAGCCCTCCCTTCTTCTGGGCCTGCGCCACCATGTGCAGGGCCAGGGTCGTCTTGCCGCTGGCCTCGGGGCCGTACACCTCCACCACCCGGCCCTTGGGCACGCCGCCCACGCCCAGGGCGGCGTCCAGGGAAATGGAACCGGTGGAGATCACCTCGATCCCGTCGACGTTGTGCTGCTCGCCGAGCTTCATGATCGAGCCCTTGCCGAAGGCCCGCTCGATTTCCGCGAGGGTGCGGTTCAAGACCTTGAGGCGGTCGTCCTGATCATTGGCAGTGGCCATGGAAGCTCCGGGGAACGGAAGGGGGGGATATTCGCGTCGGGGGACGGTTCGGGACCGGCTACCCAAGGATGGGGGCAAAAAGCGAAAAAAACAAGAATTTTTTTCCGGGCCGGCACGCCCGTCCTGGTTTTCAGCGGCCCTACCGATAGTATGGATGGATTCCTTTTCTCACGCCGGAATCGATTGCCGCCATGGAAATGCACCCTCTGCTCGCCCAGCACATGGCGAATCTGGAAGCCTCGGGCGCCCCGCTCCCGGCGGGTCCGGCCTGGACCGCGTTCCTGGAGTCGATGAACGAGGGGCTTTCGGCGGGACCCGCCGCGGCGGAGCTGGCGCGGTACCGGTCCCTGGTGGACCACCTGCGCGAGGTGCTTTTCCAGATCGACCGGGACGGCAACTGGTCCTTCCTCAATCCCGCCTGGCGCGCGATCACGGGCTTCTCCGTGGAGGAGAGCCTCGGGCAGCCCTTCCTGGGCAACATGCATCCCCTGGACAAGGGCCGGTACCTGAACATGCTCACCTACGCCCTGGAGACCGGGGAGGACACGGTGCGGGGGGAGTTCCAGTTCCGAAAGCGGGAGGGCGCCTACTTCTGGGTGGAGATGTACACGCGCATCACCACCGACTCCGAGGGTGTCGTCATCGGCGTCTCCGGCACCATGAACGACATCACGGAACGCAAGCTGGCCCAGACCGCCCTCAACACCCTCACCTCGCGCCTGCGCGCCCTCATCGAGAACATGCAGGGCGCCATCCTGGTGGAGACCGAGCACCGCACCATCGCGCTCATCAACGAGGCCTTCTGCCGGATGTTCAACATCCCCGCCCCGCCCCATCTCCTCGCCGGCAGCGAGGCCATCGAACTCCTGGAGATGGGCCTGGACGCCTTCCTCTACCCGGCCGACCTCCTCGAGTTGCAATCCTCCCTGCTGGCCGAGCGCAAGGTCACCACCGGCCTCGAGATCCCCCTCGCCGACGGCCGCGTGCTGTCCATGGACTTCGTGCCCATCGACGCGGGCGAGGATCTCTTCGGCCACTTCTGGCTCTTCCACGACATCACGGAACGCAAGCGCTCCGAGGCCCAGCTGGCCCAGGCCGCCCTGGACATGGAGATGAAGAACTGGGAACTCAGCCAGGCCCGGGACGAGGCGGTGCAACTGGCCGGGCTCAAGTCGGAATTCCTGGCCAACATGAGCCACGAGATCCGCACGCCCATGAACGGCATCATCGGCATGACCGAGCTGATCCTCAACACGACGCTCTCCGGCGAGCAGATGGACTACGCCACCACCATCCGCACCAGCGCCGCGACGCTCCTGCGGCTGATCAACGACATCCTCGACTTCTCGAAGATCGAGGCCGGGAAGATGGAGCTCGAGCGCATCGGCTTCGACCTCCAGGGCCTGCTGGACGACCTCCTGGCCATCCTCGGCTTCAAGGCCCACGGCAAGGGCGTGGAATTGGCCACGTGGATCCAGGGGGACGCGCCCACCAAGCTCCTGGGCGATCCCACGCGGCTGCGGCAGGTGCTCTCGAACCTCACCGACAACGCGCTCAAGTTCACGGAATCCGGTTCGGTCACCATCCGAGTGGTCCTGGCCGAGCGCACCGCGTCCTCCGTGCTCCTCCGGTTCGAAGTGAAGGACACGGGCATCGGCATGTCGCCCGAGGTCGCCGGCAAGCTCTTCCAGTCCTTCTACCAGGGCGACTCCAGCACCACGCGCAAGTACGGCGGCACCGGCCTGGGGCTGGCCATCTGCAAGCGGATCGCCGAACTCATGGAGGGCGGGATCGGGGTCGACAGCGTCCAGGGGGAAGGGAGCCTGTTCTGGTTCTCGGCCCGGTTCCAGGCCCAGGACGTACCCCAGGACACGGGGCTGCCCGATGCGCCCTTCCGCTTCTTCCTGGCCGGCCTCCCACCGGCCACCGGCCGCGTCCTGGAAGCCCAGCTCAAGGAGTGGGGCTACGCGACGACCACCGTGGAGCCCAGCCTGGAAGGGCTCGCCCTCCTGCGGGAGCGCTGCGCGCCCCTGGACGACAAGACCCTCCTGGTGTTCGGCTCCGAAGGCGGCATCCAGGCCGGCATGATGGAGTTCCTGCAGGCGGTGCACGCGGCCCCGGGCCTCGATGCCCTCCGCCTCATCATGGCCCACTCGCTCTACGAGCAGGAAGAGGCCCGCAAGCCCACCTCCCTGCCCATCACGGAATTCCTGCCCCTTCCCATGCGCAAGTCCCACCTCAAGGCGCTGCTCGAACGCAGCAAGGACGCCGTGCCCCTGCCGGCCGTGGCCGAAGCCACGCCCTGGGCAGGCGCCCAGTCCAGTGCCCGCCTCCTGGTGACCGAAGACAACGCCGTGAACCAGAAGGTCGCCCTGGCCATCCTCCGGAAGCTGGGGTGCACCGCCGACGTCGCCAACAACGGGGCGGAGGCGGTGGAAATGGTCCTGGCCGGGGCCTACGACCTGGTCTTCATGGACTGCCAGATGCCCGAGATGGATGGCTTCCAGGCCACCCGAGTCATCCGGGAGCGGGAGGGGGCGCACCGCCGCACCCCCATTCTCGCCATGACCGCGAACGCCATGCAGGGGGACCGCGAACGGTGCCTGGAAGCCGGCATGGACGACTACATTCCCAAGCCCATCACCATCGTGGACCTCAAGAGCGCCCTCCAACGATGGCTTCCTCCGGCCTGACCCATGAACGCCTCCGACCGCACCATCGACAACGCCTACGCCATCCGCATGATGCTCCAGCGCCTCTGCGTGGCCGGAATGAAGGTCTCCCTGGGCTGCCGCGACCAGCGCGGCATGTTCCAGATCCTCTTCCAGGAACCCGGCCGCATCGGGATCCGCCTTGGGCCCAAGGACCTGGAGACGTGGGCGCTGGCGCCCGACGAGAGCGTCTCCATGACCCTGGACGACCGGGGGTTCCGCTACGAGACGGTCATCGCCTTCGTCGGTCCCGCGGACCTGGAAGGCGTGCCCTGCGCCGCCTTCACCCTGCCCCGGACCCTGCGCCGCGCCGACGACAACCGCCTCGCGCACTTCGCCCCGGACGTCGCGCCCCCGGTCACCTTCAGCAACAGCAGGAACGCGGTTCTCGACGGCGAGATCCGGGGCTTCGGCAACGACGGCTTCGAACTGGCGCTCAAGGACCCCTCCCAGAAGATCGAGGACGTCCTGAGGATGGGCGAGGAGTCCACCCTGGACCTGGCGCTGGAGGACGGCCTGCTCCTGACCGCTTCGGCCCGGGTCGCCTACTTCGGGGCGAACTTCGTGGGCATGAAGTTCACCGAGCGCGTGGACAAGACCCTCCTGGGCCAGTACCGCACGTGGCTGGACACCCAGCAGCGCATCCAGGCCCAGCGCGACCGGGAGAGCTTCGAATCGGGCCGGGCCCCGGCCAAGGGCAGCAACCTGCCCCAGGCGCGGCTCTGGGTCGACCGCGAGCCCACCATCCTCATCCTCACGGAACGGGAGGAGTTCGCCCGGCACATGTCCGAAGCCCTGGGCCGGAAGTTCGGGGTGATCAGCCTCGACTACATCACGGGCCCCGTGCGCCCGTTCCTCAAGCCCTTCGGTGGCGACGAAACCGGGTGGGGCCGGGTGAAACTGATCCTCATCCACAACCACCTGCGCCTGGCCAGCCCCCTGGAGCTGTCCCGGCAGGTGGTCGAGCAGGAAAAATGCGCCCTGCCCATCATCCTGGTGGGCACGGACGAGGACGAGGGCCTCAAGCGGAACCGCGCCCTGGCTGCGGGCGCCGTGGATTTCCTCCCCGTCGAGCCCTTCCGGATCCTGGCCGTCCTGAGGAAGCTCGACGAGACCATCAAGTTGTTCGCATAGTCAAATTTGCCGGGAGTATCCTGGACGCAAATCCAGGAGGCAACCATGAATACGAAAGTCATGAAGGCCCTCGGCCCAGTCCTCTTCTGGCTCATCCTGAGGCTCCTTCCCGTTCCAGCGGGCCTTACGCCCGCGGCCTGGCACTTCTTCGCCGTCTTCGCGGCGACGATCCTGGGCCTGATCCTGGAGCCCCTGCCACCCGCGGCCGTGGGGTTCATCGGCATTTCCTTCGCCGCGATCATGTGCTACGTGGCGCCGACGCCCGCGGCCTCCGTGGCGTGGGCGCTGGCGGGCTTCTCGGACAAGACCGTCTGGCTCATCTTCGGCGCCTTCATCTTCTCCATCGGGTACGCCAAGAGCGGCCTGGGGCGGCGCATCGCCCTGCTCCTGGTCAAGCTCCTGGGCCGGCGCACCCTGGGCCTGGGCTACGCGATCATGCTGGCCGACCTGGTCCTCGCGCCCGGAACCCCTTCCAACACGGCCCGCAGCGGCGGCACGATCTTCCCGGTAATCAGCAACATCCCGGCTCTCTACGGCTCCGAGCCCGGCCCCACGGCCCGGAAGATCGGCTCGTACATCATGTGGACCGCCTTCGCCTCCACCTGCGTGACCAGTTCCATGTTCCTCACCTCCCTGGCGCCCAACGTGGCCGCCCTGGCCATCCTGCGCTCCGTGGGCAAGATGGACGTCACCTGGATGAACTGGTTCATGGGCTTCCTGCCCATGGGCATCCTGCTGCTGGCCCTGGTCCCCCTCCTTACCTATTTCCTCTATCCGCCCGAGGTCCGGGTGTCCGAGGAAACTCCGGCATGGGCCGCCGGCGAACTCAAGAAGATGGGCGCGTTCAAGTTCTCGGAAGGGGCCATGGCGTGCCTGGTGATCCTCGCGGTCGCCCTGTGGATCGTGGGCTCCAACAAGAACATCCGACTGCCGCTGTTCGGCTCCAATTTCATCGACGCCACGGCGGTCGTGTTCTTCGTGATCTCGGCCATGGTCGTGCTGGCGGTGGTGACCTGGGACGACATCCTCGCCAACAAGCCCGCCTGGAACGTCCTGGTGTGGTTCGCGACCCTCGTGACCATGGCCGACGGCCTCAACAAGGTGGGCTTCGTCACCTGGGTGGCCAAGGCCGTCGCCGCGCACCTGGCGGGCTTCTCTCCGATCCTGGTGATGGGCGCCCTTGTCGCCTTCTTCTTCTTCGTGCACTACCTCTTCGCAAGCCTCACGGCCCACACCGCCGCCGTGCTGCCCGTGGTCCTGGCCTCGGGCCTGGCCATCCCCGGGATGCCCGCCAAGGCCTTCGCGCTCCTGCTGTGCTTCGCCCTGGGCATCATGGGCGTGATCACCCCCTACGCCACAGGCCCCGGCCCCGTGTACTACGCCAGCGGCTACATCTCCACCAAGGCCTTCTGGGGGCTGGGACTCTTCTTCGGGATCCTGTTCATCGCGGTCCTGATCTTCCTCGGGATCCCCTGGCTGACGGTGGTCCACCCCGTGGGTTAAACCCGGCCCGGTTCCCTCCGTATCCCCACCGAACGGAGGGAACCATGCATCTCCTTGCCCCTGTCGCGGCCTTCATCCTCATCGCCCCTCTGGCAGCCCAGACCGTCGTCGTCCAGCCCGCTCCCGGCGCCGCCGCCAGGGAGACGCGAACCGTCTCCCTGGCCCCGGGCGCGCCCCTCCAGGTCCGCAACGTCAACGGCCGCATCCGCGTCACCGTCTGGGACCGCTCCGAGGTCGAGTTCACCGGCTCTTTCACCCCCTCCCGTTCCGGGGAGCAGGTCAAGGTCGTGCTGGAAACCCGGGGCGGCGGGCTGGAGATCCGCGGGGAGCACCCCAGGGAGTCCCGCAAGGGCCCGACCTGCGACATGGACCTCAAGGTCCCCCGTTCCGCCCTCCCCACCCTGGAGACCGTCAACGGCCCCGTGGAGCTCAAGGACGTCACCGGCGCGGCCGAGTGCAGGACGGTGAACGGCGAGATCACCCTGGAAGGGCTCCAGGGATCCCTCAAGGCCAAGACCGTCAACGGTGCCATCACGGGCCGGGGCCTGACAGGCCCGGTCAGCGCCAAGACCGTCAACGGCGCCATCAGGCTGTCGTCGCAGGGCCTGAAGGGCCGGCTCAGGGCCACCACCGTCAACGGCGACCTGCGCATCAGGAGCGAAGGCGCCAAGGACGTGCACGTGTCCCGGCGCAGCTTCGAAGCCTCGTTCGGGGATGGCTCCAACATCCTGCAACTGAAGACCGTCAACGGGGACATCACCCTGGATTGAACTACACTGGGCTGAGCTGCCGAGGACAGCCCGACCATGCCGGCCTTCCCCCCCATCTTCCAGTTCCAGCTCCAGGAGCTGTTCCGCCTGCGGCGGGACGTGCGGCGCTTCCTGCCGGACCCGGTGCCCGAGGATCTCTTCACCGAGCTGCTGGAGGCCGCCCATCACGCGCCCTCCGTCGGGCTCTCCCAGCCCTGGCGCTTCGTGAGGGTGGACGACCCCGCCCGGCGCCAGGCCGTCGTGGACGAATTCCAGCGCGCCAACGACGCCGCCTCGGCGCGCTACGACTCCGAACGGGCGCGCCTGTACCGAAGCCTCAAGCTGGCCGGGCTCAGGGAGGCCCCCATCCACCTGCTGGTGTGCGTGGAGACGGACCCCGATTCCGGCCACGGCCTGGGCCGCCAGACCCAGCCCGAGACCCTGCGGGACTCCGCCGTGTGCGCCATCCAGAACCTCTGGCTCACCGCCCGGGCCAAGGGCGTGGGGGTGGGCTGGGTGAGCATCCTGGAACCGGAGCGCCTGCGCGCGGTCATGGACCTGCCCCCCACCTGGGGCTGGGTCGGCTACCTCTGCATCGGCTGGCCCCAGGAGGAACCGGAGATCCCCGTGCTGGAGATCGCCGGCTGGGACCACCGCAACCCCCTGGCCAAACACCTGCTGCAGCGATAGCTACCGCAGGCGCAACGGGCATCCGGCGACGAAGAGCCAGGCCTCGTCCGCCGCCCTCGCCGTGGCCTGTCCCAGCCACCCCGCCAGGTCCCGGAAGCGCCGCAGCCCGGGCTCGGCCGGCACGGGGCACCAGCCCAACTCGTTGCCCACGATGACGATGGGCCAGGGGCTGCGGGCGAAGGCCGCCAGTTCCTCGTCCCAGGCCCGCAGGATCTCATCGTCGGACCCCTCCATGCGATCGCCCAGCCAGAGCGTGAGGCAGTCCAGCACGACGCCCGAGGGCGGGGGGTCCAGGCGTTCCAGGGCCTCGGACACCCGGGCCGGAGCCTCCAGGGTGCGCCACCCGGGGCGCCCGGCCCGGTGGCGCGCCACGCGTTCGAGCATCTCTCCGTCGGCGGGGTCCGGACGGTAGGTGGCCACGAAGACGACGCCTTCCCCCCAGGCGGCGGCGCGCTCCACCGCATAGGAGCTCTTGCCGCTGCGCACGGGTCCGGTGAGGAAGAGGATCCGCCCCACGGTCAGCCCGCGAGCCGGTTGTGGAACCGCAGCACCCCGCGGTCGGGGGCGTAGGCGTCCACCCGCGTGAGCCCGAAGGGCTGCCAGGACAGGTCCAGGGCGCGGGTGGCGGGCAGGCCGATGTAGTGGGCCAGAATGGCCCGCAGGGGTCCGCCGTGGGCCAGCACCAGGGTCGCCCCCTCCCCGTCCAGGGATCCCTGGAGCGCCAGCAGGGCCCGGCCCGAGCAGGCCAGGAAGCTCTCCCCGCCCGGGGGCACGCCCCGGACCGGGTCCCGGAAGAAGCCCTCCGCGCCGTCCACCTCGTCCCAGGGCCTGCCCTCCCATTCGCCGAAGGCCTGTTCCGAGAGGCCCGGCAACACGAGGCAGGGCAGCCCCAGGTCCAGGGCGTGGTCCCGGGCCCGGCCCAGGTCGGAGGTGAGCACGCGGCGGATGCCCAGGGCAAGCAGCTCCGCCTTCACCCGGGGCCACTGGGCCCGGCCTTCGGGCGTCACGGGCAGGTCCAGGCGTCCCAGGGGCGCCCCCTTCGCCACGGCCTCCGTGGGCCCGTGGCGGAGCAGGTAGAGGGGCATCATCGCGCCACCAGCGCCAGCAGGGCCGCCGCCTCCACCAGCTGGTTCCCCGCGCCCAGCAGGTCCCCGCTCTGGCCCCCCAGGCGGCGCTTGAGGTACAGGGCCCAGAGGCCCAGGGTCCCCAGGGCCGCCAGGGCGGCCCGGCCCAGGCCTGGGAGGCCCCGGCACAGGAAATTCGCGGCCAGGAGGATCGTGGTGGCGCCCAGGAAGGGCCCCCACCGCATTTCGCCCCCCACTTCCTTCGCGAGGCCGGGAGCCACCGGCGGCAGCAGCCCCATGAGCGCGCTGATGGACCACCGGCCCCACACCATGGCCAGGGGCAGGGCCCACAGGGCCCTCCGGTCCAGGGCCACCAGCGCGCTCCAGCGCACCGCCAGCAGCACCCACAGGGCCATGGCGCCGTAGGCGCCGATGCGGCTGTCCTTCATGATCTCCAGCACCCGCTCCCGGGTCCATCCTCCGCCCAGCCCGTCCATGGCGTCCGTGGCCCCGTCCTCGTGGAAGCCGCCGGTGATCATCAGGCCGCAGCCCACCGCGACGGCGCCCGCGAGGGGCGCGGGCCAGACCCGCATCCCGAGCGCAAAGATGCCCGCGGTCGCACCCCCCACCATCGCCCCCACCAGGGGAAACCAGCCCACCCCCGCGGCGATGTCCTCCACGCGGGTGGCCCGGCCCGGCATGGGGACGCGGGTGAGGAAGCGGATGGCGGCCACCAGGCTCGGGATCATGGGCGGCTCACGCCCGCGCCGGCGAAGGTGGCCATCTCGCGCACCACCGCGCAGGCCGAGCGCAGGATGGGCACCGCAAGCGCGGCTCCGGTGCCTTCGCCCAGGCGCAGGTCCAGGTCCAGCACGGGCTCCTTGCCCAGATGCTCCAGCAGGCGCCGGGCCCCGGGTTCCGCGCTGCGGTGGCTCCACACCAGGAAATCGTCAAGGCGCGGGTCCAGGGCCAGGGCCACCAGGGCCGCGGCCCCGGCGATGTAGCCGTCCACGATCACCGCCCAGCCGCGCGCGGCCGCGCCGAGCATCGCCCCGGCCATGGCGCCGAACTCGGCGCCGCCCACCGCGGCCAGCGCGCCGATGGGATCCGAAGGGTCCGGCCGGCGCGCCTCGAGCACCTGGCGGATGACCTCCATCTTGCGGCCCAGACTCGCCCCCGCGACACCGGTGCCGGGGCCCACCGCCTCGGCGGGGTCCAGGCCCGTGAAGGCGCACATCAGGATCGCGGCCACGGAGCTGTTGGCGATGCCCATCTCGCCCACGCCCAGCAGGGCGAAAGGGTGGGCCGGCAGGAGCGCCACTTCGTCCAGGCCCGCCTGCACCGTGGCCTCGGCCTCGGCCCGCGTCATGGCCGGTTCCGCCAGGGCGTCCCGGGTGCCCCGAAGGACGTTGCGCTGGGCCACCCCGGGAAAGGGGCAGGGGGACGCCACGCCCACATCCACGACCCGGTGGTGGATGCGGTTGGCCCGGCAAAGGGCGGAGACGGCCGCGCCGCCGCCGGCGATGTTGGCCATCATCTGGACCGTCACCTCCTGGGGGTACGCCGACACCTGGTGGCGGGCGAGGCCGTGGTCCCCCCCGAAGGTGAGGATGCAGGCCTCCGGATCGGCCGGGCGCAGGGTGCCGGCGATCCAGGCCAGCTGCGCGCCCAGGCTTTCCAGGCGCCCCAGGGCCCCCAGGGGCTTTGTGAGGTCGTCCACGTGCCGCAGCACGGCTGCGCGGAAGGCCGGGTCAAGGGCGGGCAGGGCCGGAAGGCGCATGGGATTCCTCGTCAGGGAAGTTCCAGGGCGAGACCCTGGGCGGGAGCGGCCATCACGCGGAAGACGGCCGCGATGAGTTCCGGGGTGAGGATGGCTTCGGGCGGGCCGAAGCCCACCAGCCGTCCCTGGTCCAGCACCATCACGTCGTCGAAGCGGAAGGCGGTGCGCAGGTCGTGAAGGCTCACCAGGAGCGTCGATCCGGCGCTGGCCAGGTCCCGGCCGAGCCGGAGCACCTCCAGCGCGTGGCGCACGTCCAGGTTCGCGGCGGGCTCGTCCCACAACTGAAGCGGGGCGCCGGTGGCCAGGGCCCGGGCCAGGAAGACCCGCCGCCTCTCGCCCCCGCTGAGCTCCGTGATGGGACGCGCCTCCAGGTGCAGGATGTCCAGGGCCTCCAGGGCGGCCTCCACCCCGCGGCCGTCGTCGCCCCAGGCGTGGCGCCCCTGGGCCACCACCTCCCGCACGGGGAACGCGAACTCCGCATGGCTCTCCTGGCCCAGCCAGCTCAGGGTCCTCCCCCGCTCGAGGAAGGGGATGCGGGCCAGGTCCCGGCCCTGCCAACGGATGCGCCCTCGCGCGTGGAGGAGGCCCGCCAGCACCTGGAGGAGCGTGGACTTCCCCGCGCCGTTGGGGCCGACCACCGCCACCATCCGGCCCGGTTCCAGGGCCACGGACACCTCCCGGAGGCGGGTGCCCAGGGTGAGGCCATCGGCCTCCAGGGCGGGCTTCAGCATGGGTTCCGCCGCAGCATCCAGAGGAGGAAGGGCCCGCCGACGAGGGCGGTCATGGCCCCCAGGCGAAGGCCTCCCGGCACGAAGCGCGTGGGCAGGTCGCACAGGAGCACCAGGGCGGCGCCGCCCACCATGGACAGAGGCAGGAGCCGCCGGTGATCGGGACCGAACGCCAGACGCAGGAGGTGGGGCACCAGCAGGCCCACGAAGCCCACCACCCCGCCCACCGCGGTGGCCAGGGCCGTGAGCACCGTGGACAGCGCGATGAGCTGCCACCGCAGGCGGCGCACGTCCACCCCCAGGCTCTGGGCCGAGGGCTCGCCCAGGCTCAGGAGGTTCATGGGCCGGCCCAGGGGCAGCAGGAGGGCGCAGCCCAGGAGCACCCCGGGCAGGCCGATGGCCACGTGCTCCCAGGTGCGGTTCTCGATGCCGCCCATGAGCCAGAAGAGGATCTGGCCGCTCACTTCGAACTTGCCGGCGGACATCGCCAGCAGGAAGCTGGTGCCCGCCCCGAAGAAGGCGTTCAGGGCCACGCCCGAGAGCAGCAGGTGTTCGGGGCTCGCCCCGCGCCGGGCCAGCACCAGGACCGCGCCGGTGGCCAGGAAGGCTCCGGCGACGGCCGCCAGCGGCATGGTGAGCAGGCTGGCCTGGCAGCCCAGGGCCAGCACCGCAACGGCCCCCAGGGCGCCCCCCGCGCTCACGCCCAGGAGGCCCGGGGACGCCAGGGGGTTGCGGAAGAAGGCCTGCATGGTCACGCCCGAAGCCGCGAGACCGGCCCCCACCGCGATGCCCACGAGGGTCCGGGGCAGCCTCAGGTCCCAGAGGATGGTCCGGTCCAGGGCGTCGCCCCGGCCGGCCAGGGCCCTCAGGAGCGCCATGGGCCCGAGGTTGGAGTCGCCCAGCCCCAGGGAGCCCGCCACCGCCAGCAGCAGGATCAGTCCCAGGACCAGCCCGGCCCGGCGCCTCACCGGAACCGCTCTGGGTGCAGGGCGCGGGCCAGGAATTCGTAGGCGTCGATGCGGGCCTGGCTGGTGGCCGACATGAGGGGTCCGGGCACCTCCACCAGGTTCCCCCGGCGCAGCGCGTCCAGGTATTTGTACGGGGCCGTCGCCCGGAGGCGCTCGGCCATGCGTTCGCCTTTGTCCGTGACCAGGACGTCCACCTTCCAGGTCAGCACCTTCTCGCCCGGCGTGGGCTGGTGGCCCCGGATGCCCTGCTCGGCCGCGACGTTAAGGGCCCCGGCATGGTCGCACAGGTCCTGGAAGGTGGTGTCCGCGCCGGCCGTGAAGGGGTAGAGGCCCACGGACAGGACCCGCACGGGCCTCACGCCCTTCAGCCGCCGGTCCAGGTCCGCCACCCGCGCCTTCCACTGTCCGATGAGCTCCTCCGCGCGTTCCCGGCGGCCCAGGGCCGCGCCGATCTTCCGCGCCGCCTGGTACAGGTCCTCAAGGGTCTCGAAGCGCTCCACGACCACCAGATCCACCTTGGCCCGGCGCAGGATGGTCAGGGTCTCGGGCGCCGTCCAGGCCGCGGCCAGCACCAGGCCCGGCCTGAAGTGCAGGACGTCCTCCGCGGACCCGGTGCGCAGGCAGGGGTACTTCGCGTTCACGCGCACGTCCGGGGTGAAGGCCGGGTCCCGGGCCAGGTGGCTCAGGGCCGCGATCTGGCCGGGGGCCGCCAGGGCCACCAGGAGCTCGTCGGTGCCCACCGTCTGGCTCACGACCCGCGTGGGCCCCCCCGCCCACAGGAGGGCGGGGAGGAGGAGGACGGTCAGGAGGCGGCGCATGTGCAAGGGTGTGTCCTTCACGCAGGAAGGTTTCTAGAAACGGTAGCGCATCTCGAGCGTCATCGTCGGGGGCTGGGCTGGGAACCCGAAGATCTGCGAGGCGTCGTTCTCGAAGTCCCGCTCCCGGGCCAGCCACTGGGCCACGGTCGTGCGGGGCTGCAGCAGGTGGTCGCCCCTCAGGGAAACGGCCAGGGCCGGTCCCAGCGCCAGGGTCGCCTTCAGGCCAAGGTCGTTGAAGTGCTGCCTGAAGGCCGTGGGCAGGCCGTAGTCGTAGCGTGGCCCGATCCAGGACCACCAGCCTTCGAGCCGGAGGTCGCCGAAGGTGCGGTGGCCGTTGAGCCCCAGGGACTGGAAGGGCTTGCGGATCACCGCCGCGGAGGAGAACCGTGCGCCGGGGGCGGCGCGCTCGTCCCGGAACTCCTGGTTGCGGTAGAAGCCCTGCAGGCTCCAGGCCTCGGTGCGGTAGCCCCCCGTCACCTGCGCGGACTGGAGCCGCAAATCCGATCCGTTGCGGTAGATGCCCGAGTAGTAGCCGCCCCAGGAGGTGGGGATGAACTGCCCCCCGTCGGCGTCGAAGTACACCAGGTTGGCGTAGCGGGTGCGGGAGAGCTCCAGCCCCGCCGTCCAGGGCCCCTTCCCGAAGGTGAGGCCGGCCTGGGTGGTGAAGCTGCGTTCGTTCTCCAGGGTCTGGCCCTGGTACTGGGCGTTGTAGATGGTCTGGAAGAGCAGGGGGTTCGCGAAGGCCGTGCCCGCGGAGGCGTAGGCCCGCAGCCCCGGCGCCAGGATCCAGTTGGCCCCCAGCTTCCAGGTGGTGCGGGACACCCGGGTTTCGGGGGCGTCGGGGAAGGTAAGCCGGTCCTGCTCGGCGCGGACCGTCGCCACCACGCGCAGGCTGGCGGTGAGCTCCGTCTGGTCCTCGAGGAACAGCCCCACGTGGCGGCCCTTGGCCGGGTCCAGGGTGCCCGCGAACCGGGCCGTCTCCTGGTAGGCGTCGAAGCCGGCCTGGAGGGTGGTGGTGCGGTCCACCCGCCAGGTGAGGGCCCCGTTGGCCTGGTCCCGCCGGCTCGTGTACCGCTCCGTGGCGGCGCCGTCGGTGTAGTTTGGCTCCAGGCGCGTCTGCAGCGCCTGCCCCAGGGTCAGCTCCGCCAGGAGCGCCGGGGACAGGGTGGAGCGCAGCGTGGCGCTGACCACCTCGGTGCGGCTGAAATCCTGGCGGGAGGGGACGTACTGGGACGCGTCCCGGTTGCCGGAACCGTAGTCCGCGTAGGTGATGGGAACGGGCACGCCCGCGAAGGCGTTGCGGTAGCTGGCGGTAAGCAGGGTGTCGGACCCCAGCTGCTGGCCCCCCCCCAGGAAGACGCCCGAGGAACGGAAGGGGTGGTCGGCTTCGGTGGCGCCGTCCTCCTGCTGCGCGCTCACCGAGGCGCGCACCCAGCCCGAAGTCCACCCGTAGGCCGGCGCGAAGAGGCCCTGGCGGATGGCCTGGCTTCCGGCCCCGGCCCGTACCTGTCCGCTGAGGCCCTCCCGGGCGTGGCCCGCCGAGTAGAGCGCCACCACCCCCGACTGGGCGTCCGAGCCGAAACGCGTGGAGCAGGGGCCCTGCTGCACCTCGATGCGCTCGATGCCCGCCAGGGAGACCATGGAGAGGTTCACCCCGCCCAGGCCCGTGGCGTCGGAGAGGCGGATGCCGTCCAGGGTCACCACCGTGTCCTGGGCCCGGCCCCCGCCCAGGTTCAGGGTGGCGGCGGTGCCCACCCCGCCCGAGGCGAACACCTGGCCCGGAAGCAGCATCCTGAGGAGGTCGCCCAGGTTGTCGGCGCCCCGGGCCTCGATGGCGGCCCGGTCCACCACGAGGACGGGATTGGGGGTCCGCACCAGCTCCACCGGGGTGGCTTCCGCGGTGACCGTGACGGTGGCCGAAGCGTCGGACCGGGGAGGCGGTGGCTCCACCACGGGGCCTCCGGCCCTCAGGCCGGCACCCATGGCCAGCAGGAAAAGAATTCTTGAATTGCCCATTGCATGCTCCGCGCATGGTGCCGGGGGAGCAGTGAAGGCATCGCCGGTTGGGCAAGGGCCCTCCCCGTCCCCACGACGGTTGGGTTAATGCAGGACCGGTCTCCGGGCTCGCACGCGACAGGCATCTTTCGATGCCCCTGGAACCTTCCCGGGGATACGCCCCAGTGGATCCAGCAGGGTCTCCCGGTCCATGGCGCTCGGCCCGGGGTGCATACCGTTGCGGGGCAGCGCAGGATTCCAACCTGCTTCCCGAACATCCAGCACACGCTGTAGGGCTCAAGGTTCGCAGGAGGCCGGGCGGATTTCAAGGTGCATAATGGGTCCATGCCCACCCGTCCCCTCTCCCAGACGAGTCCCAAGCTGCTTGCGATCCAGAAGGACCTCCAGCAGCTGGCGTCCATGGCCGGCTACCTGAACAGCGCCATCGACATGCCCCAGCTCCGCCTCTCCTTCACCCTCTACGGGCGGGTTCTGGTGGCCGACGCCGGGGAAGGCCTGGCCATCACCCCACGCCTCCAGGCATGGGCCGACCGCGTGGCGGTCCGCCTTCGGGAGGACAGCTCCTCCGCCGTGCTCCCCCCCCAGATCCAGATCTCGGCCCCCCAGCCCCTGCCCAACGGCGAGGGGCACTACGTCATCGCCACGTTGACGTTCAATTCCAAGGTCACTGAGCAGGGATACCAGCGGGTTCGGAACGCCATCCTGGCCGCCTACCAGGCAGCCGTGAACCTGCGGGAGAAGAAGATCTGGGGCGACGAGGAGGCCTAGCGCACGGCTTCCAGGAAGGCTCGGCTTGCCCGGGACCGGTGGCTCAGGGTCTGCTTCACGGCGGAGCTGAGCTCCCCGAAGGTCTGGTGGTGCCCTTCCGGCACGAAGATCGGGTCGTAGCCGAAGCCCTGGGTCCCGCGGGGCTCCAGGGCGAGGTGGCCTTCCACGGACCCGCCGAAGGTCGTGGGATCGCCGGCCGTGGGCGCCCAGGCCAGGACGCACACGAAACGGGCCGAACGGGCGGCGCCCTGGGGCATGAGGGACAGGAGGCGGCGGTTCCGGGCATCCTGGGAAAGCCCCGGCGCGAACCGGGCGCTCAGCACCCCGGGACCGCCCCACAGGGCATCCACGCAGAGTCCGGAGTCATCCGAGAGCACCCCATCGACCGGGCCGGTCCCATGGCGGGCCCACCAGTCCCGGGCGAAGGTCGCCTTCTGCAGGGCGTTGTCCTGGAAGAACGCCCCGTCCTCGGGAATGTCCGGCGCGTCGGCGGGCCACGGGAGGAACGTCACGTCCCGGAGGAGTTCCCCGAATTCCCGGAGCTTCCCCGCATTGCGGGAGGCGAGGAGGATCTTCATCTACATCCTGGAATAGGGATCGGGGTTGTACGGGTCTTCATAATACGGATCCATCGAGGGAGGCTGGCCCGCGGGCGGCCAGGTCTCCGCGGGGGGAACCCAGGATTGTGAGACGTCTTCCGGCAGATTCATGCGGAACCTCGATCAGGAACGAGGTGAACGCTACCACGGTTGAATCGGTTCACCAATGGTCGGCGGTCACACCGATAAATTAATGTTTAATCAAACCAGCCCGCCGCGCCATTCATTTGAGGAGCTGCCCGCAGGCGCCCTGCACATCCCGGCCGCGGCTTTTGCGCACCGTCACGAAGCAGCCCCTGGCCTTCAGACGATCCAGGAAGGCCTGGAGACGCTCCTCCTCCGGCTGCTTGAAGGCGGAGGCCGCATGCTCGTTCATGCGGATCAGGTTGATGTTGTGGCCGTGGCGCAACTCACCCAGCCAGTCCGCGAGGCGGTCGGCATCCTCCACCGTGTCGTTCTCCCCGGCCAGGAGCACGTACTCCAGGAGGAACTTCTCCCCGGGCGCCAGCCCCCAGGCGTCCAGGGCCTCCCGCAGGCGGGCGAGGCCCCACACGCGGTTGACGGGCATCACCCGGCTCCGGGCCGCGTCCGTGGTGGCGTTGAGGCTGAGGGCGAGCCAGGGGCGGGGGCGCAGCCCCGCCAGCCGCTCGATGGCGGGCACCAGCCCCGAGGTGGACACCGTGATGCGCCGCGTGGAGATGTTCAGGCCCCAGGGATGGTTGAGGATGCGGATGGCCCGGTGGACGTTGTCCAGGTTGTGCAGGGGTTCCCCCATGCCCATGAACACCAGGGTGATGGCGTGGGGCTGGGCGGGGCCCAGGGTGCGGATGAGGCTCAGCACCTGCCCCACGATCTCCCCCGCGGACAGGTTGCGCCGGATGCCCATGGCGCCGGTGGCGCAGAAGGTGCAGCCCATGGCGCAGCCCACCTGGCTGCTGATGCAGAGGGTCACCCTGGGGTTTCGCACGTCGCGCGGCATGTGGACGGCCTCTATGCGCTCCCCGTCCCGCAGGCGGAGCACCACCTTGGTGGCGCCGTCCTCGCTGGGGTGGCGCTCCACGATCTCGGGGAGGGACGTGTCGAACGAGGCCGCGATCCACTCCCGGGCCTGCCGGTTGAGGAAGAGCCCCTCGGGCCGGTAGGTCCAGGGCCGCTGCAGGCGGCCGAAGACGTGCTCCGCCCGGCCCGGGGCCGCCTCGAGGTCCTCCGGCAGCAGCCCGAAGGCCGACGGCAGTCCCGCCGCCTCGGGGGCCGGAGCGTCCCAGGGGTGGGCGTGCGTGGTCATGCGATGGAGATCCCTTCCATGGCGCTCACTTCGTGGGCGTTGAAGCTCGAACGCACCAGGGGCCCCGCATACACCGTGCGGAATCCCATGGCCTTGGCCTTGCGTCCCAGTTCGGCGAAGGCGTCGGGGTGCACGTAGCTCCGCACCGGCAGCTGGTGGCGCGTGGGGCGCAGGTACTGCCCGAGGGTGAGGATGTCCACGCCGGCCTCCACGAGCTTCCCGAAGACCTCCAGCAGCTCGTCCTCGGTTTCGCCCAGCCCCAGCATCAGCCCCGACTTGGTGCGGAACTCGTCCCCGAACAGGGCCGTGCCCAGGCGCTTGGCGTGGGCCAGGACATCCAGGGACCGCTGGAAGCGCCCCGCGGGCCGAACCTCGGCGTAGAGGCCGGGCACCGTCTCGGTGTTGTGGTTGAAAACCGCCGGGCCCGCGGCGACCACCTCGGCCACGGCGTCCAGGTTCCCCATGAAGTCCGGGGTGAGCACCTCCACCCCCACGCCCGGGTTGTGGCGGCGGATGGCGCGGATGGTGCTGGCGAGGTGGGCGGCGCCCCCGTCGGGGAGGTCGTCCCGGTTCACCGAGGTGAGCACCGCGAAGCGCAGCCCCAGGGAAGCCACCCGCAGGGCGGTCTCCTCCGGCTCCCGGGGGTCCAGGGGCAGGGGCTTGCCGCTCTGGATGGAGCAGAATCCGCAGGCCCGGGTGCAGGTGTCGCCCATGAGCAGGAAGGTGGCGGTGCCGTGGGTGAAGCAGTGGTTGCGGTTGGGACAGCGGGCCTCCTCGCACACCGTGTGGAGGTCGGATTCCCGCATCCCGGCCTTCATGGCGTGGAGATCGGAAAGCTTGACCTTCTCCTGGACGATCCAGTGGGGAAGCCGGGGATGGCCCTCCAGGACTTCGCGGCCGGATCGTCTTGAGAATCGAGGCATGTATGGGCTCCCTTGCCCAACCAGGATAACCCGGCGCCTCAGCTTTTCCCCACCACCCCACCCACCGGGCTGGAGGCGCTGGCGTACAAGCGACGGGGCATGCGGCCGGCCTCGAAGGCCAGGCGCCCCGCCTTGACCGCGAAGTCCATGGCCCGGGCCATCTTCACGGGGTCCGAGGCCTCGGCCACGGCCGTGTTCATGAGCACCGCGTCCGCGCCCAGCTCCATGGCCACCGCCGCGTCGCTGGCCGTGCCCACCCCCGCGTCCACGATGAGCGGCAGGCCGAACCCCCCCACCACGTCCCGGAGGATCTGGAGCACGTAGGGATTCTGGACCCCCAGCCCCGAACCGATGGCCGAACCCAGGGGCATCACCGCCGCGCAACCCACCTCGCAGAGCTTTTTCGCCAGGATGGGATCCGCGTTGATGTACGGCAGCACCACGAACCCCTCCTTCACCAGGATCTCCGCCGCGCGCAGCGTCTCCTCCCCGTCGGGATAGAGGCTCAAGGGGTCGCCGATCACCTCCAGCTTCACCCAGTCCGTCTCCAGGGCCTCCCGGGCCAGGCGGCACACCCGCAGGGCGTCCTCCCGGGTGTAGCAGCCCGCGGTGTTGGGCAGGAGGGCCATGCCCTTGGGAATCCAGTTGAGGATGTTGTCCTCGCCCTTGGCGGAAAGGTCGAAGCGGCGCACCGCCAGCGTGACCATCTCCACCGAGCCGGCCTCGTAGCACGCCTTCATGGTGGGAAAATCCTTGTACTTGCCCGTTCCCAGGATGAGGCGATTACCGAAGGTGCGGCCGGCGATGGTGAGCATGGGCGACTCCAAAAACGAGGTTCCAGTCTACTGCACCGGAGAATCCGGAGAGCCTCCCAGGCTCACTCGCCGATGATCTTGATCAGGACCCGCTTGTCCCGCCTGCCGTCGAATTCGCCGTAGAAGATCTGCTCCCACGGTCCGAAATCCAGCCGGCCCTCCGTGACGGCCACGACCACTTCCCGCCCCATCACCTGGCGCTTGTGGTGGGCGTCCCCGTTGTCCTCCCCGGAGCGGTTGTGCAGGTACCCTCCCCGCGCGGGATCGCTCCCGGCGTTGAAGGGGGCAAGCTGCTCCAGCCAGCGCTTGTAGTCCTCGTGGAGGCCCGGTTCGTCGTCGTTGACGAACACGCTGGCGGTGATGTGCATGGCGTTGACCAGGCACAGGCCCTCCTGGATGCCGCTGGCCTCCAGGGCTTCTTCCACGTCGGGCGTGATGTTCACGAATCCCACCCGTTCCGGTTCATGCAGGGTGATGGTGCTTCGATGGGATTTCATGGGCGCCTCCGCAGTCGAGCATTATAGGATCCCGGCCCGAATGGGTGCAGAATGGGCGCATCCATCCCAGGTGTCCCCATGCGCCCGCCCATCCTCATCATCCCCGGCCACCGGAACTCCGGACCCGGCCACTGGCAGAGCCTCTGGGAGGCCTCCCTCCCCGGCGCCCGCCGCGTCGAAATGCCCAACTGGGACTTCCCCCACCGCCCCGACTGGGTGGAAGCCCTGGACGCCGCCATCCGCAGGGCAGGGGAGGACGGGCCCCCCATCCTCGTGGCCCATTCCCTGGGCTGCCTCGCGGTGGCCCACTGGGCCGATGCCTACCGGCACCCCATCCACGCCGCGCTCCTGGTGGCGCCCACCGACGTTGAGACCCCCGAGGGCCTGGCGGAGTACCCGTCCTGGGCCCCCATCCCGCTGCACAGCCTGCCCTTCCTGAGCCGGGTCGCGGCCTCCAGCAACGATCCCCACGTGACCCTGGAGCGGGCGCGGTTCTTCGCCGACGCCTGGCAGAGCCGGTTCACGGACGTGGGGCCCAAGGGGCACCTGAACACGGCCTCGGGGCATGGTTCCTGGGCCCAGGGCGAAGGCCTCCTGGAGGACCTCACCTGACCAGCATGGCCTCCAGCTTCGCGTCCCCGTGGGCGGTGGCGCGATCCAGCAGGGCCTGGGCCCGGGCCAGCAGTTCGGCGCAGGTGGCCTTCATGGCTCCGTTGTAGGCGTCGTCCTTGATGTCCTTCAGGTTGATCAGGACGTTCCAGATGCCGCCCCGCACCCCGGCGAAGGCGATGGTGAAGCCCACCATGGTGTCGGTGATGGACGCGGGGTTCCCGTGGTGCATGGCCAGTTCCGCCGCCTCCATGGCGGCGTAGCAGGTGCGCGCCGTGTTCAGGGGCACGTCCACGGCCAGCTTCAGTCCGTCCTGCATGGCCCGCTCCCGCGCCGCCTTCTCCTCGGGGGTGCCCGCCGGCAGGCGCCGGGCTTCCATGTAGGCGGTGAAGGCGTCGGTGTCCTCGTCCACCGCCAGCACCAGGGCATCCTTGGCCTTCTGGGCCGCTTCCGCGGCCTGGCGCAGCTCGGGCGCCCCGGTCTGGGTGAGGTTGGCCACCATGGACGCCAGGGCCGCGCCCAGGGCGCCGGCCAGCGCCGCGATGGAGCCGCCCCCGGGCGCCGGGGTGTCCCGGGAGACCTCGTCCACGAACGCGGAGCCCGTCATGGCCATGAGGCCCTTGGGGTAGGTGCGGGGCAGCCCGATGACCTTCTTCTCCACCTCGAAGGGCGCCACGTCGGCGAGCCCCATGGAGAACACGGCGTTCTCCAGCACGTCGGCCACCGGCACGAAGGGGCTCTTCCCCTGCACCCGCAGGTAGTGCTGGCCGGCCTTGAGGAGCGCCTGATAGGGCACCAGACCCACGATCTCGCTGCCCGTGACCACCAGCCCGCGCTCCGTCGCCATGCGCCGGGTGGCCTCCAGCACGTCCACGGGGCTCGTCACCTTGTAGTCGGTGAGGTTGATGGAGAGCTGGGCCCGCTTGTACTGGTCCACGTACCAGCCGATGGCCTTGCAGTGGGTGAAGAGACCGGCCCGGTGGACCTTGCGCCCCACGACCCCCTTGGCCGCGTCGATGTCGTTGAGCTTGAGGAGGTGGCGCAGCTCGTAGCCGTGCTCGGCCCTGCAGTGGGCCTCCACCTCCTCGAAGGTGGCGAAATCCGTTTCGCAGTTGCCGCAGGGGAAGCACCCCTCCCGGTAGAACAGGATCTCGCCCGAGCTGTAGAAGGCGTCCTTCTGGCCCCTGCGGGCCACGCGGCCCTTCTCCCGCAGCTCGAAGGCGATGTCGGTGGCGTGGTTCTTGTCGCGGCTGTTGAGGGTGACGTTGTAGGCCACCAGGAACTCCCGGGCGCCCGTGATCAGCGCGCCGGCACGGGCATCGAAGCGCGCCGGGCCGAAGTCCGGGGCCCACTGGGGATCCTTGAGCTTCTCCTCCAGCCCCTCGTACTCGCCCTTGCGCACCACCGCGAGGTTCCGGCGCTCGGGGCGGGTGGCGGCGTGCTCGTACAGGTACACCGGCAGCTCCAGCTCCCGTCCGACCCGCTCGCCAAGCTTCCGGGCCAGGGCCGCGCAGTCGGCCAGGGTCACGCCCTCCACCGGCACGAAGGGGCACACGTCCGTGGCGCCCATGCGGGGATGGGCACCTGCGTGGCTGGCCATGTCCAGCACCCGGGCCGCGGTCTTCACCGCCTGGAAGGCGGCCTCCACCACAGCCTCCGGGCTCCCCACGAAGGTCACGACGGTGCGGTTGGTGTCGGCCCCGGGATCCACGTCCAGGAGGGTCACCCCGGCCACCGCCCCGATGGCGTCGGTGATCTGGCGGATCTTGGCCAGGTCACGGCCTTCGGAGAAATTGGGAACGCATTCCACCACCTGGTGAGCCATCGTACGCCTCGCGAAAAATCGTTCATTCCAAGATGCCCTGGGGTGCATCCCGGGCCAAGCGGCTTGTGACAACCATCGCAGGGGGAATGGACCTTGATTCCGCTTAGGTTATTGAATTTCGTGGAATTTGCGACCAATTCTCGCTATTCTATCCCCTCGTTCTGGAAGGCGCTCCGGTCTGCGTCCTTCACCCGGCCGGAGCCGGGTTCCTGCTTCGAAATCCCATTCCTGCCCTGACCGGGGCCCGCGCACACGAAAACGCGGGAGGGCCCAACCAGGAGCATCAATGTCCTTCGAGAACCTCGGCCTCATGCCGGAGCTGCTGCGTGCCGTGCGCGAGCAGGGCTACGAAACCCCCACCCCCGTCCAGGAGCAGGCCATCCCCGCCATCCTCGACGGCCGCGACCTGCTCGCCGGCGCCCAGACCGGCACCGGCAAGACCGCGGGCTTCGTGCTGCCCATCCTGCAGCTGCTGGCCCCCAACGCCAATTCCAGCGCCTCGCCCGCACGTCACCCCATTCGCTGCCTCATCCTCACCCCCACCCGCGAGTTGTGCATGCAGATCGAGGAGAGCGTGCGCACCTACGGCCGCCACCTCCCCCTGCGCTCCACCAGCGTCTACGGCGGCGTGAACATCAACCCCCAGGTCAAGGCCCTGCGTTCGGGCGTGGAGATCCTGGTGGCCACCCCCGGGCGCCTCCTGGACCACTACGGCCAGAACAACCTGAACTTCTCCCACCTGGACTTCCTGGTGCTGGACGAAGCGGACCGCATGCTGGACATGGGCTTCATCCGGGACATCCGCAAGATCCTCGCCCTGCTGCCCACCAAGCGCCAGAACCTGCTCTTCTCCGCCACCTTCAGCGACGAGATCCGGGATCTGGCCGGCGCCTTCCTGAAGAACCCGGCCTTCATCGACGTGGCCAGGCGCAACGCCCCCACCGACCTGGTGGAGCAGATCGTCCACCCCGTGGACCGGGACCGCAAGCGCGCCCTCCTCTCCCACCTCATCCGCAGCCAGCGCCTCCAGCAGGTCCTGGTCTTCTGCCGCACCAAGCACGGCGCCAACCGCCTCTCCGAGCAGCTGGAGACCGACGGCATCGCCTCCATGGCCATCCACGGCAACAAGAGCCAGCCCCAGCGCATCAAGGCCCTGGAGGACTTCAAGGCCGGCCGCATCACCGTCCTGGTGGCCACCGACATCGCCGCCCGGGGCCTGGACATCGACCAGCTTCCCCACGTCGTGAACTACGAGCTCCCCCACGTGCCCGAAGACTACGTGCACCGCATCGGCCGCACCGGCCGCGCCGGCACCGAAGGCAAGGCGCTCAGCCTGGTTTGCGTGGACGAGGTGCGGCTCCTCAAGGACATCGAGAAGCTCCTGAAGCGCACCCTCCCCTCCGAGGTGGTCCCCGGCTTCGTGCCCGACCCCGACGCCAAGGCCGAGCCCATCGTCCTGGGCCGCGGCGGTCCGCGCCAGGGCGGCGGCAGGCGTCCCGGATCAGGCGGGGGCCGGCCTTCCTCCCCCCGCCCGCGCAGGTAGCAGCGCCTCGAAGCTCCGCCGCAGATCCTCCGCGTCGAAGGGCTTCTGGATGTATCCCGAAAATCCGCAGGTGCGGGCCAGCTCCCGGCCCTGCTCCGGGTCGCAGCCCGAGAACAGTAGCCCGGGCATGCCCGGACGCAGCTCCCGGATCAGCCGGAAGGCCGTCGTGCCGTCCATGCCCGGCATGTTGGCGTCCATGAGCACCACGCTCACCCCGTCGCCGGCGCGCCGGATGGCTTCCACCGCCTCCTCCCCGCCCGAGGCCAGGATCACCGCGCGTCCCGTCATCTCCTCCAGGAGCCGGGACACCACGCGCAGCACCTCGGAATCGTCGTCCACCACCAGGATGGCCCCGGGGCCGCCCTGGATGGGCGCCAGGTCCGCCATCACCCGCCCTCCCACCGCCCAGAGCATGCGGATGCGCACCCCCGCGCCGGCCGGGCTCTCCACCCACAACCCCGCGCGATGCGTGCGGGCGATGCCCAGCACCGAGGCGAGCCCCAGGCCGCGCCCGGCCTCCTTGGTGGTGAAGTAGGGGTCGAAGATCCGGTGCAGCTCGTCCCGCGGGATGCCGGGTCCGTCGTTCTCCACCACCAGCTCCACGGAGTCCCCGGGCTGCGGGTGGAGGATCCACACGCCGTCGGCCGCGTCGAAGCGCTCCGGACGGCGCGCCAGGACGCGGATGGTGCCCTTGGGATCCCCCATGGCCTCCACCGCGTTGACCACCATGGCCTTCACGCAGTGGGCCAGCTGCTCGGGGTCCAGCACCACCCTGGGCAGCCCCGGCGCCACCTCCGCATCCAGGCGGATGCCCGGCGTGGCCAGTTCCGCGACGATCTCCAGGACCCGCGCCCCCAGGTCCACCGGTTCGGGCGCACTGGTGCCCCGGCCGCTGTACTGCTGGATGAACTGGGTGATCCGCTTGGCCTTCCCCAGGGACCCCCGGGCCCACTCCAGCGCCTGTGCGGTTTTCGCCGGGTCCCCGGCGCAGGCCTCCACCAGATCCAGGCTGGTCCAGACGCCCTGGAGGATGTTGTTGAAATCGTTCGCGATGCTTCCGGCCAGGAGCCCCAGGCTCTCCTGTTTGGTGGCTTGCCTCAGCGCCTCCTCGGCCCGGCGGAACCGGCTGATGTCCGTGCACGTGGTGAGGAAACTCACCACCTCCCCGCCGGCGTCCCGCTCCGGGGAGGTCCTCCCCAGCACCCAGAGCTCCTGCCCTTTGGCGTTCAGAAGCCGGAACTCGGTTTCGTGCACCTGTTTGAGCTTGCGCGCCGCCTTCCAGCCCTCCAGGATGCGCTCCCGGTCCTCGGGGTGGATGACCTTGGCCCATTTCCGTTGGAGCACCAGGGCCGCGGGCAGCCCCGTCATCCGCTCGTAGTGGCTGTTCACGTACATGCAGGCCCCATCCAGGCCGAAGCGGAAGACGATCACCTCCACCGATTCCGCCAGGGTCGCCAGGCGCCCCTCCGAGGCCTTGAGGTCCGCCTCCGCGGCCACGCCCTCGGTGATGTCGTGCAGGGTGGCCCAGAGGTAGGTCTTGCCCTTCACCTCCACGGGGGCGGCGTACACCTCCACCTCCCGGATCTCCCCGGAGGCCAGGCGGTAGGCCCGCTGGACCTTCTCTCCCCCCGCCAGGACGATGTGGGCCATGGATTCGGTGAGCTGGGGTTCGGCCATGCCGTTGAACTGCGAGATGCACATGGTGCGCAGCGTGGGGAGGTCATGGCCCAGGAAGGCCTCCGCGGCCGGGTTGGCGTCCAGGATCCACCCGCCCTCCGGGGCCAGCAGCAGCTTGATGCCGTTGTCGGCCAGGAACAGCGCCCGGAACTGGGCCTCCCGTTCCTGGAGTCCGTCCAGGAGGGCCCGCATGTGGGCCTCGCTTTCCCGGTGCGCCGTCTCCATGCGCTGGTAGTCCGTGATGTCCTGGCACTGGCACACGGATCCGGCGATCTCCCCGTCCGCCCCGATCCACAGGGCCTTGCTGAAAAGGATGTGGCGCACCTCGCCGTCCTGCCGCCGCACATCGGCGGCGTACACCTGCCGGCCGCCCGTGCGGAAGAGTTCCTCGTCCCGGCCCTCGATGACCCGGGCCTCCTCCGCGGGGATCAGGTCCCGCACCGTGCGCCCCAGGATCTCCTCCCGCGGCCGGCCCAGGTAGAGTTCCAGGGCCCGGTTGCAGCCCACGTAGACGCCCTGCCGGTCCTTGAAGAAGACCGGGTTCGGCATGCTCTCCAGCACGTCGCGCAGGGGGCCCTCCTCCAGCGTTCCCCGGTTGGCATCCCCGTGCTCGATCATCGTCCCCCTCGGCCACCTGCGCGGCAGAGGCAGTATAAATAGGAGAGGTTGGAAATATTACCGATTATTTCTCCGGTCCCCGATGACCCGAGCCGGAACCCCGCCCACGATGGCCCACGCCGGCACGTCTCTCGTAACCACCGCCCCCATGGCCACCACGGCGTGGTCCCCGATGGCGACGCCGTCGGTGACGCCCGCGTTGGCCCCGATCCACACGTCCCGGCCCACGGTGATGCCCAGGGACCGCACCGGCTGGTCCCGCACGGGACGCCCGGGGTCCATCCCGTGGTCGAAGGCGTAGAGCACCGCGCCGCTGGCGATGCGGGTTCCCTCGCCGATGGCGATCCCCCGGGCGCCCCCATCCAGCGAGGCCCGGGCGTTGATGGAGACGTCCGGCCCCAGGACGATGGGCCCGTGCAGGAAGGCGTCCGCCGCCACCGAGCAGCCCGCCCCCAGCACCACCGCCCGCCCCGGCTCCCCGAAGATCCGCGCCTCCGGCGCCACGAAACAACCCGGACCGATCTCCACCGTCTCCTGGTCCCGGAGCCGCGCCTGGACCTCCTCCTGCCAGGCCTGGGCCCACGCCCGGTGCCGGTCCTTCAGGGCGAAGAAGAGCCAGGGCATCCAGGACAGCCGAAGCTTGTGCTGGTCCCGGTACCGTTCCACGCCGTCCTCCATCGCCCCCCCTTCCGGCCCGGAACCTTTCCCCGGGCGCGGCACCCAGATTCTAGCGGGAGAAGCCGCCATGGCTGAGAAGGGAGAACGCGCACAGCCACCCGGAACGCCGGTCCATGCCCCGGACGCCACCACCCTGTTCCTGGCCGAGCTCAGCCACGAGATCCGCACCCCCCTCAACGTCATCCTCGGCCTCTGCCACCTGGCCACCCACACGCCCCCCCTCTCCTCCCAGCAGCGCGGCTACCTGGAGCAGATCCAGACCTCGGCCCACACCCTCCTGCGCCTGGTGAACGACAATCTGGACTTGTCCAGGATCGAGGCGGGGGCCCTCCAGCCCGCCCGGGAACCCCTGGACCTGGGCGCCCTCTGCCGGGACCTGATCACGCTGGTGCGCCGCCGCGCCGACGAGAAGGGCCTGTTCTTCCGCATCCAGTGGGGCCAGGACGTGCCCCGCCACGTCCTGGGCGACCCCGACCGCCTCAAGCAGGTCCTGGTGAACCTGGTGGACAACGCCCTGAAGTTCACCCCCGAAGGCGAGGTCCGGCTCTTCGTGGAGCGGATCCCCGCCGGCCTGGAATTCCGGGTGCGGGACACCGGCCCCGGCCTCGACGAAAGCCAGCTGGCCACCCTCTTCACCCCATTCTCCAGGCCCATCCCCCTGCGGGAAGGCTCCGGCCTCGGCCTGGCCCTGAGCCGGCGCCTGGTGCATCTCATGGGCGGCGACATGGCGGTGGAAAGCCTTCCCGGCCAGGGGTCCGCCTTCCGGTTCACCCTCCCCGCCGCCGGGAGCCAGGGCCCCGGAGCCCCCCTGGCCACCGCCCTGGTGGTGGACGGCGACGCCGCCCTGGCCAACGCCTTCGCCTCGGGCCTGCGCCCGTTCGTGGGATCCGTGTCGATCCTGCCGACCCTGGCGGACGCCGAGGCCCGCCTCACCTCCGGGGACGTGCCGGACCTGCTGTTCATCCCCCACGGGGCCCCCCGGCTCCAGCGCCGCCACGGCCTGCCCGCGCGGAGCCTGGTGTACCGGGTGCCGGCCCGGTCCGTGCGCCGGGCCCAGAAGGCCGTGGACCTGGGCTGGGTGTTCGACTTCCTTCTGGTGCCCACGGACAGCGCCCGCATCCTGGACCTGGTCCGGGACGCCGCCCCCGATGCCCTGGAACCGGCCGCCATCCGTGTGCGGGGGCGCCCCCGGATCCTCCTGGTGGAGGACAACGCGGTGAGCCGCATGGTCACCCGGGACCTGCTGGAGCAGGTGGGGTTCTCGGTCGTCGAGGCCGCGGACGGCCGGAGCGGCCTGCGGGCCGCCATGGCCCCCGGCGATCCCCCCGCCTGCATCCTCATGGACCTGGAACTTCCCGACATGGACGGCCTGGAGGCCACCCGGAACATCCGGAGCCTGCGCGGCCCCCACATCCCCATCCTGGCCCTCACGGCCCGCCTGCTCCAGGACGAGCGCCGCCAGTGCGCCCTGGCGGGCATGGACGGCTTCCTGGCCAAGCCCGTGGAACCCGACCTGCTGTACCGGACCCTGGGCCATCACCTGCCGGAATTCCACGCCCCCCAGGCGCCCCGTGCTCCCGCCGGCCAGCCTTCCATCCGGTGGGCGTACCTCCACGACCGCATCAAGGGCAACCCGGACCTCCTCCGGCGCGTGCTGAGCCAGTTCCGCCGGGAAGCCGCCTCCTTCCGCGCGTCCATGCGGGACGCCATGGAGCACGGCGACCTGGCCGCCCTTGTCCCCCTCGCCCATTCCCTCGCGGGCGCCGCCGGCAACATCGGCGCCGACCCGGTGGGCCAAGCCGCCCGGCGCCTCCACCGGATGCCCTCCGCCGCCAACCTGGCGATCCTGGAGCAGGCCCTGGGGAGGCTGGAGGCCGAACTGTCCGCTTCTGAATACCTCACGCCTGTCCGCATGCCCAGTCCTTCACCCGCCGCCCCCGGGGACCTCCCGTCCCTGCGCGCCCTCCTGGAACGCAAGAGCCTGGACGCGCTCGAGCATCTCCCGCGCCTTCGCGAGGCGCTCCTGCGCTCCGGCCCCCCCGGGGCCCTGGGCGACCTGGAGGAGGCGGTGGAGAGCCTGGACTTCCCCCGGGCCCTCGCCATCCTCGACACCCTGTCCGAATCCGGGAGGAACCCATGACCCGACGCCCCGCCGTCCTGATCGTCGACGACGTCCCCAGCGAGGTGGTGGTCCTGGGCGAGGTCCTGGTCCGCCAGTGCGAGGTGCTCTTCGCCACCAGCGGGGCCGAGGCCCTGGACCTGGCCCGCCGGACCCAGCCGGACCTGGTGATCCTGGACGTGGTCATGCCCGGAATGGACGGCTTCGAGGTCTGCCGCGGCCTCAAGGGCGACCCCCGCCTCGCCCCCATCCCCGTCATCTTCCTCACGGTCCAATCCGGCGAGGGGGACGAATGCGCCGGCCTCGGCCTGGGCGCCGTGGACTACCTGGCCAAGTCCACGCCTCCCGCCCTCATCGAAGCCCGGGTGCGGAACCACCTGCGGCTCAAGGCCCTCTACGAGCAGCAGTGCGCCCTGGTGCTCGAGCTCCGCCGGGCCCTGGGCGCCCGGGCCCGCCCCCGGCATCCCTCCCTGTGCGCCTGGTGCCACCGGGTGGACACCGGCGGGAAGGGCTGGGAGCTTGCGCCCGTCCAGCCCCAGGCCGCCTTCACGGTCTGTCCGGACTGCCTGCGGGATCTTCTCGCTTGAGCAGGCGTCCCAGGGCCATGGGGCCGGCCACCGTCGTGAGGAGGATGGCCCCCACGATCCCAGCCTGGACCCCGGGGGAGAGCAGGGGCGCGCCCTGTATCGTGCTCTGGGCTCCCACCGCCACGAAGATCAGACCCACTTCCCCCCGGGGCACCATGCCCCAACCCACCACCGGCGCCCGGAGTCCACCTCCGGCCCCGTAGCCCGCCAGGAGCTTGCCGGCGATTCCCAGGGCCCCCAGCACCCCTGCGAACAGGAGGGTCGACGGTTCCACCAGGGCCCGTACGTCCACCCGTGCCCCCATGAGCACGAAGAAGACCGGCGCCATGACCATGACCAGGGGATGGAGCAGGGACTCCAGGGAATGGGCCTCCCGCTCCTCCAGAAGTTCCACATGCGCAGGCTCCAGGATCAACCCGGCCGCGTAGGCGCCCACGATGGGCGCCAGCCCCGCCAGCCCGCTCAGCCACGCCAGGAGGAACGCGAAAGCCAGCCCCAGGGGCAGCAGGAGCTGCTCGCTGCGAAGCCGGCTGGCCAGGCGGAACAGCTGCGGCGTGGCCAGGCGCCCCGCGGTGAGGGCCGCCACCAGGAAGGCCATGGCCAGGGCCAGGGTCCGTCCCAGACTGGCCCAGGGCAGGCCGCCACCCCCTGAGGCCGCCACGAGGCCGCTCACCATCACCAGGACCAGCAGGCCAAGCACGTCGTCGATGACCGCCGCGCCCACGATGACCCGGCCTTCCGCCGAGCCCGCCGCCCCCCGCTCCCGCAGCACCTGGGCGCTGATGCCGATGCTGGTGGCGCAAAGACAAGCCCCGATGAACAGGTCCACCATGAAAGGCGTACCCGCGGGCAGCAGCGCCTTGGCGCCCAGGAGCCCTGCCGCCATGGGCAGGACCACCCCCAGCACGGCCACCCGCAGGGAGGCCGCCCCCACCTTGAGCATCTGCGACACCGTCGATTCCAGCCCCACCGCGAACATCAGCAAGATCACTCCCAGGTTCGCCAGCACTTCGGCCCCCGGCGAAGCCGCCACATCCGGAAACCCCGGAAGCGCCTGGTGCACCGCCGCCAGCCCCAGCCCCGCCGTGAGCTCCCCCGCCACCGAGGGGAGCCCCAGCCGCACGGCCACCTCACCGCCCAGCTTGGCCGCGATCCACACGAGCGCCAGGAGGGCCAGCGTACCGGCGAAGGGATCGTTAACTAGCATTGCGAGCATCATCGGCCCTCCTGACCCGGAAATCCCAATCCTAACACTCAGGGCCGGAACGCCATCCCGTCCTCCAGGAGGGAGCGCACCAGGGCGCGGTCCTTCCGCCAGGCCACCTCCGCCGCCGCCAGATCCGCCAGGCCGAAGGCTGCATCCTTCCGGCTCTCCTCGACCCGGAGCCGGAGCAGGCGCCCTCCGGGCTCCAGCGAGGCTTTCCAGGCCAGCGCCCTGAAAGGGGTTTCCCCCGAGGATTCGGCCAGGATGGGCCGGGCCTCCCCCGGCAGCTCCAGGGTCGCATCCAGCACGACCCGCCCGGTGCGTCGTGAAACCACCGGCAACTGGCGCTTCCGCCCCATCGGCGCGAAGGCCGGGGGCATCCCCGGCAATCCCAGGGGCGTGCGAAGCACCCAGGCGGCCCCTTGCCGGCCCAGCGCGCCGGGGCCCGCCAGCTTCAGGGTCACCGCGAACGGGCGCTCCAGGTCGAGGGGATCGCCCAGGGCAAGCACCTCCACCTTCCCATTGATGGCTTGGTCCAGCACTTCGGCCTCCACGTAGGCCCTGAAATCATCACGGGTGAGCGCCTTGGCCCGGCTCCTCAGGCCCCACAGCCCGCCGGCCTCCACGAGGCGCGCCTCGGCTTCCAGACCACCACCGGCGTCCACCTTCCCCTTCAAGCTGATCTCCACCGAGCCCGGGGCCACGGCCCCCTGCGGTACCGCCACCCACTGCCCGCCCCCGGGAAGGCAGATGAGCAGCCTGCCATCGCGGTGGGCGGTTCCCAGCCGCCCCAGGGGCGTGAAGGGATCCGTCGGGTCCACCAGCAGGAACCGGCCCTTGGGAGTGACCACCTCCGCCTCCAGGCCCAGCGGCGCTTCCAGGCGAAGCGCCGCCAAGACGTGATCGAAGGTGTCCCGGGGCGGCCCCGCGATCTCCGACTCGAGGATGGGCCCAACCTGCATGCGCGCCAGCACGGGATAGCCTTCGAAACCCGCCGCCCGGGCCTGGGCCAGGAACAGGCACGTCAGGTCCTTGCAGTCTCCGTATCCCTTGCGCGCCACCTCCACGGAGGTCTCGGGCACATTGGACCTCGCTGGAGAAAGGTAGACCTGCTTGTACACGAGGTCCCGCCCCAGGCGGCGCCAGATGGCCCGCAGTCCGGCCAGGCCCTGGCCCTCCCCCGCCACGGGCTGCACCTTGGGTGCGAAGATCCCGTGGTACCACCCCCCCAGGTTGTCCCAGGAAGCCAGGATGGCCGTTCCGGTCCAGCGGGGATCGAGGAAGCGCACCTCCACCGCCGGCAACTGGCGGTGGGGGAAGGGGCAGGCGGGCTCCGCCAGGGGCTGGGGCGGCACCTGGGCCAACTGGACCGGGCCTTCCTCCCCGCCGCCGGAAACCCAGGGCCGGAAGCGCAGCCGCCTCACCTGGACGGCTGTGCCGCCGTCCCTGGCCGAGGCGTCCAGTTCCCACCGCCGCACGGGGTGGACCTCCATCACCGGGCAGGTCCAGGGGTCCTTCAGGGGTCCCACCTCCTCCTCCACTTCGAAGGCCACCAGGCTTCCCTCCGTGGCCCGGCGCAGTTGCGCTACCTGGGCGGTCCGCCGGTCGAAGGAGGCCTGGCTGACGTCCCCGAACGTGGCCTTGTCCCGGGCTTCCAGCTTGACCATCTCCCCGTCGGGCCTTAGGTTCCAGCCCTTCAGGTCCCGGATCCGCTCCGCGCCGTCCAGCAGGCCTCGCCGCACGTAGCCCGCCTCCTCCAGGCCCCGCCCCCGGATGAGCTTCACCAGGCGGAATTCCCGGACGCGCACCACCCCATCCCCCCCGTACCCGATCTCCCGGCGCGAAAGAAGCACCCATGCATCGGCCCCCGCAGGCGGGGTTTCCTGGGCGGCCTCCCGGGCGGGCCCCTGGGCCCACGCCGGCAGCCGGCCCAGACCGGGCACCTCCGCCGCGCCCTGGAAGAGAAAGAGCGCCGCCAGCGCCACGGCCTTCATTTCGCGGGTTCCGCCGACTTCTCCAGGGTGACCTCCGGATAGACCACCGCCCGGACCGCCTGCAGGTAGTCCTTGAGGGAGCCGTAGGCCGCCGGGAAATTGTACGAGGAGAGGGTGCTGGCCCTCATGCGCGCCGAGAGGTTGCCGCTGCTTGGGTCCTGGCGGACCTCCAGGAGCACCGTGCCCCACTGGGTGGACTTCACCAGGATGACGGGCGCGGGCAGGACGTAGCCGGACGGCACCTTGATCGTGCTCTGGGCCTCCTGGATGCCCAGGAAGGGCATGATGATGGGATCCATGCGCTGGACGGGTAGCGAGGGAGGGAGATAAATCCCCGCATCCATGCCGGGGAAGGGGTTGACCTTGAGGATCCGCCCCGGTTCCACGGGCAGGGTGGCCTCGGCCGTGCAGGCCAGGGGCTTTGTCACATCCATGGCGTTGGCCACCTCCACCCGGGAGACGGCGAGCCCGCGCTTTTCCAGCGGGCTCTTGAACCAGGCCTCCCTCTGGGTTGGTGACTGGGTGCAGATCGTCCTTCGCGCCTGGAGGGCCGAAGCGCCCGTGAAGGTCGCCTCGACCCGCACCTTGGCCACCTCGTCCGTGAGATCCAGGTCGTAGGTGAACTTCCGTTCATTGGCGCTGGCCGGGGCGACCCGCACCTCCTGGAACGCCGCCTTCCAGGTGACGCCGTCGAAGGTGAGGGCCTTGGTGCCCTGGAAGTAGTAGGGCACTTCCGAAGGCGGCACGACGCGGCCCAGGGGATCCAGCCACAGGACCGGCTGCCCCGGTTCCTCCACCCCCAGGAGGTGGTGGGTGAACTGGAAGGGCGTGCGGACCTCGGGGTTCACCACCCATTGCCGACGGTCAGCCACCATGGCCACCTTGGGCTGGAGGCCTTCGTCCAGAAGCACGTGGAAGAGGAGCTTGACCATGCCTGGGCTGTCCACGAAACCCGTCTTGGCCGCGTAATCCAGGTTGGAGACCCCGTCCTCGGAGACCGCGTGGCGGGCCAGGGGGTCGGGTTTCTCATCGTACAGAAGCTGGTCCAGGTCAACGGTGCGCCGCTGGAGGCGCTCGGCGATGAGCCGGGCCCGTTCGCGGGGACCGCCGGTCAGGTCCTTTCGGATCCCGGCGGAAAATGTCCGGTAGGCCTCGCCTTTGGCCACCTTAACCATGAACCAATGCTTGTAGGCCAGGTCCACGACCTTCTGCCAATAGTCCATCGCGGGCGCCTTGGCCAGGTAGGACAGGCCATCGATGGGCCGGTAGAAGAGCACCTTGGGCACAGGGCGGTGCACCTCCAGGGAAAAGGGGGCGGGGGGCAGGGCCGGCAGATCCCGGAACTGGTACGTCGAACCCATGGACCCCGAACCCTCCTGCATGGGATGGCCGCCGGTGGAAAAGAACAGGAAGGGCCATTCCAGATCCTTGGCGCGCTGCACCAGGGCGACCTTCGTGGGGTATGCCGAACCCAGGCTCCAGAAATGGAAATCCCCGTACCGCTCGGGCAGGTGCCCCTTGTCCCGGAGCGACATCCGGCTGAGCTCGGCCTTCCCCCGTTCCGTCGCTTCGCGCCACCGCACCTCCACGACGCAGTCGGTGGTGACCCCCGGGGGAATCAGCACCCCTTCGTTCACGGAGCCGTCCACCGTGGACACGACCTTGCGCACCAGGAAATCCTCCCGCCGGCCGATGACCTGCACTTTGCCGTCCGCCTGCGTCACCTGGCCTTCGAGCGACGTCAGGTTCGGCGGCAGGTCGGTGAATTCCACCGCCGCCATTCCCGCCTGGCTGAGAACCCGGACCCGCACGGACTCCTCCAGGTAGTTGGGCTGGAAATCCAGCTTGCGCTCCAGGATGACGGCCCCCCCCGCCACGAGGGCCTGGTCGTCCCGCATCGCCCACACCTCCTTCGGAATGGATGGCCATTTCGCCGCCAGGAGGGGCAGGGCGAGGAAAGGCAGGAGCAGCAGGGCAGCCGTTTTCATCAATGCCTCGGATCAGGTTGGGTTTGCCTCCAGTCTCCCACCCTGGCCCATCGGACGGAACCCCTCACGGGACCTTCCGGATCTGGGAACCGGTTCCGCCCAGCCGGCGGCGGGCATCCACCCACCTGATCCACCCGCTCAAGCCCATTGGCTACAACCGGGATGTGCACCGGGGGCGATCCAAGGGGAAGGAGTCGGGCGGGATTCCCTTCCCGCCCTGGCTGTGGACTGCCATCCAGACGATGCCCAATGGGACCCTCCGTGAATGAGCGTTCCCAACCAAGGATGGCAAGCAGCATTGCGCCGGCTTCTTCCGCAAATCACTCATGACAGCGGCACAGCCTAGGTCCTCGCTCGCTGACGAACAATGCTCCAGATGGTGTGTAAAAATAGGGCCCGTCGCTGTTTCGTGTGGGTGACCAGCGCATAAAGCGCCGACCTGTTTCGTGCTGTGGCCCAGCTCCGAAAGGTTTCCTGGAACGGTGAAGCCAGGACTCGGATTCCGGGAAAGTAGAGGCTCAAAACCATGCTGCTGCTGACGGTCGCTGTGGGCGGTGTGGGAAACGCGCCAGCGTTTTCCAGGCGGAGCCCGAGGGTGTGGGAAGGACGCGGACCCGAAGGGCGGCCATAGGCCGTTCCGCGGAGCGGAATCCGGCGGGCTTTCCATTCCCGAGCACCGGCCACAGAGGGTGGGTCGGCGCGCCTGTTCCATGGACAATGGGGCCATGGACACCAACACCCTGTTCACCATGGCACTCGGCCTCCAGGCCCCTTGGGAGGTCAAGAATCTCCAGTTCGACGAGGAGGCCAAGCGGTTGGACATCACGATCGATTTCACCCGTGGGGCTGACTTTCCATGCCCGGTCTGCGGCCAGCCCGCCAAGGTCCACGACACCGAGGAGAAGACCTGGCGGCACCTGGACTTCTTTCAGCACGCCGCTTACCTGACGGCCCGGGTGCCTCGCTGCAAGTGCGATGTGGACGGGGTCAAGCAAGTCCAGGTCCCCTGGGCTCGACCCGGATCAGGTTTCACCCTCCTGTTCGAAGCCTTGATCATGACCTTGGTCCAGGCCATGCCGGTAGCCACAGTCGCCAAGCTGGTCGGCGAGCACGATACCAAGCTCTGGCGGTTGGTACATCACCACGTGGATGAGGCCCGGGCAAAGGTGGACATGTCCACCGTCACCCGGATCGGCATTGACGAGACCGCCGCCAAGCGCGGGCACAACTACATCACCCTGGTCATGGACATGGAGGAGAAGAAGGTCCTGTTCGGTGTGGCCGGGCGAAGCCATGAGACCGTGCAGGCCTTCAAGGCCGACCTCGTGGCCCACATGGGTGACCCAGAGAGGATCGAGGAGGCCTGCCTGGACATGTCTCCCTCGTTCATCAAGGGGCTGAGAGCGCATTTCCCGAAGGCGCACCTGACCTTCGACCGCTTCCATGTCATGCAGATGATCAACAGGGCCGTGGACGACGTGCGGCGCGGAGAGGCCAAGGATCGGCCCGAGCTCAAGAAGACCCGCTACATCTGGCTGAAGAACCCCTCTAACCTCAGGGCGACCCAGGCTGGGAGACTCCAGGAACTGCGGGGCGCGAACCTGCTGACGGCTGAGGCCTACCGAATGAAACTCACCCTCCAGGACTTCTATGAGCAGGCGAATCCACAAGCGGCCGGGATGTTCCTGAAAGAGTGGATCACGATGGTCAGAGAGTCCGGCATCCAACCCATGGTCAAAGCTGCCGACACGCTCAAGGACCACATGGCTGGGGTTCTGCGCTGGTTCAAGAGCGGCCTGGCCAATGGGCTGCTGGAAGGCATCAACTCGCTGCTCCAGGCCGCCAAGTCCAAAGCCCGGGGCTACCGGACCATCCGCAACCTGGTGACGATGGCCTACCTCATCGCCGGCAAGCTGAAGTTCGATCTGACCCCAGCCTGGCAAACCGCCCGGTTATAACCGGTCGCTACCCACTCGCTTCAGCGAGGAACCGATTAAAAGACCTATACAGCACGGCCGAGCAAGCGTATGGTGTCAGGTGAAGGTCTCCACCCCTTTTATCAAGAGCAGCACCCTTATTAATAAACTTTTTATTAATCACAATTCAGGCACCTACTAGGAGAACTCCATGAACACGAAACAGACCGGGCCGCTCATTGCGGCCGCAGCGGCCGCTGGCGCCGCAATCGGGAGCGGACTCGCTCAAATCCCAGGATCGGATTCGGGCCCCCTCTCCGCCATCGAGACAGCTCTCGTGGTGGCCATCGCCAGGGCCCACGGTGTCGATCTGGCGAACGCAGCGGCCACGGACCTCGTCCTTACCCTCTCCGCTAGCCTTGTGGGCCGCAGCGTTTCCGCCGTCTTGCTCGGTTGGATTCCGGGTTGGGGAAACGCCCTGAACGCGACCACGGCCGCCGCTGTCGTCACCGCCGTAGGCTATGCCGCCGACGTGCACTTCGCCTCTCTCGCAGGAGGTGGCCAGTGACTCGCGGACTCTTCCCCGTCCTCAAGCTATCCATCGACAAGACACCCCTCGAGGCCATGAGCCTTGACCAGATGGCGGCGCACCATGTTCCTGTGGGCTGCATGGACCCGGGCCTGGCAAAGGTCGCGGCGGACTATACAGCCCAGAATCTTGCCGCCATGCTGCGCCTACACCCCCTGGGGCGGGGCATCTCGATCTGCCGCACCGGCTCGAAGGGCTCCGCCTACGTGAACCTGGATACTTCGGAGAGCCGATTCTCCATCCGCTTCTCCGGGCACCTGCTGACAGAGTTCATCCCGAACAAGTCATGGCAGCGGGTCAGCGGCGTTGACCTCTTCGACGAGAAAGCGGCGCCGCCCACCATGGGTCACCTCCTGGAGATGGCCCTGGCTTGGCTCCGCCCTGTCCGGCGCACTCTGGGCTGTTAAGCCCATAGAGCCGGCACGCCCCTCTGCCTTCGGGCAGGGGGGCGTGTTTTTGACCCCCTCCGGAGCCCCTCTACGTTTTGGAACAAACGATGGGATGTCCGCCTTGGTTGCCATCCAAGGTCTTTCCCCCCAGTCTAAAAACAGACAAACAGCAGAAGGCGACCAGGGCATGGACTCTCTGAAGAACAAGATCGCGCCCAAGGATTGGGAGGTCCTCCACCAGGTGGGCCCAGACTTGGCCCGCTTCGCCGAAATGATCCGGGAGATCCAGGAGGCCGCGCATTGCGGGACGCAGAGCCTGACCCAGGGCATCTCGCAAGCCATCAAAAACGCCATCCCGGTCTGGGACCCTAAGGCCTTCCTGGTCCTTACGGAGCCATTGCGCGCAAGCGCCGCCGCTCTGGAGGCCCTGCCAGACCGAACACGGGTGTGCGCGACCAAGGCTGCCCTGCGGGGGTGGTTCATCGGGCCTGAACTCCCGATAGACACCTTTACGGCGATGGAGTGCCTCGACGACGAAGATATCGATGCCCTTTTCGTGGATCACTACCGAACCCATTGGGAGGGGGTCGAAGCGTGGGCTCTCGAAAGGCTCCCGGCGCGGGCCCCTCTTCTGAAGGAAGCGTTCGCCGCCCATCGTGAGGGGCGCTATGCCCTGGCTATCCCCGTCCTTTTGGCCCAAGCGGATGGGGTGTGTGACGATGCGCTGAACCGACAAGGCCATCTGTTCACAGGTGTGAAGGGAAGGGTGCAGGAGCGGATCCGGCACCTGGAGGAACTGGCCGCCCAGGAGGACTCCCCCTTCCTGGACGCCGTTCTCGAACCACTGAAAGCGGTCTTGCCCTTCTCACAATCCAGCGAGGAATGGCTGGCGTCCCAGGAAATATTCAGCCGAAACGCCATTCTTCACGGCTTGGACGTGGGATACGCTACGGAACTGAACGCCTTGCGTGCCATTTCCTTGGTTGATTGCCTTCTTTGGACCCTCCATGATCGCGTCCCGGGGACGAACTGAACTGACCTCGCCCTCCTTCGAGGGCAGGGCCACTTGTGGATGGAGCCGGGCGCGATGCTGCGTCCTGAGAGATGGGGCGCCCCCCACGCCATCCAGGGACGCCCGATAGGACGTCCAACTTTCAACCTTCCTCCTCCTCGAGCCCAAGCTTGTTAACCAGGTCGAGGACAAGGCACTTGGCCTCATCGAAGGGGACGAAAAGAACACGCGTCCGGCCCTTCAACTGCTCGTAATCGTAACCGGCCCGCGTCCATACCTCCTCATTCCGGAACGCCTCGGTGGTTGGCTCGATCTCCCGCGCGCGGGCCTTCTGCCGGAGGAACTCGCGGAGCCGGAGGGGGTTCAGTTCCGTGCCTTGCTTGATCATGGCCGCGAGATCTAACAAATCCTGCTTCCGCCGGCGATTCCGGGTCACTTGCTGGAGTAGGGCCCTCAGTTTCTCGGCCGCGATGTCCTCAATCGTCGCGACCATCAGGTTGTCCCCCGCCGGGTCAAGCCGGACGGGTTCCGCGGCGCAGACCACCTCGTTGGTGCTCACCTCCACCGGGAGCGAAACCCTGGAAGCCGCCCCCAGGTCGATCCTCCTTTGGTTGGCGTGATCATCGGAGAGCGCGTAACCGATGCTTACCCTGAACGTGGCCCTGGTTCGGTTCGAGCCCCGCGGCATTTGCTCGACCCTCTGCACCCGGAACCGTATTCCCGTCTCGACCTCCGCGACCTTCAGGGCGTTTGCGAAGGTCGTTTCCAGCCGTTTGGGATCGAGCTGCGTGGCGCGGGCCGTGAAATCCAAGTCCTGGGTGCTGCGATTGGGCAGCCAGATGAAGTCCAGGGCGTTGCCGCCCTTGAACACAAGGAGTTCTCGGAGGGTGTTGGATCGTGAGATGGCCAGAAGGACGCCATACTGGACGAAGCGTTCCCGCCCCTCGTTGGCGGAGATTCCGTTCGAACGGCACCAGGTGGTCAATTCCTGGAAGGAGCGGGGGTAGAGATCCTTCAAACGTGGCCCTCCAGAAGGGTGTTGATCGGCGCGTTGATGGAGAGCTTCCATCGCTCGCTGAACCCTTCTCGCTGGAAGGGCGCGGTGCCGAGCAGGCGTGAGGACCCCCCGGCCACGGACTTCTTGGACCACCCCTCCAGGTTTGGATGGGTGAGCCCCAGGGTCTCCATGACGAACCCGGCACGTTGGCGCAGGAGCGGCCGATCCATCTCTTCGACCAAGTCCACCAAGGTGGGGAGCTTGATTAAATCGAGGGCCTTGGTCCACGAGCGGAAAACTGACTCGAGACCGCCGCACCACTCGGGGTGGGCCAACCCGTCGAGAAGCGTCCTTTCCATAGTGGTGACGCGGATCGGGTAGGTGAAGGTGTGGTATTCCCTGATTCCCTGGGTGTGCTTGATGATGTGCCAATCCACGGGGATCCCCCGGAGCTTGGGGAATCGGCGGGAGTGGGCGGGGATGCTGGCCTGCATTTCCAGGTCTACGTCGGTCAGGCCGACCGGGAACCAATCTGGGGTGGCCGGGATCATAGCCTGAAGGCCGGTCGGGAAATCCTCGGTTATCCGGTGGAAGGCCATCGCGGAGTGGAAGGCGACCGCGCAAGACGGGTTCGCCTCCATCAATAATTCCCAGTCCAGGATCGGGTCCTTGCTCGCATAGGGGGAAGAGATCTGGAACAGGCCGGCTTCTTCGTCGGCCACCACCAGGTCCTGGTTGTCCACCATTCGGCGGAGGAGGGTCTTGGTCCGGGCCAACGTCCTGGCCTGAACGGTTTCCGATTCGGAGCCCTGGAAGAACGCCCGGAGCCAAATCACCTGGGCCCTCCAGTCCGAGACGATCCGCCGGCCCTCGGGGGCCAACCCCTCTTCTAGGATTCGCGTTAAAGATTTTGACATTTTAGGCCGGGGTCTCCTTTATACTCACGTCCTTTGGACGTGAGTATAAAGGTGACACCCCCCAAAGTCAAGGTTTTTCTGAATTTTTGTCCAAAAAGAAAAGGGATTGCTATTGAATCGATACGTTCGTTCCATCCGAAGTTCTCAAGGAAAGTCTCAAACCTAATCCAATCGCAATGAATTGTGTTAATTGAATTTGTTTTCGCTCGTAAGGATGGATTCTTTTGAAATTGCGTTTCTCGTGAGCTAACGTACAAACTTGTGTTTCCCAAGGAGTTCGGGAAGGTCGTTCGTCCCGTTTGGTCTGAAATCAGAACGGTTCGAAGAAACTGGCGGCGTAATCGTCCTGGCAGGGCATGACATGGACCAGCCTCGCCTTGCTGCCCCTGAGGGCGAGGGCGGCCGTCTTGTAGACCACGGTGGTGGCGTAGCTTGTCCACAGCACCCCGCCGCTTGGGGCCAGGCAGTCCACGAAGGCCTCGTGCTGGCCCACGTCGAGCTGCTCAGTCCGGATGCGGAGCCGGAAGGTGGTCTCCCCGGTGCCCTGAGCCTTCCACTCCGCCCATAGGCACTCCTGGATGCGCTGGAGGACTTGGTGGCTTTCGTCCAGGCGCTGCAGGTCCCGCAGGAGCAGTCGGCACCAATGGTTGATCCGGGAGGCTTCGTCCCTGGCCGGAGACTCGCCCCGGGCGAGAGCCCGGTACCGGGGAAGGGAAACTTGGAGAGCTTCGATGATCCGAGCCGGCGTGTAGGCCAGCGCTAGAGCCTTTACCCCGAGGCCGGTCCGGACCGCCTCATCGACCTTCGCCCGGCGGACACCTTCCAGATGGGTCAACCGGCCGAGGTTTCCGTGGCGGGACCAGGTTCCAAGAATTGGTTCGTAGGCCATGAAGCCTCCTCAGGCGTCGAGATGAAGGAGCTGGCCGCGGTCCATGGCCTGCTTCCAGATGAAGGTGTCGCCGGAGGCGAGCGCCAGCTCGATCTCCCAGCCATGGATGCCGTGGTTGATGGCGGACTGGACGGCGCCCTTGACGAGGCGTCCGTCCTCGAGCTCGATGATGGCGGTTCGATGCATGGGGTTCCTTTCAGGTGGGGGCAGCGGGGTTCCGTGCCCATCGAACGCGGGAGGCATCTGGGGGTGGCGTAAGCTCATGTCCCCGATGCTGGGAGACCTGAAGATGCCCTGGGCCATGTCGTCCTTGAACTGGTAGACAGCCTCATCGCGGGGGAACGCATTGATTTAGCTGAACTAAGCCTAAATATTCCCGGCCATCCGGTCCCAGGCGGGGGAGGATGCACAACCGACCTCGTTTTTGAAGTGGTACATCACTCAAGTGGGTATCTGCATCGATTCGAAAAGTTTTCACTATTGCAAAAGTTTTTGGATGAATTAGTTTATTGTCAGACCTCAGGCCGGGGTCGAATCGGAGAAACCTATCATGAAGCCCATCGAAGTGATCAAAGCCCCTTGGGGCGGCAAGTGCCGGCTCTTTCGCGAGATCGTGGCGGGGACTGGGGCCGTCCCCAAGCTCGACATCAGGGTGGAGGTTTGTGCGTATGACCTGCACACCAACCGCTCGCCCGCTTTCCTCCTGCAGTTGCTGTACAACGTCAAAGCCCTGCATCCCTATGTCCGGAAGATCGAGGTGGACGGGTTCAAGAAGGGCCACAAGCCGGGCTGGGTCATTTCGATGGAGGGCCTTCCAGTCCTGGTGCAGACCCTGCGCGACGTGAAGACCAAGGATGAGGCGAACATCGCCGCCACCGAGGCCCTCGACGCCTGGTTCACCAGCTTCCTGATCCCCCGGATGCTGGAGCTGAAGAAGGAACTGGTCGCCAACGTCCAGCCCGCTCCCGCCCCGGCACCCGCTCCGGTAGCGGTAGGCATCGAGCTTGAAGTGGATGGCACCCTGTTCCGCAGCTCGATTCCCAATCCGGAGCATGCCCGGATCACGCTTACCCGGCTGGACCAGGTTCCCCGGGTCTTCACCGTCCGGGAGCTGTTCCAGGCCGTCAACCTCATGTAATGGGTCCGTCCAAACCTGGCGGTCCAAATCCCCAGAACCCGGGGGAATTGGACCGCCAGGAAGGGCGTTGTCCCTTATTCCTTGGGCGGGGCACTGCGATCGATCACGACGACCGCGGGCGTGGACAAGTACCGGAGCACGGTCCCGAGCACCGCCAGCTTCAGTGCTCGTCAGAAGTTGACCGCTCCGGCTTGGCAGAACTGATCCACCCTGAGCGTGGATCCGGGATTTCGTCCCAGGGGGGATCCTCCAGTAAGTCGTCGTCCAATCTCTCGAGGAGGTAATCCTCCAGCACTTCCTTGGCAGTGTCCCGGAGAGTTTTCCCGACGATCGCGCACCCCAGGTCCCAGGACGGGTGGCTCTCGTCCTTGCCCCGCTCTCTGAGGTGGCGTTCCACGGCGAGCTGATTGACGGTGATCTTGATCCGCCGCGATTGCCAGGAATGTTCATCTGGCGGCAAGGAGAGGAGGACGACTGGGGCCTCAGGGGCCGAATCGAACCAGTGTTCGATCTCCTCGAGGGTAATCGGCTTCTCCTTTTTTACCGGCGGATGGTTTGTGAGGATGCCCTTGACCACTTCGTAGAACAGGCCCACTTCCTCTTTCCGGGTCCGGTTCTCCATGTGCTGCACCGTGCGTTCCTGCCGCACCTTTTCGACCTACTTTTTCCGCGGCTTCGAACGAGCCATGCGTCCTCCCATGTTCATTCCCATCCTCCCAGATCCAGCCCTGGTCTGGGCAGGGCCAGCACTCCAGGGGGGAAATCGTTCTGTCGCCTGAGGCCGAACTCGTTGTTCCGCCTTGGCCTAGGCCCCCCGATCCGACAGGCTGGAAGGATCATCCAGGAGGTGAGGCATGTCGTTCAGGCGCCCCTGCCGGATCTGCTACCGTTGGTTCGCCCCTGATCCCAAGGTGGGCAACCGCCAGCACGTCTGCGGTGACCCCGCCTGCAGGACGGAGGCCCATCGTCGTGCCGGCGCCCGGTGTCGGCGCAAGGGGGCCGCCTTCGCCCAACGGAAGCGACTCGCCACCCGGCTGATCCGGCTGTTGCCCAAAATGATCCCAATGCCAAGGACTCCTATCGCGAGCGGTGGATTGACTGGAAGAGGGGCGTGGTGATCAATCTCCCGGACAAGAAGACACTGCCCATGACGCTGGATCTCCCTGATGGATTCTTCCCCGATGGTCAACTGCCAAAGCCCGAGCAATAGTGCCCTCGCCTTGTAACATCCCCCTCGGGTAAAGCCACAACCCGTCTCAGGCCATTGGGACACCGGTTCATAGGTCTGCCGCCCGTAGCCTCATGGCTGGCAAAGCTGGTGTTCAGGGAAACCCGTTCCCAGGCAAATACCCTCCCAGGTAGGTACTGCGTGACGGAAACCGATATCTGGTGCGGGTCCAGCCGGTCCTGGGTGTAGTGATTCCTGTAGGGAATGACCCGCCGCATGGATAGGATTTTGGATATCTCAACAGGCCCTTTGAGGACGTGCGACCCGACATGAAAAGCCCCGATCCTTCAGGATCGGGGCTTCTTTGGTGCCCGGAGACGGATTTGAACCGCCGACACATGGATTTTCAGTCCATTGCTCTACCAACTGAGCTATCCGGGCCTAGCGTTCCATCGTATCAGGCGCCCACCAGTTTTCAAGTGCGAAACCTGGGCCGGTCGGGCATGCTTGAATGTTCGGAGTGTCGTCCATGGCTGCCAACAGCAAAAACAAGGTCATCCAGGTCCAGAAGCCGGCCCAGAGCCTGCAGGCCTTCCAGAAGAAGGTCGCGTCGGGGCAGGATATCCAGACCGGTCTGCTCAAGCCCATGCTCATCACCGCGGGGGTCGTGTTCGGCCTCGGCGCCGTGGTGTTCGGATTCAGGTACTGGCGTGCGGCGGGCATCGAGCGGCACGAGAGCGAGCTCGCCAACCTGCAGCTGGAAGTCACGGGCGACAGCACCGAACCGCTGCCCGCCGCCGAGGTCGAGAAGCGCATGCGCGAAAAGCTTCCGCAGCTGGAGGCCCTGGTGCGCAGCGCACCGGGTTCCGAGAAGACCACCACCGAAGGCATCCTGGCCTCCTGGAAGCTCCAGCTGGATGGGAAGGGCGCCATTCCCGCCGAGGCGGGAGACGCCTGGGGCAAGCTGCGGCTGGCCCAGAAGCAGGTCGCCATGGGGCAGGGCGCCGAGGCGCTGTCCACCCTGGGCTCCCTGCGCAAGGACGCGGATCCCGACCAGGCCTGGGCACCCCTTTTCTGGACCACCCTCCTGGACGCCGACCGCCTCAAGGGTGACCGCAGCCAGGCCCTGAAGGATTTCGCGGACTACAAGGTCCGTTTCAAGACGCAGGCCGATCCCGCCGTGGAGCGCATGCTCCAGGGCGTCTAGGCCCAATCGAATCGAGGGAGGGGGCCCGGCGGACCGGGTCCCGGTCCCCGCGCGGAGGTACCAGCCATGAGAATGTACGATCTCATCTACACGAAGAAGACCGGCGGAAAGCTCACCCCCGAGCAGATCGCCTTCTGGGTCGATGGCGCCGCCCGCGGCACCGTGCCCGACGAGCAGAGCGCGGCCCTCCTCATGGCCATCTGCTGGCGCGGCATGGACGTGGAGGAGACCCTCGCCCTCACCCTGGGCATGCGGGACTCCGGCGACAAGGTCAACCTCGCCTCCGTGCCCGGCGTGAAGGTGGACAAGCACTCCACGGGCGGCGTGGGCGACAAGACGACCCTGATCCTCGGGCCCATCGTGGCCTCCTGCGGCATCCCCTGCGCCATGTTCAGCGGCCGCGGCCTGGGCCACACCGGCGGCACCGTGGACAAGTACGCCGCCATCCCCGGACTCAAGGTGGAGCTGAGCCAGGACGAATTCCGTCAGAGCCTGCGCGAAACCGGCTTCGCCAACAGCGCCCAGACCGGCGACATCACCCCCGCGGACCGCAAGCTCTACGCCCTGCGCGACGTCACCGCCACCGTGGAGTCCATCCCCCTCATCACCGCCAGCATCATGTCCAAGAAGCTCGCGGGCGGTTCCGATGCCCTCGTGCTGGACGTGAAGTGCGGCGGCGGCGCCTTCATGAAGACGCTGGACGACGCCCGCACCCTGGCCCAGAGCATGGTTGCCGTGGGCCAGGCCCACGGCATGAAGATCAAGGCCCTCATCACCCGCATGGAGGAGCCCCTGGGCCGGGCCATCGGCAACGCCATGGAGGTGATCGAGTCCGTGGAGATCCTCAAGGGCATGCATGCCGGTTCCGACCTGGCGAAGATGAGCTTCCGCCTTGCGGCCGAGATGCTGATCCTGGGCGGCGCCGCGGCCGATCTCGCCGCCGCCGAGGCCCTCGTGGCCGACAGCGTCGCGTCGGGCCGGGCCATGGCCACCTACCGCGCCTGGGTTGCCGCCAACGGCGGCAACGCCGCGGCCCTGGACGACTTCAGCCTCCTGCCCGGCGCCGCCCACCGCGAGGACATCCTGGCCGAGACGAGCGGCTACATCCACGCCGTGGACAGCCGGTGCCTGGGCATCAAGGCCATGGAGATGGGCGGCGGACGCTCCTCCAAGGACGACGTCCTGGATCTGGGCATCGGCATCGAGGTGCACGCCAACGTGGGCGACCGGGTCGAGAAGGGCATGAAGCTCCTCACCCTGCACCACAACGGCAGGACCGGCAACCCGCTCCCCGCGGGCTGGATCGACATCCAGGCCGCCCCCGTGGCCAAGGCGCCCTGGCTCCTGGAAACCATCTAGCTAGACCCGCGTTGCCTCCGCAGCCCGTTTCCATGGAAACTGGTGCTCGAGGTGCACCATGACCCAGGACTTCCAGAGCTTCCTGACCCGGCTGGACGCGCGCGGCGAGCTCGCCCGCGTCCGCGCCGAGGTCGATCCCCATCTGGAGGCCGGCGCCATCGCGGACCGCGTCAGCAAGGCCCCCGGGGGAGGGAAGGGGCTCCTGTTCGAGAACGTCAAGGGCGCCACCATGCCCGTGGCCATGAACGTCTTCGGCAGTCTCCGCCGCATGGAGATGGCCCTGGGCGTGGACGGCGATCCCCGGGGCCTGGACGCCGTGGCCGCGCGCATCGAGAAGCTCATCCAGGAGGCCATGCCCAAGCCCGGAGCGAGCTTCCTGGACAAGCTCTCCAAGCTGCCTGTGCTGGCCGAGGTGGGGGCCTGGATGCCGAAGACCGTGCGCAAGGGCGCCTGCCAGGAGGTGGTGTGGCGCGGCGAGGAGGCCCGCCTCTCCCGCCTTCCCGTGCTCACCACCTGGCCCGAGGACGGCGGCCCCTTCATCACCCTCGGCCTGAGCCACACGCGCCACAAGAGCGGCCTGCGGAACATGGGCATGTACCGCCTCCAGGTCTACGACGACCACACCCTGGGCTTCCACACCCAGCTCCACCATGACGGCGCCCGCGCCCGCCACGGCTACGCTCCCGGAGAGCGCATGCCCGTGGCCGTGAGCCTGGGCGGCGATCCCGCCTTGTCGTACGCGGCCACCGCGCCTTTGCCGCCCTTCCTCTCGGAGATCATGTTCACCGGATTCCTGCGGGGCGAAGGCGTCGAGATGGTGCGGTGCGTCTCCAACGACATGGAGGTGCCCGCGGACTCCGAGATCGTCATCGAAGGGTGGGTGGACCCCGCGGAACTGCGCCGGGAAGGCCCCTTCGGGGACCACACGGGATACTACTCTCTGGCCGACGACTATCCCGTCCTGCACGTGGAAGCCATCACCCACCGCCGGAACCCGGTCTACCCCGCCACCATCGTAGGGCGCCCCCCCCAGGAGGACGCCTACCTCGGTTTTGCCACCGAACGCATCTTCCTGCCCTTACTTAAGATGGTCCTTCCCGAGGTGGTGGACATGCACCTGCCTCCGGCCGGCGGCTTCCACAACCTGGCCATCGTGGCCATCCGCAAGGCGTACCCCGGCCACGCCCAAAAAGTCATGAACGCCATCTGGGGCACGGGCCAGATGATGTTCACCAAGGGCATTGTGGTGGTGGACGAGGACATCGATCCCCACGACGCCAATGAGGTGCTCTTCCGGGTCACCAGCAACGTGGACCCCCGCAGGGACCTCCTCTTCACCGAGGGCCCCCTGGACGTGCTGGACCACAGCAGCGACCGCTTCGCCTTCGGCAGCAAGGTCGGCATCGACGCCACCCGCAAGAGTTTGAAGATGGACAATTTCCAGAGGGAATGGCCCCGGGACCTGGTGTTCCCCGAGGCCATCCTGGAGCGCATCGGCCGGCGCTGGTCCGAATACGGGATCTGAACCGCCTGTTCCACGTGGAACAAACGTCCCTAGCGCGCGTCCACCACGATGGCGGGTTCGGGGGTGGGGCACCCGAAGGAGCAGAGCCCGCAGCCGGTGCAGAATTCCGCCACCACCTCGGGATGGGGCAGGGCGCCCTCCTTGGCCTCCCCCATGCGGATGGCCACGCCCGGGTAGGGGCAGCGGTCCACGCAGGTGGTGCAGGGCTGGCTGGTCTCCCCCTCGCGCTCGTAGGTCAGGCACAGCCGGGGCTTGACCCGCGCGGTGCCCATCTTCACCGCGGGCGGGCCCTCCAGGGCCTGGTCGCCCACCTTCCGCTTCGGCCACACCAGGGCGCCGTCGGGGCAGGCCGTGATGCAGGGCAGGGAGGTGCACAGGAAGCAGGGCATGTTCCGGGTGAGGATGTACGGCGTGCCCGTGGCCAGGGCCGTCTGGGCCCCGGCCTTCAGGATGGAGTCCTGCGGGCAGGCCTCGATGCACTTGTCGCACCGGGTGCAGGCCAGCAGGAAATCGAACTCGTCCAGGGCCCCCGGCGGCCGCAGCAGGGAAGGACCGGCCCCCGTGACGGCGTCCTCCACCCGCATGGCCACGAACCCGGCCATGAGGGTGCCCAGGGACTTGAAGAAGTCCCCCCGGTCATGCGGTTCGTCCAGATGCTTGGCCATGGTCCTAGAGCTCGAGGAGACGCAGCACGGGCATGAGCGTCCCCCACAGGATGGGGTCGAAGCCGAGGGTGAGCACGCCCGCGCGCCCCTCGTCCGTAAGCCCAAGGTGGGCCAGCAGCTCGGGGGTCACCGCCACCTCCCGGGAGGAGGGCGGGTGGGTCGACCAGGTGACGCCCTGGGGCGCCTCCAGCTGGGTGAGCACCGCGCCGGGGGCCGCGGTCAGGTGCAACACCAGGAGGTCCCCGTGGAAGGCGGGTACCCGCACCTCCACGAACCGGCCCCGGGGGATCTGGGGGATCACCTCGAAGGCGGCCCGGTAACCCAGTTTCTCGATTTCCGGATCCTCCCCATTCAGCACCGTAAGGGTCTGCTCCACGAGCCCGTCCAGCCCCTTATCGCCCAGGAAGGCCACGGAGCGCAGGTGGGTGCCCCCCACCTCACCGATGCCCCCAACCAGCCTCGGAAGGGCGGCCAGCACCTGCTCCACCGCCGGGCGGTTCCGCAGGGCGAGCTTGCCCTTGGGCCAGGCCCCCTGCAGGGGCATGGGGTCCAGGGAGGGCTCGGCGTCCGGGCGCAGGTCCAGGACGCGGCCCTGGAAGCCCTCCAGGACCTCGGGAAGGGGCGTCTCGGCCAGGATGACCAGCTCGATCCCCTCCAGGAGGGCGGGGCTGGGCGCGAAGATGACCACGTCCCCCAGTTCCTCCTCCACGGTCGTGGGGCCATGGGAGAGCGGAAGCACCGAGCAATCCCGGGCTTCGAGGGTGTCCACCAGTTCCCGCCCCAGGAGGGTTCCGGCGCCAATGACGGCAAGCTTAAGCATGAAATACCTTTCTAAACACGTACGGAAGCGGCATCGGCCGGCTCGTGGTCCGCCAGGGCGGCAGCCACCTCCTGGGCCAGGAAGGCGCGCACCTGCTCCCCGGCGCGGCCCGTGAAACGACGGGCATCCAGGAGGCCCGTCAGTTCCGATTCATTCATGTTCCACGCTGGATCTTCCGCCAGCAACCGGAGAAGCGTATTGGGCTGCCCCTCCTCCTTGATGCGCCGACCCGCCTCCATGGACGCCACCCGGAACCGCTCGTGGAGATCCTGTCGGTCGCCCCCTCGCTTCACCCCCTCCATGAGCAGGAGTTCGGCCGCCATGAACGGCAGTTCCGACTGGAGCCGGGCCTCGATCATGCGGGGGTAAACCACCAGCCCGGAGGTCACGTTGCGCAGCAGCACCAGGATGGCGTCCACGGCCAGGAGCCCCTGGCTGAGGGTGAGGCGCCGGTGCGCGGAATCGTCGAGGGTGCGCTCCATCCACTGGGTGGAGGTGGTCTGGTACGAACTGGGCAGGAGCCCGGTCACGAAGCGCGCGAGGCTCACGATGCGCTCGCTTCGCATGGGGTTGCGCTTGTAGGGCATGGCGCTGGAGCCGATCTGGCTCTTCTCGAAGGGCTCCTCCACCTCCTTCAGGTGCTGCAGCAGCCGCAGATCGCAGCCGAACTTGGAAGCCGACGCCGCGATGCCGCAGAGCACCTGTCCGATGCGGTCCTCCAGCTTGCGCGTGGCGGTCTGGCCCGACACGGGGATGGCCGCGCAGCCCACCTTGGCGCAGAACCGCGCCTCCAGGTCGTCCACCTTGGCCCCATCGCCGTCGAAGAGCTCCAGGAAGCTCGCCTGGGTGCCGGTGACGCCCTTGAGGCCGCGCACCGGCGTCGTGCGCAGCACGTGGTCCAGGTCCTCCAGGTCCAGGAGCAGGTCCTGGAGCCAGAGCGTGGCGCGCTTGCCTACCGTCGTGGGCTGGGCGGGCTGGAAATGGGTGAAGCCCAGGCAGGGCTGGTCCTGCCAGGCCGAAGCGAAGTCCCGGAGGCCCGCGATGACGTCCTGCAGCCGTCGACGGATCAGCCGCAGGGCCTCCTGGGCGATGAGGAGGTCCCCGTTGTCCGTGACGAAGCAACTGGTGGCCCCCAGGTGGATGATGGGGCGGGCGCTGGGCGCCTGCTCGCCCCAGGCGTGGATGGCGGCCATCACGTCGTGGCGGAGCGAGGCCTCGAAGCGGGCCACCGCTTCCAGGTCCACCGCGTCCCGGGTGGCCCGCATCTCCGCGATCTGGGCCGCCGTCACGGGCAGCCCCAGCTCGGCTTCGCTCTCGGCCAGGGCGATCCAAAGGCGGCGCCACACGCGCATGCGGTACAGGGGCGAAAGCAGCCTCACCATCGCCTTGGACGCGTACCGGGAGGCGAGGGGATGTTCAAAGCTTTCCAGGTCGCTGGCGTCGCTGGGGGGCAGAATGGGCATGGGCCACCTTTCCCTTTCATTTTGGCAGATCGGACGGGAACGCGCTTTTATGCGCTTCTTGTGAGAAGATTTCTGTCGGAAACCTATGAGGTGTTGCCATGCCCATGTACGAGGCCCTGCGAGTCGCCGACCCTGCCATCTTCCAGGCCCTGGAGCTTGAAGTCCAGCGCCAGCGCCACCATCTGGAGCTCATCGCTTCCGAGAACTACGCATCCCGGCCCGTGATGCAGGCCATGGGGAGCCACTTCACCAACAAGTACGCCGAGGGCTACCCCGGCCGCCGGTACTACGGCGGTTGCGTCAACGTCGACAGCGTCGAGGACCTCGCCCGCACCCGCGCCAAGCAGCTCTTCGGGGCCGAGCACGCCAACGTCCAGCCTCACAGCGGCGCCCAGGCCAACATGGCTGTCTACTTCTCGATCCTGAAGCCGGGCGACACCGTCCTGGGCCTGGACCTGGCCCACGGCGGCCACCTCACCCACGGCCACCCCCTGAACAGCTCCGGCATTCTCTACAAGTTCATCGGGTACCACGTGGACCGGGAGACCGAGAAGGTCGACATGGACGAGGTGCGCCGCCTGGCCCTGGAGCACAAGCCCAAGCTCATCGTCGTCGGCGCTTCCGCCTACTCCCGCACCTTCGACTTCCCCGCCTTCCGCGCCATCGCGGACGAGGTGGGCGCCCTCATGATGGTCGACATGGCCCACATCGCCGGCCTGGTGGCCACCGGGCACCACCCCAGCCCCGTTCCCCACGCCGACTTCGTCACCACCACCACCCACAAGACCCTGCGCGGCCCCCGCGGCGGGCTCGTCCTCTGCAAGGAGCGCTTCGCCAAGGACCTGGATCGCGCCCTCTTCCCCGGCGTGCAGGGCGGTCCCCTCATGCACGTGGTGGCGGCCAAGGCCGTGGCCCTGGGCGAGGCCCTCAAGCCTGAGTTCAAGGCGTACCAGGAGCAGGTCGTGCGCAACGCCGCGGCCCTCGCATCGTCCCTCATGGCGCGGGGCTGGCGGGTGGTCTCCGGAGGCACCGACAACCACCTCATGCTCATCGACGTCTTCCAGCAGGGCATCCTGGGCAACGAGGCCGAGCAGACCCTCGACAAGGCCGGCATGACCGTCAACAAGAACGGCATCCCCTTCGACCCCAACCCCCCCCTCAAGCCCTCCGGCATCCGCATCGGCTCGCCGGCCATCACCACCCGGGGCATGAAGGAGCCCGAGATGGAACGCATCGCCGGCTGGATCGACCTGGCCCTGCGCCACCGCGGCGAGGAAGCGGCGACGGCCCGCATCCGCCAGGAAGTCTTCGAGCAGACGGGCCTGTTCCCCATTCCCGAATAGCCTTCAGGGGTACCTCGCATGGCCAGCCCATCCAATGGCCGGATCCTGGTGGTGGACGACGAGCCGCTCATCCGGGAAATGGCCCGGGAGATCCTGGAGAATTCCGGATATGACGTTGCCGAGGCCGTGGATGGCCAGGCCGGCCTAGACGCCTTCCTTGAATCGGGCGGCCGGTTCGACCTGGTCATCCTTGACCTGGTCATGCCCCGTCTCCATGGCTTCCAGGTGATGGACCGGATCATCCACGCCTCTCCCAGGACCCGCATTCTCATCAGCAGCGGTTTCTCCCCGGACACCCGGCCGGAACTGACCCGCGCCACGCCCACCACCGGCTTTCTCGCCAAACCCTACCGCAGCAAGGATCTCCTGGACCAGGTGCGCCGGCTCCTGGCCGCGGAGGGGTAGTGGAGGCCGACGGCATCTTCGTCTACGGCCCCATGCGGGAAGGCGGCCGGAACCACGCCTGGCTGATGCGAACCAACCCCGAAGGCCTCACGGCGGCCCACGTTCCTGGCCGGCTCTTCCATCTCCCCGCCAATGGCTTCCCGGCCATGGTGGCCCAGGAAGAGCCGTCCCAGCCTCCCCCCGGAGCCGGGTGGGTGGCGGGCGCCTTCGTCGGCTACGAGGACGAGGCGGCCCTGGAAAGCGCCCTGGAGGACCTGGACCCGCTGGAGGACGTGGAAGGCGGGCTGTTCACGCGGATCGTCCTCCCCGTGGTCCTGGATTCCGGCCACCGCTACGGTGCCTGGGTTTATGTATTTACGCCCGACCGCCTGCCCCGGCTCGAACGGGACGGGGTTGAACTTTTCAATGGAGACTGGAAAGAATATCTCGAAGATTGATGCTTCCAAGTATTATTGAAACCATGCATCCATGGCATTTCAGATCGATGGTACCGGGAGTCATGTGCCTTCCGGCCCTTCTCTGGGTCCTTCCAGGCACGTCGCTGTCCGCACAGGAACCTGCGCTGACAAGCGCCAAGCTACATTATTTAAGAAATAAGGTTGAGTCGGACAATCGCTCCCATCCCTCGGTCTCGCTGGCTGCGGAGGATGAAGCCCTTGCCCTCCTTGCCCGCGAACCGGATTCCGAAACCGAGACCTGGTTCCTCCTTGGCCGATTGCGGGACACCATCGTCCTCAAGGACCTGAAGAAGGCCGCCGAGACGGTGGAGCGCGCCCGGAAACTGGTGGGCCGCACCGGGAATCAGCGCGATCATTTCGCCCTGGAAGTGGAAGCCGCCAACCTGCTCCTGGCCACCGAACATTTCGCCGAGTCCAAGGCCCAGGCCGAAACCCTGATCCCCTCCCTGGAAACCTACCGCAAGGGAGCACCCAAGGATGTGGAAATGGGCCGGCTCCTGGCGCGCGCCTACCGCAACCTCTCCACGGCCCTCCGGAACCTGGGGCGACTTTCCGAATCCATCCAGACCCTCCAGAAGGCCCAACGGATCAGCGAGGAGGTCGATGACCGGAAGGGCCACGCCCAGATCCTGGACCGCATGGGCTACCTCTACGTCTTCATGCGCCGGTTCGACGAGGCCGTGGCCTCGCACCGGGCGGCCATCGCCGAGGCGGAATCCCTGGGCGATCTGCGTCTGCAGGCCCCCTTCCATCTTTCCCTGGCCAACGCCTACGGCTCCATGGGCGACTCGGACCGCCAGCTCGCAGAAATGCGCACCGCCTCGGACCTGGCCGGCAAGGTCAACGATTCGGCCACCCAGCTCCTGGTTTCCGTGAACATGGCGGATGTATACCTGGGCAAGAAGGACTACCGCCGGACCCTGAAGTTCGCCGATGCCGCCATGAAGCTGGCCGTCGCCGCCCAGGACCCGGGCTCGATCGCCGTGTGCAAGGTGAACCGGGGCATCGCGCTGAACCGGCTTGGCAGCAGCGCGGAAGGCCTGAAGGCGATCCAGGAGGGTCTGGAGCACTTCCAGAAATCCGGAGCCGTCAACGACACCGCGGAGATCGCCGGGAGCCTTGCCGAGGAGTTCGCTTTCGCCGGCGACTTCAAGCGTGCCTACGAGACCCATGTGGAATTCAAGTCCCTCGCCGACAGCCTCAAGGCGTCCCAGGACCTGAAGCACATCGCCGATGCCAGCGCGGCCTTCGAGAACGACAAGAAGCAGCTGGAGATCGAGGCCCTCCGCCGGGACCGGCGCAACCAGTCCCGCCTTCGCCTCCTGTGGATCGCCCTGGGCGGCCTGGGATTCGGCATCGCCGGGGTGTTGGTGCTTAGCCGGCGCCGGCTGGAAACGGCGAACAAGGCCCTGGCGGACATGAGCCTGCGGGACCCGCTCACCTCCCTGGCGAACCGCCGCTACCTCACCACCCGCATCGCCGAGGACCTGGCCCAGGTGAACCGCCTGCAGAGGGCCGGCAGGTCGGAAGCGGGCAAGGAGCGCATGGTCGCCAACATCGATGTGGTCTTCCTCATGATCGACATCGACCATTTCAAGGCCGTCAACGACCAGCATGGCCACGTGGCCGGGGACAATGTCCTCAAGCAGTTCGCCGGCATCCTCTCCCAGACGATGCGGGATTCCGACACGGTGGTGCGCTGGGGCGGTGAGGAATTCTTCGTGGTGGCCAAACACACCTCACGTACGGACGCCCATCTGGTCGCGGAAAGAATCCGGTCCCAGGTGGAGGCCTTCGACTTCGACCTGGGCAACGGGGAGCACATCCACAAGACCTGCTCCATCGGGTTCGCCTCCTACCCGTTCTTCCGCCGGGAACCCGGCAGGGTGGCCTGGGAGAAGGTGGCCGAAGTGGCCGACCAATGCCTCTACGCGGCCAAAACCATGGGCCGGAACACCTGGGTGGGCGTGCACGAGGCCCTGGACGCGCCCGAATCCCTGCAGGAGATCATGGCCGGCTATCCGGATGTCTCTGACCTCGTGGGCAAGGGCGTGCTCCTGGCGGAAAGCCACCAGGGCCGGCCCATCGTCTGGGCCAGCCTACCCACCACGTAGAAGCCTGATTCCCGCTACGGGTGAAGGGGACCGATGGCCAGGGCCACCAGGATGCTCAGAAGGATCAGCACGAGGTTCGCGACGTAGGCGCCGGGCACCATGGGGTGGTTCTGGAAGGGGTGGTAGGGGAGGTGGAAATGCACGGGAGCCTCCTTTCCCGCAGGATGCACCCCAAGCATGGGTCGCCTTGCGCCGTTCCGCCCAGACTTTTTCGTCCCGCGCATCCACGCCGTAAACGCAGGGCGTCCGCCTCACCCCCGGGGGGGCGAGGCGGACGCTCCGGTACGTCTACCTAGTCGAGCCCAAGCTTCTGGGGTTCCCCGGTCTCGTCGGGACCCGGCTGGCCGGTTTCGCCTTCCACGCCGTCCTCCTCCTCGTCCAGGGCCTGGGCGCTGGCGTCGATCTTCGCCAGGCCAACCACCCGGTCGGCGTCGGAGGGCAGGGCGAAGAGCTTCACGCCCATGGCCGCTCGTCCGGTCTTTCGGACACCGTCGATGCTGAAGCGGATGACCATGCCCTCCTGGGAGATCAGAAGGCAGCCTTCGCCCTCCTTCACCAGCACCGAACCCACCACCTTGCCGTTGCGAACGCCGGCCCGGATGTTGATGACGCCGGTTCCGCCCCGGCCCTGCAGGCGGTAGTCCTGGAGCAGGCTGCGCTTGCCGAAGCCCTTCTCGGTGACGGTGAGGAGCATGCCGTGGGAGGCGGTGCTTTCGTCGGCGACCTCCCCCTCGGGCAGGTCGGGCAGGGAATCCGCCACCTCCATGTCCACGATGGCGTCGCCGGTGCCCAGGCGCATGCCCCGGACGCCCGTGGCGGTGCGTCCCATGGCGCGCACATCCTCCTCGGGGAAGCGGATGGCCTTGCCCAGGGCGCTGATCAGGAGGATCTGCTGGGTGCCGTTGGAGACCCGCACCGACACGAGGCTGTTGCCCTCGTCGATGTTGAGCGCGATGAGCCCGTTGGAGCGGATGTTGGCGTAGGCGCTGAGGCTCGTCTTCTTCACCGTGCCGTCGGCGGTGGCGAAGATCAGGTGGTTGTCCTCGGGGAATTCCCGCAGGGCCATGAGGGTGACCACCTTCTCGTCGTCCTTGAGGGAGATGAGGTTCTTGATGTGCTTGCCGCGGGTGGAGGCCGCGGCCTCCGGCAGGTCGTAGACCTTCAGGGCGTAGGCGTAGCCGCGGTCCGTGAACACCAGCAGGGTGTCATGGGCCTTGGTGAGGAAGAGCCGCTCGACGAAATCCTCGTCCTTGGTCTTCATGCCCAGCTTGCCCTTGCCGCCCCGCTTCTGGCGCCGGTAGGCGGCCAGGGCCGTGCGCTTGATGTAGCCCGCCTTGGACATGGTGACCACCATCTCCTCGTCGGGAACCACGTCCTCCATGCGGATGTTGCCGGAGAAGGCCGAGATCTCGGTGCGCCGGTCGTCGCCGAACTGCTCGGCCACGCTGCGGAACTCCTCGCGGATGACCTGCATGAGAAGCGCGTCGTCGTTGAGGATGGCCTTCAGCGAGGCGATCGTCTGCTCCAGTTCGCGCAACTCCTCGAGGATCTTCTCCCGCTCCAGCCCGGTGAGGCGCTGGAGGCGCATGTCCAGGATCGCCTGGGCCTGGCGCTCGGAAAGCTTGAGGCCGGGGTTCTTCTTGATGGCCGCGGCGGTCGCGAAGGCCCCGTCCATGAGGCCCTGCTTGGCCTCCTCGGGGGAGGCGGCGGCCCGGATGAGCTTGATGACGGCGTCCAGGTGGTCCAGGGCGATCTGCAGGCCCATGACGATGTGGTGCCGCTCCTCGGCCTTGCGCAGCTGGAAGAGGGTGCGCCGGGTCACCACCTCGCGGCGGAATCCGATGAACTCCTTGAGCACTTCCCGGAGCGTCAGGATCCGGGGCTGGCCGTTGACGATGCAGAGCATGGTGATGGGGAAGGAGTTCTGGAGCTGGGTCAGCTGGTAGAGCTGGTTCAGGACGATGTCGCTGGCTTCGCCCTTCTTGAGCTCCACCACCATGCGGATGCCTTCGCGGTCGCTCTCGTCCCGGAGATCGCTGATGCCGTCGATCTTCTTCTCGTGGACCAGCTCGGCGATCTTTTCCAGCAGGGTGGCCTTGTTCACCTGGTAGGGCAGCTCCGTGAAGACCAGCTGCTCCCGGTCCCCGGCGCGCTTGATCTGCTCGACGTGGGACTTGGCCCGCACGATGCAGCGCCCGCGCCCGGTGCGGTAGGCGTCCAGGACGCCCTCCGTGCCCAGCATGAGGCCGCCCCCGGGGAAGTCGGGGCCCTTGATGTGCTGCATGATGCCGTCCAGGCCCAGGGTGGGGTCGTCCACCAGGGCGATGAGGGCGTTGCAGCACTCCCGCAGGTTGTGGGGAGGGATGCTGGTGGCCATGCCCACGGCGATGCCCTGGCTGCCGTTCACCAGCAGGTTGGGGAACCGGGTGGGGAGGCTGAGGGGCTCCTCCATGCTGTCGTCGTAGTTGGGCCCCCAATCCACGGTGTCCTGTTCCAGGTCGGACATCATCTCGTTGGCCAGGCGGGAGAGCCGGGCCTCGGTGTAGCGCATGGCCGCCGCGCTGTCGCCGTCGATGGAGCCGAAGTTGCCCTGGCCATCCACCAGGACGTGGCGCATGGAGAACGGCTGGGCCATGCGCACCAGGGTGTCGTAGATGGCCGAATCCCCGTGGGGATGGTACTTGCCCATCACGTCGCCCACCGTGCGGGCGGACTTCTTGTAGGCGCGGTTCCAGTCGTTGCCGCCTTCCTTCATGGCGTAGAGGACGCGCCGGTGCACGGGCTTGAGGCCGTCGCGCACGTCGGGGAGGGCCCGGCCCACGATCACGCTCATGGCGTAATCCAGGTAGGACTTCCGCATTTCCTTTTCTATCTCGATGGGCTCGATTCGCTGGTTCTGGGTCATTCAGTCTTCCATTCGTTCCACGTGGAACAGGGGCGAAAAAGGCAGGGTTTTCAAGGGGAAGTTAGACGTCGATGTTCTCGGCCAGCAGGGCGTTGTTCTCGATGAAACGCCTGCGGGGTTCCACGGTGTCGCCCATGAGGATCGTGAAGATCTCATCCGCTTCCACCGCGTCGTCCACCTGGACCTGCAGCAGCGTGCGCCGCTCCGGATCCATGGTCGTCTCCCAGAGCTGCTCGGGGTTCATCTCGCCCAGGCCCTTGTAGCGCTGGATGCCGAGGCCCCGCTTGCCTTCCTCGAGGATCATGACGAGCATCTCCTCGGCATTGGCGAAACTGAGCTCCCGGGACCGGGTCGTGATGCCCTGTTCGGGCTCCTCGCCTTCCACCGGGGCCGCGGGCGCGTTGCTCCGGCGGAGCTTGAGGGCGCCCCCCTGGAAGACGGCCAGGTCCGCATGGAGGGCCTTCAGCCGGCGGAATTCGCCCCAGTGGGAGACCTGTTCGTCGATCCAGAGGGTGATGGGCCGGGAGAGGTGCATGCGGGTCACGCGCAGGCGGTGCACGGCGGGAATGGCGACCCCGTCCACCAGTTCTTCCGGCAGGGTCTCCAGCTCGCATTCGCCGAGCTTCTTGGCGAGGAGGCGCACCATGAGCTGCCCCAGCTCCTCGTCGGACCCGAAGCGGCCCTCGTCCAGGAGGCCGTCCTCCAGGAGGGCGTCCACCAGGGGACGCGCGTAGCCGCGCCGGTCCAGCTTTTCATACAAGTGTTTGACTTCGCCCCACTTCTTCATCTCGCGCACGAGGGCGGGGCCCTGGTGCTCGCTGCCGTCGGGCAGGGTCAGGACCCAGCCGTCCAGGGCCTTGTTGAACAGGTACTCCTCCAGGGCCCGTTCGTCCTTGAGGTAGCGCTCCTGCTTGCCCTTCTTGACCTTGTAGAGCGGGGGCTGGGCGATGTACAGGTGGCCGCGAAGCACCAGTTCGGGCATCTGGCGGTAGAAGAAGGTCAGGAGCAGGGTCCGGATGTGGGCCCCGTCCACGTCGGCGTCGGTCATGAGCACGATCTTGTGGTAGCGGAGGTTCTCCACCTTGAAGTCCTCGGCGCCGATGCCGGTGCCCAGGGCCTGGATGAGGATCCGCAGCTCGTTGGAACCCAGGATCCGGTCGAAGCGGGCCTTCTCGACGTTGAGGACCTTGCCCTTCAGGGGAAGGATGGCCTGGGTGCGCCGTTCACGCCCCTGCTTGGCCGAGCCGCCGGCCGAATCGCCCTCCACCAGGAAGATCTCCGACTGGGCCGGGTCCTTCTCCTGGCAGTCCGCCAGCTTGCCGGGCAGGCCCGCGCTGTCCAGGGTGCCCTTGCGCCGGGTGAGTTCGCGGGCCTTGCGGGCCGCCTCCCGGGCCCGGGCCGCCTCGATGGCCTTTTCCAGGATGGCCTTGGCCTCCCGGGGGTTCTCCTCGAAAAAGCTGGTGAGGCGGTCGTAGACGATGGTCTGGACGATGCCCTTCACCTCGCTGGAGACCAGCTTGTCCTTGGTCTGGCTGCTGAACTTGGGGTCCGGCACCTTGGCCGAGATGACCGCCGTGAGGCCCTCGCGCACGTCCTCGCCCGAAAGGGCGACCTTGGCGGACTTGAGCAGGTTGTTCTTCTCGGCGTAAGTGTTGATGACCCGGGTCATGGCGGCGCGGAACCCCTCGAGGTGGGCGCCGCCGTCGCGGTTGCGGATGTTGTTGGTAAAGCAGAAGAGCGTCTCCTGGTAGGAGTCGTTCCACTGGAGGCTCACCTCCACCGTGATGTCGGCCTTGGTGTCCTCGATGTGGATGGGGGGCTTGTGGAGAACGGACTTGTTCCGGTTCAGGTGCTCCACGAAGGCGTCGATGCCGCCGGCGTTGAAGAAGTCGTGGTGCTCCCCGCTGCGCTCGTCGGTGATGCGGATGTGGACGCCCTTGTTGAGGTAGCTCAGCTCGCGCAGGCGCTGGCTGAGGATCTCGAAGGAGAAGTCGAGCTTGAGGTGGAAGATCTCGGCGTCGGGCTTGAACCGCACCCGGGTGCCCCGGCGCGTGGTGGGTCCCAGGATGGCCAGGGGGGCGTCCGCCTTGCCCTGGGTGAAGGTCATGGCGTGCTCCTTGCCGTCCTTCCAGATGGTCAGCCACAGGCGCTCGGAGAGGGCGTTGACGCAGGAGACGCCCACGCCGTGGAGCCCGCCGGAGATCTTGTAGGAGTTGTCGTCGAACTTCCCGCCGGCGTGGAGGACCGTCATGATCACTTCCGCGGCGGAGCGGTTCTCCTCCTTGTGGAGGTCGGTGGGAATGCCCCGGCCGTTGTCCTCCACGGAGCAGCTGCCGTCGTCGTGGAGGTAGACGTCGACCCGGGTGCAATAGCCCGCCAGGGCTTCGTCCACGGCGTTGTCCACCACCTCGTAGACCATCTGGTGGAGGCCGCTGCCGTCGTCCGTGTCCCCGATGTACATGCCGGGCCGCTTCCGGACGGCCTCCAGGTCGCGCAGCACGGTGATGTTGTCGGCGGTGTAGGTGGGTTCGGTTTCCTGCTGTTTGGCCTTGCTCACTTCTTCGGTCATCAATACTCGCTTTTCCTGGATTCCTGGGGTGTTGGCTAGCTGGGATTCGCGAACTTAACGGGCATCAGGATGTACCTGAAGCTCATGTCCTCGATGCTGGGGGACATGAAGATGCCCTGGCCGACGTCATCCTTGAACTGGTAGACGACCTCCTCGCCGGGGATGCGCTCGAGGAGCTCCGTGAGGTAGTCGATGTTGAAGGCCAGCTCCAGGGGGTTTTCCTCCCCCGTGAAGCTGATGGTGCCCTGGTTCACGCCCTCGTCGGGGTGCTGGAAGAAGACGCGCAGGTTGGGGAACTCGAAGAACAGCCGGACGTTCTTGTTGTAGTCGTCCTTCTTCAGGCCCACGACGCGCAGCGTCTTGAGGAAATCCTCCCTGTCCACGATCACTTTGCGCGGGAGCTCGGAGGGCAGGACCTTCTCGTAGGCCGGATAGTTGCCCGTGACCCGCCGGGTGGAGAACTTGAGTCCGGGCTGGTCCATGAACAGGCTGCGCTCGTCCCAGGAGAGGGTGAGGTGGCCGTCGTCCCCCAGACTGGAGGGAAGCAGGTCCAGGGCGCGCCGGGGCACGATGATGCGGGCGTCGGCTTCCAGGCCCGTTTCCATGGGGACTTCCACCACCGCCAGGCGGAATCCGTCGGTGGACACCACGCGGATGAAGGTCCGCCCCATGTGCAGCAGCACGCCGGACAGGGCCGGCTTGGTGGCGTCCTTGCTGACGGAGATGGAACCGAGGTTGATCGCCTTGCGGAAGAGGGCCGCGGGAACGACGACGCTGGGAAGGCCGGCCTCGGGCTTGGGCAGCTCCGGGAAGCCTTCCCCGGGCTGGATGTTGTGCTCAGAGTTGAAACCCTTTGCGCGCAGCCAGATGCGGTTGCCGGTGTCCGGCCACTCGAGGGTGAGCAGGCCGTCGGGATAGACCCGAACGGTCTCCACGAACTTCTTGCCGGGGATGGCCACGGTGCGGTTGCCGCGTCCCTCGACCGGGAGGACCGCCTCGAAGGCCAGTTCCATGTCCGTGGCCTTGAGGGTCATCTCGTGGTCCTGAACTTCCACCAGGACGTGCTGGAGGATGGGCAGCGTCACCCTGCGTTCCAGCGCGTGCTTGAGTATCCCGAGCGTCTTATCAAGACGTTCCTTGGAGACCTGTACTTGAAAGTTCATGATTCACCCTGATTATGCTGAGTGGCGGGCCAACCTGCGGAAATGACGGTCAAACCCTTAGTGTATCTGGAAAGGACGCCTCTGGGCAGGTGTGGGTCTCGGCTGCGGAGTCGCGGATTGGCCCCCGGAAGCCGGAACGGGATCCCCGGGGCCGGGCCTTCTCCACAGCGGGTCCACAGGGGGGGCGGGCCACGGTTGTGGAAACTGGACCTAACATGAGTATTGTCACTGGATGCTATTAAGAAGGGAGTGCACCAGTTTGTGGAAATCGGCATCCTTCTGCATGCGGTTCTTGACGGAGTCGATGGCGTTCATGACGGTGGAATGATGCATTCCATTGAAGCTGTTGCCTATTTCCGTGAAGGAGGCGGCGGTGAGTTCGCGCGACAGGTACATGGCCACCTGGCGGGGCAGGAGGATCACCTGCTGCCGGGTCTTCTTCTTCATGAGGTCACTGAAGGAGATGTTGAAGGTCTCGGCGGTCATGCGGCAGATGCGCTCCATGGATATGGATGCGGTGGCCTCGGACCCCGTCTGGCCCAGGAAGGCCTCCTGGGCGACGCCCAGGCTGGGAGAGACGCCCAGGAAGCTGCTTTGGAACACGACCCGGGTGAGCAGGCCCTCCAGGTCGCGCACGCTGCCCTTGGCCTTGTGGGCGATGAAGGTGATGACGTCCTCCGGGACCTCGGGCAGGTCCTTGAAGACCTCGTCGTCCAGCTTCTTGCGCAGGATGGCCACGCGGGTCTCGAAGTCGGGCGGTTGGATGTCGGCCGTGAGTCCCCACTTGCACCGCGTGATGAGGCGGTCGTGGAGGCCCTCCAGGCGCTGGGGGGGCTTGTCCGAGGTGATGACGATCTGCTTACCGTACTGAAGGAGGTATTCGAGGATATAGAAGATCTCCTCCTGGGTCCGCTCCATCCGGCCCAGGGTCTGGACGTCGTCCAGGAGCAGCAGGTCGTTCTGCTGGTACTTCTTGCGCATGGGTTCGGTGTTCTTGGCCCGGATGGCGATGGTGAGTTCGTTGAAGAAGTTGTCCACCTTCAGGTAGGCCACCCGGAGGTTGGGCGCCTTGGCCAGGATGCCCTTGCCGATGCCGATCATCAGGTGGGTCTTGCCCAGGCCCGAGCCCCCATAGATGAAGAGGGGATTCATGTTGAGGGTCGAATTGGGCTTGCCGTGGCTCTCCACGACGGCGTTGGCGGCGGCGAAGGCCAGCTGGCTGCTGGGACCCACCACGAAGCGGTCGAGGGTGTAGCGGTGGAAGCCCTGGGGGAAGGGCGAATCCAGCGGCGCTTCCTGGACGACGGGGTGCGCGCCCTTGCCCTTGGCGGGCGGGGCGGGGGCCTTGGCGTCCCCCGCCACCATGAAGCCAAGGCGGAGGTTGGCCAGGTCGCACTGGACCAGCACGTCGTGGAACTCCTCGGCCAGCTGCTGCTCGATCCAGATGCGCGCCGAGGGGGAGGGAACCTGGATCAGGAGGGTTGTCCCGTCGAAGTTCACGGCCTTGCACGGCTCGATCCAGTCGTGGAAGGTGCGCTCGGGGAGGTGGGTGGCCAGGCCTTTGCGTAGGGTTTCCCAGAGAGCGTGTGGATCGTTCGTTTGCATGGGAGGCCCTTTTTCGATGGTGAACCCGCGCTGCCCGCTGCGGTGGAACGCAGCGGGCAGCGCCTCGGGATCGTCCCGGAACTCCGGTCTGGATTCGGGAGAACTACTTTATCACCTGGAACCGGAGGTTGGGACCTCTCTTTGGGGTTGAGAGATCGAAGACCTGCTGGTAGCCTCGAAGGTTCGCCCTTTCCTTCAGGATGGGGCCATGAGGTGGACCATGAAGCGGACTTTTCAGCCCAACAACCGTCGCCGCGCCAAGACGCACGGCTTCCTTTCCCGCATGAAGACCAAGAACGGCCGTCTGGTGCTCAAGCGCCGGCGCGCCAAGGGCCGGCACGTCCTCGCACTTTAAGTGCCATGAGGGTGGCCGGGACCTATCGGGTCGTGCGGCGCCAGGATCACGCGGTTCCCGAAGTCGTTCCCCGCCCGTTGCTGGGCAAGGAGCAGGCCTTGGACGTCCGGGTGTGGCGCATGGCCTCCGGCGTTGAGCCTATGCTCCTCGTGAACGCGTCCCGCAAGCAGGGGCGCGCCGTGCAGAGGAACCGGTTCCGCCGCAGGGTCCGAATGGCCTTTCTGCAGGTGCTCCGTGAACAACCTTCCCTGGGAGGCAGCCTCGGCGTCGTGTGGGTCCGTCCCGCACGCAGCGCCAAGAAAGGCTGCCCATTCTCGTACCTGGAAATCGTCGGCCAGATCCGTCTGGCCCTGAGCCGTTGGGAACCCCGATGAACAACCGCAATATGGTGATCTTCGTCGTCGCCAGCATCCTCATGCTGGTTGGCTACAACTACGCCATGAACAAGTTCTATCCCCCGAAGCCGGTGCCCCCGGCGGCCAAGGTAGCGCCGGCGTCCACCCCCGCCGCTCCCGCCCCGGCCCCCGCGGCGCAGGCCGTCCTGCCGCCGGTTCCGGGCGCGGTGGATCCCACGGCGCGGTTCACCCTCAAGAATGACGGCCTCACCCTCACCTGGCGCAAGCAGGACGGCGCGCTGGTGCAGGTGGAATGGGCGGACGGCACCCCCTTCCTGCCCCAGGCCCACAAGGACAAGGATGGCCACGAGGTCGCCCAGGACTTCCCCGGCCTCGGCAGCGCCTTCCAGAGCCGCTTCGAGGGCGACCCTGCGGTGACGCCCGTGGAAGGCGGCCGGGAGGTCGTGTTCACGTCCGGCCAGGGCGACAAGCTGACCTACCGCGTGCCCCACAAGGGCCACGTGGTCGAGATGCGATGGTCCAGCCCCCGGGGCGCCGGCCTGAACCTCCTGCCCATGCCCTCCAGCCTGTTGAGCGTGCACAACCTGGGCCGGGTGTTCACGCTTGATGCCAAGAAGGTCAACGACGTCACCTGGACCGACATGATGAAGGACCCCTTCTTCAGCTTCGTGGGCGCCAAGCGCAAGGTCCTGCCCCCGGCCTCCTCCCGCCTGGGCATGGACGCCGGCCTGGACCTGGGCTCCAAGGGCCAGCGCGCCTGGTACTTCGCCGCCATCTGGGACGCTTCGGCGACCACGGTGCGGGATGTGGCCCAGGGCTACAACCTGATGCCCGACGCCTCCGGGAATGCCTCGGCCCGCCTCTACCTGGGGCCCAAGCAGGCTGAGGAGCTCGGCGCCTTCCATGCCCCCGGACGGCCCGCCGACGGCAAGATCTTCCAGAAGATCATGGATTTCGGCTTCTTCGGCCTGGTGGCGCAGCTGCTGTTCCTGATCCTCCGCGGCATCCACCAGGTGGTGCCCAACTGGGGCTGGTCCATCGTCCTCCTGACCCTGGTCATCCGCGGCGCCCTGTGGCCCCTGAACACCAAGACCACCGTCCAGATGGTCCGCATGAAGGAACTGGAGCCCCACCAGAAGGCCCTCCAGGCGAAGTACGAGAAGTTCGGCAACGACATGGCCAAGAAGGCCGAAATGCAGAAGGAGCTCATGGCCTTCTACAAGAAGAACGGCCACAACCCCATGGGCGGCTGCCTGCCCATGATCCTCCAGATGCCGGTGTTCTTCGCGCTCTGGTCCATGCTGAACGCCGTCTACGAGCTGCGGCACGCACCCTTCGCGTTCTGGCTCAAGGACCTCTCCGCCCAGGACCCCTACTACGTGCTGCCCATCCTCATGGGCGTCTCCATGATCGTGCAGCAGGCCATGACCCCTTCCGTGGGCGATCCCACCCAGCGCAAGATGATGATGGTCATGATGCCCGTCATGTTCACCTTCTTCTTCGCCACCACCCCTTCGGGCCTGTGCCTCTACTACCTGATGTTCAACCTCATCGGCATCCTGCAGACCTGGCTGGTCATGCGGAGCTACAAGCCCCAGCCCGTGGTGGCCTGAACCGGAGGAAACATGCGCAAGGCCGCTTTGCCCCTTGAACAGGTTCCCGAGCGTGTCGCCCAGTTGTGCGGCCACCTGGGCCTGAAGGTAACCGCCGAACCCGGGCCTTCCGGGGACGAGACCCTCTTTCCCAACCGCATCGTCCTGGACGGGCCGGACGCCCACTGGCTGGCTGCCAACAAGGGACTGGGGCTGGACGCCCTGCAGTTCCTGGTTCACGAAGCCCAGGGCGAGCGGGAGGAGAACCGGCAGGCCTACCTGGACGTCCAGTCCTTCCGCCTCTTCCGCATGAAGGAAGTGGTGGCCATGGCCGGGATGGCAGCCGAGCGGGCCAAGACCCTGGGCAGCTATACCTTCGCCTCCCTGAGCCCCCGGGAGCGCCGCTGGGTTCATCTGGTGCTCAGCCGCCAGCCTGGTTTTGCCACGGAGAGCGAAGGCACGGGCACCTTCAAGGCCCTGAAGGTGACCCGGGTCTAGACCCCCAGGGTCCCCATGCTCGAGCCCATCTGCGCCCCGGCGACCCCGCTCCTGCCCTCGGCCATCGCCGTGGTGCGGGTCACGGGCGCCAGGTTGGCTGAGCGTTTGTCCTCCCTCCTGGACCTGCCTCCCGCCCGTCAGGCGGCCCTACGCACGCTAGCCTGGGAGGGCTACCGGGAGCGCTGCCTCGTGATCCACTTTCCCGGGCCCGGAAGCTACACGGGCGAGGACTTGGTGGAGTTCCAACTGCACGGGAACCCCCTTCTGGTGCGGCGCTTCCTGGAGCATCTGGGGGGGCTGGGCATCCGCATGGCCGAACCGGGGGAATTCAGCCGGCGGGCCTTGCTCAACGGGAAGCAGTCGCTCCTGGAGGTGGAGGCCCTCCGGGACCTGGTGGGTGCCGCCACGGACACCCAGCTGCGCCAGGCCCAGGCGCGAAGCGGGGGGGCGCCCGCCTGGATCGCCCGGGCCCGGGAGGCCCTGGCCCCGTGGATGGCCCGCGCCGAGGCCAGCGTGGACTACGGGGAGGAGGAGGGCATCGGCCTGGACCTGGAAGCCATGCGGAGCGCCCTGGCGGAGGTGTCGGCGCTGTTCCACGTGGAACAGGGCAGGGCGGCGGGGGCCAAATGGCTCCGGGACGGAATCCGGGTTGCCCTGGTGGGCCGGCCCAATGCCGGCAAGAGCACCCTCTTCAACGCCCTGGCCGGCCAGGACCGGGCCATCGTCACGGAGGTGCCCGGCACCACCCGGGATGTCCTGGAGGTGAGGGCCCAATGGGCGGGCCTCCCCCTGTACCTCTTCGACACGGCCGGATTGCGCCAGACCCAGGACCCCGTGGAGCGTCTGGGCGTCGCCCGGGTGAGGGAGGTGCTGGAGCAGGTGGACCTGATCCTCCACCTGGTGCCGCTGCCGGACCCCGCGCCGGACCCCGCCATCCTGGAGCGCCTGGAGCCCTTCAACGCCAAGGTCGTCACCGTGCGCAACCAGGCGGACCTCGGGGGCGCCCCCGGCGGGGACCCTTGCATCTCCGCGGCCACGGGCGACCTGGCGTCCCTGGCGGAGGCCCTCCAGCGTCGCTTCCTGGGTCCCCTGGCGCCGGACGCGTGCCTGGGCGCCCTGGACACCGCCCGCCAGCGCGGGATCCTGGACGACCTGGTGGCCCAGATGGACCTCCTGTGCGGCCTGGACCCCGGCGCCCCGCCGGAGGTGGCCGCCTCCCTCCTCCAGGGCGCCTGGGGCCTCCTGGCGCGGCTCACGGGGGAAGATCGCGCGGAGACGTCCCTGGATCAGCTGTTCTCGGGGTTCTGCCTTGGGAAGTGACATAGACTGGATCCGGAGCGGCACATGAATCCTGGTTTCGAGGCGGTCATCGGGCTGGAGGTCCACATCCAGCTGTCCACCCGTTCAAAGATGTTCTGCGGGTGCGCCAACGCCTACGGAGGGGAACCCAATTCCCGCACCTGCCCGGTGTGCCTGGGGCTGCCCGGCGCCCTGCCGGTCCTCAACGGGGAGGCCGTGACCGCGGCCCTGCGCCTGGGCCTCGCCGTGGAGGCCGGGCTGAGGCGCAGGAGCACCTTCTACCGCAAACAGTATGTCTATCCCGACCTGCCCAAGGGCTACCAGATCACCCAGGGACCCGTGGCCATCGTGGAGAACGGTCACGTCATGATCCCGGGCGACCCCCGGGTCCGGGGGGCCGAGGGGCCCGTGCGGGCGGGCATCGAGCGGGCCCACCTGGAGGAGGACGCGGGGAAATCCATCCACGACGCCCACGGGCGGCAGTCGCTGGTGGATTTGAACCGGGCGGGGGTGCCCCTCCTGGAGATCGTCGGGGCCCCGGACCTGCGCAGCGCCCAGGAGGCGTCCGACTACCTCAAGGCCCTCCACCGCCTGGTGACCTTCCTGGGCATCTGCGACGGGAACCTGGAGGAGGGGTCCTTCCGGGCCGACGCCAACATCAGCGTGCGGCGCCCCGGGGAACCCTTCGGCACCCGGGTGGAGATCAAGAACCTCAACTCGTTCCGGTTCGTGCGCATGGCCCTGGACTACGAGTTCGCGCGCCAGACGGCCCTCCTGGAGAAGGGGGAGTCCTTCGACCCGGAGACCCGCGGGTGGGATGCGGACAAGGGGGAGACCCGGAGCCAGCGCAGCAAGGAAGCGGCCATGGACTACCGGTATTTCCCGGAGCCGGACCTGCCCGCCCTGGTGCTCACCGAGGCCGAGATCGAGGCGGCCGCCGCGTCACTCCCGGAACTGCCGGAAGCGCGGTGCCGGCGCTTCATGGCCCAGCACGGGCTGTCCGCCTACGAGGCGGGAATGCTGCTCCAGACGCCTTCCTTCGCCGCCTACTTCGAGGAGGTGGCGCGGGCCGCCGGCAACGGGAAGCAGGCCGCCAACTGGATGCTGGGCGAGGTGAGCCGCACCTTGAACGAAGGCGGCGGGCGCCTGGAGGACCTGGGGCTGGCCCCCGGGACCCTGGCGGAACTGATCCGCCTGGTGGCCGAGGGCACCCTCAACCTGAACACCGCCAAGGAGGTGGTCTTTCCCGCGCTGCTGAGGGGGGAGGGCACCCCGGCCGGCCTGGTGCGGGACCGGGGGCTCGCGCAGGTGACGGACCGCGCCGCGGTGGTGGACCTGGTGGAAGCCGTGCTGGCAGCCCATCCCGGCCAGGTGGAGGCCTACCGCGCCGGGAAGGTGGCGTTGCGGGGCTTCCTGGTCGGACAGGTCATGAAGGCCGGCAAGGGGCAGGTGGACCCTCGGCTGGTGAACGAGGCCCTCGACGAAGCGCTGGCAGGGTAGGGGGTCCCGTGGAAGAGCCGCCCGAATCCCTAGAGGACGAACTGGAGCGCGAGGCCCTGCAGGACCCCGCGGCCCATTCCAGGGACGACCACGATCCCCAGCCCACCTTCTGGAGGGTCCTCGTGCTCGTCCTGGTGGCCGTGGCTGCGTTATCCGTGGTGTTCGGACTGGCAAGGTGACATGGAGGCCGGGGCCCGGGGGTGATACCATGGCCGCGATGCGGGGCGCGCCAAGGCCCCGGGGGAGCGAAGCATGGATCCAAAGGGTTGGGGCCTGAGCACGACTGCCATCCATGCCGGCAAGGCGCACAACGGAACCCGCTCCGTGACGACGCCCATCTTCCAGACCTCGGTGTTCGAGCTCATGGAGAATGCGGAGGGGGCGGAGTTCGCCAATGCCGTCGAGCCTCCGCAGTTCTATACGCGATGGGGCAATCCCAACTTCAGCGAGGTCCAGCAGGTGGTGGCCACCCTTGAAGGGGCCGAGCGAGCGCTGGTGGCCAGTTCGGGCATGAGCGCCTTCGCCACGGTCTTCGATACCTTCCTCAAGGCGGGCGACCACGTGGTGGCGCCGGCCGCGGTGTACCTGGGCACCGAGCAGCTCCTGCGCGCCTGGGAGGCCCGCAAGGGCCTGAAGATCACCTGGGTGGAGAATTCCCTGGACGTGGCGGAATGGGAGGGGGCCGTCACGGAGCGCACCCGGTTGATCCTGACGGAAACGCCCTCCAACCCGACCCTGGCCGTCACGGACCTGGCGGCCATCGCGGCCATCGGACGGCGCAAGGGCGTGCGCACGGTGGCCGACAACACCTTCGCGACCCCCATCTTCACCAAGCCGGTGGAACTGGGCATCGACCTGAGCATTTCCAGCGCCACGAAATACCTGGGCGGGCACTCGGACCTGGTGGCCGGGGTCATCGCGGGCACCGAGGCCGACATCGCGGCCTGCTGGGCCACGGCCAAGATCACGGGCCCCACCCTGGATCCCTTTGCCGCCTGGCTGCTTCACCGGGGACTGAAGACCCTCTACCTCCGGGTGCGCAGGGCCTCGGACAACGCCCAGTCACTGGCCGCATGGCTGCTTTGGCAGCCCCAGGTCGCCCGGGTGGACTACCCCGGCACCAAGGACCATCCGGGCCACGAAGTGGCCAGCCGACAGATGAACGGCGGTTACGGGGCCATGATGAGCTTCGAGCTGCGCGGTGGCCTCCTGGCGGGGCAACGGTTCTGCGAGGCCCTTGGGATCATCACCCGGGCGGTGAGCCTGGGCGGGGTTGAAAGCCTCATTCAGCACCCCGCGAGCATGAGCCACCTCCGCACGCCCCCCGAAGTGAAGGCGCGGTTGGGCATCACGGATGGGCTCCTGCGCTTTTCCGTGGGCATCGAGGACGAGGCGGACCTCAAGGCCGACCTGGAAAGCGGCTTCCTTGCGGCCGACGCGGCGAGGTAGCAGGTGAAGCTGATCCTCAACGGCAAGGAACGCGAGACGCCCGACCTGGCAACGGTGGCGGACCTGGCCCAGTGGCTCCTGCTGCCGGCCTTCGGAAGCGCGGTGGAACTGAACGGCGAGGTGGTGCGCAAGGCCAGCTTCGGCACCACGGCCCTGAAGGACCTGGACCGTCTGGAAGTGATCCGCCTGGTGGGGGGCGGCTGATCAGAGCACGGACAGGACGTCCCAGGACCCGCCGGGGAATGCCGTCCGGGCCCGGAGCACCCCCAGGCGGGAGACGTCCAGCCGCACCGGTGCGCCGTGGGCGGGTTCGTCCGACACGAACCTATGGAACTCGTCCACGAGGCCCTCTTCCAGGAGGCGCCGGGCGAGGATGCCGCCCCCTTCGAACAGGACCCGCCCCACGCCCCGGGCCACCAGTTCGTGCAACAGGTGCTTCAGGCTGACGCCGCCGGGACCCGGCGGAAGGTGGAGGTCCTCCACCCCGCGGATGGGCGGGCAGTCCTCCGTCAGGGCGCGCAGAACCGGTTGGCCGGCCACCGGAAGCCACACCTTCCGGGAGCCGGGCAGGCGCCCCTGGCTGTCCAGGACCACGCGCAGGGCCTGCCGGTGGGGCGGGGTGGGTTGGGGCCAACGGTCGGTGAGCCGGGGGTCGTCCACCTCCACGGTCCAGCGGCCCACCACCAGGGCCTCGGTGGCCCGGCGAAGGGCGTGGGCGAGGTTCTGGATTTCAGGGGAGGTCACCTGGGTGCTCTGGCCCTCGGGGCCCAGGGAACCGTCGGCCCCCAGGGCCAGCTTCAGGACCACCCAGGGGAGGCCGGTTCGGATCAGCTTGAAGAAGGGAGCGTGGAACCGCGAACACGCCAGGCCCAGCACCGACTCCGCGACCTCGATGCCGTGGGAGCGGAGGATGGCGATGCCGCCGCCGTCCACCCGGGGGTTGGGGTCCTTGACGCCCACCACCACCCGGGCGATGCCGGCCCGGATGAGGGCCTCCGTGCAGGGCGGGGTGCGGCCGTGGTGGCAGCAGGGCTCGAGGGTGACGTAGGCCGTGGCGCCCCGGGTGTCCTGGTCCCTCAGCTCCGCGTCCCGGAGGGCCATGATCTCCCCGTGGGGATCGCCCGCCCGGGTATGGACGCCCTGGCCGATGACGATCCCGTCCTGCACCAGGACGCACCCGACGGGCGGGTTGGGGCTGCTGAGGCCCACGCCCGACATGCCCTGGCGGATGGCCAGCGCCATGAAATGCTCGTCCCCCATGCAGGCGTCCGGATCCGGAAAGGGTCCGCCACAGGCCAGCTCCCAGGCCAGGGAACCGGTGAGGGGCCGGGGTGCATCACACATCGAGGAGGCCATCCACGAAGGTCTCGGGATCGAAGGGAATCAGGTCGTCCACCTGTTCGCCCACGCCCACGAAGGCGATGGGGAGCTTCAGCCGTTCCAGGATGGCCACCGCCACGCCTCCCTTGGCGCTGCCGTCCAGCTTGGTGAGGATCAGGTCGGTGATGCCGGCGGACTGCTTGAAGGCTTCGGCCTGCACCAGGCCGTTCTGTCCGGTGGTGGCGTCCAGGACGAGGATGACGCGGTGCGGGGCCTGGGGGATGACCTTCTGGAGGCTGCGGCGGATCTTGTCCAGTTCCCGCATGAGGTGGTCCTTGGTGTGGAGCCGGCCTGCGGTATCCACCAGCACCCAGGGGATGCCCCTGCTCAGCGCGCTGGTGGCGCCGTCGAAGGCGATGGCGGCGGGGTCGCCGCCCATCTGGTTGCGGATCACCGGTACGCCCGCGCGCTTGCCCCACAGCTCCAGCTGATCGATGGCCGCCGCCCGGAAGGTGTCGCCCGCCACCACCAGGACGTCCTCGCCCCGTTCCTTGAGGTGGGCGGCGAGCTTGCCCAGGGTGGTGGTCTTGCCGACGCCGTTCACGCCCACCAGGAGGCACACCTGGGTGCCCTGCGCCGCCAGGGGGCGGGGGGGGACCTGGTTCAGGATCTTCAGCAGCTCGTCCTTGAGCACGGCCTTGGGGTCGATGTCGCCGGAGCGCTTCATCTCGAACCGGAGCCGGTCCATGAGCCGCTTGACGCCGTGGACCCCCAGGTCGGCCTGGAGGAGCAGGTCCTCCAGTTCCTCCAACTGGTCCTCGTCCAGGCGGCGCAGGCCCAGGAGCCGGCCCATGGGGGCCAGGACCAGCTCCTGGGTGCGCTGGAGTCCCTGCTTGAACTTGTTGAACAGATCACCAAAAAGACTCAAAGGAACCTCGGGGGGGCGGGGTGCGCGGTTCCATGTGGAACATCGCCCTTACGCTTGAAAAGGGGAAGCTTCGAAAATTACAGGGTCATTTCCTGGCGCGGGATTTCTTGCGCTTTTCCGGGCAGGTCCAGCCCTCCAGGGCGAACTCGAAGACCTCCTCCACGTGCTTGACCGGGTGGAAGTGGAGCTTCTTCCGCACCTCGGGGGCGATCTCCTCCAGGTCCTTCTGGTTGGCGAAGGGGATGATGATCTCCTTCACGCCCACCCGGAGGGCGGCCAGGGACTTCTCCTTGAGGCCGCCGATGGGCAGGGCCTCGCCCCGGAGGTCGATTTCGCCGGTCATGGCGAAGGTGTTGAGCACGGGCAGGCCCTTGAGGACGGACAGGAGCACGGTGGCGATGGCCAGACCGGCGCTGGGGCCGTCCTTGGGAATGGCCCCCTCGGGGAAGTGGATATGCAAGTCGTTCTTTTGGAACACTTCAGGGTCGATCTCGAAGGCGTCGCTGCGGCTGCGGATGTAGCTCAGGGCCGCCTGGGCACTTTCCTTCATGACGTCGCCCAGCTGGCCGGTGAGCACCAGCGCGCCCTTGCCGGGCATCTTGAGCGCTTCCACGAAGAGCACTTCGCCGCCGGTGGAGGTCCAGGCCAGGCCGGTGACGACGCCCACCCGCGGCGCCTTGAGCCTCTCGTCCTGGAGGAGCTTCACGGGGCCCAGGAGGTCATGGACGTTCTTGTCGCTGAGGGTGATCCGCGTCTTCAGGTCGCCCTCGGCCACCTTGCGGGCCACCTTGCGGCAGACCGTGCCGATTTCCCGTTCCAGCTGCCGGAGGCCCGCTTCGCGGGTGTACCCGGTGATGATGGCCTGGAGGCCCTTGGGGCTGAAGGCCACCTGCTTGTCGGTGATGCCGTTCTTCTCGAGTTGCCGGGGGATGAGGTGGCGTTCGGCGATGCCGACCTTCTCCTCCAGGGTGTAGCTGGAGAGGTGGATGATCTCCATGCGGTCCCGGAACGCGGGCTGGATGGGATCCAGTTCGTTGGCGTTGGTGAGGAAAAGCACCTGGCTGAGGTCGATGGGGACGTTCATGTAGTGGTCCCGGAACGTGTGGTTCTGCTCGGGATCCAGCACCTCCAGGAGGGCCGCGGAGGGGTCGCCGCGCATGTCCCGGCCGATCTTGTCCACCTCGTCCAGCATGATCACGGGATTCATGGACTTGACCTGGTGGAGCGCCTGGATGATCCGTCCGGGCATGGCGCCCACGTAGGTGCGGCGGTGGCCCCGGATCTCGCTTTCGTCGTGGACGCCGCCCAGGGAGATGCGGCTGAACTTGCGGCCCAGGGCCCGGGCGACGCTCTTGCCCAGCGAGGTCTTGCCGGTGCCCGGAGGGCCTACGAAGCAGAGGATGGTTCCCTTGTGCTCGGGGTTCAGCTTGCGCACGGCGAGGTACTCCACCAGGCGGTCCTTGATCTTCTCCAGGCCGTAGTGGTCCTCGTCGAGGATCCGCTTGGCCTCCTTCAGGTCCAGGTTGTCCTCGGTGGTGGTGCCCCAGGGCATTTCCGTCATCCACTCCAGGTAGGTGCGGGTGACGGCGGTCTCGCTGCTGTCCGGGTGCATGCGCTCGAGCTTCTTGAGGTTGCGGTCGATCTCCAGGAGGGGCTCGTCCGGGACCTTCATCTTGGCCATCTTGTCCCGGAAGGCCTGGATCTCCTCGGCCAGTTCGCTGCCTTCGCCCAGCTCCTGCTGGATGGCCTTAAGCTGCTGGCGCAGGTAGTATTCCCGCTGGCTCTTGTCCATTTCGCCGCGGGCTTCCATGGTGATCTTCTGCTGCACTTCCAGGAGGTCGATTTCCCGCATGAGCAGTTCGTTCACGCGCTTGAGGCGCTGGGTGGGGTTGGCGATTTCCAGCACTTCCTGCATCTGGGGGGGCTTGAGGTCCAGGTTGGAGGCCACCAGGTCCGCCAGGCGCCCGGGGCTGTCCAGGTTGGACGCGATCACCAGGACCTCCTGGGGAAGGTTCTTGCCAAGGGCCACGGCCTTCTCGAGGGTCTGCTTCACGGAGCGCAGGAGGGCGTCCAGCTCGATGTTCCGCTCCGAGATCTCGGACTCCGAGAGCACTTCCACCTTGGCCTTGAACTGGCTTTCGGTCTCGGTGAAGTACTCCACCCGCACGCGCTGGAGCCCCTGCACCAGGGCCCGCACGCGGCCGTCGGGAAGCTTGAGGACCCGCATGATCAGCGCGGCGGTGCCCACCTTGTAGAGGTCCTCGGGGCCCGGATCGTCCATTTCCATCTGCTTCTGGGACAGGAGGAGGATCATCCGGCTCTCCACCAGGGCGGTGTCCACCGCCCGCAGGGATTTCTCCCGGCTGACCGAGAGGGGGAGGATGACGTAGGGGTAGACCACCACGTCGCGCAAGGGCAGGACGGGCAGCACGTCGGGGATCCTGGGGGACTCGTCAACGATCTGGGGGGCTAGGATTTCTTCGGCCACGGCATACCTCGAGGTCTCAGTTTAACTTGGTGCGCATCAGCGGGGCTTGCGCCGCTTCGGATGCCCCGGGCGCTCGGGTTCGACGCCGGGGAAAAGCGGGGTGGATTCGAAGGGAAGGCCGTCGGCGGCGGGGGGCGGCTCGCTGGGCGCCGGCGGCGCGGGGGCGCGGGCGGGAGGCGCCGGGCGGGATGGGGGAGCGGGCCGGGCCGGCGCCGCGGCGGGGGGCACCATCAGGCCCTCCAGGGCCTTCACGAAGTCGGGGAGGTCCTTGAAATCGCGGTAGACGCTCGCGAAGCGCACGTAGGCCACGGAATCCAGCCCCTTGAGGGCATCCATGACCATTTCCCCCAGCTGCCGGCTGGGCAGTTCCCGATCGCTCATCTCCATGAGGCGGGCCTGGATGTCCCCGGCCACCTCCTCCAGCCTGCCCAGCGGCACGGGGCGCTTCTGGCAGGCGGCGGTCATGCCGCGCATGAGCTTGTGGGGGTCGAAGGCTTCCCGGCGGCCGTCCTTCTTGACGATGAGGATGGGCAGCTCCTCCAGGCGCTCGTAGCTGGTGAAGCGTCGCCCGCACTTGAGGCACTCCCTGCGGCGCCGGATGGCATCCCCTTCCCGGGATTCGCGGGAATCCACCACCTTGTCTTCGATATGGCCACAGAAGGGGCAACGCATGCCTCCAGAGTAACCCAAAGGCATGGGCCCGAGCCGCGCTGTTCCACGTGGAACAGGGGCCCGGGGCCGGAAAACCCTCATCCTGGATGGAACGTTGGCCGATAATGAGGTGCCATGACCGACGGCGTTCCGTCCCTTACCTTCCCTGCCGTCGCGGAGGACCCCCGCCGCGCCGCCCAGGGTGCGTCCGGGAAGGCAGGGGACGGAAAGGCCGCCAAGCAACCTGGTGGTCCGACGGCAAAGGCCTCGGGCGCCGCGGACACCCTCAACCTCTCCCCGGAAGCCAAGGCCGAGGTGGCCAAGCTCCAGGCCCGGGACGCGGCCGTGAAGGCCCATGAGGCCGCGCACATCGCCGCCGGGGCCGGGGTTGTCACCTCGGGGGCGAGCTACGCCTACCAGCGGGGACCGGACGGCCGGAACTACGCGGTGGGCGGAGAGGTCTCCGTGGACACCTCCCCCGTGAAGGACAACCCCCAGGCCACCCTCGTCAAGGCCGCCCGCATCATGGCGTCCGCCCTGGCTCCGGCGGACCCTTCGGGGCAGGACCGGTCCGTGGCCGCGGAGGCCGCTTCCATGGCATCCCAGGCGTCGGCGGAACTGGCGCGGGAGGGCGCCAAGGCGACCGGCCCCAAGGCCGGGGTGGGGAAGGGGCCCTACGGTGAAACGGCCAAGCCCAACGGAGCGCCCGGCAGCTTGGTCGACACGGTGGCCTGAGTGGGGTGAATCCCGAGGCCGGGGAACCCCGCCCGGGTCCTGGTACCGGACGGTGAAAACCGTCACACCCCATCCTGAACCCCTGAAGGCGAGGCATCGGGGGCGGCGCCATGGTACCCTTCACGGTGAACGGTTGATCATCGTTTCCCACTCTTTATGAGGTTGCCCTATGCGCTACCTGCCCACGGCCCCTTCGGAGGATCGCGCCCTTCTCGACGCCATAGGCGTGCAGAGGGCCGAGGAACTCCTTGTGGGGATCCCCGAATCCCTTCGCCTTCACCGGGAACTGAACCTTCCGGGTCAGCTGTCCGAGCAGGAAGTGCTTGCGGAAATGCAGGGGTTCGCCGACTTGAACACACGGTTCACGGCGCGCTTCCTGGGTGCCGGGGCCTATGACCATTTCGTGCCTTCCGCGGTTGACCAGATGATCAACCGGCAGGAGTGGTTCACGGCCTATACGCCCTACCAGCCCGAGATCAGCCAGGGCACCCTCCAGCACATCTTCGAATACCAGACCCTCATGTGCGACCTGACGGGCCTGGAAGTGGGCAACGCCAGCCTCTACGATGGCGGCACGGCCTGCGTCGAATCCGCCCTCATGGCGGTGCGGCTCCAGAAGAAGAAGAACACGATCCTCATCTCCCAGGGGCTCCACCCCCACTACCAGGAGGTGCTCTGCACCAACATCACGCCCCACGAGGGCCTGAAGCTGGTGGTGGTGAACCTCAAGGACGGCGTGACCGACCTGGAGGACCTCAAGGCCAAGCTGAACGGCGACGTGGCCGCGTTCCTGGTGGGCTACCCCAACTTCCTGGGCTGCGTGGAGGACCTCGCGGCCATCGGGGAGCTGGCCCACGCCGCGGGCGCCCTGGTGGTGTCGGTGACCCAGGAGGCCCTGAGCCTCGCCTGGTTCGAGGCCCCGGGCCGCGCCGGCGCCGACATGGCCTGCGGCGAGGCGATGTCCTTCGGCAACCGGCCCAGCTTCGGCGGGCCCTTCCTGGGCTTCCTGACGGTCAAGGACGCGCAGAAGCGCGAAATCCCCGGCCGCGTGGTGGGGCAGACCCGGGACCTGGACGGGACGACCGGCTACGTGCTCACCCTCACCGCCCGCGAGCAGCACATCCGGCGGGACAAGGCCACCAGCAACATCTGCTCCAACCAGGGCCTGGTCGCCCTGCGGGCCAACATCTACCTGCAGCTGGCGGGCCCCGAAGGCCTCCAGGGCCTGGCGGCCCAGAACGCCGCCAAGGCGCAGTACCTGCGGGACCGGCTGCTGGAACTGCCGGACTTCACGGCTCCCTACGCCGCTCCCTTCTTCAACGAGTTCGTGACGGAATACAAGGGCGACATGGCCACCCTGCAGGCGGAATGCGCCAAGGAGGGCATCCTCCCGGGCCTTGACCTTACGCCCTACGCGGCCAGCCTCAAGAACCGGATCCTGTGGTGCGCCACGGAACTCAACAGCCGCGAACAGATCGAGCACCTCGTCGAGGTGCTGGCCCGCGTTCCCAGCGTGGTCGGATAAGGACGAAGCCATGATGAACCGCACCCGCGAACCCCTCATCTTCGAGCGCTCCGTGGCCGGCAAGGTCGGCATGGACCTGCCCAGGCTCGACGTTCCCGCCGCCAAGGACACCCGTCCGGCGCACCTCAAGCGCACGACCTTCAACGCGCTGCCCTCGGTCACCGAGGTGGACGTCATCCGGCACTTCACGCGCCTTTCCAAGTGGAACTACGGCGTGGACGACGGCCTCTACCCGCTGGGCTCCTGCACCATGAAGCACAATCCCCGGCTGAACGAGAAGACCGCGGGCCTTGACGGCTTCTGCGACAGCCATCCCATGACAGGCGCCGCCCACGTCCAGGGCAATCTGGCGGTGATCCACACGCTCCAGGAGTGGCTCAAGGAGATCACCGGCCTGGCCGCGGTCACCCTGCAGCCCAGCGCCGGCGCCGCCGGAGAGCTCACGGGCGTCATGCTCATCCGCGCCTTCCATGTGGCCCACGGCCGCAAGCGCCGGGTGATCCTCATCCCCGACAGCGCCCACGGCACCAACCCCGCCACCGCCGCCATGGCGGGCTACGAGGTGGTGGAGATCGCCTCCCAGGCGGATGGAACCGTCAGCTTCGAGGACGTCGTGGACGCCTCGGGCAAGGTGAAGAAGGGCCTCACGACCCTCCTGGCCGAGCTGGGCGAGGAGGTGGCGGGCCTCATGATCACGAACCCCAACACGCTGGGCGTGTTCGAATACCGCATCAAGGACATCTGCGACGCGCTGCACGGCGTGGGCGGGCTGGTCTACATGGACGGCGCCAACATGAACGCCCTCGTGGGCGTGGCGCGGCCCGGCGACTTCGGCGTGGACGTCATGCACCTCAACCTCCACAAGACCTTCTCCACCCCCCACGGCGGCGGCGGCCCCGGTTCGGGGCCCGTGGCCTGCTCCGCGGCCCTGGAGCCCTTCCTCCCCCGGCCCGTGGTCGTGCGGGAGACCCGGACCGTGGGCGAAGGCCAGGTGCCGGCGCACAGCTACCGCCTGGACTGGGACCGGCCCCAGAGCATGGGCAAGGTCCACACCTTCTTCGGCAACTTCGGCATCCTGGTGCGCGCGCTCACCTACTGCGCCAGCCACGGCGGCGACGGCCTCAAGGCGGCCACCCTGCGGGCCATCGTGAACGCCAACTACATCCGCAAGCAGCTGGAGGGGACGTACCACCTGGAATACCAGACGCCCACCCTGCACGAGGTGATCTTCGACGACAGCTACCTGGCCCAGCACGACATCCACACCCTGGACGTGGCCAAGGGCCTCATCGACCGCGGCTTCCATCCGCCCACCATCTACTTCCCGGCCATCGTCCACGGCGCGCTGATGATCGAGCCCACCGAAAGCGAAGGCAAGGAGGAGATGGACGCCTTCATCGATGCGATGAAGGACATCGCCCGGGAAGCCGCCGAGAACCCCGACGCGCTCCACCAGGCGCCGGTGCTGGCGCCCATGCGCCGGCTGGACGAGACCACCGCGGCCCGGAAGCCCGTGCTGCGCTGGACCCGGCCCCAGTAGCATCCCCTTTTCGTCGAAAGCCCCCCCGGGTCACCGGGGGGGCTTTTTCATGGGGTGGGCCGGCCGGCCTCGTTCCAGGCCACCAGGATCAACTGGGCGGTGTGGTGGCCGGCCCGGGCCAGCTGGTCCAGGACCGTCCCCTCCTGTCTGCGGGCGAAGGCCATCCAGTAGCTCCCGGACGGGGTCCGGCCGGGCGCCGGGCCGGAGGCGCGATCATCGGCCAGGAGGGCGGGGACCAGGGCGTGCGTTTCCTCCAGCCAGCGCCAGGGGGCCTGGAGGAGGCCCGGCTCCAGGGCGGCGGGACGGACCTGGGGCTCCGTCGACAACCGGTCCACCAGGCCGGTCTCCCAGCGGCTGTGGATACCTCTTTGGCCCGTCGCCTGACCGTCAAAGCTGGAGACGGTGTGGAGCGGCACGTGGAGATCGCCCACGTAGTGGCTGAGGACGGCGGCCTGGAAGGCCACCTGGGCGCGGTCGGCCTTCCGGAAGGCTTCGGTGAGCAGCTTGACCCGGTCCTGGACCACCCAGGGCACCTGGCCGGCCCGCTGGAAGATGGCCGGACCGACCCTTTCCCGCGCTTCGCCGCGGAGGGTGGGCACCTGCCCCGGGTAGCGGTCCATGTCGAGGAAGTGCCGGGGGCCCTCCTGGGCATCCTCCTTCCATTCGTCCGGATCGGAACTGTGGGCCTGCACGAAGGCCTCCCGCCCCTTGAACCAGGCGGAGGGGCCCTGGGGCAGGTCCTCCAGGGCGAGGCGCGCCACGATCCGGTGCCCCTTGCGCCCCCAGGCGGCCAGGGGGGAAGGGGCGAGGACAGCGAGGAGAAGGAGAAGTGGGGTGGACCTCATGGGTCCATCCTAAGGTCATCGTGAGGGTTGTGCCGATCCGGTCGGGTAGGAGACCGGGGGCCGGGGCTTTCCGGCGCGGGTCCAGGCGTACAGGATCATCTCGGCGGTGCGCTGGGCGGCGAGGTTGAGCTGCTCTTTCACGTGGGGCCCCTGCAGCTCCATGAAGGCGGTCCAGTAGGCGTCCTGCTGGGCCTGTCCTTTCTCGGGGGGGCCGAGCCTGGCGTCCAGGTCGTCCCGCAGGAGCCCGGCCACGAGGTTGTGGCTCTGGCGGAGCCACGCCCAGGGTGCCTTGGCGGGCTCGGGGCCCAGAACGGCGGGCCGGACTTCAGGTATCCATCCATCCCGTTCCACGATGCGTTCGACCAGACCCCTTTCCCAGCGTTTGTGCACGCCATGCTGGCCGGTGTCATCCCCGTTGTGGTTGGTGGTGGTGTGCAGGGGCACCTGGAGGTCGGCCACGTAGTGGCTGAGGATGGAGGCCTGGAAAACGACCTCATACTCATCCTGGGCGGAAAAGGCCCGGGTGAGTTCCACCACCCGCGCCAGGATGGTCCAGGGCACCTGGCCGGAGGCCTGGAACAGGTCGGGGCCCACCTGGTTCCGGGCGGTGTCCTCGTCCAGGGGCACGTTTCCGGGACCTCCGTAGGGTTCACATTCCAGGTGGTGCCGGGGCCGCTCGGAAGGGTCGGTCACCTTCCAGGTGTCGGGATCGCTGGCGTGGTCGGCCATCCTGGCTTCCATGGTGGGGTGGAACCACATGGCCACGGCGGGAGGGAGGTCCTTGACGGCGCCGCGGGCGGCAAGGCGGTGGCCCTGGTCGCTCCATGCGGAGGCGGGAAGCGCCGCGAGGGCGGCGGTGGTCAGGAGGCAGGCGAGTCTGGTCATGGTTCCTCTGAAAAGGGTCCCGGAGGCCGGGACAAACCATGAGCCTGTGCTCGTTGCATTTATGAGTTAAGGGAATGATTTGTAAAAATAAATCATTCGCTTTCGCGGAAGGTCACCTTGTTGATCTCGGCCAGGGTGGTGACGCCCTGGCGCACCTTCTCCACGGCGCTTTCCCGCAGGCTCTGCATGCCGTAGCTCCGGGCGGCCTCCTTGATCTCGCGCACCGAGGCCCTGCGCGTGATGAGTTCGCGCAGGTCGTCGTTGAGCCCCATGAACTCGATGATGGCCTGCCGGCCGCGGAAACCGGTGCCGCTGCATTCGATGCAGCCAACCTTCTCGTAGAAGGTGGCGGTGCGGGCCCAGGCCTCGGTGAGGCCGTTCTCCTTGAGCTCCTGGGCACCGGGGGCCGCGATGGGACGCTTGCACTTGACGCAGAGCGTGCGCACCAGGCGCTGGGCCAGGATGCAGTTGAGGGCGGAGACGAAGTTGTAGACCTCCACGCCCATGTGCTGGAAGCGGCTGAGCACGTCCAGGGTGTGGTTGGCGTGCACGGTGGTGAACACCAGGTGCCCGGTGAGGGCGGACTGGATGGCGATCTGGGCGGTCTCGGAATCCCGGATCTCGCCCACGAGGATCTTGTCCGGGTCGTGGCGCAGGATGGACCGGAGCCCCACGGCGAAGGTGAGGCCCTTCTTCTCGTTGACGGGGATCTGGGTGACCCCCTCCAGCTGGTACTCGACCGGATCCTCGATGGTGATCAGCTTGTCCTCGGGGCTGCGGATCTCGCTGAGGACGGCGTAGAGGGTCGTGGTCTTGCCGCTGCCGGTGGGGCCCGTGACCAGGAACATGCCGTAGGGCTCCCGGGCGAAGCGGCGGAGGCGGGCCAGTTCGGTGGGGGAGAAGCCCAGGATGTCCAGGCTCAGGCTCTTGAACTCCTCGCTGAGGTTCTCCTTGTCCAGGATTCGGATGACGGAGTCCTCGCCGTGGATGGTGGGCATGATGCTCACGCGGAAGTCGATGGCCCGGCCCCGCACCTTGAGCTTGAAGCGCCCGTCCTGGGGCTTGCGCTTCTCGGCGATGTCCAGTTCCGACATGACCTTGATCCGGCTGATGATGGGCGACGCGAAGCGCCGGTCGATGGGGTCGGCGGCTGCGTAGAGGCTGCCGTCGATGCGGTACTTGATCTGGAATCCGGTGCTGGTGGTCTCCAGGTGGATGTCGGAGGCCCGGCGCTGCAGGGCGTTGAAGATGGTGGTGTCCACCAGGCGGATGATGGGCGCCTCCTCCTTGTCGGTGAGGTTCTCCAGGTCCAGCACGTCCTCGTCGATGTCCTCCTCCCGGAGCACCTGGACCCGGAGGGCCTCGCCGGCCTCTTCAAGGACCTTCTGGCCTGATTCGGACTTCTTGAGCACCACCTGGATCTGCGCGAAGGGGGCCGCCGCGAAGCGCAGGGGACGCTTCAGGTGCATGCGGAGCAGGTCCTGGGCCACCACGTCGAGGGGATCGGCCATGGCCAGCCAGAGGGCGCCGTCCCGCTCGTGCACCGGGACAAATCGATGTTTCAACATCAAATCCAGGGGGATCGCCTGGAAAAGGGCGAAATCCACCGGTTCCCGGGTCAGGTCCAGGGAGGGGTAGAGGGAGGCCGGCCGGTATTCGGTCTTGGTAAGTTCCTCTGCTGCCAAGACCGTGGTCATTTCGCCGGCGAGAAGGGGACTTCCGGGTTCAGGTTGGGAGGAGGGTGGGGTTACCATGGTCTAATAGTGTGTCGGTTTGACCAGTGGTTCAAACGGTCTTATTGACTAAATTCCCCGGGTATCCTTCATTGACCGGCCTTGGGCCTGGATACCACAATGGAAATCCTAACGACCGCTCCCCCGGGAGGTGCCATGCGCAGTTATGTTCCAGTTTTATTGCTGATACTGGTCGCCATCGCTTTGCCGGTGGTGATCTGGGGCATTTCCAGAGTCGTTCGTCCGCATATACCCACCGCGGCCAAATACTCGACCTACGAATGCGGAATCAAGACCGTCGCCGAGGCCCGGGAAAAATTCTCGGTGCGCTACTACCTGGTGGCCGTCATGTTCCTGGTGTTCGACGTGGAAACGGTCTTCCTCATGCCCTGGGCCATCCAGATGAAGGAACTCGCCATCTTCGGCCTCGTCGAGATGGGCATCTTCCTGTTCCTCCTTCTCTTCGGTTACGGGTACATCTGGTCCAAAGGAGCCCTCACATGGGAATGATGAATCAACCCTCCGCCTTGGAGAACATCCTCATCACCACCAAGGTTGAGAAAGTCATCAATTGGTCCCGGGCCACCAGCGTCTGGCCCATGACGTTCGGGCTGGCCTGCTGCGCCATCGAGATGATGGCCGCCGGCGCTGCGCGCTTCGACTTCGACCGCTTCGGGTGCGGCATCTTCCGGGCCTCACCGCGCCAGGCGGACCTGATGATCGTGGCGGGGACCGTGACCTACAAGATGGCGCCCATCATCAAGCAGCTCTACGACCAGATGCCCGAGCCCAAGTGGGTGATCGCCATGGGCAGCTGCGCCACCGCCGGCGGGCCCTTCGACAGCTATCACACGATCCAGGGGGTGGACAAGGTCGTCCCCGTGGACGTCTACATTCCCGGCTGCCCGCCTCGCCCCGAGGGGCTCCTCTACGGGTTCATGAAGCTCCAGGACAAGATCATGGCGAGCAGCATGGCTGACCGCTACAAGGAAATCTTCGAGGCGGTGGGCTGACCATGGCAATCATCAAAGTCTGGATCGACGAAGGTTGTATCGTCTGCAACGCCTGCGAGGCCGAGTGCGCGGATGTATTCCACGTCACGGACGATACCTGTGTGATCAACGCGGCGGTGCGGGCCGATGGCCAGACCACCGAGAACCGGGCCGAGAAGGCCCCTCTGAAGGTGGACCTGCAGAAGAGCCTGGAGGCCGGCATCGTCGCCGCGGCCAACGGGTGCCCGGTGACGGTCATCAAGTTCGAACAGGTGGCGGACGCGGCCCCCGCGCCCGAGGCGCCTGCCGCCAAGGCGCCGGATGTCCCGGAACCGGTCAAGCCGGCCGAGCCCACTCCGGAGCCGGTCAAGGCGGCCGAGCCAGCGGCGCCCAAGGCGCCTGAGGCCGTGGCGCCCAAGACCCCCGAGCCCGCGGCGCCCAAGGTTTCAGAGCCTGCCGCTCCGGAAGCGCCCGCTGCCTATGTCTACGACCTCAAGGCCGCGCCCAACCGGCAGGTGGTGATGCCCAAGACGGTGCCGCTGCCCAGCCTGAAGACCTACCTCGAGGAGCAGGCCGCCCTGGCGGCTGCCGACGAGGCCAAGTGGAAGAAGACGCTCGCGGACTACGAGACGGCCAAGGCCAAGGCGGAAGCCGAGGGCAAGGACGCCCCCAAGGCGCCGGTGCGTCCCGTGCCCAAGCCGGACGCCAACGACATGAAGTTCCCCGCGCCCCAGGCTCCCACCGACCCCGATCTCCTGAAGCTCATGGAGGTCCTGGGCGACAAGGTGGAGGAGGCGTTCCAGCAGGGCGGCGAAATGACCTGCCAGGTCCACCGGGACGCCATCCGGGAGGTCCTGGAGCTGTGCCGCGAGGACCCGGCGCTGCGCTACGAGATGCTCGCGGACGAAACGGCGACCCACTATCCGGCGGCCCAGGGCTGGGCCTTCGCGGTGGTCTACCACCTCACCAGCATCCGCCGGCACAAGCGCCTGCGCCTGCGCATCCTGGTGCCCGAGGGCTACGAGCCCCAGAGCGCCGTCCCCGTCTACCCCACGGCCAACTGGCTGGAGCGGGAGATCTGGGACATGCTTGGCATCCGGTTCCAGGGACACCCCGACATGACCCGCATCCTCTGCCCCGAGGACTGGGAGGGCCACGCCCTCCGCAAGGAATATCCGACCCCCGGCCTCGGCCAGCGGGACATCGACTTCCGCGAGGACCGGAGCGGCGTGCTGATGCGCATCGCGATGGAGAAGGCCGGGAACCTGGGCATCAACCTCCATCCGCCCAAAGCTGAATAGGAGTTCCTTGTGTTCAAGAACGAGGAGATGGAAATAAACATGGGACCGCAGCACCCGTCCACGCACGGGGTGCTGCGCCTGAAGCTCAAGCTCGACGGCGAGGTCATCACGAAGTGCACCCCCTGCATCGGCTACCTCCACCGGGGCGTCGAGAAGATCTGCGAGAACAAGAGCTTCTTCCAGGGCCAGGTGTGGACCGACCGCATGGACTACACGTCCGCCATCGCCAACAACCTGGGCTGGGCGGAATCCATCGAGAAGCTCTTCGGCATCACGGTGCCCAGGCGCGCGGTGTACATCCGGACCCTGCTCAATGAGTTCAACCGCCTGGCCTCCCACCTGATCTGGCTGGCCACCCATGGCCTCGACATCGGCGCCATGACGGTGTTCATCTACACCTTCCGGGAGCGGGAGGCCATCCTGGACATCTTCGACGCCTTCTGCGGGTCCCGGCTCACCACCACGGCCTTCCGCATCGGCGGGCTGCGGGAGGACCTGCCGCCGGGCTTCGAGAAGAAGGTCCGGGACTTCCTGGCGAAATTCCCCGACTGCATCAATGAATACGAGACCCTCCTCACCGAGAACCGCATCTGGAAGAAGCGCACCATCGGCGTGGGCATCCTCAAGGCCGAGGACGCCATCGCCATGGGCGTCACCGGGCCGGTGCTGAGGGCCGCCGGGGTGGCCTACGACATCCGCAAGGCCTTCCCCTACGCCGCCTATTCGGAGATGGACTTCGAGATCCCCACGCGCACCGAGGCCGATACCTACGCGCGGTACCAGGTCCGCCTGGAGGAGATGCGCCAGAGCGCCCGGATCATCCAGCAGTGCATCGACGGGCTGCCGGAAGGCCCCGTGATGGCCAAGCTGCCCAAGGTCCTCCGCTCCGAGGTGAACGAGGTCTACCACGCCACCGAGGCCCCCAAGGGCGAGCTGGGCTACTACCTGGTGGGCGAGAAGGGTTCGCTGAACCCCTACCGCTTCCACGTGCGCGCCCCGGGCTTCATCAACCTCCAGGCGCTGCCCATGATGATCGAGGGTGGCCTGGTGGCCGACGTGATCGCCACGATCGGAACGCTTGACGTGGTCCTGGGAGAGATCGACCGATGAACGCAACCCCCGAGCTGACCCTCCTCCAGACCTGCCTGATGGCCGTGATCCAGGCCGTGTGCGTGGTCCTCTTCATCTTCATCATCGTGCCGCTGACCATCTACGCGGAACGCAAGGTGCTGGGCCACGCCCAGGACCGCCTGGGCGCGACCCGCATCGCGGGCCACCGCGTCGGACTCACGGGCTGGCTGAACCGCGGCATGTGGCGCATGGGCAAGGTGCCCTTCCTGTCCTACTGGCGCGGGCTCCCCATGCTGGTGGGCGACATCGCCAAGCTGTTCCTCAAGGAGGACATCGTCCCCACCAAGGCCGACCGGGCCATCTTCCTGGTGGCGCCGGCCCTGTCGCTGATCGCGTCGGTGGTGGTGTTCGCGGCGGTGAGCTTCTACCCTGGCGCGCTGTTCACCTTCCCGAAGTTCGTGCCGATCCTGGGGGGCGTGCCCTTCAACGGCTTCATCACCGACATGAACGTGGGCCTGCTGTTCATCCTGGGCATCGCCTCGGTGGGCGTCTACGGCATCGTGCTGGGAGCCTGGGCCTCCAATTCCAAGTATCCCCTCCTGGGCGGCCTGCGTTCCGGTGCCCAGATCGTCAGCTACGAAGTGCCCCTGACGCTCAGCCTGCTGGTGCCGGTGGTGCTCACCGGGACCCTGAACTTCAACGACATGACCCGCAGGCTGGCCCTGGAGATGTCTCCCCTGGCCGCGCCGCTCATGGCGGTGGGCTTCCTGGTGTACTTCACCTGCGGCTTCGCCGAGACCAACCGCATGCCCTTCGACATGCCCGAGGCGGAGAACGAACTGGTGGCCGGGTTCCATACCGAATACTCCGGAATGCGCTTCGGGTTCTTCTACCTGGCCGAGTACATCAACATGGTGGTCGTCGCGGCCCTGGCCAGCGCCTTCTTCCTGGGCGGACCCTACCTGCTGCCCTTCGGCCTGCACCGCTTCGTCCAGGACTGGCCCATCATCGGTTCGCCCAACGCGCTCTGGTACGTCGTGAAGATGATCTTCCTGCTGTTCGTCTTCATCTGGGTTCGCGGGACCATTCCCCGCTACCGGTACGACCAGGTCATGGCAGTGGCGTGGAAATATTTGATTCCTTTCACGCTTGTCCTTGTGGTGCTGGCTGCGGCCTTGCGCTTCGCGGCCTAGGGGAGTGAGTATGCGAAAGTTCCTCAAGACATTGTTCCCGGTGGACATCTTCAAGGGCATGAAGCTGACGGGCACGCACTTCGCGAAGGTCTTCGCCACGGCGAACCGGCGCAAGGTAAAGCTGCACGTCACCGAGGAGTACCCCGAGGTGCCCGTGAAGCTGGCGCCCCGGTTCCGCGGGCGGCTCACCATGCTCAAGGACGAGCAGGGCGAGATCAAGTGCGTGTGCTGCCTGGCCTGCGAGAAGATCTGCCCCACCCAGGTGATCACCATCGAGAGCGGCAAGAAGGAGGGGCGCAAGACCAAGATCCCCACCCGCTACGACTTCGAGATGGAGCGCTGCATCTTCTGCGAGTTCTGCGTTGAGAGCTGCGGATTCGATTCCATCATCCTTAACCACCAGTTCGAACTGGCGGCCTACAACCGCGAGGACTTCTCCATCGGCATGCTGGGCGAGTCCCAGAACATGTTCGGGCTGACCCCGGTCGGCAAGTTCTCCTATTCGGACGAGGACTGAACCCATGATCGAAACCTTCCTGGCTTTCATCGGGCGCAACCTGTTCCTGATCTTCGGCCTCATGGCCGTGGGCGGGGCCCTGGCGCTGGTCTTCTCCAAGAACGCCGTGCACAGCGTGGTGGGCTTCCTCTTCTCCATGCTCTCGGTGGCGGGCTGCTACCTCTGCATGAGCGCCGAGTTCCTGGCGGTGGCCCAGCTCCTGGTCTACGCCGGGGGCATCGTCGTCCTGTTCCTCTTCGTGGTCATGCTGGTGGAAATGACCAAATTCAAGGAGAAGGGCCTGTTCCAGTCGCAGACGCCCTATGCCCTCGTGGCCGTGGCCATCGGCGCCGCGGCCATCGTCGGGGTCTTCGTGAGCACCTGGTTCACGAAGAGCGCGGACGTGGCCCTCACCCTCGACCCGGGCCTGGCCCGGGGGCTGGACGTGGCCAAGGAGAACTCCCAGGCCGTGAGCCGCGGGCTCTTCGCGGGCTACCTGCTGCCCTTCGAGATCCTGTCGGTGATCCTGCTGGTGGCCCTGGTCGGGGCCGTGACGCTGGCCAAGAAGGAAAGGGTGTAGGCCATGGCATCCATGAACACGGTCCTCTTCATCTCATTCCTGCTGTTCTCCGCGGGTGTGGCCGGCGTCCTCGTGCGCCGCAATGCCCTGGTGATCCTCATGTGCGTGGAGCTCATGCTCAACGCCGCCAACCTGAACCTCGTGGCCTTCGCGCGCCACGCGGGCACGGTGGCGGGACAGGCCTTCGCCCTGCTGGTGATGGGCCTGGCCGCCGCGGAAGTGGCCATCGGCCTGGCGCTGGTGGTGGCCCTCTACCGCAAGAAGGACACCATCCAGGTGGACCAGATCAACCTTCTCAAGGGCTGAGCATGACCTCCCCTCTGACGACTTCGACCCAGGTGAACGCATGATCATGGAACACGCAGTCCAGAGCACGCCCCTCCACAGTTCCGTGCTCTGGCTCATCCCTTTCCTGCCGCTGTTCGGCGCCATCCTGAACGGCGCCACGGGGCGCAGGCTCAAGAACAACAAGCTGGTGGACCTCATCGCCCTGGGTTCCGTGGCGGCGTCCTTCCTGCTGGTGTGCTACACCTTCGTCCAGCTCATGGGCCTGGAACCGGCGAACCGCTCCGTGACCCAGACGGTGTGGACCTGGCTGAGCCTGGGCGACGCCCAGGTGCTGGGCGGGATCACCCACAACACCATGGCCTGGGCCTACAAGGTGGATCCCCTTTCCGCCTGCATGGGCCTGCTGGTGACCGGGGTGGGCTTCCTCATCCACCTGTTCTCCACGGGCTACATGGCCGATGAGCGCAAGAGCGGCGAGTACTACCGCTTCATGGCCTACCTGAACCTCTTCATCTTCTCCATGCTCAACCTGGTGCTGGGCGCGAACATGATCATCATGTTCCTGGGCTGGGAAGGGGTGGGGCTTTGCAGCTACCTGCTGATCGGCTTCTACTTCGACCGTGAATACGCGGCGGTTGCGGGCAAGAAGGCCTTCGTCACCAACCGCATCGGCGACTTCGGGTTCCTCATCGGGTTCTTCCTGATCTTCATGATCTACGGCTCGGTGGACTTCGACACGCTCATGGGCATGACCCGGGACATCCTGGCCCGGCCCGAGATCACGCTCTTCGGCGTCTCCCACGCGCCCACCTGGTGGTTCAACCTCATCGGCTGCTGCCTGTTCCTGGGCGCCTGCGGCAAGAGCGCCCAGATTCCCCTCTACGTCTGGCTTCCGGACGCCATGGCGGGCCCGACCCCGGTGAGCGCCCTGATCCACGCGGCCACCATGGTCACCTCGGGCCTCTACATGATCGCCCGGCTCAATTTCATCTACATCAACGCCCCGGTGGCCCTGTCGGTGGTGCTCTTCGTGGGGGCCCTCACGGCCCTGGTGGCGGCGAGCATGGGCCTGGCGCAGTACGACATCAAGAAGGTGCTGGCCTACTCCACGGTGAGCCAGCTGGGCTTCATGTTCATGGGCATGGGCGCGGGGGCCTTCTCCGCCGGCATGTTCCACGTCTTCACCCACGCCTTCTTCAAGGCCGCCCTCTTCCTGGGGTCCGGCTCGGTGATCCTGGCCTGCCACCACGAGCAGGACATGCGCAACATGGGCGGATTGAGGAAATACATGCCCTGGACCTTCGCGTCCATGGGCATCGCCACCCTCGCCATCGCCGGCATCTTCCCCTTCTCGGGCTTCTTCTCCAAGGACGAGATCCTCTGGAAGGTGTTCGAGGGCTGGTTCGCGGGCGGCACCTACCAGGGCTCCACCCTGAACCTGGTGGCCTGGTGCATGGGCATGATCGCGGCGTTCATGACCGCCTTCTACATGGTCCGGCTCATGGCCATGACCTTCTTCGGGGAATACCGTGGCGCGGGGCATGACCCCCACCACCTCACCGTCCCCTCCGAGGTCCACCACGCCGCCGACGACCATGCCGGGCACGACGCCTCCCACGGCCACGACGACCACGATGCTCACAATGCCCACGACGCCCACGGGTCCCACGGTCCCCGCGAGGTGCCCTGGAACATGTGGGTGCCCGTGGCCCTGCTGGGCCTCCTGGCCCTGGTGGGCGGCTTCCTGAACATCCCCCACAGCCTCCACTGGATCGGCAGCGGCCACTTCAGTGCCTGGATCGCCCCGCTGCTCTACCAGACCCACGCCCACGAGGCCCACGAGGCCATCCCGGCCATGGAATACATCCTGATGTTCGTGGCCACCGTCGTGTGGGCACCGGCCGCCATGGGCCTGGCCTGGTGGTTCTACGGCGCGGATCCCACCTGGTCCAAGCCCAAGGCCTTCGTGAAGCGCTTCCCCGAGCTGTTCGAATGGGTGAACGCCAAGTACTACATCGACGAGTTCTACGAAGCCGCCTTCATCGGACCCTGCAAGCAGCTGGGTGCCCAGTTGTGGGCCTTCGACACCTGGGCGGTGGACGGCATGGTGAACGGCGCCGCGCGGTTCACCCTCGTCAGCAGCCACGCCCTGCACTGGTTCGACGCCAAGATCGTCGACGGCCTGGTGAACCTGGTGGCCTGGGTGCTGCAGCAGGTCGCCGGGGGCTTCCGCAAGCTCCAGAGCGGCCGGGTGCAGAACTACGCCTTCGTCATGTTCCTGGGCTTCCTGGTGTTCGCATTCTGGAAGTTCCTGGCCTGAACCCCTTCTCTCCCTTCGATTTCCCCGTTCGACCTTTAGACGCTCCCTGGAGTTCCCATGATCCCCTGGTACCAAAACCTCCCGTTGTGGGTCACCTTCCTTCCCCTCCTGGGGGCCCTATTCCTTCTGCTTGTTCCGAAGGAGAGCCGCCGGACCTTCGAGTTGGGAGCGCTCGCCTTCACGGTGGCGGACTTCCTCCTGAGCCTTCCGCTGTGGTTCCAGTACGACCGGTCCAGCGCGGCGGTCCAGTGGGCCTACTCCTGCGACTGGATCCCCAGCATCGGGGTCAAGTTCAGCATCGGCATGGACGGGATCAGCCTGGTGCTGCTGCTGCTCACCACGCTCCTGGGCTTCATCGTGGTGTGGTGCTCGTTCACGGCCATCCAGGAGCGCCACAAGGAGTACTACATCTGGCTGCTGGTCATGCAGTTCAGCATGATGGGCGTCTTCATCACCCAGGACATGTTCCAGTTCTACCTGTTCTGGGAACTGATGCTGGTGCCCATGTACTTCCTGATCGCCATCTGGGGCGGCCCCCAGAAGCTCTACGCCGCCATCAAGCTTTTCCTCTACACCCTGGCGGGGTCGGTGCTGATGCTGGTGGCCATCCTGGCCATCTACTTCCTGCAGTTCAAGACCACCGGCCACTACGACATGTCCATCGCCTCCTTCCAGGCCATGGCGGCCACGGTCGGCCAGCAGTCCCACACCTTCCAGACGCTCCTGGCGGTGGCCTTCTTCCTGGGCTTCGCCATCAAGGTGCCCATGTTCCCCTTCCACACCTGGCTGCCTGACGCCCACGTGGAAGCTCCCACGGCGGGTTCGGTGGTGCTGGCCGGCGTGCTCCTGAAGATGGGCACCTACGGCTTCCTGCGCTTCCTGCTGCCCATCGCCCCGGACGCCACCAAGGAGCTGATGCCCTGGTTCATGACGCTGTCGATCATCGGCGTCATCTACGGCGCGCTGGTGGCCATGATCCAGAAGGACATGAAGAAGCTCGTGGCCTACTCCTCCGTGAGCCACCTGGGCCTGTGCATGCTGGGCATTTTCGCCCTGAACCCCAACGGCATCACCGGCGGCATCCTCCAGATGCTCAACCACGGCATCTCCACGTCCGCGCTCTTCCTCATCGTGGGCATCGTCTACGAGCGGCGCCACACCCGCCTCATCGCCGAGTACGGCGGCCTTTCCAAGACCATGCCCATCTACGCGACCGTCTTCATGATCATGACCATGAGCAGCATCGGGCTCCCGGGCCTCAACGGCTTCATCGGGGAGTTCGCCATCCTTCAGGGCGCCTTCCAGGCCGCGCCCTGGATCGCGGTGGTGGCCACCACGGGCATCATCCTGGGCGCCGCCTACATGCTCTGGCTCTACCAGCGCGCCATGTTCGGACCCATCAGCGAGACCAACACCAAGATGGCCGACCTGAACCTGCGCGAGATCGCCTACTTCGTGCCCCTGCTCATCGCCGCCTTCTGGATCGGGCTCTATCCCAAGCCGATCCTGGCCGTCCTCGACAAGCCCGTGGAGAAGCTGGTGATGCAGGTCAATCCGTCCTTCTACAAGCAGCAGCCCCTCACGGCCGCCCAGCGAGAAGCCGCCCAGCGCGGCATGGCCGCCATGGCCGCGCCGGCCCATGCCGAGGGTGCCGCCGAAGAGCACGCGACCAGCCATGGAGGGGGTGAGTAATGTCCTTCGCCGCCGGATTGTGGGGGACCCTGGTCAGGGATCTCCCGCTCATCTACCCGCAGCTTCTCATCCTGGTGGCCGCCACGGTCATGCTCTGGCCGGGCGACGTGTTCGTGCCCAAGGGCGGGAAGAGCCAGTGGGCCGCCGTCACCGTCCTGGTCCTCGCGGCCGCGGCGTTCCTGGTGAGCCGCACCCCCTCCGGGATGGGCTTCTCCCGCATGTACCAGGTGGACGGCATCACCCGGGGCTTCCAGTACCTGTGCCTGGCCGCGGGCATCATCACCGTGCTCCTGAGCCAGCTGCAGCTGAACCTGCACAAGGACCAGTCGGTGGAGTACTACGCCCTGATCCTCTATTCGGTGACGGGCATGCTGTTCCTGGTTGGGGCCTCCGACCTGGTGTCCGTCTACTTCTCCCTCGAGCTCATGGCGCTGTGCATCTATATCCTGGTGGCGTACTTCCGGGAGCAGGAACGCAGCATCGAGGCGGGCGTGAAGTACTTCCTGCTGGGGGCCTTCTCCAGCGGCATCCTCCTGTTCGGCATCAGCCTGCTTTTCGCCGCCACGGGCGGGGTCACCACGAACCTCGCGGACCTCAACGAGAAGCTGGCGCTCCTGCCCGCCTCCAGCAACCTGCTGGTGTTCCTCGGGATCCTCATGGTCATGGTGGGCTTCTGCTTCAAGGTGGCGGCGGTGCCCTTCCACATGTGGAGCCCGGACGCCTATGACGGCGCCCCCACGGCCATCACGGCCTTCATGTCCATGGCGCCCAAGGCGGCCTCCCTCGCGGCCTTCGCGCGGGTGTTCGGGTCGGGCTTCGGCGGCCTCCACGCGGAGTGGACGGCGCCCCTGGCCTTCGTGGCCGCGGCCAGCATGATCCTGGGCAACATCGCCGCCCTCCGCCAGCAGACCATGAAGCGGCTGCTGGCCTACTCCAGCATCGCCCACGTGGGCTACATGCTGCTGGGGGTGCTCAGTTCCAACGTTCCCGGCGGCGTGCAGGCCATCTGGCTCTACATGCTCACCTATCTGCTCATGCAGAGCGGGGCCTTCGGCATCGTCATCTACCTCCAGGGCAAGGGCGAAGGGGAGCGCATCGAGGACTTCCGCGGCCTGGCCCGCACCCGGCCGGTGCTGGCCTTCGCCATGATGGTCATCCTCCTGAGCCTGGCGGGCATTCCGCCCCTGGTGGGCTTCTTCAGCAAGTTCTACCTGTTCAAGCTGGCCATCGAGCAGGGTCACGTGACCCTCACGGTCATCGCGCTGCTCACCAGCGCCGTGGCGGCCTACTACTACCTGGCGGTGGTGGCGGTCATGTATTTCAAGGAACCCGCCGAGGGCGAAGTCAAGCCCGTGAGCGGGATCACCAGCCTTGTGGTGGGCATGTCCTGCGCCCTGGTCCTGGCGGGAACCCTCTTCGGGGCCTACCTGCTGGACTGGGCCGGCACGATCCTCTAGCCCGCCCCCTTTCCCCGTCGCCGGCAGCTCTCCCCATGGGGACTGCCGGCGATGGCCGTTACAATAGGCGATAATCGGACAAGGGCGGGTGGCGGCATGCTGTTCCAGCGCAAGGACAAGGGGGTCGACCCCCGGGAAAGGGCCCTGTGGGGCGACCTCATGGGGCTGGGCATGGTGTTTCCCATCGCCATCGTCTCGGGGTTCTTCCTGGGGCGCTGGATCGGGGGGCTCTTCGGGCATCCCCGGGCCGGCATGTGGGTGGGCCTGGCCTGGGGCGTGGCCACGGGGTTCTGGGAGCTGTACAAGACCACCGTGCGCCTGGACCGCTTCGACGAGGCCGAACGCAAGCGCAAGGACGATTCCCATGGGGGCTGAGGACGGGGGGGCGCACCACCTGACCCGCATCGGCCGGATCCAGCTGGCCCTGGTGCCCCTGGGCGCGGCGGGCTGGGGTCTGGCCCGGTCCTGGCGGGCGGCTTTGGTGTTCGCGGCGGGGGGGGTGGCCAGCATCCTCTTCTGGAACCTCCACCGGTGGGTGGTGGGCGGCATGCTGACCCCTTCGGTGAGGCGCCGGTGGCTCTTCGGGTTCCTGGTGCTGGCCAAACTGGCGTTGATCGTGCTTCTCCTGCGTGGGATGATGGTGTGCTTCCCTTCGGAAGTACTACCCTTCGTCACCGGGATCCTCCTGTTCAGCGCTTCCATCGTCCTGGAAGCGTTCTGGTTGATCTTCCGGCCCGACTGAGCACCCGAGGTCCCCACCATGGAACACCATGCGTCCTTTCTCGCGGTCCTATTGACCAACCTCCTGGGGCTGGCCAGGCACCCGTGGGGCGGCTTCGCCCACGGTCAGGCCCTGTCGGTCCTGGAGCGCTACGACCACCTGCTCATCTCGGTCCTGGCGGCCCTGGTAACGGTCATCCTCGTGCTCATGGTCCGGGCGAAGCTGGTGCGGGTCCCCGGCCCCCTGCAGCAGACCATGGAATACCTGGTGGGCTTCGTGCGGACCCTGGTGTCGGACAACGTGGCCCATCACCCGGACCGCTACGTGCCGCTGATCGGCACCCTGGGGGTCTTCGTCCTCCTGAACAACCTCTTCGGCCTGGTCCCCGGCCTGGGTTCGGGCACGGCCAACTACAACGTGACCCTGGGGTGCGCCCTGGTGGTGTTCCTCTACTACAACTTCCACGGCATGCGCGAGCACGGCGTCGGGAAGTACCTGGGCCATTTCGCGGGCCCGGTGTGGTTCCTGTGGATCCTCATGTGGCCGCTCGAGGTCCTGGGCCTGTTCTCCCGCATCCTGAGCCATAGCCTGCGTCTTTTCGGCAACATCGCCGGCGAGCACGTGGTGACCGGGATCTTCTTCGGCTTGGCCCCCCTCGTCGTTCCGGTGCCCCTGGCCTTCATGGGCCTCTTCTTCGGCCTGATCCAGACCTTCGTGTTCATCATGCTCGCCACGATCTACGTGTCCGGAGCGGTCGCGCACGAGCACTAGCCCCGTTTCCAACCGGACGTCGGGATTCCGAACCCCGCGTCCCCCTTTTCCGAGGTTTCCCATGAAGAAGTTCCTCACCACCGCCTTCCTGTTCACCCTGGCCGTCGCCGCCTTCGCCCAGGTCCCCGGCGCCCCCGCCCCCGGCATCTTCGAAGGCAAGTTCCTGGCCCACATCGCCCTCGCCATTGCGGCCGCCGGCTGCGGCATGGCCCAGGGCAAGGCCGTGGTCGCCGCCTGCGAAGGCATCGCCCGCAACCCCCAGGCCGCCGGCAACATCCGCACCACCATGATCATCGGCCTGGCCCTCATCGAGGCCCTGGTGATCTACGTGCTCGTGGCCGCCTTCGCCGTCAAGTAGCCCGCACCCGCCCGGAACGGGGCCCGTGCCCCGTTCCGGGAATTTCGCCATAAAACCTTGGCGTCCCTCGATTTTTTCGCAGTACAATCGCTCCACCGCACCACCCGCCCGGGATCTTTCCAGCCAATCAACGTCCAACGGCACCCGGGACGATACGTTTTCTTCAGTGCTCGTGCTCTTCAGGTCATGAAATCCGGAACCAGGCGTTGCCAATGGGTATCTGCCCTAAGCGCGTCATGAATTGAAATGTGACGCAGGAGGCCCCATGTTGAACATCCAGACCCGCCAGGAAGGGAACGCATCGGTCGTTACCATCCAGGGCAAGGTCAACTTCGAGGTGACGGCCCAGCTGAGGGACGTGATCCGGGACACCGTGACCACGCTCCAGCCCAAGCTCCTGGTCATCAACCTCGAAAGCGTGTCCTTCATCGATTCCTCGGGACTCGGCCTCCTTGTGGCCGCCCGCAACAGCGTGGACAAGAACAACGGCAAGCTCCACCTCTGCGCCCTGCCGCCCCAGGTGAAGAAGACCTTCGACCAGACCAACCTCACGAACTACTTCTCCATCTTCACGACGGAGCAGGACGCGCTTCGCGGGGCCTGAGGCATGCAAAAAGGCGTCGTGCTGGTCGTCGATGACGAAGCGCCCATACGGGATATCCTCAGCTTCTACCTCAAGCGCGCCGGCTACACGGTGCTCCTGGCCGAGAACGGCCGGGCGGCCCTGGACGAGATGGCCAAGCTCCAGCCCGATCTCATCCTTTCGGATCTCCGCATGCCGGAGATGGCCGGGGATGAGCTGTGCCAGGCGGTGAAGGGGGATCCCCGCACGCGCGACACGTTCTTCGTGCTGGTTTCGGCCCTGGACGGCACGGCCTCGAAGATCGGCGGCCTGAACCTCGGCGCCGACGACATGATCTCCAAGCCCTTCCACGCCCAGGAGGTGATGGCGAAGGTGGAGTCGGCCTTCCGCATCATCGGCATGCAGAAGGAGATCAAGCGGCAGAACCTGGAGCTGACGCGGTTCCAGGAGCGCATGACTGCCGAGTTGGGGCTCGCGGCGCGCCTGCAGGTGGGCCTGCTGCCGCCCATCCCCGGGCAGGCGGGGAACATCCGCTACACCCACCGCTACCTGCCCGCGGAGGGCATCGGGGGCGACATCTACGCCATCCTCAACCTGCCCGACGACAGCGTGGCCCTGATGATCGCCGACGTGAGCGGCCACGGCGTGACCGCGGCCCTCATCTCAGCCATGGTGAAGACCTGCTTCGAGAACCAAGTGCGCTTCGGCCACGGCCCCCTGGCGTGGGCCCAGGCCATGAACCGGGACCTGGCGCGCAGCACCCTGGCCGAACAGTTCGCCACCGCCTTCCTGGCGCGGCTGGACCCGGCGTCCGATACCCTGCAGTACGTGGCCGCGGGCCACGTGGCGCCCATGCTCATCTCCCAGGGGGCCACCGGCGGCAAGCGCATCCCCACGGTCCTGGGGGAACGGGGCTTCATGCTGGGCATCGACGAGAGCCTGCAGTTCCAGCAGCAGACCTGCCCCTTCATGAAGGGGGACCGGCTCATCGTCTACACCGACGGCCTGGTGGAGGTGGAGCGGGAGGACCGTTCGTTCCTGGGGGACGAGGGCCTGCTGGAGATCTGCTCCGACCTGCCCGCGGACGAGGAGGAGGCGGCGGACCTCATCGTGCGCCAGGCCGTGGCCTTCAACGAGTCCACGCCCTTCTCGGACGACGTGACCCTCGTGGTGCTGGACCGGCTGGGCTAGGACGGCCCTCTAGCGGGCCTCCAGTTCGGCCAGGGTGAGGCGGATGCCTTCCTCCAGTTCCGTCATGGGCTTGAGGTAGCCCGCGGCGCGCAGGCCCCCCAGGTCGGCCTGGGTGAAGCTCTGGTACTTGCCGGCGAGCTCGGCGGGGAAGGGGATGTACTCGATGCGGCCCTTGCCCAGGTGCGCGATGAGGGTCTGGGCGATGGCGTTGAAGCTCCTGGCCTTTCCGGTGCCGGCGTTGAAGATGCCCTGGGTCACGGGGCCCTGGGCGAAGTGGAGGCCGATATCGACGATATCGCCCACGAAGACGAAGTCCCGCACCTGCTCGCCGTCGCCGTAGCCGTCGGTGCCCGAGAAGAGGCGGCACACGCCTTCGTTGCGCAGCTGGCGCAGGAGCTGGTGGAGCACGGACATCATGCGGCCCTTGTGGTCTTCCCGGGGGCCGTAGACGTTGAAGTAGCGCAGACCCACCACCGTGCTGCGCACCTGGGGCAGGAGGTGGCGGACGTGCTGGTCGAACAGGAGCTTCGAGTAGCCGTAGACGTTGAGGGGACGCTCGTTGGCGGGGTCCGGGACGAAGACGGGGCCGGGGCCGTAGGTGGCGGCGCTGGAGGCGTAGACGAAGGGGATGGCCTTGGAGAGGGCGTAGTTCAGCAGGGCCTTGGAGTCGCCGAAGTTGTTCTCCAGCATGTACCGGCCGTCGCCGCCCATGGTGTCGGAGCACGCGCCGTTGTGGAGGATGGCGTCGGCCTGGAGGTCGAAGGTGCCGGCGTCGAGGCGGGCCCGGAAGGCGCGCTTGTCCATATAGTCCTGGATGACGAGGTCGGACAGGTTACGGAACTTCTCGGAACGCTCAAGGTTGTCCACCACCAGGATGTCGGTGCGGCCCCTGCGGTTGAGCTCCTTGACGACGTTGCTGCCGATGAACCCGGCGCCTCCGGTAACGATGATCACGGGGACCTCCTTGTTTCGATTATGGCTCAGCCGTCGCGTTCGGGGCTGGAATCCCCGAACCGGGCCATCCAGGCGGGGCCCACTTCGGCCAGGATCATGGCGCCCAGGATGATTCCGCCCCCGGCCAATTGGACCGCGGAGAGGCGCTCCCGGATCCCGGGCACCCACCCGGTCATGGCCAGGAGGGCCGTGAACACGGGTTCCAGGGAGTAGAGGATGGCGGCCTCGGTGTTGCCAAGGTGGGCCTGGAGGGTGGACATGAGGTAGAAGGCCAGGGCGGTGGCCAGGACGCCCAGGTAGGCCAGGGCCACCCAGACGCCGGGAACGGCCAGGGCGGTGCGGGCCGTCTGGAACCCGTGGGGCGCGGGGAGGATGGCCGTGAGGGCGGCGGAAACGACGGCGATGGTCGCCACCTGCATGAACGCCAGGACCCAGCCGTTGGAGCGCCGGCTGAAGATGCCCGTGAGGGCGATGTGGAACCCGCAGCCCACCGCGCACACCAGGGTCAGGGAGTCCCCACGGTTCCAGCCGCCGAAGCTCACCCCGGGGGTGTGCACCAGCAGGAAGAGCCCGCCGGTGGCCACCACGGCGCCCAGGCCGTGGGCGATCTTGAGGCGGTGGCCCAGGAGCACGCTGGCCATGGGCGTGAAGAGCACGTAGAGGCCCGTGATGAACCCGGACTTGGTGGTGGTGGTGGTCTCGAGGCCGCTGGCCTGGAGCCAGAAGATGGCGGTCAGCAGCAGGCCCAGCCACAGGCCGTCGGTGACCGAGCGCCGCTCCAGGGGAACCCGCAGGGCCAGGAGGAGAATGCCCAGGCAGGCGCTGCCGATGCAGAAGCGCAGCGTGAGCATGGCCCCCACGCTGAGACCGGCCTGGAGGGCGAACTTCATGGCGGCGAAGCTCGCGCCCCACACGACGGCGATCATGAGCGTCCCCACCACGGCGGACGTGTGCTTGAGACCCCTGGAATCCGTCACGGCGTCAGCGCAGGGAGGCGGCGACGCGGATTTCCACTTCCGGCTGGTCGGGGCTGTCGGTGGTGAGAAGGACCTTCTCGCTGTACATGCCGGCCTTGGCGTTGGCTGCCAGGACCACCTGCAGGTCCTGGCGGGAGGCGGCCCCCTTGCCAGCGCCTTCGACCCGGACCACCGGGTTCGTGGTGCGCGCCGAAAGGATGCGGAAGGGCTTGCCGTCCACCTGCTTCAGGACGACCTTGGCCCGGTGCTCCTTGCCCGCGGGCTCCACCCAGGCCACACGCCCGGGTTCGGCCACCACGTAGGCCCGCAGTTCCCACTGGACGGTGATGTTGATGACGGCGGCCCGGGGGTTGTCGGTCTTCACCACCACGGCGTCGGTGCCGGAGGGGCGGGAGGCGGGAATCTTCGTGCCATCCATGTGGATGTCCACCCAGGCGTCGTTGCCTTCGGGACGGACGGAGCAGGTGAGCCAGGCGGCCCCCGGGGAACGGGCGTCGGTGACGTGCACGGGCCTTCCGTTGCCGGAGACGAGCCGCACGGAGGCCTTGCGGGGGACCGTGCGCTGCACGTCCTGCAGGAAGACCGCCTCGCTGGAGGGCATGATCTCCCGCAGCACCTCGGCCTCGAAGGTGAGGTCCAGGGTGGGGTTGGAGGGGTCGTTGGAGACCACCTGGATGGACTTGTGCACCTGGCCCCGGAAGCCCGCGGGATTGAAGGTGGCCTCCACCTCGGTGCTCTGGCCGGGATTGAGGGTCCACTGCCCGATGACCGTGGAGGTGCAGCCGCAGGAGGGGTTGAGTCTGCTGATGTTGAGTGGGGCGTTGCCCTTGTTGGAGACCTTGAAGCGGTGGACGGCCTTGGTGTCCCCGTACAGCTTGCCGAAATCGAAGTGGGCCTTGTCCACGGAAATGGATGGCCCCTGGGCCAGGCACAGGGCCGGGACCATCAGGCTGAATAGGAAGGGACGCATGGGCAACCTCGGACAGACTCGTTCATTCTACGCGGAATCCCGCCGTTCAAATCGGACGTGGTGGCCGGGCTCCGCCTGGCCGCCACGTGGGGGAGCACGAGGGGGGACGGAGAGGGCGCGCAGCGACCGCGCGGTCCCCCTTCGTTCACATCAGGTCCAGGAGGTTCCTCCAGGCCCGCTCGGGCTGGATGCCCGCGAGGCAGGGATGGCCTTCCACCGTGCAGACGGGCTTGAAACAGGGGGCGCACGGGATTCCGTCCAGGCGGATGCCCGCGGTCCGGGGGCCCCACGGGGTGCTGCCGCCGGGGTCCGTGGCGCCGTACAGGGCCAGGGTGGGGGTGGAGCAGGCGGCGGCCAGGTGGCTCAGGCCCGAGTCGTTGCCCAGGGCGGCCCGGGCGCCCCGGAGCCAGGCGGCGGCCTGCACCAGGGAGGTGCGGCCGCAGAGGTTGTGGGTGGCGTCCTGGGCCACGAAGTCGCACACGTCGCGCTCATCGGGGGTGCCCAGCACCGCCACCGCGAATCCGTCCAGCCGGGCCAGTCGCGCCAGGTTCCGGAAGTGGTCCCGGGGCCAGGCCTTGGACGGCCAGGTGGAGCCGGGCATGAGGCAGATGTAGGGCTCGGCAGGCAGGTCCACGGTGACGGCCGGGGCATAGTCGGCGAAGGGCATGGGGGGCAGGTCCGGCCAGCGCCGGGCCAGCACGGCGTGGTAGCGCTCCAGGAAGGGGCCCTGGGCATCCCAGAAGGGGCCGCTGTGGGTATTGAAGATCCCCGCGAGGCTCTCGTCCACGCCGATGCGCTCGGGGACCCGGGCCAGCCAGGCCGCCAGGGCGGGGCGCAGGGACTTGGGGAAGTGGATGCTGCGGGCGGCGTGGTGTTCCCGGAGGAGGCCGGCCATGGCCAGGGGACCGGGCCTGCTCCGGTCGGGCACCACGGCGTCGGCGAGCTCGTGGCCCTCCACCAGCGTCACGGCGGGGCTGGGGCCCCAGACGACGATGGGGCCGGCGCCGATGGTCCGCAGGATGCGGAGCACCGGAAGCTGCATGGCCGCGTCCCCCACGAACCGGGGGAACCGTACCCAGGTGGCGCCCTGGGGGATCACGCGAGCCCCCGCAACCGCTCCAGGTGGGGCAGCAGGGCCGCGGGATCCAGGCGGTCCATGCCGCCTTCCAGGTCGGCCTCGGGGCCGGGGTACTGGAGCACCTGGACCCGGCGGCCCAGGGGGGTCCAGCGGCTGGGGCCACGGTTGGAGCTCAGGCCCATGAGGGCGAGAACGGGCACGTCCAGGGCCGCGGCCAGCTGGGTGGGGCCGGTGGAGGGCCCCAGGAAGGCGTCGCAGGCGGCGATGCGGCCCAGGAGGCCCCGGAGGTCCGTCTTCTCCAGCCTTGAATCCTCGGGCGGGGCGAGGATCACCGGGTGCCAGCCGGCGGCCTCGAGCACCGGGAGCGCCCGGGCCCACCAGGCTCCGGATGGGAAGGCGGAGGAGCCGGAGCTGCGGGTGGCGATGCCCAGGAGGGGGCGTGGCAGGGCGGAGAACGCGGCCCGGCCCAGGTCGAGCTCCTCCTGCCGGAGGTGGATCCGCGGGGGGGCCGGGGAGCCCCCCTGCCAGCCCCAGGGGCCGAGGAAGTCCAGGACGTTCTGGGCCTCGTGGCGGCCCGTGCCGTTGCGGCCCCGCCAGAGGACATGCGTGGCGTCCAGGATCTGGCGGCCGCGGCTCCGGGCCACCCGCACCGGGACGCCGGCGGCCTTGGCGGCGGTGATGACGGCGGTGTCCCGGTGACCGAGATTGAGCACGGCGTCGGGGGCGATCCCGCGCATGAGGGCGACCAGGTCGGTGCCGGGCTCGCGCACATGGACGCCCGGGAGCCCCTGCAGGAGCGGCGCCGCGTAGGGGGACACGAGCCAGTGCACCTCGGCCTCCGGCATGCGCGAGAGGATGCGCTCCATCACGGGGAGCGAGATGACCACATCGCCGAGGGCGTCCGTCCTGCCGAGAAGAAAGCGCATGATTGGATGGTTCCTCATTCCCCAAGGCCGGTCAACGCTGAGATACTGGGCCCGAGTCCCCACCCCCCCCGAAAAGCGAACCCATGCGCCCTGCCGTCACTCCCAAATCCATCCTGCTCGTCGAGGATGAGGCCAGCTTCCGGGACGTCCTCCAGATGGGCCTCGCGCCCCAGGGGTTCGAGACCGTCGCCGCCGCGGGCCTGGCGGAGGCCAGGGCGGCCCTGGAGGCGCGACCCTTCGATGCGGTGGTCTCCGACCTCCGGCTCAAGGACGGCAGCGGCATCGATCTGCTCGCCTGGATGAAGGAGCGGGGCCTCGACGTGCCGGTGGTGATCATGACGGCCTTCGCCACCACCGAGACCACGGTGCGGGCCCTCAACCTGGGGGCGGTGGACTTCCTCACCAAGACCAAGAACGACATCCAGGAGCTGTCCAAGGTGCTCAAGGGCATCTTCTCGGTGTCGGTGTCGCCCGGGCCCGAGGTGCGCGACATCGGGGACCTGGTGGGGGTGGGTCCAACCATCCGCAAGGTCCAGGCGCTGGTGGGCAAGATCGCCCGGGCCGACACCACCGTCCTCGTCACGGGGGAGAGCGGCACCGGCAAGGAGATCGTGGCCCGGCTCGTGCACCGGTATTCCGACCGGTCCAAGGGACCCTTCGTGCCCGTGAACTGCGGGGCCCTGCCCGAGGCGCTCCTGGAGTCCGAGCTCTTCGGCTACGAGAAGGGGGCCTTCACCGGGGCCAACTTCACCCGCCGGGGCCTGTTCGAGGAGGCCGAGGGCGGCGTCATCTTCCTGGACGAGATCGGGGAGATCCCCCTGCCCCTGCAGGTCAAGCTGCTGCGGGTGCTCCAGGAGCGGCGCATCCGGCGGGTGGGGGCCAACGAGGAGCGGGCGGTGGACGTGCGGGTCATCGGCGCCACCAACCGGGACCTGCGGGACCGGGCCGAAAAGGGCCTGTTCCGCCAGGACCTCTACTATCGCCTGAACATCCTCCACATCGAGCTGCCCCCCCTCCGGGAGCGCCAGGAGGACCTGCCGGTCCTGGTGGAACATTTCCTGGCGAAGTTCTGCCGCAAGCTCAACAAGCCGACCATGGGGCTGGCGGAGGAGGCCATGGCGGTCCTGAGGGCCTGCCGCTTCCCGGGCAACGTGCGGGAACTTGAGAATCTCATGGAACGGTGCGTGGCCTTGAATTCCGGCGGGCCCATCGGCGTGGATCTTTTCCCGGACGACCTGATGGCCCGCAACGGGAGCGTCGGCTCCCAGGCGGCGGGCGCTCCGGACATCCCCGCGGGGGGGTTCGACCTGGAGGCCTACCTGGGCGCCCTCAAGGGACATTTCCTGCTCCGGGCCCTGGAGCGGGCCGAGGGCAACAAGACCAAGGCGGCCCGCCTGCTGGGCATGGGTTTCCGGGCCTACCGGTATTGGCTGCAAGAAATGGGTGGCAAGGGGACGCCCGCCCCGGCCTTTCCCGTTCCCGAATCCTTCCCCCCCGCCGAGGCCCCGGAGGGCGACGCCAAGGGCGACATACCCAACGATTTCTTGTAAAATCTCCGACCTGTGGCACACTGGGATGCTTGGACAAGGACGTCCGGGTTACCCATACTTACTCTCTACCCAGGACCCCCTTCCCCGGAAAGAGACATGAACAACAACCGACAAGCTGGCTTCTCCCTGATGGAACTGCTGGTGGCCATGATGATCATGGCCGTCCTCGCCACCATCGGGATCCGGAAGTACCAGGAGTTCTCCGCCAACGCGCGGTACATCAAGGCCCACGACACGGTGAAGACCGTGTCCGAAGGGTTGGACTTCTACTATCTCAAGCATGGAAAGTACCCTGATTTCACCAGCTTCGAGGCGATGGTCGACCCCAACTCCCTGCTGGTGAAGGAGAACAACATTCCCGTGAACGTGTCGCCCACCGACCCCTGGGGAAACCCCTTCGAGGGAAAATCTGACAAGGGCGGCTACGTGCTGAAGTGCGCGGGGGACCCCGGCGGCTCCGCCGACCGGCCTCCCTTCACGGCCGAACCGGGCAAGAACGCCGGGCCCTCCGGCGGGGCACCCGCAGGTCCTGAAAAGGAACCCGCGAAATGATTGATCTTACCCAGTTGCCCTCCGAGGGCGCGCGTGCGGAAGGCGTGACCGCCACCCTGGACCTGGGGGACGGCACGGGCCTGCGCGAAGCCGCCTGGCAGGTGCGGGTGGTGCCTTCGGACGCGGATTTCTTCCTGGAGATCAAGGGCACCGCCACCTGGGAAGGGAGCTGCTCCCGCTGCCTGGAGCCCCTGGACCTGGGCATCGCCGTGGAGAGCCAGTTCCTGGGCAGCCGCGACAAGGAGCTCGCCATGGGCGGGTCCCACGCCCTGGGCAGCCAGGACCTGGACGTGGTCTTCCTGCCCGAGCCGGTCCTGGACGAGGAAGCCCTCGCCCGCGAACATTTCCTGCTCCACGCCCCCATGCACCCGCTGTGCCGGGAGGACTGCAAGGGCCTGTGCCCCCAGTGCGGCAAGAACTGGAACAAGGGTCCCTGCTCCTGCCATCCTGAGCGGGTGAAGGAACCGGGTGCCCTGGCCAAGGCCCTCTCGGGTCTGAAGCTCAACCTGGAAGACGCCTGACCCGGCTTCTCCTTTTCCCTCAACCGACCACTCTCCGAGGAGTCAACCATGCCGAATCCCAAGCGCCGCCACTCCCGCGCCCGCCGCGACCGTCGCCGCACCCACGATTCCCTCGACACCATGAGCTCGAGCACCTGCCCCAACTGCGGCGTGCCCAAGATGCCCCACCGTGTCTGCCCCTCCTGCGGCTTCTACCGCGGCAAATTGACCGTGCGCCCTGACCAGACCGTTTGAGGCCAGGGTGGACGCTCCCACCATCTACCGGATCGCCCTTGACGTGATGGGCGGGGACAACGCCCCCGCAGCCCTTCTCGAAGGGGCCCGGGCGGCCCTGGATGCGCATCCCGAGCTCTTCCTCCACCTGGTGGGGGACGAGGACCGGTTGCGCCCCATGCTGGGCCACTTCGGCCTCAAGGGGGAGCTCACGTCCCGGTTCGCCATCGTCCACGCCGCCAGCGTCGTGGACATGGACGACAAGGCGACGTCCATCCTGAAGGAGAAGAAGGACTCGAGCATCCGCGTCGCGGCCCAGCTCGTGCGGGAGGGAAAGGCGGACGGCGTCGTGTCCATGGGACACACCGGCGCCGCCATGGTCGCGTCCAAGATGGTCCTGGGCACCCTTCCGGGGGTGGACCGGCCCTGCCTGGCGACCATCCTCCCCAACATGCAGGGGCGACCCACGGTCCTCCTGGACGTCGGGGCGAACATCGACTGCCGGCCCGAGCAGATCGCCCAGTTCGCGGTCATGGGTTCCGTCTACGCCGAGGAGGTGCTGGGCATCACCCGGCCCCGCGTGGGCGTCCTGAGCGTGGGCGAGGAGGAGGGCAAAGGCTCCACCACCACGCGGGAAGCGGCCCAGGCCCTCAAGGACATGGACCTCAACTTCACCGGCAACGCCGAGGGGCGCGACATCTGGAACGGCAAGTTCGACGTCATCGCCTGCGACGGCTTCGTGGGCAACGCCCTGCTGAAGTCCGCCGAGGCCCTGGCCGAAGGGCTCATCCAGGGCATGAAGGGGGTCTTCCGGGAAAACCTTCTCACCAAGCTGGGCGCCCTGCTGACCATGAACGGCCTGAAGCGGTTCGCGGCCAGGCTGGACTACGCCGAATACGGCGGCGCCCCGCTGCTGGGCGTGAAGGGGATTTCCATCATCGGCCACGGCCGCTCCAACGCCAAGGCCGTCCACAGCGCCATCCGCGCCGCGCTCATGGCCTGCGAGCACGGCGTGAACGACCACATCCAGGAGACCCTGGGGCGGCTCATGTCCCAGGCTGGCACCCAAGAGACATCCTGAGGCGGGGTTCGCCCCCCCGAAACCGACCGCGCTCCCGGATGTCGCCCGCATTCGGGAGCGCATTTTCCGCACGTCCGCAAAGGTGGAGCCACCCATGAAATACAAGCGCATTCTCCTGAAGCTCTCCGGCGAGGCCCTCATGGGCGAACAGGGACACGGCATCGACCCGGACGTGGTCGCCATGATCGCCGACCAGGTCAAGACCATCCAGGGCCTGGGCGTCGAGGTGGGCCTGGTCATCGGCGGCGGCAACATCTTCAGGGGGGTGGCCGGGGCCACCAAGGGCATGGACCGGGTCACCGCCGACCACATGGGCATGCTCGCCACCATGATCAACGCCCTGGCCCTCCAGGACGCCCTGGAGCAGCACGGGGTGGAGACCCGGGTGATGTCGGGGATCGACGTGCCCAAGGTGGCCGAGAGCTACATCCGCCGCCGGGCCATGCGCCACATGGAAAAGGGCCGGGTCGTGATCTTCGGGGCCGGCACCGGCAACCCCTACTTCTCCACCGACACCGCCGCCGCGCTGCGCGCCAACGAGATCGACGCCGAGGTGGTGATGAAGGCCACCAACGTGGACGGGATCTACACCGCCGACCCCAAGAAGGACGCCTCGGCCACCAAGTACGAGCACATCTCCTTCCAGGAGGTCCTGGAGAAGAACCTCAAGGTCATGGACGCCGCGGCCATCTCGCTGTGCCGGGACAACCACCTGCCCATCCTCGTGTTCAACATGAACGTGCCGGGGAACCTGCTGGCCGCGGTGAACGGGGACGTGGTGGGCACCCTCGTGGGGTAGAAATGGACCTCTTCGCCGGCCTTCCCGACACCTCCGTCGTCACCGGCGCCGACCTCACCGAGGGCTACCGGCGCGACGAATCCCACGTGGTGGGGGACCCGCCCCTGGCGGTGGTCAGGCCCCGGAGCGCCGCCGCCCTGCGCGAGCTGGTGCGGCTGGCCGGGACCGAAGGGTTCGCGTTGGTTCCCCGGGGCGCGGGCACCGGCAAGGCGGGGGGATGCGTCCCCGTTGGGCGCGCGGTGGTGGTGGACATGGGGGCCTACCCCGGCACCCTCAAGGTGTCGAAGCCGGACCTGGCCCTGTGGGCGCCCGTGAGCGCGCCGCTACGGGACGTGAAGGCGGCGGCCCTGGCGGAGGGCCTGTTCTATCCCCCGGATCCCAATTCCTGGGAGCAGTGCGCCTTCGGGGGCAGCCTCGCCACCAACGCGGGGGGACCGGGCGCCTGCAAGTACGGCATGACCCGCCACTGGGTGCTTTCCGTCGACGCCCTCATGGCGGACGGGGAGGTGCACACCTTCGGGATCCCCAGCGTGAAGTGCAACGTGGGGCCCAGCCTGGGACAGCTGCTGGTGGGGAGCGAAGGGATCTTCGGGATCATCACCGGGGCCACGGTGCGTCTGGTGCCGGCCCCCCGGGAGCGCCTCACCCTCCTGCTGCCCATGGAGCGCTGGCACGAACTGCTGGACCTGCCGGGACGCCTGGTGGAGGCGGGCTACCTGCCTTCGGCCTTCGAGTTCTGGGACCCCGCGGTGCTGCGGGATCTTCGCCAGCACGGCCCCGAGGCCGCGCGGCGCATGCCGGGCGAGGCCCTGGCCCTGCTGGAATTCGATGACCGGGACTGCGGGTCCGAGCCCTTCCTGGAGGGCCTGATGGAAGCCCTGGGGGACCTGGGCGAACACCTCCAGTCCGCCACGGACGCGCGCCAGCGCGAGGCCCTGTGGGAGGTGCGGCGCACCACCTCCTCCCATCTCAAGGAGCGGTTCCCCCGGAAGGTGAGCGAGGACGTCGTGGTGCCCCGCAGCCGCATCCGGGCGTTCTTCGAGGCCCTGGAGGCCCTGGGGCTGCCCACGGTCACCTACGGCCACCTGGGCGACGGCAACCTGCACGTGAACCTCCTGGCCGCCGGCGAGACCCCCCGCGCGGAACTGGACCGCCAGCTCATGGAGCTGTTCGGCCTTTGCGTGCGGCTGGGGGGCACCCTCAGCGGCGAACACGGCATCGGCCTGGCCAAGCGGGACGCCTTCCAGCGCTTCGCCGATCCCTTCCAGGTGGAGGCCCTGCGCTCCATGAAGCGGGCCCTGGACCCGGCTGGCATCTTCAATCCCGGAAAGGTGGTCCTCCCATGACCCTCATCCTCGGCCACCGCGGCCTCTCCTCCACCCACCTCGAGAACTCCATGACGGCGTTCCGGGCCGCGCTGCAGGCCGGCATGGACGGGTTCGAACTGGATGTCCAGCCCACCGCCGACGGCGTGTGCTGCGTCCTGCACGACGACGACCTGGGCCGCACCGCCAAGGCCGGAGGCGTGCTCCGCAGGATGCGCGCCTCGGAACTGCCCCCGCTGCGCAACGGCGATCCGGTGCCCCGGCTCCTGGATGTGCTGGAACTGGGCGCCCGGCTCGTGAACGTGGAGCTCAAGGGCGAGCCCGGGTGGAAGCAGGCCCTGGCGGCGGTGGAAGCCGCCGATGCCCTGGACCGGGTGCTCTTCAGCAGCTTCGAGCACAGCGAGGTGCTGGAACTGTGGGCCTCCTGCATGGAGGCCCGGTGTGGGTTCCTGTGGGAGGCCTCCGAGGCCGACGACCTGGACGCCGAGTCCCTGGAGGGCCTGCCGGAAAAGCTCACCCTTCACGTGCCGCTGGTGGCGGTGACCCGGCGCCCCGCGTTCTGGAAGCCCTATGCCGGGCGCCTGGCCCTGTGGGGCCTGAAGACCCCCGCCGAGGCCACCGGCCTGGGTTTCGAGCCGGCCATCCTGATCACGGACGGTCTCTGAAGCCGATCCGGCGCCCAAGCCCGCCCAGGGCCACGCCACCCCAGAGCCAGGCTCCCGAGACGGCCAGGGCGGCGCCTCCCAGGGGCAGGGAGGCGGCGGCCATCAGGGCCGGAGTCCAGGTGCCCAGGAGATCCCCGGCCCGGTAGATGAAGGTGTCGATGAAAGGCTTGGCCTTGTACTTCTCCCCGGGACCCAGGGGGATGTAGAGGATCTCCCGGGCGGGCCGGTCCACGGCGTAGTGGAGGCCCCGGCGCAGCACCTGGAAGAGGGCCAGGGTGCCAAAGGTGGGCAGGGCCCACAGGGCGCCGAAGCCCGCGAGGGACAGAACGGGCATGATGCAGAGCACCACCCGCATGCCCGCGGCCTTGATGAGGCGGCTGGACAGGAACACCTGGGTGAAGAGGGTAAGGACGTTCACCCAAACATCCAACCGGGCGAAGGCCGCGGTGCGGGCGGCGGCGCCGGTGAAGGTCCGGGCCACGATCTGCCCCTGCTGCATGTAGAGGAACGTCGACGTGATGGTGTAGAGGAGGATGTAGAGGCCGATGAGGGCGAGGTAGGGGGATCCGGCCAGGAGCCGGAGGCCCTGGAAGAGGCCCGGGCCCGGTTCCCTGGAGGCGCCCGACTCGGCGCCCATGCCGAAACGGGTGGCCAGGGTGCGCACGCAGAGGATGGCCAGTTCGAGGCAGAGGATGGTGACCAGCAGCAGGGTGCCCGCATCCACGTGCCGGGCCGTGAGGGCCGCGGTGGCCGAAGCCCCCGCGATGGCGCCCAGGGTCCCGCCCATGGCGATGAAGCCGAAGAGGCGCTTGCCCTGGTCCTGGTCCAGGCCGTCGGCCATGAAGGCCCAGAACACGGACACGGCGAAGAGGTTGAAGACGCTGAGCCAGACGTAGAAGGCGTAGCCCAGGCCCGCGCCGCCGTGGCCGGGCAGGAACCGGAAGAGCAGGTAGAAGACGCCCAGGGTGGCGCCGCAGAACCGGTAGGCCATGGGGATGGACCGGCGCCGGGGGAACCGGGACACCAGGGCCGAAAAGGCCGGGTTGGCCAGGAACATCACCGCCATGGTCCCGGTCATGAGCCAGGGGAGCTTGTCGGCGCCCCGGGCGATGCCGAAGGCCTCCCGCATGGGGCGCAGGAGGTAGTAGCCGAAGAGGAGCAGGAAGAAATACGCGGTGGAGAAGAAGAGGACCGCGCCCTCGCCGGGGCGCACCAGGACGAGGCGGGCCAGGGTGCGCTGGGGAAGGGAGGGGGTCATGGGGCCTCGGAAGGAAGTTTGGATACTATATAGCTAAACGAGGTATAGTCTTGGACGTTTATTACTCAAACCAGGAGCCGCCATGACCCTGACCCGCCGTACCTTCCTCCAGACCACCGCCGCCGCGGCCGCCACCGCCCTGGGCAGCGAAGCCCTCGCCGCCCCGGCCCCCGCCAAGGTGGCGAAGAAGCAGCCCAAGCCCCTGAAGATCCTCATCCTGGGCGGCACGGGCTTCCTGGGCCCCGCCACCATCGAGGCGGCCCTGGGCCGGGGGCACCAGGTCACGATGTTCAACCGCGGCAAGACCCGGCCGGACCTCTTTCCCACCGTCGGGCGCCTGCAGGGGGACCGCGACCCCAAGAAGGGTGAGGGTCTCAAATCCCTGGAGACTGGGGAGTGGGACGTGGTCATCGACAACTCGGCCTACTACCCCCGCCTCGTGACCGCCTCCGCCTCGCTGCTGGCCAAGCGGTGCAAGACCTACATCATCATCTCCAGCATCTCCGCCTACAAGGAGCCCAACCCCGAGAACGGCACCGAGACCGCGCCCCTGGCCGTCCTGGCCGATCCCGCCGTGGAGGAGATGGGCAAGGAATTCCAGAACTACGGCGGCCTGAAGGCCCTTTGCGAGCAGGCCGCGGAGAAGGCCATGCCCGGCCGGGTGGCCGTGGTGCGCCCGGGCTACATCGTGGGGCCCGACGACGCTTCGGGCCGGTTCGCCTACTGGCCGGTGCGCATGGACCGGGGCGGGGAGATCGCCGTGCCCGGATCGCCGGAGGACCCGGTCCAGATCATCGACGTGCGGGACCTGGGCGCCTGGCTGGTGCGCCTGGCCGAGGACGGCGCGACGGGCGCCTTCAATGCCTGCGGGCCCGAGCGGAAGCTGCCCTGGGGCCGCCTGGTGGCCGCCTGCGTCAAGGCCACCCCCGCCACGTCCACCCTCACCTGGATCCCCACCGACTTCCTGGCCAAGCAGGAGGGCATCGAGTTCCCCATCTGGGCTCCCTACACGGGCGACACCAAGGGATTCCACACCTGGAGCAACGCCCGCGCCGTGGCCGCGGGCCTGCGCTTCCGGACCGTGGAAGAGACGGCCAAGGACACCCTGGCCTGGTACAAGACGCAGCTGAAGGTGGAAAAGGGCCGGACCCGTCTGGCCGGGCCCAGCCCTGAAGCGGAGGCGAAGCTCCTGGCCGCCTGGAAGGCGGCCAGGAAATGATCAGAAGGTGACCCGGGCGCCGATGGCGTAGTTCCGGGGCTGGTTGGCCTGGAAGGCCTGGCCGCGTTTGCCGAAACCCGAGAAGAGCGACGTGCTGGTGTTGGGAGAACCGTCGCTGTTGATCTTGATGCCGTCGTAGTTGGACCCGTAGTCGTAGTTGTTGAGCAGGTTCTGGATCGCCAGGTAGGGCTCGATGGTCAGGGCCTTGGTGAGCTTGAACCTGTGGGACACCTTGGCGCTGATGTCCAGGTTCCAGCGGCCGTACTCGGTGCCCAGGTACTCGATGGGATGGGACTGGTCGGAGCCGCCGTCGACGCCCAGCTCGTTGTTGTACTGCTGGGTGACGTCGTAAGCCTTTCCGCTGTGCCAGGAACCCAGGAACGAGATCATGGTGCCGAAATCGAACCGGTGCGAGTAGCTGAAGGAGCCCTCGAGGCGGTCGGTGCCGGCGCTGATCCGTTCGGAGCTGGTCTTCCAGTTGTACTGGGCGCCCTCGCCGTAGAGGCCGCCGGTGCTCCCCGAGGCGTCGAACGCGCCCCCGGCGCCGCCCTCCGAGGCCTTGGCCTCCTTGAAGGTGATGGAGAAGATGAAGCTGTTGTTGCTGTCGGCATAGGAATACTTCGCCTGCAGCTGCTTCATGCTGGCGGTCTGGTTGGAGAAGAAGATGGTGTCGCCCATGTCGTTGCCGTCGGCATCCACTTCCACGAGGTTGGGCGAGCTCCCGTCGGGGCCGGCCAGCTGCGTGGTGAGGTGGCGGCTCTTGGAATACACGAGGGTGACGTCCACGCCGCTGCGTTCGTTGAACCGGTAGGCGAACCCGACGTTGAAGGCGTCGGTGGTGGGGTATTGGAAATCGCTGGAAAGAAGGCTCTTGCCGCCCGTCTCAGGCGTCGCGGTGGAGAGCCACCCGTCGACGGTGTTACGGAAGTAGTCGCGCAGGCCGCCCACGTTGTTGGCGTAGTTGTAAGGCGTTAGGTCCGCGGGCAGGACGATGGCGTGCCCGTTGACCTGGCCGATGGTGCTGCCGGCGCTGAAGTTCGTCACGTTGCCCGAACTGTAGGGAGTGATGTGGTTGTAGGCGAAGGCCGCCGAGTTGCGGGCCCGGATGGGAAGGCCGTTGGCCAGGTTGGACAGGCCCCGGCTGAAGCCGGTGACGTTGTCGATCACCTGGGCGACGAAGCGCCCGGCGCCGAACTTGAAGACCAGCTTGTCATCGCCGTAGGGCCGGTAGAGGGCCTGCACGCGAGGCTCGAAGTACTTCTTGCCCGTGGGGGCGTTGCCGTCCATGCCCGAGAGGATCGGGTTGTACTGGTGGATGTAGCTGTAGATGTCGGAATAGCGGTCCTTCAGGTAATCCAGCTGGGTGTCCCAGTCCAGGCGGGCGCCGAAGTAGACGCTCCACTTGGGGCTGATGGTCCAGTCGTCCTGGAGGTAGACCCCGTACTGTTTGTAGTCGATGCCCTTCTGGAGGCCGTTGGCCACGAAGGCCACCGCCACCACGTTCTGGTTGGCCGAGACGGTGCTGTTCCAGCCGGTCTTGTAGTTGATGACCTGGCCCGTGACCGGGTCCACGCCCTCCACCACCATGCGGTAGATGCCCGTCTCCCCGAAGAAGAGCTGCTGGTCGGCGTACGAGGTGCGCTGGTAGTCCAGGCCCCCCTTGATGGTGTGGGAGCCCGTGATCCAGGTGAGCTCGTTCTTCCACTGGCCGCGCTTGATGCCGGTGTTCTGAAGCGCATTGGGGTCGATGCCGCCCCAGCCCCAGTTCTCGGAATCGGTGCGGTGCCCGGGGAAGGGGGCTGGGATGACGGCGCTGTAGCTGCCGCTGTTCACGTAGTCCATCACGGCCGCGGGCGAACCGTTTCCGGGAGGGCCCTGGGAGTCGGGCGCGATGGAGTTGGCGTAGCTGAAGTAGCTGTAGTGGCTCTCAAGCACCAGGTTGGAGCTGATGTTCCAGGTCCACCGCGCGCCGGCGGCCCAGGTGAGGTCCCGGTCCGTGCCCAGGGCGCTGGGGGGGATGTTGCCGGCGAAGGACGTGGTGCGCGGGAAGCCCTGGTGGGCGATGCGGTTCTGGCTGGTGCCGTAGTTGAGGCTGAGGTTGGACTCCTGGGAGATGTTCCAGTCCACCTTGGCGTAGACGGTGCGCTTCAGGCCCTCCTGGCGGGTGCCGGCCAGTTCGGGATAGAGGCTGAGGGCGTAGGGCTGGAAGGGGAAGGACGCGTCCGTGGACTGCTGGCGCTCGGCCGAGACCATGTAGAACAGCTTGTCCTTGAGGATGGGGCCGGTGACCGTGAAGGCATAGCTGCCCTTGGTGTTGTCGTTCTTGGTGCCCTCGTCAGTGACCCGGGCCCGCATGGACTGGTTGGTGTACTGGGCGGAGAGCAGGCCCGTGAACTCGTTGCTGCCGGACTTGGTCACGACGTTGAAGAAGCCCGCGGTGGACCGGCCGAACTCGGCCTTGTACTGGTTGGTCACCACCTGGAACTCGGCGATGGCGTCGATGGGCACCGACAGGACGTAGCCGCCCACGTCGGTGGAATTGTTGTCGGCGCCGTCCACCGCGAAGCTGGTGCCGCGGCCCATGCCGTCGCCGGTGGTGATGTAGGAGAAGGCCTTCTTGGTGGGATCCACCTGGGAGCCGGAGACGATCTGGACCCCCGGGGCCAGCAGGGCCGCCTGGTTGATGTCGCGGCTCACGATGGGCAGGGAGGTGATGACGTCCTGGCCCACCGTCGTGCCCATCTGGGCGGAGGACGTGTCGATGGCTTCGGCCTGGGCGGACGTGGCGAGGATCTCCACCGTGGCCCCAGCCTGGGCCGCGGGCCACTTGAGGAAGTTGGCGAAGGTGTCCTGGCCCAGGACGACCGTTGCGCGGCTCCGGAAGGTCTGCCCGCCCTGCGCGTAGGTGATCTGGTATTCGCCCAGGGGCAGGGCGACGAACGCGAAGAGGCCGCTGGCGTCGGTGGCCCCGGAACGCACGAAGGCCGTGCGGGGATTGGTGATGGTCACGATCACGCCCGCCTTCGGGTTGCCCTTGGCGTCGGCGACCCGGCCCTTGAGGGCGCCGGTCGCTTGCTGGGCGAGGAGGGGCGCGCCGGCGACGAGGGCCAACGCGGCGAAGCGTATGAAGCGGGGGAGTGCACTCATGACGATGGTCTCCAGGGTGGCGGGAGTGCCGTCGGGGAAAACGTGTCTAGACACCATTTCCGCGACATGGGAAGACCCAGGCCTCGGCCGAGGCGAATGCGCCGGTGCGGGCTGGACCATGTGTGAAGTCTCAGTGCATCAAGCTGGGAGGTAAAAAACGAGGATAAAATGACTTCAACCGCGCTGATTGGCAAGGGGACGGTTCAAAAAAAATCAAAAAAATCGGGAACCTTTATATTTCATCGCGCACGGAGTGTTTCTTTAATAAATATTTCAATCAAGGGTTATGAATCAGGACCAATCGACCTCTGGGTAAGGAATAAACCGGCAGGGAAATTCATCCGGCAGCCCGGGGAACCTTCCCCGAATCCCGGGCACCTATTCTTTTGACACGGGTTCCACCCTGAAGCGACTGACTGGCTCCCAGCCTTGGATGGAATGGACCCCCTGCCCAGCAACCCGAAAAAGGCCCCTGCGCAACCAGGGGCCTTTCCTTTGCTCAATTCACGGGGTCGGTGACGTAGAGGTCCGAGGTGAGCACCCGGATGAAGGAGTAGGCCAGGGAGCGGCCGTCGGGGGTGATGGCCACGCCTTTCAATTGCCCCACGCCGGTGCGGTCCGAGGGGCCGGCCTCCGCCCAGGGGGTCCGCCGCCCGGTGTCCAGGTCCAGGCGGGTGATGCGCGCGGGCACGGTGGAGAGATCCGCCAGGAAGATGGACGTGCCCGAGGCGTGCCATTGGATGGGCACGTCGGTTCCGCCCAGGCCGCCCAGGTCCTGGAGGCGGCGGCCGTCCAGGGACCAGATGACCAGGTGGCCTTTCATGGGTCCCAGGGCCACCCGGGCGCCGTCGGGGGCCACCGCACAGAAGGCCTCCGGGGCCAGGGTGCCGGGCCAGGGCCGGGCCGGACCGCCGGCCACGTCCTGGATGTAACCCCGGAAGGCGCCGTCGGGCCCCGTGCCGCCCATGAGCACCTGCCGGTCCCCGTCCACGAACACGGCCCAGTCGGCCCGGATGCCCGGGGCGAGGGGCCGGGGGGCGCCCGGACCCGCGGGGAAGAGGGCGAGGGTCTTGCGGGCGTCGTTGGACAGGACCGTGGCCCAGCGACCGTCCCGGGACAGGCTCAACGGGTCGCCGTCGCCCAGGCGGATGGCATCGGAGCCATCGGTGCGACGAAGGTAGGCCCCGCCGGGGCCGGAGCCTTCCAGGGTCTCCCCGATGAGCAGGCGGCTGCCGTCCGGGGCGAGGTCCGCCAGGATGGAAGTCTGCAGCCAGGACAGGTCGCGGTCCACCCGGTCGCCGGGTCCCCGGAACAGGAGGCTGGTCTTGTCCACGGACTGGTCCACCAGGAGGCGGCCGGTTCGGGAGATGTCCTGGACGTTCATGCGGCCCAGCACCGTGTCCAGGATGCGCTGCCGGCCCCCCAGGGTCACGGAGCGAAGGTCGCGGCGATCGTCCGGGTGGCGGTAGGTGAAATAGAGGCTCCGGCCGTCCGGCGACCACTGGAGCGAATCGCAGCCGCCCTCCACCAGGACCGTGCGCCGGCCCTTGAGGTCCACCACCGACAGGGACTCCCGGCCGATTCCCAGGTGTTCCAGGAAGGCGACCTTGTCCCCTCTTGGGCTGACCCGGGGGAAATCGAGGATGGAAGGGGTGACCGGGGGGCCGTCGTAGAGCCGGTGGCCGATGGGGTATTCCAGGACGAACTGGCCACGTTCGCCAGCCCGCACAACGGCCATGGCCTGGCCATCGGGGCCCCAGTCCGCCGCAAAGACGTTCTCCAGCACCTCCCGGGGGGCGCCTCCGGAGAGCGGCGCCAGGGCCAGGGTCCCTTCGGCCGCGCCGGGCTTGCGGAAGAGCAGGGCCATTTCGCCGGCCCTGGAGATGGAAAGGATGCGGGTGCCCGGAGGCAGACCGAGGGGACGCGCCCCCACGCCGTCGGTGCGGCCGACCATGAGCTGGGCGGGGTGGCCGTCCGTGGCCAGGCCGAACACGAAGGTCTGGCCATCGGGGGAGAACCGTGCCCCCTCCATGACGCCCCGGCGGTAGGTGAGGCGGTGGTAGACCACGGGTTCCGCCCGGGCGTCGCGCCGGCCGAAGGCGAACGCCAGGGCCGCCAGGGCCAGGACGCCCGAGGCCAGGGCCGTGCGGAGGGCCCAGGGGGGCAGGGGACGGAACCGCGGGCGGAGGACGATGGTCGAGTGGGGCAGGGAGGCGCCTTCCAGGGCGAAGACCAGGTCGGTCGCGGACTGGAAGCGCCGCCGCGGATCCTTCTCGAGGCAGCGCAGGACGGTGCGCTCCAGGGAGGGAGGCACCCCGGAACCCAGGGCGGGCGGATCCTCCTTGAGGATGGCGTGCAGGGTCTCCACCATGGAGCGCCGGCGGAAGGGGGCCACGCCGGTGAGCAGTTCGAAGAGGATGGTGCCGAAGGAGAAGAGGTCGGAGCGGTGGTCGACGGACCACCCGTTCACCTGTTCCGGGGACATGTACCCCGCCGTGCCCAGGAGGGTGCCGGCCTGGGTGAGGGCCTGGGAGCTGCGCCATTCATGGGTGTCGTCGGGATCCCCGGAGGGGGGGGACAGGAGCTTGGCCAGGCCGAAGTCGAGGATCTTCACGTGCCCTTCCGGATCCACGAAGATGTTCTCGGGCTTCAGGTCCCGGTGGATGATCTTCTTCTCGTGGGCCACGGCGAGGCCCCGCACCACCTCGACGGCGATGGCCAGCGCCCGGCGCGCACCCAGGGGCGGGCCGTCCAGGAGGGCGCGCAGGTTCTGCCCGGCAACCAGTTCCATGACGATGTAGGGGGCGCCTTCCACCACGCCGGTGTCGTACACCTGGAGGATGTTGGGATGGTTGAGCAGGGCCACGGAACGGGCCTCCTGCTCGAAGCGCCGTAGCTGGTCCGGGTCGGCGGCGAAGGCCGGATGCAGGACCTTGATGGCCACGTCCCGTTCCAGGCGGGGGTCGCGGGCCCGGTACACCTCGCCCATCCCCCCGGCGCCGATGGGGGCGAGCAGCTCGTAGGGACCGAGGTGGGTTCCGGGTGGGAGGCTCATGGGATGAGCTTCAATCTACCAGCAATCCCGGTTCAATCCCCAGGGACCGCAGGAGGTCGCCGATGAAGTACAGGGAGCCCGAAACCAGGCGCGGGGAGGCGTCGGGAGCCTTCAGGCGGGCTGCGGCCTGGGCGATGTCCAGCACCTCGCAGCCCTCGCCCCACACGGCCCTTAGGGCCCCTGGGGTGGCGTAGCGGGGGTTCTCGCCGTGGACCAGGGTCACCCGGACGGGGCCCATGCGCGACAGCTGGTCCCGCATGCCCGTCAGGTCCTTGTCGCCCATGGCGCTGAAGTAGAGGTGGGGGTGGACCCCGGTGGCCACGGCGTGGTCGGCCAGGCGCCGGGCGCCGTCCAGGTTGTGGGCGCCGTCCATGGTGACCCCCGACAGGCCGGGCACGGACCAGAGCCGTCCGGGCCAGGCGGTGCGGCCGATGCCGTCCCAGGCGCGCGCTTCGGGCAGGCCCAGGCGCCGCACCACCTCCCAGGCGGTGGCCAGGTTCTCCACCTGGTGGGCGCCGGCCAGGGGGATGCGGTGGCCCTCCACGACGCTGTGGTCCCAGGCCAGGGTCTGGACGGCCAGGGCCGGGGCGGGGAACAGGACCGGGCGGCATTCCAGGAGCGGCCACACCCAGGCGGGGTCCAGCCGGGGGCCGAGGACCAGGGGGCGGCCGTGGCGGGCGGCGCACAGCTTTTCCCGGGCGATGGCCTCCCGGGTGGGGCCCAGGTACTGCATGTGGTCCAACTCCACGTTGGTGAGCACGGTGACCGCGGGGTCGGAGGCGTTGGTGGCGTCCCAGCGTCCGCCCATGCCGACCTCCACCACCGCGATGTCCACGGCGGCCTCCCGGAAGGCCAGGAAGGCGGATGCGATCATGAGCTCGAAATAGGTGGCCTGGATTCCCAGGGCCGCCTCGGCCTGGAAGGCGTCGCCCAGGAGGGCGTCCAGGTGGTCGGGGCGGAGGGTGGCGCCGTCGATCCAGATGCGCTCGCCCGGGGATACCAGGTGGGGGGAGGTGGTCCACCCGGCCCGCAGCCCGCAGGCGCGCAGGGCGTTGACCAGGAAGGCGCCGGTGGAGCCTTTGCCGTTGGTGCCCGCCACCAGGATCACCGGGCAGCAGCGCTCGGGGTGTCCTAGGCGGGCCAGCAGGCCCTTGGGATTCTCCAGCCCGCACTTGATGCCCCAGTGGCCGCGGGCCTCGAGCATCCCCAGGCGGGCCAGATCACGCATGGGGGTGGGTCATCCAATCCAGGGCCGTGGCCACGAAGTCCCGCAGGCGGTCCCGGGGCACCACCTTGTCGACCATGCCGTGGGCCTGGAGGAACTCGGACCGCTGGAAGCCTTCGGGGAGCGTCTGCTTGATGGTCTGTTCGATGACCCGCGGGCCCGCGAACCCGATGAGGGCCTTGGGCTCGGCGATGTTCAGGTCGCCCAGCATGGCGTAGCTGGCGCTCACGCCGCCGGTGGTGGGATCGGTGAGGATGGACAGGTAGGGAAGGCCCGCGTCGTCCAGCCTCGCCAGGGCCGCGCTCACCTTGGCCATCTGCATGAGGGAAAGGGCGCCCTCCTGCATGCGGGCCCCGCCCGAGCAGCTGACGATGATGAAGGCGCAGCGCTTTTCCAGCGCGAGCTCCGCGCCCAGGCGGAGCTTCTCCCCCACCACGCTGCCCATGCTGGCGGCGAGGAAGTCCCAGTCCATGACGGCCATGACCACGGGATGGTCCTTGAGGGTCCCTTCCACCACGAGCACCGCGTCGTGGTCGTGGCCCAGGCCCTGGAGCTTCCGGAGCTGCTCGGCGTAAGGCTTGGCGGCGGAGAAGGTCAGGGGGTCGCCGCTCTGGAGCTCCCCGAAGCTCGGCTCGTAGCCGGGGTCCATCATGGACTCCAGGCGCTCGGAGACGCCGATGCGGAAGTGGTAGCCGCACTTGGGGCAGACGTTGCGGGTGTTGGCGAGCTCGGCGCGGTAGATCAGCTCGCGGCAGGCGTCGCACTTGATCCACAGCCCTTCGGGAACCCGGACGGTGCGTTCCTCCACCGGAGTCTTCTGCTGACGCTTCTTGATGAACCAGGACATCGCACCCCCGGACGAGAACCTTAACGGCTTCCCGGCCCCTTTTTCAAGCCTTCGAAGATCCGGTCCAGCTCGGCTTCGCTGCCGTAGTGGATCTGCAGCGACCCGCCCTTGCCCCGGGGCTTGATCTCCACGCGCGTGCGCCAGGCCTGGGTGAGCTCCTCGGCCGCGGCCTTGATGAACACGGCATGGGGATGGACGTGGCGGCGGGCCTTGCCCTTCACCGTGCGGGCGAGCTTGTGCACCCGGGCCTCGAGGGCGCGCACGCTGAGCTGCTTGTCGACCACCTCGTCGGCCAGCTGGTCCAGGACCCGGGCGTCGTCAACGCCCAGCAGCACCTTGGCGTGACCGGTGGTGAGCTTGGCGAAGGACACCAGCTCCTGGACACGGGTGGGCAGGCGAAGGAGGCGCAGGGTGTTGGCCACCTGGGGGCGGGATTTCCCCACCCGGTCGGCCACCTGCTCCTGGGTGAGGCGCAGGTGTTCGCCCAGCTGGAAGTAGGCCTTGGCCTCCTCGATGGGGTTGAGTTCCTGGCGCTGGATGTTCTCCACCAGGGCGAACTCCAGGAGGCGGTCGTCGGGAACGTCCTTGATGACCACCGGGACGGTGGCCAGGCCCGCTCGCTTGGCTGCGCGCCACCGGCGTTCGCCGGCGATGATCTCGTAGCGGTCACCCACCTTGCGGGCGACGATGGGCTGCACCATTCCATGGGTCTTGAGGCTGGCGGCCAGATCGTCCAGCAGCGCCTCGTCGAAGTGCAGGCGCGGCTGGTGGCGGTTGGCCACCAGGGCGCCCACGGGCACCTCGCGGTTGCTGGTGTCCTCGGGAGCCAGCTGGCTCATGAGGGACGTGAGGCCCCGGCCCAGGGCGGGTCGTTTGGGGGTGGTCATGCGGGTCCTCGCGGGATGAGGGGCTCTTCGATCCCCAGCCACTCCTTGGCCAGATTCAGGTAGGCCTGGGCTCCCTTGGAGCGGAGGTCGTAGAAGGCCACGGGCTTGCCGTGGCTGGGGGCCTCGGCCAGGCGGATGTTGCGGGGGATCTGGGTCTGGAAGACCTTGCCGGGGAAGGCCGCCCGCACTTCGGAGGCGACCGCCGAGCCCAGGTTGGTGCGTTCCTCGGCCATGGTCAGGAGGATGCCGCCCAGCTTGAGCGCGGCGTTGGGTCCCGCCTGGATGCGGCGGATCGTCTCCACCAGCTCGGCCAGCCCGTCCATGGCCAGGAACTCGCAGGGCATGGGGATGATCACCTCGTCGGCCGCGGTGAGCGCGTTCAGGGTGATCATGCCCAGGCTGGGCGGGGGGTCGATGAGGATGTAGTCGTAGGTGTCCAGGACGGGCGTCAGGGCGCGGCGCAGCACCTGCAGCTCGGGCAGCTCGAAGAGCTCGAATTCCAGCTGGGCCAGGTCCTTGCCCGCCGGCACCACCTGGAGCATGGGCACCTCGGTGGTGAGCACCAGGGCCTCCACGGGAGCGCCCTTCATCAGGGCGTACGAGCCCGCGCGGTGGTCGGGCTTGGGGAAGCCCAGGCCGGTGGTGCTGTGGCCCTGGGGGTCGAAATCCACCAGGAGCACGAGCTTTTCCATCATGGCCAGCGAGGCGGCCAGGTTGATGGCGGACGTCGTCTTGCCGACGCCGCCCTTCTGGTTGGCCAACGCAATGATCCTGGCGGTCATGGCAGGACCTCGGTGGCGGGGTTGGGGAGTGGGGGCACCTGGGAAACCTCGGGCGTGGAACAACGGAAAGTCTAGCAGGTTCCACGGCGGTGGTTCATTAGGTCCTTAAGGGATTCCTCCACCCGGGCCAGGGGCCCCTCCCAGCCGTGGCCGTCCAGCTGGCGGAAGAGGCGGAAGGTGGGATACCAGGGGGAATCCGGCCCGTCCAGGAGCCAGCGCCAGTCGGGGACCAGAGGCAGCAGGAGCCACACGGGCCGTCCCATGGCGCCGGCCAGGTGGGCGGTGGCGGTGTCCACGGTGACCAGGAGATCGAGCCTGGCCAGGACGCGCGCGGTGTCGCCGAAGTCCCGCAGCAGGCCGCCCAGGTCCGTGGCGAAGGGGAGCCCCTCGTCCATGCCCACCTGGAGGCTGTACCAGTCCACGCCGGGCAGGGACGCGAAGCGCGCCAGGTCCTTGGGGGACAGGGTGCGCAGGGCGTCCTGGGCGTGCTCCGCGCTTCCCGCCCACACCAGGCCCACCTTGAGGCGGGGGGTGTCCCGGACGGCCTCGGAGGCCGGGCAGGGCCCGGGCGGCGCCTGAAGATAGGGGATCTCCGCCGGGACGGCGTCCAGGCGCGTGCCGAGCACCCTGGGCAGGGAGAGCAGCGGCAGCCGCAGGTCGAAGGGGGGCACCGGGTCGTCCAGGGTGAACAGGGCATCCACGCCGGGCGCGGTGCGCGCCACGGGCAGGACCTCGGGCTGCACCAGGGCCAGCACGCGTCCGCCGCGCGCCCGGGCTTGGGCCGCGAACCGGATGAACATCAGGGTGTCGCCGAAGCCCTGCTCGTAGTGCAGGAGCAGGGTCCGCCCCGGGAAGGGGGCGCCGTCCCACACGGGCTGGGGGGAGTCCATGCGCGGGAAGGCCTCGTTGGGGGGCAGCAGGCGGCTCTCGTAGGCCTCCCAGCCCTCGGCGTAGTGGCCGTAGGTGAGGTGCAGCAGGGCGGTCTCGAAGCGGGCCTTGGGGCCTTCCATCTCGTCCTCGATGGCCTCCTTCCACAGGGGGTAGAGCTCCTCCCAGGCCCGGCGGGGCAGGAGGCTGTGGATGAGGGTCCGGCGGATTCCCGGATCGTGCGGATCCAGTTCCCGGGCCCGGCGCAGGTGCTCGTCCCCGCCCCCGGCCAGGGCCAGGGCCAGGTGGCCCTGGGCGTTGAGGGGGTCGGCGTCCAGGAGGGCCCGGGCGTGGTCCCGCGCCTCGGCCAGGCGTCCCAGGCCCAGGCAGGCTCCGGTCAGGTTCTGGAGGGCCGCGGGGTGGCCGGGATGGGCCTCCAGGAGCTCTTCGCACAGGGCTGCGGCCTCCCCATGGCGGCCCATGCGTACCAGCAGGGCGGAGAGGTCGACCTTGGCGGCCTCGCTCCCGGCGCGGATGGCGAGCTTGTAGGCCAGGGCGGCCCGGCCGGGCTGGCCTTCCCGGTCCAGCCGGCGCGCCTCGAGGAGGGCTTGTTCAGGATCCATGGCCGAGGTCGCCTACGAGGCCTTCGATGACCGGTGCCCATGCGCCCGGTGCGGGTTGCCGGTGGATGCGCACCGAGGGGTACCAGGGGCACGACGTGCCCTCCATGAGCCAGCGCCAGTCGGGGAAGAAGGGCAGGAGGAGGTGGGTCGTGACGCCCATGGAGCCCGCCAGGTGCGCCACGGCGGTGTCCACGGTGACCACCAGGTCGAGACGGGCCACGGCCCAGGCGGTGTCCGAGAAGTCCCGGAAGTGGGGGGCCAGGTCCACCAGGGACAGGGGGGGCACCCCGCGGGGTGCCACCTGGAGGCTGTGCCAGCGAAGGCCGGGGACCGTGGCCAGGGGCGCCAGGAGCGCGGGATCCAGGCTGCGCCGGGCGTCGTCCTGGTGGGCGGGGCTCCCGGCCCACACGAGGCCGGCCTTGCGGCCCCCGCCCGCGAGCTTCTGGCGCAGGGCCTCGGGAGGCTCGTGGCCGGCGGGCGGAACCAGGGGCACCGGGGGCGGCAGGTCCACGGGGGTGCTGCCGAAGAGGGCCGGCAGGTCCAGCAGGGGCGCCTGCAGGTCGAAGGGGGGCAGTTCGTCGTGCTCGGAGAGCACCTGGTCCGCGAGGGGGACGGCGGCCAGGAGATCCCGGATGCAGGCGTAGGTCTGGAGGATCACGCGGCCCCCGCGGGCCCGGGCCATGGGCAGGTAGCGCGCGAACTGGAGGGTGTCGCCCAGGCCCTGCTCCACCCACACCAGGAGCGTCCTGCCGGGAAAGGGCCGCCCGTCCCAGGCGGGTTCCGCGAAGCCGCGGAGGTTGTCCATGCCTTGCGGCACGTCCAGGCGCGCCGGGAAGTCGGGCCAGGCCTCCTGGTAGCGGCCCTGGAGAAGGCGGAGGTAGGCGAGGTTCCAGCGGGCCTTGGCGAGGCCCGGGCACAGCCGGAGCGCCTCGAGGTACAGGGCCTCGGCCTCCCCCATGCGGCCCATGCGCATGAGGGTGAAACCCAGGTTGAGGTTCAGTTCGGGGCTTTCCGGGCGCATGGCCAGGGCGGCGCGATCGGCCTCCAGGGCCTCGTCGAGGCGGCCCTGGCGGGCCAGGGCCCCGGCCAGGTTGGAGGTGGCCACGAGGTTGCCGGGGTCCAGGGCGAGCGCTTCCCGGATGTGCGCGAGCGCGCCCTCCGCATCCCCCATGGCATCCAGGACGCTGCCCAGGCCGGTGTGGGCCGCGGGGTTGGCGGGGTGCAGCTCCAGGGACCTGCGGAAGGCCTCCAGGGCCTCTTCGTCGCGGCCCAGGGCGTGCAGGACGGACCCCATGTTGCACCAGGCGTCCGCCACGCCCGGGTCGCGGCTGAGGACGCGGCGGTAGGTCAGCAGGGCCCCGCCCAGGTTGCCTGAGTTCTGTTTGGCCAGGGCCTCCTGGAGCCAGGAGATGATTTCCGGCCTGGGTTCCTCCATGGGGCGCCTCCGGGCTTCAGGATAGCAACGGGGGGAGGGCGCCATGCACGGAGACGGGGCCTGAGAGCCACAGCTCCCGCCAGCCTTCGCCCTCCAGATGCGCGGTGACGCTCACGCCTCCGCCGGGGGGCAGGAGGCGCCACGTCGGGATCCCGGTGCGCCGCGCGAGCCAGGCACCGGCCACGGCGCAGCCGGTGCCGCAGCAGGGGGTCTCGCCCTCAACGCCCCGCTCCCAGCTGCGGATGCGGGCGGTGCCGGGGGCGAGCACTTCGAGGACGTTGACGTTGGTGCCGCCGGGGAGGGCGGGGTGGTGGCGCAGGGGCGGCGCCAGGAGGCCCAGGTCCAGTCCGGCCACCCCCGGGAGCTCCAGCACGAGCTGCGGGTTGCCGATCCAGCCGAAGGCGTGGGGACCTTCCAGGGACCCCGGGAAGGGGCGGAATCCGGTGCCGGGGCCCGACGGCATGAGGATCGCCACCCCGTCGCCCTCCCTGCGCAGGAGGACCTGCTCGCCGCTGGATTCCACGGCCACCTCGGTCCCCGCGGGGGCGCCGGGGAGGGCCAGGGCCGCCCGGGTGCCGTTGGAGCAGAAGGTCAGCGCCCCGTCGGCGTCCCAGTGCCGCATTCTCCAGGGCTGGCCCGCCAGGGGCCTTTCCAGGAGGAAGAGTCCGTCCAGCCCGTGCCCGGGGCAGAGGGTGCGGGCCCATCCGGGCCCGTCGCCCCCCGGCGGGAGGGCGTCCCAGGCATAGGCGAAGCTGTTGCCCGAAGCGGAGGCGACGGTGAACATCAGCGCCGGGCGCCCCGCTCGCGGAAGGTGTAGATGGTCTCGCCGGGGCGGGCCAGGCCCTGCTGGCGGGCCAGGGCCTCGTAGAGCTCGGGGTCGCGGGCGGCGAGCCGCTTGACCTCTTCGCTCAGCTCCAGGTTGGCCCTGCGCATCTTCAGGAGCTGGCGCTGCTGGTCGAGGAGCTCGGCCTGGCGCTTGTGGAGGCTCCCGAGGCCGCCGGGGGAGAACAGCAGGATGGCCGTGGACGCCACCCCCGAGAAGGCCAGGACGCCCCAGAGCGTGCTGGACTTCAGGAGGAACGACGTGTTCATGGCGGGTCCTACCTGTCCAGGAAGGCGCCGAAGGCTTCCGCTCCGGCGTAGCGCGCGGCTGCGCCCAGCTCCCATTCGATCTGGAGGAGGCGGTTGTACTTGGCCACCCGGTCGGAGCGGCAGGGGGCGCCGGTCTTGAGCTGGCCGGCCCCGGTGGCGACCACCAGGTCGGCGATGAAGGTGTCCTCGGTCTCGCCGCTGCGGTGGCTGATGATGGCGCGATAGCCGGCCTTGTGGGCCATGTCCACGGCCTTCAGGGTCTCGGTGACGGTGCCGATCTGGTTGAGCTTGATGAGGATGGCGTTGGAGACGCCCTCCTTGATGCCCTTGGCGAGGATGGCGGGGTTGGTGACGAACAGGTCGTCGCCCACCAGCTGGATCTTGTCGGAGAGTTTCGTGGTGAGGAGCTTCCAGTTCTTCCAGTCGCTCTCGTCGCAGCCGTCCTCGATGGTGAGGACCGGGTGCCGCTCCACGAGGCCCGCGTAGTAGTCCACGAGCTGGGGCCCGGTCTTGCGGCTCCCGTCGATCTCGTAGCCCTTCTCCTTGTAGAACTCGCTGGAGGCGCAGTCCAGGCCGAGGTAGAAATCCTTGCCGGGCTTGAACCCGGCCTTCTTGATGGCTTCCTCGATGAGGGTGAGGGCCTCCTCGTTGCTGCCGAGGTTGGGAGCGAAGCCGCCCTCGTCGCCCACGCCCGTGGAGAGCTTCTTGGCCTTGAGCACGCCCTTGAGGTTGTGGTACACCTCGGCGCACCACCGGACGCACTCCTGGAAGGAGGGGGCGCCCACGGGGAGGATCATGAACTCCTGGATGTCCACGTTGTTGTCGGCGTGGGCCCCGCCGTTGAGGATGTTCATCATCGGCACGGGGAGGGTTCGGGCCGAGGCGCCCCCCAGGTAGCGGTACAGGGGCTGACCCGCCGCGTTGGCCGCGGCGCAGGCGATGGCCATGGAGGTGCCCAGGAGCGCGTTGGCCCCCAGGTTGGACTTGTTCTCGGTGCCGTCCAGATCCAGGAGGAGTTCGTCCAGTTCGGCCTGCTGGAAGGGGTCCATGCCCTCGAGGGCGTCGTTGATCTCGGTGTTGATGGCCTGCACGGCGCCCAGGACGCCCTTGCCGAGGTAGCGCTTCTTGTCGCCGTCCCGGAGTTCGAGGGCCTCGCGGCTGCCGGTGGAAGCCCCGGACGGAACCATCGCCTGGCCGATGGTTCCATCATTCAGTCTTACCCGGGCCAATATTGTCGGATTTCCTCGACTATCCAGGACTTCGAGGGCGGAAATACGATCTATCAATTTCATGGCTTTATCCGGGTCTGCTTTCGTTCGGGGTTGAAACGGGAATTGATCTCCTAACTAGCTGAGGCTAGGGAGATTGTCACTTCTTCACGGCCTTCTTGACAGCCGGCTTCTTGGGGGCGGCCTTCTTGACGGCCGGCTTCTTGGCGACGGCCTTCTTGGGGGCGGCCTTCTTGGCAACGACCTTCTTGGGGGCGGCCTTCTTGGCGACGACCTTCTTGGGGGCGGCCTTCTTGGCGACGACCTTCTTGGGGGCGGCCTTCTTGGCGACGGTCTTCTTGGGGGCGGCCTTCTTGGCGACGACCTTCTTGGGGGCGGCCTTCTTGGCGACGACCTTCTTGGGGGCGGCCTTCTTGGCGACGACCTTCTTGGGGGCGGCCTTCTTGGCGACGGCCTTCTTGGGGGCGGCCTTCTTGGCGACGGCCTTCTTGGGGGCGGCCTTCTTCACGGCCGGCTTCTTGGGGGCGGCCTTCTTGGCGACGGCCTTCTTCACGGCGGGCTTCTTGGCCGCGGGCTTCTTGGCGGCGGGCTTCTTGGCGGCGGGCTTCTTGGCGGCAGGCTTCTTGGCCGCGGGCTTCTTGGCGGCGGGCTTCTTGGCGGCGGGCTTCTTGGCCGCGGGCTTCTTGGCGGCGACCGGCTCGACGGCCGTTTCGACGGGAGCGGTGGTCTCGTCGGGCTGATTGATGTGTTCCATTGGGAACTCCTTTTTGCCCTTGCGGGCGGGTTGGGGGGATTGGGTGGTTGAAAGTGGTTTGCCGGTTGGAACCGAACCACCCGCCTTCGGCTTGTCGCTCTCGACGACACCCATGGCGGCCTTGGCGGGCCTGGAGCCCTTGGCCGCGGGGCCTTGCTGCGCTTCCTGCTTGCCCTTGGACTTGACGGGCTTCTTGATCACCTCGACACCGGCCAGGATCTGCGCCAGTCGCTTGCCGGGATAGAACTCATCCAGCAGGGCGTCCCCGACGATGACGCCATGTACTCCCATGCCTTCCAGCTGCTGGATCTGCTGGAGGGTGCAGACGCCGGCTTCCAGGATTCGCAGGCATCTGCTCTGGGGGACCTTCTTCATCAGGGTGAGCGCCTCCTCCCACCGGGGCTCCCATGTGTCGAGGTCACGGCCCAGCACACACACGATATCGGCATCGGCCTCCAGGGCCCGCTTCAGGTCGGCCTCGCTGGCCACCTCCACGATCACGTCCAGGCTCTTGGCCCGGGCGAGTTTCGAGAGGGCCGCGAGCCGGTCCGGCTCCAGGAGGGCGGCCATGAGCATCACGGCGTCGGCTCCCAGGATCTTGCTCTCCTCGATCTGGTACTCCTCGAAGATGAAGTCGTGGCGGATGAGGGGCACCTTCACGGCGGACCGCACCTCGGACAGGTGCTTGTCCTCGCCGAAGAACAGGAAGCGGTCGGTGGCGACCGAGATGGCCCTGGCGCCGTTCTCCACGAGGCTCTTGGCGTGGGTGGAGGCCCTGTAGGCGTCCCTCACCTGCCCGCGGAGCGGGTTGCCGCCGGCGGTCTCGGCGATGATGGAAATGCCGGGCTGGCTCAACTCCTCCTTGAGGGAGTGGTGCCCCTTGTAGGCGTCCTTCACCGCTGCAGGACCTTTTTGCTTTTTGATCTCGATGTCCAGCGCCTTAAATATCTGGACTTTTTTCAGCATTTACAACCCCCAGGTCCCATTGCTTCCAGACACGTTTTTGTACCAGGAGCCTCATGAGAATGTTCTTACTACAAACCACTAAACCAGCGTTCCTAAAGAGGTCAACAGAATTGTGAATTCTTTTCGCGATTGCGCCCGGGATTTTTTCAACGAAGGACCATTTTCGGAATCGCTCCGGATGCCCCAAACTAGGGGCATACAGGAGCGCGCCCATGGAAGCCACCGTCCTCGATCATCCACTTTGCGACCACAAGATCTCCCTGCTGAGAGACCGGAAGACGCCTGGAATCCTGTTCCGGCGCGTGCTCGAGGAGCTCGGCCTCATCCTCGCGGTCGAGTGTACGCGCCATCTGCCGACCGAGCCCGTGGCTGTAGAAACGCCACTGGAGCGGACCCAGGGACGCCGCCTCACCACCCTCGACCCCGTGGTGGTTCCCGTCCTGCGCGCCGGACTGGGGCTGCTGCCCCCGTTCCTCCAGCTCCTGCCCACCGCGAAGGTGGGTCACCTCGGGCTGTACCGGGACCACGATTCCCTGGTGCCCGTGCCCTACTACCGCAACTTCCCGCCCCTCCTCGACCAGCGGTACGTCTTCATCCTGGACCCGATGCTCGCCACCGGCGGCAGCGCCTCCGAGGCCGTGAGGCAGCTGAAGGTCGCCGGCGCCCAGCGCATCACCCTCGCCGCCGTCCTCGCGGCGCCCGAGGGCGTGGCCCGTCTCCAGCAGGACCACCCCGACATCCGCATCTTCGTCGCGGCCCTGGACCGGGAGCTCAACGACAAGGCCTACATCCTCCCCGGCCTCGGCGACGCCGGCGACCGTCTCTTCGGGACGCTCTAGGGGCCTTCCCGGGCAGGCCCGGGCCGGTGGCATGGCCCACCGGCCCGGAGGCCTCCAGGGCCCCTTCCCGGGCAAGGGCGGGCCCTCGCCGGCGGCGCTCCGTTCCGGCGGGACCCCGGTTCCCGGCGCTCAGTCCCTGGCGGGCTTGTAGCCGCTCAGGGCCCTGCTGCCCTTGCTCCGGGCCAGCAACTCCTCCCGCACCGCCCCGCGGATGGCGTTGAGGTGGTTCACCTGGGTCTCCAGGCGGCGGCCCAGCTCCTGCGCCCGGGCGACGATGGCGGGCCACTGGGGCCCCTTCTCGGCCTGGGCCAGGGCCTCCTTGAACCCCGCGTGCCACGCGGCGACCTTGTCCGGGTCGGGGTCGTCCACGAGGGTCGCCAGGAGACGCTCCAGGTCGTCCAGCGAGGCCGCTATCCTGCCGTCGCTCATCCCACCATGCCCTGGGGAGAGAAGGCGGTGGGCCTGGGGGCGCCCTGGCGCTGGTCCAGCTCCGCCCAGGCGGACTTCATTTCAGCGATCTGGCGCTCCAGGACCTCGAGCCGCTCGGCCTGGTTCTTCTGGCTGGCGTCGAAAAGCTCCTTGAGCCACCAGTCGTAGATGCGGGTGAGGTTCATCACCAGTTCGCCCCCGCCTTCATGGTCGAGGCGGATGGCCAGCTCCTCGACGATGGAGGAGACCCGGTTGACCATGCGCGCCCGGGTGGCGATATCCCGGCGGCGGATGGCGGCCACGGCCTGGAGGAGGAACTTCTGGGCCCCTTCCAGGAGCATGAACATGATGTGTTCGGGGGTGGCGCCGTTGATCTGCTGCATCAGGTACTGGTTGGCGACCGCGCCGCCGTAGTTCGGGTTCATCGGGATTCCCCCCAAGGTGTGGTCCGCTCTAGATCCCCGCGAGGCTCTGGCCCGCCGCGTTCAACTGCCCGACGGTGGTTTCCAGGTTCGCATAGAGCTTTTCCAGGCTGGCCTTGCTCCGGGCAAGGTAGTCCTGCTGCTGAAGGATCTGTTGGCTGAGCGTGAAGTTGGCGGCGGAAAGATCCTGCATGATGCCGCCGATGTTGCCGGGCGTGAGGGAGGTGAGGCTGGTGTTCAGGTCCTGGACCAGCCGGGAGATCCCGGTGGAGATGGAGAGTGTCCCGGAAGCCCCGGCCGAGGCCTTGAGCGAGAGGCCCTCGAGGGCGGTGCCGTTGGCGCCGTAGAAGTAGCCATTGGTGCTGGTGAGCGTGTTGGTCTCGGTGGTTCCGTCGGCCTTCTGGCTCTGGAAGGTGCCGGTGAGGACCCCGTTCACGGTGGTCACGTCGAAGGAGATGGGGGACTTGGTGGTTTTGCTGCCGGATCCGATGAACGTCAGGAGGGGACTGGTGGAGACGGCGGAATTGGAGAAGAGGTTGGCGACGCCCCCGGGGTCCTTGGTCAGCGCAGCCTTGAAGGCGGTGGTGTCCAGGCTGATGGTGCCGTCCTGGTTGGTCTTGAGGCCCACCCCGGCGGCGCTGGTGAAGGTGGCGGTGGAGGGCAGGCCCGAGGGGGCCCCCATGAGGACACCCGAGACCTGGCTGACCATCTGCCGCACGGCCATGTCCATGTTGAACAGGCCCTTGGTGTAGGAACCGTCCTTGTTCTGGGTGAACTTCGTATTGGATTTGTAGTCGTTGTAGAACGTGTTGAACTTGTCCACCACGTCCTGCATGGCCTTGGCGGCGGCGTCCTGGTCCTGGGTCACCGTGAGGGTGGTGGTCTTGGTGAGGTCGGTCTGGGCCTGGTTCAGGTTGAAGGTGATGCCCTGGACCGCGTCGCTGACGGAATTGGAGGAACGGTGCAGTTCCACCCCGTTGAGGATGAAGTCGGAATTGGTGGCCGCCTGGGACACGGACGTCCCCGCCCCCAGGGTGCTGCCGGTGGGGGCGGTGAAGGAGAAGGTGGTGGCACCGGCGGAACCCTGGCCGGTGGCGTTGGCGCTCAGCACCAGCTGGCTGGTGCCGTCGGCTCCGGTCTGGATGACCGCGGCGTTCAGGTTGATGGCCTTGCCGTCGGCTCCCTTGGCGTTGTTGATGGCGTCCGCCAGGCCCGAGAGGCTGTTGTTGGCCGCGCCGATGGTCACGGTGAAGGCCTTGCCGTCCATGTCGGTGAGGGTGTAGTCGCCCACCCCGACGGCCGCGTTGGGCTGCAGGGCGGTGGGCAGGACCAGCCGGGCCCGGGTGGCCAGGCTCTTGACGATGAGGTCGTACTGGCCGGGGCTGGCGCCGCTGGCGGTGGCGGTGACGTAGGCCCCGGTCGAATCGGAGCTGGTCACCTTGTTGCTCTGGAAGCCGCTCATGGACAGGGTGTCCAGGGCGACGGAGAGGCTGGTCAGGTCCGTGGAGAGGGTCTGGAGGGCGGCCGACTTGGAATTGTTGACGGACTGCTGGGTCTGCATCCGCACCATCGGCTGGCTCTGCTGATTGATGATGGCGGCGATGAGCTGGTCCGTGGGCAGGTTGGTCGACAAGCCCTGGAAACTGATTGACGATGCCATCGAACCCTCCTTCCCTGACGCGCGGCAAAAACTGCTGGCTCAGAGACTCTTATCAAGAAGAATGCCAGAGTGGCCCTGGGGCTCGGCCATGCGGAGGTTCCGGGCCTGCTGCACCACCTCCTCGGGCGGAAGCTGGCGGATCACCTTGTTGGTGACGGGGTTGACGACCCGGAAGATGACGATGCCGGCCTCGTAGTCGGGCTGGAACTGAAGATTGGACGGCAGGCTCTTGAGGTAGGACTGGAAGGCCTCGGCCGCCTGCTCCATGGTCATCTCTTGATTGACCTGCTTGTTGGACACCCCGGAGGCCGGCGACATCTCCAGGCGGGTGGCCTCCTGGGAGATCTGGGCGGCCTCCCGGATGGCCTCGCCGGTCGCGGAGGCGACGGTGGTGGGGGCGGAGGTCGTGGGCTTGGCCTGAACGGAGTCGGCCTGGGCGGCCGCATAGACCACGGGCGGAGGGCTCTGGCCCTGGCCTCCGGTGGAACTGATGGGATCCGACATGGGTTCCTCCTGGTTTTCCACGGGCATGGGAGGAGGACCTTGCGGCCCTCCTCCCATGTTGGCTAGCCGATGGAGTCAGAAGTTACTGAAGGAGGGCCAGGATCTGCTGCGAGCTCTGGTTGGACTTGGCCAGGGCGCTCGTGCCGGACTGGTTGAGGATCTGGAACTTGGTGAGGTTGACCACTTCGTCCGCGATGTTGGCGTCCATGATCTGGCTGTTGGCGGCGGTGAAGTTCTGCACCTGCACGCCGAGGATGTCCGACGTGGCGTTCAGCTGGGCTTCGTTGGCGCCGATGGAGGCCCGCATGGAGCTCACGGATTCCAGGGCGGTGGCGAGCTTGCTCACCACGCTGCCGGCGTTGGTGGCGTTGGTCAGGGAGTCGGTGGTGGCCACGAGGCCCAGGGCCGAGTTGGCGGCCGTGGAGACGGCGCCCAGGGAGACCGTGAGGGAGCCGTAGTCACCGGCCTGCACGCTGACGGTGGTCGGCGAGGAGGTGGAGCTGAAGATGGCCTGACCGTTGAACTTGGTGTTGGTGCCGATGTTGGACATCGTCTTGATGATGTTCTGGAACTCGGCGTCCAGGTTGGCCCGGTTGGAGTCGCTGATCGTGCCGGTCTGGGCCTGCTGGGCCAGCTGGGAGGCGCGGGTCAGCAGCTGGGTGACCGAGTCCAGGGCGCCGTCGGCGACCTGAAGGTAGGACACACCATCGTTGGCGTTGCGCTGGGCCTGGGTGGCGATCTTGATGTCGGCGTTCAGCTTGTTGCCGATGGCCAGGCCGGCCGCGTCGTCGGAAGCCTTGTTGATGCGCTTTCCGGTGGTGAGACGCTCGATGGTCTGCTGCAGGTTGGCGCCGGTGAGGCCCAGCTGGCGGCTGGCGTTCATGGCGGCAACGTTATTCAGAATGGAAGTCATGGCATCCTCCGTGATGCTGATGGCGGCATCCGTGCCGCCGGGTTATAGGGCTCGGGGGTATCCCCGCAAGGTTCTATTCGGCCTTAGGAACGTTGAGCTTTAGTAATTTATTTGAAATCCGCCAGGGGTCCTCCCGGGACCATAGATATATGATGGCGGTCAGGATTTTTCCGTCCGGCCCAGGATGGAACGGAACCGGCCCAGGAGCCCCTTGGGTTGCGGCGGGGCGCCGGCGTCGGCCTCCCGGGCGTCCAGGTCCACGTCCGCCGGCACCGCGGTGGTGGGGTCCAGCTCCAGGGCCTTGCGGTAGCAGGCGGCGGCGTTGGCCTCGAAACCCTTGCGATGGTAGAGCTCCCCCATGGAGGCCCAGGGCGCGGCGGCCCGGGGGCGCAGCTTGGAGGCCGTCTGGAGCGCGTCGATGGAGCGGGTGGACCAGGCGGGATTGGCCAGCCTCAGCTGGCCGAGCATGAGCCAGGCATCGTAGGCCACGTCCAGGTCGGGCTCCAGCTGCACGGCCTGCTCCAGGGTGCGGATGGCTTCCACGGTGCGGTCCATGAGGACCTGCTGGCGGGCCTTGCGCACGAGGCTCTTGGCGCGGGCCGAGCCTTCCAGGGGCTGGGGCGGGGGCGGGGGCGGCACGTAGGCGGGCACCTCCACCTGGAAGGGGGATTCCGGGGGATGCACCGGGAGGGCCTGCTGGAAGGGCGAGGAGGGCTGGAAGCCGGAATAGGCCTGGGGCGCCTGGGCCGGCTGGGCCGGCGCCGCGAAGGGGTCCGGGCGTGCGAAGGGATCCGGACGGGGCCCGGTGGGCGCCGGCTGGAACGGATCGACGCGCTGTGCCGGCGCAACGGGCTGGGGAACCGGACGCGGGGGGGGCTCTTCGGGGTAGGGTTCCGACAGGCCGTAGGGATCCTCGGCCTTGGGCGCCGGGCGGCCGGGATCGGGCTCCACCTCCAGGAACTCGGGATGCAGGGCGGCCTGGTCCAACGGGATCGGGGGTTCCAGGGGGGGCGGGACGTGGATGCGCGCCCGGCCCCCGCCCGGCGGAAAGATCAGGGGGAAATCCTTGGGCCCCCTCATGGGCAGCGGGGGCATGGGCAGGTGGGGCGTGACGGGCACCTGGGCCTGGGGCTCGGGCGCCTCGCCTCCGACGCTGGGCAGCCTTCCGCCGCAGAGCACCAGGGCCCCCAGGGCCCACAGGGTGATGATGAAGCGGCCCGCGGCCTCCTCCTCCAGGGCGCTCAGGGAGCGGAAGGTCTCGAAGCTGATGGGGTCGGCCCCCAGGAAGGACAGGGCGTACGCGGTGCCCGGCGTGAGGGGCAGGTCGCTGAGGCTCTCCACCAGATCCCTGCGCCCCTCCCAGCGCCAGTCGGCCTCCTGGTCCAGGACGGACAGGAGGTCGGTGAGGTAGTGGGACTCCTGGAAGGTGTTCCAGATGAAGTGCCGGTGCTGGAGCTTGAAATGCAGGTCCTGTTCCAGCCGCTTCTCCATGGGCCCCGCGTGCCAGGTCCACTGGAGGACCGGGTGCTCCAGGGCGTGGATCATGATCTGCTCCTGCAGGGCCTGCAGGTGGAGGTCCCGCTCCTCGAGGGTCATCATGCCCCACTGGATGACCTTCTCGCCGATGCGGTAGCGTTCGTCGTTGGCCAGCAGTTCGTTGAGGGAGGGGAGGTCAAGGATGCCCTGGCGGAGCAGATAGTTGCCGAACTGTTCCCCGGCCACGTCGCTCTTGAGGTGGAGGAGCTCACCCCGGTTGATGAAGAGGGTGCGCACGCCGTCGTTCTGCTCGAGGATGAGTTCCCCGCTCACCGCCTCCTGGCGCATGGCGCCCATGAGGACGGGCAGGTTCTTGATGGCCTCGGTCACGGGGGCTCCGTTGGTGAAATAACGTCATTATAGGCAGGGTCGGCCGCCCGGAGCGTCCAGATTTGAGCACTACAGTTATTATTGATGAAGATGGTGGCATCCTCCCGGGGGGCCATCCAGGAAAAGGTTGGAAGGATCCCCTTGGAAGGTGGCCATTGAAACGCACGGGCAGACCCCCATCCCCGCTGGAGGCGGCGCTGGCGTACACCTTCCGGGACGAGGCGCTGCTGCGCACGGCCCTGACGCCGCCCTCCTCCGGGCTCTTCCCCGACAACCAGCGCCTGGAGTTCATGGGGGACTCCATCCTGGACCTGTGCGTGTCCCTCATGGCGTACCGCGAACATCCTTCGTGGCCCGAGGGCTCCCTCTCCAAGCTGCGCGGCCTCATGGTCTGCACCGATGCCCTTCACGCCTGGGCCCTGGACCTGGGGGTGGAGCTGGTGGCCGGGCCCCGGTCTCCCCGCAAAGGCGGGGCCAGCCAGCGCAATGCCCTGGCCGACGCCATGGAGGCCGTGCTGGCGGCCGTGTTCCTGGACGTCCAGGCCGTGGGCGGGAACCCGCTGGAAGGCGTGCTGGCCCTCGTGGAGCGCCGGTTCCTGGAGCAGGTGCGGGCGGCCTACGTGGGCATCTGGGAGGCCCGGGACCACAAGACGACCCTCCAGGAGCGGGTGGCGGCGCTCGGTTTGCCCCCGCCCGTGTACGAGCTGCTGGAACGCCAGGGCCCGGACCACGCCCCCACCTTCACCGTGCGGACCGTGGTGGGCGGGTTCGAGGCCGTGGGCCGGGCGGGGAATCTGAAGGGCGCCCAGATGGAGGCGGCGCGCCTTCTGCTCGCGTCCTTGCCCAAGCCTCCTTCTTGAAGCGGTCCGCATCGGTTACCATCACCAGCATGCACTGAGGTTCGAAGGCCCTTGAAGATCCTGCCGACAGTGAACATCCGGAACGGACGCGCGATCCCCATCGTGGGGGAGGACGAAGGTGCGGACCTGTTGTCCCTGGTGGCGTACCTGCTGGACCAGGGCTGCCACCGGCTGGCGCTGGTGGACGTGGACGCGGCCCGGGGGCAGGGCAACAACCGCGAGGTGATCGCGCGGGCCATCCAGAAGTTCCATGCGGGCCGCTCCAAGGTCTGCATCCAGGTGGGCGGGGGCATCCGCAGCTCCGACCAGGCCCAGTTCTTCCTGGACCGCGGCGCCACCTGGCTCGCCGTGGGCACCATCCTCCAGCGTTCTCCCGTCATGGTGGAGCAGCTCCTGGCGCGGTTCCGCGAGCACCTGACCGCCGCCGTGGACGCGCGCAGGGGGGAGATCCTGCCCTCGGGCTGGGGCGGGACCAGCGGCGAAAGCGCCGAGGCCGCGGGCAAGCGCATCGGCGATTTCGGCTTCAAGCGGCTCCTGTTCCTGGACCTTCCCGCCGCCCGGCCCGTGGTGCCGGACTTCGCGACGGCCCGCGTCCTTTCGCAGAGTTCGCGCCTCTCCATCTGGATGGGCGGCAGCATCCAGACCGCCGCCCACCTGGCCCAGGCCCGGGAGATCTCGGGCATCCAGGGGCTTGCGGTGGACGGCCTCCTTCTCCGCGGTGACGCGGCCCTCATGGCATCGCTGACCCTTCCCGGCTGCTGAGGAGGGGGTGTGGCTGAGCCCGAGGCGCCTTTCGTCCTGAGCCTTCCGGAGTCGGACCGGCTCCACTTCAGGAACCTGGCCCTCATCCGCCCCCAGATGCCCTCGGAGCGCCAGGTCGAGCTCATCGAGAGCCTCGGGCGCAACCTCACCTCCCCGCGCCTGCTCACCCTCATCGCGCGCACCCCTCACTGGCTCGTGCACGCCCCGGTGCTGCACGCCCTGGCCGGCAACGAGAACACGCCCGAACCCATTCGCCGGGACCTGGAAATGGCGGTCTCCCTCTTCGATCTCATGCGGGAGATGGAACGCGCCCCCGAAGGGGAGAAGACCGAGCGCGCCGAGTCCATCAAGGCCATCTACCAGGACCTGCCCCCGGACCTGAAACCCATCGTGAAGCAGCTCGCCAAGCAGCTTGCCAAGCCCGTGAACTCCACGGGGAGCACCCTCGAGATGCCGCCCCTGCCGCCGGCCGAACCCGACTGGGAGGCCCTGACGCTGCCCCCCCAGGGCCGGGGCCCGTCGCCCCTGCCTTACCGGATCCCCAAGCAGGACCGGGCCACGGCCGCGGAGGCCACCCTGGTCCAGGAGGACCTCCAGAAGTACCTCGCCGACGAGGAGCCCGAGGTGCGCGCGGCGGCCCTGCGCAATCCGGCCCTTTCCGAGGAGATGCTCCTGGCCTGCCTGCCGGGGGCCAACCGGGAGCTCTTCGAGGAGATCTACCAGGAGGCGCGCTGGTATTTCAAGGACCCCGTGCGGGAGGCCTTGGCCGAGGCCCCCCGGTGCCCGGCGGCCATGGGCCGGAAGATGGACGCCACCCGGGATCTGGTGATGCTCCTGGAGCGCGGCGGCCAGAACCGGCGCCACCTGCACCGCATCGTGAGCCTTTTCACCCAGATGGAAGAGTCGGAGTACCAGTACCTGACCTTCTGGGCCAAGCGCCGGGCGCCCAGCATGCTCCGGGTCATCAAGGTGTTCTTCGACCGGCTCCAGCGGCGGCGCACGAACCAGGCCAGCGGCTTGTCTCCGGTGCAGTCCGAAGGGCGCTGGGTCTCCCTGGAGGAACGGGTCTTCATGGCCAACCAGGCCACGCAGCCGGACCAGATGGTGGCGGCGCTCCGGGACCCGGACCCCCAGGTCTTCGCCGTGGCACTGGAGAACCCCGGCCTCACGGCCCGGGAGCTCATCTCGGCCATCCCCCACCTGGACAGCATCCGTGCCGAGCGCCTGGCCTTCAGCCGCACCTGGAGCGCCTATCCCTCCGTACGGGAGGCCCTCCTGCACAACGTCCACCTGGGCGAGGACACCGCGCTGGGCCTGCTCCGGAGCCTGGACGGGCCGCCCCGGGTCCTGCTGGACCTCCTGCGGGACCAGCGGGTGCCCCACCTGTCGGTGAAGAAGGCGGCCCTGGACCTGCTGCGCGCATCGTACGAGCAGATGACCATCCCCCAGCGCATCGTCGCCCTGCGCGGCTCGGGCGGGGAGCTCATGCGCCACCTCCCCGCGGAGGTGCTCAAGGACGAGGACACCCTGCGCCTGCTGGTGGCCGATCGCCAACTGGATCCCACCATCCTCCTGCGCCTGGCCCGGAACAAGCAGACGCCGCGCCCCATCCTCGAGCTCATCGCCGGGCACGCCGCCCTCATGGCCCACCCCGCGGTGATGACCGAGCTGCTGCTGAATCCCAAGACCCCGAGGGAAGCCGCCATCCGCATCTGGGCCCTCCTCTCGGACAGCGAGCAGAAGCACCTGCTGCGCAGCCCGCACCTGCCCACGGCCCTGCGGGCCCTGGCGGACTAAGCGATTCCGCCCCGAAAACGTAGCCCAACCGAACGGAGAGTCCATGAACCTGCCCCGCCGCATCCTCGGTGCCACCCTGGGCGGAGCCGCGGTCCTGGTCGTGGGGCTCGCCTGCGGGCGCCAGCGCTCCGCGGGGCCGGACTGGGTGGCCTCGGCCCCGGCGGGTTCCGCCGTGGCCTTTTCCGGCAGGGCCGGCTGGCTCCTGGAGCAGCGGAGCTTCCAGGCGTACCTGGAGAAGTTCCCCTTCGCCGACCAGACCCTCGATCTCTTCCTCAAGAAGGCCCGCATCAATCCCCATCTGGAATCGGGCCGCATCAACTTCTATGTGATGAACTTCTCCACCGCCGGCGCCCCGCCGGACTTCCTCATCCAGCTGGGCGGCTTCCGGGACCAGCGGGCGGTGATGATGGCCATCGCCGACGCGTTCCCCCCGGAGGGGTCCCTGCCGGTGCGGAAAAAGGAACTCCCCGTCTACGTCATCCTGGACGTGAACCAGTACCACATCCGCGCCGTGGCCGACCCGGCCGGCCGCATCTGGCTGGGCGACCTGCGCTCCCTGGCCAAGCTGGACGCGGGCACCTTCCCGCCCCGGCATCCGGTTCCCGAAGCCGCGGCGTGGATCAACGCCTCCGCCCCCTTCCAGGGGTTCATCCAGACCCGGCTCGTCCTGGACGGCCTTTCCGGCAACGTGCCGCCTGAGCTGGCCCGGAACCTGCCCCAGGGCATCGACGCCCTGGCCTGGAGCGTCACGCCTGGACAGGCCGGAAAGAACGGGCTCCACCGCTTCGAACTGGCCATCACGGGCTCCCCCGAAGGCGTGGTGCAGGTGGCGCCCTGGGTCCAGCGCTTCGTGGCCGCCGCCTCCACCCTCCAGGGCGGCCAGCCCGGCCAGGCCCCCGAGATCCTCCAGGAACGCAAGCGCATCGGCCTGCGCTGCCAATTGACGGGCGAACAGATCAACCAGGCCCTGGGCAAGCTCTCCCAGCCGGCCCTTGCCGACCTGGTGCACCGGCCATGACCGCAGCGGTCCTGGAGGAGCGCGCCCCGGAATACTGGATGATGCGCCTCAAGGACGGGCAGGAGGAGGCCCTCGCGCACCTCATGGCCCGCTTCGAGAAGCCCGTCTTCGCCTTCCTGCACCGTCGCCTGGGGGGGGAGACCGGGGTGGTGCAGGAGCTCACCCAGGATGTCTTCCTGAAATGTCTCCAGCATTGTCAACGTTTCGAGGATGGCCGGCCGGTCGCTGCGTGGATTTTCACGCTGGCGGCTAATGCGGCGACGGACCATCTCCGTAAACGAGGTCGGGAGCTACCCCCGCCCGAGACCTTTGACGCACCCGACCCGCACCAGCCCGCACCCTGGGAAAAGGTCGACCAGGGCAGACGGATCCGGAGCCTTCGACAGGCCCTGGAGGGCCTGACGCCGCGGCAGCGGACCATGGTCCTGGCCTATTACGTCCAGGAGCAACCCGTGAAGCAGATCGCGGAGAACCTGGGCTGCGCCGAGGGCACCGTCAAGGCGACCCTGTTCCAAAGCCTCGCAAAATTGAGAAAGAACCTGGAAGTGACCCATGAAACCCGAACCTGAGATCCTGAGCGACGAAAGGGCCTTCGAGATCCTCGAACAGCCCGAGCTCTGGCCCGAAGACCCGGAGGTGCAGGCCCGCCTGGCCAGCCTCCTGGAAATCCACCTGGCCCTCCTGGGCGAAGGCGTCGCCGCCAAGGCCGCCGAGGGCGCGCCCGCCCCCGTGCCGATGATCCGCCGCTTCCCCTGGCTCATGACCGCCGCGGCGGCCGTGCTGGTGGCGCTGCCCCTGACCTACCATGCCGTGAACGTCCGGAAGATGGCGGTGGTGGCCAAGGACCAGGCCCGCATCCAGGACCTGGCCCAGAAGCGGGCCCAGGACCGTCTCTGGGCGGCCTTCTTCCAGCAGTCTTCGACGCTCATCCAGGAATTCGCCCGGAACCCCAAGGTCTGCGAGAACAAGAACACCGAGGACCGCGCCGCCGAGCGCGAGATCGCCCTGGCCCTGCTCCAGTCCAGCCACGGCCTCTCCGCGCAGCTGGCCCCGGCCCCCGAGGCCGAGGCGGTGCGGGAGGACCTCCACGCCTGGCTGCGGGAACTCTCCCTCGAGGATCCCTGCATGGATCCCCAGCGGGCCCAGGAGCTGAGGCAGTGGGCGGACACCCACGGCCTTGAGGATGAAGCCCAGAGGCTCAGCCGGCTGCTCAAGGGAGGGTCGATTTGATCGCGCTGGTCCTGACCTTGGCGCTGTCGGGCGGGCCCTTGCCGGACCCCGCCCCCGAGCCTTCCGCGGCCGTCGCCGGCCCGCGGGAGAGCACGGCGGACGGCCTGCTGCGCGAGGCCAAGAACCTGCGGTACGCCCAGCGGTGGTTCGAGGCCGCGGCGGCCTACCGGGCGTTCCTGGCGGCCCACCCCGATTCCCCCCGGGGCGCCGAGGCCCGGTTCTGGCTGGCGGCCTCGCTGGAATCCGACCAGCGCTGGGACGAAGCCGCGGAAGCCTACACCGTCTTCCTGGACACCCACCCCGACCAGCGGCTCCTGGGCAAGGAGGCCCGCATGAACCGGGTGCGCTGCTGGGGCATCCGCCAGGGGCAGCATCCCCGGGCCACCCCCGGACTCCTGGAAGCCCTGAAGGACCCCTACCTGGATGTGCAGGTGGCCGCGGCCCTCCAGCTGGCCAAGGTGTGCGATCCCCGGGCGGCCGATGGCCTGCGCAAGGGGCTCCAGGTGCCGGGCTACGCCGATGCCTGCGCCTCGGCCCTGGCCACCATGGGCCTGAAGTCGTCCGTGGCGGCGCGGGACCGGCAGGCGCGGTTCCTGGTCATCCGCATCAAGGAGACCGGCAAGCCGGACACGGTGACCATCCGCCTCGCCCTCAGCCTGGCCCGGGCCGTGGGGAACTACCTCACCGACGCCCAGATCCGCCAGGCCCGGGCCAAGGGGTTCGAACTGGAAGGCATTACCGACCAGGCCGCGTCCATGCCCCGTGGGAGCGTGCTCCTGTCGGTGGATGACGCCAAGAGCAGCGTGAAGGTGACGGTGGAGTAGGGCTGGTAGAGTAGTTGGATGTCGAACTTCGCCCGGTTCTACCGCGAACACATGAAGCGCTTCCTGCCCCTGATGGTGGGGGGCTCCCTGCTCCTGACCCTGGCGGGATCCTGCCAGGGGGCCATGATCGGCATCACCAACCTGATCTTCTCCATGCTCATGGGTGTCAAGGAGGGGGCCTCCGCGGGCGCGCCGCGCATCCAGCTGGTGGCCGACCTCAAGGCGTGGGCCCTGGCCCACCTGCCCAGCCAGGCCACCTTTCAGGAGAAGACCTGGATCCTGCCCGCCCTCCTGGTGCTGGTCTTCATTCTCAAGGGCGTTTTCACGTACAGCGGCACCCTGCTCATGGTGCGGTCCGGCATCCGGGCCACCATCTCCCTGCGGGAGCGGCTGTTCGCCAAGCTCCTGAAGCAGGAGCCGGCCTACTTCCAGCGCCACCCGGTGGGCGAGCTGCTCCAGCGCACCATCAGCGATGTGGGGGCCGTTCAGGGCATCGCCTCCAACCAGCTGGCGGACGCCACCCGGGAGATCACCCAGGCCCTGGTCATGCTGGGCTACGTGATGTATCTGAACTGGCAGTTGAGCCTCACCATCTTCATCGCCGGGCCCCTGGTGGTCCTGCCCATCAAGAAGCTCAGCCAGAAGATCCGCAGGATCAACCACCGGAACATGGAGGCCTCCAGCCACGTCCTCCAGCGGCTGAAGGAGGTCTTCAGCAACATCCGGGTGGTGCTGGGCTTCGCCCGGGAGCCCTTCGAGGAGGCCCGGTTCCACGACCTGAACAACGAGCTGTTCCGCCTGGGCATGAAGTCCGCCCGGGTGTCGGCCATCTCCCACCCCATCATGGAACTGGTGGGTGGGGTGCTCCTGGCCATCCTCTTCCTCTACGCCACGGGGCAGGTGCGTTCCGGGCGCATGAGCGGCCCGGACTTCCTCACCTACGTCCTGGCGCTCTACAGCTTCTACGATCCCATCCGGCGCCTCACCAAGCTCAACAGCGACATCCAGGTGGCCCAGGCCAGCCTGGACCGGGTCTACAGCGTGCTGGACCGGGAATCGGAAATGACGACTCCGGCCCATCCCAGGCCGGTGCCGGCCCTGCCCGAGCGGCTGGCCTTCGAGGATGTCCGCTTCACCTACGAGGGGAAGAAGGGCCGCAACGAGGTGCTCAAGGGCATCAGCCTCCAGGTGGGCAGGGGCGAGACGGTGGCCCTGGTGGGCGGATCCGGCGGCGGCAAGACCACCGTGGTCAACCTGGTGCCGCGCTTCTTCGATCCCACCGGCGGCCGGGTGACCCTGGACGGCACGGACCTGCGGGACTTCGACCCCCGGGAGCTGCGCCAGCGCATCGGCATCGTCACCCAGGAGACGCTGCTCTTCATGGATTCGGTGCACGACAACATCGCCTACGGCCGGGAAGCCACCCGCGAGGCGGTGGTGGAGGCGGCGCGGAAGGCCCACGCCCACGATTTCATCACCTCCCTGCCCAAGGGCTACGACACCCCCCTGGCCGAGACGGGTTCCACCCTCTCCGGGGGCCAGCGCCAGCGCCTGGCCATCGCCCGCGCCCTGCTCCAGGATCCCCCGATCCTCATCCTGGACGAGGCCACCAGCGCCCTGGACACCGAGAGCGAGCGCGCCGTGCAGGACGCCCTGGAAGTGCTCATGCGCGACCGCACCACCCTGGTCATCGCCCACCGCCTGTCCACCATCCAGCGGGCCACGCGCATCTGCGTCCTGCGCCAGGGGGAGATCGCGGAGATGGGCACCCACGAGGAGCTGCTGGCCCGCCACGGGGAGTACGAGCGCCTCTACACGCTCCAGTTCCACGCATGAAGCGCGCGGACTTCCACTTCGACCTTCCGCCGGAGCTCATCGCCCAGCACCCCGCGGCCACGAGGGACGGCGCGCGGCTCCTGGTGGCCGATCCCGTGGCCCGGACGCTCCGGCACCAATCCATCCGGGACCTGCCCGGGCTGGTGCCCGCCGGGACCCTGTGCGTGCCCAACGACGTGAAGGTGCGCCACGCGAGGCTGCCCCTGCGCCGGGCCGGGGGCGGCGAGGGGGAGGCCCTCCTGCTGCGCGCCCTGCCCGGAGGGTGCTTCGAGGCCCTGGTGCGCCCCGGGGCGCGGCTCCGGCCCGGCAAGGCGGCCCAGGTGGTGGACGCCGCCGGCAACCTGCTGGCGGAGGTGCGCGTGGAGGAGGCCCTGGACGAGGGCCTGCGCCGCGTGCGGGTCCTGGGCCCCGGGGGCGCTCCCCTGGACTGGGACGCGGTGGACGCCATCGGGCGCCTGCCCCTGCCGCCCTACATCACCCATCCCGCCGACGCGGAGGACGAGGGCCGCTACCAGACCGTCTTCCATGCCCGGGACGGCGAGGCGGTGGCCGCGCCCACCGCGGGCCTGCACTTCACCGGGGAGCTCATCGCCGCCCTGGAGGGCCGGGGCTGCCTCTGGAGCCCGGTGCGTCTCCACGTGGGCCTGGGCACCTTCCGCCCCATGACCGCCGAGGACCTGGGCGACCACGTCATGCACGAGGAGCGCTACGAGATCCCCGAGGCCACCGCCGCCCTGCTGGAGCCGGTGCTCCGGGGGCGCACCCGGCCCCTGCTGGCGGTGGGCACCACCAGCCTCCGGACCCTGGAGGCGGCCTGGGACGGCGCGTCCCTGCGGCGTTCGGGCTCCACCCGCATCTTCATCCAGCCTGGCACCCGCCTGCGTACGGCGGACCTGCTGCTCACGAACTTCCACCTGCCCGAAAGCACCCTGTTCGTGCTGGTCTCGGCGCTGCTGGGGGTGGACTTCGCCCAGGAGGCCTACCGGGAGGCGATCCGGGAGCGCTACCGCTTCTTCAGCTACGGGGACGCGATGCTCATCCTGAATGCCCGCAATCAGATTTAATAGCTAATTTGATTCGGGTTGAAGCGCAAGTGCACACATCCATGGCAATGGGCCGCGCCAGACGGGCTACCATGGATACGAAAGAGGTGAAATTCATGGATATCATGAACACCGTGAAGGCCCTGGACACCAAGGCACGCCGGGTTTGGGTGGAGGCGGGACGCATCCAGCTCGAGACCGAGGATGGGCGTATCGCGTCGGTTCCCGTTTCGTTCTACCCCCAGCTGGCCTGGGGCAAGGAAGAGGACTTGAAGAAGGTGCGGCTCCTGGGCGGCGGGCAGATGATCCACTGGCCAAGGCTGGAGGAGGCGCTCCGCCCCTCCGACCTCCTGAGGGACGCGAAGGTCTGCTAGGAATCAAGAAAGCCGCGGGTGTCGGGCATGGCTCCGGGCTGGGTGCACACGTAGGCGGATAGGCGCGCGGCACGGTGGTGCACGTCGGGCAGGGGAAGCCCCTGCACCAGGCCCGCCGCCAGGGCGGCGGTGAAGGCGTCGCCAGCGCCCACGGTGTCCACGACTTCCACCGGGACGCCGGGCTCCACCAGGGGCGGGCCCCCGGCGTGGAGTTCGCTGCCCCGGGAGCCCAGGGTGAGGGCCACGAGCTTGAGGCCGAACCGCCGGCGCAGCCCCTCGGCCCCATCTGCGCCGCCCAGGGCGGCCACCACGGGCAGCTCATCCTCGTTGAGCTTGAGGACGTCGCACCGGCCCAGGAAGGCCCGCACCCGCTCGGGGCCGTGGGGGTCCTGGCGGAGGTTGACGTCGAAGATGCGCAGGCAGTCCGGGGGCGCCGCGTCCAGGAAGCGGGTCACGGCGTCCAGGGTGCGAAGGCCCCGGGAGGCCAGGGTGCCGAAGCAGATGACGGAGGCGCCCGCGGCCACCTGGGCCAGCCCGGGCGTCCAGTCCAGGGCGTCCCAGGCGCCGGGGTGGATGACGTAGGCGGGGTGGCCCTGGGGATCCAGCTCGACGCTCACCGTGCCGGTGGGCAGGGAGGGGTCCACCTGCACGGCCCCGCGGTCCACGCCCTGGGCATCCAGGGCGGCCAGGGCCTCCCGCCCCAGGGCGTCGTCGCCGACCCGGCTCACCAGGGTTCCAACGCAGCCCAGGCGGGTGGCGTGGTAGGCGAAGTTGGCGGGGGCGCCGCCCAGGCGCCTTCCGCCGGGGTAGCAGTCCCACAGCAGCTCGCCGATGCCGACGACCCGCGGTGCCATCAAAGGTAGTCCATGAACTGGTGGAGAACCGGGATCTTGTGGCGCTTGCCTTTGCAGGCCTGGAGCACGGAGACCACGGACATGGCCAGGCACCACATGAGCCACACCGGCAGGAAGAACCGCAGGAACACCCACCCCAGGAGGGGGAACATGCCCATGATGGCCAGGGCCAGGGCCAGGCTCACCTCCGTGAACGCCAGCAGCACGCCCTGCCGGGAGTGCCACAGCAACTCCTCGTCGTCCCGGCGGCGCAGGTAGGGCAGGAAGGCCCAGGGCCCGGCGTAGCAGAGGATGAGATCCCTCAGGCGATCGCCCGTGTAGAGGGGGGCTGGGGACTCAAGGGGCACGGGGGGACCTCCGGTCCTAAAATAGCATCAGCAGGGCCACGCAGGCCATGAGGATGGCAAAGGCCTTGCGGAGCCTGGGGCCGTTAAGGCGGGTCGCGATGCGGGCTCCGCCATAGGCGCCGCACATGAAGCCCACCGCCACGCCGCCCAGGATGAGCCAGGGCAGGCCGCCCTGTTGCTTGGCGTAGACGATGACGCCGGGCAGGCCGATGGGGGCCAGCATGAAGGCCAGGCAAGCCGCCTGCGCCTCATGCTGGGGCAGGTCCAGCTTCCACACCAGGAAGGGGATGATGACGATGCCGCCGCCGATGCCCAGGAGGCCGGAGAGGAGGCCAGCCGTGAGCCCGATGCCCAGGCCGGGTAGCACCATCTGGCGGGCGGTGGGGACATGGGCCGTGCGCCCGGGCCTGGACGGCTTCTGGAGCCAGGTGCGAACGGCCAGGATGGCCAGGAAGGCGCCGAAAACCTCGCGAAGGGGGCCATCGGGGATGTGGGCGGCAAACCGGGCCCCCGCCCACACCCCGGGGAGAAAGGCGGCGGTAAGGCAGAGAACCAGGGGCCAGTGGATGCGGATGCCCTGCCTGCGGAAGTGGAGCACCGCCGGAAGCCCGTTGGGCAAGAGCATGGCCGCCAGGGTCACGCCCTGGGCCTGGTGCTGGGAAAGGCCCAGAAGGAAGCCCAGCATGGGGATGAGGACGATGCCTCCACCGACGCCGAACAGTCCGGATAGGATTCCGCCGCAGAGGCCGGCGGCCAGCGATCCCGCGCCCATTACCCAGTGTGCCGGCATTCGAATCCCTCCTCCATCACTGTAGATGAGTGGGCTTCGGCAATCGTGGAATGGCCTGCGATTTCTTCGAATCGGAGTGGAGCGTTGCGCGGGGGCGAAAAGGGGCCGAGGGGGCCTCCCCCCCATCGACCCACCCTGCCAGGACGTTCACGAAGATGGCATCACCTTCCATCCCCAGGCATAAGATGAATTCATGACCTTTCGCCTTCTCTTCATCGGACTCCTGGTCGGCTTCGCTGGAGGGCTCTTCGGCAAGGGGGGAAGCGCGGTCGCCACGCCGCTTCTCCAATTGGCCGGGGTCCCGGCGTTCTTCGCCGTCGCTTCGCCCCTCCCCGCCACCATCCCGGGCACCCTGGTGGCCAGCCTGGCCTACATCAAGGAGGGTCTGTACGACCGGCAGGTGGTCTTCTGGAGCGTGGCCCTGGGGTTCCCAGCCACCATCTTCGGGGCCTGGAGCAGCCGGTTCGTGGGGGGCGCCGGCCTCCTGCTCCTCAGCAACCTCGTCATCGCCGGCCTCGGCTTGTCCTTCCTCGTAAACCCGACCTCGAACCAACCCGACCGCCGGCCCCCGACGCCCCGGGCCAAGCGGTGGCTCAGCGCCATCGTGGGTGTCCTGGTGGGATTCTTGGCCGGCCTGCTCGCCAATGCGGGGGGGTTCCTGCTCGCCCCGCTCTATGTGCGGGTGCTCCGCCTCCCGCTCAAGACCTCCTTCGCGTGCTCCCTGGTTGCGTCGGCCCTCCTCGCGGTTCCTGGGACCCTCGTCCACGTGGCCCTGGGCCATGTGTCCTGGCGCGTCGTGCTCATCTTCGGGCTTGGTTCGATCCCCCTGTCGTTCCTCGGCGCCCGCACCGCGGTCCGCATGAACACCAAGGTCCTGGAGCCCATCTTCGGCGGTGTCCTGCTGGTGATCGGCGCCCTGGGCATCCTGGACAGCATGGGCTGGCATCTCCACGTCTGAGCGGGATCCCTCCCCTTTCCCCTGGGTTTGTCGGCGTACCCCCAAAGGGGGGCGGGTCATGTTCCAATGGAAGAGATTGGAATGACAGCCCCATGCAGATCAAATTCTCGGAAGACGTGATCCTCGACAGCCGCCGCGCGATCCTGATGCCCCGCCAGGAGACCTTGGTCATCGCCGACCTGTTCCTGGGCCTGGGCGCCGGGCGCAGGAAACGTCCGGATGCCTTGCCCAACGGCCAGCAGCACGAGATCTGGGAGCGGCTCCTGGGCCTCCTGGAGGATTTCAAGCCCCGGCGGGTGGCCATCCTGGGCGACATCAAGCCCAACCAGGGCCACCTGGAGGAGGACGAGGCCGAGGAGCTGCGCCTCCTTTTCCGCAAGCTCAGCGGCCATGGCCGGGAGGTGGTCCAGGTGGTGGGCCACCCCGAGCGGAGCTGGGGCCCCTCCCTGGAGGGCACCGGCATCCAGCCCATGGACACCTACCGGGTGGGCAGCAACACCCTCATGCACCGCCGGCGCATCTTCGTATATCCCCGCCATGATCCCCCCACGGGCTTCTGGATCAACGGCGGCCTCCACCCCCTGTTCGCCGTGCCCATGGCCGGCCCCGACCAGGGGGAGGAATGGCTGCGCTACCCCGCCTTCCTCTACACCGGCTTCGCGCTGGTCATGCCCAGCTTCGTCTCCTACGCCCAGGGCTGGGAGGTGATGCAGCCCGAGCGCCTCCCCAAGCAGGCCCGCGCCTGGAAGGTGGTCGGGGACAACCTGCTGGCGCCCCTTTCCCTGCCGGACCTGCCGTCACCCCCCGAGAGCCAGAAGCTGATCACCCGGCCGCCGGGAAGGGGGAGGCATCGGGAGAAGGGTGGGGAAGAGGGCACGGCCGGGTAGGGCTGACGCGCTCCGGGCCTGCCCGGTCAGAGCATGCCCTTCTCTCGCATCCAGTCGTCGTTGAAGATGGTGCTCAGGTAGCGGGAGGCGCTGTCGGGGAAGAGGATCGCCACGCGGGCGTCGGGGGCGATGGTGGGGGCGATCGTGCGCAGGGCGTGGATGACGGCGCCGCTGGAGCCGCCCACCAGGAGGCCTTCGGTGCGGGCCAGTTCCCGCGCGGCCAGGAAGGCCTCCTGGTCGGTCACCTGGACCATCTCGTCGATGACCGAGAAGTCGGCGGTACCGATGATGAACTCGTCGCCCAGGCCTTCCAGCAGGTAGGGCGCGGCCTTGCCGGGCTCGCCCGTCCTGAAGAAGGGCGTGAACACGGAGCCCGCCACGTCCACGGCGACGATCCGCACTGAGGGATTGCGCTCCTTCAGGTAGCGGCCAACGCCGCCGATGGTGCCGCCGGTGCCCATGCCGGCCACGAAGACGTCGATCTTCCCGTCCATCTGGTCCCACACCTCGGGGCCGGTGCCCAGGTAGTGGGCCTCGTTGTTCTCGCGGTTGTTGTGCTGGTCGGGGAAATAGCAGTCCGGGGTCTCCCGGGCCAGGCGCGGGGTGATGAGGTTGTAGCTGTCGGGGTGCTCCGGCGGAAGGCTGGTGTCCACCTTGACCACGTCCACGCCCAGGGCGGTGAGCTGGTCCAGCTTCTCCTTGGAGGTGCGGTCGCGCACCACGGCCTTGAGGGAGTAGCCCTTCTGGATGGCCGCCAGGGCCAGGCCCATGGCGGTGTTGCCCGAGGAGTTCTCCAGGATCACGTCGCCGGGATGGAGGCGTCCGTCCTTCTCGGCCTGCTCCACGAGGTACTTCGCGATGCGGTCCTTGCTGCTGCCCATGGGGTTCAGGTATTCGAGCTTGACCCAGACGGGGAACGGAAGGCCGGCGGTGATGCGGCGCAGGCGCACCAGGGGGGTGTTGCCGATGACGTCGAGGATGCTGTCGTAGACCCTCTTGTCACGCATCGGCCCTGATCTCCGCCACCAGCTCGATCTCCACCTTGGCGCCCCGGGGGAGCGCGGCCACCTGGATGGTGCTGCGGGCGGGCTTGGCGCCGCCGAGCAGCTTCTCGTAGACGGCGTTGAAGGCGCCGAACTCCGCCAGGTCCGTGAGGAAGACCGTCGTCTTGAGGACCCGGGACCAGTCGGTGCCCGCGGCCTCGAGCACCGCGGTGAGGTTGGCCACCACGCGCTCGGTCTGGGCCTCGATGGGGCCGGTGACCATCTCCATGGTGCCCGGCACCAGGGGGATCTGACCCGCGGTGAACAGGAGGTTGCCCGAGATCTGGGCCTGGGAGTACGGGCCGATGGCGCCGGGGGCGTTGGGGGTGGCGACGGTCTTCATGGCGGGCTCCTTGGGTTTCAGCCTTTGCCCCAGCGGCGCTTCTTGCTGTGGCGCCAGGGTTTGACACTGGGCTGGGCGGGCATGGCGGACTCGAACGGGGACGCGGGAGGTTCGCTGACGGCCTCGGGCTGGGCCTCGGACTCCTCCATGTTACCGACCCCTTCCTCGATCTGGATCTGCACGACCTGGGCGGTGCGGTGCATGAGGGCCGCCAGGCACAGGCTGGCCTCGATGCGGGCGTGGGGCAGCGGTCCCAGCTGGATGAACACCGAGGGGTCCGCGGGGATGGCCCGGGGCAGGGGCACCTCGGGGATGGGCACCGGGGGCGCGTCGAAGGCCTCCTCGGGCATGCGCAGCCAGGGCTCGGCCATCTCGTTGCGCCGGGGCAGCAGGTCCACCACGGAGACCACCTTCCGGGGCCGGCCGCGCTTGCGGGGGGCGGGCTCGGCGGCGGTGGCGTCCATGCGCGCCTGGAGGGCCGCGAGCACCTCCTCGCGGGTGCGGCCCCGGAGATCGAAGAGCAGCCAGGGATCCCGGTCCAGGGCTTCGGCCATGATGTAGCACACGGCCGCCACGTGCTTGCAGGGGTTGGCCCAGTCCGGGCAGTCGCAGTGGGTCTGCAGCTCCTTGGGCACCCGCGGGTAGAGGCTGGCGCCGGCTTCCCTGAAGGTCTCGTCCAGGCCCTGGGGCATCTCGCCGGCCAGGAGCGAGGCCACGAAGCGGCTCTCGGCGTGGATGCGCTCCAGGGCCTTCTCCCATTGGGAGGAGGAGAGCGCGGGCAGGCCGAGCGTCACGTTGTAGGTCTTGCGGCCGTGCACCTTCGCCTGGATCTCGCCGGGGGTCACGGTGAAGTGGCTCACGGCGCCTTCCTCGGCGTACTTCTTGCCGCGGGGGAGCCGGTTCTCGAAGTCGTCGCCCAGCTGCTCCAGGGCGGTGATCCAGAGGCGGCCCCACCAGGTGGTGCCGAAGCGTTCGCTCATCTGGCTCATGAGAGCACCCCCTTCCGGAGGGCGGGCCGGGCCTTGCGTTTCACCGGGGCGCGGGCGCTGATGGGCTGGACGTCGTCGACGTCATCCTCCACGGCCGGGACGTGGGAGGCATGGCCGTTGCCGTTGGCCTCCTCCTCGCCCATGATGTCGGCGTCGGGCTCCAGCACCACCAGGCGCCGCAGGGCGTCGTCGTCCAGCTCCGTGAGCCAGCCTTCGCCCGTGCCCACGACGCGGTCCGCGAGGTCGCGCTTGGATTCCAGCATGCCGTCGATCTTCTCCTCGAGTGTGCCCATGGTGATGAACTTGTGCACCTGCACGTTCCGGGTCTGGCCGATGCGGTAGGTGCGGTCCGTGGCCTGGTCCTCCACGGCCGGGTTCCACCACCGGTCGAAGTGGAACACGTGGGTGGCGGCGGTGAGGTTGAGGCCCACGCCGCCCGCCTTGAGGGACAGGAGCATCACCTTGGCGCCGTCCTCGTCCTCCTGGAAGCTGCGCACCATCTCGTCGCGCTGCTCGCGGCTGGAGCCGCCGTGGAGGAAGGGGGGCTCGAAGCCCAGGACATCGGCGAGGTGCACCTGCAGGCGGTCGCCCATCTCCTTGAACTGCGTGAAGACCAGGGCCTTCTCGCCGCTCTCCAGCACCTCCTCGAGCATGTCGGTGAGCCGCTCGAGCTTGCCGCTGCGGCCCTTGTAGGGCCCGGTCTGCTTGAGGAACTGGGAGGGATGGTTGCAGATCTGCTTGAGGTGGGTGAGCAGGGCCAGGATGCGGCCCCGGCGCTCGATGGAGGTGGCGGCCTCCAGGTCCTTCTCCATCTGGTCCACGCGGGCCTGGTAGAGGGCGGCCTGCTCCCGGGTGAGCTGGGTGTAGACCTTCATCTCGTTCTTGTCGGGCAGGTCCTGGATGATGGAGCGGTCCGTCTTGAGGCGGCGGAGGATGAAGGGGCCCACGCGCTGGCGCAGCTCGGTGGCGGCGTCGGTGTCGCGGTATTTCTCGATGGGCGAGGCGAACTGGTCCTTGAACCGCGATTCGCTGCCCAGGTAGCCGGGCAGGGCGAAGGCGAGGATGGACCAGAGCTCCAGGAGCCGGTTCTCGATGGGCGTTCCGGTGAGCGCCAGCTTGAAGGGGGCGCGCAGCTTGCGCACGGCCTTGGCCTGGAAGGAGCCCGCGTTCTTGATGGCCTGGGCCTCGTCGACCACCACCATGGACCAGGCCCTGTCGCCGAAGACGTCCTCCTCGCGCCGGATCACCCCGTAGGTCGTGAGGACGATGGTGTGGGGCTTGAAGATCCTGGGCAGGCTGTCCCGGTTGTTGCCGTGGTGCACGAAGAAGGGGAGGGTGGGCGCGAACTTGGCGATCTCCCGTTCCCAGTTGCCCAGCAGGGAGGTGGGGCAGATCAGGAGCGTCGGGTTGCCGGCGTGCGGGTCCTGCTGCTGGCGGTACAGGAGCAGCGCCAGCACCTCGATGGTCTTGCCCAGGCCCATGTCGTCGGCGAGGATGCCGCCCAGGCCCAGGCGGGACAGCCCCTCCAGCCAGGCCAGGCCCCGGAGCTGGTAGGGGCGCAGCATGCCCTTGAAGGCCTCGGGCTGGGTGATGGGCTTGTCGGGCAGGATCTTGAGGTCGTCCAGGGCGGCGCCGAAGTCGCCCGCCACCTCCACCTCGATGGCCTCGGAGACGCCGGGGATGTGGGCGCTGCCGGTGAGGGCGGCGGCCAGGGCCTCGCCCCGGCTCATGCTCTCGAAGCCGGCGCCCCGGCTGGCCTGGATCACCTGGGTGATCTGCTTGAGGGTTTCGGGATCCAGGGCGACCCATTTGCCCTTCCAGGCCACCAGCGGGTGCTTGAGGCTGGCCATCTGGGCGAAGTCCTGCAGGTCGAGGTTGTCGTCGCCCAGCATGAGCGACCAGTCCGCGGACACGGAGCCGTCCAGGCCCTCCTGGGCGGCGGCCGTCTCGGGGGCCGCCTCGATGCGCCTGGCGCCCAGCTTGACCTTGGCGCGAAGGCGCCGGGCGCCGCCGAATTCGGCGAGCTGCTCGGGGATGTGCACCAGGAATCCCGCCTCCTTGAGCTGCGCGGCGCCGCGGGTCAGGAACTGCCAGGCCTCGGTGGGAAGCAGCGGGAGGTCCTCGGGCTGGATGCCCGAGAGGGCCCCCTGGAGGGGCGGGAAGAAGGGCATGGCGCGGGCCAGGCCGCGAAGCAGGACCTTGCGGGCCTCGAGCACCTCGGGTTCCACCGAGGGTTCCCAAAGGCGGGCCACGGGAATGAAATCCTCCTCCTGCGTCTCCAGGCCCACCCGGAGGATCCAGCCGGCCTCGGAGAGGCGGTCGGCCTCGTGGATGGCATCCACCTCGGCGGGCACCGGGGGCGCCTCCAGCTTGAGGCTGGGGCGGATCCACTGGACCCGGGCGCCTTCGCTCCACTGCTCGAGCTGCTCGCCCAGGGTGCGCTCGGTAACGCCGATGGTGGGGAATTCGTTCATGGGGTGGCTCAGGGCCACCATGAGGCGCTCGTCCCAGGGCAGCCGGTCCCGCTTGTGGCCGCGGAGCCGGTGGATGAGTCCCAGGCGGGGGTCCTCCCCCTGGCGCAGGGAGCCGGCCACGAAGCGGACCAGGAAATCGGCGCCGTCCTCCAGGAAGGCTTTCAGGATGAACGCCGGCGCGGGGGGCTGGGCCAGGTCGTCGTCCACCTCCTCCGTCTCGAGGGCGCCAAGGGCCAGGCCCTTGGTGAAGATCCACCCGTCGTCCTCGGGAAAGGCGAGCACGGAGGGGGGCATGGATTTGAGAAGTTCATCCAGGGCTTGGCGGTCGGCTGGGCTGGTGAGGCTGATGCCCCAGGTGGCCCGCCAGGGGTTGCCCCGGGTGTCCAGCTGGGGAAGCAGGGCGCCGCGCATGACCAGGGATTGCAGGAGACGCAGGGCCGAGGCCCAGAAGGCCAGGCTGCCGCCCACCTTTTCCGGGTCCGTGGACATGGAGGCCAGCCAGGGCAGGGCCCGCTGCCAGCGGAGGGGCACGGTGTGGGTTTCCACCAGGCTGGAATCCGGAAGGAACAGGCGCGCTCGCGCGGGCGTGAGCCGGTCGCGGCCGTGGAGGTTGCCGGGCAGGGTCCTCAGGGTCCGCTGCCAGTCCTGGCTGGTGCCCTCGCCGGGCATGCACAGGAGAAAACCCCGGTCCAGTGGACGATACTGGAGGATGGGCCGGGTCATTCAGTTACCCTCAAGGATGGGAGATGCATTATGAAAATCGGCTTTGCTAGCGATCATGCAGGTTATGACCTCAAGGAGCGCCTGAAGGCGTGGGCCTTGGCCCAGGGACACGAGGCGGTGGACTTTGGAACCTATGGCCATGCCTCTGTGGATTATCCGGATTTCGCGCACCGGGCTGCGGAAGGAATGGATTCGTGGGAACGCCTTGTGCTGGTCTGCGGGTCCGGCATCGGCATCAGCATTGCAGCCAACCGCCACAGGGGCATCCGTTGCGCCCTGGTGACTTCACCTGAGCACGCCAGGCTGGCCAGGATGCACAACGACGCAAACGCCATCGCTTTCGGCCAGCGGCTGACGGATCCGCTTCAAGCTGAATACTACCTCAAAACCTTCCTGGAAACCCCCTTTGAAGGGGGCAGGCACGAATTTCGGGTGAAAAAGATCGAGCCGGGAGTCTAGCGCGATGAGAATGCCAGAAGAATCAAGGCCATTGAAGCTGGAGACGGGCGTCCAGCTCCATGCGGAAGGCTCCTGTCTCGTCCGGCTGGGGAACACCCACGTGCTCTGTTCCGCGAGCCTCGAAGATCGCGTGCCGGAGTGGATGCGGGGCCGGGGCAAGGGCTGGATCACCTCCGAGTACGGGATGCTGCCCCGGGCCACGCACACGCGCTCGGCGCGGGAGGCCGCCAAGGGCAAGCAGCAGGGCCGGACCGTGGAGATCCAGCGCCTCATCGGCCGCAGCCTCCGGCAGGCGGTGGACCTCGCGGCGCTGGGCGAGGTGCAGCTCACCCTGGACTGCGACGTGGTCAACGCCGACGGCGGGACCCGCTGCGCGTCCATCACCGGCGCCTGGGTGGCCCTGGCCCTGGCCCTGAAGGCCAGGGGCCTGGAGAAGGCACTAATCCATCAGGTGGCGGCGGTGAGCGTGGGTATCCTGGAAGGGTGCCCCGGCCTGCGCCAGGGGCTCATCCTGGACCTGGAATACGAGGAGGACCACCGTGCCGCGGTGGATTGCAACCTGGTGGCCTCGCGGCCCACGGGGGCCGAGAGCGAACTGGCCGTGGTGGAATTCCAGTCCACCGGGGAGGGTCGCAGCTTCAGCAGGCTCGAGGCCACGTCCCTCCTGGACCTGGGGCTGAAGGGATGCGCGGCGCTCATGGAAGCCCAGCGCAAGGCCGTCCTCGCGGGATGAGGCTCGGCGCGGCGTTCCTGGCGCCCGCCCTGGCTTTCGCCCAGGGGGCGATCGAAGTCAAGGTGGTGCCCCCCGACATGGTCTTCACGTTCTCGCCGAAGGTGGAGATCCCCGGGCGTCCGAAGGTGGCCCTGGTGCTCAGCGGCGGCGGCGCCCGGGGCGTCGCCCACATCGGCGTGGTCGAGCGCATGGAGGAGGTGGGCGTGCCCGTGGACAGCATCACGGGCACCAGCGCCGGGTCCCTCATGGGGGCCCTCATGGCCGGGGGCTTCTCCGGGCGCGAGATCGAGGAGCTGTTCACCCGGGTGGACTTCAACCGGTCCTTCCTGGATCCCCTGGGGCGCACCCTGGGCCGGACCCTGCAGGAGGACGAGGCCGAGAACGGCACGCTCATGTCGCTGCGCCTGGAGGCCGGGGTGCCTTCCTTCGCCCTCGCCCTGCGGGAGGGAGTCGAGATCCGCAAGACCCTGGAAGGCCTCATGACCCGCGCCGACTACTTCTCCGGGGGGGACTACGACCGGCTCAAGCACCCCCTGCGCGTGGTGGCCACGAACCTGGAGACGGGCCGGGGCAAGGTGTTCGACCGGGGCGACCTGGTGGAGGTGCTCCGGGCCTCCATGGCCGTGCCCGGGGCGTTCCGGCCCGTGGTGATCGACGGACAGCCTTACGTGGACGGGGCCCTGGTGGAGAACCTCCCGGTCTTCATCGCCCGGGGTATCTTCCGGCCCGACGTGGTGCTCGCGGTGGACGTGAGCATGCCCTTCCAGAAGGCCTCGGTGACGAATTTCTTCTCGCTGGCCGCGCGCAGCCTCGACCTGGTGGTGGAACGCCGGCAGTGGGAGAGCCGGGCCGCGGCGACGGTGCTGGTGAGGCCCGAGCTCCGCACCACCGACTTCCTGGAGTACGGGAGCCAGTTGCCCTCCATGATCCAGGCGGGCCGGGACGCCTTCGACGCCAGCCTTCCCGCCCTGAGGGAGGCGATCCTGGGCCTCGAGGGGACAGGGGACCTGCTGCCCGTTTCGGCGGTGGCCGTCAACACGGTGCGCCCCCTGGAGACCGCCGCGACGGCCATGCTGGGCCGGGCCCTCCCCCCGGGCAGGCCGGTGCACCGCCAGGACGTGCAGGTGGCCCTGCAGCAGCTGCTGCTCCACGGCTGGGCCCGGGACGCCACGGCCAGGGTGGATGGCGGCACGCTGCACATCGACGTCACGCCCTTCGGACGCATCCGCTCGGTCTCGGTCCAGGGGAGCCCGCGCCTGGTGCGGACCCTGGAGAATCCGGCCCGGGCGCAGTTCGCCCTGGGCGAGCCCTTCAACCCCGAGACCTTCGGCACGTTCCTCAGCGGCTTCGTGCACCGCCTTGTCACGGAAGGCACCCCCCTGGTGGACGTCCGGGGCTCGGGCTTCGACGAGGCCACCGGCGAGCTGCTCATCGTGGTCCACGAACCCGCCATCCGGGAGGTCGTGGTGCGGGACGCGCGGGCCGACTACGAGTCCCGCTACCTCCAGCGCCTCCTGGCCCACGCGCGGGGCGGCATCGTCCACACGACGCGGCTTCGCAACGACATCGACCTGGCCGAGCGAAGGCTCCACCTGTCCGAGCTGCGGGCCCAGATCCGGCCCGCTCCGGGCACCCCGGACGCCGTGCTGGAGCTGACGCCCGTGCACCACAAGGCCATGGCGGTCGACCTGAGCCTGGGCTACGAGACCACCCTGGGCGCGGCCACGGGCATCAACTACCGCACCGAGAACTTCGGCGGGTTCGGGGTGGAAGGGGAGCTCTCGGGGGCGCGGAACCGGCTCCAGCAGACGGGTTCCCTGGCCCTGCAGGGGCCGGTCTTCCTGGCCTTCCCCGGGTTCGCCATGGAATTCTGGGCCTCGGCGTTCCGCCAGCGTCTCGAACGGGCCCCGGACTATCCCTCAGCCGAACTGGCCCTGGGCGCCGCGGGCGCCGTGGTGTCCACCCAGGACCTGGGCGTGGGCGGCTACGTGCGGTACGGCAACATGGGCACGGGCAAGATGGGCCTGGCCACCACCTGGAGGGAAGCCTCCCGCGCGTGGGAGGGCACGCGGGTGCTGCGCCACCAGCGCACCCTGGAACTCTCCACGGAATGGGACAACTTCGACCGGCACACCTTCCCCAGGGAGGGCCTGCTCCTGAGGGGCCGCTACGCCCTCGGGGAGTGCCTCGCGGACCAGCTGCCCGCGAGCACCTTCCGCTTCGGCTACATGCGGGCGCGCGGCATCACCACCTTCGGCTCGGCCCGCGCCAGCGCGAACCTGGGGCTGGACCTGGACCTGGAGTGGGGCTACGGCCGGAACCTTCCCCTGGACCGGTTCTGGAACCTGGGCGGCCCGTCCTTCCTGGTGGGATCCCAGGCCCTGGGCCTCCAGGCGCCGGGCTTCGCGGTGGCCAAGCTCGGGATCCCCCTGCGCATGGCGGGGCCCTTCGGCCTTTCCTTCCAGGTGGTGCCCCGCCTGGACTACGCGGTCGCCGCGGGCAGCTCCCGGGACCTGTTCCGGGACCGGCGCCTGATGGGCACCGGCGCCCTGGTGCGCACCATCTTCGCGCGGTTCTACGTGGAGCTGAGCTACGGGTTCCTTCGTTCGTACCAGCCGGGATCGGGGTGGGGACCCTCCTCGGGGTCGTTCAACGCCCTCATCGGCACCCAGCCCTTCGACATCTGGAAGCGGTGATGGACCGGACGCTGGCGTCGATCCTGGCCCGGGAGCAGCGGGCCTACCTGGCCCGGCGCCGGGGGGCGTGGGGCGGGCACCTGGAGGCCGCCCGGGCTTTCCTGGGCCAGGGCCTGAAGGAAGCGCAAGGTCCCGCCCTCGTCCTGGGCGCGGGGTCGGGGCTGGAGGTGCCCTGGGCCCTGGCGCCCCCGGGCACCGTGGGGTGGGACGCGGATCCATGGAGCCGCATCCTCACCTTCCTGCGCCATCGGCGCTGGGCCCCGTGGGTCTTCCAGGACCTCACGGGGGGCATGGAGGCGTTGCGGACCACGGCCCTCAGGACCGCCCGCCAGCCCTGGTCGGGGCGGGTGCGGGTCACCCGGGCCGCCTCGCGGCGCCTGGCCGGCCTCCTGGGCTCCCTGGATCCGGCGGCCGGGTCCCTGCGGGCCTGGATCGCCGAGCATCGGCCCGCCACGATCCTGTCGGCCAACGTGATGGGCCAGTTCGGCGTCCTGGCCCAGAGGGCGGTGGAGGAGGCCTTCCGCGGCGCCAGCCCCTGGAACGACGAGGAGGATCCCCTGGACGCCGCGCTGCGGGCCTGGACGGCCCGGGCGGTGGCCGCCTTCCTGGAGGTCCTCGCGGAAAGCGGCGCGGATCTCTGGCTCCTGCATGACCGGGGCGTCCTCTTCGGCGAAGCGCCCTTCCGCCTGGGTCCCCTGGCCGAACCCTGGACCTCGCAACTGGAAGCGGACCTGCCGCTGGAGGCGGAGGACCCGCTGTGCGGGGTCGACGTGGCGGGGGCCTTCCGGGGGCGGTCCGTGGAAGGTCATCAGCGGTGGGTGTGGCCGGTGGCGCCGGGGCAGGTCCACGTGATGGAGGCCCTCCGAATCCGTCCCGCCGCCATGGTTCTGGGGCGCGTTCCTGGGGCATAATCCAGGGAAGGGAAGTCTCTCACGGGTCCATATGGCTGATTTTCGACGTCTCCTCCTCGGCCGCCGTCTGGCAAGTGACGAGAGCCACCACAACCGGATCAGCAATCCGATCGCCCTTGCGGTGTTCTCCTCCGACGCCCTGTCTTCGGTGGCCTACGCCACGCAGGAGATCATGGCTTCCCTTTCCACCGCCCTGGGCCACGGGGGCGCCGTGGCCGCGGGAGCCGCGGCGGCGGCCATCTTCGGTCTGTCGGTCCCCGTGGCCATGGGCATCACGGCCCTCCTGGTCATCCTGGCCTTCAGCTACCGCCAGACCGTCCTCGCCTACCCCACCGGCGGCGGCGCCTACCTTGTGGCCAAGGACAATCTGGGCGAGATGGCGGCGCAGACGGCGGGCGCGTCCCTCCTGGTGGACTACATCCTTACGGTGGCCGTGTCCGTCTCCTCCGGCATCGCGGCGATCACCGCCGCCGTGCCGGCGCTTCAGGGTTACAACGTTTCCCTGACGCTCCTGGCCATCGGCTTCATCGCCACGGCCAACCTCAGGGGCGTGAAGGAGAGCGGCATGCTGTTCTCCATCCCGACCTACGGATTCCTCATCTCGATCATGGGCATGCTCGCCATCGGCGCCGTGCGGTGGATCCTGAGCCCCGACGTCGCGCCGGCGCAGGTGGAGGCCGCCACCCACCAGGCGCCGCGGCTGGCCGGCCTCGCTTTCGTGTGGGTCTTCATGCGCGCCTACTCCGCGGGCTGCACCGCGCTCACGGGGGTCGAAGCCATTTCCGACGGGGTGGCCGTGTTCCGGGAGCCGTCCGGCAAGAACGCCGCCATGACGCTGACCTGGATGGTCTTCCTCCTGGGAACCATGTTCATGGGCATTACGCTCCTCAGCCACCATTTCGGCATCACCTACCGCCACAGCCCGGACCCCACGATGGTGCAGGAGACCCTGCTCTCCAACCTCTCGAGGCAGGTGCTCGGCACCGGCGGGGTGCTGGTGACCCTGCCCGCGAAGATCTACTACTACGTGCTCCAGGGCTTTACCTTCGCCATTCTCGTGGTGGCCGCCAACACCGCCTACGCCGACTTCCCGAGGCTGGCGGCGATCCAGGCCAAGGACGGCTTCCTGCCCAACCAGTTCACCAGCATGGGCGACCGGCTCGTGTTCTCCAACGGCATCCTCATCCTTTCGGTGCTGGCGGGGGGCCTGGTGGTGCTGTTCCACGCCAACACCGACGTGCTCCTGCCCCTGTACGCCCTCGGGGTGTTCCTGGGGTTCACCATCAGCCAGTCCGGCATGGTGGTCCGCTGGTACCGCAAGCGAGGCCCGCACTGGAAGTTCAAGCTCGCGGTGAACGGCGTGGGCGCCTGCGCCGCGGGCATCGTGATGCTGGACATCGCGGTGACCAAGTTCGCGGGGGGCGCCTGGATCGTCACCGTCCTGGTGCCGATCCTGGTCATGACCTTCTTCAACATCCACCGCCACTACATCCGGGTGAAGTCGACCCTGGCCGCGAGCCGCACCGACGCCTTCCTCCCGTCCAAGCATCATGCCATCGTCCTGATCTCGGGCCTGCACGCGGGCACGGTGCAGGCGCTCTCCTACGCACGCCTCATCTCGGGGGACCGGGTGGAGGCGCTCACCGTGGACCTGGGCTCGGACGGCTTCCACGAGAGCCCCGCCATCCAGAAGCTGCGCGCGGACTGGTCCTACTACGGCATGGGCGTCCCCCTGCGCAGCGTGCCCAGCCCCTACCGCAAGGTGGTCGAGCCGATCCTGGAGGAGGTCAAGCGCTTCAGGCTCGCGGAACCCGAGGTGTGCCTGACCATGATCCTGCCGGAGTACGTCACGTCCAAATGGTGGCAGCGGCTCCTCCACAACCAGATGGCCTTCCGGATCAAGGCCTCGCTGATGCTGGTGCCCGGGGTGATCGTGACGTCGGTTCGCATGCATCTCCCCGACTAGCCGGCCTACCGCATCCTCGCATACGGCATCTGCTGGATCTCCCTGCCCGAGAGCAGCTCGGCGAGGGTGCGGTGGTCGGGGGTCAGCACCATGCACAGGAAGGACAGGGGGAAGGCGGTGGCCGAGACGAGGTACAGGAGGGAGAAGGCCATGCGGCGTTCCGGCTGGTCCGTGTCCACGGCCAGGCGCAGGATTCCCATCATGGGGGACTGCCCCACCAGGACCAGGGGCACCATGAGGAAGGCCCAGGAAAGGGTCGCGTGCACCACCAGGAGGTACCCCCAGAACTCGCCGTAGAGCCGCGAGGGCCCTGCGCCCGAGGCGAGGCACGCCACCAGGACCAGGAAGGCGTTGAGCGTCGCAAGGGCGGCGAACTCGGCGGCCTCCATCCTCACCACGGGCCAGAAGGCATCCAGGAGATCCAGTTCATGGGTGGGACGGGCGGGAAGCTCGGGCAGGGCCGGTGAGGCGTCGGACAGGGCCTCCATGGGTTCGGATAGGGTCAGGGGCTCCACCCGGCCCAGGGCGGGCACGGAAATGCCCAGGCGTTCCTCCCGGGGCTGGGCCACGGCGCCGGAGAGGGCGCTGGCCTGGAAGAGGAGAGGCCGGGGCAGGGGGCGGCGCGCCACGGGCAGGCCGCACACCGGGCACTCCTGGGCCAGGGGCATGATGCGCGTATGGCAGCTGGGGCACGGGGGGCGGGTCACGGCTTCAGCCCAGGAGGGGGATCCAGGCGGACCGGGTGGCCTTCCCCATGGCCTGGATCTCGTCCAGGAGGCGGAGCCTGGCGGCCCAGGTGCGGTCCTGGGGGAACATGGCCCGGCCCTGTTTCAGGAGCTCCCGGGCCTCGTTGAAATGCTCGCCGGTGGCCTTGATCTGGACCAGGGCCAGGTAGATCGTGCGGGCCCGGGCCCTGAGCTCGGGATCGTCGGGGTTCCTGCGGAGCTGGTCGCCCACGGCGTTGCGGGCCGATTCCAGGTCGCCGTCCTTGATGCTGCGGTCCAGGTCCTTCTCCGACCCCACGGGGGGCACCGCGGCCATGCGCCCGCGGGCGCGCCCCAGGAGCTGGGCGGCGGTGGCGTCGCCGGGGTCCAGCCGAAGGAGCTCCTGGGCCCGGAAGTAGGCGGTGAGGGGATCATCGGTGAGGGCGTGCGTGCACTCGCTGCGGATCTCCTCCGGGGTCTCCCCGAGGTTGACGACCTGGGACCGCCGGGCGACGGGGGCCATGGCGGTGGCCTTGGCGGCGGCCACGGCATCCGTGAGGGCGGCGTTGCGCTGGAAATGGCGGTAGCCGAGCAGGGCCAGCACCAGCAGGACGGCGCCGCCGCCGGCCAGGGTGACGCGGGAGGGGCTGTCCAGCCACCGCGGAAGGGCGTGGTCACCCAGGAAGGCGGGCAATTTCAGGCCGCCGCGGGAGGGCGCCTTGACCGTCAGCGCCCGGGGCGGGTCCACGGGGGCCGGGGAGGGGACGGGGGCCGGAACCGGCACGGCCGGAGCCACCTCCCGGGCGCCGAGGACGGACCGGGCCTGCTGGTAGCCATGGAGGACCCGGGCATCCCGGGAACCGGCTTCCATGAGGCGCTGGAACGCGAAGGCGGCCTCCTCGAATTGCTGGTTGCGCAGCAGGTTCTCGGCGGCGAGGACCCTGGGCTCAAGGGGATCGGACGGCGCGGCGGCCCTGGGAGGGGGTTCCGCCCTGGGCGGGGCGCTGGCCGGGGAGGCCTGTTCCTGGTCGCGGCGGGCCATCTCCAGGTAGCCGAGGGCGTCGCGATGCCCCGGTTCCAGCGCGAGGGCCTGCCGCCACTTCTCCATGGCCTCTTCCGCCATGCCCATGTCATAGATCTGGACCCCTTCGCGCACGAGCCTTTCCGCGTGGGAGGTCTCGTCGTCTCCGCCGACCGGAACCTCCCGGGGGGAGGCGGCAGACGGGGCGGGGCGGGCGCCGCCGGCCACGGGCGCAAGGCCCAGGTCCCTGCGGGCGTCGTTGGCGTAGGCCTGGGCGAGGGTGTTGCGGGGATCCATGGCGAGGATGCGTTCCCACTTCTTCAGTGCGTCCTCAACCTGGCCCATGTCGTACAGGGTGCAGCCGTCCCGGAGAAGCTTGTCGATCTCGTCCGGGGCTCCGGGCGCCGGCGGGGCTTCCGGGGGCGGCGGGGGCGGGGCGCTCTCCACTTCGAGCTTGCGCCGGGCCCCGTCCAGGTAGCCCTTGGCCAGGGCGTTGTCCGGGTCCTGGCGCAGTACCAGCTCCCAGGTGGTGATGGCCTTGGCGATGAGCCCGGCGTCGTAGAGGGCGCATCCGGCGTCCAGCAGGCTGTTCACCTCGGGGCTGGGGGGCGTGAGGGTCTGGCGGTCGGCTGCGGGCTCGGGGGCCGCGCGCAGCCCGTCCTGGGTGGCCCGGGCGTCGAAGTGCGCCTTGACCTTGTACAGCCCGGCGCGGGCCTCTTCGCTGCCGGGGTCGCGCTTCAGGATGGCCTGCCAGATCTGGCCGGCCTTCACGATGTCGCCGGCCTCGAACAGGGCCCTGGCCTGGTGGAGGTAGGGTTCGAAGGGCGAGGCCACGGTCAGTCCAGTCCGATGATGTTGGTGTCCCGGATGAGCAGCATGAAGGTGCTCCTGCCGCAGGAGAACTCCTGGCGGTCGGCGAGCTTGGTGGGGCCGGCGATGGCGGCGCCGCCCACGAAGGTGCCGTTGGTGGAATCCAGGTCGGTGAGCCAGGCGGTGCCGTCGGGGTGGATCTCGATGCGCGCGTGGCGCCGGGAGATCTCGGGATCGCTGATCACCACGTCCCCCTCCTCCCGGCCGATGACGGTCAGGGGGGTATCCAGCACCCGCACGGTGGAGGCGAAGGGTCCGGTGAGGAAGGCCAGGGTGAACCGCAGCCCGGAGGGCATGCCGTCGTTCTTCAGGTTCGTGAGGTCCATCATGGCGTCCCGGCCCTTGCGGCGGCTGGTTTCGGTGGCCTTGGGCGGGGGCTCGGGCGGGGCCGGGGGAAGGGGCCTGGGCGTGGGCTGCACGGGCGGGAGTTCCGGCGCCAGGGTCGGGTTCATGACCTCGAAGGTCTCGCCGCACTTCGGGCACCGGAAGCGCTTGGACTGCGCCCCCAGGAAGCGCTCTTCCCCGTACTGGAACCGGGATGCACAGGATGGGCAGATGACGATCATGAATTCCCCAGGAATGCCAAGGCCAATTCTACTTCCTTCTGGTTGCAAAAAAGCTGAACTCGTCCTTGATGGGGATGCCCGGTGGCAGTTTGAAGCCGGTGACGGCCGCCGGAAGGGGCTGGTTCGTGACCAGGGGCCCCAGTTCCAGGAGCCAGGAATCCCCCCCGCGCTCCACCCAGTTCACCTGCCGGGGCAGGTAGGTTTCCTTGTCGACCCAGATGAGCAGCACCTGCATCCGCTTCCTCACGGAGGTGCTCCGGGGCTCGAGGGTGAGCAGGATGGACCCCGGCACGCCCTTGCCGTCCCCGGCCGAGATCCGGAAATAGTCCGAAAGGTAGGAAAGCCGCTGGCCCAGGCCCAGGAATTTGCGGTTGGCGTTCCGGATGATTCCGATCTTGAGGAGCTCGGCGGCGCCCTCCGCGGGGCTGTACGAGATGAGCGCCTTGGGGGTCAGGTGCAGGATCAGGTCCTCGGGCGGGGCGAAGCTGAAATGGACGAAGTCCGATTCCTGCAGGTAGAGGGTGCCCCGCGTCACGGTGGGAGTCCTGAGCATGGCCCGGCGGATCGTGAGGCTGAAGGGGGCCTGGAGGGTGGCGACCCTGGCCTGGGCGGCGTCGAAGCGCGCCACCACTTCCTGGACCGAGGGCTGCGCCGCGAGGGGCAGGAGCGCCAGGGCGACGAAGGCGGCCTTCCGGAAGAGCCCGCCCATCAGTTCACCATGAGGGTCGCGCCCTTGAGGGGCTTGTCCTGGCCGGCCTGGAAGCCCACCGCCAGGAACATCCGGGCGGTGCGCATCTGGAGGGTCACGCCCAGGCGGGTCACGCTGGCGTCGCCGATCTTCCGGCGCTCGCCGCCCACCAGGAAGATCACCGAGGGGCTCACCTGGTAGCGCAGGGAGGCCGAGCTGGACTGCTGTTTGACCGGGAAGGGCATGCGCATGGTGGCATTGATGTCGCTCTCGAGGGTGAGCTGGGTGTTGGCGCCCAGGTCGAGCTGCAGGGCGCCCCGGTACTGCGGGTTCATCGTCACGTCCCAGAGCCGCTTGCCGTTGAGCTGGTCGACGGTGACGCCCACGCGCAGGCCCTGGGCCAGCTCGGTGGTGAAGCCCGCGTCCAGGGCCACCATGAGGGACTTCCGGTCGGTGTCGGACTGGCCCAGGGCGAGCTCGTCCGCGGTGTAGCGGAAGGGGAAGGCGCCGCCGGGGGCGAAGGTGTAGACGCCCGGGGGGAGCTGGTTCAGGTAGGGGGTCTTCACGCCCAGGGACCACTGCTCGACGCGCAGGTTGAAGCCGGCCGCGGTCCCGGCGGTCAGGGCCCCGCCGCCGAAATGGACCCGGTTCACGATGGCCCGGCGGCCATCCACGTACGAGGCGTTGTTCTGCAGGGCGGACCCGCTGGACAGATGGGCGGGGTCCAGGTCGGGCTGGGCCGTGGCCGTGTGGAACTCCTCGCGGGTGAACCCGAAGTTGGTGGCGTCCCGGGATCCTGTGATGCCGTAGGCCCGGGTGCGCTGGACCCAGGGTGCGTCCTTGAGCTTGCCCAGGGCGGCGGTCACCACCGCGGCGTCCGCGGAGGTGGTGTCCTGGAACAGGCTCCGGTTGTCCTGGGCCCGCTGGTCGCCGTCCACGTAGGTGAGGTACCAGCCCGCGGAGGCGCGGTCGAAGCGCGCGGGGTTCCCCAGGGGATTGATGCCCTCGGAGAAGACCTTGGAACCGCCGAAGGCGGGCGCGTCGTTGAACAGGGGTGTCTGGGCCGCCAGGGGCAGGACGGCGGCGGTGACGGCCAGGGCCGTCCGGGTGAGGAATCGGGGGGTTGTCATGGAATCATCCTCCGCTCAATGTCCAGGGTCCGCAACCAGGAGAGGCGACGTCTGGCTCGCCACGTGCAGCGCCGTCCCCGTGCCTTCCAGGATCCCGCCGGCGGTGAACCGGGCCAGTTCGGGATCGTTGTTCTGCTCGCTGAGATGGGCCAGGACCACGGTGCGCAGGCGGCTGGAGAGCACGCGGCCCAGGAGCTCGGCCATGGACTCGTTGCTGAGATGCCCCACCCGGCTCAGGATCCGGGCCTTGAGCACGGCGGGGTACCCGCCCTCCCGGAGCATCTGCACGTCGTGGTTGGCCTCCAGCACCAGGAGGTCGAGGCCCCTGCAGTGGTCCTCCACCAGGGCGGTGGGGTGGCCCAGGTCCGTGACCACCGCCGCGCAGACGCCCCCGGCCTCGATGCGGTAGGCCACGGAGTCCGCCGCGTCGTGGGGCGTGGTGAAGGGCAGGACGGTCAAACCGTTCCAGGACGCGGCCTCGCCCGCGCGGAGGGGGATCCACCGGGACCGGGGGATCTCGATGCCCTGGATGGCCTGGATCCGCGCGAGGGTCTCGGGGGTGGCGAGGATGTCCCAGTCCGTGTTGCGCAGCAGGACGGGAAGGGCCGCGATGTGGTCCGAGTGCTCGTGGGTGATGGCGACCCCGCGCACCTGACCCGGGTCCCAGCCCACCTCCGCCAGGCGCAGCCGGATCTGCTTGAGGGAGATTCCGGCGTCCACCAGAAGGGTTTCCGGGCCCTGCGAGAAGGCGTGGCAGTTCCCCTTGGAGCCCGAGGCGAGCGAGGCGTAGCGCATTCCCCAGGATAACCTGCGCCGGGGGTTGCAGGGATTTCCCTCCATGGTGCTACACTTATCGATATCAAATGACGAATCCCGCACCCGACATCCCCATCCAGTCACGCCTCGCGGAAGCCTACAGGGACCTTCCCGAGGCGATGCGACGGATCGCTGATGTCCTCATGTCCGACCACCTCCTCGGGGCCCTGTGGGGCATCGAGTCCATGGCCCAGCGCGCCAACGTGAGCGTGGGGACCGTGGTCCGCTTCGCCAAGCGCCTGGATTACAAGGGCTTCAGCGAATTCCGGGATGCCCTCCGCCTGGCCTGCCATGAGCGGAGCGGGGATTCGGAACTCGAGCTGCTGGAGGCCCCCACCGACATCTACGGCGCCCTGGCCGAGGTGGCCCGGCGGGACGGCGAGAACCTCAACCGCCTCATCCAGGTGGTGGACCACACCACCCTGGAGACGGCCGTGGCGATGATCACCCAGGCCCGGCACCGCGTGATCGTGGGCCGGGGCGTCTCCCACGTCATGAGCCTGATCCTGGCCTTCTATCTCACCCAGGCGGGGCTGCCCTGCATCGCCGCCATCCCTTCGGACTTCTCCAACCAGGTTGCCAACCTGGGCGAGCACGACCTGATGATCGTCCTCAGCTTCATGCCCTACAGCCGGGAGACCGTGGACTCCGCCGTCTTCGCCAAGGCCTCGGGCGTGCCCGTCCTGGCCTTCTCCGACCGCGCCGATTCCCCCCTGGCCCCCTACGCCGACATCCTGATCCCCGTGCCCAGCGAGGACCTCCTGTTCAGCTGCAGCGTCACCACGTTCTCCGCCCTGGCCCACGCCTTCGCCATCGTGGCCGCCAGCCAGGACCAGTCGGGCACCCTGCACCGCCTGAAGGCCGCGGACAAGGTGGCCCAGCCGCTGTTCGTGGACCACTGGCTGCCGATGCGCCCGGGCGCGTTCAAGGCCGAGCGCAAGGGGTAGGGACCGCCAAGCCCGTGTCAATCCGGATGGATCGGTCCCTGCCGGTCGCGGAGGGACAGCCCCGGCCTGCCCGCGAGCACGGCCTGCACCTCGCTGATCATGGAGAGGGCGATGAGTTCAGGCGATTCGGCCCCGATGTCCAGGCCCGCGGGGGCGTGCAGGACGGACCGGGCGGCTTCCGTCAGGGGGCCGTCCTCGGCCTGCAGTTCCCGAACCATCCGCGCGCTTCGCGTGCGGTTGCCCTGGAGGCCCAGGTAGCCCAGGGGCGCCTTCAGGAGCGCGGCCAGGGCGGCCTTGTCGGCCTCGTACACGTGGCTCACCACCAGGGCCGCGGTGCGGGTGTCGAAGGGGATGCCGGCGAGGGATTCCGGGGGATGCCCCACCACGATGCGATCGGCCTCGGGGAAACGCCCGGCGGTGGCCAGGCCGGGGCGGTGGTCGGCCAGGCCCAGGAACCAGCCCAGTTCCCGTCCCAGGCGGAACAGGGGCATGGCGTGCTCCCCGGCCCCGTAGATCCACAGGGCCACGGGCGGGACCACGGGTTCCAGGAGGAGATCGGCCTCCCCGCCTTCCAGCCGGAGGGTGCGGGCCTCGGCGGAGGGAATGGGGGTCCGGAGCGGGGCCTCCAGGGCGGACGGGACCGGTTGGAGGGGGCGTCCGTCCTCGAAGACGAAGCGGTCCCCGGGGGAAATGGGCACCTCGCCCCGGACCCCGAAGACCGTGGCCAGAAGGCCGGACTTCCGGTCCCGCACGAGCCGCTCGCAGTGCTCCAGCCAGGGCGGCACATGCCCCGGCTCCACCCGCTCCAGGAGCACCTCGGCCCGGCCCGCACAGCCCATGCCGGTGCCCCAGATGAGGTCGATCTCGCTGCCCAGGTCGAAGGTGACCAGCAGGGGGGTGCGGCCCTCCAGCACGGCCGCCACCCGCTCCTTCACGTCGGTCTCCATGCAGCCCGCGCTGATGCCGCCCTGCTGGAGGCCTCCGGGGCGGAAGACCATCCGCGCCCCGGGCTTGCGGTACGAACTTCCCCTGGTGCGCACCAGGGTGGCCAGGGCCGAGGGCTCCGGAAGGGTTCGCAGCCCGGCGGCGATCTCCCCGAACCCCCGCATGGCTAGAAACGGTCCCAGAGCTTCACGGCCAGTTCGCGGCTCTTCGCGGCCAGGGCGGCCTCGTCCAGGCCGTTGGCCAGGACCTTGCCCTCCATGAGGATCCGGCCCGCGCAGATAGTGGTGTCCACCGTCGCCTGGGAGATGCCGAAGACCAGGTGGCCCAGGACCGTGTTGCCGTCCAGGGGCGTGGGGGCGTGGTAGTCCACGAGGATGACGTCCGCGGCGGCGCCTTCCTCCAGCGTGCCCAGGGGGAATCCCCAGAGCTGCGTGGCCAGTTCGGGGTTCCGGGTGAACAGGGTGCCCGCGATCTCCATGAAGGCGCAGGTGGGGTTCTCCTGCCGCAGGTGCTGGGCCCACATGGCCACGCGGATCTCCTCCAGCATGTTCACGGTCATGGCGTCCGTGCCCAGGCCCACCCGCACGCCCCGGCGCACCAGGCCCAGGACGTCGGCGATGCCGACGGCGTTGTTGAGGTTGGACTGGGGGTTGTGGGCCACGAAGGTGTCCGTGGAGGCCAGGATCTCCTGGTCGGCCTCGGTGGCGTGGACGCAGTGGGCGGCGATGCTGCCCTTGCCCAGGAGGCCGTGGGCGGCCAGGCGCGCCACGGAGGTCTGGCCGTGGTGGTCGAGGTTGAACGCCACGTCCGAGGCGGCCTCGGCCACGTGCACGTGGAAGCCCACCCCCGCCTCCCGGCCCATGGCGGCGGCGCGGTCCAGGGTCCTGTCGGAGAGGGTGAAGGCGGCGTGAAGGCCGAAGAGGGCGCGCAGGTGGGGGTCCTTCTCCTCGGCGCAGCGCCGGGCGAAGGCCGCGTTCTCCTCCAGGCCCGCATCGGTCACGGCCTGGCCGTCCCGGTCGGAGACCTCGTAGCACAGGCAGGCCCGCACGCCGCTGCGGCGCACGGCGCTGGCGATGCGGTCCAGGGAACCGGTGGCCGCGAAGGGGCTGGCGTGGTGGTCCACCAGGGTGGTGGTGCCCTTGCGCACGGCGTCGGCGAGGATCACCTCGGCGCTCACCTCCACGTCGTCCAGGGAGAGCTTGCGGTCCAGGCGCCACCAGAGGTTGTCGAGCACCTCCTGGAAGTTGGCGCTGGGGGCGGCCTTGCCCAGGCCCCGCACGAGGGTGGAGTAGAAGTGCATGTGGGCGTTCACCAGGCCGGGCATGACGACCTTGCCGGTGGCGTCCAGGGTGCGGTCGAAGGGTCCGGGGATGGACGCCTTCGGCGCGATGCGGGCAATGCGCCCGTCTTCGATGAGGACGGCCTGGCCCTCCAGTACCTTGCAGGGATTGCCGAAGGTGATGACGGGGGCGCCGTGAATGAGGATTCGCATGGGAACGTTCCTGATACCGGGTTCAAGGGAAAGGCCGGTGACGGGTGGTGATGATATCACCCGTCACCGGCCCAAACAGGGGAAGCCTAGGACCGGGCCACTTCCTGGTTGAACTTCTCGATGAGCTTGTCGAAGGCCGCGGCCTCCTCCGTGAAGAGCTGGCGCCAGTACTCGGGATCCCACTGGGCGCAGATCTCCTCGTAGGTCTTGCCCTGCTGCTCGACCCAGGTGTAGTACTTCAGGTTGTGGATGGCCTTCTTTTCGGGGAAGGTGAGCTCCTTGAAGTGGTCCACGCCCTGGCGCTCGAGGCTGCCGATCCGCGTGGTGGCGGCGTCGACGGCGGTGAAGGCGCCGTGCTCCGTGGTCTGCTCCTCCAGGCGGGAGCGGTACATCTCCACGCTGTCGGTGAAGATCGTGAAGATCACGTCGTTCTCGTCCAGCTCCCAGTACTTGGCGGCCTTGATGGCGGCCAGCATGTTGCAGACGCCGCTGATGCCCAGCAGGCCCAGCTTCTTGATGACGTCCTGGCTGATGCCCAGGCCGGCCAGGTGCTTCTGGCCCTCGGGCTCGTTGAAGAGCCGGAGGATGCGCATGCAGTCCTCGTCGTCGATGGCGGCGACGGCGTCCGTGTTGCGGACGTTGTGGACCCAGGGCACGTGCTTGTCGCCGATGCCCTCGATGCGGTGGTCGCCGAAGCCGTTCATGAGCAGGGTGGGGCACTGCCAGGCTTCCGTGGCGATGACCTTGGCGCCGGGGTGGTGGGCCTTGAGGTAATCGCCCGCCGCGATGGTGCCGGCGCTGCCGGTGGCGCTGACGTAGGCCGCCAGGCGCGTGGCGGGCGTCTTGATGCCGTTGAACACGTCCTCCATGGCCGGGCCCGTGACGTTGTAGTGCCACACGGGATTCCCGAACTCCTCGAACTGGTTGAAGATCATGTGGATGGGATCATTCTTCAGCTCCCAGCACTTGTCGTAGATCTCCTTGACGTTGCTCTCGCAGCCGGGGGTCGCGATGACTTCCGAGCCGATCTCCGCCAGCCAGGTGAAGCGTTCCTGGCTCATGTTCTCGGGGAGGATGGCCACCGCGGTGCAGCCCAGCACGGCCGAGTCGAAGGCGCCGCCGCGGCAGTAGTTGCCCGTGGAGGGCCACACGGCCTTGTGCTTGTCGGGGTCGAACTCGCCGCTCACGAGCCGGGGCACGAGGCAGGCGAAGGCCGCGCCCACCTTGTGGGCGCCGGTGGGGAAGTACTTGCCGACCAGGCCGATGATGCGGGCCTTGACGCCGGTGATCTCCCGGGGGATCTCCAGGTGGTTGGGACCGCCGAACAGGCCGGTCTCATGGTCGTTCTTCCAGGTGATGCGGAAGAGGTTGGCGGGATCCACGTCCCACAGGCCCACGTTCTTCAGGCGGGCCTTGACGGACTCGGGGGCGGTCTCGGGGTGGCGCATCTGGGCGAAGGTGGGGATGATGATGCCCCGGTCCTTGCACCGCTTGGCGGTGCGCTTCACGACTTCTTCGTTGTAGGTTTTGACGATTCTGGACATGGGTGACTCCTCTGGGACCTACAGGTGAAGGGCCTGGGCGCGGTTGACGATGTGCTCGAGCTTGGCTCCGGGATCCTTCAGGCGCGTGAGGAACATGAGGGCGCTGATGATGAAGGGCTTGTAGGCAGCTTCCTGGTAGGTGGGGATGCGGTACTGTTCGAAGACCTCCGCGGAGACCTCGCCGGCCTTGCAGCTCACGTCGGTGATGTCGGCGGGCAGGCAGTGCATGTAGAGCGCCTTCTTGTCGGCGGTGCGGTCCATCATCTTGCGGGTGCACTCCCAGTCGGTGTGCTTGGCGTTGTTGGCCAGGCACTCCTTTTCCAGTTCGCGCAGCCCTTCCTTGTCCGAGTTCTTGAGCATCTCGGTGCGGCGCTCCATGACCTGGTAGGGGGCCCAGCTCTTGGGGTAGACGATGTCGGCGCCGTCGAAGGCCTCTTCCATGCTGTTGGTGACGGTGAACTTGCCGCCGGACTTCGCGGCCTGCCGGCCGGCGAGGTCCACCACGTCGGAAATGAGGCCGTAGCCCTCGGGGTGGGCCAGGCGCACGTCCATGCCGAAGCGGGACATGAGGCCGATGATGCCCTGGGGGACGGACAGGGGCTTGCCGTAGCTGGGGGAGTAGGCCCAGGTCATGGCGATCTTCTTGCCCTTGAGGTTCTCGAGGCTGCCGAAGTGCTGGCGCAGCCAGGCCAGGTCGGCCAGGGACTGGGTGGGGTGGTCGATGTCGCACTGGAGGTTGACGATGCTGGGCCGGCGGTGGAGCACGCCGCGCTCGGTGCCGTCGGTGAGGGCGTCGCCCACTTCCTTCATGTAGGTGTGGCCCTCGCCCAGGAACATGTCATCGCGGATGCCGATGACTTCCGTCAGGAAGCTGATCATGTTGGCGGTCTCGCGCACGGTCTCGCCGTGGGCGACCTGGCTCTTCTGCTCGTCCAGGTCGGACAGGCCCAGGCCCATGGCGTTGGCGGCGCTGGCGAAGCTGAAGCGGGTGCGGGTGGAGTTGTCGCGGAAGATGGAGATGGCCAGGCCCGTGTCGAAGGCCTTGTAGGAATGGCCGGCCTTGTGAAGCTGCTTGAGGGTGTCGGCCAGGGTGACGATGGCCCGGATCTCCTCCTCGGGATGCTCCCAGGTGAGGAGGAAGTCCTTGTGGAAGAGGTCCGTCTTCAGGCCCTGGAAGGCGCGCAGGTTCTCGGTGATGGTGGGGGTCGCGGTCATGGGGATCCTCCTTGAGGAATCAGTTGAAAGGAAGCGTTTCGGGATCGGGCTGGAGGGGGACCCCCAGGGGACGGTCGGGTTCCAGCAGGCGCCCATCCTGGACCCGGGGGACGCCCCGGAGCAGTACTGAACGGAGATGCAGCTTCGTGGTGAAGCCCGGGAACGGTTCGAAGGTGGGGACGCCCGTGGAGCGCACGGGACGCTCGGGACCCTGCGGGTCGAGGACCACGATGTCGGCGTCCATGCCGGGCAGGATGGCCCCCTTGCGGTGCGCGACCCCCGCCCTCAGGGCGGGATTGAGGGCGAGGTGCGTGGCCAGGCCCAGGGCGGAGCGGTCGGGATCATCCTCCCAGATCTTCCAGGTGACGTGGGGCAGGGCGCCCAGGCCGGGCATGCCGTTGGGGACCTGCCGCAGGTCCTTGCCGTTCCAGCTGTCCTTGTCCTCGGGGCGGAAGGCGCAATGGTCCGTGGCGACCATGTCGAAGGCGCCTTCCCGGGCCAGCGCCCGGAAGGCGTCGCGATGCCCGCGCAGCGGCGGGGAGCAGAGCCAGTGGTGGCCGTCGGGACGTTCCAGGAACGTGTCGTCCAGGTAGAGATACTGGGGGCAGGTCTCCATGGTGACGTCGCCCTCGCCCTTGGCGGCCACGATGGCGCGGGCCCCTTCCAGGGTGGAGACGTGCACGACGTGCAGGGAGGCGCCCTTGGCCACGGCCAGGGCCGTCACCCGCCGGATGGCCTCCACTTCGGCCTCTTCGGACCGGAGCCGCGTGTGGGAGACGGCCTTGGAGAGATCCAGGGCCGAAGGCTCCACGTGGGCGATGATGTCGTCATCCTCGCAGTGCACCATGAAGGTCGCACCCAGCGGCGCCAGGCGCTCGAAGAGTTCGCCCAGGTCCTGGTAGCTCACGTAGAGACCCGCGGGCCGGTACGTGGTGTAGAGCTTGAGGGTGCGGTATCCGGCCTCCAGCAGCGCGGCCAGGAAGCGCAGGTCGCCGGGGCCGAAGGAGGTGGGCGTGAGGTGCCAGAGCACGTCCCCGTGGCAGTGGTCGAGGGCCTTGGCGCGGGCGGCGGCCATGGCCTGGCGCAGCGTCTGGCCTTCGGCCTGGGTCACGAACGTGCACAGAGTGGTGATCCCGTTGAGCAGGGCCTCCCGGGTCGCGGTCTCGTAGCTGTCGGCCAGGTAGAAGCGGCCGATGTGGTCGTCCACGTGGGTGTGGAAGTCCATGAACCCGGGCAGCACGTAGCAGCCCGCGGCGTCGAGGTCCCGGTCGGCGGGGCCCACCTGGCCGACGGCCTTGACCAGACCGTCCTCCACGAGGACATCGGCCTTCACGAGGGTGTCGCCCTGGGCCACGCGGCCGTTTCGGATGGCGAGCTTCATCGGGGTACGGACTCCAGCCGGGGTTCGATGGCGGGGGGGATGGAGATGCGGGACAGGGGGGCCTCGACGTCCTTCAGGCCATTGCCCGTGGCAAGGATAACCGCGCGTGCGCCAGAGGGAAGAGCCTTTGCGCCCCCCTGGAGCTTGACCAGCCCGGCATGGGCGGTGGCGCCGGCGGGTTCCGTGAAGATCCCGGTGCGGGCGGCCAGGGCGGCCTGGGCGGAAAGGATCTCATCGTCCGTGACGGTGAGGGTGAGGCCGCCGCTCTCCAGGATGGCCCTGCGCGCCCCGTGGGCGTTGCTGGGGCAGGTCACGGAGATGGAATCGGCCCGGGTGGTGGGGTTGGCCGCGTCGGAATAGACGCCGGTCTCCACGTACCGGTGGATGGCGTCCGAGGATTCCGCCTGCACGCCGATGAGGCGGGGGAGGCGGTCGATGAGGCCGGCCCGCTTGAGGTCCACGAAGGCCTTGTGCACGCCGCCGATGATGACCCCGTCCCCCACGGACACGAAGATCGCGTCGGGGACCCGGAAGCCCGCCTGCGCCCAGATCTCCAGGCCCACGGTCTTCTTGCCCTCGAGGGTCAGCGGGTGGTACGCCGTGTTGCGGTTCAGGCCGCCGAGCTTGTCGGTGTATTCCAGGGAGAGCCGGAAGGCGTCGTCATAGGTGCCCTTCACGGGCACGACGGTCGCCCCGTAGAGGACCATCTGCACCAGCTTGGCCTTGGGGGCCTTCTCCGGCACGAAGATGAGGGCCCGGGTGCCGCTGGACGCGCACACCGCGGCCAGCGCCGAGGCGGCGTTGCCGGTGGAGGCGGCCACGATGAGGTCGATGCCCAGCCGCCGGGCCTCGGCGACCACCAGGAAGGACGCGCGGTCCTTGAGGCTGCCGGAGGGGTTGAGGCCGTCGTTCTTGACCCAGAGCTCGCCCAGGCCCAGTTCCTCGCCCAGGCTCGCCACCCGTGCCATGGGGGTGCCGCCCACGGGCAGGGGCGGATGGAACTCCGTCTCCACGGGGCAGAAGAGGTTCCAGTCCGGGCGGGTCCGGTCGAAGGCGGCGGCGATGGCGTCGTAGTCGAAGACCGCCTCCAGAACCCCCTTGAGGGGGATGCCGGGGCGGTAGGACTTCCCGCACTCCGGGCACAGGTAGCGGACCTCGTCGCGGGAATAGGTTCTGCCGCAGTCCGTGCACCGGTAGCTGAATGGGGTCATGGCGGTGGTCCTGGAGGAAAACGCGCGGGGGCGAACCCCCGCGCGGCGTTGGGGTCGGGTTCTAGAAGTGGTATTCCACGGAGAACTGGAAGGCGGTGGTCCTGGGGTTCACGACCTGGCCGGCGGGGGTGGAGGCGGGGGTGTCGTTGGTGGGATCGCCGAACTTGTTGTCCCAGTACTGCATGCCGGGGCCCATCTGGAAGGTGCCCTTCTTGGCGCCGAAAACGGGGCTCACGTCGAACATCCAGTGGAGGTTCGCGAGGGTCTCGGGCTTGGTCTCCACGTAGGAGCCGTCACGGCCCTTGGCGCCGGTGTAGGTGGCGAAGCCCTTGACGGTGGTGTTGACCTTGCCCAGGGGGACGTTGATGCCCCAGGCGGCGGCGATCTGGTAGGTGGGATCGAAGGTCACGTCCATGGCGCCCTGCGGGTTGAAGGTGCCGAAGGAGTTGTGGTTCTTCTCCTTGTAGTAGAGGAGGGCGACGTTGAGGAAGCCGGGAACGTTGAAGGCCAACTGGGGACCGGCCATGAGCTTGTATACGGCGGGGGCGAAGCGGGTGTTCTTGGCGGCGTAGTCGAAACCGAAGGTGAACTCGACGTCCCGCACGGGGCCGAAGGCGGTCTTGGTGTTGAAGAGCTTGCTGAAGTTCAGGGTGTGCTTGTAGGTGGCGTAGACTTCGTGCGCGCCGCCGGAGGTGCCGGGGCCTTCGGAATTGGCAGGATCGTTGCTGTCGGACTGGATGAGGTCCACGTTGAAGAAGTTGCCGCCGTAGGCGTAGCCGGAGACGTGGTTCAGGGCCACGTAGGTCTTGGCGATGGAGACGGCGATTCCGGGCTCCTTGTATTGGCTGCCCCGGCGGATGGCGATGGACGTGTCGCTCCAGTTGGCGGCGCTGGCGGGGGTGGCGAGGGCGAGGATGCCCAGGGCGGCGAGCGTGAGCTTCTTCATTCGTGTTCTCCTTGGTTTGGGCCGGGCTGAAACAGCGTGGCCACATGAGTTGGGGGGGAAACTTGAAGAAATGATGACCTGAAAGTCCTCTTTTGGGTGCTCAGGCTTCGCTTGCCTTGGAGGCGGTGATGGATTCCTCGTTCGCCTCGTCGCGGCGTTTGAGTTGGTTGAAGAACAGGTTGAGCGCGACAGCAACGAGGGAGGCCAGGAGAATTCCGCTGCCGAGGAGGGGCTCGAGGGGTTTCGGCATTTCCTGGAAGAACCGGTCGGCCACCATGGGGATCATGCCGAATCCGATGCTGATGGCCACGATGTAGAGGTCGTTCCGGTGCTTCTGGAAGTCGATCCCGCCCAGGATGCGGATCCCCGTGGCGGCCACCATGCCGAACATCACGATGCCCGCGCCGCCCAGGACGTAGAGGGGCACCGAAGCCACCACGAAGGCCAGCTTCGGAATGAGCCCCAGGGACAGGAGGATCGCCCCGCCGGCCACGCACACGAACCGGCTGCGCACGCCCGTGACGCCCACCAGGCCCACGTTCTGGGAGAAGGAGGTGTAGGGGAAGGTGTTGAAGACGCCGCCGATGAGCGTGCCCAGGCCGTCCACGCGGAGGCCGTCGGAGAGCTCCTTCTGCCCCACGGGCTTGCCGGTGATCTCGGAGAGCGCCAGGAACATGCCCAGGGACTCGATCATCACCACCACCATCACCAGGCACATGGTGAGCACGGCGCCGAAGTGGAAGGTGGGCCAGCCGAACTGGAAGGGCCTGACGACGGCGAACCAGGGCTGGGCGCCGATGTTGGCGAAGCTCACGCGGCCCAGGGCGATGCAGATGACCATGCCCAGGATGATCCCGGCGAGGACCGCGATGTTGGCGAAGAACCCCCGCACGAACCGGATGATGAGCAGGATGGTCGCGAGCACCGTGGCGGCGATGGCCAGGTTGCCCAGGGAGCCGTAGCCCGGGATCCCCGGGTGGGGCCCGCCGGCGGCCCAGTTGATGCCGATCTTCATCAGGGAGATGCCAATGACCGAGATGATGCTGCCCGTCACCACCGGCGGGAACAGGGGCAGCAGCCAGCTCACCACGGGTGCGATGAGGATGCCGAAGAGGCCCGCGACGATGACCGCGCCGAAGATGCCCGTGATCCCGATGCCCGGGTTGGTGGCCATGACGACCATGGGGCTCACCGCGGCGAAGGTCACGCCCATCATCACGGGCATGCGGATGCCGAAGCGCCCGATGCCCAGCGCCTGGATGAGGGTGGCGACGCCGCACGCGAAGAGGTCGGCGTTGATGAGCATGGCCAGCTGCTCCTTGGGGAGCCTGAGCGCGCCGCCGACGATGAGGGGAACAGCCACGGCGCCCGCGTACATCACGAGCACGTGCTGGATCCCCAGGAGCGAGAGCCTGCCCAGCGGCAGGACCTCGTCTACGGGATGGACCGCAGGATTGTTGCTCATTTCAAACTCCGTGGATGCGCCTCTCCGGGCGTGATGGAAAGGGGAGGGGCTGCATGGCTTCCTGGCGGCGGCGCGGGGGCAAGATCGGTTGATTTGCCTGTAAGTTTAAAATAGACGACCCGCGCGTCAACAAAAAATTTCAGTCCCTGGAAAATTTTTCATCAGACCGGAAGTTCGGCCTGGGCAAACAGCAATCCGAGCATCGTCGCGCACGGGGCGAGGTCGATCTGGGTCCCTTCGGGCAGGGCGCCCAGGGCCTCGAAGCCGAGCAGGTCCCACCCGGGGGCCTGGAAGCGGGCCACGATCTTCCCGGTGCGGTATTCGGCCACGCCGTCGCGCACGGCCAGGGTGTGGTCCTCGCCGCCCAGGCGGGCCCGCAGGCCCACCCCGCCGGCCAGGGCCTCGAAGCGGAAGGCGTCGCCCTTGGCCTCGTTGAAGCCCTCCTCGTCGATCCAGAACTTGGGCTTGTCCTTGTAGGGCGCGCCGCTGGCGGGGCAGAAGGTGTCGCAGTTCCCGCACTCGTTGCAGAAGTCGCCGACATTGAAGGTCTGGACGCCCTGGGCCACCTGGAAGTCCCGGGCCCCTTCGGCCACGAGCCGCCCCTGGCGCATCACCAGGGTGGGCACCTGGAGGGTGAAGGGCTCCACCGCATAGGCCAGGTTGGCCCGGTTGGGGCAGACCGTGACGCACAGGCTGCACAGATCATCGCAGTCCAGGCAGCGGCTGGCTTCCAGGGCGGCGGCCTCGGCGCTGAAGGCGTGGATGACCTCCGCGAAGCCTTCGCGCTCGGTGAGCGGCAGCACCGGGACGGTCTGGGGGCGCAGGGTGCGGCTCTTCTTGTCCATGGCGGCGGCCGCGGGGATGCCCTTGGCCAGCTGGGGTTCCGTGGGGATGGCCACGCCGTGCCGGCGGGCGATGGCTTCCGCCGCGGCCCGGCCGTCGGCGATGGCCTGGATCACCGAGGAGGGTCCGTGCACCGCGTCGCCGCCGGCGAAAAGGCCCTCCAGGCTGGTTTCGCGGGTGGCGGGATCCACCTCCAGGGTGCCGTCCTTCCTGCGGCGCACCCCGAGGCCCTCCAGGAAGTCCAGCACGGGCTCCTGGCTGATGGCGGGGATGATGGTGGTGGCGGGCAGCGTCTCGAAGGCGCCATCGATGGCCACGGGACGCGGCCGGCCCGAGGCGTCGCGCTCCCCGAGTCTCATCTTTCCGCACACGAGGCCGGTGACCTTGCCGTCGGTGACCTCCACCGAATCCGGGGCCACCAGGTCCCGCAGGCCGATGCCCTCCTGGATGCAGTCCTCCACCTCGGCGGGGTCCGCGGGCATCTGGGCCCGGGTGCGCCGGTAGACGAGGGTGACCTCGCCGTCCTTCACCAGGCGCCGGGCGCTGCGCGCCGCGTCCATGGCGGAGTTGCCGCCGCCGATGACCAGCACCCGGGAGCCCAGGTCCATGGGGGCGCCTGAGCGCACCTTGTCCAGGAACTCCAGGGCGTCCATGACGCCCGCGGCGTTCTCGCCCGGGATGCCCAGGCGCTTGCCCTTCTGGGCACCCACCCCCAGGAAGACGAAGGGGAAGTCCCGGCGCAGCCCTTCGAGGGTGATGTCGCGCCCCAGGGCCTTGCCGAAGTGGAAGGTGACGCCCAGCGCCCGCAGGCGGTCCAGGTCGGCCTCCAGGGTCTCCTTCGCGAGCCGGTAGCCGGGAATGACCCCGCTCACCATGCCGCCCATCTCGTTGCGGGCCTCGAAGATCTCGGCGGAGAAGCCCATGCGGGCCAGGAAGTAGCCCGCGGAAAGGCCGGCGGGGCCCGCGCCGATGATGGCCACCTTCACGCCCCGGGCGGGGCCCGCGACGGGCGCGGCGGGGGTGGCGTTCTCGAAGGCGAAGCGCTTGATTTCGCGGATGGCCAGGGGGGAGTCGTAGAAGTTGCGCACGCAGCGCTCGGTGCATTTGTGGTCGCACACGCTGCCGGTGATGCCGGGCTGGGGGTTGGTGCGCAGGATGACGTCCATGGCCTCCCCGGGCCGGCCGTGGGCCACGAGCCACATGTAGTCGGGGATGTTCTGGTGGGTGGGGCAGGCCTCGGCGCAGGGCGCGGCGATGCAGTCGAAGGATCCCAGGGGGCGGTCGCCCTTGAAGACCAGGGGCCGTGCGCGGCGGGAATAGGTGTCGTCGCTGGCGGCGCGGATGGCGTGGCGGGAAAGGTTGAACCGGGCGCCGTGGCCGCCGGAAACCGCCTTCACGAAGCCCGGCAGGTCCGTGGCCCCCGTGGAGGTCATGGCGTCCTCGAGGTTGACCAGGTACTGCTGGAGCCGTGCGTAGCCGCCGGGCTTGAGCAGGTCCGTGCACACGGTGACGGGATACATGCCGTCGGCGACCAGGTCGGGGAAGTTGTTGGCGTCGGCGCCGCCGCAGAAGCTGATGGGAACCGCCCCGTCCAGCTCTTCGGTCACGAGCGAAGCCAGCGTGAGGGTCAGGGGGTGCAGGGAGCGCCCCGACATGTACATCATCTTCTCGTTGGCGGGGAACACCGGACGGTGGTTCACCACCTCGAGGGTGTTGGACAGCTTGAGGCCGAACCGGTTGGGCCGGCCCTTGGCCACGGCGGCCAGGTTCTTCACCATGGCCATGGCGTCGGCGAACTTGGGATCGTGCCCGAAGGCCTCGTCGGGCACCTCGATGTCGAAGCCCAGCGTGTCGTTGAGAATGCCGCGCAGGCGCTCGGGGCCCAGGAGGGTCGGGTTGAGCTTGACCCACGTGTCCACGCCCAGGTCCTGGATGAGGTAGGTGGCGATGCGCTCGATCTCGGCCGGGGGGCACCCGTGCATGGTGGAAAGGGTGATGTGGTTGGAGAGGCGGGAGGGGATGGCCAGGTCCCGCACCGCGGGGTAGACCCTGGCCACCTTCTCGATGGCTCCGGGCAGGGCGTCGGAGGCGTCGCGCATGTGGGCGATGAAGGCCTGCACGCGGTCGGAGCGGATGCCTTCGAAGTTGTAGCCCACGCTCATGTTGAAGTGCGTGCCGGGATCCTTGAGGCCCAGGCGGTGGGCCAGGGCGTGGATGAGCACCCAGGCGTTGAGGTATTCGTCGAAGGACTGCTCGAGCTTGAGCTCCTGGCTCCACTCGCAGTTGTAGGTCTCGTCCGCGGAATCGATGCAGGGCCGGCTCACGGTGAGCTCGTCCAGGATCTGGACGGTCTTGAGCTCGATGAACCGGGCCCCGCACAGCCAGCTGGCCACGATGTTCTGGCTCAGCTGGGTGTGGGGTCCCGCGGCCACCCCGAGGGGGGCGGCCACGGTGTGTCCGAACATTTCCGTCGCCAGCTTGGCGTGGGGAATCTGGATATTGGCCTTGGGGATGCCAAGGACCGTCTCGCGGGCGTCGAGATCCCGGAAGATCCAGCTGGCCATCAGCTCGAGCGGGGCGGGGCGGAATGCTTTTTCCATCGGGTTACCTGTCTGGCTTGGGGGGCAGGGGGGTTGAGGCTACATCGCCGCGTAGACGGTGGGGAACCGGGCCAGGAAGGCCGCGGCGTGCTGCAGCTCGCGCTCATCCAGGCATTCGCCGATCTTGTGGGTGTTCTGCTCGATGCCGGTGCCGAATCCGATCATGGCGGGGTGCTTGTAGATCCCGTTTTCGACCCACTTCTTGTCCTTGCTGCCGGGGACGCTGTAGTCCATGGCCATCGGGTAGCCGACGCCGTCGGTGGAGAAGACCCAGCGGTCGACGCGGGGCTCCTTGGTGACCACGCCGCCGGTGCCGACCTTGCCGTCCACGTTGGGAGAGATGACCTTCTTGTAGGACGCCACGGCGGCCTGCACCGCGGGGTGCTCCTCGGGGGTGACCCAGCCCACGTACACCTGGGGGTTGTTCAGCACGAAGCCCTTCCAGCTGGCTTCGGTGTAGGTGGGGATGGAGACTTCCACGCCGAGGCCGGCCTTGCGGGCGGCGGCCACGGCATCCAGGGCCTCGACGTCGGCGCAGGACTGTTCAGGCGTCTCGCCAATGGTGAGGCGGCGGTCGAAGCGGAAGGTGAACTTCTCGGGAACGGCGCAGTCGCTGGGCGTGTCAAGCTTCGACCAGGAGGCCGTGCGGGTTCCGTGGCCCAGGAACGGGTGGTCCAGGAAGCCGATGCGGCGATCGTACTTGTCGGCGGCCTCCTTCAGGATGGCGCCGCCGAACTCCAGGGGGTTCTTGCCTTCCCAGGGCATGGAGCCGTGGCAGGACTTGCCGGTGACGGTGACCTCGATCTGCATGCGCCCGCGCTGGCCGCGGTAGATGCCCAGGGCGCCGTTCTTCGAGCAGCCCGAGCTGTCGGTGAGGATCACCACGTCGGGCACGATCTGGGGCTTGGCGGTGGGGAACACCTTGCGGACAAGGTACATCGGACCCGCGCCGTCGTTGTCCTCTTCGCAGACCGTTGCGTAGGAGCGCACGATGACGCCCTTGAGCGCGCCCTCGGCTTCCAGTTCCAGCATGATCTTGGTGGCGATGGCGGCGCTGATCACGCCGCCCAGCTGGTCCGCGGAGCCGCGGCCGAAGATGAGGTGGTTCCACTCGCCTTCGGGAGGCAGGTAGCCCAGTTCCTTGTTGAGGAAGGTCTTGTTGACCTTCGCGGGGTCCACGATGCCGTCGAAGCAGTCCACGCCGCTGTTGGCGAGCCACTGCGCGCGCAGCGGCTTGACAGTGTCGGTGTGGCCGTCGATGTAGATGACCTTCTTCTTGTCCGGGTCGATGCCGTCGTTGGGATCATCGACGAACCAGACCAGATTGCCGAATTCGTCGAAGAAGGCGTCCTCGTCGCGGCGCACGGCCTTGATCTCGACGATCTTCCTGCGCAGGTAGTCGATGCGGGGGAACTCGTGGTTGGAGGTGCCGCAGGCGGGGTCGCCGCCCTGGTCCACGGGCTTGTCCACGTAATCCGCGGGAATGCGGATCGCTTCACGCAGCATTTCGGAGGCGAGCGGCAGGTACTTGGCCGCAAGCTCGGAGATGCGGGTATCGAGGTTGGTCAAGACGCCTGAACTGGACATGGAGTCCTCCGGGTGGGGAAGGGGGTCGGCGCGCCGGCGACGGCGCCGGGCCACCCTGGTTGGGAAAGGATAGAGGCGGCTGCACTGGGCCTGGATCACAGCAGGGGGTGCTTCATGAAGCCGCTCCCGCATATCGGGATTTCAAGTTTGGACCACGTTGACAGGACCATTGTGGGAACAAACGACCCGTAGATCAATAAAAAATTTTCACTGGAAAAAAAATTTTTTACCTATTATTCATTTCTTGAAAAAAGCCGTCTTAGGCTCTCGAGCGGGCCAGCGACAGAGCAGCAGGTAACCCGCCAGAAGGCAAACGAGGGTGCAGGGGAGACTCCCCTCCAGCCCGAAGGCGCCTCCGGTCACCCACAGGGGCCCGGCATGGGGCACGGGAACGAAGCACCCCAGGGCCTGGGTGCCGCTGACCCCGAAGCCGAGAAGCGAGCCCTGGCACCAGTTCCATCCCAGGTGCAGGCCCAGCGGCAGCGCGAGGCTGCGGGTCCCGAGGTAGGCCAGGCCCAGGAGGACGCCGGCCAGGAAGATGTTCAGGGCGGCCAGGACCCGCGTCGTTCCGGTCATTCCCGGGTTGGAGAAGTGGGCGGCGGCGAACAGGAGGGACATGAGGACGAGGCCGCCGCGGGTGCCCAGGCTCCATTCCACGCGCTGGAAGATGTAGCCGCGGAATCCCAGTTCCTCGCTGAGCGCGGGCAGCAGGTAGTAGGCCGCCCCGGAGGCCAGGGCCCCCGCCCCTGCGCCCCTGGCGAGATGGAAGCCGCCCGCGCCGTACGCCAGCAGCGCCGAAAGGAGGATGATGACGCAGCCCAGGGCGCCGCCCAGGGCGAACTCCCGGGCCCACGCCGCGCCCGGACGCAGGCCCAGGGAGGCCAGGGGCCGGCCTTCCAGGGCCAGGAAGAGCCACGAGAGCAGGAGCAGCACCGCGCAGAGGCCCGCGGCCCTGGGCACGCCCGGGACGATGTCCAGCAGCAGCCGGTAGCCGAAGGCCGCCGCCACGTAGAAGAGCAACGCCCTCCAGCCGGGGCGGAGGGCGTTGCCGGATCCGATGAAAAGACCGTCCACTAGAGCGGGATGTTGCCGTGCTTCTTGGGGGGCATGGACTCGCGCTTGCCTTCCAGGAGGTTGAGGGCACGCAGCAGCTTCTTGCGGGTCTCCCGGGGCATGATCACCTCGTCCACGTAACCCAGGCCCGCGGCCACATACGGGTTGGCGAACTTCTCGTTGTAGTCGGCCACGATCTCGGCGCGCTTGGCGGCGGGGTCCTCGGCCTTGGCGATCTCCTTGGCGTAGAGCACGTTGGCGGCGCCGTCCGCGCCCATGACCGCGATTTCGGCGGTGGGGTAGGCGAAGTTGAAGTCGGCCCGGATGTGCTTGGAGGCCATGACGATGTAGGCGCCGCCGTAGGCCTTGCGCGTGATGATGGTGAGCTTGGGCACCGTGGCTTCGCAGAAGGCGTAGAGCAGCTTGGCGCCGTTCTTGATCAGGCCGCCGTGCTCCTGGTTCACGCCGGGCAGGAAGCCCGGGACGTCCTCGATGATGATGAGCGGGATGTTGAACGCGTCGCAGAACCGCACGAACCGTGCGCCCTTCTCGCTGGAGGCGATGTCCAGCACGCCGGCGAGGTGCGCGGGCTGGTTGGCCACGATGCCCACGCTGCGGCCCTCGAGGCGGCCGAAGCCGATGACGATGTTGCCCGCGTAGGCGTCCATCACCTCGAAGAAGTGCTCGTCGTCCACCACGCCCTTGATGATCTGGCGCACGTCGTAGGGCTTGCTGGGGTCCTCGGGGATGATCGCGTCCAGGGCCGGATTCTCCAGGGGCATCTCGATGAGCGGCGCCCTGCGGGGGGTCTCCTGGAGGTTGTTGGAGGGCAGGAAGCTGAGCAGCTCACGGGTGTGGGCGAGTGCCGCCAGGTCCGAGGGCACCAGGAAGTGCGCCACGCCGGACTTGTATCCGTGGGCCGAGGCTCCGCCCAGTTCCTCCTTGGTCACGTCCTCGTGGGTGACGGCCTTGATGACCTCGGGGCCCGTGACGAACATGTAGCTGGTGTTGCGCACCATGGTGATGAAGTCGGTGATGGCCGGGCTGTACACCGCGCCGCCGGCGCAGGGGCCCATGATGAGGGAGATCTGGGGCACCACGCCCGAGGCCATGGTGTTGCGCAGGAAGATCTCCGCGTAGCCGGCCAGGGAATTGACGCCCTCCTGGATGCGGGCTCCGCCCGAGTCGTTGAACCCGATGACCGGGCATCCAACCTTCATGGCCATATCCATGATCTTGCAGATCTTCCGGGCATGGGTGAGGGAGAGGCTGCCGCCGACGACCGTGAAGTCCTGGGCGAACAGCGCCACGGGGCGCCCGTCGACGCGGCCGAAGCCCGTGACCACGCCGTCCCCGGGCATCTTGGCCTCGCCGGGGGTGGGGTTGAGGGCCAGGGCGTCCACCTCCTCGAAGGAGCCCTCGTCCAGGAACGCCGCCACCCGCTCCCGGGCGGTGAGCTTGCCGCCCTGGTGCTGCTTGTCCACGCGGGCCGGCCCGCCGCCCTTCATGGCCTCCGAGTAGCGGGACCGGAGGGTGTCGAATTTTTCCTGAAGGGTCATCAGTACTCCTTGGTGGGATCGGTGGCCCGCACGACCGCGGCCTTGCGCAGGGGAACCTGGGCGTTGGGGGCCGCGGGTTCGGGGGCCTCGTCGGCCTCGGCCTCGGGCAGGTCCTGGTCCAGGGCCTCGGCGGGGACCACCACGGCCCGGCGCAGTTCCACGAATTCCACCGCGGGTCTGGGGGGGGCGCTCGCCGGGGTTCCCCCCACGAGCAGGATGAGGCAAAGGCCGATCATGGTGGCAACTCCCGTACGCAAACCCTTCATTGTAACTTTGCGTGCAAGGCGCGGCCAACGCCTAAATGGCTGAGAGCCCGTCTCAGCGGTCCCGCCAGGCGGCCAGGGTCCGGGCGAGCTGTTTCAGATGGGTGTCCAGGTGCCCCACGTACAGCTCCAGAAGCCGGTCCAGCGTCAGGGTGCCCCGCTCGGGATGCACGAGTGTCTGTCCCCACACCGACTCCGGCAGCGCCCGCAGCTGCCGGGCCAGCATTTCCCGCAGCAGGCGGAAGAGGTCGAGGGCCTCCCCCGGGGGCTGGGCGGCGCCGTCCAGGGTGGAGGCCCACCGGTCCTGGTCGAAGGGGACGATGGTGGTGCCCGGCTGGGCGATGAGGGTGCGGGCCCGCAGGTAGCCGTGGACCTCGGCTTCGGCCAGGTGGAGGAGGATGGCGCGGGGGCTCCAGGCCCCGGGGCCCGGCTGGAAGTCGAGGGCCTCGGGGGGCAGCGCCTCCACCGCGTCCCGGAGCGCCTGGGGACCCCGGGCATAGGTCATGAGCAGTTCAGCACGAGTCTGGGAGTTCATGGTTCACCTGCGGATCTTATACAGCCGAAGGCCCGGGAAAGCCATCCATGAAAAGGACCCCCGCCGGGGCGGGGGTCCTTCGGGGTGGATCTGGGGCCTAGAACTTCAGCTTGCAGCCGAAGCGGAAGGACCGGGACGGCTGGTAGTCGGTGGGGGACGCGTAGCGGCCGGGCACCTGCTCGTTGCCGTAGCGGTCCGTGAACTGCTCAAGCACGGCCGTTTCGGGGCGGTGGTTCAGGACATTGTAGATTTCGAAGAACGGCTCCAGGTGCATCTTGCCTTCCATGGGCATGTCGTAGTGGAAGGTCAGGTCCAGGCGGGTCAGCCAGGGGAGGCGGCCCTTGTTGCCCATCTTGAGGTCCTGGAAGTTGGCATTGGCGTAGCCGCCGGGATCGGGCATGGGCGGGGTGCTGGTCCTGCCGTCGTCCTGGAGGCTGTAGGGGCGGCCGCTCTGGGCGAGGAAGTTGAAGCCCAGGGACAGGTCGCCCTTGCCGACCTTGATCTTCTTGTAGCCGTAAGACTTGAACTGGTGGGTGTGATCCGTGGGCAGGTAGCCGGTGCCGACGTAGGGATAGTAGTCGAAGGAGGCGGTGATGCCGCCGTCCGGCTGACCGTTGGTGGCGCTGATCAGGCCCTCGTAGTTGCCGTAATCCCGGCTCCAGGTGTAGCCCAGGAACAGGTAGGTGTCGGAGGTCTTGTAGGTGTAGGTGACGTCCAAGGCCTTGTACTCGTTGTAGGCCTCGGGGTACAGGGTGTCGTTGACGGTGATCTTCTGGTGGCTGAAGGGAGAGGTCCAGGTGACGCTCCCGCGGGGGTTCCAGATGATGGCCTGGCCGCCGCCGTCGCCGGGATCGCTGGGATCGCGGGGCACGCCGTCGCTGTCGGTGATCTCGGAATCCTCGATGGGATCCACGAGCTTGCGGTAACGGGCGTGGAACCCGACCGTGCTGGCGGCCGTAGCCTGGAACTCATAGCCCAGCAGGACTTCCGTGCGCTTGGGCAGCTTGAGGCCGTCGGCCAGGGGGTCGTTGGACCAGCCCGTGGAGTAGTCGATATCGGTGTAGGGCGCGCCGGTCACCGTTACCGTGTTGGTGGCGCGGTTGAAGGTGGCGGTGCTGTTGGGGGTGTCGGCGCCTCCGTAATAGAGGAGGTGGTAGTATTCCTTGCCGTAGGTCCGGATGGCCATGCGCTGGGGGATCTGCATGTAGTACTGCGCGAAGCTGCCGGAGATCTTGGACTTGCCGTCGCCGGTGGCATCGTAGGTGAAGCCGATGCGCGGCTGGATGTAGTCCGTGAACTTGAAGTGCATGAAGGTGGAGCCGTTGGCGCCGACCTGCTTCTGGTCTTCCATGCGGATGCCATAGAAGAGGTTCAGCTTCTTGTTCACCTGCCAGGTGTCCTGGAGGTAGATGGCCTGGAAGTAGGCGTTGGCTTCGGAGTCGTTGTCGTAGACGTTCCTCACGGCCCGCAGGAAGCCGGCGGAGTTCTGCAACTGCCAGGTCTGGCCACCGTTGCGGTGGGTGACGTCCGCATAGTTGGATTTCAGGTAGGAGTAGCCGACCTTCAGGGAGTGGTCGGCGCCGATGACCCAGGTCAGGTCCCCGGTGAACTGGGTGGTGGTGTTGGTTTCCTTGGCATTGTTGCCCGCGCCGCCGGTGGCCCAGTAGGTCAGCTCGTCCGCAAGGCCTTCACCGGGGCCGCCCGCCGCGTAGTAGGTCCGGTCGCGGATGAGGGAGATGTTGGAGTTGGGCGTGATGTTGTTCTCGGCCTTGGCCTGGCCCATCTTGAGGGACATTGTGAGGTTGGGCGAGAGGGTGGAGTCCCAGATCAGGTTGAAGTTGCTGGTGTTGTGGACGGTGTCGCCGCTGGTGTCGGCGTTGCCCCGGCCGTCATAGATGTTGCTGGGGGAGCCGGCGCCGCGGTCCAGGGTGGCCGTGGAGCGGTTGCCGAAGTAGGTGAGGGTCAGCTGGTTGTCCGTGGTGGCGTAGTACTGCAGCTTGCCCATGAACTGCAGGTCGGGGGTCTTGGTGGAGCCGACCTCCAGGTCGCTCAGGTTCGGGTAGGTGGGGACCTTCGTGAGGGTGTAGTTGACACCGAAGGAATAGAAGAACTTGTCCTTGACGAACGCACCGCCCACCCGGGCGCCCACGTCCGTGACGCTGGCGGCGGGGAGTTCGCGGAACCAGGGCGTGCCCTTGGCCTTGGGGGAAAGGGTGCCCGGGATGTGGCTGGCCCAGGCCGAACCGGCGAAATCGTTGGAGCCGGACTTGGTGAGGACGTTGAACACGCCGCCCATGGCGGAGTATTCCGGCTTGTAGCCGCCGGTCTGGATGTCGACCTGGTCGACGAAGTCCTGCACCATGGTGACGCTCTGGCCGCCATAGCGCATGTCGTTGGTCTTCAGGCCGTCCACCGAGAACGAGTTCTCGGCGCCGGAGGCGCCGCCGATGGAGATCTCGAGGCCCAGGCCCGCATTGCCGTTCGAGGCGCCGAAACCCGAGGTCGTGACGCCGGGGGTCATGTAGGCCAGGGAGGCCATCTCGCGTCCCGTGGGAACCGCCGAGAGGGTGTCCAGGCTGAAGTTGGCGCCCGTGGTGGTGCTGGTGGTGTCGATGGCGGCGTTGGAGGCGACGACTTCGACGGTCGCCGAGCCTTCCTTGTCCAGCTTGAGGTTCGCCGTGGTGGCGGTGTTGATGGTTACCGTCAGGGTCTGGCGGGTGGCGGAGTACCCGGCCTTGGTGACCTGGACGGTCCAGGAGCCGGCGTTGAGCAGGCCCGCCTGGAAGTGACCATCGGCGGCCGTCACGACGGTGCGGCTGACCTGGCCGGAGGTGAGGCGGACGGTGGCGGCGGCGACCGGGTTGCCGGTCTTGTCGGTCACGCGTCCGTTGATGGCGCCAGTGGTGACGGTCTGGGCGACCAGGATCTGCCCGGCCACGAGGGTCAAGGCTGTCAGTCCGAGCCTTGAGAGGTTTCGGTGCATAGGATTGGCTCCTTTGAAGGTGAGGTGGGAAACACAACTTCTGAAAAAAGCAGGGCATAGCCATCCGCTATTGGGTCAACTCCTTTCGCGGGCGCGGACTCAAGGTTTCAATGTGTGGCAATTGCGTGACGATTGGCGGGATTCATTAAGCCTTGGCCAAGGGATTTTTCAAGGCTTATTTCCATCGAATTCACAAAATTTTCAAAAGGCAGCGTATTGCGAGGCCTGGGTGCATTAAGAAAACATTGAGATTCAAGGCGAATGGTCGCCCTTTTGTTTTTGAATTCTCAAGGTTTCCCTGAAGATCAAGGCGGATCTGCGGGATGTGAATTGATGTTAATTATTGTTAAAACGGACCTGTCTATGATTAATTCACTCGGGTCTTTGGGGATTCTCGGTCCCCATTATTTGATCATCTAGGTGTGCCCCGATGAACGACAATAAAGACCCGTCCATCATGTTATTTATATACCTGAATTAAGGCTGCTTACCCCAGAATGACACTGGGCCCACTCAGCAAATGCTCTGAAATTTCATACATATTCGAAATTCTGCCCACGGCAAGGACCTCTGTCGATTTATAAAACTCCAGACAGGTGCCGCAGGCGATGATATCCACCCCCCGGTCCGCGATGGTGCGGAGGTTGTCCAGGGAATCGGAACCCTCCAGGGCCAGGCGCACCCCCGCGTTCATGAGGATGATCCGCACCGGCGGCACATCGCACTCGGTGAGGGTGTACAGGAAGCCGCGCATGAGGAGCCTGGCCAGGTCGGGGGAGGCGGCGCCGATGCCGTCGGAGGTGAGCAGGACGGTGGCGGCCCCGGCGGGGGCGGGGACCACCGGCGCGGGCTCGGCCGCCTCGCCCGGGGTGCCGGGTCGCAGGACGATGCGGGTGAGGGTGCCCTCCGTGACGACCTCCTCGACCTCGCACCGGGCCCAGGCGGCGAATTTCAGGATGTTCTCCCGGGCCGCGGCGTCGTCCACGAGGACCTCCAGGGCGGCGAAGCCACCCTCGGCCATGGCCTTGCGGGTGAGGATCACGGGCTGGGGGCAGGGCAGGCCCCGGGCGTCGAGGGTTCTACGGATAGGGCTCATAGCGTCTCCTGGGAGTGCCGGGTTCGGGGTCGAGCACGCGCCAAAGCCCGTCGGGGCCGCTGGCACGCAATGATTCATCGCATTCGGGCGCGTCCACCAGGAGGCAGAACCCGCAGTTGCTCCGCACCTGCCGGGGGACGGGGATGAGTTCCACCGCGAGCCCCGAGGCCTTGAGCCGGTGTTCGGCCCTGAGGGCCGCGCTGGTGGAAGGGTAGGTGGCCAGGAGGCGCACGGGGGACAGCCTCCTAGAGGATCCGCACGGTGCCCGGGGCGCCGCCAGTCTCGCCGATGATCCAGCCGCCGGCCCCGGCCTCCCGCAGGGCCGCCGCAGCGGCCTCGGCCTCGTCCCCGGGCAGGGCGGCCAGGAGGCCCCCGGAGGTCTGGGGGTCGAAGGCCAGGTCCAGCACCAGGGGGGGCACCTCGCCGGGCACGCAGTGGAGGCGGCCCTCCCGGTTGCGGTAGGTTCCTTCGGGGACGAGGCCCATGGAGGCGTATTCCTCCACCCCGGGCAGAAGGGGGACGTCGGCGAAGCGGAGGGTGAGCCCGCAGTCCCCCGCGGCCATCTCGGCGGCGTGCCCGGCCAGGCCGAACCCGGTGACGTCGGTGACGGCCATGGGATGGAACCGCGCCAGCACCTCCGCCGCGGCGCGGTTGAGGGTGGCCATGGAGCGCTGGGCGGCGGCCTGGGCCTCAGGGGAGGCGCACTGGGCGCGCAGGGCCATGTTCACGAGGCCCGTGCCGATGGGCTTGGTGAGGATGAGCCTCCCCCCCGGGCGAAGGGTGTTGTTGCGCCAGGCCCGGGCGGGGTCCACCAGGCCCGTCACCGCGTAGCCCAGCTTGGGTTCGGGGTCCTCGATGCTGTGGCCCCCCAGGAGGGCGCAGCCGGCTTCCACCAGGGCTTCCAGCCCGCCGGCGAGCATCTCGCGCAGGGGCTCCAGGCCCAGGGCCTTGAGGGGATGGCACACCAGGGCCAGGGCGGTGATGGGGCGGGCGCCCATGGCATAGAGATCGGAGAGGGCGTTGGCGGCCGCGATCCGTCCGAAAAGATGCGGGTCGTCCACGATGGGGGGGAAGAAGTCGACGGTCTGCACCAGGGCTTCGTGGGGCCCGATGCGGAAGATGCCCGCGTCCTCGCTCCCCCCGAAGTCGGCCAGGAGGTCGGGGTAGGCGGGCTGCTCCAGGCCGCAGAGGGCCTTGGCCAGGACGCCGGGGCCCAGCTTGGCGCCGCAGCCGGAGAACCGGGTGTAGGAGGTGAGGTTCACGCGAGGGGCTCCTTCAGGGGATTCGGCGGCGCCAGGACGGGGCGGGGTCTTCAAGGCGCACCCAGCATGAGCAGGGCCTCCAGGACCCCGCCGGCGATGGACCGGGCCTTGTCGGAAACCGAATGGCAGTGGGCCCGCACGCACCGGGGGTCCACGTCGGCGACCTTGAGTCCCGCCCGGGCCTCGTAGCCGGGCCGGATGAGGCCCCGGACGACCCCGCCGATGGTGGAGGGAACGGCCTCGCCCCCGATGGCCAGCACCGGGTCCCCGGCCGCCACGGTGTCGCCGATTTCGCACAGGGCCTCCACCCGGCCCGCGCAGGGGGCGTGGATGACCCGCTCGGAGCCGTGGCCCGCGATGAGGCCAGGAACGCCCGTATCCGGCTCCGCGCTGCCGCGCAGGAGCACCCGGCCCAGGTCGTGGCCGCGGTTGGTCTCCACCACCGCGTGCGCGTCCACCCCGGCCGTGAAGCCCGGGCCCAGGGCCACCACCACGGGGGCCATGTCCAGGGTGGTGCCCAGGTTCCGCTTGGCGATGATGGCGTCCACCAGGGCCGCGGGCCGGACCCGGGCCAGCAGATCCCCCCGGGGATCCTCCAGGATGGCCACCGGGTCCCCCGGCGACCACCTTTCGGGCAGGGCGTCGAACCGCCTCGCCCAGAGGCCCTCCACGCAGGCCGAACCGTCGTACATGGCCTCCGAGAAGCTCACGGTGCGGCGGATGGCGCTGGGTTTCTGCGTTTCCAGGGCCACCACGCGGAAACCGGCGCGGGCCAGGCGCAGGATGACCCCGGTGGCCAGGTCACCGGCCCCCCGCACCACCACCAGCCGGCCTTGGATCATCGTCACGGGGCACCCTCCCCTACGAGCATGACGCCATCGGGGGCGCTGAGGGAACCCACCAGGACCGGAACGTCGAACAGCCCTGCCGGGGGCTGGCGGCCGCCGGCGGCGTCGGCCTTGTTCAGGAGGAGGACGCGGGCTCCGGAGGCGCCCTTGAAGAGGCCCCGGGGATGGCGCACCAGGGCGCCGAGGTGCTTCCAGCCGATGGGCTCTCCCGGCGCGCATCCCGTGAGGGCCGAAAAAAGCTCCGGCCGGTGGGCGACGGTTCCGTCCAGGGGCCGGTCGAGGCAGTCCAGCCCGATCACCCCCACCACCAGGTCCGGGTCCGGGGGCAGCACCGGCTCGTGGGGGGCCGGGGCCTTCACCGGCAGGCCCCGGGAGCCGTCGGCCTCCACCAGGACCAGGTCCCAGGCCCGGCCCAGGGCGGGGATCCAGGACGGATGGATGCCCTTGACCTTGCCGGGGGCGTCGGCCTCCCGGGCCATGAGGATCGTCGGGCCCGGCCCGGCGCAGGCCACGGCTTCGCCTTGCCAGGGGCCCTCCATGCGCGGGTCGAGGACCAGCCTCCCCTCCCGGCCCGGTTCCAGGCGCGGGTCGGCGAGGTGGGTGGTGGCGGTGAGGAGCACGGGGCGGGGGGCCCGTTCCCGGGCCAGGCGGAACAGGGCGGTGGTCTTGCCACCTCCGCCCACGAAGGCGATGACGCCCCCGCCGCCCGGAAGCAGGGGAAGCAGGGCGTCCGCGAGGTTCATGGGGTGCCGCGCCGGGCCTTCCGGGCGGGGACCCGCGCCTGGATCCAGGCGCCGTCCCGGCGCACCGCGATGAGTTCCCCGGCGATGGCCACGGCCAGCTCCTCCGGCGTCTCGGCGCCGATCTCCAGGCCGATGGGGGCGCACAGGGCCTCCACCTTCCGGGCGTCGAAGCCCTCGGAGGCCACCTGGGCCAGCACCAGGCGGGTCTTGCGGGCGCTTCCCATGAACCCGGCGTAGCGGTAGGGCCGGCCCAGCACCGCGCGGACGCACTCCAGGTCGCACAGGTGGCCCCGGGTGACGATCACCACGTAGGTCGAAGGGTCGAAGTCGTAGCGGGCCACGATCTCGGTGAAGGTGCCCCCCAGGGTGGGCATGCCCACGGGGAACCGTTCCGGCGCCAGGTATTCGGGACGGTCGTCGCCCACGGTGACCTGGAAGCCCAGGCCCGGCGCCAGGGCCGCCAGGGCCCGGCCCACGTGGCCGCCGCCCAGGATGAGGAGCTTTTCCCGGGGCAGCACCGGGTCGAAGAAGATCCCTTCCGCCTCGGCCAGGACGGGGTGCCCCGAGGCCAGGGCCTGGGCGGCCAGGGCCGGGTCGGCCCCGGCCACCCGGCCGTGGATCCAGGCGCCGGCGGCATCCACCACCCCCACCTCGCCCGAGTCCAGGCGCTTGACGAGGACGATCCGTTCGCCCCGTTCGAGGCGGTCCAGGGCGGCCCGGTAGGGCGCAGGATCGCGCAGGGGCTCCACGAGGATCCGGCTGGTGCCTCCGCAGACCATGGCGGGGCCCTCGGCTTCCATGCCCTGCATGTCGATCTCCAGGGTGGCCGGGGCTGAGCCGCCCAGGCGCTCCCCGCAGGCGGCCAAGACCATGGATTCCCCGCGGCCGCCGCCCACGGACCCCATGAGCAGACCCTCCGGCCCGGCCAGGAGCATGGATCCGGCGTGGCGGGGCGCGGAACCCTTCACCTTGAGGACGGTGCAGAGCACCCGGGGTTCCCGGGCGGCGGCCAGGGCCCTGACGATCTCGAGGCTCATCCCTTCTTCCGGGAGTAGGGCGTGCCCGCCAGGGGCAGGTCCACCCGGAACACGCCGTCCCGGTGGAAGTAGGCGCCCGCCACGGCCGGGGCGGTGGGGATGGTGGTGATCTCGCCCAGGCCCTTGGCCCCGTAGGCCAGGGGATCCGGGTTCTTCTCCACGATGATGGACTCGATGGGGGGCACGTTGGCGGCCTTGAAGAGCCCCAGGGTGCCGTACTTCGCCATCACCTCGCCGTCCTTGAGGGGGAAGTCCTCGGTCAGCGCGTAGCCCAGGCCCATGACGACCCCGCCCTCGATCTGGCCCTCCACCTGGGTGGGGTTGATGGCCTTTCCGATGTCGTGGGCCGCCACCACCTTCTCGAGCCGGCCGGCCCCGTCCAGGAGCACCACCTGGGTGGCGTAGGAGTAGGCGACGTGGCTGACGGGGTTGGGCTTGTCCGAGGCGAAGGGGTCGGTGACGCCCGCGTACTCGCGGTAGTACTCCCGGCCCTCCAGTTGCTCGAGGGTATGGCCGGCCAGGTCCAGCTTCAGGTCCTGGGCGGCGAGGCGCGCGGCCTCCCCGTTGAAGACGGTCTGGCGGGAGGCGGTGGTGGTGCCGCCGTTGGGGGAGTTGGAGGTGTCGGGGGTGGCCACCCGGATCTGGCCCCAGGAGAGGCCCGAGGCGTTGGCCACGAACTGCATGAGCACCGAGGCGAGGCCCTGGCCGATGCAGGCGGCGCTGGTGTAGATGACGGCCTGGCCGTCCTGGACCCGGATGCGCACCCGGCCCACGTCCGACAGGCCCACGCCGATGCCGGCGTTCTTCATGGCGCAGGCGATGCCCGCGTCGGGACGCTGCTCGCAAAGGTCCTTGACGGCCAGGAGCGTCTCCTTCAGGGCGGTGCCGGCGTCCACGACCTGCCCGTTGGGAAGGACGTCGCCCGGTTCCACCGCGTTGAGCCACCGGATCTGCCAGGGGGTGAGCCCCACCTCCTTGGCCAGGAGCGTGATGCAGGATTCCATGGCGAAGCAGGACTGGGTGACGCCGAAGCCGCGGAAGGCGCCGCCCGGGGGGTTGTTGGTGTAGACGCCTGTGCCGACGATGTCCACGTTGGGGATCTTGTAGGGACCCGCGGCGTGGGTGCAGGCGCGCTGCAGCACCGGCCCGCCCAGGCTCGCGTAGGCGCCGGTGTCCTCCAGCAGGTGGGCCTTCACGGCGGTGATGCGGCCCTCGGCATCGGCGGCCACGGTGTATTCCATCTCGAAGGCGTGGCGCTTGGGGTGGACCTTGAGGCTCTCCTGGCGGCCCAGGGTCACCTTCACGGGAACCTTGAGATGGTTGGCCAGGAGCGCGGCATGGTGCTGGACGATGAGATCCTCCTTGCCGCCGAACCCGCCGCCCACGTAGGCGCTGATCACCTTCACCTGCTCGGGGCCGACGCCCAGGACGCCGATGATGCCCTTGTGGTCGTCGTAGATGCTTTGCGTCCCCGTGTAGACGGTGAGGGTGCCGTCGGCCTCGGGCACGGCCAGGGCGCTCTCGGGCTCCATGAAGGCGTGCTCGGTCTCGGGCGTGTTGAAGGTCTTGACGATGAGGTGGGCGGCCTCGGCGATGGCCTTGTCCGGGTCGCCCCGGCGCAGGACCGTCTTGGCCAGGAGGTTGCCCTTGGGGTGGAGCTTCGGGGCATCCTCGTCCAGGGCGCGGCGGGGGTCGGTGAGGGGCTGGAGCTCTTCGAAATCCAGCTTGATCATGGCCACGGCGGCCTTGGCCTGGGCGCGGGTCTCGGCGGCCACCAAGGCGATGGCGTCGCCCACGTAGCGGGTCGCCTCGCCCACGGCGATCATGGCGGGCCAGTCGTGGATGATGTGCCCCTGGTGCCGCTCGCCGGGGATGTCGGCGGCGGTGAGGACGGCCTTCACGCCCGGCATGGCCAGGGCCTCGGTGGCGTCGATGCCCTTGACCAGCACCCGGGGTTTGGGGGGACGGAGGACGGCGCCGTGCAGCATGCCGGGGCGCTTCATGTCGTCCACGTAGAGACCGGTTCCCAGGGCCTTGTCCCGGGCGTCGGTGCGGCAGATGCGTTCGCCCACGGCCAGTGTCTGGTCGGAATCGGCGGGGACGGGAGCCCCTTCCCGGAGCATCCTCGCGGCGTTGAGCACCGCCTTCTCGATCTTCACGTAGCCGGTGCACCGGCACATGTTCTGCGCCAGGGCCTTGGTGACTTCCGCGGGTCCTGGATCGGGGTTCGCATCCAGCAGGCCCTTGGTGCTGATGACCATGCCGGGCATGCAGAAGCCGCACTGCACGGCGCCCGCGTCGGCGTAGGCCCAGCCGAAGACGTCCTTCTCCCGCTGGCTCAGGCCCTCCACGGTCACCACCTTCCGGCCGTCCAGCTTGTCCATCTTGAAGAGGCAGGCCCGGGAGGCCTTGCCGTCGATGAGCACCATGCAGGAGCCGCAGGCGCCTTCGGAACAGCCGTTCTTGACGGACGTGATGCCGAGTTCCTCCCGAAGGAATTCCAGGAGGTTCATGTCCTTCGACGTGACGATTTCCCGGCCGTTTACCTGGAGCGTGGACATGTCATCGCCTTTCACTGGGTGCGTCCAGTCTAGCGCAGGTGGATTTTTTTCACCCTGGAGTAAATTTTTTTATGACGGGAATTCGAGCGGTTCGTACCGGGGGTAGCCGAGCTCCACCCAGGTCTCCTTCCCGCTCCGGATGATGTTGCCGAAGATGAAGATCAGGGGCGGGCTGGTCAGGTCCCCGGGGTGCACGCCGATGATCCAGGGGTGCTCCCCGTCGAGCTGGTAGTCCTCGGTGGCGCCGATGCGCTCCCGCAGGCCGTCCATGTAGGCCGCGGCGTAGGCCAGGGCCGATTCCGCGGAAAGCACCTGCATGCCCTCGGCGTGGAAGGTGCGGCCCGTGTTGCTGCGCAGGAACATGGCCGGCTCAGGCAGGACCCGCACCAGGGAGGTGGGGTAGGTGGAGCGGAGGGTCGCCAGCAGGATTTCGAGATTGGGTTCCATGCTCAGTACCTCATTTCGCGGTTGAAGGGCACCCCCAGGTGCGTGGGGCCGCGCATGCGGGCCTTGCGGGCCAGGGAGAGGACCAGGATGACCAGGACGTAGGGGAGCATCACGGCGAATTCGTAGGGGAACTTGATGCCCGCCACCTGGATGGCCAGCTGGAGGGACTGGGCCAGGCTGAAGAGCAGAGCGCCGCCCAGGACGCCCAGGGGGCTCCACCGGCCGAAGTACACCAGGGCGACGGCGATGAATCCACGTCCGGCCACCAGGTCGTCCGCAAACATCTTGGCCTGGCACAGCGAGAGATAGGCGCCGCCCAGGCCAGCCATGGCTCCGCCGAGCATGAGCGCCTGGTACCGGACCCGGTTGACGTTGATGCCCATGCTGTCGGCCGCCCGGGGTTCCGTGCCCGCCGCCCGCACCTTCAGGCCCCAGGGCGTCTTGAAGAGCAGGTACCAGCTGGCCGGGACCATGAGAAAGGCGATGTAGACCATGGGATTGTGATTGAAGAGGATGCCACCCAGGAAGGGGATGCGGGAAAGGCCGGGAATGGGCCAGGAGGCCAGGCCTTCCACCCCCGTCACCCCGCCGACGAAGTGGCGGAAGAGGGTGCCCGCCACGCCCCAGCCCATCATCTGGAGCCCGATGCCGGCGATGCCCTGCTCGGCCCGGAAGGTGACCGTGACCAGGGCGAACAGCAGGCCCATGACCACGCCCACCGCGGCGGCCACGGCGAATCCCAGGACGATGCCGTAGGGGGCCAGGGGGCCCGTCTTGATGAAGAAGGCCGGCAGGAAGCCCAGGAAGGCCCCCATGCACATGATGCCTTCGCAGCCCAGGTTGAAGACCCCGGCGCGCTGGTTGAACATCTCCCCCAGGGAGGCCAGGAGCAGCGCCACGGAAAAGGGCACGCCCAGCGACAGGATGTTGTAGACGAGGTCGTGGGTCATGAGGGCTCTCCCGCGCCGGGCTTGCGGAAGCGGGCGATGAACCTCGCCGCCCGTTCCTGCGCATAGGGGTTGTTGAGGTACATCTTGGCGGAGACGATGCAGAGGATGAGGACGCCCATGAGGACGAGGATCATGTTGGCGGGGACGCCGGCGCTCCGCTGGGTCATGTCCGAACCCACCAGGAGCAGCCCGAAGAAGAAGGCCGCCGGCACGATGCCCGCGGGGTGGAGGGCCCCAAAGAGCGCCACCACGATCCCCGCGAACCCGTAGCCCGAGGTGATGTTCTCGATGGCGCGGTGGTGGACGCCGGAGACTTCCACCGCCCCGGCGATGCCCGCGAAGGCCCCCGACAGGCTCATGGCGGCCACCAGGGAACCGGGAACGTGGATGCCCGCGTAGCGCGCGGCCTTGGCCTCGGCCCCCGCCGCCCGCAATCGGAAGCCCCAGGTGGTGCGCCACAGGAAGAACCACACGCACACGCAGAGCACCAGGGCCAGGACCAGGCCCATGTGGAGCCGGGTGCCCGGCACCAGCCGGTCCAGGAAGGCGGCCTCGGGCAGACGCATGGACTGCGGGGTGCCCGAACCCGTCTCCAGTTCGCCCGGGTCGATCATGGGACCGCGCAGGAAGAAGGTGTAGAGCTGGGCCGCGATGTAGTTGAGCATGACCGTGGAGAGGATCTCGTTGACCCCCAGACGGGCCCGCAGGGTGCCCGCGATGGCGGCCCAGAAAGCGCCGCCGGCCGCCCCGGCCAGGATGACCACCGGAAGCAGGGCGGCCTTGGGCCAGGTGGGCAGCGCCAGGGCGGTGGCCGTGGCGGCCAGGATGCCGATGAGCATCTGTCCTTCGGCGCCGATGTTGATGATGCCGCTGCGGAAGGCGATGGCGATCCCGAGGGCCACCAGGATGAGCGGAATCGCCCGCACCAGGATCTCCGTCAGGCCGAAGACGTCCGCGAAGGGCCCCGTGAAGATCGTCACGAAGGTGGCCGTGGGGCTGGCGCCGATGGCCGTGAGCACCAGGGCCGCGCCCAGGGCGGAGGCCAGGGCCGCCAGGACGATGATGGAGCCGCCGTAGAAGAACTTGAAGCGGTTCATTCGGCCACCCCCGCCATGAGCAGGCCCAGCTTCTCGCGCGTGGCCTCAAGGCTGGTGAGGACCTTGAGGATCCGCCCCTTGTAGATGACGGCGATGCGGTCGGAGAGGTTCATGATTTCCTCGAGCTCCTCGGAGATGAGGAGGATGCCTCCCCCCGCACGCCGGCGGGCCAGGAGCTGCGAATGGATGAATTCCTGGGCGCCCATGTCCACCCCCCGGGTGGGGTACACCGAGATGAGGGCCTTGGGTTCCCGGGCCAGCTCCCGGGCCAGGATCACCTTCTGGATGTTGCCGCCGGAAAGGGACCCTCCGGCCGCCGAGGTGGAGGAGCAGCGGATGTCGAAGGAGGCCTTGAGGCTTTCGGCGTTGCGGGCGATCTCCCCCAGCTTGAGCACCACGGACCAGCTGAACCGCGGCGTGGGGAAGTCCTTGAGGACCAGGTTCTCCTTCACCGTGAACCGGGGCACGATGCCTTCGTGGTGGCGGTCCTCGGGAATATAGCCCAGGCCGGCCGCGATCATGGCCGCGGGGCTCCGGTTGGTCATGTCCTTGTCCAGGAACCGCACGGTGCCGGATTCCACCGGTCGCAGGCCCGTGAGCGCCTCGGCCAGTTCCCGCTGCCCGTTGCCGGAAACGCCGGCCAGGCCCAGGATCTCCCCGGCATGCACCTCGAGGTTCAGGCCGTCCAGGGCGAAGTGGCCCCGGTCGCCGCGCACCTTCAGGTCCCGGGCCTCCAGGATGGCGGGGCCCTCCACCAGCAGGCCCTCGTTGCGGGGCAGGTGGATCTCGCGGCCGGTCATGAGCGCGGCCAGTTCGGCCGGGGTGTGGTCCTCGGTGCGGCCGTTGAACACCACCGCGCCGTGGCGCAGGATCGCCACCCGGTGGCTGAGTTCCTTCACTTCGTGCAGCTTGTGGCTGATGAAGATGATGGAGAGTTCGGCCGTCATGCGCTTGAGCCGGTCGATGAGGTCGTCGGTCTCCTGGGGCGTGAGGGCCGAGGTGGGTTCGTCCAGGATGAGGACCTGGGCCCCGAAGCAGAGGGTCTTGATGAGCTCCACCCGCTGCTGCTCGCCCACGGAGAGCTGCCACACGTAGGCGTCGGGGTTCACCGGCAGCTCGTGGTGTTCCGAAACCTCGACGATCCGGGCCCGGGTGGCCTTGAGGTCCAGGTTCATGAACTTGTGGTGCTGCTTGAGGCCCAGGGCCACGTTCTCGGTCACCGTCATGTTGGGCACGAGCATGAAGTTCTGGTGCACCATGCCGATGCCCCGGGCGTAGGCGTCGTTGGGGGTGTGGAAGCGCACGTCCTCGCCGTTGATGGCGATGGTCCCCGCATCCGGCTGGTAGAGGCCCGCCAGGATGTTCATGAGGGTGGACTTCCCGGCCCCGTTCTCGCCCACCAGGGCCAGCACCTCGCCGCGGGCCACCCGTATGGAGACGTTGTTGCAGGCCAGGATTCCGGGGAAGCGCTTGGTTATGCCCGTGAGCTGGAGTTCGTGGATGGGCTCGGCTTTCGCCATGGGGGACTCCGGTAGAGAACGGACCCCGGTATGCCTAGGGCACGCCGGGGTCCACGTTCCGGTGATGCCTTAGAACTTGACGGCTTTCCAGTCCAGCTTGAGCTTGCCGGTGGCGAGGTCGGCCTTGGCCTTGTCCACGGCCTTCTTGATGGCCGGGGTCAGGACCTTGCCCACCTTCTTGTTGTAGTCGAAGACGAAGCCCTTGTTGCGGAAGTTGAGGGGGATGTTCTCCCCGCCCTTGACGCCGGCCTCGCGCTTGGCGATGAGCACCTCGACCACGGTGGCGTAGTTGTAGCTGGAGGCGGCAAGCACCCGCGGGGACTCGGCCACGTTCAGCTGGGAGAGGTCCTGGCCCGCCCACCAGATGCCCTTGTTGGGGCTGGCGGCGACGGCGCGCAGGGCGCCCATGGCCTGCTGGGAGGAACCGGTGAGGAAGTCCGCGCCGGCCTTCATCTGGGTCTGGGCGAGCTCGGAAGCCTTCACGAAGTCGCCGAAGCTGCCGGTGTGGGCGACCTTGACGTTGACCTTGGGGTTCACGGCCTTGGCGCCCAGGACGAAGCCGCGGTCGTACCGGGCCGCATCGCCGCCGTCCACGGGCCCGACCAGGCCCACGACGTTGGTCTTGGTGACCATGCCCGCGATGATCCCGTTCAGGTAGCCGGTCTCTTCGCTCTCGGGCATGTAGGTGAAGACGTTCTTGCCGCCGATGTCCGCGCTGGTGCCGAACACGAAGGTGGTGTCCTTGAAGTCGGGGGCCATCTCGGTGACCAGGTTCTTGTACTGGGCGCCGTGGCAGATGATGATGTCGAACTTCTTGGAGGCGTACTGGCGGGCCGCGGAACCCGCGTCCACGGGCTTCATCTTCTCGCTGTAGCTGTACTCGACCTTGGCCTCGCCGTAGGTCTTCTGCACCTGCTTGATGGCGTCGTGCATGGACTGGCACCAGCCCTTGTCGTCCACGGTGGATTCGACGATAAGGGCGATCTTGACCTTGGCCTTGGGCGGAGCTGCGGAGAGTCCGCAGGTGAACGCGAAGACCGCTCCTAGCGCGAGAACTGGCTTCCTCATGGTCTGCCTCCTGGTTGGGTTAAGGGATTTTCACTCTCGAGTGTACCAGCACTCCCCAAAATGGCTTATTTTTTTCCTGGAATAATAAAATTTTGTTCATCGCCCGGTAGTACCCTGGAGGCACCACACGTGTAAACGGAGGCCTGCCCATGACCGACCAGCCCGGGCCCACCCCCGGCCAGATCCAGCGCCACCTTCGCCGGGCCAACGCGGTCGCCGCCCGGTCCATGGCCATGGGCCACCACCCCTTCGGGGCCCTCCTGGTGGCCCCCGACCACGAGACGGTCCTCCTGGAGCAGGGCAACGTGAGCACCGTGAACCACGCCGAAAGCGTCCTGGCCCGCACCGCGGACATGAACTTCACCCCGGAATACCTCTGGGGCTGCACCCTCTACACCACGGTGGAACCCTGTGCCATGTGCGCCGCGACCCAGTACTGGGCCAACATCGGCCGGCTCGTCTACGGCATGGACGAAAGGCGCCTGCTGAAACTGACCGGCAGCGACCCGGAAAACCCGACCATGGACGTGCCGGCGCGCTACATCTATGCCCACAGCCAGAAGGCGATCCAGGTCATCGGCCCCGTTCCCGAGGTGGAGGAGGAGGTCGCAGAGCTGCACCGGGGGTTCTGGAAAAAGATGTAGTCTTCGGCCGGCGCCAGGGCCGAGCCCCATCCTTCTTAATCCCAAGCATCGCCGTTCATGGACGCCTCTACTGGGGCGCGCGTCTGCCATTCCCGGAATCTTGGATTGGCAGGGGTTATGGATGCTGGGGGGAGGATGTAACCCTCGGTCCCGATGCGGCAGTAGAGATTACGGGGTCTGGAGGTGTCAGATGACCGTACAGGAGATCGATCAGGCCAAGGTAGTGGCATTTGCCAGTGCTCTGTTGGTGCCGGCCTTGCGGAAGGCCAACTGGTGGGGTCCGGAGCAAGTCGTTTGCGACTATTGTCGAGGGCTGGCGCTGCCCGGCGAGCGAAAAAGCATGGAGCCCATGGCGGCGCGGCTCGCACCCGAGAGCACCCAGGCCAAGCATGCGTCGCTGCAACGATTCATCACGGATTCCGTCTGGGATCACCGGGCCATTCTGCGCGGGGCCCGGGACTATGCCTTGCCATTTCTGCTCTCCAGGGGTGCCCTGGAAGCCTGGGTCGTGGACGATACCTCCTTTCCGAAACGCGGTTCCTGCTCCGTAGGGGTGGCCAATCAATACTGCGGCGAGCGGGGCATCGTCGCCAATTGCCAAAGCGTGGTTACGATCAACCTTGCCAACCAATTTGCGAGCCTGCCTACCGCCTACCGGCTGTTCCTGCCCAAGGAATGGACGCAGAATTCAGCCCGCCGCCGGATGACCGGCATCCCGGAGGACATGAAGTTCCTTTCCAAGCCGGAGATTGCGCTTGGACTGATCGATGACCTGATTGCAGAAGGAACGGACTTTGCGCCGGTAGTCGCCGATGCGGGTTACGGCGACAGTGGTGCCTTCCGCAAGGGGCTGGCCGATCGAGGTTTGAGTTTCATGGTGGGAGTCCGCTCCAGCATCTTGGCCTGGAAGGAGGGACAAGGTCCGCTGCCACCCCGGCGGCGGAGGCCCAAGCGCGGGAGATACTCGCAATGTTTCAGGCCCAACCCGAAGCAGCCGACCCGAAAGGTCCTGGTCCTGGCCCAGGGGCTACCGAAGACGGCTTGGAGATCCATCGAATGGCGAGAAGGCTCGAAGGGACCATTGACCTCCCGATTCGCCGCCTGCAGGGTTTTGGTGCCGGGGCTCCTGCGCTCCAAGGGCAACTATGTGTTCATCCATCCGGAGCAATGGCTGCTGGTCGAGTGGCCACCGGAGTCTCCCAGCCCGGTGCGGTTCTGGCTCTCCAACTTACCGGCCAACACCTCGTTGCGAGCCCTAGTCCAGGTGGCCAAGCTGCGCTGGCGGGTCGAGCGGGACTACCAGGAATTGAAGGGGGAACTCGGCTTGGGACACTTCGAGGGCCGGACCTGGGCCGGCTTCCACCACCATGGCAGTTGTTGCTTGGCCACCTTTGCGTTCCTGGTCACCGAGCGAGCTCGGGTTTTCCCCCCTACGATTCACGAACTCCTTGGATCTCCGAAACCTCCCTTTCCCGAAGCCCGTTCCTGGCGGACCCCCGCTGGTCCGGCCCGAACGCCATAGCCCGTTTTCCATCCCCACCCTGAGGGCCTGGGTCGCCCGAGAGGCAATCCGAACCTTGCCCTGGTGTCCCTTCTGTGGCCGACCTGATCCTCGACCGCCTCCCGGAATGCCTTGGCCCGACGTAAGAGCTCCCTGACGCCCCAGTAGAGACGCAGATTCCAGGGATGAAGTGGATAGAACCTTCTCCTCCCCAGCGCTTTTTCTGGTTTTCGCCGGGCGACGGGTTCGTGCGTTGAGGCGAACCTTTTCCTGTCAGTCCTCTACCGGCCGCTCTTCTTCCAATCGGCCAGGAAGCCCTCGATGCCCTTGTCGGTCAGGGGGTGCGCCAGCATCTGGTCGAAGACCTTGGTGGGGATCGTCGCCACGTGGGCGCCGGCCAGGGCGGACTCGGTGACGTGGCGGGGGCTGCGGATGGAGGCGGACAGCACCTGGGTCTCCAGGTCGTAGTTGGTGAAGATCGTCACCAGATCCTCGATGAGTTCCATGCCCACGGCGTTGATGTCGTCCAGGCGGCCCACGAAGGGGCTCACGTAGGTGGCGCCGGCCTTGGCGGCCATGAGGCCCTGGGTGGCGCTGAAGCAGAGGGTGACGTTCGTGCGGATGCCCTCGGCCTTGAAGGCGTGGGTGGCCTTGAGGCCTTCGGCGGTCAGGGGGACCTTGACCACCACGTTCTTGTGGATCTTGGCCAGGAGGCGGCCTTCCTTGATCATGGTCGGGGCGTCCAGGGCGATGACCTCGGCGGAGATGGGGCCGTCCACGATGGAGCAGATCTCCTCGATGATCGCCTCGAAGGGCTTGCCGGATTCCTTGGCGATGAGGCTGGGGTTGGTGGTGACGCCGTCCAGGATCCCCCATTCGTTGATGCGCTTGATCTCGCTGATGTTGGCGGTGTCGATGAAGAATTTCATGGAATCTCCTTGGGGCCTGGAAGTCGCGCGCCCCCTCGGCCCGCTGGGGCCGGCCGGGGCGCGCGGGGTTCGCCTGCCAAGCATCCCCATTCTCGCAGGTCCCGGGGGGCGCCGGAAGGGGCGTCGACATGAACGAGCGGTGGCCGGGCGGAGCCAGGCCGCCGCCTCTGGTTACAATGGGGCAACTGGAGACCTCCCATGCCCTTGACCGAACTGGCCGTCCTGGACCGCGGATTCGTGAAGCTCGTGGACCACATGGGTTCGGACCTCAGCGTGGTGAACGCCGCGCGGGTGTCCTTCGGGAAGCGCAAGGAGGTGTTCGACGAGGCGGACGGGAAGCTCATTTCCTATCTGGCGGAACACGACCACACCTCGCCCTTCCGGCACACGGCTTTGACCTTTCATGTGAAGGCGCCGATCTTCGTTTTCCGCCAGTGGATGAAGCACCGCATCGCCAGCGAGTTCAATGAGATCAGCGGCCGCTATGTGGAATTCCCCGAGGATGAGTTCTTCGTGCCTGAGACCTTCCGCCGCCAGGCCAAGGTGAACAAGCAGGGGTCCGAAGGTCAGGTGGACGGCGAAGCGGGGGACCAGGCCCACGCCATCTTCCTGGACAGCTGCCGGAACGCCGTCGCCCAGTATAAAAAGCTAATTGCTCTCGGGGTCTGCCGCGAACAGGCCCGCTGCGTCCTGCCCCTGGGGCTCTATTCCGAAGTCTACTGGACCGTCAGCCTCCAGGCCGTCGCCCACTTCATCCGCCTGCGCACCGACGGCCACGCCCAGTGGGAGATCCAGCAGTACGCCCACGCCGTTCGGCGCATGGTGGAGGAACTCTACCCCCATGCCCTCAAGGCCCTCCTGGAGAACGTCCACCCGTGACCCTCCCGCCGCTCAATCCCGCCCTCCTCCACCTGGACTCCGACCACCTCTGGCTCATGCACTGTTCCGAGGGGCCGGTGCCCCGGTCGGTGGTGCGCAGCGTCCGGGCCTACCTGCACAAGGAACTCTGGCCCTGGGAGCTGAAGTGGAAGGAGGACTACCTGGGCATTCCCGACGAGCTGCGCCGGGAGGCCGCGAAGATCGTGGGTGGGGAAGCCTCGGACATCACCCTCACCCCCTCGACCTCCTCGGGCCTGGTGACGGTGGCCCAGAGCCTGCGGTGGAGCCGCGGGGACGAGGTGGTGGCGCCCCTGGGGGAGTTTCCCACCAACATCTGGCCCTGGAAGGCCCTGGAGGCCCGCGGGGTGCGATTCCGGGAGGTGCCCCTCTGGGACGGGCACCAGGCCGGGGCGGCCGCGTGGAGTTCCACGGCGCCCCGGGCGGGCGACGACGTGGAAGCCCGCCTCCTGGCGGCGCTGGGCCACGCCACCCGCGTCCTGGCGGTTTCGTGGGTGCGCTTCCAGGACGGCCTCAAGCTGGACGTCGCCGCCCTGGGCGCGGCGTGCCGGGCGCGGGGCGTGCACCTGGTGGTGGACGGCATCCAGGGCGCCGGCACCCTGCCGGCGGACCTCACCGGGGTCAGCGCGTTCGCTTCCGGCGGCCACAAGGGCCTCCTGGGCCCCCAGGGACAGGGGTTCCTGTGGACGGACCCCGCCTTCCGCAAGGACCTGATCCCCATGGGCTCCTGGATGTCGGTGGAGGAAGGCACGGCCTTCGACCGCGCCTCCACGGACCACAACCGCGCCTGGCTCGAGGACGGCCAGCGCATGGAGCCGGGAACCCTCAGCATCGTCTCCTGCGCCGGAGCCCTGGAGTCCTTCCGCACCGTCAACGAGGCCGGCATCCCGGCCATCGCCGCCCACATCCGCCGGCTTCAGGAACGGTTCCTGGAAGGGCTGGCCCGGAACCCCGCCTGGGCGGAGGAGGCGCAGCGCCTGCGGACCCTCCTGGAAGCGGGGCGCCTGGGCTCCATCCTGAGCCTCCACCACGGGGGCCGGGGACCCGCGGCCATGCAGGAACTTCTCATGAAGGGCATGCGCAGGGGCGTCTACGCCTCGGTGCGGGAGGGCTACCTGCGGGTGGCCTTCCACGGCTGGCACGATCCCGAGGACGTGGAACGCGTGGTGGATTGGCTGGAATAGTCGCTCTACCATGGAGGGTCGCCCCGGAGAACCCATGACCCCACTGTTCCTCAGCCTGCTGCTCGCCGCCGCCCCTGTGGTTCCCGACGGGGGGACCGTCGTGGCCAAGGGCCAGAAGTTCCTGGCCGAGGTGGCGCGCACGCCGCAGGAGCAGGCCCTGGGCCTCATGCGCCGCACCTCCCTGGCCAAGGACCGCTGCATGATCTTCATCTACCCCGACGAGGGGACCCGCAGCATCTGGATGAAGAACTGCCTCATCTCCCTGGACGTGGCCTGGGTGAAGGAGGACGGCACCATCGTGGAGACCGCCGAGGCCGTGCCCCCCTGTTCCCCCATGCGGGGCGACGACTGCCCCACCTACGGCGGGGCGGTCCTTTCCCGGCACTTCGTGGAATTTCCCTCGGGCACCCTCAGGAGGCTGTCCCTGCGCAAGGGCGATCGCCTGGGCTGGAACCTGACCCTGAGCGACGGCACGCGCGTCACCGGGGGCCTTCCGGTGCCGGCCGACGGCGTGAAGGCCCGCAAGGGGAGAAGGAAATAACTATTCCACCGGGGGCGGGGGCTCGGCGACCTTCCGGGTCGGGGGCTCGACCCCCCTCCAGCCGGCCATCCAGGCAAGGTTCAGGGCCAGGGAGCCCAGGATGAAGGCCGAGAAGAAGTAGACGAAGAAGCGCTCCCGCAGGATGGGAATCATGGCCAGGACCAGGAGGAGGGCCAGGGTCAGGAGCCGGGCCGCGCCCGGGCTGGCGGAGCGCTTCTTGAAGCTGGGGAAGCGGAGGGTCGAGACCATCAGCAGGCCCACCAGGAACAGCAGGGCGGCGAAGGCGTAGGCCACCCAGGCCCGGGTGGGGGCCTCCGGCCAGCAGAGGATCACCGCGGCGATGCAGGCCGCGCCCGCGGGAATGGGCATGCCCACGAAGAAGCGCGCGTCCACCGACCCCACCTGGACGTTGAACCGGGCCAGGCGCAGGGCCCCGCAGGCCACGAAGAAGAAGGAGGCCCCCCACCCCACGGCGCGAAGCTGGGGGTCGGCCAGGCCGAGTTGGAAGAACCCGTAGCGGTAGGCCAGGATGGCCGGGGCCATGCCGAAGCTCAGGACGTCGGCAAGGGAGTCCAGCTGGACCCCGAATTCGGTGGCGGTGTTGGTGGCCCGGGCGATGCGGCCGTCCAGGCCATCGAACACACCGGCGGCCAGGAGCAGGCCCGCGGCCCACAGGAAGTAAACGCCCGGATGGTCTCCGGCGGCGTTGATGGACATGACCACGCTGGAGAATCCGCAGAAGACGGAAAGCAGGGTGATGGCGGAGGGCAGGGCGAACTTCGACCGGGCGACAACCCGCCTCCGGCGCTCCCGGCGCTCCTCGGGGTTCATTTTCTGTTTCATTCCCTGATTCTCCCACCAAACCCTTTGGGCACGGGGTGGCAAATTGACCCGCCGCCGTTCGGCATCGATTGTGCTGGCAAGCCCCGGGAACCCTGCCTACATTGGGAAGACTTGACGGGAGGGTTCCATGGACAGGGTCCTGCAGTTCGTTCTGGTGATCGTGCTTCTGGTCCTGACGGGGTTCCTCGTGCCCCTCCTGCTCCAGCTGATGCGCACCGCCAAGGCGGTGGAGGTGCTGGCCGAGAGCGCCCGGGAGGACCTGCGCCAGATCGCCCTGGACGTGCACCAGACCCGGCAGAGCCTGGACCGGGTGACGGGCCTGGTGGAGCGGAGCCTGGAATTCCCGGCGACCGCGGGAGGCCTGGCCGTAGCCCTGGTGCGGTCCTTGACCGGACTCCTGGACCGGGGGCCCTCGCCCTGGCTGGAAGCCCTCCTGACAGCGGTGAAAATCGGCATATCTTTCTTCAAGCGGACCCCTGGGGACGCCACTGAAAAGGAGAAGCCAAATGAGTGATTCAAGGGATAACGTGGGTTCGACGCTGCTGTTCTTCCTGCTGGGCGCCGCGGTCGGCGCGGTGGTGGTGGCCCTCACCACACCCAAGTCAGGCCGCGAATTGCGGGGAGACCTCAAGGACATGTCCAACAAGGTCCGCGACAAGGCCCGCCGCCTGGGCAACGAGATCTACTCCAACGCCACCGACGCCATGGCCGACGAGTCGTCCCGGGGCTGATCCCGTATAGACTGGGTGCCGTGGGGCATTCATGCAGCTGGTGGTCATAGGGGGAGGACACGCGGGCATCGAGGCGGCGAACATCGCGGCCAGGATGGGAATGCCCACGGTCCTTCTCACCATGAACCTGGACCAGCTCGGACAGATGAGTTGTAACCCCAGCATCGGCGGCGTGGGCAAGGGCCACATGGTGCGCGAGCTGGATGCCCTGGGCGGGGCCATGGGCCGCTTGGCGGACGCCACGGGCATCCACTTCCGCATTCTCAATGCCAGCCGCGGGGTGGCGGTGCGGGGCCCCCGGGCCCAGGCGGACCGGGTGAAGTATCGCTCCGCCGCCCGCAACCACCTGGAGCGGCTTCCGGGTCTGCGCCTGGCCCAGGGGATGGCGGCGGAGTTGAAGTGGGCGAACGGACGGTTGTGCGGCGTTGAGCTGACGGACGGCTCCGTTCTTCCCTGCGACGCCGTGGTGGTCACCTCCGGCACCTTCCTGAACGGCAAGGTTCTCATCGGCGAGCGGAAGCTGGATTCCGGCCGGGCAGGGGAGCCTCCCTCCACCCACCTGGCCCAGCAGCTGCGGTCGCTGGGCCTGGCCTGCCGGCGCCTGAAGACCGGCACCAGCCCCCGCATCAACGCCGACACCATCGATTTCGGGCTCCTGGAGCCCCAGTGGGGGGACCCGGCGCCGCACCCCTTCAGCTTCTTCGGCCCGGGCATCCGCCAGCGGCAGGTGCCCTGCCACATCGTGCACACCACAGCGGAGACAGAGCGGGCGGTTCGGGAGAACCTGGCGCGGTCCTCCATGTACGGCGGCCACGTGGAGGGCGTGGGTCCGCGCTACTGCCCCTCCATCGAGGACAAGTTCGTGAAGTTCCCCGGCAAGGAGAGCCACCAGATCTTCGTGGAGCCGGATTCCCTGGAGACCCGGGAGATCTACCTGGCGGGCCTTTCCACCTCCATGCCCGTGGATGTGCAGGAGCGCATGGTGCGCAGCCTGCCGGGGTTCTCCCGGGCGGAGATCCTGCGGCCGGGCTACGCGATCGAATACGACAGCTTCGACCCCCTCCAACTGACCCGGGGTCTGCAGGTGAAGGACCTGGAGGGCGTCTGGTTCGCCGGCCAGATCAACGGGACAACCGGCTACGAGGAGGCCGCGGGCCAAGGGCTCATGGCCGGCATCAACGCCGTGCGGAGCCTGCGCGGGCAGGAACCCGTGGTCCTGGGCCGGGACCAGGCCTACATCGGAGTCATGATCGACGACCTGGTGACCAAGGGAACGGATGAGCCCTACCGCATGCTCACCGCCCGGGCCGAGCACCGCCTGGCCCTGGCCTGCGACCTCGCCGACGCGCGGCTCCTGGATGTGGCCCGGGAGGTGGGGGCCCTGTCCGACGAGGAGCTGGGTTCGGTGGAGGCCCGCATGGCGCGCCGGGCCCGCCTGCGTGGGCAGTGCGAGGCCGCCTGGGTGGCGCCCACCTCCCCGTTCGGCCCCATCGCCGCCCAGGCGGGCCTGACCCTGGCTTCGGGCATGACCCTCCTGGACCTCCTGCGCCGCCAGCAGATCACCCCGGACCTGGCGAGCGACGCCCTGGCCCTGCTGGAGGGGTGGGACGTGCCCCAGGAAGGCTGGGATCCCGACTGGGAGCGGGACATTCTGCTCTTCGAGGCCCGCTACCAGGGCTTCCACGAGCGGGAGGCCCGCCTGCTCCAGGGCCAGCGCGCCTGGGACCACGTGCGCATCCCCGTGGACTTCCGGGTGGAGCACCTGCCGGGGCTGAGCACGGAAGTGAAGGAGAAGCTCCAGCGCCACCGGCCCGAGACCCTGGGCCAGGCGTCCCGCATCCCGGGCATCACCCACGCGGCGGTGACCCTCCTGCACCTGCTGCTCGAGCGGAACCGCCCGGCCTGAGTCCGGTCAATCGCGCTTGCCGACCAGGTCCTTCAGGTACGCCAGGAACGGCTCCCGCAGGTCCTCCCGCTTCAGGGCGAACTCCACGTTGGCCTTCAGGTAGTCAAGCTTGTCCCCGGTGTCGAACCGCCGGGCCGGGATGGGCGCAGCGACCAGCCTGCCCGCTTCCGCCATGACCATGAGCGCGTCCGTGAGCTGGTATTCGCCGCCCACCCCCGGCTTGATCCGGCTCAGGTGTTCGAAGACCTCGGGCAGCACCACGTACCTCCCCACCACCGCCCAACGGCTGGGGGCCTGGTGGGGCAGGGGCTTCTCGACGATGCGGTCCACGTCCCACCAGGGCTGGGCGCCGGATCCCGGCCCACCCACGATGCCGTAGCGGGACACGTGGCTCTCGGGCACCTCCTGCACGCCCACCACGGACTTGCCCGTGGCCTCGTAGGCGGCGATGAGGGCGCCCAGCGCGGGGTCGGCCTCGTCGAAGACGTCGTCGCCCAGAAGCAGGGCGAAAGGCTCGTCGCCCACGGCGTGCCGGGCGCAAAGCACCGCGTGGCCCAGGCCCAGGGGCTCCCCCTGGCGCACGTAGGAGAACTGCCCCAGGTGGGTGATGCCCTGCACGAGCTTGAGGTCCTCGCTCTTGCCCCGGCGGTCCAGGGCCTCCTCGAGTTCGTAGGCCACGTCGAAATGGTTCTCGATGGCCTGCTTGCCCCGGCCCGTGATGAGGACGATGTTCTCGATCCCGGCGTGGATCGCCTCCTCCACCACGTGCTGGATGACCGGCTTGTCCACCAGGGGCAGCATCTCCTTGGGCTGGGCCTTGGTGGCCGGCAGGAACCGGGTTCCCAGGCCCGCGACGGGGATGACGGCTTTCCGGATCTTCTGCATGGTCCGATTATGGCATGGCGGGCAGGGGGAAGCGCATGGTGGTCCCCTTGCCCTCCTCGCTTTCGATGTGGATCTCGCCCCCGTGGGCGCGGATGATTTCGCGGCAGATGGCCAGCCCCAGGCCGGTGCCCTTGCCGTCGGGCTTCGTCGTGAACATGGGCTTGAACACCTTGGGGAGCACCTCCGGGGGGATGCCCATGCCGGTGTCCGCCAGGCTCACCAGCCACCGCCCCCCCTGGGGATCGGGTTCCACCTTGAGGTCCAGGCGGCCTCCGTCGGGCATGGCGTCCACGGAATTGTTGACCATGTTCAGGAAGAGCTGCTCCATCTGCTTTCGGTCCACGTGCAGCACGCAGGGGTCCGGCGCCTGGAGGCCGAAGGTCACGCCGTGGCTGGTCAGGGTCGGGCTCCACAGGCGCTGGAGATCGGCCATCAGGGGCCCGAGGGGCACGGGTTCGGGGTGGATGCGGGGCCTGCGGGTGGAACTCATCATCTTCCGGACGATGTCGCCCACGCGCTCGATCTGGCCCCGGATGACCCCCAGGCGGTCCCGGGTGCGCTCCGAGACGTCGCTCTGGCCCTCCAGGAGCTGCAGGTGGCTGTTGACCAGGTTCAAGGGCGTGCCCACCTCGTGGGCGAAGGCCGCCGTGAGCTGGCCGGCCACCGCCAGCCGCTCCTGCTGGCTCAGCTCCTCCCGCAGGAGGGCGTTGCCCTCCATGAGGTTCTCGAGCTCCTGGTTCTTGGCCTGCAGCGCGGAGAGGGCGTCCTGGATCCGGTTCTGGAGGCCGGCGTTGAGGCCCTTGATCTCCTCGATGAGCTGCTCGCGCTCCAGGGAGGCGCGCTCGAGCTGGGCCGCCATGAGATTGAAGCGGTTGGCGATGATGCCCAGTTCGTCGTTGCTGCGCACGTCGGTGCGCGCCGAGGGGTCCCCCCGCTCCAGGCGGGTCATGGCGTCGGTGATGCTGCGGATGGGCTCGGTGACCACCGTGGCCAGGATCACCCACAGGAGGATGAACTCGCCCAGGAGGACGAAGGGCAGCCTCACGTAGGTATTCCGCAGGTTGTGGTCCCACACGGTCTCCCAGTGCTCCAGGTCGCAGTAGGTGCGGATGAGGCCCAGGGGAGGCTGTCCCTTCCGGGGGTTCTTGATGGGCAGGTAGAACTTCCAGGCGCGGTTCCCGGTGTTGAGGTAGACCAGCTCGGCCTGGGGGCCGCCCTTCATGTAGCTGCCGATCTCCTTGCCGTAGGACACCGACGCGTCGTCCTCGGAGGAGGTGACCAGGGACACCTCGTCGGCGTTCTCCCGCTTGAAGACGTCGATCTGGAAGATGCTGCGGTCCTGGCCCGCCAGCCCTTCCAGGAGCTCCTCGATGCCGCGCTGGTCCTTGAAGTCGTGGAAGTCCTTGTCCCAGCGCTGGAGGATCTCCGTCTCCACCACCGACGAGGTCTCCCAGGCCAGGTTCCGGGTGTAGGTGAGGATCTCCCGCCGGCTGTTCCGCGTGATGGAGTAGGCCACCGCGATGGTGAGCAGGCTGGTCACCAGGGCCGTGACGATGAAGAGCTTGGCGTGGAGGCTGCGGAACCAGCCCAGGGGGATGAATCTCATGGGTTCCCTTCCCCGGGCAGGCCGAGGGCCTCCCTAAGCGAGGCCCGGAAGCCCTGCGGCGGCATGCCCGCGGCCGCGGTCCGGAACCGTTCGAATGCGCCCAGCCTGGCTTCGCCCACGTAGGCCAGGAGCTCCAGGGTCCCCGAGGCGAGCCGGGTCCGGCGCCGCGCTTCCAGGCCCTCGTGGAGTTCCTGGAGGACGTCCTCGAGCAGGGCGAGGTCGTGGTGCTCGCCCAGGGCCGTCTGGAGCTCCCGGAGCTGCGTGAGGGCGGTCCCGGGCGGGTCCGCGAAGGCCCCGGCCAGGACCTCCAGGGCGTAGCGCAGGCGCTTGACCCGGATCCGCGCGGCGTGGAGGGCCGGCGGGTCCTCCCGGTCCAGGAGCCCGGGCAGGGGCGAGAACGCGGCTTCCAGGCGCGGGTCCAGGGCATCCCACACGTCCGCCGCCAGGTTCCCGGGCGCGAAGGGGTCCGGGAAGCTGGGGACCTGGAGAAGTTCGGGAAGCCGCTTGAGGGGAGCGCCCTCAAGACGCCGGGCCATCCTGCGGCGCGCCTTGACCCTCCGGGCCTCCAGCACCTCCAGGGCGTGCTCCCGGGCCGAACCCGTGGCCAGCCCGGGCACCGCGAGGCCCTCCAGCCGCGCACTGTGGACGTCCAGTTCGCGGGTCAGGCCCAGGGCCCGGGTGAGGCGCCGCAGCCTGCGGGCGTGGCGCCGGAAACCCGGGTACAGCTCCGGCCGGACCAGGTCCAGCACGGCCCGCACCCGCCGGGAGCCGACCCGCACCTGGTGGAGCCCCTCCGGATCCCGAAGCCAGGCCGGGTCCGCCAGGAGCCCGCAGAGCCGCTCCACCCGCGCCTCCAGGGCGCGGTGCAGGAGGATGCTGAGCTCCAGGGCGTGCATGTGACCATCATAGAGAAGAAATAATCCGCACGCCGTTCACGGATGCGAAATTTTGGCGTAAAATCCCTGGACGAGGTGAGGATGGACAGCATCAACATCAAGGGCGCCCGGGAACACAACCTCAAGAACGTGGACCTGGTCCTTCCCCGGAACAAGCTGGTGGTCATCACGGGCCTGTCCGGCAGCGGCAAGTCGAGCCTGGCCTTCGACACCCTCTACGCCGAAGGGCAGCGGCGCTACGTGGAGAGCCTTTCGGCCTATGCCCGCCAGTTCCTGGACCAGATGGAGAAGCCCGACGTGGACAGCATCGAGGGCCTTTCGCCCGCGATCTCCATCGAGCAGAAGACCACCAGCCGCAACCCGCGGTCCACCGTGGCCACCGTCACGGAGATCTACGACTACCTGCGCCTTCTCTTCGCGCGGGTGGGCCGTCCCCAGTGCATGGCCTGCGGCCAGCCCATCGCCAGCCAGACCATCCAGGAGATGGCGGACCAGATCCTCGCCCAGCCCCAGGGCATGAAGGTCCAGATCCTGGCGCCGGTGGTGCGCGCCCGCAAGGGCGAGTACAAGAAGCTCCTGGCCGACCTCATGAAGCGCGGCTACATCCGGGCCCGGGTGAACGGGACGATGCTCGACCTCACCGACGGCGTCCCCGACCTGGACAAGCAGAAGAAGCACACCATCGAGGTGGTCATCGACCGCCTCAAGAACGCCGAGGGCATCAGCTCGCGGCTGGCGGACAGTCTCGAGATCGCCTGCAACCTCGCCGAGGGTTCCGCCCTGGTGGACCTGGGGGGGACCGAGCGCCTCTTCTCCTCCAAGCTCGCCTGCAACAACGCCAAGTGCCAGCGCTTCGGCATGGGCATCCCGGACCTGGAACCCCGCTCCTTCAGCTTCAACTCGCCCTTCGGGGCCTGCCCCACCTGCGACGGCCTGGGCTTCAAGCGCCAGTTCGCCGAGGAGCTGATCGTTCCCAACCCCGAGCTGAGCATCAGCCAGGGCTGCATCGTCGCCAGCGGCTGGAAGTCCGCGGGCGAGGACGGCTGGCGGGCCCAGTTCCTGGGCCAGCTCTCCAAGGCCCTCTCCTTCAGCCTGGACACCCCCTGGAAGAAGCTCTCCGCCGACGTGCGCCGGGTGCTGCTCCACGGCCTGGACCGCAAGATGAAGTTCATCTACCAGAACAAGGGCAACCGCTACGAGTTCATGCACAACTTCGAGGGCGTCGTGGGCAACCTCGAGCGCCGCTACCGGGAGACGTCCAGCGAGGAGATCCGCGCCGAGATGGAGGAATCCATGCGGATCACCCCCTGCGAGGCCTGCGGGGGCACCCGGCTAAAGCCCGAGATCCTGTCGGTGTTCGTGGGGGGGCTCCACATCGCCGCCGTGAGCGCCATGAGCGTGCGGGACGCCCGGGTCTGGTTCGGGAACCTGCGCCTGGAGGGCAAGGACGCCGTCATCGCCGGCAAGGTGTTCAAGGAGATCAACGAGCGCCTGGGCTTCCTGGACGACGTGGGCCTGGGCTACCTGACCCTGGACCGGTCCGCGGCCACCCTCAGCGGCGGCGAGGGCCAGCGCATCCGGCTGGCCACCCAGATCGGCTCCAAGCTCCAGGGCGTCATGTACGTCCTGGACGAGCCCAGCATCGGCCTCCACCAGCGGGACAACCAGAAGCTGCTGAACACCCTCAAGGACATGCGGGACCTGGGCAACACCGTCCTGGTGGTGGAGCACGACCTGGAGACCATCCTCGCCGCCGACCACGTGGTGGACCTGGGTCCCGGGGCCGGCGAGCACGGCGGTTACATCGTGGCCCAGGGCACCCCGGAGGAGATCAGCACCAGCGAGGCCTCCGTCACGGGCCACTTCCTCTCCGGCCGCGAGACCATCCCCGTGCCCCGCAAGCGCCGCAAGGCCACCCGCGGCCACATCCAGGTCACCGGGGCCCAGGAGAACAACCTGCGCAAGGTGGACGCCTCCTTCCCCATCGGGCTGTTCACCTGCGTCACCGGGGTCTCCGGCTCGGGCAAGAGCACCCTCGTGAACGAGATCCTGTACAAGGCCCTGGCCAACCAGCTGCACCAGGGCGTCCACGTGGTGGGCAGGCACAAGGCCATCAAGGGCCTGGAGCACGTGGACAAGGTCATCGACATCGACCAGGCCCCCATCGGACGCACCCCCCGGAGCAACCCCGCCACCTACACCGGCCTCTTCACCCCCCTTCGGGATCTCTTCTCCCAGCTGCCCGAGAGCAAGGCCCGGGGCTACACGCCGGGCCGGTTCAGCTTCAACGTCAAGGGCGGGCGCTGCGAGAAGTGCGAGGGGGACGGGGTCCTCAAGATCGAGATGCACTTCCTGCCCGACATCTACGTCACCTGCGAACAGTGCAAGGGCAAGCGCTACAACCGGGAGACCCTGGAGATCCACTACAAGGGCCACAGCGTCTCGGACGTGCTGGCCATGACGGTGGAGGAGGCGCTGGTCCTCTTCTCCCCCATCCCCGTGCTGGCCAACAAGCTCCAGACCCTGTCGGACGTGGGCCTGGGCTACATCCGGCTGGGCCAGAGCGCCACGACCCTGTCCGGGGGCGAAGCCCAGCGGGTCAAGCTGGCCCGGGAGCTGTCAAAGCGTCCCACCGGGCGCACCCTCTACATCCTGGACGAGCCCACCACGGGCCTTCACCTCAAGGACATCCAGAAGCTCCTGGAGGTCATCGGGCGGCTCATGGACGCCGGCAACACCGTCGTCGTCATCGAGCACAACCTGGACGTCATCAAGACCGCCGATCACATCCTGGACCTGGGTCCCGAAGGGGGCGCCGAAGGGGGACTGATCATCGCCACCGGCACGCCCGAAGAGGTCTCCCGGAACAAGAACAGCGTCACCGGCCGTTATCTGAAACCCTACCTCAAGTGATTCTAGGCTTTGGTGTCGATCGTCCTGCCCAGGTGGGCGGGCGGGGGAGCTTTGGGAGCTTCCTGGGCCTTGGGCGGGGCGGGGACCTCCGCCTTCTTGGGCGTTTCGACCTTCGCGGCCTGCGCGTGCTGCTGGATTCTGGAAACGTTCATGGCTGACCCCCTGGTGAACCCGTCAAGCGTATGTGTCCACGGCGCGTCCCACGCCCCCGGCGCTGTCGATGAGCCGGGCGAGGTCCTCCCCCTGCGTCCGGGCCATGTCCAGGACCTTGCGTTCCACGCTCACGCCCACGGCGGACCTCGTCAAGGCCGCCTGCTGGCCGATGATGCTCTCTACGGATAGGCCCACGTCCACGGGAATGCTCCTGAACCCTTCTTATCGGTCCTTCACGGGTTTCACTTTAGGCAAACGGGCCCGGAGCAGCGCAGCGGCGTCCTGGAGGGTGAGATCCGCCCCCTTCGTCTGGGCGGTGGCCGCCCGGTTGACCTCGGCGATGGCGTCGAAGACTTCACGCCGGTGAACCTGGACTTCCTTGGGCGCCTTGATGCCCAGGCGGACCCCATCCTTGCTCACGCCGACGACCAGGACCTCGATATTCCCATTGATGATGAGCGATTGATCAAGTTTCCGGGTGATGACAAGCATGGGGACCTTTCCGGCTACTTGTCAGAAATGACGGGAAACTTGAGGGGGAAGTGCTCGGTGTTCAGCACCACCTGACGGCCCTGGCGGGTGCGCAGGTTGATGAGGATGGGCCCGGCCAGGTTCGCGGTCATGAGCCGCGGGTCCTCGGGGATGACCACCAGGGCCAGCACCAGGGCCTCGGCGGCGTCCTCGATGGCCAGGGCCCGGGCATCCTCACCGGAAAGGGGCACCTGGTAGTCCATCTTGATGGCGGCCACATCGATGCACACGAAATGGATATCCTCCCGGTCCACGGGCTGGAGGAACTTGAGGGGGTACGCGTCCGAGGGCTCCAGCAGGGAGAAGGTCCTCAGCTCGGGGAAGCCGATGAGGCCGGCGGGAAAGGTGATCTCCCCTTCGCTCCGGGGCAGGAAGACCGGGAACTGGAGCGGGAAGGTCCGGGTGTCCAGCTGCACCTGCACGGCCTTGCGGGTGCGGGTGTTGATGACCAGCGGTCCGGCCAGGTTGGCGGTCATGCGGCGCGGGTCCTCGCCCGGAACCACCACGATGACGAGCACCAGGGCATCCTCGGGTTTCTCCAGCGCCAGGATCTCCGCATCCTCAGGGGCCAGCGGCACGTCGTAGTCCCCCTTGACGGTCGCGGCGTCCATGCAGGCGAAGGAGATGTCCGGCGAGGCCACGGCCTGGAGGAACTTGAGGGGGTAGGTCCCCTCGGGCTCGAAAACCCGGAATTCCGTCAGTGCCGGGAATCCCGCGAGGGCCTTCGGGAAGGTGACGACGTAATCTTCCTGACTCATCCGCGCTCCTGGAACAGGGTGGTGGTCCATCATCCCATCGACGGCTGGTTCCGGAACCGTTATTTCGAGTCGAACACAGCCCACAGCTCGTCGAGCCGGTTGCGCCGGAACCGGGGGTTGGGAATGCACCGCTCCAGGGCCTCCTTGGACCGGGGCGGATGTTCCAGCCGCGCGAGAATCCAGCGGTTGCCCAGTTCCATCACCGCGGCCACATCGCCCTGGTTGCCCCAGACGTGCCGCAGGTGCGTGAGCCGCCTCGCCCTTTCCACGGCCGTTTCGCCCAGCCCCATGTGCCGGACCTTGTCCACCACGGGGTGGTCGCTGGGGGGCCGGTAGCTCCGAACCCGCTGGATGGCGCGGCGCATCTCGCCGGGCAGCTGCGCCAGCCGCGGCCCCACCTCCGGGTCATTCCTCTTGGCGTCGGCCTCGGTGGCCAGGGTCCGCAGGAGGGGCAGCAGCAGGGCAGCGTCCCGGGCCGCATAGCTGATCTGCGCCTGGCGGAGGGGCCGGTACATCCAGTTGGAATCCTGCTCCTCCTTGGGGATCTCCACGCCCAGCTTGAGGCGCGCCATGGTCTTGAGCCCGGGCTGCGGGTACCCGAGGGTGCGCGCCAGGAGCATCGTATCCATCACGGACGAGGGCACCACGTCGTAGATCCGCTTGAAGACGATGCCGTCGCCCGAGAAGTCGTGGACGATCCAGGGGACCTCGGCCATGGCCTCCAGGGTGGGCTTCATGAGCTGCGGAATGGCCAGGGGGTCCACGAGCCAGGACCGGTCGTGGGTGGCCACCTGCAGCAGCGCCAGCACGCAATGGTGGAACCCCGTGAGGCTGCATTCGATGTCCACCGCCAGCAGGTTGGCCGCGAACCAGTGGGGGAGCGCCTCCGCGAGCGTCTCGGGCGAATCCACAAACGAGGTTGGGAGATCGAAGTGTGCCAGTGACATCCCTAGAGTGTGCCCGAAATTCGGATCGACTAGACTGGCAAGGGAGAAATCGATGGGCAAATCACTTTTCTGGGCGACGTTCGTCACAGTCTTCCTGGCCGAGCTGGGGGACAAGACGCAGCTGGCCGCCATGACCGCCACGGCCCGTTCCGGGGCCCTGCTGACCGTCTTCCTCGCGGCCAGCGCCGCCCTGGTGTGCGCGACGGCCATCGGCGTCCTGGTGGGCGGCGCCCTCTTCAAGGTCATACCGGAGCATATGGTGAAATATGCCGCCGGCACGGCCTTCATCGCGGTGGGGATCTGGGTGCTGGCTAAAGGCTAGCCAGGGCTCCGAGCACCTGCCGGTCGTGCTCCGCGGTCTTGACGTCGGTCATGATGGAACGGATGACACCGTCCCGGCCGATGATGAAGGTGACCCGCTTGGCGATCCCCATCACCGGCATGCGGACCCCGTAGGCGTCGATGATGGTGTGGCCGGGATCCGCGAGGATCGAGAAGGGCAGGTGGTACTTCTGGGAAAACGCCGCGTGGCTCGTGACGTCGTCGGCGCTCACGCCCAGGATGACGGCGCCCTTGGCCTTGATGGCCTCGAAGCCGTCCCGCAGGGAGCAGGCCTCCTTCGTGCAGCCCGGGGTGTCGTCCTTGGGGTAGAAGTACAGCACCACCGCGGATTTCCCGGCAAAATCGGCCAGCTTCACGGTTTTCCCGTTCTGGTCCTGGGCGCTGAAGGGGGGTGCGGCCATCCCCGGCTTCAGGTCGGCCGCGCCGAGGGACATGCCGGTGAGGGCGGCCAGGGCCGTGGCAAGAAAGGTACGGGGTGTGGACATGGGATTCCTCCTGGGCCTTTGATGCCGGGAAAGCGATTGTGTTTCCCGCCGTCAATCCGGAAGCTGGAACCGGATGGCCCCCAGCAGGGCCACCGGGCAGGTCACGGCCCTGAGGATGCTTCCCCCCAGGGTGACGGCCTTCCAGCCCGCCCCCGAAAGGAGCGCGAATTCGCCGTCGGTGATCCCCCCCTCGGGACCGCTGGTGAAGGCGATGGGCCCCGGCCCGGGCCGGGGGTTGCCGTCTCCCGCGCGCACCTCGTAGGCGACCCAGCGCTGGTCGACGTCCACCTTCAGCAGGTCCCCGAAGACCGCAGGCTGGCCCAGGGCCGGGATGCGGGAGCGGTGGCTCTGTTCACAGGCGCCGCGGATGATCCGCTGCCAGCGTTCGAACCGCGCCAGGGTCCTGGCGGGGTCGTACTCGCTGCGTTCATAGGCCACGGGCCGGATGGAGGTGACCCCCAGCTCCACCAGCCCGGGCAGCATGTCGTCAAGGAGCGCGAGCTGGGCCGTGATCGGCACCCAGGCGTGGATCGGATGGGCCGGCTCCCTCTCTTCGGCCAGGGGCCTCACGAGACGGGCCACGGCCCGGTCCTTGGAGATCTCCGCGAGGTCGGCCTTCCAGGGGCCCGAGGGCAGAACCAGTTCCAGCGCGGCGCCGGTGCCCAGCCGGAGCACCCAGAGGTGCTTGGCCTGGGCGGGCTCCAGGGGGAGAAGGGTGCCTTCCATGGGGGGGGGACCGTCGTTGAGGAAAAAGCGCGGGAGGCTCATGCTGGAATCTTCCCCTAAACTGGAAGTCTGGAGGCAACTTGTTCCACGCATTGCTCGAATCCGCACCTTGGTGGGCCTGGCTGGGGTTCCACGTCCTCGTTTTCGCCATGCTGGCCCTGGATCTGGGGGTCTTCAACCGGTCGGCCCATGAACCCTCGATCCGGGAATCCGGCATCTGGACCGCGGTCTGGATCGCCCTGGCCCTGGCCTTCAACGGTCTCATCTTCATCTACATGGGGCCGGTCCACGCCGGGGAGTACCTCGCGGGCTACCTGCTGGAGAAGTCCCTGAGCGTCGACAACCTGTTCGTCTTCGTCCTCGTCTTCACATCCTTCCAGGTGCCGCGCAAGAACCAGCACCGGGTCCTGTATTGGGGCGTCCTGGGGGCGCTCATTATGCGCGCCATCATGATCCTGGCTGGAACCGCCCTCCTGGAGCGCTTCGCCTGGATGACCTTCGTGTTCGGGGGCTTCCTCATCTACACGGGCATCAAGATGCTCCTTCACCGAGACGAGGAACCCGGCGATCCCCGGGACGGAGCCGTGGCCAGGCTGGTGCGGAGGTTCCTGCCCTATGATCCCGACGCCGGCTACGCGCGGCTCTTCATCCGCCGGGGCGGCCACACCTACGCGACCCCCATGTTCCTGGTCCTGGCCGTGGTGGAGATGACCGACCTGGTCTTCGCCGTGGATTCGATCCCCGCCGTCCTGGCGGTGACGCGCAACCCCTTCATCGTCTACACGTCCAACGTGTTCGCCATCCTCGGCCTGCGGAGCCTCTACTTCCTCCTGGCGCGCATGGTGGACCGGTTCCACCATCTCGGCACCGGCCTGGCTGTGATCCTCGCCCTGGTGGGCGTGAAGATGTGCATCGCCGAATGGTTCCACATCCCCATCTGGATCTCCCTCCTGGTGATCGGGGTCATCCTGGCCGGCTGCATCCTCCTGAGTCTGTGGACGACCCGCCCGGGCAAAGGCAGGGCCTGATGCGCATCTGGAACCACGCCCTCGAGGCGGCGCCGCCCGAAGGTCCCAGCGTGGTCACCCTGGGCAACTTCGACGGGGTACACGCGGCGCACCACGCCGTGCTGGAGCTCGCGGCCTCCCGGGCCCGGGAACTGGGCCTCACGGCCGCCGTGGTCACCTTCGACCCCCATCCTTCCGTGGTCGTCGCCCCGGAACGCAAGCCCAGGCTCCTCATGACCCTGCCCCAGCGCCTGGAGGCCTTCCGGGCCGCGGGCATGGACCTGGCCTGGGTGATCCCCTTCAGCCGCGCCTTTTCCGAACTCAGCCCCGCGCAGTTCCTCCTGGGGCTGCAGCGGGCGCTGGCGCCGCGCGAGCTGCACGTGGGCCGGCAGTTCCGTTTCGGCAAGGACCGCGCCGGCTCCCTCGAGGCCCTGGAAGAATGGGGCCGCGCGACCGGTTGTGAGATCCATACCCACGCGTTGCGCGCGCCCGACGGCGGCCACCTCTCGTCAACGCGCATCCGCGCGGCGCTGGAAGCCGGCGACGTGGAGGAGGCCGCCAGCCTGCTGGGCCATCCCTACGCCCTGACGGGGATCGTCGTGGAAGGGGAGCGCCGCGGGCGCCAGATGGGCTTTCCCACCGCCAACCTCGCCTGGGAGCAGGAACAGCTGCCCGCCAACGGTGTCTACGTGACCGAAGTGGCCGGCGCCCATCTGCCGGAGCCGCGGCGGGGCCTCACCAACGTGGGGGAGAAGCCGACCTTCGAAGGCCGCGCCATCACAGTGGAGACGCACCTGCCGGGCTTCCAGGGGGACCTGTACGGAGCCCACCTGACCGTGCGCTTCCTGCACCGCGTCCGGGGGGAGATGCGGTTCTCCGGTGTGGAAGCGCTGCG